>NZ_JANFNS010000010.1 GCF_024436065.1 Saccharibacillus sp. JS10
AGGGTCCTGGGAGAGTAGGAAGCTGCCAAGCCGAAGAAGAAGCCTGATCTGCATTTGCGGATCAGGCTTTTTTGTATAAATTGGATTAATGATTGAGTGTACTCATTCCATTTTTCTCATAGCGTTCGCCGGCAGCAGCGCCTTTTGGTGCGACCGCATCGATTTGTTGCAATTCTTCAGCAGTCAATTGGACGTCGACGGCACCTGCATTCTCAAGCAGATACTTTTCTTTTTTCGTACCCGGAATCGGCACGATACCATTGCCTTGAGCGAGCAGCCAAGCTAGAGCGAGCTGAGAAGGCATACATCCTTTTTGAGCTGCGATTTCTTTGATCCGATCGACAAGATCCAAATTTTTCTGGAAGTTCTCGCCTTGGAAACGTGGAGAGAAACGACGGAAATCATCTTCGGCAAGGTCATCGAATGAACGAATTTGTCCGGTTAAGAAACCTCGTCCGAGAGGGCTATACGGAACAAAACCGATACCGAGTTCGCGGCATAGCGGCAAAATCTCATCTTCAACATCGCGGCTCCACAATGAATATTCCGTTTGCAATGCTGAGATCGGGAATACCGAATGAGCACGGCGAATCGTTTCCGGCGAAGCTTCAGACATTCCTAAATAGCGGACTTTACCTTCGCGAACAAGGTCCGACATTGCGCCGATTGTTTCTTCAATCGGTACGTTCGGATCGACTCGGTGTTGATAATACAGATCGATGACATCTACACCTAATCGTTTCAGGCTTTTTTCACAGGCTTCGCGTACGTATTCGGGTCTTCCGCTAATCCCTAAATAAGAACCGTCTTCTCCGCGGACGTTTCCGAACTTGGTTGCAAGGACCACGTCGTCTCGATGTTTCTGGATAAAAGGGCCGATAAACTCTTCGTTTTTCCCGCTTCCGTACATATCTGCGGTATCGTAGAAGGTAATGCCACGTTCAAAAGCAGCATCTAGCGTACGCAACGATTCGTGATCGTCTTGTCCTCCATAAAACTCCGACATGCCCATGCAGCCTAATCCTAATCGAGAAACTTTTAAACCTTGCTGACCGAGAGTTACTTTTTCCATGTAAAAAAGCCTCCTTACAAGATAGGTATCGTCCAAACAAGTAAACAAACATATCCGCTGCACATGTCGTCACTTATGTACGATTATACATAGATAATGAGATCAAAAGCAAAATCGCTCTAGCGGATACGACAATATAACGTTATAATGTTTAAAAACATGATCGGTAATAGGGGGCAAATAACATCATGAAACAGCGTATGCAAGCTTTAAATAGGTCCCGAATCTTTTTTCAAGAACGCTGGAATTTTGTAAAGTCCAAACTTTTATTTCGTTATGCGATTTCTTATATCTTAGCTTTCCTGATTCCTTTAACCGCTCTTACCGTATTTGTATATGATAGCGCTGTCAAAAATTTGCGTTCCGAAATCGAACAATCCAAAGTCAATCAATTGAGCCAAGTTAAACTTACGATTGACGATCGGATGAGTGAACTTCATGCTTTGGCGAGTCGAATTTCTTACGATGAACATTTGACACCTTATATGCTGAATGATCCGTTATCTGCGCAGGAAGCAGTTCGAATACTCGCCAATTATAAAGCCAGTAACAGTATCGTGGAAGATTTGCTGCTATACACGCATGGAGACGAAAAGATTTATTCACATCGTGGGCTTGCCGATCTGGATGTTGTTTTTAACAAAGAATATCGATTCGAAAATTGGACAGCGGAGCAAGTGCGCAGCAATCTGAACGAGATCGATCAGCCTTTGGTTCGCGCCGCAGAGATGGTGAATATGTATTCGCGCCAAGAGCCTCTCCTCACCTACATCGTCCCGATCAAAACGAATGATCCGTATCCGTACGGAGCGGTCGTGTATTTAATGAAGGAATCCAAATTAACGGGTGTGATGGATTCGATCTTGAACGATGTGAACGGAAGTAATTATATTTTTAATGAAAACGGAGAAGTACTGACGACGAATAGCCGCGGGGAAGTGACTCCGAATAACGAATGGAATAGACTCGCGCAACTTCAACCCGGTATTCATAGCATGGAACTGAACGGAGAAAAACAATCGGTCGTCTCGGTCAAGTCAGAAGAAAATAATTGGACCTACGTCATGACGATGCCAAGCCATCAGTTTTTTGGACGGGTCGCGCATGTACAGACGTTGATTGCGATTGTGTTTGCTTTGGTTGTGCTGACAGGCAGTATTGCGGCAATGATGCTCGCCAAGCGTCAGTATCATCCGGTGAAAGATCTGATGGAGTTTGTTGGCATTCAGAGCGGCGCAGCGATGAAAGCTTCGAATGAGTGGGACTCGATTCGCCAAACGATTCGCGACTATAATGCCAGAATCGATATGCAGCAGCCTTTTGTACGGAATCAATGTCTATTATTGCTGCTCAAGCATGGTCGTCCGAATGACCGTGAAATGATAAAAGTCATCGATGGAATCGGACTTGGATTTTCAAGCGGTAAAGGCATGTATGTCACGGCGATCTTATCGTGGAGCGATGCTGGAAATAGCAAAGCAGTTGAGCCGCAGCATTACGATATGCAAGAAAGATTTGAATGTCTGGATATTGAGCCAAGCGGTGCAAAAGTATTCGGCGTTGAGTTTTCGGCTGACGATCAGTTGGCTTTGGTGATTGCTTTGGAAGAAAGAGAAGATGCAGAAGATTTATGTGCACGAATTCAATATACGATCGAACATGTTCAACAGATCGCGGAAAGTCTTTTGCCGTCTTCGTTAAATATCGCGGTAGGTTCAGCTTATGCGGATCTGGATTCGCTTAATCAATCTTTTGTCGAAGCGGCAGCGGCACTGGAATATCGGAAAATGAACGGACGCGAAACTATCACGTATTTCGAACAGTTATCGGACGCTGAACAGACGGATGAGAGCAGCTTCTGGATTCCGCGCAAAATGATGTTGAAATTGGATCAAAGTCTCAAGCAAGGCAGTACGCTTGTCGCAATGCGGATGATATCAGATATTATGGATACGCTCAAAAAAGAACCGTTATCCGCTCCTTTGCTGCGCTGTATCTGTTTTGACGTGCTCAATTCGTTACTGCGAACGGCTTCAGAAATCGGAATGAAAGAAGTGTTTGCCGATATTTCGGTATTGGCTTCATTCGAGACGTTGGAAGAACTGGAAAGCCGTCTGGTATCGCTGGCTTCGGAAATTTGTCTACAAGTCGAGCGTACGACCGAAGAAAAACGAGATACGTTAATCGACGACATTGTAAAAGACGTGGACGACCGATTCTCCGATTACACGCTGAGCCTTGAACATCTCGCGTTGAAGTATTCGGTGTCCACTTCTTATTTGAGTCGCAGTTTCAAAGAAAAAACAGGGCTGAACTTTTCGCAATATATTTGGCGTCGCCGCGTGGATGAAGTCATCCGGCAGTTAGAAACGACTAGCGCACCGTTAAAAGAAATCATCGAACAAGTCGGCTATCTGGATGCCCCTAACTTTATTCGCAAGTTCAAAAAAGAAATGGGCTTTACGCCGGGACAATACCGTAAATTGAAAGCGTCTAAGCGTGCCTAGTTCTACGTCTACTTCTGTCTGCTCTCGTTAGGCTTTTACGGCGGCGTCAGACAAAATATGCTCCACTAATTCGTTTACCGGTACGGTCGCTAAAGCAATCGCCGTATCCGTTACTCCATAGTAGATATACAGCAGATCGTCTTTCACGACGTTTCCGGTAGGGAATACGACGTTCGGGATCTGATAACCGAATTTTTCGTAATACGTTTCCGGCTCCATGATCGGCTCCCATGTACGCGCGATTACTTTTTCGGGATTGTCCAGATCCAATAGCAAAGCGCCTACGCGGTATACGATATCGTCGTCTACCCCGTGATACAGAACGAGCCAGCCTTTGTCGGTACGGATAGGCGGGGTAGAACCTCCGATTTTACGCGATTCCCAAGACTGATTTTCGGCTTTGGCGAGTAGCTTCGGTTCATCCCAGTGGATAAGATCGTCGGAGTATGTAATCCACATTGCGGCTTTTTCGGTACCGTACTGTTCGCCTACGTACTCTTCCGGTCTACGCAGCAGCACGTAACGACCGTTGATTTTTTCGGGGAATAAAATATTGTCGCGATCATTGATCTCTAGCGGAGTCGTATCGGCAACAAATTCCCAATCGATCAGGTTGGTAGATTTGGCAATCGACGATCGAGTCAGCCAATGCCCTTCTTCTTCGCCCCAACCGTCGGGGTAAGTCGGAATCGAACGCTCCGGAACGCCGGTATTGGTCGGGTAGTAATTCATCGCACACGGACGCAGTGCATAGTTCATATAAAAAGTTCCGTCGATCTTCACGACGCGAGGATCTTGTACGCTGCCATACGGAAAGCCGAGTTCGTCGGGCGTGAGTACCGGTTCGTTTTTGACATGCGTGAAATGTACGCCGTCGTCGCTTTCCAGCAGGCCGAGAAAGTTTTTGCAGGGTGTCAGCGATCCTGCCGTGCGTTCGATCATATAAAATTTGTCGTTGTCGATAATGACAGCGGGGTTGAAGACCGTCGCTTTGCGCCAGTCGTACAAACCAGGAACCACGATCGGATTATCCGGGTGACGAGTGATTTTCATAAAGATATAAGCCTCCTGAATGACGAAATATAAATAGGTAAAAAGCAGGCGGGTCGGTTCGGGAAAGTTCTCCGGTACCGCCCGCCTTGTTGACGATCTACTTAATTGCTTTTCCAGCGGTCATAAGCAGCTTGATTGATCTCGGCTACACGATCGGCGCCCATCTTTTTGAGCGTTGCGACGTAGTTATCCCAGCCGCTCAACGGTTCGGCACCAGTAATAAACTTCGCTTCCATCTGCTTGACGTAAGTGCTGAGGTCGGAGTTGAGACTATTGATCTCCGATTGCTCCTCGACCGTCAAGAACAGGGCAGGGAACGGAATACGTGCTCCGTTGTCCAGCAACTTGGTTTGCGTTTCTTCCGACACCCATAGGTCGAAGTCCGTCGTCAGACCTTTGCCGATCTCGTCTGTATTCACCGTAGGAGCCGGAATACCGTAGTTTGGCGTCAAGGTCGCACGGAAGTCTTCGCGGTCTTGACCGTCCGGTACAGGCAAGTACTTTTTGGTTTTGTCGGCTTCGTTTTCATACTCCCAAAGAATACCTTCCGGGCCTTTGTTGAATAACAACGCGCCTTCATCGGAGTAGAGATAATCGACCCAACGCATCGAAGCTTCCGGATAAGGATTCTTTTTCGTGATCGCAAAAGCTCCTGTCGTGATTCCGCGGTTTTTGGCGATTGCCGCTTTCTCTACGTATTCGCTACGTACAGGCAAGAACATCGGATCGTCAGTGGAAGGTTCTCCACCTTTTGTCATATACGCATTCCAATCCGAGAACAAAGCGATTTGGTTGTTTTGTCCTTTGGCTTTTTTCTGTTCAGCGGTTTGCGAGAAGCTTTCCGAATCCAACAATCCGTCTTTCCACAGACGGTTCATATATTCGAGATAGTTTTTGAAGCTTTCGTCCATCGGCGTGTAATGTACGACGTCGTTATCATCGACATAGATTTCTTCTTCGTAAGCGCCGAATGCGCCTAGCAGCCAAGTCCGAATATCGCGTAAGTTTGCAGCAGGCGTCGTTACCGAGGAAATGCCGATCTCGTCGGCTTTGCCGTTGCCATTCGGATCTTCTTCTTTGACGCGCTTGAGGTAATCGTACAATTCTTCAGTCGTTTCCGGCAGTTTGTCGATGCCCAGTGCTTTCAAGAATTCGCCGTTGTACCAAAGCGGATTGCGATACCAGTGTTGACTGAACTCGATGACCGGCAAGGAATAGATATGACCGTCTGGAGCGGTAATCGATTTGCGAACATCCGGGTATTCTTCCAGCAGTGCATTGAAGTTCGGCGCGTATTCAGTGATCAAGTCTTCCAAAGGAATCAAGACACCTTGTTCGCCGTATTTCAGCTGCTCTGAAGACGTCAATCCTGCGGCATAAAATACATCGGGATAATCTTCACTGGCAAAGACCAGATTTTTTTTCGTTTCAAAACTATCTTTCGGTGCATTTTTGTATTCAAACTTGATGTTCGACATCTTCTCCATCTCTTGCAGCACCGCCATGTCTTGCCAGTTCTGAACGCCGACGTCGGGCGCCATCATCGTAAGTGTGATCGGTTCTTCGACAATCGGGAAACCTTCTTTGCTGACTGTAACGCTCGGCGCACTATTGGAAGCATCTTCGCCGCCGCCACAACCTGCAAGCAGCGATGCGCCTAACCCTCCAACCATAAGCAGTTTCCAAGCTTTGCTTCGGATATTCATCGTAAATCCCCCTCTTTTTAAAGTCAGTTGTTCAAGCTTACCCTTTCACCGAACCGATCATCACCCCCTGTACGAAATATCTTTGCAGGAACGGGTACACGGCGATGATCGGAAGCGTTGATACGACGATAACGCCGTATTTGATCAACGAAGCGGTTTCTGCTTTGGAGTTCATCGCTTGAGCAATATCTCCGCTGATCGCAGCTCCGGTCGTTTCCGCCGACATTTCTTGCAAAACGAGAATCTGACGCAATACCATTTGCAGCGGATATTTCGACTCCGTATTCAAATAGATCAGTGCTGAGAAGTAACTATTCCAATGCCCGACGCCGTAGAACAAAGCCATAACTGCAATAATTGGCGCAGAGAGCGGCAAAACGATTTTCCAAAACAACTTGATATTCGTACAGCCATCGATATGCGCGGCTTCTTGCAGTTCTTTTGGAATCGTGGATTGGAAAAAGGTACGTGCAACGACGATATTCCATACGGAAGCGGCTACCGGCAAGATCAGAGCACCCATTGTATCGATCAGCCCGAGGTTTTTGACCACGAGATAAGTCGGAACCAGACCGCCACTGAAAAACATCGTCAGCAAAATGAATGCCATAAACCAGTTGCGTCCGACAAAGTCGGAGCGGCTAAGTGCATAGGCTGCGGGCAAGGTGACTGCCAAATTGAGCATCGTGCCGACAGCGGTATAAATGATCGTGTTCAGATAACCGTTCCATATTTTCGGGTTGTTGAATACCAGTTCATATCCTGCCCACGTGATGTCTTTGGGGAACAACCACATTTGCCCCGAATTGACGGCTTGCGGGCTGCTGATCGACGCACTCAGGATATAAATCAGCGGATATAACACGACAACAAGGGCGACACAGAGATAGACGTACGTGCCGAGCAAAAAAAGTTTATCGCCTTTAGATTCTTGCATCGATTTGACCATAACGTTCCCTCCTTACCACAGACTGTTTGAGCTGGTGCGTCTAGCGATCCAGTTGACCGTAACGAGCAAGATGACATTGATGACCGAGTTGAACAATCCGACCGCGGTCGAGAAGCTGTATTGGGCATCGACGAGACCGGCTCGGTATACATAAGTGGAGATAACGTCGGAAGCTTCTAAGTTGAGCGAGTTTTGCAGCAACAAGATCTTTTCGTAGCCGACAGTCAAAATATTGCCCATATTCAAAATCAACATGATCGTAATCGTCGGTAAAATCGTCGGCAAGTTGATATGTAGCACACGCTTGAAGCGGCTTGCACCGTCGACGATAGCGGCTTCGTGTAATTGGGGATCTACCCCGGACAAAGCGGCGAGATAGATGATCGTGCCCCAGCCTGTACTTTGCCAGACGCCAGAGAGGACATACATCGTTTTGAACCATGCGGGATCGGTCAGAAATTGCGGCGCATTAAAGCCTAACGCTTCGATCAACATGACGATCATGCCGTTGCTTGGAGACAGGAAAGTGATAATCATACCCGCCATGACGACAACGGAAATGAAGTGCGGCGCGTAAGTGACGGTCTGTACCGTCTTTTTGAATTTGCCGCTCGCGATTTCGTTAAAAGCGAGAGCCAAAATGATCGGAAGCGGGAACCCGATCGCAAGCTCGTAGAAACTGATGCTGAATGTGTTCCAAAGTAAATCCCAGAAATAATAAGAATTGAAGAAACGTTCAAAATGGTCGAACCCGACCCAAGAACTACCGGTGATACCTTTGGACGGAATAAAGTTTTTGAAAGCGATCTGGATACCGTACATCGGGAAGTAATGGAAAATTAAAAAGTACAGAAGTGCCGGAAGCATAAATAGGTACAGTTCCCAGTTGGCTAAAATTTGGGCACGCTTCGAACTCTTTTTCAAAAGCGGCAAATCGGCAGTGGATGACTTGGATGCTTTCATTGACTTTCCTCCCTTCTCTATTGAAAAGCACGCGTAAAGCGATGATCTTGTATCGGATAAGTGCGAAGCGAACATGCAGCATGTCCAACTTGGTTATCCAAAATGATAAGCGCTTACAACTTGAATCTTAACGAAGTTTTGGAGAAGCCGTAAATATGTCAATTGCGTATTGTCATTCTTGAAAAGCGGACAAACGGCGCAGTAGAGCGGTTTTGAAGGGTGAAATGAATCAGCATGTCAACTTTTTAAAATCTACAATTGTGTCAAATTTGAGCCAAGATCAAGGTTGGGAAAACCACATATTGTACTTATGCCAAGGGTATGACAGTATGAGCTACTGAACGAACACGGTGAAGGAGGGCATCATTCATGAATCGGAAAACCGCACATATTATCTCGCACACCCATTGGGATCGGGAATGGTATTTGCCTTACGAGTCTCATCATCTGCGTCTAACAACGTTGATGAACGAATTGATGGATACGCTGGAACAAGATGAACGGTATCGTTATTTTCATCTCGACGGACAGACGATTATTATCGACGATTACTTGCAGATCTACCCGGAAGGTCAAGAACGGTTATCGCGTTTGATTGAAGCGGGCAAGATTATTATTGGGCCGTGGTACGTGCTGCAAGATGAATTTTTGACAAGCAGCGAAGCGAATGTACGGAATTTGCTGATCGGGCACCGCGAAGCGAAACGCTGGGGTAACGTATCGAAATTAGGTTATTTCCCGGATTCTTTCGGCAATATGGGACAAGCTCCGCAACTGCTCAAGCAAGCCGATATTCAAGCCGCTGTATTCGGACGTGGGGTGAAGCCGACCGGATTCGATAATATAGTCGTGGATACACCGGGCGAATACGAGTCTCCTTACTCCGAGATGAATTGGCAATCGCCGGACGGCTCAAGCGTGGTCGGGATTTTGTTTGCGAATTGGTATAGCAACGGCAACGAGATTCCGGTCGAAGCAGGTGCAGCAAAAATCTACTGGGACAAAAAGCTTGCCGATACGCAGAAATATGCGTCTACGCCAGAGCTTCTTTATATGAATGGATGCGATCATCAGCCGATTCAAAAAGATCTGGGCGACGCGATCCAGACGGCATCGGAACTCTACCCGGACGTGGACTTTGTGCATACGACGTTCGACGATTATTTAGAAGCGCTTAGCCGCTATCCGTCCGAGAATTGGGTGACGGTTCACGGAGAGCTGCGCAGTACGCAAACGGATGGTTGGGGAACGTTAGTAAATACAGCGTCGGCTAGAGTGTATTTGAAGCAGCTCAATCAGATGGGGCAGACGATATTGGAAAAAGGAGCCGAGCCGCTGGCGGCACTTGCACATCTGACAGCCGGGCAGAAGTATCCGCATGAAGCGTTAAATTACGCTTGGAAGACCTTGATGCAAAATCATCCACACGACAGTATTTGCGGCTGCGGCGTCGATGAGATCCACCGGGAAATGATCGGGCGATTCGATAAAAGCCGGCATATGGCAGAAGCCTTGATTGCAGAAAGCGTAAGCGCAATCGGTTCGAAGATTCATACAAGCGGCATACCCGGATTGTCCGATGCCGCAAGACCTGTCGCTTTGTTCAATACGACGGGGTGGGAACGAAGCGGCATTGTGACGGTAGACGTACAAGCGGTTCGGATTAACTTTAGCGAAGGGCCGTCACCGCAAGCCATCGCGGAGAAGTTGGATGCGATGAATATTGAACCCGGCGTAGTCGTCGATCATCAAGGACGAACCATTCCGGCAACGATCGAAGATCTGGGCGCACAATTCGGTTACGATCTACCGGATGACGGATTCCGTATCCCTTATATGGCGCGAACGTTCCGATTGACGTTCGAAGCGCAGCAGATTCCGGCGCTTGGATATCGTGTATACGCTTGGAAACCCGAACCAGCGAATGAAGCGGGAGATCTGGCGAAGTCCGAAGAAGTCGTCTCGACTTCGCAAGGAATGGAAAATCAATTTCTCGCCGTCCGCTTCGCGGACGACGGTTCTTATTCACTCACCGACAAAACGACGGGTCGCGTATTTAACGATCTGGGCATTTACGAAAATTGCGGCGATATCGGCAATGAATATGTGTTCCGCCAACCGGATGGCGATTCAATGTTAACGACCAGAGGGCTTGCCACAAGTCTGTCGTTGATCGAAGATCAGCCGTACCGCGTGACATACGAAGTGGTACACGAATGGGAGATTCCGGCTTCGGCAGAAGCATCGTTCGAAGATGAAAAGCGGCGTCTGGTACAGTTCCGCAAGCGTCAATCAGGACGCTCGGCGGAGACGGTCACGTTGAAGCTGACGACGCAGGTGTCGCTCGAAAGCAGCGGGCGAGGGGTACAAGTTCGCGTAACCGTGAACAATCAAGCACGCGACCATCGGCTGCGGGTCTTGTTGCCAACCGATTTGCAGACGCAAACGGTCATGGCGGATTCGATCTTTGAAGTCGCAGAGCGAGATATTGTTCCGGCTCCGGAATGGATCAATCCAAGCAACGCGCAGCATCAGCAAGCTTTTGTCAGTCTATCCGACGGAAAAAACGGATTGACGGTCGCGAACAAAGGCTTGAATGAATACGAAGTGCTACAAGACGATCGGCATACGATTGCGGTGACGCTGCTTCGCAGCGTGTCGGAGATGGGCGATTGGGGCGTGTTCCCGACGCCGGAAGCGCAATGTTTGGGCGAGCATACGCTAGAGTATGCGGTGATTCCACATAGCGGGAATGTAGTGGATTCCGGCGCTTTCGCTTGGGCGTATCAGTATCAGACGCCGTGGTTCGATCAGGCGCTGCCGATGCAATCGGGCAGTCTCGGGGCTGAATATAGCGCGCTGACCTGGAGCGGGCAATCGCTGGCTTTATCCGCGTTCAAGCAATCGGAAGAAAGCGGCGATATCATCGCGCGGTGGTACAATCTATCCGGCGAAGCGACGACGCTTCAATTTGCACCGCAGTTCAAGGTAGAGTCGGTCTACGAAAGTGATATTTTGGAGCGACGTGGCGAAATTTATGATTCGCATAATGATTCATCAAAGGATCAGTCCGAGGTTGGGCAGGTGCAAAAGAATATAGGTGCAGCCAAAATCGTTACGTTCGCATTGGCTACATCTGCGTCTACGTTTTAAGAAATCTTCATATCCCTTTTCTCAAAATAGGAGGTAAAATCGATGACGACAACGCAAACGTTACCCGAAGCTGTCGAACGATATCTGCAAGAAATGGATCAAAGACTTGAGCATCATCCGAAGTTGAAGCAAGTCTTCCGCAACTGTTTTCCAAATACGCTAGAGACAACGACTAAGCTACTGGACGATGGGACGACTTTTGTCTATACCGGCGATATTCCGGCGATGTGGCTGCGAGATTCGGTCGAGCAAGTCCGTCATTATATTCCGCTGGCAAAAGACGATGCTGATTTGCAGCGGATTATCGAAGGATTGATCGCCCGTCAGCTTTTCTACATTAATATTGATCCGTATACGAATGCGTTCAATGAAACGGCAAACGGTCGACATTATCGCGATTCGGACGATTGCGAACTTAGCCCGTGGATGTGGGAACGCAAATACGAATTGGATTCGCTCTGCTTCCCGGTACAACTGCTTGCGCAGTATTGGCAAGAAACAGGTCGCACTGCAATGTTCGACGACGACTGTTACCGCGCACTCAGCAGCGTCGTTCGCGTCATCGCGACTGAGCAGCGGCACGATGAGAAATCGCCGTACTTTTTCCGCCGCGATACGAAGCAAGATACCGAAACGCTATACAACGATGGCAAAGGAATGCCGACGAATTATACCGGTATGAGCTGGTCGGGCTTCCGTTCTAGCGATGACGCGTGCGAATTCGGCTACAATATCCCAGCGAATATGTTCGCGGTCGTGATTCTTGGGCATATTGAAAAAATCGCGTCTCAAATCTACCAAGATGCAGAACTTGCAAGCCGCGCAGCGAAATTAATCAAAGAAATCAATTTCGGTATTCAACGCTACGGCATCGTCGACCATCCCAAACACGGTAAAATCTATGCGTTCGAGACCGACGGCTACGGCAACTTCTCCTTGATGGACGACGCCGGTACGCCGGGTCTGCTGTCGATTCCGTATATCGGCTACGTGGGCACCGACGATCCCGTTTATCAAAATACCCGCCGCTTCGCACTCAGTTTCGATAATCCGTTCTATTTCGAAGGAAAGTATGCCAAAGGAATCGGTAGCCCCCATACACCGGGCGGCTACGTCTGGCATATGGCGTTATCGATGCAAGGGCTAACGTCCGAAAACGATCAAGAAATCAAAGACCTGATCGAGACTCTACTTGCTACCGACGCCGGAACCGGCTATATGCACGAAGGCTTCCACCCCGACGACCCAAGCGACTTTTCCCGCGAATGGTTCGCTTGGTCTAATAGCCTTTTCGCCGCCCTAGTCGTCAAAGCGATGGAAAAAGGCATCGTTTAAGCATTCATATCCATATCATTCAATTCTCTAATCATTGATCTATATCTGTTTGACGTCGATCAAACTAAGCCTTTACAAAAAAGACCAAGCCTTTTCGCACTCTGCGAAAGCTTGGTCTTTTCCCTTAGTCTTTGTTTTTGAAGTGTTGAAGCTCTTGAACTGCCTCTCTATCCCCACCCCGCACATGCCGCGAGACGCGAGTCGTTTTCAAACCGGAGCGCCTTTGCCTTTTCCCCTTGCCTCTAATCTTTTATCAAATGAAAAGGGGAAAAGGCAACGAAGCGCAGGTTGAAAACGACTCGCGGCTCCACCCAACCCTGTGCGAATCCTCCACCTTATACTTCGTAGTTCACCACGTACGGGTGCATCCCCGCCCGGTAATACCCTTCGCTACACTCCACCGCATGCCCCTGCTCATCATAAGCAAACCGTAACCTTTTCAGCAGCGGCGTTCCCGGCGGAATACCGAGCGAATCGGCAATTCCGACATCCGGCGATCCGACTGAAAATTCGTCGCGCATTCGCGCGATCGTGATGCCTTGATCTTCAAGCCATCCGTACAGCGACTGTCCTTCAAGACCTGAAATCACTTCGTCTTCCGCACGTGCCGGCAAGTAATGGATGTAGTGAATATAAGGCGTATCGTCTAACGAATATAACCGTTCGACCCGCAAACAAGATTCGCCGAATAACTCGCGCAAATGCCCTTCCGAACCGGTGCGAATAATCTCGGCGTGCAGCACTTGTTTGCCGATCCGATACCCTTCTTCGACGAGAATTTCCGTGAACTTTTTCCAAGTCGAAAGTTTGGAGGTAGACGTATTGCGGATCACGCGTGTACCTTTGCCGCTGCTCGTCTCCAAATATCCTTCTTGAACCAACAATTTGACGGCGTTGCGCACCGTGATTTTGCTGACTGCAAATTCTTGTTCCAACTTGGGCTCCGGCGGCAAAAAACTATGCAGCGCATATTGACCGTGCAAAATCCGATCTTTGAGAATCCCATGTACTTTGACATAAAGCGGTTGTTTCGTTTGGCTAGTCGCCATGACCATTCCTACCTTTCTATATCGCCGATTCCTTCCATCATCGCTCGGAAAATTTGAGCTTCGGACGAAAACGGCGTATCGCCTGCAATCGTATGTGCCAGCATCGAAGCGGCAGAAGCGAAGCGAACCGTCTGCTCCGGTGCAAAATCGGAAAGCTGCCCATGTATAATGCCGCTTGCATACGCATCGCCCGCGCCGATCCGATCATATACCGAAAACGTCAATAGATCGGAAAAATGAAAGTCGCCGCCCGTATATAAGTAACCGAGCAGGGAATGGCGACCGTCCGATTCGATTGCGCGGTGCGTACCCGCAATCGTCGCGATTCCGTAATGATTGGCGACAGCAGGAATCAATTCAAGCAGCTGATCGACGCGTTCTATCGAAGACGTAGGCAAGCCGAGAATATGAATCGCGTCGTTTTCGTTCATACATACAATATCGGCGAAATGCAGCATTTTTTCAAACCAGGGTCTAGCGAGCGCGTATCCGTCTGCTCCCCACAAAGCCGGACGATAATTGCAATCGAAAATGACGATCTTTCCCGCAGCTTTAACCGCTTCGGCAAAAGCTAACGCTTGACGGCGCACCGTATCATTCATCGCGAGCGAAATGCCGCAAAAATGAACCGCGTCGACCGCTTTCGCGGTTTCTGCAAAAGAATAAGCATCTTCGGCTGCGGTATTAAAGCTACTTTGTGGGCGATTCGAATACGTGACGCGGCTCGCTCTTGCACCAAAACCGCTTTCAAGAAAATACATACCCAAATATAGACCGTCTTTTCGAATATAATCGCTGGATAATCCAAGTTTGCGCAGATTAGCTTCTGCCGCATCGCCGATCGGATTGTCCGGTAGGGTCGTAACCGGAAATGCCGTATGGCCAAATCGAGATAGCGCCGACAGTACATTAACCCCACTACCGGAATACGAGACTTGCAACGTATCCGTTTGCGAGAGTAGCCGTAGCCCCGGCGTTTCGAGACGCATCATGACTTCTCCGAAAGCCGCGACTTTTTTAGCCATGACGATCTACCAGCTTTTTCATCTTCATCAGCAGTTCGCTGACATCCGATACAATCGTATCGCCGCTTGCCGAATCGACAATCGAAGAATACACATGCGGAATCACTTGAGGGACGCCAGCTTCCAATGCGATTTGCAAAATAGGCTCGAAATTATTTTTATCGATGCCGCCGGTCGGCTCCAATGCAAACTGTTCTTCGCCGCAAGCTTTTGCGACAGCTCGGTATTCGGCTTCGAGATCCATGCCTTTCATTGGGAAATATTTCAGCGCGTTACCGCCCATATCGCGAACGAGCGCAATAGCGGCTTTGACCGGAACGATAGCGTGATCTTGCGATGCCGCGCTAAAAGGACCCGTCGATACATTCACATAACCCGGCTTGCCGGAAGGAGAGACGAGCGCATTGATCCAGCCCGGCGCACCCTTGAGATTGGCACGGGTCGCGCCGACCGACGGAAACACCTGATTGATATGACTGCCCGCATAATGAGTCGTAATCTCCGCAACGACTTGAGCTTGGCGGTTATCGCCGGCACCCAGCCCGATCGAGACGGCGTCTTCAATCTGACTTCCGTACTGCCGCATCGCTTCGACCGCTTCGGGAACGGTGTTGTATGCTTTGGATAACACGCCAACCAAGATATAGCCTTCAGCCGCTGCAAAAACGTCTTTTGCGTTTTCCACACTACCCGCCAATACATTGAGTGCTGCGCGTCCTTGGTATAAGCGTTTTAAGATCGGATGTTCGTTCGTCAAAGCTGCCTGATTCATTTTAAACTCCTCCTTGTAAAATTTCTTGTAATCGACGTTGAATCACTTGCATATCGTCACTCAGTAACGGTCTTGGATCAATATCGAAATAACCTTGTCTGGCGCCGTAATCTCTTGTGTAGATCGCAATCTCGCCGTTTTGCAGACGCTCCACGGTTTGCAGCGCATTTATACCTGCAAGTTCTGGATCGATTTTGATCCGTGCGCGATAGATTTGTCGTCCAGCTTCGTCTTGCACGATGCTCACTTGTACGCCGTGTAGTTCGCCGAGCGGTAGAAGGAGATTCAGCGAATTGCGCTCTTGCACGCTGTTATCTTTTTTATCCAAATATTCATCTAAAGCTTGCAGCAATCCGAATGTACTTTCTTTGCCGACTTTCATACTGCGTCCGATCCCGTGCAGTTGTACTTTGACTTGTTGAATATATCTGCGTTTACCTGCTACGATTCCCGATGTTGGGCCTTCGATCGCTTTGGAACCGCTAAAAATGACAAGGTCGGAGCAAGACGCATACCGCTGTAAATCTTCTTCGGCAGCCGCATCGACGATCAGAGGGAGGTGTAATTGCTGCGCCAGCGTCCAGACTTCGTCTAGGGATGCCATATTTTTTTGCACGGCGTGATGAGATTTAACGTATAAAAGAGCCGCAGTACGTTCCGTGACACAATCTTGCATCTGCTGAACCGTACCTTCATTGGCATAACCGGCTTCGACTACAGATCCGCCGCCGAGATAGATCATCGTTTCGACAGGAGCGCCGTACTGAACATTATGACCTTTGAGCATCACAATTTCATTTTTCTCGATCGATCTTTGATGCAGCCGCACGCTTACACCGGGGTCGCCTCCTGTGACGATTCCCGCTACGGCAAGAGCGATCCCGCTCGATGCGGAATTGACGACCACCGCCGATTCAAAACCAATTTGCGCCGCGATTCGGTCACCGGCTTTGTTTACGAGATCCGCGATCTCGACATAACTTTGCCCTCCGATCCGCATCGCTTCCATAACGGTATCGCTTGGCGCGGAGACGCCGAGAATACTCATTCTTCCGCTTGCATTAATGACGCGTTTAAGCCCGTATCGGGCATGTAAAGTACTGGTCATTGAGAATAACTCCTTCCGCTTGAATCGTATGAGTAGAGGTGTAAGTGCGACCTTCGGAGTCGATAAGCCGAGACGGCCTGGGTTCTATAGAGAACAAGGTTAGATTCGCCGCATCGCCGACTTGGATACGACCGAGTTCCGGGCGATCCAGCCAAGCCGCAGGAGCCGTCGTAACTGCTTCGATCACTTCGGTGAGCGTATAGCCAAGGGTCAAAAACTTCGTTAATACGTTCGCCATATTATATACAGGGCCGTTCAGTCGATTTCCGCGATAAATATCTGTACTGATCGTATGTAGCGAAATTCCGGCGTCTTTGGCTTGCTGTGCCGTTTCGAAGGAGAAGCTGGCTGTGCCGTGACCGACATCTAGCTTGACGCCGCGCTCAATCGCATCGGTTAGCACCGACTTGGGCAGCCCTTTTTCGTCAAATAGATTATTAGCTTTGCCGTTCAAGTAATGCGTAACCATATCGCGGCTTCGTAGCAAAGGCATGATCTCTTCAATTAAAGGAGGTGCCGAGCCAATATGCGTCATGATCGGAAGCCCGGTATCTTCAGCAAATTGTATTGCACGCCGAAGCGGTGTAATTCCATTTTCGCCCACCACACTGCTGCTGATCCGAGCTTTTAACCCAATAATGAAGTCAGCATGATTCTCCAAAGCTTGCATTACGGCTGTTTCATCGATCCAATGAAGCTGTGAAAGTTCGTCCGTTCGCTCCAGACCGATCCTCGATATATTAAGGAAAGCAAATAATCGGGTATGGCTCTGCTTCCGGCTTGCCGCAAGTTCGTGAATCCGATCCGCACCGCAGCTTCCTGCGTCGACAATCGTTGTACAGCCGCCTTGAATCCCTATGGCATCAATCTCATCGCCGTACGGATCGAAAGCCGGAAAAGCATGGACGTGCATATCGATCCAGCCGCTAGACACATATAATCCTTCGCCATTAATTGTTTGGGTTCCGCTTACGGTTCCGGGCTCATGTAGACCTGTGATCCGACCGTTCTCCATCGCAATGTCGACGATCTCACCATTCAGGAACCGGACACGACTCAAAACCATACTTGGCTTCATCACGCACCTACTTTCTGATTAAAGTCTTGCGTTCAACATACCATCGCTTTTTTGAAAAAACAATATAACGTTATAATGTTTAATTTGATTTCTTACCAAATTTTTATTTGCAGCGTTATGAAAAAGTTGTTCAATCTTGAAAAGTCTTGTTAAAAAATAGCGGAATGTCTATGCAGGGAGGACATCTATCCTACCTTTTAAAACGTTCGGAAACCGCGTAACTACGCTGATTTTTGCAACTTGACAGCCCATACCCCCTTTGCTAAGATTGCAATAATATATTTTCAGAAAAGCCCTTTCAGCTTTCCATATAAGGAGAAAACGGCGGTTAGGACCAGATAAAAAAAGGAGGCAAAATCGGGTGTGGAATAGCAAGTTTGACAAAGAAGGTCTTACGTTCGACGACGTGTTGCTCGTTCCGAGGAAGTCGGAAGTTCTACCAAAGGAAGTTAATGTGTCCACGAAACTGAGCGAACACGTAAAGTTGAACATCCCTTTGATGAGTGCGGGTATGGATACGGTAACGGAAGCGGTATTGGCAATCGCGATTGCCCGTGAAGGCGGCATCGGCATCATTCACAAAAATATGCCGATCGAGAAGCAAGCGGATGAAGTTAACCGTGTTAAACGTTCCGAGAACGGCGTTATCACAAATCCGTTCTTCCTGAGCCCGGATCACTTGGTGTCCGACGCAGAAGTTCTGATGGGTAAATACCGGATTTCCGGTGTTCCGATCGTTGATGAAAACGAAAAACTGGTCGGCATTTTGACGAACCGCGATCTGCGTTTTATCCATGATTACAGCATCGCGATCAAAGAAGTCATGACGCAAGAAAATCTGGTAACGGCGCCAGTCGGTACGACGCTTCGCGAGGCGGAAGGTCTGCTGCAACAACACAAGATCGAAAAGTTGCCGCTCGTTGACGAGAACAATGTCCTTAAAGGTCTGATCACCATTAAAGATATTGAAAAAGCGATCCAGTTCCCGAACGCGGCAAAAGATGCGCACGGTCGTTTGTTGGTCGGCGCGGCTGTTGGCGTATCGAACGATGCGATCGAGCGTATTGACGCGCTGGTAACCGCAGGCGTTGACGTGATCGTAGTCGATTCGGCGCACGGGCACCATATCAATATCATCGATGCGGTTCGCAATATCCGCGCGAAATACCCGGAGCTGACGATTGTAGCCGGTAACGTAGCGACAGGCGAAGCAACGCGCGAACTGATCGAAGCCGGCGCTTCGGTTGTCAAAGTCGGTATCGGTCCGGGTTCGATCTGTACGACTCGGGTCATCGCCGGAATCGGCGTTCCGCAAATTACCGCAATCTACGATTGCGCGACAGTGGCTCGCGAGTACGGAATTCCGATCATCGCCGATGGCGGGATCAAATACTCCGGTGAAATCACCAAAGCAATCGCAGCTGGCGCTAGCGCTGTTATGCTCGGTAGCATGTTTGCCGGAACAGAAGAAAGCCCAGGCGAATCGGAGATTTACCAAGGTCGCCGCTTCAAAGTATACCGCGGCATGGGTTCGATCGCAGCAATGAAGCAAGGCAGTAAAGACCGTTATTTCCAAGACGACGACAAAAAGCTGGTTCCGGAAGGAATCGAAGGTCGCGTTGCTTACAAAGGAGCTTTGTCCGATACGATCAACCAATTGATCGGCGGTCTGCGTTCCGGTATGGGATACTGCGGAGCTGAAAATCTCGATGTATTGCGTAACGAAACGCAATTTATTCGGATTACAGGCGCGGGTCTGCGCGAAAGCCATCCGCACGATGTCCAAATTACAAAAGAAGCACCGAACTACTCGGTATAATTTTTATTTTTGCAGCAGTATGTGGTTACTTTCATGTTGTTGCTTGATCGGAACGCGGCTTGCGGACTCATCTCCGTTCGCCGCGTTTTTGTTTGTGAGGAATGATCATACAGGCATAATCGTGACTACCGGATTCCCGGTTGCTTTAGGCAGAGGGTAGGAAGACACATGACCTAACCCTGTGGTAGACTAATAACGCATGTCAGAAACTTAGCACGAGGGGAGTATTTATCCATTGAAACGCATGACTTCTACTTCTAAAAAACGACTCGAAAAGGGCGGTTTTGCCCAGCCTAAATTTTTAAAAAGAAGCGTAGCTTCCGTTTTGCTTGTTCATATGCTTTGTTTGTCGGCGGTTCCAGCCAATCTGGCTAGCGCGGCATCCGCAACGTCGCAGTCGACTACAACCGAAACGACAGAAGCGGCTACACCAGCAGCGACCCAAAAAGCAATTCCACCGGTGGCAAGCCTGAATCTTGCTGTAAAAGCTGCGGTCTTGCTTGAACCAACGACTGGAGAAGTCATTTTGTCGGTAGATTCCGATACGCCTTTTCCGCCTGCAAGCATGACCAAAATGATGACGGAATATATCGTTGCCGAGCAAGTCAAGCAAGGTAAAATGGCGTGGACCGATGTGGTAACGACAAGCAAAAACGCGGCTGCGCAAGTCGGTTCCCGTGTCTTTTTGGCGGAAGGTGACCAGCATACCGTAGAAGATCTATATATTGCGATGGCGATCGGATCGGCGAACGATGCGACGGTAGCTTTGGCGGAGACGGTAGCGCCTACCGAGCAAGAATTCGTTAAATTGATGAATAGCGAAGCGAAACGCATGGGCATGAAAACCGCTCATTTTGCCAACTCGACAGGTCTGGATATTGCGGATATGCCGGAAGGCACGCGTCCGTCGGATGACAAAGAAACGGTGATGTCTGCGATGGATGCGGCGATTTTGGCGAAATATATCGTAACGGATCATCCGGATTTCAATAAATATACGACACTGCCTTCGTTCCAATTCCGTCCGGGTGCAGGAGGTCGAATCGACAACTTGGACTGGATGCTGGAAGGCAACGCATCGGTGCAGAACTTCAAAGCTTATGCGTATCAAGGGCTTGACGGTCTGAAAACCGGTCACACGGCAGCAGCGGGCAACAACTTTACGGGTACAGCGGTTCGCGACGGCATGCGTCTGATCAGCGTCGTGATGGGTACGGATGTGAACGATCAAGGTTCGCGTTTCGTTGAGACTCGCAAAGTCCTGGATTACGGCTTCAATAACTTTGAGATCAAAGAAATGGTTGCGGCTAACAAAGCGGTTGAAGGCGAAGAACCGGTAGCCGTATCCAAAGGCAAAGAAGAATCGGTAGCTTACGAGACAGCGAAAGCGATCAGCTTCGTCGTACCGAAAGGCGCAGATGCAAGCGGTCTGAAAATGCAAACGAGTCTCGAAGGAACACTGGAAGCTCCGATTGCCAAAGGCGACAAAGTCGGTACAGCCACATATACGTATCAAGCGGAAGGCATGGAAAAAGCACAAACCAAAACCGTAGACCTGGTTGCTTCGACCGATGTTGAAAAAGCAGGTTGGTTCAAGCAATTGCTTCGCGCGATCGGCGGATTTTTCTCTGACCTGTTCGAAGGCATCAAAAACCTGTTCTAAGTTATCGAAAATCCGTTGTAACGGTGTAATCGCTCCTGTAGAATCAGCCCTTAAGAAGTTCCAAAATACGGAGCAAACAGGGGGCTATAATCATGGAAGCAGGCACATCGCGCGTTAAAAGAGGTATGGCAGAAATGCAAAAAGGCGGCGTCATTATGGATGTCATGAACGCAGAACAGGCGAAGATCGCCGAAGCTGCGGGCGCGACAGCCGTGATGGCGCTTGAGCGCGTTCCGTCCGATATTCGCGCTGCGGGCGGCGTGGCACGTATGGCTGACCCGACGATCGTTGAAGAAGTCATGAAAGTCGTATCGATTCCGGTTATGGCAAAAGCACGTATCGGGCATTATGTCGAAGCGAAAGTACTGGAATCACTTGGCGTCGATTATATCGATGAGAGCGAAGTGCTCACGCCTGCTGACGAAGTCTACCATATCGATAAACATGAATTTACGATTCCTTTCGTATGCGGAGCCAAAGATTTGGGCGAAGCATTGCGCCGTATCGGAGAAGGCGCTTCGATGCTGCGTACCAAAGGCGAGCCGGGAACCGGAAATATCGTCGAAGCCGTACGTCATATGCGTCTGATCAATGGACAAATTCGCAAAGTGCGCAATTTATCCAAAGACGAATTGTACGCAGAAGCAAAAAATCTTGGCGTTTCGTATGATATCTTGCTTGGTATTCATGAGACGGGTAAACTTCCGGTCGTGAACTTTGCCGCAGGCGGCGTAGCGACTCCAGCCGATGCCGCGCTGATGATGCACTTGGGCGCTGATGGCGTATTTGTAGGTTCAGGTATTTTCAAATCCGATAATCCGGAGAAATTCGCACGGGCGATTGTAGAAGCGACGACGCATTTCGACGATTATCGCCTCATTGCCGAAGTGTCCAAAGATCTGGGCGCTCCGATGAAAGGTATCGATATTAAGCAACTTGCGCCATCCGAGCGTATGCAAGATCGCGGCTGGTAAGTTGCAGATGACAGAAACCATGAATAGAGTGAAAATCGGCGTCTTGGCTCTCCAAGGCGCTGTTTCTGAACATATACGTAGTCTGGAGCAAGCCGGAGCCGAAGCGGTCGCAGTCAAAAAAACGCAGCAGTTAAGCGAATTGGATGGTCTGGTCATTCCCGGCGGTGAAAGTACGACGATCGGGAAGCTGATGCAAAAGTACGGTTTTATCGAACAGATTCGCGAGTTTTCTGAAGCAGGCAAGCCGATCTTCGGTACTTGCGCCGGATTAATCGTGCTCGCGAAAGAAATCGAAGGGCAAGAGCAGCCGCATCTAGGCTTAATGGACATCACAGTGACCCGAAATGCGTTCGGCCGTCAAAAAGAAAGCTTCGAAATCGATCTTCCGGTAGTCGGAATTGAGCAACCGATTCGGGCTGTTTTTATCCGCGCGCCGTTAATTCGTGAAATCGGTGCAGACGTCGAAGTCTTGTCGGTTTATAATGGAGAAATGGTAACGGCTCGGGAAGGGCATCTTCTCGTGTCGTCATTTCATCCGGAATTGACCGACGATTACCGATTGCACGAATATTTCACGCAGATGGTACGTCAGTCCAAGACCGGAGAATCGAAAGGATGAAGCTCCCGTGTTGGATGTAAAAATACTCAGAAACGACTATGATCGGGTTAAGCAAGCTCTTGCCAATCGTGGCAAATCCGAAGATCTGATCGCGAATTTCCCTAGTCTCGACGGCGCGCGCCGTGAAAAATTGCAAGAAGTTGAAGTGCTCAAAAATCGCCGGAATACCGTATCGGGCGAAGTCGCGAAGCTCAAAAAAAATCGTGAGAACGCAGACGATCTGATCGCCGAAATGCGTCAAGTCTCCGACCGTATCAAAGAAATCGACGAAGAAGTACGCAATTTGGAAACGGAAATCGACGCCATTACGATGGCGATTCCCAATATTCCGCATGAAGATGTACCGGTAGGCGCATCGGAAGACGATAACGTCGAGATTCGCCGCGTTGGTGAACCGCGTTCGTTTGATTTCACGCCGAAAGCCCATTGGGAAGCGGCACAAAATCTCGGAATTTTGGATTTCGAAGCTGCGGCTAAAGTTACCGGTTCGCGCTTCACGTTCTATAAAGGGTTAGGCGCTCGTCTGGAACGCGCTCTGATCAACTTTATGATGGATTTGCATAGCGAAGAACACGGCTACGAAGAAATGCTGCCGCCGTATATCGTCAACCAAGACAGTCTTTACGGAACGGGGCAGTTGCCAAAGTTCGAAGAAGATCTGTTCAAGTTGAAAGATACGGAATATTATCTGATCCCTACCGCTGAAGTTCCGGTGACGAACTATCACCGCGACGAGATTTTGGAAGCGGACGTATTGCCGAAAAAATATATCGCGTACAGCGCTTGTTTCCGTTCGGAAGCCGGTTCCGCAGGTCGCGATACCCGCGGTCTGATCCGTCAGCATCAATTCAACAAAGTCGAAATGATCAAGGTCGTTCACCCCGATCATTCCTACGACGAGTTGGAACAAATGACAGCGAACGCAGAACGCGTATTGCAATTGCTCGGTCTGCCATACCGCGTAATGGCATTATGCACAGCGGATATGGGCTTCACCGCAGCGAAAACATACGATCTTGAAGTATGGTTGCCGGAAAGCGGCATGTACCGCGAGATTTCGTCGTGTTCCAACGTTGAAGATTTCCAAGCACGTCGTGCAGGCATTCGTTTCCGCCGCGAAACGAAAGGCAAACCAGAGTTCGTTCATACGCTGAACGGTTCGGGTCTTGCTGTAGGTCGCACAGTTGCAGCGATTTTGGAAAATTATCAGCAAGAAGACGGTAGCATCGTGATTCCTGAGGTTCTTCAACCTTATATGCGCGGCGTGAAAGTGATCGCTGCTCAAGGCTAACAGGTTCTTTTCATGCAATTTATAGTCAAAAAGCCCACTCCAGACATATTTATATGAAAAGAGTGGGCTTTCTGTCTTGCATGAATCGAAAAAATGAAGTATGATAATACATGTTGCACTTTTGATAAATGATTTACTTTTGGAGAGGTACCGAAGCGGTCATAACGGGGCGGTCTTGAAAACCGTTAGGGGGCAACTCCACGTGGGTTCGAATCCCACCCTCTCCGCCATATTGCCTATTTCCCGCTCCGCAAGTCTTTGCGGCGGGTTTGACTGAAACGCACTTTACCGTTGGATAACGGTGGGGTGCGTTTTTTTGTGTTTACGACTGTTGGATTCTAGTATTTTTGAATGTATACTAGCTACACTTGATTGCCGAAATGGGGGAGTTCAGATTAACGAGCATAAAAAGTTATTAGTTAGTTACGGAATAGATTTGGATCATAGTAATATGAGATTCCTTGTGGAAAGTTTATTACGACCTTATATGGACATCGATTCTAAACAAAAAGTTATCAAAAAGAGATCTGAATTAATTTTACAAGTACAAACCATTGATCTGAATCCTAAAAAACCTTCTTACTCTTATTATACTAACGAATACCATCTTACTATGGCTCAACTAGATGGATTCATGTACTCTTTTTCAAAGCTTAAAGGTCAACATATACTCTGTGATCCCAACGTACAAGGTCATTACTGGCACAGTAAGGACGAAATGGAGTTCAGTTTCCATTTATATTGTACTGAAGAAGGATCACATTTGCTTTTTTATCAATTTGGAGAAGATATAATGGCTGACGGGATTATTCAAAAATCTATAAACACTTTTCCAGAGTCACAACGTTACTTGAAGTTTTCAAAAAACTTATCACAAGAAGAAAAGGAACACTCTGTGGAAGTTTGGGTTGAAATGATGATCAGAAGATCAATATTAAAAGCGGGTGAAGAAAAGTCTAAACACAAAGAGTATGAAAACTAAAAAAAAGAACGGATGCCCGTGCAGTATGGGCATCCGTTCTTTTTTGTTTCAGACGTTACTCACTAATCCACTTCTCCGCTCCGTTCGAAAGCACTTCATACGTATGCGTACGGGAAGCTTCTTCAATATCTCCAAATGCCCAATACGCTTTTGGAACATCTGTCCATGTCGGCTGAGTCACACTGCTCAGTGGACCTCTTTTGAGCAAACGATTCATCATCGTCACAAGCTCGGCGCGCGTTACGCCGTCGTCTGGACGGAACGTTCCGTTTGTGTAGCCTTTTACGACACCCGTCTGGGCAAGGATCGCGATACTTTGCGCTGCCCAATGGTTTTGCGTATCAGTGAACGTAACTTGGCTAGTACCTGTCGGACTCAGTTTTTGCCAACGAACAGCCAGTGTCGCGAATTCGCCGCGTGTCAGCGGCCGGTTCGGCGCAAAACGGTCGGCAGATACGCCGAGAATGATTTGCTGCGCTTGCAACTGACTAATCGCATCGTACGCCCAGTGATTGCGCGGAACGTCAGTATAATTCGAAGCAGAAGCGGTTGTGGCTTGCGCACCATTTGCTTGCATTACGCGCCACAGCATTGCCGCGAACTCAGCACGTGTTGTCGTCTGAGAAGGGCGGAACGTGCCATTCGTATAACCTTTTACATAAGCTTGGTGCTTACCGGTTTTTGCTGGATCAACCGGAGTCGGAGTTGGTGTTGGCGTAGAGCCGCCTGGATTAGTTGGAGCCGGATATCCTGTGCCTCCCGATGCCGAACCTCCATTACCGCTATTTCCACCGCTTGCCGGCGGAGTGATGGGCTGCGCGGCAAGGATCGTAAACGTACTGAATTTACTGATTTGAATCGCGATACCTTCGATTTGTCCGTTGGCATCGTATTGAACAGTACCACGTTGCAAAGCAATTGTACCGTCGCTGTGTTGAATATATACATATAACGATGAAGCATAAGCGGCTTGTTGCGAAAGACTTCCCGCAGGCAAATTCAATTTGTCTGCCGGGAACAACAACGTTGTATTGTAGCCGCTGTAGTTCGTCTCGATCGTCATTGGCGTACCGATTTGAGAGACGGTATTACTGCTTTGCAGAGACTTCACTCGTGAATCGGATAAAGCTTGTTCCGTAACAGCTTCTTTTTGACCGGCTTGACGAATCGGAACGAAGCGGAAGAATAGGCTTTGTCCGTCATTTTGCAAGTCAGTCAACGTCGCTTTATCCAATTGAACATGAGCATAATCGGTTTCTAAATCCAAATCTGCTTGTCCAACGAGCGGTGCGTAAGACGGTGCAGGGACATCGATCGTCACTTCATCCGAAGGATCGGCAGGCAGGTCGGTAACTACGACGCGAACCTTATCTTGATTGTTAGTGATCGCTGCTTGAAGCGCCGAAGACAATTGCGAAGCTTCAGCGACGACTTTATCGATCTTGGTGCCGTCGGACAGAGTTTTGCGTGTAATCGGCGTTTGTTCGATATCCGTTGCGCTATCGCCGATACGAATCGGGACGTTACGCGTTACAGAGGAGTTTGTAATACTCAGCCCTTGTGGCTTGACGATCACTAAGAACGTACGGCTCATTTCTACGCCATTTTCGACAATGCTAGCTGTCAAGATCACAGAAGCTTCGTTGTTGATTGGACGCGATACGATACCTGTAGGGCTGACAAGCTGCGGTTGGTTCGTACTCCATATAACCGGTAGTCCGTCTTGAGTCGTCGGCAGAATCAAGTCTTGACTGACAAATTCCCAAGAGTCTGTACCTGTGTATCCGATTTTGAGATTGTTTAACGCGTTTTTCACTTCTTCTTGCACGCTGGCACGAATGACTTCAACGGCATAGGTTACCGAAGTCAGTCCGTCTTGCGCGGTGATTTCGAAATTGATCGTTTGGCTGCCTACTTTTAGATCCGTGACATAGGCTTCGGTATTGGCGTCATAAACGGCTCCGGTAACAGTGAGCGTAGACAAAGCATTTGCTGTTTTGGCTTTGATTTCATACTGCTCAATGTTATAAGGTACGTTTACTTTGTAAGACGTCACACCGGAATCGAATGTAGGCTTCAAATCAACAGGCGAAGCAGTCAGGCTGCTTAAGCTAGCATCTTGATTCGGCTTACGGGTGACTTGAATGGTATAGGTTTTAGTTGTAATCCCATCGGCTGCTGTAACTTTGATGGTGATCACATTGTTGCCGGTTTGCAGCAACACAGATTTAGAAGCGATTCCATTCCCTGCGAACTCATCGTTCACTTCGATTTTGGCATCGGGATTAGCGGCAGTCAACGCAACGGTAACCCCAGATATATAGTCATCTACCGATGCGAAGTAACTGGTCTGCATAGGCGTAAAGATCGGTACTAACTCGCCCACCGATAATGCCGCGCTGCTTAGATTAGCATTGGCATTCAGGAAGTTCACGCTTGCCGTTTGGCTAATCGTAATATTGGCATCGGCAACACTCGCTGTATAGAAGACATTTTCTGTTGCTGTATTCGATACGGTAAAGTTTGCTACGCCATCAATGTTCGTTTTCGCTTTCGTCGGGGCAATCAGCGAACTTCCGCTACCTTGCGACAGCGTGACTTCGCGATTCGAAATGACATTGCTATACGAGTCTTTAAGCGTGACGGTAATATTCGCTGTATCCAATCCGTTTGCTGAAGCTGTTGGCTTGGATGAGGTGACCGTCGAAGTTGTCGCATCGACTTCACCTGGCGTAAACGTCGCCGGAACCGGATGGAGAGTCAATGTGACTGCGCCAGAAGTTGCGGTGTAGATTACACTTTCTGCTTTTGTGCTTTTGACCGTGAATGTAGCGACACCATTAGCATCCGTTGTACCTTGCGTAGCTGTAATTGTTGAACTTCCGCTACCTTGAGAAAGAGTAACCGCTTTGCCGCTAATCACATTATTGTTTTTATCTCTCAGCGTCACGGTGATCGTTGCTTCATCTAGATTGTCGGCGGCTACAGCTGTTTTGGAAATCGTGACATTCGATAATGCTGCATCGATAGCACCTGCATCGAACGTCACAGTACCCGTATTCGTGAGGGTAAGGTTATCGGTTGCATCTTTTGCTGTGTATGTGACCGTCTCCTTTTTATAGCTAGTCACTACAAATAGCGCTTGCCCATTAGCATCTGTTGTTACTCCGCTGCTAGGGGTGATCGTTGAGCTGCCGCTACCTTGCGATAAGGTAACGTTTTTGCCGCTAATTGGATTGCTGTTGACATCCGTCAGCGTGACGGTGATCGTACTGCTGTCTACATTGTCGGAAGATACGTTGGACTTGGATACTTCTACTTTTGAAGTTGTCGCGTTGACTGCACCTGGTTGGAAAGTAACTTGCACGGTTTCTGCAATCGTTACGCCGCTTGCCGTAGCTGTATAAGTCACTTTTTCTGCTTTGGTACTTTTAACTGAAAATGTAGCGGTACCGTTTGCGTCTGTTGTACCTTGTATACTGGTAATCGTCGAAGTTTTATCTCCGCTAAGCGTAACAGATTTGCCGCTAATCAAGTTATTATTGGTGTCTTTCAATGTTACGGTGATTGTAGCGCTATCGCTATTGTTGGCATTCACTGTCAATCTGGACGAAGCTACCGAAGAGTTATTTGTACTAACTGCCCCTGCAATAAAAGTTACCGCACCGGATTGTGTAAGAGTAAGACTATCCGTCGCATCTGTTGCGGTATAAGTTACCGTCTCGGCTTTGGTGCTTTTTACTGTAAAAATGACTTGTCCGTTAGAGTTCGTTACCGCGTTCGCTGGTGTAATATTCGAACTTGCGCTACCTTGCGATAAAGTAACGTTTTTACCGCTAATCGGATTGTTGTAAGCGTCCGTTAGCTTTACGGTTACATTACTGCTGTCGCTTCCGTCGGCTAAGACACTGTTTTTAGAAACAGTAACTTGAGATGCCGAAGCACTGACCGCGCCAGGTTGGAAAGTAACATTCACGGTTTGCGCGATCGTTGTACCATTCGCTGTAGCAGTATAAGTTACAGACTCGGCTTTTGTACTTCTTACATTAAAAGTCGCGATACCGCTCGGGTTCGTTGTAGCTGGATTCGTACCCAGCGATGAACTTCCGCTTCCTTGGCTCAATGTCACGGCTGTACTGGGTACAACATTTCCGTTTGCGTCTTTGAGTAACACCGTGATCGTTGCAGAATCTGTATTGTTGGCAAGAACACTGGGTTTTGACGCGGTGATCGTGGAGCTTATAGCACTGACTGCTCCGGCTTGGAAAGTGACTGTCGGAGTTGTCGAGAGCGTTACGCCATTTGACATCGCTGTGTAGGTCACTGCTTCTGCTTTTGAATCATTGACAGTGAACGTGGCTACACCACTAGCATCTGTAGTACTTTGCGTAGCTGTAATTGTTGAACTACCACTTCCTTGACCTAGCGTGACAAGCTTTCCGCTAATGACATTATTAGTTGCATCTTTCAAGGTGACAGTAATTGTCGAAGTGCTTGAATTGTCAGCAGGTAACGAAGTTGGATTTGCGGTAACTGTCGATCTCGATGCGTCAATTGCTCCAGGCTGGAAGGTAACGTTTGCTTGTTGGGTAATAGTGACACTGTCTGCGGCTACAGAAGCGGTGTAGATTGCTGTCTCGGCTTTTGTATTCGTCACGGTAAAAGTAGCGACGCCGCTTGCATCCGTGATTTGAGAAGCAGGGGAGATCACGGAATTACTGGCTCCTTTGGATAAAGTAACAGTCTTACCGCTTAGGAGGTTATTGCTGCTGTCTTTGACTGTAACTGTGATCGTGGAGCTTGCTGTTCCGTTAGCTATGGCTGTAGGTGAAGAAGCAGATACGGTGGATTGGTTTGCGCTGGCAGGAGCAGCTGCGGTGACTTCGGTGAGGTAAGGCGCTTCTGTGACCTCGAATCGATTGATGTTACTATTTGAAGATCCTTCTGGTCCTGTAATTAGCAGTTGAAGTTTACTTCCTGCTTTAGCTTTGACGGAAGCATCTACATCGAACGCCAAAACCCCTCCATTATTATTGAATGCGTCATAAATTTCAGTCTGATATTTCGTGTCGATCAATTCGAAGTTTGAATCGTTACGAAGCGCACTCATGGTTGTATGCCATAAAGACGGATCAGTTTGTCCAGAAACGGGATCAAAATCAGTCGACCCTTTATACATCCATATTTGTAAAACGGAAGGAAAATTTCCGTTTCCGTCATTATCAAGTTGATTTATCTTTAAGGATAAGACTGCTTTATTTCCGTTGGTGGGAAATCCATTAGGAATATTGTATTTAGCAAAAGCATGCATCAATCCAGTAGCATTCGAAGCGGGTGAACTGCCAATATAAAGTGGACTTTCTACAAAAGAGGCATATTTGAACTCAAAATCATGGGTTCCTAATCGTTCGTAATTAATTTTTTGCTCCGCCGCATAAGACCGCGCCCCCATCCCAGGAAACGTCCCAATTACCAGAACCACACATAGTACACGAATCAAAAACAATTTAAGTTGTTTGTTCATGTTGTTGCTCCTTTGTTGTCAAATGAAAAACAGAAAACTCGTTCAAAGCGTAGAGTGTTACGACCCCTCCTTATATGAAGTGAAAATCAAAAATATTCAAATTTTAAGCTTATTATAGTTTCATTTCCTAATCTTGTACAAACCTTTTTCATTTAAAAAAGGTTAAGTGAGACAAAAGCTTGAATCGTATGGCATAATTAGAATACACGTCAATCTTTATATCGGTTTTTACACTTGTATCCGTTATCAAAAAGGAGAGAAGTTATCGCAATAGACAACTTATTCGGAAGGAACGTGAATTATGGCTGAAACTTCAATCTCGTCCCCTCCTCGTAAGCCTTCTGTGCCCAAAGCGCATGGAAAAAGGACGATCGGGCAGATCTTAATAAGAACTTTTTTTATCATATTCGGAGCTATTCTGGTTGCCGTTTCATTAGAACTCTTTCTTGTCCCCAATAATATTACCGATGGCGGAATCACCGGCATTTCGGTTATGGCTTCTTTCCTCAGCGGCTGGAAACTCGGTATTTTCCTGTTTGTATTCAATCTCCCTTTTCTGATCATCGGCTATAAACAAATCGGCAAAACATTCGCTTTATCGACGCTTCTAAGTATTACTGTACTTTCGATTGGCACGGTATTGCTCCATCCCGTACAAGCTTTTGTCACAGATACGCTGCTTGCTTTTGTATTCGGAGGTATTTTTCTCGGCGTAGGCACCGGTATTGTGATTCGAAATGGCGGTTCGCTGGACGGCACAGAGATTGTGGCAATTCTCGTTTCACGTAAAACTCCTTTTTCAGTCGGCGAAATCGTGATGTTCGTTAACTTGTTCATTTTATCCGGCGCTGGATTTGTTTTTGGTTGGGATCGGGCGTTATTCTCAATTCTTGCCTACTATATTGCTTACAAAGTAATCGACGTTACGATCGAAGGCATGAATGAATCGAAATCTGTCTGGATCATCAGTGACCAGATTGACGATATCGGCAACGCGATTTTGGATCGATTAGGGCGCGGTGTGACCTATTTGTCGGGAGAAGGCGGTTTTACAGGAGATCCGAAAAAAGTTATTTTCTGCGTGATCACGCGGCTTGAAGAAGCAAAGCTTAAAGAAATCGTCAATCAGTTCGATGATAAAGCTTTTTTGGCAGTCGGTAATATTCATGATGTCAAAGGCGGTCGCTTCAAGAAAAAAGATATTCATTAAAAATTATTCGTATTCCTTATTTTTTATACAGGACTTGGGAAATGTATTAGTTCCTAAGACCTGTATTTTTTGTAAGCCGTAATATCCAATTTTAAAATTATGAAACTTTTCGAAAAACCTTCACGTATACTTAGGCATGTCAGCAACGTTCAAGAAAGAATCAAACGAAGATTCGTTGATTCAGCAAAAGGGTATTGGGTATTAGCTATTTTCAAAAATTATACAGAAACGATAGGGGAGAACACAAAACATGAACAAAAAATTATTCGGGAGCTTTAGCGCTTTAGCATTGACAGGGGCGCTCGTATTGTCCGGTTGCGGAAGCAACGCAGCAAATCCTGCAGCTACAAAAGCTGAAGAATCACCAAAAGCATTGTTGAAATCTTCGGTAGCCAGCGCTTCGCAAATGACATCTTATCAAATGGATAGTAACTTCACGATCAACGAACTGACGGTTACGGTTCCTCCATCCAGCATGGATTCTACAAGTGTCAATCAAGTCGTAAGCATGCTTAAAGGCGCCGAGTTCAATGTGAAAACGGTATATCAAGGTGACCCAATGCAAGCGGAAATGAACCTTGAAGTTAAACTCAAAGGCGATATGGAAATGACCATTAAACTTCCAATCGTAATGACAAAAGAAAAAATGTACATTAAAGTACCGAACATCGCATTGTTGCCATTGCCGCAAAGCATCGTCGGTAAATTCATCGAGATCGATATGAAAGAACTGGCTGCACAGCAAGGCGCAGAGTTCAACGAAGCGATGCTTGATCCGAAAAACTCGCAAAAGCTGAGTTCCGATCTGAGTGCGGCGGTACTGGATAGCTTTGACGAAGGTAAATACTTCAAAAAAGTTGCAGTAGGCGATGCAGGTCTTCCTGAAGGCGTGACAGCTGAAGACGTAGTACGTTTTGAAGTGACAAACGACAACGTAAAAGACGCGATCACAACATTGGTAAACGTAGCCTTGCCTAAAGTCATCGAAACATTGGATACTCCGGAATATCGCGAAATGTTGGGTCTGACTGAACAAGATCTGCAAGATGCGAAATCGGAACTGAGCACAACAGATAACGAGCAAATGAACAAAGATCTGGACGAGTTGAAAAATTACCTGACTGTGAACACGTTCCAGTTGGATACAGCACTGAACAAAGACAAGTTCCCGATTCACCAAAAAATGGTGGTAGACGTGAACTTCACAGATGCTGAATCCGATACTTCGGGTAAAATGTCGATGACAGGTTCGTCGACGTACAGCAAAGTCAACGAAGCTCAAACGTTCGAAGTTGGAGTTCCTACAGAAACCATCACACTTGATGAGTTGGAAAACATGAACTTCTAATTTGTAAATATCGAATACAGATTGAATACAAAAAAGCGACCTTTAAAGGTCGCTTTTTTGTTGTTCCGCACGTTTTAATAACTTGCGTTCTTTCATCCGAACACGCAATCCGCGGAAAAAGTCAGACAATAACTGTGCGCATTCTTCTTGCAGGACACCTTCAATCAATTCTGTCCGATGGTTGAAACGAGGTTCTTGCAGTAAATTCATTAGAGTACCTGCACAACCGGCTTTCGGATCTGGCGTTCCGTATACGACAAGCGGCACGCGCCCTTGAACAATGGCTCCTGCACACATCGGGCAAGGTTCCAGTGTGACATATAGCGTACAATCGAGTAGCCGCCAAGCGCCAATCTTTTCACTGGCTTCTCGAATTGCGATCATTTCTGCATGGGCTGTCGCATCGTGCGTAGTTTCGCGCAGATTATATCCTCGACCTATAATTTCACCGTGACGAACGATAATCGCACCGATTGGAACTTCTCCGATTTCTTCGGCTTTTTTCGCTTCTTCGATCGCCACTCTCATCCAATATTCGTGTTGATTTTGCTGTGATTCGTCCAAAAATAAAGCTCCTTTCGAGATACATGTATCCAAATTTATCGAACAAATATTCGCGTTGTTAACATGGTGTGTATAAAATTGTGGATAAGTAAGCAGTAATCCACAGTGTTATGCACATATTCTACCTTACAGTTGTGGATTTGTGAATTGCCTGTGGATAAAGAAAACCTCTTCCAAAAAGGAAGAGGTTTTGATTTACGGCTGACTGACTAGATGCCTGTCAACTTTTACGGAGAAGACGTATTCGCTGTGCTGATCGTGTTTTTCGAATCTTGATAATTCCGAATAATCGAAACTTCGACTCGGCGATTTTGCGCACGACCTGCCGCTGTTGCATTGGAAGCAATCGGATGATATTCCGCTGCCGCGATTGCGGTGAAACGTACCGGATCCAAATTCTTATTTTGCAACAATACTTGAAGGAAATTGTTCGCTCGTCCAGAACTCAAATCCCAGTTCGATTTAAATTGATTGTTGTAGATCGGAATATTATCGGTATGACCAATCACTTCGATATTGTAGCCTGGGAAGTTTTTGAGAATATTTGCAATCGAAGCGCCAAGTTTACGCGATGTCGGTTTTACCGTCGATTCGCCCGAAGCGAACAACGCTTTATCGCTAATAATAATTTTAAGCTGCGATTGGTTTAGATTCGTTTCGAGCTGATTGCTTAGCCCGTTGCTTGCGATGTAGCTGTCCAATTGCTTTTTCAGCTTCATCAGATCTTCTTGTTCTTTTTTCTTCAGTTCTTCCAAAGTCTTATCTGGTGAATCTTGTTGAGTTTGTTTGGCTTGTTTGGTTTCTTTTGCTTCTGCCGACATCTGTTCGACGGATTTGCTACCGTCTTGTGCATCGTTATCTTGATTAGTCGACGTATGTTCTAAGACGCTTTTGCCACCGTGGAAGACCGAATCGAAAGCTTCCGCCATCGCTTCGAATTTACTCACGTTAGCCGAACTCATTGCGTACAATACAATAAATAAAGCGAGTAGCAGGGTCATTAAGTCGGAATAAGGGAGCAGCCAACTTTCGTCGGCATGTTCTTCGTGGTGTTCCGGTCTAGCTTTCTTGGCCACTCGAACCGCCTCCCTTGTCTTCTTCTAGCTTTTTACGTTCGGTAGGAGTCAAGAATACAGCTAACTTCTGATTGATTGCGATTGTCGAGACGCCGGATTGGATCGAGAGCAGACCTTCGACCATCATCATACGTACTTCGACTTCTTTTTTGGATACGCGTTTGAGTTTGTTGGAGATTGGGTGAGCCAATACGTAACCAACGAAGATCCCGAGCAATGTGGCGATAAAAGCAGCCGCGATCGCGTGGGCAAGTTTGTTCATATCTTCAAGCTCGCCGAGTGCGGCAATCAGACCGACCACGGCGCCGAGTACGCCAAGCGTTGGCGCATACATGCCGGCTTGGGCGAAGATCTGTGCACCGACCCGGTGACGTTCTTCCATCGCGTGTATATCTTCCATCAATACATCGCTCACAAACTCTTGATCGTTGCCGTCGATAATCATCCGCATTCCGTTACGCAAAAAGTCATCATCGATTTCATCGACTTTGGACTCCAACGCAAGCAGACCTTCGCGGCGAGTGATCGATGCCCAGTCCATAAACATTCCGACCAATGCGGCTTTGTCGATTGTTTTAGGTTTGAACAAAAAGATTTTGACAAGCTTCGGGAAACTTTTCAAGTCGCTCATCGGGAAGCCGACGAACACTGTCGATACCGTACCGCCAATAATAATAAGGTAGGCTGCGGGAACCGCTAGCGAGGTTAACGGAGCTCCTTTTAAAATCATACCGACAAAGATAGAAACTAAAGCTAAGACTAGACCGATAAGTGACGATAATTCCATGTAAGCACCTCATCCATGAGAATATAAAACTTGCATAAGCACAATAAGCCATCCCTGGCGTGTGCGAACTACACCGACCGCATCTTTCTTTCGATAAAAAACACCCTATGACTCCTATGCTTTTTATCGACAGGGGGAGCTTTTTTTTTAAGAGACAAATTGCGCTATAATGAAAATAAGAGAGCAGGTTTACTAAAATGGACAAAAAGGAGTCATACAAATGGGAGTTAAACATGGCAGAGATTACGGGGACATTCTACAAGATCTAACAAAAGCGGTTGCATCGATTCCAGATAGCTATGTGTTTTTCGAGATGGAAGCAGAGGATTGGGAGCGCTTGGGCACTGAGGATCGGCTTGAAGTGCATGAAGCGCTGGCAGAAGATTTGTTCTACGCACTGGGAACGCAGCCGTCAATCGATGTAGGGAGTGGTGTTGTCATTCATGATCCGGTAACGCACCGTATTAATATTTTGGTCGGCGATCAACAAATGACATTTGTGCCTTTGGTTTAAATACCTGAGGGAGCGGAATACACCATGCAATAAAAAGGCTTCGATCCGTCAAGCGTCATACGTTCATACAGATCGGTGATTTCAAAGCCTGCTTTTTGATATACTTTGATCGCTCTTTGATTCCAGGTGAGCACTTCCAGATCGATTTCTTGACCGGGGCCTCGGCGTAGCGCTTCAGTAGTTACAGCCTTGACGAAATCTACACCCATGCCTTGCCCGCATTGATCCGGTTTCATGCCAATACCGAGCCGGGTTGTTCCTTCAAGCGGGAATAATTGAGCAAATCCTTGTAAAAGGTTACTTCGATACACACTCACATATTGCTGAATACGCAGCTCGGGATCGCCAAATTCGATGCCGAGTTGTTTCATTTCTTCCCACGGCATCCACCCATAAATATCGTAAGGGGCTTCGTAACGCCAACCCGCGACAACTTCGGCTTCTTTTTCCGTCATCGTTCGAACCTCGTAAAGAGCTACAGTCATGCTAATCACTCCTTTTTTTAAAAGTGTAAAGAAAATGGGAAAAACCCGTTTAGCGGATTTTGAGACGGGTAATCAATGGTAGACAAGAAAAAAACCGCATCGTCAGGATCACAATCATCCAAATGCGGCTTCGAGCATATAATAAAGTAGATAGAATGTTTAAATGAAAAGGGAAATTTTATTTTCCGGCAAGTTCGTTATACGAGTAAGTGCTCATCACGCGAGCAGCTCCTACATAACGATCTGCATAGTAGCTAGATCCAAGACTATCGTAGCGCACTCCGTTCGAAGACGAAGAGTGGGCGAATTTGTTGTTTCCTACGTAAATGCCAACGTGCGAAATGCCGCGGCCGTTTGTATTGAAGAATACGAGATCGCCAGAGCGAAGATCGCTTTTGCTTACTTTGCTGCCTGCTCCGTATTGAGCAGAAGACTGACGTGGCAGATCAATACCAAGTTTATCAAATACATAGCTTGTAAATCCTGAGCAATCAAATCCATTGAGTGATGTTCCTGCTGTGCGGTATGGTGTTCCGAGTGCAGAATCAATTACGTTGTCCAATTTCGAGTCTGCATGAGCGTTTCCTGTAGTCACAACGCTAAATGCGATAGCGAGACCCATTACTGCGGCTGTCAGCTTCTTCTTCAAAGACATTGTACCCCTTCCATTTTGCCTGCGAGGTTAGCTTAAGGATTCGGTTGAGAAGGTCCCCCTATGACTCCTTCGTTGCGAAGTCAATTCACCCATAACTGGTTCCCCCGCTTCCCGGTGCCGAAATTCGGCTTAGATCTTGGTTTGCACCGAAAGTTGAGTTCGTCGTGTCGTCAATATTGCTTTTGGTTGTCGTTCATTCTATGGCTTCAATCAAAGTTTACAAAGTTGTTACTACTCACAAAACACATTGTAGCAAAGGACTTCACCGTTGGCAAACGTTTATTTAACCCTTTCTTGACGCGTGCCTAGCACGGACCTTCCATCAAGAACGCTAAAATGGCGTAGAACCAACGTTTTTTATCCATTTTTCGGAGTAAAAGCCCTCAAAATTTAGATGCTCAAGAATTTGTAAAAGAGAGAAAGCAGGCGTTTTTCGACAAGATAACCGGATAAACTTCAGGTTTTTTGTTTTGCTTTCGTCTTTTTATCGGATAGAATAGAGAAAGATGAACAGTTTACAGAAAAAAGGTTAACTTTTTGCAAGAATTTAAGTGAGAACGTGAGCTATTTATTTGTGAGAAAGGGGAGAAAAATCCCGTTATGGAAGAAAATCAGACAGGCAAAAAACAGCTCGGGCTGAATATTATTAGCAGCAGTCAAAAAAGCAGCAAACATAAAGGATTCGGTACTGGAGCCATCAATCTTAACAACGTATCCCCGATCATTATAGATGAGGGTGAAGCTCGAATCGACGTCGGAGCGATGCACGCCAAAAGCAAAGTCGAACGCGGCATCAAGTTTACAGCGGAGCGTCAAGACGCGGAAGGCGGACGTCTCGTATGGCTCGTGTGGGTTGCGGTAGATAAGACCGAAGAAGGCGGTAGTTATGCAGGAGCGACGGCTTGCGAGATGTGGATCAACAGCGAAACGAAGCGCGGGTTCAAAATTTTAGCGGATCACGTGAACAAGCTCGACTATGCGATCAAGCGCAAGATTATGCTTAACGAAATGGATGCCGAGTCCAAAGCTGCGCTTAAAACGTTGCTGGCGACGCATAACCCGGAATGGTGGGCACGCTCTCCGGAAGAATTGAAAAACGAATTAGGCGGCGAATAAATTTCTAGTACGCCTTTCTTCTTTTTACAGACAAAAAAGCGTCGCTCTGCGAGTTAAGAGTAGACGCTTTTTTGATGTCCTTATCTATTTCTTCATAAATAACAGGCTTTAGGCGGGTTTGCTTTGTCGTTTACCGATACATAAGCATTTCCTTTGATAAAAAAGCGCCACGGCTTCGCGGTATACTCTTCCGCATAATCGATATTGATACGCGGTGAACGTACAATAGGCAAATCATGAACGTTATCGCCTGCTTCTATATATAAAGGTGAAGTAGGTACAGTCAATAGACAGCCGTTGAGCGACTTATCGATATCCAATGCGCGGCATAACTTTCCCGGTCCACCTGACAAATCTACTGCTTTTTTAGATCGGATTTGGCGTAGTATCCGCATTTTTCGTTCATCTTCCGGTGTCAAAGGTTCGACGGCTCGGATTAACACCGCTTGAGGATCGTCAATGTCGCCGGTCACGACGTTTAAGCAATGATACATACCGTAGATCAGATAGACGTAAGTATGACCGCCTGCACCAAACATAATCTCCGTACGATTCGTGCGTCGCCCTCCGTAAGCGTGACTTCCTTTATCTTCGATCCCGCCATAGCTTTCCGTTTCGATAATGCGACTACGGATTTCGCCAACTTCGGTACGCCTTACCAGCGTTTGACCAAGTAATCGAGGCGACGCATATAACGCTTTGGCAGCGAATAAAGAAGGGGGTAGCGGATTAAAGTTACCGGTCGCTGGATTTTGATCAGATGTCATATGGCCTCCTAAGTCTGGACTATGATGTATAGATCTAGTTATGCTCTAAAAAAAGCAATCATACTAAAGATAATTCCGAAAAATTGAAATAATGCGGTAAGAACCACAATACCTAACAAAATCAAGCCAGCAATCTTTAATATCTTCTTCTGATTTTTACTCAAAGTAGTACCCTCCATTTTATTCCGAATCACCTAGATTTAATCTTTATGTTATCATAGAGTTCGAAAAAAACCTTTTCTGCCACGACTTGTTTGAATTCAGCCTTTCGACCTTTACAATATGCTATAGTATCATAGAGGAAATCTTCATCGAGAAAGATAGGAGCGGAAGCATTATGCAAGGCATGAGCCGCGTGTTGATTACGATCAACAGCCGACAAGACGAAGAGACGGTCGAGCAGAGTCTCACCGGACAAGTTTTTCAAAAAGATAAATCCCTTTATATCCGTTACGAAGAACCGGGAGCGAGCGGGGCAGAGAGTATCCGAACGCTAGTTAAGGTGACGCAAGACGAATTGAAAGTCATCCGCCACGGCGAGGTGGAATCGGAACAGTCTTTCCGCAAAGGAGAAGCTTTATCCGGTTTTTACCGTTCGCCTTACACGCGTTTTGCAATGATTGCCCATACCCGGGAACTAGGCGTGGATATGCAAGGTTTCACAGGAAAGATTCACTGGGAATACGAATTGGAAGTACATGACGTGATCTCAGGCAATTTTGCCGTTAGCTTAACCATACAGGAGGAAGTCCATTCACATGACGATTAACCCGCTTGAACAGTTAGAGAACATTGTAAAAAAGGCAGTCGCACAAGCGATCGCGAAATCCGGAATCGTTGCCGAAGCCGATATTCCAGAGATCGGGCTGGAAGTGCCGAAAGACAAAACACATGGTGACTTGTCTACCAACGCTGCGATGCAGTTAACTCGTATCGCCAAAAAAAATCCGCGTATGATTGCTGAAGCGATTTTAGAGAATTTGGATCGTGAAGCTGCGGGGATTCAACAAGCCGATATCGCAGGTCCTGGTTTTATCAACTTTACGTTGAATAAAAGCTATCTGTATCCGGTCGTAAATGCGGTATACGCGCAAGGCGAAAACTACGGACGCGTCGAGGAAGGAGCCGGCAAACGCGTACAGATGGAATTTGTCAGCGCCAATCCGACAGGCAGTCTGCACTTGGGACATGCTCGCGGCGCCGCTGTAGGCGATGCACTCTGCAACCTGCTTGATTTCGCCGGATATGAAGTCTCTCGCGAATACTACATTAATGACGCCGGCAACCAAGTGACGAATCTTTGTTTGTCGCTCGAAGCTCGTTATAAGCAAGAATTAGGTCAAGAAGCCGAAATGCCGGAAGACGGCTACCACGGCGAAGATATCAAAGGTTTTGCCAAAGAATTGGTCGAACTCGAAGGCGATCGTTTGCTGTCACTGAGTCAAGGCGAACTGATGGAATACATGCGTACGTACGGTTTGGAAAAAGAAATGCAAAAAATTCGCCGCGACTTGGATCGTTTCCGCGTTCATTTTGACGTCTTTTTCAGTGAAACTTCCCTCTATGAAAATGGGCAGGTTCTTGATGCGCTCGACGAACTTCGTTCGCGTGACGAAGTATTCGAAGAAGGCGGCGCAACTTGGCTGAGAACAACCAAATACGGTGACGACAAAGACCGCGTATTGATCAAAAACGACGGCACGTATACGTACCTGACGCCGGATATCGCGTACCACCGCAATAAATACGCACGCGGTTTCGACAAAGTGATGAACATTTGGGGAGCCGATCACCACGGTTATATCCCACGGATGAAGGCGGCTATGCAAGCATTGGGCAATGATCCAGAAAAGCTGATCGTATTGATCGCTCAAATGGTGAGTCTGTTCCAAGGCGGCGAGAAAGTCAAAATGTCCAAACGTACCGGTAAAGCGGTCACGATGCAAGATTTGATGGATGAAGTAGGCGTGGATCCGATGCGTTATTTCTTCACCATGCGCAGCATGGATTCGCATTTGGACTTTGATATGGATCTTGCCGTTTCGACATCCAATGAAAATCCGGCATTTTATGTTCAATACGCTCATGCGCGGATTTGCAGTATCTTCCGTCAAGCGGCTGAGCAAAATGTGACCGTGCTTCCGCTGGATCAAGTTGACTTGAGCAAGCTGACTGCCAATCACGAATACGAGTTGCTTCGCAAACTGGGCGAGCTTCCGGAAGAAATTCGGATTGCTGCCGAAGGTTATGCGCCGCACCGTTTGACCCGTTACGTTTACGAAGTATCGGCAATGCTGCATAGCTACTATAAAGCAGAACGCTTTATCACCGAAGATGCAGAGGTTACCCAAGCTCGCCTTGCTTTGCTGGGTGCGGTACGCATCGTCATTGCGAATGTTCTGCGTCTGATCGGGGTTTCTGCACCGGAACGGATGTAAGACCGAACTTGCTTTTTGTGCTCGAATGCGTTTTACTTAGGTTGACTTTTTTTGCACGACTGAATTGAATTATGTTTTGGAGAGGACGTGTCCAATTGACACCTGCACCGATTGAATTGTCGATCGATAACGAAAAAATCCGCGAAATGCCTATGGTCGATCTTGCCTTTTTGATTCTTAAAAAAGCGAATGAGCCTTACTACTATCCAGACCTGATGAAAGAAGTCGGACGCCAACGCGGCATGACTGACGAAGAAGCGAAAGATATGATCGCGCAACTATACACCGAGATTAATATCGACGGTCGTTTTGCTTGCGTCGGAACGAACCTTTGGGGTCTGAAACGTTGGTACCCACTGGAGAAATCCGAAGATCCGGTTGTCAGTGCGAAGCGTCCACGTATTATTAATGACGAAGACGACGACGATCTGGATGATGATACTTCCTTCAATGCAGAGTCGGATGAAGAAGCATTCGATGATGCGAACGACGAAGACGACGATCTGTTCGATGCTGACGAAGACGATTCGGATGAAGATGTCATCGTAGACGACGAGATCGAAGACGACGAAGAAGAAATCGAAGGCGAAGAGATGGATGAAGAAGATCTCGACGAAGACGAGGACGAAGAGTACGACGAAGACGATCAAGACAAAGAGTAAGACGTTTATTTCGTGACCGAACAGGGCTTTTTATCAAGTGGGAAAAGGGGTCGAAAATGCCACCTTTACCTGCTTGACAGCCCCGTAACGAGAAGGTAAACTATTGCTTGGGCTTTTGATTTAAGTACGGATTAATATGGAAAAGCGATAAAAGTGCCCCGTGGACACGGGTGTCACTTTTTTTGTTTTTTATAGGGTGATTTCCATACGTATTGCTATCCCAAACGATTAACCATAGGGCGCCGGAACGTTTTGAGAATCAAACAAAATGACAGTACAGGGGGTTTTTTACAGTGACTAAGTATATCTTCGTAACAGGCGGTGTTGTATCTTCGCTTGGCAAAGGCATCACAGCAGCTTCGCTCGGTCGACTTCTCAAAAATAGAGGTCTAAAAGTAACGATTCAAAAATTCGATCCATATATCAACGTCGATCCAGGAACAATGAGCCCGTATCAACACGGTGAAGTATTCGTAACCGACGATGGCGCGGAAACGGATCTTGACCTTGGGCACTACGAGCGTTTTATCGATATCAACTTGTCCAAAAACAGCAATGTAACGACAGGTAAAGTCTATTCTTCGGTTATCAGCAAAGAACGCCGCGGCGAATACTTGGGCGGAACCGTACAAGTTATCCCGCATATCACGAATGAGATCAAAGAACGCATCATGCGCGCTGGACGCGAGTCCGGTTCCGACGTTGTCATCACCGAAATCGGTGGTACGGTAGGCGACATCGAGAGCTTGCCGTTCTTGGAATCGATTCGTCAGCTTCGTAGCGATGTAGGTCGCGATAACGTCATGTATATCCACGTTACGTTGATTCCTTACATCAAAGCTGCGGGCGAAATCAAAACAAAACCAACTCAGCATAGCGTAAAAGAACTTCGCAGTATCGGTATTCAGCCAAACGTGATCGTTTGCCGTACCGAATACGAACTGTCCGAAGATACAAAAGCGAAGATCGGATTGTTCTGCGATCTGGACAAAGACGCTGTCGTGGAATGCCGCGATGCGGCTACTTTGTACGAAGTTCCTTTGAACTTGCGTGCTGAAGGATTGGACGAAATCGTCGTTAAGCATTTGAAGCTGGATACGCCGCAACCGGATATGTCCGAATGGGAAGCGCTCGTTGAACGTATCGGCAAGTTGGAGAAAACAGTCGAAATCGCGATTGTCGGCAAATATGTTGCATTGCATGATGCGTATTTGAGTGTGGTTGAATCGTTGTCGCATGCTGGTTTCGATGCGAACGCCGACGTGAAAATCCGTTGGGTCGATGCAGAAGAACTGACCGAAGAAAACGTAGAAGCCAAACTCGATGGGCTCGGCGGCATTTTGGTTCCAGGCGGTTTCGGCGATCGCGGAATCGAAGGCAAAATCGTAGCCATCCGTTATGCGCGTGAAAACAATGTACCGTTCTTCGGTATTTGTCTGGGCATGCAAGTATCGGTAATCGAATATGCACGTGCTTTGGCGAATATGGAAGGCGCGAACAGTTCGGAAATCGATGCAACGACAACTTTCCCGGTTATCGACTTGCTGCCGGAACAAAAAGATATCGAAGATTTGGGCGGCACAATGCGTCTGGGTCTGTATCCGTGCAAACTCGTTGAAGGTTCTTTGGCGATGCAATGTTACGATGACGAATTGGTCTACGAAAGACACCGTCACCGGTACGAGTTCAACAACGCTTACCGCGAACAGATCGAAGCAGCAGGTCTCGTGATTTCCGGTACTTCGCCAGACGGTCGTCTGGTTGAGATTGTTGAATTGCCTAATCACCCTTGGTTCTTGGCTGTACAATTCCACCCAGAATTCACGTCAAGACCAAACCGTCCACAACCGCTGTTCCGTGAATTCGTGAAAGCAGCTATCACGTATACGGTTGACTAAAACTAATCCAGAAAGGCTTGGCGATTGCCGAGTCTTTCTTTTTTCGCTATTCTCTCCGTGTTCGTCCGATATTGGGAAATATTCGGTTTCTTGCTTGAATTAGCAGGAAACTGCCATTAAAAGTCGAATTCATTATTTTGTAGTGTAAACGAATGAATAGGGAAGCGAAAGCTCCTATGTCTATAAAAAGAATCGGCATCTCAAGCCTTACATCTATATTCTACAAAAGAACTGGGGGAGGATGAGTGAATATGAGCGAACATAAAATTTTAATCGTCGACGATCAAAACGGAATCCGAATGCTGCTGACCGAAGTTTTTGGCAGTGAAGGGTACCAGACTTATCAAGCCGCTAACGGAAAAGAGGCACTTGCTTTGCTCCAGACCGATCGACCTGATCTAGTTTTATTGGATATGAAGATTCCCGGTATGGACGGACTTGAAATTCTTCGTCATATCAAAGCTCAAGATCCTGATATTAAAGTCATTATGATGACGGCTTACGGTGAACTCGATATGATCAAAGAAGCCAAAGACCAAGGCGCTTTGATGCACTTCACAAAGCCTTTCGATATTGACGAAATGCGCCTTGCTGTCGGTCGTCATTTGCGGGGCGAATAAAGAATCTGAAGCTTCTGAATCGGTATAGATGCTTCATTCATGCAAATTTCATGAAGTTTACAACCTGCCTGTTTAGTATTTGAAGCGAGAGTGTTATAATGAAGAGTATGGATGTCGGTTCAAGTTAGAAATCCAACATTTAATTAGGAGGAACAACAATGCCATTAGTTTCGATGAAAGATATGTTGAACAAAGCTCTGGAAGAAAAGTACGCGGTAGGTCAATTCAATATCAACAACCTGGAGTGGACACAAGCCATCCTGGGCGCAGCTGAAGAAGAAAAATCGCCAGTCATTCTCGGTGTATCCGAAGGCGCAGCTCGTCACATGGGCGGATTCAATACAGTTGTGAAAATGGTAGAAGGTCTGTTGATCGACATGAACATTAGCGTTCCTGTTGCGATTCACCTTGACCACGGTTCGAGCTTCGATAAGTGTAAAGCAGCTCTCGACGCTGGGTTCACTTCCGTTATGATCGACGGTTCGCACCACCCAATCGAAGAGAATATCGAAATGACGAAAAAAGTCGTTGAATACGCACATTCCAAAGGCGCTTCGGTAGAAGCTGAAGTTGGTACTGTAGGCGGACAAGAAGACGACGTAATCGGCGGTATTCAATATGCTGACTTGAACGAATGCGTACGCATCGTAAAAGAAACAGGTATCGACACATTGGCTCCAGCACTGGGTTCCGTACACGGTCCTTACCACGGCGAGCCAAACTTGGGCTTCAAAGAGATGGAAGAAATCCGCGATGCGGTTAACCTTCCACTGGTACTTCACGGCGGTACGGGTATCCCGCTGCATGACATCCAAAAATCGATTTCTCTGGGCACGTCGAAAATCAACGTAAACACAGAAAACCAAATCGCATTTGCTAAAGTTGTTCGCGAAGTTCTGGCTGCTAAGCCTGACGCTTATGACCCACGTACATTTATCGTACCGGGCCGCGATGCAATCAAAGCAACTGTAATCAGCAAAATTAAAGAATTCGGTTCGAGCAACAAAGCCTAAATGTAGGCGAGAATCGAATGTGCGCCCTTTTTGCGCGTAAATTCGATTTTTATTGCAAAACCTGAAGCACTCATTCATTATGGAAAGGTCACCGTGCCTAGCGGTGTCTTTCCATTTTGTTTTAAAATCGGTGTGTTTAAATTTTCAGTCTTCTTTGAATGGCTGCACAACATGTAGGGGGACCTTTCAACTTATGGAGAAATTAATGGTCACTGGCGGTCGTCCGCTTCAAGGAACGGTTACGATCAGCGGTGCGAAAAACAGCGCAATTGCGCTTATTCCTGCGGCGCTTCTTGCCGATTCCGAAGTGATATTGGACAACCTCCCGCTGCTCAGCGACGTAGCGGTGTATGCTGAGATTCTTGAAGGGCTTGGCGCTCGCGTATCTTGGGAAGGTAGCCAGATGCGAATCGATCCGTCTCAAGTCAAGTCGATTCCGATGCCTAATGGATCGGTCAAAAAATTAAGAGCTTCTTATTATATGATGGGAGCTTTACTCGGCAAGTTTGGCGAAGCATTGATCGGATTGCCTGGAGGTTGTAATTTTGAACCTCGTCCAATCGATCAACATATCAAAGGATTTGAAGCATTGGGAGCGACCGCAGTAAATGAACACGGCGCTATTCATTTGCATTCAGAAGGCCTTGTCGGAACCAAAATCTATTTGGATGTTGCAAGTGTAGGAGCAACAATCAATATTATGCTGGCGGCTTCAAAAGCCAAAGGCTCTACCATTATCGAAAACGCGGCGAAAGAGCCTGAAATTATAGACGTAGCGACTTTACTTAACTCAATGGGAGCCAGCATCAAAGGCGCCGGTACAGAGACAATCCGTATCGAAGGCGTTGAAAAGCTGCATGGTTGCCGACATTCGATTATTCCTGACCGAATTCAAGCCGGAACATACATGATTGCTGCTGCGGCAACGCGAGGCAATGTGTTAATTGATAGCGTTATTCCCAAGCACTTAGAAGCGTTAACAGCCAAATTGCAAGAAATCGGCGTTACGGTTGAAGAAATGGATGAAAGTATCCGTATTATCGGCGGGCCTGATTATCAGCATATTGATGTCAAAGCTCTGGTTTACCCAGGCTTCCCGACCGATCTTCAATCGCCAATGACGAGTTTGTTGACACAGACGAATGGAGCAAGTGTATTAAGCGATTTTGTATACAGTAATCGTTTTAAGCATGTGCCTGAACTGGTTCGTATGGGGGCAAAAATCCGTGTCGAAGGTCGTTCTGCGGTCATTGAAGGTGGCAAATTAAATGCGGCAAAAGTTCAAGCTGCTGATTTGCGTGCTGGTGCTGCATTAGTCATTGCGGGGCTTACCGTAGAAAACGGTGTGACCGAGATCGAAGGCGTCGAGTATATTGATCGCGGTTACGATAATCTGGTCGCTAATCTTCGTAGTTTGGGAGCCGATGTTTGGCGTCAAACGGTGTGATTTTCAAGGCTGGCGCGACCTCCGGTCGCGTCCGCATTTTTTTCAGCTTTTTATAAATTGGGTAATGCTTATCGTAAGTAAATGGAAGTTCCTTTCTCCGTTTCTCTCATTTCCAGACGTCTTACTCCTGTCTCTTTCTTCGGGCTTGACCCGATTTCAACGTTGATCGATAACTCTTTCTGAGCGATTCGCGCCTAACACTCATTGGTCAGACTCCAAATTTTTTACATCGTAGTTACGAGCGCAGTTCGGTTTTCGTTTAAATATAGATATTCTGATGAATATATTTGATTTGATTCTAGACATCGGTCTTCGATCAAACGTTAAATTTGCACATACGGTATCCGGCTAGAGCTTTTTACTAAGCGGCGCGGAGCCTTCCAATATAAAATTGAATAGGTGGTTATCTTACATGGATTTACAAATTTCCGATTTGGAAGTTATGAAATTGACCGATCTTTATAAATTAGCGAAGCAACATCAAATTACGTACTACAGCCAAATGAAGAAAAAAGAATTAGTTTTTGCTATTTTGCGTGCACAGGCGGAACAAAGCGGTCTGATGTTTATGCAAGGTGTACTCGAAGTTTTACCTGAAGGCTACGGATTTTTACGTCCAATCAATTATTTGCCAAGTACCGAAGATATTTATATCTCTGCTTCTCAAATTCGTAAATTTGATCTGCGTAGCGGAGACTTGGTATCGGGAAAATGCCGTGCTCCTAAAGAAAATGAACGCTATTTCGGTTTGCTACAAGTAAATGCCGTTAATGGACTCGACCCGGCTACCGCTTCGGAACGTCTTCATTTCCCGGCGCTGACCCCGTTATATCCGGAGAAAAAGCTTCCATTGGAAACAACGCAAAATCGCTTGTCGGCACGTATTGTTGACTTGATTGCTCCTGTAGGTTTAGGTCAGCGCGGCTTGATCGTTGCTCCTCCAAAAGCCGGCAAAACGCAATTGCTCAAAGAAATCGCCAACAGCGTCTCGGAAAACAATCCGGATATTGAACTTTTCGTATTACTAATCGACGAACGTCCGGAAGAAGTCACCGATATGCAGCGTTCGGTTCGAGGCGAAGTCGTAGCCTCGACCTTTGACGAATTGCCTGAAAATCATATCAAAGTTGCGGAACTCGTATTAGAGCGAGCTTTGCGTATGGTCGAATCCAAAAAAGACGTCGTTATTTTATTGGATAGCATTACAAGACTTGCACGCGCCTACAATTTGGTTATCCCGCCATCCGGTCGTACGCTAAGCGGTGGTATCGACCCAGCCGCGTTCCACCGTCCGAAACGATTCTTCGGAGCGGCTCGTAACGTCGAAGAAGGCGGCAGTTTGACGATTTTGGCGACGGCACTCATTGACACCGGCTCCAGAATGGACGATATTATCTATGAAGAATTTAAAGGAACTGGTAATATGGAACTGCATTTGGATCGCAAACTTGCCGAACGTCGAATTTTCCCGGCGATCGATATTCGTCGTTCCGGTACGCGCCGCGAAGAAATGTTATTGTCCAAAGAAGAGTTGGATGCGGTCTGGCATGTACGTAAAAGCATGAACGATTCATTCGACTTTATCGAAGGTTTCCTGAAAAAGCTGAAAAATGCTAAAAATAACGCTGAGTTTTTGGCGTCGTTAGATGTGACCGAAGAAAAAAGCAAAGCAAAACCGACATCTTCGACAGCTGCAAAAACTAGCGGAAACTCGTCTTCAAGCTCAACTAGACGCCCGGCACGGACCGCTTCCGCGACAACTGCACCTACTGTACCGACAAAATAAAAGATCGATATCGGGTTACATTGCGCTGCGCCGCTCAGTAATCAAACGGCGTAAACGAGACGATAATAGCTGTAAATACAAGAGTTCATGCGTCAAAGCATCAAGCGCAAGCCCGCTAAAAGGAGACTTCATCCATGCATTTGGTTTATGCCGACGAAAACGGCAACGTATACGATCACCCCGAACTGTTAGCTTTGGCGCGTAGCGCTGATATAATTATTGAAATTATGGACGAAGAACTGATTCCGCTCCCGGAAGGCGCGACATTGGTCGGTCTTCCAAGTACCAAACCAGTCGCTCTTGATCCCGATAGTGGCGAAATGGTCGCACTCGACGGAATGCAAGCGGTTGGCGCTTTGCTTCCGCAAGGTTTTACGCGTCTAGCTTTGCCTGGCTACGTCAAAACCGACAAAGAATACAAATTGCCGTTATTCGGTTATTCCGCTGTCGTCTGGAAAGACGGAAACTTCTATGTAACAGCGGAACAATGCGATGATCCAGAAAAGTGGAACCCGGACAATTGCGATAAAAAAGAACTGAACAAAAAAGTGCACGACTTCGTCGAAAAGTATCCAGAAAATCGCCTTTATGCGCATTTGTCTAACTGTGCGCTGGGTTACGAGTGTCTGACTTCTTCGAATACGTTCCTCGGCCGCTGGGAAGGCGGCGTTCCTGTTTCGTATTCTTGTAATGCAGGCTGCTTCGGGTGTATTTCTGAGCAACCGGACGATAGCGGCTTTGTTGCGCCGCAAACTCGGATGAACTTCCGTCCGCGTACAGACGAGATCGTTCAGATTATGATGGAACATTTGACGACGCCGGAGTCGATCATCAGTTTCGGTCAAGGTTGCGAAGGCGAGCCTTCTACGCAAGCTAAGATCATTATCGAAGCGATGCGCGAAGTTCGCTCGCGTACCGATATGGGCTATATCAATATCAATACGAATGCCGGCTTGACCGACCATATCCGCGGGATCGTGGATGCAGGTCTTGATCTGATGCGCGTAAGTACGATCAGCGCTTTGGACGATCATTACAATGCGTACTACAAGCCGCGTGCTTATAATCTCAAAAATGTTGAAAAGTCGATGATCTACGCTGCGCAGCAAGGCGTCTATACGTCGATCAACTATTTGATCTTCCCGGGTGTTACCGACCGTGAAGAAGAGATCGAAGCGATGATCGAATTTGCGCGTCGCACCGATCTGAAATTGATTCAGATGCGGAATCTGAATATTGACCCGGAAAGCTATATGGAGCTTATTCCTCCTGCGCGCAGCGAACTGCTGGGCATGAAGCAGATGCTGGAGATTTTCCGCGAAGAGTTGCCGAACGTTGTGATCGGCTCGTATACGCATGTGCCGCCGGTTGATCAGCGCCGTGCTAAAAGTCCGATCGTAGGGCGAGTTTAAGTTCATTCTTTCGCTCCGCTCGTTTTGCTTCCCCCATTGGAGACAAGATTGTCTCCAATCACAATGAAGCAAAGCCGAAGTCGCTCCGAACGAACTTAAACTCTTCGAGCGGCGCTCCACAACCTTATCTTGAAGGTTGTGGGTTTTAAAATAGACAAAAGGCTGCGCGGTTTAGATTGCCGCGTAGCCTTTTGTCATTTCGTTTCCGCTCCCTCCCAGCAAAAAGGGAGCCGGAAACGAGCGCCGCAGGTTCGGTTTCGAATCGAAGCGACTTTTGGATTTCCGTTTACCCGAAGATGAATACATCTTCGGGCCGGAAAACAAGCCGAGCGCCGATCGAAACCGAACCCAAGGCGCGGTCGGCAATCATAAAGCCGACCATTTGCGTTTTCTTTTTGTATCCCGTATAATCAATAATGCCGTGCTAGACGGGGAGGTAGCGGTGCCCTGTAACTCGCAATCCGCTATAGCGAGGTTGAATTCCCGTTCGAGGTCTTGTCCTGTAAGGTTTGGTCTTTACACATAATGTTGACGATTGGGTCCTCCGCAATGAGCACCTGTGAACCTGGTCAGATCCGGAAGGAAGCAGCCATAAGCAGACCAGCTTTTGTGCCGGAGGGTGGCCTAGTCCGAGTTGTTGGGTAGAGGTGCCGCTTGGATGACAACGTATCGAAGGCGGGTGCACGGTTTAACTTTTTAATAAGTGAATGATCGACATCTTTGCCGCAGGCAGAGGTGTTTTTGTTTTTTATTGGCTGAAAATATAGTATAATTAAGGGAAGACGATAGTCCAAAAAAGAAGGAGCCGCTAATGGAACATATTGCGCTTTACCGGGCTTGGCGGCCGCAGTCCTTCCAGGACATGGTGGGACAACAGCATATTATTCGAACGTTGCAGAACGCGATTCGTGAACAACGGGTGTCTCATGCCTACTTGTTCAGCGGACCTCGGGGAACGGGCAAGACCAGTGCCGCGAAGATTTTGGCAAAAGCCGTGAACTGTGAAAAAGGACCTGCTCCCGAACCGTGTAACGAATGCGAGACGTGCAAGCGTATCGCAGCCGGTGCGGTGATGGACGTGCTTGAGATCGATGCTGCCTCTAACCGGGGTGTAGAAGAGATCCGGGATCTGCGCGAGAAGATCAAATATGCTCCGACCGAAGTTCGGCGTAAAGTTTATATTATCGATGAAGTCCATATGCTTACGACGGAAGCGTTTAATGCTCTATTGAAGACGCTCGAAGAACCGCCGGAGCATGCGATGTTTATTTTGGCGACAACCGAACCGCATAAGCTTCCGGCGACGATTATTTCACGGTGTCAGCGTTTTGATTTCCGTAGAGTGTCGCTGGAAGAGCAAACGTCGCGTTTGGTTCAAATTTGCCGCGAAGAACAGATTGAAGCTGAAGAAAGTGCATTGCAGTATATTGCGCGCTTATCCGATGGCGGGATGCGAGATGCACTGAGTGTACTCGATCAGATTTCGTCTTTCACCGAAGGCAAAGTCACTTACGACCAAGTACTTGGGATGACAGGCGGGATTGCTTCCGAGCAGTTTTCGGCACTTGCCGAATATCTTTCTGCCAAAGACGCCGGCGGCGTTCTGCAAACCGTTGAGAGTTGGATGCAAGACGGCAAAAGTGCGGATAAGTGTATGGAGAACCTTCTTTACTACTTCCGCGATCTGTTAATGATCAAAATGGTTCCGAATGCTGAGCATATGACCGAGCGTGTACTTGATGCCGAATCTTTCCGCGCAGTCGCCGAGCATTTTTCCAAAGACCATCTGTTCCGCACGATTGATACATTGAGTCGTTATCAGAACGAGATGAAATACGCAGCCAATCCGCAAATTTTATTTGAAGTGGCGTTATTGAATCTTGTCAGTGTAGGAGATCGCGCCGAAGCGGCATCGCAAGATGCAGTAAGTGCAACTTCTCCTTCAATAGACACTCAAAGTGTCAAACGTCTCGAAAGTCGCATCGCTGATCTGGAGAAAAAGCTAGAGCAAGCGATGCGTAACGGAGTATCTGCGGGTGGCGGCGGCAATGAGTCGGGTGGAAATCGTCCGGCTGCTCGTCAAAATGCACCACGTGTATCTCGTATGGCTAAGCTTCCGCCTCATATGGATCAATATCTGGCACGCAAAGACGATGATTCGTTCAAAGATATTCGCAGTAAGTGGAATCAAGTGCTTCAACGGGTAAAAGAAGAGAAGGTCACGGTTCATGCTTGGTTTACCAACGGTGAGCCGGTATCGGCATTGGACGATTCCGTATTGGTCGCTTTTAAAAACGATATTCATCGGGAAACGATCGAAAAACCGGCAAATCGCCAAGTCGTGGAACAAGTATTATCGGATTTCTTGGGCGGTCAATGGAGTTTGCTCACGATTATGCAAAAAGACTGGACAGAATCTGCCGAGTCAGCGGCGTCTCCTCAATCCGAAGTGTTGGAATTGCAACAAGAGGAAGAGGCAGGCAGCAAAGAGCCGTGGGTAGACGAAGCTTTGAATTTGTTTGGAGAAGATCTGGTTGTTATCAAAGAATGAATCCCACCCGGTGCGTCGTCTATTTTTAAATAGCGGTGAAATCGAGGTTTACTTTTAAGGAGAGATTACGATGAATAACAATATGAACCAAATGATGAAACAGGTTAAAAAGATGCAAGAGCAAATGATGAAAGCTCAAGAAGAACTCGGCACTAAAAAAGTTGAAGGTTCTTCGGGCGGCGGCGTTGTCAACGTAGAAGTAAACGGTCATAAAAAAGTGATCGCGATTAATATCAAACCTGAAGCGGTAGATCCGGAAGATGTGGAAATGCTGCAAGACTTGATCTTGACTGCTGTTAACGATGCTTTGACAAAAGCGGAAGATCTGGCAAACCAAGATATGGGCAAATTCACGAACGGCATGAAAATTCCAGGTCTATTCTAAACTATTTCTAAAAGGGAAGTGTGGCCTTGCATTATCCAGAGCCGATTGCCAAGCTGATTGAATCGTTCTCCCGTCTACCCGGAATCGGACCCAAGACGGCTGCGAGGCTGGCTTTTCACGCATTGAATATGAAAGAAGACGATGTGATCGATTTTGCCAAAGCGCTGGTTAGCGTGAAGCGGAATCTGCATTACTGTTCGATCTGCGGGAATATCACGGATACCGACCCTTGTCGAATCTGCCAAGACAAACAGCGCGACGCGTCAGTCATTTGTGTGGTTCAAGATCCCAAAGATTTGGTCGCGATGGAGCGTACCAAAGAGTTTGACGGGTATTATCACGTTCTTCACGGTGCGATCTCTCCTATGGAAGGAATCGGCCCTGACGATATTCGATTGAAAGAGCTGCTCAACCGTCTAAGCGATGAAAAAGTGCAAGAGTTGATTTTGGCGACCAATCCGAATATCGAAGGTGAAGCGACAGCGATGTACATTTCGCGTCTGGTTCGTCCGTTCGAGATTAAAGTCACCCGGATTGCGCATGGTCTTCCGGTAGGTGGAGATTTGGAATACGCCGATGAAGTAACACTTTCCAAAGCTTTGGAAGGACGTAGAGAACTATAAAAGTAAGATAGCATCATCTTTTTCTAAAAGACGTTCATGGGAGTTCAACTCATGGACGTCTTTTTATATGTAATTTTTCTAAAACCCGCTGACAAAGAAGCGTTCTCAAGGTATAATCCGATAAGTATTGCTGCTCAAAAGCCCGCTTTTATTGATAAAACGTATAAATATCAATAAATTTGCAAACAAAGTGTTGACTTGCTGGCTTACTACGTGATACATTAATAAACGGCTCTTCCAAACGAAGACCTCACAACTTCAGCCGAACGAAACGCACTGAAAAAAGAATTTTAAAAAAGTGCTTGACGAACTGCTTGAAACTGTGATAGGATATAAAAGTCGCCGCTGAGAGATACG
>NZ_JANFNS010000011.1 GCF_024436065.1 Saccharibacillus sp. JS10
GAACCGAAGCGCCTTTGCCCTTTCCCCTCACCTCTAAAGCTCTATTTCAAATGAAAGGGGGAAAGGACAACGAAGCGAAGGTCGAAAGCAGGCTCGCTCCCCCCGGTAACATTTTTGTAACCGTTCCCTATTCCATCCTCGGTATAATGATGAAATGGGTTTAAAAGCTTTTAAAAAAAACCTGCATACAATCATCGTTTTCCTAGGGGACTTTCGATACTAAAGTTTTTCGGTTTTTTAAACGAATAGGATCGAAAGAGAAAACGAGATAAGCATGTTATAGCATTGCGCAGAAACGATGTAAGGGGGAATTGAATATGAAGCGGAAGGTGATGTCTTTTGCCTTTTGCCTATTCTGCACTTCACTTCTTCTTCTAACGGCATGTACAGCGGAGGAGCCTTCGTCTTGGGCAGTCTACGATGGTGCAACGGTTGAAGAAAGTTTTCCTGTGCCTAAAGAAGCAAGCAAAACAGAGGTGAAAGCCGATAACGCAAAGATGAGCTATGTACGCTATTCGGTGCCGGGATTAGAACGTTTGCAAGAAATGCCGGAAGCTTACTTAGAAGCCATTAAAGCTTGGGGCTGGACCGAAGAAAAAGATCAGGAAAATGTAGAAGGACCTAATCCGATCTTTATTTTTTCAAAAGGTAGAACAACGGTGCATTTATCGCGGGAAGGCAATTATCTGACCGTGCTCGTTCCAAAAGAAAATTAAAGACGTTATAAACATGTACAAAAAAGACCGGAATCTCGACAAAAATGTCGAATCCGGTCTTTTTGATGTGATCTAATTTGGATTTACTGGATATAATACGAGACGTCTTGGGGATTGAGCTTGATCATCACATCTCTCCGCTGTCCTTTCATACTCAAAAGGATTGAAATACGCGGAGCCATAAACCAAAAATGCCAAAATAGCAGCGCTAGCGTAAACGGAAGCGGAATCCAAGCGACGAGGACGCCGATAAAAATAAATCCGATCCACAAACTTTGCAGCAATACTTGTTGCAAAATCGAAAATCCGGTGTGCTGGTCAGGCAAAAATCCAAACCAGATCCCGGAGAAACGGAGTTTCCACTTTTTACGATAGATCGATCCTCGAATCAATAATACCGCATGGGATACGACAAAATGAATCCACAGCACGATCAAAAAAGCAGCAGACATATACAAAAGCGTATACCAAGAATATAAAAACAGACCGACAAGCAAAATAGGAATCGGCACGATCCAATAGCTTATCTGTAAAAGTCGCGGAACATGAAACTTGCGAATAAGCTGATACTGATAAATTGTGGCGTTATCATTTTCACGTTGTTGCTCCAGCATACCCGATCTTCCTTCCTATTCCAGATCCAGCATTCCCGGATTCGGGAATAAGGCTGTTTTTATCATAACGCAAAGCAGACGGAATCAAAAGGATGAAAAAGGAAGGTCGTGACAATTTATAAAAGATAGTTCAGCGTAAGCTTGAAATCAGGTACAATGAATAAGGAAAAAATGCGGGTTACGGGAGGCATGAAATGAGAAATTGGAATACAGACGATGCTCCGCTCTATACAGAGCTGCTTCGTTACGCCTCACGTAGAGACGTTTCTTTTCATGTGCCTGGTCACAAAGACGGGAACTTTTATACACATAAGCAAGGGTCGATGCCTTACGGTTTTTCGGAAATGCTTTCGATCGATGTCACTGAAATTGAAGGAACCGACGATCTGCATGATCCAGAAGGGGTCATAAAAGAAGCTCAGCAAAAAGCAGCGGCTTTCTGGGATGCGGAAGAATCTTTCTTTTTGGTGGGAGGCAGTACGGTTGGAAATTTGGCTTTATTGTTAACGGTCTGCTCAGAGCCTGGATCTCTGTTGATCGTACAGCGGAATGTGCATAAGTCGATCATTAACGGTCTGATGCTGGCGGGAGCACAAGCGGTATTTGTGTCTTCGGATCATGAGCCGTCAAGTCAACTTCCCGTTACACCTCACGATGTGTCGCTAGAGCAAGCTTTGAAGCGATATCCGCAAGCCAAAGGAGTATTCATCACTCGACCTAATTACTATGGGATGGGACGCGATATTCGCCAAACGTCGGAACTATGCCATCAATACGGAGTTCCGCTATTAGTGGATGAAGCGCATGGTGCGCATTACGGATTGCATCCTCATTTTCCGACTTCGGCGATTCAAGCGGGAGCGGACGGCGTCGTGCAATCGACTCATAAAATGCTGACCGCGATGACGATGGGCGCAATGCTGCATGTGCGAGGTGATCGAATAGATCGCGATCTGTTAAAGACACGTCTAGCGATGGTGCAAAGTTCAAGCCCGTCTTATCCCATCATGGCTTCGCTAGATATGGCGCGCAGTGTAGCGGAGCAGCAAGGTGAAGATACTTGGAAAGAAGCTTTGGAAGCCGCGGCATATATTCGTAACGAAATTCGGAAGCTGAATAGATTCGAAATCTTGGGACCGACCGATGAGAAGAGCTATACGGAGCAAGATCCTTTTAAAATCGTGATTTACGATGTGGAGCACAACTTAAACGGTTATGAGCTTCAGCGAAAGCTGCAACATCAAGGTTGCGTAGCGGAAATGAGTGACGAGCATCGGACGGTATTGGCACTTGGACCCGGAACGACAATGAGCGATGCAATAAGATTGATGAAAACCTTGAAACAGATACAAGATGAATCTGATCCTGATCTTTTGAAAAGTGGTTTACGACGCGATCAGCAAAATAAGGTGTCGGCGGCTGCCGAAACCTTTTCTACTGATGAAGCGCTCCTGATTTCTGAACCGGTATCTTTTCACCTGCATCAAGCTCAAGACGTACAATCCGTCAAAATCGAGCAAGCAATCGGAGAAATTTGTGCAGAAATGATCGTTCCTTACCCGCCGGGTATTCCGCTGGTGTATGCTGGAGAAATCGTAAGTCGGGCTGCGGTAACCCATTTGCTTAAACTTCGCAGTGCTGGAGCTCGCTTTCAAGGATCATCCGATCCTTCGCTGCAAACGATTCGAGTACGCAAAACGAAATAAAGAAAGAAAAAAGAGACAAGGCGGTAACCAAACATGAAAGATTCGGGTAAATTTATAGTATTGGAAGGCCCAGACGGTAGCGGGAAAACGACACAAATCGCAAAGATCGAAGACTATCTTCGCGAACGCGGAATCGATTTTGTGTCTACGCGCGAACCGGGCGGCGTCCAAGTTGCCGAAAAGATCCGTAGCGTCATTTTGGATGTAGAAAATGATATGAGTGGTCTTACGGAATGTCTGCTGTATGCAGCGGCACGTCGGGAACATTTGATCCAAAAGGTGATTCCAGCGCTGAATGAAGGCAAAGTCGTTATTTGCGATCGCTACGTGATGTCTTCGCTTAGTTATCAAGGGTATGGACGTAGACTGGGGGAAGTTGTACTTGAAGTAAACAAACGTGCGATCGACGTGGAAGGCAAACAGTACTGGGCAGACATGAATATTTATTTGGATGTGACGCCTGAGATTGGTCTTCAGCGGATTCATGCCAAACATGCAGATCGTGAAATCAATCGTTTGGATCTAGAAAGTAACGATTTTCATCACCGGGTTCGTGACGGATATTTGAAATTGGAACAAGAATATGCCGAACAATTCAAAAAAATCGACGCTTCGCAAAACGAAGACGCTGTTTTTGCCGATATAAAAGAAGTGATAGACAACCTTCTGCTGTCAAACCGTGTATAATAGCAGGAAATACGCATACTTATGTCGAACAAAATGAACTATGGTCGTTTTGAATAAAACAGACAAAACGCCAATCAAAAAGGAGGAACCACGGATGAAACTGATTATTGCGATCGTACAAGATAAAGACAGCAACCGCCTGTCCGGCGAGCTTGTGAAATCGAATTTCCGGGCAACGAAGCTGGCAAGTACGGGCGGCTTCCTGCGTGCGGGAAATACGACTTTTTTGATTGGTGTAGATGACAGTCAGGTCGAGAACGTTATGAGCGTGATTCGCAACAGCTGTAAAGTTCGCGAGCAACTTGTTACGCCAGTGACACCTATGAGCGGAACGACAGATTCGTATCTCCCGCTTCCTGTAGAAGTTCAAGTCGGCGGCGCAACGGTATTCGTGCTTCCGGTTGACCGTTTCGAACACTTCTAATCGAAAGCTTGTGCTGTCCTGTCGGCTGTTGGTACGACCCATTCACCGGCGGACAGCCGGCGCGAAAAAGAGAGGAGTCTCCAAAGTTGGAGACCTCTCATTTTCACGGATACAAAGGTAGGGATAAATCATGAAAATTAATCCAGGCTTTCGCCCTTTAAACAATACGCCGATTACGCCAGATACCGGAGCGCGTCCGATTGAACAACGCAGCTTTGCCGATACGATTCGAAATCATGAAGCGCAAGCGACGCAAGACGAATTAGGACGCCGGATGTTGGAGATCAACAAGCAGGGCGACCGTCTTGCTCGTTCGATGACGATTCGTGAACTGAAAATGTATCGCACGATGGTTAAGCGTTTTTTGGAAGATACGGTACGCCGCGGTGTAGGGATGAAAGATACCAAAGGCTGGGATCGCCTAGGCAGAACCAAACGTTACAAATTGATCGACGAAGTCGATAGCAAATTACTGGCGATGGCTGATGAATTGCTTGCCAGTGAAGAAGGTCGGATCAGCTTGCTTGAGCAATTGGGCGAAGTGCGTGGTCTGCTGATGAATTTGCTGTTCTGATTCTGTCGAAATCATAAGTCTTGTACTCCGACGCCGCTCTGCGGCGTTATTCTTTTAGTTAGGAGACCCTTTTTATATGTCGTTACAAACAATCAGTGGACAAGAGATTGCCAAGCAAATGTTAAGCAACAGTTTGCGTAGCGAACGTGTCTCACATGCGTATTTGTTCAGTGGACCCGGCGGTGGTGCCCGTCGTCAAGCAGCGAATGCTTTTGCCCAAGCGCTACTGTGCGAACGCGGAACAGAGCTTGGCGATGCTTGCGGCGAATGTCTAAGCTGCCGAAAAGTCGAGCATGGCAACCATCCCGATCTACAAGCCATCGCACCCGATGGAGCTTCGATCAAGATCGAGCAAATTCGGGAGTTGCAAAAGATGTTTTCGTATCGTTCGGGTTCAAGCGGACGTAAAGTCTATATTATCGATGAAGCCGACAAAATGACGGTACAAGCTTCGAACAGTCTATTGAAGTTTTTGGAAGAACCTCCAGCTCCGGCTGTCGCGATATTGTTATCGGAAAATGCGCAAACACTACTGCCGACGATTCGTTCACGCGTTCAGCTGGTTCCTTTTACCGCAATGGGTGCGGAGTCTATTTTAAGTCAGCTAGCTGTAGAAGGATTAGCAACACCGGCAGCGAGATGTGCGGCTCAACTTACGCCCGGCGTAGAGGAATGCAAAGCACTTGCAGCAGAGAATTGGTTTGCAGAAATAAGAAATGTAGTGATACAATTAGGGAAGGAGTCGATCGGTCGAAGTGGCGCAAGTCTGGTTACCGCTCAGCAGCAAGTTTTCAAAGCGGGGCTTGGCGAGCACCTCGATAGTCTGTTCGATCTTTTCCATTTGTGGTTTAGAGATATGATTTACGTTCTTTCCGAACGGCGCGAGCACATCGTTTTCATAGATCAGCTGGAGTTCATCTCCCAAGTGGCAAATTCCCGCAGTACGGAGTATTGGATAGGATGCATGTCTATTGCCGCAGAGAGCAAAAAAAAGCTCAAATCCAACATGAATACCCAGCTTTGTTTTGAGCAATTTTTAGTGAGACTCGGCCCTTAAGCGGGCAGCCGGTAGATGAAGGATGTAGGTCGGCTAGCGAGGATCTAGCGTTTTTGAATGCGCGCAAGGGAGGTTTAGCTTTGTACAGTGTAGTCGGCGTTCGCTTTAAAAAAGCGGGCAAAGTGTATTATTTCGATCCTTTGGAGTTTCCGATTGAGCAGGAACAATGCGTAATCGTAGAAACGGCTAGAGGCGTCGAGTATGGCAAAGTTGTTGTCGGTAAAAAGCAAGTGCAAGAAAGCGATGTTGTGTTACCGCTTAAGCGAGTGATTCGTATCGCAGGTGACACCGATGCGCGTGTAGTCGAGGAGAACAAGGACGCAGCCCGTAAGGCGTTTGCAACCTGTTTGAATAAAATTAAAGATCACGGTTTGAAAATGAAGCTGGTTGACGTGGAATACACGTTTGATCGGAACAAAATCATTTTCTACTTCACGGCGGAAGGTCGGGTCGATTTCCGTGAGCTTGTCAAAGATTTAGCTAGCATTTTTCGGACACGAATCGAGCTTCGGCAGATTGGGGTTCGGGATGAAGCCAAGATGCTTGGAGGAATCGGACCTTGTGGACGGGTACTATGCTGCTCGTCGTGGTTGGGCGATTTCGAACCGGTATCGATCAAGATGGCAAAAGACCAGAACCTGTCGCTGAATCCGACGAAAATTTCCGGGCTTTGCGGCAGATTGATGTGTTGTCTGAAGTTTGAGCATGACAATTACGAAAGTTCGAAAGAAGAACTTCCGGCTGTCGGCAAAATGGTTGTCACATCGCTTGGGGAAGGCAAGGTCGTAGGACTGAATGCCGGCAAGCGAATGGTGCATGTGCAGTTGTTTGAGATCAGCAAAGTAAAAGAATTGTCCATGGACGACATTGTCGTCAAGTAAGTCAATCGGAACCGCTCTGGGGTGGAGTTTACTTGGAGAAGAAAAATGTTTTCGTGCAAATACACGAGATGGAAGCGCAAATGGAAAACTTTAAAAACGAGCTTAGCAACATCAAGCAGACGGTAAAAGAGCTCATGGAGGATAACCATAGGCTTCTAACGGAAAACGAACGTCTGCGAGAAATTTTGAAAAGGGAAGTCCAAGCTGAATCGAAATCCGAACCGTTTCATGTTCTGCAACAATCGACGCAAAAAAATGAGAACATTAGTGATACGGTCGGGGAAGGATACGATAATTTGGCGCGGTTGTACCATGAAGGATTCCATATCTGTAATGTGTACTACGGTCATTTGCGTATGGAAGGCGATTGCTTGTTCTGCTTGTCTTTTTTGAATAAATAATCCGGTACCAGTCTGAGAGCCGCGGCGTTTTTTGCCTGCGGCTTTTTTTTAAGAGGAGCGTTAATTAAGATGGAAAAATCGCGGAGTGATATCCCTTTATATGAAGGCGAGCGGATCGATGATCTGCTGACGCAAAATTTGCATATTATTCAAAGCAGGGAAGTATTTAGCTTCTCCATGGATGCTGTATTGTTAGCACGATTTGCTTCTGTCCCGGCACGTGGAAAAGTCCTTGATCTGTGCACAGGCAATGGGGTAATTCCGATACTGCTATCTACGCGTACCAAAGCGACAATCGAAGGCGTAGAGATCCAAGAAAGACTGGCAAAAATGGCGGAGCGTAGCGTTGAGATGAATGGTCTTCAAGATCGGATCATAATCCATAATGCTGACCTGAAAAATTACCACGAAGTGGCAGGGCATGGGATGTACGATGCCGTAACCGTTAATCCGCCTTATGCGGCGCTTACAGGCAGCGATATTAAAGCGAATCAATACGAAGCGATCGCACGGCATGAAATTCATTGTACGTTAGAAGACGTTGTGAAAGCTTGCGGTAAGCTTGTAAAGCAAGGCGGGAAAGTATCGATGGTACATCGTCCGCATCGCTTAGCGGATATTCTGACACTGATGCGTCAATATCGAATTGAGCCGAAACGCGTTCGCTTTGTACATCCGCGGGCGGGCATGGAAGCAAATATGGTATTGGTAGAAGGAATACGCGATGCCAAGCCGGAAATGCGTATTATGCCGCCGCTGATTGTCTATAACGATCAAGGGAAATATGGCGACGAATTTATGGAAATCTATTATGGCAAGCCGGGAGGCGAAGCGTAATATGCAGGTGCAAAAAAGCTTCGAATCACATGCTGAAGGAGCAGGAACCTTATACTTGGTCGCAACGCCGATCGGCAATCTGGAAGATATGACCTACCGAGCAATACGGACATTGCGAGAATGTGAATTGATCGCCGCAGAAGATACCAGGCAGACTCGTAAACTTCTCACTCATTTTGAGATCGTACCGCAAAAATTGTTCAGTTATCATGAGCATAATAAAGCGGCAAGCGGGCCTGAATTGATACGCTATATAATAGAAGGAAAAAATTTAGCGATCGTCAGCGATGCCGGTCTACCGGCGATTTCCGACCCTGGAACCGATCTTGTCAAACTCGCGATCGAAGCCGGAATTTCAGTCGTTCCGATCCCCGGTGCGAACGCTGCTTTGAGTGCTTTGATCGTATCCGGCTTATCGACAGATCAATTTACGTTTGCCGGATTTTTGCCGCGTGAAAACAAAGACCGCCGAGAAGCTTTGGAGTCGCTTGGACACATCGAAGGTACATTGCTTTTTTACGAATCCCCGCATCGGGTACTCAAAACGATTGAAGCGATGTTCGAAGCATGGGGTTCGCGTAAAGCGGTGCTGGCACGGGAACTGACGAAGCGGCATGAAGAGATTGCACGCGGTACATTAGACGAATTGGTGTCGCGTCTTCAAGAGTATCCGCCGATCGGGGAATATTGTATTGCGGTAGAAGGCGAAAGCCGAGAGCAGGCTCAAGAACGGAAAGATGCTTGGTGGCAAGAACTGGAGCTAGAGGATCATGTAGCGCATTATGAAGAGCAAGAAGGAATCTCGCGCAAAGATGCGATGAAGAAGGTTGCGGGCGATCGCGGGATTTCGAAGCGGGATGTTTATAACGCGTTATTGTAGTTTTTTCGGCACGAAAAAACATCAAATAAAAATATTCGGCACGAAAAAACATCAAATAAAAATATTCGGCACGAAAAAACATCAGGTACAAAAAAACCTCCATTATAGTGGAGGTAGGATTGGAAATTTTAAAGATTTAAAAGCATTTAAAGATTTAACTTCTAGCGGTACAGATCCAAAATAAAAGGATTGGAGCGTTCCTTTTGTTTTGGATCTGATGTTGCAGAGTGAATGGAGGAGATCACTCCATTTACTTTGCAACGGGTGCAGGAATTTCCGATACGCAATCGTAGCATACGATCTTGCCTTTGAAATACGTTACGTTGTCAGCATTGCCGCAGAAGATACAAGCTGGCTCGTATTTTTTCAGCATAATGCGTTCGCCGTCCACGTAAATTTCCAAAGCGTCTTTTTCACCGATGCCCAAAGTACGGCGCAATTCGATTGGAATAACAACGCGACCTAGTTCGTCTACTTTTCTCACAATACCTGTTGATTTCATCATGATTTATTACCTCCCAAAATATAAATGTTGCTGGGTGTTCATTGAATGTATTCATGGTAAAGCTGTTGATTTCTACAACTGGTGTCATTTTTCGACATTGTTCTAGCTTTTATGTTCCTCATAATAACAATGTTTCCCAGAACAGTCAACCCAAGAAGGCTTAAGATCACCTTAAAATTTGATAAAAAATGAAAAATGTATAAAATATATGAACAATAACCGGTATAAATATTTTTTTATCAAAGAATAATGAGAATAAAAACGTTTGGAAATCGATAAAACCTTATCCGACAAAATTCGATCCTGTTTTTTTAATATTTTAATTTAAAGGAGTGAAAGGATGTCGAACCACATCAAGCCCTTACGTGAAGAAAAAGTATTCAAAGATCCTGTCCATAATTATGTACACGTGCAAGATCGAACGATATGGTCGTTGATCAATACGTCGGAATTTCAGCGTTTACGGCGGATTCGGCAATTGGGGACAACCTATCTAACGTTTCATGGAGCCGAGCATAGTCGATTTTCTCATTCGTTAGGTGTGTACGAGATCACCCGCCGTATCATTTCTCAATTCGAGCGCAACAATTATCCAGATTGGCCGGTCGAAGAAAATATGGTCGCGATGTGCGCAGCTCTATTACATGATTTGGGGCATGGCCCTTTTTCACATTCAATAGAAGAAGCTTTCGAAATGGATCACGAAGATTGGACTTGTAAAATTATTTTGGGCGATACGGACGTCAATCGGATTTTACGAGAAGTATCGGAAGATATGCCGGAGCGGGTAGCTTCTGTCATTCGCAAAGACTATGAGCAGGAAATTGTCGTCAATCTGATTACAAGCCCGCTCGATGCGGATCGGATGGATTATCTGCTTAGAGATGCGTATTTTACCGGAGTCAATTATGGCACAATCGATATTGATCGTATTTTACGTATGCTGCGTCCTTATAATGGAAGAATTGTGGTGAAAGAGTCGGGAATGCACGCGGTCGAAGACTATCTGATGTCACGCTACCAGATGTATTGGCAAGTCTACTTCCACCCGGTGACGCGCAGTTCGGAAATTATTTTAAGACAGATATTTAGACGAGCTGGCGAGTTGTATCATCAAGGGTATACTTTTGAATTTTTACCGAATCCACTACCTCAATTGTTCAAAAACGAATTAACGGTTAAAGAATATTTGAAACTCGACGAATCTCTGATTCAGACGACATTTATGCAGTGGAGCGAAGAACAAGATTCTATTCTTAGCGAGCTTTGTTGTCGATTCCTTCATCGCAGACTGTATAAATATGTAGAAGTCGAATCGATTGACCAAGAGACCGTCGAACGGATTCGTAGCAGCTTCAAAAATGCAGGATTGAATCCGGAGTATGACTTCGAAATCGACTTTCCAACCGACTTGCCTTACGATGTTTTGTTGCCGAACAATTCGAAGCGCGGAAGTCAGATTTTATTACTGAATAAAAAGGATGAATTGAGAGAAATTTCCGAAGTTTCCGATATTGTCAGATCGATTACCGGTTTGCATCGGGGGAAATATCATCTGTATTATCCGCACCATAAAGTTGCTGAAGTGATCTCGCTTCTTCCGGCAGATATTGCTGCGATTTTCCCGTTTTCAGCCGATTAAACGCGTTTTAACGCTTTTTGTGTAAAATATGGACAAGATGCAAAGATCAATCACGATAGAAAAACAATCCCATACGTTATGTAACATGCCGGCAATACTTTGATTATTGTCGGTATGTTTATGAAAAGGAGAGAACAAGATGTTATTCGATACTCATACTCATATGGACGCTATTGAATTCGCAGAAGATCGAGACGAAGCGATGAATCGCGCACTCGAAGCAGGAGTCAGCCGAATCGTTAATATCGGGTTCAACCGAGAGACGATTCCGACCACTTTGGCATTAGCTGAAAAGTATCCTTTTGTGTATGCGGCAATTGGTTGGCACCCTGTTGATGCGATCGATATGCAAGAAGGAGATCTGGAATGGATCGAATCGCTGTGCAGTCATGAAAAAGTTGTCGCGATCGGCGAGATCGGTCTGGATTACCATTGGGATAAATCGCCTAAAGACGTTCAACATCGGGTATTGCGCGAACAGATCGCTTTGGCAAAAAGAGTGAAGCTGCCGATTGTGATTCATAACCGCGAAGCTCATGAAGATACGATCCGAATTTTGAAAGAAGAAAACGCATCTGAAGTAGGCGGAATTATGCACGCGTTCTCGGGAAGTTGGGAAACGGCGCAAATTTGCCTCGATATGGGCTTTTATCTTTCGTTCGGAGGGCCTGTTACTTTCAAAAATGCCAAACAGCCCAAAGAAGTGCTCGAAAAGACGCCGATGGATCGTTTATTGATCGAAACGGATGCTCCTTATTTGACTCCACATCCTTACCGAGGAAAACGAAATGAGACTTCTTATGTTCGTCTTGTCGCAGAAAAGGCAGCTGAACTTAAAGGTGTTTCTTTGGAAGAGATTGCCAAACAGACGATGAAAAACGCAAATAAGCTTTTTGGTATCAGCTAAGAAAGCGAGCAAATCGGGCGAAATCGAGAGTATTTACGAGAAATTAATCTTTTTGCCCGAAAAAAACAAAGAATGTTACAAAGTTTTAACCTTTTAATCGATCACACGAGAAATTGCGCCGCTTTACAAACTCCTTCGAAAAACGCTATTATCTTGTCAGTGATTAAACGAAGCTTACATTCGCTTAATCTCACTTATTCATAAACCGTCTCGCTGAATCTTCGTCATACATAACGAAGAACGGGGGAACCGGAAGCGATATGCTGGATCGAAATCTGAACGACGATGTTCAGGAGAAAGCAGTCGTGGTCGATTCCTTTAACATTGGGTCTACGGGGTGAATTGGAGATCTTCTCGCCATGAGCGGAAGAATCGCCATAGAACGACTCTCTTCGTTCGAACCCGACAGCTAACCTCGTAAGCGCAAAATAAGAGAGAGGCAGCCACGCGCCTTATGTTTTCCTCAGATCGTCAACTTGTCGATTTTTTAAGAGGGAAGCCCGCGGAAGAGACCTCTTAAAGATTCTTTAAGTCCTCTTTCCACAGGCTTCTTTTGTTTTCCGGCAGTTACCTCAAGGAATGGCGTACATAAGCGCAAGATCGGTTAAGACTTCGGCAACGATGCTTGAAGGGATTTAACAAGATTGGGTTGAGCTTTTAGAACGGGATGAACGTAGAGATGGTGCAATCCTCGCAAAAGTTTTTATCGATTTTTGTGCTGCACATTTCTACGAAAAAATAGCAAGTAGTCACGTCAATTTTTTCATGTTCGTACTTGACGGCGGGGCTATGGAGGAGGACGGAAGAGTGGGCATTTTCACGAAAGAAGACACCCATGGTTCACGATCATCCAGCATGACTTACGCTTTGCGTTGGAAGCGCCAGAACGGCCTTCAAATTTTGGGTGTTGCATTATTCGTCGTTGCGGTTGTAACGATGGTACTTCTCGGATTGTATGCAAAAGCCGAGAAACAGATCGTGCTGATCGTTGACGGGAAAGAACAAACGCTGACCACGCACAAAGGCAGCTTTCAAGAGCTTTTGGATGAGCATTCGCTTAGCTTTAAGCCACAAGATGATGTATCGATGTCGCTAGGTGCTTCGATTCAGGACGGAGATCGCATTACTGCGACAACAGCATTACCGGTGACTTTGACGGTTGACGGTAAAAGCGAGCAGCGTTACACGACTGAAAAAACAGTCGGTGCAGCATTGCAAGACTGGGATGTGGAACTTGGAAAGTTCGACAAGATTTCCGTACCGGTTAGCTCGGCTGTAAAAGGCGGTAGTGAAGTTGAGATCACTTCGGCTGTTCCAGTTAACCTAACAGTGAATGGAAGCACGAAAAAAGCGTATACTGCCGAATCGACAGTTGCCGATGCACTGGAAGATTGGAACATCGATTTCGGAGCACATGATGAAATCTCTGTACCGTTAAGTTCAGAAGTGGAAGCGGGTAGCAAGATCAAAATTACTACGGCGATTCCAGTGAACTTGAAAGTGGGCGGCAACGAGAGCGCGACGTACACGACGGCTAGAACGGTTGAAGCCGTTCTTGCTGACAAAGGCATCGAACTTGGCAATAACGACAAAGTATATCCAGGTACTACGACTCCTTTGACAGAGAACATGAATGTTGCGGTATATCGCATCAACAAGTTCCAAGCCGATGTCGAAGTTAAAGTTCCACACGGCACGACGAAAAAAGACGATTCGACTTTGCTGAAAGGTAAAACCAAAACGATTCAAGCCGGCGTCGATGGCGTAACGGTTCAAACGATCGAGAAAGTTTACCAAGATGGCGAGTTCGTAACGAAATACGTCGTTGATAAAAAAGTGAAAACCAAAAAGCAGGATGAAGTGATTGCAGTCGGCACGAAAGAGCCGGTTGTAGAGAAGACGTTTGCTCCGGCTGCTGCCGCTAAAACAACTTCTGCATCTTCTTCGAAGTCTGCTAAAGGGTTTGAATATAAAACCGTATTGACTGGTGTTGCGGCTACCGCTTATTCTTCGCAGCAACCGGGAATGGGTACACGCACAGCATCCGGTACGACGGTAACAGAAGGTCGCACGATCGCAGTCGATCCGAATGTGATTCCTCTCGGCTGGTGGGTTTATATCGAAGGATATGGCTACCGCAAAGCTGAAGACACAGGTAGTGCGATTAAAGGCAAAAAGATCGATATGTATTATGACAGCTTGGGAACGGCGCTGAACTTTGGCCGTAAATCCGGTCTGACGATCTACGTGATCGGACCGAACAAGCCTTAATTCTTTTACGTTTAGAAAAACCGACAGACCTTATTAGGCTCTGTCGGTTTTTTTGATGGAAAGCTTGCGTTTACGCTTGCGCCTAACAAGTGCTATAATCAACCGTAACGATACAGAATCGAAAAACAAAGAAGAGGAGAATCTCCTCTTCTTTTTGTTATGAAAGACGTAAGTCGCCGTAAGGAGAGAACAGGATGATAAAAGAAGTGATTGTCGTAGAAGGACGCGACGATACCGTGGCGGTGAAGCGTGCGGTCGAAGCGGATACGATCGAGACAGGCGGTTCAGCGATCGGGCCTGCTGTGATTCGGCGTGTACAACTTGCGATGGAGCGAAGAGGCGTTATCATTTTGACGGATCCCGATTTCGCAGGTGAACGGATTCGCAAGATTGTGGCGCAAAAAGTTCCGGGTTGCAAACATGCTTTTATTCCCGAAGCGGACGCAACGCGTAAAGGAGATATCGGAGTCGAGAACGCGTCGCCAGAAGCGATTCGTCATGCGCTTGCACATGTGCATACGGAGATGCCTGGCAAAGAAAGCATGATTGATTGGCAAGACCTGATCGAAGCAGGATTAATCGTCCATCAAAATGCAGCGGCTCGTCGTATGGCAATGGGGAATCTGCTTGGGATCGGTTACGGAAACGGCAAACAATTTTATAATCGGTTGCGAATGTTTCAGATTTCACCCGAAGAATTCGTAAACGCTTTGGCTCAAATCGAAAATGAAGGAACGTGAAGACATGAACGAAAAAGAAAGTATTGCTTCGCCTAAGCGAACCAAAGAAATTATCGACAAACACCGTTTTTCTTTCAAAAAAAGTCTCGGTCAAAACTTTTTGATCGATCAAAATATTTTAGGCAAAATCGTAGCGGCAGCTGATCTTGATTCAACCAAAGGTGCTTTAGAAATCGGACCGGGTATCGGAGCATTGACAGAAAAGCTAGCGCTTGGCGCAGGCGAAGTCGTAGCGGTGGAGATCGACCGTAGGCTGATTCCGATTTTGAAAGACGTTTTAAGCCCTTATGACAACGTCACGGTACGCGAAGCTGACGTGCTCAAGGTTGATTTAAAAGCTTTATTCGCTGAACAGTTCGCAAATAGCGAAAAAGTCAGCGTCGTCGCGAATTTGCCGTATTACGTGACGACACCGATTTTGATGAAGCTGCTGGAAGAAAAGTTGCCGCTTGAAAATATCGTTGTTATGATCCAAAAAGAAGTCGCAGAGCGGATGTCGGCATCGCCTGGAGGCAAAGAGTACGGAAGTCTCAGTATCGCCGTTCAGTATTATAGTGAGCCAGAACTGGTCTGCATCGTGCCGCGTACGGTATTTATTCCGCAACCGAATGTAGAGTCGGCGGTAATCCGTCTTAAAGTGCGCGAGAAGCCTCCGGTTGAAGTTGCGGATGAGGAACACTTCTTTACTTTGGTGCAAGCTTCATTTGCGCAACGCCGCAAAACGATCGCCAACAATCTGCGTGCGCGCTATTTTTCGCAAGAAGGTCGAGAACGGATGGAAAGTTTGCTGAATGAAGCAGGCATACTGCCTTCACGCCGGGCAGAGACGGTATCGATTGAAGAATATGCACGTCTTAGCGGGATTTTCTTACGAGAAGGATTGCGTTAAACGAAGGGATCAGAAGCTGTACTTTGCTCAAGCCAGAACCCATAAAGAGGAATCGAAAAAAAGCTGATTTTTCCCAAAAAATCCCCGTTGACAGGCTTAAAATGATACTGATATAATAAAATATTTGGTTGACAACGAACTCTCAAAATGTTACAATTAGTTGTATTGAGAGAGGTGGTTGAGAAGAATGGCAAATCAAACGCTATCGGATATCAAACGCAGTCTCGAAGCTCATGTAGGACACCGCATCATGCTTCGTGCCAATGGAGGACGACGCAAGACGGTTGAGCAGACGGGAGTCCTTGAAGGAACTTACCCGGCGGTATTTACCGTCATGCTTGAAGAAGAAGCCGAACATGCTTCGGGCCGAGTCTCTTATAGTTACGCTGATGTTTTGACAGAAACGGTTGAGCTTTCGCTAATGGAAGACGATTCGGAAGTTCCGATCGCTTACGCAAGTGTCTGATTGATTCGTTATTTTGAAAGGCGACCTTCGCATTCGTGAAGGTCGCCTTTGTTTATGCTCAGAGGCCGCGAATAGACTTCGTGTTCGATTTTGCATATAATAATTGGAGTTCTTTCGGAGAAAGCAACCGGGATTCCGGTCACAATGCAGGGGCGGTGGATAGTATGATCATTTACGAGAAAGCACCGGCAAAAATTAATTTGATGCTGGATGTTCTACATAAACGTAACGATGGATTTCATGAAGTCGAAATGGTGATGACGATGGTCGATCTTGCCGATCGGCTGACGTTGCAAGAAACGGAAACAAACCGTATTACGCTTTCGAGCCAATCCGGTTATATTCCGCTCGATGATAAAAACCTTGCGGTTCGCGCAGCGCGTCTGCTGCGTCAGCGGTTCGGTATTCAGCGCGGCGTACATATGGTGCTCGAAAAGCGTATTCCGGTAGCAGCAGGGCTTGCTGGCGGCAGCAGCGATGCGGCAGCCGCTCTACGCGGATTAAATCGCTTATGGGAGCTAGGATTGTCCATTAGCGAGCTAGAAGAGCTGGGAGCAGAGCTGGGTTCCGATGTACCGTTTTGCGTAAGCGGAGGAACAGCGCTTGCTACGGGACGCGGAGAAAAGCTAGAGAAGATTCCTAGCCCGCCTCATAGCTGGGTGATCTTGGCGAAGCCGCCGATCAATGTATCGACAGCAGATGTGTACGGAAATTTGAAGGCTGCGGAGATTCAGCAACATCCTTCGGCTTCTGCGATGCAAGCAGCATTGGAGCAAGGCTCTTTTACAGATGTATGCGGCACTTTAGGCAATGTGCTCGAAGACGTAACCTTGAAGCTGTATCCGGGCGTAGCTCGTTTGAAGCAAGTGATGGAAAGTCTAGGCGCAGACGGCGTATTAATGTCGGGTAGCGGGCCTACGGTGTTCGGGCTAGTGAACAAAGAAGAGAAAGCTAGACGCATCTGCAACGGGTTAAGAGGGTTCTGTGAAGAAGTCTATGCCGTACGGACATTAGGATAAACGAGATTAGCCAGTGCATGTTTCTGGCTAATTTTTTTTGCTTATCTTCTCGCTTTTTTGGAAAATTTATAAAACCTTAAAAGACTCACTTGTACAAACACGTACAAAGATGTTATATTTTTTATAAAATATTCGGATTTAGCGAGGAAACTTTCGTGAAAAAATTAAAACGCAGTGCTCGATTAGTAGAGTTAACCCAGTTTTTGCTTGCCAGACCTCATTCTTTGATTCCATTGACTACATTTGCCGAACGTTATGGAGCGGCGAAGTCGTCGATCAGCGAAGATCTGGCGATTATCAAAGAAGTATTTGAAGAAGAAGGAATGGGAGAGCTTCAGACGCTGGCGGGTGCCGCTGGCGGTGTGAAGTATATTCCGCGTGTGTCCGAAGAGCGTGCCCAAGACATTATTCAGAATGTGTGCGCCAAGTTAGAAGAACCCGGACGTATTTTGCCAGGTGGATATTTGTATATGTCCGATTTGTTGGGGCAGCCGCATTTGGTCAATGAGATCGGCGATATTTTTGCTACTATTTTCGGAGGTAAAAATATCGACGTTGTCATGACGGTAGAAACGAAAGGGATTCCGATTGCGTATGCGACCGGTGCCAAGTTGAATCTGCCGGTTGTATTGGTACGACGCGACCATCAGGTGACTGAAGGTTCGGCAGTAAGTATCAATTATGTATCGGGCTCCAACAAAAGTATCCATACGATGAGCCTGTCGCGCCGAGCGCTCAAAGAAAAGTCACGTGTATTGATTGTCGATGACTTTATGAAAGCGGGCGGTACCGTACGCGGCATGATCGATCTGCTTGCAGAGTTTGATGCCGAAGTTGCAGGAGTTGGCGTATTGCTGGATTCGGGCTCGGTCGATTCGGAAGAAAGGCAAGTCGAAGATTATATTTCGTTGGTTACGCTAGAGACCGTTGATTCGAAAAACCGAGTGGTCGGAGTGAAACCGGGCAATTATTTCGAAAAATAAGTCAAAAAAGCGAGATTTAAAAAAATTTCTACTTTAGGCGTTTTCCTTATAAAGGAAGACGCTTTTTTTATATAAATTAGGCGATTTGAATGTATGAAGAATCTTTACCCTTCGAAATGCAGGTCAAATTATTAAAACATCTTCTAAATATAATATATGAATTAGTTATTGATTTTAATTGAGAATTAATCTCAACGTAAAACGGCGCTATTCGAAGATTTCGCGAAGAAAATCAAAAAAAATACGAAAATCTCAAATTTAAGTTAGTGAAAAAGAAGGATTTTGAAAGTCAGTGTGGAATAATACACCAAGTCTTCTAATGATAAAGGTGGTGAACCTAGATGGAAATTACGGCTGTGAGACTCCGCCGAGTGAACTCGGAAGGTAGAATGAAAGCAATTGCTTCGATTACGATTGACGAGGAGTTTGTCGTTCACGATATTCGGGTAATCGACGGAAATAATGGCATGTTTGTTGCGATGCCAAGCAAGCGTACACCGGACGGTGAGTTCCGGGATATCGCCCACCCGATTTCTTCCGGCACACGTGAAAAAATTCAGGCTGCCGTTCTTGAAGAATACGAACGTGTTGGCGTAGAAGGTACGGAAGTCGAAGAAGTAATCGAAGAAGGCGCGTAAGTCACACATAATGACGCAGAGCAGGGAGCCGGAGGATTCGGCTCCCTTTTCTTTTTGCCCGGAATACGATATATTCAGTATAGTAAATTGATAAAGACCTAACCGTATATGTAAAAATAGCGGCCGAAGGCCGAACCCTATTAACCGTCGCCTCCAGAGGCAACGGTTATTTCCGGGTAAACGAAGAGGAGGCAGAGCATTGAAAAGGATGGCGATTGTTCTTGCCGCCGGCAAGGGCAAGCGAATGAAGTCGAAGCTGTACAAGGTATTGCATCCCGTATGCGGCAAACCAATGGTTGGTCATGTCGTGAATACGGTTCGTCTTACCCACAGTGAACGTACAGTAGTTATCGTAGGCCACGGCGCTGAAGACGTACAAGCTTATTTGGGCAATGAAGCGGAATATGCGCTTCAAGCGGAGCAACTGGGTACAGGTCATGCTGTGCAACAGGCAGAAGCACTTCTGGGTAAAGAAGAAGGAACGACGATTCTGATTTGCGGCGACACGCCGCTCGTTCGCGCAGAAACGATCGAAGCGATGATTGCTTTGCACGAAAGCGAAGGTGCGGCAGCGACGATATTGACTGCGATTCCTGAAGATCCTACAGGTCTTGGACGTATTATTCGCGGTGAAGACGGAGGCGTCGTGCGAATTGTCGAGCAAAAAGATTGTACGCCTGAAGAAGCGGCTGTGAACGAGATTAATACCGGTACGTATTGCTTCGACAATCGTAAATTGTTCGATGCGCTGTCCCGAGTAACGAATAACAATGCTCAAGGTGAATATTACATCACCGACGTGATCGGCATTTTGCGCGGAGACGGTGAGAAAATTGCCGCTTACGCGACAAACGATCTGGACGAATCGATCGGCGTCAACGATCGCGTCGTATTGTCTCAAGCCGAGACCGCAATGCGTGCTCGTATTGTACGCGAGCATATGCTGGGCGGCGTGACGATCATTGATCCGGCTTCGACCTATATTGGAGCTGACGTTACGATCGGTTCCGATACGGTTCTGTATCCGGGAACATTTATTTCCGGTCAAACGACGATCGGTGAAGATTGCAAAATCGGACCGAACAGTGAGATCGAGAATGCTGTGATCGGAGACGGTACAACAGTAGCTCATTCTGTCGTTCGCGATGCGAAAATTGGCGATCACGTATCCGTTGGACCTTTTGCTCATCTTCGTCCGGGTTCAAGTTTGGCTGAAGGCGTTAAAGTAGGAAACTTCGTTGAAGTGAAAAACGCCGAGATCGGCCAGAACTCTAAAGTTTCGCACTTGAGTTACGTGGGCGATGCCAAAGTCGGTGACCGCGTCAATATCGGCTGCGGAGCGATTACTGTCAATTACGATGGATTTAACAAATCGTTGACCGAGATCGAAGACGATGCGTTTATCGGCAGTAACGTCAACCTGATTGCACCTGTGCATGTCGGAAAAGGAGCTTACGTCGTAGCGGGTTCGACCATTACGAAAGAAGTGTCCGAAGGCGACCTTGCAATCGGCAGAGCGAGACAAGAAAATAAAGTGGGCTATGCAGACAAAATCAAAGCTCGCGCCAAAGCCAAAAAAGAAGCGAATTCAAATAAATAAAAAACCAGCGTGCAGCCCGGCATAAGTTCCGGTATTGTACGCTGGCATATAACCAATCAACTATCGTGAGTCCCTATCCTCAGGAGCGCTTTCGGCGTGCCTAACCACTAATGACCAGCACGGAGGGTTTACAAAACATGACTTATTGCGATTCAAAGCTGAAAATATTCACGTGCAATTCGAATCCTAAACTGGCGAACCAAATCGCCGACTATATCGGTATCCCGATGGGCGAATCGCATACGACGAGCTTTAGCGACGGCGAAATTCAGGTTAAATTGTCTGAAAGTGTTCGCGGCAGCCACGTCTATATTATCCAATCGACTTGTGCTCCAGTTAACGATAATCTGATGGAGCTGCTCGTGATGGTCGATGCGCTCAAACGTGCTTCGGCAAAAAGTATCAACGTCGTGATTCCGTATTACGGCTATGCGCGTCAAGACCGCAAAGCTCGTTCCCGCGATCCGATTACAGCGAAGCTGGTTGCGGATTTGATCGAAAAAGCAGGCGCGCACCGCGTGATCGCTATGGATTTGCATGCGATGCAAATTCAAGGATTTTTCGATATTCCGGTCGATCATTTGCTCGGCGTACCGATTTTGGCGCAATATTTCCGTTCGAAGCAAATCGAAAATCCGATTGTCGTGTCGCCTGACCACGGCGGCGTGGTACGCGCACGCAAATTGGCAGACTTGCTCAATGCTCCGCTGGCGATCATCGACAAGCGCCGTCCGGAACCGAACGTCAGCGAAGTCATGAACATTATCGGGAACATCGAAGGCAAGACTGCGATTTTGATCGATGATATTATCGACACAGCGGGTACGATCGTGCTGGGCGCTAATGCTTTGGTCGAAGGCGGCGCTAAAGAAGTATACGCTTGTTGTACGCACCCGGTATTGTCGGGACCTGCGATGGATCGTTTGGAAAATTCGCCGCTTAAAGAAGTGATCGTGACGGATACCATTCCGATTACGCATCCGAATCCGACAAACAAATTGAAAGTGTTGTCGGTTGCTCCTTTGCTTGGCGAAGCGATTATTCGCGTTCACGAAGAATTGTCGATCAGTAAGCTTTTTGAAATCTAAGTCACGTTCGATCACGCACATGTTTATTGCGGGTTACGCCTCCTTCCGGGAAGGGAGAAGGCGTAACCCTTCTCGGCGTGAACGTTTCTGCTTTTACATTCGAAAGCAGTCGCCGCTTTTAATACCCCGGACGAGATAAAAAGACGTATCGTCCGCGATGATAAAGCGCTTGGCCGATTTCGATAAAGCTTTCGTGAATCCCTGTAACCAAGCCAATATCGACCGGTACGTCTTGATGATAAATTTCAACAGGAATGCCGGCGTTCATATGATCATAAAAATGACGATTATCTTTTAGCAAGGCTCCAAATTCGTACATGTCACGTTACAGCTCCTTTGGCGAACGCACTGCGTAGCGCGTGATGTCAGACTTTATCCTTATATTGTAACAAAAATAATCATCAGTACCATAAGTATTGCAGATGAGGAGGTACATCGGATGAAATGGATCGTAGGGCTGGGTAATCCCGGCAAAAATTACGAAAAAACGCGTCATAATGTCGGCTTCATGGCATTGGACCGTTTGGCGCAAAAATACAATATCCCGATTACGCAAAGCAAATGCAAAGCGCTGGTTGGAGAAGGCATGATCGGCAGAGAAAAGGTAGCGTTGATCAAACCGATGACGTTTATGAATTTATCCGGTGAATCGGTACGCGCCTATATGGATTACTACAAAGTTGAATTGAAAGACCTGATCGTCGTTTACGATGATTTGGATACAGAAGTAGGTAAAGTGCGTTTGCGGTATCAAGGCAGCGCAGGAGGCCATAACGGAATCAAGTCGATTATTCAACATACCGGTACGCAGACGTTCGACCGGATTCGAATGGGCATTTCCAGACCGCAAAACGGAATGGCAATCGTCGATTACGTATTAGCTCCTTTTACCAAAGCGGAACAGACGCTATTAGACGAAATGATCGAAAAAACGTGCGATGCACTTGAACATAGTCTCGACCATACGTTTGAACAAACGATGGCTCGGTTTAACGGATAGAAACAACACAAGCATAAGAGAGGTGCCGATTTGTTAAACGCGCTTATCAAAGAAGTTGCCCGGGATCAAGACTTTATATTGATCAAGGATGCCGTATCCGCCGGAATGAAAGAACAATTGGTTGCAGGCTTATCGGGTTCTGCACGTCAATTAATGATGGCAGGTCTACATCAGGAGCTGGATCGTCCGCTGCTGATTGTCACCCATAATATCTTTTCAGCTCAAAAAATCGCAGATGATTTGCAGGAAGCGCTTCCCGAAGGCCAGGTTTTATTTTACCCGGCGAACGAACTGGTTGCCGCGGAATCCGCGATCTCTAGCCCGGAAACGATTGCGCAACGGATCGAAGTACTGACTCGCTGTGCCAATGGATTTAACGGGGTATTAGTCGTACCTTTTTCTGGATTGCGTCGTTTTGTACCGGATCCGGTCGCGATTCGTGAAGCTCAGTTTACGCTAAAAGAAGGCGGCACCCTGAATCTGGATACGTTTTTGTCGCAGATGGTCGAACTCGGTTACGCGCGCGTCGAGCGAGTCGAGACACGCGGGGAAATGAGTGTCCGCGGAGGAATCATCGACTTTTTCCCGATGACTGCTCAGCTTGCTTACCGAGTTGAATTATTCGATGACGAAATCGATTCGATTCGAACCTTTGACCCGGAAGACCAACGTTCGATCGACAAAGTCAAACAAGTAGACATCAAGCCAAGCCGTGAACTGGTTGCAAGCGGCGAGAGGATGCGTCAAGCGGCAGAAGCCGCGACCGTATTGCTGGAGAAGCAGCTTGAGAAAATGACCGATCGTAAAGCAAAAGCCGCGATGCAGCAAGAAATCGGCCGCGAGATCGATTGGTTGCGTCAACAAATTCATTTCCCGGAAATGTACAAATACGTATCTCTGATCTATCCGGAGCAGTGTACGCTATACGACTATATGCCGGAAAACACATTGCTGCTGATGGACGAACCTGCGCGTCTGCTCGACACGGCTGCACAGCTTGAACGAGACGAAGCAGAGTGGAATCTGCATCTATTACAAAGCGGCAAAAGTCTTCCCGATCTGCCTTTAGCGTCCGAAGGAGATACAGCCGCTTACCAACGTCCGTTCCAGACTTTGTTCTTGTCCCTTTTTGTTCGTCAGATTCCTCGCACGCATCCGGGGCAAGTCGTGAATGTGGTAAGCCGTACGATGCAAGATTTCCACGGTCAGATGAATGTGCTCAAAGCGGAGATGGAGCGCTGGAAAAAATCCAATATGCGCATCATTATGCTGGCGGGCGACGATGAACGTGCCGAGCGTATTCGCCGCGTGCTCGAAGATTACGAGATTGAGACGCCGGAAATTATGCGTGGACATCTGCAAGGTGGCTTTGAGCTTCCGTCTGCACATCTAGTGGTCATCACCGAAGGCGAACTGTTTGCGCAGAAGCAGCGTAAAGCCCGCAAAAGTACGACGACCAAGCAGATCGATAACGCGGAACGAATCAAAAGCTATACCGAACTGAAAGTCGGCGATTATGTCGTTCACCAAAATCACGGTATCGGTAAATATCTCGGTATCGGCACGCTTGAAGTGGGCGGTATTCATAAAGACTACATGCACATCATGTATGCGGGCGGAGACAAACTTTCGGTTCCGATCGAGCAGATCGATCTGATTCAAAAGTATGTCGGTGCTGAAGATAAAGAACCCAAAGTGTATAAGCTTGGCGGCAACGAATGGACACGCGTCAAAACGAAAGTCCGTTCTTCGGTTCAAGATATTGCCGATGATCTGATCAAATTGTATGCGGAGCGCCAAGCTTCGGCAGGTTATAGTTTCGACAAAGATACACCGGATCAAAATGAATTCGAAAATACATTCCCTTATGACGAAACGCGCGACCAATTGCGAGCGATTCAAGAAATCAAAGGCGATATGGAAATGACGCGTCCGATGGATCGACTGCTATGCGGAGACGTTGGTTATGGCAAAACAGAAGTCGCGATTCGTGCAGCGTTCAAAGCCGCGATCGAAGGCAAACAAGTAGCGATCCTTGTTCCAACCACTATTTTGGCGCAGCAACACTATGAGACGTTCAAAGAACGTTTTGAAGGCTATCCGTTTAATATTGGCGTGCTCAGTCGTTTCCGTTCGCGCAAAGAGCAAAACGAAACGATTAAAGGCGTGAAGCAAGGGACGATCGATGTCATCATCGGTACGCACCGCATTTTGTCCCAAGATCTTGTTTTCAAAGATTTAGGTCTGCTGATCGTCGATGAAGAACAACGATTCGGCGTTACGCACAAAGAAAAACTCAAACGCCTCAAAACGAACGTAGACGTGTTGACGCTGACGGCAACGCCGATTCCGCGTACTCTTCATATGTCGATGCTCGGCGTGCGCGATCTGTCGGTCATCGAGACGCCGCCAGAGAACCGTTTCCCGGTACAGACGTATGTCGTCGAATATAGCCCGACACTGGTTCGGGAAGCGATCGAACGCGAACTGGCTCGCGGCGGTCAAGTCTACTATCTGTACAACCGTGTACAAGGGATTCATGAAAAAGCAGCCGAAATCTCGGATCTTGTACCGGATGCGCGCGTAAGCGTCGGTCACGGTCAGATGAGCGAGCAAGAGCTGGAACGTACCATTCTCGACTTCTTGGAAGGCGAATCCGACGTTTTAGTCAGCACGAGTATTATCGAGACTGGCGTAGACATTCCGAACGTGAATACGTTGATCGTGCACGATGCGGATAAAATGGGGCTTTCGCAGCTTTATCAGATGAGAGGCCGAGTAGGGCGGTCGAACCGAATCGCATACGCGTATTTCTCTTATCAAAAAGATAAAGTGCTAACCGAAGTTGCAGAAAAACGTCTGCAATCGATCAAAGAATTTACGGAACTCGGTTCCGGCTTCAAAATCGCGATGCGCGATTTGTCGATTCGCGGAGCAGGCAATCTACTTGGCGCCGAACAATCCGGCTTTATCGCGTCGGTCGGCTTTGATCTCTATTCGCAAATGCTTGCCGAAGAAATTCAAAAACGTAAAATTTCGATGTTGGGCGAAGCGCCGTCGGAAGATCAGAACTGGAGCACGATGATCGATCTGTCGATCGATGCGTATCTGCCTTCGGATTATATTTACGACAGTATTCAAAAAATCGAAATTTACAAAAAGGTCGCTTCTGCGACTACGTTCGAAGATGTGCTTGAATTGGAAGATGAACTGCTGGATCGTTTTGGCGATATGCCAGAAGCGGTAACACGTCTGATGCAAGTCGCGAGATTCAAAATTTACGGCAAAACATACGGGATCGAAAGTATTGCCCGCAAAGGCGATGACTTGCTTGTAACCTTCTACGAAGGGCAAGAAAAAGCAGTAGATTCCAAAAAACTTGCGCAGATTGGAAATCAGTTCGAAAGCAGTGTACAATTTAAGCAGGGCACACCTTTTGCATTGCAGATCAAAGGTAAAAACGTGCCGGAGGCAAAGCGTCTAGAAACGTTAGAACAGGTTTTGGATGCTCTCCAACAAGCTTTCAAATCGAAGGGAGAACTTCATGATGCAGTTAAGTCATAAAAAATGGGGCAAATTGGCGTCGCTCGGCGCAGTAGCGGTACTTTCTTTCTCAGTGCTTGCCGCTTGCGGGGACAAAGCCGATAACGACACCGCAAAAACAGACGACAGTAAAGTATTGGCGACTTACGACGGGGGAACCGTAACGGAAGACCAATTCAATACCGAGCTCAACGTAATGAAATTTTTACAACCGACTTACGCTTCGATGATGGATTCGAGCGAAATCAAGAACTATATGCTGGATCAACAGATCGCTTACAACTACCTGGAAGGTAAAGCGACTGACGAAGAAAAGAAAAAAGGTGCCGAAATGGCAACCGAGCAAATCAATCAGCTTAAAGGTCAAGTCGATCAAGAGCAACTGGATACGATGCTCAAAGATCAAAATATCACAGAAGCGGATCTAACGACGTACATGACGCAAGTCATGACAGCCGTACAATATATGTCCGATCAAGTGAAAGACGAAGACGTGCAAAAAGAATACGATGCAAACAAAGATGCGTATATCACAGCGAAAATCAGTCATATCTTGATCGGTCTGACTGACAAAGACGGCAAAGAACGCACAGATGCGCAAGCGAAAAAATTGGCTGACGAAGTGAAAGCGAAGCTGGATAAAGGCGAAGATTTCGCAAAGCTTGCTAAAGAATACTCCGATGACGGTTCCGGTGCGAATGGCGGCTTGTTAGCTGAAGAAGAAGCTCCGGTTAACGGGTATGTCGAAGAGTTCAAACAAGCTTCGATCGACCAAAAAGTCGGCGAAATCGGAGATCCTGTTAAAACCCAGTTCGGTTACCACATTATTCGCGTCGAATCCCGTACAGATACGTTGACGGATAAAGTGAAAGACGAAGTGCGTCGCACTTTGGCTTCGACGAAGCTGAACGAGTTTATGGAAAAAGAACTTGAAGGCATCACAAAAAGCAAAGAAGAGTTCAAAGACGAGCAACCAGCTGCAACAGAAGAAGGTACAGACAGCGCTCCTGCGACAGGTACAGACGGAGCTGTAACCGAAGGTGCGGATCAAGGTGCAGCGACCGAACAAGGAACGTCTACGGACAAATCCGGTGAAGCCGGCACATCGACTGAAACCAACACTGACGGTAAATAAAACAAGTGAAACGTAAAAGGCGGCGGATTATCGATCCGCCTTCTTTTGCTAGATGGACAAGATCAAATAGCGCGAAATCACGCGCTATTTTTTTCGCTCAAAAATATCAAAATCCAAAATCATGTTAACTATTGGTTTTTAGGAAAGGAGGTCGCGGCATGAATACCTCCAAGTCGCCGGGATCAGGGTTGCTCAGAGGTGCGTTTATTCTCGGAGCCGCGGCAATCCTGTCTAAATTAATCGGCACCTTGCAAAAAATCCCGCTGCAAAATATTGGCGGAGACCGTGTATTTGGGATCTACACGACCGTGTATTCGTTTTATGCGTTTCTTGCTGTTTTTATAACGGCCGCTTTACCCGCAGCGATCTCTAAGTATGTCGCAGAGCGTACAGCAAGCGCAGACGAGCAAGGCGTTCGCCGCGTGCTTCGCGCGGGCTTGTGGACCGCATGCTCGGCTGGCATAATCCTGTCTGCGGCGATGTGGTTATTCGCTCCGCATATCTCGGATTGGATTGGTAGCGACCATACGCTGCTTCCGTTAAGAGCGGTATCACTCGCTTTGCTGATTGTGCCGCCTATGGCTGCGCTTCGAGGTTTTTTTCAAGGACTACAACAAGCTTTGCCGACAGCGGTATCGCAAGTTGCCGAACAGATCATACGCGTCGCAGTGATGATTGCGTTGCTATTGTCTTTAAACGCGGCTGGAGCTTCGGATGAAAAGATTGCGGCTGGCGCAGCGTTAGGTTCATTTGCCGGAGGTTTAGCCGGATTAGGCGCTATGTTGTGGTTTTGGCGGCGTTATCGTCGTGATCGGCAGCTAGGCGATAATACAGCTACCCTGCATGAAAAAAACGACCCTTCCCGTCTATGGATCAAGCGTTTGTTAATTTACGCCGTTCCTGTGTTTATCGGCTCATTGTCACAGCCGCTACTTGGATTGGTCGATACGTTAACAGTACCGCGTATTTTGCAAAATACGGGCTGGAGCGATCTGTCTGCTATGGAGCAGTTCGGGATCTATAACCGGGGGATTCCGATCGTGCAGCTTGTCTTCATGTTGGCGACGTCGCTGTCGCTACTGCTGCTGCCCGCAATTGCGGAAGCCAAAGCCCGCGGCGAAGAAAAACGGATTTCGTCTTCGGCAAGTATTGCACTGCGTTGGCTCTGGCTACTTGGCTTAACCGCCGCAGGCGGGCTAGCCGTACTCGCTGAGCCTGTAAATATTATGCTGTATGCCGATTCTGAAGGCACAGACGCGCTGCGATGGACAGCGCTCTCCGCTGCCGGAGGTACGCTTGGCATCGTCTCGGCGGCTTTGCTGCAAGGCATGGGCGCTGTGCGCGCCCCAGCCTTGTTCTTGCTGATCTCCGCGACGCTCAAACTGCTGCTGAACGTAATTCTCGTTCCGCTGATGGGCATTTCCGGCGCCGCGCTTGCCGGCGCGCTGTCGTATATGGTCGCCGCGCTGCTCGGCGTACTGCTGCTTGCCCGGTTGACAGGGCTGCGCGGCATCAAGCTCCGCAGCCTGCTTCAGCCCTTGCTACTCGCCGGGCTGACGGCGCTTGCTGCTTATCTTGTCCGCTTACTGGCGAGCGGACTGCTGTCCGCCGCGGAACTCGGCGGCCGCCTGGGCGCGCTGCTGACGAGTGGAGCCGGCGTAGCTGCCGGCGTGCTCGTTTTCGTCGCTGCGCTGGTGTATACCCGCGCCGTGTCGGACGCGGAACTGGCTGCGCTTCCTGGCGGCGCGAAGCTTGTCGCTTTGGCGCGCAAACTTCGGCGTCAAAGTTAGTCGTTCTCTTCGGGGAACGTCTGTACGCATTTTAGATTCGCAATTCGCCGGAACCCGTGATATAGTGGTAAAATGCGAGGTGCAGCGGAAGGAGAGGAACACGTAATGAGTCAAGGAATTACAGTGGTGGGACTGGGTTCGGGCGACCCAGATCAACTCACCCTGGGGATATGGAAGATCCTTCAGAATGCGAATCGCGTTTATGTGCGAACCCAAGAACATCCGGTCATGAACCGGATCGCAGAAGAAGGCATCAAGTTTGAATCGTTCGACTCCGTTTATGAGGCAAATGATTCGTTCGGAGAAGTATACGAGAGTATCGCTCGTCGAATTTTGGAGCTATCGCAAAACGAAGCTTTGGTCTATGCCGTTCCCGGGCATCCCATGGTTGCTGAGAAGACGGTGCTGTTGCTACGCGAGTACGCGGACGCCGCGGGTATTCCTTTACAGGTACTGGGCGGAGAAAGTTTCCTTGATCAGGCATTTGTCCGTCTTGGCTTCGATCCGATCGAAGGATTTCAACTGTTGGACTCTTCCGCTGTCACATCCGAGCTGATCCAACCTTCGCTACATACGCTGATTGGTCAAGTGTACGATTCGCTGACCGCTTCCGAGGTTAAACTCGGATTGATGGATGTCTATCCGGATGACCATCCGGTTGTTGTGGGACATGCACTCGGCGTAGAAGGAGAAGAACGTATTTTGCACGTGCCTTTATACGAATTAGATCGTTTGGAAGGCTACGGCAATCTATCGCTCATCTATGTTCCACGCAGCGAAGACGATTCGCTCCGAGCGAGCAGCTTTGCTCGTCTGCATGAGATTGTCCGTATTTTGCGCAGCCCAGGCGGTTGCCCGTGGGATATGGAGCAGACGCATGCGTCGATTCGCAAAAACTTGATCGAAGAGACTTATGAAGTGATCGAGACAATCGACGAAGACGACCCTGATCATATGCGAGAAGAATTAGGTGATTTGCTTCTGCAAATTATGCTTCATTCTCAAATGGAAGAAGAAGTCGGAACTTTTAACGTTTACGACGTGATTCGTGAGTTGAATGAGAAGTTAATCTTCCGTCATCCGCATGTGTTCGGCGATCTCGCCGCTGGCGATGCCCAAGAAGCGTTGAACAATTGGGATGCGATGAAAGTCGAAGAGAAAAAGCGTAAAGGTCTGGCTTCGCCGGAGGCTTCACTGCTCGACGGCGTTCCTAAAGACCTTCCTTCATTGATGAAAGCTTACAAAATCCAGAAAAAAGCGGCGAAAGTCGGTTTTGACTGGGATGAAGTCTCCAGTGCATTCGCTAAAATCGAAGAAGAGTTGGACGAGTTGAAAGAAGCGCTGAATCAGGGAGCAAGTTCTGAGAAAATGAAGCTTGAACTTGGCGATTTACTATTTTCGACCGTCAATGTCGCTCGTTTTTTAGATCTCGATCCCGAAGAAGCTTTATCGCTCGTCAACGACAAGTTCCGTCGCCGTTTCCGTTATATCGAAGATCGTCTGCGTGAGCGAGGAAGTTCTCCTCAAAGCAGTACGCTGGATGAAATGGATACCCTTTGGAACGAAGCCAAAACAGCGGAATCATCTTCTTCGTCTTAAAATTTGTCGTCTACGCAACAAGGAATCCAGCTTTGTATCCAGAATACAAAAGATGCGGTGTAGGCGATGACCAGATTGGATAACCGCGGCAGTAAGGGCTTGTTCCGATACACCGCTTATCATTATAGCAATTCATCAAGCGTTGCTTTCTTACATATGAAGAATAGCCAACGCAACTTTAAAATTTCGGGAGGAATGAAACGAATGAATAAAACAGAACTGATTAACAGCATCGCGGAAAAAAGCGGCGTAGGCAAAAAAGAAGTCGAAGCGGTATTGAACGGCTTTATGGACGGTGTAACCGAAGCGCTGGCAGGTGGCGATAAAGTTCAACTGATCGGTTTCGGTACATTCGAAACTCGTAAGCGTGCAGGTCGCACAGGCCGCAACCCGCAAACAGGCGAGCCAATCACAATTCCTGAATCCAGCGTTCCTGCATTCAAAGCAGGTAACAAACTTAAAGAAGCGGTTAAGTAATTATGCGTGTCGATAAATTCCTGAAGGTGTCCAGGCTCATCAAACGTCGCACTGTAGCGAAAGACGTATCTGAGCAAGGTCGCGTGCTGATCAATGGCCGCGAGGCCAAGCCCAGCGCTTCGGTGAAAGTCGGCGACGAAATTACGGTTCAGTTCGGGCAAAAGCTCGTTACGGTTCGCGTCGAACGTATTGCCGACACGACGCGTAAAGATGAAGCCGCAGGCATGTATACCGTTGTCAAAGAAGAACCGATTCCTCGTGAAGAAGGTTTAAACTTCTGATTGTTGTTTGAAAAAGGAAAAAGGCGTTTTCGCATAGTGCGAAAGCGCCTTTTTCGGCTATTTTTATCGTTTTTCGCGTCATTTCGCTTTTTTCTGTGTTAATGTTTAAGGGAGATGTAGAAGTTGGGCTAGACAGACTATTGACCTGGTTTTATCTGGATAAAGAATAGTTCCGCTGCTCTATCGAGTAAAGCACGATTTTTTCCGATAATACATAATGAATTAGTCGATAACCCCCTTTTTTTGAAAATACATCGGGCAGTTGTAACCATTTTATATAATAGCCGACATGATCATTTGCTTTTTAATTGAAAAGTAATGAATTTGTTCGGTGAAGGAGGATTCCATGAGAGCGACTTCCGCAGCAACAAAACCGAACAGACAACAGCCTGAGCAATCACCCAAAACGACTCGAACTGAGGTTCGACGTACATCGTCTAATCGACAGCAGAGCGGCAAGAAGCGTCTTCGCTTATGGGCCGCCTTGATGATTGTTTTATTTGTTTGGGCTGGATATACGCTGTTTCAACAAAGTTCTGTGATCGCAGACAAAGCTGCACGACTTGAGAGCAGCCAAGCCGTGAAAGTGAAAAGCGAGACCGCGCTAAACGAAGTAAAAGCCGAGATCACCCGTCTGAAAGATCCGGAATACATTTCGCAACTTGCGCGCAAAGAATACAACATGTTTAAACCGGAAGAAATCCCGATTCGCGTGTCTGGAGAAGGCGGCGGAGAGTAGATTTCACGCGGGTTGACGCGGTTTTGTTTGTTGACCGGCGTTTCCGCTTCCGTTATAATCAAATCACCGCAGACCGGAATTTGACTATTTCGGCTGGATATTTTTAAGGGAGGATCATTTTATTCTATGGCAATTGAAGTAGGCACCAAATTAGAGGGCAAAGTGACAGGCATTACGCATTTCGGAGCATTTGTGGATTTGTCCGGAGGTGTCACGGGTCTTGTTCATATCTCGGAGATCGCTGACAACTATGTAAAAGATGTGAATGATCACCTGAAAATTGGCGACACAGTGACAGTTAAAGTCATCAATGTCGACAAAGACGGAAAGATTGGATTGTCGATCAAGCAAACCGTCGACAGACCAGCCGGTTCTGCACCTGCACCATCTTCACGTCCACCTAGACCGGATCGTCCAAGCAGCGGCGGTAGCGGTGAGCGCTTTAGCGGCGGTGGCAGTGGTGGCGGCGGTGGATTTAACCGAGGCGGCGGTAGTGGCGGTGGAAGACCTTCCAGACCTCCAGGCGGCGGTAAACCTGCATTTGGTGGTAAGCCCGCTTTTGGTAAGCCTTCGTTCGATGATAAATTGACCCGTTTCCTTAAGGACAGTGAAGAACGAATTTCTTCGATCAAGAAAAATACGGAATCCAAACGTGGAGGCCGTGGCGCCAAAAGATCGTAATGATCACATAGCATACCGCGAATGGCTGAATTCAGTCACTCGCGGTTTTTTGCTTTGCTGCATTTCAACAAAAAGCGATCGTTATCCGATAAAAGACAGAGGGAATTTGGAGTGTTTGCCAGCAATCGTTATGGTACACTGGATATCAATACAGGTTCCGGAAATTGGAAGAGATTGTACCCGAAAGGATGGGATGCGAAGTGGCTGCACCAGATCTACCCGGATTTAGACCGGGAACGGTCGTAACCGGCGCGTCTCATGGCGGGCAATATACGATTCAGTCTCTAATTGGCAAAGGCGCCAACGGCAATGTCTATCTGGTTCGAACAGCGGGAGGTCAACAAGCCGCATTAAAAGTAGGGCCGGAAAAGCCGGAACTTAAAGCGGAAGTTGAAGTGCTGGCTCAGCTGAAAAAAAGCGAGCTGAAAAACGGCGACCATCGCTCTTTTTTGCTGGATGCTGACCGTTACCAGACAGAGGACCGATCAGTTCCTTTTTATGTGATGAAATTTGTTCGCGGCGTGCCGATCGATGCGTATATACGAAAATACGGTTATCGTCATATCGGCACAGCGGGTCTAGGATTGTTAGAACGGTTATCCGGTCTACATCGTGCTGGCTTTGCATTCGGTGATTTGAAGCCTTGTCACGTGCTGGTCGAAGAAAGCGGCGGAGTGGAGTTGGTCGATTACGGCGGCGCGACCGTGATCGGAGCGAACGTGAAGCAATATAGCGGCTGGTACGATCGTAAATATTGGAATGCAGGCACGCGAACCGCCGATCCCGGCTACGACCTGTTTGCTTTTGCCGTATTGTGTTTACATGTGTTCGACGAGCGAGCTTTGCGACGGGTAGATGCGGCACTGCTGCCGCAGACTCGAAGTGTCGAAGACCTGATTCAGCTTGCCGGACGTATTCCGGCTTTGAAGCCTTTTGAACCCTGGCTTGCACGTGCGCTTCGGGGTGGTTTCCATAACGCTAGAGAAGCACATGCGCAGTGGAAAGTTCTTTGTCGGTTATATCCAACGTCCAGCAAAAAAGGTGCTTCAAAGTTGCTTGCTACCGCTTTTTTCGGCTCGTTAATATTGCTGGGGATTGTATTGTATACAGGGCTCTCAATATAACGCTTGAAGGCGAAAAGAAATGGAGGCTTGCTTTGTTGAAGGACCGACCTGCATGGCTTCAAGATATTCAAAAAGAAGTTGAAGAGCATAGAATGTGGAGCGCCGGTGATACGGTAGTGGCAGCGGTATCCGGCGGACCGGATTCGATTGCGCTTCTTCATATCCTGCATAAGTTGGCTCAGGAATATCCTTTTCATTTGATATGTGCGCATATCAATCATGGACTAAGACCGGAAGAATCGATGTTGGAAGCTCAGCTTGTACAAGCGGTATCGACGCAACTGAACATTCCGTTCGAGCTAGGAGAACTGGATGTCACCGGTCATAAAAAAGCCCATAAACTAGGTACGCAAGTTGCGGCTCGCGAACTCCGATACCGATTTCTGGCGGAAGTTGCGCAGCGTCATCAGGCGTCGGCAGTCGTGCTTGCGCACCATGCAGATGATCAAGCAGAGACAGTCATGCTGCATCTGCTTCGCGGTAGCGGTACAAGCGGGATTCGAGGCATGCGCCGTGTTCGTCTGCAAGACGGGATTAAGTTTGTGCGACCGCTGCTGTCATTGAACAAAGAAACGTTGATTGCTTTTTGCCAAGAACGTAACCTGGCTTATGCCGTCGATAGCAGCAATTCGTCTACCGATTATACGCGGAATCGCTTACGGTTAGAGACGATTCCGCATCTAGAAAGCTACAACGGAAGATTGACAGAAGCCCTAAATCGATTGGCGGATACGCTAGGCGCGGAAGACGATTATTTGCATCAACAGACGCTGTTTGCTTTTGATCAAGTATGCAAACGCAAAGAAGAAACAATCGAACTGGACATAGACGCTTTTTCCGTACAGCCCTTCGCTTTACAACGCAGGCTCATTAAATTAATATTAAATTACCTGTCGGAACCGGGAGCAGAGACCGATTTTGCGAAGGTGGATCAAGTTTGTCGACATCTTCTTGCTTCTGATGCTTCGACGTGGACGCTGGATCTCGGATATAGGCGAATGTGTACGCGCGAATATGCTCGTGCGTTTTTCCATCTTGGCGTTATTCAAGTTAGCCCTGTTCCTTCTGAACGGGTAGATCGAAAACTTGGGATGCGCCAATTGTCTTTTGGGAATGTTGAGCTGACTTTTCGAGAAGATGCAGCAATTCCAGACTCTTCAGCGCTTATGAAGCTCGGTACGGAAGAGGTCGTTTTCGATGCGGATCGTTTAGCCTACCCACTTACAGTGCGTTCGCGTCTGCCGGGAGATCGGATTGAGCTTCCTCGCGGAGCCGGTACGAAAAAAGTCAAAGATTTGCTTATCGACGCAAAAGTCGCTCCATCTGAACGAGATTTGATTCCCGTTTTGTGTGATGCGCAAGGTCGAATCATTTGGCTCGCGGGTCTAAAACGTTCAAATCAGGCGTGGATTGACGAGCAAAGTGAAAAGATTCTATATATTCGGATAGATCGGACTCTTTGTTGACGGTTTTGGTTTATAAGAATAGAAAGAAAAAGAATTTAGATTATAATTATGGGAGGGTCATGCACGTTGCAAAATGACATTCAAGAAATACTGATTAGTGAAGAAGAACTTCAGGCTAAAATCAAAGAGTTGGGCGAAACCCTAAGTCTTGAATACACAGATCGCGATCCGCTTGTGATCTGCGTACTCAAAGGCGCTTTTATTTTTATGGCAGATTTGGTAAAACGCATTACGGTACCGATCGAACTTGATTTTATGGCCGTATCGAGTTACGGCGCCGCGACAAAGTCTTCCGGCGTTGTTAAAATCATCAAAGATTTGGATACAACAGTAGAAGGACGCGATGTACTGATTGTCGAAGATATTATCGACAGCGGGCTTACCCTTAGCCATCTGATCGAGCTTCTCAAAAACCGTAACGCCAAAAGCGTGAAGGTTGTCACGTTGTTCGATAAGCCTTCGGGCCGTTCGGTCAATATGGAAGCCGACTATACCGGTTTTGTTTTGCCGGATGCTTTCGTTGTAGGGTACGGTCTGGATTACGCGGAACACTACCGCAACCTGCCGTATATTGGCGTGCTCAAGCCGGAAGTTTATACCAAGTAAGCTGAGATTTCACAACGAAATCGAACGTACATTCACAGGCAACATGCAAAATGAAGCAAGACATCTGAATTGAAGAGTTTTGGCTTTGAAGTCCGCTCCGCGTCTGAATTTGTGATGTGTGAACCGACTATGTTAAAATAACTTCAGTGTCTTGAGAGGAGGTTGGGGATGAATCGGTTCATCCGGAATTCTGGCTTTTATTTAATCCTTTTTCTTGTTGTGGTAGGCATCATTCAATTTTTGAACGGCGGTCGGGATACGGCCCAAGCTCCAAGATACGACGAACTGGTGCAGCAAGTTGATGCGAATAACGTGGAAGAAGCCACGTTCCAATTCGAAAACTATGCTTATTTAGTCACTGGTACGTATAAGGAACCGTTGAAAGCAGATGGTCCAAAAACGTTCTCGACGTATATTCCATCCACGGAAAACGTGGTTGACAATCTAACGGCTAAAATGCAAACGAACAACGTAGAGGTATCTTGGAAGCCGATGAAGGGGCAGAGCATTTGGGTAACGCTGTTCACTTCGTTTATTCCACTCATTTTGATGTTCGTCTTGTTCTTCTTCCTCTTTAATCAATCTCAGGGTGGCGGCGGCAAAGTGATGAACTTTGGCAAGAGCAAAGCCAAACTGTATAACGAAGAAAAGAAAAAAGTGACCTTCAACGATGTTGCGGGTGCTGACGAAGAAAAGCAAGAGCTGGTTGAAGTCGTGGAATTCCTCAAAGATCCGCGTAAATTCGCGGCACTTGGAGCACGGATTCCAAAAGGCGTACTGCTTGTCGGTCCTCCGGGTACCGGTAAAACGTTGCTGGCACGAGCAGTAGCCGGCGAAGCAGGCGTAGCATTCTTCAGTATTTCCGGTTCCGACTTCGTCGAAATGTTTGTCGGCGTCGGCGCGTCTCGGGTACGCGATTTGTTCGAGAATGCGAAGAAAAATGCACCTTGTATCATCTTTATCGACGAAATCGACGCAGTCGGACGTCAACGGGGCGCAGGCCTTGGCGGCGGACACGACGAACGCGAGCAAACGCTCAACCAATTGCTCGTTGAGATGGACGGTTTCGGCGAAAACGAAGGTATTATCATTATCGCGGCGACTAACCGCGCAGACATTCTTGACCCGGCATTGCTGCGTCCGGGACGTTTCGACCGTCAAATTACGGTAGATCGCCCAGACGTAAAAGGACGCGAAGCTGTCCTGCACGTACACGCACGCAACAAGCCGCTGACGAAAGACGTTCAGCTTGATAAAATCGCGAAGCGCACAACCGGATTCTCCGGTGCCGATCTTCAGAACTTATTGAATGAAGCTGCATTGATCGCCGCTCGCCGAGATCGCAAAGATATTTCGATGAGTGAAATCGATGAAGCGATTGACCGCGTTATTGTCGGTACAGAGAAGAAAAGCCGCGTGATCAGCGAGCGTGAGAAGCGTATCGTCGCTTACCACGAAGCGGGTCATACCATCGTCGGCTACTTCCTCGAACATGCCGATACGGTTCATAAAGTAACCATCATTCCTCGTGGCCGCGCAGGCGGATACGTGATCATGATGCCAAAAGAAGATCGTATGCTCGTGACGAAGCAAGAATTGCTTGATCGCGTAACCGGGCTTCTCGGTGGGCGTGTATCCGAAGAAATCTTTATCGGTGAAATCGGTACAGGCGCATACAGTGACTTCCAACAAGCAACAGGCATTGTACGTAGCATGATCATGGAATACGGTATGAGTGAAAAACTCGGACCGATGCAATTCGGAACCGGTCAAGGTCAAGTCTTCCTGGGACGCGATCTTGGACACGAACCGAATTACAGCGACGCTGTAGCTCATGAGATCGATCAGGAAATGCAGCGCTTCGTAAATGAATCTTACGAACGCGCGCGTCAAATCTTGACCGAACGTGCAAAAGAAGTTCATCTGATTGCCAATACACTGCTTGAAGTCGAAACGTTGGAACTTGATCAAATTCGTAATTTGATCGAATACGGTTCGCTCGAAGCGCCAGAAGGCGTAGCGAACAAACCGGAAGGCGAAGGCTCCGAGCCGGCAGCTGAACCGACATTCGACAGCATCGGTGAATCCAACGTTCGTTTGGATGAATCCGGTCCGGTAGACTTGGGTAAAGACGGTGACATTCCGAATAATACGCTCGATAAGCGCGATGATACGGACGATGGATCGAATCGTTCTTAAGCGATTTCTTCTTGGCTCTAACTCAACGCGGTGATCAAGCAAGACCGGAAAACGAATCCTCGTTTTCCGGTCTTTTCGTATGTGAAAGGAAGGAGGGATATTGGTTGATTCTTGTTATAGACATCGGTAATACCAATATCGTGCTCGGCATTTATCAAGATCGTCAATTGCTTCATCACTTCCGCATCAGTACCAGTCGACAATCGACAAGTGACGAATACGGAGTAATGATTTATAATCTGTTTCGAATGTGGAATGTCGATGCCGAAAAAATCGAAGGCGTTATGATCTCTTCGGTTGTGCCGCCGATCGTCGGTGTCATCGATCAGATGTGCCGAACCTATTTGCAACAAACGCCTTTGATTGTAGGGCCGGGTATCAAGACCGGATTGAATTTACGTTATGAAAATCCGCGCGAAGTCGGTGCCGATCGAATCGCGAATGCGGTAGCTGCGGTCGAACTTTACGGTGGGCCTCTTGTTGTCGTCGATTTTGGAACTGCGACTACTTTTGATTGTATCGACCATCAAGGCAACTATTTAGGCGGTGCGATCGTTCCGGGAATCGGAATTTCTACCGAAGCTTTGTATCAGCGAGCATCCAAGTTGCCTAGAATCGAATTAGAAAAACCGAAAAAAGTGATCGGTCGCAATACGATTCATGCTATGCAGTCCGGCATCATTTATGGATATGCAGGTCAAGTCGATGGCATCGTCAAACGGATCCGCAATGAAATGGAGACCGATACGCTCCAAGTAATTGCGACCGGAGGATTAGCGCCTTTAATTTGCGCAGAGATTGAATCGGCGCACGAAGTAAATCCATTGCTCACGTTAGAAGGTTTACGCTTAATTTACGAACGAAATCGGATCTTAAAATAAAAAACAGCCCAGCGATCGATGGGAATGGAGGAATCAGACATGGAACATATTGAAGAAAAAGATTATCTAGTCAGAGGTACGGCACTTGGAGGCAAAGTTCGCGCTTTCGCTGTGCGGAGTACAAATTTAGTGGAAGAACTGCGTCGTAGACACGACACGTTCCCAACGGCAACAGCGGCATTAGGTCGTACGTTAACAACAGCTGCGATGATGGGGGCAATGTTGAAAGGCGAAGAAAAGCTCACGATTCAAGTCAAAGGTAACGGCCCGCTTGGACAGATCGTTGCAGACGCGAATGCAAAAGGCGAAGTGCGTGGTTACGTCGATCACCCCCATGTTCATTTGCCAAGCAATGCGATGGGCAAATTGGATGTCGCAGGCGCAGTCGGTACGGAAGGGTTCTTGTACGTTATTAAAGACCTCGGGTTAAAAGAGCCTTATCGCGGTAGTGTTCCGATCGTATCTGGCGAACTGGGCGAAGACTTCACGTATTACTTCGCAGCTTCCGAGCAGACGCCTTCTGCTGTCGGAATCGGCGTATTGGTTGCTCCTGATAATTCAGTGATCAGCTCGGGCGGATTGATCGTGCAATTATTACCGGGACTATCAGATGAAGAGATCGATGCGATTGAACAAGCGATTTCTGCATTGCCACCGGTATCTGCGTTAATCGATCAAGGTCTGTCTCCAGAAGAAGTGCTCAAATGGGTACTGCCGGATGTACAGGTCCAAGAGTCGATGGATATTCATTTCCGTTGTCAATGTTCGCGTGAGCGCGTTGAACGGACTTTGGTCAGCTTGGGTTCGGAAGAGATCGAAGCGATCATTGAAGAGCAAGGCGTAGCCGAAGTGGTCTGCCATTTCTGTAACGAAGCGTATCAATTCGAACGCGAAGATCTGGAAAGCATTTTGGAGCGTACGCGCGGATAAGAATCAGAATTGAGTTTGATTGAATAAAGAGTAACTCTGAATAACAGCAAAAAAGCCGTTCCGATGCCGGAACGGCTTTTTTATGCGCCTATCTAAGTATGAATCTTAGATCACGGTGCTGTTGCTCAATTTATCTTCTTTTTTGCGACCCATCGATTGGATCTGATTCATGATCTTATTACGAGAATCCTTATTGCGCAGCAGGTAAGCGGCTCCTAGACCGACAGCGACTCCAAGCCAAGTGTTTTTCCGTTTCATGTTGTCGTCCTCCTTTGGATAGGGATCATAAGATGGATGTTCATTTCTTATTGGAAAATTACCCGCTGATTTTTTTTCGAAACCTGACTAAATAAATTCAAAACGGAATAAAGTTTGAAAAGTACGACCAATCTGCCTTCACGTTCGTTGACAGTTGATATTGGAGTTTGCTAAGATAAAGAAAGTTAAAAGCCTACTTTTTCACTCGGATTAAGTGGGCAGCGGCATATCAGCTTCAAAATATATACCAGCTCACCTATTCCGAAGGAGGATTTACCATGGCTAAAGTCGTTAACAGTATTACGGATCTGATTGGAAATACACCGCTTGTCCGACTGAACCGGATCGTACCGGAAGACAGCGCTGAAATTTATGTAAAATTGGAATACCAAAATCCGGGTTCCAGTGTTAAAGACCGTATCGCAATCAGTATGGTCGAAGCAGCCGAAGCAGACGGACGTCTGAAACCAGGCGGCACGATCATCGAAGCGACCAGCGGTAACACAGGAATCGGCTTAGCTATGGTAGCAGCGGCAAAAGGATATAAATCCGTAATCGTGATGCCGGAAACCATGAGCTTGGAGCGTCGCAACTTGCTTCGCGCTTATGGAGCTGAACTGGTTCTTACACCTGGAGCCGAAGGGATGAACGGTGCCGTACGTAAAGCCGAAGAATTGCTGAACGACAATCCAGATTATTTCATGGCAGAGCAATTCAAAAACGAAGCTAACGTAAAAATCCACCGTGAAACGACAGGCCCTGAGATCGTTGAAGCGATTCAATCGATCGGCGGTACACTGGATGCGTTTATCGCAGGGATCGGTACAGGCGGTACAATCTCCGGTGCAGGCGAAATTCTGAAATCGAACTTCCCTGAAGTGAAAGTATATGCAGTCGAACCTGCGGCTTCGCCAATTCTTGCGGGCGGCAAACCGGGACCTCACAAAATCCAAGGGATCGGCGCGAACTTTGTTCCGGATATTTTGAATCAAAAAATCTACGATGAAATTCTGCATGTCGAAAATGACGAAGCATTCGAGACGGCACGTAACTTAGCCAAAGAAGAAGGTATTTTGTCCGGTATTTCATCCGGTGCAGCGATCTTCGCCGCGCTTAAAGTTGCTAAAGAACTCGGCAAAGGCAAACGTATTGTCGTAATCGTACCAAGTAACGGCGAACGTTACCTCAGCACACCGCTCTACAACTTCGAAGCTTAATTGGATACAGTTAGCCCTCGGCTCGTGCGATTGCATGAGTTGAGGGCTTTTTAATTGACTGTTTTCGTTTATGGCTACCGAATCGTATACCTTCATCGTATAATGGATAAAATCAAAGCCGATTATTTTAAACCGATATTTGAAGGAGTGCACCTCGATTGAACGATAGCCTAACTTCTTTTGCCCAATGGACAGAGTGGAAAAGCGAAGGGTATACCCGTGTTCCTTATATTTTGCGTGATCAATTAAATCAGCTTCCCGAATCATGGTTGCAAGCGTGGCAAGAAGCTTCTCCGTATGCGTTTGTGCTGGAGAGTGGCAAAGAAGGACGATACACGTTTCTCGGGTTGGAAGCCGAATCTGTACTTCGAGGAATCGGTGAAGATGCCGAAATCATCGAAGATTTGAATAGTCAGGTACCTAGTTCTACAAAGTCTACCGGCGATCCGCTTGAAGTGATTCGTCGCTGGATGGAACCTTATCAAGCTCCGCGCGTCGAAAATGCGCCTAAGTTTGTTGGGGGCGCCGTTGGATATTTGTCGTATGATGTCGCTCGTTCGCTTGAGAAATTGCCTAACCTTGCGAAAAATGATTTGGCGCAAGCCGGATTACCCGATTACGCGTTTATGCGGCTTCGGCAATTATGGGTGATCGATCATGCGGAGCAGCAGATTTATGTATGCGTATCTGTGCCGATTGACCCATCGACACCGAGCTTATTGGATGATTCATATGTTGCCGATGCCTATAAGCAAGCCAAACAAGAAGCGCAGCAAATGTTGGAGCGTTGGCGTGCTTTGGAACAGTCAACATTACCTTGGAATCCCGAACATCGCGCACATGTTGTATCCGAAGCCGAGCAGCAAATGTCTGGGCGCAATGATGTCGATGGATTCGATACAAGTTTTTCGCAAGAGGCTTTCCAAAATGCTGTAGAACGGATTCAAGAATATATTCGCAGCGGAGACGTTTTTCAAGTGAATCTATCGCTTCGCAAGCAACGCAAGCTTCAAGCATCGCCGGAACAAATCTACGAATGGATGCGCCTTGTTAATCCTTCTCCTTATATGGGCTTTTTGCGTTTCCCTGATTTTCAATTAGTATCGGGATCGCCGGAACTTCTTGTTAGATTAGAAAACGGTCGCTTGGCAGCCAGACCGATTGCCGGAACACGCCGTAGAGGAGCTACTGAAGAAGAAGACGCTCGGATGGCTGAAGAACTGACCGGTAACGAAAAAGAAAAAGCCGAGCATATTATGTTGGTCGATTTGCAGCGCAACGATCTCGGACGCGTCGCCGCTTACGGTTCGGTGCATGTGCCGGAGCTGATGACGATTGAACGTTATGCGCATGTCATGCACTTGGTTTCTCAAGTCGAAGCGAAGCTTGCGCCTGGCAAAAATGCGTACGATGTGATTGCTGGCGTCTTCCCGGGAGGAACGATTACGGGCGCGCCGAAAGTCCGCACGATGCAGATCGTCGAAGAATTGGAACCTGTACGTCGCGGTCCTTATACCGGATCGATGGGCTGGATTGATTATTCGGGCAATATGGAACTGAATATTATTATCCGTACGTTAGTCGTTCAAGACGGTATCGGTCATATGCAAGCGGGAGCCGGGATCGTGATCGATTCCGAACCTTATCGGGAATATCGAGAATGTCATAACAAAGCGAGATCGGTTGGTCGAGCAGTCTGGTGCGCCGAATATGCGGCAAGCGAAGGAGGGGCAATGTCTTGATTTTAGTGATCGATAATTACGATTCGTTTACCTACAACCTTGTTCAATATCTAGGTGAGCTTGGCGAGCAAGTGATCGTAAAGCGTAACGATGAGATTGATCTTGACGGAATCCGCTCGCTTGCTCCTGATCATATTTTGTTGTCGCCGGGACCTTGCACACCGAATGAAGCTGGCATCACGCTCAGCGTGATCGAAGTGTTCAAAGGAGAAATTCCGATTTTTGGCGTGTGTCTGGGTCATCAAGCGATCGGGCAAGCTTTCGGAGGAAATGTTATTCGGGCCGAACGTCTGATGCATGGCAAAACGTCTCCGATTTTACACGATGGCACATCTGTATTCGCCGAATTGCCTTCACCGCTTATTGCGGCAAGGTATCATTCGTTGATTGTAGAACGGAGTACGTTACCGGACTGCTTGGAAATTACGGCTTGGACAGAAGAAGGCGAGATTATGGGATTGCGCCACCGGGAATATCCGATTGAAGGCGTTCAATTTCATCCCGAGTCGATTGTGACTCAGTATGGTCACCGTATGCTCGCAAGGTTTTTGGGACATTCTTCAATACCGGATTTATCTCGGAGTGTGACGGTATGAGTATCATCGGTCTGAATGGGCAATTGATTGCACAACATAAGGCATCCTTATCGGTGATGGATCATGGATTGATGTATGGGATCGGGCTTTTTGAGACATTTCGTACTTACGGAGGAAAGCCATTTTTGCTGGATCGTCATTTGCAAAGAATGGAGCGCGGGGCACAGCAGCTCGGTATAACTTGGAACCTTAAGCAAAGTGAGCTAGAAAAAGAAATTTCGTCGCTACTTAGCGCCAATGAGTTGACCGAAGCGTATATTCGTTTAACGTTAACGGCAGGTGAAGATGATCTCGGCTTACCTTCTAGCTCCGTATATTCATCTCCGAATCGGATCGTCTATATCAAAGGTTTGCCAAATTCCCCGACTCATTGGTACACGGAAGGTCGTACCCTTCAGCGTTTACTTACACCGCGTAATACGCCGGAAGGCGTTGAACGACTGAAGTCGCTACACTACATGAACGGAATTTTGGGTCGCCGCGAACTTGGAGAGATTCCAGGAGCGCAAGGAGCAGAAGGTATGATGCTGACGCGTGAAGGATTTTTGGCAGAGGGCATCGTCAGCAATTTGTTTTTTGTTCAATCCGGCAAGTTGTGTACCCCTTCGGTCGATACCGGCATTTTGCCAGGCATCACACGTGCTTTTGTTCAAGAGCTTGCTACGGAGCTGAATCTAAATACGCAAGAAGGACATTATACATGGGAAGATCTTGTTCGCGCCGACGAAGTTTTTTTAACCGGTTCGGTGCAAGGGATTGTCCCCGTTCGCTTGCTGCGTGAAGTAGATGGTTCAGAGCATGTAGTCGGGGCAGGTACTCCCGGTTTGTGGACGACAAAATTAATAGAACGGTATCATCATTATACAAAAGAAACGAGGAACTCAACATGATGCCTACTCTTCATAGTCGCCGTTACGAATGGGACGATGTCCGTTTGGAATTGGGACATGCCACGCGTATTATGGGCATTTTAAATACAACACCGGATTCTTTTTCCGATGGAGGTCGTTATATCGATATCGATGCTGCGGTTGAACATGCACGCGATATGGTACTTGCCGGTGCGGATTTGATCGATATTGGCGGAGAATCAACACGTCCCGGAGCTGATCCGGTATCGTTGGACGAAGAATTGTCGCGGATTTTGCCAGTGATTGAAGCTTTGAAGCAGAAGTTACCCGGCATTCCTTTATCGGTCGATACATATAAAGCGGAAGTTGCTCGTCAATCATTGGCGGCAGGTGCGCATATCATCAATGATGTCTGGGGTTGCAAAGCCGATACGCGCATGGCGCAAGTCGCTGCGGAAGCAGGCTGCCCGGTTATTTTGACCCATAATCGACCCGACATGAACTATACCGACTTTTATGCCGACGTAGCGACCGATCTGATGGAGAGTGTACAGATTGCACGCGCAGCCGGGGTAGAAGATCAGAATATCATTTTGGACCCGGGTATCGGATTTGCCAAAAACGGAAACGAAAATTTGCGCCTGATGACGCAGCTAAGCACATTGGTCGAACTTGGATTTCCGATGCTGCTTGGAACTTCCCGCAAACGATTTATTCGCGAAGTATTAGATTTACCGATCGATGATGTCGTAGAAGGTACAGCGGCTACGGTTGCTTTCGGAATCGCTGAAGGTTGTCAGATTGTCCGTGTTCACGATGTCGCTTCGATCAAGCGAACCGTTGCGATGTGCGACGCGATGCTGTATGCGGAACTCGGTCGGTCTTACCGTCTGGCATAAACGAATTTTTGGGAAAAAGGTGGAATAGATATGGATAAAATGATTATCTCACGGATGGAGTATTACGGGCGCCACGGCGTATTCGAAGAAGAACGTCGACTCGGGCAACGATTTTACGTAGGGTTAGAACTTGAAATGGATCTATCTGCGGCGGGATTAACGGACGATCTTCATCAAGCGGTTAATTACGCGGAAGTGCATGAGACGGTCAAAAGCGTGGTAGAAGGCGAATCGGTTCAGTTGATCGAAGCGTTAGCTGAACGTATTGCGTCTGCTGTACTGCGCACGTATACTAGGGTGGATGCAGCCACGGTACGCGTAACAAAGCCGCATCCACCATTCGATATTCATTTTGAAGGCGTGACGGTCGAAATCCGTCGGAGCCGAAAGAGAGATCAGATATGAACGTAGATCACCCTTTACATTCGACCTCTGAACCGTCAGAGGCTTATATTGCTTTGGGCGCAAACTTGGGTCGCCGCGAAGAAACGCTGCATGAGGCTTTGCGTCTGCTTCATGAACATACGGATATTGATGTGCTTCGCGTTTCCGATGCGTATGAGACAGATCCTGTCGGTTATGCCGATCAGCCGCCCTTTTTGAATATGGCAGCGGTACTTGCGACCACACTTGCTCCGCATGCTTTGCTGCAAGTGATGCAACATGTCGAAGACCAACTCGGTCGAGTTCGCGATATTCGTTACGGCCCTCGAACCGCAGATCTGGATTTGCTTTGGATGAATGGTCTGGCGATTGAGAGTACGGATCTAATCCTTCCGCATCCCCGGATGGCAGAACGCTTTTTTGTCTTGATTCCGCTAGATGATGTCACGCCGCCAAACGAGCCGTCTGGATTACGCAAACTTGTCGACGATTCGCTGCTTGAACTTGGCGAAGCAACCGGTATCGTTCGCGTCAGCGGCCCTTTGTTTCCTTAATTTTTATTTTTGTAGTCAAGAGGTGAAGACTTATGCTTAAGATCGGCAATATTGAATTGAAAAACCGCGTCGTATTGGCTCCTATGGCGGGTGTATGTAATCCTGCTTTTCGTTTGATCGCCAAAGAATTCGGAACCGGCTTGGTTTGTGCGGAGATGGTGAGCGACAAAGCCATTTTGCATGGCAACAAACGTACGCGCGAAATGTTGTTTGTCGATGATCGGGAAAAACCGCTCAGTTTGCAAATTTTCGGCGGTGATCGTGCGTCGCTGGTCGAAGCGGCAAAAGTCGTCGATCAAGAAACGAATGCCGACATTATCGATATTAATATGGGTTGCCCGGTTCCCAAAGTAACCAAATGCGATGCAGGTGCGCGCTGGTTGCTGAATCCGGAAAAGATTTACGAGATGGTCACGGCGGTTACGGCCGCGGTTCAAAAGCCGGTCACGGTAAAAATGCGGATCGGCTGGGATAGCGAGCATATTTTTATCGAGCAAAATGCAAAAGCGGCGGAAGCGGCAGGAGCTAGCGCGATCAGCGTTCACGGTCGTACACGCGAGCAGCTGTATACCGGAACTGCCGATTGGAGCTGGATCAAGCTTGCCAAAGAGTCGGTGAATATTCCTGTGATCGGCAACGGTGACGTGAATACGCCTGAAGATGCGAAGCGTATGCTGGATACGACCGGCTGCGACGGGGTCATGATCGGACGCGGAGCACTCGGCAATCCGTGGATGCTCTACAGTACGATTCATTATTTGGAAACCGGCGAACGGATCGAAGATCCAACACCGGAAGAAAAGATTCGTATCGCTGTTCTTCATATGGATCGTTTGATTGCACTTCGAGGCGAACATGTAGCGGTGCGCGAGATGCGCAAGCATTTGTCTTGGTATCTCAAAGGGTTAAAAGGCTCCGCGAGTATCAAAGATCATATCATGGAAGGTACCACGCGCAGCGAGATGGTTCATGTATTGGACGATTACCTAACCAACCTTCCCCAATACGCCGCCGCCGAAGCTTAATGCTTCCCGTGAAACAAATTGAAGCTATATGAAGCAAGTTATCGACAATTCACGAATATTCTTCATATTTCAACAAAAAAAGACTGACGAATTCAGTCTTTTTTTGTTGAAATAAAACGTTTTCAATTCAGCAAGGAAACGCATTGACTTTTCGTAATGCTTCCCATATAATTTGTCAGTATAAAATTCGCCTCACCAACATAAATTCCAAAATGCGGAATATGCACGCTTTGCCTGGATTCGGCATTTGATAGACGCGAAAAGCGCCTTTTCAGTTGACCAATCGGTCAACGAAGGTACTGACGTTCTTGGAGATATAACGGCTCTGGCAATAGCTGCCCGTCACTATATTTCTTAAGTCGAGAAGCGGTACACGTCTATGTCTTGAAGGCGTGGTCGTTTCTATTTTGACGTTGCCGTCTTTGCAGGGATTTCGTAATTAACCGGATGTGAGTGTGCGAAAATCTACTATTCACATGACAGGAGAATCGGTACAGATGAGCGATAAAGAGGTTATTCTCACCCCGGACGGGCTGAAAAAACTGGAAGACGAGTTGGAAAACCTGAAATCTGTAAAACGCCGCGAAGTGGCGGAACGGATTAAAGTTGCAATCGGCTACGGAGACATCAGCGAAAACTCCGAATACGAAGATGCCAAAAACGAACAAGCTTTCATCGAAGGCCGAGTGATTACATTAGAAAAAATGCTGCGCAACGCACGAATCATCAATGCCGATGAAATCGGTACAGATGTCGTAAGCGTAGGATCCACAGTTGTGGTAAAAGATGTAGAGTTCGGAGACGAGATGGAATACGCGATCGTAGGTTCAGCAGAATCGAACCCATTGGAGAATCGTATTTCGAACGAAAGCCCAGTTGGAAGTGCCCTTCTCGGTAAATCCAAAGGCGACAAAGTAGACGTTAACGTTCCTGCTGGCGTTCTGCAATACGAAATCATCGACATCAGAAAATAATTTATTTCGAAACAAGGTGCCGCCTGGCATCTTCGGAATCTGAACTTCCTGTAATCGTTTTGGCTGGTGCCTAAGCGAATGCAGGAAGTTTTTTGTTTCAAAAGCTTGTCAAACGTAGATATAAGCAACAAGGTGTAAGCTTTCGCGGTTGACGGATAAGGCGATTTGGAACGATAATATAGGTTGACGATAAGCGGAGTTTGCCAAAGAACAATCATGCGAACCCTCGCTAAAGACAGGAGCTGAACGACAAGTGTCTGAAGAACATACAAATCCAGAAACTCAGGAAGTTGAACTGAGTGAACTACTTCAAGTACGCCGTGAAAAATTAGGTGAATTAAAATCTCTCGGGATCGACCCGTTTGGTACAAAGTTTGAACGTAACGAGACGGCATCCGGTGTGATGTCCAAGTACGACACTTTCGAAAAAGACGAGCTGGAAGAAAAAGCGATTGAAGTTACATTGGCGGGTCGCATCATGGCGAAACGCGCAATGGGTAAAGCTAGCTTCGCGCATATTCAAGACCTGACCGGTCGTATTCAACTTTATGTACGTAAAGACAGTGTACCGGAAGAACAATATGATGCGTTCACGATTCTCGATCTCGGCGATATTGTCGGCGTTCGCGGTACCGTGTTCAAGACGAAGACAGGCGAGACGACGATCAAAGTCGCAGAATTGACTGTTTTGACAAAATCGCTCCAACCGTTGCCAGATAAATATCATGGTCTCAAAGACGTTGAGCTGCGTTACCGTCAGCGCTACGTGGACATGATCGTAAATCCGGAAGTGCAACAAACCTTTATTTTGCGTTCGAGAATTATCCAGTCGATGCGCCGTTATTTAGACTCGCTCGGCTATTTGGAAGTCGAGACGCCAACTTTGCATTCGATCGCGGGCGGTGCAGCAGCACGTCCATTCGTGACGCACCATAACGCACTCGATATGGAACTGTACATGCGCATCGCGATTGAGCTTCACTTGAAGCGTCTGATTGTAGGCGGTATGGAAAAAGTATACGAGATTGGCCGCGTTTATCGCAATGAAGGAACATCGACACGTCACAACCCGGAATTTACAATGATCGAGCTGTATGAAGCATACGCAGATTACAAAGACATCATGAGTCTGGTTGAGACGATGGTCGCACACATTGCGCAAGAAGTATTGGGTACAACAACGATTGAATATCAAGGTCAACAAATCGATCTGAAGCCAGAGTGGCGCCGGGTATCGATGGTTGATGCGGTCAAAGAAGTAACGGGTGTAGACTTCGGCGTTCAGATGACGGACGAAGAAGCACACGCGCTGGCAAAAGAACACAAAGTTCCGGTCGAAAAACATATGACATTCGGTCATATCCTGAACGCATTCTTCGAGCAATTCGTAGAAGAAACGTTGATCCAGCCGACTTTTGTAACCGGGCACCCGCTCGAAATTTCTCCACTGGCGAAAAAGAACGATCAAGATCCACGCTTCACCGATCGTTTCGAACTGTTTATCGTGGCACGCGAACATGCCAATGCGTTCAGCGAATTGAACGATCCAATCGATCAGCGCGAGCGTTTTGAAGCTCAGCTTCAAGAAAAAGAGCAAGGCAATGATGAAGCGCACGAAATGGATGAAGATTTTATTCGTGCACTGGAATTCGGTATGCCACCTACCGGGGGACTCGGAATCGGTATCGACCGTCTGGTTATGCTGCTGACCAATGCTCCTTCGATTCGCGACGTGCTGTTATTCCCGCATATGCGTAATCTGTAATCCATATCCAAATAAAAAAGAGAAGGCGCATATCGCGCCTTCTCTTTTTTTTATACTCCTTTCTATTTTGAGTGGGGTTATCCTACTTCAACTTTGTACATAAAGAATCTACATAATCATCCAACAGCTTTCTCATCTCGTTCGAAGGCATTCGCTCTGGATAAGTCAGCCCTTGCAAAGCTACCCCGTCTACAAAGACATGCATCCGCTTCGCTTCTTCTTCAATATCCAATCGTTCCGAAGCGTAACCGTGTTCAACCAGCCTTTTTGTGACCAGCAGCATTGCCGAACGTAATTCTTCATAGACTCGGTCGGCATGATCGCGCAGCGAAGGCTCAGATAATGATTTGGAGACGAATGCGAGCCACACTTCCATCTCGGAACGGCTGTCTTCATGTAAAGGAACCAGTTCTCTCAATATATCTTTCGCAACCTCAATCATCGGGCGGTCAAAAGACAACGAATAGAGCCGAGCCGTTACCCGTTCAGAGACTAAACCCATAGAGAAAGAAAACAACTCTGCTTGAGTAGAAAAGTAATGTCGCATGGATCCTGGCGAAATCCCAGCTTCTTGAGCAACGTTACGTACCGAAGCGTTTTCGATTCCTTCGCGGCGAATGACTCGCCATGCCGCTTCAGCGACTTTTATTTTTTGTTGTTCATGATCGACAATTTTTGGCATACCTCGATTATAGCATCATAAATATAATACTTCTCTTTTTAATACAATCGTGTTATTATAATTTTATAAAATACAACTGTATTAAAAAGGAGGCGTTTAAGATGGGGTGGTTGATTGTCGCCTGTGAGGTCGGGTTTTGGGTGATTGTATTGTCGGGTCTATTCACTCGGTATATATGGAAGAAAAACAAAGCAGGAGCAATCTTGTTGCTAATGACTCCCGTGGTCGATCTTATTTTACTTGCCGCAACCGTAATCGATATTAGACAAGGCGGAGAAGCAACTTTCGTTCACGGGCTAGCAGCCGTTTATCTAGGAGCAACCGTAGCATTTGGGCATCGAATGATTAAATGGGCAGACGAACGTTTTGCTTATCGATATGGTAATGGGCCGAAGCCGATCGAAAAACCTAAAACCGGACGAGCACATGCTACTAGACAGCGTCAGGATTGGTATCGACATCTTTTGGCTTGGACAATCGGTATTGTTCTATTAGTAGGAATGATTGGGTTGATTGGAGATTCCAATAAGTCTGAATCATTAGAGTCATGGATTTATCGTTGGAGCTTGATCTTAGCCATCGACTTCGTTATTAGCTTTAGCTACACGCTATGGCCAAGAAAGTCTACTACGTCTAACTCGTAGAAGAGATCAGAACTCGTATTTGGTAATGCAATTGATAAGAAATGAAAGGAATTAGCGTATGTATAATCTTTTATACAAAAAATGCTTGCTTTCTTGAAACCAGCGTGATATATTCTAAGAACGGCCTTGCGAGAGCAACCGTGGCGTTCGAACTTTCGAGCCAGCCTAATTGAGATCGATATTGCGCTTTGAAAAAAGCGAAATAAAAGATTTAAAAAAAGACTTGCAAAACGAAAACGAACGTGCTAATATATAAGAGTTGCTGCTGCGAGAGAAACATTGAGCGGCAGAAACGAAAATCAAGTGTTTGTTCCTTGAAAACTGAACAGTAAGTGAGTCGCGATCATGCA
>NZ_JANFNS010000012.1 GCF_024436065.1 Saccharibacillus sp. JS10
AAGCATCAAGCCATGGTTTCGGTGGTGTGTTTAGCCCCGTTACATTTTCGGCGCAGAGTCACTCGACCAGTGAGCTATTACGCACTCTTTAAATGGTGGCTGCTTCTAAGCCAACATCCTGGTTGTCTGGGCAACTCCACATCCTTTCCCACTTAACACACACTTGGGGACCTTAACCGATGGTCTGGGCTGTTTCCCTTTTGACAATGGATCTTAGCACTCACTGTCTGACTCCCGGATTTAAGTTGATGGCATTCGGAGTTTGACTGAGCTTGGTAATCCTCGCGGACCCCGCACCCAATCAGTGCTCTACCTCCACAACTCGCAGATCCGAGGCTAGCCCTAAAGCTATTTCGGGGAGAACCAGCTATCTCCGGGTTCGATTGGAATTTCTCCGCTACCCCCACCTCATCCCCGCACTTTTCAACGTACGTGGGTTCGGGCCTCCAGTGCGTGTTACCGCACCTTCACCCTGGACAGGGGTAGATCACCCGGTTTCGGGTCTACGCCTACATACTAAGTCGCCCTATTCAGACTCGCTTTCGCTGCGGCTCCGGCTTCTCACCTTAACCTGGCATGCAAACGTAACTCGCCGGTTCATTCTACAAAAGGCACGCCATCACCCCTTAATTGGGCTCTGACTTTTTGTAAGCGCACGGTTTCAGGTTCTATTTCACTCCTCTTCCGAGGTCCTTTTCACCTTTCCCTCACGGTACTGCTTCGCTATCGGTCACCAGGGAGTATTTAGCCTTGGCAGATGGTCCTGCCGGATTCATACGGGGTTTCACGTGCCCCGCACTACTCAGGATCCGTCTCGGAGGGAGCAAACTTTCGGCTACAGGGCTATCACCTGCTCTGGCGGGTCGTTCCAAACCTCTTCGCCTACCTTACTCCTTTGTAACTCCATGTGAGACGTCCTACAACCCCAAAAAGCAAGCTTTTTGGTTTGGGCTAATCCGCGTTCGCTCGCCGCTACTGACGGAATCACTATTGTTTTCTCTTCCTCGGGGTACTTAGATGTTTCAGTTCCCCCGGTCTGCCTCCGTTTGGCTATGTATTCACCAAATCGGTAACTGGGTATGAATCCAGCTGGGTTGCCCCATTCGGAAATCTTCGGATCAACGCTCACTTACAGCTCCCCGAAGCCCTATCGTGGTTCGTCACGTCCTTCATCGGCTCCTGGTGCCTAGGCATCCACCGTGCGCTCTTACTTGCTTAACCAAAGTTCGCGCCGTGATGCTGTGTTTTGCTTCCCTTGTTTTCCTTACGGAAAGCCAAAAGTCGCTCAACCCACCTTCACTTCGCTCTTCGATTTGAATCTTTTTTCTTACACCCTCGCTGACAAGCAGCGTGGAGAAGAAAGAAATATTCTAAACGCGAATTTATCGTTTCGGTATCCAGTTTTCAAAGGACAAATCTTGCTTTTGGTAAATAATTATGGTGGAGCCAAGCGGGATCGAACCGCTGACCTCCTGCTTGCAAGGCAGGCGCTCTCCCAGCTGAGCTATGGCCCCATAAAGGTAATTATGCAATTGAAGAAATGGTGGGCCCTAGTGGACTCGAACCACCGACCTCACCCTTATCAGGGGTGCGCTCTAACCAGCTGAGCTAAGGGCCCATATTGAATTGCGCTTGGCAGCTTCCTACTCTCCCAGGACCCTGCGGTCCAAGTACCATCGGCGTAAGAGGGCTTAACGGTCGTGTTCGAGATGGGAACGTGTGGAACCCCTCTGCCATCACCACCAAACGCGTTTCAATGAAAGAGTTTCCTCTCTCAAAACTGAGCAGTAAGTGAGTCGTTCATTTTGTAACTCCCGAATGAGAAACGGGACTGAATGTTTCCATCGCAGGAAACGATTCTCCATAGAAAGGAGGTGATCCAGCCGCACCTTCCGATACGGCTACCTTGTTACGACTTCACCCCAATCATCTACCCCACCTTCGGCGGCTGGCTCCTTGCGGTTACCTCACCGACTTCGGGTGTTGTAAACTCTCGTGGTGTGACGGGCGGTGTGTACAAGACCCGGGAACGTATTCACCGCGGCATGCTGATCCGCGATTACTAGCAATTCCGACTTCATGTAGGCGAGTTGCAGCCTACAATCCGAACTGAGACCGGCTTTCTGGGATTGGCTTCACCTCGCGGCTTCGCAACCCTCTGTACCGGCCATTGTAGTACGTGTGTAGCCCAGGTCATAAGGGGCATGATGATTTGACGTCATCCCCGCCTTCCTCCGGTTTGTCACCGGCAGTCATTCTAGAGTGCCCATCCGAAATGCTGGCAACTAAAATCAAGGGTTGCGCTCGTTGCGGGACTTAACCCAACATCTCACGACACGAGCTGACGACAACC
>NZ_JANFNS010000001.1 GCF_024436065.1 Saccharibacillus sp. JS10
TAAGAGTGAAAGTTCACTCGAACAGAAACGTTGCCATAAAGATTAAGCGTCTTAAAGCTATCTTTTCCTTTGATTTTGTGATCTTGAACGACCTTGCAGCCGGCAACGCCGCTGCCTCTTTCCCAATGGCGGCGAGTTTAAGCCGCCAAGTCTTTGCTCCGTTCTACTCGCTCAAGCGCCGAAAGGCTTGAGCGATCTTCACTCCGAAGCCAGAAGGCTTTTTATTCAATCGAAGTGCCTTTGCCCTTTTCCCCATACCTCTAAATCTTTACTTTAAATGAAAGGGGAAAAGGACAACGAAGCGCAGATTGAAAAAAAAGCCCTCCCCACACATTAATTATGTCAAAATCGTAACCTTTTGATTAAAAATGTAGTAAGATAGAAGTTGAATATAATTATTACCCTATTATACGCCGATAAAACACAAAGTAGGGCTTTTTTTAAATTTTTTTTAAAAAAGTGTTGGTTGGAATGTTAATCGAAAAAGAAATCGTTTTGCGCAAAGCAATCGAATTAGGAGGTACATCTTGAAAAAACATAAATTTTTATCCGGATTGGTTGTTTTATCTTTAGGAATTACAGGAAGTATTGGAGGCTGGGCAGCTACCGAAGCCGCGGAAGTAAAGCACACTTATTCGGCTTCGGAAGCTTTTCAGAAAAATATACAAGGAGCAGGGCAGTGGTACTACGAAAAGCTGTCGGGTACCGCGTATTTGGATTTGGCGTATGATCAAAAAACGAAGCGCTGGGCAGCACCTGGCGGTTATCCGTGGATCAGTGCAACCGCTCTTCATCCTGATCAGAATTTTGATGCGGTACGCAAATGGGTTTCTCCAGGCAAAGGAACCATTTCGATCTCGGGCAGTGTCAAAAAAGAAAGCGCCGCTGGAGATGGAGTCATTGCCAGTATCAAAAAAGACGGTGTAAAGTTATGGAGCGCGACAATCAAAAATACAACAGCGGTTACACCTCAAAAAGTAACCAAGATCCCGGTCAAAGTAGGCACTGAAATTTCTTTCATTGTGAATAAAGCCGGTAATATGAATCACGATCATGTGTTATGGGAACCTAAAGTGGTATATCAAGGAACTGCTGCAACAACAAACTCGACAACTGGCGCAGCGGTCAAATCTAAAACTGGAATTACAGCAAAAAGCAAATCGTTGCCTTACGTATCCGTACTCGATTATGGAGCAAAGCCGAATGATTCCAAAGACGATTATGCTGCTTTTGTCGCTGCGATCGATGCTGCGAAGGCATCAGGAAAGTATGTGCACGTACCTGCAGGCAATTATAGACTAAGCAATATTTTGACGATTGATGGAGTAAAGGTTCAAGGTGCAGGCAAATTTTTGACAACATTAACCTCAACAAATCCAAAACGCGGTTCGATAGATCTTAAAGGAAATGGCGTACAGTTGAGCAATCTGAAGCATGCGTATCAAACGACTGTACCACGTGGAGATGGATCGAATGAGAAAAATAATATCACGGTCAGAGGCGCAAAAAACTTTAAAATTCAAAATGTCTATGTAAGCAAATCCAGCACAGCAGGAATTATGGTGACTTACGGAGCATCTAATGGCATCATTCGCGGAAACACCGTAGATTCAACAGGCGCAGATGGTATTCATATGACAGGTGCCAGTCAAAATATTACGGTTGAAAACAATATTGTGCGCAAAGCTGGAGACGATACGATCGCTGTAGTGAGTTATACCGATAGTGATGTAAATCCTGTTAATCAGATCACGATTCGAAAAAATCATGTCGGTTATGGCTCCAAAGCACGCGGAATTGCTGTAGTAGGCGGAAACGATGTGAATATTTCCAATAATTCGATTCAGGATACCTCAATGGCAGGCGTATATGTAGCTGTGGAAGCTTCTTACAATACAAGAAATGTGAATCGAGTGAATGTAACGAATAATTTGATTAATCACACGGGTACTGCGAAACCACAAAATCATCCAAATGTACTTGTATATGCTTCTCAAGGTACGATTGATAACGTCGTATTTACAGGAAATACAATCAAAAATGGAGCACATCGAGGGATCGGAGTTTGGGGAAATGGTACAATTAAAAATATTACGTTTAACAAAAATACGTTGATCAATCGTGTAGGCAAATCTACAACATTTGTGAACGGAAATATTAAGTTAAATCAAAATGTAGGGTTTTAGAAGGTAGGATTTTTGCGTATAAAAGAAGGAGTTTTTAGAAAAGAAAAGCGGATTTCGGCGATTGCCGGATTCGCTTTTTTTGTTGGTTTTTGAAAAGAGTTATGAAAATGATGCTTAGAAAAGAAAGAGGGGGTTTAAATAACACTAATCCTACGTAACCGCTTTTGACCTTTTTGAAACACAAAAGGAAAGGTTTTCCGGATTGCGGTTTGGAGAAAAATCAGAAAAAAGAAACATGGTTGATGGAGAGACAAAGAATGTGTTGAAGGAGGAATTATGACAAAAAAATCAACTCGAAACATAGCTTGGATTATTGCCATCCTGGTTGTGTTAGCAGCGGCGTTTGGCATTTGGAGAGGATATATCGCAATGAATACAGACCAGTCGTCTAATGATTCCAATCCTTCTCAGAATGGACCGACAGCAGATGTGCCTAAAGATGCTCTTTCGATTGTAGATGAAGGAGCAACGCCGGACGATGATACGGATGATTTGGAAGCTATTCAACGTACACTCGATCAAGCCGCACAAAACAAACAATCGGTGTATATTCCTCCCGGTAATTATCGCTTGGGTGGAATTTTGAAAGTAAACGGAGTGAAGCTTTTAGGCGATGGGGCTAATCAAGCCATTCTTACTTCTACAGATCCGGAGAACGGTTCGATTGATGTGGAAGGAGATGGAGCGGTATTAAGCGGCTTTAGCCATGTCTATGAAAAGACGGTAGAACGAGGAAATGGAGCCAATGACAAAAATAGTATTACGCTGCGAGGAGCAACAAACTTTACGATTGAAGGGCTGATGATCGATAAATCCAGTACAGCGGGAATATTTGTAGGCGATGAATCTTCTAACGGTAAAATCGTAGGAAATACACTTCAGCAGACAGGAGCAGACGGTATACATATCACGAACGGGAGTCATGACGTGATTGTAGAAAATAATAAAGTAAGTGAAGCCGGCGATGATACGATTGCTGTAGTGAGCTACGAAGAAAATACGAATGTAACTCAAAATATCGATATTCAAAATAACGATGTCGGGTACGGTTCAAAAGCACGCGGAATCTCGGTCGTTGGCGGAGAAAATGTAACGATCGAAAACAATCAAATCCAAGATACCGAAATGGCAGGGATTTATATTTCTGTCGAAAAAGAATGGAATACGAGAAATGTCAAAAACGTAGTGATCAACAACAACACGATTGAGCATACCGGCACGAGAATGGGATCACAGCATCCGAATGTGTTGGTATATGCTTCGCAAGGAAATATCGACGAGGTCAAATTTAATGGCAATACGATCGCGAACTCTGTACATGGAGGCATTGGTGTATGGGGAGAAGGAGATATTGGGAATATTTATTTTGATGCAAATAAACTGGAAAATACGAAAGGTCTTGCAACGAATTTTAAACGAGGAACGATACATTCTGAGGGGAATGTAGGGTTCTAACCTTCAAAAAGAAGCCGATAGCTTGCTATCAGGCTTCTTTTTGTGCCTTTTGCTTGCTAGTTCTCTTAAAATAGGAAAAATGGTGTGAGTATATGTAAGGTATGCTTAGGTATTTGGAACCAAAAGTAGTATATAAAATTTGAAATTGATTCAATGAAAAATAGGGCGTTTATAAACTACACATTGCAAAAGCAAGTCCAGTCAAATCAATCTTTACGAATCATGACCTCTAAATCATGCTGTTACAATCTCGATTAACAAGATCCATTTACAAACCGGGACAACAGAAGGGTAGGTGAAATGATCGTATTGATAGCAAAAAAAAGAAAAAGGACTTTTGGCATCCTAACCCGTCGACATCTTTCGATTCGACACGACCATATCACGGAAAGGGGTGACACAAAGTTTGAGTGATCTACATAATCAAACTAAATACGAAAATGTATATTGGACATTTTTTGTCGTAAACCCGAATCAGGCTGATCTTAAGCCATAGGGTCAAATTTTTGTTTTCAGTTTTGAAAGTGTGAGGAATTTCCAAATTATTTACAAAAATGAATAAGATTTTTCAAAAGAACAATCAACCATTTTATTGAACGCGGAGGGATCGTGCATGGAGTTAAAAGAATACTTGGGTGTTATCAAAAAAAGATGGTGGGTATTGGCATTAACGGTGCTGGTATGCGTGGTAGCTGCGATTGCATTTAATTCCAGATATCAACCTCTTTACAAAGCATCGGTCGATTTGATCGTCAATGAACCTTCGATCAGCAGTACAGGACAAGCACAAGTCGATTCAAACTCGATTGAAGCCAATCTGAAGCTCATTAACACGTACAAAAAAATCATTACTTCAGATTCGATCACAAAACTTGTTGTCGAAAGACATCCTGAGTTGAATCTAACTTCGTCGCAGATCAGCGACAAGCTGATGATCGATTCCACCCAAAACACGCAAGTCATCAATGTATCAGTTCAAGATTCGTCCTATGAAAAGGCAGCAACGATTGCGAATTCGACAGGTAATGTATTCATCAGTCAAATTCCAGAAATCATGCAAGTCAACAATGTCAGTGTATTGAATGCAGCAGATCCTAATTTGTCTCCAACTCCGGTCAACGATCATAGACAGATGGTAATTATTTTAAGTCTGGTTGTCGGATTAGTCATTGGTTTAGGCATTCTGTTCTTGATGGAATACTTGGACGACTCGGTGAAAACAGAATTTGACGTCGAACACGCTATTGGATTGCCGGTACTTGCCAAAGTCGAACGTGTTGCAAAAAGCGATTTAAAAAATCGACAGGTGCATGGTCCGGATTCCGCGGAAGAAACGGCTGTACTCCGACCTGCTAACGAGCAGCGATAAACGAGGCCCACTATGAAACCTATTCAACCGGAACTTCCCATTCTCATCTATCGTGATCAAATCTTGCCGCCGTCCGAGACGTTTATCAAAAGTCAGGCTGAACATTTTGAGTCTTTCCATTCGTACTTTATGGGTTCTCGTCTTGTACCTGGGTTACAGATCGAAGCCGATAAGCAGATTATTATCAACACCGGGGGAGTATCAGGTCGAAAAAAGGAGCTAGAATTTAAACTTAGAGGACCTGGGCGAAGACTAACTCGCAAACTCCAAGACATCAAACCCAGGTTGATTCATGCACACTTCGGTCCAGAAGGATGTTTGGCGCTACCTATTGCGGAAAAGCTCAATATTCCGTTAGTCGTTACCTTCCACGGTTACGATGCAACGACGAAAGACGAATATGCTAGAAAATCTTATTATACGCACCGAAATTATTTGAAAAAGCGTGCCAAGCTTCAAAAGAAGGGCGATCTTTTTATCGCAGTATCTGATTTTATTCGAAGCAAATTGCTCAGTCAGGGTTACCCGCCGGAAAAAGTTATTCGGCATTATATCGGAATCAATATCGAAGATTTTGCGCCAAGCCCTAAAGTCATTCGGCAGCAGACGGTTTTGTTTGTAGGACGTCTGGTTGAAGTTAAAGGCTGTGCGTATCTGATCGAAGCAATGTCGAAAGTCCAACAAAAAAATCCTCATGCGGAACTGGTCATTATCGGCGATGGACCGCTGCGTGGCGAATTGGAGCAGATGGCAGCGCAAAAATTGAAAAAGTTTCGATTTTTGGGTACTCAACCTCCTCATGTTGTGAAGGAATGGATGAACCAAGCCAAAGTGTTTAGCGTTCCAAGTATCCGAGCTGAGAATGGAGCCGAAGAAGGATTAGGCATGGTGTTCTTGGAGGCAGCCGCGATGGGGCTTCCGGTCGTAAGTTTTGCTACAGGTGGAATTCCCGAAGCTGTCGAGCATGGCAAAAGCGGATATTTAGCACCTGAACGCGACCATGCCAAATTATCTTTTTATATCGATGAACTATTGAACAAAAAGCAAGTATGGAAATCGTTTAGCGATTACGGTCAAGACCGGGTAAGAAGCCAATTTGATTTATACGAGCAGACTCGAAAAATCGAAGAGCTCTACAAGATGGTGATCGCAAAGCAATGGAATGGCGATCCATCCACATCAGATTCACAAGATTCTATATTGGCGCCAATCATTGAAGCCCAACCTATTTGATCATAGAAAGGTGAAGATACTCATGACCAGAGCAATGAGCAGTGGAACTTACTTGGTCGCGAACAAAAACGCGACTGCTGATGCTTCCGAATCTTATCGAACACTTCGTACCAATATTCGCTTTTCAACAATGGGACGTTCTTCAAAAGTTTTACTTGTCACTTCTGCCAGTGGTCAAGAAGGCAAAACAACGACGGCGACTAACCTCGCCGTATCGTATGCACAAGAAAACAAAAAAGTATTGTTGATTGATGGAGATTTGCGAAGCCCTTCGTTGCAAGAAGTTTTTCCTCGTTCGAACAAAAAAGGGCTAACCGATATTTTAAGTGGACAAAGTCAATGGGAAGAAGCCGTATCTACGACTGCTATTAGCAATTTGTTCGTTTTGACAGCGGGAACGGTTCCGCCGAATCCTTCTGAAATCTTAGGTTCTGATCAAATGCAGCAATTGTTAAATCAGATGTCCGTATACTATGACGTGATTTTGATCGATTCACCTGCTGCTTTGGATGTATCGGATGCTCAAATTCTTGGAACAATGTCGGACGGTGTGGTATTGGTGGCTCATCAAGGAAAAGTAACCAAAGATCAATTGAAGCGCGTAAAGCGCAGCATGGAACATGTAAATGCACATATTTTGGGCGTTGTATTAAATAAAGCATAAAGAAGTTTCGACAACATTGATGCCCACAGACAACAAAGATGAACGGAGGGGAACCCATGAGTGTCGTAAACAATGAAGCAGAAGCTACAGAATATAACAAGTCGGCGTTTGAAAACCTTACATGGGATCGGGGAGTCGCATTTCATATGACAAAACGGAGTATGGATATGGTGGCGTCTCTTATCGGATTGGTCTTGTTATCGCCTTTGTTTATCGTATTGGCGATTTTGATTAAGATCGAAGATTCGAAAGGCCCTGTTTTTTTCAAACAACAACGATTCGGTAAAAACTCGAAAATGTTCAATATCTACAAGTTCCGCTCGATGGCGACGAATGCCGAGCAGAGACTCAAAGAAGACCCTGTTTTATATGAAAAGTACGTCGCAAATAACTACAAGTTGGAACAAGATGAAGATCCGCGTATTACTTCAATCGGTCGTTTTCTTCGGAAAACAAGCCTCGATGAATTGCCGCAATTGTTCAATGTCTTCAAAGGCGAAATGAGTTTGGTCGGTCCAAGACCGATTGTAGCTCAAGAACTTAAGGAATATAAAGATCGTAAAGACGATCTGCTTTCTGTGAAACCCGGCGTTACGGGATATTGGCAAGTGAGTGGGCGTAGCGATGTTGGTTATCCTGAACGTGTAGATCTGGAACTATTTTACGTCTATCATCGGACAATCTGGCTAGATATTCGGATCTTGTTTGCAACAGTCATCAGCGTGCTTCTCAAAAAAGGCGCGTATTAAGATTCTATATCTAAAACGAAAGGATGTGTTCGGATGAAAGTCGCGATTATTCATGATTGGTTAACGAGCTATGCGGGATCTGAAAAAGTGCTAGAGCAAATGATTGAACTTTTCCCGGAAGCGGAACTGTATAGTTTGGTCGATTTTATGCCGGAAAAAGACAGAGGGTTTCTGCGAGGGAAAAAAGTACATACCTCTTTTATTCAGAAATTACCGCTCGCTAAAAAGCAATACCGTCAATATCTCCCGTTTATGCCGCTTGCAATCGAACAGTTCGATTTGTCATCGTACGATCTGATTTTATCCAGTTCTCATGCAGTAGCAAAAGGCGTAATTACCGGGCCAGATCAATTGCATATTTCTTACGTTCATTCGCCGATTCGATATGCGTGGGATATGCAGCCGCAATACTTGAAAGAGTCGGGTTTGGAAAAAGGGCTCAAAGGTGCGATGGCTAAATTGATCCTAAGCCGAATTCGGATGTGGGATTACCGAACGTCGAATGGTGTCGATCATTTTGTCGCAAATTCTCAGTTTATTGCAAATCGGATTTGGAAAGTGTACCGCCGCGAAGCTTCGGTTATCTATCCTCCGGTGAACGTATCTGCTTTTACCGCGCAAGAGCAAAAAGAAGATTTTTATCTGACGGCATCGCGAATGGTTCCTTACAAAAAAATGGATATGATCGCAGCGGCTTTTGCCCAAATGCCAGATAAGAAGTTGGTCATTATCGGAGATGGTCCAGATATGGAGAAAGTACGCAAATATGAGTCGCCGAATATTCAAATCCTTGGTTATCAGCCGGATCATGTATTGGTCGATCATATGCAGCGTGCACAAGCGTTCGTTTTTGCAGCCGAAGAAGATTTCGGAATTACGCCAGTCGAAGCACAAGCTTGCGGAACTCCCGTTATCGCGTATGGCAAAGGTGGCGCTTTAGAGACGGTCAAAGGGCTGGAAGAAGTGGCGCCTACGGGAGTCTTTTACCATACACAAACTACAGATGCGTTGATAGAAGCCGTACAACGTTTCGAAGTCGAAAAAGCGAAAATTTTACCGGCAAATTGTCGAAAAAATGCAATGCGCTTTTCACCAGAAGTGTTTAAGCAAAATTTGCAAACGCATATTCATAATAAACAAAACGAAGAACAACGTAGATTTGGTGCAGAACGAATGATTTCACGGGTGCTATAAACCGATTCTCAAAACAAAGGAGACTTCATGATGAAACTCACATTTATCGGAACAGGGTATGTCGGTTTGGTATCGGGTGTTTGTTTTTCGGAGATTGGCAATCAAGTCACTTGTGTAGATAAAGACTTGGAAAAAGTCGAACGGCTAAAAGGCGGCGAAGTTCCGATCTATGAACCGGGCTTGCAAGAGTTGATGGAGAAAAACAGTGCTCTAGGAAATTTGAAGTTCACTTCAGACTTGATGAATTCGGTCAACGAAGCAGACGTCGTGTTCATCTGTGTCGGAACACCTTCGCTCCCGAGCGGTGAAGCGAATCTGGAATATGTCGAGCAAGTGGCTCAAGATATTGCACTGGCGATGAACGGATACAAGATTATCGTGACGAAGAGTACGGTGCCGGTCGGAACAAACGATAAAATCAAAAAAATCATCAGCCAGTTAAGCCCACATCCTTTTGACGTTGTATCGATTCCAGAGTTTTTACGTGAAGGCTCGGCAGTAAAAGATACACTTCATCCGGATCGAATCATTATCGGTACAGACAGCGAACGTGCAGCTGCAACATTGACAGAGCTGCATACGCCGCTGACTCAAGAAATTATGGTCACGGAAGTGCGCAGCGCAGAAATGATCAAATACGCGTCGAATGCTTTTCTCGCGACCAAGATCTCTTTTATCAACGAGATCGCGAATATTTGCGAAAAAGTCGGCGCAGACGTTACGCATGTGGCACAAGGGATGGGCTATGACAAACGAATCGGTTCTTCGTTCTTGCAAGCCGGTATCGGGTATGGCGGATCATGCTTCCCGAAAGATACACATGCTCTGATCCAAATTGCCGGTAATGTCGATTACGAATTCAAGTTGCTCAAATCCGTTGTAGAAGTGAATAACGATCAACGCTTTAATATCGTAGCCAAGCTTAACCATTCACTCGGTAATCTACAAGGCAAAACGATCGGCATTTGGGGATTGGCATTCAAGCCAAATACAGATGATGTACGTGAAGCTCCAGCACTCGATATCATCAAAACGCTGCTGCAAGAAGGAGCAACGGTAAAAGCTTACGACCCGATCGCAACCGAAAACTTCCGCCGCTTTTTCCGCGATGACCGTGAGGTACAGTGGTGCGAATCGGCGATGGAGACTGCTGAAGGCAGCGATGCGTTATGTTTGCTGACAGATTGGTCTGAGTTCAAAGAAGTAGATTTGAACGAATTAAATGGAGCAATGAGACAACCGATTTTGATCGACGGACGAAATGTATATTCCCGAGAGCAATTGGCAGATACCACGTTCCAATATTATTCGATCGGACGTCCTGAACTGGAAAGTTTGTCGCCGTTTCGTAATACGGTCGCCTCGGATTGATCCGAGGCGTTCCCCATAGCAGAAAGGAGGATCGAAGATGACAGATCAGGTCACTAAAAATCTTATCGAAAAAAAGGTACAACGAATATGGTGGTTAAATCCGATTGTAATATTCGCTTTGTTAATGACAGCGATCTTAATCGGAGCGTACTACATACCGGCAGGTAGTTACGAATCTTTTTATCGCGTAAACAAGTTCATCGATGAATCCAATATCATCTATTCGATTCTTCCGGTCTGCTGCTTTATCTTTGGAGGGATTATCGCTCTTCTGGCAGGAAGAGGAACGAAGCCTTCTCAAGCATTCGGCGAAGTGATGGAGAGAAAAGATTCGTTTATCAAGATTTGGATTGGCGTTTTATTCGCTTTTACTATGTTCGGTTATGCGATGTGGTTTCTGATTATGCTCCGTAACGGTTTTAGTCTGGGATTGTTCGTCAATGTACTGAGCGGAGAACCCGGAGCGATCTACGGCATCAAAGAAAGCTTTGATAATGTAGCGGGCGTAACTTCATTCACGAATTTCAGCGTTCCGTTCGTTATTTTGACCAGTTACTACCTGTTTTACAACAAAAAGAAGATTTACATAGCGATGCTCGCAATCGTGTTCGTCTTGACGATGCTCAGAGCCATATTCTTTTTGGAACGTCTGGCAATTATGGAATTTATCGTTCCCGCAGCAGTCGTGTATTTCTCAATGCGGGCGAAAATGGGTAAACGAACACGGTTTGTTGGGATCTATCCAATCATTGGCGTTATTGCTTTGGTCGGATTTTTCGGAGTCAGTGAATATTTCCGGTCATGGCTAAGCTACTACGTGAACTATTATCCGTCTTTTTGGGAATTTATCGTCACTCGGTTTTTCGGCTATTACGTCACTGCAATCAACACCGGAACTTTGTATTTTCAACATTTGGGCTTCCACTGGTTGCCTTTCCCAAGTTCGACCGCCGAATTTATATGGAAGTTCCCCGGTGTGCCTGATACCGCTTATGAATCGATCTACGGATTTGAACCTCAAGCGGTCATTAACAACACGTTAGCGACAATGGGGAATCCAGAGTTCAACAATCCGTCGGGTCTATTGCAACCATATAGCGATTATGGATTTACAGGCGCTTTGATCTTCTGGGTAATCGTAGGGTTGCTTACAGGGCTTCTATATAATCACTTCAAAAAAGGTCACACGTTCGGTATGATGATCTACCCGATTTGGTTAGTCGGCGTACTTGAGATTCCACGTTACTTCTATTTCGGTAGCGGACGATTTTTCCCATGTTGGATCATTATCGTCGCCTTTACATTAATTTTGCACTATAACCGTAAAAAGCTGACCAGTTGGCGGATGAAAGGAGTAGGAGTCAATGACTAACACAAAGATCTACGTGAACGGGCGGTTTCTTAAAGCTTCTGTAACAGGCGTTCAACGTTATGCGTACGAGTTGCTACGAACGATTGACCAGTTAATTGGGCAAGATGATCTAGCGGTTCGCGGTTATGAGTTTATTGTGCTAGCACCGAAAGGTGAGATTCATGAACTAGGAACAACGAATATAGAAGTCCGTCAAGTCGGCAAATTAAGTGGACAGTTATGGGAGCAGATTGAATTGCCGATGTTGGCGAAAAACGGTTTTTTGCTGAATCTATGCAATACGGCGCCACTCCTCAAACGCAAACAAGCCGTAACTTTGCATGATGCAGCTGTATATTCGGTGCCCGATACGTATTCGACGGTATTCAAACTTTGGTACAAGTTGATGTTCCGTACCCTCGGAAAAGTGTCACCGCTTATTCTGACTTGTTCGGAAAATTCGAAAAAAGAGTTGATGCTTCATTGTGGGATTAATGAAAACAAAATTCGCGTGGTGTATCACGGCAAAGAGCATGTGCTTCAAAGCGGCAGTGCACCCGATTACCCAGCTCAGCAAGGCCTAGAGCGACCGTTCGTCCTTGCTGTAAGCAGTCGTAGTCCGAATAAAAATTTTCGTTCCATCGTTCGTGCAGCCGAGCTGATCGGAGATCAAGGGTTCGACTTCGTGATCGCTGGAGGAACCAATCCTAAAATATTCAAATCGGAAGACGCTGAACTGGGGAATCATGTCCGGCATATGGGCTATGTGGAAGACGAAGAATTACGAACCTTGTATGATCGAGCAGCTTGCTTCGTGTTCCCATCCTTCTATGAAGGCTTCGGATTCCCGCCGCTTGAAGCGATGGCATGCGGATGCCCGGTTGTCGTGTCGGATACGGCATCTTTACCGGAAGTATGCGGAGATGCCGTTCTGTATTGCGATCCCAATCGACCGGAAGATATTGCGGAGAAGATTAACACAGTGATGCAAGATCCGGAATTGCAACGCGTAATGAAGCAAAAAGGTTTGGCGCAAGCGGCTCGTTTCTCGTGGGAAAAATGCGCATACGAGACCTTAGCTGAACTTAAAGCCCATACGATCGGACGTCATGCTGCTACTGTCACGCATAGCGAAAGTCGCAACGCTCAAGCTTAATAGAGAAAAGGAGAAGAGACGGTATGAATATCATGTTTGCGAGCCATACGTATATGGGAAGCCCGTTCGTTGTCGGCTCTCATCATCTGTCCCGGGAAATGCAAAAGCTGGGGCACAACGTTATTCATGTCAGTACGCCCCTTAGCGTCTTTCACCTTTTGAAATGGAAAGATCGGGATATTCAAGCTCGGTTTCGAATTTTAAAAGGAGAAAAAGTCGATACTTCAGCAGTCGTTAATTCGGTGCCGATGTCGATCTTGCCTTGGGAACTTGCAGGGCCTATTTTCAAAAAAACACAAAAAAACTGGATGTTACCTTCTATTAAAAAGGTGATGCGCGAGCATCATATGGACTCGGTCGATTTGCTGCTTATCGACCAGCCGCGTTTTGTGGGTCTGGAAAAGCTCGTTTCGCCCAAAGTAACGATTTACCGCCCTACAGATATCTACAGTAAGATGACCGGCGATGCTTCGATCGCGAGTGCCGAACAAACGTTGATGTCGGTCGTAGACGGATTGGTCTCGACTTCCGGGCCTGTGTTGTCGGAACTACAGCCTTATAATCCGGCAGTACCTACGCTGCTACTTGAGAACGGAGTTGAATACGATCATTTTTCCAAACCAACGGTAGAACCGGAGGATCTGAAAAATATTCCTTCTCCGCGTGCAGTCTATGTAGGCGCACTGGACGAGCGGCTGGATCTCAAAGGATTAAAACTGCTTGCCGAGCAAAAACCGAATATCCAACTTGTTATTATCGGTCCAATCAGCGAAGAAACGAAAAAAGATTTCGCAGCATTCCAAAACCTTCATTTTCTCGGCGCGAAAAAGTATCCAACCGTGCCTGCATATTTGCAGCATTGCGATATTGCGTTACTTCCGCTTAGCAATCATGCCGCGAATGCAGGGCGAAGCCCGATGAAGCTGTACGAATACGCAGCGGCAGGATTGCCTGTTGTCGTGACCGAGACGCCTGAACTGCTTCGTAGACAAGAACGTTTTCTTCACTTTTATAAAGATAGCGCGGAGCTGCCGCAAAAAGTCGAAGATGCTCTGGAAATTCGTGCAGATCGGATTGGGATTCGAGATATGGCAAAAAGTCATGCTTGGGAAACTAAAGTGAATACGCTACTCAGTTTCGTCGATCGTCTATAGATCCCAAATAGATAAAGAAATGCAATGATAAGGAGTGGCGACATGTCTTCATTAAAAAAGAAAGGGATCAAAGCGGCGAAATGGTCGAGTATCGCGACCATTGTCACGATTGTGATTCAGTTGTTGCAACTGGTTGCACTATCCCGCATTTTGAGTCCGATCGATTACGGTCTGATGAGTATGACGATGGTCGTCGTAGCCGCTGCGGTCAATCTTACCGATGCAGGCATTTCCAACGCCATTATTCATCGTCAAGACGTAACCAAAAACCATCTATCCAGTCTCTACATACTTAATTTGGCTACTGGAGCATTAATCGCAGTCATTATCTTCTTTTCGGCACCGCTTGTCGCTTGGTTTTATAACGAGTCGCAATTGGTCAATCCGATTCGTTGGATGGCGCTGCTTTGTTTGTTACCTGCTTTCGGCCAACAATTCGAAGTTTTGTTCCGCAAAGAACTCAAGTTCGATAATATTGCCAAAATTCAAATCGTTTCGTATACGGTTGGTTTGATTTTGGCGGTGGGTGGAGCGATTGCAGGGCTGGGCGTCTATGCGCTTGTTTTGTCCAATCTCGGTAATGCTTTTGTTAAGTCGTTCATGTTAATGATCCAAGGTTGGAAAAAATGGACGCCTGCGCTTCATTTTGCGAAAGAAGATCTGAAAGGCTACTTGAGCTTTGGCGTGTATCAGATGTCTTCGAATGTCATTCAGTCGTTGATGTCCAATATCGACTATATTCTGATTGGTCGTATCTATAGCGCTCAAGTACTTGGCTATTATTCGTTCGCCTTCCAGCTCTGCACAATGCCTGTACTGAAGCTGACACCGCTGATCAATACGGTGAGTCTGCCGCTATATGCCAAAATGCAAGACAACGTGGAGCGACTGCGTAACGGCTATATCAAAACGATCAGCCTGGTTAGTTATCTGAACGCACCGATCTATCTTGGGCTGCTTGTCACCGCGCCTGTACTTGTGCCTTTTATTTTCGGAGCAAAATGGGAACCTAGCGTAATCCTTATTCAAGTGCTTTCCGTTGCAATGCTGCTTCGTTCGCTGATTGTGCCGATCCAACCGTTGCTTCAGGCAAAAGGACGCACCGATATGTATTTCCGCTATACGCTAATGAGTATGTGCGTACAAGTTCCCGGGCTTGCAATCGGAACGTGGTACGGAGGCATCATGGGCACATGTATCGCTTATGTCGTCATTCAATTGATTTTGACCGTGATTCAATACCATTACGCAATGCGACGTATGATTGGCCCTTGCTTAAGCGAATATATGCGAAGCATGGCACCGGGGCTAATCTATGGAGTCATTATGGTTGCAGGCGTGCTGTTGATCAATATATTGTCGGTTGCTGTATTTTCTCAAGAAGCGAATTTTATCATTCAAGTCGCAGTTGGCGCACTTATTTACTTTTCCGTTATCTTTCTTTTTAACAAAGATTTGTTTCAAAACATCAAAAATAGGCTTATAAGTAAAACTAAGTTAGCTAAATGACGGTGAAGCGTTAAATAAGTTCACACATCCAGAGGAGGGCATCAACCATGACTAGAGTGAAAAAAGCGATTATCCCAGCAGCAGGCTTAGGAACAAGATTTTTACCGGCGACGAAGGCTATGCCAAAAGAAATGCTTCCGATTGTAGATAAGCCAACCATCCAATACATCGTCGAAGAAGCCGTTTCATCCGGTATTGAAGACATCATCATCGTAACCGGACGCAGCAAACGAGCGATCGAAGATCATTTCGATAAAAATATCGAGCTAGAAGCTGATTTGGAAGAAAAAAATAAAGAAGAACTGCTGAGCATCGTGCGTGAAGTGACGAATCTGGTAGAAATCCATTGTGTTCGCCAAAAAGAACCGCTTGGACTCGGACATGCCATCTGGTGCGCACGCAAATTTATTAACAACGAACCTTTTGCGGTGCTGCTCGGCGATATGATCATCGATAGTCAAGTTCCTTGCCTCAAGCAAATGATGGACGAACAAGCACGTACCGGCGGGAACATGATCGCTGTCGAAGCGGTGCCGTGGAAAGACGTTAGCAGCTACGGCGTAATCAAAGGCGACAAGTTGACAGACAACTTGAATCTGATTACCGATCTGGTGGAAAAACCAAAAACAGATGCCCCTTCGAATCTGGCGATGATCGGTCGTTATATTCTGGAACCGGAAATCATGGATATTTTGGAACATCAAACAGCAGGCGTAGGCGGCGAAATTCAATTGACGGATGCACTCAAAAAACTCGCAGAACTGTCCAGAATGTACAGCTTCCGTTATGACGGCACTTTGTATGACGTAGGTAGCAAAATCGGCTATCTGAAAGCGAACGTCGATTTTGCATTAAAACGTAACGGTCTCGGCGATGAACTTCGTGAGTATTTGATGGAAAGCTTGATTGACCCGGCAGTAGCCGCAGAAAAGAAAGACAATCTCAAAATCGTATAAATCAGTCTTGATCAAATAAGCACCCATACAACAATCGACTCGACAGAATGGAGGGGCACGCATGAAATTGGTATTATTGTCCGGAGGTTCAGGTAAACGACTATGGCCGTTATCCAATGACGCTAGATCGAAGCAATTTTTGAAAGTGTTAGAAAATCGAGATGGTGAGATGGAATCGATGGTGCAGCGCGTTTGGGGACAAATCAAAAGTGCGGGATTAGCCGATTCCACCGTCATTGCGACAAGCAAAGTACAAGTCGAAATTTTACAAAATCAACTCGGTGGCGTACCGATTATCGTAGAGCCCGAACGTAGAGATACATTCCCGGCTATCGCGCTTGCCGCATCGTATCTGTATTCGCAAGGCGTAGGGTTAGACGAGACAGTATGTATTTTGCCGGTTGACCCGTACGTCGATGATCGTTTCTTCGACCGTATTGCGGATCTGGAAGGCGCCTTGCATAATTCCGGAGCAAAAATGGCATTAATGGGCGTAAATCCTACGTATCCTTCTTCCAAATACGGATATATCGTACCGGAGTCTGACGATACAGGCAGCGGCTACCAAAAAGTCGGACGATTCACTGAGAAACCGAGCGAAGATCGGGCGGAGCGATTGATTGAACAAGGCGCGCTATGGAACTGTGGCGTCTTTGCATTCAAGCTCAGCTATATGATGGATCACCTGCTGCGCGCTGGGCTGCCGATGCAGTATGAAGATCTGCTGGCTCGTTATGCAACTTTGGAAAAAATCAGCTTCGATTACGCAGTTGTTGAAAAAGAATCGCATATCGCAGTCATTCCTTATGATGGATATTGGAAAGATCTTGGCACATGGAATACGCTGACTGAAAATATGGGCTTGCAGCGTATCGGAAAAGGCGCAATCAGCGAAGATTCGACCAATACGCATCTTATTAACGAACTGGATATTCCGGTGACCATTATCGGCCTTAGCGATGCCATTGTAGCCGTTAGCCCGGACGGAATTCTCGTATCGGATAAAGAAAGCAGTCCGAGAGTTAAAGATATGGTGGATGCCGGTCAACGTCCGATGTATGAAGAACGCCGTTGGGGTTGGTACCGAGTTCTTGATTATTCCAAATTCGACGATGGTACTGAAGTGCTGACGAAGCGAATCGGGCTTGAAGCAGGCAAAAACCTGGGGTATCGCAAACATCTATATCGTACAGATACATGGACGATCATTAGCGGCGAAGGCATCTTGGTCAAAGCAGGAAGCATCTCGCGTGTGCAAGCCGGTGACGTGATTACGATCGAACCGGGTACGTATCATTGCTTAAAAGCTTTCCACAACATGGAATACATCGAAGTCCAAAAAGGCGAAGTTGTACAAGAAGAAGATTTCGAAGAAATGTTCAGTAGTTGGAACGATATTGAAAAGCACTGCGTAGTCAGCGGAGCGAAGGTGGCGGCAAATAGCCGTAATGCACAATGAAGCGCTGGGTGAAAATCACAACGGCTAGTGCGCTTGTCGTTGCGATCGGAATTGGGGGCTATGCGTATTCGATCTATCGCCCTGTGGTGGATACGATGGAATCGATTTACGAACCCCTCAAATCCGATGTTGCTGTAGGTGCCAATGAGCCGAACACCGCAGGCGGAGCCGTGACAGCTTCTGTAGGGACTAGCAGTGCTGAACAAGCCGCGCAGACGCTCCCTGCGGATCTCGGTCAAAATCGACCATTCAATCTATTGATCTTGGGCGTGGATGAACGAGAAAACGATGTTGGACGTTCTGACGCCATCATGATGTTAACCGTCAATCCGCAAAAACATTCAATCTTGATGTTCAACATTCCGCGTGATACGCGTACCGAAATCGTAGGTAAAGGAAAAGTCGACAAAATCAATCATGCTTATGCGTTTGGCGGCGTCGATATGTCTGTCAATACGGTAGAAAATTTCCTCGATGTTCCTGTTGATTACTACGTTAAAGTCAATATGGAAGGTCTGGAGCAAATTATCGACATTTTGGGCGGCGTTACCGTTAACAACCCGTTTCAATTCGATTTCGAAGGTACGGATTATGTCAAAGGTCCAATTCATATGAATGGGCATGAAGCGCTGATGTATTCACGTATGCGTTACGATGATCCCAAAGGCGATATCGGACGTAACGACCGTCAACAGTTGGTCTTGTCTGCTTTGATCGAAAAAGGAAAAAGTATTTCGAATTTGACAAAAGTGAATGCGCTGCTTGGTGCGGTGCAAGATCATGTCAAAACCAATTTGACCAAAGAAGACATGATGGATCTGGTTAGCAATTATCGAACCGAAATTCAAGATGTGAATAAAGATGAAGTACAAGGTAGCGGCAAAAAGATCGACGGGATCTATTATTATATGGTGAGCGATAGCGAAAAAGCACGTATTCACACAGAAATCACCGAACAGCTTCAGACCGAAAATCCATAATTATGGTAAGGAGTAGACGTGGATGGCAGTCAATCTATTTTTTATCCCACACCAAGACGACGAAGCTCTGACGTTTGGAGCAGCGATTCGAAATCATCTCAATGTTGGAGATGAATGTCACATCATTTTGTATACGGATGGTTCTTCTTCCAATGTGGTGCGTCAGCTTAACGGAGAAACCAAAAGTAGTATGCACCGCAAAACGTTGAACCCTGAACGCGAAGGTTATGCCCCGCTCAGTCGTGACGACCTGGTGCGATGCCGAAATGATGAATTTTTGCGTTCGTGCCTTGCGCTCGGCGTTCCCGCCGATCATGTTCATTTTGTGCAGCAGTTGCAAGACGGAACATCTACCGTCGAAGATTGTGAAGAATTGATTCGTGCTTTCACCGACCAATACCATGGAGCGCGAGTCAAAACCTTTACTGATCTTGGCAACAATCATAAGGATCATGCGAATATGGGCGCAGCAGCACGGAAGTTATATCAGCAAGAGCGTATTGCAGATTTACGTCTATACGTAGAACCGTATAATCTACGTCAAGCGAAAAAAGCAGGTTCAGGTATTCAAATCTTAAAAGAAAAACCGGAAAGTGACCGAGATAAAGTAGTCGCGGCGCTTCAGGAATACAAAAAGTGGAATCCGGCGCTTGAGCAGTTTGCGATTGGGTATCATTCCGTGCGAAAAGAAATCGATGCCGTCATCGCCCGTCCCGTTTCTTATTATCATAAGCCTTATTAATGCTTAACTTCTTCGACCCTAAATCAATGTAAGGAGTGATGAAAAAATGAGCAAAATTTTAATTGTAGGCGGACAAATGGAGAACAAAGGTGCTCAAGCTATGACCTTTACGGTGATTAATGAAATTAAAAAACGTTTTCCTGACAAAGAAATTTTAGTCAATTGTATCGATCCGGACCGCGGTTACGCATTTGATATCATTAAAATCGGTAAAAAACTTAAAATTGAAATGCTAGGCGGCGTTTTTGGAACATTAGGCAAACTGATCCCAAATGCTGAACACGTCAACGTAACGCGCGGTGATATGGAGCGAATTATGAAAGATACAGATATGATGATCGATATTAGCGGATTCGCATTGTCTTCACAATTTACCATTCGTCATTCTGTGAATTATCTGGTCAATATTATGCTGGCAAAACGGTATAAAGTACCGATGGTCTTGATGCCTCAATCTTTCGGGCCTTTTGAATACGAAAGCAAGTATAAATCGATCATTATGGCTTTGATTAAAAAGTACATCACTTATCCGACTTACATATATGCACGTGAGGATGAAGGGATGCAGTTTATGAGTCGCTTTACGACTAAAAATTTGAAGCGTTCAATGGACTTGGTTTTGCAGGGCAGCAGTGATTATGATTTGGACGTATTGTTCAAACCCGGGGCGTATCAACCGAATGAACGCGTCTATGTCAAAGCAAATTCAGTTGGTATCGTACCGAATGTCAAAACGATGAAGTACGGTTCGCGCGAAGATCTGCTGCAAGCTTATCGCAAAATGACCGATCATCTGCTCAAACGTGGCAAAAACGTCTATCTGCTTCGTCATTCGACCGAAGATTTAGAAATCTGCAAAGGCATCAAACAATATTATCCCGAAGATGCGCGGGTCGTACTTCTGGAGAATGAATATGATTGTATCGAAATTCATCATATTTTGGATCAATTTCAATTTATCGTCGCGTCGCGTTACCATTCAATCATCCATGCGTACAAAGACGGGATTCCGGTATTGGCACTCGGTTGGGCAACCAAATACCAAGAACTTCTGGGTCGATTCGGGCAAAAAGATTATATGTTCGATGTTCGCGACCTCGCGCATGTAGAACGAGAAATCGAACAAAAATTAGATTTGATGATTGCGCGCCGTGACGAAGAATCGCAAAAAATCAAAGAAGTCACCGCAGAAGTACAAAGCCACACGATCTTTAGCGAAGTATTTGGCGAATTGCCAACTTCCAAGAAAGTGCAAGTCGAAGAACCGAAAGAGATCGAAGATGTCTCTTTGCAAATCGGTTAATTCTAAAAAGAATATATAGGGGCTGTGTGAAGAAACCTTTATTGAAGATATTCATCGTCTTCGGTAAAGGTTTTTTTGCGTCAAACATCCGTAGGCAAAGGTAGGGATATATGCTAACCTTACCGAAGTGCAGAAGAAAGAAAGCTAAAAAAGGAAGGAAGAATCGAAATGACGCAGCAATTGTTTATCGGAGACATTTCACTTAGCGATGGAACCATCGAATCGGTATTATTACTGGAATCAGCAGCGAGAATCGAATTTCGTCTATGGGACGGAAGCAAAGCGATTTTTCGATTCAAAGGAGTTATAGGAAGCCGCGATCGCAACGCAGTCGGTCAAGAACTGGAAGCTTTGGATACGTATGAACTGCTTCCTATTACGATGGCGAAAGCCGATCCCTTTATCCAAGAAATATTGGAAGATCGACCGGAAGGGCGACAAGCAGAGATCACTTGTTATGCTTTTATCAGTTCGCTAACGATGCGACCGATTCTTGAAATTTACGCAGAAGAAGTCGAAAGCGAACGGACATCCGCTTTTTAGATCGATTTGGAAACGACTGGCGTACATACAAAATATTTTGAACCGCCATATCGTTTAGGATAAAAAAAATGTGTTTATTTAGGGCATGTAGAACGTGAAGTGTTCTTCTTTTGTCGTAGATTAAAAAGGTTGTATTCATTGTATAAGCTGATCTTATTTCGTAAGTTGAGGGAGCTGAAACGTATGTCGATCGATCGTTTTATTTGGAGTAAGCTTAGCCATGTAACCAGTGATAAAACCAAAAAAAACTTAGCCAAATTGTTGGCAATTCGCATTCGTGAAGCTGAGAAAGCAGAGCGATTGACTTCTTAATTTTTTTTCTACGACAAAAGTGAAAAAAGCAAAAATAAGAGGCTCCCGGAGGAACCTCTTATTTTGTTTGCATATTGGCTTCGGATTCTTCGCAATCCAAAGCAGGTTGAGTCATTTGCTCTTGACAAGATGCAAGAGCGTCAGAAGATTCAGGCTCGTTAATCCATTCGTCCGACCATCCTTGAATACAAGCGATCGTTGATTGGAGAGCATGGCCTTTTTCAGTTAATTCATATTCAATTCGAACAGGCGTCTCTGCGTATACATGGCGTACAACGATGCCTTCTTTCTCAAGGTCTTTGAGACGTTCAGATAAAAGACGTCCACTCACAGGGAAAGCCGATTGAATATTGCAAAAACGCTGCGGCCCGGATAATAAACGATAAATAATCAACCCGTTCCAGCGTTGCGATAAAATTTGCATCCCGCGTTCAAAACGAGGACAAAGTGTTGAGTTCTTCATGAGTTCACCTCCAAACTTCCCACAGGAAAGTTAGTGTTACCAATGCTAAGATTCTTTTAATTATATCATGAATTGTAAACAGAATGCGGATTTTACTCATTTATTTTATGTCGGATCGTGAAATTAAGGAAGAACCTTTCTTTTTGCACAGTAGCTCTTTATAAAAACAGTGAATATGACGAAGATAAGGAGTAAGCAACCATACCATCAGAGGCATCGCGCCTAAAGAGAGAAGGAAACATCATGAATATTTTGGAAGCGCTTGTAATAAGTATCCCTTACTTGAAAAAAATCACCAACGAAGACTTTATGATCGGCCTTACGGACCGGGAAAAGTTTCTGTATTATGCACCGTCTACAGATCTTGATTTCGGCTTAACTGCCGGTTCGCCTATTCCACCGGAAGATCTAAATTTGAAAAAAGCACTTACCGGGCAATTATCCAGTGCTCGTCTTCCTGCTGCTGCTTATGGAGCGGAGCTTGAAGCGAAAGGGATTCCGATATTCGACGAAGAAGGCAAAGTCGTCGGCGCATTAGCTGTCGCTTACACACTAAAGAGCGAAGAATTCTTGTACGGCTTCGGAGAACGGATGGAGTCGGTTAGCCGTTCTTTGACAGACTTCGTGGCTTCGATCGCGGCGCAATCCCAGCAATTGGCAGCTGCGACGACAGAGATTCGGGAAAATTCGGGTCGTGCGGTTAGCGATGCGCGCGAGGTGAACAAAGTTACATCGTTTATTCGTGAAATTTCGGAACAAACGAATATGCTTGGCTTAAACGCCGCAATCGAAGCGGCTCGCGTTGGCGAACTGGGTGCCGGATTCCAGGTCGTAGCAAGCGAAGTACGTAAATTGTCTGTCGATACGAAACAAGCTACGCAAAGTATCGAACAAGCATTAAATAATGTCCAAGACAGCATCGTACGGATGCAGCAGGAAATCACCTCGATCTCGGATGCTTCTAACGAACAAGCACATCTGCTCGGAGAATTTAGTAGCCTGACCGATCAACTGAATCATCTGAATAAAGAATTTTCGGAATTTACGCAAAAACTGTTGGATGAACGTGTGAGTATGAGTTAAACCCTATACATCTCAGTCACAACAAACAAAAGCATGAAAAAAGACATTCCGGAATTTCGGAATGTCTTTTTTATGTACCGCTACTTGGTTGTTTAGTACAAGGATAAAGCAAGAGTGTCGCTTTCGCGGTACGAATGCAAAATGGCTTCAGAGCCGACAATTTCAATACTAATCAAAGAAGAGATACAGTTTTTCAAAGCGCGTTTACCGTTGGTTAACTTATTATCTAAAGCGCTTGTCAACAATCGAATCATTTTTTGCGCAGGTTGAGTATTCTCGGCGTCAAGGTAAACGGGGACTAATTTTTCTTGAACTGTAATCGTCGTCGTTTTCACTAAAATCACCTCATGTTTTTTTGTGCTTACGTGTATTATAAACTTGCTTCCTTAAAAACAAATTAAAAAACAATTAAATTTCTTCGTAAATATTACTATTTTCTCGATTTTTTTTGAAAGTGCTTTAAATTCCTCCTTAGGAACCGTTATTCCGAATACATTCTCACTGTATTTACATAAGTGTTTACCCCGCTCTACCCCGTAATGAAAACCTTTTTATCAGAAAAATATGTCGATTTTCGAAAAAGGTTGGAAAAAGCAGAAAATGGTTGAATGAACAAACATTTGGGGTAATGATTTTTTGGTATCAAAGCAGCCGTCTAGCTGTCTTTTATATGACTATTTATATTAGAGAAAAAGGAGTGGGTTGCAATGGCATCACCTCGTTTCGAAGGCAAAACTGTAATTGTTACCGGCGCAGGTTCAGGAATCGGTCTGGCAGCCGCTATAAAGTTTGCAGAAGAAGGAGCCAATGTAGCTTTATTCGAACTGGATCCGGAACGTGCAGAGTTTGCACAAAAAGAATTAGAAAAGATTCGAGCAGGTTCGGGCTTGGTTCAACTGGTCGATGTCTCTGATCCGGTAACGATGGAAGCTGCATATCGAGCGGTAGATGAACGGTTCGGAGGACTGGATGCTGTATTCGCGAATGCGGGAATCAACGGTGCAAAAGGTCCAATCGAACATATGGATATTAATGAGTTCCGTAAAACGATTGATGTGAATTTAGGCGGCATGTTTTTGTCTGTGAAATATGCGATTCCTTATATGAAAAAACGCGGTGGCGGTAGTATTATCATCACGAGTTCCGTTAACGGAAACACTCGTTATTCCAGCGTAGGAATGTCTCCGTACAGTACCTCGAAAGCAGGACAAGTTGCTTTTACGAAAATGGCGGCTTTGGAGCTTGCTCGTTATAAGATTCGCGTGAATGCAATCTGCCCTGGAGCGATCTCGACCAATATCGATGAAACGACGGAAGAAGATGCACGCATGGATGAGATTGCGATTCCATTGGAGTTCCCGCGTGGAGGCGATCATCCGCTTGCAGGTCGTCACGGGACGCCGGAAGAAGTCGCGGATTTAGCGGTGTTTCTTGCTTCTTCGGACTCTCGGCATGTGACGGGGGCTTCGATTACGGTTGATGGTGGGGAGTCTTTGCTGTTCTGATCTTTGGTTGGAGTGAGCGAGGGGCATCGAGAGTGGGAGACCGCGAGAGCGATTCCGCCCCTTCGCTCCGGTTGTTTCCCTACGGGAAGCCAAAGTCGCTCCGGTCCGGAATCGCTCTCGCTCCGCGCTCACCGTCCTCAAAGTGAGATAGGGTGGAGGATAGGGGGAGTACCCGGCTCTGTGGCTGAGCCGGGCTGTAAGATCGACACCGGCAAGATCCAAGAGCAAGGTCAAAGATAAGGTCAAAAGAGACAGCTGCGTTGCAGGCTGTAAGGGCAGGAAAAATTAAAGAGAATACATAAAAGCCCAGCGAATGAATATTCGGCTGGGCTTTTCGGGTATAATGGAATCAATAAATCTCGGGATCAGGAGGGAACTTATGGGATGGTTATCGTGGTTGGCAGAGAAGAAGATCGATGAAGCAGTGAAGAATGGAGAGTTTGATGATTTACCGGGGAAAGGGAAGCCGATTGAGTTGGATGATGTCTCAGGGGTTCCTGAAGAACTCCGGGTTTCTTATCGGATTTTGAAAAATGCGGGGATGTTGCCGCAGGAAGTGGTTTTACGGAAAGAATGTTTGGAGTTGGAAGATTTATTGGCGGTTTGCCGGTCGGAAGTCGAGCGCAAAGAGATTGGAGATCGGTTGAAAGCGCAGCGGCTGAAGCTTCGGATGTTGGAAGAAGAAAGAGGATGGAATGCACGGGATGGAGCGTATTCGGAATACGCGGATCGGATCAAAGAACGATTGAACGGAGAGGGGAAAGATTAAATGATTCGAAGCTTTTCGGAAACCGACATTCTGATTGTTTAATGGGATATGGAGATTAAGAAATCAGATGTCGGGGTTTCGCGAAAAGTTTTTATAGATTAGGAATATCGACGACGACAGCTTCGCGGGGGATCAAAGACAGATTAAAAGACGGAATTAATTCGGAAGCAGAGATACTTTCCGGGCGATCGATCAGACCGCTGACATAAGCTAACCAACCGACAACCCGTTCAGGCGGGATGCCGCGTTCGCGAAAAGAAGAAATGGCGATACCGCCGTGACGTTTCGCTAACCGTTTGCCATCAGGGCCATTTAATAAAGGGACATGCAAAAAAGCAGGAGCTTCAAGTTCCAAAGCTTCGTAGAGTAAAATCTGTCTCGGTGTAGAGTCCAGTAAATCATAGCCCCGAAGGACATCGGTGATTCCCATATCCGCGTCGTCCATCACGACGGACAATTGATAAGAATATAGACCGTCTGCGCGGCGAACGACAAAATCACCTCCGCTGCCGGCGGCAAAAACTTGTTTTCCGGCGATGCCGTCTTCAAAAGACACGTCACGATGTTCAGGCATCGCAAAACGTAGCGAAGGGCTTTTTTGCAGGGCTTTTTCCACACGTTCTGCGGGAGTCAGATGCCGGCAAGTACCGGCGTAAGCTTTGCCTTCGGAACGCAATCCATGCGGGGCGCTGGCTGCAGATAAAATATCGGCGCGGCTGCAATAACAAGGATAGACAGCGCCTTTGGCTTGAAGGTGTTGTAAGCCGGCTGCATACCGATCCAGTCGCTCGCTTTGGGTATAAGGAGCATAGCGGCCGCCAACGTCCGGGCCTTCGTCCCAATCTAAACCGAGCCAGCGTAGATCAAGCAGGGCTAACTTCGCCCATTTTTCACGCGAACGTTCGGTATCGATATCTTCCATACGTAGCACAAACTCGCCTTTGAGCGATCGGATATGCAGCCATGCCAGCAGAGCGGTACGGGCATTTCCCAAGTGCATTTTTCCCGATGGCGTCGGGGCGAAACGTCCGCGTCTCATCGTTGTTCACTTCCTTTGTGTTGAAATCAACTTGTACGTTTAAGTATACGACACGAAAATCGAACGACCAAGAATCAAGATCAAAATAAAAGGAGCTTTTGTACGGATGGCTGAAGAAAAAGTTCAAGAACAATTTCCGGTTGATCATGTTTTGCCAAAACTCAAACATAGTCTGACACAAAATCGTCCGACAATTTTGATTGCACAGCCGGGGGCAGGCAAAACGACAAGGGTTCCGCCTGCTTTGTTGCAAGAAGCTTGGCTAGAAGGACGCAAAGTTTTGATGCTGGAGCCGAGGCGATTGGCTGCCGTATCGGCTGCGGATTATATCGCCGAATCGCTTGGCGAAAAAGCAGGCGAGACCATCGGTTACCGGATTGCACTGGATAGCAAATCCGGCGCAAAAACCCAAGTCGAAATCGTGACGGAAGGGATCTTGACGCGTATGCTTCAAAACGATCCGTCGCTTGAAGACGTCGGGTTAATTATTTTCGACGAATTTCATGAGCGCAATTTGCAAGGAGATCTAGGTCTTGCTTTTGCGCTGCAAAGCCGCGCGGTATTCCGTGAAGATTTGCGGATTTTGATCATGTCGGCGACGATTGATCCGGTGCCGCTGATTCAGCTCTTGGGCGGAGCGGATGTCATCGCAAGCGAAGGCAGGGTCTATCCGGTAGCAACCGTACATATCGGAAGCAGCCGGGAACTTCCGCTGGAGCGGCAAGTCGCGCAAGCGGTGCGCCGAGCTTGGGTTGAAACAGAAGGCGGAATTCTCGTATTCCTGCCGGGGGTGCGCGAGATTTCGCGCGCACGGGAAGAACTGCTGCGCTCCGGCGCATTGCCGGACGCGGAAATCCACGCCCTGCACGGCGGGCTGGGGCAAGGCGAGCAGCGCCGCGCAGTCAGAGCTTCCGCGGCTGGCAAGCGGAAGATTGTATTGTCGACGACGCTTGCGGAATCGAGCATTACCGTCGAAGGAATCACCGCTGTCGTCGATAGCGGTCTGATTCGGACCCAGATGTTTTCGCCGCGAACCGGCATGTCGCGGTTAGTGACCTTGACGGAATCGATCGAGTCCGCCGATCAGCGTCGAGGTCGCGCCGGGCGAACAGCGCCGGGTATTTGTTACCGGCTATGGAGTCTTGAAGAAGAGTCCGCGATGCCCACTTCGCGCGTGCCGGAAATTTTGCAAAGCGACCTGGCGCCGCTAGCGCTTGAACTTGCCGCATGGGGCGTCCGCGACCCAAACGAGTTGGACTGGATCGATGCACCTCCGGCAGCCGGATTTGCCGAAGCGCAAAAATTGCTTCAGCGATTACATGCGCTGAATGCAGAGCATCAGATCACCGAAGAAGGAATCGCGATGAATACGCTCGGCGTGCATCCTCGCTTGGCGAGAATGATTCGCCGAGCCGCGAAGATGGAGAGCGGATTGCCGGGAATGGCTTGCGATCTGGCAGCATTGCTGCAAGAGCAAACTTCGGCTTCATCGGCAACAATCGGCAATGTGACCGATCATGTCTCGTTATTACCTCGTTTGCAAGAATTGCAAAATTCATCGGCATCATCGGCAAAAAGATCGTCAGTGAATTCCCGTTCGCCGCAAGATCGAATAATTGAACGTGCTGCTCGATTACGTCGCCTTGCCGGCGCTCCCGAGGTCGATCACTCTAACATGGATCATAACCGAGCCGGATTGCTTTTAGCCTATGCTTTCCCTGATCGGATTGCGCAGCTTAGAGGAAAAGGAAAGTTTTTGCTAAGCGGAGGACGAGGCGTGTATCTGTCTGAGCGAGAGTTATTGTCGCGCGAACTTTATCTGGTCGTTGCCGATATCGACGATCAAGGCGTAGAAGGACGAATTTGGCTTGCCGCGCCACTGGATTCCGAAGATTTGAATACTTTTGCCGCCGAAGAAGGGATAGAAGAAGTTGTCGTGGAGTGGCAGCGAGATCAAGAACGCGTATCTGCGCAGCGGGTACGCCGCATTGGAGCGGTGATTCTTCAATCGGTGCACGTATCTGATCCAGACCCGGAATCGGTAGCGGCGGCATGGATCGACGGTATTCGTACGACCAAAGGACGATTGTTGCCGTGGAGCAAACCTGCCAAAGAACTGCAAAGTCGGATGATCTTTATGAATCATGTCGATCCGCAGTTTCCGGCTGCTGACGATGATTCCTTATTAATGGAACTTGAAGAGTGGCTTATGCCTTATTTGTCGGGTATTCGAAATATTGCTCAATTCAAAAAGTTAAATCTGTTGCAAATTTTAGAGCACCGATTGCCGTGGGAGCAGCGGCGCGTTTTGGATGATGAAGCTCCGACTCGTTATACCGTACCCAGCGGTTCTCGAATCGCGATTGATTACAGCGATCCGCATCGTCCTTTTATTGCCGTGAAATTACAAGAGATGTTCGGACAAATTCAAACGCCGAAGATTGGATACGGACGCGTAGCTTTGACGATTCAGCTTCTTTCTCCTGCTCAGCGTCCGGTTCAAATCACATCGGATTTAGAAAACTTTTGGAAAGAAACTTATTTTGATGTGAAAAAAGATTTAAAAGGTCGATATCCCAAACACTATTGGCCGGAAAATCCTTATGAAGCGCAAGCAACCAGACAGGTGCGTCCTCGAAATTAAAACTTTTTAGAAAAGATTTTAATCGATTTAGCGATCAAAACTTCATCAAAATATCGTTTAATGCCTTCTGCGCCGGGTAATAAAGAAACGAACGTAATCCCAACCCAGAGTGGAAAACGATGAAGGAGGAGTTTAGACATGGCTAAGAAGATAGTGGGCGTTTTTGCAAACGAACAGGAAGCTTCGCAAGCGATACGAAACCTTCAAGACCGTGGATTTACATCAGACGAAATTTCGGTAGTGGCAAAAGATCGCAACGACCTCAGAGCGATTGACGAGGAGACTGGTACGAAAGCACCGGAAGGTCTTGCGGCAGGTGCAGCGACAGGCGGCGTACTTGGCGGCGTAACCGGATTGCTGGCAGGTGTGGGCGCTCTCGCAATTCCGGGTATCGGACCGATCTTGGCGGCGGGACCTCTAGCAGCGTCTCTAGCCGGACTAGCAGTCGGAGCCGGTGCGGGAGGTCTGGTCGGCGGTTTAGTCGGCTTAGGTATTCCGGAGAACGAAGCGGAAGAATACCAAGACCAGCTGAATCAAGGTAATATTTTGGTATTGGTCGATGAAGACAGCCGGAGCGGCGATGTGTATAGTTCGTTCCGCGATAACCGTTCGTTGAATGCAGACCGTTATGGCATGACCGAAGAAGGTTATGGTAACGAAATGCGTACCGGGGGTTCGATAGATTCGGAAATGAATCGCGAAGGCGAACAAGTGGGCATGACGAATCGGTATTCGTCTGACAATCTTAGCGAAGCGGATCGACGTCGTTCCGTCGACGATCCTTCGGATACGTTGCCGCCGCGTGGCGATCGGAATATGTAAAGTCGCTTATTTATATGAATAGTCTAAAAGACGCCTTCGGGCGTCTTTTTTGTGTTTTGACAAACACGTTGTATTCGGGCATCATCGAAGCCAAGCGCAAATTAGCAAGGAGGGTTTTTCAATGAATAGTTCTTACAATTCTAATCACTTCTCTGACTTAGTCGACCCACCGACCGGGGAAGAAGGATTACGCTGGCTGGAGCAAGGCAGTGAAGAGCAGCAACGAATCGCAAAGCTATTGCACGACAGCATTATACTGGTTCAACTAGCGGCTTATTCGCCGTCTATCGCAGGGACTTTTCCGATCGGGCTAAATATTCCGGGAAGCGATATCGATATTTTGTGTGAAGTCCCTGATTTTGACGAGTTTTTAGAAACTTGTCAGACGCTTTTTGGCGAATTCGAAAAGTTTATGACCTTACACAGTAATACAGAAGACGGTGAAGCTTGTGTGATTGTTCGGTTTACGTTGCAAGGGATTCCGATTGAGTTATTTGGGCAAAATAAGCCGGTACACGATCAGAATGGATGTCGGCATATGATTGCAGAGCGGAGGCTGTTGGCTTTGGATGTTCCGGCAGCTACCGAAAAAATCCGTCAGCTTAAAATCGAAGGATTGAAGACCGAACCTGCTTTTGCTCTTTTTTACGGATTAATTGCCGATCCTTATAACGAGTTGTATCGTTTGTCCGAAGCTCCAATAGGCGAATTGAAATTGATTATTGCAGAACGTCCTAATTTTTAATTATTTCAATACATGAAAAATTCACAATAGAAAAACAAGATTACTTCCTTCATTTACTGCGTATACGTTTCGCTTTGATCTCCTTCTGAAAAAAGGAAAAAAGGTTCGCTACGCTCTTTTTACAAGAAAAAAGATAAGAAAAGATGTGAAAGCCTGCAAAGTTGTTTATAATAATAGGGAACAGACGTTCACCCGTAAAGGAGGAGAAAAGCATGGCCTTCATGATCGCCCAACGGGCATTTATCAAACTGTACCTGATCACCATGGTTGAGCAGCAGCGCGGATACGGATATCAGATGCTCGAAGAAATGAAGGAAAACTTCAAGCCCTTCGGGTATGTTCCTCCGCAAAGTGAAATTTACCGTGCTTTGCACGAACTGGTACACGAAGGTGTTTTTTATCGCACGAAGCAGCTCAAAGGCAATGACCCGCGTGTCGATTTCCAAGAAATCGTATTGTATCATTTCACAGAAGATGGACCTGAGAAAGCGAATTTGTATAAAAAACAAGTGAAAACGGATCTGGATCGCTGCTTGGGGATGTTGAACAAAGCGGCTGAAGATAATTTCGGTACGTAGTCCAAGATCAGGATTCAAGCACAGTTGATCAAATAAAGTACATCAAAAAGACACGCTACTCGTTCCAGAGACAGGCGTGTCCTTTTTGAATAAAAAGATCATTGGCAAACGAAGAAGAAAGCGTTACCATCGAAGAAGCTCAACATAAGGAGGGACGCAGGATGAATAAAAAGTTAAGATGGGGAGTTGTAGGAACAGCGGCAATAGCCGAACATGCTTTTATCCCGGCTACGCAGCAATCTGAATTAGGACTTGTGCAAGCGATCGCCAGTCGCGATGAAAGCAAAGCGCAAGAGATGGCGCAACGGTTGGGTATCGAGCGTTATTACGGCAGCTATGAGCAGTTGATCGACGATCCTGATATCGATGCACTCTACATTCCGCTTCCGAATCATCTACACCGGGAATGGGCAATACGCGGCGCTCAAGCCGGAAAGCATATTTTATGTGAAAAACCAGCGTCTTTAAATACACAAGAAACAATAGAAATGGTAGAAGCTTGCCGAGAGAATGGGGTTTGTTTTGCGGAAGCTTTTATGTATCGATATAGTGACAAGCACCGCCGGGTACGCGAAATTATGGATTCGGGTGAAATTGGAGATATTCGCTTTATGCGAGGCGTTTTCAATTATTGCACACCGGATGATACGGGAAATGTCAGATTTCATCAAGCGATGGGCGGGGGTTCGATTTACGATATCGGGGTATATCCGATCTCGGCAGCCCGAATGATCATGCAAAGTGAACCTCTATGGGCATCCGCGCATGCTTTCTTTTCTCCCGAACACGATCATGTCGATATGGCGGCTTCTGGATTATTAGCTTTTCCGGGCGGCATATCGTTGATGTTCGAATGCAGCATGTGGGCGTATAACCGATCGTTTTTTGAAATTACAGGTACAAAAGGGCGGATCGAACTTCCGTTTATGTTTGGTTGGCGGGAAAATCCGCAAATCATCGTAGATACCGATCAAGAGCATCGCGAAGAAAAAATCCACGGAATCAATCACTATATTCTTCAATCGGATCATTTTGCGCGTGCGGTATTCGGTGAACAAGAGCTTCCTTATTCGGCTGAAGATGCGGTACATAATATGAAACTGGTCGAAGCGTGTATTCGCTCAGCGCGAGAAGGCGTACAAATCAAAATTTAAACAAGCCAAACGTCTTGCTTTGAAGCAAGGCGTTTTATTTATGTAGCCACGTCAAAAAAAATTTAACGAAACCTCTTGCAAATAGATTAATGATCGTTAAAATAAGATTAACATTAAAAATATTTTAACGTTAATTAAATTTTGAGGAGGAATCATGATGCAAGATACGGCAATCCCGACTCTTACGACCGCTCCATCCAAAAAAGGAGGGTTGAAGTCACTTTGGAACCATCGATCGTTTCGTCAGATTTTAATCTCACGTGTGTTATCCAATTTTGGAGATTCTGTAGACGTTATCGCTTATAGTTGGCTCGTTTATTTGCTGACCGGATCAAAATTGCTGATGGGTACTTTATTCGCTGTCGGTACTTTACCCACGATTGTATTAGGTGTTTTTGCTGGAGTATGGGTAGATCGATGGTCAAAAAAACGTACGGCAATCGTCAGCGCTGTTATCCGAGGCGCAATCGTTGCTGGAACCGCTTTGCTTTATATCAGCGGAACGATTGAAGTATGGCATCTATTTGTTCTTTCGATGTTATTATCGTCCGTCGCCGCGTTTTCGAATCCAGCCATGATGTCGTGGTTGCCGCAACTGCTTTCCAAAGAACAGATTATGCCCGGAAATTCGTTAATGGCTTCGGCGGCACAGACCGCTAGACTCGGCGGATTTGCATTATCAGGCGCATTGATCGCTTGGGTCGGGCTTGGCGGCGCATTTGGGCTTAACGTACTCATGTTGCTGTTATCGGCTTGGGTATTGCTGGTCGTTCCGTCTCCGCGTTCGGATCAGGAAAAGGCTTCTGGAAATTTATCGGCGTCACGGTTTGGGCAAGAACTATTATCTGGATTTTCTTATCTGATTCATCAAAAAATGCTACTCCTCATTATTGGTTTGGCGACTTTTTTGAATTTTGCGGTCTCACCGATCGAAGCTTTGGAAGCCGCTTATGTAGGAGAACTTTTGGAGCAAGGTCCAAGTGCGCTGAGTGCGCTCAGTATTGGTATGGCAGTCGGTATGATTATAGGCGGATTGATTCTCGGGCAAATCGGATCTTCGGTGCGAAAAGGAACATTGATGATTGCCGGATTTGTAATCATGGGAATTTCGATTGGCTTGATGCCGCTTCCGCCACTTATTCAATCGCCGCAGATCGCTTTGATCTTTGCAGCAGGTCTTTATCTACTATTAGGATTATCGATCAATCTGATTGCTTCACCGGCTACCGCTTATGTGATGGAAGAAACACCGCCTCAGTTGCTCGGTCGCGTAGCTTCCTTATTTAACACGTTATGTCTAGCAGCTTTCCCGATCGGTAGTGCGTTATCGGGTGCACTCGCTGAACAAATTCAGTTATCTCCTTTGTATCTCATTATGTGTGGGCTGGTTTTGATCCCGACAGTCGTGATCGTCATGACTCCAAAACTTCGTACATTAAAATAGAAGGTTTTTGTGCACCCTGTTCGTTTTCACCTATAATGAAAAAGGACAGGGTTCGTTGTATAGACGAGCCGACGACGAAAAATCGGGAGCTGGAAGCGTGGACAATCAAGATAATAAAATCTTAAATACGGTGGAAGAAATCAAGATTTATTCAGATCCGTATCGGCTTCGAATTTTAAAAACATTTTTGGATTTTGGCAGACCGGCAACGGTAAAAGAAGTCGCGGATCGTATGGGCGAAGTGCCGGCAAAAGTGTATTATCATGTAAAAAAATTAGAATCTATTGGTCTAGTGACGATCGATCATACCGAAGTCATTAACGGCATTGTGGCAAAATATTATGCGTCGTATTCCGGTCAAATCGAGATTAAAGCCGCAGAAATTCAACCTGAAATGCGCGGTGTGTATTGGTCGAATGTTCGCCGCTTGATTGCCGAACAATTCGATCAAACGAAAGAAACATTTTTGGAGCGGGTTACAGGCGAAGGCGATAGCGGAAAGTTTATGCAAAATAAGCTATATATGAACCCGGAAGAAGCGGAAGAACTTTTCCTTCGTATGCAAAAGTTATTCGAACCTTATGAACGAAAGCGCGGCGGTGAGCAGATCCAATCTTATGAGTTGTTTTTGGCTTTTGGAGCGGATTTGCCAAAAACAACTCCCAATAAAAAAGAAGATCAGTCAGATTCTGATTAAAAGTCATTTGAAAGCGCCTTAAGGGTAAGGATATAATGAAAGTTGAGCGTTTCCATTTTGATTTAAAGGAGCCTATATCCATGAATCCAATTCCCGGAACACCTCCAGTCTATGAAGCCAAACGTGGCGAATATCAAGGAGAAGAAGCAATTTGGTTGAATTACGGTGATTATGAAGCAGCCGTGCTTCCGAAAATTGGCGGCAATCTGATCGCTTTTCGCGATAAGAAGCGTGAATTTAATTTTTTGCGCGAACCTGAAGATATGCAAGCTTTTGTAGCTGATCCCGGTACGCATGGGATTCCGCCATTGTTCCCTCCGAATCGGTACGACGGGGGTCTGTTGAAATGGAACGGTGAAGAGTATCATTTCCCGATCAATGAAGAAGCAACCGGTAACTTTTTGCATGGGTATGTACATACGCTACCGTGGGAAGTCGAAGCGTTCGGAGCTTCGGAAGCCGAAAGTTTTGTGACGGTTACTCATCGCGTTGACGAAGGTCATCGGATGTATGAATATTTTCCTTATGCGTTCACTCTGCGAATTCGTTATTCGTTGAGCGCTTTGGGTCTTGAACAAGACGTAACCCTATTGAACGAATCAGGACGGGAATTCCCGGCATTGCTTGCTTTCCATACGGCGTTGAACGCGCCTTTTGCCAAAGAAAGTCAGTCGGACGATTGCACAATCAAAGTTACGATCGGGCAGCGCCGAGAAATGAGCAATCGTATGCTCCCTACAGGAGAATTCCAAGCTTTGACCGAGTGGGAAGAAGAAATGCGCGAACTCGGCGTCAATCCTTATGTCGATTCGATGGACAATCATTATACAGCAGTGCCGCAACAAGGGCGTAACCGTGCAGAGATTACCGATACTCGGATTGGAGTCAAAGTCGTATACGACGTTGGTACTTCATATCGTCATTGGATGATTTGGAACAGCGGAGCCGGCGGATCATTTATCTGCCCGGAACCTCAAGTGAATATGGTCAATGCACCGAATGAAAAGCTGCCAAGCGACGAGATCGGATTGTTTGCGATTGAGCCCGGCGAAATTTGGCAAGCGACAAGCCGAATCTATGCGGTCGATCTAGTAAGCGGCGTCTAATTTATATTTTTGCATGTAGGTAGGAAAGGGGAATTGTAATGGAATTGTTTGAAGCGATCCAGACTCGTCGCAGTATCGGAGTCCTTAAAGATGAAGAGGTACCGCGTGAACTCATCGAGCGTATTTTGGAAGCGGGAACTTGGGCACCGACGCATCGTCGAACTGAACCGTGGCGGTTTTTCGTATTGCAAGGAGAAGGGCGTTCGCGTCTGGTTGCCGCCATGGTCGATACAGAAGCCGCAGAAAAAGGAACGCAGCCTTCAGCGGAGGAAAAAGAAGAACTGCTGATCTCGGCAAACAAAAAAGTGTCGCGTGCTCCTGTTATTATTGCGGTAGGTTGTGATCCTGTCGAAGATCCGAAAATTATTCCATTGGAAGAAACGTTGTCTGTCGGAGCGGCAATTCAAAATATGCTGCTTCAAGCGCATGCTTCGGGTCTCGGCGCTGTATGGCGCAGCGGAACCGCTTGTTACCATCCCGTGATGGCAGAATCTTTCGGTCTAGGGGAAAAAGGTCAAATGTTAGGCTTTATTTATCTGGGATACCCGGATCGCGAAGCTGGCGAAGGCAAACGCGAACCGGTGTCATCCAAAACGGTCTGGATCGATCGCGCCGAAGACTGAAATTTGAAGTTGTAGGAGGATCAAGGCATGAATTTGAAGCAAAACAAACTTGGACATTCGGATCTTTCCGTGAGTGAGATCGGTTTTGGTTGTATGTCGATCGGGACAGAAGAAAAGCAAGCCGTTAGTCTTTTGCATGAAGCACTAGATTTAGGGATTAACTTTTTGGATACGTCCGATCTGTATGACGCGGGGCGAAACGAAGAATTAGTCGGCAAAGCGATCAAAGGACGACGTAGCGACGTAATCTTGGCGACTAAAGTCGGGAATCGCCGAGTACCGGGTCAAGAAGGCTGGGTCTGGGACGCTTCCAAAGACTATATTTTATCCGCGGTCAAAGACAGTCTGCATCGGCTGGGTACGGACTATATTGATCTGTATCAACTTCACGGAGGGACGCTCGACGATCCTATTGATGACACTATTGAAGCTTTCGAACAATTGAAGCGTGAAGGCGTAATTCGCTACTACGGCATTTCGTCGATACGACCCAATGTAGTACGTGAATATGTGTCTCGTTCTTCGATTGTCAGCGTAATGAGTCAATACAGTATTTTTGATCGCAGACCGGAAGAAGATATCATCCCGCAGCTTCAATCTAAAGGTATTGGAATGCTGGCACGTGGCCCTGTGGCAAGCGGCTTGTTAACGGATCGCGGCGAAAATAAGCTTGCTAAAGGATATTTGGGCTACGACGAGTCTCAATTGCGAGATTTCCGTTCGGGAATTGAGCAAGCTTCTGATCGTCCGATGCTAGAGACCGCGCTTCGCTATCCATTAGCTTCTTCGACGGTGTCTTGCGTACTCGCAGGGGCGAGTAGTTCGGAGCAACTTCGTGCCAATATTGACGCTGTTTCCGCATCGGCTCTTAGCGAAGCAGAACTTGAAGCCATACGTTCGGTCGTTCCGGCAAACCAATATACGCAGCATCGTTAATTGGACAATATTGGATTCGGCGTTTAGTTCGCCTGATGTTACGGGTAAAGGTGAGAAGAACCCGATAACAGGAGGTGTTTCAGACGATGGATGAGAAAAAAGAAGAAAAAAAGCAACTTGAGCAAAACCAGGACGATCGCAATCGCGAAGGAGCGCTCGATCATCCCGAACAATATCCGACAGAAAATGAAAGCTTGTTCGATATGCACGAGTCGGAGAAGAATGTCGATGCACTGCCTATAGAAGATATTCGCCTTGAGCAAGAAGAAGAAAAAGACAAAGACGGAACGAAGCAACGTTCTTCGAGTAACGATAAATACAACAGCGGTTTTTAACGTATACGATATCGATAAAAACAGCCTTTACAAACAAAAAGCCTTCCGGCGTACCGGAAGGCTTTTTGGTATTCGATTTTATAACCCACAATCACACTTCTTCATGCAAAGCATTTTGTTCCAAATTCTCATCTGCCACTACCGGATGTCTGACAATTTCAAGTTTGCGGTAACGACGTGGACCACGGCGAAGTACCGTAAATTCAAGATTTTCATACGTCCATTTTTGTCCGACGGTCAGATCAGGCTTATGCCCGTATAACCAACCGCCAATCGTATTCAACTCTTCGTCATCCAAATCGATCGTCAACAATTCGTTAATGCGATGAATAAATACTTTTCCGTCTACGACCAGATCGTTTTCGGACATTTGAACCAACTCGGCTTCTTCCGCTTCGTCGAATTCGTCGCGAATATCCCCAACGATTTCTTCCAAAATATCTTCAATCGTTACCATACCGGATGTGCCGCCATATTCGTCAACCAAGATCGCTAGATGCGTATTTTCCCGTTGCATCTTTTTGAGCAAGTCTTTGACTGCCATACTTTCCGATACGGACATCACCGGATGTACAAGCGAAGCAACATCCAAATCCGGATTGTCTTCCAACGCCAAAAAGTATTGCTTCGTGTTGATCATCCCGACAATATTGTCTTTACTCGAATCAGCAACCGGGAAGCGTGTGTACTGTTCTTGTACAATGATCCGGCGATTGTCTTCACGGGATTTGTCGACATACAAGCATGCCATATCGGTACGTGGAACCATAATTTCGTTGGCGAGTAATTCATCGAAAGCAAAAATTCGGTTCACATAACCCAGTTCGCTTTGATTGATTTTGCCGCTCTCATAACTTTCATTCAAAATCAATCGCAATTCTTCTTCGGAAAAAGCTTCGCCATGCTCGCTGGCAGGTTTCATTCCGATCAATCGTCCGATCTGATTCGCTGAACCGTTCAATAACCAAATGAAAGGATACATCACTTTATAAAAAACAAGCAGTGATCCCGATACCGCTAATGTTACGGCTTCCGACTTTTGAATCGCGACTGTTTTTGGGAAAAGTTCGCCGACGACCACATGCAGATACGTGATGACTACGAATGCCAACACATAAGACAGCACGGAAGCTACTGCGACTGGAATCGCCGGAATCGCTTCGAATACCGGATGAAGCAGTAGCTCCATCGTCGGTTCGCCGAGCGAGCCGAGTCCGAGTGCGGTGATCGTAATTCCCAACTGACAAGCGGACAACGATCCGTCCAGGTTAGTAATGACTTGTTTGGCTTTCACTGCGCGTTTGTTGCCTTCCAAAATTAACTGATCGATCCGACTTGCGCGGACTCGAATAATAGCAAACTCCGTAATAACGAAATAAGCGGTTGCGGCAATAAGTAGAGCAACCAACGTAAGATTGGTAACAATCGTAACTCCCATGATGTAAAAATTCTCCCTTCGTGTATAAAACGCTTTTTTAACTTAAGGAAAAGCGATTTTTATGCACGTAATTCGAGAGAAACTTGAGCGGCATCAGTAACATTCTTTTCAAATGAAGCCAGACGACCCAGCCAATCAACCATACAAAACTATGCAGCTGGAAAAACAAAGGATCGGGCGGCATCGGATCAGATTGAAGCGGAATTTCATCCGGTACCCAGATCACTGACGATAAACCGGAAGGTAAAAGACCGACTCCGATATCTGCGCTGTTGTAATTATCGAGCGCTTCATCCAAATCAATCGGATCAATATCTTTTAAAATAGCAGGCGATAAACACAGGACGACCGTCAACAATAAAGTAAAAAAGAAATGGCCCCCGTTTTTCGTTTTCCGAGAAACGTTTTGGGGCATGATTATTCGGTTCGGGAAAACCAACAACCCCTTTCAATATGGAAATCAACCTATATAAGCAATCATTAAATATGCAAAAGATGAAATAAGAATAGAAGCTACACAAATTGTATGAACAACTGCACTGCATGTCAAATAAACGTTCAAAAGCTTCGATTTGGTTTATATACTTTTGAAACCAACTGGTTAAAAGCAAGCAATATTGCAGTCATAAGTAAAGACTGACTTCTAGGTTTGCATATCGGAGAGGAGCCTTTTGTTATGGTGTACGATTGTATCATTATTGGAGGAGGAATCGCGGGTACGCAAGCTGCGATCCAACTCGGACGTTATAGTACGCACAATGTTCTCGTCGTCGACTCCGGGCATGGTCGATCTTCCGTTTGTCATACGTATCACAATATTATTGGCTGGGAAGAAGGCGTAACAGGTGAACATCTGCGCCAAGTCGGAAGAAAGCAAGCCGAGACGCTAGGCATCGAATTTATGGAAGCGACTGTAACGGAAGCTTCAAGAGACGGTGAACGTTTTGTGCTGACAACAGGCGACGGTACACGCTTAATTACGCATACGGTATTGATTGCAACGGGGTTGCTGGATCGGTATCCGGAAATCGAAGGGTTGCGTCATGCGCTGGGCTATAGCATTTATATTTGCCCGGATTGCGACGGTTACGAGATTGTAGACCGCAAAACGGTACTGATCGGCTCAGGTGAGCATGGTTCGGGTATGGCTGTATTGCTTGCTGAACGTACGCCGCATGTAACCTATATCAATCATGAACAACAACCGATCGAACCTAAATTGTTGGAGCATTTGCGTGAAAAAGGAATTCGATACGAAGAACAAAAAGTAATCGAAGTACGTTCAGACGAGCATCGGGATATTCAATCGGTTGTGCTGGAAGATGGGCAAGTGATTGAAGCGGAAAAAGGTTTTATTGCTTTTGGCGGAAATCATGTGCGGACAGAATTGGCGCAGCAACTTGGGGTGACGTTGGAGAGCAACCGTCATATCAAAACAGACCCTCGAAGCAAAATGACAGATGTAGACGGCGTATGGGTAGCCGGAGATATTGGGCTGCACTCCGAACTCTCGACGATTGCAATGGGAGAAGGAACGCAAGCAGCTATCTGGATACACAAAAAATTGCGCAAAATTCATAAAAGCTAAAATGTTCAGGTTCATATTCGCCAGAGAGGTTAATAATAGTGCAGCAGGTGCTTGAAGCTTTGAAGCAATGCCGTTAGATCCGCTTAGAGAAACCCACACCCGAGAGGAGAACTAACCATGAGCGACAACATCAAAGAACAACAGCACGCAGTAACAAAAGACGGAGAATTGCATACCGATAAGGTAGAGCAAACGATCGATCGCATTAGCGACGATAAAAAGGATAAAATTTTACAAGATTTCGAAGAATTCAAAAAGTATTTGCATAACCGTATCAAAATCGGCGAAAGCATCGGGCTTGGCGAAGAACAACTCGCTAAAGTTGCAGAAAAAGTAGCCGGTTACCTGGCTTCTCACGAAGAGCCGCGCAATAGCGAAGAAAAGCTGTTGCAAGAGCTGTGGAAAGTTGGCGACGAAGATCAGCGTCATAAGCTGGCGCATCTGTTGGTACGTTTGGCTCAAAATTCCTAAGAATTATTCGGAAATTGCGGATGTACCGCCAACCGGGCGGTTTTACAAAAATCGGACCAACCTTTATACACACCTTACGACGTACAACCAAGCAGTTACCGATTTTGGGAAAGCCTTCCGGGTATCATGGGAGGCTTTTCTTTTTTGATTTTATCGATCTTGATTTTAACCTCAACGAAACGCACAAATGTGCCGTATATAAAGTATAAGCTAATATCGAATGGTTATAGATTTTCTTAAAATTAAACCGAAGTACGAGGTGAACATCATGCCGATTATCGGGATCGATTTAGGAACAACAAACAGTTTAGCATCGTATCGAACAGAAGAAGGCAGCACATTGATTCCGAACGCACTCGGAAATGTACTAACGCCTTCGGTTGTTGGTGTAGACGATAATGGTCAAATGTTGATTGGTGAGATTGCAAGGGAGCGTCTCATTACACATCCAGAGCGCACAGCTGCGCTTTTCAAAAGATACATAGGAACAGATCGACGCTATCAATTGGGCGAACATGAATTTTCTGCGGAAGATTTATCGGCTTTTGTATTGCGTTCGCTAAAAGCAGATGCAGAAGCTTTTTTAGGCGAGCCTGTCGAAGAAGCTGTGATCAGTGTTCCCGCTTATTTCAACGACATTCAGCGCAAAGCGACGAAGCGTGCGGGAGAACTGGCAGGGCTTCGCGTGGAGCGATTGATTAACGAACCTACGGCTGCTGCCGTGGCATACGGGCTGCATTTGGAACAAGAAGAAAGTCAATTTCTTGTATTCGATCTTGGCGGAGGAACGTTCGACGTCTCGATTTTAGATATGTTTGAAGGCGTGATGGAGGTCAAATCAGTTGCCGGCGATGCTTTCTTGGGCGGAGAAGATTTTACAGATCTATTGATTGATCGTTTTTTGGAACGCTTCGAATTAGATCGGGACGGTCTGGATAATCGAACGATGGCAGCGCTACGCAAGCAAGTCGAGCAAGGCAAACGATTGTTAACGATGCAGCAAGACGCCAAGCTTTCATGCACCGTTGATGGAACAACGCATGAATGGATCATTGATCGCGGTCTATTCGACCATTTATCGAAGCCCCTTCTGAACCGCTTGCGGCATCCGGTTGAACGTGCACTCAAAGACGCTGCGCTCAGCCCAAAAGAATTAAATGAAATCATTCTGGTCGGAGGCGCTACGCGTATGCCGCTGATTTATTCGTTTGCGGCTCGGTTATTCGGACGTTTTCCGGCTGCACGGATTCATCCAGACGAAACGATCGCGATCGGAGCAGGCATCGTAGCCGCGATGAAAGAACGCCGCGAGGAACTTAAAGAAGTCGTATTGACTGATGTATGCCCGTATACGCTTGGGACGATGGTTACGGTGAAAAATAGTTCAGGTGGCTACGATAACGGACACTTTTTCCCGATTATTGAACGTCATACGGTGATACCGGCAAGCCGCGTCGAACGGTTCTTTACGGTAAGCGACGATCAGAAAGCGATCCGGATCGAAATTTATCAAGGTGAAAACCGCTTAGTTCGTAACAATATCAAGCTTGGACAATTGGAGATTCCGGTTCCGGCAAGCAAAGCGGGCGAAGAAGCGGTAGATTTACGTTTTACGTATGATATTAACGGTATTCTTGAAGTGGAAGCGACGACGTTATCGACCAGCGAAACCCACCGACTGCTGATTCGTGAAGATGCAAGCGGAATGACGCTCGAAGAAGTGGAAAGTCGTTTTCTCGAATTGGAAGCGATTAAAATCCACCCGCGCGACAAAGCGGAAAATCGATTGCTACTCGCTCGCGGCGACCGGATCTACGAAGAATCGTTGGGTAGCGTGCGCCCTCGGATTGCGGGAGCTTTGAGACGGTTCGAATCGGCATTGGGACGCCAAGACGAGCGAGAAATCCGCAAAGAAGCAGGAATGTTAAAAGAATTGCTGGAATTGGCGGAAAAGCAGCCGGAGGATTGATATGAATATTTGGGCGACATTGGGCATTGAACCCACATCGGAAATCAAAGCGATTAAGCGCGCCTATGCGCGTCGTTTGAAAGAACATCATCCCGAAGAAGACCCGGAAAATTTTCAACTGGTGCGGAGCGCTTATGAAGCAGCACTGGAAGAAGCTAAATTACTCCAGCAAGGCGAATCTGTTCCGCTGCTTAACCAAGACGAACTTGAACAGCTGAGAGATCCCGCTCCAGCGGCGGCTACGCCGGGAGAAGAATCGCCAATCCGTATCTTTTTACAACGTTGCGAAGAACTATATGCCGATATTACGAGCCGTGTCGATCCGGAAGAATGGCAGTCGTTGCTTGACGACGAACTATTTTGGCCGATCGAGACGAGAGAACGGATAGGCGACGCGTTGTTTGGATTTTTGTTAAAACATCCTTTTGTTCCTCAACAAGTGTTGCATCAATTAGATCGACATTTTGAATGGATGATCCGAGAACGCAAATTGGCAGAAAGTTACGATCAAGCGCAAATCACTTTATTTATGGAACGTTTTTCGACGTTTTGGGAACTGCGATATGATCGATTGTGGACAGACGAACCTTATGATTACGATGCTTTTTTACAATTTCGCGAACAAGCTCATTATGCGCTGGCGGTCGATGATCTAGAACTTGCCGAAAAAGCACTCAAAGGCGCTGCGCTTCTTCACAATCGGGAACCGGACTGCCTGCGTCTGATTGCGGTATTTTATATGCGGAAAAATCAACTGGAGTCTGCGCTTCAAGTGTTGCAGGAATGGATTGAGGACGAACCGGAAGAACCTGAAGCTTTATTGATGCGAGCTGAAGCACAGTTTCGCTCTCAACGTTGGGAGCAAGCTTTGGCGGATTATACTTCGGTATTGACGTCGTTGCCTGGAAGTATCCATGCACTGAGCGGTATAGCAGCTTGCCAAGAAGCGCTGGATCAGCCGTGGGAAGCCAAAGCCATCTATGAAAATTTGTGTGCGTATTACCCGGAAGATTTAGATGCGCAAATTAGGCTATTGAACTTGAATAACCGCTTAGCCGCAGAGACCACCCAGAGTGAAAGCGATCCGCTTGAGCAGATTCAAAAATTAGCCGAGTTGTATTTGGATACAGGCCGACCTGGGGAATGCGTAGACTTGTTGCTTGAAGCCGAGAATCAACATCCGTTATATGCAGAGCTAAATTTCTTGCTTGGAAAAGCATTCGGAAAAATGGAGCGTTATGCGGAAAGTGAGCAACGTCTGCATCAAGCGATAGCTCAGACTGAATCGGAACCTTCGAAACAAGCCGATATTCTCAAACTTCGCGGGCTTATTCGAATCGCGCTTGCACGTTATGAAGAAGCGCGAAGCGACCTCACACGTGTATTGAAGTTGCAACCTTCTGATCCAGAAGCTTTGTATCGGTTTGGGGAATCGTTACGAATGGAAGGCAAATACGAAGAAGCGCTTCTTTTCTTTAATCATGCGCTGAATCTATCTTCCAACTGGTATTACCATTCAGCGCGGGGAGATTGTTTTTATTCGCTGCGGCAATATCCAGAAGCGCTGCTTGATTATCTGCGCGTGATTCAGTACGACCGTGGGCTTAATGAAGCTTGGTTCCGCGCAGGTTATTGTTTTTTGCGTATCGGAGATTATCCGCACGCGTTAGAGTATTTCGGCGAAGCGCAAGAACGTGGATTTCCACAAGCCGTTCAATTGCTTATTGCCGAAGCTCATTTTCGCTCAGGCGATCTGCAACTCGCGACTGAAGTGGCAGCTGCTTACAACGAAGAGCGACCTGAAGAGTATTATGGGCTTATTGTGGAAGGCGATCTGTATCGGATGTCCCAGCGGTATGAAGAAGCGTTGGAACGTTATCGGCGTTCTGCACATATCGCAGCCAATGAGTATCTTCCACTTCGTCTGACAGCAGAAATGTTATTGAAGCTTCATCGTGTGCAAGAAGCCAGCGTTGAGTTGGATCGACTTGTCCAACATTATCCGCAGCGAGGTTGGGCGCATCTTCAACGGATTCGATTACGCGTTGAAGCGGGTCAATGGAAAGAAGCGGAATCCGCGATCGTTTATTATACAGAGCAAGTTGAGCCAAAAGCACAAGATACATTGGTATTGCTCTATGGCGGGTATATTTTGATGCGGATGGCGCAATACGAGCAAGCCCTTCAATTTTTGGAAGCGGCGAGTAAAGTGGGTCTTCATCAAGAAGTAGCCGAGTATTTGGTGCGTTGTTATGCGGCAATAGGAAAATACGAGCAAGCGGAAAAAGTGTTGGCGCAAGCGCTTGAAATCTATCCGCATGATGCGGCTCTACTTGAAATCTCAGAAGTGTTGAAGCAGCGTCATTCCCGGAAATGGAAATTATTGCGTCGTTTACGCGAAGTTGAGTTACCGCCGATTGAGTCTGATCCACAAATGCCGGAACCTCAAGGAGAACCATTGCCCGATATTCATGGATTTTAAAAAAAGGAGCTGAGCGTTATCGAATCGTTAGAGCTGGAACCTAGATCTTTGCGCTCATTTGCTCTAGGTGCTGTACTTTTTCGGATGAATGGATTGTGGGAAGAAACAGGGTTTGCTTGGCATTCGTCTCGCAAAGAAGAATTGCGGAAGCTACTTTCCCATACATGGTCGATCCATGATGAGGAGTCGCTTGATAAGCATTTGAATTTTTTGTGGGCGGAAGGAGCCCAAGCTTCGTATCACAAAACAGAAGCTTTTTTGAACACTTTATCTTTTCGCAACCGAGAAGCTTATTTCGAACGGCTAAACGGAAATACGGCTCTGTTCAATCATGCTCGGCTGGTACAGATGTATAGCGGCAAGCTGCCGCCATCCGGCATTGCCGCTTGGGATTTGGGACAGTACGTTTTTATCTGCAAAGCCGCGTATTCGGCAGGATGGATGACGGAAGAACTTGCTATTGAACGTGCGATGAAAGCTGCCAAACGTTGCCAAACGTTATACACCGGATGGAGCGAGTTCGGTATTGCGTATTTGGCAGGAAGACAGATTTGGACAAACCAGCCTTCGGCAGAAGCTGCAAAACCTTATGTGGATTGTGTCTCGCAACTGCTAACCGATGCCCGTAGTTTGTGGCAAAGACTGCCTTGGGATATGTCGCTATAGCGGAAATCTTCCTTATTAGTTGACTTGCTAAATGAACTGATATATAGTTTATTACGAAAAGTTATTAAAATACTTTTGTAATTGACTAAGGAGGATTTTTACTGTGGCAAAAGCATTTTTTGAGGCTCTGAAATCTAGACGTTCGATCTATGGTATTGGCAAAGACGTTTCGGTAAGTGAAGAAAGAATCCAAGAAATTGTAGAAGAAGCAGTGAAATTCACACCAACTTCGTTCAATTCTCAAACTTCCCGTGCTGTCGTTCTGTTTGGAGATCAGCATGATAAAGTCTGGGATCTTACATTAGCTGAATTGAAAAAAGTCGCAGCTTCGGAAGAAGCTTTTGCAGCGACAACCGATAAAATTAATTCGTTCAAAAGCGGTTATGGCACGGTTCTCTTTTTCGAAGATCAAGACATCGTGAAAAACTTGCAAAACCAATTTGCTTTATACGCGGATAACTTCCCGATCTGGGCAGATCAATCATCAGGTATGCTGCAACTTGTAGTCTGGACAGCTTTGCACGACGAAGGTCTGGGCGCTACTTTGCAGCACTACAATCCGCTGATCGACGCAGGGGTACAAGAGGCTTGGAACTTGCCGGCAAGCTGGAAACTAAGAGCGCAAATGCCTTTCGGTCAACCGCTTGCGCCTGCCGGAGAAAAAGCAGTACAACCTGTTGAGGAACGCGTGAAAGTGTTCAAATAAAGCTGAGTTCAAGAAATCAGATCAAGAAGTGGCTCTATATGCGCCGCTTCTTTTTTTGTTGCTTTTTGTTTTCAAACTGTCATGATTTTGTTCCAAAAGAGTCGATATTGTAAGAACTTTTTGATCAAATCGACACTCTTTTTTTGATACCAGGTCCTATAATGAAAACAAGAAGGAAATTTGCAAAAAAAGTTTCCGCAAGCAAGCCTTCGGGTAATAACACTTACCGACAACTTGCAAATTCAGGAACTTCTGAAAGGGGAGAGCAACTATGAAAAAAACAACACTCGGAATGATCGGTACAGGAATTTTAGCTTTTATGATCGGATTTGGATACTTTCCAACATCGAACGTTCTGACTCAGGCAGAAGCTGCTCCCGCAGAACAAACGACTCCTACAACGACGGAACAAACCTATACAGTATTTATTAACTCGGTTCAAAAAGAACAAGACGGCAAGCTTCAATTGGAAACAGATCGCATCGGTTGGTACACAGGCGCAGCGGCTGATAAGCTCTTTTTGGAAGAAAACCCGGATGCAGCTGAAGAACTGGGCGGAGCACCAGACGGTTATTACATCGTCAACAATGACTTGACTGAAGTGAAACTTCCAGTTGCAGCTGATGCTGAAGTATTGATGCAAATCTACGATCGTACTGGCAACTACGAAGATATGGACATTCAATGGAATGAGCCAATCACAACAAGCAAGTTCGATGCGCAATATAACAATCCGCTTGGATTGCTTGACCTGAGTGCATTCCCTTACCATATCACGGTAAAAGACGGCGTGATCGTCAAAATCGTACAACAATACATTCCATAAAATTTGTAAATGATAGACTCCGGCGGAAGGTTTTCCGACCGGAGTTTTTGTTTGGAAAAATGGTGTTTACAACGTATGCAATTTCTTATATAGTCAGGCTATACTTATTAACGTGTCTACGGCAAATCCTGAATCTAAAGCATGAGAACGCTTTTATAACCGGGGAGCCGAACTAGCTGGAGGCGAATATTCATGGTGTCATCCAAAGTCAAAATTGCAGGTTGCGCATTGCTGGTCGCTGTATTCGAAGCGGCGGGAATCCGATCGATTTTGTATCCGGATTATGTTCAAGCAGTTCTTTATGCAGGTGCAGGGATTGTATTGGCTTCTTCACTGATTCGTCGTAAAGTGTAAGCGTACGCATAGGCTTGGTTATGCCGAAAATCACCAATGATCATGGATGTGATCAAAAACGTTTTTCAATCCCGATCCCGGGTTTGAAAAACGTTTTTGATTTTCGCGTAATTTTTCTTTACATGTGAAGCAAGACAGGATAGACTGTGAAACAGACTCGAAAGAGATCCCGGCGCGTGCCAAAGGAAGTTCAGGTTTGTCTTCATTGAGTAATTTTTCACAAAGTCGATGGAGATAACCGGTTCTTTTTTGTGGCTAGTCTCGGATAGGAGCACGTGGTTCATCTACGTAATCGCTCCGAGGCCGCGCCCACCAAGAGGAAATGGGGAGAAAAAGAATGGAACAGGTAAAGGTACTTAGCAAGCCGAAACGAAGAAGTTTGCTTACGAGCGTAGGCATGAGTTGGTTGTTCGATGCAATGGATGTGGCGTTGATTTCGTTTGTCGCCGCTGCGCTTGCCGTTGAATGGTCGCTCGGACCCCAGCAGTTGGGTTTGTTAGCTGCAATCAACTCGGTCGGTATGGCAGTAGGTGCTGCATGCGCCGGCATTATGGCAGATCGTTTTGGACGTAAGTCGGTCCTGCTTTGGACCTTATTGATCTTTTCGCTGGCAAGCGGACTGTCCGCTGTCGCAACGGGTTTTATCATGCTATGTATCTTACGGTTTGTGTCGGGATTCGGCTTAGGCGGAGAACTGCCAGTCGCTTCCACGTTAGTATCCGAATCGGTGCCCGCCAACGAACGCGGCCGAACGGTGGTCTTGCTAGAAAGTTTCTGGGCAGGCGGCTGGATCGTAGCTGCACTGATCGCATACTTCATCATTCCGAATTTTGATAATGGTTGGCGGATCGCATTTGCACTAGGTGCATTACCTGCGTTTTATGCCCTATACTTACGCAGAAAAATCGACGATTCACCGCGCTTTATTTTACAACAAAAAAAGAAAACGAAAGCCGAACGTATCAGTCTAAAACAACGGTTCGCTCAAGTCTGGGCGCCGGAGTATCGCAAAACGTCGATCATGTTATGGATTTTATGGTTTACCGTTGTCTTTTCGTATTACGGAATGTTTTTGTGGCTCCCTCAAGTCATGGTCTACAAAGACTATAGTTTAACGAAAAGTTTTGAATATGTGCTGATCATGACATTGGCACAGCTTCCGGGTTACTTTACGGCTGCTTACTTTATCGAAAAGTTCGGGCGTAAATTCGTTCTTGTGGTGTATCTCGTACTGACCGCAGCAAGTGCGATCTGGTTCGGTCTTGCCGACACGACAGCGACTTTGATCGCCGCCGGCATCTGCCTTTCCTTTTTCAATCTGGGCGCTTGGGGCGGGTTATACGCGTATACGCCGGAGCATTATCCGACAAGTATCCGCACTACGGGAGCAGGGCTTGCCGCATCGTTTGGACGGATTGGCGGAATCATCGCTCCGTTCCTGGTCGGCTGGTTGATTTCGCAAGGCGTAGCGATTACAAGCATATTCGCAATGTTCTGTGTGATGATCTTAATTGGAGCGGCAGCTGTCGCATTTTTGGGCAAAGAAACCAAAGGAACCGAACTCGCAGAATAATCATGTATTTATATAGAAGAAACACGTATAGCGCAATCATCCAATCTATTGTCCGATCCCTATAGGGGTCGGGCTTTTTTGTAGTGTTTTTACCAGTTATATGGTATTTTTTAAAAGACGACAAATTCACGGAGGGATGATATGGACAATTGCTCATGGAAAACAAGCAAAAGCATAGTATTGATGTGTCTAATCACAATTTTGCTTGCAGCTTGCATAGGGACTAGCGGGTCTGCGTCTGCCAAAGAAGCATCCAGCAGTAAGACCCAAAGTTTTGTCGACAAACATGGACAGTTATCGATTGTGAAAGGTCAATTAACCGATCAGCACGGAAAGCCTGTTCAGCTCAAAGGAATGAGTTCGCACGGGATTCAGTGGTACGGAGATTACGTCAATAAAAATAGCATGAAGTGGCTTCGCGATGATTGGGGAATGAATGTATTTCGGATCGCAATGTACACGGAATCCGGCGGTTATTTGTCTAATCCTTCTTTGAAAAATAAAATGAAGCAAGCCGTCGACGATGCGGTAGATTTAGGCGTGTATGTCATTATCGATTGGCATATTTTATCCGATGGCGATCCAAATACCCACAAAAAAGAAGCGAAAGCTTTTTTCAAAGAAATGGCGCAATTATACAAAAACACACCGAATGTCATCTATGAGATTGCGAACGAACCGAATGGCAACGTAAATTGGAGTCAGCAGATTAAGCCTTATGCTCAAGATGTGATTGCTACGATCCGTAAAGAAGACCCTAAAAATCTGATTATCGTAGGTACCGGAACATGGAGTCAAGATATTCATGATGCCGCCGCTTCACCATTGACCGATAAAAATGTACTGTACGCGGTTCATTTTTATGCAGGTACACATGGAGCTTGGTTACGGGATCGAATTGACGCGGCGATGGCAAAAGGCTTGGCGGTATTCGTAAGTGAATGGGGAACGAGCGATGCTTCGGGTAACGGAGGGCCTTATCTGACTGAAGCCCTGCAATGGACAACATTTATGAATACTCGCAAAATCAGTTGGACGAATTGGTCGCTTGCGGATAAGCAAGAAGCTTCAGCGGCTTTGGCTCCGGGAGCAAGTGTGAATGGAGGTTGGACACAAGCGCAGCTTAGTGCGTCCGGTAAGTTTGTGCGTCAGCAGATGTTAGCAGGGTCAACAAGCAGTGCCGCGCCGAGTACAAAGCCGCCTGTACAAAGTCCGAAGCCATCAAAGCCTAATCCTGCTCCGGCGAAGCCATCCGCTCCTTCTACAACTGTGGGTGATCTCACGTTGCTTTATCGCAACTTGGACAATAATCATTCTGACAATGCAAGACGTCCGGTATTCAATATCCGCAATAACGGAAGCCAGTCAATTGATTTGAAAAATCTCAAAATCCGTTATTATTTCAATCAGAAAGATGGGGCGGCGCTGCAATATTTTTGCGACTGGGCACAGATCGGTGCTTCCCATGTCAAAGCAAGTTTTGGCAAAACGAAGTCTGATCCAACAATCCAGTACGTTGAACTTTCGTTTACATCAGACGCAGGAGCCATTCCGGCAAAAGGTGAAAGCGGAGAAATCCAATCACGAATTCACCGAGCGGATTGGAGCGAATTTGACGAGCGTCAAGATTACTCCTACAAACTCGGTCAATCGAAATTTGCAGAGTCACAAAAAGTCGTATTGTATCAAAATGGAAAAAAAGTTTTGGGGCTAGAACCGTAAAGAAAAGCACATTCCAAACCTTACCTGCTCTGGCATTTTTGCAACGTTGAAAATTAAACGATAGAATAAAGAAGCAGATTTGCAAAATAGACAACTCATGTATAGGCGCAAGCATCGTCGGATCAGGATTGTTGCTGACCCGAAGCTTGCGCCTTATTTGATGAAGAGGAGTGGCGACAAATGAGTGACAAGATGTTAACGCGCGCAGAAGTTCCGGAATCTTCGACTTGGAATCTGGAGCATTTATTTTTGAGCGAAAAAGAATGGAACGATGCGTTGCAGCAGGTACTGGACAGTGTGCATGAAGTTACCGTATTTCAAGGTCGTTTGGGGCAAAGTTCAAAAGCCCTGTTGAAATGTCTACATGCACAAGAAAAATTGATGGAAAATGCGTACAAGGTCGGGGCTTATGCACATTTACGCCAGACCGAAGACGGGACAAACCCGGAAAATCAAGCGCGTTCGGCAAAATCGGGCGATGCTTTGACCAAATTGTCTTCGGAATTGACGTTTATCGAATCCGAAATTTTGAGTTTGCCAGACGGCACGATTGAACGTTATTTACAAGAAGAACCTGAACTCGCCGATTTTGAACGCAGCTTAACCAAGCTGCTGGAACAAAAACAACATCGCCTATCTCCGGAAACGGAAAAAGTATTGGCTTCGTTGTCGGAAGTTCATGGAGCGCCTTATCGTACATACTTGCGTGGTAAGCTCGCAGATATGACTTTTGAAAGTGTAGAGGTCAATGGACGTCATTATCCGGTGTCTTTCGCTTCTTACGAAACCGATTACGAAATGAATGCGGATACCGATCTGCGTCGCAGTTCGTTCGCTTCGTTTAGCAAAGGTTTACATGCTTATCGCAATACCTTCGCAGAAGCCTATGCAGCCGAAGTCAAACGTCAAGTGGTGATGTCTCGTGTTCGTCATTACGACTCGGTCACAGAAATGCTGCTAGGTCCCCAACAAGTGACGGAAGACATGTATAGCGCGATCTTGGATACCATTCAGACGGAATTAGCTCCACATATGCGCAAGTACGCAGAACTGAAGAAAAAAGTGTTAGGTCTGGATACGATGTATTTTTGCGATTTGAAAGCACCGCTAGATCCCGAATACAGCCCTTCGATTACCTATGAAGAAGCTTGCAAGATCGTACAAGATTCGCTGAGCGTACTGGGCAAAGAATACAGCGAAATCGTTGAAGCTGCGTTCACGCAAAGATGGATCGACTATGCCAGCAATATCGGCAAATCCACAGGAGCTTTTTGCGCTTCGATCTACGGTATGCACTCGTATATTTTGATGTCGTGGTCAGACAATATGCGTGGAGCATTTACACTGGCGCACGAAGTGGGTCACGCCGGTCACCTCATGTTGGGAGCTCGTTATCAGCGAATGACGAATTCGCGTCCGTCGCTTTACTTTATCGAAGCACCTTCGACGATGAACGAATTGCTGCTTGCTGAACATCTGCGTTCGCGTTCGGATGATAAGCGTCTACGCCGCTGGGTTATTATGCAGCTGCTGAATACGTACTATCATAACTTTGTCACGCATTTGTTAGAAGGCGAATTGCAGCGCCGCGTATATGCACTTGCGATGGACGATCAAGCGATTACGGCTAAAGTCTTGAGCGAATTAAAAGGGGAGGTCTTGACTTCGTTCTGGGGCGATACGATGGAGTTGACGGAAGACGCGAAGCTGACATGGATGAGACAGCCTCATTACTACATGGGACTGTATCCTTATACGTATTCGGCAGGATTAACGTTATCGACTGCGATGATGCAAAAAATCCGCGAAGAAGGTCAACCGGCAATCGATCGTTGGTTAGAAACGCTCAAAGCCGGCGGTTCGAAAACACCGCTGGAATTAGCTCAGATGGCAGGCGTTGATATGTCGGATGCCGCTACGATTTCTAGCGCTGTCGGTTATGTCGGCTCATTGATCGACGAGTTATGCGAATTGTTCGAAGAAGAGATCCACTAGAAAACAAATAAAAAGACCGTGTGCAAGCTGTCGCCAGCCTGTACACGGTCTTTTTTTAGCCTTTAAGCAAATTGATATGGGACAGATCGAGTGAGTTGTTGAAAATAAATTCGATTTTATAGTTACCGCGTTTATAGGTTAATTTAGTTTGCGTCGTATTGCCATTTTTAATCGTTGATGTCGACGTTGGCGCGTACCAATTTTTTTTCACCATAGCGATTGTCATCCCGCCAATATTGGTTTGCCGCTCAACGTTCGTACCAAAATAACGAATTTCTTTCAGTACGCCGGATGGGGTATAAGCCATCGCATAACCGGGATTACCCATGTCGGCAGTGTAGCTGTCATAGCCGTTGACCGAAGAACGGGTCACATCAGGTGAGCCAAATTTTTCGATTACTTCGGTGCGAGTTGTCTTGCCAACAACAAATCCAGCAGGGTTGCCAGGGAATTCACCTTTTAAAGCAGGCTTGTAAAAGGTATTTAATTTTTTTTGCGCCATTGCTGTATCCGAAGCAGTAGGCGTTTGAGCTGCGGAAGCCGATGGTAACGTCAGAGAAGTCGCCGCACCGATCGAGCCTATAGCGACTACGCTTGCAGCGGACAAAGCTAATAATGTTTTGCGAACAGGCATAAGATTTTTCATCATAATTCCTCCTTCAAACCACGATAAGTACTTACGATCACCTTACTTCAAGAATACTACGAACGTAGCACCTTATTCAAATGATGCTCGTACCTACGTAATTTCTCTTACTCTTTTCATACACCTTTTTGCGAGTCGGCAAACAGTTTTCGATATTGTCCGGGTGTATGACCGGTTTCTTTTTTGAATTTGCGTATAAAGTTTGGCGCATCTTGATAACCGATACGCCCAATAATTTCTTTGAGCGGTTCGTCTGTCGTTGTCAATTGAACGATGGCTTCCGCCATACGCTTTTGCCAAATATATTGAACAAAGTTTGTCCCGACTTTTTCTTTGAAAGACCGGCTGAAATAAGACATCGAAATCGAATATTTGTGCGAGATCATTTCTAAACTCAGCGAATGATCCGCATAATGCTCATCGATATACGCTACGATCGTATCCATTAGAGTATGAGCTTCACATTCTTCTTTTTGCTCCATCTGTTCGCAAAGGATATGAACCATATTCAATAAGTAAGGCTCCAGTTCTTCGGGTGAAGCAAAAGAATCCAGAGGAGGAATACTGGATTGTAGATTGTCGACATTCGCTTCGTTACCTACCTTCAAGATCGTATTCAAGATATCGAATCCGATACACCGCATATAACGTCTCGATAAACCCGGAGTACGCAAGGTTTGCAAAGCTTCAAGCACAGAATCGGCTGCAACATCTGCACTGCCTTGTTTGAGACTTTGGCTCAATTTGAGCAATGTATTTTTGGGAACCCAATACGATTGATCGGATTCTTCTTGAAGATCGCTGAAGTAAATCAGAATAGCTTCGTCTGTATGGGTTCGGGATTCGAATGCCGAGCAGGCTTCGATAAATGATTGGCTTAATCGCTGCGTTCCTTCCGAACTTGTTCCGATTCCGATCACTGGATTTAGACGTCCGATGCTTTGAAGATGGTCATGCACCGAATAAGCGATTCGATCCATCTGCTGCCGCTCATCGTTATTTTCGATCGGATCAAAGCCGACAATAAGCGCAATCTGATCGGGCTTTTGCAATTCGACACTGTATAAAGTCGTTTGCAATTCTGGATATTCCGCTTCGGATAGCAAATTCAACATCAATTGCCAATCCCGAGTCTCATCCGTTGTCACATCTGAACGTCCAGAACCGATTAACATCGTCACATAACGTGACCGTTTGAAATGTAACCCGAAAGACTCCGACCAATCCGAAGAGAATTGTTCATTTCCGCTATGACGCAGCAGCATCCATAGCACGTGGTTACGCGCAAAAGGTTCTTGTAAATCGGCTCTTGCGCTATACGTTTGCAGGGCTGAACGAATTCGATCCAATTCATTGCCCGAAAAGACTTCGGGTTCATGTTCCAGACTTTTCGAAGTAGAAGGCTTTGAGTTTGCGAACTCGGACAATTGAAAAATAGGGCTATATTGCCGCCGTGCCAACAGCCAAGCGCCTACAGCACCAAATAAAACGACAATCGAAAATAAAGCGACAATGAAGCTTCGAATATGCAGCACGCTACTGAAAAACTGCGAACTCGGCATCAACGTCACGTATTCCCATCCATTCAGCTGAGATTGAACAGACACGACCGAATAGGGAATGCCTTCAATATTGAGACTATGCGTTCCAGTCGATAACGACACAAGCGAGCTTAACGCTTCCGTATTCAGACTTTGATCTTGATTGCTTTTGACCGCAAGCACTTGCCCTTCGCCATCAAAAATATACGAAGAACCTTCATACCCGCCCAAGATAGAATCGATCAGCCCGGTTAACGTGGATTCTTTGACAAAATACATCAATGTGCCATGCGGATTCGGGCTATTTGGCACAATCGGAACCAAATAAGCCAGTGTCGATTGTTCGAAAGTCGATCCACGGCTGACTAAATCAGCCGGACGCATCGTTGCGTAACGAGATTCATTTAAATCGCTTTCGATTGCGCTGGAACTCCAGTTGCGGAAGCGGTATTTATCGGCGAATACATCCAAATCATACATACCTATACTGGAATAAATACGCGGATCACCGCGGAAATACAGAAACATCTCGTCAATCATCGGGCTTGCGGCTTTATAATTGCCCAGCGCGTCGATCGTTTCCAGACTGTAATAAGGATCATGCGCTCGGTATCGACTCAGTCTTGGATCGTAAGCAGCACGCGAAGCAATATCGTTTAACTGTTGCAGATGGGTATCGACGATATTTTCCGCTTGAGTCAATTGATTAAAATGAGATTGTTCGATTTGCGCACGTAAGTTTGCCGCCGTATTGTGATACAAAATGAACGTTAGACACATTAACGGAATAAGTAGGACGAACAAATAAGAAGAAATATATTTGAGAAACAGCCTAGATTTGAAATAACTTGGCTTCATCTTTATTCTCCTTTCCCTATTCAAATGATGCGTAAATGCCAGATTGTCAGGAAATATGTAGAATTTGACCTCTGATTTGATATGTATTTTTTGACTTTTAACCTTTTTGACCTCGCGTTAACGTTTCTTCACAATGTAAATTTTCAACGAATTCTTAAAGAAAAGCATTGATTCTGTAATGTATTCTAACACATTTCTTCTCTGATAAGATTGTCAAAATTTCCAAAAGAGCCAAAACTACATATTTACGAGCCTGGAACCCTTCTGTAAACTCACGGTAAACCTAAAAACGAAAAACGCAATACAAAGCCAATGGAAATGCTTACAAAAAAACAAGGCTGCATGAAAAGAACATTTTTACAGAACGTTCTTAAGAAATGCGACGTAATCGAAAGGGGAAGAGGCTGAGGGATATACTTGTTAGGTAATATGACTTTCATTGATTCAAGTATGCCATAAAGGAGTGAGCGTAATGATGCAGGAAGAAGCAAAAGCTGTGCTGAGTTCACAAGACGTTTCGACTAAACCGAAAAATAAAAAGCTTTTTCATAAAATCGTACGCAACTGGCAGCTGTATATTTTTATGGCTCCTGCTCTGCTTACTGTAATTATCTTCAACTATGTTCCGATGTACGGGATTCAAATTGCGTTCAAAAATTATATTCCGGCACTGGGTATGACAGAAAGCAAATGGGTAGGCTTTGATCATTTCGTGCGGTTTTTCGAATCGTATTATTTCTGGGATCTGATGTGGAATACGCTGAGTATCAGTTTGTATGGATTGTTGGTTGGTTTTCCTTTACCGATCTTGCTCGCTTTGGCTTTTAACGAAATACGTACCGGGCCTTTTAAAAAGACGGTTCAGACCGTTACATACGCTCCGCACTTTATCTCAATGGTCGTTATGGCAGGGATGATTATTACATTCTTGACGCCTTCTACAGGGATGATTGTCAATCTGCTTGAAGCCATAGGCATTACGCCACCCAGCTTTTTGACCGATCCGCGCTGGTTCAAGACGGTCTACGTGCTATCCGACGTCTGGCAAGCGACAGGTTGGGGAACGATTATTTATTTGGCTGCATTGACCGCGGTTGACCCGGGTCTGCATGAAGCGGCAATTCTCGATGGAGCTTCAAGGCTGCAACGGATCAGGCATATCAACTTCCCGGTCATTATTCCGACGATTACGATCTTGCTTATTCTCAACATGGGTGGATTGCTGGGTGTCGGGTACGAGAAGATTTTGCTGCTGCAAAATCCGCTGAATATGGAAGCTTCCGATGTTATCGCGACTTCGGTCTACCGAACAGGCTTGCTTGAAGCCCAGTATAGTTATTCGACAGCTGTCGGATTATTCAACTCGATTGTCAATGCGATTTTGTTGATTGTCGTCAATCAAGTCGTACGCCGTACCAGCGAAAATAGTCTGTGGTAGACCACTAGATAGGCTAGGGAAGGAGGCAGAATCATGATTAGTTCGATCAAAGAAACGAAGCAAGATAAAGTATTCCTCGCTTTTGTCTATCTGATTTTGACGATTGCGCTCGTGCTTGTCGCTTATCCGCTGATCTATATTTTGAGTGCTTCGATCAGTAACCCGACGATTGTAGCCGCTGGCGAAATGTGGTTGCTGCCCAAAGATATTACGTTCGAAGGATATCGCCGCGTTTTTCAAGACTCTAGTATTTGGAACGGTTATCTAAACACAATCATCTACACGGTGGTCGGAACACTCGTCAATCTGATTGTCACGTTGCCCGCCGCGTATGCACTGAGTCGCCGAGATTTTATCGGACGTAACCTGTTCATGATTTTGTTTATCGTCACGATGTTTTTCGGCGGCGGCTTGGTTCCGACTTACCTGGTCGTACGTAATCTTGGATTAATCGACAGTATGTGGGCGTTGATTCTTCCTGGCGCTACATCGGTCTGGAACTTGATCGTCTGCCGCACCTTTTTCCAATCGTCGATTCCTAGAGAATTACAAGAAGCTGCCGAGATCGATGGATGCAGCAACTTCCGATTATATTTCCGTATCGTGCTTCCGCTGTCTACCGCATTGATTGCCGTTATGGCACTCTTTTTCGGAGTCGGGCATTGGAATAACTATTTCTCCGCGATGATCTATCTCAACCAGCAAGAAAAGTATCCGCTGCAATTGGTACTTCGGCAAATTCTCGTTCTGCAACAAATGTCAGCGCAAGGCGGCACGGTAGATGCTTCGATGGCAAGTTCGCTTAATAACAAAGCCGAAGTCGCAGCACTCGTCAAATACGCCGTCATTATCGTCGCGACATTGCCGATCATCGCCGTCTATCCATTTCTTCAACGGTATTTTGTGCAAGGTGTCATGATCGGTTCCGTCAAGGGATGATCTTGTCATAGCAGAGCTACTTAAAAAAAGGGGAGGGTATTTAGATGAAAAAAGGACGTAGCAAAGCCGCTTTAACGTTATCTGGAGTATTGTTGTTCTCGCTTGTTGCTTCAGCTTGTCAGTCTGGAGGTTCAAAAGAATCAGCCGAACAGACCGGAGGTAGCGTAAGTAAAGACGGGTTCCCGATTGTCGAACAACCGATTACATTAAGCGTGTTTGCTCCAAGTGCAGATATGGCGCCGTGGGACACCATGCCGGTTATCGAAGAGATGGAGAAATTGTCCAATATCAAAATCGCTTTCCAGACTGCTCCTATCGACAGTTTCCCAACGAAAAAGAATCTGGTCTTCGCAAGCGGCGATCTGCCTGATATTTTGTACGCTGCCGACATTACGCCTGCCGAGCAAGTAAGTTACGGAACGCAAGGACAGTTGGTTCCGCTCGAAGACTTGATCGACAATTATGCACCGAATCTCAAAAAAATCTTGGATGAAAATCCGAATGTACGCAAATCGATCACGACGACAGACGGGCATATCTACGCTTTGCCTTTTATCGATACAACAGCGGTATGGTACCGCGGCCCGATGTGGTATAACGGCGAATTTTTAAAAACATTGAATGTGGAAGAACCTAAAACAACCGACGAACTGTACGACTATCTCAAACGTGTCAAAACCGAAGATCCAAACGGCAACGGCAAGGCTGATGAAATTCCGCTGACTTCGGTAAAATTGGATGATCTACGAATGTATTTCCTCGGATTCTGGGGCATTTATAACGAAGTGTATTACGCAGACAAAGACGGTAAAGTACACTACACACCGCAAGAAGAAGGCTACAAAGGCTATCTGACGTTCCTCAATAAATTGTGGAATGAAGATTTGCTGGATCATGAGACCTTCTCCCAAACGGACGAACAGAAAAAAGCGAAAGGTGCAAAAAATCAACTCGCGCTGTTCAGTGATTACTATCCGTACTTCACGTTAGGCGGAACCGAAGAAACGATGGAAGATCCGATGATGACGCCGGTGAGCAGCGAAATCGCAGATACGCCAGTCTACGGCAAACATCCAGGCATGTCTTCGAATGGTACATTCGCAATCACCGTTACGAATCCAAATCCAGAAGCGAGTATGCGCTGGATCGATTATCAATACGGGTATGACGGAGCGACGCTCTGGACCCAAGGCCCGCAAGGCAAGATGTGGGATTACGTAGATGAAGCGACGCATGAGAAAAAGTATCTCGAAGTACCGAACGGCGGCGACCGCGAAGAATACCGCGCAACGCTAACGCCTAACTACGGTATCGTGACGCCGGGCGTAAATATTCCTGATCTGACAAACGGCTTACGAAGCGAAGTGGAAGATTGGGTTGTTGAGCAAAATGAAGAAAAATTAGTACCGATCGCTAAAATTCCGTTCCCGAACGTGTATCTGACCAACGATGCGCAAACGGAAGTGTCGGCATTGCTGTCCGATCTAAATACGTATGTCGAGCAGATGGAAGCCAAATTCGTCACGGGGCAAGAACCGTTAAGCAATTGGGACAGTTATGTCGCGCAGCTCAAAAAAATGGGCAGCGACCGAATCGTCGAGATTTACCAAGAAGCTTATGATCAATGGAACAGTGAAAATACGCAGTAAAAAGAGTTGATTTCAAGACGTAAGGGACAAGCGAAAAATGAAGCGGTAAGATGCGTCTTCGTTTTTCGCTTTTTTCTGCTAAAAAGGAGTGGGAATCCAGATGACGGATACGAAAAATGCTGAAGCTGTAGAACATGAAGAAGAAACGATCGTTCACGAAGGCGTGCATAACTATAGCAGCGAAGACGAATGGGTGCGCCCGACCGATCCGGTTATTTTGGAACGGCTGGAATGGTTTCAAGATCAGAAGCTCGGACTGATGATGCACTGGGGACCGTATTCGCAGCTGGGCGTTGTGGAATCTTGGGCGCTGAGTGACGGCGATGCGGATTGGGCGAGAGATTGTATCGATTGGGGCGTTGCGGGCGAAGAATTAAAACGCGAGTATTTCGATCTGAATCTGACGTTTAACCCGATACGGTTTCAACCGGAAGTCTGGGCGGATCTGGCGGCAGACAGCGGATTTAAGTATTTGACTTTTACGACCAAGCATCATGACGGATTTTGTATGTGGGATACGCATACGACCGATTACCGGATCACGGGATCACAGACGCCGTTTCATCGACATAAATATGCAGATATTTGCCGCAATCTATTCGATGCGTTTCGCGCGCGCGGTTTGGCGATTTCTACGTATTTTTCCAAAGCGGATTGGCATACGCCCGATTATTGGGCACCGGGGATGGAGCGGGGAGAGAAGATGTGGCGCGGGCCTTCTTACGATCCCAAAGAATATCCGTGGCTGTGGGAAAAGTTCGTTCAATTCACTCATGAGCAAATTACGGAATTGATGACGCGCTACGGTCGGATCGATATGTTGTGGCTGGACGCGGGCTGGGTGAACGAACATAGCGGCCAAGATATAAGGCTTGGCGAATTGGTCGATCGGATTCGGCAAGAACATCAACCGTGGTTGTTATCCGCGGATCGGACAGTCGGCGGTGCTTACGAAAATATTATTACGCCGGAGCAGACGTTGCCGGATCGTCCGCTGCATGTGCCGTGGGAAAGCTGTATCACGATTGGCACATCGTTTTCATTCAATTACGAAGATCGGTATAAAAGCCCGCGAGAACTGGTACATTTACTCGTTGAGATTGTCGCAAAAGGCGGGAATTTGGCGCTCAATATCGGGCCTCAACCCGACGGACGTCTGCCAAAAGCGGCGATTGACAGTATGCAAGGGTTGGGGGTTTGGCTGAAAGATAACGGAGAAGCGATCTATGGAACGCGGATTTGTGCACCGTACGCTTCTAACGAGCAGAACGTTTATTGGACGCGCAAAGACGATATGACATATGCCATTATTCTGTACAAAGAAGGCGAGAACGTGCAGCAGCAGCTTGAGCTTTCGCCCGTTGAGCATGTGAATCGTGCGGTGCTACTAGGCGCCGAGCAAGAATTGCCTCTGCAACCTACAGATCAAGGAATCGTCGTGACTTTGCCTTCTTTTGCAGAAAATGAAGAAACACCGATTGCGTTGGCAATCCGGTTGACTTAGGAGGGGCCCAATGAATTTAAGTGCTGTATCGGAGCCGGGTATTCCGTTTGCGCCGCTATCTTATACGTGCAAACGTGCGACGAGCAAATTGAATTTGGATGGACGTCTGGACAAACCGTTTTGGGAACATGCGCCGTGGACAGCGGATTTTGTCGATATCGAAGGAGACTTGAAGCCTAAACCAAGCAAAAGAACGCGCGTGAAAATGCTTTGGGACGACGAATATTTGTATATCGGAGCGGAACTAGAAGAAGACGAAATCTGGGCGACGTTAACGGAACGCGAATCGGTCATTTTTTACGACAATGATTTTGAGATTTTTATCGATCCCGATGGAGACAGTCATCAATATTATGAGTTTGAGATTAATGCGCTGAATACGGTATGGGATCTGATGCTGGTGACGCCTTACCGCGACGGCGGGCCTCCGATCAACGGTTGGGATATCCGGGGCTTGCAAACGGCGGTACATATCGACGGCATTCTGAATGATCCGGCTGGGGATAATCGGCGTTGGAGCGTTGAAGTCGCGATGCCGTGGAAGATTTTGCGTGAATGCGCGCCCGATCAACGATCACCCGAAGCCGGGCAGTATTGGCGGATTAACTTTTCGCGTGTGCAATGGCAAGTGGATCGAGACAGCGGAGCGTATGTAAAAAAGATCAATCCGGACACCGGCAAGCCTTATCCTGAAGATAATTGGGTCTGGTCGCCGCAAGGCGTGATTAATATGCACTACCCGGAAATGTGGGGCTTTTTACATTTTGTCGAGGAATCGTATGGCGCGGATTCAGATTTGTCTTCGTTTGGAATGCCGAGCGATGAGCAGGTGAAGTGGAAATTAAGACAATTGTATTATCGGCAACGTAATCAGTATGCAGAGACTGGAACTTTTGCTTCCAAGATTGAAGATATGGTGCCCAAAGACGACCCGGATCAAGCATTAGCAGAGTGGGCATATTCGTCAGCAAATTTGCTTATCGAAACAACGACTCATTCTTTCCGTATATGTGCGTCAACAGTAGACGGAAGTGGTCGTTATTGGATACGTGAAGACGGCAAAGTGTGGAAGGAGTGAATGTCTATTGAACCCAATCATAAACGAAAAATTTTCGCTCACTTCAGAGCAAATTCAACAGATTGATGCAGCTTTTGCCAAACGAAAAAAACTCGCTTCTGCGCGTGAACGAGCATTGTTTGGTATATTCGACGCTACTTTGACGGAGGAAGAAGCTTTGGCTTTACGGTTTTTGTACGCGTATATGCCAATTCAGGATTTGGCGGATTACGACGGAGAACTCTTTTTGACGCATATCCGCCATGCTCTCAATACGCGTCAGCATATGCCGTGGGGCGCCGAAATTTCTGACGAGTTGTTTCTTTATTATGTGTTGCCACCGCGAATCAACAATGAACAGATCGAAGATTATCGCGGTGTGATTGCAGATGAACTGAACTCTCGGGTGCAAGGTTTGTCGATGTCGGAAGCAATACTTGAAACGAACTATTGGTGTTATGAAAAAGCAACTTACACCGGAAGCGATGCGCGCACGATCTCGCCGCTTGGGATGATCCGCAGCGCCAAAGGTCGTTGCGGCGAAGAATCGACGCTTACGACAGCGGCGCTACGCAGTATCGGAATTCCGGCGCGTCAATGTTATACGCCGCGCTGGGCGCATGTGGACGACAACCATGCTTGGGTCGAAGCTTGGGCAGACGGGAAATGGCATTTTCTCGGCGCTTGCGAACCGGAAGCGCGGCTGAATCAAGGTTGGTTCGACGCGCCGGCTGCAAGAGCGATGCTGGTGCACACTTCGGTGCCAGCCGGATACCAAGGGAGTGAACCGTTTACCGAGATTAGCGAGGTTCACAAACAGCTGAATCTGCTGGATCATTATGCGCCAGTGTGCGAGCTGAGCATTTATGTCGAAGACGCGGACGGTCGTCCGGCGGCTTTCACTGATATACAGTTCCAATTGTACAATTATGCGGAATTATTCACGATCGCTTCGATGAAAACAGACGATCAAGGCAGGGCAACCTTTGTGACAGGATTCGGCGATCTCATCATTCGGGCGATGAAGCAAGATCAATGGGGAGAAGTATTGTTCGGCGGAAGTATCAATCATGAGCAGAACCCCAAACTTCAACTTAAGCTGAGTAGGAGCGAACAAGCCGAGGGCATAGTCGATTTTGAACTTACGCCGCCGAGCGAGCTTCCTACGCCGGAAGATCCGTCGCCTCTAAGTTCAGGGGCATTTGAGAAACATCGACAACGGTTGCAACAATGCGAGCAGATTCGCGCTGCGTATGAAGATACGTTTGTTAATGAGGAAGCAGCGAAGATTTGGGCGCAAAAGTTAGAGTTAGATGCCGAGCGTTTGTTCAAAGTACTCAGCGATGCTCGCGGCAATTATACGGAGTTAACCGGTTTTTTGGAGCAAACTGTGCCTGAGCATGGCGAATTTCCGCTACGTTTATTGGAAAGTCTGACGTCCAAAGATCTGATTGATGTTCGGCAAAAAACTTTGCAAGATCATTTGGCGGGCGGACTAAAAGCTTTGCGACTGTACGAATCGATGAATCCCAAGCAAAGTTCGCATGAGACTTTCGTGTCGTATGTATTGCGTCCGCGTGTACGCTGGGAACGGTTAACCCCATACAGACAGTTGTTTCTTGAAGCCTTTTCGGAGCAAGAGCAGCAAGATTTTCGCCGCGATCCACAACGTTTAGCTGCGTATGTAACATCGAATTGGTCGATTCAACAGAATCAAACCCCCACACCGGGAAAAGCTTCGCCTGCTGGAACATTTGCTTTGAAATCCGGTGATCTAGAGTCGATCGAAATCTTGTTGATCGCGTTATGTCGAAGCTTCGGGATTCCCGCAAGGCTGCATCCAGCAACGCAGCAGCCGCAAGCGATGGTCGATGAAGAATGGATCGCACTGATATCTTCTAGCGATAAAGCTCCAGAATTCGGAACTTTACTACTCCTACAATCAAAAGGAGAAAAAGGTTCTTCGATCGAACCGTCATATCGGGAAAACTTCACAATTGCGCGTCTGGAGCAGGGACGGTACACAACGCTTCAATATCCATTTCGAGATAAAAATAAAATTCAGCAACCGCTGCATTTGCAAGTCGGAGATTATCGGATGACCACCGGGACTCGGCTACAAAACGGCAAAGTGCTCGTTCGAATGTTTTATTTCAAAATCGAGCCTAATCACGAACGAATCTTAACGCTTACTTTCCGAGAACTTGAAGATTCGATCCCGGTCTTGGCACAGGCTCCTAACGATTTGAGGATCAATCTGCAAGATGGATCAAGCTCGGATTTGAAAAATATGCTGGGTGATCGCGGAGCGATCGTAGCTTGGATCGATTACCGATTGGAGCCGACCCGTCATCTGCTGCGCGAAGCCGGAGAGCTTCGAACAGAGCTTGAATCGAATGATGTACCGCTTATCTTGATCGTTGGCGATTCAGTGATTGATAACGAGCGAATATCTGCTTTTATACCGAAGCCGTTACCGGATACTGCACTATTCGTCAGCGACGTTTCGGGACAAGCTTTGCATCGATTAAGCGAGGTTTGCCCGCCACCGGGCAATGAATATCCGCATTTATTCGTCTGGGATCGTGAGTATCAGGTCCGTTATGCGGAATCGGGATATAAGCCCGGTAGTTGCAGTGAAGCTTTGGCAATTTGGCGTTCCCTGCAAAATTAAATGATCCGCATCTAACTTCTATACAGAAAAGAGGTAACGATATGCAGCAATCCAGAATTCCAGACTCTAATAAGAAAACCGCTGTTCGTACAGTCGGTTATGTCGGGCATCATGATCTACCCAATCTGAAAACAGAAGATTTGCTCAAATTAACGCATATCAATATTGCATTCGGTCATGTCAAAGATGATGCAATCGCGACCGAACATTTGGAAAATATGCACGAAATCGCCCGGCTCAAACAAGAGCATCCTGGAGTTCGAATCTTGTTATCCGTGGGCGGATGGAGTGCAGGCGGATTTTCCGAAGCGGCATCCAGCGAATCCGGTCGTCGCAAGATGGCGGAATCTTCGTTAGCCGTCATCGATCAGTATGGGCTAGACGGGATTGATCTGGATTGGGAGTATCCATGTTACGGCGAAGCCGGTATTGGATCAAGCCCGGATGACCGCGAAAACTTCACGTTATTGCTGTGGGAAATTCGAGAACTTATGGATGCACGAAGCGTGAGTGATGGGAAGACTTATTTACTGACCATTGCCGCAGGCGCGGATCAGTATTATATCGATGGGACAGAGATGGATAAAGTCCAGCAATATCTCGACTACGTTCAACTCATGACTTATGATATGCGCGGCGGATTTCAGATTTTGACAGGGCATCATACGAATCTGTATACGCCTACCGGCGACTTGTTTCGAATTAGCGTCGAAGCGTCCGTAAAGCTATTTGCAAATGCGGGCGTACCCAAATCGAAAATCGTTGTCGGCGCGGCTTTTTATTCTCGTATGTGGAAAGGCGTACCGAACATCAACAACGGTCTACATCAGATGGCGGCTACAAGCGGCGGATACGGACCGGAGTACAGCGAATTGTTTGAGTCGTATATCGATCAAAATGGCTTCCGCAAATATTGGGACGAACAAGCACAAGCGCCTTATTTGTATGACGGCGATACGTTTATTACGTACGACGATCCACAGTCGATTGCCAGCAAATGCCGGTATGTGAAAAATGAACAATTGGGCGGCGTGATGTTTTGGGAGTATCGCTGCGATACAACCGGGCAGTTGCTTGAAGCGATTGCAGCAGGATTGGAACAATCGGAGCACTCACCGAATCAAGCTTCGCCTGCGACGTCTTAGCTCTGAGTTAGACTGGACAGATCGATCTTCGCGTTTTACAATCGGATACAATCTTCGAAAACCCTTTTGGTTACAGAAGGGTTTTCGGCGTTGGATTCAAAAGATATGTTAACTAACCTGCCGCAAAATGAAAAATGATCTAGCGATTATGTTGCAAACTCGGTATACTGAACAAATAGTTCGTACATAAATAGCGCATACATTAGAGGAGGAACGACCTTGACGACTTTCCAGCAATTCGATTACTTGCGTCCAAATATTGACCAGTTGAAGATTAACTTCAAAGAAGCTATTGCTAAATTTGAAGCCGCAGCAACCCTTGCCGAACAAGAATCGGTCATGCACGAAATCAATGCACTTCGCAACAGCTTCGATACGCAGCATCAGCTTGTTAGCATCCGCCATTCGATTGATACAACGGATGAGTTTTATAAAAACGAGCAAGAGTTTATGGATGAAGTCGGCCCTGTCGTGCAAGAATATATTTCCGATTATTACCGTGCTTTGACTACTTCGAAATTTAGAGCCGAGCTGGAAAGCAAATGGGGAACCCAATTGTTTGCTTTAGCCGAAAGCGCGATTCGTACCTTTAGCCCGGAGATCATCGAAGATTTGCAACTCGAAAATAAACTGTCGACGGAATACGATCAATTGATTGCGTCGGCGAAAATTATGTTCGAAGGCGAAGAACGTACTTTGCCGCAATTGCTTCCATTCGAATTGTCGACGGATCGCGGTATGCGTCAAAAAGCTTCGGAAGCACGTTTCGGATTTTTACATGAAAAAGAGCCGGAACTTGACCGTATCTATGACGATTTGGTGAAAGTCCGTACCAAAATGGCAAAACGACTTGGCTATCCAAGCTTCGTTGAAATGGGTTACGACCGTATGATGCGTACCGATTACAACGCTGAGATGGTCGCGAATTTCCGTAAGCAAGTGCAAGAAGAGATCGTTCCGGTAGCAACGCGTTTGCGTAAGCGCCAAGAAGAGCGGATCGATGTCGATACACTGCGTTATTTCGATAACGGATTTAGCTTCAAAAGCGGTAACGCTACGCCAAAAGGCGATCCGGATTGGATTGTCAAAAACGGCGAAGAGATGTACAAAGAATTGGCGCCGGAAACGGATGAGTTTTTCCAATTTATGCTCAAAAACGATTTGATGGATCTGGTCAGTAAAAAAGGCAAAGCGGGCGGCGGTTATTGCACGTATCTGCCGGATTACAAAGCACCGTTCATCTTCTCGAACTTCAACGGAACTTCCGGTGATATCGACGTATTGACGCACGAAGCAGGGCACGCTTTCCAAGTGTATTCCAGCCGTGGTCACGAAGTACCGGAATATCTGTGGCCGACGTACGAGTCCGCCGAGATTCACTCGATGAGCATGGAGTTCTTCACATGGCCGTGGATGGAGAAATTCTTCAAAGAAGATACGGATAAATATCGTTTCGATCACTTGGCTTCGAGCCTGTTGTTTATCCCTTACGGCGTATCGGTCGATGAATTCCAACATTTCGTTTATGCGAATCCGGATGCAACACCGGACGAACGCAAAACGGCATGGAGAGATATCGAGAAAAAATATTTGCCGCATTTGAACTATGAAGGTAACGATTATTTGGAGCGCGGCGGCTTCTGGCAAAAACAAGGGCATATCTTCGGCGCGCCGTTCTACTATATCGATTACACATTGGCACAAATCTGTGCGTTCCAATTCTGGAAACGTTCAAGAGAAAACTTCGAAGACGCATGGAAAGATTATATTCATCTGTGCGGCTTGGGCGGTACGAAGTCCTTCACGGGTCTTGTCAAAGAAGCAGGTCTGATTTCCCCGTTCGAAGACGGCTGCGTGTCGTCGGTGATTGGAACGATTGAAGAATGGCTGAACAGTGTAGACGACAAAGCGCTGTAAAAAGCACAAAACTAAAAGCGTTCTTTTCTTCGGAAAAGAGCGCTTTTTGATGATTCCGCAACCTATTACTTCAATCTCCCGCCATCATTCCATTGCCCGTACATTTTATTCGCCCGAGTTTGCTCCAGAAATTTATCCAAGCGACTAGCGAATAGCTCCGGTTGTTTGCGGTAACTCTGAATATTGTCGATCCGAATACGCCGATACAACTCGGGAAAAGACAGAAAATTCGCATAAGTCTGCGGATCTTCCTGTAATCGCTGCTGGATATCCTCGTCAATCGTGAAAGTATCTAACCCGCCAAGAGGATAAACTTTGCGCCCGGCTTCGTGCATTTGCCCCAGACGTTCCAACCTTAATGCTCGCTGCTTGTTAAGCTCTGTCCACGAACTGCTACGCGCCCGGGGAGAAAGCCGCTGCATCACGCCTTCGTCTGGTACGCTTTTTTTCACGCCGTCAATCCAGCCAAAACATAACGCTTCTTCGACCCCGTCCAAATAAAGTACGGTATTCTCGACCGGTTTCATACTGACTTTGATCCAACAACATTTTTCCGTATCGTGATAGTGTTCCAGCCAACTTCGCAGTTGTTCCCGCGTATAGACTTCTGTTAGCAAAGGGTACATCTCCATTTATAACTCCTCCTTATGTCTAGGCAAACACAAAAAAAACACAACTTAGGATTACACTGACTCCAATGACCGAACTGATCTAGGAGAGTGTACAGAAATGAAAAAAATAATTCCTTCTGCGTTGACGCTAAGCAATTTGCTACTCGGATTTCTCGCTATTTTACTTGTATTCAAAGACGAATTGTTACCTGCCATATTGTTGATTATGCTCGGCATGTTATGTGATGTATTCGATGGATATTGTGCACGGAAATTAGATGCGGCTTCGGAACTCGGTAAAGAATTGGATTCGTTAGCCGATCTTGTGACTTTCGGCGTCGCTCCTGCGGCTCTGATCTATGTCGCTTCATTGCAAGAAATTCATACATTCGGAGCCCTTTGCTGCGTCGTATACGTCTGCTGCTGCGCGATACGGTTGGCGCGTTTCAATACCAGCCAAGCGACGACGTCAGGCTTTATCGGTATGCCAACCCCATTTGCCGCAGCGATGATCTTGTTGATTTCCATTGTATCTAGCCCAGCTGTAACCGAGATCGGCGTGTTGGTAATCAGTTGGTTGATGGTGAGCCGAATCCCTTTTCCAAGTTTTAAAAAGATCAAACCGGAACCGGCGGAGGAGTTCTAATGGAAACAGCGCTGCAATTTTTATCCGACTACGGCTATGCGGCGGTTTATGGATTGCTGACTTTAGGGATAGTCGGCGTACCCGTACCGGACGAGATTTTGATGACCGCCGTCGGCTACTTAACGTTGATCGGCACGATGAAGCTTTCCTATGCGATTTTGTTTAGTTTTGCAGGAGCGATGAGCGGCATGATGATTAGTTATGCAATCGGTCATAAAGCAGGTCGTCCGCTGCTGGATCGGTATGGAAAATGGGTCGGAATGAAACCTGCCCGAATCGCTAAAGTCGAAGGTTGGATGAATAAATATGGTGCGATATCGATCATGATCGGTTATTTTATTCCCGGTTTCCGGCATGTGACTTGTTATTTGTGCGGAATCGGTAGAATGCCACTCCGTAAATATATCAGTTTTGCATCCGTAGGGGCGTTGGTTTGGTGTGTAATTTTTATTATGATGGGAAGGGTCATTGGTCATGTCAATAGTTGAAGCAATCAAAGGAAAACTTTATCGCCTGATTATGCGTATGCTTGGAGGGAAATGGAGTAGCGGAGTCGTCAAAAAGTTTTGTGATTCGAGATTGAGCCGTCCGTTGATTCCTGCTTTTATTAAATTCTATCGTATAGCCGAAAAAGAAATACAAAAGCCGGTTGCTCATTATCAATCGCTTAGCGACTTTTTTACTCGGACGATTGATCTTGATCTTCGACCGGTCGATTCCGATTGTGCTTCGGTTGTCAGCCCCGTAGACGGATATGTACAGAAATTTGGAGATCTGACAGCCGATCAACGTTTCCAAGTAAAAGGCAAATGGTATTCGTTCGAAGAATTAACGTCGCTTCAAATCGAAGGTACAGCCTATGGCGGCGGCAAATTTATCATTTTATATTTGAGCCCTTCTCAATATCACCGATTTCATAGCCCCGTAGCAGGTGAAGGTGCGCAGGTCGCGGAATTGGGACGTCGGTCTTTGCCTGTAAACGCGGGAGGTTGGAAGTACGGAGGACGTTTGCTTTCGTTCAATCACCGGATTGTTTTTCGGATTCAGCGCCGCGTATCGAGTATGCTGATGATTGCGGTCGGAGCTTTAAATGTCAATTCGGTCATTCCCAGTTCTGCCCGTCCATTTTGGAACAAAGGCGACGAAGTCGGTTATTTTTCTTTCGGATCGACGGTTGTTTGCTTATTTGAAAAAGGTAGCGTGGAGTGGAGCGATACCTTGCACGAAGAAGCTTACGTTCAAGTCGGAGAAAAGATCGCGACAATGACAGTGTTAGAAAGGAAGAACTGGATTTGAGTAAAAAAGTATTGATCGTAGAAGACGAACAGCGGATCCGAGAATTGATCTCCGATTATTTTTTGGCGCAAAAATGGATCGTATGCGAAGCAGCAGATGGCAGTGAAGGGTTGTATACGTTTGAAGTCGAAATGCCGGATCTTGTGATTTTGGATCTGATGATGCCGGAAATGGACGGTTGGGAATTATGTCGACGTATTCGGCTTCGTTCGGAAGTTCCGATTATCATTTTGACTGCGATGTCAGGAGACGAACGTCAAATTCAAGGGTATGAACTGGGCGCCGACGATTATGTGACCAAGCCATTCAGCCCTAAAGTATTGGTGTCAAAAGCCGAAGTGCTGATGCGCCGCATAGATGGGCAGTTGATCGCCGATTCGGAAATTCAAGTAGGGTTCGGCGTTCGATTAAACACACGGAACCGCAAGTTGGAGTATGGCGAAGAATCGATTGAACTGACGCCCAAAGAGTACGGAGTCCTTCAGCTATTTATGCGTAACCGGGGAATCGTCTTGTCGCGGGATCATATTTTGAGTTCGATTTGGGGCGGAGAATACGAAGGCGATGTTCGGGTTGTAGATACGCATATCAAAAAACTTCGCGGGAAAATGGGACCGGCCGCCGAATGTGTACGCACGGTATTTGGTGTGGGGTATACGTATGAGGACAAACGATGAAAAAAAACAGTGTCACAACCAAGCTTTTTATCGCGACTGCCTCTATTTTTATTTTGTTTTATATCATCGTCTTATTGGCTCAACTCTTAGTATTCCCTCAATTTTATGAAAAACGCAAAATCACGAAGTTGCAGCAAGGCACCAATCAATTGGCTGAAGCGTATCGTGAAGATCCGAATTCATTGCTGGAAACGGATTCGGATTTTCTGGTGTCTTTACGACGCTCCGATGTTAACTTTGCACTCACTGATTTAACAGGAGATTTACCGCTAAATGATCCATTTCGTATCCAAATTCAGCGTGCGGACGGTACGAAACTTCAAGTTTCTTTATCTTATTTAGTGATTTCTTCGCGCGGCGAATTCGATCGGTTGAAGCTGGATGCGGGCGAGTCGGTGCAGCTTTACGGTGACTTTGGGCAAGGCGCGGACCGGGATACTTTTTATGCTTTTTATATCGGAGCAACAACAGGGCAAGGGATCGAAGGGAAAGAAGCGGGCGATCGAAGTCTGCTAGGAACAACACAGCGTATTGAAGGAAAGTTGCTCACGACAAAATTACCGGATACCGATAAGCTGGGGCGGCGCCTAGGCTTGGTTTATCTCGCTTTGGATGAGTTTTTTCCTTTGAAAACCGAGGACCAACAGCAACTTCGACAAATGCAGCCGGTTCAGCGGATCTGGATCGATTCGTTCAGCGGAAATCGCAGTGCGATCCGTCTGCAACCTGTACAAGATGCGTCCGGTGAACTTCAAGTGTTGTTAGTCGTGACCTCGTTACAAGAAATCAAAGAAACGAATAGCGCGCTTCGGTTATTTTTCGTCTATCTGGGAGTTGGCGGCTTTATCTTGATTCTGTTTCTGTCGATCTTATACTCGGGAATCGTTACGCGTCCTCTGGTCAAGTTGAATCAGAAAGCGCAGCGAATGAAGCTCCTTGATTTTTCTCAAGAAGAACCTCTTAAGCGCAAAGACGAATTAGGCAGTTTATCAAACACATTATTCGAATTATCAAGTCAATTAGGGGTAACTTTAGATGAATTAGGCAAAACGAATTTTCAGTTGAAAAAAGAAATCGAACATAACAAAGAATTAGAGCAACTCCAAAAAGACTTTTTTGCCAACGCTTCTCATGAACTTAAAACACCTTTGAGCATCGTAAAAGGATTTGCCGAAGGGATGCAAGACGGGATTGGAGCCGGTAGGCAAGATCATTATATCGGCGTCATTTTGGAAGAAAGCGAGAAGATGGAACGACTTGTACAAGATATGTTAGAGCTCCTTCGTCTAGACTCGCAGACGTTAAAATTGTACAAAACTCCGGTATTATTGAGCGAATTGACCGAAGACGTATTAGAAAAATTGGTCTATCAAATGCGCGAAAAAAAGTTATCGGCACAAATTTTGAAAGACAACGAACAACCGCTTTCATTGGATGCCGGCAAAATGGAGCAAGTCGTGTTGAATTTACTGACCAATGCGATCCGCCACGCAGCGCCAGGAAGTACGATACAGATTAACATTTCATATGAACATGATCGATCCACGTACACGATTCACAATCAAGGCTCTAGCATACCTGAAGATTATTTGAACCGCATATGGGAACGGTTTTTCCGCGTAGAAGCGGCAAGAGACCGTGCCACCGGCGGAACGGGTCTGGGGCTTGCGATCGTAAAACGTATTTTGGAATTGCATGATTGCGAATACAAAGTCGAAAATGTCAATGAAGGCGTGAAATTTACTTTAGTTTTTAGAGTGTAAAAAGGGCTGCCAAAGCAGCCCTTTTTCGTATGTGATAAGTGATATGAGTTCAGACCAAAACCGGATTTGTTTCCGATTTGCTAAGTTTAAGGCGTAAAGTGAGCAAACAACAAGATAACGTCAAGATCGAAGACAGACTATACACGACGAACAATGAAGATATATTCATCAGTACACCGGAAATAGAAGTTCCCATTAACACGCCCGCCATCATCATTGGAATAATCACGCCATTTACACGACCGATATAATCTTCTTTAACTTCCTGAATCATAAAAGCCACAAAGATCACTTCAAAAAACGCTGCGCACAGCCCTGAAAGTACGCGTGTACTCGCCGTCAATGCCGGGAAAATAGACAACACTTCAATAAAAGTGAGAACCGCCCAAATCAACATCACTCCAGTCATTACGCTTTTGCGATAACGAGCCACCCAACCGGTCATCGTTGCTGCAAGCAAACCTCCGATTAACATGCCGACTCCTTCTGAAGCGGTTAACCATTGTACGCCTTCTTTTGGAAGCCCCAGACGATTTATCGCAAGAAACACATCAAGCGGTTGAGTTAGACCGATCGAGATGCCGCTAATTAAAAACAACACGCAAGTCAGTCGAAGATTAGAACGTTCCCACACATACCGTAATCCGTCTTGAAGGTCAGTCCACGGCGAAGTCTTTTCTTCTCTAACTTCACGTTTGGAATCCGGTAACAACAGCTGAATTCCTGCCGCGATCATGAAGATCATAACAAGTGCAATCAGAGAAGCATACAGCCCGAGTTGGGTATAAATAAAAGTTCCGACAACTGGACCCAAAATCATAAAAATCGCCATCATGCTTTGCGTAATTCCAACGGCTGTCCCGACTTGATCGGCTGGGATATGCTGACGGAATAAGATAGCCGACGAAGGCTGGGAAAATTGACTGACAATAGCCGATATGACCGTAGCCACAAATACCGCTTGCCAAAGCCCGGCGAAGATCAGCAAGACAATCACAATGATCGATAGAGCACTTAACGTATCACCTGCAATGACCGTCTTTTTTGGATTCCACCGGTCGGCAAAGGTTCCTCCTATTAACGAAAATAAAAAGATCGGCAAATATTCAAGCGCGGTTAATAGCGACACAGCGACCGGGTTATTGCCGCTTTGTTCCATGACATAGAATAACAGCGCCATATTGCGAATCCATATTCCAAGTTGTTGCAATAAATCTGCACTTGCGACAATCAAAAAAACACGGTTTTTGAACAACGCGTTCATGCTCAGTATCTCCTCGTCCCTAAAATCTGTCTCTTAACTTTCTTTCGCTATTTTAGCGTTGAGTTTTGTTTTTCGTGTGTCTTTTTTGATCTTGCTCAGCCACGACAGTGGTTATAGATGTCGACCGCGGTTCTTTTCTTTGAGCGCCGAATATGGAATGATAGAAGATAAGGAGCTGAGCGTATGTTTAAAGATTTTAAAGTAGAAGGCGATAGCCCGGCTTATATGCAATTGAAAATGTATATCGAAGCTTTGATTACGCAAGGTCTGATGCCGCTACATCATAAATTACCTTCGACGCGCGAGTTATCGGGGTTACTTGGAGTCAGTCGTACAACCGTGATTAGCGCGTATGAAGCACTGGAGCGGACAGGATGGATCGAAGCGGTGAAAGGTCGAGGCAATTTCGTTTCGAGAGCGGCTGTGCATCTGGAAGAACCGCCGAGTCTAATCAATTGGAACGAACGATTAAGCCCGCAAGCTTTTTTATCGGAAGAAATGGATTTGATGAAACACGGGATCAAGTGGGAAAAAGGCATGATCGCGTTTACGAGTATTGCACCGGATGAACGATTGTTCGATATGAACGGAGTCAAGCGAGCTTTTTTGGATCGGATGTCGCTGGAAGGCAATGTGCTGATGAACTATGGCTATGCCCAAGGGTACCGTCCTCTTATTCAATATTTAACGAATTATATGACAAGCAAAGGCGTAGACTTAACGGAAAAAGATATTTTGATCACAAATGGATTCACGGAAGGATTTGATCTACTTCTCACGGCGATCGGCAAGCGTAGCGGACGCATTTTATGCGAAAATCCAACGCATCACACTGCGATCAAAATGATGAAGTTACATGGGTTCGAGCCCGTCGGTGTAAATATGGAACGTGACGGAATTCATATCGAGACGTTGAGGTCGATGTTAAACGAGCAGACGTTTGATATGGCGTATTTGACGCCGTCTTATCATAACCCGACCGGAATCGTGACTTCGCCGGATAAACGAATGGAGTTATTGCGTCTATTAGGCGAGCATGAAATTCCGGTGATCGAAGATGGGTTTAATGAAGAACTTCGGTATTCCGGTGCGCATGCGGCTCCATTGATCGCTTGCGCGGGAACCGGAAATTCGGTCGCTTACGTCGGCAGTTTTTCCAAAATTTTATTCCCGGGTATTCGAGTAGGTTGGATTGTCGCAGATCGTCAATTGATCGGGTATCTGGAAAGTCTGAAACGCGCGCAAACGATTCATACTTCGACTTTGGATCAAGCGTTATTGTTTCAATACTTGCACAACGGCAATTTCGAACGATATCTTAAGCGCATACGTACAGAATATAAACGTAAATACGAATGGGTCGTGCATAATTGCCAAGCGCATATTCCGATGCAAGAAATGAGCGGCGAAGGTGGCTTACATGTATTTATAGAGTTGGATTCTAGGCTGAACGCCCGGGATATTCTCGCGGATTGTTATAAGCTCGGTGTCGTATTTACGCCCGGCGATATTTTTTTCACAGACAATACAGGTCATCATACGTTGCGGATCGGCTTCTCGCGTGTACCGGAAGAACAGATCGAACAAGGGATTCAAGTGATTGGGAATGTGGTGAAAAAGCATTTGGAAAGGAGCGAGGCGTATGAATGAACGTAAAAAGTACATCAAATTATGGGCGGTTGCGGCTGCGCTATCCAGCATCTTGTTGCTCAGCGGATGTATTCGTTTTGGCCCGCAAGCCGACGAGATGGAAAATACAGCAAACTCTACAGCCATGAAGCAAACCGATACAGATTCAACCTCATCTGAGTCAGCTGACAATTCAAGCCAATCGACAAAGTCTACGAATACCGATGAAGATACAAGTTCAGATACATCTAGCGATGTCGCTGATTCAGCCGATACAGCTACCGACTCTGACTCTATGGTCGAAATCGAGGTAAAGCCGGAAGAATCAGAGAAAGTGGTCGAGTTCCAGTTGTTGCAATTACCATCCGGATATTCGCTATACAAAATGACTTGGGAACCACAAGCTTTAGAAACATCTTTAGATAATGAAGAAAGCAGCGAGGAGAATAATACAGAAGAGTCGGCACAAGAACTTTCTTCCCAAGGAAGTGCTTCTTCTTCAACACTCGACTCGGATCTTATTGCAACCACGTATTCTCAAGCGATTACAGCAGGGCAACTTGAAAGCAATGGATTTTTTATCGATAACAATGGTCAGCGGATTGGGTATCGATATACCGACGAACAGACCGGACGTGATGGAATCGTCCATCTCGACTTTCGTGATCCAGAAGGCAGCATTGTTTCTTGGGAAAAAGAGCTGACCCTTGGCGTTAACTCGGTGCAAAATGAAGTCGATAATCCAGAAAATAATCAATAATTTTAAATTTCGTATGACGCGTTTCAAGGTTAAAATAAACGGATATAAATGTTTACACCGTATGAAAATTAGAACATAAGATTAGACTTTAAATTTATACTTGATTTTGGATGTGAATTCTGCTACCTTTTTTAACGGACTATGTAAAAAGGAGAACCATCTATGAGAGTACACGAGTTTAAAATCGAAGGCGAATTCGATCGCGATGAACTGCTTCGAATTTCGTCGGAAGCGGCACAGTTTTCTTCAGACATCAAACTTTTTTGCGGAGATGAAGATCAGCAGCGAATCGTTGATGTAAAAAGTCTGCTTGGAATGATGTTGGTTCCGATCCATGACGGCAATACGATTCGGATTAGCGCACGAGGTCAAGATGAACTAGCTGCGTTGGAATATATGTGCGCATTATTTGAACATCGCGCATATGCGACTCATTAAAGCAGTCGAACATAACAAACCCCCTATGACTCTGTGCAGAGCCGTAGGGGGTTTTGTCGTGGTCTGATTATGAGCGGCGTGCGTAACTTTGTTTATGAAAAGCTTCGATTTGCTGAAATAATACGCGTCCATCACGGCTTAACGGATGCGCAAGGCGCTGGTGTTCGCTTTGCAAATCCATGGTCATCGCTCGGTACTTTTCAGGAATCCATCTGTATGAATGAATATAATCCGTAGATTCAAATCCGCAATGTAACCAAAAACGTAGACGATGTACGCCTTCTGGACGATCGTCAGCTTCGGCTTCGATCAGCAATCCGTCTACATGATGCGTTTCACGCGCCCAGGTTGCTAAGGCGGCAATCGTTTGTTGACCTATACCTTGACTACGTTGCTCTGGGGATACCGCCATGTAGTCGATAATGAGTAGACGCTTGTCAGTACTCAGCCCCGTTAACGCCATCGAGCAAGGTTGCCCTTCAATATGACCGACGTGTAAAAAAGCATCCATATGTTGCAGCATATTACGTATAATCCGCTCCGGTTTGCGAATATGTTCGGGAAACGAATCCTCGTAAACCGGCTTAATCTCCGACCATATTTCATGATTCCATTTTAAGCTTGTATGCAATTGGAATATCGAATCTGATTCCGACCTGCTCATATTCGTTTTCCTCCTTGTTAAAAAAACTCATACAAAAAACTCTATCTTTGAAAAAAGCCGCAGATAGAGTCTGTGTGCAAAATGTGACGAAAGATATAACTTAGTTATGTTCGTGTTGTAAACGTTCAAAACGTTTCACTGCCCAATAAGGTAGAGTTACCGAACGCTCCGGTGTATTGACCGTAAAAAAACGCGCGTCGTTTAGATTGGGAAAGCAGGGCCCCGTATAAAATTCGCCACTCACTAGATGAAGACGTAATATTTCTTCTTCAAATACGGCCTTTTTGATCTCTTGAACTGCCATGATGCAGGCCCCCTATGAGCTTAATAAAGTGTTACAGATGTCTCATTACGTTATACTTACCCAAATATTGAGTAATTAATCATGTTGCTAGCCAGATAGCAAAAGAAGTTTGAATATCATAGATTCGTTTTTTGTTGCGTCAGAGTCTGGACGTATATTTTTTCGACTGCTATACTTTTGATAATCAATCTCATTTGAGCGTGCTTATAACTAAGTCTGTAGACCTTTGGGGTCTATGGAGGTTTTGGTGTGCATTCGGAAAAAAGGTGATGTATTGCAGGACGTACAAAAAGAAATCAATACGGCAAAAAAAATCAAAGTTCGATCCCGACCTTTGGCAGCTTCGCTTATTTTGATCGGTGGTGTAATCTTACTACTGTTCGGTATGGCGCTTGCGATTGCAATCGGAGCGAAAGACATTGCATTACCGGACGTCTGGAATGCTGTATTCCATTTTGACCCGAATTTGACGGAACATCAGATTATTCGCGAATTGCGTATGCCGCGAGTGATTGGTGCCGCAATTGTCGGAGCTGCTTTTGCAGTCGCAGGTGCGATCATGCAAGGCATGACTCGAAATCCGCTTGCCGATACAGGGCTTCTAGGACTTAATGCCGGAGCAGGGTTCGCTTTAGCAATCTGCTTTGCTTTTTTCCCGGGGATGTCTTTTCTCGGTCTTATGCTTTATTCGTTTGTTGGAGCGGGTGCCGGAGTCGGAATCGTGTATGGAATCGGTTCGCGTTCCAAAGGCGGTCTGACACCGATTCGACTTGTTCTTGCCGGAGCTGCGGTCAGTGCGCTATTCACTGCCCTTAGCGAAGGCGTAGCTTTGTATTTCAAAATCGGTCAAGACCTTGCATTTTGGTATGCAGGCGGAGTTGCAGGAACGCAGTGGGTACAGATTCAGATTGTTTTGCCCGCTGTCGTGATTGCATTATTAGGTGCTTTTGCGTTATCTCGTTCGATTACTCTTTTGAGTCTGGGCGACGATATTGCGACTGGATTAGGGCAGAGAACCGGTCTGATTCGTTTGTTTGGTGTATTGATTGTCCTTGTTCTTGCCGGTACAGCGGTCTCAATCGTCGGTTCAGTAGGTTTTGTCGGGCTGATTATTCCGCATTTGACCCGCAAACTGGTTGGGGTTGACTATCGTTGGATTATTCCTTGTTCGGCCGTACTTGGAAGTCTGCTGATCGTATTTGCCGATCTTGCGGCACGCACGATCAATCCACCGCAAGAAACACCAATTGGTGCGCTTGTCGCATTGATCGGCGTACCGTTCTTCCTTTATCTCGCTGTTAAAGAAAGGAGGAGCCTGTAATGGGATCAATGATTCATCAAGCCGAACGGCGTAAACGCAGCCAAGGGATTTTTGTAGTCGGTATTTTTATCATTTTAATTATTGTAGCTTTTATTATCAGTATGAATACAGGATTTATTCGACTGTCGCCGATTGAAGTGTTTTCCACTTTGTTTGGAGGCGGGACGGCGCAACAAGAATTGATTTTGTTCGAATTCCGTTTGCCTCGTATCGTCATTTCGATTCTGATCGGGGCAGGCCTTGCCGTATCCGGCTGCGTTCTTCAAGGACTATCCCGTAATGCTTTAGCGGATCCGGGTATTCTGGGCATCAATGCTGGAGCAGGTCTGATGGTTATGCTGTATGTATCTTTTTACTCGTCGAGTGTAAGCGGTTCGGTCTTTTTGCTTCCGATGCTTGCTCTGATTGGAGCGGCGGCAGCGGCTGTGCTGATCTATGTCTTGTCGTATAAAAAAGGCGAAGGTCTGATTCCTACGCGAATGTTGCTGGTGGGAATCGGGGTCGCTGCCGGAATCAGTGCTGCGATGATCGTGCTCACGCTTCGTCTGCGCCCAGAAGAATACCAGTTTGTCGCGTCATGGTTAGCAGGTCGAATTTGGGGAACGAGTTGGAAGTTTGTGCTCGCTTTATTGCCGTGGTTGGTGCTGTTCTTGCCTTTTGTTTTTTACAAAGCCAAAGTAATGAACGTGCTCAATATGGGCGATCAGACTGCTACAGGGCTAGGTACCTCAATCGAGCGCGAGCGATTGTTACTGCTTGCGGCAGCGGTTGGTTTAGCAGGATCTTGCGTCGCAGTCAGCGGAGGAATCGGCTTCGTAGGTTTGATTGGACCGCATTTGGCTCGTCGATTGGTAGGGCCTAAGCATCAAATATTGCTGCCTGTCTCCGCACTTGCCGGAGCGTTACTCGTTTTGGTTGCGGATACGATCGGGCGATGGATTTTGCAGCCGACCGATATTCCGACAGGTGTCGTGGTAGCCGTAATCGGAGCACCTTATTTCTTGTATTTGCTTAGCAAAAGCAAAATGTAAATGGATTTGTAGATAGGGAAGCCGCTCTTGAACGTCAAGAGCGGCTTTTTCTTATGCAAAATCATGAAGCATAGATTTGATAATATTCGCCGAATCGCCTATGATGGAAGCGTTATCTAAAATTCGAAACCGATTTAGAACCTAATCGATGCAGTTGGAAAAGGAGAATTGGAGATGAAGTATAGAAGACTTGGCAAAACAGATCTGAATGTCTCGGTAGTGGGGGTAGGAACTTGGCAATTCGGCGGGGATTGGGGCAAAGATTATACCCAGCAAGATGCAGATGCTATTTTGAGCCGCGCTCAAGAGCTGGGCATCAACTTGATCGATACCGCAGAATGTTACGGCCCTCACCATATGTCGGAGAATTTTATTGGCGATTACTTATCGCGTCATCGGCGTGAAGATTGGGTCTTGGCGACAAAGTTTGGTCATCATTGGCATGATCATTGGGAAAATGCGTGGAGCGTTGATCAGATTCGGACGCAATTGGAAGAATCGCTTCGTGCGTTACGCACGGATTATGTCGATCTGTATCAATTCCATTCCGGTTCGGACGAAGCTTTCAATAACGATGAACTATGGACCATGCTCGACAAACAAGTGCAAGCCGGTAAGATTCGGAATCTGGGTATTTCGATCGGAAGTAACGATAATCTGTATCAGACCGATCGAGCGACGGAAGTGAATGCGAAAGCGATCCAAGTCGTATATAACCGAATCGATCAAGTACCGGAAGAGCGGGTGTTCCCTTCTTGTGAGCGTCAAGACCTCGGCGTACTGGCGCGTGTTCCGCTTGCTAGTGGATTTTTGAGTGGGAAGTATAAGCCGGGTGCTGTATTCGAAGATAATGTACGCAAAGGTCGCGACCGCGAAGATGTAGACGCCAAGCTCAAGCAAGTTCAAGAAATCGCCGCAAACGAAGTACCGGAAGGCGTCGGCATGGCAGAATGGGCTTTGGCATGGTGTTTGAAAAATCCAGTGGTCAGCTGTGTGATTCCGGGATGCAAAACGGTAGAGCAGGTAGAATCTAACGCCCGCGCCGCAGAGATCGAATTGTAAGTTTACTTTTTCGCTGTGCTGGTGTAAAGTGTTATCAGAACGGTTTTCGCGTTGAAGTCAAACGCGAGGGCCGTTTTTTTATGCTTAACTTTGAATCAAGCGACATAATACGCTACATTTATAAAGTGAAGTAGATGAAGCCGACAGAAAAGAGGTTTTGCGTATGTATAACTTAGACCCGCTTGAGCTAGATGCTAAGCTTGTATACAAACTGATGACAGGTACGATTGTACCTCGTCCGATCGCTTGGGTGACTTCTTGGTCAAACGAACACAATGTGGTGAATGCGGCACCATTCAGTTATTTTAATATGGTCAGTTCCGATCCTCCGCTTATTGCAATCTCTGTCGCTCGTCGCCCCGATGGGCAGATGAAAGATACGTCTCGGAATGTAACGGATCATCAAGAGCTGGTCGTGCACATTTGCGATGAAACTCTAGTTGAAGAAATGAACCGGACGGCTGCGATGTTATCGCCTGAAGAAAGCGAAATTGATCTAACGAAACTGACTTTGGTCGATAGCGATGTCGTAAAAGTACCGGCGATCGCAGAAGCGAAAGTCCGGTTTGAATGCCGTTTGGAAAGCCATTTGCCGATTAAATCAGACGATGGCAAGATTACGCATGATTTATTGATCGCTCGCATTTTGCGCTTCCAACTTGCGGAGTCTATTTATGATGCGGATCATGGCTATATTTTGACCGAGCAACTGCGTCCGGTCGCTCGATTAGCAGGGAACGAATACGCTGAACTGGGTCGTTTGTTCTCGATTACACGCCCGGTTTAACTGAGCGGTAATTAACAAATTTATACCCGACAGAAAAAGCTTGAATACAAAAAATCCGCTGCGAACGTCAATAAGACGCGTCGTAACGGATTTTTTAAGTTTCCATTATTGGATTTATAAAATAGGTGAGAGCAATCTTGTGAACGACTCCAGAGCTTTACGCAGCAGTGGACGTTGTTTGTATTGCTCTAGCGTCAGTACTTCGCTTTCTTCCATATCTTTGCGGAATAACGATTCAAGCTCACCCGCTTTTTGTGAATCGTACAAAATCGCATTCACTTCAAAGTTCAGTTTGTAGCTACGAATATCCATGTTGGCTGTACCGACCGAAGCAAGGCGTCCGTCAACTACCATCGTTTTGGCATGGATAAAGCCTTTTTTATACAGATAACAATTGACGCCAAGATCCAGCAGTTCGCCCAAATACGAATACGATGCCCAATACACCATTTTGTGATCGGGAACTTTTGGGATCATCAGATGAACTTCTACGCCGGACAAAATCGCCATTTTGAGCGCGGTCATCATACTATCATCCGGAATAAAATAAGGCGTTTGGATCATGATACATTCGCGCGCTTGATCCATCATTTTGATATAAGCCAATTTGATCGTTTCGCGGCTTTGATCGGGACCGCTTGAAATGATTTGAGCGCCGACTTTACCCGGGAACGGATGGGACACGCTCAAAAACAAATTTTCGGGAATCGGCTGCTTGATCGAAAGACTCCAATCGTGCAGGAAAATCGCGTGCATCTGAATCAGCGCCGTACCTTCGATTCGTAGATGCGTATCGCGCCAGTAGCCGAACTTTTCGACTTTGCCTAAGTATTCGTCACCTACATTGAATCCACCGATATATCCGCAAGAACCGTCGATAATAACCAGCTTGCGGTGATTCCGATAATTCATTTTGAAATTGATAAACGGAATCCGGGACGGGAAGAAAGGAGCGGCTACGCCGCCGGCGTCGCGGAACTTTTGCAAAAAGCGCCGACCGACTTTTTTACTGCCCCAAGCGTCGTACAAGACCCGTACTTCCAGCCCTTGCTTGGCTTTCTCGGTTAGCGCGTCGATCAGACGTCGACCCAGGTCGTCATTTTGCCAAATATAATACTGCACATGAATATATCGTTCGGCGCGAGCAATATCCGCAAGAAGGGCATCAAATTTTTCTTTTCCGTCCGAATAGATAATGACGTCATTGTCTTGCGTATAGAGTGAGAAATCGCCGACCATATTCATATGAAGCAACTCGCGGTAACGAGCGGTGCGTGGATCATTAAACTCGAGTTTGTCTTCTAACAATTGCTGACGTTGCACAGAAATACCGGGTAGCAAAATCTTTTCTTGTTCTCTGAATTGATACCGTTTGATTTTGCTCAAGTTTTGTCCCAAGAATAGATAGAGTACGAAACCGATAATCGGCAAGAAGAAAAGAACCATGATCCAAGCCCAAGTGACTCCAATATCACGGCGTTCCAAAAAAACGACAGTTAAAGCAAGAATTACGTTTAAAACGAGCAAAAACCACGGAGCTTGAAGGAACCAGTATAATTCCAATGTTGCGACCTCCACTTTCTCAAGTAAACTTTAAGATAATCATACGCCGATTCCGCATAATAGTGTACCTGATTGTGATAAATAAGTGAACAGAATAGACAAAATCACCGCTTTAAAAGTCGAAAAGACGTCATAAGGTAGCCCGAAAGAGCCATCCTTTCCTTTTCGATATTAGTTAAAATGAAACAGAAGGCTCGCGGATTGCGGGTAAGGAAGGTTGGAAATGATGAGCGATAAGCAAATCAAATGGTTGATCTTGTTTTTGCCAACTATCGTCGTAGGGATTTGGGAATACGTGCGGCATCAATTTTTGATGCCTGTCCTATCGATGAACGCAGGCAATGTTTTGACGCCCGTACTCGTATTCGTGGTCAGTATCACGCTGCTTCGCCGTTTGTTTGCAAGATTGGAACGGATTCAGCGCGAGTTGGAGCAAGCCCGTGCGGTCAAAGCGAATTTGGAAGCCAGAGAAGAGTTAGCACGCGAGCTGCACGATGGAATGGCTCAATCGTTGTTTCTATTATCCGTCAAGATAGACCGAATGGAAAAAGGGGCTCAAGATTCTGGGCTTGGAAATGAACTGGGTGCGATAAGAAAAACGGTGCATGAAGTAAATCGATATGTACGCCAAGCTTTATCGAATTTGCGTGAACCGAAGCCCAATTCTGTTTTCCCAAATCCAGGCTTTTCGCAAGAGACTTCTCAAGCGCCAGAAATTGCGACTTCAGATGAGGTAGAACTGCCTGCAGTTGCTGAAGAATCGATGGCAGCTAGAGTTGAAAGACTCGCGGAAGAAGCGATGATTAAAGTGAAGGTGCATTGGACATTGCCAGACGAGCAATTAGGTAGTCGTGAAAAGGTAGAATTGCTCGCTTGTGTGCGCGAAGCCGTTATTAATGTTCGCAAACACGCGTCGGCAGACTCTGCTGAGGTGATCGGTCAATCGATGGCAAACGGATGGTCGGTCGAGATTGTCGATAACGGCAAAGGTTTTGATGATGATCCACTCAGCGTACCGGGTCGTTATGGATTAAGAATCATCGCGGATCGCGCTCAAGAAATGGGCTGGGACTTTATATGGGATTCCAAACAAGGACGCACATCCGTGAAGTTGCTACGGAAGGAGGAACGATCATGAACCGCTGCCGCGTACTCGTTGTCGACGATCACAAACATGCGCAAGAAGCCATCTGCGATATTTTATCGACCGATCCTCTTTTCGAAGTGGTTGGCGTTGTATCGAGCGGAAGTGAAGCGATTGCGTTTACGGAACAATGGATGCCGGACTTGATTTTGATGGATATTCGGATGAGCGGCATGAGCGGGCTAGAAGCAACAGGACGTATCAAAGTCGCGTATCCGTATGTGAAAATCATCATGATCACGGTATCGGACGATATTGCTTATCTGCTCGAAGCGTTGAAGCAAGGCGCTCAAGGTTATTTGCTCAAAAATTTGGCGCCGTCTACGTGGATCGAATACCTCAAATCCGTAGTCAGTGAAGAAGCGCCGCTTAGCCGGGAATTGGCTTTTCAAATCCTCAAAGAATTTTCCGCGCCGGCTAGCGAACCGGAGAACGATACGCTTACGATCAGAGAACGGGAAATTTTGCGTCAAGTCGCTTCGGGGCTGACGAACCGGGAAGCCGGAGAAGTATTAGGAATTTCGGAACACACGGTCAAAAATCATTTGAAAAACATTTTACAAAAACTCCAGCTGCAAAACCGGGTACAACTGACTCGGTACGCGATGGAAAAAGGCTGGGTAGGCAAAGACGGCTTCAAAGGCGAGTAAGTTGCCGGAAAGGATAGCAATGAACAGAAAGATTGGAGTATGGAAAAGATTTGTACTGCTGCCGATCTTGGCTGCGGTAATACTGGCAACAGGGCTGATGCCAAGCTTGGCTTCGGCTCACGCTACGCTGGTCTCGTCAACTCCGGCAGATCAGACTTCGATGGCGAAGATGCCGGAAACTATTCAACTGACTTTCAACGAAACGATACAAGGTGAATTTCTGTCGATAGAAATCACGAATACAGCCGGGAAAAAAATGCCGGTCGGACAAGCGACGGTTCAGCAAAACGATGAGCGCATCGTGACCTCGGCAGTTGAAGGCGATTTTCCTGACGGTATTTATACGCTGAATTGGCGCGTCGTATCCGCGGATGGTCATCCGATCCGGGGGACGATTCGGTTCGGTATCGGCTCAGACGGCGTACTAACCGATGCCGGAGTAGCCGGGGGAGCTGCCGATTATACACCAGGCGCAGATACGGTCGCGCATCGCGCAGCCCTATATACCTTATTCTCAGCGGTAGCGGGCGTGATCTTATTCCTCGGCTTTCTGCTCCCGGCAGAATTGCGGAGTACCCAAAGTATAACGCGTCCGATGCGGATTTTATTTTGGACATCCATGACCTTGCTGTTGCTCGTTATTTTGATTGGCTTGCCGCTGCAAGCGAAGTTGTTCGCGGATGTGCCGTGGAGCGAAGCTTTCGGCAAAGAAATTTTAGGTCAGACGCTGGAAGGCACATCGTCCGGTCGAATGTTCTTATTGCAAGTGTTAGTTTGGCTGATGATCGCGGGCGCTGTAGTCGTCAACGACGTTATGGGCTGGGGCAAACGCGGCGGGCACTGGACGATTGTCATTGTCGGATTTGTGCTGTTGCTTGTGACCAAAGCGTTGACAGGGCATGCAGCAGGAACCGAGCATGTATTCAGTCAAGTGTTAGCCGACACCTTGCATATGTTAGGGGCGACGGTATGGATCGGCGGAATACTGGCGTTACTGTTCTACCTGATCTTTGCGAAAAAAGAAGGAATAGGCGGCATATGGAAAAAAACAGTCCAGCGCTTTGCCCCGTGGGCATTTGGTTCCGTCATTGCGCTGATCTTTAGCGGCGTGGTGATGAGTGTGACGCATATTCCGACTTGGTCTGATCTATTCACCAGCCGTTATGGTCAACTCATCGTCGCCAAATCGGTGCTGCTACTTATTATGGCGACGCTCGGATTTATTCATTTCCGTAACGCCCGCCGCAAACAGGAAGCACAGAAAATAGGGGCTTTAATTACCGAATTTGCAGCCGGTATTATTGTATTGGTGCTGGCAGGTCTGCTGACGAATGTACCGACGCCGCCACCTGCGGCAGCCGCGCCAACAGCTTTCTCAGATGTGCAACCTGCTGAAGACGCAGAGAATGTCAAGATTTCTCTTGATGTGCGTCCGCTCAAAGTTGGCAATTCGACCTTTACTGTACGCTTTACCGATGCAGAAGGGGCGGCGCGAAGCGATTGGCAGCAAGTTACGCTGCGAATCGCACCTCAAGCTTCGCCAACCGAAGAGACCGAAGTTCGCGCGGACAAACAAACCGACGGGAGCTACCAAGTGTCAGGTCTGTATTTCGGTAACGCCGGAACCTGGAATGTAGAAGTTCACGGATTGTCGGATCGTTTTGAACAAGCAGATCGAACATTCACAATGGAAGTTAACGAATAATCCAAAGATTAATTTTAAAAAACATATAAAAGGCGGAATTTATCCCTATGAAAATCAAATCGATGAACCACACATTCAAAAAAATCATGACGCTTGCAGCTCCGGCAACCGCAGCTTTCTTGTTATTTGCTACCGTAGCCAGTGCTCACGTGACGGTGCTTCCTAAAGAATCGGCTACAGGAGCTTGGGAAACATATACGATGAAAGTTCCCGTCGAAAAAGATGTGAATACAAACAAAGTCGTACTGAAAATGCCGGAAGGCGTAGAATTCCAACAATACGAACCGATTCCAGGCTGGACAACGACCGTTGACGAATCCGCAGGAACCGTGACTTGGGAAGCCGAAGGAGATGGAATTGGCGCAGGGCAATTCCAACGATTCACTTTTGTCGCTAAAAACCCGGCAGCAGAAGGCGAAGTCGCATGGGATGCGTTCCAATACTACACAGACGGCAGCATCGTAGAATGGACAGGCGACGAGAACGCCGCGACGCCGCACTCCATGACCATGATCGGCGCAGCCGCAGGTGAAACTACTGCGAATGCTCACGGACAAGCCGTAGGTACAGACAACGCAGCAGATGAAGCTACAACCGATGAGTCCGCAGTCAGCGACCCAGCCGAAGCGACGACCGATGAAGCGTCAACAGATACGGCTACCGATCCAGCAACAGCTGAAGAAACGAATGATGCTTCCGCAGTCAGCGACCCAACCGCTGTACCCGCAGACGCACCTTCCGATGCACCAGCTGCTTCAACGAGCAATGTATTGCTCTACATCACCCTAGCGCTATCGATCGTAGCCATCGCTTTGTCAGGCGCAGCCCTAGCAACCCGCAAACGCAAATAATGGTATTAAAAAGACCTTCATCCCCTAACAAGAGGGGTGAAGGTCTTCTTTTCTTAATTCCCAAAATCCCGCTTCCGCCCGCACAAGTAACTCAATAAGATTTACGAGTTGTTATCCAACCACTCAAACATATCCCCCAGCACTTTCATCCGTACTTTCTGCGGCATATGATGCCCAAGATCCTCCAGCGTAAACAGCTCGCCGGGCTTCCCAAGCCGCTGCAACTCCGCATACATCCGCGCTGCATGTTCATACTTCACTTGTACGTCTTGCGTACCGTGCATAACGAGTACCGGGCACTCGATATCTTTTGCCATATAGATCGGTGAACGTTCTTGATACTTTTCCGGAATTTTATAGACCGAGCCTTCCATCACTCGCTTGAGCATTTTACGCAAATCAATACGTTCTTCATACGTTTGCCCCAAATCGGACAAGCCGCCCCATAAGACCAGATGCGTTGCTTTTTCTGAGATCGCGGCATCCGTACCATTGATCGAGCCACGCGAAAATCCGAGCACCGCGATCTGCTTCGAATCCGCTTGCGGAATCGCTTGAGCGATTTGCATCGCAATACGCGAATCTTCCAGATCCGCGCCGCCGAATCGGTCGTAACCGACGCCGCTTTCGCCGCCGCGGTAGCAAGGCGCGATTACGATTCTGCCAAACGAAGCAAATTCAGCCAGCCAATCGACTCGTACACGACCGACTTTTCCAATCCCTCCCCGGCAATAAACAAGCACCGGATAATTGCTTTTTGCGGTAGGATTAGATTGCACGGTAGAGGGTAGTACGCAAGCAACGTGCTCGACCGTGAGTTCGGAATCGCCGAAATATTCAGTCAGGAAAAGCAGCCATTCTTCGGGCGAAAGTTGGAGTTCCGGAGGGAAAGCTGCGTAAGCCGCCACATGCAGCCCGCCAGACAAGTAAGTAAAACGATAGATCATGGCAGCCTCCTTTTAAATAAGAAATAAAGTCATTAAGGATCGAAGAAACCTTGTACAGATATTCTTTTAGTGTACTCTCTTTATTCATTGATTTCGAATTTCTATATTTTTTTTGCAAAAGGCGATACAAAATAAAAGAACCTGTCGTCTTTTCAGTGTATATACGGCAAGGAAGAGCGGCCGCACTTCAATAAGGAGGTTCACACATGGACCATTTAAATACAGAATCAGATACGTTTCAAGCGATCTTTCTTCAATATTACCCCGGTGTTCGTCGGAAGCTCATCGCGATGGTAAAAGACGAAGCGACAGCGGAAGATTTGGCTCAAGAAGTATTTTTGAGACTTTATCGTAATCCGCCGGATGATCCCAATGTGCTGGGAGCTTGGCTCCACCGAGTGTTAACCCGGATCGCTTACGATCATACAGACCGGTTGGTGAGGCAGCGTAAACTTCAAGAAAAACAAGAACATTATTTCGACCGTGAACAGACGTGGGAGAGTGGAGAAGCCGCTGTAGTCCGTAGCGAAGATCAAGAAGAAGTGAAACAACTGCTTGATGAACTGCCGGAACGCGATCGCCAAGCGCTCATGCTTCGTTACTCCGGTTATAGTTACGCGGAAATCGCGGAAGAAATCAAAGTCGGTGCTCCGAGAGTCGGATCGTTATTAAATCGTGCAGCGGAAAAGTTGAAAAAACGGGCAGCAGGTAGACCCAACGGATTGAATTCATAAACAAAATCGATTCTAGGAGGAATTTGTAATGACGACAAGCAAAAACAACGAGCAAGAACAGGCAATCGCTAATCAAGCATGGGAGAAGATGCAAGCACGTTTGCAGCAAGAACCGGTAAATCCAGTATGGGCAACATGGAAAGAAGCAGATTTCAAGCAAACTGAGCAAGGGGCTTCTGCATTTCTTGCAAACTCCGCAGAAGATCAGAATAATCAGTCGGCAAAAAACAACGTACATCTGCTGCAAGATTCTACGGCGAATATTTTAACATCCAAAAAGAACAAAAAACGCGGTGCCCGTATTGCATTCGCAGCAGCGGCAGCAGCTGTAATCGCAACTGCGGTAACGCCTGTAGGAAACCAAGCGCTTGCAAGCATTTTAAATAAATTTACGATGCAAGACGCGGTCGTTGTTCAACAATCGGAATTGGATAACATGAGACAAATGATTTATAACATCGATGACGATTTCCAAACGGCGAATATCTACGGAGATTTTAGCAGCAGTCCATTAAACGAATTTGGCGAGAAAGATTCCGTCGAACAAATTCGTGAAAAACTAGGCTATACTCCGATCGTTGGACCGCAAGGTACCGAAGGAAGATTGAGTGCGGCTATCGGTACCAAAACCGAAATGAAGCTGGATGTAAACGAAGTGAATGAGATGCTGCGAAAACTTGGAGCGGAGTATTTATTCCCACAAGAAGCGAATGATAAATCGATTACGATGACTTACCCAGCAAGAGTAATCTATAATTTCGGTAACGACTCAGACTCATTTGAGGCAGACACATGGGCGATATTGGATCAATCGGATATGCCTACGGTAGAATTCGATGAGTCTTTCCCTGTAGAACAAACGATGGAAGCTGTGATGAATTTCCCTTATTTGCCGGAAGAATTGAGATCCAGCCTTCAAAAAACAGCGGTATCGAGTGGGAAATTACCTCTTCCTATGTTTGAAAGAGGTCAAGCGAAAAGCTTTGACGTATCGGGTGTAAAAGTCACGTATACCGAAGAAGAAGGCGGAACAAGAAGCGCATTTTGGATTAAAAACAATCAGTTATTCGAATTTAACGCAGCTATTCAATTTAAAGGTGGCGAAGCCGGATTCCTCGACTTCGTGAAAGGACTGGCGGTTCAGTGAATTCTTTAACTCCTGCAATTCAAACTCAATCTTTAAGCAAAATTTACGATAACGGACGCGGTTGTCGCGATATTACGCTCACAGTCGGACAAGGGGAAGCCTTCGGCTTCCTCGGTCCTAACGGCGCGGGAAAAAGTACGTTTGTCAAAACGTTAGTCGGTCTGGTATCGGCGAGCAGTGGCAGCGGATTATTGCTTGGAGAACCGATCGGTTCGTTGAAAGCACGTGCGCAGATCGGCTATCTACCCGAATTGTACCGATATCCGGAATGGCTAACGGGTGAAGAAGTGTTGAAATTTCACGCGGGGCTGCTCGGGATCAAAGGGAAAGAAATGAATATGCAAATTCGCACTTTGCTGGACGAAGTCAGTATTGGAAAACGTGGACTCGATCGAGTCAAACAGTATTCGAAAGGGATGCAGCAAAGACTTGGCTTGGCTTGTGCGCTTCTCGGTAATCCCCAAATTTTGTTTTTGGATGAACCTTCTTCGGCGATGGACCCAGTGGGTAGACGCGAAGTTCGTGAATTGCTGCTTGAACTTAAAAAAAGAGGCAAAACCTTATTTTTGAACTCACATCTCATGCAAGACGTCGAAACGGTCTGCGACCGTATGGCTCTAATGCTCAACGGAAACATGATTCGTACAGGAACCGTTGAAGAATTGTTGCAAGTCCAAGTCCGCTGGCGTTTCAAAGTCGGCGGTTTTTCCACTCAGTCTTTGGAATGGCTACGGGCAGAAAGCGGATTGAATATTACGTTGGAAGATCCAAATTATAATCCTGCGCAAGATTGGGAGAGCCCGGTATGGCTGCAAGCCGAAATTGCGGACGAAAATCAAGCCGGACTGCTAAACATGCTCATTATGGAACAAGGCATGACTTTGTATGAATCTTCGATGCAATCGGAAAAGCTGGAAGATTGGTTTGTCGATACCGTATCCGGGCAAGATCAGAGGGGGGAACGCGGATGAATATGATCATTTCCGCTACATGGAAAGAAATGATACGCCGCAAAATGCTTCTGATCGCTGCCGTATTAACTGTGTTGTTTTTGGCGGTTTATTGGTTTATTGGCGATACCGTAAGTGGTGAGGTGCACGGAGATTTACTGATGCAGGTCGCGCGTCGAAATGCGATTTTGTCGCTGGGATTCTTTTTTGCCGGATTCGTCGTCGCTTTTTTGGCGATTTTCGGTTCGTTTTCGGTCATTTCCGGGGAAGCTGAACAAGGCATCTTGCAATCGGTATTAACACGCCCGCTTCCGCGATGGAAATGGTATATCGGTCGTTGGATCGGTTATGTAACGTTGATCGGTGCTTATGCACTGCTGTTATTTGCCGCTCTTTTATGGATCACGAATATTCATGCGGGGTTAACGCGCGACTATGGCGATATTTTGGTTTCGCTTTTGCTCTTTTTAGGTGCAGTTCCGATCCTTGTTAGTGCTTCAATGCTTGGATCAACGCTATTTTCCGGAATCGGCAACGGTGTCTTTATGACGATGTTATACGGCGCAAGCTGGCTCGGCGGTATGGTCGAGAAAGTGCGCAGTATCCTTCCGGTCGAAGAAAATGTGCAAGCGACATTGTCGAGAATCGGTACGCTGCTCTCGCTGTTAACGCCAGCAGACGGACTACAACGCCGGATGTTATTTGTACTTACGCAAGGAAGCGACGAACGTATTCCTTTTCTCACCGGAGGGAATCCGCCTTCCGATACGTTTGTGATTTATTCCGCTATTTTCGTTGTTTTTGCTTTCGGCGTCGGATTGTGGTTATTTAAAAGAAAAGACTTTTAAATGCGAAAAGTGCTAACCACAAATCCATATCGGAAAAGGGGACAGGCTTATGGGTCGACAAACGTATCAAATCCCGTTCGGAGCCGAACCTGCTGTGCGCCAAAATAAAGGGACGTTAGTCTTTTACGATTCGTTCGAAAACGTGAGCGACGAGCAGTTGGAACGTGCCGCGCAAGCGGCGGTGGCTCGTTCTTTTTCACAACTTGTGCTGTATCCGCTGCATGAAGCGACAGTGCGACGTCTGACCGGCGAGGCGGCAAGTGCTTTTTACAAACGCGATGATCGGCTGCATGATTGGAAAAGGTCTCAAACGATTATGAAAAATGTTACGGTGGAAAATTGGGATGGTAAACGTAAAAAGTATACACCGCTTGAAGCCGCGCTTCGTTTTATCGATGAAAAGTATCCGTCGCCGTTATTTTTGTATCTGACCGCAGACAATGCCAATCGCTTTGCTTCATTCGCTACGTTCGAAGAGTGGATCGTGCGTATTCGGTTGGTACTGGAAGACTCGCCCAAGCATCTGCATCCAAGGCTGGAAAAGTTCCGTCATCGCTGGGATACCGTGGATGAATGGCTCAGAAAAGAAAAGCCGAACGCTCAGACCGATTCTTATTCCCGTAGACGTTAAGCGGCAAAAGTGAATTCAATGATTCGCCTGATCGCAACGTGACCGTTTCTTTCGTAATGAAAGAAGCGGTTTTTTGTTTTCTGCTCGCCAAATGTTCAATTTTCAGTTATAATGACGGGTGGCTCGATTGCAATCTGTTTAACAATCGTAGCTAAATCCGCAAGTTCAATGGAGGCTATTACCGCTTTGACCACTACTTATCCGTTTACGTTCGACCCTGCGGCTCCTTTTTTGGATCAGGCTTCTGATTGGATCGCAGATGTCTTCTATGATCTGCTACCTGAAGCTGGATTTGAGACGCGCGACGAACAAATTTTTATGGCGTTCCAATTGGAGCGTGCGTACAAAGAAAAGAAAACGATTTTCGCAGAAGCAGGGGTAGGTACGGGAAAAACGCTCGTCTACTTGCTGTATGCGTCCTTATATGCACGATATACACGTAAGCCGGCTGTGATTGCTTGCGCAGACGAATCGCTGATTGAACAATTGGTGAAGCCAGAAGGCGATATTGCCAAAATTGCCCGCCATTTGGATTTGAATATTGATGTTAGACTCGGCAAATCGCCGGATCAATATCTGTGTCTGAACAAACTGGAAGATGTACGCGGACCGGGCAGCGAAAGCGAAGTATTCCAAAATATTTATGAAGAATTGCCGCCTTTCGTTCATTTCCCGGATACGCTGCAATCTTTTTATCCGTATGGCAGCCGAAAAGATTACCCGGAACTCGATGATAAAGAATGGAATAAAGTCGGTTGGGACGTATTCCAGGATTGCTTGGTATGCAGTCGTCGCCACCGGTGCGGTCAGACGTTGTCGCGAGATCATTACCGCAAAGCGACCGATCTGATCGTCTGCTCGCATGACTTCTACATGGAGCACGTGTGGACATACGAAGCCCGCAAACGCGAAGGTCAACTTCCGTTACTGCCTGAGCATAGCTCTGTCGTGTTCGACGAAGGGCATTTGCTGGAGACGGCAGCGCAAAGCGCGCTTACGTACAAACTCAAACATTCGGCGTTCGAAGCGATCGTAACGCGTCTGCTCGAAGGCGAAGTCCGAGAGTCTTTGGCATTGTCGGTTGAACGCGCGATCGAGCGCAGCGATGATTTGTTTGCTTTGCTTGAATGCTATAGTACGCCTGTTGCGGCATCGGATCGGAGCGAGCTGGAACTTGCCGCGGAACTGATGCAAAGTATCCAGGCATTCCGTTCAGCGATTGACGCGATCGAAGAAGAATTGGTGTTCGAAAGCGGTATGTTCAGTCTGGATGAATATCAGCTTCGCATCGTGGAAGAACATTTGGAGATGATCCAGACGGCGCTGATGTTGTTTGCGAATCCTCGCGAACTGATCTGCTGGACACAAATGGATCAAGGTGATATGACGCTTGTATTAATGCCCAAAAAGGTCAAAGAAATCTTGAACGAACGTGTCTTTTCCAAAAAAATGCCGATCATTTTCTCTTCCGCGACATTATCGGCTCAGACTTCGTTCGATTATATTTCGGATAGCTTAGGGGTGAGCGATTATCTATCGTTCTCGGTGGATTCTCCTTACGATTATGAACAAAATATGCAGGCAAGCTTGCATACCGAGACTTCGATTGCACTCAAGTCCGATCATATTCTTCGTGCTTTAGAGCGCCGTGAGGGCGGCATGCTGCTGTTGTTCCCGTCTCGCGAATCGATGGAGACATTCCGCTTGGAAGCCAACGCTAGAGCGGAATTTGCGCAGTTCCCACTGTTATACGAGGGCGATGCCGAAATCAGCCGCTTGATCTCGGAATTCCAAAACGATAAATTCACGAATTTATGCGCGGTTACGCTATGGGAAGGGCTTGATATTCCGGGCGATTCGCTCAATCACGTCGTGATTTGGGAACTTCCTTTCCCGCCTAACGATCCGGTATTTGCTGCGAAGCGCCGCGAATCTGCCGATCCTTTCGGTGAAGTGGATATGCCGTATATGATCTTGCGATTGCGTCAAGGCATCGGTCGCTTGATTCGTACCAGTGAAGACCGTGGACGCGTCGATATTTTCGGAGAAGCGTTACAACAACAGGATGTGCGTGAACAAGTGAGCAATCTGCTTCCTTCCAGCACCGAAAAGGAGAATAAGTAATGGAATTTACAACGTATACGGTAGAAAAAATTCGTGATGCTTTTGGAATCGTAGAAGGGGAACGTTACGAATTTATCATTGATTTCGAAGTGGACGAAGAAGACGAGCTGTTCACACCGCAAGGGTTGTTGCTTCGCGTCATCTACGGCGTAAATGGCGAGACGAAAAAAATCATCAAACATGAGATTATCGAGCGCGGAACGAATCAAGTATTGGAATTCGATCTGGAAGACGATGAGCTTGAGGAAACGTTAGCGTTTTGCGGAGAGCATTATTCGGAAGCGGAACAACAATAAGGACCATTATAATAGAAAAGAAAAACACGTATTCTTCTTATTGAAGAATACGTGTTTTTTGTAGGCACAATGATGATCTTTGGATCAATCGCCGGATACGGGATCGCCGAGATCTAAAGTCAGCAGACTTAGATCGTCTTCAAATGCCCAATCCAGATAAGCGGTATTCAGTTTTCGATGCAGCAGATCGCTAATCGGTAGTTGTTCGATAAATCCGTCCAGTTCCAATTCGCGTTTGGCTACTCGAAGCTGACTATTGAAACCTTTTTTGACAAGCTTTTTTTCCAAATTAATCAATAATCCGCTTCGTATAATCAAAAGCAAATGCTGATCCAGCCAAAACGATTCGATACTTACCGGTGATTTTTGCACTTTATCCGTAACGGCTTCGACGACGCGGTGAATCTCAGCTTTGCCTACGTACGAATCTTCTTCATAAGCTTGTTCACCGGGTTTAAACAAGATCGAAATTGCAGCTGTATCCGTTTCGATCTTCCAATCGATAAAAGCGTAATCCGTTTGTTTGCCTGTTAATTTTTCAATCTTCGGTCGCAAAGACGGGAAGATAAATTGTTCAAGCAAAATATAGATATGCGTATAACGTTCATCCGGGTCTTTCGGTAGCCGTTCGTCACGTTTCTCCGTTAATCCTTTGTAAAAAAAGACGATAGAGCGTTCGTTGGATCGAATCTCGATGGACTCTGGTGTTTTGCCAAATTGACTTTTACATAGCGTATTTGAGTAATCTTCTAAAATTTGAACGTTTTCGTGGTCCATTTGAACGAACTCCTTTCTCTATCCAACGTTATACAAGCCATTTTTAACTCTCCTGCTTTCTCATTACCCTCAACAATGATTTTTGTAATCGAATTGTCGACAATTTTTTATGAATTATATTTATTAAATAAACGAAGCTTGCCGATAATGAGTGTAAGACGATGACTTTAAGATTGTGCAAGGAGAGGAACCGCGATGCTTCGTGACTTATTTATCAACTTCTGCTTGCTATCCACTTTTTTGTTTTTTGGAGATATGGCATTAAATATTCTTCGGAATCATTTTAAAGCTTCTCCTATATGGCTTAATCTAGCGAGTGGAATAGGGCTTGGCATGTTTGGCATTGTACAGTTGATTTTTACTTTTAAATTACAAAATGGAATCTTACTTGATTTTCGTCAACTTTCTATTATAGTCGCTGCGAGTGTCGGTGGTCCGTGGGCAGCTTTGATCGCGTCATTAATCATTGCTACAGGAAGAGTTTTGATTTTTGGAGGAATTACTTCGGCATCGATCATCGGTGTTGTTGCAACGCTGTTAACGTTCGTTCTCGTATTTCCTGCCTTTTTACTCAAAGGATCATTTCGTCTGAAATGGACGGTTGCCGCTATATCGACTACGATCGTGGCTCTTGCATTACTGCTCTATCGCCTAGGGCTAGGAGGGCTTCCGATCATTATGCTACTTGCTGCTTTGCAAGTGATAAGCTGTGTGTTTACGTATTATATGGTGCGTTACCTGCGGGAAACCCGAGAAATGCACGATATGCTAAAACAAGAAATCGAACACGACTTTTTGACAGGGCTTTATAATTCACGAGGTTTTGAATCCAGATACCGGTTGGCAATCGCTTCGGGAAGCCCTTTTGCGTTGTTGTTACTGGATATTGATCATTTCAAAAAGGTGAACGATACGTATGGTCATCCGGCGGGAGATGCGGTGTTGGAACAACTCGGCAAAATCGTTCGCGAGTATGTTCGAAAAGTTGGCTGTGCTTCACGTAAAGGTGGCGAAGAGTTTGCCGTGATTTTACGTCCTTGCGATAGCAAACGCGCGATCGAGACCGCTGATCGTCTACGTAGAAAAATCGAAGAAACTCCATTTTTGTTACCGGATGGTCGGCTGATCCATATCACCATTTCGGTAGGAATCGGCTTGTATCCGACATTTTCCGAGAGTCAATTGGTTGAAGAAACCGATCGTGCTCTGTATCGTGCGAAGCAAGAAGGACGTAATCGCGGCGTGCTTGCAGTGTGAAAGTCTCCGATCTATTACCGTTTCATATCTGCGTCCTTTGGGGAAATGGCAGTATAGCGAGTCGGCTTAAGCCAATGCCATTTTCCAAACGAGGAGGATGAACCACCATGAGAAAAATTATGCGCACGATTGGAACAATTGCAGCTGTTGTAACAACAGCCAAGCAAGTGATTAACTTGGTACAAGGTATGCGTAGAAGACGTTAATCGATGGATACACTCAGCCCTTTTCAAAGGGCTTTTTCTTTATTCAAAAAAAGATTGACATATCTTTCATTATGATTTATCTTTAATTTAAGATATTTGATTTAAAATAAATTCAGTCTTCAAGGAGGTGAGTGACAATGACGGAACAAGAACAAGGAACACAGGTAGAACCTAAATCTTCGGCGAATCCCGAAGAAGCTGCGGCATTGAAATTATTCGTCGTACTATCCAAAGCGTATAAGAATGTGATGGATCGGGCAGTCAAAGATATGAAAAAACACGGTTTATCACCGTCCGAATTCACAATCCTTGAAGTGTTATACAACAAAGGTCGTTTTCCATTGCAGCAGATCGGTGAAAAAATATTGATCACAAGCGGTAGCGTTACCTACAACATCGATAAGCTGGAAAAAAGAGAATTGCTTCGGCGGGTACCGAGCCCAGATGATCGACGCGTCATTTTTGCTGAGATTACCGACGAAGGTCGAGCGTTGTTTGATCGAATTTTCCCGGAACATGCAGCGGAAGTGCATCGGATGATGAGTGCATTAGATACGGACGAGATTGAGATTGCTTCCACATTACTAAAAAAGTTAGGGAAAGAGGCGGAACGCGGATAGCGTTTCGCTCCCTGACTACGAATCAAGATTTATTTTTTGATCAATATCTTAAAATAAAGAAATTTAAAATTAAATCATAAATATAAAAAAGGAGAGATGATCATGAGTTTGCAAACTGCTGGTATTCACCATATCACCGCTTTCGCTGGAGATCCTCAAGCTAACGTCGATTTTTATGCAGGGGTATTAGGTCTTCGTATGATCAAAAAAACAATTAACTTTGACGCACCGGATGTGTACCACTTGTACTTCGGGAATGAAGAAGGTTCGCCGGGTACGATCATTACCTTTTTCCCTTTCCCAGGAGCACGTAGAGGGCAGATTGGCGGCGGACAAGTTGGATTTACTACTTATGTGATTCCGCCGGGCACATCGGCTTTTTGGAAAGAACGGTTGTATCGATTTGGGATTTCTGTAGTCGAAGCCGATCGTTTTGGTGAACATTACCTACAATTTAAAGACCATGAAGGATTGCAACTTGAATTGGTTGAACGTGCAGAAGGAGCAGCGTCGACGTGGTCGTTTGCCGGAGTACCTGCTGAAAAAGCGATCAAAGGTTTCGGCGGCGCAATCTTATACAGCACAAACCCACAGCGTACAGCTCATGTACTGGAATCGGTATTGGGCATGGAAAAAATCGGCGAATTCGCAGGATTTACTCGATTCCGTACTACCGGTGAACTTGGCAATCTGATCGATCTGCCTATGTCGGCGGTTCCTCGGGGAGCGGGCGGAGCAGGCACGGTGCATCATATTGCTTGGCGCGCTAAAGATTACGAAGAACACGAAATGTGGCGCAGCGTAGTCGGCAGTGACGGGTACCAACCGACTCCAGTAATCGACCGTCAGTATTTCAATGCGGTATACTTCCGAGAAGAAGGCGGAATTTTGTTTGAAATCGCGACCGATCCACCAGGATTCACAGTCGATGAAGCTCCAGAAGCGTTGGGCGAAAAGTTGATGTTGCCTGAATGGTACGAAGGAAAACGCGCACAAATCGAAAATGGTTTGCTGCCGATTACCGTGAGAGTTCCAAAGAAAATTTAATTTAAAATCAGCAGATCGCGTAGAGGAGAGGACTCAAAATGAAGCATATTTTCCAAAAAGGTAGTAACGAGAATTTACCGACGATTGTCGTGTTTCACGGCACAGGCGGTACGGAAAACGATCTGATTCCACTGGCTGAAATGATTGCACCGGGAGCTTCGATCTTATCGCTTCGCGGTAACATCTCCGAAAACGGCATGTCTCGCTTTTTCCGTCGACTGGCGGAAGGGGTATTTGACGAAGAAGATCTTATCTTCCGCACTAATGAAATTCGAGATTTTCTAAGCGAAGCGGCGGAGCAATATGGATTTGATGTCTCGAATCTGGTGGCTTTGGGTTATTCGAATGGCGCGAATATCGCGGCAAGCTTAATGTTCCATTTCGATCAGGCGTTTAAAGGCGCGATGCTGCATCATCCGATGGTTCCGATCCGCGGCTTGGAGCTTCCGAATATGAACGGTATTCAAGTATTTGTTGGCGCAGGCCGCAATGACGGCATGGTTCCAGCGGATAATACGGAGGAACTGGTTCAGTTGCTGGAAGGCGCGGGCGCTGAGGTGAAAGCGAACTGGGAGCATTTCGGGCACCAATTGACGCGGACTGAAGTGGAAGCGGCTCGTAGATGGTTTGAAGAACATTTTCTTGGCTAAACGACTTGAGGGGAACCCATCTTAGGATGGGTTCTTTTTTGAGTCTATATTAAAAAAATGGTAGGGTGTATGTGGAATGGTGGAAAGGAGGGATGAATCATGGAGATCATAATCTTAATCGCAGTCGGTATGTTCGCGTCGATCTGCGGAGCAATAGCGGGGCTAGGTGGCGGGTTTATTATTGTTCCCGTTTTGGCTTTTATGTATGTGATTCCAGTGTCCGAGATTTCGGGGACTTCGATGGCGGTTCTATTTGTTAGTGCGATTTCGAGTACGATCGCGTTTTCCAAGCAAAAGCGGATCGATTATCGGAGTGGTCTGATTTTTGCGGTTGCGATGATTCCGGGTTCGATTTTGGGCGCATGGACGACGGGCGTTGTGGAAAGTCGCGTGTTTTTTATCTCGCTTGGAATCTTTCTGATTTTAATGGCGATTTCGATTAATTTTAAGCCGAAAAAAAGCCGCGATGGATTTTTGAAGCCTACGGTTAGCCGAAGTCTGCTGGATGCTACAGGTACGACGCATCATTATGCGTTTAATGTACCTTTTGCTACAGGGGTTGCTTTTTTCGTCGGATTTTTGTCTAGTTTGTTTGGGATCGGTGGAGGATCGGTCATGGTACCGACGATGATTTTGTTCCTTGCGTTTCCACCGCATATTGCGACAGCGACTTCGATGTTCTCGATTCTGTTGTCGTCATTCGTCGGCACAGCGTCTCATGCGGTATTGGGGCATGTGATGTGGGATACTTTTGTGTGGCTTGCGATCGGGGCTTTGGTCGGCGGTCAGATCGGTGCACGCTTGGCGTCTAAAATTCCGGCGATTGCTGTGGTTCGGATTTTGTCGGTATGCCTGCTGATTGCGGCGGTTCGAATAATGTTCAAAGGTTAACGTTATTTAGCGACTTCATATTTACATTAAATTGGTAAGCATCGTTAATGGGGAAAAGTAGTGAACGAACTGACGAACGACATTTTAGTTTCCATTATAGCGGCGATCCTAGAACTGATTGGAATTGCTGTTTTTTTCTTATTCTGCAAAGTCGTCTCATATATTGAAACAAAGAAACGTTTAGCAAAAACCGGATCAGCAAAAACCATGGCTATGGACGCTAGCAAAGTAAGGTTATGTGCACGCCGAAAAAAACCGAAAAGAACTAAGCGCATACGGTAAGTTTGGCGTTGCGTATGATTACCTTGCGAAACGAGCAGGAGAGTTTGAGTTAGAAGTGGATGCGGATCATCTTTGCGCTAAAACGCAAGAAGCACGGACGAAGCTAGAAGGGATGCCTTGGGCAATCAGTCTTGATCTGAAACAGGTACGTTCCATCATCGAAAACGAAGTATTTGGAATACTTGAGAAATAAAAAGAGCCTCGCCTATTCGGCGGGGCTTGTTTTTTTGAAATAATTTTGAAGTTCATTAATGTAATTTTTGTAGGATTTCATCGATGTATGATATTTTTTAAAATCTGTAGTTATATAACTACCTGTTGCAATATCATATCTTTGTATCGCAGCTGCTCTTGAAGTGTCATTTTCTTCTATATGCAAAACAGGGGGATCAATAACTGATTCATACGCGGACATAATATTTTCATCAGCGATTACTAAGTCAATAAAAGGATCTCTAAATTCGCTATGTTCCCATTTCTTGTATAGCAAATCAAGTTTATCATTAATCTCCTTTGCTTTCTCGAGATTTTTCTCAGCAAAGTTCTTATCAATTTTAAGTGGATCAGCTTTTATATCGGTATCAATCTCAGCCAAACTATCATATAACGGTTGAACATCTGCTAAGAAAGAGTCTAGATTCTTTTTGGACTCCATCCTTTTATATTCTTTGATACTTCGATTTTTTAAATCCAATGCGTCTTCGTCATTAGGTTTATCTATCAATGCGTAATTAAAATGCTCCAAAGCTTCTTCAAATTGTTCTTGTTTAAGCGCTTCTTTACCAGCGTTCATAGACTTTTCGAAATCGCTAGAACACGCTACCGTTGCCATAAATAAGATTGAAATTAAAAAAAGTAGTCTAACTTTCATAATATCTCCTCGCTCATTTTTGTAAGCTGTATGACGTTAAATCATTAATTTGTAGGAGACGTTTGGGTTTCTGTCTCTTCTAAATCACCTATTTCATACCAACCGTTAGAAGTCATAATCTCAGTATGTCCCGTAAATCGATTAATCTTTACTGGATATTGTTGCTCATACTTATCATATTTGTAAACACCAGGATATATAAATAGACCAAAAGCGATTATAATTGCAATGATAGCAGCAAGATAAGAGAATTTGAATTTACTGTTTTCAGGAACAACCATTTTATTTGTTTCGTTCTTTTTAAGATCAAGCATAGTTCTATCAGTAAAATTTTCGTATTTTTGAATTCTACTTTCAGTCACTCTTTCTCCTAAACTTTCCGACAAAGCTTTTAAGAAAGGAGTAATACACCGTTGTTGCTCTTCTGATTTGTAAGTTTTCAACGCACCTAACATACGATGCAAAGTAAGAAGTTCGTGGTAAAGTGCAGAAGGATTAGAAACTGGCTTATACTTGTTTGCTGTTTCTCTATAATCTGCATATGTGTTAATTTCAAAAACTCCAGGATATTCATTTATTATTTTCAATCCTGACGTATACTTTCTTACTTCTTGAATTAATATGTCTTCGGTGAATATACCAGGAAGCTTGTTTTTGTTGAAAGAAAGAGCAGATGCAATGATAAGCAATAACCAAAAAGCAATAAAGGCACTTATCATAGTGAAAAATGCACCCAACCACATAAATTGACCATAATCCATGTATGAGATAACAGCCCACCCTAAATAGATAATCACACACATTTTAAAAGGAATTGTTTTATGGGAAGAAATAAATTCCTTGAAAGAATTCAAAACATCAACCCCCGTCTTTTTCTTACAACATACCAAAAAAAGGAATACATGCCTAGACGCTTGTTTGTTCGCTTGATATAATAGCCGAAGGGTAATGATAATCAATATCAAATGGAGAAGAGAATTGTCATATCAAACATCACAAATTTGCCGACGATTAGCTTTGATTGACGTTGGTGCAATTTCTGATCCTGTTAATGTGACGGCGTTTCGCTTCATTAAATAATCATAGGCGATGACGCACTAAACTTCATTCAGGATGACGATTATCAATAAATATTCCTTAACAAAAGAAAAGAGATTTCGGGGGGACGTTGAAATGATGAAAAAAAACTCGTATTGGCTAGCGGCATTGATGCTGGTTCTAGTCTTGGTTATGAGTGCTTGCGGAAACTCGGCAACGACTACAGAGACAGGCGCGGAAGCGAATGCTGAGCAGCCTGCTACAGCAGAAGCAACTTCGGGTACCGTCACGTATGAATCGGAGACCGGACCTATTGAAATCCCGGCAAATCCAACTAAAATCGTAGCGTTGACCAATGCACCAAACGTATTATCGCTCGGCGTAACACCAGTCGGCGTGGATGAATGGACAGGTGCAAATCCGCTCTTTACAGAAAAACTTAAAGACGTAGCTGTGGTATCGGAAGAACAACCAGAGACAGTAGCCGCTTTGGCGCCGGATCTGATCATTGCGGGTTCGCAAATGAAAAACTTGGATCAACTTAGTAAAATTGCGCCTACGGTGACCTACACATGGGGAAAACTGAATTATTTGGATCAACAAGTCGAAATCGGCAAGATCCTGGGCAAAGAAGACGAAGCTAAAGCTTGGGTCGAAGACTTTAAGAAAAGAGCCGCAGACGTAGGCGACCAGATTAAAGCGAAGTATGGCGACGATGTAACCGTATCGGTGATCGAAGTCGATGGCAAAAGCGTATACGTCATGGGCGATAGCTGGGCACGCGGTACAGAGATCGTGTATCAAGCGATGGGTCTGAAAATGCCTGAGAAAATCAAAGAAGCGGTCGCTACAGACGGTTACTATTCGCTTTCGTTAGAAGTGTTGCCAGAGTATATGGGTGATTTCGTATTGGTTAGCCGTAATTTGGATGCGAGCAACGAAATTGTCGGTTCCGAAATCTGGAAGCAAATCCCTGCTGTCAAAGAAGGGCATGTGATCGAGTTCGAATCGAGAGCTTCGTCGTATAGCGATCCAACGACACTTGAAAACCTGTTGAGTATTTTTGAAAAAGGATTTTTAGAACCAACGAAATCTTAATCTAATCTTCCGCATCATAACAAAATGCCCGAAAGCCGTTCGATTGAAAATCGAATCTAGCTTTCGGGCATTTTTTGTCATCAGATTATCGGGTCAAAGCGACTTCGGCTTGCGAATGTAACGGATTGATCGGCTGAGGAGGATGAACATCTTCGGGAATCGGACAGACATAAGATTCGCCCGCCAGTTGAGTCTTTAAATCTTCTTTCGCAGAAGCAATGATTTCAGGATTCATAAGCACTTCGAGTGCAGTCGCTGCCATACTTTTTCCGGCATAGAGCATCGCGGCATGAGCATGAGGCGATTGACCTTGGGCAACCACTTGCCAAGAATGCCCCGGCGTGGCGAACGCCCAAGTTGCCGTAGAACATTGAACCGTAGGCACCAACCAGCTGACATCGCCTACATCTGTCGAAGCGGACATCGGCACACTGCCATCGATCAGCGGCATCAGTTCAGGAAGCAGCGGATTATCATGTAGCTTAGCGACTTTTTCCCGGCTGATTCTTTGCGCGGCTGACAGCTTGTCTGGTTCTGGAATCGAAGCGAAAATCTTTTTGGCAAAAGCGATATCTGCCGCAGTCGGAATCGGTGGAGACAATTCTTCCATATGACGGTGCATGACGCGCTCAAGCGTGGGATTTGGAATTAGATCGGACGTTGCTCCGGTGACCGTAAATTCCATCCGTGTACCGGACATCAAGGCTGCGCCGCGAGCGACATCTTGTACACGGTCGAACAATTCACGAACCTGCGCGGATTTCGGTGCGCGGATCGAATATAATACTTCGGCTTCGGATTGGACAACGTTGGGTGCGCTACCCCCGGTGTTCAGCACTGCGTAATGAATACGCGCTTGGTCGATCATATGCTCGCGCATATAATTTACGCCGACACTCATCAGTTCTACCGCGTCGAGCGCACTGCGTCCTAAATGCGGCTGAGCCGCGGCATGCGTGCTTTTGCCCAGAAATTTAAATTTCACAGTCGTCGTAGCGAGCGACGTAACTTGCATAATGCCGTTGTCTGTGCCCGGATGCCACGTGATCGCAGTATCCACATCATCGAATAATCCTTTTCGCGCCATAAAGGTTTTGCCGGCACCACTTTCTTCGGCTGGGCATCCGTAGAAACGGATCGTACCCGGAAGGCGATTTGTGACCATATAATCTTTTGCCGCTACAGCCGCAGCCAAAGCACCGGTACCGAGAAGGTTATGCCCGCATCCGTGACCTTGTCCGCCGGGAGCTACGGGATTGAATTCGCTCGATCCCGCTTGTTGACTCAGACCGGCTAACGCGTCATATTCGCCGAGCAAAGCAATGACAGGCTTGCCGCTGCCGAAACTTGCAACGAAAGCAGTCTGAATTTCTCCCGCTGTCCGTTCTACGGTAAACCCTTCCTTCTCCAAAATATCGCTCAGTAACTGTGAAGATTGAAATTCTTCATACCGGATCTCTGCAAATTCCCATACTCGATCGCTCGCATCGGTAAACAACTTCTTTTTTTGCTCAATCAATTTAGAGACTTGTTCGGTCAGACGCATACAACCACCTGCTTTCTTAGAGTAGCGGGCAAAGCCCGATTTGGCGCGGTATTAGTTTGTTTTTTCCCACAGATACAAGTTGTTCAACATATCGGGTCCAACTTTGCCTTTGAGACTGGTCGATTGCACGCTCATCAGATTGTCGACATACATCGCGAATTGAGGAACATTTTCATGGAAATATTGTTGAACTTGGTTATAAGCTTCTTTACGAGCATCCGTATCGGTTTCTTTAGCGCCGAGTTCGATTAAATCGGTCAACTTCGGATCGTCGATTCCGGTAAAGTTCATCGAACTTTTTGGAGTGAAGTAGTTAAATACAGAACTTGGATCAGCGGTATACGGGATTGTAACAACGCCGACTTCATAATCATTGGCTACGAGCTTTTGCAGTAATGTCGGGAAATCAAATTTTTGAATTTCGATTTTGAGACCGATCGATTTCCAATCGGCAGCGACCAATTCAGAAGCTTGCTCACGTACTTTGTTTCCGACAGGAATCGAGAAAGGAATCACTTGGTTAAAGTCCCAACCTGCTTCTTGTAGCAATTTCTTCGCGCCTTCTGGATCGAATGGATAAGGCTCGATACTGCTATCGTAAAAAGGATGGGTACTTGGCAGCATGTTATCGACGATCTCGCCATTGCCTTTCAGCAGTTTTTCCACGATTTGCGGACGGTTAACCGCCATCTCAAGAGCTTGACGGACTTTGGGATCATCCATTTTGTTCACGTTGAACATGATCGATACCGGTGTGCTGATTGGAGAGAAAGAAGAAGTCACGTTCGTCATATTCGATACTTTTTCAAAATCTTCGACCGGGATGAGACCTGTGCGATCCATATTGGCATCGACTTCGCCTGTCTGAAGCTGTGCAACCAAGTTCGGAGCCGTCAAGATTTTTACATATAGCTCGGACAATTTCGGTGCGCCCAGATAATAATTTTCGTTCGCTTTGTATTGCACATACTGATCTTTGGCAAATTTTACAAAGCTGAACTGCCCGATCGAGACGGTTGGGTTCTGCATGTATGGGCTTTTGTCCAGATCGGCAGGAGCCGTATCTTTCAATACATGCTGCGGCAAGTAGCGGACTTTTCCGCTGAAGTTATCGTTGAAATAAGTGATTTCGACCGGGAATTTGGTTTTGATTTTGAATGTTTTGTCGTCGACTTCGCTGAATCCTTCGATCTCGGTTACTCCTTCGTCAAATTTGCCAGAATCGTTCAATCCTTCAATAAAGGAGAGATTGACGTTCGTGGTAACGGCTGGATCGGCAATCATGCCAAGGGTGTACGCCACGTCTTTGGAAGTGAAATCTGTTCCGTCATTCCAAGCGGCTTTGTCTTGAAGATGGATCGTGAAGGTCTGATTGTCCTCGGTTTCGATAGACTTGGCTAGACGGGGTTCGAATTCGAGCTCGTCATTCACGACCATCAAGCTATCGTTCATGATGCTAATGGCTTGGATCGAAGCGGTGTCGTTCGGATTGATTGGGTTAAAAGTTGTCGGCGGATTGACGATACCAATCACGGCTGTGCCGCTTCCCGATGAAGAAGGCGCAGCGGCGTTCACTTCATTAGTCGTCGTATATCCGCTGCCTCCGCAAGCCGACAACGTTAGTGCAAATGCTGCGGTCAGAAGCAGCCCAGCGAAGCTTTTTTTACGATGCGTCATAGTATTGACCCCCAATATCGATTTAAGTATCCATGTTGAACAAAAATGAGTAAAGATTGATTATTGCTTAGGATCAAGCGCATCGCGCAGACCGTCGCCGACAAAGTTAATGGCAAGTACAGTCAGCAGTATCGCTAGACCCGCAGGAAGCCAAAGCCACGGTTGACCACTTAATACCGAGATGGATTGAGCTTCACTTAACATATTGCCCCAGCTTGCCGTCGGAGGTTGGACACCCATCCCGAGAAAGCTTAGCCCGGATTCAGTCAAAATCGCGGAAGCGACGCCGAATGTGGCATTGACGATGATTGGAGCCATCGCACCCGGGAAAATATGATGCCGGATAATCCGCGGAGTACGAAGCCCAAGCGATACAGCGGCTCGTACGTGATCGGCTTGTTTGAGCGAAAGGACGCTACCGCGTACAAGTCTGGCAATACTCGGCCAAGAAAATAAAGCGAGTACCGCAATTATGGTAAAAAGACTAGGCCCGACGACACTGACGACAACGAGAATGACCATCATAAAAGGAAATGCCATAAACATATCGGTGATCCGCATCACTACCGTATCGATCCAGCCTCCGTAATAAGCGGATAACAAGCCGACCACAGTACCAAAAGCGACATAGATCGCAACCGTTGCAAATCCGACCAATAAAGAAACTTGAGTCGCGGAGATCAATCGGCTAAGTACGTCGCGACCGATCTGATCGGTACCGAGCCAATGAGCCGAACTTGGCGCAGCCGCGAAATCGCCTGTAATCTCATCCGGTGCATACGGTTGAAGGAGTGGAGCGAACAATCCGATCGCAAAAAGCAATAAGCAAAATAGAAGCCCGATTACCGCCATCTTATTTTTGACGAAACGACGCGAGACTTGACGAAACCGAGTTTCCGGTAGTTCGACTGCAACACTAGGTATAGCTTGTACACCTGACTGGGCTAACTTTTGGATATCGGTCGAAGACATCACAGCCACCTCCTAAAATGAAATACCGAGCAAGCAAAATTTCCAAGTAGGTTGAAGAAAAAGAATTAACCGACTTTGATTCGTGGATCAGCTGCGGAATACATCACATCTGTGAGAAGATTGGCGCCGAGTACGGCAATCGCTGCAATCAAATTCAATGCCATAATTGTCGGATAATCACGTGACATCATCGATTGAAGAGTCAGTTGACCGATACCCGGCCATTGAAAGATCTGTTCGGTAATGATCGCACCACCCAGCAGAATCGGAATCTCCAGACCGACCACAGTAATGACGGGAAGAAGGGCATTACGCAGCGCATGTTTATTCGTCACCCAAAATTCATGTACGCCTTTCGAACGCGCTGTTCGTAAATAATCTTGTTTGAGTACATCAAGCATACTGGCGCGTACATAACGAACTTTACGTCCGGCGATCGCGGTTGCGAGTACGATCGCTGGCAAAATCATATGTATCATTCGATCGCCAAATCCACCGTCTCCGCCAAGCTTTTGCATTCCTCCGGTTGGTAAGACTCCTAAATTCACGGCGAAGATGTAGATCAGAGCAAGCCCTAAAAAGAAGTTAGGAATTGATGTGCCGATAAAAGAAAGCCCGGTCACCAGATAATCGATCTTGGTGTTTTGCTTCAATGCGCTTAAAATGCCAAGCGGTACAGCGATTAGGAGAGCGAGAACGAGAGCAGCAAGTCCAAGCGTCACGGTCGGCATGATCCGTTCTCCAATCAATTGAGCTACAGGAGCGAATGAACTCATTGAGTAACCTAAATCACCAGTCAAAATCGTACCGAGCCATTTGAAATACTGAATAAATAACGGATCGTTCAGACCCAGCGCTTCTTTTTTGGCTTCAGCGATAGCCGGGGACATATTCGGATCGATATACATATCGACCGGATTGCCGGGAGCCATATTGATAATGATAAAATTGATGATCGTAATGCCGAGCAGAACAGGAACGAAAATTAACAGCCGACGCGCAATATAGGTAATCATCCGAACTCCTCCTTTTCAACTTTGCCGGGCAGACTCAGAATGCGTAATGACAAGCGGCTGCGTGCCCGTCGATCCCGCCAAGTAGCGCCGGTTCTTCTTGCCGACAACGATCTTGAACGAAAGGACAACGGGTATGGAAGCGACAACCGGACGGCGGATTTGCGGGAGAAGGCACATCGCCTTGTACGACAATTTTTTCCCGACCCCGAAGATGCGGATTAGGTACCGGATAAGCATTTAGCAAAATCTGCGTATACGGATGCTTGGGAGCACGGAAGATTTCTTCTTTTGTCCCGATCTCGACGACTTTGCCTAGATACATTACCGCGATTCGCGTACTGATATACTTCACTGCCCCCAGACCGTGAGCGATAAACAAATACGTTAAGCCCATATCTTTTTGCAATTGTTTGAGCAAGTTCAGTACTTGAGCCTGAATCGAGACATCCAAAGCGGATACCGGTTCATCGCAGACGATAAACTTCGGATTCAAAGCCAACGCTCTGGCAATCCCGATCCGCTGGCGTTGTCCGCCGGAAAATTCATGCGCGTAACGTTCTTTGTAAGCGCGAGGAATGCCTACGGCATCGAGCAGACGATCGACTTCGGCATCGACAGTCGCGCTACTTGCTTTGTCATGCGCAATCATCGGTTCTTTGAGAATATCGCGGACTCTCATCCAAGGATTCAACGAAGAAAAAGGATCTTGGAAAATCATCTGCATTTCGGTTCGCATTGGACGCATTTTCGAAGTGGAGTAGTGCGTAATATCTTCACCCCGATACCGAATCACGCCGCCTGTCGATTGCTCCAATCTTAAAATCGTTCGCCCGATCGTCGATTTGCCGCAACCGGACTCGCCGACCAGCCCCAATGTTTCGCCTTGGCGAATATCCAAGCTTACGCCGTCTACCGCTTTGACATGACCTTTGACTCTTCCAAGTAGCCCTTTGCGAATCGGATAATACGTTTTTAATCCATCCAGACGTAACAACGTATCCGCAGTATCCGGTCTAGATACCGGCAAAGGCATCGATTCCAATTCAATCATGTCGTCACCTCTTTCAGTAAAGTCAACGTAGAACTTTTGATATCCAATTCACCTTGTGCCGCCCAGCAGCGGACACGATGACCTTCGGCTTGTTCCAATAATGGTGGAGCTTCGGCGGCGCATTTTTCAGTCGCAAGTTCGCACCGTGTATGGAATCGGCATCCGGAAGGCATCTGTTGTAGCGGTGGCACCGTACCCGGAATCGAAGCCAAAGTCTCTTCGTCATCGCCGTCCAGATGCGGGATCGAACCCATAAGCCCGGCGGTATAAGGGTGTAGGGGTTTGTCGAATAGAGTGAAGACATCGGCTTCTTCGACCACTTGACCCGCGTACATGACGATCACTCGATCCGCCATTTCGGCAACAACGCCTAGATCGTGCGTGATGAGCATGATTGCCGTACCCGTTTCTTCGCGCAACTTCTTCATCAAATCCAAAATCTGAGCTTGGATCGTAACATCAAGAGCGGTCGTGGGTTCGTCGGCAATGAGCAGCTTCGGTTCACACGATAAAGCAATCGCAATCATCACCCGCTGACGCATTCCGCCGGAAAGTTTATGAGGATACTCATTCATGATTTCTTCAGGTCTGGAAATACCGACTTTACGCAACATCTCGATCGCATGGTCTTGAGCGGCTTTTCCGGTCAAAGGAAGATGCAGCATGATCGATTCCATCAATTGATTGCCGATTGTAAAGACCGGATTAAGCGAAGTCATCGGATCTTGAAAAATCATGGAGACTTCGCTACCGCGGATTTGTCGCATTGACGACTCGGCAAGCCCTGTAATGTTGCGTCCATTCAACCGAATCTCACCTTTGCGAATCGAACCCGTTTTCCCGAGGAGTTGCATGATGGAGAGTGAGGTGACACTTTTGCCACAACCGGATTCGCCTACGATACCTAGCGTTTCACCTGCTTTTAGCGTGAAGCTTACACCGTCTACAGAAGTGACTTCTCCGCGTTCGGTACGAAACACTGTTTCGATCCCTTCGACTTCAAGTAAATTGCTCATTGTATCGAACTCCTCTCTCATGTCAGAATACCTTTCGTTGATGTCCTCATTGTAAGCAAAAGTTAAGTTTTCTGAAAGGAACATGAATTCATTTTTGGGTCTTATTTTTGCTGAGAAAGTGATCAAAAAAAGTAAAAAAGGATCATTATTTGTGAAAAGGGAATGTATTTTGTGCTTTAACGATTTAGAGCAAGCATGTATAATCGACGTAAAGCGTCAAAGAACGACAAAAAAAGGGGATGATGATGTGAAGAAAGTTTACAAAGCGTTTTTTGTTCGCAACCTTTCTTCATTTTTACTGCCGGTATTGATTCCTCTGGTTATGTTAGGTGGATTATCGATTACGATTATTCAGCGTTATGTGGGCATCGAGGTGCAAGCAGCAAATCAGCATGTGTTGGAGCGGATGAAAGAAAATATCGAAGTATTATTCGAAGAATTGGATACTTTACATATGCACGCGATCTCAAGCGCACTCGAATTCAATCAATTACGAGATATGCTGAATGAACCTTTTCCGAGTGCCGAAGATTACCGAGACTTGGCTTCGTTCAAAAACTTTATCGATTCCCCGGCAATAGCAAGACCTTATATCGAATCGATCTATGTTTATGTAGAGAATGGACGGGGACGTTTTATTTCTTCGACGACTGGAGGCATGATGGATTTTGAAGATACTTATGATTCCAAATGGTACGACAGTTATATGCAGCATCGCAGCGGGCAAAAGAAACAATGGAGCGAATCGCGTTCATTCAATAAATACGATTTGCCCAACTTTCAGACCGATGTGATCTCGTTATACCAGATGCTGCATATCAACAAAGACAACGATGCGGTGATCGTCTTGAACGTGCGCCTTGATTATGTCAAAGAACAGCTAACATCTTTGCCAAGTTCGATCGATCAACATTTACTCATTACAGACTCCAATCGACAAGTAATCGTTCAAAGCGATACCGATACCGCTATTTCATTCCCGTCTTCACGTAGATTTGATCCTTTTGAGCCTGAGCAATTTTATGGAGACAACAAGTGGGGATACGAAGTGTTGGAGCTTCAATCGCAGACATACGGTTTGAATTTTATATCGACTACGCCCAAAAGCGTATTGTACAGTTTGCCGCTACGGCTTGCAGGCTATACAGGAATTGCGGCTTTATTGTCAATTTTGGCATCGGTAACGATCAGTTTGTACTTTGCTCGGCGTAATGTCCGTAATATTCGATACATTGTAGATATGCTTCATGATGCAGAGCGAGGAACAGAACTATCGACCAAAGTGGGCAAACAAGATGTGAACGCGTATATTTTGCAGCAGATTTTAGCGAACTTTTTGGAGAAAAAGTATTTGAAAAGCCAACTCGCAGAACGAAAAGCAGTAAGCGAACTCATGGAACTTAGCGCGCTGCAATCGCAATTGAATCCGCACTTTCTGCTCAATACGTTGGAGACGGTGAAATGGAAAGCTGTCGCATTAGCGGGAGGAATGAATAATGATTTGACGCAAATGATCGAACAACTGGGCAAAATGTTAAAAGGGGCTTTGGATTTAGAAGAAAAAGAAGTGACGATCGAAGAAGAAATCAATTATACCGAGTCGTATTTGGCAATCCAACGATTCCGAAGCGGCGAGCAGTTCGAGGTGATCTGGGATTGCCGAGCGCAAGGTGAAGATCTTCGTGTACTGAAATTGATTTTGCAACCGGTGATCGAAAATAGCTTGCTGCATGGTTTGCAAAATCAGTCCGGCGGCATACTCAAAATCAAAATTTATTCCACTGCACACACGCTGCGGCTGTCGGTATCCGATAATGGGCAAGGCATGACGAAGGAACGATTGCATGAAGTGCGGGCAAGGCTTGAAGCACCGTTTGGGCAATCGTCACATATAGGAATTCATAATACGCACCAAAGGCTACGATTGGCTTACGGATCAACGTCCGGCATTCAGATCTATAGCAAGCCGGGAAAAGGAACGTTAGTCAAGATTGTGGTTCCGATATCGAAGAAGAACCAGAACCTAAGTAGATAAAAGTAATTGAATGAAAGGTTTGTGTGATATTTTCTGTAATTTTCTTGGTTGATGAATTTGTTACAGTTCGATATAATCGATCAACAAAAGGGGGTTGGTGCATGTATAAGCTATTAATTGCAGACGACGAGACGGAAATCAGACACGGGTTGGGGAATTATTTTCCGTGGCATGAGCTTGGATTCGAAGTCGATGGATTTGCGAAAAATGGGCTTGAAGCGCTGGAGTACATTGGATGCCATGATGTCGATGTACTGCTGTGCGACGTGATGATGCCGGAGATGACAGGAATCCAGGTCGCTGAATACTTGCATAGACAAAAGACTTCGCCGCGAATTGTGTTTCTGAGTGCACACCGGGATTTCGATGTTGCTTGCCGTGCCATGGAATTCGGCGTTAGTCACTACATTCTAAAACCTACCCAATATGAAGAATTAAAAAGTGTTTTTTCAACGTTAAAAGAAAATATGGATCAAGCTTCTCACGTCTTTCTGAATCCTGAGCCTTCTTCGCAAATTGCGTCAATCGAAGAGCAGCCTTTTCCACTGAGTGCAGGAGTTTCCGATCCGATTATTATACGTATTATGCGCTATATCGAAGAAAATTGTTCACAAGCTACACTGGAAGGATCGGCGCTGGCGGTACGGATGAATCCGACGTATGTCAGTAAATATTTCAAGCAAAAAACAGGCATCAACTTTTCGGAGTATTTGAACGATATACGGATGCAGCGTGCCGCGGAAATGCTAGAACGTAGCGATTGTCGAACGTATGAAGTAAGTGAAGCTGTCGGTTATCAAAATCCGAAAAACTTCACACGCTCTTTCAAACGTCGCTATGGCAAAACGCCGAGAGAGTTTCGGCAACAGCTTGGTTTGTAAAGGGATGCAAAGCTACTCTATAGATCCATAACAAAAAGCCGATTCTGATGAACTCGGCTTTTTGCGTATTTTTAGACTGAGGCGATCTCGGCTTCAGGCGTTATCGGAGCCGCATTCAATCGTCCATCTACGATAGCGAGGAATGCTTTGGCAGACATCATAAGCGCACGTTCGTCGAAATCGAATTTCGGGTGATGATGCGGGAAATTTTGCCGATCTTCGAAAGCTGCGCCAACCATAAAGAAGCAACCCGGTTTTTCTTGCAAATAATACGAGAAGTCTTCGCCGCCCATCATCGCAGGGAGTTCCACCAGTTCGGCGATTTCATTTTGTTTGAGGATACGGATGACTTCGTCTGTTTCTTTGTGATGATTGAATGTCGCCGGATACCCGCGCGTATATTCGATCTTGCACGTCGCATCGAACGAATGGCAAAGGCCTTCCGTGAGTTTGGTAATCCCTTGCTGAATCGTATCGCGAGCTTCTTCTTGGAAAGTGCGCACGGTTCCGATCATTTTCGCTTGGTCGGCAATAACGTTGTGCGCCGATCCGGCGTGGAATGAACCCACAGTCAGTACGGAAGGGTGCATCGGATCGACTCGTCGGCTCACCAGCAGTTGGAGTTCGGTAATCAACTGCGCACCGAGCGCAATCGCATCAATCGTGTGATGTGGAGAAGCACCGTGACCGCCTTTACCTTGGATCGAAATATCGAACAGATCGGCGCTAGCGGTTAAATATCCATGCTTGTAACCGATTTGACCGTAAGGCTGCAGCGAAGCGAGGTGAATACCGTATACTTCGTCTACGCCGTCTAGACAACCGTCTTCAATCATTGCTTTCGCGCCGCCAGGAGGCGATTCTTCGGCATGTTGATGCAGCAATACGATAGTACCTGCCAAGTTTTCGCGATCTTCGCTCAAAATTTGGGCGACGGCGAGGAGAGCAGCGGTATGCCCGTCGTGACCGCAAGCGTGCATGACGCCGGATACGGTCGACTTGTACGGAACATCTTTTTCATCGTGAATCGGTAAAGCATCGAAGTCGGCACGCAGCGCCAAAGTAGGTCCTGGCTTCCCGCCGACAATCGTTCCAACCACGCCGTTGCCTCCGACACCGGTTCGTACTTCAATGCCTCCGAATCCGTGTAACGTCTCAGCGACGAAAGCGGCAGTTGCCGTTTCTTGAAACGATAGCTCCGGATTACGGTGCATATGACGTCTCCATTCAATCATCTTGTTTTCCAACTCCGTCAGTCTTGCTATCCACTTGTCCATGGAAACACCCTTTCCGAGAGGCGACGATCCGCCAAGATTTAGGAGAGTTCAATCGTCCATGCCCTTAGTGTAAAGCGATGATAGTAAACATGACAGAACTATTGCTTTCTTTTCGTGTCTTTACTTATCCGATCTTGGAACGAGGAAACAGAAAAGGGATGTTAAGTTGGCAAAAGGGTATTTGAATTGAGATCGAAAAAAACCGAAGCGCTTATCGCTTCGGTTTTACATGTTAAGAAATCGAACGTATACGTTCGCCGTTCTCGTCAATATTGCGGAACATCGTAAAAATAATAATTAAAATAATGACCGTAACTAAGATCGGAATATAGATTGCGCTAAACCGCATATACGTCTCTGCGACGCCGCCGATCAATGCTCCAAAGCAGTAAATCAGCACAGCGGTCATTCGTAGCCACGTATCGCCGCTGATTTTCGACGTCTTTTTCACACCGAATTTGTTACGGAAAAAGGCAACGAAATCTTCGATAACACTCGCCAAGTTGTTCGTTAGCACGGTTGTCGAAATCCCGGCAATACTGAGCTTACGTGCCGCAGTGGTCTGCATGCCCATGGCGCTACTAAGCAGCAAGATCAGCACATGCAACAGCCCTTCGCTCATCACAGGGCTGGAAGACGCCGCAAAAATCACATAAAAAACAAGTTCAATGCCCAAAATCAGCGTAATTCGAGCCGGCCAGAAGCCTTTCGCTTTATTTCCGCTAAGTAAGATGGCTGCCGCTGCATTACCCGCAATAAACCCGATACAAGCCAAAGCCGCCCGTAAAAAAGAAAGTTCGGCAACATGGGCAAAAGACATCCCGAGAATCACGATATTCCCTGTCATATTCGCTGTGAATACGCGCCCCAAATGAATATAACCAATGACGTCAACGATCCCCGCCGACATACAAAGCAGCATCAAGATACCGCTTCGCCAAGTTTTAACATGCAACTTCTTCATTCCCCTCTTATAAACTCATCTCTCCGATTTTCGCAAGAAAGTCTCTGAAATTCAAGAATATACAGAAAAAAATGAAAATTATGCAGAAATAAAGGGAACGTCAAACCTTTCGAGAAAGGTTATAAGATCAATAAAGATAAAGGGAACATCTCTAGCCTATGACTATAGTTGTTGAAGAAAAGGAGGGGTGATTTGCACGAACTCTATGTGATCTTAAGCGTGGCTTTAGCGGTTATCGTACTCATTTTATTATTTTTGATCGTCGTGTTCAGCGTTCGTAATGGAATTACGCCCATGCCAACAAGCCGTTCTGTACGCCAGATGGTGATGCAACAAATCGATCAAGTGCAGGAAGGTACGCGAATTATCGAAGCGGGTTCTGGATTCGGAACATTAGCCATCCAACTATCAAGACGTTTTCCGTTAAGCCAAGTCATTGGCGTTGAAAATTCGATTGTTCCTTTTTGGAGTTCGCGCTTTTTGGCTTGGGCAAATCGGTTGCCGGCTTCACGCTTAACTTTTCGGAGAACGGATTTGTTTGATTATCCTTATGAAGAAGCAGACTTGATCGTCTGTTATCTTCATCCCGCTGCGATGCGTCGTCTACGTCCAATTTTGCAAGAACGAGCGAAAAATGGCACAAAAGTGGTCAGTGTGTTTTTTGCTTTTGATCATTGGGAGCCGACTTCGTTGGAGGTCTGTCGTGATTTGTATCGAACCAAAGTGTATGTATATCATGTAGGGAAGTCGCATACGCTAGATATACAAGTATAAAAGAAACCTCAATCTTGTTCAAAAAAGGAGTCGATCACAGTTGGAATATACGAAACTTGGCAAAACCGGATTAGACGTCTCACGATTGTGCCTGGGTTGTATGAGTTATGGAGAACCTGATCGCGGAACGCATGAGTGGACAATCGGCGAGCAAGACAGCCGTCCTTTTATTCGGCAAGCATTGGAACTCGGCATTAACTTTTTCGATACCGCCAATGTCTATTCGGATGGAACGAGCGAAGAGATCGTAGGACGCGCACTGCGTGAATATGCCAAACGTGACGAAATTGTGGTCGCAACCAAAGTGCACGGCAAGATGCGAACCGGACCGAATGGCGGCGGATTGTCGCGCAAAGTCATCATGGCCGAGATCGATCATAGCTTAAAGCGGTTAGGGATGGATTACGTGGATCTATACCAAATTCATCGCTGGGACCCGCTGACTCCGATCGAAGAGACGATGGAGGCTCTACACGACGTCGTAAAAGCCGGCAAAGCTCGGTATATCGGTGCTTCTTCGATGTATGCGTGGCAATTCCTCAAAGCGCAGCATACAGCAGAGCGTCACGGCTGGACGAAATTCGTCAGTATGCAAAATTACGTGAATTTGCTGTACCGGGAAGAAGAACGCGAAATGCTGCCACTCTGCGAAACAGAAGGGGTTGGCGTTATTCCGTGGAGTCCATTGGCACGCGGTAAATTAACGAGAGATTGGGAAGAAAGCAGCAAACGCTCCGAAACCGATAAATTCGGTCAGACGCTGTATGCCCAGACCGAAGAAGCCGACCGTAGAGTCGTTGAAGCCGTAGCGAAAGTAGCAAAAGAACGGAGTGTACCTCGTGCACAGATCGCTTTGGCATGGGTGTTGCAAAAACGCCCGATCACTTCCCCGATCGTAGGCGCAACAAAAGCTCATCATTTGGAAGATGCAGTCGCAGCGTTATCCATTAAGTTAACCGACGCCGAGATCGAACGGTTGGAAGCTCCTTATGTGCCGCATGTCGTCATGGGGCATCAATAATTAGAACCTTTAGAACATATAAAAAAACGTCCGCGCTCAGTCTCCCCGTGAAGGGAAATGAGCGGGACGTTTTTTTTACTAAGTTTGAAAAGTAAGTTTTGAACTTAAGATGCCGAAGCTGCTACAGCTGCTTTGATCGCAGCGTCTGCTTCGTTTGTCATGACTTTACCTTTCGGCATGATGGTGCCGGATTGAGCAGGAACTACGATATCAGCTTCCAGAAGTTGTGCCAACGGTGTTTTTGCATAAGCAGCAACAGTCGAAGCGTCACTGTACGCACTCAACACTGTAGTTGCGTTAACGGTTGGAAGTTGTTTTTTCAATACATTTGCCAAAATGCTTGCCATTTCTTGACGGGTAATCGTTTGGTTCGGGTTGAATTTACCGCCCACGTAACCTTTGATATAACCGGCTTTTACCGCTTCAGCGATTGCATCTGCATAAGGAGCGTCAGCAGCTACGTCTGTAAATGCAGTGCTTGGCGCAGAAACAGCGTTCAATTTGAGCGACTCCACCAATTGGGATACGAAATCCGCACGGGAGATCTCTTTGTTCGTAGGTGCAGTTGCCGGGCCGTCGGAATCAGGAGCTTCGGAACCAGCAGCTGGTGTGTTGACGATACGGCCTTCTACTTTTGCCGTAATCGCAGCACCTTTGAATGTATCGTTGATGTACTTGTAGAAGACATCAAGATCGATCGGACCAGCAAGGGAAGCACTCGCTTCAGTCAATACTTTGTAGTTGTCGCCGCCGCCAGCCATGAAGTTGTTCACGACAGCTGTGTACGATTTAGCCGGATCGATTGCTGTACCGTCAGCCATTTGTAGATCGCTTACGCGTTCTGCAACCGGTTTGTTCAGATCGGCTTTGTATTTCAGACCGGAGATTTGCAGCGTTTTGGTATTCGCTGTACCGTCTGCATTTTTACCCCATTGTTGTTCAAGCAGCGTTTTGATTTGTGCGCCTGTCAACGTCAGCTTAACGAGAGTGTTACCGAAAGGTTGGATTTTAGCCAGATCCGCAAAAGTCACATCGCCTTTTGGCAGATCAGCGCGGATACCGCCCGGATTCATGAAAGCAAAGTCAGCCGCTTTGGCGTTATCGCCGAAATCAGCGCTACGCATCGCATCCGCAATCAGGTTGCCCAGAGCCGCTTCGTTGTTGTAAGCGTCTGTACGCGTAACCGAACCGTCAGTGGTTCCGACAGGCTTGGTCAGTTCAGGGTGCTTGTCCAAATATTTTTGGATCAGCGCAACAGATTGTGCGTCCGGAGTCACGCCTTGTTGGAAAGTCGTCGTTACCGTCGCGGACTTTTCAGTTACGTCGCCTGTTTTCGGGTCAATCATCAATTTGATGTCTTCGAACGCTGTACCGTACGAATAAGCTTGTACGATCAGTTTGCCGTTAACTTCACCGTTTGCCAGCGCATGGTTGTCGCCCGCTACGATAACATCAACAGGAGAGTTTGCAGGTAAAGCTTTTGCCAAATCGGCTGCTTCGCCTGTTGTTACGCCTTCTTTTGTGGAAGCTGGATCATGCGCCAGAACGATAATTGTTTCTACGCCTTGGTCTTGCAGTTCTTTCGCATATTTGTTCACAGCTGCAACTTCTTCTTCAACGCTCAAGAAACGAACGCCTTTTGTACCTGCTGGAGATACTTTTGCTGGAGTTGATTTTGTAACCAGACCGATAAAGCCGATTTTCACGCCGCCAACTTCTTTGATCACGTAAGGATCGATCAGCGGTTTGTTTGTTGCTTCTTCAATAACGTTCGCATTGACATAACTGAAGTTTGCGCCTTTGTGAGTCACGATGCCGTCTTTTGGATCAAGACCGCCTTTGATTTGAGCTTTGAGAGCTGCGATGCCTTGGTCGAATTCATGGTTACCGAGTGAGCCTACATCGAAGCCCATCATGTTCAACCATTCCATTGTAGGCTCGTCGCGTTCAAGCGAAGAGATGGGAGCGGAAGCGCCAACCGAGTCGCCGTTATGGAACAGAAGCGAATGCTCGTATTTAGCTTGAGCTTGCTTGAGGTATGTAGCGAGAATAGGAGCTGTACCTGCTGGTTTGTCCGCTACGATCGAAGTCGTATCGAGTTGTCCGTGCAGATCGTTAATACCGAGCAAATGAACTTCAACGTCGCCTTCTGCTGCCGAAGCAGTTCCTACGCCGCCGAGTAATTGAGCCGAAAGCAATGTAGCGGCTGCAAGTCCAACGCTAGGTTTTCTCCAAGATTTCCAATTCATAAACGTGTATTCCCCCTAAATTATGTTTGTTGCCGTCATATTGTAACATAAGGATTTTTTTAAAATCAAAGGTTATGTAAGCGCTATGTTAAATATTTTTAAAATCGTTTTCGCAAAAGAGCCGTTTGACAGGGAGAATCTATACATGTTATAAAGTGAATCAAATAAGTGTCCGGTCTGTTGAACTTTATTTTTATATGAAGCTTTGAAGGGAACCCAGTAGTATTCAATTTTGCATTTTCAGAGAGCCGCCGGTTGGTGCGAGGCGGTAAGCGATTGAATACGAATTACGTCCCGGAGCTTCTTGTTTCCGAACCCGCCTAAGCGGAAGGAACAAGACGGAGTTGTCCACGTTATCGGGCTGTAGAGAGGGAAAATGCGTCTTGTAAAAAAGAAGCGCTTTTCCAATAAGGGTGGTACCGCGATTAAGACTCGTCCCTGCATCAGATGCAGCAGGCCGGGTCTTTTTTCTATTTCAAGGAGGATGAAATCATGACAAACGAACATTTATCAATCGAAGACAACGCCTTGCTGGACGATCTGGAATACCGAGGTCTGATTTACCAAGTGACGCATCGCGAAGAATTGCAAAAAAAGTTGAACGAAGAAAGCGTAACGCTCTACAACGGCTTCGATCCGACTGCTGATAGTCTGCATATCGGTCACTTGCTGCCCGTGCTTACGATGCGCCGTTTCCAACTTGCCGGGCATCGTCCGATTGCTCTGGTAGGCGGCGGAACCGGTATGATCGGTGACCCAAGCGGACGTTCGACAGAGCGTTCATTGAATACAGCCGACACCGTAGCCGATTGGACGCGTAAGTTACAAAACCAATTGTCGCGCTTTCTTGATTTCGGTCATGGCGATGCCAAAGTTCCTGCGAAAATGGTCAGCAACTACGATTGGTTAGGTCCGATCACGATGATCGACTTCCTGCGTGACGTAGGTAAAAACTTTACGGTCAACTACATGCTGGCAAAAGATTCGGTAGACTCGCGTCTTCAGCACGGTATCTCGTTCACCGAGTTCTCGTACATGATTTTGCAAGCTTACGATTTCCAGCGTCTGCATGAAGACGAAGGTTGCTCGTTGCAACTGGGCGGAAGCGACCAGTGGGGCAATATTACGGCAGGTCTTGATCTGATTGGCAAAAACGGCGGCGGTGACGCTTTCGGCATGACGATGCCGCTCGTAACGAAAAGCGACGGTAAAAAATTCGGTAAATCCGAATCCGGCGCGATCTGGCTGGATCGCAGCAAAACGAGTGCGTACACGTTCTACCAGTTCTGGATCAATACCGATGATGCCGATGTCATCAAATTCTTGAAATTCTTCACATTCTTGAGCCGCGAAGAGATTGCTGCTCTGGAAACGGAGCATCTCAAAGCTCCGGAAAAACGTGATGCGCAGCGCGAACTTGCTCGCCGCGTAACGGCGCTTGTTCACGGCGAAGACGCTGTAGTCAGCGCCGAGAAGATTACGGCAGCTTTGTTCTCCGGTAGCTTCGCCGAACTCAGCGAAGCCGATCTGTCCGAAGCGCTCGCCGATATGCCGACCACATCGGCAGCGGCTTCGTCCGAGCCGCTTCTGATCGACTTGCTCGTCGAAGCCGGTGCAGCTCCGTCCAAAGGTCAAGCGCGTAAAGACATCCAAAGCGGCGCCGTGTCCGTAAATGGAGAAAAACGAACTTCGATTGAAACGGTTATCACTCCAGAAGACCGTTTGCATGGCAAGACCCTTGTTCTCCGCCGCGGCAAAAAGAACTATTTCGTTGTGAAGTTCGAGTAGTCGAAAAAAGTTTGGTTGGAGAGGGAAGCGAGACGACTCCGAGAAAAATTCGTTAGCGTATGCTTACGATGTGCCTTTCTTCGAAAGCCTTTAGGTCGCTTGTTGAAATCGGGAAAATTTGATTGGAATTTTAAAACTTTAAAGTTTGTAAAAATCTTGAGCGGATACTTTAAATGAGTATCCGCTTTTTTGTACTCATATCATGCAGATTTCCCGGGGGAACACTGTCGAATTTCTACCGCAGATCCTCCCACAAACTATTCACAAATTTTTTTTCTTTTTCTAAAAAGCATAAAAAAATTACAAAAATCTATATTTTCTACAACCGTCAAGACCTTTTATATACCATATTCTTATATCACTCATATAATAATAAGGAAATTCCGGTGCGTTTTTCGTCTAAAACTAAACAACTCGAAGAAAACGCTATCAGCAAACTTCAAACAGAGCTTTTCTTTTTCACCAAGATCAGTGTACACTAGAGCCTAAGTACGACTGAAGCCACACCGAATTTTGTGTATTTGCTTTTCTATATTTGCTGATGAGGTGAAAAGAGATGTTTAAAAAATACAAGTATGTAGCACCTGCAAACGGTTACCCGGAATGGAACAACAACCCTGAAATTTTCCAATTAAATCGCCTTGAAGCTCGCGCAGCTTTGACTCCTTATGCGAACGCCGAAGAAGCTTTGAGCGGCAGCAAAGACTCAAGCCGAGTTCAATCGCTGAACGGTACATGGAAATTCCATCATGTCGACAAACCTGCCGATCGTCCGGAGAACTTTTTCGAGACCGGTTATGATACATCTAAATGGGATGATATTCCCGTTCCTGCACATTGGCAGCTTCACGGTTACGATTATCCGCATTACACGAATGTTCGTTACCCGTGGGAAGAACGCGAAAAAATCGAACCTCCTTTTGCACCGACTGAATTTAACCCGGTTGGTTCGTACGTACGTACGTTCACCGTGCCTGAAAATTGGGAAGATCAACCCGTATATATCAGCTTCCAAGGCGTTGAATCTTGCTTCTATATCTGGGTAAACGGCGATCTGGTCGGTTACAGCGAAGATACGTTTACGCCTGCTGAATTCTTGCTAACTCCTTATTTGAAAAAAGGCGAAAACAAGCTTGCGGTACAAGTGTTCCACTGGTGCGACGCAAGTTGGTTAGAAGACCAGGATTTCTGGAGAATGAGCGGTATTTTCCGCGATGTCTTCCTATATACAAAACCAAACGTACAAATCGCTGACGTACTGGCGACAGCCGAATTGGACGACAACTTCGAAAACGGCTACCTGCAAGTCGGAGTCAAAGTCGGCAATCCGTTAGGCAAAAAGAACGGTACGTATACGCTTGAAGCGCGTTTGTTAGACGCTTCTGGAAGCGAAGCCGTTTCCCGTATGACTTCTCAAGTCGAGATCGAAAAAGACTTCATCTATGCAGCAGATCTGTCGGCTTCGATTCAAAAGCCTGCACAATGGTCGGCAGAACATCCTAATCTGTACACGCTCGTGCTTACATTGTCGGATGAAAAAGGCGAAGTTGAAGCCGTTACATTCCGCGTCGGATTCCGTCATTTCGCGATCCACGATGGCGTCATGAAGATCAACGGCAAGCGTATCGTATTCAAAGGCGTAAACCGTCATGAATTCAGCGCGGATCTGGGACGTGCGGTAACCGAAGAAGAAATGTTGGAAGACATCAAATTGATGAAAGCTTACAACGTGAACGCGGTACGTACATCGCACTATCCGAACCAGACCCGCTGGTACGAACTGTGTGACGAACATGGTCTGTATGTTATCGACGAGACGAACCTGGAAACGCACGGAAGCTGGGAATACGGTCAGACCGAAGAAGTCACGCGTACCGTTCCGGGCAGCAAGCCTGAATGGCGTGCAAACGTACTGGATCGCGCAAACTCCATGTACCAACGCGACAAAAACCATGCGTCGATCATCATCTGGTCGCTCGGTAACGAATCGTGGGGCGGAGATAACTTTATCCATATGGCGAACTTCTTCCGTACGGTAGATAAAACGCGCCTGGTGCATTATGAAGGCACATTCCATGCTCGTGAGTGGGACGCGGCTTCCGATATCGAAAGCCATATGTACACAACGCCGCAAAACGTGGAGCTGTATGCACAAAACGATCCGAAAAAACCGTTTATCTTATGCGAATACAGTCACGCGATGGGCAACTCTTGCGGGAACTTGTTCAAATATACCGACCTGACTTACCAATACCCTGTACTGCAAGGTGGCTTCATCTGGGATTGGGTCGATCAAGCGATCCGCACGAAAACAGCAGACGGCGTTGAGTATTTGGCTTACGGCGGCGACTTCGGCGAATCTCCGCACGACGGTACATTCTGCGGCGACGGTCTGATTTTCGCAGACCGCAAAATCTCTCCGAAGCTGATCGAGCTGAAAACTTGCTACCAAAACGTTCGTTTCGAAGCCGTTGATTTGGAAAAAGGACGCGTCTTGTTGCGTAACGATTTCTTGTTCACTGATCTCAGCGGTTACAAATTGGTTTGGGAAACGGCGCGTGAAGGCGAAGTCGTAGAACGCGGCACACTTCCGTTCCAACTGGCTCCAGGCGAAGCGGGCGAAGTGACGGTACCGTTCACGATGCCTACAGAACAAGGCGAGCACACGCTGACATTGTCGCTGGTTGAACAAGAAGAACGTTTCTGGGCAAACAGTGGTCACGAGATTGCTTTCGGACAGTTCGTCCTTCCTGCGCAAGCAGAAGTTGTTGAAGCCGAAGCGGTCCACGCTCCATTAAGCACAGAAGACAACGATACATCGCTGACTGTAAGCGGACAAGGGTTCACAGCCGTATTCAACAAGCAAACCGGCGATCTGTCTTCGCTTACGCAAGATGGACGCGAACTTCTGTTGGCTGCGGTTCGTCCGAACTTCTGGCGCGCGGTAACAGACAACGACCGTGGTAACAAACTCGACGAGCGTAGTGCGACCTGGCGTGAAGCCGGTCAAAAACGTACGCTTCGCCATGTTGAAGCTTCGGCGACAGAGCAAGGCGCGACATTCAAAGCAACGCTGAATATTCCGACAGAGCCGGCTTCGCAAGCCGAAGTTACGTACACGGTACAAAGCTCGGGCGAACTCGATGTATCGCTGACGCTTACACCGGGAGAAGGTCTACCGGAAATTCTGGAAATCGGAATGTTGTTCGAACTTACTGGCGATCTGAACGATCTGCAATGGTACGGACGTGGACCACACGAGAACTATTGGGATCGTCACGTCAGTGCGCGCCTGGGTCTGTATAAAGGTCTGGTATCGGAGCAGCTTACACCGTACCTCCGACCACAAGAAGCAGGCAACAAAACGGGCGTGCGTTGGGCGGAGCTGACTTCGGCAAACGGTACAGGTCTTCGTATCGAAGGATCGCCAGAAGTCGAGTTGAATGCTTTGCCATACACGCCAGAGACACTTGAAGCTTGCGATCACGGATATAAATTACCAAAATCCGATCGTACCGTACTTCGCGTAAACTATCGTCAGATGGGCGTAGGCGGCGACGATAGCTGGCAAGCACTGACGCACGAAGAATTCACGCTGCCTGCAAACCAAACGTATTCCTATAGCTTTACGCTTCGCGGCATTTCTTCGGCTAACTAATAGCGAGACGTGACTACGATTGCAAAATAAGATACAATTTAATGAAGAAAATAAACAGGGAGCGACCTTCGGGTCGTTCCTTTATTCATTATTTAGGTAAGAACAGTCATAAACTCAGGTTAGAAAGAGAGGGTTCTGATGTCGGATTCTACCGATTCTTATAAAGCTTCAACCAAATCTTCGCCTGTCTTTTCCACGATTGCGGATCTGGTCGGAAATACGCCGATGGTTCGATTAAGACGGATGTTACCTATAGATGCCGCTGACGTTTATGTGAAATTGGAATATTTTAATCCGTCCGGCAGTGTCAAAGATCGTGCAGCACGGAATTTAATTCAAAATGCCGAGCAAAGTGGACATCTAAAAGCAGGCAGTACGATCATTGAGCCGACCAGCGGAAATACAGGAATTGGTCTGGCGATGATCGCTGCGTCTCGCGGTTACCGGGCGATCTTGATTATGCCGGACAATATGTCGCGCGAACGAATCAATCTGCTTAAAGCTTACGGAGCGGAAGTGGTGCTGACACCAAGCGCTCAGCGGATGCCGGGAGCGATTGCCAAAGCAATGGAGCTGCAAGCTTCGATTCCGAATAGCTTTATTCCGCAGCAATTTGAGAATCCAGCGAATCCCGATGCGCATCGAGGAACGACTGCGATTGAGATTTTGGAGCAAACCGAAGGGAAGTTGGATGCTTTTGTCGCGACAGCGGGGACGGGAGGTACGATCACAGGAACAGGCGAGACGTTAAAAGCTTCGCTGCCCAATCTACATATCGCCGTTGTAGAACCGGAAGGTTCGCCTGTGTTGTCTGGAGGCGTACCTGGGCCGCATAAGCTGGTCGGGACAAGCCCGGGCTTTGTACCGAAGATTTTGAATACGGATGTCTATAATGAAATTATGCGGATCAAAGACGATGAAGCGCTTGATACCATGCGGAAATTAGCGCGTCTGGAAGGGATGTTACTTGGGCCTTCGTCCGGCGCTTCTGTCTATGCTGCGATCCAGATTGCCAAACGTCTGGGTACAGGTAAAAAGGTCGTCTGTATCGCGCCAGATAATGGAGAACGTTATTTAAGTATGGGGGTGTTCGAATCATGAAGAATCTACCCAGACTTGAAATCCAGGCTTTGCCAGGTTATCCCGTAGAAATTGGACGTCAATTGTGGATGATGCAAGATATTCGGCGCGATTTATTAAATCGGTTAGAAGGCATTACGCAAGAAGAATTAGATACGCCGCAAGCCGGAGATCCGACAACGATTGGAGCGCTTTTGCTTCATATTGCTGACGTGGAGACGAGCTGGCTTCACTTCGATTTGTTACTTCAAAAAAAGTTGGACCCCAAGATTGAAAAGTGGTTTTCAACGCCAACTCGAAACGAGCAAGGAGAAATTTGGTGTCCGCCCGGAGAACGGATCGAGCGGCATTTAGAAAGATTAGCGGTCGTAAGGGAAGATTTTTTGGAAAAGTTTCGTTCAATTGATCTGGATGATTGGTACACAGTGCGTCATTTGCCTGAAGAGTATGACGTGACGCCTGAATGGATTGTTTATCATCTGATTGAACATGAAGCCCATCATAGAGGTCAAATCTTTCATTTATTGGGCATGATGCGTAGAGCGAAGTCTTGATCGATTGGAATCCGTAGATCACGAGATTGGATGTCTGGAACGACAAAAATCGGTTCACCTACAAAAAGGAAGGGTATAAGGACTCCAAGCAAGGAAAGCCGGCAATCGTCGCGTTAGGGACAAGGCGATTCTTGATGAAGGAGAGGATAAAATGGCAAAACGGGATGCCTATTTTGACAATCTGAAAGTTCTGTTGATTGTCTTGGTCGTGGTTGGGCATTTGATCGAACCTTTGAGCAGCAGCGAGATCTATCGTCCGATCTATCTGTTTATTTATTCATTTCATATTCCGTTATTCGTACTGATTTCGGGATACTTTTGCAAAGAGATTACGAGTAGCGATTATCGGATCAAAGTCGTAAAAACCTTAATTATCCCTTATCTGATTTTCGAGACGTTATATTCGCTATTCGATTATTTTGTGATGGGCACGGAAGTGTTGAAGTTTTCTTATTTTACGCCGTATTGGTTAATGTGGTTTATTTTCAGTATGGTGATTTGGAGAATGATTTTGCCGTATGCGGTGAAAATTCGTTGGGCTTTGCCGATTTCGATCGGAGTCGCGATTTTGGCGGGTTACGCAGTCGATGCTCAGTATTATGCGAGTATGTCGCGTACCATCGTCTTTTTCCCATTCTTTTTGGCAGGTTATTATTTAAGTAAAGAACAGATTGATTTATGGCGTACCCGTCCTTTTAAAATAGCTTCGGTTATCGTATTAGGTGCGGCAATTGCGATTATGATAAAATACAGCAGTGTCATGCGAGCCGAATGGTTTTATGGAAGTCTGCCTTATCTGGCGCTTGACCATCCCGAATGGACAGCAGGGATTTACCGAATCGCCGCTTACACCGCATCTGTACTGATCGGCGGAGCGATTATGATTTTGATGACCGGGCGTTATTTGCCTTGTTTTTCTGTGCTTGGACGAAATACGTTATACGCGTATTTGCTACACGGGTTTATCGTCAAAGGTCTGATTGCAACAGGTTTTTATGAAACCTACAGCGAAGCGGCTTGGACGATGTTGCTGATTCCTTTCGGCGTACTGCTGGCAGCAGGATTGTCGTCAGAGTGGATACGGATGAGTTTCTCATGGTTGTTGGAACCGAATCTAGATCGTTTATTCAAAAAGCGCGACCGCGGAGCAGAAGCGCGTCGCTAATCGTAGAAGAAAATTGATCATAAAGAAGTGGAGGGGATCGTAGTGAGCGAATCCATGAATGAATCGTCGTTGAAAAAACTTGGGGAGATCCCGATATCTGTATTGGATCTGTCTCAGATTGTAGAAGGAAAAACGGCAGCAGATGCGTTTAAAGATAGTTTGGAACTTGCGCAAAATGCGGAAAAATGGGGATACAACCGATACTGGGTTGCCGAACATCACAATATGCCGGGGATCGCTAGTTCAGCAACCTCTGTTGTGATCGGTTATTTGGCTGCCGGAACGTCAAGTATTCGGCTTGGCGCAGGCGGGATCATGTTACCGAATCATGCACCGCTGCTGATTGCCGAGCAATTCGGTACGTTAGAGTCGATGTACCCGGGACGTATCGATCTTGGGCTTGGACGCGCGCCGGGCAGCGACCGTCGAACCACGATTGCGTTACGCAGAGAAATAGGCGCAGACGACTTTCCGGAAATGCTAGAAGAACTACGGAACTATTTCGATGCTTCGAAAACATCGTATCATGCGCCGGTTAGAGCGGTGCCAGGCGAAGGCTTGAACGTTCCGGTCTGGTTGCTTGGATCGAGTGATTTCAGTGCTAGACTTGCGGCTCAGCAAGGGCTTCCGTTTTCTTTTGCCGGGCATTTCTCGCCAGATTATCTGGATCGGGCGCTATATGTCTACCGCAGTAACTTCCGTCCATCTGAGGCGTTGTCAGAACCTTATGTGATGTTGGGCGTCTCGTTAATCGCAGCGGATACGCAAGAACGCGCCGAGTTTTTATCTACGACGATGCAGCAACAGGTGATTGCTTTGACACGCGGGCGTCCTGGTAAAATCCAGCCGCCAGCAGATTTGTCTTCGCATATCGATCCTTTGGAATTGTCGGCGGTTCGTAAACGTATGGAATCGGCGATTGTAGGCGATCCTCAGAAAGTTAAGCAAGGTTTAGAGCAATTGATCGCTCGGACTCAAGCCGATGAGCTGATTGTCACTAGCGGAATTTACGATCTCAAAGAACGTCTGCATTCTTATGAAATCTTAGCCGAACTTGCAATTCCATCAGGAAAAGCGATTCGTTAATGATTAAATACTAAACTCGATCTGATTTGAAGTTCTGATCCAAGCGGTTCAGAATTTTGAATCTAGATCGAGTTTTTTTGTTGGGAACATATGTACGCAAAATGTTCAATCAATTTCGCTTTTTCATGCCTTTTTTAGATATAAAAATGCTATAATTGAATTATTACGCATAACGCAAGGAGGAAGCGGTTTGGCAAAAGGAAAAGTAGCAAAGCGGCCGACCCGCGACGAGTTTGTTCTGGAAGAAATCGGGAATCAATTGACTGAAGCCTACCAGGAGAAATCCGTTGTGGAATTGACGGTCTGGGGAATGCCCGAAGCAGTTCGAGGTACGATCGTAAAGATGGACTCAAGAACGGGTAAAGTTCATGTCGAGCAAGAAGCGGAAACTTTAAAAGTCTCTTTCATGGATATTATGGCGCTGAACTATCCGCGCGATTAATAAAAGCTTCGTCTTGCCTATATTTGCATCGCGGCATAACAGAACTGATGGCATACAAAAAGAAGCTCTAACCGAAAATATTCGGATAGAGCCTTTTTTCTGTGAGAAGGATGAGGCGGGAGGGCTTGAGCTGAGCGTCAGAGACGCTGCGAGAAAAAATCGTTTAACTCGCTGTTTCACTCTTGAATAGGAATCATTAAATGGAATTTAATGATTCCTATTCAAGAGTTCAAAGGCGATTTAAACTGAATTTTTCTCTCCGCTCCGACCTCCCGGGCGGTGTAGGGAGAAAGAGCGTCCTCCTACATATAGGAGGACGCTCTTGAAGAGATTTTATTACCCAATTCGATTGGTAAAAAATTGGAGCCTTTCTTTTCCCCCTTCTCCCATAACGGAGAGGGGAACTGCCACGCGACCCGCGAACGGCAGCGAAGGGGCGGGGGAGATGGAGAAGCGAAGCGTTCGCCTTTAAAATCGGATTTTTCACATTAGACTTGTCTATTTCAATAGAAGAAAATCCGATTTTGACAGCGATCGAAAGCTCCCCCGCCCCGTAGCGCCTCCCAACCGCAAACTTTCCGCGTCACTCAACCGTAAACGGTCTGTATCAGATCGCCGCTACGGATTCTTTGCACTCGTCCGAGCAATAATGACTATGCTCATCCGAACAAGATTCACACACCAAGTGCTGCAAGTTGCACACCGGGCAGTTTACATACGTATCGGTCGGCTCGTCGCAGTGGTAACATTTTCCGACGACGCTAGGCGCTACATGGTTGATCGGAACCGAAATGCGTTCATCGAATACATAACATTTTCCGTCGAACAGATCGCCTTGCACTTCTTCGTCTTGACCGTAAGTGACGATGCCGCCTTCAAGCTGAGCCACATCGGTGAATCCTTCTTCCATCATGAAGCCGGTCAGCTTTTCGCAGCGAATACCGCCGGTGCAATACGTTAAGATGGTTTTATCTTTGTGTTCCGCCATATTTTCGCGAATCCATTCCGGGAATTCACGGAACGAATCGATATTCGGACGGATCGCATTACGGAAATGTCCAAGGTCGTACTCGTAATCTGTGCGTCCGTCGAGTACAATAACATCGTCGCGTTGAAGTTGTTCATGGAACTCTTTTGGCGACAGACGCTTGCCGGACAGTACATTCGGATCCAGTTCTTTTTCATAACGGAACGTAACCAGTTCTTCTTTATGACGGACAAACAATTTTTTGAAAGCATGTTCGTCAGACTCGTCGATTTTGAAAACAGTGCCTTCAAAACGCGGATCCGCTAACAGATCTTTCATATATTGCTGGGTTTGCTCATACGTGCCGGACAGTGTACCATTGATGCCTTCGCTGGCAATCAAAATACGTCCTTTAATACCGAGGTCTTTGCAATATTGCAAATGTTGAGCCGTAAACTGTTGAGGCTCGTCGATTTTGACAAATTTATAAAAAAGCAAAATGCGGTAAGACGTGGTTTCCATATTATATCACCCGGGATCTCATTGATTTTTGCCGCCGCTTCCTGTAGGATGCTTGCGTGCAACTTAAAAGTTTAGACGTTTTCTCCACATTCGTCAATGAGTTCATGAAGTAATCTTCAAAACCTATATCGAAATACCCATAGATGAAAGAAAAATCAAGTGTGCAAAAAGGAGAGAGTTTTAAAATGACTTCGCAAAACCAACAATTTGAACAACTATGCCGTAAAGACGTGAAACTATCTGCGTATTCGACTTATGAAATCGGAGGTGCCGCTAGACATCTAGCGCTGCCGCATACGATTGAAGAACTTACTATTATGCTGGACGGTGCGCGTTCCAAAGGATTAAATCCTTTTTTGTTTGGCTCAGGATCGAATACACTTTTCCCGGACCATCCGCATGAAGACATGCTCTTTTTTTCACTGAAAGAACATATCGAATTTAAGCTACTGCCCGGTCGATTGTTTGTATCCGCGGGCACGCCGATGACGCTGCTTGCTTTATTCGGGCTTTACACCGGAATCGATTCGTTCGATTTCACTTTCTTGCTGCCGGGAACGCTTGGAGCGGGCATTTATATGAACGCTAAATATTTCAGTCATCAAATCAGCGATGTGTTAGAGACGGCTTACGTGATCGACAAAGAACATCCGGAAAAAGGATTGATTTCTGTTCCGATCAGCGATTGCGAGTATGCGTACAAAAAGTCGATCTTTATGCGCAAACCATGGATTGTAGTCGGTGCGGATCTGAAGCTTCCGGTCGATCCGAAATTGACGCCGCAGCAAACCGAAGAGCTTTTTGCCAAACTAAAGTCGAAAAACTTACCGTCTTCGGTATTGCCTGACTATTATCGTCACTATACGAACGAGCTGAATATCGCGGCGAAGCAAGGTTTTAAAGTACGTCAGGAAATGCTGGACGTGATCGAAGACCGTAGCGGCAAATTACATTTCGATTTTCCTTCTTGCGGTTCGGTATTCAAAAATAATTACACGATCGGCGAACCGATGGGTAAGCTTGTCGATCGTATCGGGCTTCGAGGAACCGTAATCGGCGGCGCGATGATCTCTGATCACCACGGCAATATTATTCAAAATCGAGGCGGGGCAAAAGCGCAAGACGTGGTAGACCTTGTACATCTAGTTCAAGAGAAGGTAGAAGCGAAGTTCAAATTCCTACCAGAGCCTGAACTTGTGATTGTTTAAAATTGGTTCTATAGAACTAAAAATTGAATTTTACAGGAATTTTACACTTTTTATCAATTTTTTTACGAAACCATGAACTTTCCTGTTTGAACCCATGCTAGAATGAGACGCAGATGGCTGGATACCAAAATCTTGCTATGTCTGAAATTGTTCTCAAAAGCAGTCAAACAGGAGGCGGTTACGTGAGTAAGTTTTCAGTTTTAAAGTCAAAAGGTGTCAAAGCATTATTGGCATTATCGGTTTTTGCGTCGCTTGAAGTCGGTTTGTTGTCGAATATTCCGGTATCTGCGGAGACGGCTGCTGATCCAGCTCCGTTTATCAATGCGAAAGTCGTCAATCAAAATGCAGGTAAAAAAGTTCTGTTCGACAACACTCACGCGCAAACAGCGGGAGCAGCAGACTGGGTGATTGATGGCGGATTTTCTGATTTCGGTAACGGAATCGCAGGTGAAGGTTATGATGTCAAAGAGTTACGCAAAACAACGCCAATTACATACGCAGACTTGGCAGATTACGATGTATTCGTAATTGCGGAGCCAAACATTCCGTACAAGGCTAGCGAACAAGCAGCAATGCTGCAATATGTTCAGCAAGGCGGCAGTATTTTCTTCATCGGCGATCATTACAATGCAGACCGTAACAAAAACCGTTGGGACGGTTCGGAAGCGATCAATGGTTACCGTCGAGGCGCTTGGGAAGATCCAACCAAAGGCATGAGCAGCGAAGAGAAAAATTCGGCAGCGATGCAAGGCGTTGTGAGTTCCGACTGGCTGGGCGAAAACTTCGGCGTACGTTTCCGTTACAATGCGCTGGGTGATATTACCGCGAATCAGATCGTAGCTGCGGATCAAGCTTTCGGAATTACCGAAGGCGTCAAAGGCGTAGCGATGCACGCAGGTTCGACGCTCGCGATCATGGATCCGCAAAAAGCTAAAGGTATCGTGTATCTGCCAAAAACGAATGCGGCTTGGGGGAATGCAGTCGATCAAGGCGTATACAACGGTGGCGGTATCGAAGAAGGCCCTTATGTAGCGGTTTCTAAAGTCGGGCTGGGCAAAGCAGCATTTATCGGCGATTCTTCACCGGTCGAAGATGCGTCGCCAAAATATTTGCGTGAAGAAACAGGCGCGAAAAAAACAACTTACGACGGATTCAAAGAGGTGGACGATGCGAAGCTTCTGCTGAATACGATCAATTGGCTTGCCGCTCAAGAAGACTACACAAACTTGAACCAAGTAGACGGTCTGACTTTGGATCAACCGACAGCGTTGTTGCCATTCGAAGATCCGGCAGTTTCAACAGAACCACAGCCTGAACCGTGGGCGTCTCCAGCTGCTGGCTACAAATGGTGGGATTCTTCCACATTCAAACCGGGTTCTTACGGTTCGTCCGTAACGGTTACGCAACCGGTATTTAACGTGATTCACCAAGATCAATTGCCGAATGCGCAAGAATTCCAAATCCGCGTCAAAATCGATAATCTGGCTCCAAACTCAACGACATCGGGTTATAGTGCGGGAATTTATGTGACGGGCGGTACGCAAGTTGCACAGGTTCAAAATCCGGATGGTACATTCCCGACTTCGTATGGATATAGCCAGACGTTCAGCGTTACCGCTGATGCGAACGGAACGGCGTATCGCGATATCGGCGTTCGCATCAAGCCGGGCACAACAGGAGCAGCAAGCTTGCGTCTTCGTCAAAACGGGACAAACCTGCTCACGAAAAGTGTGACGATTGCGAATGTTCCAGCTCAGCCGCTTCCAGCGATCGAGCAACCTGAGGAACCGGGTACGCAAATTCCGGAACTTAGCAGCATCGCAGCTGCGCGTACGCAAAATGAAGGTCAAGTTGTAACGCTGGAAGGCGTAATTACGACGGCTCCGGGTGCTTTTGGCGGACAAGCTTTTTACTTGCAAGATGACACAGCAGGGATCTATGTCTTTCAAAGCGAAAGCGGATTTCAGCAAGGCGATAAAATCCGCGTAACGGCGCCTCTTGCGCTCTACAATACCGAACTTGAATTGACAACTCCGATCGCGATCGAAAAAGTAGGTACAGCAGAACTTCCTTCTCCAATCGTGTCCGATACAGTAACGAACGACAATCAAGGTCAATTGATTCAGTTGAAAAACGTAACGGTATCGAACGTAGTTGCGGCAACGCCTGTTGGTACATTTGAATTTGACGCCACTTCGCAAAATGGAGTGACAACGCACATCCGCGTAGATGGCCGTACAGGTCTGACTCAAGATCGATTCGCTTTCGCGGAAGGCGATAAAATCGACGTAACAGGTGTCGCTGCGATCTTCCGCGGCGCATTCCAATTGAAACCACGCGGTGTAGCGGATGTAGTAGCAGCGGCAATCACAGAAGAGCCGCCTGTTGAGCAGCCAGAACCGGAGCAACCGCAGCCTGTCGATGGAACAGCTACAGCGGCTCCAGGAACTCCGGTACTTAGCGACAATAACGGACATGACAACGGTCTTCGCGACGGTAGTTATACGGTAACGATGAATCTGTGGTGGGGAAACAACGGTTCTTCGTATACATTGTATGAAGACGGTAAAGTGATCAAAAGCGGTCTGTTGAGCGATGTTTCACCGAATGCCCAAAAACTATCGGTACCGATCGAAGGCAAAAAGAATGGCGTTTACAAATACGAGCTTGAGCTTAAAAACAAGTTCGGGGCAACAAAAAGCAATCTGCTCACGGTCAATGTCACAGACGCATCTCCTGCTCAAGCCATATTGTCTCAAGATAATTGGGATCGCGACGGTGATTACAACGTGAAAATGAATCTGTGGTGGGGCACAAATGCGGATTCTTACGAATTGTATGAGAACGGACAATTGGTAGATACGCAAAGCTTGAACGTTTCCACACCAGGCAGCCAACAAGCAATCACGAAAATTAGCGGTAAAGCGCCAGGCGTCTATGAGTACAAAGCGGTATTGAAAAATGCAGCGGGCGAGACGTCGACACAAATCATTAAAGTTGAAGTCGGCACAATCGCAAACGCGGCTTAATTCAATCCAATACGTTTTCAATCAAAAAGGATTTCTTTCTCCCAAAAGCGGAGGGGGAAATCCTTTTTTGCTTCCTCACTTTGCTCTATCTGTTCGCGGGATGGTAGAATGAATAGAAATATTGACGGAATCTCAAGTAGGTAGATGAACGGGGGATCAGGCAAGATGACTAAACTCAATGTCTTCGACGTATCTTCTGCATTGATTCAGCGCATTGGACAAGATTATGCAGAAGATGTCGCAATTGCTGCGTACTATGGTTCATACATAGATGGAACTGCCACCGAACGTTCGGATTTGGACTTTTTTTTCATACCGTCGACGCCGCGAGGCAAAGATATGGCTCTTTCTTTTATCGTAAATGGAATCAGTTTCGACTTTTGGCCGATCAGTTGGGAACGTGCAGAGTCTATGGCGCGTATGGAAGACAGTAAGACCGGAATTTTGGCAGATAGCAAGTTGTTATACGTAGGTTCGGACAATGATCTGGATCGATTCAATGCGTTAAAAAAACAGATTCAAGACATTTGTTCTTTTGAGGGAGAAACTTACTTTTTGGATCTTGCAGAAAAAAAGCTACAGCCTGCGTATCCACTGATGATGGAATTTAGGCGTTCCGGCGTATCGCAGTCTTTATCGGATTGTCGATTGCAGTCTTTTGATATTATCACTCCGGCGCTTGAAGCACTCACGCTTGCGAATCGAACGTATTTGAAAAAAGGCTGGGGCAAAAACCTGATGCAATTGTACAATCTGAGTATTCGCCCGTCGGATTTGGAAAAAACGTTAACGACGATCATGCGTAGCGCCGACATTTCGATATTGATCGAAGCTTGCGAGCATTTGCTCTATTTGGTTCAGACTTTACTGAATCAGCGTAGAACTCAATTTCAGACGCCGACTCAAAATTACAAAGAACGGGCTCAAGGCTTTTTTGAAGAATATAAAGGGCTACTTGATCAATTACAGACCGCTTGCGAACGAAAAGATTATGAAGAAGCTTTTTTCACAGCCGTCCTTGCAGAAAGCGAATTGTATCTATTCCTCGTTTTTTGCGAAACAGGTTATTGGGCTTCGGGGCAAGAAGCGATTGAACAAGGAAGAAAAATTGCGCAACAAGCAAAACTTCCGGCGCTGGTATCTTTGATTGACCCGGTCAGCCTGATTCCGCTTCAGTCTGCGGCTCATTTTCTCGAGATTCAGTTAGAGCGTTGGTTCCGCGAGAAAGGAGTAGAAATTCGAAAATTCGAAGATTTAGAGCAGCTGCGTGAATTTTTATCTTCTACACCTGAATAAGTAACGAAGACATATTCGAAAATGTTTTTTTAGAAAGGAACCGAATTTATTTTATGGAAAATAACGCTGTAGACTTTATCGGTAAATCTATTCCTTTAGAGCAATTAAAGTCTTTTCGCGACGAAGTGACTCGGTTTATGATGACGTATAAATTTGCGCTGGATGAGATGGAGACGAAGATCGACATTTTGAAGCAAGAGTTTCAAACGTTACATGATTACAGCCCGATCGAGCATACAAAATCAAGATTGAAATCGCCGGAAAGTATCATGAACAAATTGATTCGCAAACAACACGATATTTCATTGTCTTCGATCAAAGAACATATTCGCGATATTGCGGGGCTGCGTATCACTTGTTCCTTTATTTCGGATATTTACAAAGTAAGCGAAATGCTACAACAACAAGACGATCTAAAAGTGCTGGATCAAAAAGATTATATCGCCAATCCGAAAAGCAATGGTTACCGTAGTTTACACCTATTGATCGAAGTGCCGGTTTTTCTATCTGATCGAACCGAACACGTTTGTGTGGAGTTGCAAATCCGCACGATCGCGATGGATTTTTGGGCAAGTCTGGAACATAAGATTTTTTATAAATACAATCAAGACGTGCCGGAAGAATTGCTTGCAGAACTTAAAGCGGCTGCGGAATCGGCGGGTTCGCTCGATCTACAAATGGAAAGATTGCAACACGAAGTTCAAGCGATCAAAGATGCAAACGAAGTCGAAGAGCGCGAGAAGCTCAAATCGATTCAAATTGACGGGCAGCATTTTCGTATCCCGGGAACGTTGCTTGATATATTGGGACAAAGTTGATTTTGTGAAAAGACCTGAGAGATAAATGCTTTCGGTCTTTTTTCCTATATAAAATAGATCGAACTATTCATAAAATCATTGATTTTCACATCGGCTAACCTTACTATATTGTATACTTAGCATTAACGTTGTTTCGTGACCGTAAGGATCGGTCTAAGTAGCGAAGCGATAAGGCTGTTACAGGAGGGACTACCTTGCCGGATCATCATTCAAAACAGACTAGTCCGGGCATGCATCAGCCAGATTGGACGATGCTATACCGAAAAGCAACTACGGTAGGCTGTAAGCCTTCAGAATTTGAACAGGTACTGGATATATTAGAAATTTTGCCTTATCGCGATATCAGTACCGCAATTGTTCCGGTACAGCAAGCGATTCAAGTGGCAGAAAGCTTGGGAAGAGAAGATCTGATACACCGTGCTCGATTGGTGCAAGCCGATGTATTCGGCCGTCAAGGACGAGTCGCGGAAAGTGGACGGATGATTCGAGAAATTAACGCTTGGGCAGAGAAACACGGATATAAGCATCTTTTAGCGCGAAGTCATCGGTTGCTAGCTGGTTTTTTTCGGCGTGTAGGCGATCATGAAAGTGCGCTTGAACATGCTTTTCGAGGGCTTCAACATTTGCCTAATGATGTGTCTCAGACGACGCGCGCGGATCATCTGATGATGTTGGCTTTGACGCTCGACGAAGCGGGTTCGTTCGAAGATGCGAAGCAGCGATTCGATGAAGTGCTGCAAATTGCGTACAGCACAGGAGACGTACAATTTGCACTCTACGCACTCAACAATATGGCGTACACGTATTACGATAAAGGCGATCTCGAAGCCGCTTCGCGTATGATTGAACAAATTCGTGATTTGTCAGAGCGACATGGATTTCCACTTATTGCCTTATTGCTAGATACGATCGCCAAAGGCGAAATTTTGCTGGGACGTCCTGAAGAAGCCGAAAAAACACTGCTGCCTGTTTTGACAGACCCAACGCAGCGGAAGTTGAGCGAGCTGGTCTCTCTTCCTGAATGTATGTTGACCGTCTCGCAAGCTCAGCTTGTTCAAGGCAAATTAACGGAAGCGCAAGCGATGTTAGACGAAGCCAGACATCTATGTGAAGAACATGGTCTGGCGCGGATCAGTGTACAAGTCCGTCTGCGGCAAGCCGAATTGTATGCCGCTTCAGGCAAGTACAAAGAAGCGTATGAAGAACATGTGTTATTCCACGAAGAAGCGGAGACATTACGTTCTTCCGAGCGTGAAGCCAAAGTAAGCATTTTGCAAGCCGTATTTGAAGTGGAAGAAGCGCGAAAAAACAGCGAACTTTTTCGTGAGATGGCGTTGCGAGACCCGCTTACCGGCCTACGTAATCGACGTTTTTTCGACGAACATCTGGATAGCTTGTTAGCGAAACGACAAGAAACAGGCGAGCCGTTGACAATCGCGCTGATCGATTTGGATTCGTTCAAAAAAATCAACGATACGTTGTCGCATGAAGTAGGCGATACGGTATTGATTAATGTGGCGAAAATCTTATCGGTATCCGCAGCGGAGCCAGCTGCTGTCGCGCGACTTGGCGGTGAAGAGTTCGTTGCTGTGTTCCCGCGTGCGGATCGGCATCAAGGCGTGGAATTAGCAAATCGGATGTGCCGAGCGATTCGAAATGCAGGTTGGAGCCCGATCACTGGAGAATTACCAGTAACGGCAAGTATCGGCGTGCATACGGTAGAAGGCAATGATTTGATGAATCGGACCGAATTGCTCGCGATCGCGGATCGTCGGTTGTACACAGCCAAACGATCCGGCAAAGATCAAGTCGTAGCTGAAGATTGATGGCGTACTTCATCACATAGCCGCAGTGGAAATTCGATTCCCTGCGGCTTTTTGCGATGCGGTCAGAATTTTGAAGATTTATAGCAGATAGTGTTTAATAAGAACAAACCGTTGCAAGCCAGGAGGAAATCAGATGAGCAAAAAAGTGCTGGTTGTCGATGACGAACCGGGAATTCGAAATGCGATCGCATACGCGTTAAAACGCGAAGGATACGATACAGACACAGCCGCAGACGGCGAAGAAGCGCTTGAAAAAGTCGAATCGTTCGCGCCTTCTGTATTGGTACTCGATGTTATGATGCCTAAAATGGACGGATACGAGGTGTGCCGCAGGTTAGAAAATCGTAACGGGATCGGAATTATTTTGCTGACCGTCAAAAACGATATGATCGACAAAATTGTTGGGCTGGAATTGGGCGCTGACGATTATATGACCAAACCTTTTGAAATTCGTGAAGTATTGGCACGTGTCAAAGCGTTGATGCGCAGAGTCGAAAAAAGTACAGTTGTCGCCGAACCAAGCGAGTCTACGGTGGACGATTCGGATCGCGACGATCTGATTGAGCTGGGTGCATTACGTATCCGTATTTCGCATCGTACGGCGGAGCTAGACGGAGAATTACTAGAGTTGACGCCGAAAGAATTCGATTTGCTGACGTTATTGGTATCGCGTCCGTCCCGGGTATTCACCCGTGATGATTTACTGGATCGGGTATGGAGTATGGATTATATCGGCGGTACGCGCACGGTAGATATTCATGTGCAGCGCTTACGCAAAAAGCTTGGCGAAGATCATCAGAGCATGTTACAGACCGTATACGGCGTCGGCTATAAAGCGATCTCATCGTGATGAAGATCAGTATTAAGCTAAAATTCACATTGTTTCTTGCTGCGCTGCTGACCTTGACCGTTGGCGTATTAAGTATTCTGGTTTTGCAAGGAACCGAGCGTAGCCAAAAGCAACAGATCGAAGATACGATGGCACGGCAGACACAGCTAGCGAATCTTCGCGTTCGGCAAGAATTTTATACGCAAGAACCTAGACTGAATCCAACCGATTTCCTACAGCAACAAGGGGTACGCTTGTCTGATGAATTATCCGACTTAAGCGGTATGCCAGTGACATTGTATGATGCTAAAGGCGATCGGATTGGCACATCTTTGCCCGGCGAAATCCCGCCGCTTGAAGGCGATCCAACAGGTGCTTCTTCGTTTCGTTACGCAATCGACGGTCAGGTCGCTTATTGGCAGCAAGGCAGTTCACTTGAATATTTCGCACCGCTTGAAGGCCCGGAAGGTCAAATGGGCGTCATTCGATTCCGCTACTCGATTGCGACGTATCAAGCGGCTTACGCAGATACGCAAGAACTTTTTGTACGGATCGGATTTGGCGTTGTCGGGCTGAGTTTTGTACTCGGATATCTGTTTTTCAATCGATTTGCAGCCGGTATTATTCGCCTCAAAAAAGCCGCAGATGCGATCCGGCGCGGCGAGTTTATTCATCATGCACCGCTTAAGCGGCGCGGAGACGAACTGGGGCAACTGGGTGAAGGGCTGTATGAAATGAGCAATGCGATTGAGCGTAATATTCAGATCATGCAAGACGAACAGCATAAGCTCAAGCTTGCCGTCGAAAAACTTCAATCGTTGGAACGTCAGCAAAAAGAATATATCGGCAATATCAGCCACGAATTCAAAACGCCGCTTACTTCGATCAAAGCTTATGTGGAGCTGCTGGAAATGTATGGTGATGATCCAGAATTGTTGGAAGAAGCGCGAAGCAATATCGGCAAAGAATCGCAACGACTGTATGAGATGGTCGAAAAAGTGTTGCGCCTTGCCGAATTGGAAAAATACGATTTTGAGATTCAAGCCGAAGTGATGGACCCTGAAGAAGCCCTGCAAGATGTGATCGGACGGATGAGAGGCAAAGCGGAGCGCTTTGATCTGACTCTGCATTTGGAATTACCGAAGTCTAAGGGGATTAAGCAAGACGCGAATTCGGCTGCTTTTCCGCTATGGGTTGACCGAGAAAGTTTTATGCACATTTTCGTAAACTTATTGGACAATTCGATTAAATATAATCATCCTGGCGGTGAAGTTCGTATCTGTTTGGAACCTAGACCTGCTAGCCATATGCAAGAACAGCGCTCAGAAGTGGAATATTTGGCAATTAGAGTTAGCAATACCGGGCCTGCGATTCCAGAAGAAGTTCGCGCGCGCATTTTCGAACCCTTTTTCACAGTTAATCGAGATCGAGCGAGACAATCGGGAGGTAGTGGGCTTGGGCTTTCTCTTGTCAAAAGATTAGTTGAAGCACAAAACGGTACGATTGAGCTGATTTCTTCAGATGAACAAGGGACGGTTTTTGAACTGACTTTTCCGATTATGTCTGAAGATTCTGCAAAAAAAGAATAAATGATTGAGTCTGTTTACGTGTTCGAAACATTTTCAAACTTGTTCGAAACATTTTCGAAGTATTTGTTGGGTACACTGGTTGTAATCAGATTGACTCAACGAGGGGAAGGATTCAAACATGAGCATAAATCAGCAAAAAATAGCGAAGTCGCGAAATATCCAAAAGTTTCTACAAAGCAAAAGGATCGCTGCTGCAACGATATTGATCTTATTGGCAGGTTGCTCGTCGCCATCCGAAGGAACGGTGGTCGTGTCCAATGCCTCCAATGCTCAAAATCAAGAACAAACGTCGCCATCGGCTTCGAATATTACCGTTACGGAAAATACGAATGAATCGGTATACGCGGATCTCAAACTTGACGATATTCAACAGATCAAAGGCGTGCGCGGACAAGATTGGCTGAGTGAAAAACAAGTCATTGTGAATCGTCAAGAAGCAAATGGCGAGCCGATCGAGTTTTCTGACGGACAGACGTTGCCCCAAGGGTTGTACATCCATAATATCGCCGATGGGAAAGAAACTGAGATCGTGGCAGACAACACCCTTTGGGGAGGAGCCAAGTTGTCGCCCGACAAAAAGCATCTTTTTTATCTCGAAGTGTTTGAAATGACAGGGATCGGGCATATTATGGATTTGGAGACCGGTAAATCGGTACAAATCGCAGGTGGCAAAGAAATTCTGATCGACGGCGCTTGGTTAGATAATGAACATCTGGTATATGGCAATATCGAAGGGCAGCTATTCCAAAGCGATCTGTCCGGTAAAAGTCAGCAACTGCTTGATTTGGCGGACGCAGGCAAGAGAGCAAATGGAATTCAAGCTGTAGGCGATACGATTTACTATACAGGCTTAAATGAGCAAGAAGTATTTGCTTACGATACCTCGACGAAAAATCTGGATCGTTTCGGTAAAAATATCGAATGGGTGATACCAGCTCCGGATGGCAGTCAGTTGGCATTAGTGAAAAGAGATGAACAAAATGAACGAACATTAATGCTAACCGATCTTGCAGGAAATGAGAAAAAGACGCTCACACGTGCAACGCAAATCTTCGGTACAAGTTGGTCGCCGGACGGCAAGCGTTTGGCTTACACCGTCACTTCTCCAACAGATAAAGGTCAAGACGGATTTTATATTTCCGATGCAACAACGGGTGAAGCTTTTATGATCTCTTCGGATCTCGCGGACGCCGGCGATATTATGAAATGGAGCCCTTCAGGAACAGAGATTATGGTCAATAAAGTAAGCCGAACTGGCGGAAGTTATTCGACAGAAGCTTCGATTATTACGGTTTCTTGGTAAGAAAAAAGCAAACGGAAAGAAGCCTATACAGATGCGTAGGCTTCTTTTTCTATTCACGCTAATCATAGAGGGTTATACTGGATGTAACTTTGAAATCCTCGTAAAGGTGGGAATCTATTGAGTTTTTATGTGAATGCGAGAGCTTTTGTAGAGCGTGTCACCGAGCAGGGGACAGAACTTCTGATTCAGACTCGAACGAAAAAAAACGAAGAATCGTTAGAACTCCCTGGAGGAAGATTAGAACTTTACGAATCGATCTTGGATGGGTTGAAAAGAGAAGTGTATGAAGAAACCGGGCTAATTGTGACGGAGATCGAAGGCAGCGAAACGCGAGTGGATACAAGAGGCATTAATCCTGATTTTGAAGTTGAATGTCTGGCACCTTACTGCGTGTACCAAACGATCAAAGGTCCGATAGATTCAGTGGGTATGTATTTTATTGTGAAAGCGGAAGGCACGCTGCTTGAAACCGGAGATGACACAGTTGATATTAGATGGGCAAGTGTACAAGAGATCCAGCGGTTATTAACAGAAGATGCGAAGCAATTTTCGGATGTTGATCGAGCGGGAATCATGTATTATGTCAAACATCGTAAATTCTGACGAAGGAGTTGTCTTGATGAAAAACCTTTTCGATCTTGAAGCTTCGCAAGAAGTGCTGAGTCGTATAGACATTCTTACACCGGATGCTCAAGCTTTATGGGGGAAAATGAACGCAGCTCAAATGCTTAACCATTGTTCAAAATTTCAAGATGTTGCAGCAGGCGATTTAATTAGCGCAAGAAGTGTTTTAGGACGAATTGTAGGTGGCTTGGCGAAACCTATTTTTTATAACGACAAGCCGTTGCCAAAAGACATGTCCACCCTGCCTGAGTTAGTTATCATCGAACCTCAAACTTTTGAGACTGAGCGTGCAACATTGAAGCAGAAAATTCAAAATTTTCAGAGTCGTGGAGCACAGAATCAGCCGCTACAACTACATCCTTTTTTCGGAAAATTAACTTCTGAACAATGGGGAAAAGGGTTATACAAGCATCTGGATCATCATTTAAAACAGTTTGGCGTATGACATTTTTCTTTTAGAAAGAAGGTATAAAAGATGATTCCTGCAAAAATTTCATTAGTCACAGTTGCTGCATATCATGTGCCAAAATTGCGTGAGTTTTATCTAAGTTTAGGCTGGGCAGAAACCGAGATTAGCTCGGATAACTACGCGGTGTTTCGGACATCGGGTGTACTTTTATCGATTTTTCCGATTGAAGAAGCTTTGCGAGAAGCCGGTCTAGAGCCGACTCAGCAAGATAGGACTCCTCCAATCTTCAAAGGGGTAACGTTATCGATCAATGTCGAGAATCCTGAGCAAGTCGATTACATATTGCAAGAAGTAGAAAAGCACGGTGGACGTACGATAAATAAGCCGAAAGACGCAAGTTGGGGAGGGCGAATTGGACATTTTATGGACCCTGAAAATAATTTGTGGGAAGTGGCTTGGAATCCGACCGCTACATTCAATGAATATGGCGCCATGATTTCTTTTTAGAAAAATGAATGCAAAAAAGCCGAACCGTAAAGCAATCGCTTTAAAGCCCGGCATTTTCTTTTTATTTTTCTGTCGGCTCCGATTGATCTTCCATAAACCACAGCGGGTCCATACAATCTTCTTCGCCGTTGTAATTAATCAAAATTTCTTCGCCGGCTTTAATGTCCGTATAGGCATAAAAGTCGAACGTGTGCTTTTCAAAACTGATCTCATACGTAGCGTTCGGCGTATAGGAGTGATTGATTAGGCTGCCGTAACCGAGTAAAATCGCAGTATGGTTGGCACCGTATTGAAACACATAATCTTCTAAAATCGTTTTTTCGACATGTTCGTGATCTTCGTTCTCGTAAGCGACGACTGGAGCTTCATGGATCAGTTCGCCTTTTGCAATATCGCGCGTCGCAAAAACGCCGCGTGTAAATTCGCCTCCACTGAGCGCGGAATGTTTCACTTCAATCATAAGGTCACCTTCGCATTTCCTGAATTGGGTAAAGATTGCCGGATCGGGCATAACGATAATTGTAGCCCAATCCTGCGAGCACAGCAAGAAATTAAACTCGACGTTTTAGAAGGAGCCGAATGATGAGAGAGCCTGAAGATGCAGCAAAAGAAACCGGAATCATCGATTATATTATCTCTTATAGTCAAAATAAGCGTCTTGCACAGATCGAATATCGACCTTCGCGGCAAATCGACGATTATTTTTACGGAAAAGTATTGGAGCAACAATTTCCTCCGCGCCTGGTCTGGTTAATTCACGAATATGATGAGTTGGTTCAGCATGTTGTGATGACGTTGCTTGAAGAAGTCGAAGAAGAAATTCATACGTATGATCTGCGTCTGGAAAGTTCGAACCGTCGCATTTATAATGTGATGTTGATGGAGCACGATATATCCTTTTTCACGCAGCCTGCCGGTATCGAAGAATATGCGGATCGCCCTATCATCGATAATAGCGTCAATCCGCATAACGGCTCAGAAGGTTAAAAGGAATAGCAAAGGAGGAATTATGCAAGATGTCTTTGATTGCTGAATTTCGAAAAATGCCAATTAAAAAATTCGAAGAATGGTGTCTTTCTGTTGCTATTGAAGGAAATGCAGAAGACGCTCATGCCTTTCTACAACAAAATGCCAAGCCATTAACAGAGTATGAAGGTTCGGGTTACGTGTATTCGACGTTGCTGGAGTACCTGGCTGAGAACGGTATCGATCTGGAAGAGTCGGAATATGCGGTATTGGCTTCTCAATTAACCGACGAACAATATGCCTTGTGTGCGGTACTCACCAACGAGCATAAGCAGTTGTATCTGGACTCCTTGAATCTAGCTAACTTTGATGAAGAAGAATTAAGCGAGTATTACAATGAATTTAATGATACAGCAGAAGCAGAAGCGGGCTCATGGATGTTAGAAGCGATTCGAGTGCTACAATTCAATTTGCGTGAAGCCAGCGAATCGTCTGTCGTTCTGCTGACCTTAGTATAAAATTTCATAAAAAAGAAAGCGAAAAAGTACCTTCGGGTACTTTTTTCTTTTGCCATAAAATGAGTAGTTTACAATACATATATTATAGATATATAATATCTTTAATAAACGCAATCAATTTTTTGTAAAGGATAAGGTGAACTCATGACTAAAGATTTTTTCGATCCAAAAGTGTGGCAGCAAGAATGGAAGCAATACGGAGATGGCGCGGCAGAGCGGATGCGACGTTCAGGCATTGACCCGGCAACCGCATTCAATAACAAAGCGCAAAAGTTTAACGAGCAGTCTTTTAACGAAGAAGGGCGTAGACGCAGCGCAAGAATCGTAAATTGGCTTGTTAGCCGAGGCGTACGGTTTGAAGGAGAATCCGTGCTAGACATTGGTGCAGCTTCCGGCGTGTTTACGGTGCCTTTTGCCGAGCAGGGTGCGTATGTGACTGCTTTTGAATCGTCGCCTCCTCAAGTTGAATTGCTCCAGCAAAACACGGCTAAATTTGTTGAAAATCCTGTACAGATCGTATCGGGCGAATTTGAGAAAATAGATATCCAGCAAAAAGGTTGGCAAAATGCGTTCGATCTTGTATTTGTCTCGATGTGCCCAGTCGTACATGATTGGGACAGTGTGGAACACATTTTGAGTTGCGCCAGAAAATTCGTATATATCAGTATGCCTGTCAGCTCGGCGGAAAACAGTCTGATTAACGAAGTTGTGCCTTTGATTACGGGAGAACCTTTCCAACCGAAAATGACCGAAATGGCTTACTTGCTTCATTTGTTGGCTTTGAAAGGATATGCGTATGAGACCTTGGTGACTCGCGAACAGAAAATCACTGAATTTGATACGCGGCAACAAGCGTTAGAACATACGATGACGTGGCTGCGCCATCACAAATTACCGTCGGACGAACGCAGCCAATCGATTGCCTGGCGTCATATTCAAGAACATTATCCAAGCGAAAAGCTTCAGATTTATGAAGGTGGACGATTTGGAAAAGTGCTTATTCGGCTGCAAGATCAACACATGTACGCCGAAGAATAAGTGCTATACTAAGAAGCATGAGACACTCTATTCAAAAACTGCTACATTTGGCAATTGGCGAACTGGTTGCGGTCTTCGTACTCATTTGGGCTTTTTTTAGACTACAACCGCTATGGCGTTTAGAGATCGGAAGTCAGGATTTAATCTATTTGAGCTGAGGCGTCAAGGTTTACGGCATTCCCATTTGAATCGGATGATTCGCGGAAAAGGAGGGCGAGCACCTTCATGACGAATAATCACAATCCAGAGTGGCCGGTATGGGCAACCGAAAGCGTGGAAATTAAGCCTTTTGATTCGGAATGGTTGGCAAAAGGAAACGTCGAAGGAAAGCATCTGCACCAATTACTAAAGCCTTACGGAGTAAATGTTGTTGAGCATATTGGAAGTACTTCCGTGCAAGGGCTACCGGCTAAGCCGATCCTTGATCTGATGGCAGAAATCCCTTCTTTTGACGAACTGGACAAGGTGGTTGCAGCCCTTCTTGAGCAAGATTGGCATTACGTACCTCCTGAACTGGACGGAATTCCTTCGCGGCGGTTTTTTGTAAAAGTGAAGCAAGACAAACGTCAATGTCACCTTCATCTGATGCTACCGGGTGAAGAACGCTGGGAGCGCCAGCTTCGTTTTCGAGATATTTTACGAAATCGACCCCATTTTGTAACCGAATACGCACACTTAAAAATGCAATTAGCCGAACGTCACAAAGACGATCGAGAAGCGTACACGCGTGCAAAAACCGATTTTGTAGCCAGAGTATTGAATGAACCAACCAAGTAAAACCAAAAGAAGCCGGAGAAGAAATTCTCGGGCTTCTTTTGGTTTTTTTAATAAAGTTGCAGTCCGAGTTTCTAACTGTAAGCAGGAGTCTGAACTTTAGTAGCGAATGATCTTCGTATAACGGTTACTTATTTCGTTACAAGTTCAGGAGGTTATCGATGATCGCTTACCGTCAGCTAAAAGAAGTATTTCTCAAAGATTCCTCACACCCCAATCATTTTCAGAAAGAGATGATCACAGCGGAAAAGTTGGCATGGATTCGTACTGCCGAGCATTTTCGAGAACTTTTAGCTGAAATCCGCGCTGAAGCTGAACTCTCTGTCTCTGAGCCGATGCCTATACTAGATTTTCATACGTTCAAAAAGTTTCATGAGCAGGGAACACGTTTGGAATACGAGCAGCTGTACTTTGGTAGACGAGGCAGATTGTTATCTTTGTCTTTAGCATTCATCATCGATGAAGATCAAAAGTTTCTGACTTCGTTAGAAGCAATAGTGTGGGAAATTTGCAATGAATATAGCTGGGCATTACCCGCGCATTTGTCTTATAACGAAGAAAAAGATTCGAATCATAAGTTACCTCATGATGTAGTCGATTTATTTGCTGCGGAGACTGCTCAAGCGTTGGCGGAGATGCTGGCTTTGGTCGGAGATCGTCTGCATCCGTGGATTGCGCAAAGGGTGCACCAAGAGATTGAGCGCCGCGTGTTTGATCCTTGTTTTGGCAGCAAGCGTCCTTTTTTCTGGTTTTCGGCGGATCATAACTGGGCGGCAGTCTGCGGAGGAGCAGTCGGTGTGGCAGCTATGCTGTTGATGACGGACCGGGAACGTCTCGCTTGGGCGCAAACCAAAGTCGTGAATGCGATGGAAAGCTTTTTGTCGGGATATGGGGAAGACGGTTGTTGCACAGAAGGAGCTGGGTATTGGACATATGGCTTCGGATATTATGTATATTGGGCAGAAATGTTGTATACGTTTACAAATGGTGAAATCAATATGCTGCAAAATGATAAAGCACGTCGAATCGCCCAGTATGCAAGCAAAGTTACTTTAACTTCACCGGATTGCGTTAATTATTCGGATTGCGAATCGGAAGTCCATTTCCACCCAGGGTTGATGAGTCGTCTGCGAGTACGGCTTCATATCCATACACCGAATGTCGTTGTTCCGCCTTCTTTTCACAAGGATCATACATATCGCTGGGCACATCAAATACGTAATTTGTTTTGGTATGAAGAAACTCAGTCAGCAGAGTCTGGCATTATTTCAGAGTCCGTCTTTTTTGAAAATGCAGCATGGATCATTGATAAAAAAGCGACATCGTCAGGACTATTCGCTTTTTCCACCAAAGGCGGACATAACGACGAACCGCATAACCATAATGATCTGGGCCATTTTATTTTGCATATCGCAGGCGATACATTACTAAGTGATCTGGGACCGGGAATGTATACGCAAGATTATTTTGGCGAGCGCCGATATGAACATCTGCATACTTCATCGCTTGGTCATTCGGTTCCCGTCATTAACGGCGCAGTGCAGCAAAGTGGACAAGACTATACCGCTTCTGTTTTGCAAAATGAATACAGCGAATCTACGCTGCGCATCAAACTGGATCTGACAAAAGCTTATGGCACCGAAAGTGGTCTGTCTTCGTACATTAGGCAATTTAGTTGGAGCGTCAAAGAAAACGAGCGAAAATCGGAACTTGAGATCGAAGATCAGTTTGAATTTACGACTGTGACTACCTATGAGATCATCGAACATTTGATCAGTCTATATCGTCCAATTCTTCAATCTGGAGTCATTTGTTGGCGAGGAAACCGAGGGCAAGCAGAGTTACAATACGACCCTTCAACTCTGGAAGCGAAGGTCGAAGAGGTACAAACGCATAAGCATCTTGGAGAATCTCAAACGGTGTATCGGATAGCGCTTCGAGCAGTCGGCGTAGCCGATAAAGTGAGTCTGAAGTGGAGCCTATATGGTTCAGCCCTTTAACAAAGAAAAGACACAATAAAGCGAATTGGCTTTCGGTAGGGTTTATTCGGTATAATAAATGCAAATAAAGGAGGCGACCCGATGAGACTGGCGGAAGCATTGGTACAACGTGCCGATCAACAGCGGAAAATCGCACAATTGAAACAAAGACTGTCACGCGTAGTAAAAGTACAAGAAGGCGACGTTCCGGCAGAAGATCCTAAAATTCTAATGTCTGAACTACACGAAGCAATCGGTAGTTTGAGTCAATTGATCAAAAAGATCAATAAAACCAATTCTTTTACTTTGTTTAGCGAAGGTGTAACGCTTGCGGATATTCTTGCCGAGCGGGATCGAATCATTCAAGAACGCAACGCATTAAACGAAATTTTGGAAGCTGCTTCCGTAAGACAAGATGCGTATAGCCGTTCTGAAATCCGTTTTTATCGGACGATTGAGATTCCTGAACTGCAAAGCCAAGTCGATGGATTATCCAAATCGTATCGCGAGCTGGACTTTAAAATCCAAGAAAAAAATTGGACGGTCGATCTGATCGATACGTAAATCAACATTGCCGAATTTCGCAAGCAGGTAATCCGCATCATCGAAGCGAACATAGACCCCTTCAACGGGTATTGTTGAAAAGCGACGGCGGCTGGGCCAAGCCGAAAACCTTTAAAACTAAGCCCAATACGGTAACAAAAGTGCGTGCACGGATGTATCGGGAACAAGTAACCGTAACTACCTTATGTTGGTCGATGGTCGGATGAGGGCGGGTCAGGGGATTTGCGAGATGGACAAGAAAGAGGGATTGCGATGACTAACGGGCAAGCTGGAGAACATAAGTCAGGATCACAACAAGACGATCGGCTGAAACAACTGTGTGATGCCAAGATCGATTGTACAGTCATTACCGTAAACGGAGCGCGGATTCAAGGCAAGATTGAAGCGTTCGACCGTTTTGTAATTGTAGTCTTGACCCCAACAGGCAAACAAAGTTTAATTTACAAACATGCGGTGTCAACGATTGTTGAAGGCATGGGTAAATAATAAGGGTTCCGAAAAAGGATCGAGATCGAGAAGACACTTCTTGGTTTCGATCCTTTTTGTGCCTAGACCGATCAAGCATTGATGATTCGGGTAATGGTTAGCGAAAGAGTAAAGATCACTATCGTATACAGAGAGCGGGGAATTTATTATGACGCAATCATCCGAAACCCATTTCGATCTGATCGTACTTGGCACAGGTAGTGCCGGACAAAATGTAGCGACTTCTTGCCGCGAAAAAGGATGGAATGTGGCGATTATCGATCCTCGTCCATTCGGCGGAACCTGCTCGCAACGCGGCTGTGATCCAAAACGCGTATTAGCCGGTGCAGCCGAACTGATCGGACGGAGCCGTAATTTTACAGGTAAAGGGATCGCTAGCGAAAATAACATTAAGTGGTCTGACCTCATGGCATTCAAACAGACTTTTGTTGAAGGAATCCCGGAATCGACAGAAGAGAAATTCAAAAAAGCGGGAATTCACTATTTCCACGGAACCGCCTTTTTTGTCGATCCTCATCAGATTCAAGTTGGCGAACAAAAGCTAACCGGAAATAAAATCGTGATTGCGACTGGAGCCAAACCTGCGCCGCTTTCGATTGAAGGCGAAGAGTTACTGATGAATAGCGAAGGCTTTTTGGATTTGGAGTCTTTACCGGAAGAAATTGCTTTCGTAGGAGGCGGCTATATCTCATTCGAATTCGCACATATTGCAGCAGAAGCGGGCGCTAAAGTCCATTTAATCCATAACAACGACCGACCGCTCAAAAACTTCGATCCCGACCTCGTCGATGCTTTGGTTGAAAGTTTGAAAAAAATCGGCGTGATCTTCCATCTGAATACGAAAACCGAAAAGATTACGCAGCAAGGCGAAACTTATATTTTAGAAGGAACAGAAGACGGGCAACCTTTCCGCATAGAAGCCGGCGCCGTCATTCACGGAGCAGGTCGTGTACCGAATATCGATGAACTGCAACTAGACCAAGGCAAAGTCGACGCCGATAAAAAAGGAATCACGGTAAATGAAAATATGCGCAGCGTAAGCAATGCGGATGTGTATGCAGCAGGCGACGTATCCGGTTCACCAGGTCTTCCTTTGACACCAATCGCAGGCTTGGAAGCAAGCGCGGTAGTAGCGAATCTACTGGACGAAGGCAACAAAACGCCGAACTACACCGCTACGCCTTCAGTCGTTTTCACCTATCCAATGCTAGCTTCCGTCGGCATGACCGAAGAAGAAGCGCAAGAAAGCGGCAAAGACATCAAAGTCAATCTGCTGGATATGTCCGACTGGTACACGTATAAACGGATGGGCGAAAAGCCAAGCATGGCAAAAGTCATTCTCGACAAATCCGACGGCTCCATCCTCGGCGCCCATATCCTTAACAGCCAAGCCGAACATCTAATCAATTACTTCACCATCGCCATCCGCCACGGCTTAACCGCAAGTCAACTCGGCGACACCCTATTCGCGTATCCTAGCGATGGCAGCGATATTCAGTATCTGCTGGAGATGTAATCTTATCTCTTGTTGTAATCCTGAATTTAAATGAATCTTATCTTTTAAAAGCCTTCATTCTAAACCAAGAATGAAGGCTTTTATCTTTTCTCCCTTCCTTCCTTGTATTAAAACCAAAAGTAACTGGAAGCCAAAAGACGTAGAGAGAATTCAGTGCAGGAGCGTAAGCGTTCGCCTTTGAAATTGAGAAAACTCCTATCAAGAGTCCAATCCATTTTCTCAATTTCAACAAGCGACCGAAACGAATTTCTCTCGCAGTCTTTTGGCTTCCAAGCACCCCAGCTATTTTTCATCATCTTATGTCATAAATGACACCTGTCACTTAACACCTGGTCTTAATACATGTTATACTAAATGTCATTCACTCCTAAGAGCGACAACTCGCTTATCAGTGTTAGTTTCACGACTATGTTTTTTCAAAAGGAGCACGATCGGATGAAATACAACCAATGGTTAGCGCCCGAGCGCTATAACCTTACCTCAGAAATGGAGCATCACGCTCCTGACAAAATCGCACTCAAATGGCTGGGAGAAGCCGACGAGAAAGCAGAGATCACCTACGGCGATCTGCTGAAACAAGCGAATCAACTGGCAAACGGTCTTGCCAAGCAAGGTCTTGAAAAAGGCGACAAAGTACTCGTGACCGTGCCGCGCCGTATCCTTGCATACGTCGTTTATTTGGCTTGTCTGAAACTCGGCTTGGTCATTATTCCGTCTTCGGAAATGCTGAGAGCCAAAGACCTTTCTTACCGGTTGCGTCATTCGGAAGCGCGCGCGGTGATTTCTTGGCCTTCGGTGACGGCTGAAGTGGATAAGATCGAAGAAGAACTGCCTGAGCTGAAATACCGCATCTTGGCGACAGAAGCCGGAGACCTTTCGACGACACGAGATTGGATCAATCTCAATGCGTTGATGGAAGGTCAATCCGATACGTTCGAGGCGGTCGATACATCGCGCGACGACATGGCGATCTTGGCTTATACATCGGGAACAACCGGCAACCCAAAAGGCGTCGTGCATACGCACGGATGGGGCTTTGCGCATTTGCGGATCACTTCTTCGTGGCTCGATATTCGCGAAAGCGACACGGTATGGGCGACAGCCGCTCCGGGTTGGCAAAAATGGATCTGGAGTCCATTCTTATCCGTTCTCGGCAATGGCGCGACAGGGCTTGTATATAGCGGAGCTTTCGAGCCGAAACGTTATCTGCATTTGCTCCAAGATTACGGCGTAGGCGTATTATGCTGTACGCCAACAGAATATCGCTTAATGGCAAAATCGCACGCATTGACCGAATTCGATTTGAGTCAATTGCGCAGCGCCGTATCGGCTGGCGAGCCGCTTAACCAAGAAGTCATTAACGAGTTCCGCAAACATCACAATCTAACGATTCGAGACGGCTACGGGCAGACGGAAAGTACGCTTCTGATTGGTAATCTGATCGATTCCGAGATCCGTCTGGGAGCGATGGGTAAATCGATGGCGGACGGTCTGGCACTTGTCGTAGATGACGAAGGGGTTCCGGTAGCAGCGGGAGAAGTCGGCAATATCGCGGTGCATAGCGAACTTCCTGCATTGTTCCGCGAATATTTCAAAGACTCCGATCGCAAAGGGCAATCGATGCGCGGCGAATACTTTATTACGGGTGACCGCGCAAGTCTGGACGAAGAAGGTTACTTCTGGTTTGAAGGACGCGGCGATGATATCATCATCAGCTCGGGTTATACGATCGGGCCTTTCGAAGTCGAAGAAGCATTAATGAAGCATCCGGCAGTCAAAGAGTGCGCAGCAGTGGCAAGCCCTGACGAAATTCGCGGCAATATTGTCAAAGCTTTTATCGTACTTCGCGACGAAGTCGAAGGTACGCCGGAGCTGGTCAAAGAACTGCAAAATCGTGTCAAAGAATGGACAGCGCCTTACAAATATCCACGTAAAATCGAATTTGTAACCGAGCTTCCGAAAACCGCTTCTGGCAAAATTCGCCGGATTGAGTTGCGTGAGCAAGAAAAGCGGAACGTATCTCAATAAATAATCCAAGCGGCTTTAACGTCTATCGACGCTAAAGCCGCTTTTTTTGAGCGTAAATCTTTTTCTCGTAAACCGTAAAATCGATATTTTTGCTGGATGACCGATATATCGATACATTTTTCCGACAAACGCTGATATGATGAGAACGAATAGGCGTAAGCCTCAGAAAAAGAAAGAAGTTAGGGTGGAGAACAACACAACATGAAAAAGTCAATCATCTTTCCGTTGACCATCTCAATTATCGCGATCTCATTTTCTGCGATATTCGTCAAATGGTCGGATGCGCCGGCAACGGTCATCAGCATGTACCGCATGTGGTTCGCTTGTATCTTGATGCTTCCTATTGTCTGGATCAAGCGCGAAGAATTCAAAAAGATCACGTCAAAAGAAACAAGATTACTGATCTTTTCCGGTCTGTTTTTGGCGATGCACTTTGCACTCTGGTTTGAATCGCTAAAATTAACGACCGTTGCGAGTTCGACGATTATTTTGGCGCTGCAACCGCTTGTTTCGCTTATTGTCGGATTCTTTTTATTTAAAGAACGCACGACAAGAGCTTCGATTGCGACCCTTGCTGTAGCGACCATCGGTGTTGGTTTGATCGGATGGGGCGATATTGGACTGAGCGCTCAAGCGATTCGCGGCGATATTTTATCGTTCCTATGTGTGATTGCAGTTGTCGGATATTTGTTTATCGGGCAAAATGCTGTGAGAAAAGTCTCGCATTGGATCTATAGTTTTTGCGTGTTTTTATCAGCGGCAGTCTTTTTGACGATCTTCAATCTGGCGACGACGCAGCCTTTCTTCGACTATCCGCCGAAAGAATGGGGGGTGTTCGCACTGCTCGCTGTCGTGCCTACGTTATCGCATATCATTAACAACTGGCTGCTTAACTATGTGAATGCAACGACCATTTCAATGAGTATCTTAGGCGAACCGGTCGGTGCTTCGCTGCTTGCGGTATGGCTGCTCGGCGAGCATATGAGCATTATTCAACTCATTGGCGGCGTTATGGTGCTGGTGGGGATGTCCCTGTTTTTGATTCGTCAGTCAAGTGCGGCACGTCCGGCGTTGGAACGATCTTCGGACGCGCAAGCAGCGACAACGGAAAGCCCATAAATCGCAAATAGAGTTTCAGGTAGTGTTCACGGTCAATCGTTCCGCCGCATACCAAAGCTTCATACCAGACGCCGAATTCTTTGACCAAAAAACCTGAACCCGTGTATCCATTTCGCACATAAAAGTTTCTTCGGCGCAGCCGTTCGTCAAGATTCGGCGAGTTGGGATCTGCAAATTCGATATTCAGCACAATACGATCATTCGGATATTGGTTGCGAAGTTGCTCCAAAATCTCGCTACCGTATCCTTGTGAACGCTGAGTCGAATCTATGGCTAGATACATCAGGTATACGAGTTCTTGATCGCGTGCCAAATAAACGAAGCCAATTGGTGACCCATTTTTGAAATAAGCGATAAATTCGACAAAGGGCTTCCGCGCTTTCCTGAGAAGGATTGAGAGCGGGGCTCTTTCGTTTGCCGGAAAAGCTTCTTCGTATAATTGATTGATCCATGGAAGAATCGACGATTGTTTGGTGATATCTTCAGTCGTTAGCGACATATCCAGACTCCTTTTTGATCAGCAAGTGGTTGATTCCAGTGTAAAGCTATAGCATCATGGTCGCAAATCCTTTACAGTAAATATAGTTCGAGTAGAATGGATTTTAACTGCTTTAGAAAAGAGGCGATAAGATTGAACACGGAAGTTCAGATCGACGAACGCATATTTGCCGTTACCGATTTGCGCCAATTTACGGTGGAACGTTCGGACGGGCAAGAGCAGCAAATCTTTTCGTTTGATTTTAAAGTGACGCATGAAGAGTACCATGATGTCGCAACGCTGCTGTATAAAGGTTCTTTCCGTCTGCAAATTCCGCAACTTCATGTGGATTGCGAAGCGGATATCTACAATTATTCGACTTCACTCGATAATTTGTATGAAAAAGGAGCCATTGGCGACTATCATCTGGAATTAGCAAAGAAAATTTAATTTCTTCAAGGAGGTCAAGTATGACGCCACGCGAAATTATCGAAACTCAACTTCAAACATGCTGGAATCAAAATGGATGGTTTACCTCGATGGCAGCATCGGTGAATGAACTGACTGAAGACCAAGCAAGCTGGAAAAGCAACGATGAAACCAATAGTATTCATGAGATCGTGAGTCATTTGAACTTTTATAATGAACGATATCTACATCGCTTTCTCGGCGAGTCTGTTTCTTCTTTTGAAGGAGATAACGACGATACATTCACGAAAGCAGAGTCAGAGTCGCAGTCTTGGTCAGACACGATCCAGAACTATAACAACATTATGGATCGGTGGATCCAAGCCGTGAACAAAAGCGAAGACGAAAACCTGAACCGCTGGCTACAAGACCTGACGCATCTGACGATTCACAATGCGTATCATATCGGACAGATTGTTACGATACGCAAGCAACAAGGTTCTTGGGATGCGACTAAAGGCGTAAGTTGAGGCGAATCAACGCCACGAATAACCGAGAAAAGGAATCTCGGAAAGCGGGGGAACGGAATTGACTTTACAGCAGCTCAGGTATGCAATCGAGGTAGCAGGCTGCGGTTCGATTAACGAAGCGGCAAAACGTCTTTTTATCTCGCAGCCCAGTCTGTCTAACGCGATAAAAGATTTGGAGCAAGAACTCGGCATCACGATTTTTGATCGAACCAATCGGGGAATTACGTTATCGGCAGACGGCATCGAATTTATGGCACATGCTCGTCAGATCGTCGAACAAGCGGAACTGCTTGAAGGTCGTTACAAAAACAAACGCCGTACATCCGTACATTTTTCGGTATCGACTCAACATTATGCGTTTGCTTCCGAAGCTTTTGCTGCTTTGATGGAAGGCGTTGACGAAAACGAGTATGCGTTCTCTTTACGCGAAACACAGACACACGACATTATCGAAGACGTACGAACGCTTCGTAGTGATCTCGGTATATTGTATTTGTGCGATCGGAACGCTCGGGTCATGAACAAATTATTCAGCGATGGCAGTCTCAAATTTACGCCGCTATTCAATACACAACCGTCTATTTTTGTCGGTGCATCGCATCCGCTTGTTCGGCGAGGGATTGTGACCTTAGATGATCTTCATGCGTATCCGTATGTGACTTTTGATCAAGGAGAAAATAACTCGCTTCATTTTGCAGAAGAGATGTTGAATATGCCGGAATCGGCGCGTAGTATCAAAGTAAATGACCGAGCGACATTGTCGAGCTTGCTTGCAAGTACACATAGTTACACCGTAGGCAGTGGGATTTTACCCGCAGAATTGGACGGAACGGTGCTGAAATCACTTCCGGTCGATACAGGCGAGCTATTTACGATTGGTTGGATTGCTCACAAAGATCGTCGTCCAAGCCGGGTTGCGGCATCTTATGTCGATCTGCTTAATGATCTGGTCGCACGCCGTTATTTTGCAGCCAATCAATTTTTATTTTAACACATTCAGGAGGCGCGTATGCAAAGTCCAGTGATCGGCACAACCCGAACAAAACCGCCTTTCCGCTGTGATCTAGTGGGTAGCTTTTTGCGACCGCCAGAGCTGATTGAAGCTCGGAAGCTACATCGGGAAGGATTGCTTTCGGATGAAGGATTAACCGAACTTGAGACAGCAGAGATCATTAAGCTGATCGATCGGCAAAAAGAGGTTGGGCTTTCTGTAGTCACCGACGGAGAATATCGGCGTTCGTGGTGGCATCTTGATTTCTTTTTTGGAGTAGAAGGTACGGAGAAGATTGATTTGAACGTTGCAGCAGGGCGAGCCGAAGCCAAGCAACGTGCAGAAACATTCCGTGTTTCGAATAAAATTTCTTTTGGCGACCATCCGATGCTTCGGCATTTCGAGTCCTTGCGCGAGTTGGCAGCCGGAAGCGGCATGATGCCCAAAATGACGATTCCTTCGCCGTCGCTGTTCCATTTTGTCCAGCGTTATAATGGTGGCGAAGCGTATTCCAATGACGAAGAGTTGTTTGCAGATATTGTTCAAGTCTACCGAGATACGATCCAAGCTTTTTATGATGCCGGTTGTCGGTATTTACAGATGGATGATACGTCTTGGGGAACTTTGTGCAGCTTGCTGCATCGTACACAGCTACGGAGTCAAGGCACCGACCCGGATCAACTCGCGGCAGATTATGTCCGTTTGATCAATGAGTCGATCGCTTTGCGTCCCAGCGATATGACGATTGCGCTGCATGTATGCCGGGGGAACTTTCACTCGACGTGGTTCGCTTCGGGCGGATATGAACCGGTAGCTGAAGCTTTATTCGGCGGCTGCAAAGTCGATGTCTTCTTCCTCGAATACGACAATGAACGGGCAGGTGGATTCGAGCCGCTGCGTTTTATCCAAGATCAGTTCGTCGTATTGGGGCTTGTGACAACCAAGCACGGCGGTCTTGAAAGCAAAGAAGCGTTAAAAGCTCGGATCGCCGAAGCTTCGGCTTTCGTTCCGCTGGATCAGCTTTGTCTCAGTACACAGTGCGGATTCGCTTCGACAGAAGAAGGAAATCTGCTGACCGAAGACGAACAATGGGAAAAAATTCGCTTGGTTGTAGAGACAGCGGCAGAGGTTTGGAGTCAATAAATACAGTCTTTTTAAGCTTGAATATATAGCCAAGTCCCGGTTCTGAGAACCGGGACTTTTTTTATGCGGTAAATAGGAGTACAATAGGGAACCAAATACACAGGCGGCACGGATTTTGCTTCAACGTAAGCGTTGGGTTTAAGTCGATCTGGCTGCAAGGAGAAGGAGCGAAGAAAAATTTATGAATGTTCATATTCCCGATAATGCCCGGCGCGACCTCGCGTTAGTAGGCTGTCCGCAATGTATGTTTCGATTTGAAATCCCGAACTACAGATTGGGTATGCGTCATCGATGCCCGGAATGCGAAGCGGCGATCAAGCCCAAATATGTCCGGCGAGCACTCGATTGCGGCTATTCGCTGAGCTATCATACTTTTCTTCAGCTTATCACCATGCGCCCTTATCGCGACGAGATCGTTCCGTTAATTGGAGCTTGGTTCGGATATAGCGTTGAATATCAAGGTCGGACGTTGTCGGTGCGAAATGCGGCAGGGCATCCGGTGGATACCGAGACCATGCACGAAATGATCCAGTCCAGCAGTCGGTGGCAAGAGATTTTATACCGCAAAGCCGGGAAGTTTTTCAGATAAAATAGAATTTGCAAATAAGAAAAGCCTACCTTAGGGATTATCCTAAAGTAGGCTTTTTTACGATCTAAAAGGGGCTATCCTTGAAACGTCACTCGATTTTTCCCGTCTTTTTTCGATAGATACAAACACTCATCCGCAGTATGGATCACGTCCATCACATTTTGATTAAGACGAGTATAGAAAGCAACGCCGATACTGCATCCAATCGATAATTGATTCATTTCGACGATAAAAGGATTGTTGATAAGCTTCAGCGTTTCGGTGGCAATCTGTTCGGCTTCGGTATAAGCGTTCTCGATTGGGCTGCGCGTGATTAGCAAAAATTCATCGCCGCCCAAACGTACCGTGATGCCGCCTTTGGAAGTAACCTTTTGCAGACGTTGAGCGACTTTTTTGAGCAACATATCGCCGACTTGATGCCCTAATGTATCGTTAACCTTTTTGAATCCATCCAAGTCCAAATACATAAAAGACAACGTCTCGTGAGTAGGGTCAAAGCTTTCGATCGTTTTTTCCAAATAACGCTCTAACGCCAATCGATTCGGCAATTCCGTCAACTGATCGCGTAACGCTGCGTTTTCCATATGACCTAGTGCATGTTCGGTACGCAGGAGCGAATCCAGCAGACTGCGTAAAGCGCGCGATAGACTGCGAATATCTTTGAAGCCTTTGGTTTCCGGGATTTCGGTATCATCGCCTTTACGGATACGGTCTGCCGCGGTAGTCAGTGCTCGAATCGGACGAGAAATAAATTCGGCTGTCACCAGACCCATTCCAATAAATAAGATCGAAGCTAAGGCTGCCGCTATCGCGACATCAAGGCGGATCTGATTTACGGGTGCGAAAGCGACCGATTCAGGTTGACGAACAAGTACGGTCCATTGTAACCCCGGATAATCCAAATAACCATCGCCATAAGCGTATCCGGTCAAATACTTTTTGCCATCGTCCCATTGTTCGAGTCTCCATGAGTTTGATCCGTTTTGAGCGTTTTTGACGCTATCCAGATCCAGAGGTTGCCCTACCCAGCCGTCAGGACCGAGTAGTACCGTATTATCTTTTTTACTCACGATAAAAAGTTCGAAATTCTTATTATGTTCGATTTCGGGAGTAAGCAGTGTGCGTTCGACTTCTTTTGCCCATTCCCAACTCAGATGCGCGGCTAATACGCCGACCGTGACACCTTTATCGTTTTTGACGGCGTAACTTACATCGACAAATTGTAACGGTTCTTTGTTCGGATTGGGTAGTAGTTTGGCAAGGAGTACGGCTTCATGTACATCCCCGGTGAAAAAGCCTTTAATCCCTTCTTGAAACACAGGGCGTTCTGCGATATTTTTCCCAACTAGAATACCGTCTGTTCCTGCTAATACATCCCCTTTGGTATCCATAAATCCGATCCATGAGAATGAAGGAAAGCTGGATTGAAGCTGATCAAGCAATGTCTGAATAGCTTTAGGATCGGAAGCTTGTTTCAGCAAATCAAGCTCGGTTAACAATTTTACTTCGCTGGCACGCGACCACATAAAGTTGTCTAGTTTGTCCGACATTTGATAAGCGGTTCCGGCTAAAGAAACTCCAATTTCTTGTTCGATCGCTTTCGTTGCGCGTTGATTGGTAATGTAGCTGAGCGTGGTGCTAAGCAGGATAACGAATGCAACGAAGATAAGAGCCAGAAAAGTCCGTATTTTGATCATAAAAAGTACCCTCCACCACGAATATGCCAAGTCTCTTACTTATATATCGTGTGGAGTAAGCCGAAAATGAATATATTTTGACTTTTTATGCTAAAATTCGACAAAAAAAGCGCTCTTCCGTAGAAGGCGCTAATGATTATTGAGTAAGTCTTGAATAAATGAGTCATCTACGATCAAGCTTGATCAGGTGCAACATTGACATCATACAAATCGCACAAGTCAGTGACCAGATTTATTTTGTTAACCAATTATCAGAAAAACTGATAGATGGTATAACAGGAAACGAATTGACCCCTTTTTACCTGTATGGTACCGTCAAGGTAGTAAAAGAAATTCTGATGAAAATACTAGGAATTCAAATGAACGGCAATCCATCGAGAACTTTTGTCGATATGAAGAAAGCCGCGTGAGGTGGACCTAATCATGCAATTGAATGTAACCAACAGCCCTTTTAATGAAGAGCAAAGTCAACAACTCAATCAACTTCTTCCAACCTTAAACAGCCACCAACGTATTTGGTTAACCGGCTACTTATCCGCGCAAGGAAGTGTCGTAGCGGAAGGCGCAGCGCCAGCTTCTCCACAAGCAGTTAATGTGCAAGCCGGAACGGTTCCAAGCACGCCTGCCGCTCCGAAAGAAGTGACGATCTTGTTCGGTTCGCAGACAGGTAACGGCACTCATTTGGCTAAAAAGCTGTCGAAACGTCTTGAAGAACAGCAGGTTAAAACAGAAATGTTGTCGATGGCGGATTTTAAACCCGCTAATTTGAAAAAATTGAGCCATCTGCTTATTATCGTCAGTACGCATGGCGAAGGCGATCCGCCGGATAACGCGCTGGCTTTCCATGAATTTTTGTATAGCAAACGTGCGCCGAAGCTCGAAAACCTAAGTTTTTCGGTGTTGGCGTTGGGCGATACCTCTTACGAGTTCTTTTGCCAGACCGGCAAAGACTTCGATACCCGCCTTGCTGAATTAGGAGCTTCACGTCTTGCCGAGCGAGTCGATTGCGATGTGGATTTCGACGAATCGGCAGGGGAATGGATGCAATCGGTCACGCAAGCACTAAGCGCAGCTCCGGCGGCTGATAGCGCGACTACGAATGCAGCGTCTCCGGTAAGTACAGATAGCGAATCGGAATACTCGCGCAGTAATCCTTTTGCAGCAGAAGTGTTAGAGAACTTGAATCTGAATGGTCGAGGTTCTGTACGCGAGACGCGTCATTTGGAGTTATCGCTCGAAGGTTCAGGTTTGACGTATGAACCGGGCGACAGCTTGGGCGTCTATCCAGAAAATCATCCGCGCCTCGTCGACGAAATCATCGAAGCGATGGAATGGAATGCCGAAGAAGTCGTGAATACCGGCAAAAACGGTACAGCTTCTTTGCGCGAAGCACTGCATCGATATTATGAAATTACGATCTTGACGAAGCCTCTTGTCGAACAAATCGCGAAGCTTACGGGGAACGAAGCTTTGGCGACATTGACCGCACCAGAATCGGCAGATGCGCTAAGAGCTTATATCCATGAACACGATCTATTGGATCTTATTGTTGATTATCAATTAAAAGGAGTCTCGGCGGCTGAATTTACAAGTGTACTTCGTAAAATTCCTGCTCGCTTATACTCAATTGCAAGCAGTTCCAAAGCAACTCCGGACGAAGTGCATTTGACTGTACGTACCGTGCGTTACGCTTGTGGCGGTCGCGACCGTTACGGCGTATGCTCGGTGCAAATGGCAGAACGATTAGAGCCGGGCGATACGCTACCGGTATTTATCCAGCACAATCCGAATTTCAAATTGCCCGAAAATCCAGATACGCCAATCATTATGATTGGACCGGGTACAGGCGTTGCTCCTTTCCGTTCGTTCTTGGCAGAACGCGAAGAAAGCGGAGCTGAGGGCAAAACATGGATGTTCTACGGCGATCAACATTTTGCGACCGATTTCTTGTACCAAACAGAGTGGCAGCGTTGGATTAAAGACGGTGTATTAACGAAGATGGATGTGGCGTTCTCCCGTGATACGGAAGAAAAAGTATATGTCCAGCACCGGATGTTAGAAAAAAGCCAAGAGTTGTACGAATGGATCAACAATGGGGCAGCGATCTATGTTTGCGGAGACGAAAAACATATGGCGCATGACGTTCATACCACGCTTGAGACGATCATCGCGCAAGGCGGCGGCTTAAGCCCGGAGCAAGCTTCGGAGTATCTACTTCAATTGCAGCAAGAAAAACGTTATCAACGTGACGTATATTAAAAATGAAATGACGGATGATCAGCAACGGTCATAGTGGTCGTGGTCAAAACGCTGGGAAAGCGAAAGGGGAAGCTTGAGATGACGCAAGAAACCGAATGGAAAAAGTATCCGCCGCATGATCGTCCGCATAGTGACGTTGAAGATATTAAACGGAACAGCGATTATTTACGTGGAAGTCTGGTCGAGACGCTTAAAGATCCGCTAACGGGCTCGATTCCGGAAGACGACAATCGCTTAATGAAGCATCACGGCAGTTATATGCAAGACGACCGCGATTTGCGCAATGAGCGCAGCAAGTCGAAGCTTGAGCCTGCTTATCAATTTATGCTTCGTGTGCGCGCCGCTGGCGGTGTCGTAACGCCGGAGCAATGGCTGATGATGGATCGCATTTCACATAAATACGGCAACGAGACGATTCGTTTGACCACCCGTCAATCGTTCCAGCTTCACGGCGTACTCAAATGGAATTTGAAAAATACGATTCGCGAAGTTAACGATGCGTTGCTCAGCACGCTCGCTGCTTGCGGTGACGTAAACCGGAACGTAATGTGCAATCCGAATCCGTATCAGTCGGAAGTGCATACCGAAGTCTATGAGTGGGCAGATAAAATCAGTCGTCACCTTGATCCGCATACGCGTGCTTATCACGAAATTTGGTTGGATGAAGAAAAGGTTGTCGATAGCCGTGAGCAAGACCCGGAACCGATCTACGGCCCTGTCTACTTGCCGCGTAAATTCAAGATCGGAATCGCGGTTCCTCCTTCTAACGATGTAGACGTATACTCGCAAGACCTTGGATTTATCGCGATCGTGGAAAATAACAAACTGCTTGGGTTCAACGTTACCGTTGGCGGCGGGATGGGAATGTCGCATGGCGACAACAAAACGTATCCGCAATTGGGTAAGCTCATTGGATTTATTACGCCAGAGCAATCGATTGATCTCGCAGAAAAAGTCGTGACGATTCAACGTGATTACGGCGACCGGGCGGTGCGTAAGCACGCACGCTTCAAATATACGATCGATGATCGCGGGCTGGATTGGTTCGTGAATGAACTGCATACTCGTCTGGGATGGGAATTGCAAGAGGCACATGATTTCAGCTTCGATCATAACGGCGATCGTTACGGCTGGATCAAAGGCAGCAACGGCAAATGGCATCAGACATTGTTTATTCAAAACGGACGGATCGCAGATTTCGATGGTTATCCGCTGATGACGGGACTGCGTGAAATTGCCAAAATCCATGATGGCGATTTCCGCCTGACCGCAAATCAAAACTTGATTATCGGCAATGTAAGCAGTCAGAAAAAGCGCCGGATCGACAATCTGATGAAGCAATATCAGTTGACAGACGGCGCACAAAATTCTGCGCTTCGCCGTAGCTCGATGGCTTGCGTATCGCTGCCGACTTGCGGGCTTGCGATGGCAGAATCCGAACGCTATCTGCCGGGCCTGATCGACAAAATCGAACCGATGCTGGAAGAAGCCGGTCTGCGCGAAAAAGAAATCGTCATTCGCATGACCGGTTGCCCGAACGGCTGCGCGCGTCCGATGCTCGCCGAACTTGCGTTTATCGGCAAAGGGCCTGGTAAATACAATATGTACTTGGGCGGCGCTCACGACGGAGCGCGCTTGAATAAGCTCTACAAAGAAAATATCGGAGAAGAAGAGATTTTGTCTTCGCTTAAGCCGATGATCGGGCGTTATGCGAAAGAACGTTTGGAAGGCGAGCATTTTGGCGACTTTACAGTGCGTTCGGGATATGTGGAAGCCGTGCATGACGGACGACAGTTCCATGCTTGATTTTAAATAGTGAAATAGGAAAGACGGAAAGCCAGACCGAGAGGTTGAAGCTTTTCGTCTTTTTTATTTGTGCACGGGGCTTCGGGAATATTGATTGCGGTCGCTTGTTGAAATGGGGAAAAGATTAAAAGTAAAAGCGGAAAAGAGATCAGGCAAGAAATATAGTAAAAAATGTTTGCTTGCTTTTTGACATGGTTAAATAATAGTGAGGTTGACTTCCTGTATATACAAGCGTAAAATTTCTTTCGAGAGTAACTTGTATATACATGAAGGGTATAAGGCTATGGTACTTCGCGATCGGTAATCGGACGTCCGAGAAGTCTATGGTCTGTGGATATGCCCGAAGGAGGTACGAAGTAATGACAACCAAAAGTTTAGAAAACCAAGCACAATGGTGGCGCAAATCGACCGTTTATCAGGTCTATCCACGAAGCTTCAACGATACGACGGGAAGCGGAATCGGCGATATTCGCGGATTGACTGAAAAACTCGATTACCTGCAAGATCTCGGGATTGATATTGTATGGCTCCAACCTGTCTATAATTCACCGCAAAACGATAACGGATACGACGTATCGGATTATCGCTCCATTGATCCGATGTATGGAACGATGGACGATTTCGATGAATTGATGGACGAGTTGCGCAAGCGGGATATGCACCTGATGTTGGATATCGTGGTGAATCATTCGTCAACCGAACATGAATGGTTCCAGCAATCACGGTTATCCAAAGATAATCCGTACCGCGATTATTACATCTGGCGTGACCCGGCACCGGGCGGAGGCGTTCCAAACAATTGGCAATCCAAATTCGGCGGTTCGGCTTGGCAATATGACGAAGCGACAGGGCAATACTTTTTGGCGCTATTCGACAAAACGCAAGCCGATCTGAATTGGGAAAACAAGCAGGTGCGCAAAGAAGCTGCGGATTTAATGCGGTTTTGGGCAGACAAAGGTGTAGATGGTTTTCGGATGGATGTTATTAATTTGATTTCCAAAGATCAAAACTTCCCAGACGATGACGGTTCGATCATGACGGGAGACGGACGGCGTTACTATACGGATGGACCGAAGGTACACGAATACATCAAAGAGTTATATGAGCAAGTATACGGTCCATACGATCTGGTAACGGTCGGAGAAATGTCCTCGACTACGATGCAACATTGTATTCGATACTCGAATCCTGAAGAACGCGAATTTTCGATGACATTCAACTTCCACCATCTCAAAGTCGATTATCCGCAAGGGAAAAAGTGGGAACTGATGCCGTACGATTTTGAAGCGTTAAAAGGTCTACTGTCTTCTTGGCAAGTCGGGATGAACGAAGGCGGAGGTTGGAACGCGCTATTTTGGAACAACCACGACCAACCGCGCGCGCTTTCCCGCTTCGCCGACGACGGGCAGTGCCGAGTCGCGAGCGCCAAAATGCTCGCAACTACGTTACATGGCCTTCAAGGAACGCCGTATGTTTTTCAGGGAGAAGAGATCGGCATGCCGAACCCGAATTGGAACGACATCTCCGAATTCCGCGATATTGAATCCACCAATATGTACCGGATCATGATGGAGATGGGCAAAACAGAATCCGAAGCTTTCGATATTATCTCCAAGCGTTCCCGAGACAATGCGCGTACACCGATGCAATGGAATTATGGCGGGCAGGCAGGATTCACGGACGGAACGCCGTGGATCAAAGTCGACGAACGGTATCCGGAGATCAATGTAAAAATGCAGCGTGAAGATCCATCTTCTGTTTTTCATCATTACCGGAATCTGATTGCGCTACGCAAAACAGAACCTGTACTGATCGATGGACGTTACGTGCGACTGGACGAAGCTCATCCACAAGTGTTTGCTTATGCACGAATCAACGATACCGATACGTTGCTCGTCTTATCGAATTTCAGTTCGGAAAAAGCCGTATTTACGCTTCCAGAAGATTATCAGTCCGTGGATCAGGGTAAGCTGGAATTAGTATCCGGTAATTCGGATCAGCCGCCAGTATGGGGCAAGCAGATTACGCTGGATGCGTATGGCTCGTTTATGTGGATTATCCGGGGGTAAATCCCCCGGCATTTCATCTTTGAAGAATGGGGTTGAAACTATTGTCGGTAAAAAGAGAAGATGTTGAGAAAATTGTCCAAGCGATCGGCGGCAAAGACAATATCGAAGTCGCTACACATTGCGTAACACGGCTTCGTTTCTCGCTCGTAGATGAAAGTAAAGTCGATAAGCAAGCATTGGACGATAATGAGTTGGCAAAAGGCTATTTTTCGACGCAAGGTCAGTTCCAAGTCATTATCGGCCCGGGAATCGTAGACAAAGCCTATGATGAATTGATTTCGATTACCGGAGGTCAACGCGCTTCCAAAGACGATGTGAAATCGGCTGCGATCAAGCATAAAAGTCCAGTACAGCAGTTTATCAAAACGTTGTCGGACATCTTTATTCCTTTGCTACCGGCACTGGTTACGGCAGGTCTATTGCTTGGTATCAACAACCTGCTGACAGGTAGCGACATCTTCTTTGCAGGGCAATCCTTGGTTGAAGTATATCCGCAATGGGCAGACTTCGCCGCAATCGTGAATACGATTGCAAGCACCGCGTTTACATTCTTGCCAGCACTCGTAGGTTGGTCAGCAGCGACAAGGTTTGGCGGTAGCCCGCTACTTGGTGTCGTACTCGGTTTGATTCTCGTTAACCCGGGTCTACTCAGTGCTTACGATTATGCCGCAGCCCTAAATGAAGGTACGGTTCCAACGTGGAATCTATTCGGACTTCAAATCAATGAGGTAGGTTATCAAGGACAAGTGCTTCCGATGTTGGTTGCCGCTTATGTCTTGGTTGTCATCGAGAAGTGGCTGAATAAAAAAGTACCGGATTCATTTAAGCTTCTTGTCGTAGCGCCTGTAGCGCTGCTTGTAACCGGATTCTTGGCATTCGTTGTTATTGGTCCTGTTACATTTACACTCGGTAACTGGTTAACATCCGGCGTTGTTTGGTTGTTTGATACCGTTCCGTGGTTGGGTGGTCTGCTGTATGGCGGTCTGTATGCACCTCTTGTTATTACAGGGATGCACCATACTTTCCTTGCGGTCGATCTGCAACTCATTAACTCGACAGGCGGTACATTCTTGTGGCCGATGCTGGCATTGTCCAATATCGCACAAGGTGCAGCCGCACTTGCAATGATGTTCGTGATTCGTTCACAGAAAATGAAAAGTTTGTCGGCAACAACTTCGGTCACAGCGTTCTTGGGAGTAACTGAACCTGCCGTATTTGGTGTTAACGTACGTTTTAAATATCCGCTGTTCATGGGTATGATCGGTTCGGCGATTGGCGGCGTATTGCTGACGATGAACGATGTTCGTGCATTCGCGGTTGGCGTCGGCGGTCTGCCAGGTTTCTTGGCGATCAACGTAGGCGACTGGGGCATCTTCTTTATCGGTATGGCAATCTGTCTGGTGCTTCCGTTCGTCGGCACGATCATTTATGGTAAGATCGTAACTCGCAAACAAGCGGCTTCGGGTGAAGTGGTTGAAGAAGATTTGGCAGAACGCGATGTGAAAAAAGTAGAAAATTCGACTAGCCCGATTCCAAATAGCGGAAACGAAGTCGTTTCTCATGCTTCGACCTCGAATTCTGCAAACACTGGCGCTTCAGTAGGAAGTCCAGACGCTGTAAACGTATTGGAGCTTCTTGCTCCGATTCAAGGTAAAGCGGTTGATTTGGCACAAGTTCCCGATCCTGCGTTTGCCGAAAAGCAAATGGGTGAAGGGGTCGCGATCGAACCGTCTGAAGGCAGAGTCGTTGCTCCGTTCGACGCAACGGTGGCTCACGTGATTGATAAGAGCAAACACGCCGTGATTTTGGAACATGCCACAGGCGTTCAAGTATTGATCCATATCGGGATCGATACCGTAGGTCTGAAAGGTAACGGATTTACGGCGCATGTCGCGACAGGCGATGTCGTGAAAGCCGGACAATTGTTGCTTGAATTTGACCGCGATGTAATTACATCCGGCGGTTATGCAACGATTTCGCCTATTATTATTCCAGCCGGTCAAGATATCGTTGATCATATTGAAGAGTTGACCGGAGATACACAAGCCGGCAAAACACCGGTGATCCGTATTCATCTGACAGGTGACGAAGACTAATTAGTATGAAATAAGCTTTTAACGTAGTGGCTTTGCTTTTTTACAAAATCCCCCGTAAAATGGGTCACGGTGATGAACGATGAACAAAAATATTTTCTCGCAAATCTACAGTGATTACACGCAGCAAATCGAAAGCGGTGCACTTAAGCCGGGAACCAAATTGCCTTCGGAAAATGAAATTGCTGAAGCGCATGAGACATCAAGAGAAACGGTGCGCAAAGCACTCCATCTGCTGTCGCAAAACGGGTACATTCACAAAATTCGCGGAAAAGGTTCGTATGTATTGGATATGAACCGGATGGAATTTCCGATCTCCGGATTAGTGAGTTTCAAAGAATTATCCAAGCGGCTCCATCGCTCTGCGCGAACCATTGTGCATGAGACGGTCAAAATGCGTTGCCCACAAAATGTCGCACGTCAACTTCAAGTGACCGAACAAGAAGAAGTATGGAAAGTCGTTCGGGCAAGGGAGATCGAAGGCGAGAAAGTGATTTTGGATAAAGATTATTTTCTTGCTTCGATTGTACCTTCGCTAACGCCGGAGATTGCTGCCGATTCGATCTATGCGTATTTGGAAGGCGAATGTTCATTGAAGATCGCTTATGCCAAAAAAGAAATTTCGGTCGAACAAGTCTCGGCGGAAGATCGACGGTTGCTGGATTTAGGGAAAGATACGCATGTTGTGGTCGTGCGAAACTATGTCCATCTGGAAGACACGACGATGTTCGAGTATACGGAATCTCGACATCGGCTGGACAAATTTCAATTTGTTGATTTTGCAAGGCGTGTGGTTTCGGAAGAATAGAATTTTTAGAAAAAAGCCTTCGACATGATGTCGAAGGCTTTTTATTATTTAGCACATTGGAATTTTAAATTTAACTATTCCTGCTCAAGTTGCCCAATCATATCTTTCAATTTCGGGAAAACGTCAAGCGCATTCTGATAAAACACATGATGCCAGTATTTTTCAGGAATCAAATGTTTAACGAAGCGGATATATGAATCGATCGGAATCAAAGGCCAGTCGGTGCCGAATACGAGGCGATCATACCGTTCAGCGAATACAATCGCGCGTTTGAAATGATCGACATACGTCTGTTCGGTCAGCAGCCGCGTGATCTTGTTGTCGTCTCCGACGATCCATCCTGACAAATCCGCATATAAATTCGGGTTTTTTTCCAGCATGGCAGCCGTATCCATGACCCACGGATCGCCCAAATGACAGATCATAAAGGTAAGGTCGCGGTGCTCCAGTAGCGCTTCTTCCATCGATAGAGGATGCGAATATTTCAACAGCCCCCGATCCGAGTAAGTCAGACCGCCATGAATCACGATCGGCAATTTGTATTTAGACGCCAAAGCGTAGACCGGATCATAAATCGGATCGTTGACTGCAAAATGGTAATATCCTGCATATAGCTTGATTCCCACTGTTTTGGGATGTTGAAGCGACTTTTCCAAAGCTTCCAATTGTCCCGGTTCATGTAGAGTATGCGGATTGATGCCCGCGCACTCGAATACATTTTTCGGTAACGTATCCAGCGTGCCGTCGCCAAGATCCAGACCCATTGGGTTAGCAGCGGCATGATCTGGAAATCCGCCGGCTACCGTCTCCGTCACGCCCATACCCACAGCGGCAACAACGCCTGCGCGGCGGAATTCATCGGCGAGCCCTTCCGGGGTATAGCTGAGTAGAGCTACTTCGTTAGCGGTCTGATGAAAAGCCTCAATTTCGGAGTAGTGGATATGAGCGTCGATAATTTTCAAAATAGAAATCCTCCTTTGGGAAAAAGATTATAGAAATTCGATTCGGCGAAGATCGGTCAAATGTTGATCTTCCGGTTCCAAATCCGTAAAGACATAGAAATAAGGGCGAGTGAAGCTGGTTTTCCCGTCACGTCCATCAAACTGATCTTTGTAATTGACAAAAGAAACTTCATTAAGAACCATCAATTGTTGCTGCAAAGGCGTCTCGATCCCGGGAACGATAAGCAATTTTTCTGTCCGTTCGTTAGAAAAGGCACGCAGTACATGTTCAAAAGTCGTACTGTTCTCGTAACGTCCTGTTTTGTAAATCATTTTATCGCCTTGTGAATCGTGAACTTGCCATTTACCGTCGCGCGGATCTTCCGAACTGTAAATATGGGCTTGCGTGAGCATCGCTGCATGTGGAATCGGGTTGCCGGATTGTTGTTCAATCCGCGTGACAGATGCCATCACCGGTGTGCCTGGACGCAGCAAAAAGTATTGATGGTAAGTTAGACCTTTGAATTTTTTGTTTTGTTCAATCGTAATCGTAAGTCGGATTCCTGACCACTCATTACCTGCGGTATCAGAAAGACGATCAAACTCCGCAAAAATCTGTTCTTCCGTTAGCGCACGTAATGTTAATCCTTCCGGTACACTTCCAATCCCGCCTAACCACGGATTCCAGAACGATTTAGGCCCCGCTTGCGGGAACGAAGAATCTAGCCATTCCTTGCCTTGATATTGCATCGAGTACAACGCAGAGCCGAAAGAAGGTGCAACGCGCAACGTTAAGATCCCATTACTGACTTCAAACACATCCAGCTCTTTGTCGATTATTCGACGCGTAGAAACTTTTTCGCTATCAAGCGTGGAAGACGGAAATACCAGTTGTTTGCGTTCAAAGCTCAGCGCGTCCATATCAAAGTTCCAAGTCACCATATCGCTTTCGACGGGGTTGGTCACTTTCAGGGTATCCGTAATTTGATGGAACTCGGACGTTGATTCAGGCGCGAATTTTTTCGTTTGTATCGAACCGCGCTGAGCAGACAATGTGATCTCGCCGCTTAAATAAATATCTTTATGCTCGCGGATATGGAGATCAAAGGCTTCGGGTAAAAACGGATTTCCGTTATTCAACGAAGCAGACAAATGTTCCGTGATCTGCGAAGGTAATAACGCACTTTGCTCTAACGCGTGAGCTCGAAGCTGCTGCCAGTCGCGGAACGTATCGACAAATAATCGTAGAGGAGCCGTCGAATCAGATTCGCCGATTGCAAGCGGTCCGATTGATTGTTCAAAAGTATAACTACGGTGACTTCGAACAGGCTTCAAGCCCTTATGCCAGACCACTCCACAAGCCGAACTTAAACGACGGAAAAAGATCCAATTTTCGCTTAAGCGCTCGGGTTTCCAATAATCCAGTGGTATTGCACCTGCGCCGGTACTCAAATCCAAAAAGGTATCATCGTAAGGCAATACAGCTTGAGTCAAAGAAATCGGCAGATCCAATTTCAATTTCAAATCTGTGGCTGGAGCAGCTTCTTCGGTACGCAAAACACGGTGAGACAACTGCAAAGCTCCATTCGGAGACAATTCAGCTACAACGGTCAATAAGATTCCACTCAGTTCTTGCCACATATAATCGGCTTCCAGCGTAACTTTCTCTTCCTGCTGAACAAAACGGACATCCACAGGGCGACGTTCGACAAACTGATCGCTAAAAGGCGGCCCTAACTTCGGTAAATTAAATTCGAATGGCGTAGAAGGTTCAATTGCGCTTCGAAGCGATAGGCGGTTATCAAATTTGTTTAAGGAAAGAACCGTAGATCCGTTTGCCGCAAGCCATGCGCTAGACGTTTCCCCGTAAAAGATACCGGAAGGCGATACAAAATAAGCATCGAGTTCTCCATGTACGGTGAACGTTTCCGTCCCCGAAGTGACGCGGATCGGCAGACTCGAAGCGGCAATACCCGGTTTGGTCACATGCGTGTGGACGGTAGCTGAAGTTCGGCTTCCGGCAGGCAGATGAAGCGACAACGTATTCGGTTCAAAAGACACCGCTCCCGACGCAGGTAACGTCACTTGAATCTCGGTACCTTCCGCAAAACGGCTTTCAAAGCTCAATTGAACTTCATTAACTTGACCCGGATAAAAGACCGGATCAACAATCAGCGTATGAACGTCGATCGGGAACACGGGTGCAATCCCTGTTTTGAATACAGCGGATTTGCCATTGATCGACAGCTTGGCTTCTACGCCCGGATGCGTACGCCATACGCTCGGTTCTTCTGCTTGTTCAAGCAGCTCAAAACTTCCGGTGACGTCTTGCGAGCTGCCTGCTGTCGAAAGGGAAATTTGTTGGTTCAGATCGAACTGAATGCCTTTACCGGGTTGACCTTCAATCGTAACGTCTAGCGGCGCTCCGCTTTTATTCGTAATCCGATAAGTAACAGGGTAGCTGCGACCGAAAGGAAGGGTATGCCTTTCAATGATGGTTTCGATCCTATAATCATCGTTTTCGATTTTACGTAAGCCACGTCCAGTGCGTTCAAACTGCATCGTTAACGAGCGGCCTTCTTTTTCCCAGTCGTAAGTGAAAAAGTCGAACCCGTTTTCGCCGCCGCCATCCGGGTATACGGACAAGTCGCGTTTGCCGTCCGTATACCAATCCGCAACATCGAAAAAGTCGGATACCGCCTCAGTCGCGAGAACGCTCGGAATAAAGTTCATTAAATGCGTAGTATCTTCACGTTTTTCCCAGAAAAAGCCGCTTTTTTTGTAAGCAGGAACAGCCTTGATATTGCCCGGCCATGTATACAGGTCAAGCCTTGGATAACCAAGCTCGATCGTCCGGCGAACAGCGTTAAGAACAAGCATTTTGCCGACTTTTTGCCCGTGATAATCCGGTCTTACATTGAGCAGCGGAATATACATGGCGCCTTCGTCTTCTTTGTAATAAGAAAAGCTGCAAAATCCAACGACCAAGTCGCCATCGAGTGCCAAAAAAGTCTGTAGATCAGTGCTATGTTTACTTTTTTCCAAGATATCTTGTTCGGTATGTACGTAAGCGTCTCCGCCCCAGCTATCGCTGCTTACATTCCACATTTCGGCAAGCGAAGCCGCATAACGAGGTTCATATTCGACGATCGTGATCGGTGCTTTTGAAGAAGTGTTCATAACGTGCCTCCTTCGCCTGATAAACATCCGGCATAATTAATCAACCCACCTTATTATAAGCGGAAAATAAATTACATTCCATAAAGCCCGTTTGGTGACTGAGTATCAAGGGTATGTCAAAAGAAAGAGCCTCTATTCCACAAAATCTTCTGATTATTTAAATAGAAAGGATGGAGAAGATGGAAAAATCAAAAGGGAGTCGTTTGGGATATTTCTTATCCAGTCTAGTCGGTTTGATCCTTGGAGCTTTATTGGTCTTATTCTTTTTGCCGACTGCATCCGAGCAAACTGTTACAGAATCTGCTGTTAGGGAGACTCCGGCTGTTCAAGAAACGGCAAGCCAGCCTGCTCAAACCGCGGCTTTGCCTCAATCTGAAGTCATGGATGTATCCTCTGTGGTCGAACAAGTCGGAGGGTCTGTAGTCGGAATTACGAATATTCAAATGCAGCGGGAAAATGGCGTGTTCGGTATTCCGCAAAGCACGCAAGAAGTTCCGGCAGGAACGGGTTCAGGTGTCATTTACAAAAAAGAAGGCGATCTTGCATACATTGTCACAAATAATCATGTAGTCGCCGGTGCCAATCAATTGGAAATCACATTAGATGACGGAACCAACGTAGAAGGCAAAATGGTCGGTACCGACGTCTGGACAGATCTCGCCGTGATTACCATGGATGCTTCAGCAGCAGAGACGGTAGTCGATTTCGGTGATTCTTCCGCGTTAAAAGCCGGTCAACCCGTGATCGCAATCGGAAATCCGTTAGGGCTAGAATTTGCAGGTTCTGTAACGACTGGAGTCGTGTCAGGAGTGGAACGAATAGTACCTGTCGATGTGGATGGAGATGGCAGACCGGATTTTCAATCGGAAGCGATTCAGACAGACGCTGCTATTAATCCGGGAAATAGCGGGGGAGCACTGCTGGACACGTCGGGTAAGTTAATTGGAATCAATTCGATGAAAATCAGCACGGAGACCGTAGAAGGAATTGGGCTCGCTATCCCGATTAGTTACGCAATGCCAATCATTGAGCAATTGGAGCAAAATGGAGAAGTCCATCGAGCGACGATCGGAGCAACTCTTATCGATCTCAGTGCGATTCGTTCTGTTTATCGTGCTGATCTAGGTTTGCCAGAAAGCGTAGAATCGGGCGTGATCGTGCAGCGCGTACTTCGAGATTCAGCAGCTTCGCGCGCGGGTCTTCAAGCGGTGGATGTGATTACATCTGCTGACGGTCAGACCATCGAAAGTACGCAGCAGCTCAGACAATATTTATTTACAGAAAAGAAAGTCGGCGATGAACTGCAATTACAGATTTACCGCAACGGAAATCCGATGCAAATGACATTGTCGTTGACAGATAATCTGCAAATTTAATTTCTTCTTCGATTGCGGCACTTGGAATCTTAAAGTGCCGCAATCGTTTTTTCGTTTACATGGATTTTACATAGTCTTGACGCTTGCTGAGACTTGAAATGGTACGATAGTCGCATAGAGATGCTCCAATCCAATGACAGTCTCGATTCTTAATCGATCAGGTGAATCTATTATGAAATTTCCGCCCACAACGACGGGGCTTAGTACCGCTTGGAAAGACCTTGTAGAAAGTATTCAATCTTCGACGCGAACGTATCGCAAGTCCAGAGAACTACATCGAATTATTCAAGAACGCAAGCTCTCGACCTTTTTCCAGCCTATTTTAAATTTACAAAGCGGTAGTTGTCTCGGTTATGAAGTGCTCAATCGTCCTCCGAGTTCAATCAGTTTTCCGAATACCGAAATGTTTTATGATTATCTGGGGCAGACCAATCGGGTATTTGCTTTTGAACAATATTGCCGGGAGACTTCGTTTGAACGTTTTGAAGCAGCGCGTAGTCAAAAGCAGTCGCAACCTACGAACGAGACTTCAAGCGATATTGTATTTATCAACGTTCATCCTTTGATCATGACGGATTCGGCATATCGCAGCGGAGAAACGGTTCGGATGTTGGCTAAATACGGGCTTTTACCGGAGCAGGTTGTTTTTGAATTGACGGAAAAACAAGCAGTGACCGATTATGCTGAATTTTCGCGCGTACTTTCGCATTATCGCGATCAAGGGTTCCGAATTGCGGTAGATGATGCGGGGTCGGGATATAGCAGCCTCAAAACGATTGTGAATTTGAAGCCGGAATTTATCAAGCTCGATAAATCTTTGATTCGTGATCTACATCAACATGAAGATCGGCGTCGTATGGTCAAATTGTTGCAAGAGTTTGCGCAAGGTTCCGGTACATCGATTATTGCCGAAGGAATTGAAAACCGATTCGAAGCGGAATTTTTACGGGCTGAAGGGATTCAGTATGGGCAAGGATATGCACTGGGTTATCCCGATCCTCAATTGAAGCCGGCACAGTTCCCTATTGAAGACTATCCGGTTGCTCAGAGTGAATCGATCATTCCATCACATAAAGTACCTGAGATCAAGCCTCATGGACGTTTGGCTTAAACATGCGGAAAGGGGAAACAGCGATTGCTTACAAAAATCGGAGAGATAGCAGAATCGATTCCGGTCGTCGATGCACGTACCAAATGTGAAGCGGTGGACGATCTGTTCAAACGAAATCCTAAGCTCGAAGGCTTAGCAATCGCTTGTGAAGACGGAACGAATGCGTTGATGATGCGGGTTCACTTTTACCAACAGATCGGGACGAGATATGGCTATACGCTGTTTATGAATCGTCCAGTCGGGATGATGTCTAATGCTCGACCGCTGCTTGTCGATGAATTCGAATTGATTACGGATGTCAGTATTCAAGCGATGAATCGACCCGCAGAAGAACTGTACGACCTGGTTCTGGTGAGCGGTGGAGGCGAGCTGCGCGGAGCGGTAAGTGTGCGACATTTGTTGCTTAGCGTTGCGGATGTTCGCACGCAGATTGCGACTTTCATGAATCCGTTAACGGGGCTTCCCGGCAATCGGATTATCGAAGATCGTTTGAATCAGATTTTGGGCTTGGAAAAGTTCAGCGTGCTCTACATCGATCTGGATCAATTCAAATCATTCAATGATGGTTACGGCTTCAAACAAGGTGATCTTCTGCTACAAGCGACAGCGAATTTATTGAGCGAGATCTTCAATCAATCGGATAGCTTTTTCGGGCATATCGGCGGAGATGATTATGTCGCGATCTTGCACCATCATCATTATGAAGAAGCTTGCGGAGTCGCGATCGAGAAATTCGAACAGTTAAAACGCGACTTTTATCGTCATGAAGATTTGATGCGCGGAGCGGTAACCGGCGAAAATCGATATGGCAGTCGCGGGCTGATTCCTCTGGTTTCTTTGTCGATTGCGGTCGTTACCAATCGCAGTCGCCATTACGAAAATATTGATGAAATCGTCGAAGAATCGGCACGGATCAAAAAGCGTTGCAAAGCGGTGCAAGGGAGTATTGTTTTTGCGGATGGGCAGACGTTGAATAAAGAATCGTGTTGCGTCGAATAAAAGCTAGATGAATAGAAAACGAAACGGTTCTCATCGTAAAGTCGTCCTTTTCATCAGGGCGGCTTTTTTATTGTTTTTTTCGTTTTTTATAAAGTAGACATTTAGAAGCAAAACGTAAACTACATACATAGATAAGCACAATACCTCTATGGAAGCAGTCATTGTCATGTATCGAATATCTGCCGACGAACTAACTTTTAAGCCTAATGAGATTACCGAACGATTTGTACGCGGGGATATGATTTGGCGACGTATAGAGTCGGTCTAGCAGCTTGAAAAAAATTTACTTATTGGACGCTTTCGCTCAATCGCTGATTCACTTGTTCGCTGTCTTCGCCGGTCATAAGGCCGATCAACGTCAGCAGCACTTGAGACATCCATTTTTTCGGGTGCAGCAGTAATTGTAGATGGAATTTCAAGTCGGGATGGACGAAAGGAATACTTGCGAGCGTACCGCGTTCCAATTCTTCTTCGACCGCAATTTGTGGCAATAGCGCAATACCCAGACCGTTCATTACACAGTGCTTGATCGCTTCCAGACTGCCGAGTTCAAACCCGATTTTATAACTGACCTGATGCTCACGCAGCACTTTCTCGAACGTACTTCGATACAAGCAGCTGCCTTCGGATACAATCAATTCGCATCCGTTCAGATCACCCAGTTGAATCTGTTCTTCCAATGTTAAAGTATGTCCCGGAGGCGCAACAAGGACAAGCGGTTCTTCGCGAATGATAATGCTGCGTAGCGAAAGATCGGCAGGTTTGCGGTCAAGAAGTAGAGCCAGATCGTATTCGCCTTCTTTAAGCTTGTTGACGAGATTGCTTTCGCTATCCGGTAACATCTGAATTCCGATTCCCGGATGCTTTAGGCGAAGCTGTTGCAGATAAGGTGGAAGATAATAAGCGGCAAGAGAGTCAATGGTGCCGATCGTGACGGCTCCGTCAAGTTGCTTGCCTATTGCTTCTTTGGATTCGTCATAGAGCTCGAGCATCTGCACCGCAAGTTTGAGCAGTGCTTCTCCGGGCGGGGTCAGTCGAAGTTGCCGACCGTAACGTTCGAATAAAGCGACGCCGTATTCGCGTTCTAACTTCTGCATTTGCATCGTGACACTGGACTGCGCATAGCCTAATTCTTCCGCAGCTTTTGTAAAACTTTGTCGCCGAGCGACTTCCCGAAACGTTCGGAGATAGGTCAATTCCACGGTATAGCTCCTTCATAAATGAATTCATCAATAATTTTGATACGATGTATCATTTATTATAGCTAACGCCGATGCAATTTTCCATGATAAAGTAAACCTAACAAAAGTCTGCTGGGAGGAAACCCAATGTTAACCGAACAACAGCTGCATGGCATTTATTTGCCAGTCGTTACCCCGTTTCTGCCGGGAGGAGAGCTGGATCTGGAGTCATTCCATAAGCTTTCTTCATCACTCATTTCTCAAGGAATCGACGGTCTGGTCGTTAATGGCACGACTGGCGAATCGCCAACTGTAAGTTGCGAGGAATTAAGTCTATTGTCCGCTGCCGCTAAATCTGCAATCGGAGCGTCGAAAGTTCCGCTTGTGCTTGGAACAGGAACGAACGATACTCGCGCTTCTGTCAAAAAAACCGAACTTGCGGGTCAACTCGGCGCAGATGCTGTGCTGGCTGTTGTTCCGTATTACAATAAACCTTCGCAACAAGGGCTGATTGCCCATTTTCGTAAAATCGCTGAAGTCGGTATTCCCGTTGTCGTCTATGAGATTCCAACGCGAACAGGAGTTTCTTTAGAACTTGATACGATGCGCACGATCTTGGAAATCGATGGAATCGTCGGCGTCAAAGACTGCTCAGGCAGTACAGAATTGCTCAAAGGTCTGCAAGCTTCAGGTCATCATAAGCCATTTCTAAGTGGAGACGATACAAAATTGCTTGAATTTTTGGAAGCCGGTGCAGCGGGCGGTATGCTCGTATCCGCACATGTGCATACCCAAAAGTTTGTACAAATTTATCGTCACTTCCGTATGGGGCATATGGAGCAAGCTCAAGTGATGTTTGACGAACTGATGCCCCTGATGAAACTGATGTTCGAAGAACCGAACCCAGCGCCCGTTAAATGGCTACTCGCGGAACTCGGTGCGATTTCACACGGGACGCTGAGGTTGCCGATGGTCGAGATCGGAGAAGAGTTGCGCCGGAAGTTGCGTGAGACAAGAGTATTGCCGGGCGATGCGTTGGCTCTATAAGATTTAAATAAAAGAAATGAGCATATGAAAAAACCTTTCTAAAAACCGCTAGCTTGCGGGTTTCGGAAAGGTTTTTCTTTTTTAGATCGAAGATTTATTTTTGCTCAATCGCCAGTTTCGTCCAGCTCCGCCGGTTAACCAATGCCCACCGGGTAAGCGAGATAACGTGACGCATAATAATATCGCTACCGGAGCGACGATAAGTGCCGTCAAGACGGACACCAGTAGATGCCAACCCGGGAAAATCAAACCTTTGGTGTAGAATGCGATCAAGCTAATAAACATGGCATGACTGAGATAAGCTCCGAACGAGTATTTTGCACATACCGCCAGCACTTTCTTGAATCTGCTATTTTGTTTTTGCAACAGAAGTGCCCATCCGTATAACATCAAGATCTGAGCAGTCACCGCGATAAAGCTACTCGGTTTCAAATACGTCGAGTAATTCAGATTGATTTGCTCACCTGAACTGCGAATCATATCGAGGTTCATCCAGATATACATCGCGACAAATAACAGCGTACTGTAGGGAAGAACTTTTAACACGAAGATTCGCCATTGTTCCAAATAAGTGCCGCAGATCCCGCCGAGTATAAAATAAAACGCATAATAAGGAAATTCGTACGTTCGATAATCCAGCAGCGTTTTCCAAAGCCCGGATGTTTGCCATTGCGGCATTTCATAGTAAGAAGCAAACATCAACAAGCCGTAAGCTAATGTGAGTAAAGTCAGCAGCAGTGCTATCCGTCCCTGTTTGCCTTGATCGGAACGGGCTGCTTTTTTCCACCGACCGATCGCTGAGGCAGCAGATCGAAATAGCGGGAAACATACATAAAACTGAAAAATCATAACGACAAACCATAGATGGTACCCGTAAGTCGGAGCGATAAATTGTTGAAGAAACACAGGCAGGTCACCTTGTACGAATAACGGCTGATAAGATGATTTTTTCGTAAAAATCCAATAAATGATCGTCCATAGTGCAAACGGAACATAAATGTCACCGATTCGCTTCACCAGTACCGGCGCATAACGCCGATCGCTTTTGCCATATTGATAAAACAAAATCGCACCAGCGAGAAACACGAAAGTCAGCGTGCCGTAGCGGATAAAATGATAAAGCATGGCAATCGCGACCGCGTCGGGATACAAAATATCACTACGATAAATAAATTCTCCGAGACTATGCTGCATTACAATTGCAAAAAAAGATAAGCCGCGCAGCAATCCCCATTCGTCTACACGGGTAAGAGAAGAGCGCTTGGTCGTTGAAATTGCTTCAGACATGACAAAAATAACTCCTTCCACAACCATTCTTCCTGTATTCTATACTAAGCAAGTCAAGTAGCAATAGAATTAAACCGGTTATCATTATAAATCGAAAAGGAGTATAAATTCAAAATGCCAACTGCAAATTTTAAAGAAAAGCCAATATTAGCTGGGGAAAAAGTTCAACTGCGTCCTTTTGAAGAGAGCGACGGAAACCGGATGCTTAAAATCTTGGCAGAGGTCGATGTTCAACGTCTAACAGGTTCTGTACATAACGATCAAGAAGCACTTAAAGTTCGTACCGACGAAGAAAAGCAAAAAGTGTTGGCATGGTATTCCAGTCGCAACGCCCAAGAAGATCGATTGGATCTCGCGATTGTCGATATGGCAAGCGGGCAGATAGTTGGAGAAGCGGTTTTCAATGAATACGAAGAATATGCCAATAACGCCAGTTTTCGAATTTTGATCGGTTCGGACGGACAAGGCAAAGGGCTGGGGACAGAAGCGATTGCTTTATTTTTGAAATACGGATTTGAGAAGTTGGGGTTGAACCGGATCTGGCTGGAAGTGTATAGCTTTAATCCTAGAGCCGAGCGGGTCTATATCAAAAGCGGTTTCGTTTTAGAAGGGGTAAGGCGCGAAGATTTTAAATATGACGGTCAATATATCGACACCAAAATATACGGGATGCTGCGTTCCGATTATGAATTCACCAAAAAAGCAGGAATATGAAGTCAAAATCTCGAAATCTATATTGAAAGCGTTCTATAGTTATTATTTTTGGATTGGGAGGCTGTTTGATGTCGACTTTTGGAACACATGGGAATCAATTTATTTACAATGACGAACCGATCACTTTATTATCCGGTGCGATTCACTATTTCCGGGTGGTTCCGGAATATTGGGAAGATCGACTCCGTAAACTGATGGCGGTTGGTTTTAATACGGTAGAAACGTATGTGGCTTGGAACGTGCATGAACCGAAAGAAGGAACTTTCGTGTTCGATGATATCGCCGACTTGGAAGCTTTCGTTCGGCTTGCAGGTAAACTCGGCTTGCATGTGATCGTTCGACCTAGCCCTTATATTTGCGCGGAATGGGAATTCGGCGGATTACCGGCATGGCTGCTCGAAAACGGAGATATTCGTTTACGCTGCGCCGATCCTGCTTTTTTGGAAAAAGTAGATGCTTATTTCGACGAGTTGTTGCCTAGATTGGTTCCTCTTCTTTGCACGAACGGCGGTCCAATCATCGCCATGCAGATCGAAAATGAATACGGCAGTTACGGAGCCGACGCGACATACCTCAACTATCTGAAAGACGGTATGATCCGTAGAGGGATCGACGTCTTGTTGTTCACTTCCGACGGTCCGGAAGTTGCGATGCTGCGTGGGGGTTCGGTTGAAGGCATCCTGGCGACAGTGAACTTCGGTTCCAGAACGCGCGAAGCTTTCGAGATTTTGCGCAATCATCAACCGGAAGGTCCTCTGATGGTTATGGAATTTTGGGACGGTTGGTTCGATCGATGGTTAGGGCCTCACCATACGCGCCCAACCGCAGAGATCGTGACCGAACTCGAACAGATGTTGGAGCTTCAAGCATCGTTCAACTTCTACATGTTCCACGGCGGCACGAACTTTGGTTTTATGAACGGAGCCAATCACGTCAACCATTATGAGCCGACCGTGAACAGTTATGATTACGATGCCATTTTGAGCGAAGACGGGCAACCGACTCAGACATTTTTCGCTGTTCGTCAATTGTTAACCGAACGTCTGGGCCTGACGCCGCCGGAACTTCCGGCTCCTTTGCCGCAAAAAGCATACGGACGCGTCGAATTGACGCAATATGCGGGATTGTTTGAGCAAGCGGAGCAGTTATCCGGTAAGCCGATTGCCAGCATCTATCCGGAGCCTATGGAAAAAGTCGGCCAAGCTTACGGATTTATTTTGTATACGACAACGATCGGCGATGAGCATAACGGAGGCAAGCTGATCTTGCAAGAAGTTCGCGACCGCGCGCTTATCTTTGCGGACGGCAAGCAGATCGGGCTTGTAAACCGTTGGGAAGACCACCCGGAACTGATCTTGAACGTACCGACGGGAAGCAAGGTACGCCTTGATATTCTGGTCGAAAACATGGGACGGATCAATTACGGGCCACTGATGCGCGATCGCAAAGGCATTACGGAAGGTATCCGAGTCGGCAATCAATTTTTGCATGGCTGGGAAATTACGCCGCTTCCTTTAGAAAGTCTGGAAGGATTGAACTTTGCTTCGCTTAAAGGCCATTCAGACCAAAGCAAAACTTCGAAGTTGCACAGTAAACCTCGAACTGGAGAAAGTTATTCGCAAGAAGCTTGGGGCGAGAGTGAAGAGTCACAGCCTGGTTTTTATCGCGGCGTGTTCGATGTTCAAGACGCTGCCGATACTTTTATTCGGACAGAGGGTTGGGGCAAAGGCGTGATTTGGATCAACGGATTTTTGCTTAGCCGTTATTGGCAAGCGGGACCGACCAAAACAGCGTATATTCCTGCACCGCTATTGCGTCAAGGAGAAAATGAAATTGTTGTGTTCGAATTGCATCGCTTTGGCAGCGTAGACGGGGATTTGAACGTATTGCCATTCGTTGAACTGACGGATAAGCCTGATTTGGGCTAATCTCAATCCAAGATCATAACAGCCCGTCTTTTATACAAAAGGCGGGTTTTGTTGATCGGAAAAGAGGCGGGAATATGTCGTGGATCTCGGAAGCGGCTGGCGGCAGAGAATTTAATATCGATCAATATGCGATGCCGGATGTACGTGTTTCGATGCAAATTTGCGGTACGCATTGGCGTGAAGTATCGACCGGTTGGTCGTATCCGGCTCACAACCATGCCTTGTTCGAACTGAATTACGTATTGGAAGGTCAACAATTGATGACCATCGACAATCGGCGGTATGTCCAGCAGTCTGGCGAATTGCTGATGCTGGCACCGGATTGTTTACACGAAAGCCGGATAGGACGCTGCCCTTCGATGTCGTATTTTTGCTTGCATTTCGATATCGAAGACGAAGTGATGTACAGACGAATTGCGGCTTTAGGAAGTCAGTTATTCGACGCATCAGCGGAACTTACGATAAAGCTCAAGCCAGAACTTGAGCGATTGGCTGCATTGTGCAGAGAGCAGACCGAAGACGCCGTAGAAGGGATCGAAATTCGGATTTCTATTCTGCGTTTGATCTTGGAGTTGAGCGAATATTGCGTGTCGCTTGCCACGCAAGAACAGCAGATCACCGCAACAAAGCGACAACAAACCGAGTCTGCACAAGGGCTAAGAGAACGATACGCATTGGAAAAAAAGATTCAAGATTTTTTGGGGCATGCAGAATCTATGGGCGCTTGGAATGAACGAACATTGCTACCTCCTTTTCATTGGGTAGGGTTATTTACGATTGGTGTGCCGGATCGAAGTTTCTGGACAAAGCCGGATCGTTTTTTAGCGAAAACGTTGTTGGAAGATGCTTTGTCGGAATGGGCAACGCCTGCGGTGGTAGTCGGTAAGCAGCGGTTGACTGCCGTACTGTTTATCGAAGGCTATAGCGTGCCGCCCCTAGAAGAATACGCTTCGGATTGTCGGAGCCGGCTCAAACGCAAGCTGAATCAAAATATAACGCTTGGTATTGGCGGAGTAGCGGTGTCGCCTAATGAATTACAAGGATTATATCGTCAAAGTCTTCGCGGACTCGGACTCAATGAAGAACTCGGCTCTATGCCTGACTTTGAATTTACGAATCGAACGATTCGCTTGGCATTGCTTGCGATTGAATCGGAATATGCCGATTCTTTAACGTTGAGCCAACTCGCTAGCCGCTTACAGCTAACGCCTAATTACTTGAGCGGTTTGTTTACAAGCGAGACCGGGCATTCGTTCACATGGCATTTGACTCGGATTCGAATGGATCGAGCCTGTGAACTTCTTGCCAATACGCAGATCAAAATTCATGAAGTCGCGCGGCAAGTCGGGTATTCGGATCAAGCGTATTTTAGTCGTTGCTTCAAATCTATGATCGGGATGAGCCCGAACTCTTACCGAACCAAAAGACTTGAGTATTAAAGAATACGCTTACAATTGACTGTAGAATTGTCCAAAAAAGCGTAGATCATTACATTGTCGGCTTTATGAGGTAATGACATACTGGAAAAAATACTCAGTCAGGGGGAGACACCGTGTATAAAGTCATCGTAGCGGACGATGAACCGCTAATGTTGGAAGGCTGGAAAACGATGATCGATTGGGAAGCATTCGGCTATCAATTGTGCGGAGCCGCTTCGGATGGGGACGAAGCGCTTGAATTGATCGAACAAATCAAGCCTGATCTGCTTTTGACGGATATTCGGATGCCTGGGCTGAGTGGGCTGGAATTAATCGGTGAGTTGGATAAGCGAAATCATCTGCATATGAAAAGTGTGATTGTCAGCGGCTACGCGGAATTCGATTATGCACGTCAAGCGATGCAATATGGTGTTGACCGGTATGTTTTAAAGCCAATTATGCCGGATGAAATCCATGATTTGTTGCAAGAGTTGAAAGCCCCGCTGGAATCATTGTCTACCGTGGAACTATCCAATTCGGTTCAGAACGCTGATATTCAGAGCGGTATTTTACAACTTCTACACGGACAGTTACACACAAGTTCGCAAGTCGAAAAGGTGCTAGGGGATATAGATCACCCTTTATTATCTGTATTGCTTACGGAATCTTCGTTGATAGGCGAATATTCCGACTTCAATCCTGTCCGTTTTGTTTTGGGAGAAATCGTAAGCCGAATGCGGGCAGATGGAATCTCTGCTTGGTTTTTTGAAGACGTTCAACCTCATATCGGGTTACTTGCCGGATGTTCGTCTGAATCGTTACTGACGTATGTAACGCAAGTAAACAACAGCTTTGCAGGGATAAGTACGTACACAAGTGGAACTGTAGAAAATCATACGGCTTTAACTTCTTTATATTTGGAGTTACAGCAACAACTTAATCACAGCGTTCAAAGCTTTCAGACCGTCAACAAGAAATCTCCGATACCAACGGCTCAACAGATCGCTGCGTCTCATGCACTAAGCACTAGGGAACAAAGTATCTATACAACGACGCTAACTGCAGCAGAATTTCTTTTGAAGCAAGTGAAAGCAGGAGAAGCCGAAGCTGCCGAAGCTGCGGTTAACGATTTATTTTATTTATTCGAAGAACAAGAGGTGCCAGAGGGGTGGAGCGATTCGCTTATCCGGCATATCGAAGATGAACTTTTACAGCTGTTATCCTATTCGCCTGAGCACTTGTCCAAGTTAGAACACTTAGAAAATAATACCCGTCAAGCACTCATTCTTCGTTGCCGAAGCCAAGCGCAGCAAGTTGCAGATTCGCTAGCTGGTCAATCTCAAGCTTCGACAAACCCGGTTCAAGCTATCGTTGCATATGCCAAAGCTCATTACCGCGACAAATTGCAATTACGTGAATTAGCGGACAAACTGCATATTAATTCGGTACATTTAGGGCAAGCCTTCAAGCGTGAGCTAGGTTGCTGCTTCAATGATTATATTCATCGTCTCCGCGCCGAAGAAGCACAGCGAATGTTACGCCGTACCGATATGAAGATTGCTGAAGTCGCAGAGCGGCTCGGGTATCATGATACTGAATATTTCAGTGCCAAATTCAAAGCCGCGACCGGAGAACTTCCTTCTGCGTACCGCACGCGAAAGCAGGTGGCTTCGTTATGAAACCACGGCGTTTGATTTTGTCGAAGCTTAACGATTTGCCGCTCAAACGTAAATTTTTGCTTATTTATTTGCTTTGTGTGTTGTTACCGATTATGACCATCAATCTGTTTTTTTATTTTCGTACAGTCGCCGATATTCAAACGCGCGAACAAGAAAATCTACGACGTTCGCTTGAACGTGCCAGTGGCGAGTTAATCGGCATGATCGATGAAAGTATTGCTTTAAGTCGATCGATTGCTGCCGACGATTTTCTGTATAAAGCTTTAGATGAAACGTATGCTTCGCCTTCCGATTATTATGTCGTATACGATGAGTCGCTACGCGATAAGCTGACTCGCTATATGTCTGCCAATATTGGAGAGGTGCGGGTGTATACCGATAATCAAAGTATTCAAAGCGGTTCCAATTACGGGGTGCTCAGCGATCGATATCCGAAGCCGGCGTGGTTAGATGCACTGAAAGATCCGTCTTCATCGATTGCCGTCACAGCTTATATGGATACCGAAACGCAGCAACCCAGACGGCGTCTGAGTGTAGTCGGCAAAATGGATGTCTATCCTTCGTATGCAACGTATCCCAAATACTCCAAAGTCGATCTGGATCTTGGGCGAGTGTCGGCGATTTTGAATCGCGAGCGCAGCGTGAAATTCCGATTGGTCAATCATCAAAATCAAGTCGTTGCGGACGGGATCGGTGGCAGAGACGGCGAAGGAAGTTTGTACGCAAATCCAGCGTTGACTCCTGAGCAAAAAAAATCCGGTTTTGCACTTGAACAGTCGCTTGGCAATCTTCGTTATATCGAAGGTTGGAAAGTCGTTGGGATTGCAGATACGCGCTATCTCGATGGGCTTCGTCTGGAATCGATGCGTTCGATTTTGTGGCTTGGCATACTCAGTACAATCTTGCCATCGTTGCTGATCTTTTTCATCTTCCGTTCGTATCATAGCCGGATCAAGCATCTGTACCGGCATATGGAAAAAGTCGGCGACCAACGTTTCGATTCGATCGTGATTGCGGAAGGGAAAGACGAAATCGGCGGGCTGATTCGTGCGTTTAATTCGATGTCGCAGCGGATCCGTCTATTGATTGACGATGTCTACAAACTTGAAATCCGACAAAAAAATCTCGAGCTTGACCGGGTGCGTACCGAACTTGCGATGCTGCAAAGTCAAGTGAATCCACACTTTTTATTCAATACACTCAATGCCGTAATGATTGTCTGTGCCAAAAACGGATATCGGGAAGTAACGGAAATTGTCAAAAATTTATCTATGCTGATGCGTCAGCTATTGAATCGACCCGACGATTTGGTTCCGCTTGAAGAAGAATTGAAATTTATCAAAATGTATCTGGATATTGAAAAATTCCGCTTCGGCGATCGATTTGATTATGTTTTCCGTGTTGAACCCAGCACATTGTCACTTCGAATTCCGAGTATGAGTCTTCAGCCGCTAGTCGAAAACGCGTGCAAGCACGGATTACAAGCGATCAAAGGCGATCGGAAAATCGAAGTCATCGCACGGATGACAGGAGACGGCTTGCAATTGGCGGTGTCCGACAACGGAATCGGTATCAGTGAAAGCCGAATTTGTGAGATCGAAAAGAGGATGGCTTCCGATTATTCGCCTGACGGTAATACGATCGGACTACGCAATGTGCATCGGCGCTTGGAATTGTTTTATCGACGGGATGTTCACTTAAGTCTGCAAAGTCAAGTCGGGCAAGGAACGGTAGTCGGATTTACGATTCCTTCGTTCTGGCTGCATGCAGAAGATCCAAATACGTATCTATGGGACAAGGAGGCATAAATATGTACAAAGTGCTATTGATCGACGATGAACCGTTAGCAATCGAAGGGTTGAAATGGCTGATTGATTGGGAGAAGTATGATTTTCATATTCAAGGCACTTACGACAATGGGGAAGATGCGCTTGAACATATTCGCCGAAATGCGCCTGATCTTGTAGTGACCGATATTCGGATGCCGGGCTTAGACGGATTGCAATTTATCGAAGCTGCACGAAAAATAGGCAATACGTCTACGTTATTTGTGATCGCGAGCGGATATGACGATTTCGATTATGCAAGGCGAGCCGTGCATTTAGGTGTATCGGGGTACTTAACAAAGCCTCTAATCGAAGAAGATACCCAGCAACTTCTAGCGAGGCTTTCTCGAGAATTACACAAACAAAAGTTAAAGAAAGCAGCAGAGGTTCAAAAACAAGCTTGGCAAGAGCAGTTGTTGCTACAAAAAATGCTGGATGATCCGCAAATGGATCTTTCACAAGATCAAGCGGGATTGCAGCTCTTATCTCAACAAGCGAATTATTGGTACTGGGCTAAGTTATCTGGCGATACCCGAATTTTTCCGACGCTTCGCGAACGGTTTCAAGCTTCAGTATTTGAAGTTGATTTCGTTAGATGGATTGAAAAAGATCGTTGCGGCTTTGTGATCGGAATTAGCGCACAACAGGAGAAGTTAGCCGATGATCAAATGCGAATCGTTGTGAAGCAATTAGAAAAACAACTTTCTACATCAGTCGCAGATTCCATAACACTCTCAATCGGATGCCAAGTGAACCAACCGCAGCAATTATGGCTTTCGGTAAATACAGCCGAGATCGCCTCTGTCGCCGCTTTTTTTAACGGATCGAAAATCGGATATTACGCCGATGCAGAAGGTATAGAGCCGTCTTCGGAAATACCAAGTTCACGATTGGCGCAACAGATCGCGGAGATTGTAGAAAAAGGTAGCGAAGATGAAGTGGACAAGCTTCTGACTTCTATATTCAAAGAGTTCCGTCGCAAATCATTATATCCATACCGGATTCAAGCTTTTGCGCAGCATATTGTACTGAGCTGTGCTTATATCTTAAAAGAGTTAGGCGGCGACCCCGAACCGCTCATTTCCCGTTCGCCGTTTTGTGGTCATTCAGCGCCGTTATCCGCATGGGAGCAGACTTTAAAGGCACTAAAAACCTTTTGTTTATCGTGTCGTCAAGAAGTACTATTGCTGCGCGAGTGCAGCGGAGGCGGTGTACAAGGGCAAGTCGCGAATTTTCTTCGCTGCCATTACACCGAGACGTTTACCATTCAGGAACTTGCCGAACGATTTTATGTGCATCCGACTTATTTGGGTCAATCGTTCACTCGAAAATATGGAGTCGGAATCGCAGAATTTGTGCATACGCTACGAATAGAAGAAGCTTGCCGGCTGCTGCAAGATTGCGATATGAACGTCTGCACAATCGCTGAACAGGTAGGTTACAAAGATTACCGACACTTTTTAAAGCAATTTGAAAAAAGAACAGGTAAGAAGCCGGCTCATTATCGGACGCTAGCTTACAGCTAGACGTCTTTTTTTGTGCAAAATCTGACTTTCCTAAAATTAGGGGGGGAAGAAGCTTAAATCCAGCCATTTTGTAAGCGTATACATTCAATCATAATAAAGAAGCAAAGAAGATTATATTTCCAGAGGAGGTCAATTGATGGGGGGTTATAAAGTGAAAAAATTATGGGGCAGCGTATCGTTGGTATTGGCTGCGGCGTTGACGTTAAGCGCATGTGGCGGCGGCGGAGATACCACCACAGCAGAAGACGGTTCAGAGATTACGACGATTTCCGCTTTTATTAGTACACCGAATCAAGCGCCGACGGAAGACAATCGGATTTATAAAAAGATTCAAGATGATCTGGGCGTTAAGTTAAATATGGAATTTTTGGTCGGCGATCTGCAACAAAAGCTCGGCGTTATGATCGCAGGCGGCGAATACCCGGATTTGATTACAGCGGATACGAAATTAGTGGCGGCAGGAGCGGTTATTCCGCTTGAAGATTTGATCGAAGAACACGCGCCAAATTTGAAAAAGCACTATGAGAAATATTGGAACCGAATGAAAGACTCCAGCGATGGGCATATTTATTGGTTGCCAAACTACGGCGCGTATTCCGGTGAATTCAACAGTAACTCGTATTCGGGCCCTGCGTTCTGGATTCAAAAAGCGGTACTGGAAGATGCCGGCTACCCAACACCGAAAACGCTGGATGATTTCACCAAGCTGATTCGTGATTACGCGGCGAAAAATCCTACAATCGATGGTCAACCTACAATCGGATTCAGTACACTTGCTTCCGACTGGCGGACTTTCCCGCTGCTGAACCCACCTGAGCATTTGACAGGGCACCCGAATGATGGGGGCGTAGTCGTAGATGATGGCGTAGCGACAGTATTCGCGGATAAAGACATTTCCAAGACTTATTACAAAGAACTCAATAACTTGTTTAACGAAGGTCTATTCGACAAAGAAGCTTTCGTACAAAACTATGACCAATACTTAGCCAAACTTTCCTCGGGACGCGTTCTCGGGATGTTCGACCAGCATTGGAATTTCCAGCCTGCCGAAGACACGCTGATTTCTCAAGGCAAAATCGATCGTACTTATGTCGGATTCCCGCTCGTCTATGATACTTCGATCAAAGATCATTATCTCGATCGTCCGGTTATCAACTTGAATAATGGATTCGGGATCAGCAAAAATGCAAAAGATCCAGTGAAAATCATCAAGTTCCTGGATGCGCTGATGGATGAAAAATATCAAAAAATGTTGAGCTGGGGCGAAGAAGATGTCGACTACAAAGTCGATGACAAAGGTCGTTTCTACCGGACGCCAGAGCAACGCAAAGAGCAAGAAGACCCAACATGGAAACTGGCAAACCGCGCAGATGGATTCTACGGTGCCGCTCCGAAAACACAAGGTACGTTCAGTGACGGTAACGCAACCGGTCCTGGCGACCAACCGGAAGAATTCTATGCCAGCTTAAAAGAAGAAGATAAAAAGATCTTGGATACGTACGGATTCAAAACATGGAGCGATTTCTTCTCGCCTGCCCCGGAAAACGAAGTGTATTACCCGGTATGGCAGATCGATCTGATCGAAGGGTCTGATGCGTCTGTTGCCAACAAGCAAATGACAGATACTTCGCTGAAGTTCTTACCGCAAGCCGTGATGGCGACCAATGGTAACTTCGACTCGGTATGGGATCAATATGTACAAGCTTTCAGCAAGATCAATGTGAAAGCTTACGAAGACCGCGTCAATGAACAAATTCAATGGCGGCTCGAAAACTGGTCGACAGACAAGTAAATCGGTAGCGAGTGTCGGGGAAACGAATACCGTTTCTCCGGCTATTCGCGCCTATCCAAGCGGTTAAGCCGGTAAGGGGGAGGCATCACTATGGCAAAAGTCATTTCACGCAAATCTGCAACCACAGATCTGCCTAAAACTTCATTACTCAAAAAGATGCGCGGTCAAAAGCAGTTGATGTTTATGTCGCTACCGATTGTCATTTATATTTTGGTTTTCTCGTACTATCCAATCTGGGGTTGGACGATGGCATTCCAAGATTACAGCCCGGCAAAAGCGCTTTCTGAACAAAAATGGGTTGGATTCAAACATTTTGCGTTTTTATTTACGGATGAAGCTTTCTTACGGGTACTCCGCAATACGATTGCAATGAGTTTAATCAATATGATTTTGGGGTTCGTTACAGCGATTGCATTCGCATTGCTGCTGAATGAAATCAAAGGACGCTTTTTCAAAAGAACGATTCAGACCGTATCTTATTTGCCTCACTTTTTGTCATGGATTATCGTAACGGGCATCGTGGCAAGTTCGCTATCCGTAGACGGAGGCATTATCAACGTACTCCTGCTCAAACTCGGATTTATTAACGAACCGATCATGTGGCTGAGCGTTCCCGAATACTTCTGGGGCATCGTCGGCGGTTCTCATGTATGGAAAGAACTCGGTTGGAACGCGATTATCTATTTGGCGGCAATCACTTCGATTGATCCTTCGCAGTACGAAGCAGCGGAGATCGACGGAGCGAATCGTTATCAAAAGATGCTCTACATTACATTGCCGGGTATCAAATCGATTATCGTAATCTTGCTGATTATGAATATGGGATGGATGTTGGAAGCTGGATTCGAAGTTCAGTATTTGCTGGGCAACGGGGTAGTCGTAGACTGGTCGCAAACGATCGATATTTTCGTGTTGAAATACGGAATTCAGATCGGCAACTATTCGCTCGCAACCGCAGCCGGTATTTTCAAAACAGTCGTGAGTATCACGTTGATTTTCGCAGCCAATTCGATTGCCAAGCGGATCGGCGATGACCGACTCATTTAAGAAAGGGGAAAGTCGATGAATACGAAAAAAGTAGGCATAGAGCCGGTCGTTTTCCATACGCTCAATACGCTGCTCATGATCGCGATCGCGGTCATTACGCTTTATCCGTTTCTTAATACATTCGCCGTATCGCTAAATGCAGGTAACGATACGATCCGCGGCGGGATCTATTTATGGCCACGGGTATGGACGGATCAGAACTACAAAGCGGTTTTTGCTAACGGCCATATTCTGAATGCGTTCTGGATCTCGGTTGCTCGAACGATTTTGGGAACGGTACTAAGTCTATTCTTGACTTCGATGTTGGCATATACGCTCAGCCGCAAAGATTATGTATTTCGTAAACCGATTACGATCTTGGTCGTACTCACGATGTACTTCAGCGCAGGCTTGATCCCGACTTATTTTTTGATCAAAGATTTGCATTTGCTGAACAACTTCTTGGTGTATATCATTCCGGGTCTGGTTAGTGCATTTAATATGATCGTGATTCGAACGTATATTCAGACGCTTCCCGAAGGGTTGATTGAATCCGCGAAAATCGATGGTGCCGGCGATTTCCGGACATTTATCTCGATTATTTTGCCGCTGTGCCAACCCGTGCTTGCCACCGTCGCTTTGTTCGTCGCGGTCGGGCAATGGAACTCTTGGTTTGATACGTTCTTGTACGCGTCATCGAAGCAACAACTGAGCACCTTGCAATTTGAATTAATGAAGTTGCTATCGTCTTCGATGAACTTGAACAGCAGCGCCGCTGTAACGAGTGGAGCCGATCCGGCTGCCGCGGCGCAAAGCATGGTTACGCCTGTCTCGATTCGCGCTGCGATCACCATTGTAGCTTCGCTTCCGATCTTGATCGTGTATCCATTTTTACAAAAGTATTTCGTACACGGTCTGCAATTGGGCAGTGTCAAAGAATAGGCGAGAGTTAAGATATTACGGAATCTTGAAAGGAGCTTCTTAGATGAATACAGAAATTCCGTCTTTACATCAAGCGTATACGGGGACATTCAAAATCGGAGCAGCGGTTAGCACTCGCACGCTTCGCCGAGAAGGTTCGTTTATCGCCAAGCATTACAATAGCCTCACTGCCGAAAATCAAATGAAATTCGAAGAAATCCATCCGGATCTTGATCGTTACGATTTTGCAGCCGCGGACGAAATCGTCGATTTTGCCATGCAGCATGGAATGGCACTTCGCGGACATACGTTAGTCTGGCATAATCAGACTCCGAATTGGGTATTTGAAAAAGAAGACGGTACTCCGGCTTCCAGAGAGCAGGTATTGGAGAGACTGCGTAGTCATGCTCAGACTGTGATGGGACGGTATATCGGCAAAATTCAAGCTTGGGATGTCGTGAATGAAGCGATTGAAGATAAAAGCGAGGAGTATTTGCGCGAAACCAAATGGCTGAGTACGGTCGGCGAAGATTATTTGGAGCAAGCGTTCCGTATTGCACACGAAGTCGATCCTTCGGCGCAACTGTTTTACAATGACTATAATGAAACGAATCCGGTCAAGCGCGATAAGATTTACCGCTTAGTCCGTTCGTTATTGGATGTAGGAACGCCAATTCACGGGATTGGGATGCAAGGGCATTGGAATTTATATGGCCCTTCAATTGATGAAATCCGCGAAGCTATTGAATTGTATGCTTCGTTGGGGCTTCGGTTACATATTACGGAACTCGATATTTCATCTTTTGATTTTGAAGATCGTCGTAGTGATTTGAAAGCTCCGACAGATGAGATGGCTCAGCGACTCACGCATCGATACGATGAAATTTTTAAGCTACTGACGGAATACCGCTCCGAGATCGATTCTGTCACATTTTGGGGAGCAGCGGATAACGGAACTTGGTTGGATGGGTTCCCGGTACGCGGACGACTGAACTGGCCGCTTCCTTTTGATCGAGAGTTGCAACCGAAACCTTCTTTTTGGAAGATCCTTGAGCATGGACAACGTTAAATCTATAGCATCTATCTAAATATCCAAAGGAGCGATCTTATGCGTACTCCATTCAATCAACCGATCGTGACTCATATTTATACCGCCGATCCATCGGCACATGTATTCGAAGGGAAATTATATATTTATCCTTCGCATGATTTGGATCACAATGAACCCAGCAACGATAACGGCGATCAATATAAAATGGAAGATTATCATGTGCTGTCTATCGATGAGATCGGCGGAGAAGTGACGGATCATGGGCAAGTGCTGCATGTGCGCGATGTGCCGTGGGCTTCCAAGCAAATGTGGGCACCTGACGCCGCGTACAAAAACGGAAAGTACTATTTGTTTTTTCCGGCACGCGACCATGAAGATGTATTTCGGATCGGGGTAGCGACTTCCATGTCTCCGCAAGGGCCTTTCGAAGCAGAACCGCATTATATTCCGGGCAGCTTCAGTATTGATCCGGCGGTACTTGTCGATGATGACAATCAATCGTATATGTACTTCGGGGGATTATGGGGCGGTCAATTGGAAAAATGGCAAAGCGGAAGTTACAAGCCTGATGTCGCGGAAGGACCACCTCACGATCAACCCGCATTAGGACCTTATGTTGCGAAGTTGAGCGAGGATATGTTGTCGTTTGAAGGTCAGCCACAGCAAATTTCAATTGTAGACGAAGATGGAAATCCGATTTTGGCAGGCGACGAAGAACGGCGTTATTTCGAAGGGCCGTGGATGCACAAACATCACAATCTTTATTATTTGTCTTACTCGACAGGCACCACGCACCAGATCGTCTACGCCGTGAGCGAAAATCCTCAAGGGCCTTTTCAATATAAAGGCGTGATTTTGTCTCCCGTTGTCGGCTGGACAACACATCATTCAATTGTTGAATTTAACGGAAAATGGTTTTTGTTTTATCATGACAGTTCCTTATCCGAAGGAGTCAATCACAAACGCTGCGTAAAATACGTGGAGTTGAATATCGGAGAAGACGGGACGATTGAAACGATTCATCCGTATGAAGTTATTGAAGCGGAAGCTTGAACCTGTCAGATACACTTTAATCAGTTGAGCCAAGCACCTTGAGCAATCAGGGTGCTTTTTTGCGCGCGATCCTATCCGAAACAAGCTTCCTCGAATTTTAAACACCTTTCAAAATATTTTACATAGTTTTTACAAAAGAAGTGTTTTGCGTTGATTTTCGAATCCTACAATGAGAACTGTAAAGCGGCTCGGACAACTCGGACAGAGAGAAGACGGTCGCAATCGTATGAATATACCTAGGAGGGTCAACCTACTCATGAAATCGAAAAAAACGTTATTCGGTACTTTAACACTTTCCGCAATGCTCGCACTTACTGCTTGTGGCGGAGGCAACACAGCAGCAACTACAGACGCGACAACAGGATCGGGTGCAAGCACGACTCCAGCAGCAACAGAAGCACCTGCTGAAGCTGGTGTATCCGGCGAAATCTTGGCAGTTGGATCGACAGCATTACAACCATTGGTTGATCAAGTTGGACAAAACTTCATGGCTGAAAATAAAGATGTGACCGTACAAGTACAAGGTGGCGGTAGCGGTACAGGTCTGACGCAAGTTTCTGAAGGCGCAGCAGACATCGGTAACTCGGATGTATTCGCGGAAGAAAAATTAGATGCTGACAAAGCAGCTGAATTGGTCGATCACCAAGTGGCGGTGGTTGCAATGGCAACTGTCGTAAATAAAGATGCAGGCGTAACAAACCTGACTAAGCAACAACTGCTTGATATCTTCAAAGGTACGATCACGAACTGGAAAGATGTAGGCGGCGCTGATCAAAAGATCACAATCGTTAACCGTCCAAGCAGCTCGGGTACACGTGCTACTTTCGAAAAATATGCACTAGGCGAAAAAGTTGAAAACGTACCGGGCGCAATCGAGCAAGATTCCTCGGGTACCGTTAAACAAATCGTTGCGGATACAAAAGGTGCTGTAGGCTACCTGGCATTCTCTTACCTCGATGATACGGTAACTGCTTTGTCTTATGACGGCGTAGAGCCAAAAGAAGAAAATGTACAAAGTGGCGAATACCCAATCTGGGCTTATGAGCACATGTATACAAAAGGCGAAGCTGAAGGCGCGACGAAAGCATTCCTGGATTACTTCATGACCGAAGAAGTTCAAAATGCAGATGTAACTGAACTGGGCTACATTCCAGTATCGAGCATGGAAGTTAAGCGCGATGCAGAAGGTAAAACAGTTCAATAATACATTCGACGCACCAGCAAAAAAAGAGGCGGTCTTTCCGCCTCTATTTTCGCGTTTATTAACGATTGGAGAGGGTATCCACTTATGGAAAATAATAAGGAAGCTGCTGCGCCTAAGCCGCGCGGATTAGCAAAACACCGTCGCGAAGATATGATCGGCAAAATTTATACGTATCTTTGTGTATTGATGTTAATTGTCGTGATTGTTGCGATTGTATACTTTGTAGCTTCAAAAGGTCTGGCAACTTTTTTCAAAGACGGCGTAAGCCCGCTCGAATTTTTGTTCGGCACGACTTGGAGCCCCGACGGCGATAATCCATCGTTTGGCGCATTGCCGTTTATCGGCGGATCTTTTGTAGTCTCGATGCTTGCGGCTCTGATTGCAGGTCCGCTGAGTATTTGCGCGGCATTGTTCATGACGGAGATCGTACCGGGTAAAGGCAAACGCATTCTGCAACCGGTTATCGAATTGTTGTCGGGTATCCCGTCCGTTGTCTATGGCTTTATCGGTCTGACCGTGTTGGTTCCGTTTATTTCTAAGTTGACAGGCGGCGATTCGCTTGGCTACGGCGTAGCAGCGGGCGCATTGGTCTTGTCGGTTATGATTTTGCCAACGATCACAAGTATTGCGGCAGATGCACTGGCGTCGCTACCGCGCGGGATGCGCGAAGCATCTTACGCACTGGGAGCAACACGCTGGCAAACGATCTACCGCGTTGTCCTGCCTACACTAGCTCCTTCGCTGTGGACAGGAGTTATCCTCGGTATTGCGCGTGCATTCGGTGAAGCGCTCGCTGTACAGATGGTAATCGGTAACGCGCCGTTCTTGCCGACATCGCTTCTCACATCGGCTTCTACGCTGACAAGTGTGATCACGCTGAATATGACGAATACATCGACCGGATCGGTTCAAAATAATGTCCTTTGGAGCATGGCGCTTATGCTGCTCTTTATGACCTTCGTATTTATTATCATCGTACGGTTGCTTCAAAGGAGGAATAAGCTGTGAAAGCAAAAACAGCCGATAAAATCGCCACAGGCGTCATTATCTTTTTTGCGGTACTCATCGTCGCTATCTTGGGAGGATTGCTTGGCTTTATCTTGATTCGAGGCATCTCTCATATTGACTGGCATTTCTTGACGTCGCCTTCACAAAACTTCAAAGCAGGCGGCGGTATTGGGCCTCAATTATTCAACTCGTTGTTCTTATTGGTATTAACGATGATCATCACCGTACCTCTAGGTTTAGGCGGCGGTATTTATATGGCGGAGTATGCAAAAGACAACAAATTGACTGGATTTATCCGTCTCGTTGTCGAAGTGTTGTCTTCGTTCCCATCGATCGTTGTAGGTCTGTTCGGCTTGTTGCTATTCGTTAACACATTTGACTTCGGTTATTCCTTGCTATCCGGCGCGATTGCTCTTGCGATCTTCAACTTGCCACTGATGGTACGGATTACCGAGCAATCGTTCCGTGCGGTTCCCCAAGAGCAAAAAGAAGCAGGGCTTGCACTCGGTCTATCCAAGTGGAAAATCATTACGTCGATCTTGCTGCCGGTAGCTTTGCCAAGCTTGATCACGGGTACAATCTTGGCGGCTGGACGGGTATTCGGTGAAGCGGCAGCATTGCTGTTCACATCCGGTATGACGACGCCACCACTGGATTTCACCGATTGGAATCCGTTCAACGCGCGTTCGCCAATCAACCCGATGCGTTCGGCAGAAACTTTGGCTGTACACATCTGGAAAGTAAACAGCGAAGGACGTATCCCGGATGCCAAAGACGTATCGGCTGGAGCTTCCGCAGTCCTGGTCATTATGGTATTGCTGTTCAACCTCGTGGCGCGTTGGTTCGGACGCGTCGTCTATCGTAAAATTACTGCTTCCAAGCAAGTGAACTAGGAGGGCTTCCGTTATGCAAACAACAAGCACACAACCTCGCTTCGGCACGGAAGAGCTAAGCGTCTTCTACGGCACGAACGAAGCGGTCAAAAAGATCAATATGGAATTTCCCGAAAAAAGCGTAACTGCGCTGATCGGCCCTTCGGGATGCGGCAAATCCACGTTTTTACGTTCGCTCAACCGGATGAATGACGAGATTGCTTCGGCAAAAGTTGTCGGCAAGATCTGGATGGATGGGCAAGACTTGAATAACAAAGAAACCGATGCGGTCACGCTTCGCCAAAAGATCGGTATGGTATGGCAGCGCCCGAATCCGTTCTATAAATCGATTTACGAAAATATTGCGTTTGGCCCTCGTTACCACGGAACGAAAAACAAAAAGCAATTGGATGAGATCGTCGAGCAAAGTTTGCGCAAAGCTGCGCTGTGGGATGAAGTCAAAGACCGATTGAAAGAATCGGCATTGGCTTTGTCCGGCGGTCAACAACAGCGTCTATGTATTGCGCGCGCGTTGTCGGTTAGCCCTCAAATTTTGCTTCTGGACGAACCGGCATCGGCGCTTGATCCGGTATCGACCGGCAAAGTCGAAGAATTGATTATCGAGCTGAAAAAAGAACTTCGAATCGTAATCGTCACGCACAATATGCAGCAAGCCGCGCGTGTATCAGATTCGACCGCTTACTTCTACTTGGGCAATCTGATTGAACACGACGAGACAACCAAGTTGTTCTCCAACCCTGCTAACCAAATGACGCAAGAATATATTATGGGTCGTTTCGGTTGATGAAAGTTTCATGCTTGTAATCTGTTCAGATCATTTGTTCAGCTATAGGCGCAACGATTCATACGATTAAATGTTGAACCGTTTCCTTCTACTGTAGAAGGAAACGGTCTTTTTTATTTCAACGACGGGATTGGATCGCAATATAGAGCAAGATTTTGTATGATTAATAAGTTAACAATGATAAGAACCATTTCCGATACGGAAAGGATGAAGATACATGCCGGATAAAATCTTGTTCGACAAGGAATGGATTCAACCTCAATTTTATATGGCAACCGAACGTAACCCCGAAGCCGTAGCCACTGCGACGCTTGAAGAACTATCCACGCCTGAAGGCGCGAAGTCTTTTTTGCATACTTTTGCCCAGCTGCTTCAAGCTCCTGATCTCCAAGCTGCTGTGACTTACTTTTGCAGTTGGTTTAGCGGAGCGGTGACGGCTTCTTTATATTTCCCGGTTGTAAAAGGAATCCGTCCGGATTTTTCGGCAAGTAACCTAAGCGCTCAGCTTTTTCGTTATGATAACGGCGGTCATTCGATGCAGATCGTGATCGATAGCCGATTAGCAGAACCAGCTCCGCAAAAAGAATCGCCTGCTAGATGGACAGAAGAAGGGTTCCGTCTTTTTTACGGAGAAACTTGTCGTCCTCTTTTTGAAAATTTTGCGGCGTTATCCGGTGTTCCCGTCGGAATGATCTGGGCACAGTTGCCGGGTCGACTCGACTATTTTGCGCAAACCTGGCGGACTCACCCGGATCTCAGCGTGGAGTTAGCGCCTTATGTCGAGCAATTAGAAAAAAGCTATGCACAAATTAAAAATTTAGAACCTCAATTATTCGGACGTAAAAAAAATCCGTTTGATCTACGGTTTCGTTATATTGAACATATGACCGATCCGACTCAGCAAATCCAGATGCGACCAAGCTGCTGTCTATATCATATGTTGCCTGGTGCCGAAGCTTGTTATAACTGTCCGAAGCTAAGCGAGCAAGACCGAGTAGAGCGAAGAGAGAAGGCGCGGGCGCAATGAATATTCCGATTAGCCGACCTACCTGTGATTCGCTGTCTCCTTATATCGTTGTCGTATCTGATACGCATATGCCGAGAATGGCAAAATCTTTACCGTCTGAACTGATCGAGGAATTGGAAAAAGCAGATCTGATTATCCATGCCGGAGATTGGACAAAGCCGGACGTATACAAGCTATTTGAAGCCTATGCACCGATCGAAAGTGTAGCAGGGAACAATGATGGCGACGAGATTATCGAGAAGTTCGGCTATCACCGGATTATCGAGATTGGTTCGATCCGAATCGGATTAACTCATGGACATATCGGACGCCGCAGTACGCCTGATAACGCAGCATCTGTTTTTCAAAATGAACAAGTGGATCTGATTATATTCGGTCACTCCCATATTCCGTTTCTTTCGCCAGAAGCAGATTCTAGCGAAGCCGTCCCTTTATTCAATCCCGGATCGCCTACCGACAAACGTCGTCAAAGCCAATATTCATTTGGAATCGTAACGTTTAACGGTGGAAAAGTTCAGTGTCAACATCGCTATTATGCAGAAAAAGGTTAAGACTATGTTTTGACGAGGTAAAAAGAGTGTTTTATAATGGGTATTTAATCCAAACACTCTAGTTAAAGAAGGTTATTTAATGAACAAAATATTATCTTCACCGCATATCACTCGAAAGCCCGATCGTTTATTCGTAGCGTCGGTCAGCATTCTATTTGCTAAACTTCTGATGCTACGCGGATTTTTCTTCGGGCATTATGAATTTAGCGGGATGTTTATCGACTTATTTACCGCGATCGGTGTGGTATGTATATTCGAATTGATCGTACCGCGCCGGGTTCGTTTCATATCGGCGTGGAGCGTCAACATCTTACTATCGGCTGTCTTTTTCTCAGCGGCAGTCTATCATTCTTATTTCGGTTCCGTCCCGACTTATGTTGTACTCGGTTCGCTGGGTCAGGTCCCGGAAGTCGGCAATATGGTCGGAGGTCTGATCAAACCCGCATTTTTCTTGTTTTTCGCCGATTTACTTGCTTTCGTGATTTCGATTGCTGTACTCAAAGTTCGTTCTCGCAAAGGATTATCCTTCCACAAACCGCGTCGTTCCCGATCGAATTGGGAAGGTAAAGCGACTCGGATGAGCCGGATCGTCGTATCGGTTGCTCTGATTGTATGTTTACTATTGTCAGGCGTATGGATCAATCGCAGTGTAGCGATCAGTAACGAGATTGTACGTGCGGAGAATGTAGGCTTTATCAATTATCAAGTCAGCACAGCGATTGAAAAACGCAAAGAACGGGATTTCCTTGAATCGACTTCTCCAGAAGAAGTACAGCGTCAAGTGAAGCAATTGCAACAATCGTTCCCGTACACAGAAGACGCTACATCCAATGCTAAAAGTCAATATTTTGGCGTTGCAAAAGGGATGAATGTCGTCGTCGTACAGATGGAATCGTTCCAAAACTTTTTGATTAACTATAAGCTCGATGGAAAAGAAGTCACACCTAACCTCAACGCACTCATGAAAAAAAGCTTCTATTTCCCGCATGTGTATCAGCAGATCGGACAAGGGAATACTTCCGATGCTGAGTTTATTTCGAATACGTCGATCTATCCGACTGCGGACATCGCGATGTCTACCGGTTATGGAGATCGCAAAATTCCAAGCTCTCCAAAATTATTAGCAGAAAAAGGTTATCAAACCGCGACGTTCCAAATCAATAACGCTTCGTTTTGGAATCGAAATCAATTGTATCCGGCGCTTGGTTTCCAAAATTTTTATGACAAACCAAGCTACGAAAACGATAAGTTCAACAATTTTGGCGCATCAGATGAAGAAATGTACAAAGTCGGTTTAGAAAAAATCGATGAAATGACGGCGGACGGGTCGAATTTTTATACGCAATTTGTGACCACTTCCAGTCATGCGCCTTTTGATGTACCGGAACAATTTCAACAATTCGAGATTCCTGAACGCTTGCAAGGTACGCAGCTTGGCAGATATCTGAATGCTCAACATTATACGGATTATGCGTTAGGTAAGCTGATCGACGGGCTCAAAGAAAAAGGATTATGGGACAATACTGTATTGATGGTCTACGGCGACCACGGTGGATTGTCTACCGCAGATAATGATCCGAAGTGGGTGTCCGACATGCTTGGGATTTCATACGATGCGAATGCGAGTCGATTTAATATTCCATTAGGTATTCACGTGCCGGGTGTGGAAAAAGGTAAAGAAGTTAAGCTTGCAGGCGGACAGATGGATTTTGTTCCGACTCTGATGAATTTACTTGGCATTTCGTTGGAACAAGAATCGTACACGGCATTCGGTCGAGATCTGCTGAATACGGATCGCAACGTAGCAGGTATCCGATATTATCTGCCAACCGGTTCTTTTGTCGGGGATAACATCTTATTTATTCCAGGTAAAGGATTTGAAGACGGAACCGCAATCTCTTTGGATACGCATGAACCGATTACCGATCTTGAGCCTTACCGTGAAGATTACGAACATATATTGAAGTTAATGAAATTATCTGATGATTATGTCAAAGTATTGCCTAGACGTGGTTTCGGTGCCAATTAGTTTTAATCGGTTTTTCAAATCGTAGAGAAGAGGTACACGCGTAGATGTATGATCCAAAAGAAATTGTTCGTTGCCGCTGGGTCAATGACGATCCGCTCTATATTCGTTATCATGACGAAGAATGGGGTGTACCCAATCACGACGATCAGAAGTGGTTTGAACTATTGACACTTGAAGGCGCGCAAGCCGGGCTTAGTTTTTATACTGTATTAAAAAAGCGGCAGCGTTATCGCGAAGTGATGGATGATTTTGATCCGGAACTTGTTGCGCAGTATGATGCAGCCAAGATCGAAAACCTATTGCAAGACGCCGGCATTATCCGTCATCGCGGCAAACTGAATGCTACGGTCAAAAATGCTCAAGCTTTTTTGCGTGTTCAACAAGAGTTCGGCAGCTTTGATCATTATATATGGGCATTTGTATCCGGTGTACCGATTGTTAACCATCATCAAGTGCCGGGAGATGTTCCGGGAAGCAATGAACTTTCGGATCGCCTAAGCAAAGATTTGAAAAAAAGAGGATTTACTTTCGTCGGAAGTACGATCTGTTATGCTCTTATGCAAGCTTCGGGAATGATTGATGATCATTGGGAATATTGTATATGTCGTACCCGGCATAATACCGAGTCGCAAGAAGCTTGAAGCGGGTAATAAAGGATAGATGTACAAGCAAACAAGCTCTGCTATGGCGAAAGGGGTCGGATAACGATGAAAGTCATGATTACTCAACAAGAAGCAATGCAACGGAAAATTTGGAGTCAAATTATCGCCATGTTCGGATTAGATCCGGACAAAGATTATTGGGAAACGGAACAGTTTATTTTGACCGAAGAACAAGCTCGCGAAGTTGGACTGATTCGTTAGATTTAACAAATCATGAATAGCAACAAAAAAGCTGTCGGCGTCGCAATCAAGCGATACCGGCAGCTTTTTTGTTGATCAAGCGATCAAGCATAAATACAATTATTGCTCCTTACATAACATAAGGGCGCGTTGCGTCTGGGAACCAAATATTTGGTAGATCCCCTACGCTCATTGGACGACAAATCAAGTATCCTTGAATGCCTGGGCAGCCCATATTCATCAGTTGAATGAGCTGCTCACCGTCTTCGACGCCTTCCGCGACGACATCCAAATTCATTGCACGCGCCATCGCGAGAAGCGCTGAGATCACGGCTGGATTCATCTGTACAATAAAGGAACGATCCAGCTTAAATTTATCGATCGGAATTTGAGACAAAATACCAAGTGACGAATATCCGGTTCCAAAATCATCAAGTGAAATCGTATAACCTTGCGCTCGAAGTTGTTCCAAAATCAAGCAAATTTCTTCGAGGTTTCGCATCACGAGTGATTCGGTGACTTCCAAATCAAAATGCCTGGAAGGCACGCCTTCTTCGGTAAGAATCGTATTCAGACGTTCAACGAAATATTCTTCTTCAAATTGTACACGCGAAATATTTACTGCGATCCGTACATCCGGTCCGAACTTTTCACGGATAGCCGGTAAATCGCGGCAAGCTTGCCGGATCACCCACTCGCCGATCGGAACAATAAGCCCGGTTTCTTCTGCTACCGGAATAAAATCAGCAGGCGAGACCATTCGGGTATGACCCAAATTCCAACGCAGGAGTGCTTCAACTTCAACCACTTTATTTTGTGAAGCGTCGAAGATCGGTTGATAATGCAAGATCAATTCATCACGTTCGATACAATGGTTTAGCGCGATCTCGTAGTCGAATTTAAGGACCTGATCGTAACGTAAATCTTCATTATATTCATGGTAACGGTTGCGACCTTTGCTTTTGGCATAATAGAGCGCAATATCTGCTTGTCTTAACAAGACTGATAATTCGGAACGTTCAGCAGATACGGCAATCCCTACGCTTGCACTCACGCGTACCGAACGTCCTTTTAAGATAAAAGGCTCGTCCAGCACTTCAAGAATCCGTTTGGCTTGTTCTGCGGATTTTAAAATAGGGGTGTCGCAAACGATAATAAATTCGTCGGCACCTTGACGCGCAATCGCATAAGGCGAATCAAAAGCTTTGCGGAAACGCTGCGCGACTTCGATCAGCAAGATATCGCCGGTTTCATGACCCAGCGCATCGTTGATACTTTTAAAGTTATCGAGATCGATTAAGAAAAGACCGAACGATTTATGCAAAAATTCGTAAAGAAAACGTCGATTGAACAATTGAGTCAATTCGTCATGATACGCGTAATGATGCAAATGTTGCCGATCTTCCGCACGGGTAATATGATCGCGAGTCATACAAGTGATCGCTTGTATGTTGCCATGCTCGTCAAAGATTGGAGACAAAATACTTTCGCCGCTCAGTGATCCTGTTGGCAACAAAGCTCCGTCAGCAAACCGAATACTTTCGCCTTTCTCAATGACTTTCATATATTTGTGATGCAGATATTTTCCCATTTCCGGTTCGTGCGTAAATACTTCTTCGAAAGTTCGTCCCATATGTTGAGGTCCAATATGACTGATTTCAGCGGCAGCTCGATTCACATAACGATATCGAAAATGCTTACCGTCCCAATCCATAACATATAAAGAATCCTCCAGCGCATGAAGGTATTGGGCAAGATCTGATGCTTGGTCTTTCATTTGTGTCATTTTATAAAAGCCCTCCTTATCCGCCTACAACCGAGATACCTAATTTATATAGTCCTATCATACTATGTGTAGGCGTCCACGCAAAGGGAAGAAAGGAGGATAGCCTCATCTTTATTGAAAAGAATTTTTCTCATTTTAGCAGAACGTTTGATGCTTATTGACAACGGGTAAAAAAAGGAAACGACAATATCGGGAGGAATAGCAGATGATTAAAAAAATCTCAGCCACTTTCGAACGAGAAGAACAAGCGATTCAAGCGATTCATGATCTGCAAACAGCCGGCTATAGCCAAGACGATATCTCTATCGTAACCAAAGACCGCAAAGAATCCGAAGCACTGCGAACCGAAACCGGTACAAAAGCGCCAGAAGGATTAACCGCAGGAGCGATTACAGGCGGAACACTCGGCGGAGCGGCAGGCGTCATCGCAAGTCTGGGGGCTCTAGCCATTCCGGGCATTGGACCTCTTCTTGCAGCTGGACCGATTGCAGCCGGGCTTGCCGGAGCAACAGTGGGAGCCGGAATCGGCGGACTAACTGGAGGATTTATTGGTCTGGGTATTCCGGAAAAAGAAGCGGAATATTACGATGAACGTGTACATGAAGGCGACGTACTCGTCATGGTCGATGAAGACGAAGCGATGCGTAGTCAAATCTACGAAATCTTTGAGCGTAACGGGGCGAATAATACCTCGTACTTCGACCCCGCCGGAACTTCACGTACTTCAGGCATGGCGCCTGTGGACGAACGAGTCCCGCCAGCCGGTGTAGATTCCAATACGTTAGAAAATTCATCTGAGAAAGACCGTTCGGCTTACGATCAATCCGATGATATTGATTTTCGTGATACGACCGACCCAACACGTCAAGCTTCAAACTTAATCATCGGACAAAACGACCGCCCTTACAAAGGCGAATAAATCACCAAAAAAGCCGACTGCTGGATATACAGTCGGCTTTTTTGGTGATTTGGTGGGGGAATCGAGGATACTGCGAGAGAAATTTGTTGCGGTCGCTTGTTGAAATTGGGAAAAGAGATTGAAGTTGTAGTTGATTGTTCCCGATTTCAAAGGCGAACATTCCATTCCTAAACTGAATTTATCTCTCCATCAGCTCGCTTCTAGTTACTGTAGTTTTGGAACGAAAAAACGACGGAAAGTAACCGTCGCTTTTTCTTTTAAACTCTATTCAATGTTAGAAACCGCGCAGCAGCGGAGGAAGAAATTCAGAGAAAAACGCCTTTGAACTCGGAAAATTCCTTGCTCCAATCCAATTCCATTTTCCGAGTGAAACAGCGTTTTGAACCAATTTCTTCCGAAGCGTCTTCCAAAGCGGTTCCTAACGCATCAAAGTAACATTTTACGCCGAAGCTTTTGAAGCATCCTGATGCGATACGGTCGAACTTTTACGCTGACGTTGTTCTCTACGATGATATAGTCCGTAATATACGGCGAGCGAAAGAAGAACCGTCACGCCTCCGACAGCGTACATTGCCGAGTACCCCGCAGAAGAAGCTAGACGTCCAAGTAGATAAGAACCTAATCCATAACCAAGATCGAAAAATACGAAGTAGGTTCCGGTCGCAAGCCCGCTACGGTGTGCGGGAGCCGATTGGATCGCAAGGGTTTGGAAACTTGGGATGATCGCGCCGTAACCTAGGCCGATAATCGCCGCTGTAATCAAGAAAAAGGTTGCCGAATGCGCTTGGCTTAACGCGATCATGCCAATCGCAAATAAAGCGATACCCGGATAGACCAGCATATGCGCGCCGCGACGGTCGAACCATCTTCCGGTAAACGGGCGAGAAAGCAGGACCATCGCTGCAAATACGATGAAGAAATAACTCGCAATACTTTTGAGTCCCAAAGAATTCGCATAGACCGAGATGAAAGTCGAGATAGCTCCGTAAGCGAATGCAATCAGAAAACCTGCCGATGCAATCGGAATCGCGCGGAATTCGATAAACCGTTGAATATGCCACGCGCTTAATTCACTAGGTTTACGTTCGTGCTCTGGAATATGACTAATTACGCCGAATAAACAAGCCAAAGCTGCAAAGATCGTGATGCAGATAAATAACACCGGATACCCTGCATTTGACGATACCGACAACCCGATAAAAGGTCCAAACACCATAGCTAGACTCATAAATAGGGTGAAGTATCCAATACCTTCGCCTTTGCGTTCACGCGGAATGACGTCCAAGACGACGGTAGACGTCGTAGTCGCTGCAACCCCGAATGAAATACCGTGTACGAAGCGAAGAACAAGCAACAATGTATAGTTGGGTACCCATAGATACAAAAAGCTGCATAAAGCAAACATAATAACCGAGATCACAAGAAGCTTTTTACGGTTGATTTCATCCAGCCATTTGCCTGTTAACGGACGAAAAATAACAGCCGCAATAACGAATACGGTTGTCACGAGCCCGATTCCGTTTTGACTGCCACCCAATTCATTTAACGCGTATTCCGGCAAAGTTACCGCTAAAATATAAAAGTTAATAAAAATAAAAAAACTACTAAAACTGATGGTCAAAAAATTACGGCTCCATAACGATTGTTTTTCCAAGATGATAGGCCTCCTAAATCTTATCCATAAACGAATATTTAATTGTCTTAACAAGTATATCGTTTAACCTCAACCTTTGTCAATTTCAGTCTTTTTTGATCAAGGTCGTGAAGAACAGGGGGAGTTAAGGTTCGTTTTTGCCGATCTTATGATATGCTGAAACTATCTAATATGTTGACGAAAAAACGTTGAAGAACGGAGGATTATTCATGTCGGAAGAAGTGAGCCGAGTGCACCGGATTCCTTTTAGTCGTATTCGCGGCGTGCTGGGGATTAGGCAGAAGATTACGAATGTATACGCGGATCATGTGAATCAATGCGTCGTTGTCGAAACAGACAAAAACGTGCGAATTCCAAGTACGATCATTGAAGTGAAAAATACGTATCTCGATGTGCGAACGGTGAGCGCCGAAGAATATAACCGAATGCCTTACACGCCTAACGTAACCGATAAATTAAAAGCCTTATTGGACGAAGCTGAGCGGGAAGTGTTAAGACAAAGTCTGCATGAGGCAATCGGAAAAGCGGAACATCGTCTGCAAACGGAGTTGTCGGAATCGGAACGTTTGGAACAAGAACGCTTTTTGAAAAGCGCCCGTAGAGCGTTCAACAAGCTGAATGGCGATTTATAACTTGTTCCAATCTCTTTTTCAGGCTACAATAAATAGGTGTGAAATTTAGGACATAACCAATCAATGGAAAGCGAGCGGGATAGATATGGGTCGTAAATGGAATAATATTAAGGAAAAAAAAGCTTCCAAAGATGCTAACACTAGCCGGGTTTATGCAAAATTCGGCGTTGAAATTTATGTAGCAGCCAAAAAAGGCGAGCCGGACCCGGAATCGAACCGTGCACTTAAAGTCGTGCTGGAACGTGCGAAGACGTATAATGTACCGAAAGCGATTATTGATCGTGCGATGGATAAAGCAAAAGGTAGCGGCGACGAGACGTATACCGAGCTTCGTTATGAAGGATTCGGTCCGAACGGATCGATGGTTATCGTGGATGCGCTGACGAACAACGTCAACCGCACAGCATCCGATGTTCGTTCGGCTTTTAACAAAAACGGAGGTAATCTCGGCGTAAGCGGATCGGTCGCTTATATGTTCGACGAGACAGCCGTAATCGGTATTGAAGGCAAGACCGAAGAAGAAGTGCTTGAACTGTTGATGGAAGCAGATGTCGATGCACGCGATATTTTGACCGAAGATGAAGCGGTTATCATTTATTCAGCGCCAGATCAATTCCACGCCGTGCAAGAAGCGCTTCGCGCAGCTGGAATCGAAGAGTTTACGGTAGCTGAAATTACGATGTTGCCTCAGACTTTTGTATCGCTGGATGCAGAGTCGGAAAAGCAATTCGAGAAAATGATCGACGCGATCGAAGATTTGGAAGATGTTCAACAAGTCTATCATAACGTTGATTCTGAAGAAGAATAAGCGGATTTTCCAAAGCGGAATAGCCTCAAATGGCTATTCCGTTTTTTCGTATCATCGACTATATATCTTATCCGTTGCTTTTTAACTTAGTCGGTATGTCCCGTAGGCGATCCTTTAACTTTCATGTAAAATAAAAACAAATCTCAGCGGTAGAAAGGAAGGGTTAAGCTTATGTTCCAAGACCATGTAGAGCAGTATGTTGTTTTTAAGATTGAAGGCGAAGAATACGGATTGCCGATTCAATATGTACTACAAATTTTGAGTGTTCCGGAAGATGTTCCGATGTCCGATTACTATTCGGCAATTCGGGGCATGATGAAAGTCCGTGAACAAATCATTCCGATCTTCGATGTGCGTTTTGCTTTTGGTTTTGAGGAGGCAGAGCCTGATCCCAAACAACGACTTTTACTGGTTCAGATCGGTCGATTACATGTAGGTCTGATTGTCGAAGAAGTAACCGAAGTGTTGAAAGTAGGGGCAGAAGCTCCTCAGATCAGCGATGGAAAAAGTCGAGGCAAACGCAAAGGCTCATTCTTTACGGGTATGTACAAAACGTCAGATCGAATCGTGATGTTGTTTGATGTCGAAGAAATGTTAGAAGAAGAAGGGCTGAATACACAAATACCCCCACATCCTTGAATTAACAAGACTGTGGGGGGCTATTCGTTACGGTCAGTATTCAATTTTGTTCGTTCCTCCTGATGATCCAATCCACATGCTTGACATGGTAAGCCACTAGCTTTTGTATCCAGTCTTGCCGATTGTCGTATGCTTCACAGCTTTCGTCAACCGTTTAGCGGTTTGTTCTTAGTTTTTTGATTATTCTTTTTCTTACATCCGTACTCCGGTACTTTCGGAGCTCGTCGCAACTTCGCGACGATCACCATGTCGTATGATGTGGTTATGAGTTCCCGCATACATCGATTTCACGAAAAGTGTTTTCACGGACACTTTTCCTTTGTGTAAATCGGGCTAGTATGCTTCGCTTGCGCTATTGCATCGGAATCCTGCTCCTTTCTATGCAAGGCTTAATCTTGCGCGAAACGGCCGTTTCCACTGAACAATAGTTCATGTTGGTTTGACAACCTGAATACTCGCATGAGACGTCTGCTGAACAAAATCATTCAGTATGCGAAAGCAACGGTCTGCCTGCCTAACCTATTGCATTGGAATCATGCTCCTTTTTTGCAAGGTGTCTTTCCTTGCTTGAGATCGCGATTTCCTTCTACAATGGTCTTTTTCAAAACAGATTCACCTTTACCTTGTTCAATTTTTTGCTTATGACGACTTGTGGCTCTGAGTTTCCCACATACCTGATTTTACAGAAAGGTGCTGTCACGAACGCCTTCTGATCGTAAAACCACTCAGTATGCTTCGCTAACCTGTTTCATCGGAATCTTCTCCTTTAGAGCGATTAACGCTACTTTGGTATTTTCCGTCGATCGACAAGTTGCCTCAAATGTACAATGTTCTAAGCCGACTAGCTTTGGTAAGTTCCCACGTATCCTCGATCTCACGAAAAACGTTTTCACCGACGTTTTTCATGCGTGAAAATCGGTCATTGATACGCTTCGCTAACCTGTTTCATTGGAATCCTGCTCCCTTCGAAATTAAAGATTGAACTTCTTTTCGATTGGCATTCAATTCCCGTCCTTTACAATGGTCTACGGTGAGTACTCTGAGTTCCCCACATATCTCTTCTCTCGAAAGACGTTTTCACGAGCGCCTTTCTTTCAATGTAAGAGTATAAGATATGCTTCGCTTACCCTAGTCCATTGGACTTGTCCCTCCTTTTAATGGATGATGGAAAAGTCTTGGATTGGCACCTGCAATGACTTCGTGGTGAAGACTGTTGAAGTATTGTTGGTGTTGCTCATATATTAACCCCGTGTAAAGAAAAGTAAAACGTCTGTAAAAACATCTCGAAGTTTGTAAAAGCACATCTGCGTCATTCAGCTCTTTCGTACTTCCTCGTACGCATGATAACGCTTTATTTTACGTTTTTTCGCGATTTTATTACCTAGCGACCTCGATAATCTAACTTAAAAAATACCATTCACTTTTACATATAAATGCAGGGAGTTGGGTAATAGACAGTAAAGAAGCAATATAAGGAGGCGTGCAATATGGGAATGTTGAAAACGATCAAAAATAGCATGAACGATACAAAGCAAGCGCTGGACGGAATCAAAGCATCGATGGATGGTCTGAAAACAGAAATGGATACGCTGAAAACGAGCATGGGGCAAGTGCAAGAACAGATGAAAGACAAGCCTGCCACATTTAAAGCCTCGTTGTCGTATTTGAAATTGGGAGTCGGTGATTTGAAATCAGAAGTCAACACGATCAAGCAAGGAATCGCTCAATACAAAGATGCGGGAAAAGATCGTGAGCCGGCTGCTTCAATTGTTGCGGGAGCCGAGTTTGTTCGCGAAGATTCGGGCTTTAAGTTAGTTCGAGGCACAGAAGTGATTGGTGAAATTACGTATGCCAATGGTGCAGAACCGGATGTATGGATTGCTAATCATACGTATGTAGACCCGAAATATCGAGGTGCAAGTGTAGCCAAACTGCTGCTGGATCGATTGGTGGGGGAAGCAAGAGTACAAGAAAAACAGATTTTCCCGGCTTGTTCTTACGTACGTGCACAGTTTAAAAGACATGCTTCGTATCAAGATGTATGGCATCAATATTGATTTTTGTATAAATGCAGCGGACCAAAGCGGGAAAACTCGCGGAGGTTCGCTCTTTTTTTTATAAGAAGAATCAGGTATTGTTAACATAGAGAAACTTGTAACAAATAAAATTGTTCATAATCACTTAAGATCGTGCAAGAAGCGACAGTCTAGCAGCTGTCGCTTCATTTTTCGGCGCGGCAGCAAGGAGAGAAAATAAGATGACGGCAAGTATTTTAGAACGCCTGAAAAATGAAAGTGCTCCGTATCACGATCGAGTTGAAGCGAATCCGTACGCTTCGGCGATTATGAGCGGAACAATCGATTTGCATGAATATAAGCAGTATTTAGCGCTGTTTTATGGATTTATCGCCCCGCTAGAACGTCAAGCTGAAGCTTCTCCAGGATTAGAGTCGTCCGGTTACGATCTGAGCGCACGTCGCAAAACGCCAATGCTTGAAAAAGATTTGATGGAGCTTGGCATGAGTAGTCAAGAAATTGCCGACATTCCATTAAGTGAAGAATTGCCGGACGTATCTACGGCTGAGCAGCTATTAGGCACTTTTTACGTGATTGAAGGGTCTACGATGGGTGGACAATTTATTACAAGAAAATTATTGGGTACACTTGCGATCACACCGGATTCCGGGCTTTCGTATTTCAATGCTTATGGTGAACATAGCCGCGCTCGCTGGGGAGAATTCCGCGAATTACTGCTTGCAGCAGGGACGAACGAATCACAGTGTGATGAAATTACGCGATCTGCAATCGATACATTTCGTTTGCTGGAACTTTGGTTTAATCGAAACACAAGCCAGGCATAATCAAACCCAACTCTAGAACGTACAGGAGGCAAACGCCCTATCATGTCTAACTTCAATGCGAGCTCCGAAAACGATTCGTTAAATCGCTCGTTGATTACCGGCGACGGCTTCGTTACCGACGAACCGATCGATTTAACCAACTGCGACAAAGAACCGATCCATATTCCAGGCATGATTCAACCCAATGGTGTTTTGCTTGCAGCAAGACGCACAGCGAATGGCAAAATTGTTCAATGTAGTCGTAATTCCGGTAGCCTTCTTGGACGTGCGCCTGAGCAACTGCTTGGAACTCCATTGTCCAACCTGATTGGACAAGACATCATGCAAGAGTTGATTCAGCGCGATCTGAACGCAGTCGCGTCTTCAGACCTTCAATATTTGAAATTGCAGATTGAAGTCGATGGATTGCCGGTTCGATTTACGGCGGTCGCTCATGAAAGCGAAGGGTTGCTCATTTTGGAATTGGAACTTGAGCAAGACGAAAATGATGAAGGTGAAGATGATTTCCGCTGGATTCGTACTTTTTTCGTGAAGCTCAAGCAAAGCTCTAACCGTTACACAGCAAGTCAAGCGGCAGCTGAACAAGTCAAAGAAATTCTGGGTTATGACCGAGTGATGATCTATGAATTTGATAAGCAATGGAATGGTAAAGTTATCGCGGAAGCTAAAGAATCTGCGTTAGAGCCATTCCTGGGTCACCATTATCCGGCTTCGGATATTCCGAAGCAGGCTCGTGAACTATATCTGCGTAATTGGCTGCGTACGATCGTAAATGTCAATTACGAGCCAGTAGAAATCGTACCTACCGTGCAGCCGCTGACAGGACGCCCGCTTAACTTAAGTTTGTCGGTGCTTCGCAGCGTGTCGCCGATGCACATCGAATATTTGAACAATATGGGTGTTGGAGCGACCGTCACGATCTCGCTTATTCACGACGGACAACTGTGGGGCATGATTACTTGTCATCATTATTCGCCCAAGTATGTCACCCACCGGATTCGCAATCTGTGCAATTTCCTGGGTGCCTTTTTCTCCAACGAATTGTATCAGCGTCAGCAGCTCGACGAGTATCAAGCGGAACTCCAGCTTCGTACCGAAGCTTCCAAGATTGCGAAAATTTTCTTGGGCAACTCCAGCCCGTTTCATATCGTGGAAGAATTATACGCATCGGAAAGCCGTCTGCTTCGAATGATGGATGCTTCGGGAGCAGCAATTAGCTACAATGATAAATTATTGCTGTTTGGAGATACGCCGGCTCCGGCGCAAGTGCGTGAACTTTCCGGCTGGATGGCGGGGAAAGCGAAAAATTATTCGCATCATACGTCACGATTAAGTTTGGAGTTTTCTCCGGCTACTGCTTATAAAGAAAAAGCTTCGGGAGCTTTATATGTGGCATTATCTCCGGGTCAACAAAACTATATCATCTGGTTCCGTCCAGAAGTGCTTCAGATTGTGGATTGGGCAGGAGACCCTGCAAAAGCCGTGATTCGCGACGACGACGGTATGCGATTATCGCCGCGCAAGTCGTTCGAGAAATGGCGTCAAGTCGTACAGTCTACCGCTTTCGATTGGAAAACCGAACAATTGAACGCACTGAGCGAATTGCGAGCTGTTGTCGATAATCAGACGAAAAGCGATTTACAACGCGCGGAAGAACAAGCTTTGCAAAATTCTCGGATGCTCCGTCAAAATGAGCAACGTTATTTGCAACTGATGGAATTTTCTCCGGTAGCCTTTTTCACGATTACCGATCAGCATATCGTTTATTGCAATGAGCAAGCTTCCCATTTGTTAGGCGAACCTGATAAACAAGAATTGATCGGCAAAGATTTCCTGCCGTTCGTATTGCCTGAATCCAGAGAACCGATGCGCCGCTTATTGGATCAATTGGAACGTGATGCTTCGGCACTCGTTTCGGGGACTCAAGCTTTTGTCAATGTACAATGCGAGACCCTTCAACTCGATATTACTTTGGCAGCGGTGTCCCATAGCGGCAGACCTTCGATTATGTTGATTGCTCGAAAAGCGGCAGAGACCGTAGAGCAACTGACCGAATACACGAGTATTACCGATCAGTTGAGCAGCTATATGACGACAGACCCGCTGACAGATTTGCCGAACCGACGTGCTTTTGAAGAACGTCTGGAAAGCGACTGGATTGCAGCGGCTTCGTCAAATGCTCGATCGTTAATCGCGCTATTGGAGATCGATATTGATGATTTCCGGGCTTACAACGCTGTACATGGCTTGCAAGGTGGCGATCTATGTATCCAAAGCGTAGCGCAAGTCTTGGACGTATTCGGAGGTCAGCATGAAGCGAGTGTATCACGGACAGGTGGCGGCACATTTATGCTTCGTCTGGACGGAGAACATGCGGACCGTGCACCGGAGCTTGCCGAACAATTGCGTGAAGCCGTGGAAGGTCTGCAAATGAACCGAGACGAAGGACGAGGATCTGAAGATTATGTGACGGTCAGTATCGGAGGCGTCATTATGCGTCCGAATCGCGATTATCGCTTTACCCATTTTATTTCACAAGCAGATCGCGCGCTGATGAAAGCCAAAAGAGAAGGCAAAAATCGCGTGGTCTTTATGGAAGAATAGAACAAAAGTACAAAGTAAAATGCGAAAAAGCCGTTCCCGAATTTCGGGAACGGCTTTTTTATAAGCAATTATAGAGATAAAGGAATTTCTTTGACGCCGCGTACGATCATACCCGGACGCCATTCCAATTTTCCGGCATCTTCGCGAAGCCGAATATTAGGGAAACGGCGCAATAACGTATTGATCGCAATTTCGCCTTCGAGTCTTGCGAGCGGAGCACCGAGGCACATATGGATGCCGTGACCGAAAGCCAGATGGCGACTACGTTCACGTGTAATATCGAATTGATCGGGATTTACAAATTGCTGACCGTCTCGATTCGCGGAATCCAGTGCGACAACAACCAAATCGCCTTTTTTCATCGCATGACCTTTGAAGTCCAAGTCTTCGCTTGCCCATCTGGATGTACTGAATTCGACCGGGCCATTATAACGTAGCATTTCTTCGATAGCCCCTTTGATTAACTCAGGGTTTTCTTGCAATTTTGCCAACTGATCAGGATGTTGAAGCAGCGAAATCATGCCGTTTCCAATCAGATTGACGGTCGTTTCGTGCCCTGCAATAATCAAAAGCGCGACTACCCCATAGATTTCTTGTTCCGATAACTTTTCTCCAGCTTCTTCGGCAGTGATCAACTGGCTAATCAGATCATCACCGGGCTGCTGGCGGACTTTTTCAAACCATTGTCCGAGGTAAGCGGTGAATTCTTGCATATGTTGATAGACGGTGGCGCTTTCTTCCGAATTGGAAGCTCCGATGATCGAATTTGACCACACCCGAAATTTATCTTGATCTTCGATCGGTACCCCTAGAATTTCACTAATCACGATAATCGGAAGCGGGAAGGCAAAGTCGTCGATCAACGCCATGCGATCTTTTCCTTCTGCGTTATCGAGCAACTGATCGGCAATTTGCTGAATATGACCACGCATACTTTCAACAAGCTTGGGCGTGAAGCCTTGCTGAACCAGTCCGCGCAAACGTCGATGATCGGGTGGATCGGAAAATAGCATATTGCTCGTAAATATACTTTGAGAACCGCTGCCGAATACTTTCGTCATATCTTTGATAAAACGATTATCTTTAAGTACTTCGGCGGCATCTTCGTACTTGGTAATCATCCAACCAAACTGCCCGTCAGGAAACATAAGCTTAGCAATGGGTTCTTCTTCTCGCATCTGTGCATACACCGGATACGGGTCTTGTGTAAATGATTTCGAAAATAATGAATTGGAAGCGTTCAAGCGAATCACTCCTTTTTGGATTTGGGAATTGGTGCTCCCTTCCATAAAGTTAAGTGTAGCGGATACAAGAAGGGTTTTGCAATTTTAGCGTTAGAGTGGCGTTGGATATGCAAAGAAGAACACGATATAATAGAGATATGTGAAAAGGATACGAATTGAAATATGGAGGGCAATAACATGACAGAAGCTTTTGTTTTTAAAATGACAGATCGTGCGGGAGCACAAGCTCTGAAGTATTTGGAAGGCGTATCGGAAGAAGCTCGCACACAGATGCCGGCAGGGTACTCCAACAACTTGCATTGGCAATTGGGTCATATTTTGACCGTAGCTGACCGAGTTGTAAATGGTTTATCCGGTCGTCAACCGGTTTACCCGGATACGTATACGACTTTCTTCGGACCGGGAACCAAGCCTGCTGATTGGCAAGGAGAGCCGCCTGCTTGGGACGAGCTGGTCGCGAACTTGCAAAGTCTTCCGCAACGTTTCCGCGAAGAATACGAAGGTAAATTTGATGAAGGTTTGGCAAACAAAGAAAATTTCGCAAAAGCGGAGACGCTCGGCGATCTGCTATGGTTGAATGCTGGGCATATGCAGCACCACGGCGGATTTATCAACGCACTAGCACGTACGGTTCGTAATTAACACCATTAAGAGCTGCCTATCTTTAAATTTCATCCAAACGAGAAGGAGAGATTTTCTGTGAAAAAGTCTACAGCGTTGTGGACAGCTCTCGGCGTTGCGGCGATTCCGGCTGCTGCGGTTATTGGTGGGAGCTTCTACTTTTATAAATTGGCAGTCGCACGCGCACCGAAAAAGTTTCTCGACGGTGATCCGGGGCTGCAACCTCATCCGGATGTGCAGACCGAGACAACGTCTAGCCGCGATTGGTGGAACTCGCAAACGTTTGAACATCGACAATTGAATGCTACAGACGAGCTGATGTTACATGGTTATTATTTACCGGCAAAAGCTTCAACGCATCAAACGGCGATTTTGGCACACGGATATTCTGGCGACGCTTCGATCATGAGCGGGGTCGCGAAATTTTATCATGAAGATTTGAACATGAATATTTTGGTGCCGGATGCCCGGGGTCATGGACGCAGTGAAGGTACGTATATCGGCTATGGCTGGCATGAGCGGATTGATTACTTGGGCTGGATTCGGCAAGTGATTAAGCAAGACGGACCGCAAGCGCAAATCGTTTTGCATGGTATTTCGATGGGCGGCGCGACGGTCACGATGACAAGCGGCGAAGACTTGCCTCCTAACGTCAGAGCCATCGTTGAAGACTGCGGATATACATCGGTTCAGGCGGAGCTGGAGTATCAGATGAAACGGATGTATAAATTACCTGCGTTTCCGATGATTCCGGCGACGGATGTGATGACGAAGATTCGTGCAGGATATTCATTTAGCGAAGCGTCGGCACTTAATCAAGTCCGTCGCAGCCGGACACCGATGTTATTTATTCACGGATCGAACGATACGTTCGTACCGACTTCGATGGTGCATGAATTGTACGAAGCTTGCCCGGCGGAAAAAGATCTGTTGATTGTAGACGGCGCGGGGCATGGCGATTCTTTCTTGATCAACAAAGTCATGTATACCGATAAAGTCAAAGAGTTTTTAGCCGATCGATTGACGGATTTGCCTTTAGCTGATGCTCAATAAAATAGTCGCTTTTCTTCGTCATTAAGACGGGGAAAAGCGTTTTTTTATGCAAATTTTTAAATTTGGGACATATGTCCTTCCCTATTCCTACAGGTCTATCCGTATAATGAGAAAGGCATTCAAAGGAAACGGAGGCATACGACGTGTTTAGAGGAATACTTTTTGCTTTTTTGGGCGGAGCTTGTATTACGTTGCAAGGTGTAGCGAATTCGCGGATCAGTCACGATATTGGAACTTGGCAAGCCGCGACCATTACTCAGCTTACCGGATTTATTATGGCGTTGTTGATCTACTTGTTAGTGCGAGATGGGGACTTGGGCGGATTCCGTAAAGTCAAACCGCTGTATTTGGCGGGCGGGGCATTCGGTTCGGTCATTATTTTCAGCGAAGTAACAGCGATTCAGACCATCGGGGTTACGTTCACCATCTCGGCTTTGCTTATTGCACAGCTTCTGGTCACTTTTTTGATTGATCGATTTGGTTGGTTTGGTACGTCCAAAAGTAAAATGGGCGCAGCACAGTTTATAGGATTAGCATTGATGATCGGCGGCGTGCTTATTATGAAATTATAAAAGAAGGAGTCTTTTACGATGAAAGAAATCAAAGATTCCGCTTTACTGAATCATTATCTACGGGAACACCAGTTGCAAGACGTTTTTCATGAACCGCTACGTCCTTTTTTAACTTTGTATCTCGTACAACCCGGCGAAAAGTTATGCAATCAAGGCGAACAAGCGGATACGATCTATGTGTTGGTCAAAGGAAAAATTAAAATCTATACCACCTCGCCGGAAGGACGGACGCTAGTCATTTCATTCAAGCCTCCACCAGAAGTAATCGGAGATATCGAATACATTCGCGATCTACCGATTATCAATACAGTCGAAGCGGTATCGCCATCTACAGTGATCGCAATCCCCGCGAAAATGCTCCATCGTTATGGAGATGATCATGCGCCGTTACTGCGATTCATGCTGGATATTATCACAAAAAAGTTTTATATCAAATCGGACTTTTTAAGCTTTAATCTGATGGTTCCGGTCGAAGTGCGGTTGGCGAGTTACTTGTTGTCCGTCTGTTATGACGAGAGCGATCGTACTTTTCAAGGACGCCTTGCCACGTCAGAGTTGACCGATACCGCGAATCTGATAGGAAGTAGTTATCGACATTTGAACCGGGTAATTCGCAAACTTGCCGAAAAAGGCTTGATTGAGCGAAGCGGCGGATATGTATATGTACGAGATCGAACAAAGCTTGCTCAACTAGCAGGCAAAAATGTATACGAACGATAGAAGGAGAGACGAACATGGCTTTAGGATTATTACTTGCCGTATTTGCAGGCGTTATGGTCGCGTTGCAGACGATTTTTAACAATCGAACCGATGTACATATGGGTTCTTGGGCGACGACGACTTGGGTTTTGTTTATGGGGTTTGTCGCTTCGCTTGCATGCAGCTTGATTTTCGAAGGCAGTCGCACATTCAATTTACAACAGATGCAGCCTTGGTATTGGTTCAGCGGCTTGATCGGCGTTGGCGTGGTGATTTGTTTAGTATTGGGGATCAAAATTTTGGGACCCACATTCTCGGTATCGATTACGCTGACGGCTCAACTCGGATTTGCTCTATTATTCGATACGATGGGTTGGCTTGGTTTAGAAAAAGTCGCGTTCGATTGGAAACAACTGCTCGGCGTTACCGTGATCGTAGCAGGTATCTTTATTTTCAAATTTGGCGGGAAAAAGGGTGCGAAAGCCAAGACGGTAGCTGCAAATCAATAAATAAGCTAGATAGGTATCCAAATCAGGAGGTAATGATCATGATCGATAAAATAGCATGGATTTCAATAAAAGATGGAAAAGTTCTTGGCGCAAGATCGAAAGGGAAAGAAACGTATTATTTCCCCGGCGGTAAAAGAGAAGTTGGAGAAAGCGATATCGAAACGTTGGTACGGGAGATCGAAGAAGAATTAACGGTACAGATTGACAAAGAAAGCGTACAGTTTTTCGGAACATTTGAAGCGCAAGCAGACGGAAAAGCAAGCGGTGAAACCGTACGAATGACTTGCTATACCGGAGATTACACCGGAGAATTAGCGCCGGCAGCGGAAATCGATGAAATTGCGTGGTTAGACGAAAAAGATCGAGATCGAATATCGGCAGTCAGTCAGCTTGTTTTTGATCAAATCTATTCGTAAACTTGAGAGATCAACAGCAAGCGCTAGCGGCAGGAGGGTAAAGATTTGGAAATTAGAGAACTTCGTAGCGAAGACAATGCAAGGCTTGAGACCGTTATTCGGGAATGCCTGATTGAGTTCGGCGGCAATCGTGAAGGATTAGCTTGGCAAGACGATAGCTTATCTGCTTTATCCGAATTTTATCAAGGTAAAGGTCTGAAGTACTGGGTCGTGATCGAAAATGGAAAACTGTTAGGCGGTTGCGGGATCGCGCCTTTCAATCATTCAACAGAAATTTGTGAGCTGCAAAAAATGTACCTGGTCGCAGAAGCACGCGGAACCGGAGCCGCGAACAAGTTATTACAAATCGCACTGGAATTCGCTTCGCGTCACTATAAAGAATGTTATCTGGAAACCCTGCAAACGATGGAAGCCGCTAATCGTTTTTATCGTAAAAACGGATTCCGAGAATTGACTGAGCCGCTTGCCGGATCCGAACATTTTGCTTGCGATGCTTGGTATATCCGTTCGCTGACAGCAAATTAATTTAGAGCCGATTCTTTACGAATCGGCTTTTTACATTGACAATCGATCAAAGAGTACGCTATATAAATAAAGGATCTTTATAAAGTGTCGAAAAGGACGGAGGTTACATGAAAAAAGCCGATACCACATTGATGAAACAAATCAACATGAATACGGTGCGCCAAGCGCTTAAGCGATTAGAAACCACAACCAAACCACAATTGGCAGCAGAAACAGGGCTAAGCGTCGTCACAATCGCCGCCCTTGTTCGAGAACTTGAGCAAGAAGGAGAAATCCGCGAAGAACAACTGGGGGTCTCGACAGGCGGACGTCCAGCGACTATCTACCGATTTAATTACGAATACCGACTGGCGTTGTCGATTCATCTGCACGAGCAAAATGGGATCGATACCCTATTTGCAGCAGTCGTTAATCTTCGGGGCGAAGTCTTAAAGCAAGAAGAACGACCTTTTGATACATGGAATCAGACGTCGCTACTGAATTGGATCGATCAATGGATTTCTGTTTATCCGCAAATTCATATCGTGGGTCTGGGCATTCCGGGGCAAGTCGTCGATGGCGAGATCGTCGTCAGCAGTCACAATGAGCTGCGCGGCACGTCGCCAGCAACTTGGATTCAAGAACGTTTTGGGCTTCAAGTTCTGATCGAAAATGATGTGAATGCAGCACTACACGGTTATCTTTTACAAGAAAATAAGCCTGAACGTATATCGAATGAAATCGTACTGGGTCTATATTTTCCCAAAAAGTATCCACCCGGTATGGCAATCTCGATCAATGGAACCTTGATTGGCGGAAAACGCGGTATGGCGGGTGAAGTGAAATATTTGCCATTAGACATCGACTGGACTCAGCCGCCGATAGGCGAAGAGTGGCAAGAAGTTCTTTGCCGCATTATACATACGGCGTCGGTTATTCTCGCGCCAGAACGTATCGTGCTTTACGATGAAGTCACTGAGCAAGAGTCATTGATGAATAATTGGCAATCTTTCCTGCAACGTTATCCGTTACCGGCTGAGCCAAACATTCATAAATCGGAACGTTTTTCGGAACATTTTGCAACAGGTTTACATGATTTAGCTTTACAGGCAATCGAACCTCGAATTTTTGAATAACAGAATCTACTATGGAACGAAGGAAGGAAGATCAAGATGGCAACGTGGTTTTTGATCGTCATTTATTTAGCTTTTATCAGTCTGGGCTTGCCCGACTCTCTACTTGGAGCGGCTTGGCCGGTCATGCAACCGTCACTTGGCGCTCCGCTCGAATCGGCAGGGATGCTCGCGATGATTGTAGCTGGCGGTACGATTGTATCCAGTCTCGCTAGCGGCAAATTGATCGAAAAAATGGGCACCGGCTTGCTGACGTTGATCAGCTGTCTGATGACAGCGGTAGCGCTGCTTGGATTTTCTTTGGCGCCTTCGCTAATGTGGCTGGCACTGTTAGCGATTCCACTCGGTCTAGGTGCCGGAGCGGTCGATGCGGCGCTGAATCATTACGTCGCAACGCATTACAAAGCGCATCATATGAGCTGGTTACATTGTTTCTGGGGGCTTGGCGCAACCGGAGGGCCCTTGCTCATGTCGTATTTTATCAAAGAGCGAAATTCATGGGAATCCGGCTATATGGCAGTTGCGATTATTCAGTTTAGTCTCGTGATTGTGCTGCTCGTCACATTGCCGTTATGGAAAAAGGTTGCGCAGCAACGCGGCGATCTCTCGAATGCTGAAATTGCAGACCAAGCTGCAACGCACGATTCGGCTTCGGTCGCTACGAAGCCGAATGATCATGCACCGTCTAAGCAACCGCTTCGTTTGCCCGGTGTCAAAATGACGCTGCTCGCCTTTTTGTTTTATTGCGGTGTAGAAACGACGGTTGGGCTGTGGGGAGCGAGTTTCCTTGCAGGTGCACGCGGAATGTCGGCGGACACAGCGGCAGGCTGGATCTCGCTGTATTACGGCGGAATCACGATTGGACGATTGATTACCGGCTTCATTACGTTAAAAGTAAGCAATCGCGTTCTCATTTTGGTGGGACAGACGATCTCGGTATTGGGTGCGATTTTGCTGATGTTGCCTTTACCCAACGTTGTAGTCTTGATCGGATTCGTTCTGATCGGTCTAGGCTTTGCTCCCGTCTATCCGGGTCTTATTCATGAGACGCCAACTCGATTTGGACGTGCCAATTCTGCCAAATTGATAGGATATCAGATGGCGATCGCGTACACGGGAACGACGCTGTTACCTCCGCTATTCGGCGTATTCGCTTCCCAATGGGGAATCGGCTTGTTCCCATTCATTACGTTATTATTGGTCGTCTTGATGTTGCTGAGTTCAGAGCAAGTCAACCGAGCTATTAAACGAAATGCAGTATCCAATTGAGTCCAGATTAGCAGGGTTCATCCAGACTATCCGATACCCGGAACAAGCCGCTTGATTCCTTGTAGCGAAGCAGATAATATATAGACGGCTATTCGGAAGAAACGTGCAGGGCAAGCGTCCAAAATGAAAATTTTGGCTCAGGTTTGCTCGATCAATTGGAGGTTAATCGGTGTACGCTGCATTATGGGCAATTTTCATCTTTGTGGTTACTTTATTTTTTGTTATTCGGCGTCCTTACGGTCTTCCGATCGGATGGTCGGCATGTGGCGGAGCGGTGCTGGCTTTGCTTACTGGAGTTGTCGATCTGCAAGACGTTCGGGATGTAACGGATGTGGTCTGGAACGCTACACTGGCTTTTGTCGCGATCATTTTGATTTCATTGGTGCTGGACCGTGTCGGATTGTTTGAATGGGCGGCGCTGCATGTGTCTCGTTTATCGAATGGAAGCGGCATACGCATGTTTGTCTATTTAATTTTGCTCGGAGCGGTTGTCGCGGCATTGTTCGCGAATGATGGGGCGGCGCTCATTTTGACCCCGATCGTACTCGCAATGGTACGTGCGCTCAAGCTGGATGAACGGCAAGTATTTCCGTTTATTATTGCGGGCGGCTTTATTGCCGATACGACTTCGCTACCGCTATTAATCAGCAACCTGGTCAATATCGTGTCTGCGGATTATTTCCATATCGGATTTATGCAGTATGCAGGTCGGATGATTGTGCCGAATCTTTTTGCATTGGTAGGAAGTCTTGCCGTTCTATATTTCTTTTTCCGTAAAAGTATTCCTAAGACCTTCGATAAATCTCAATTGCAAGATCCTTCAACAGCGATCCATGATCGTAAATTGTTCAAGGTCTCGTGGGTTGTCGTCGTATTGCTGTTGATCGGTTATTTTGCTGGAGAGTTACTTGGGGTTCCCTTGTCGCTTACAGCCGGCATTATCGCGATCTTGTTTTTGATTCTTGCAAGCCGCAGTTCTTCAATCTCGGTCAAAGCAGTGGTCAAAGAATCACCGTGGTCGATCGTCTTTTTCTCTGTCGGTATGTATGTCGTCGTCTATGGGCTGCGTAATGTAGGATTTACAGATTTGCTGGCTCAAGGTATTCGCGCATTTTCGGATCACGGATTGTTCGCAGCGACGATGGGCATGGGTTTCCTTAGCGCTGTAATGTCTTCCATCATGAATAACTTGCCAAGCGTGCTGATCGGCGCGCTCGCCATAGACACTGCAAATACAGCGGGGCATATTCAAGAAGCGCTGGTATATGCGAATATTATTGGTGCGGATCTGGGTCCTAAGCTTACGCCGATCGGATCGCTTGCGACGCTACTATGGCTACATGTACTCGGTAATAAAGGGATCAAAATCACTTGGGGGCAATATTTCCGTATCGGCGTGATTTTAACGATTCCGACGTTGTTTATTACTTTGCTCGGATTGTATTTATGGTTGTCTTGGCTTTAAAAACATTTTAGCTAAAAAGTTCCAAAAGTCTCGGAGAAATCTTCTCCGGGACTTTTTTTATGTAAATAAAGCGTTTGCTCTACATTTACGAAAACGTTATAGTAAAAGATAGAGTGGACCGAAAACGTATTCAATTAGGAGTGAATGATGATGTTAAACAAAATAAATCTATCTGGTAGTTGGCAAATGACTTTGGACGAACAGCAACAAGGATTCCCACAATCGTTTGAAGATGAGATGGAACTGCCAGGTACGACTTCACACGCACGAAAAGGAAAACGAAATGACGAAAAGTTAACCGGATCTTTAACCGATACATACAAATTCGAAGGCTCCGTCTGGTTTCAAAAAGAAGTTGAGCTTTCCGAACATTCGGCAACTCAGACGATATTTTTGCATCTGGAACGGACACGGATCACGACGGTATGGGTGAACGGCGAAAAGATCGGAAGTTGCAATAGCCTGAATGCACCGCATATTTACGATCTGACAGGCAAGCTTGCCGCAGGTTCGAATACGCTCACGATTCGAGTAGACAATATCGGCTATCCGACCAAAGGCGGTCATATGACTTCCCCGGATACGCAAACGAATTGGAATGGCATCACAGGTGCGATCGAACTACAATTTTACGGAGAATCGCGTCTGGAGACACTTCGTACCTATCCGAATGGTGCAGAGAAAAAAGTTCGAATTACAGCGAAGGTTGCAGGGAAACCGGCAGCAAAACTTCGCGTCTCGGCAGAAAGCTTTAACGGTGAAAACGTGCATACGCCGAGTTCAGCAGAATTTGATCTGAATGGATCTGAGGTCGAAGTTATTTATGACTTGGGACAAGAAGCACGTCTTTGGAGCGAATGGACGCCCGAATTATACCGTCTGAAATTAGAGCTGTTAGAGGCTAACGGAGCTGTGGTTGATACGACAGAAAATGTGCTTGGGTTGCGCGAGTTCAAATCAGCCGGCGATAAATTCGAAATCAATGGAACACGAACCTTTTTACGCGGTAAGCACGACGGGCTGATCTTCCCGTTGACCGGATATGCGCCAACGGACGTGGAAGAATGGGTACGGATTTTGAATATTTCCAAATCCTACGGTATGAACCATTATCGGTTCCATACCGCATGCCCGCCGGAAGCCGCGTTCGTCGCTGCGGATCTGCTGGGCATCTATATGGAGCCGGAATTGCCGTTCTGGGGAACGGTGACGGAGCCGGGCGAAGACAATCACAACCAAGCCGAACAAGACTATTTGATTCAAGAAGGATATCGAATTTTAGAAACTTTCGGTAATCATCCGTCGTTTGTTATGTTCTCGCTGGGGAACGAATTATGGGGCAGCCGGACGAAGATCGATTCGATTTTAAAAGGATACAAAGAATTCGACGAACGCCCGCTATATACGCAAGGGTCGAATAACCATCAATGGGTACCGGAGCTTTTGGAACATGACGATTTCTTTTGCGGAGTTCGTTTTACGCGCGAGCGGTTGTTCCGAGGTTCGTATGCGATGTGCGATGCGCCGCAAGGTCATGTTCAAGTCGGCGTGCCAAGTACATTGAGAGATTATGATCAAGACATTGATCCGCCGAAAGTGGCATCGACCGATATCGAAGACAGCGGGAAAAAGCAAATTCAGATTCAATACGGCACGGAAATGAAGACGGTTGAAGCGGAAGGCGATGGCGGAGAATGGGTATCGCCGCTTCCGGTTATCTCGCATGAGATCGGTCAATACGCGACATTCCCGAATTTTGACGAGATCGAAAAGTATACCGGTTCACTGCAAGCCGAAAATTTCAAGATTTTCCGCGAACGTTTGCAAGAAAAAGGATTGCTTCATCTAGCGGATGCTTACTTCGAAAATTCCGGTAAGCTTGCGATGGAATGTTATAAAGAAGAATTGGAAGCGGCGCTTCGTTCACGTAAATTGGCAGGATTCCAACTGCTTGATCTGCAAGATTTCAGCGGGCAAGGAACAGCTTTGGTCGGTGCGCTAGATGCTTTTATGGATTCCAAAGGGTTGATCAGCGAGGAAGATTGGCGCTCGTTCTGTGATAATGCGGTATTGTTAGCGCGTTTTGCGACGTATAACTGGACGGGCGGCGATACATTCCGTTCAGACGTCGAACTCAGCTGGTATCGTGGGCAAGCACCGGGCAGTGTAGAAGTGAATTGGTCTCTGCATCATAATAGTAGCGCGATCGGTGAAGGCACCGTTCAAGCTGATATCACTCAAACGGGCGATTTGTTCCAACTTGGACAGATTGAATGCACATTGCCAGATGTAGACCAGATGCAGCAAATTCAGTTGACGTTAAACCTTAAGGGTACAGATGTCTACAAAAATTATACGTTGTGGATCTATCCGGCTCAGCAAAAAGCAGATTTCGATGGAATGTATCTGTTCGACAGCTTAACGGAAGAAGCGGAAAAAAGATTGGCAGAAGGCGAAAAAGTAGTGCTGATGCCGAATCTGTCCAAGCTTCAGCATTCGATCGAAGGAACGTACGCGGCTGACTTCTGGTGTTTCCCCATGTTCCGTTCGATCTCGGAAAGTATGGAGCGTAAAATTCCAGTCGGTACGCATGGTCTGTTGATCTCAAAAGAACATCCAGCGCTTCAAGAATTCCCAAGTCAGACCCATTCTACCTACGCATGGTGGAACATTGTGATGAATTCGCGCTCTGTCATTATGGACGATATGCCTGCAGAATGGGAGCCGATTGTCCAGACGATCGACAATTTCGAACGAAATCATAAGCTTGGATTGCTGCTGGAGTGTCAGACGGGAGGCGGTCGCTTGCTCATCTGCAACGTCGATGCCGATGCCGCGAAGCAATCTCCTGATGGTCGACAGTTTTTGAGTAGTGTATTCAATTATGTCCGTTCCGAGAGTTTCCAGCCGACTGTAAAGATTGAATTGCAGCAAGTGAAAGCCTTGATGAATTAAAAGGTAATAATCGATCAGAGCTCAATATCAAAAGCCCTCGTTGTCCGTATATGGCGGATATCGGGGGCTTTTTGATACAGCTTTAATTAGGTTTGATCTTGTTCCTGAACCCGTGTCTTTTTAAAATCGGTTCGTTGAGGCGAATAAGGTTGAATCGGTACATTGATCATCGAGATTGGAACCTCCAGTTCTCTGCCAACCTGGATATCGTAAGGTGTCGTCATAGCGTTAACCCGAAGCAAATCTTCGGTACTCATCTGGTATTGCTCCGCAATATAGTCGAGGGTTTCACCGTCTGCGACCAGATGTTGCTGACGTAATTTCTCGATTCGACAAGCCGATTGCTTGAATGTCGGCTGCTTCGATAACGGATCGACAAAGTCGGCGGTCAGATCGTTTGCCGCTTGATTACTTTCCCAACTCCCGAAATGGAACGGAACGAATACTAGACCCGGCTGCACCGCATCGCCAATTTTAGCCGGGACTTCGATCTGTCCGCGTGGAGAAACGATCCGAATCACTTCGCCTTCGATAATACCTAGTTTCTGCGCGTCTTTTTCGTTCACTTCAACATAGCCGTGCGGCGCAGCAGCTTGAAGATACGGCGAACGTCCGGTTTTGGTGCGCGTATGCCAATGCCATACTAGACGTCCGGTTGTTAGCCACATCGGGAAATCGGCATTCGGTTGTTCGGAAGGTGGATTGTAGCGCGTCGCATGAAAAATCGCCCGTCCGTTGGCTTGTTTTTGTTCATATTCAGCTCGGGTCAAAGCTCGTCCGGTGAACTGATTTTTAGTATAACTTTGTGCATAATCCGTATCCGTCGCAAATTTGAAATCTTCGTACAAACGAACGGTACCTTCGGGATTGTCTGCTGTAGCCGGCCAGCGTATGCCGTTTTGCGCTTCGAGCTTGGCGTAGGTCATACCGGTCATATCGCTTGGACGTCCCCGTGATACTTTTTTCCATTCTTCGAAGGCTGCTTCAGGAGTGGTGTACTGAATTAACGGTTGACCGTCTTTGTCACGGAAATCCATACGTTTGGAAAAGTCGAGCAAAATATCCAGATCGCTTCGAACTCCTTCGGGTGGATTCACCGCTTTGCGAAGCAGGTTAATCCGGCGATCCGCGTTCTCCATCGTACCTTCTTTTTCGCCCCACATCGCCGCCGGCAAAATAACATCGGCAACTTTTGAAGTTTCGGTCAAAAAGTGATCTTGCATAATCAAAAATACTTTGCCCAATGCCGCACGTGCTCGTTTTCGATTCGGCAACGAAACAAGCGGATTCGTCCCAATATTCCAAAAAACATCGATCTGATCTTGCTCGATCATTTCTAATTGTTCTTCGATGCCTTTTTCCGGGCCAGCAGGTAATTTGCTTTCGTCTACGTTCCATAGCTCCGCCATTTCTTGCAAATGCTGAGGATTCATCGGATTGCGGTTCGCCGGATACGTTCCGACGCCGCCAACGGTCCGATTCGACGAAGAACTAGGTTGCCCTGCCATATGCAAAGGCCCGCTGCCCGGTTTGCCGATCAAGCCGCGTACCAAGTGCATATTGTTGATCGCCACGCAAGCAGTGGTCGCATCCGCGCTTTGAAAAGCGCCTTGAAGCGTCGTCGTGACAAGGGATGGCGTCTCGGATAAGATGCGCCCGGCTTCAAGCAACGTATCGACCGGTATTCCTGTGATCTCTGACGTATACTCCGGTGTCCACGGTTGCAACGCTTCATACATATCTTCGTATCCAACGGTATATTGCGCGATAAATTCTTCGTCGGCTGCGCCATTTTCTAGCATCATACGAAGTAGCCCATTCAGTAGCGGAACGTTGGTTCCGGGGCGCAGCTGCAAATGCAGATCCGCACCACGCACGGTAAGCGTTCGGCGGGGATCGACAGCAATGATATAAGGTTTGCCTGTACGGGCTTTACGATCCATGATCCGTTCATGCAGCACAGTTCCGGTCTCCGCCACGTTATGGCCGAACAACGTCAGAGTCTCTGTCTGGTCAATATCTTCGTAAGAAGCAGGAGCACCGTCCGCCCCGAACGATTGCAGCAAACAAAATTCTGTCGTTGCGGTGCAAAGCCGTGTATTGGCATCCAAAAGATGTGTGCCTAGACCGGCGCGTCCGATTTTGGCGATTGTATAATAGTCTTCCAAAAAAGCTTGACCCGTCGAATAGATCGCGATGCCGTTAGGTCCTTTGTCCGCTAAAGTCTGTTTCATCTTAGATACGATCAGATTCATCGCTTCGTCCCAAGATGCGGGAACCAATTGACCGGCTTCATTGCGGATCAGCGGAGAGAGTAGACGATCAGGGCTGGAATTGGCTTGCCATTGATGTTCGCCTTTCGGTCCAAGTCGTCCGCGGTTGATCGAGTGGTTCGCGTTCCCGCGAATCCCGACGATTTTTTCGTCTTTGACCGCAATCTCGCAACCGCAGCCAACCGAACATAGATTGCAAGTGCTATATACCCAACGGTCCACTTCGCCTTGACTATATACGTTCATATCGATGCGTTCTTTTTGCCAGCTCATCGCACGCCTCCTGTTTGTGGACGATAAAGTACAGGAATTACATATTTGCTTGTATCGTCGCCATACGTATTTTCGATTTCGGTTGCGGCTTCGGTCAATATTTGTTTGATTTTAGGGAAACGGTTTTCTAATTTAGCTGCTTCTTTAGAGTCTTCGTGATCTATCCAATCTACAGCACGTCTCCATGCGCGAAACGTAGATTCGACGATTTCATCGTTGAGATACACGATCGAACAATCCGTTCTGAAATCTTCCAAACGAACATCGGTTTTCTGTAACATTGGCAGAAGATTACGCAGCGCTTTTTGCTCATCTTCCAATGCCGTGCGAAACAAAATGACGAGAGGATGGCTCATATCGACGGTTTCTTTTAATACCTGTTCAACTTCTTCAAGTACGGAGCCAAAAAGGGTATAGAGTTTACTCATTTTATGCCTCCTATTCAGTCGCTTCTTATTTTGAAAGTTTTTGTGCGCACAATTATGTATGCTCAAGATTACATACCCGGATTGTCTTTGGGTTAACAAAAAAAAGCGAAATGTATCAATAAGGATTGATTTTCATATACATATGCGATATATTGCATACGTAGAGATTGTTGCTTTGTTAAGCAAAGGAGGCATCTCATTGCCCGTTCCTCAAAATTTTAAAGCGCCGGCACGTATTTCTGCAAAAGAAAAAGCGCTCACACAAATTCAACGCTGGATTGTTGACGGAACGCTTCAGCCGGGAGAAAAATTGCTGGAAGCGGAACTGAGCGAATCGCTTGGTGTGAGTCGTACGCCGATCCGCGAAGCTTTTCAACTGCTTGAAGTACAAGGGCTGGTTGCTACTTATCCAGGGAAAGAAACGAAAGTGACAGGAGTCGAAAAAGGCGATATTCTTAAGTTGTATTCGACTTTGGCGGCATTACATGCTTCAGCTGCGGAAGTGGCTGCAGAGCTTATTTCTCCACAGCAAATCCAACGTCTGATCGATTTGAACGCAGAATTTGCACATGCGGTGAGCAGTGACCAACCGTATTTGGCGATGGAGACCGACGAAGAATTTCACAAGGTTATCGTGGAACTTTCGAATAATCCGTACACGGCAACGTTCAGTGATTCGCTTCAAGTACATATCCGTCGATTCAAATACGTGTTTTTGCAGCAACCGATCGATTCGACGCAAGCTTCGGTAGACGAACACGTCGCGATTATTGCGGCTTTTCAAAATCGAGATGCCGCCGCTGCACATGAAGCCATGAAAAAAAACTTAATCCGTCCTATGCGTGAACTGGAACACCTGATTGATACTTTCAATTGATAGGAGCTAATCCACATGGAAAACAACAACGAAACCAAAAAAGACCTGAGAATCCGCAGTAAAGTGATCAGCGAAGGCGCAAACCGCGTACCGAACCGTGCGATGCTGCGTGCTGTAGGTTTTACCGACGAAGACTTCAAAAAACCGATGATCGGCGTAGCCAGCACATGGAGCGAAGTCACGCCATGTAATATGCACATCAACGACTTGGCTTTCCAAGCGAAAAAAGGCGTTAAAGACAGCGGCGGCGCGCCACTCGTGTTCAATACGATTACGGTATCCGACGGTATTTCGATGGGTCACGAAGGTATGTTGTTCTCGCTGCCAAGCCGTGAAGCAATCGCCGATTCGATCGAAATCGTAGCGGGCGCGGAACGTTTTGACGGGATTGTAGCTGTAGGCGGATGTGACAAAAATACACCGGCTTGCCTCATGGCAATCGGACGTCTGAACGTACCTTCTGTGTATGTATACGGCGGCACGATCCAACCGGGTATCTTGGACGGCAAAAAAGTCGATATCGTATCGGCATTCGAAGCTGTTGGTCAATATCAGGAAGGCAAGATCACGGACGAAGAATTGAAACAAGTCGAATGTAGCGTATGCCCGGGCCCTGGCGCTTGCGGCGGTATGTACACAGCGAATACGATGGCTGCTTCTGCGGAAGCGATGGGGATGAGTCTTCCGGGTTCGTCTTCGACGCCTGCGATTTCTCCAGATAAAGCCGACGAGTGTGAAAGAGCGGGAGCGGCAGTTCTTAACTTGCTGGAAAAAGACATCTATCCTCGCGACATCATGACCAAAGAAGCTTTCGAAAATGCGATCACAGTCGTTATGGCTCTTGGCGGTTCGACTAACGCATTCTTGCACTTGCTTGCAATGGCGCATTCGGTTGACGTCGACCTGACGTTGGACGATTTCGAACGTATCCGTCTGCAAGTGCCGCATTTGGCTGACTTGAAACCAAGCGGTCTGCACGTTATGCAAGACTTGAACGATATCGGCGGCGTACCGGGCGTCATGAAATTGCTGCTCGAAAAAGGACTGCTGCATGGCGATTGCATGACAGTAACCGGACGTACATTGGCAGAAAACCTTGCGGATATGCCATCGCTGCAAGAAGGGCAAGACGTGATTCGTCCATTCGACAACCCACTCAAGCCAAACGGCCCATTGGTTGTATTGAAAGGTAACTTGGCTCCGGACGGAGCGGTAGCGAAAATGTCGGGTATGAAAAAATCCCGCTTTACCGGCCCGGCAAAAGTCTATGACAGCGAGGACGAAGCAACAGAAGCGATCATGAAAGACGAGATCAAAAAAGGCGACGTGCTGGTTATTCGTTATTGCGGACCTAAAGGCGGCCCAGGTATGCCGGAAATGCTTTCGGTTACTGCGATGATCGTCGGTAAAGGTCTGGGCGGCGAAGTCGCATTGATGACAGACGGACGTTTCTCCGGCGGTTCGCACGGTTTCGTAGTGGGTCACGTTTCGCCGGAAGCGCAAGTCGGAGGACCAATCGGCCTGCTTCGTACAGGCGATATGGTCACTTTCGATAGCGAAAGCCGTGAAGTGACCATGGACGTGAGCGAAGAAGAATTGGCGGCACGTAAGAACGCTTGGGTACAACCACCGCTGAAAGTAAAAACAGGCGTACTGGCAAAATACGCACATCTGGTTTCTTCCGCTTCCAAAGGCGCGGTAACCGATCTGTTCGAGTAATTGCTGATGAATGAGAAAGAAAAAGCAGCGGCGGGTCTGTTATACGATAACAATAACGACCCGCAACTGATTCGCGAACGCAATTATTGCAAATCGCTTTGTTTTGAACATAATCAGTTGAATCCGCTAAAAATTACCGAGCGAGAAGAGATGATTCGGAATATTGTCGCAGAAGCCAAAGGACCGTTTGTCATCGAACAACCTTTTTATTGCGATCTGGGTTATCATATCGAGCTTGGACGGAATTTTTTTGCGAATCATAATTTAGTGATTTTGGACTCGGCAAAAGTGACTTTCGGAGACAACGTATTTATCGGTCCGAACTGCGGATTTTACGCAGCGGGTCACCCGCTTGATGTCGAACAACGTAACGCAGGGTTAGAGTATGCGTATCCAATCACCGTTGGCGACAACGTCTGGTTTGGAGGACATGTCTCGGTATTGCCGGGTGTGACGATTGGTTCGGGAAGCGTGATTGGAGCGGGTAGCGTGGTGAACCGCGATATTCCGCCGGGCGTCATCGCCGCGGGTAATCCATGCCGCGTGATTCGCGAAATTACGGAAGAAGATCGAAATAAATACAATCGAGATTGAGTATAAAAAGAAAGACGTATATCCGCTTAGGCGGATGTACGTCTTTTTTGTTGAAGCAAGCTTGACATGAAACGCGTTTCAACATGTACCATTAACTCGAATCTTAATAAATGATCTTTATAAAGTGTGGAAATAGAGGAGGAGTAAGATGTTTAAGTTGATTGTGAGCGATTTGGATGGAACTTTTTTGAATGCTACAGGTGGGTTTAACCGACAGCGATTTGCAAACGTCTATGCGCAGATGAAACAGCAGGCAATTGAATTTGCCGCTTGTACAGGGAAACAATGTGAGCGAGTCGAAGAACTTTTTGCAGGATTTGAAGGGATCTGGATTCTGGGAGATAGTGCAACCCGAATCAAGCGAGATGGGAAAGTGATACAAGAATTTACGCTAGAGCGTGAACTCGCACTGCAATCGATTCAAGAAATTGAAGAGTTCGATCAAGAGATGATTGTGATTGCGTGTACAGGCGATGCCGCTTATGTGTATGATACGTTGAATGAAGAAGACTACCGCCTTGTCAAAAGTTCGTACCGTGAAGTGATTAAAGTTTCTTCATTTGACCAAGTGCCAGGCGCATTTGTTAAAGTCACAGTGTTCGATGCAAAAGGACGCACTGCAGAGCTTCGACGCAAGATTGAACATACCCTTGGCGGGAAAATATACATGGTCGATTCCGAACCGCGTTGGCTAGATATTGCCGCGCTCGGTACACATAAAGGAGAAACGGTCACTAAGCTACAGCATAGGCTAGGCATTACGCGGGAAGAAACGATTGCTTTTGGCGACGGAGAAAATGATATCGAACTGATGCAGATCGCCGAGTTCAGCTTTGCTGTGCGTAATGCGTGTGAGAATACGAAAGAAGCTGCGGCTTTTGTGACCCGATCCAATGATGAAGATGGCGTGCTTATGACGATAGAGAAACTTCTGAAGTTGCAGCCCAGCTTGCATGTTTAATTCTTTTTTCTGAAAAAATCGAATTTGATCACGTAATCAAAAAGGAGTGTAATTGCAGTAGCTCCCAGCGGAATCATCGCATAAGCCCATGGTGGATTAACGGGTGATTCGCCTTCAGGAGCTTGGATCAGAATCGCATATAAGACAAAGCAATAGAGAACAGCGACAATAATCCCCGTAATATTTCTTGGTTTTTTCTCTTTTTTCATTTGGCTGTACCTCCTTCATGCCGTAGATTCACTCATTTTTAGCTCCTCTTTTATTAAGCGTATCTTCAGTGGATAAAGTTTGTTTTTATAGCTAAAAGGTACAAACAAAATAGAAAGAACGAGGTATGATAGGAACATCAACGATATTCGGTAGGGAGGAGGCATAAACGATGAAAAAAGCACTGGGGTTGTTCGCGGTGGTTGGATTGTTATCGATTGTTATGGGTTGCGTTGCGGATAATGATCACGATATGAATGATATGGATATGGACGACGCAGAGCATCAACAGATGGATCATGATGAAACTGACGATGATTAAGTAGAGATTTGGCGTATGGAAAAGCCCTGCGAGTTAGAAATTTCTAACTCGCAGGGCTTTTTGGTGACTTGTTATGATAAAAATCGATTTACGCGTTGACTGTTTTTTCTTCGTTGGAACGAACTTCAATCGTAGCCTCACTACCTCGTTGCACCTTTTTAATAAAGAACGAGAGCAATAACCCGACCACGCCAATACCTACGATAACCAGATACGCATCGTTGATCCCGGAAATTTGAGCTTGCGTTGCAATCTGAGCCGGATCTGTACCGTTTTGCATCATTTCAGCGGCATGAGATTTCGCGCGATCCGACATGACGGTAACAAGCAGCGATGTACCGATAGCACCAGCAACTTGACGCGTTGTATTGCTGATTGCCGTACCGTGCGCATTCAGACTTGGCGGCAATTGATTCAGCCCGGCAGTCTGAAGCGGCATCATCATGAACGCCATTCCGATTCGGCGAGCGGTAGACATCAAGACCAAATACGTGTAACTTGTGGTATCTGTCAAATTAATGAAGCCAAGCGTTGTCGCGATAACAATTGCCATACCGATGATCGTCAGCCATTTGGCACCGTATTTATCGAACAATCGTCCGGTGATCGGCATTAACAGCCCCATTAATAAAGCACCCGGCAATAATAACAATCCTGACTCGATCGCCGTATAGCCGCGAGCATTTTGCAAATACAGAGGAAGTAGCATCATATCCGCATACATAATCATTGTAACTGCAATACTGATCACAATCGTTAATGAAAACATATTAAAGCGGAAAGTGCGAAGGTCAAGCAGCGGCGATTTCATTCGCAATTGCCGAACGCAGAAAATGACCAGACCAACCACGCCGATTGCGATCATGATCAGCACTTCAGAGCTAGACCAACCGAGACTTCCTGCGCGGCTAAATCCGTACAACAAAGCGCCAAAACCAATCGTTGATAAGATTACGCTGATTGCATCGAATTTGACATGTTGACGTTCACCTACATTACGCAGATAGATGAAGCCAAGTACGATAACGAGTAAAGCGAGCGGGATCATCGCATAGAACATCGTTTCCCATGAATAATTTTCAAGCGTATAGCCTGCAAGCGTTGGACCGATTGCGGGTGCGACGATAATCGCAAGACCAACCAATCCCATCGCGGAGCCACGTTTTTCAGGAGGGAACAAGGCAAGAATAACGTTCATCAACAGAGGCATAATAATCCCTGCGCCAGCGGCTTGGATCAATCGTCCAGTCAGCAGTACGGGAAAATCATTGGCAAGCGCCGATACCGTTGTACCCACCAAAAAGATCATCATTGCCGTTTGGAAAAGTTGGCGTGTCGAGAATTTTTGCATCAAATACGCGGTGATCGGAATCAAAACGCCATTCACAAGCAGATAACCCGTGGTTAACCATTGTGCGGTTGCAGCGGTAATATCAAAGTCTTTCATCAGTTCCGGTGTTGCCACGCTCATCAGCGTCTGGTTTAGCGTCGTCAGGAAAGCACCCAGAATCATGATAAACATAATCGGGCCTTTTTTGATCGAAGCTGTAGATAATATCGCGGTACTACTCAATTGTTCTCCGTCCTCTCGTTTCTGGGCTAGACTTTTTTTACATTGTGTCGGATAATCAACAATACATAAAACAGATTATAATCATCTGATGTGTATCGATACAAGCAACAGTTTTTGTGAAAACGTCAATTAAATCTCGTAAATCATCAGAATGTTGTTTAACTTTTGAATAATCGACAAAATTTTTAAAAGTGTAAATTTAAACATATAAGGAGAAACCGTGATGGCAGAAAGCAACAAAACCAAAATCGACCCTCGGGTAGTGCGAACTCGTCAATTGTTGAAACATGCGTTAATCGAGCTGCTGCAAGAGATGGAGCCTGAGAAGATTACTGTGAATCGGATTGCGGAAAAAGCGACGATTAACCGTGTAACCTTCTATCTGCATTATCGGGATATTCAAGATATGATGGAGAAGATGGCAGACGAAATGGTAGAAGCGATCAAACTTGCGATGACGAAAACAGTTGAGGAAAAGAAAACGGGTAGCGACGATGTGATTTTGCTTGGGTTGCTTGAACATATCGCGGAAAATGCCAGTTTCTATAAAGTCATGATTGGCTCGTATCGAATTCCGATTTTCCAAGAAAAATTGAAAGATATTTTTGTGCAAAAAATAACAGAAGGCGTGGCAAAACGTTCACTCCAAGAACATGGCATTCAGCAAGACTTCGCGATTTGGTTTGGTTCGTCGGCTCTGCTGGGCACGATTGTTTCTTGGCTCCGTAACGATATGCCTTACTCTCCGCAGTTTTTGGCGCGTCAATTCGCGTTGCTTCTTCGCCGGGGAGATTTGGAGCTTCTCGAAAAGTCTACGTTTTGATTCAACAAAAATCCGCTGCGAAAAGTTCGCAGCGGATTTTTTTATTTCTTTTAGAAGTGGAGATTGCCGTATTATTTTTTTGCCTTTAAATCAATTTGAAGTTCAAGGTTTTTCAAATATTGCTTGTTATCGTTTTTAAGCAGGTAAGGTTTGATTGTAATGAATTTCGTTTTGGCAAGATCGGCTCCGTAGTTGGACATCCCGACCATTTTGTTTCCTTCTTGCGTAGCTTGTCCGCCAATCACATCAAGAGCATGACCGCGATCATCGACAAGTTCGTAGCCGCTAGGAAGCAAAGCTTTTTGTTGTTCTTCTGCGGACATTTGATTTGCGTTCAGTTCAAGCGTCGTATTTAATTGTACCGTCGATGCGGTTACGTTCAAGCGATCAATATTCAACGTATACTTTTGATCCGAAACGGTAGGCCCAGGAGTAAGTTTGAATTCATAACCGGTAACAATGCGCTCGAAAGGAACCGTCGCTTGAAGCGGCTGCGTTTGATTTTGGATCGAAATATTAAGCCGTGCTTCGAAATCAAGACCTAAGGCATCGGCTTCTTTGGCATCAAGCGGTCGGTTGGCTAGAAGCGTATACGTACCGTTACCTTGATCAATCGGCTTCTCGTAAAAGAATCCGTCTAATTTCTTGCCACCGATCTCTAAAGTGATATTTTCTACTTGACCTTCGAAGTCGCTGGTGTTTGAAACTCCCGGTAGAGTCAGATCAAGAGCTACTGCGATTCTGGAACCGTCAAAGATCGTTTCTTTGATATTCATTTTCGTATTTCCCACGGCAGCTGTAGCATGAACCATTAATCCTTGTTGACGTTCTCCCGCTGTACGCAGACCTTCGTCTCCTTTAATTTTGGTAAACAAGCTACCGATCAATGGAATTTCGCGAATGGTATCTGCCATAGCAGGCGAAGCGAATCCCGAAGCAAATACCCCGCTAGAAATTACAATGACAGAAGCGGCAGTCCACATCAAGCGATTCATATGACGTTTCATTGCAAAGCGCGGGCGTGCCGATACAGGTGTCGCTGCAACTGTTTGTTCAGGTAACGAAGCATAAGTGTCATCTAAACGAGAGCGGACGAATGGAGAGATCGGTGGCGTGTTTTCCCCAGCTTTTTTGAGATGAAGCTCCAATGGATGGTTGTTAGACGGATTCATAATTTATTCCCCTTTTCATCGGAATTTGAAATTTTTTCATTAAAGCAGTTCTTGCTCGCATCAATCTTGTTTTCACGGCGCTTTCTGTGAGATTGAGCGTCTCGGCAACTTGCGTGATACTCATATCTTCAAAGTAATGCAAAATGATCACGGTACGTTGTTTTTGTTCCAAACGATCCACAGCGTCTCGCATATCTACGCCGTCATAATCGTTTCCTTTTGCTGCGACGATCGGGAAATCCGAGACAGTGACGGTTCGGTTACGACTTCGAAGCAAAGTGTTACATTCGTTGATTAAAATCCTAAAAAGCCAGGTTCGAAAAAATTGCGGGCTGTGTAAGTCTGAGATTGCACGGTAAGCTTTAAGTATCGTTTCTTGCAATACATCTGCGACATCTTCTTCTTTTCTCAACATCGACCATGCCATACGGTGAAGCGCTTCTTCATGTTGCCGCATCAACTCGACAAAAGCGTCGCGGTCGCCATGTTGGGCTCGTTGTACCCATTCTTCATTTTCCAAAGCGTATCGTCCTTTCTTCTTTTTGGATAACTATTAGAGTGCGCAAGCTGCCGATCGGTTACATTTGATTTCATCATAAACGAAAAAAAGTTTAAAAGTCAGATACGAAAGGCATGGGACGAAAAAAAGCGGCGATTCGCATGAGGTGCGAATCGCCGCTGTAGATCAATTAAAATCCAATTTTATACGTTGCGAACAAGCATGGATTTATGGTGCGAGAATGTCTCAAAGCTTTGACGACCGTGATACGAACCCATACCGCTATCGCCGACCCCGCCGAATGGCAGTTCATGCGAACTCATATGCAGCAAGGTTTCATTTACACAACCGCCGCCGAAAGAAACGTTATTCAATACAAGGTCTTGCACCTGTTGGGCGCGAGTGAAGAGATACAAAGCCAAAGGTTTTGGACGGTCTACGATTTTTTCGATCACTTCGTCCAAGTCGGTATAGGTCATCATAGGCAAGATCGGTCCAAAAATTTCTTCTTGCATGATTGGCGAATCCCAAGTAATACCTTGAAGCAAAGTAGGCTCGATCATCAACTGTTCACGATCCGAACGTCCACCGATGACTTTTTCACCATTCTCCAAAAACGCATTCAATCGATCGAAGTTTTTTCCGTTTACGATATGCGGGAAGTCCGGATTTTGCATCACGTCTTCGCCGTGCTTATTCGTAATTTCTTGACGGAGTTCTTCAATAAACGCATCGCGTACATCTTCATGTACAAGCAGATAGTCCGGTGCTACGCAAGTCTGACCTGCATTGAGGAACTTACCGCGAACGATACTTTGCGCTGCGCTTTTGAGATTGGCATCGGCATGTACGATTGAAGGGCTTTTTCCCCCAAGCTCAAGGGTAGTCGGTGTCAAATGTTCAGCAGCAGCGCGCATCACGACTTTGCCGACCTGTGTGCTACCTGTAAAGAAGATATAATCGAATTTTTCGCGCAATAGCTCGGTACTTGTCTCAACTTCACCTTCCATTGCTGCAAAGAACTCTTCCGGGAAATACTCACGAATCAGCTCAGCGCTGATTTTAGAGACAGTAGGTGTGAGTTCAGAGGGTTTCAATACAACGGTGTTCCCTGCGGAGATCGCACCGACGATTGGAGAAAATGCGAGCTGGAACGGATAGTTCCAAGGCGCGATCACCAGTGTTACGCCATAAGGTTCCGGATGGATTTTGCTTGTACCGTCCGGAATCTGATCAGAAGTCGGTACCGTGCGAGGCAGCACCCATTCTTCAAGACTTTTCAATGTATAATCGATTTCTCCGAGGACTAAGCGAATTTCTGTATAAAAACCTTCGCCTTCGGATTTGTTAAGATCGGCGCGCAAAGCACTTAGGATACGTTCTTGATAAGTCTCAATACCGCTGCGGAGACGTTTGAGCGCATCGATTCGGTAAGCGACCGATTTGGTTTCTCCTGTACGGAAAAATTTACGTTGTTTCTCTACTAATTCTTTGGCACTTAGTGTAGTTGTTGTCATTTCAATCGCTCCTAAACATTTTAAATTTCTTATCATTTAATTGTTATAAACTTATATTTGAAATTATAAACGCCGCTTGACTCCTTCACAATAACCAGAAACGCCCCAATTGCGGCTTATGCCACAAATGAGGTAAAGTTGGGGTGCGATAAACAAGGAGGAGAATTTTTATGCCAACATTTGCTGATCTACCCGAGAAAATCGATCCTAGGATTGTGCGAACACGAAATATGCTGAGGGACGCTTTAATCGAATTATTGAAAGAAAAATCGTACGACAAGATTACGATCTCGAATATCACCGAACGAGCAGGCGTTAATCGAAAAACTTTTTATCTTCATTACGAAACGAAAGACCATTTGCTGCAAAAGGTGACGGATCAGATTTTAGACGAAATGCTTGGCGAAGCGGAGAAAGCGCAACCTGTTGATCTATCGATTGACGAGATGCAGCAAGATATAGCAGGGCAGATTTTTACTTATGTGAAAAAGCACCGTACTTTTTTCGAGGTAATGTTCGAACGAAAAGCAATGACCGACTTTGTTCAATATATGAAGCGGTATTTTGCCCGTTTTTATGAAAAAAAGTTCGCTGATCTGGATGAAAGTCGATTGCCGGTACAAAAAGACGTGATTGCAAGTTATATCGGTTCGGCTTATGTGGGCGTTATTCATGGTTGGCTCAATGACGGAATGAAGCAGACACCCGAAGAAATGACACAGCAGATGATGTTGCTTAATATGCAAGGCCCAATTCAGACAGTGAAAAATTCACAATAGAAAAACAAAATTAAAATCAAAACCAACGAAAAACGTAGATCGAACGTTTGATAGATATAAAGCTATTCAACAAGGAGGAAATAGAGTGCGGTTAAAAAACTTGAAAGAACTTATGCTGCTCCCTGAGCGCGAAATTTTGCTAAACCGGTGGGCAAAGATCGGTGGCGTTGATGTGTTATTACTGACAATCACGTCGGAGAATGGAATGAACAAATTGTGGACGCTTCAAAAATTTCCGGAAAAATCGAATCAAGAAAACGATTCTAACGACCAGCAACCTTATCTGAGTCAAATGATCATTCAAGGACAGACTATGACTTTTTCCTCATCGGAATCTACGTTTTGTATACCTGGGCATCACGATATCGAGATGAAACTTCAACATTTTGCCGAAACAGGAGTTGATCTTGAAGCTTTCTCAGACGTTCGGTTGAAGCAGTTATTTTTGACTTGTCACGAGCAAGATGCAAATGAATCTTTCCCGAACATTGATCCAAGCCAAGAATTGGACGTCATTATAAAATTGAATAGTTATTACCGCCAAATTCCGATACAAATCGAGCCGATCGTACTGGAATTTGAAGAATTCCCAAACAAAATTAAATACACGTATTACGATTCCTTTTATAAGCAAGATCGAGTTTTCTATATTCATGCTCTGAAACGTCATGATATTTGGGAAGAAGTAGAAAATACGCTTGAGCAGCAATTGCCCGAAGAAATGAGTGAAGAAGAATGGGCAGCATTCAAAAAACAATATACTCAGAATATGGAGGGGATATGTTCCAGAGATCAAGACTTGGCGATCATCGAATATCAATCAGAAGGTAATGTTCAGTTGAATTTTCATGTTCAAAGTTCTTTAAGAGAAAAAGCTTCGTCATCCGAATACGCACACAGCACGATGTTTTTTTCGTTAAAACAAAGAGTAGGGGATGACGGATTACCTGTTCAAATAGAATCTCTTGTTCCAGTAGACAAAAAATTTAAAGGGAATGTGATGATTAAACTTCTTTCTTATTATATGGAGATACCGGAAGAAGAAATCAAAGTCCATTAAGCAAAAATAAATATTTAAGGCAATGAAAAATTCACAATAGTAAATCTAAAATCGAAACCTGAAAAAATTAAAAGAAAAGGTGGAAACCAATGAACCAAACCTTATATGAAAAGCTTCTATCTATGGATAACGAAGTGGAGCAATTTTTGACTTTATATCATAAGCTGCACGCCAATTATTCAAAAGAAGCTAGACAACGATTTGATAGCGAGACGGTAGGGTTTTCACATGAATCGTTAATTTTACTGAAAGCATGCAGTCAAATTGGGTTGACCGGCTTTGGCGAAATATATTTTTCCGATGATAACAATGATCAGCAGATTAGTTCGTATTCATTGTTTATTGAAGAATCTGCGGAAGATCTTTTAAAACGCTATGTCTTATTTTATGTTTTTTGCAGCCGTGAAGAGTTACTGGATCATATTGCTCGATATATTGAATTTAGCGAAAGCTTAGAGAAGGGCTTGAGCCTTTTAAAAAGTCTACAAAAGCCTGCTACTTCACTTCAATTAGAGGCAGGCTTTGAAGAATTAGTATTAAACACAATGAACGGCAAAGCAGATCTTTCTTTCACCCAAGCTGCAACTTTAGTTGTAGCGATGGACTACTCAAACGGGAAATACATATATTTTGAATTTCGCGAAGATGTGGCGCATCGAATCGAAGAATTACGTACTGAGTTCTATGATTGGATGTATACACGAAAAGGAATTCAGCCGTTTAGAATCGATCGTTTCGCTCTTTATCAAGGAGAGATTGTAGATAAAGGCTGGTACTACATCCAATCTCACCATGATTTCGTAAATTGGATAAATGTTATGGTATACAAAGAGCGCGTCGGACGTAAAAAGGTAGATCAATCCGCCCAAGAACTTATCGCCATGATATCTTTTTAAAACCAATAGGCAATCGAACGTACAGGAAAACTATTGCAATACCGATCAAAATCACGCCCATAAAAGCAGGAGCAGCATGACCCAGCCATACATACAATTGACCTCCAACGACCGGACCACCAATACGCGCTAAGGCTTGGATAGATTGACTGCCTCCTTGAATCCGTCCTTGTTCGTGATCGTCGACTGATTTGGACAACATTCCGTTGAACGAAGGGCCGAAGATCGAATCACCGAAGCCGAATACGAATAGTCCTGCGATCAGTAGCGGATAATAGGCGAATATAGCAGAGAGTGCGATCAGCAGGTAAGCCACCATTTCGGCAATCATCCCGAGCATCGCGATTTTGGAATCGGTTAGCTTTTTGAGCAGCACCGGCATTAGAAGAGCTTGCGATAAAATATCTTGAACTCCGATGATCGAGAACATGACTCCGATAGCGGTAGGCTGCCAGCCGAACCCATCGATGGTGAACTGAGGAAGAATCGATTGGAAAGAACCGTTAGGCAGCCAAAGTAAAAAAGCGGTGATAAACAGTCTTTGTAGAGGTTTGACAGAAAGTACACTTCCAAGTTGAATAAACGGATTTAATCGAGCGGCTGTGATCTTTTTTAGACGTTGCTCTGACTTTAGCGTTTCTGGCATGATGACTAATCCCAGCAAAAATGTAAGCAGAGTTACAGCCGCTCCGGCAAACATCGGAACCGCATATCCATAATGAGCAAGCAAACCTCCAATAACAGGACCCAGAATCGTTCCGACGCCTGCCATTGCACCGACCCAACCAAAGTAACGAGTGCGTTGTTCGCGAGGCGTAATATCAGCAAAGTAAGCAAACAACATCCCGATACTGCCACCGGTGATTCCTTCAATGATCCGTCCAACGAACAACACCCACAATGCACCACCGATTCCGAACACCGCATATCCGATAGCAGAACCGAGTAAGCAAAGCAGCAGCAAAGGACGACGCCCGAAGCGATCACTCAGCGCACCGATTGCAGGAGCAGCGAGGAATACACATGCGGCGTAAATCGCCATCAGTAACGTCACCATTGTCGCTTGGTCGGCAGCGTTATGTACGTAAGGCTGAATAAGGAACGGAACGACAGGGGAGATGATCGTGAATCCTACTCCGCAAAGAAATACAGCAAGCAAACCGAAAAATAAAGCTTTTTTGTCGATAGGTGGAGAAGAATGATTTGTGTTGGAAGATGAGGACATAAGGTGAACACTCCTTCAAGATGATTTTTAGTTTCCTAAGAAACAATATCATCATAAGACCATTTTGTTTCCTTGTCAACAAAAATAATAAACCGCTTTTCTATAAGAATAGAAAAACGGTTTATCTCTAGTTAAGACTTGATCTGATCTTCAGGTGTAATCCCTTGTTTATGAATTTCATGATCCAAATGCTGACGATAAAGATCGAGAAAATGAAAGATCGTCTCATACTGTGCATCTGATATATGTTCAAATACTGCATCGTCTCGCTCACGAAAAGATTGGTGCAACCCTTCGTGAATCTCAAACACTTCTTGTCCTTGCGGCGTTAGTTTGAAATAAATTTCTTTCTTGTTCTCTGCACTCTGATAACTTTCAATCAATCCTTTGTCCAATAACTTCTTCGTAATTTTACTAATCGCTCCCCGCGTCATATAAAAAGCATCCGCGAGCTTCGTGACATTGGAATCTTCATGCTTACCGATATATTCGATACAATGAACCTCGGAAGATTTATGACCTTTCAACTTTTCTTCCATTTCCCCGCGATTCAACCACACGAGCTTATTGAATACATGACCGAACTCCTCTAGCAGTTGTTCTTGTTTACTCATTGGTAATCCTCCCATTCTATACACCCACACACCCGATCTATGTTATAAATTTAATTATATGCAAGATTTGTTTCCTTTACAACAAAAAAGGCGACTACATAAGTAGCCGCTCTTTTTATTTAAACTGTATAAAACTCTGACGCAAAACGTAACTGGGAAGCAAGGAGACGGAGGGGGAATTCAGTGTAGTCAAATCTTTTCGAAGAAAAGATACTTCGGAAGCATATGCTTGGAATGTTCGCCTTTGAACTTGGGAAAATCCAAACAAAAAATTCCAATCCAGTTTTCCCGAGTTCAACACGCGACCGAAACGAATTTACCCCGTAGTCTCCTTACTTCCCCACAACCGTAACTTTTTCGATGTCTAAAATCTAACCAAGCTGCACCCTAGAATGTCGACGATACCAAATCGCACTCCCAATCGCAATCAAAGCAAAGATCGACAATCCCCAATAAATATTCGAATACGCCGTAGACATCGGAAGCGCATGCTGCCATTCCATCGCAGTCGTCGCCATTGCCACGCTAAAAGCTCCGCTGAAGAATTGCAACAATTGGAATAGACCCATACCCGAACCGATCGAAGATTCAGGAAGCACACGCGAAATTTCATTCGATAAGCTGCTGGAAAGCGCAGTGAACGAAATACTTAAAATCATATAAATGATCATTGCAGCTACCCACGACTGTGTAATAAATAGCGCAAACAACAAAGTTGAAGTCAACAATAGCGGCGGACCGAAACGCAAGATGCCGTGGTTCCCGTATCGGTCAATAATTTTACCGATTTTACGCGATGCGACGATCGCAAGTAATGAACCCGGGAAAATAACAAGACCCGCATGACCCACAGTAAACTCGAAGTTTCTCGTTAAGATCTGTGGCAGCATGAACAACGTCGAGAAGTTACATACATAAGCCGTCATTCCAGCCAATGCCAATAACAAATATTTGCGATTCCCGAACAGAGAAGGTAACACGAACGGATCAGGCGTTAAGCAAATCCGAACAACGAACAAAGCAAGTGCCACAACCCCGAGTACAAGCAATGCCCAGATCTGATTCGTTAAGAACAGAAGAAGACTTGTAATTCCGACAGCAAGCAGCACGCCGCCGATCGCATCGAAAGAACCGCGTTTCGGTAATTCTTTTGGCAACAACCAAGCGAATAAAGGAAGTAGCAAAAGTACGATCGCAGTAATCGCAAACAACCAATGCCAGCTTAGATTTTCAACAATCAGACCGCCGACAACCGGACCTAAGCCCAGACCCAGTGCAACCGCAGACATAATCGTTGCCATCGCCGAACCTCGGCGCTCTAGAGGTATGTAGCGAGTGAACAAGACCATTGCAAGCGATACCGTACCGCCGGCTCCGGAAGCTTGAATAATTCGGCAAATCAGCAGAACCATAAAGCTTTGACTGAAAAATCCGATTACGCCGGCTCCGCCCAAAGCGATAAGCCCGATCATTAACAATCGGCGCAGCGGGACAAAGTCAGATAATCGGCTAAACGTGATCGACGAGATCGCAAACATAATCGAATATCCCGTTACAATCCACGAAGCCGCCGTTGCAGAAATTTGAAAATCGGAAGTGATACCGGGTAATGCCATATTAAACATTGCCGTGTTCATGACGACCAGAATAACCGCGATGCTAAAGACAAGTACCGTCAATCCTTCACGATTTAAAGATACTTGATGTTCGGTTTGCGGGGCTTCTGCCGCATAAGAAGGTTCAGTAGTTTTCAAAATCCATTCTCCTTTTTCTATAGTTCGGTAATTAACGAACCATTGAAGTATAGCAGGAGAATAAGCTAAAATACAATTGAAACTTGAAAATTTGATTTCGAAAAAAGGAGTAACACATATGAAACTTTTGCATCATCCTTCTCGCGACGATCTGATGTTACCTACCGTACTTTATGCGCTAAGCGATCCGATCCGTCTACAAATTGTTTCTCAGATCCATCAAGGCGGCGAACAAGCTTGCAAAAATTTCGAAGTTTCAATCGCCAAGTCTACCTTTTCCCAGCATGCACGCATGCTAAGAGAAGCTGGCGTCACCCATACCAGAGTCGTAGGTACCCATCGTTTGTTATCTCTCCGTACTGAAGACTTGGAAGCTCGTTTTCCAGGGTTACTTCATGCTGTGCTAAGTAGTTACGAATCGAATCTACAGGAACATTTGTCCAAATAAAAGTCAAATGATGCAAACTTTCTATAAATCTTTATCTATAAGTTCTATCAACTATTTCCTTGTAAGCGAAAGGCATTTTGAACTGAAATAAGAGTTGACGAAAATTAAGTTTTGAAATGTATTATAGAAGATTTCTATAGGAACTTTATGACATTGACTTTGTTTTCCAAACTTTGATAGCATGGCAATTAATTTAGAATTCCTATCCAATCACCCGGATATAACATGACCATGTAAAGGAGGCTTTTGGAGATGATGCAGCCCGATTGCCTTTTTCCTACATTAGAAGATGCACTGTTGCATCAGACACCTGGAACTATTGCTAGAATTGACGAAGTTCAAGACGATCTTTCATTTGTTCTTTTCCGCGCCGTAGGTGAGCAAGAAGGTCCAGTAGTATGGATTCAAGCCGCTGTACACGGAGATGAACATGACGGTGTGATTGCATGTATACGTCTTTTGTCGGAATTATCTTTGCATCGTCTACGAGGAAGTTTGATCGTGTGCCCAGTCGCGAATGCGTCTGCGCTGCTTGCTGGAACCAATGCCAGCCCGATCGATGGAATCAATTTAAACCGCGTTTTTATCGACACCTCAGAAGAACATCAAGAAGCAAGCCAAACCTATTCCTACCGTTATGGACAATTTTTCGCTGACAAGATCAAGAACAATGCCAACCTATTTATCGACCTACATGGAGGCGGACAATATTTGGATGTTACCTCATTCGCGATGGTCGCCAAAAATCATGAACAAGCGTATGAGACTGCACTGAACGTGTTAAAAGACACACCGCTCGTCGCGATTTATCATTGTCCTTCCAGCAGCAAAGGCATGCTTATTAACGAAATCTGCCGGGCGGGTATTCCGTCGATTTTGTTAGAAAACGGAGGCGGAAGTAGCTGGGAAGAACCTGCGGTCGAAAAGCATCTGGAGATCGTACGTACCCTCCTACATAACTTTGAGTCTTACTCTTTTGCAACATCCGACTTTGATACTGCACAGCGTTACTTGGATTTAACTACCGCTCATATCGATGATGTCGTTGAACTTCGGTTCGAAGTAGACGGGGTCCGCACGTTTCGAGAGCAAGTCGGCAAAGTCGTCAAACAAGGAGATCTTTTACTCGAAACTTTGGACTATCCTTCGTTTACCGAGCAACAACTGATCTGCCCAATTCCTTACGGTATCATTTTATCTATTCATACCGCTTCTTCTGTCCACAAAGGCGGATACGCGGTTATGCTTGGAAAATTTTCATAAAAAATAAAAGGTTATGGGGGCTGTATATGTTGAAGAAAAGCAGATTTTTTATGAGTTTGACCTTGTTGGCGGCGTTGACGGCTGGATGCTCGACCGTAAGTAAAGAGCCTGCAGCAACAGGGGAATCAACACCGGGGACAGCAGCGGAGCAGAATTTGGATATTACGATCGGTCGTGCTTTTGACGTAAGCGGTCTTGATCCAGGATTTTTGACTGAAAATGCACAAGTGGTGGACAACATCTTCGATACCTTGGTCAAACGCGACGAGAACGAGAAATTGATTCCGGGTCTTGCAACAAGCTGGAAACAAGTTGACGATCTGACTTGGGAGTTCAAATTGCGCGAAGGCGTAAGTTTCACGAACGGCGAACCCTTCAATGCGGAAGCCGTTAAATATTCGCTTGACCGAGTCATCGATCCGGCTAGCAATGCACCGACAGCAAGTTATGTATCGACCATCGATAAAGTTGAAGCCATTGATGATTACACGGTACATGTAATTACGAAAAAACCAGATCCGCTGATCCCGACACGGTTTAACCGATACCCAACTGAAGTCGTGCCTCCGAAATATGCCGAAGAAGTAGGACAAGAAGAATTTGCGCAAAAACCGATCGGTACAGGTCCTTACAAATTCGTAAGCTGGGATAAAGGCAGTAATGTCGTGTTAGAAGCGAATGCCGATTATTGGAACGGAGCACCTGAAGTTAAAAAAGTAACATTCCGCTCGATTCCTGAAGCTTCGACGCGTGTGAGCGCTTTGTTAAACGGGGAAGTCGATATCGTAACCGGCGTATCTCCAGAAGATCGCAGCAAAATCGAATCGTCTTCGAATGCGCGTCTGTCTACGGTAGAGCGTGCAGGCAACACCGTCTATGTTGGATTTAAAACAGACGTAAAACCATTCAACGATCCAAAAGTACGTCAAGCGTTGAACTACGCGATTGATGTCGATACGATTGTCGATAAAGTGCTTCAAGGCGCTGCGGTACGTACCAACAGCTTGATCGGACCGAAAGACTTCGGTTACGCTGGCGAACCGGAAGGTTACAACTACGATCCAGAAAAAGCAAAACAACTGCTTGCTGAAGCGGGTTATCCAGATGGATTTTCGATCACACTGGATACCGTAAGCTGGTATATCAAAAATACAGACGTGGCTCAAGTTATCGCGGAGCAATTGAAAGCCGTTGGCGTTACCGTAAAAGTCAATAACGTCGAAAGTTCCGTATATCGCACGCTTGTACCTGCAGGCAAACAATCCGATATGTATGTACTCGGTTGGAGCAGTACGAATACGCTAGATGCGGATGCTGCAATCTATGCGATCCTGCGCTCGGGCGAATCGTATTCGACGTATCATAACGCGGATGTGGATGCCAAGCTGGATGAAGCAAGATCGTCTACGGATGAGAATAAACGCACAGAGCTATACAAAGAAATTCAAGACGAAGTCATCAAAGATGCGCCGCGTATTTTCTTGTATCAAGAAAATCAATACTACGGTGTATCGGATTCTCTGAACTGGGATGGTAGAGTCGACACTTCGATTCAAGTCTCGACGATCACCGCAAAAACGCAATAATGACAACTATGCAAAAGTTTTGGCTTAAGCCGGATAGGAGGTAGACAGCCGTGAAACGTTATGTACTCAAGCGTCTGGGACAGGCACTTCTTGCTGTGATCGGCGCGGCAACGATTGTATTCTTCATTATCCGGCTGTCGGGCGATCCCGCCCGGCTGATGTTGCCACCGGAAGCCAGCGAAGATCAAGTGACGGCGCTGAGACAAAGTCTCGGCTTTGATCGTCCGGTATGGATGCAATATATCGATTATCTCAAAAATTTAGTCACCGGCGATCTAGGCAACTCTCTTTATTACAAAGATTCAGCTCTGAAAATGGTGCTTGAACGTATGCCTGCAACGATCGATCTGGCAGTATTCGCGATTATTATCGCGGTTGCCGTCGGGTTGTTAGTTGGCATTTTGTCGGCGTACTACAAAAACAGCATCATTGATTATCTACTCAATGGTTGGATCTTTTTAACCCAGTCTTTACCGGTCTTTTGGATCGGTATCGTGCTGATTTTGATTTTTGCCGTGAATCTGCACTGGTTACCGACATCCGGTAATCGCGGGCTTGAATCGATTATTCTTCCAGCATTGACTCTAGCTGCGTATCCGATTGCTCCAATCGCAAGGACGATGCGCGCTTCGCTGATTGAAGTCATGGAGCAAGGTTATATGGTCACTAGTCAAGCTCAAGGATTTTCCAAGCGCAGACGAATCTTCAAACGCGGATTGAAAAATGCACTGCTTCCCGTCGTCACCGTTATCAGTTTGGAATTCGGGGTCATGATCGCAGGCGCGGTTGTTACCGAAACGATCTTTTCTTGGCCCGGCGTGGGTCAGTTGATTATCCAAGCCGTAAGTAATCGAGATTTCCCATTGGTTCAAGCCAGTATTTTAGTCGTCAGCATTTTGTATATTACGCTGACGCTCGTAACAGATTTGATCTATCATCGTATCGATCCACGTATCAAGGTTCGATGAATGAAGTGAGGCATACGTGATGAAAAAAAGCATTTTACCGCGCGGCGGTGCAAAAGGCATCGTGAGTATCGGAGCGCTTGTTGTCATCTTTATATTGACGGTATTTGCTCCTTGGTTCGCGCCCGTCGATCCGTATAGTCAATCACTCCAAGATATTTTGATTCCGCCGCTCAGTCATTATGGCAATGATGGCGGCATCAGCTTGCTTGGAACCGATCAACTAGGACGAGACGTATTAAGCCGTTTGTTGTATGGCGGGCGTTTGTCATTATGGATCAGTATCATCGCCGTATTCGTTTCTGGTGTTCTTGGGAGCGCGATCGGTATTATCGCAGGGTACTTTGGCGGTAAAGTCGATGCCTTACTCATGCGCCTGGCGGATATTCAAATGTCGATTCCGAGCATGTTGCTTGCGATTGTGATGGTAGCGGTATTGGGTTCGGGACTTACGAATATCGTCATCGTACTCGCCGTAACAGGTTGGGTGACGTTCGCCCGGGTAGTCCGTAGCCAAGTGCTGTCATTAAAAGAAATGGAGTATGTCGAAGCAGCGCGTGCAATGGGCGTTCCGCATGCTACCGTTATGATTCGGCATATTTTACCGAATACGTGGTTTACGATTGCCACGCAAGCGGCGCTGCAAATGTCGCATATGATCTTGCTTGCCGCTGCACTGAGTTTCCTCGGGCTTGGTATCGAAGTCTCGACGCCAACTTGGGGCGGTATGGTCAATGACGGCAAAAGCTATATTGACTCCGCATGGTGGTTATCGACTCTTCCCGGTCTTGCAATCGCCTTTGTGATCTTGAGTATTAATCTGTTCGGCGATTGGCTACGGGATCGCTCCGAAGCTAGATAATGTAACGTTTAGATTCAAAAGAAAGGAAGCGAACGCAGAATGTATATCGTGTCCCGCGATTTGATTGAGCAAAGCGGTATTGATGATCCACAGTTAACGCTGTCAGTGATTGAAGAAACACTACGCGGCAAAGCGGCTGGAACGTCGGTTTTTGCACAGGAAGTTGCGATGAAGCGAGGAAAGCCGGAACACGGCGCATTTTATTCGCTCCCTGCTTATCTTGGCGCTACACCAGAAGCTTCCGGCGTTGCCGGGCTAAAATGGACATCGCATATGCCAAGAAGTAATAATCAAGCCCTTCCTTATACGCAGCCAATTATTTTGTTAAATGATCTGGAAAGCGGTCAACCGATTGCTCTGCTTGAAGGTGAGCTAATTAGCGGGCTACGTACGGGTGCGGTATCTGCTGCCGCTGCACGCGCTCTTGCTCATCCTTCAGCAGGCTCTTTGCTAATATGCGGATCTGGGTTCCAAGCTTTTTATCAATTACGCAGTCTATTACCCGTACTGCCGAATCTAAAAGAGCTGCATCTGTGGAGTCGTAATCCCGAACATGCCAAGCAGCTTCAAGAAAAGTTCCAAGTTGAACTGGATAAACGAGGCATTACGGTTCGAATCCACCTTGAACTTCCAAACCGGCTTGATTTTGTAGAAATTATTGTCGGGGTAACATCGGCAGCTGAGCCGTATTTAAATTCTCAGCATTTCGTGAACGGTCACTTGTATCTGCACGTAGGGATGAGAGATGTTTCAAGTGATGCTATCGAAGCTTTCGATCATATTGTATGCGACGATTACGCAGCGGGCGTTCCGTCCAGTAGTCAATCTCTTTTCGTTCATGCAAGAGAGTACCCTTCTATTGAAAACAAAGTGAAGTTATTGGAGAATGTGAGCGATACGAATGTGATCAAACAAAATTCTTCCACTAAGCTTATGTTTAACGCTTTCGGGCTATCGATTTTTGATCTAGCTCTTGCCCGTGAAGCTCTGCAGCGTCTACGGCGTAGCGACAATTTGGCGCATCAGCCGCTTTCATTCAATCTCACGGGCGCATCGCCTCGGGAAGGAGGAGACTAGACCATCATGTCTACACCGCTTATCAAAGTTCAACAACTCGGTCTGCAATTTGTAAAACGCGAATCGACAACGACTATTTTCAAAGACTTGTCTTTCGATATTCGCGAAGGCGAAGTGTTATGTATGGTCGGCGAATCCGGAAGCGGTAAAAGCGTCGCCGCAAAATCGATTATGCGATTGTTACCAGAACCGCCTGCGCAATATACCCAAGGACAGATTCTTTTTGAAGGTCAAGATCTATTGAAGCTTAACGAAAAGCAATTATGCCAAGTTCGCGGCAAAAAGATTGCGATGGTCTTTCAAGATGCGCTTAGCGCGCTGAACCCGGTCTATACGATCGGCACGCAGATGGTCGATCTGATTCGACTACATGCTGACAAAAAACTCAGCCGTAAAGTCGCACTGAGCGAAGCCAAAGAATTGCTGAAACAAGTCGAAATTCGGAATGTCGATGATGTGGTGAAGCAATATCCGTTTCAACTCTCTGGCGGGATGCGGCAACGCGTAATGATCGCCATGGCTCTTTCTTCGAAGCCGAAGTTGCTGCTTGCCGACGAACCGACGACTGCTCTTGACGTCACTGTGCAAGCTCAGATCTTGCAGCTGATCTTAAAGCTTAAAAAGCAATACGGCATGACCGTATTATTTATCACGCACGATTTAGGCGTTGTGCATGAAGTCGCAGATCGAGTGATCGTCATGAAGCAAGGCGAACTCGTTGAAGAAGGCAGCAAAACCGATATCTTCACACGTCCTGCGCATCCCTATACCAAACAGCTGTTAAGCAGTATGCCGCGGATCTACTTCGAGGAGGTGAAGCTATGAGTGAACCTGTACTTGAAGTTGAAGGTCTACGCAAAGTCTATCCCACTCGAAGCGGCAAAGATTTTACCGCGGTAGACGGCGTTTCGTTGTTTCTGGGAAAAGGAGAGACGTTAGGCATTGTTGGAGAGTCCGGTAGCGGAAAAACAACAGTTGCCAAAATGATCGCGGGTATGATTCCGACAACGGAAGGTCAGATGCGATTAAATGGCAAAACGCTAGATCGTGCTTCTCGCCCTAGAGAGGATAAACGCAATGTTCAGTATATTTTTCAAGATCCGGTGTCATCATTGAACCCTCGGTTGAAAGTGCGCGATCTGATTGCCGAACCTTTGAAGCTTTATTTCAAACTTTCGGGCAAAGATATCGATACACGCGTCGATCAATTGCTGAACGATGTAGGGTTGCCGCTGGAATATCGATCGCGATATCCTAAAGAACTTTCTGGCGGTCAGTGTCAGCGGGTCGGAATAGCTCGCGCACTAGCCGCCGAGCCATCGATTATCGTGTGTGACGAACCGACATCCGCACTCGATATGACGATTCAATCGCAGATTTTAGAATTGCTCAAAGCATTGCAGCGAAGCAAAGGCGTATCGTATTTGTTTATCGCTCACGGTTTGGAAGTGATCTATAGCATTTCGCACCGGGTGATGGTCATGAAAGAAGGCGTTGTCGTTGAAGAAGGCGAGACCGCAGATATTTTTCATCGTCCGCAGCATATGTATACCCAGTCGCTAATCGGAGCGATTCCAAAGATCGACATTCCACAATTTACAGATTAATAAGGAGGAGTTAACTATGACGATCAGCAACAGTGTTGTACCTTTGATGAAACCCGAAGAGATGAGCCCGGAAGTTCAAGCTTTTATGGATGAACGGTTGAAAAGCGGTAGCCGCGTTACAAATATGGTGAAAACATTGCTGTATTCGATGCCTTCATTCCGCGCGATGGAGTTTTATCCGGTACGTAATGAACTCCAAGAAATTATCGGCAGCCGCGCGGTATACTTCTACTGCTATGCGATTTCGACCGAAAACGACTGCTTGGTGTGCTCGACTTACCATGCGAAACTGCTTCGAGATTTGGATCTGCAATTCGACGAATTCGAATTTACAGAGACTGAAAAAGTATTAATCGACTACGGTCGCGGCCTGGTGAACAACGCGAACAATATCGATCCTTCGATCTATGATCGCCTGAAAGCGAAATTTACACCGGCAGAGATCGTTCTGATTACAACAGTAGGTTGCAAAATGATCGCGTCGAACATTTTCAATGAAGCGCTCAAAGTTGATCTGGACGAGTATTTGTTCGAAGTTGAATTCGACAAAAACATTTTGCCGGAAAAAGCTTAAGCTCATTTAATCGGTAACAATCAAAAGACTCTTTCCCACTTGGGAAAAGAGTCTTTTTTTACGATTTTTGTAGATCGACGAATCCTTTTCCGAATACATCTTGCAGTTGATGAATCGTTAGGAAAGCATCACGGTCTGTATTTTTGACGATATTTTTAAGCAAAGGCAGTTCTTTTTTATTCACCACGATATACAAAATGTCTACCGCATGCTGGGTGTCATAGCCTTGCCCGCTGACGACCGTTACGACGCGATCCATCTGAGCATTCACTTTTTGAGCGATCTCATCTTTTCGTTTGGAGATAATGGTGACCGATTTTTGTGGATTGACGCCTGTGGTTACGAGATCAATCACTTTTGTCGCGACGACGAGCATGATAATCGTGAACATTAGCTTTTCTGCTCCAATAATAAAGTACGAACCGGCAGCTACAAGCACATCACAGACCAGAAGCGCCCGGCTAATATTCCAACCCCAATATTTATTCATTAGACGAGCGATAATGACGGTTCCCGCCGTTGTGCCGTCTCTACGGATAATGAGTCCGATTCCAAATCCGATCACAGCTCCGCCGAAGATCGCATTCACCATCAGATCATTCGACGCGACATGCCAACCTGCGGTGAGGTGGAGAAACCAAGCGTGCATAGCGACGGCAACTAAGGTGTAGCCTACTGTTTTTTTCGGGAGTAATCGATAACCGATCGCAAGCAAGGTCATATTAATAATGAAGCTGCTCCATCCCGGCGACCACTGAAGCGCATAATATAAAATGATCGTAATCCCGACTACGCCGCCTTCGCCCAATTCATGAGGAATAACAAATACATTGATGCCAAGCGCGAAAGCCAAAGCACCGATCGCAATCAGGAGTAGATCTAGAGCTGTCTTTTTCAACGAACGATCCTTCTTTCTATCCGGTTCACGGTTCCTATAATCCTCTACGTATTTAAGCATGATTGCCTGATTTCTCTCAAGAACCTGATCTACCAAGATACCAGAGTAACGGAGTAGACGACTAAAGGAAACGTGCGAGTTAGATGAAAAGAGACCGAGACGTTAGTTATGTGGTATACTTAATAAAAAGGTACGACAAAGGAGACGCTCTGCATGCAGTTTATCGGTCAAAAAGTAGAACATGTAAGTTATGGACAAGGAGAAATTGTAAATCACGAGGGTCCGCGTATCGAAGTTCGTTTTGCCGATGAGCCGGAGACTCGGAAGTTTATGTATCCAGATGCTTTCGAAAAGTTTTTGACAATGCAAGATGAGAAATGTCGTGCGCAAGTGGAGACTGACGTGCAGGCGATGCACGAAGGACGCCGCGAAGAACGCGAAGAAACCGAACGTAAATATCAAGAAGGTAAAGAAGCGGAAGCTGCTGCGAAAAAAGCAAAAAAAGCACCTGCACGTAAAAAAGCAGTTGCCAAAAAAGCTTAAGCATTCGACCAGGCTTTCGTTTTTCTAAAAATGAATTGGTTGCAAAAAAGCTCCCTTCGGTAACATTCGAAGGGAGCTTTTGATTATAACGGCTACGTTACATCTCGTATAAATACCGAAACACATCAGCCATTTGTTCATCGCTTTCTTGAAAATCGTTTTTCACCCAAACCAAAATGATATTCGCAAGCCCGCCTATACGGTAAGAAAGTTCGTAACTGCGATATTGCTCATTTCGATCCAATTGATAAACATCAACGAACAATTTAACAAAATGATGACTAAAGCTGTTTGTAAAGATGCTGAACAGATCGGCTTTCATTAGGCTTCTCATCAGTACGTGATGGTGCCGCAGATAAGAAAAGAACACTTTTGAATCTTCAAAAACCTTCAATTCGTTAAAATCCGGAATTTGATTTACAAAGTCTTGAAAAATTTGTTCCATATAGTTGACCAAGACTTCTTCTTTTGAATTAAAATTACGATAAAAGGACATACGCGAAACGCCTGCTCTTTTGGTTAACTCCACGATCGTAATTTTATCTAAGGTTTGTTTTTGCATAAGCTGTAATAAAGATTCAGCAATAGATGTACGAACGACTTCGTTTTCAGTCATGTATATTCTCCTCTTGTTTGTATCGCTTGGGTTGTGTTGATGGATGGGTCAAGTCGTAATCGTACCGATCGTCTTGCCTTTTCAGATACAAGTGTATCAGTGCTTGGCGTCTACTTCAAATGCCAAAGGTGGGAATTTGATTTGAATTTTACAAAACAACGCTTAAATCAGATGCTAAACCGTTTTTGTTCGCAAGAAGAATCTTTTTCTTTTTTTGACGAGTTAGATTCGGTAGATATGCAGGAGATGTGGGGGCTATGGAAAGGCGAAGAACTGAACACCGGACACCCCCTCGAAGGGCTACTTACGGCTTCGGGCTGGTACGGCAAAGAATTTCTTGACCCTGAGAACGTGCATCCTTTGGTGTTTGAGAAAAAGAACGGAAACCGTTATATCGTGAATCCGCTGCTGATCCCGATGAATCTTCCTTTTCAAAATATCCCAACGTCCATGATTCGCCCAGCGATGACGATCATGCGTCCTATTTTACAAACCCGTAAAAGCGCAGCCCGATTACGTCATATCGAATATCGAGGGAAACAGAGTGCTTCTATGGTCTATGATCAAAAAGACATCATCGATGTTTTCCGGAAAGTGGACGATGATACGTTATTTGCGATTATGGATATCAAAAGTCTGGATAGCGATCTGACATACTTTTTTGTGTTGAATCGAGTAGATACTCATTAAGGAGGACTCTACATGCAATACGTGAAGCTAGGAAATACCGGGCTGGATGTCTCTAAATTGTGTCTAGGATGTATGGGATTTGGCGACCCCACTAAATGGATTCATTCTTGGGTGCTAAACGAAGATCAGAGCCGACCAATTATTCAAAAAGCATTAGAACTTGGAATTAACTTTTTTGATACGGCTAATGTGTATTCGATGGGCGTTAGCGAAGAGATTTTGGGAAAAGCGATTAAAGACTTTGCTAATCGGGATGAAGTGGTACTCGCCACAAAGTTACATGGTCGGATGCACGAAGGACCAAATGGAGCAGGATTATCCCGTAAAGCGATATTCAGTGAAATCGATAAAAGTCTACAGCGACTGCAAACCGATTATGTGGATCTATATCTGATTCACCGCTGGGATGAACATACGCCGATCGAAGAAACGATGGAGGCTTTGCACGACGTTGTCAAAGCGGGAAAAGCCCGATATATCGGGGCGTCTGCAATGTATGCGTGGCAATTTCAAAAAGCGTTATATACCGCAGAAAAGAATGGGTGGACTAAATTCGTCTCGATGCAAAATCATGTGAATCTGATCTATAGAGAAGAGGAACGGGAGATGTTGCCTCTATGCAAAGCGGAAGGAATTGGAGTTACGCCGTATAGCCCTTTGGCTTCGGGAAGATTAACGAGAGATTTGTCTCAGACAACCGCTCGTTCGGAAAGCGATCAGGTGCAAAAATCGAAGTATGATGCGACAGCAGATGCTGACCGTGTCATTATCGAGCGGGTCGCTGAACTTGCAAATCGATACCAGGTAGGGCGGACTCATATCGCATTAGCTTGGTTGTTACACCATACATCGATTACTTCTCCTATTATAGGAGCGACCAAGATTTCTCATTTGGAAGACGCTGTACGGGCATTAAATGTCCAACTCACGGCAGAAGATATGGCTTGGTTGGAAGAACCTTATATTCCGCATGCTATTGTAGGGCATAGTTAAGTTGAAATAGGATCTTTTCATCAGAGAGAAAGCAGAGGGACGTCAATCATGTCGGCAAAAGAAAGTTTACAATCTTATATCGATTCACCGGAATTACAGCGTAATTTGTATCGCAAAACCATGAAGATCGTTATCGCTTCGCAAATGTTCGGGGGAGCAGGTCTAGCTGCCGGAATCACGGTCGGAGCATTGCTGGCACAAGAGATGTTCGGCACAGATAGCTTTGCGGGTATTCCGACCGCTTTGTTCACGTTAGGTTCGGCAGCCGCAGCATTGCTTGTCGGACGTCTGTCTCAGCGGTATGGCCGACGGATTGGATTAGCTGCCGGATTTATTGGTGGGGGAGTCGGAGCGATTGGCGTTATTTTCGCCGCTATGCTTCAAAGTATTCCGCTGCTTCTGATCTCGCTTCTTGTTTACGGAGCAGGTACCGCGACGAATCTGCAAGCGAGATATGCGGGAACGGATCTTGCGCTGCCGACAGAGCGTGCCAGATCGATCAGTCTCGCGATGGTATTTACGACGTTCGGTGCCGTAGCGGGACCGAATTTGGTCAATGTGACCGGGGGAATTGCGACTTCTATAGGAGCACCGACTTTATCCGGGCCTTTTATGTTGGCGGCGGCGGCATACTTGTTAGCCGGGTTTGTTTTGTTAATCTGGTTAAAGCCCGATCCGCTGATCGTCGCTAAAGCGATCGCGACAGCGCAGCGCGAACAAGATCAAATGAAAATGGAAAAATCGACGGCAACGTTATCCAGTTCAGCTAATGTAGTAACTGCTCAAGCCAACAAAGTCGGCATCATCGTAGGCGCTGCGGTTATGGTACTGACGCAAGTCGTAATGGTCGGCATTATGACGATGACACCTGTGCATATGAAACATCACGGGCATGGGCTAGGCGCAGTCGGGATCGTTATCGGTATCCATGTCGCCGCGATGTATCTGCCTTCGCTGATTACAGGCGTACTGGTCGATAAATACGGTCGTAAAAAGATGTCGTACGCTTCGGGGGTGACGTTGCTGCTAGCAGGTCTGGTAGCTGCTTTTGCGCCGGGAGACCATATGGGGATGTTAATTCTAGCCCTTGCGCTGCTCGGCTTGGGATGGAACTTCGGTCTGATCAGCGGTACGGCTGCGATTGTCGATGCGACAACGCCGGAGAATCGCGCGAAGACGCAAGGGACGGTAGATGTACTCATTGCGTTGTCTGGAGCATCAGGAGGCGTATTATCGGGTATGGTCGTGGCGCATAGTAGTTATTCGGTTCTTTCGCTGTCAGGAGCCGTATTGTCCTTGCTGTTAATTCCGGTCGTATTGTGGTCGAGAAAAGCTAAGTAATAGGTGAGTTACGCCGCGCTTGTTGCCCGTCTATGTACAACAAAGCTCATATTCGTTAAAATTGGGTATAAACGCTCGTTAGAGCTTGTCAGGAATAAAGGAGGTCTTGTTATGGTTATTCCAATTTTGGAACGCATTAATGAACTGTCGAGAAAAGAAAAAGAAGAAGGTCTGACTGAAGCGGAAAAAGCAGAACAACTCACATTGCGTAAAGAATATTTGCGCGTATTCCGTGGTTCGGTCAATGATATTTTGCTTAATTCTACGATTGTCGATCCATTAGGTGACGATGTGACGCCGGAGAAATTAAAAGCAAAGCAAAATGAATTAGGACGACATAAAAACGACTAAGTTATCATGACATAAGGGCATAGCATCATAATGGACGTATCTATCTGAGTCGTATAGATACGTCTTTCTTGTATATAGGGATAAGAGATTGTGATCAGAGGAGGGATGACCGGTGGATAGCAAAGACTGGGTCGGTTCGCAACACGCGTATTTGGATTTGCCGTCTATTGAGAAAGTGTCACAACTTACAGTGGGTCGATATGGCGGGAACACACAAAGCGGCGCTTATAAAAATGAAGACGGGTTCTTGATTTGGTGTGATCCAACATGGGAATTCGTCACGTTGATCGATGCGCATCATTCTTGCGATAGCGCGGAACTCATTATTGCGACGTTGCAACAACATGAGGAAGCGATTCGATTTATTTTGGATTCCGATATTAAGGTACTATTTGATAAAATCGAACACTTTCTGCTTAGCTTGTTGAAATCGGATTCATTTTTGGAGCAATGTCGTTCTCTTCAAGGGGAAGCATCTTGTCTGATTACGATTCGAAAAGACAATATGCTAGGATGGCTTTCTGTAGGTGATTGTGAGTTGTTTTTGATCCATGAAGAGTTAGAAAAATGGAATCAAACCCGCTTGAATCAGCGGAATTTTTATGAGTGGATCGGGAAAGTGAATTCATTTGATCAAGTCGTTCCGAGTTATTCGCTTGGACGCAGACAACTTCGCACAGGGACAAATCATATTTGTATGATTACAGACGGATATTTGGATCATACGGATGCTGCGATTTCGATTGCGGACTTATGTCGTTCGGAAGACTTGGGTCAAGCTTTTTTGGAGGAATTGCATCAGGGGCAGACCGTAGATAGTACGACCTTTGTCAGCTTTCGTACACATAATGAGCGGGAAGCGGCTATGCCGTCGGATTCACCTCAGACATAGAATATCTATTTGTCTAAAATATTGGATTGAAAAACAAAACCGGTCTTACTTTCATTCAGTTAGAAGGTAAGATCGGTTTGTTTTTTTAACCTTGATTTTGGATGATACTTTTTAAATTTTTGATTGTCGCAAAATGCATCGCTTCATGATAAATCAGAAATCCCAGCAGTTGTTCGACATTCGTAAACGTAAGACCTGTAGAAGATTTGTAATGGGGATGGATTTCTTCTTGCGTCTTGCTCGATAGTATAAGTTCAGCTCTTTCAAATTGTTCGGTTAACAAATCACTGATTTGAGACAAAGTTGGAGGTGTCGTCTTCCATTCAGCAGGTTGAGTTCCTGGATCGAACCATTTGTTAAAGTCAGTAGGATATTGGGTTTCTTGCCCGGTAAGCTGGAGAGCAAACTTCTCAAACACCACATACAGATGTCCCAAATTCCATTTGATATTGTTTTTCAAACCGACAGGGATGATCTCAGAGATCGATTCATCTAGGTTACTCACATAATCTAAGGTCTGACGGCGAATAAAACTCAATTGATCGATTACAAAATGGCTCATGATTTGCCCCCTAATTAGTGACTACCGTTAGTTGCAGAAATAGCAGTTGAGATTCGTTGAGACAAATTTTCCAACGTGCGTCCAAAGAACGTTTCATCAGAAAGGGCTCTGCTCAATACCAATCCGCCTTGAATCCCTGCAACGGTTTCTTCTGACATTCGATTCGCCTCTTCAGGTGCAATACCTGCTCGTACCAAAGCCGCGCTTAATGCTTCCATCCACCTGATAAAATACTGGCGAATCGTAGCCGCAAAACGATCTCTCGTTTCATCCAAAGCGAATGCGCCGATTAGACATATCCGTTGACCGGATTGGAAATAAGCATCGACCTCTTGCCACATATGAGTAATCGCTGCCTGCGGTTCATTCTTCTCAAGCGGTTCAAAAAGGTGAAGGACAAACCACTTATCGATATGAGTCAGAATTTCAGCAGCGATCTCGTCTTTGCCGCCGGGGAAGAAGTGATACAGACTTCCTTTGGATAAGCCGGTTCGAGCTGTAATCTTGCTCATAGAAGCCCCTTCGTAACCTAGCTCACGAAACACTTCGGTAACGAGCGGGATGACATCTGGTTTTTCAAAAACGGTACGTGTCATAGTCCCAACTCACTTAAGCTTGGATGATCGGCAGGACGCGTGCCAAGTGCCCAATGGAATTTTCGATCTTGCTCTTGGATCGGCATATCATTGATCGAAGCGAATCTACGTTGCATTAATCCGTTCTCGGCAAATTCCCAATTTTCATTTCCGTAAGATCTGAACCAATTATTGCTATCGTCGTGCCATTCATAAGCGAAACGTACGGCGATGCGATTGTCTGTAAATGCCCATAGTTCTTTAATCAGTCTGTAATCCAATTCTTTTGCCCATTTCCGAGTAAGCAGAGCTACAATCTCTTCACGACCTGTAAGAAACTCGCTGCGATTTCTCCAATAACAATCTTCGGTGTATACAAGCGATACGCGTTGTGGATCCCGGCTATTCCAGCTATCTTCTGCAAGACGGGTTTTTTGAATAGCCGTTTCGAGGGTGAATGGAGGTACTAAGTTTGACATGTGTATTTCCTCGCTTTCTGTACTGTTTGTTTTAATATAAACCGATCGGTTTAGAAAAGCAAATACTATTTTTGATATTGTTAAAATATTGAGAATTACTATATCTGTAAAAGAAAAAAATGTTAAATTAATAGGAGCGAGCAGTACCTATTAAAAAGGAGGTTGGACATTGAATTTTTTAGTTGTAAATAAGCAATTAGCCAAAGAGATCCAGCAATCCGAAATCGAATATTTTCATTCTCGAATTAGCTCTATAGGCGAGAAAAGCGGCAACCCAGAAGGGGTTGAAATCAAAAAGTTCGTTAATGCTACAGCTTTTTATATTCAATCGATGCCGTGGGCTTTATTCAACTCGGTCAAAGGTATCTCAGAGAATGAGATTGATCGATTGGAAGAAATGATAGAATTTTATCAAACGAAAGAACGAAAATTCCAAGTTGAAGTCGATCCGATCAACGCAACGCCAAGTTTATTGAGAGAGTTATCGGAAAAAGGATTGTTTCAAGAAAGCTTTCAATCTGTATTGTACGGGCTGCCAAGTCAGCAAAACTTTGATTTTTCGCCAGAAATTACGATCAAAGAAATCAAGGATGCCGCTCATTTTGAGGACTTTGCAGGGATACATTGCGTAGCATCAGGGATCGATCTCGTACATAAACATCATTTTGTAAACAATAATATCGGCTTACTTCATCGTAAAGGTTGGAGATTGTTTTTGGCGTATTGGAATGAGCAACCAGCGGCTGTAGGTGTCATGTATAATAACGAAAAAATCGCATCGTTTACATTAGCGGCAACCGCACCTGAGTTTAGAAAAAAAGGTCTGCAAACCGCACTTTTAAAATGGCGTATGAACGAAGCTTACCGAGCGGGTTGTGAATTGATCGTGGCACAAGCAAGCTCGGGCAGTTCAAGCCAAAACAATATGGAACGGATCGGTTTACGGATGGCTTGGACAAGAGCGATCTGGGTTTCACGTTAATCCAAATAAAAATGCCGGTTCTTAAAAAAGAGTCGGCATTTTTATTTGGAACGTATAAAACAGACTTAAATGCGATAAAACAGGGTATTGAATTGATCCATATACATATGTACAAAATACTGATTTTGTGAAAAAGTATGTTTAAAATCTTTAATCAATGCGACTTTTACTTATAACAAGCTGTCATCTATTTATTTAAGAATTTTTATTTGCTTCTTACTTAAAATAATAGTTACAAGTTTATTTTCATTTACGGAGAAACTCCATTTACCGGCTACAATTATATTGTTGTCTTTATTGTTAAAAATCTCGTCTCGTATAGCTTTAAATTCAGTTATATCATCGAATTTCAGTGAAAATTTGTATTCTTTCTTTCCTAAATAAGCCTTCAAATGAATTTCATTTTTGGATGAATCATAAAATTTAGGCTTATCACGCTTTAATTCAACGATTCTATTGCCAACAATATCCTGAGTACTTGAATACATTTCAGTGCTACCCTCATAAACTAGTATTTTACCGACAATATGCCCATTGTATGTGTCAGTATAATGGTGAGTTTTACACATCCCATATATTTGCAGCAATGTACGAGGCGGCTTTAGATCGAATGACCCTTTTTTAGATATGGTAGAATTATTTTTTTTGGTTTGAGGATTGCTTTTCTCAGTTAAAGCTAAAAATGCTTCATTAAAATCAAATTTATTTTCGTCATACTTAGTAGGATCAAAGTTGCTTAGTGATGCATGATAAGGACAATTTTCTACATGTCTGTGTCTTTTGATTTGCGTACTAAAATAAAACTTTGCACTACCGTTTCTACCACAAATATGCATATGTGCATCACATGCTAGATTTGGACAATAGAATCGAGTGCTTTTGTTTTCTCTAAACGCAGTGTTTGCCACTACTTTTATTGTTCTGGCTGGATCTCTAAAAGCATACATTACCATGTATTTTCACCGTTCCCGCAACTGAATAGAATTTGATTTTAAATTTAAAAAGCTTTTACCGTCTAATTATATAACAAAATTTAAATGCAATAACTTTAAATTCATTACTGAAATAGATTTAAAGTTATTGCATCGTCTAGCAATTTATTCTCCCAATTCAATCATCGCTTTAATCACACCGGATTCCGGCTTCAGCCAATGTTCAAATTCGCCTACAGCTTCTGCAAAACCCGCTCTGTGCGTCACGTAGCGATCCGCATCGATATAACCCGCTGCAATAGCTTTGCGGACTTGTTCAAAATCTTCCATCGTTGCATTTCGGCTGCCTAGCAGCGTCATTTCGCGGCTATGAAAATGCGGGTCGTTGAATGTGATGTCTTGTTTGACCAGTCCCACATATACAAGAGAACCGCCATGCGCGACGTATCCGAACGCATTTTGCATCGATTGTACGCTGCCCGTCGCATCGATCACGATCGGCGCGCCTTCTCCGTTCGTGAGTTCATTCAACTGATTCTCCGCATCTTCCAACGCGTTAATCGTGTGGGATACCCCTGCCCAATCGCGGCAAAATGCCAGTCGCTCTTCGTTAATATCCAGCGCAATCACATTCGCTCCGGCATAACGTGCCAGTGCCATAATGCCAAGCCCGATCGGACCTGCGCCTACGACCAATACCGTCTCTCCGCTTCCTGCAACTAGACCCGAACGACGAATCCCGTGTGCACCAATCGCAAGTGGCTCCAAAATAGCCGATTGATCCAGCGTCAGCCCTTGTGTGCCAATCAGATGGCTAATCGGTAGCAAGACGCGTTCGCGCATCCCTCCGTCAATATGCACGCCGAATACTTGCATATGCTGACAGCAGTTCGTTTTGCCCGAGCGGCAAGCCGAACATTTGCCGCAGTGCATATACGGAACGACGCTGACGATATCGCCTACGCGTAGCCCTTTTTCATTTTCTCCGATTTGTTCGATCACACCGGATAACTCATGACCTAAAATACGCGGATAGCTGAAAAAAGGTTGTTGGCCCCGATACGCATGAAGATCTGTCCCGCAGATGCCGACGCGGCGAATACTGACAATCGCTTGTCCAGCTTCAAGTACCGGTTCAGGCAGATCTTCTTTCCATACTAAACGTCCGACTTCTTCGCAGATAATCCCGTTCATCGCAGTCCCTCGCTTTTGCCGGATGTCGCTACGGATTGGTTGTACCGCTCAATCCCGCTAGACCAGCTTACATTATGAATCGGTTGTAAAATATCCAATACTTCTTGGAGCAACGCTTCGTCGATCGGTTCTTCGATCCATGCCGCATTACGCGCGATATTTGCTGGCGAAGCCGTGCTAACCAGCGTAGTCGGAATATCCGCATGGCTTGTCGAATACTGCATCGCAAGCTTGGCGATATCCGTTCCGGCATTTGCGCAGTGCTGCGCCGCTTTTTGACAAAGGGCTTTTACTTCTTTGCTTGCCGGATGCCAAGACGATGGTTCGCGTGTACTCAGAAGCCCCATCGATAACGGCGAAGCATTCACTAAGCCGATATTTTGCTTTTTCAAAAGCGGAACGAGTTCCAAAAGCGAATTGTCATTGAGCGAGTAATGGCAGTACGACAGAATTGCGTCCACTTCGATCTGCGGCAACATTTGTTCAAACAATGCTAATGGCAGCCCGCTAATTCCGGTAAACCGGATTTTGCCTTGTTCTTTTAATCGATGCAGAGCCGGAACCGCTTCTTCCAAAATAATCTCGGGCGATACAAATTCAATATCATGCAAAAACAAAATATCCAAATAATCGGTCTGAAGACGTTGCAGACTTTCTTCGACGCTGCTGAAAATTCGTTTCGCCGTAAAATCGAACTCGGCTTCGCCGTAACGCCCCGCTTTTGAAGAAAGCAAAAACTTATCGCGCGGAAGCTGTGCCACCGCTTGTCCCAATACCGATTCGGCGCGAGTTAATCCGTAATAAGGCGATACGTCAATGTAATTGATACCGCAATCGATTGCCGCATGTACCGTGCGTACGCTTTCGCTATCGTCCGTCTCACGGAATACGCCTCCAAGTGACGAAGCACCAAAGCTTAATACCGATACATCCAGGTTCGTTTTGCCTAGTTTACGCGTTTTCATGAGATTGCTCCCCCGTTTTCCAAATAAAATCGTTTTGCATTTTCTCCGAATAACAGATCTCGGTCTGCCTGACTCCATGCTGGCGGTAGTGCTTGCTCCAAAATATCGACCACTTGATCGTAATCAGCAGCAAGTAGACATACCGGCCAATCGCTTCCGAACATCACACGCTCAGGCCCGAACGCTTTGAGTACGTGACGCACGTACGGAACGAAATCTTCGGGTTTCCAACCAGACGGATTGGCTTCAGTCACCATGCCCGACAATTTGCAGAACAATCCCGGGTACTTCGCAAATTGACTGAGATTCGATGCCCAACTTTCAAATTCGCCTTTTGCGATCTGAGGTTTGGCAATATGATCGATTACGCCGTAGAGATTCGGAACCTTTTCGAGCAATTGCAACGTAATCTCCATTTGAGGAGATGTAAGCAGCAGATCGATCGGCACTTGCTCCGCAGCGTAACCGCGCAGCGCATCCACGAACGAAGGAATCAACATTTTCGAAGGGTCTTCCATATCTTGAATCATAATGCGGAAGCCGCGAAATTTCGGGTGAGTACGGAATTTGTTGTAATGAGTTCGGTGGTCAGGGTCAAATAAATCAATCCAACCTACGACTCCTAAAATCGAAGGATTCTCATCGGCAAGCGATAAGATATATTCGGTTTCTTCAAGCGTTGGAGCTGCCTGAACGAGGATACTTCCGCCTAATTGATGCTTCTGAAGCAAAGGCTCAAAATCCACCGGTAAAAAGTCCCGATACAAAACCGGAAGTTCCGGTGTAATCCAGCCGTAATCGCCGCGCTGAATCTTCCAATAATGTTGATGAGCATCGATACGCATAATGATTCTTCACTCCTTTATCGACATTGTATATAATGAAAAGCGGATTGAATATCATCGTTTCTTGCATATTTGTCACTTTTTTTGATATTTTGTAAGCGTAACGCATTTGATTGAAAAAGAGAAAGGGAAAACTTCTTATGAAACCTTTGCGTAAGCCTTTTGTCGGTGATCCCTTATTTCCGTTGGAACTTTCCTACCGGACACTCAAAAAAACGATCGACGAACTGCCGGACCATCTGCATGACCGTTACGAAATGGTGTTTATCCATAGCGGACACGGGATATTTTTTATCGATGATGCGTGGTACGACAAAAAAGCCGGCGATCTTTTTTTGATTCCCGGCAATACGATTCACCGCTCTTTGCCGCATGATGAAGATCCGATTGTGTCTTCGGTGTTGTTTTTCGCTCCGAGTCTACTGCATAGCGAATCGACGGAAGCTTCGTATCACGCTCTATATAGTTTTGACTGGGTGCGTAAAAATAAAACGTACCGGATCGAGCTTACGCCGCTTTTGACCAAAGAAGTCGAAGCCGCTTTTGCCGATATTCAGAGCGAGCTGGAGCAACGTTTGTTTGGCAGTCAAGAAGCGATCAAGTTGAGTCTGCATCGCCTGCTGCTGCAACTGAATCGTTCCATTCACGCAACGCAACCGGATTCTTTGGAACAAGCGAACAGTATTCCGGCTTGGATGCGAGATGCACTCCGTGAAATCGACGAACATCCCGAACGCGCAAACGGATTATCGACTTTAGCTGCCAAAGCTTGTATTTCCGCTCCCCATTTTTCCCGGGTGTTCAAACAATTGACCGCGATGAATGTGACGCAATACGTGAATGCCAAGCGGATTGTGCGTTCCAAAGAATTGCTGCTCAGCACGGATCAAAGTATCGCCAATATTGCCCAAAGCTGCGGATATGAGACGACCGCGCATTTTCACCGCATGTTCAAAAGAGTAGCAGATGTTACGCCTAGTCAATACCGCCGTAGTTTAAAAGGACACAAATAAACGGACAGCGGCAGGGCTATCCGTTTGGTGATTTGTCTTTTAATTCAGTTCTTTTCGCAACCATTCAAAAGCAGGTTTCCCGTGGATTTCATGACCCCCCTTAAACAAATCGACTTGAAGACCGTCCACCCGCCCTGCTGCTTCAAACAAAACGGTCAATCGTTCAAGCGCCGTATGAACGCCTGCTCGGACAAATAAAGCATCGGTATCTCCTGATTCGATAAGTAAGCTTCTAGGCGCGATGAGTCCAAGTAGATCGGGCATCTCGGACTCCAGCAGTATGCCGGGGATATAATTATCCAAACAATGCGAACGAGCCAAAATACTATCTTGGAACGTATTGGCATAACCGCTGATCACGGCACATGAAATACGAGCGTCCAAAGCTGCTGTAAATCCTGCGACGAGGCCGCCACCGGAGATCCCCATGATGCCCAAGCGATGAGCTTGGTTTTGCCAACGGTTTTGTACATAGTCGATGGCTCGCATGGTTTCGTAAATTCGATAACCCGCTATCGTTTGTCCGATCATCAGCAGTGCTGACGACAAGCGAAAACACGAATTTTTGCTTGGGTCGTGTTCGGCTAACATCCGATCTTCGGTTAAACGCCGATCGCCGAAACCAAGCAATTCCGGAGCCAGTACAATAAATCCTTGCCGGACAAGCGATAACGCAAAATCTTGATGTAGACCGGGATCGCCGTGTCTGACTGAGCCGTCAGGTTCTAGCCCGACAATCTCCCGGCTTCCGTACCCATGACCATGGATCGCAAAAACAATAGGCGTGGAGTCGGCAACATGTTCTGGGATCAGTACATACATAGGCATTCGAAGATACTCGTACGTCGTAATTTCGATCCGTTCCCGAGTATAGCCTTCGCAAACTGTCTGCTCCAAAAGTTCGGGTTGAAGTTCATCAGGATTTTCAGGAAATGCCCCTAACTTTTCGCGAAATCGCTTTGTCGTCTCGGCTTGCCACTGTTCAAATGTAGAATTTTCTTTCCATTCCGAGCGCCGAGGTGCTTGATGACTCAGATTTTGGATAAAGGCGTCCAATTCGTTTCCTAACTTTTGCGAATACGAAGATGTCATTTTATTGATCTCCTTAAAAGGAAGTGACTTATGTCTACCGTAAATAACCTTCATCCCAAGTACCGTATCTGTAAAGACCGATTCAGCATTCAACATATGAAACGAAAAGGCGTTACGGCAATGCCGCGCCCGCACCGTCATGAGCAGATCGAGCTGTATTATCTATGCGAAGGCGAACGGGTTTACTTTGTAGATGATCGCGTCATTACACTGCGTAAAGGCGAGTTGATTTTGATTCCTGCGGCGCAGATCCATTCGACTGCAAGCTCGGAGGTCGCGGAGTTCGAACGGATTTTAATCAACTACGATCCGCGTTTGTTGCCGACATCTTTGCAAAACGAAGCGATCTGGTTCCATCAACACAGGTACCGTGTATTTACGCTGACGCTTCGTGAACAAGATGAAGCGAAACGGTTGCTTCTTAAAATGGTAGACGAATGCCGAAGTGAACGATGTCATTACGAAGATTGCGTACTCGCCTTGTTTACGGAGCTATCGGTACTGCTTCAGCGCTCGGAAAATATGCAACTTGATGAGCCAAGTGAAGCCGCAAAACCGCCGCTACACGATCTTATCAACGAAGTAGCAGCGTATATTCGCAAGCATTATGACCAATCGCTAACCTTGGAGCAAACCGCGGCCCATTTTTTTATCAGCGCTTCGTATTTAAGCCGCGTTTTTCATCGGTTAACCGGTTTTCATTTTCGAGAATACATTATTCATATTCGGATGCGCGAGGCGGAGAAACAATTAATTCATTCGGAAGAACGGATTCAGGATATTGCGCTCAGCATTGGATTTGAACATTTGTCGCATTTTAACAAAACGTTCAAGAAAGCGACTGGATGGACTCCGCTTCAGTACCGGAAGCAGACAAGATCGGATCGCCATTCCAAGTAACGTTGCAGCAGTTATGTGCAGTGAGCTGGGGCTGCTGATGCGTTTGAAGTTCAACCTGATTAAATGTAATCCCGTCTCCGTAACGTAATACGATCCCTTTGCGACTTGCGGCACGGAAATTTTCGACATGCAGATTGCTGAGCGGCATCTCTGGAAGACCGTTGACCAATAAAGCCGTCTCCGCGCCGCCGCATACAAGATCTTTAAGCGTGATATCACGGAATATAGGCGTTTCTTCCGTCACCGGATATTTCGTATCGTCATGACCTTCAGAGCCTTCTACCCCTGCATAAAAAAGATGGAACGAGACCGCTTCGTAGATGATATCGCGCATCAAAATCCGCTCCATCACAATGTCTTCGACTACCCCGCCGCGCCCGCGTGTGCTTTTGAAGCGTAATCCAATATCCGTACCGCTGAATACGCAATCGCTCACCCGTACATGCTTAACGCCGCCTGACATTTCGCTGCCGATCACAACGCCGCCGTGCCCGTGATACACCGTACAATGCCGAATCGTAATGAACTGACAAGGCATCCCCAGCCGTCTGCCTTCTTCGTCTTTGCCGGATTTCAAGCAGATCGCATCGTCACCCACGTCAAATACATTATGTTCAACTAGCGCATGGCTGCATGATTCAAGGTCCAATCCGTCTCCATTTTGCGAATACCACGGATTACGGACTTGCACATTGCGAATCGTGACCTCTTCGCAGCCTATAGGATGCAGGCACCACGCCGGCGAATTTTGAAAAGTAGCGCCTTCCAGCAAAACACGCTTGCAAGAACGCAGACTCACCATGTTGGGACGTAAAAACATTTTCGCAGGCAAATAATCTTCTCTGCTCACGGATTGGGATCCTTGCGCTAAAATAAGCTCGCGAAGATGTCGACAATGAACCTCTCCGTCTCTGGCTTCGGCACTTGGCCACCAGATTTCGCCGTCTTCATCCAAGACTCCCCCAGATTGAATTAATTCTTCCCACTGCGGCTGCGTCGCTTTGACCCGTTTCACCGGGCGCCAACCTTCTCCTGCGCCATCCCAAATGCCATCACCGGTAATCGCCACATCGGTCAGGTTCACGCCGTCAATCGGGGACTGACAACGCCACTCTGCCCAACCTTCAAAATGCGAAGGGATGATCCGGTATAACTCAGGATTGGAGTCGAATTGAACGATAGCCCCGCTTTTTATATGCAAATTGATATGGCTACGCAAAGTGAGCGGGCCTGTGCGCCATAGCCCAGCCGGAATCACGACTTTCCCACCGCCGGAAGCATGAGTTTCGTCTATTGCAGCTTGGATCGCGGATGTGCATAACGTGAATCCGTCACCCACTGCACCGTAATCGGTCACCGTAACGGTACGCCGTGGAATTTGCGGCAGTTCAGGCAGTCGGTAATCGCTTGATTTCGTATTCATAGATCTACTTCCTTTCTTTTCGAAGTTTATGTGTTTGTTATGCAATATGTGTTATTAAGTCTAGTTCATGCAAAATTAAAATTCTGCTTATTATTATGTCTGTTTCCTCTTTTTTTATACTTTTATGTTCTAAAATGAGATAAAACCCTCTTCGTCATGAAAATTTGCTATTTTGCTGTACACTGAGTTTAAAGCGATACAAAGATCAAAATAGGAGTGTGAATCATGTGTTTAACGGATTATCCGCTTTCCCATTAACGCCTTTCAAAGACGAAAAGATTGATGAACAAGCTTTTGTTGGATTTATGGATCGATTGGTCGATGCCGGAGTAGATTCGATAGGCGTACTTGGGTCAACCGGAAGTTATATGTATCTGGATCGCGCGGAACGTCGGCAAGTCATTGAACTCGCGGTGAAGCAAGCAGGAAATATTCCGGTGATGGCAAGTATCAGCTCGCTCCGTCTTCGCGATGTACTCAGACTTGCAGAAGATGCTCAGCAGGCCGGTGCTAGCGCTTTGCTTCTCGCCCCGGTCTCGTATCAGCCGCTTAGCGAACAAGAAGCCTACCTGCTCTATGAGCAAGTTTCGCAACAGGTTTCGGTGCCGATCTGCGTCTATGACAATCCGCGCACGACACAATTTACGTTTAGCGATGAATTGCATGGCAAAATCGCTGCACTTCAGCATATTCAATCGGTTAAAATTCCAGGGATATCGGATGATGCTATGCAAGCGAAAGCTCGGGTTGATCAACTTCGATCCGTAGTGCCCGATAACTTTTCTATCGGAATCAGCGGCGACGCGGTCGCGGTAAGAGGGCTGAATGCAGGATGCGAAGTCTGGTACTCGGTGCTGGGAAGTTTGTTTCCCAAGTTTTGCTTGGAGATGACGCGCCATGCCCAAGCCGGACGCGCGGAAGAAGCGCTGAAGCAATCCGAGCAATTGTCTCCGATCTGGGCTTTGTTCAATCAACATGGAAGTGTACGCGTTGCCGCCGCAATTGCGATTTATAAGAAATGGATAAGTGCGCCAGGGCTTCCTTTGCCGTTGATTCCGGTTGGTTCTTCGGCGATTGAAAATATCGAAGATTGTCTGAACGCGCTGGAATAAAGGAGGCTTTTATTAAATCGTGTGGTTTGTATTTGCGGTCGCAGCTGCCGCTTGCTTTGGGGTTCGGGGTATTTTGTATCAATGGACGTCTCAACGCCCGGTCGATCGGAATTTGTTATTTGTCGGTGTGTATCTATCCGGGATTTTGGTTTCGCTTCTTTTGAATATCCAAGCCAAGCAGCCGTGGAATCACGGTGTAGGACTAGGCGTGTTAATGGGCGTATTTTCTTTTGCGGCGAATGCTTCGATATATCGGGGTTATGAAGTCGGCAGAGCTTCTGTCGTCGCTTTTTTCTCGGCATTATCGCCTTTGGTTGTGGTCCTTGTCGCTTTCTGGTTATGGAATGAAGCACCGAATGGCGTTCAAGGCATAGGATTCGGGATCGTCGTACTGGCTCTGATTCTTGTTCGGTACGGGCAAGATTTTCGTAGCGGAAGCCTGCGAGGGTGGAACTGGGGTCTGATTGCGATGTTGCTCTATAGCTTCACCGATCTCAGCTCCAAACAATCGGTACTGATTGGAGCTTCGATGTTGCCCGTGCTCACGATGATGTTTGCGACGGGTACGGTATTGTTCTTCTTGATGTACATAAGCAGTCGAATATCGAAAAAGAACAGCCGGCCTGCCAGCCCTCCTGCATGGAAAGCACGGCGTACTTTAACATGGGGGATGACGGTTGGACTAACGAATATTGCGGGTATGATTTTGATGCTCCATGCTTTGCAAGAAGGGGTTACGGGGATTGTATCCGCGATTACCGCGATGAGTGTCATTATCGTGATTTTGTATGCGCGGTTTTATCTCAAAGAAACGTGGAGCCGGCGTGAGGCTTTCGGCATTTTGTTGGCTTTTGCGGGGATTGTTGTGTTGCGGTTGGCATCTTGAGTATTATCGGCGCTTGGGGTTTCTAGAAAGTTACGTGGGTAGTGGAAACCAGCTGACTCCGAGGAAAATTCGTTTCGGTCGCGTGTTGAAATCGAGAAAATGGATTTAACTTTTGATAGGAGTTTTCTCGATTTCAAAGGCGAACAATATCAGCGTATGCTTTCGAAGTATCTTTTCTACGAAAAGATTTCACTGCACTGAATTTCCCTCTCCGTCGGCTCTCTTCTAGCTAGTGTAGCATTTCTTGACACTTGAGCGTCCGATCAATATCGGCGCTTTTTTTGTTTGGTTAGTTAGTATGGGAAAAGCATATCTATCGCAAAAATGATGCTTAGACTAAGGACGATCAAGAGCGTCGCTAGTGCATCGGGCTTTTTGAAAAGAAGACGACGAAATACGGTTCTACCTCGTCCATCGCCGTAAGCGCGGGCTTCGATTGCGAGTGTGAGCTGATCGGCGCGGCGTACGGTGCTGATCAGTAGCGGAACTAAGATTTGAATAAATTCGATCATCGGAGAAAGCAGGTTCCGCTTCGATTGGAAACCTCTCGCTTTTCGAGCCAAACGGATTCGCTGAATATCTTCCAAGATCGTAGGGATAAATCGGATTGCGATCACAATCATCAATGCGAATTGTTCGACGGGAACGCGAAGTTTGGATAAAGGTTTGAGCAAAGTCTCGATTCCTTGCGCCATCTGTAGAGGTCTTGTGGTAGCGGTTAGTGCAGAAGCCGGTAAAACCATCAGCAGTATGCGCCAAAAAATTCGGATTCCTTCTCCGATTCCTTGCCCCCATAACAGATGATAAAGCAAAGTGAGCAAAACAACCGGAAGTAGCGGCATCAGACCACGGATGTATAAGGTCAGCGGAATACGAGATAACTGTAAGACGATGAATACGAATAAAGTCGCCGCTATATAACCGCTTTTAGTATCCAACAGCATAACCACGATCATAAATAAAAGAAAACCAATCAACTTGGTTCGCGGATCAAGAATATGCAGACTGGATTTTCGTTCCAAAAATTGCCCGACAATCAATCGATCAGAAGGATTCATGCTTGGCTCCTTCTTGCGGTATTTGCCAGATTTGTTCTACTTCTCGAAGAACGTCGGCTTCGCGGCAGCTTGCCGGGTGTAAGGTCATTCCTGAAAGTTGCTCCGTTAAGCGAAGCAGTTGTATCGATTCCGGCAAAGGAATTCCGGATTGTATCAGCAACTCGCTATGATCTAACAGCAATTCGTTTGCCGTCTGATGGGCAAGTAACTTCCTTTCATGCAGCAGCAAAATGCGATCGGAATATTCCGCTACGTCTTCGATACGGTGTGAAATGAATAATACGGTACGTTTTTGCTCGGTGCCTTTCTCTTGTTGCCAATCTTGAAGCAGATCGAGCAATTGACGGCGGCTAACCGGATCAAGAGCGGCTGTCGGTTCGTCCAGAATAAGAAGACTCGGATTAGCGATCAGCACCGAAGCGATCGCGAGCCGACGCTTTTGGCCTCCGCTAAGAAGAAGCGGCGATTGCGGCAACAAGTCTTCACTTAAGCCCACTTTCGGTAACAGGTTTTGAATCTGCTTCTGAATATCCGACATGGAATCTCCTCGCATACGTAAAGCAAAACTCAACTCACGTTCAACCGTTGTTTCGAAAATCTGATGCTCCGGATATTGAAAAACAAATCCAATCTCCGGAACCACCAAACTTTTTCCTTTTCGGTCTGTAGCGATAGGCTGACTACCGATCAGATATTGCCCAGTGAACCGAGGAATCAGCCCTTTGAGTAAAGACGCCAATGTAGACTTCCCGGCGCCTGTTTTGCCGATCAACGATGTCCAGGCGCCTGGCGTCAACGTTAGATTAATCCGCTGTAAGACGTCACGTCCGCTGCGCTGTACACTCACATCATGCAGTTCCCAGCCTACTCGTGTTTCTGCCGTCGTTTCTTTTTTTATCGATTTAACCATTGGGATGCGGCACGTCCTTTCCAGTCAGCCGCCAGTTCTCCGCGCCAATCAAGTCTTTTATGGATACGCAGCGCAAAAGGCGCTTCCAAGCCGTACGACTCAAGCGGTAGCGTTTTGAAAAAGTGGTCTGGGCGACCGTCGAATATCAAACATCCTTGATCTAGCAGTAATACGCGTTCCGAAACCAAAACTTCGTCCATATGGTGCGTGATTTGAATGATAGTAATTCCTCGCTGATGCAAACTCTGCATAAGTTGGATGAGTTCGAAACGGCTCGCTGGATCAAGCATCGAGGTCGCTTCGTCAAAAACAATCCACTTGGGACGCATGGCAAGAATAGCCGCGATCGCTATCTTTTGCTTTTGCCCTCCGGATAATTCATGCGGCGAAGCTTGAGCAAAAGACGTCATCCCTACGACTTGTAGCGCTTGATCGACTCGCTCTTGCATCTCTTCTGCGGGAACACGTATATTTTCTAACCCGAATACGATCTCATCGGTCACATTTGTCGTGATAAATTGATCTTCGGGATTTTGGAAAATCAATCCGATCTTTTGACGAATATGCGGCGTGTAGGCAGGATCGGACACTTCGATCGAATCCAGCTTTACCGAGCCTTGTTTTGCCACCAACAGACCGTTCATCAACTTGGCTAATGTCGATTTTCCGCTACCGTTGCCGCCGACAACCGATACAAACTCGCCTTGTTCAATCGAAAAATTGATCTCGTTTAATACCGATTGTCCTCTGCGGTAATAAAATTGTACGTGATCAAATACCAGCATTTTAACCCATCACTTTCTCTTCGATCGGGCTTAAGGCGCGTGCTTGTACGATCACGATTGCCGCAATCACCGCTTTGATGATATCTCCTGGCAAAAAGACAATCCCCGACACCAGCCCTGTCCAGATCGAAGTATGCGTAATGAGTGCCATAATCGGAGCTCCGATCAAGTTCACTAAAATTACGCCAAACACAATATGGATCAAGATCAGTTTCCACGTCTTTAATTTAGCCCATACCTTTTCTGTTGCAAAACCAATCAAAAATGCCGCAATCGGCCAACTAAAGATATAGCCGGCTGTCGGGCCTACCAGCGGAGCAAGCCCTCCTGAACCGCCTGTCAAAATCGGTAATCCGATTGCAACTAACACAATAAACAAAATCAAGCTGATTGCGCCTGTTTTTTTACCGAGAAATCCACCTGCAAGCATGACGCCAAGCGTCTGCAACGTGATCGGTACCGGAATAAACCCGAGCGGAATCGGCGGAATCATCCCAAGCACCGCAATCAGAGCGGCGAATAGCGCGGCGTATACCATATCTTTCGTTTTCATCGTAGAGCCTCCAATTCCAATTCTATGCTTTTGCATTATAGCGAGCTTTATTTTGATTGTAAACCATGATTTTATTTTAGGTTAACAATAAAAAAAGAAAAGAATTGTTCCTGAACGAAAAACGTTCATAGGTACAATTCTTTTTATTACATTCGAATTTGACTTGCCATTGAAATTTTAACCGCCTATATACGACATATCGATCTTTTTGCGGTTTTTTGCGGTCTGCTCCGTTCGTTCATCCGAATAACGGTCTGTACGGCGTTCCCATACTCCGATGATCGCCGCCAAAATCTCTTCGTCTGTCGCACCGCCGCGCAATAAAGCACGCAGATCGAACCCGCTTGAAGCGAATAGACAGGTATAAAAGATTCCGTTTGAAGAAAGGCGCGCCCTTGTGCAAGACGAACAAAACGATTCCGAGACCGAAGTGATAAAACCGACTTCGGTGTTCGTTCCTTCATATCGATAACGCGAAGCGACTTCGCCGAAATAATCGGACTCTATAGGTTCTAGCTTGTATACCGCAGACAGTCGTTCAATCATTTCTTTTTTCGTCACGACTTTTTTGAAGCTCCAACCGTTATCATTGCCTACATCCATGAATTCGATAAAACGTAACGTGATGCCTTTTGATTTGAAATAAGCCGCCATCGGCAAAATTTCGGAGTCATTGACGTCTTTTTGCACGACCATATTCACCTTGATCTCAAATCCGGCTTGTTGCGCACGGTCAATCTGCTTCAATATGAGCGCTGAATCGATCCCTCTGCCATTCAATTTTCCGAATAATTCAGGATCTAGCGCATCCAAGCTAATATTTAACCGCCGAAGCCCGGCATTGTGGAGACCTTGGATATGAGAGCCGAGCATCGTTCCGTTGGTAGTCAGAGCGACATCTTCCACCCCTTCGATTGCGCCTAGACGAGAGATCAGATCCGGCAACTCTTTGCGAAGCAGCGGTTCGCCGCCTGTCAAACGGATCTTTTTCACACCGATCGATACAAACAACTCAGTCAAACGCTCGATTTCTTCGAAAGTAAGCAGTTCGCTTTTCGGCATAAAAGCAAAGTCGTCACCGAAGATTTCTTTGGGCATGCAATACGAGCAACGAAAGTTACAACGATCCGTAACCGAAATCCGCAAATCACGAATCGGTCGGTTCATCTGATCGACAGGCGTTATTCGATTCATTACGATTTCCTCCTGTGCTCGTTTGGCTCTATAAGGTGACCATCCGGCGTATTGTAGTTTCGAAATACCTGCTCATTGTCGTTGATATCAGCGGAATCGATCCAGTGCGTATGGAGTTCAGCAAGCAACTTCATCACGCTTCGTTGACCGGAAGAGATATGAGATAACAACTCTTGAGATAGATCGCGTCGCCATATACTGAGTAGCGGTATATCTGATGTTGAAGTTCGAACGGCAACTACATCTGCATCTGGAAGACTTACCGCTAGCTGATGCAATTTTTGAATATCTGCCGGTTCGATCGCGGGCATATCGCAAGGCATAATCACATAAGAGCAGTCCGGGTATTGCTTCATCCCTGTATAGATCCCGGCAAGAGGGCCTTGACCCGCGACTTGCGGTAGATCGATGCAGAGTTTCAAATTCGCGGGAAACCGTTCTTTTAGCTCAGGATTCGTGACGATCACGATCGATTCGCAAATACGCTGTAAAGCAGAGACGGATCGCTCGTGAAAAAGAGATTCTTCTCCATCCGGCGTGCTGAATGCCGCAAACGCTTTAGGTGAACCGAAACGGCGGGACAAACCGCCTGCAAGCACAATACCAATGATCGGTGATATGTTGTTGCTTCGTTCGCTCATCCGCCGCTAACCGGAGGAATAAGCGCGGCAACATCGCCATTTTGCAAAACATCTTCTCCCAGCGCGTATTCTTCGTTAATTGCTACACGCACGGCATCTATAGACATATGCGGGTACTGCTGACTTGTCCACGCCAACAATTCAGTGACCGTGCGCCCTGCGAATTCGATCTCTTCTTGAGCTTTCCCTGCGGCGTCTTTCAATCCTGCAAAATAAAGTAGCGTAATCATACAACGTCTCCTTCCTTCGGTTTTTTCCGTTGATCGCCGATCCACTCGGTGCCGTCTTCCCAAATTTCTTTTTTCCAGATCGGCACCAATTCTTTGATCCGTTCAATCGCGTATTCATTTGCTTCATAAGCATCTTTGCGGTGCGGAGAAGATACGGCGATCACGACGGCAATTTCGCCGATCTTGAGTTCGCCGATCCGGTGCGCAATTGCGGTTCTGGTTTCGGGAAAACGTTCCTCGATCTCCGTGCCGATCTGCCGAAGCATCTTTTCAGCCATCGGAATATAAGCTTCATAAGATAAATATAACGTACGTACACCGTGTGTCCATTCCCGGACATGCCCGGTAAACAAAGTCACAGCGCCTGCTTGCGGACGTAATACATAATCGGCATATCGCTGAGGATCAATCGGTTCCGTAACAATTTCATAAGCTTTCATAAGCGGCTCCTTTCAGCCATCTTGTGAACCAAGATGTAATATCGTGATGTTGATCGCGATTATAGATGGTGAAATTCGATGATTGGATTGAAGTGGCGCGGTGATGCTCGGCAATTTCTGCTGTAAGATCATGTTCAATAGCGATCACCAGCATAATTGAAGACAAGTGCTGTAGACTTATCCAATCTTCGAGTGAACGGATCAGTACGATTTTGGGATAAGCTTCGGACTTGAAGCCTTCGACTAAAATCAAATCCGGCTGCGAGTGAGTGGTCGTCCATTTTATATGTCGATCCAGCGTATTCAATCGTTCATCTTCGCCGGGAGTTCGTTGCTGGATCAGCGTTATTCCTCCGCCCGTCACCATCGAACTTACTGCTCCTGCTTCAAAAAACCGAGCCGAATCTGTATTTGCCGGCGGAGGTTCCGGTGTACCGCCATGCCCGTGATGCTTGATTGTCGCAACCTGCATCGATAGATCGATGGTGCTGGTCATTAGCGATTGCAGCAACGTTGTTTTACCGCTATTTTTGTATCCGACGATCTGCAAAATTTTCGTATGATTCTTGCGTTCGCCAGCACGTTTACGAATCTTTCTCATAGCTTCCAGACCGGCGATCCTTCGTCCATCCCCGGAAGCAATACATCGACGGTATCTCCGATCTTGAATCCCCGGCTTCCGCCTGGCAATACGATCAGCGCATTACTTCTGCCAATCGAAGAAACCGCGTTGGATTTATTGAACCCGGCGGGCCGTACTTCATGTCCATCATACACTGCGCGAATAAACCGATCGAATGGATTTGCTTTTGCGAAGTCTTCGCTTAGAACGGCTTGCGTGTGCATGGGATATATACCCGTAGCTCCCATCATACGTAGCAAAGCCGGACGTACAAACAATTCAAAGCCTGTATAACAAGCCGATGGATTACCCGATAAGCCGAATAGATATTGTCTGCCTAGCGTGGCTACCGTCGTTACGCTACCCGGACGCATCGCGACTTTGTTGAACAGGACTTTAGCGCCGAGCTGCTCGTATACCGCAGGAAGCAGATCGAAATCGCCTACCGATACCCCACCAGTCGTAATTAACACCTCGCACTCGGTCAAAGCTTCTCGAATCGACTTTAGCATATCGTCCAATTGATCGGCTGCCGCGCTATACATCCGGTAAGGAATTCCGATTCTACGCAGTTGCGCGGCAATCATAGGACTGTTGCTATTACGGATTTTGCCCGGTTCGAGCGCAGCGCCCGTCTCTAGCAATTCTGTTCCTGTAGACAAAATGCCGACGGTTGGGAGTTTGGCTACTTCAACTTGTTCATAGCCGAATGTGGCAAGTAACGCGATCACGCCGGGATGGATTAGACTTCCGCTTGGCACGATTTCTTCACCGAGCTTCATATCTTCCCCTTGAAAAGAGATATTTTCTCCGACCGCAAAAGATTTGCGAAGCGTAAATTTACGGTCAGGTTGCTTCGGATCGGCTTGAGTCTGTTCCAACATCACGACGGCATCTGCGCCTTGCGGAAGCTGCGCACCCGTCATAATTCGAATCGCTTGATAAGCGCTCAGCGTTTTTTGCGATACTTGCCCGGCTCCGATATGATCGACGACTTCAAAAGCAATCCGATGTTCACCTGAAGCTCCTAACGAATCGACGGCGCGAATAGCAAAACCGTCATAAGGCGATCGGTCGAATGCCGGGACATCATGTGTCGCTACCAAAGGCTTCGCTAAAATCCGTCCGTAACTTTCTTCCAGCGATACGTATTCGCTTGGCAGTCTTTGAGCTTCGGCTTGAACGCGTGCGATCGCCTCGCTTACCGCAATCGGAGTTCGAATTTCAACCATGAAAAATGCCTCCTTTGCACATGGTATACTGAATTTATAATGAATCGATGAAAGGATGATTGTGTTGTCTGAATTTACGCATTTTAACGAACAAGGACGCGCCAAAATGGTCGATATTTCCGAAAAACAAGAAACTGTACGCACCGCGCGTGCCACAACTTCGATTGCAGTGAATGAGATTATTTATAACCAAATCCAGACCGGAGGCAACAAAAAAGGCGATGTGCTCGCCGTTGCTCAAGTTGCGGGTATTATGGCAGCCAAAAACACTTCGCAAATTATTCCGATGTGCCATCCGTTGATGCTGAGCGGCGTCGATATCGAATTTGAATGGAAAGTGAATTCCGAACAGAGTAAGTATGAACTTTTCCTCTACGTTACAGTGAGAACCAAAGGTTCTACAGGCGTAGAGATGGAAGCATTGACCGCGGCGAGTGCCGCTGCGCTGACGATCTATGATATGTGCAAAGCCGCCGGTAAAGAAATGGTGATCGGACCGACCTTTTTGCTGGAGAAAACCGGCGGTAAATCAGGCGATTACACGCGCGAATAGCTTGCGATCTGATTGGCTTATTGCAGATGCTTAGTCAGTTCGTAGCGAATATGATGAATCTCCGGCAAAATAATGCGCCTCATCGCAAGCGTGACCGCACCGGTCGAACCCGGTAGCGCAAAAATGACTTTTTCATTGACTGTTCCAGCGGCGGCTCGGCTTAGTATCGCTCGGGTTCCGATATCTTCAGTGAAGCTCAAGTAACGGAACACTTCGCCGAAGCCGTCGATTTCTTTTTCGAATAACGGTCGAACCGCTTCTAGCGTTACATCTCGGCTCGATATTCCGGTTCCGCCTGTCGTGATAATCACATCGATCTCACTACGCAGTAGCCATCCGGCTAAAATCGAACGAATGGCTTCGATATCATCGGTGCATAGGGTATGCTCTGCAATCTGCATATTATTTTGCCGTGCCAATTCGAGGATCCGGTTCCCGCTTTTATCGTTTTCTTTCGTTCGGGTATCGCTGACGGTTAGCACAGCTAACGAAATCCGATTTCCTGTTAAATCTTTCGGTAACTCTTCACTCACGTCCAACCCTCCTTTTATCCAAAAAGTTTGCGGTACAAGCTTCGTCCTTCTTCGATACTTTCGATTCCGTGAATCAACAATCTACCGTTCGCAAATAAAATAAAACGAGCTTCCAGCGCGTGAAACTCTACAAAATGCGGCGTACGTCTGATCGACGATCCGACTTTTCGCCCAATCTTCTCTGCATCGTCTAATGTAATTCTCCGATCTTGCTGAGGCACGACCTGCACCGTATCCCGTCCGCAAAGACGGGTATACATCATGCGCGAGCTATAGCTTAGTGCTGGATAAGTCCGTTTGGAGCCGCAAGAAGCACAGTCTTCGTCTCGAATCCGCTTCACCCCGATATTCATTTGCTCACCTGTCCATAGATCGAAATGATGCACTTTGGTACGTAGCGCCGCTTCGTTTCCGCTCAACCATTTGATCGCTTCTGCACACTGCATCGCGGCTGTTGTCTGCACCGCAGGTGCGATAATTCCATTCGTCTCGCAAGTCTCGCTTACCGCCGGAAGAACAGGCAGCAGACAACGGAAACAAGCCGAACGATCAGGGACAAAAGGAAATATCGTGCCCGAACTTCCTACACAGGCTCCATAAATCCACGGAATTCCGGCTTCAAGTGCGGCATCGTTAATCAGTAGCCGAGTCTCGAAATTATCAGTCGCATCCATAATCAATGAACACTTGGCAGCAAGTTCACGGATCAATGCAGGATTTAGATCATCCAAATACGTATGTATCTGTGCATCCGATCGAATATGAAGCAATCGCTCACGTGCCGCTTCGACTTTCGGATTCATCTGCTGGGCATCGCGTTCGGTAAAAAGCTGCTGCCTCTGAAGGTTGGACCATTCTACATAGTCCCGATCAACCAGATGAAGTTCGCCTACTCCGGCGCGTGTTAAAGTCTCGGCAATTGCCGAACCGAGAGCGCCGCATCCGATCACAGCTACCGAAGCTTGCTGCAAGCGCTCTTGACCTTTATGACCAATCGGAGCGAACAACGTCTGACGAGAATACCGTTCGCCGCGCAAATCTTCCATCTTATGACGCCCTCCTTCTATCTACGCTGTTATCATACATGGCAAAGTTCTGAATCACAAAACGGAACCTCGATTAATCGGTTTTTCTCCGCCCGGTTAATAAAAGTAAAACAAAAGAAATCGCAATGATCGCAATCGTCAAAGCCCAAGCCAGAGATAAATGCCCGGCATCGACTGCAACGTAGATAGCAGTTGGAATCGTCTGCGTCCGTCCCGGAATATTACCGGCGATCATTAAAGTCGCGCCAAACTCTCCCAGACTTCGAGCGAATCCGAGAATATAAGCCGTTTTCAGAGCAGGCGTAATCAAAGGTAAGGTAATATGCCGAAACACTTGCCATTCATTCGCTCCGATCGATCGTCCTGCATCTTCAAGATCGGAATCTACGGATTCGAACCCGATAACCGTTGTCCGGTACACCAGCGGAAAAGATACGACTACAGCTGCAACGACTGCGCCTTGCCAAGAAAATAGGAAGTTGAATTGAAAAAGCCGTTCAATCGCGATACCTAACCAACCGTTCCTGCCAAATAAGATCAATAACAGAAAACCAACGACTGTCGGCGGTAAGACCAGCGGCAGCATAAAGAACGTCTCAAGTAATAGTTTTCCTCGGAATTTCGTACGTCTGGACATGAGCCAAGCCGTAGCTGTTCCGATGATTATCACACATAGACTAGCTAAAAAAGACACTTGCAGCGATAACCAAACAGGCTGAACAAAGCGATTCCAATCCAAGTCCGAATTTAGATTTGTCATGCCGCATCAAAACCGTACGAACTCAATATTTTTAACGCTTCCGGAGTCTGTAGATAATCATAGAAAGACTGGGCAGCATCAATATTTTTCGTGCTTTTTAGAATAGCGATCGGGTATACAATAGGTGAATAACTCCCTGTTTCCACTTCAAAAGCGATTTTGACTTTTTTGGAAGCCAGAGCATCTGTCCGATACACAAAGCCGATATCGACATTATTCGTTTCCGTGTACTGAAGCACTTGTCTTACATCTTTTCCTTGCACCATTTTATCCGATAATTCATCCCATAATCCCGCAGAATGCAGCGCTTCTTGTGCGTAATGACCGGCAGGAACACTATCCGGTATTCCTATAGCGATTCGCTTCACAGCAGGTTGCTTGAGATCTTGGATATTATGTATATTCAGCTTAGCGTTTTGCGGTACGATCGCAACTAAAGTATTCTTTAGCCAATCTTGTTGTTGATCCGGTGCAATGATCCTTTCACTCACTAAGGCTTGCATATTTTTCTCGGCTGCCGATAAAAAGAGATCAACAGGCGCACCTTGCTCAATTTGCCGCTGTAAAGCGCCGGACGCGCCGAAATTGAACGCGAGCTTAATATCGGAATGATCTTGTTCGAAATTTTGTTGAAGTTGCTGAAGCGCATCGGTGAGGCTTGCTGCTGCCGAGACGGTTAAGGTCACGGGTTCCGAAGATTCCGCATTTTTTTGCGATTGGGTCTTCTCGGCTCCGCATCCGGCAACAAGCAGTAGCGTCAGCACTGCGAGCCACTTGATATAGGTGTAGCGTCTAGACATGATGAAACTTCTCCTTTTTGATTCAAGTCTTATTCGTTCTATTTAATGTTATAATGTTCCAAGTGTGTCGCTTAAGATAAACGATCATTACCAAATTTGATTATACAGAAAAAGCGGGGAAGTTTATGACCATTCACGTACATATTATTGCACCTTACGCTTCTATGCTTTCGATTATCGAAGAATGTGTACCCCTATTCCCTGATCTTCATATCGAGTGTTCCGTAGGCGATCTGGAAAACGGTGTTCAATTAGCGGTCGAAGCAGAACGTGCCGGAGCGGATATTATTATTAGCCGAGGCGGAACCGCCCGGTCCATTAAACGCTCCGTGACGGTTCCCGTCATTGATGTGCAATTATCCGGCTATGATATGATTCGCTCCCTTTTGCTTGCCAGCAGCCTCAAAGAAAAAACAGCCATTGTCGGATTTGCCAATATTACCGCGGGTGCTCAGGCGATTATCGATCTGCTTGATCTACCGCTTAAAGCTTTTACGGTAACTGAATCGCGGGAAGTTCCTCCGCTTATCCTTGAACTGAAAGACCGGGATTATAAGCAGATTGCGGGAGACGTCATTACTCTAAAAACAGCGAACGAATATGGATTAAAAGGCTTTTTGATTCAATCCGGCCGTGAGTCTGTACGTAATGCGCTTGAAGATGCTCGGCTGGTCTATGCTTACGTACATCGTAATGATGAGTTGGTACGCGTCTTCGGGCAATTTTTACAATCGACGTTTCCTAATCTGGTTGTTGCAGACGTAAATCATCGCATTGTGTATGCACGGACACCTGATTTTGAGCAAAATCCGTTGACTTCGGAACGTCTTGCTACGCTAAGTGCTAAGTTATTTGTCGATGCAAAACCAGTCTCGCAGTATTTAACGATAGATCGTCAACCTTTGATCGTGGAAGGGCAACGGTACGAGACGGACAATAATGAGTATACGTTATATACGTTGCGAAAAAATGAACATGATCTTGCCCATGATGTCGGTATTTTGATCCATCGACTTGAACCTTCCGGTTCTCTAGTCCAGTCTTCACTTGCTATGCAGCAATGTGTAGAACGACTTCGCAAATTGTACCAAGCGGGTGAAGTCATATGTCTGTATGGTGCGAGAGGTAGCGGTAAAAACTTTGTCGTTGATTATCTTCATCAGCAAATTTCCTCGGATTCGCTCATCATGACGGTCGATCTTAAGCAGGCTAAGCTGGATCAGGTGAATGTAGCTTCACTAAGCTCTGTCTCTACAATAAAGTTGATTCATACTTCTGATGTTGATCTAGAGCTTCTACACGATTTTGCCCAACAAGTTAAAGCCTATAAGATTCGTCTGATCATCATTGAAGATCAAGTCCCTAATCAACTTTTGCTTTCTGCGGCTGACGCGATCTCGTTAGCGATCCCATCGTTAGCCGAACGCCAAGAAGATCTTGCACCGCTCACTCAAATCTTTTTGTCGGAGTGTCATCAACAATTAGGAACGAATGCGGTCAAAGTACAAGCTGCCGCGATGCAACTGTTGCAAAATCTTGAATATCCAGACGGAATCAACGGATTAAAAAGATTCATCAAAGAATTGGCTCTGCATGAACCGGATTATGTGATACGCGCAGAAACGGTGCAAAAAATAACGCTTCAATCTCCTCTTTCTTACCAAGCCGAAGCTCCTACGGGTACGCTAAAAGAAATTGAAAAACAAGTCATCGAATCTGTTCTACGTGAAGAAAATTACAACCAATCTCGAACTGCGGAACGGCTAGGCATCAATCGTGCCACCTTATGGCGCAAGCTCAAAGAATAATTCTTCGAGTTTGCTTTTTTTATACTCTAATATGTTGCATTATTAAACAATTTTATCTCGATTCGAATTAATTCAAGAAAATATGTTGCTTTTATAAACATGTAAGCGTATATTACGAAAAGTAAACGCTTTAAAAAACATCGAGAGGGGCTTGGCAAGTATGAAAATTAAAGCGACATTAGATCGTATTCCCGGAGGTATGATGGTCGTTCCGTTGCTGTTAGCGGCATCGATCAATACATTCTTTCCTAATATCTTACGAATCGGCGGATTTACAGAAGCTCTTTTCGTTAATAGTGCAAGCGCTTTAATCGCATTGTTCCTATTAATCGCAGGGACGCAAATCAATCTCCGAACCGCCAAAGCTTCTGTGGCAAAAGGTGTGACGCTATTATCCGTAAAATGGCTATTGGGCGCGGCTGTCGGTCTACTCGCTTTTTGGCTAGCCGATAGCAACGGATTATTTTTGGGTCTTGCTCCGATCGCAATCATCGGCGCAATGACCAATTCTAACGGTGGTTTGTATATTGCTTTTGCCGGACAGTATGGTAAAGAAGAAGACAAAGCAGCGTATCCGTTTTTAGCGTTGAGCGACGGGCCGTTTTTGACGATGGTGGCACTTTCGATCTTTGGCGCGATGGGTTTTGCTAACGGATTGTTCTCGCCTATGGCGTTCGTTGCAGTCTTGCTTCCACTCGCTGTCGGTATTTTACTTGGCAACTTGGATAAAGAAATGGGCGACTTCTTGTACAAAGGCAGCGACAAACTCGTTCCGTTTTTCGCTTTTGCACTGGGTATGGGAATCAACTTCAACGCCATCATCAAAGGCGGGCTTAGCGGTATCTTGTTAGGTGTAATTACAGTGCTTTTGACCGGCGGAGGATTGTATCTCTTATTCAAATTCCTCGGTTGGAATCCAATTGTCGGCGCAGCCGAAGGCTCTACAGCCGGTAATGCGGTCGGAACTCCAGCGGCGATCGCGGCGGCTAACGTGGCATTCGCTCCGATTGCGGAACTTGCTACGGTTCAGATTGCAGCGAGTGTCGTGACCACTTCGATCTTGCTTCCGATCTTTATCGGATTCTTGGCAAAACGGCTAAATAACGAAAAAGGCGGTCTTGCGAAGTATAATTTGTCAGTAAAAGAACGTCGTGAATTGGAAGCTTCATCAGCAGTTGAACATAAATAGAGAAAAAGCCAAGCGAAGTCTTAGCTTCGCTTAAGGCTGAAGCACGGAAGGAGAAACCGCTATGAAACTGGCTATTATTGCCGACGATCTGACAGGAGCGAATGACAGCGGTGTACAACTCGCTCGAAATGGGTTAAAAACAACTGTGTTATTCGATAAAGATATGGAAGCGGCACGATCCTACGAAGCGATCGCATTTGATACGGATAGCCGGGCTTCGGAGCCGCTTGAAGCTTATACCGCAGTCAAAGCCGCCGCACAATTTTTATTGCAATCCGGTTTTGATCATATTTTCAAAAAAGTCGATTCTACGATGCGTGGCAACATCGGTGCGGAATTGGATGCGTTTTACGATGCGTTGCAACCCGACTTCGTCATGTTTGCTCCCGGCTATCCCAAAAATGACCGAACGGTACTTCATTCTTCGTCGTATCTCAAAGGCATACCGCTTGGCGAAACTGAAATTGCCAACGATCCCAAAACGCCGGTAACGATCTCGAATCTAACCGAGCTGATCGGGCTGCAATCTTCCCATGCCGCAGGAACGCTTACCGTAGACGACTTGAACCTGGGCGCGTCGCATCTCCTTCGTAAGCTTGATGAATATGCGCAGCAAGGAATCGTATATATCGTAGTGGATGCCATGGAAGAAAAGCATTTGGAGCAGATTTTGCAAGATCTCAAAGCCGCCCCGTATCGACTGGCTTGGGCTGGATCGGCTGGGCTTGCGAATTACTTACCGGCCTATTACGGATTACCGATCCGCTCGCAAAATCTTGAAATTCAAGGTCAACCCGGACTCGTTCTCACCGTTGTAGGCAGTGTAAATCGGAATTCTCGCAAGCAGCTTCGTTATTTATTGGAGCGCAGCGATATTCACGCTGTTTCTTTCGAGTCGTGGCGTGCCGTCTCCTCGCCTGCCGATTGCGAAGCCGAGATCAACCGAGTCTACGAAGAAGCTTTACGCGGCGCTCAGCAAGGTTTGGACGTCGTCATCTTTTCCACGGGAGATCCCGAGCATATCCAGCAAGCTTGGACGATAGGCGAAACCGCTGGATTTAGCCGTACGGATATAAGCAATCAGATTGTCAAAGCATTAGCTGCGGTATGTGCCCCGCTATTGGAACAAAATTTGTTCAAAGGCGTCTCGATGAGCGGCGGCGATACCGCCAAGCAAGTCTGTCTACGCTGGGGTATCAAAGGCTTCGAATTGTTAGACGAGCTTGAAATCGGCGTGCCGATCTCAACTTTTTTAGGAAAAAAAGAATTGTACGTGGTCACGAAAGCCGGCGGATTTGGAACAGAAGCTGTATTTGGACATGCGATTGATCGATTAAAAGGAGTGCATAGCGAATGAAACCAACTATCGGAATAACCATGGGCGATGCCGCAGGGATCGGTCCCGAGATCATTGTCAAAGCGTTGCTTGATCAAAAAGTTTACCAGACCTGCGATCCTCTAGTTATCGGAGATGCCAAGATGCTGGAGCGAGCGTTAACCGTGACGAATACGAGTTTAACCATTCATGCGATCCAGACGGTTGCGGAAGCCAAATTCGAATACGGAACAATCGATATTATCGATCTAGACCTACTCCCTGCCGACCTCCCATTCGGTCAAGTCTCGGCGGAAGCCGGCAATGCTGCGTATCAATATCTGGCGAAGTCGATCCAGCTTGCTCAAGCTGGCGAGATTCAGTCGATCTGCACGGCTCCGCTGAACAAAGAAGCTTTGCATTTAGGCGGTCACCTGTATCCGGGGCATACCGAAATTTTAGCGGCGCTGACCGATACCGAAGATTTTTCGATGATGCTGACAACCCCGAATCTACGCGTTATCCATTTGACGACGCATATGGGATTGATCGCAGCGATCGAAAGTATTACGCCAGAGCGTACGTATACGGTCGTGAAGCTTGCGCATGACACCCTTAGCAAAGCAGGATTGGACAAGCCGCGTATTGCGGTATGCGGAATCAATCCCCATGCGGGCGAAAATGGTCTATTCGGCAACGGCGAAGAAGAAGAAAAATTAGCGCCGGGTATCGCCCGTGCAGCGGCCGAAGGGATCGATGTTACCGGTCCTTACCCCGCAGACACTTTATTCTTCCGCGCAGGTCGGGGAGATTTTGATATGGTTGTTGCTTGTTATCACGATCAGGGTCATGCTCCGATCAAAGTGATGGGCATCGAAGACGGTGTCAATATTACGGTCGGTCTCAAAGGCGGCATTATCCGCACTTCTGTCGATCACGGTACCGCTTTTGATATTGCCGGTAAAAATATTGCCGGAGAAGCCAGTATGCTGGCGGCTATTCGTTCGGCAATCGAATTAGCTCCCAAACGTTAAGATTCGCCCTCCGAAGCGATGATGCCGATCTCAGCATGGGCTACACTCTACTCGACCGCCCTTTTTGCACATTAAAAAGGGTAGGTCGTTTTTGTTTTAACCTTTCATTTTTCGTTTTTTTCGAAAACGCTATTGTCTTTTTGCAAAAATTAAGGATATACTTACAAGTGATATTGAGAATCATTATCTATAAGGGGGCTTGCGCTTCATGGACAATCAAGAAGTGTATGATGTAACGATTATTGGCGGAGGCCCTGCGGGGTTATTCTCGGCTTTTTATAGCGGTTTGCGTGAAATGAAAACGAAAGTGATCGAATACCAACCTTTCTTAGGCGGCAAAATCCATGTATATCCCGAAAAAATGATCTGGGACGTAGGCGGAATCACGCCGATGCCGGGCGCCAAATTGATCGATCAATTGGTCGCGCAAGGGCTTACGTTTCAACCGGAAGTTGTTTTGAATGAAAAAGTAACGTCGATCTCACGCTCTGAACAAGATGACCATTTTGTGTTACATACTTTGTCCGGCGAAATTCATTATTCCAAAACGATCATTTTGGCGGTCGGCGGCGGCATCCTCAATCCGACGAAACTCGCGATTGAAGGCGCTGAACGCTTCGAAGTGACGAACTTGCATTACACGGTGAAATCGATCGCTAGATTCAAAGACAAAACGGTCTTGATCTCAGGCGGCGGTCATTCCGCTGTCGATTGGGCGAACGAATTGGCTCCTTTTGCGAAAAAAGTGTATCTGACTTACCGTAAAGAGGAACTTAAAGGTCATGAAGCCGACGTCACCAAGATGAAAGCGAACGGCGTTGAATTGCTTCTGAGCGCGACGATCAAAACACTGATTGCGACCGAAGACCATTCTGCAATCGAGACGGTTCTGATGGAGAAAAACGATTCTCAGGAAGAGTTCCAGCTGTCTGTCGACGATGTGATCATCAGCCACGGATACGAGCGCGATACCGAGTTGCTCAAAAAGAGCGAAATCAAAATCGAGATGAACGAATATCAAGTGCTTGCGTCTTCTTCGAGCGAATGTTCGGTACCCGGCATTTTCGCGGCGGGCGATATTGTTCATTACGAAGGCAAAGTCCATCTGATCGCCGGAGCTTTCCAAGACGCCGCTAATGCGGTCAATAAAGCGAAGCAATTCGTCACACCCGAAGCGAACGGTTACGGTATGGTGTCGTCGCATAACGAATTGTTCAAAGAAAAAAATCAAGAAATTCGCAAAGAACTATATAGCAATTAATGGGTTTCAAAAGACCGCAGAAGCTTCGGCTACGCGGTCTTTTTTGTATTCTTTTTGCATGAATTAACCGATGTTAGATTTTCTTTCTTCGCACAATCTTGTACAATAAAAGACATAGTGTCACATTTTATCGAGCAAGTATCGAAATGGAGGATTATCATGTCGGATTTTCAAACGAACTTAAACAAATATGCCGAACTCGCAGTTAAAGTCGGTGTAAACGTACAACCGGGTCAAATTCTGATGATCGACGCTGGCGTCGAGTCGCTGGAATACGTACGTCTTGTCGTTAAGCATGCGTACAAAGCCGGAGCCAAATTAGTTAAAGTCAATCTTGCAGACGAAGAAATCACTCGGATGCGCTACGATCTGGCTCCAGACGATTCGTTCGAAATCGCACCGAAATGGACAGCTGCCGAGCGTGAAGAGTTAGCGGAAAACGGCGGCGCAATGCTGGCGATTATCTCTAACAACCCTGATCTGCTCAAAGGCGTTGACCCTGCTCGAATCTCGACGCTGCAAAAAGTATCCGGCGAAGCGCTCAGCAAATACCGCCAATACGTGCAGTCCGACAAACTCGCTTGGTCGATCGTGGCCGTTCCTTCGGCGGCTTGGGCGGCTAAAGTCTTCGCTCACCTTCCGGAAAACGAACAAATCCCGGCAATGTGGGAAGCGATCTTCAAAGCCGTTCGCGTAGATCAACCGGATCCGGTCGCGGCTTGGCAGCAACATATCGAGACGCTGAATGCAAAATCGATTTACTTGAACGATAAAAAGTACAAAGCTTTGCATTACACAGCGCCAGGTACCGATCTGACGATCGAACTCCCTCCTACTCACCTGTGGGTAGCGGCGGATAGCGAAAGCGAACGCGGTTCGGGCTTCGTGGCAAATATGCCAACCGAAGAGGTATTCACCGCAGCGCTGAAAACAGGCGTTAACGGTAAAGTGTCCAGCACGAAGCCTTTGAGCTATGGCGGCACGATTATCGATAACTTCACGTTGACGTTCGAAAATGGACGTATCGTCGATGTCAAAGCCGAGCAAGGCGAAGAAACATTGAAACGCCTTGTTGAAATGGACGAAGGTTCGCATTACATCGGCGAAGTCGCTCTCGTTCCGCATCAATCGCCGATTTCCGAATCGGGCATCCTGTATTACAACACATTGTTCGACGAGAATGCGTCTAACCACTTGGCGATCGGTAGCGCGTATGCGTTCAATATCGAAGGTGGCAAAAGCATGTCGCGTGAAGAACTCGCCGCTGCTGGGATTAACCAAAGTCTGGCGCACGTCGACTTCATGATCGGTTCCGGCGAAATGAATATCGATGGCATCGCGCAAGACGGTTCGGCTGAACCGGTATTCCGTAACGGAAACTGGGCATTCTAATCGTTAAATGATCAAAGCCCTCCTTTTCCTATCCAGGAAGTTGGAGGGCTTTTTATATTGAAACTTAACGTTGCGCTTGATCTGGAATTTTACGGTTTCAACACGACTTTAATACAATCTTCTTTTTTGCTGTCGAAAATATCATACGCGTGCTCCGCTTCGTCGAGCGACAAACGGTGCGTAATAATATCGGTCGGATCGAGCTGACCTGTTTTGATCTGATTGTACAGTTCTGGCATATAATGAATGACTGGCGCCTGTCCGGTCTTGATCGTGACATTGCGTTCGAAAATATGTCCGAACGGGAAATTGTTGTAACGCAGCCCATATACGCCGGTTACTTGAATCGTACCGAATTTACGTACGACATTCGACGCCATATGGAAAGCTCCTAATCCTCCGCCTTGCAGCTTGAGTTTCGTTTCTACTTTTTCCATAAACGTCTTCTCGGAATCCAGACCCACGCAATCGATGACTACGTCGGCTCCCCCGCTCGTAATCTCAAGTAAGTGATTGTCGAGATCGTCATTTTCCATAAAGTTAAAGGTCTCCACTTGATTGGTGAGGCGCGCGTGTGCCAGACGATATTCGACATGATCGACAGCGATTACGCGTTTGGCGCCTTTTTGCCAAGCGAATTTTTGCACCATCAGACCAATAGGGCCACAGCCTAGCACAATGACCGTATCGCCTTTTTTGACGCCAGCGTTGTCTACACTCCAATAAGCGGTCGGAATCACGTCAGAAAGCAGCAGGACCTGCTCATCGGTCATATCGGCATCTGGCGGAATCACGAGCGGTCCAAAGTTGCCGAAAGGCACTCGCAATAGCTCAGCTTGCCCGCCGGCGAATCCGCCGTACGTATGCGAATAGCCGAGCATCGCGCCTGTATCTTTTGCCGGATTATCATTCGCGTTGTCGCACTGGCTTTCCATTTGGTTTTGACAGAAGAAGCATTGACCGCAAGAAACGTTGAACGGAATGATCACGCGGTCGCCTTTTTTGACATGCGTCACTTCGCTTCCGATTTCTTCGACAATCCCCATCGGTTCGTGCCCAATAATGTAATCATCGTTCATACCCGGAATTTCTCCGTTGAATAGATGCAAGTCCGAACCACAAATCGAAGTCGAAGTGACGCGAATCAGAATATCGTCGCGCTTTTCAAGCTTCGGCGTTGCGACCTCTTTCACTTTTACTTTACGTTTCCCTTGATAAGTGAGTGCTTTCATCGTCGCTCATCGCTCCTTTTGACTGAATGTGTAAGTATAGAAAAGCCTACCTTCCCTCATTAAACGAAAAAGCCCCTCCTTTAACAAAAAATTTCCAATTTCGAGTAAGGAAAGTACAAGCTTGCGTGTTGGGGAGGGGCGAAAGATTGGTTAGGCAGTCTTGCGGGTATAAAAAAGGAAGAGAGCGACGGTTCAGAGTAAGTCATATGACCGTACGACTGGGATACCCACTATGGATGGAGGACTACATCATGAAACATTTATCCGATACTCAAATCGATACATTGAAAAGTCTACTGTTGGAACAAAAAAGCGAACTGGAGCAACATTTCGGTAATTCCGAAGATACGACTGAAGGGTTTGAGACTTCACTTCGTGATTCGACGGGAGAATTGTCTTCGGTAGATAACCACCCTGCCGACTTAGGCACGGAAGAATTTGAACGCAGCCGCGATATGGCGATCGATAGCGATCTTTCGGATCGGTTGGACGAAGTTAACGAAGCGCTGAAACGTATGGAAGACGGAAGCTACGGAGTCGATGTGAAAACGGGCAAAGACATTCCGTTCGAGCGTCTTGAAGCGATTCCTTACACGGCGTATAACGTTGATACGACACCGGAAAATGCTCCGATTGAAGATTATCGTCCAGTGGAAGAAGACGTGATGACCCCTCCTCCATCCGGCGCAGGCGAGAATCGCCAAGCCCATGCAGGCAAATTCGATGATTCCGATGCTTGGAAAACAGTCGAGAGCTACGGTAACGCCGATTCTCCAGCCATGTCTACCAAGCGCGATGTAGAAAGTTACGATCAGCTGTCCAGCGATAGCAATGAACAAGAAGGTTCGGTAGAATCGTATGAAAACTTCACGGCTAACGATATGACCGGCGAACAGCGTAGTGTCGAAATGACACGCGCGGAACGTGAGTATGTCGAAGCTGGCGAAGGCGAGCCGATCGCAGAGATCGACGAAGTGATTGGTGATGAAGAAGACGACGCGACGGTGGAGCAATTGATCGAACAAAGCGGCGTGCGTTCGGATAAAAGAAGCAGCGATCAATAAAATCTTTTTTTTGTCAATAAGGCTGTTCAATCTCAAAAAGCAAACCAAAACCTCGGATCTTATTCCGAGGTTTTTTTGTGTTTATTCGTTTGTTCTAATTGTTATCGTTACTTGAATAATTGTGCAAAAGACATTCGAATATCCATATTCTAAACGTTATATAATAATAAAAACCCCACCTTCTTCCTACTTTCGTGTAGAATAGGAGAATAATTAATTGGATTGATAACAGATTACACTTCTTATTCATCAAGAATCGAAGTGTACGGATCGGAAATAAAGCCGAGAAAGGAGCATATATGGCTCAACATCTTCAAATGCTTCTCAGCCACGGCTTCGACGAATTGGACGAAGGCATGCAGGAGCTTATTTATAATGAGTATTACGATTTGGCTTACGGCGCTGTATACTATATTGTACGGGATCATGCGGCAGCCGAAGATGTGATTCAAGAAGCATTTTTGAAACTTATCAGCCGGAGACCGGAATTCGAAAACGAATCTAAATTTTTTGCTTGGCTAAAAGTGGTCACGCGAAATAGCGCAATAAATGATTTAAGAAAAAATAAAAGACACCGTAACCATGTAGAGGCAGAGAGCGTTCTTAATTATATAGAGGCTAAACAGGATCACGCGACTTCCACAGAAAAAACCGTAGAGGTTAAAATGATGGAAGAAGCGATCCAAGAGCATCTACAAAACATGAAGCCGGAATATCGGGCGATTATTTTGTATCGTTGGAAATACGGCATGTCTTACAAAGAAATTGCCGACTCGCTTGGCACCAGCGAAGATATTATTCGGCAAAGACTTTTCCGAGCAAGAGAAAATATGCGTAAGGTGCTGCGCAAGGATTGGGAGGGCAGCGATGAAAGACGAAAAATTTGACGAGCTGTTCGACGAGGCTTTCGAGCGTGTCGTCAGCTCGGCATCGCCTGTCGATGCAACATCCCGACAGGCGTCCTGGCAGCGTGTACAGCAGCACCGATTGCAACAAACTAGACGAGTACGGCGTAAGCGTACAATTCGATTGACTGGAGCAGCCGCAGGATTGATTTTGCTTGGCTCCGTCATCTTTTCTGAACCGGTACGAACCGGAGCGCTGAGTCCGATTTATCAGAAATTATATACATGGAGTACGGGCGAAGCCGTATTGTTTACCGGTAAAGAGAAGCCGCTGGAAACAGAAGGCGCGTTAACCCCTCCTCCTCCCGAAGGTATCCAAAAGCCGGAATGGTCAAGCAGTGAATTCGAAGCAAGCGTGATCAGTTTTACGGATACCACGATGAGCATGGAAGAAGCGCGTCAAGCGTTAGGTTATCCGATGCCTGAATTCCCTCGGGTTCCGGAAGATCTGAAGCTTCAGAAAGTATCGGTGATGGTTCCGGATGACGATACACCTCCTGTTACTTTTACCCTCACTTATAAAGGAGAAAATGAACGTGAAGTGATGATCAATGTCGATCTTATACCGGAAGACGAGAATCGGGTCTATAGCTTCGGCAGCAATGATTTTGAAGAAGTGATGCTGGACAATAATCTTCCGGCAAAATATGTACATCGCGAATATAGCGATCTGATTTATACAATTCGCGGCAAACTGGGTATCATGGTGAGCGGTACCGTTACACGCGAAGAACTACTTGATATTGCAGGGCATGTTATTGACGGTTAAGCGTTGAATACAAAAAAAGATCTTTTCTTCTTCGGGAGAAAAGATCTTTTTGCATAAAGGATCAACAAACCACTCATGAAGACACCAGAAGCGTTGAACTGTAAACTGTCGTCACTTCTTTATGGTCTCCATTCATCGACCAATGTTCAGACTTGATTCGATAATAATAGCCTTTTAATACGGGAAGCTTATACTTTAATACTGCACTATTGGTCGCTGTACTTGTCGTTCTTCGCTCTCCGAAAAGTTCCCAACTACTTCCGTTCCATCGCTCCAAAGAAACACTCAATCCGCTACGTGAAGACGATGAGGTTCCCACTGTGGAAGAAGAGATCAAGACCGAAGAACGATCCAGCGTATCCACGTTAAGATTGGAATACGCAGAGTTCAAATATTTTCCGGTCGTCGAGTCGTGTTGCCCCGGATTCGGATTGGTCGCCGGAGGCGGTGACGTCAATGCACCCGGTACACGAATGATATTCGGAGGTTGCGTTGTATCCAGCGGTGGAAGTTGGGTAACAGGCGGTGATTCTTCCGCATACCCGCTTCCCGGTATCAAAATGATCGTCGATATTAAAATTGCGGTAGGAATAGCCAGAAGTTTAAAAAATGAAGATTTGGTATTCAAGTTCATTTTTATTCCCCTTTCTAAAAGCAAAGCTTTCTAGCAATCTGTATTCAAATTTATAAGATGTATAACGAAAAAGGAACCTAAAAGGTTCCTTTTTTCTCTAAATTTATTTTACTTTATTTTTTATAGCTTTCTACTTCTTCGATCTCGGCGGTACCATTCATAAATTTGCTGAGCATCTGACGCGTTCAATCGAGCAATCCGAAGCGAAGAACCGCCCGAGCCCCCCAGCAAATGAGCTTTGAGATTTAACATCTGCCCTTTTCGTTGCCAATGACTTCCGCCAAGTTGAATCGCTACGATATGACGCTTTAATGTGAAATGTGTCTGTTTGGCAATTGCTCGGTTTACAATGGTGAGTCGATCTCCATCGAGCCTTGCACCGCTTGTACGGAAAATCCAATAATCTAATGCGAAGACGATAGGAATCAGCAATAATGCCCAGCGCCCGATATGCGGGAAAAAGTAGATCAGTACAGCCGCCAAAACGATCGTAAACAGCAATCCTGCTCTGACGTATCCGAACAATGCACGTTTCGGCGGATGTACCTGCGCAGAAGCAAACGTAAATTGCGGAACCGTTTGCTCCAGTAAAGCTTCGATCTGCTTACGCGCGATAAAAGGATGCAATGCTGGCGTTTCTTTTTCACTCGAAGAAGACACGACATTGATTTCCACATGAGCGTAACCCAGAAGCTGTCTAAGCCATCCCTCTTTCACCGTAACCGATTGAACACGGGACGGATCGAACAAAAACTGCTTGCGTTCCAATAGACCATACCGAATCGATAAGCGATCTCCTTGTCGATATAACGAAAACCCGGCGAATTTGATCACAAATAATAATACAGATAATAACCAAGCTCCTACTAGCGCTACAGCGATGATAATTAAAATAGCTTTGATCCCTGTAAAATAAGCTTGTGCATTCGTCACCAGTTGATTTACCCAACGATCCGGCAGCAGGTCATCGGCAAACGAAATCAGACCTGCGATAAAAGCGACGGCTAGCCCGATATTGAGTTCAGTCAAAGCCGCTTGCAGTAAACGCCCCGGACTTAATCGATATAGCAAAGTCGACTCTTGTTGAGCTTTCGGCGTGTGGGCTTCACTATTGCCTTCTTCTCCACTTTTCTGTTCTACAGGACTTTGCGAAGCAGCTGCTGAGCGTTCGTTGAGCACGTGTTGAAGCCGCTCTGCTTCTTGCCTACGAAGTACAGGTAACGTTGCATCCCCTTCGCTTTTACCTCCAGGTGTCTCAATTTTGAGCTGCACGACGCCAAGCAAACGTTGAATCAAAGGTTGTTCTTGGCTTACCGAATGAATCCGCGAGTAATAAATGATTTTTTCGCTACGCTGAATGATTCCTTTGCGAATCGTGATCCGATCTTCGGCTTCTTCGTACGTAAACCTTTTCCAGCCGATGACTTCCATAACGCCGGTTAATACAATAAGACCCAATGCGATTCCGAGAATGGCGTATACGCTTGGCGGAAATCCACCGTTCGATATGAATTGAATCCCGAAGATAAAGATCAGGGGAATCAAGCTGCGGATGACTTTTAGAATTGAAAAAACGATATAGAGCGGAGACATCCGCTTGGGTTCGTTCACTCTTCCGTCCTCCTCGCCAGTTCTCCGATCGTGCGTTTTAACTGCTCGGCTTCATCCGCTTTTAACCCTGCAATGGTATGTGTAGTCGCCGCGGTCACAATCTTTAATTCAGCCAAACGGTATTTACGCAAAATCGGTCCGTTTTCTAATTCGACATGTTGAACTTTCGTCATCGGAATCAAGGTTTCTTTCATAAAAAACAGCCCTTTGCGAATCTCGATCTCTTCTTCGAAAACGGCGAATTCCAATCGATTGTAGCGAATAACAGGTACTCGAAACGCAAAGAAAACAAATAATAGAGCGAATACAACGATCGCGATGACGCCGATCCATAGCGGTAACCAATTCCAATCCAATAAAGCACTCAGTATCGTTAAGGTTATAGCTATAAGTAAAGGTATTATGTATAAACAAGCACTTCCGAGTCTGGATGCCGCAATCCAATCGGGATGTAGCCTTCGAAATTGAGCTTTACCTTCCTGTTCTTCCATCGTAATCCCCCCAATGCTTTAAAGCGTATCGATATTTACACATGAAGTCAATTCGCTCTCTTGGAAGCTCTCCTCAGAGAAAACAAAAACCGCCGAGATTGTATCGGCGGTTTTTAGAACTGACTACCAAATCATTGTAGATTTAAAGATTGGATTGAAGGAATTCTTAAGCTCCGGCTTCTACTTGTTTGGCGGTTAAAGACGCTACAGAGTCAGTTTCTGGAGACTCGCTTGGAACTTCGACCTCAATTACGTTATCTCCGCGTTCCGGAAAACGATCGGCTTCCGGTAACGGCTTCAAGATCCGTACGCGAGAAATCCGTTTTTGTTCCGTCTCGTCAACGATAAAGGTAGAGCCTTCGTGATCGACCGATTGTCCTTTTTGAGGAGGCAGAGCGTCTATTCGCGCATAGAGCCAGCCGCCAATCGTATCGTAATCATCAAAGTCCAGATTGAATTCAAACTGATCGTTCACGTCTTCAATCAACATCATCCCGTCGATCGAGTAACTGAATTCACCGGCTTGTTCGAGTTCAGGACGTTGTTCTTCATCGAACTCGTCTTGAATTTCGCCTACAATCTCTTCCATAATGTCTTCCAGCGTAACAAGCCCCGCTGTACCGCCATATTCATCGACCAGCATCGCGATTTGTGTTCGACTACGCTGCATAAGCTTCATCAATTCGCTAATGCGAATCGACTCGGGTACAGCGATAATCGGGCGAATCAAGCGGTCATAGTCGGCGTCGGGTGTCCGCATCAAGTCTTTAATATGGATAAAGCCAATAATATGGTCTTTATCTTGCTCGCAGACCGGATAACGCGTCCGCATCCCGTCATAAGCCACTTCCAAATTTTCTTCACGCGACACATTCGTATACAGACAGATCATTTCGGTCCGAGGAATCATGACTTCGCGTGCTGTGGTATCAGCAAATTCAAAAATATTATCGACAAGCGCCATTTCCGTATTGTCGATTAATCCGTTTTTGTTGCTTTCCTTCACCAGAATTCGGATTTCTTCTTCGGTGTGTGCCGAATCTAATTCGGAAGCCGGTTCGATCCGCAGTAGTTTCAGCAGACCATTCGCCATTCCGTTCAAGACCCAAATAAACGGATACATCATTTTGTAGAAAAAGACCATCGGAACAGCGGCGGTTAATGCCACTGCTTCTGTTTTGCGAATTGCCATCGATTTCGGAGCTAACTCTCCGATGACGATATGCAGCATGGTGATGATGATAAACGCAATCGCTACCGATGTGCCGTGAATCGCCACTTCGTTATTCCAGCCAAAGCTATGGAACAGCGGACGTAAGAACGAAGCTACAGCGGGTTCCCCGATCCAACCAAGTCCAAGCGATGCCAGCGTAATCCCGAGCTGACAAGCGGACAGATACGCATCAAGATTATTGACCATGCTTCTGGCGAATACCGCACGCTTACTGCCGCTATCCGCCATCGTTGCGATTCGACTTTCACGTAACCGCACCATCGCAAATTCCGCCGCTACAAAAAATCCGTTTAACCCGACAAGCAACACAACCATCAAAATACTTAACCAACCGGGCAAGGGGTCACTATTCAATATACATCCCGTTTCCGTACCGCTTTATATCGCGTTATACTCTCGGAAAACGGGTCCACCTCCTTCGTTTTCCTAAATAATAGACTTCTAATTGTTCCGACAATAATCGATAAGCCACTTCCCATCTAAACGCTAGCAACTCCCCAATTTCGCTCACTCCGTTTCTTTTTTGCTATACGATCCATTATAAATGTTAGTTACTCACAGCAAAATAGGAACGAAAGGTCAAAAAAACCAAAAAACCGCCTTTTGAGCGGTTCAAGGTTCATTTTCATGCTTCATCTTCTTTTTTCACGTTCGTGCACCGATTTAGGAGCAATTTCGGCTATTTCATTGATTATTTACGTGCGATTAAGGTGAAGGTCTTCGGAATTCCTTTATCAAAGCTATCTCCAGACAAATTCGGTTCTTCTTGTAGACGGGATAAAATTAAGCCGCTTTGCGCTACCGAAGTTACGATTTCGCCTAGATTCCATTTGCGCAACCAGACTTTCGGCGATTCGCCTTCGGCATATTTAGCAAAAGAAGCTTCTTGCTCTTCTAACGAAGAATCGAAATAATCGCCGTCTACTTTGTGTTTGCGGATTTTGGCTGTCGTGCCTCGCGAAGAAATCAACTTGGTTGATACAGGATGGAAATCCCGTAAAACAAATTCACCTTCGGGCGCCAGCAAGGTATGAACCAAATTCATAAACGGAGTCAGGTCCGTAAAGTAATGCAAGATCCCCATTTCCGCAAATACAACATCGAAAGTGCCCGCAAGCGTCGCCGTTTCTAACTTGAGTACGTCAGACACGATATAGGTCAAAGGAACATCAGCTGCGGTTGCCAGTTCTTGCGCGTAACGTTGATTACCCGGCGAAAAATCCACGACAGTGACTTCAGCACCCAGCAGTGCCAAAGCAATTGCTTTGCTTCCATTGGAACCCATTAGATTCATGATCTTTTTTCCTTGCGGATCACCGATCGCTTCGCCAAGTACCGATAACGATTTGGCAGGTTGAGCTTTGATACGTTCTGCGGCTTCAGCCGGTGTACCGAACCTTGTTACCCAAGCATCGTAGGTCTCCTGGTTCCATGTTTCTTCATTAAAAGGGTGCGCAACATTCGCTGCATCCGGGTTTTGCATGTTAATCTTCCTTTCTAATCAATCTTGAATCCAAATAAGACCGCGATCTATTGCCGGAGCTGGATCTGCTTTTAGCAGCTTCACAGTCTGTAATACACGTAAATTCGGCACATGTTGCAGGTCTTCCAGAGAATGAACATCGAAGTAACCGTCTTCCCCATTCCAGAACGGAATAATCTGAAGCTGAACTTGCTGTCCGGTCGAGACGACGAGCTTGGTTACATGGGCTAGATCTTCTTCGGTTAAAATTAGACGCTCAAAATATTCTCGAACTTCGGGAATCGCCCGATCGCCTTCTTCGGCGATTGAAATTTCGCGTAACGCATATTCTTGTACAAAAACAACAACGTCAAAACGCGGCGTGATTCTTTTTTGTTTGTACATTAATTCTTCGATCACCGCTAGCTTAAAGTTAAAATCAACAAATTCGACGCCTTTTGATCCATTTTTCGGACTGGGCATTGTATGTTCTTCGATCTGCGCAATGATCACCTGCGATTGCCTGAGCGTTTCGGAAGCTTTAGCCGCTAATGCGGTCTGGCGATGTTGAGCGATAACGAGATCCAGAACCAGCCTTCGATCATTTGATCGCGTAATTTGCAATAAAGGCTGCCTGCGCAGTGGATCATAAATAAAATCTTCGATAAATTCGTCGAATTCTCGATCTGACCAAGTCGGCATATCAAGTTCCAGCTTTTGTAGCACAGGGCGAATCCCTAATTCTAACGCAGCTGCATCTTCCCCAATAAAAGAAGTCGCTAAGCTCAAGTAAGCTTTCCCTTTGTTTTCTTTAGGTTGATCCAGTTTGAGGTAAAAGTCAATCAGCCCGGCAAATTCTTGGGCATAGCAGGTATGGTAACCTAACATATAAATATGAACATGGTGACAAGCGGGGTAAAAAGTCCGAATCAGTTTCGGTAGCAGCGCTGCCGCTTCCGAGCGTAGATCGTCGTCGTCCATATAATGAGGATGATTGAAATAAACTTCGAATAACGCGGCAGCCGTATTGGACAATGAAGTATAAATCGTTTGGCTGAGTGATTCTGTTTGTCCTTTTGCAATCCATTTCCGTAGTAATTCAAGTACTCGATTGTGCTGCATGCGCAGCTCGTTGCGCAAAGCGTAAGAACTTTCCAGCGAAGCTTTACGAAAAGCGAATAGTTCTGCTAATTTGGCAGTTTTGCGCGCCGAATCAATATCGTTGAATTCTTCTTTTTCCAATCGACTCAACATTATATCATAAAACCATGAGCGCCTATCGGCAGTTAATAAAACAAAGCTGCACCACGCTTCATTGATTTGTTCATCTACATCTCTTTGGTCTTCCTCTGAAATTTCAAAATGATCGATCCATTCGAAAGAAGCCACGACCCGTTCATAGCCTTCGGACTCAGGTATAAACCCTTGCAACCGAGTAAGCAATTGGTATGAGAGTTCCGTAGGCTCTTGATCGGGATTTGCCCGATTGGTCATCGCATTTCCTCCTATTACTTGACAGATGTCCATGACTTAAGTCGTTCGTTCTATAGTAACATTCTCTTCGCTTTTTGCACCAGTCCAACTTTTTGGAATCTGTTAAGTTGACGTTCAAAGCCATGTAAAAGTTGCGGGCTTCTGTAGTTCGTTTACCTCTCTTGATGTAAAATGAAAAAGAATCCGATACCCAAAGGAGAGGATCTATTGGAACGTCTGGACAAAGTTTCTGTTGAAATTGATATGTCGGTACATCATCAAACATTTGAAGGTTGGGGTACGTCCCTGGCATGGTGGGCAAATGTCATCGGTGGCTGGAGCGAAGAACGTCAGCAAGAGATTGTGCAAAAGTTGTTTCATGCTACAGACGGAATTGGACTTAATATCGCAAGGTACAATATCGGCGGTACGAAAAACGCGGACGATCCTTTTTTGGAATATGGCAAAGCGATTTTGTCCTACCAAAATGAAGACGGCAGTTGGGACTTTTCGCGCGATCACAATCAACGTTCGATTCTTCAAAAAATCGCCGAGATCGTCGATGCACCGATTTTCGAAGCTTTTTCCAATTGCCCGCCATGGTGGATGACCAACTCTTACGATCCTTCTCGACCCGATGGAGCTGAAGGTTCAACTACAGGAGGGTTAGAAGGCGGCGATAACTTGAAGGCAGGATCTGAAGCGGATTTTGCTCACTATCTAGTTGAAGTGGTTCGACATTTTCAAGAAGTTCACGGCATTACGTTTCGAACGATCGCTCCTTTTAACGAACCGGTAGCCGGATGGTGGAAATATAAAGTCACCACGCAAGAAGGCGCACAGATTTTACCGGAGCAGCAACAGATCGTCATTCGCGAAGTATACGAGGCTTTGAAGAAGTCAGGATTGTCGAATACCTTCATCAGCGCTTCAGACGAATCTTTTGTTCAGATGGCTTTGGATACGTGGAATGCGTTTGATCCAGAGACGAAAGCTTTAATTCCTCAAGTGAACACCCATACGTATAATGACTTTGATTATAATCCTCAAGAATTTTTGAGAACGGTTACATTTGACAAGAAAAAGCTTTGGATGTCTGAAGTCGGGTTTGAAAATGGCGTTCATCCTACTATTGATCCGACTTCTATGAGCGGTGCAAGCAAATTATCGGCGGGTATTACAAAAGATTTAAAAGAAATGCGCGCCGAAGCTTGGGTATATTGGCAAGCGGTAGAAAGTAACGTCAGTACATGGGGGCTGATTTTTGCTCCTTTTGAACAAAATGAAGCGGAATCGTATACGATGTATAAACAATATTACGCGTTAGGCAATTATAGCAAGTTTATTTCGCCGGGCAGTCGATTAGTGGCTAACAACGGACAAAAGTCATTGACGGCAATCGATCCTTCTGGCAAAAAAGTGACGATTGTGACTTATAACGATAGCGATACGGAATCTATAGAGTACACGTACCGGTTATCGGGATTGCCAAATCCTTCTTCAGTGAAAATCGCTGTATACCGCACAAGCGTAAAAGAAAATCTGCAACAATTGGACTCACTTTTATTGGAGAACGGTACGTTTGCGGCTGAAGCGATCTGCCATTCGGTTACGACGTATGTCATTGAATTATAGACCCTGAATCAGCATGAGTTAAAAAGATCAAAAAAGACCTCTTCTACATTCGATATGTAGGAAAGGTCTTTATTCATAACTGTTCATTCTAAATCAAGCCCTTCTTGGCTTAAGATTAAATGCTTATTGCCCTGCGAAAAAAGCTTCGTTACCCGAATAGAAGTATCCAGTGGTATCGTCAAACACAACGTAATCGATACAATTCAGCGGAATCACTGTCCGTTGCCCATAATCGACACTCAATACGACATGATCGCTACCGGCTGCTTCCAAACGCCCTGCAAGCGAAGTTGCCGTAATTCCGGTGTTCATTCCGGCTACCATATAAAAAGTTCCGGTGCGACCCAGGTTATTTTGTAAGGTAGACCTAACCGTAGGCTGCTCATACTGCGTTTGCGGAATAGAAGCATCTGCCATCGATGAACCCGATCTTGTATATCCACTTCGTTGCTTTGCGCCGCTGCTGATCCGATACGTCACAGGTGAATATGAATATTCCATCGTAATTCCTCCTCGTAAAAATGCAGATGACTGACTGTTGCCCAACAACTTGATGCTTGCCTGATTGCAAAAAAAGAGGAACGAGTATTTTGTATCTTTTTCATTACCCTTGTGCGTAGAAATCGAATCCGCATACAAAAAAAGCGGATGACATCTACTCGATGCTCCGCTTCTTCTATTTTAACTATTCGACATAGATCATTTTCCGAGTCATACCGCCGTCTACGACTAATTCTGTTCCTGTCACGAATGTGTTATCCGGGTGAGTCAGATACAGACAAGCTTTGGCGACATCTTCTGTCTTGCCGACCCGTCCGCTTGGATGTTGCTGATGGTCTTCAGTACGTAATTGATCGTAGTTTTTCGTTTCAATCCAACCCGGGCTGATACAGTTGACTTGAATGCCATCTTCGCCGAGTGAAATCGCAAGCGAATGCGTTAAGGCTAAAATGGCCCCTTTGGAAGCCGCATACGCTTCAAAATTCGGTTCCGACATATGCGCACGGGTCGAGCATAGGTTTACGATCGAACCTTTGCCGTTTTTCCGCATATGCAGAGCGGCTTCGCGCGTTGCCAAAAAGGTGCCGCGTACATTCGTATTCATGACGTCGTCCCATTCTTTTACGCTCAGTTCATAAGGAGATTTCCAAATTCCAAATCCGGCGTTATTGATCAAGATATCAATCTTGCCGAACGCTTCAATCGTCTCGCGCATCAGTTGTGTAATATCCGACTCATTGGACATATCGCAAGGGACGAAGATAGCTTCGCCTCCTGAATTGCGAATTTCTGCCGCGGCTGCGGCGCCTTCTGGTTCTTGTGTATCCGCAAGTACGACGCGTGCGCCTTGCTCCGCATAACTTTTAGCTAGCGTGTGTCCAATCCCTTGAGCGGCACCGGTAACAATCACGGTTAACGATTCAAAACTCATCTCGTTGTCAGCTCCTTCTTCTATGTCTCTTTTACTATTAACCAAAGAAATCGTCGAAGGAAACTGAATAACTCTGGATACATAGAAGGATCGAATCTAGTTACGCGTAGTACATTGTGAGCAATCGACCAGTTTCTTCTGCTTTCGGCTCTACTTGATCCAACATTCCTTGTTCTGCCCAGCAAGCCAGACATTGTTCTTCACTTTCGCAAATCGGAGCGTCTTGGCACGTATAACAAAGGTTCAAATAATTACGGGTAAGTTGATTTGTTGGCGCAGTCATCACAATCACTCCCTTTATAAATGTAGGTTGTTTGTCTTTCTATTTAAAAAATAACAGAAAATCAGAAAATATTATGTGATTTAATTCACAAATAAAAACAAAAGTAGAGCTAAATCAAAAGTTAAATGCTAACCTTCAAACCTTCGATCTAGCTCTACTGGGATTCATTTTAAAATTATAATACGTTCCAGGTTAAGCCGCCGTCCAGTGTTTGTAGCAGTAATGAACGTCGAAGCTCGGTTTTGCCGATCAAGATCCAACCCACTTTGTCGGTCACAAATTGAATTTGAAAAATTTCCGGATACTTCTCCATATTTTCTTTCAACTTTTGATCTTCCGGTAAAGCTTTCCATGTCTTCCCTCCGTCAACCGTGCGATACAAGGTAGAACCGATCGGCATCCAGCCTTTTAGCCGGTCGAGAAATACCGGAGCGATCTGTACATTAAGCGATTGTTGCGCAGGAACAGTGAACGGTTCATATTTCCAACCGGCACCGCCATTTTGCGTAAAGTAACCGCTATATTGCACATTGTCGCGCTGTTTACACCCGACAGGAACCCAACCTCCTTGTGCTGTTTGATACTTTTGCGGTTTGCTGCTTATGTAAGTATCGCAAGTTCCGATTGGGGTTTCACCAGCAAAAAAGGAAGAAGATTTAATCCAATTGCGTCCGCTATCCGTCGTTCGGTACAATGCAGGACGTCCAAGTTCCAATAATGTCACATAACCGCTCGTTGCGGAGTCGAATTGCATACCGGACATATAACCGATTTCTGGCAAAGGATCTCCGGAACCGTTCGGTTGTGTACCACTTGCTGTACGCATAATCGCGTTCCAACTTTTCCCGCCATCAATCGTACGGTACAAGGTTTTATTTTCTCTTCCCGGTGTATCTGACGTCTTGGTCGTTAATAGCCATCCCCGAGTCTGATCGGTAAAATACAAAGAAGCGGGTAACTCGTCTGTGCGTCCGAGGGTAGCTAACGCCCAATTTTGACCTCCGTCTGAGGTTCGAAGAACTAATGACTCGTCCGCAATTCCCGCACTTCGAACGATCCAGCCATGCTTCGTATCGGTAAAAAAGACGTCTTTTCCGTACTCTGGAACATCCGAAAATGCGATTTGCTCCGAAGGGGATAATGGTGTCCAATTTTTTCCGTTATTTTCGGTCATATACATACGAAGCGCACTTCGCGTAAGCCCCCACGCCATTCCTTTTCGAGCATCAAATAAATGAAGTTCGGTCAATCTGGTCTGTACGACATATTCTTCATATTGATTGTTACTACCGCCGCCTTTAGGTTCGACCAGCGTAATTTCTTGACCACCCATATCATCGGATTTCGTCGTTTCTTGTGTTGGTTCGGATGTCTGATCTTCGTTAGAAGAATCGTTCGTACATCCGGCAAGTACAATCAGCATAGCAAGCAGAGGCAGCAGTAGCTTGTGCTTGATTCGCATTGTAACCGCCCCCTTTGATTCTCAATAATGTCTTGCGGAGCGTAAGTCCTTCGTCATTATAGCATAAAGAACCTGCCGCCCCGCAACTGCTTCCGATTCAACCTAGCGCTATATAGATCGGAATAAAAAGTAAAGAAGTCACGATACCCGTAAGCCCCATAGCAAGCGCGCTGAAGCTGCCTGCGGTCTCCGATTCTTGCAAGCTGCGCGCCGTGCCGAATCCATGCGCGGCGCTCCCCATCGCAAGGCCGAAAGATACCGGATCACGCATACCGAGGCGATACAGGAAAGCAGGTCCCCATACTCCGCCGATCACTCCTGTCACAACGCTGAACATCACGGATAACTCTGGCGTTCCTCCAACTAATTTTGAAATTTCGATACCGATTGGAGAACTGACGGATTTCGGTAAAATGCTCAGTAACACTTCATGCGAACCTTTTGTCACATAGACAAGCAATCCTGCACTTACAATCCCTGTAATCGAACCGGCCAATACCGATACCGAGATCGCCGCCAGCCGCTCACGAATCAATTGGCGATGTTTGTAGATCGGGACCCCAAGTGCGACTGTAGCCGGCCCAAGTAAGCTCGTCAGTAATTCAACATCGACTTGATAATTAGCGATAGGTGCACGAAGCAACGCAAGTACGATCAACACAATAGCACTGCTGCTTAAGATAGGATGCAGCCACGGTAACTTTCGGTTTAATCCTTTAGCAATTGCATAAGCGCCGATCGTAATCGTTAAGCCGAATAATGGATCTTGAAGAAAATTCATCTTACTGCGACCCCTCCTTTTCTTTCGGCTGCATCTTCAGCGCGACTTTCCCCGTAACCCAAAGTACGGCAAATGTACTTCCGATCAGCCCTACTGCGATCGATACCCAATCATTGCCGAGTAAAGGAACCAACGCTGCCGCTCCCACGACATACGGGATAAAAAATAACAGGAGATGACGAGTAAGCAAATTCGCCGACTCTTCGACCCATTCCAGCTTGATGATTTTTGCAAATAAACAACCCAGAAACAACAATAAACCGATCACGTTTCCCGGTAGCGGTACATGCAACGTATCATGTATAACGACTCCGATAAAACTAAATCCCAGAAGAATTGCAAACCCGCGCATACCTTTTTCAACCTCATTTCTGACTTGTTCAATCCGTACATTTGTTCAAACCTTGTCTATTATAGCAAACTTAAATTCCAATCTCACAATGCTGAAAATCGAAAACGTTTCATTTTATCATCCAAACCCGTGCAAGACCTAAATAAAAAGGTTACAAAATGGGGAGGGCTTTTTGTATAATAGATTTGAAGATTCTATTCTATGGAAGAAATGGAGTGATTGAACATGACGACCTCATCTTCACGTTCTCGCCGCGTTGTCGTAATCGGCACAGGTGATGTTGGAGCCACAACCGCGTATACGCTATTGCTTAGGCAACGAATGACTGAACTTGTGTTGATCGATGTCAACAAAGAATTGGCTTTAGGGCAAGCGCTGGATATGAATCATGGTCTGCCTTTCGTTGGCGGCGTCAAAGTATGGTCGGGCGATTATTCCGATTGCAAAGATGCCGCGATCATTATCATTGCAGCCGGTTCGGCGCAGCGTCCTGGCGAGACACGGATCGATCTTCTGAATCGAAACGCGGAAATCTTCGATCAGATCATTAGCAATATTACGAAGTATAATGACAACGGAATTATTCTTGTCGCGACAAATCCTGTCGATATTTTATCTTATGTCTCTTACAAAAAAAGCGGCTGGCCTGCTCATCGCGTGATCGGCTCGGGTACTCTGCTGGATAGCGCTCGCTTCCGTTATCTGATCGGTCAACAGAAACATCTTGACCCGCGTAGTATTCATGCTCATATCATTGGCGAACATGGCGATTCCGAACTTCCGGTCTGGAGTCGAGCAAATATCGCGGGTGCCGATCTGAATTTATCGGAGAGCGTACAAGACGAAATTTTTGAAAACACAAAAAACGCAGCGTATGCGATTATTGATGCTAAAGGATCTACGTATTATGCGATCGCTTTGGCACTTGACCGGATCGTCGCGGCTATTTTGCAAAACGAAAGCTCGGTTCTTAATGTCTCTACCCTACTCGATAACTATCATGGCATTTCCGACGTATATTTAGGATTGCCTTGTGTCGTCGATAGTAGCGGCGTGCGCGAGCATCTGGAAATTCCGCTCAACGACAAAGAGTTAGAATTACTGCGAGCATCAGCGGATAAACTCAAATCCGAGATCGCTAAAATCGATTTGTAACAAATCATTCGGCTAAGCGCTTATACGCAATCAAAAAAGACCCTTACAACTAGACGACCAGACGTAAGGGTCTTGATTTTGAAACGTTATAGACGAATGATTTCAGTATGCACCAAATGACCCGAAGAAGCTTCACACACATATTCGCTTTCTTCGATCCAATGTAACGATACGATCTTCACTCCATTGAAGTCTTGACCTGTCACGACATAATAAGGCGAAATTCGGATATGAACTCGAAGTTTTTCCCACGCTTCTATCGACGAAAGCTTAGGCTTAACCAGCGCTTCAGTAAAACGTTCAGCCCGCATCCGGCGAAACTCTAGTTCATCTGAAGCTGCGATCACTTTGCCGCTGCGACGTTCGATATACAAATCCAGACATCCTCCAAGTACGGGTAATCCATGCACCAGGCGATACAAGCGTACATGGACGATCCCGCCTATTGCACGAAAAGACGAACGTCGTTTTCCAGCCAAAAAAGCCCATCGATATCCTCGCGGCTTTGCGGTATTGAGCAAATAATCGAGTACTGTGCTGCGAACTTTTCTTAGCTCTTCCCGCTCCAACGCTTCTACTTTTTTGGACTCCGGCAATGAAAAGTTTCCTTGTAACGAACGGATTTGCGTAGAAGAATTCCGTTTACGGGTATGCGCACCGCGTAGATCGATCCATTCCCACGGCCCAAGCTTTTCATTTTGAAGCACAGGCTTCCCGCTTGCATCGTACATTCGCGGTAGGTACAAATAAAAAGGATAAATAGCTGATACATTCAAAGCATAAGCCCCGCGCAGACGAGAAGATTCTTCTGGCACATTCAAAATCGCGGGCGGTTTTTTTGGATCTGCTTCCGATTGTATTCGGCATGAACTCCAATCCGTCTTGATTGAGCAGAGTTCACCGGAACTACGCATCGTAATAAATAATTTTGGCCCTCGGTAAAAAGGAATCCCCGAATGATGCCGAGCGTATTCCAAAAGCATTTCGTCATGATCTAACTCGACAGCCCGAATCGGCAATAATTGATTCAGATCTATATCGCTTCGCAGCCGCATCAGATGGTCTTTCGCTAACGCTGCATAATGAGAGCTTTCCTGATCGGATAAAAAACGTACTCCTTTGAAGCCTTCTGTTCGAATTCCTGATAGTGAATCATAGTTGCTTCTGTTCAAAGGCTCCACCCCTATCGCGATTAATAAGGTAACCCATCATCTCCGGAATCGTCTTTTCGTTCAAGCAGACGCTTGGCAACCGTCTCGAAATCTTCCGGTTGCAGCAGTTCGACCGGAGAATGCCCTTTATCGAAAACAAAAGATTCCCCTTCTAAAATCACCGCATAACGTCCATTGAGACGAGTGATATGAACGCCATAGCCGAAGTCGGCAAGTAGCCCTTTGATTTGCGAATTTCCTAGTTTAAACCGAACCTCGATATCCGGCTGAAACTCGGTGATGCGTTCAGCAGCTTCCATCACTTGCTCAGGTTCCCATTTTTCTTGAATATCGCGTTTATCGCTCGCTGTCCATAGTTCCAGATCATGTTCTTCACGCTGACGTTCTTCGCTCGTTTCGTCCGGCCATTTTTCTTCGACGTAAGTCTGTACGAATTCCATCACTCGCTCATTCACGATCTCTGGCATCGACTGTTCGTACACGACAAATTTCAAGAAATCTTCAAAATATCGAGCATGCGACGGTTGGTGGATTTTTAATTCCCACTCTTCGGTCATTCCTGCTTCTGGCATATGCGGGTACATGATCGATTTGATGCTCTTAGTGCTGATCGCCATTTCGACTTCATCGATCAAATTTTGCTCATCGGAAATTCGGGCAATTTTATTTTCAAAATCACATTTCATAACGAAAATAAACGGGTCATCCGAATGCGTTGGCATTTTGGCACGCGTGAGCACTAAAGCCCCTCCGCGAACCGATCCCGTATCCAAATAATTACGTACCACATCGTCGCACGCATTTTTAAAATCTTCTTTGCCGTCGGCTGTCCGCATCCGATTGAACATATTGAAGTTAGGATTGCTGTCTAGTTCATATCCCGGCTCTACGATAAAGGTTCCGATCTTCGTAGGCGCTTGTTCGGTCAACGGATTTTTTTCTACTTTACGCTTAGCGATTCGAGAAAATTCGCTATCCAGGAACTTTTTCACCGGGCTATCTTCATAATCGTAATCGTCCATCGTCTGATAATGCTTATATCCTCTGGCGCCTTGGCCTTCTCTGCCTTCAACCTGAATCACGAAAAATGATAAAAACTCAATCTCAAAACGCATGATGTATTAAACTCCTTCTATAACCGTAGTGTCGGATAACAGTAATGATCAATTTGCTTTTTTGCTTACTTCTACCTGTCTGTTTACGATAGCATGACCACTGCAAATGAACAATCTATCCTTGAAGGAATAAAAAAACGCGGGATGTCAAAATCGACACCTCGCGTGATGAGTATAGGTTTATTTACTTGCCTTGGCGTTGTTGCATAAATTCCAAGCCTTTTTGAATCAATTCTTGCATGGAACCGAACTGTGTATTTTCTTTGACTTTTGCATCTAATTCTTGCGGCGGAACGCTCTGAAGCGCATTAGGATCACTACCGCCGATACCGAATTTTTGCAGCATTTCTGCTGCTGATTTGAACGGCGTGTATTTTTGTAAAAACTCCGAGTTGAGCAATTGGTCCAACGGAAGCTTTTGCAAAATTTCGTTTAACGGAAGCTTATTCGCCATTTCGCTCAGCCCGCTAAGGTCACCTTGCTTTAATTTGTTGAATGCGTCTCCAAGACCTCCAAGATTAAATCCCATCTGTATCCACTCCTTCGTTGATGTCGATTACCGACTTTTTACCCGAATTACTTGGAACTCTAACATGCAGCCGATTCATTGCCTCTTCTTTTTCCCGATTCGAGACGTGCGTATAGACGGTTGTGGTCTGTATAGAAGAATGGCCCAGCATTTCTTGTACGGTACGCAGATCGGCTCCTTTTCGAAGTAACATGGTTGCAAAAGAGTGCCGAAGCTTATGGCTGGAATAAGGAATCCGCTGATGAGGCTCTAGTTGATGCTGGAAACGATCAAACGTATCCGAAGCCAATTGCTGAATCGCGCGGATCGACATTCGGCGTCCTTTTTGCGAAACGAATAGCGCTTCTTCCCGATCAGTCCAAGGAGACAATCGCTGCGCAATCGCGTCTTCCAGCACGGTCATAACGGCTTCCGGTACTGGCAGAGTACGCCATTTCCGTCCTTTGCCGAACACTTGAAGAGTGCGCCGCTCAGAATTGTAATGCGAAATATTAAGAGCGTGAACTTCGCCGACTCGAAGCCCCATATACGCCATAAGCAGAAAAATCGCTAGATTACGTTCGCGGTATTTACCATCGACAGCTTCAAGAAACTCACCAATCTGATGTTCGTCCATATAGACGGGTGCGCGGTTTTTTTCTGTTTTGGCTTTTTTGACTCCAATAGCCGGGTTGTGTTCCAAAAGCTCAAGTTCGATCAAAGCTTTGTACAAACAATGCACAGCGGCGTGTTTGCGATTACGCGTGGCATCGCCTGAGCCATTACGCCGAGCCATCGATAAAAACGACATCACGTGAATTTTTTTCACTTCTTCTAAGCTTCGTCCATTAAGTCCAAGTAAAAATTGCCTTACATCGCTTAAGTAATTTTTTTGCGTATAGTCGGTATATCCGGCATCTTGCATCCAGATCAAAAAAGCTTCCAAGTATTCGGCGTAGTCTTCCAGTGCTTCATCTTCGGGAATCCGAATCGTTGCCATAAAAGGGTTCTCTCCGTTCTGATCGTAAACATGGATCGGCTATTCATATTGATATTGTGAACTAATCACTAAGGTAAACGCAAGCTTCGAATGTAAAATCAAATTATGTTTCAAAAAATCAAATTTTGCGTTATATGATGGTATTCCCATTTGCCTAGGTACTGCATGTACCCGAAAGGAGCTTGTAATCATGACAGACGCTAAAAAACCCGTACTTGAACCCGCAGCTCAGAAATTCGCAGACGACAATTCGAAACCGCCTTTTTTGTCTGACTTAGGGCCAGAAAAAGGTCGGGAAACCGTCGATGAAGTACAATCCGGCGAGGTCTTCAAACCTGAAGTGGATATGGAAGACAAAGTGATTACAGGCGGTCCTAAAGGCGAAGTGTCGATCCGTATCGTCCGGCCAAAAGGCTCGACAGGTACGCTGCCGGTACTTTTGTATATTCACGGAGCGGGCTGGGTATTCGGCGATGCCCATACCCATGACCGTTTGATTCGCGAATTGTCTGTAGGTTCCGAAGTTGCTGTCGTGTTCCCGAATTACAGTCGTTCGCCTGAAAGCAAATATCCAGTAGCGATCGAAGAAATTTATGCGACTTTGGAATGGATTGCCGAGCAAGGCGAAGCCGAAAAATTCGATACTTCGAAATTGTTCGTAGGCGGCGATAGCGTCGGCGGAAATATGACAGCTGCGATTACGCTCATGTCTAAAGAACGCAGCGGCCCTAAAATTGCGAAGCAATTGATGTTCTATCCCGTTACCGATGCTTCGTTCGATACGGAGTCTTATAATCAGTTTGCTGAAGGTTATTTCTTGATGAAAGACGGCATGAAATGGTTCTGGGATCAGTATACGACAGATCCAGAAGAACGTGCTCAGATTACAGCTTCTCCGCTACGCGCAACGACCGAACAGCTTAAAGGTTTGCCAGAAGCCCTGATTATTACAGGCGAAGCCGATGTATTGCGTGACGAAGGCGAAGCTTACGGCAATAAACTTCGTGAAGCAGAAGTACCGGTTACTGTAGCCAGATTCCAAGGCATTATTCACGATTTTGTCATGTTGAACGTGCTGGCAGACACTAATGCGAAAAAAGGTGCTTTGTTGTTGGCGAACGCTTGGCTGAAATCATAAATCGAATTTAGTTAACTGTAATTTAATTATGTAAACTAAAGAAGAGTCGAAGCGACTTCCATAAATTTGGGAGTCGCTTTTTGTGATGTGGTTCGTTTGAATGAATGAAGTTAAATTTTCTGAGTTAATTTTACATAGTATCATAATAATTATTATGTAACCTATGGACTTTTTATTCGGGGTAGCGTCAGGAAAATGCGGATTTACAACGCTAAGCACATTTTCGAGACGATTCCCCCATTTTTAACAACGTTAAGAAAATTTCAATGGTCTTAAAGAATCTAACGAGACCATTTTCTCGGAATTAAAATGGTATTCTCCTAGCAAATTAATATGTTCCCAACCTAGAGGCGACATATGGTGCAATAATTCTTCATTAAAACTACTAGCCTGTTTTTGATATTCAACTGCTTTTGTTAGGTGTAAGGTATTCCATATACTGATGGCATTAATGATTATGTTTAAGGCACTGGCCCTTTGCAATTGATGTTGTATAGTCCGTTCCCTAAGCTCACCTTGTTTTCCGAAGAAAATAGCTCTTGCTAATCCATTCATGGCTTCTCCTTTATTCAATCCTCTTTGTATTTTTCTTCTTAATGATTCATCCGATATATAATTCAAAATAAAGATCGTTTTTTCTATTCGGCCCATCTCACGTAAGGCCGAAGCCAAGCTGTTTTGTCTTGAATAGGAACCTAGTTTCCCCATAATAAGGGATGCTGAAACTGTTCCCTCTCTTATAGAATGAGCTAATCGCAAAACATCCTCATAATTTTCTTTAATGACCTTTGTATTTATTTGTCCACGTAAAATGGCTTCTAATTTTGGATATTCACTTGCTTTATCTATTGTAAATAATTTTGAGTCTGATAAATCTCTTATTCTAGGAGCAAATTTAAATCCTAATAAATGAGTCAGTCCGAATATTTGGTCTGTGTAACCGGCCGTGTCTGTATAATGCTCTTCTATATTTAGATCCGTCTCATGGTGCAACAATCCATCCAAAACATGAATCGCATCCCTTGAATTTGTATGAATAATCTTTGTGTAGTAAGAAGAGAATTGATCACTAGTAAAACGGTAGATGGTGGCTCCTTTTCCAGTCCCGTAATGTGGGTTTGCATCTGCATGAAGTGATGAAACACCTAGCTGCATTCTCATACCATCTGATGAGGATGTTGTACCGTCGCCCCAATTGGAGGACAACTGTAATTTATGATGGAAATTTACTAATATGGCTTGGGCTTTATTCATTGCATCTTCATACATACGCCATTGAGATACATTGGCTAGTTGCTTATATGTAAGTCCGGGTGTGGCCTCGGCCATCTTGCTCAAGCCAATATTCATACCCATTCCTAAAAGGGCAGCCATGATAATGATTGTTTCTTCCTTATCTGGTTTTCGATTATTGGAAGCATGAGTGAATTGCTCATGAAATCCTGTTATATGAGCCACATCCATGAGTAAATCAGTTAACTTTATTCTTGGTAGTATCTGATAGAGGCTTGCGCTAAATTTTTTTGCTTCTTCTGGAACATCTTTTTCTAAGCGTGCAAGTGACAGTTTTCCTTTTTCAAGAGAAACTCCATCTAGCTTGTTGAAATTGGCAGCTAACCACTTTAACCTTTCATTAAGGCTTCTAGTTCTCTCTGTTATATAATCTTCAAATGATAAACTAACTGATAATCTCGTATTCCCCTTCGATTGATTCCATGTATCTTCCGAAAACAAATATTCCTCAAAATCCCTATATTGTCTGCTGCCCACAATGGAAACATCTCCTGCCCGAACATGCTCCCGAAGTTCTGTTAAAACAGCCATTTCATAGTAATGACGATTAATTGTTGTACCATCATCCTCGTATAAATGCTTTTTCCATCGTTTTGAAATAAAATCCACAGGTGAGTCGTCAGGCACTTTTCGCTTTCCGGATTCGTTCATTCCTCGGATAATCTCAACAGCCTGTAAAAGTGGCTCATTTGCTTTTGTAGAATGAAATTCCAATACTCTTAATAGCGTTGGCGTATATTTTCTTAGTGAATAAAACCGTTTTTGCAGTAAGTCCAAATAATCATAGTCGGCAGGACGTGCAAGCTCCTGAGCCTCTTCTACTGAAGAGACAAAGGTATTCCATTCAATAACCGATTCTAAAACCTTAAAAACATCTAATTTTTCCTCTTTTGCTTTAATTAATGCTTGTCCGATGTTCGTAAAGTGTATAACTTTCTCATTTAGCTTTTTACCATTTTGTTTCTGGATTTCCTCTTGAGCCTTACGACCTTTTGATAACAAACTAAGTATTTGCCTATCATGAATTTCAAACGCTTTATCCGTTAGCTCCTGAGTAAGTTGTAATAAATAGACGGTTAATATCGAATAACGTTTATTTTCTTGAAAGTCACGGAATGCATACGGCTCGTATCTTGAACCTAAGCGAGACAGCTGCAACAGGCGGTTGCGGTGCAAATGACTAATTTGTACCGTTTCCAATTCCATTCCTCGTATATATTCGAGTCGTTCTATTACTTTTAGAAATGTTTCGGGTGAAGGATGACCCGGTGGTTCCTTTAACCAACCCAATATCGTTTTATTAGATTCAGATGGATGCTGCGAAGTAATAATCTCTTCAAGCTTTTCTTTTTGCTCATTTGTAAGAGATTTACTAACTGTATTAAATAGCTTCTTTTCAGCCATCGCCCTTGCTTCCCACACCATTCTTTCAAGTGTAGTGATAGCAGGCAGTATAATTTTGTTTTTTCTTAGAAAATCTATGCATTCATGCAGTAGATGAATGGGATCACCATTTTCCAAAGCTAATTGATGAAGGTACTTAAATGTCATTCGATATTCACTCAGGGTAAAAGTTACAAAGTCGTATTCACTTCGAATTTCTTTCAAATGATCCCAAAGTGTATTTTCCCTTTGAGGATAATGACCAAGCGAGGATGGACTAGCACCAATCTGTTTCGATATATATTGTATGACCGAATCTGGGATGCTTTTGATATGAGTGTATGGCCAACCGGGATACCGAAGAACAGCTAATTGAACGGCAAACCCTAAACGGTTTTCTTCCCTCCTTCGCTTATTAACTATTTCTAAATCACGTTTGGAAAAAGTGAAGTAGGTCCCCAATATCCATTCATCTTCAGGGATTTGCATAAAAGACTGTCTCTGTTCCGGTGTAAGCAATTCTCTACCTCTCGCAATTTTCATTCAGTATCATCCCATTTCTGTATTTTTCAATTTATTAGTTCAATTATATATCAATAGAGTGTACTCTATTGATACAAGTATAGTAGACAGATAAAATCATAGTAGGGAGTGTCTCATAAGACTTGTATCAAAAACGAGGTGGTATGATGCGAAAAATCGGTTATATACGTGTCAGTTCAACTAGCCAGAATCCTTCAAGGCAATTTCAGCAATTGAACGAAATCGGAATGGATATCATTTTTGAAGAAAAAGTTTCTGGAGCAACAAAGGATCGTGAGCAACTTCAAAAAATGTTAGAGGATTTACAGGAAGGTGACATTATTTATGTTACAGACTTAACTCGGATCACTCGAAGTACGCAGAATTTATTTGAAATGATTGATTTAATACGCAGTAAAATGGCAAACTTAAAATCACTCAAGGATACATGGTTAGATTTATCAGAAGATAATCCATACAGCCAATTCTTAATTACGGTAATGGCTGGCGTTAACCAATTAGAGCGAGATCTTATTCGTATGCGTCAGCGTGAAGGGATTGAGCTAGCAAAGAAAGAAGGAAAGTTTAAAGGTCGATTAAAGAAATATCATAAAAATCACGCAGGTATGAATTATGCAGTTAAACTATATAAAGAAGGAGGAATGACTGTAAATCAAATTTGTGAAATTACAAATGTATCTAGAGCTTCTTTATATAGAAAATTATCTGAAACATGAAAAGGATTAAAGAATTAAAGGATTATAGGAGTATTAAGGGCTTTACCTTATGGTAAGCCCTTAATTTGAAGAATTACTTCTTAACAATCAAGACAGGAATTTCGGACCGGTGTAACACCCCTTGAGCAACACTGCCCACCAATACTCGATCAAAAACACCTCTTCCATGACTACCCAATATAATAAGATCTACTTCCTCTGTTTGGGCAACATGACAAATGGTTTGACTTTGGTGACTTATTTGATGATTATATTCAAGACGATCCTTCCAAGGTTGAAGGACTCCTTCCATAATTTTCTTTTCAATATGTTTACTAAGTTCTTTTTCGTATCGATCCACTGCTTCAGTTGCAAAATCATAGGCGTAATTTTCTTTAACCGTGACGTAAAGCACAACACCTGTTGCATTTGGCCAAGCTTCCAAGAACTCCCCTGTCATTCTTGCGGCATGTTCAGAATAAGCCGAACCATCAGTAGGAAATAATATTTTATTCATTTAAGAAACCTCCTGATTTACAATTAATTACATTGTGAAGTATGTGATAACAGATAACAAAACAGATGTAATAGCCATTGCTAGAAGTGGTCTTAACGCTTTCGTTCTAAGGTCTTTTAGACTAACATTTAAACCTAATCCAATCATAGCCATAGTTAGGATAAAGGAAGTGAAGAAAGAGATGCTATTCATGACACTAGTTGGGACGGTAATCAAATGACCAAGGACATAACTTCCAAATAAGCTCATGATAATAAAACCTATGAGAAACCATGGAAATTCAATTTTAGCATCAGAATCTGATTCAACTTTATTTTTTCGTTTCATCCAGTACATAAGAATAAAACTAAGTGGAACGAGTAAGAAAACACGACCTAGTTTCGCTAACAAAGCAATAGCAAGTGCATCTGGACCAGCAGGCGCTCCTGCTAAGGCAACATGAGCAATTTCGTGTAGACCTACACCTGACCAAACACCGTATTGAAGGTCTGTCAAAGGGAGAAACGGACGTAAGATAGTGTATGTTATGGCGAAAATGGTACCAACTAAAGCAATTATACCTGCCCCAATAGCAGTATCTTCATCCTTTGCTTTCAAAATGGGTGAAACGGCTGCAATTGCAGCAGCGCCACACACCCCTGTTCCAATTCCTAATAACAAGGATAAGGAAGAATTCGCTTTGAATAGTTTTGCAAGCAACATTGTAAGAAGGATTGAAAAAACGATGGTTCCAACATCTCTTGCAAGCAAACCTAACCCTTGATGAAAAACAACATCAATGTTTAGTTTTAACCCAAAAAGGATAATAGCAAGCCTTAACAACCTTTTGGCAGAGAATTGGATTCCAGTACGGAATTTCTCAGGATATCCCCAAATTTGTCGATAAACTACTGCAATGATGATTGCACAGGCGAGCTGACCAACATGATCTAACCCGGGTATTTGTGATAATCCAAAACCAACTAATGCAATAATAAAGGTAAATCCAACACCACCGAACCAAAGTCCTCTCGAGGATGATTTTTTATGTTTTGCTAATGATGTATTCATTTTAACAACTCCTATATTTGCTTCCTTGTATTAAGAGTATATTTGTTTTGATAATAAGTAAAATAGATTATAATTATAGCTGTAATATAAAATTACTTATCATTGAAGTTTCTTAGACCCCATTTTATTCTAAGGAGGAAGACTCATAATGGATCAATCTTTACTTGTATTTACTACAGTTGCAGAACAAAAGAACTTTACTCGAGCAGCTGAACTTCTCCATATGACACAACCAGCAGTCAGCAATTATATACAAACGTTAGAAAAAAACATGGGGATAAAATTGTTAGAGAGGACAAACAAATATGTTCGACTTAGCAAGGCTGGAGAAATAGTATTTCATCACGCCAAGGACATCTTAGGTCTCTATACTCGAATGGAAAGACTCATTGATGATTTAAAACATACTGCAAGTGGTCCTCTTTCTATTGGTGCAAGTTATACTTTCGGAGAATACATTCTTCCTCATAAAATTGCCAGTTTGCTTAAATCCTATCCATTATTAAATCCAATCATTACTATAAAAAATTCTAATGAAATTATAGATTTAATAAAGAAACACGAGGTAGATGTTGGGATAATCGAAGGAGAGGCTAATAATGAAAATATAAAGGTTATACCATTTTCTCTTGACGAGTTATCAATTACAGTCCCTTCAAATCACCATTTAGCAGAACAAAAGGAAATAGACCCCTTGTTATTAAACCTAGAGACTTGGTTAGTTCGTGAAGAAGGTTCTGGAACGAGAGAAATGCAAGAAAAGGGATTTAAACAATTGGGGTTTTCTCCGAAGAAGTATATGACATTTGGGAGTACGCAAGTTATTAAGGAATCTATTGAAGCTGGTCTAGGAATTTCTATACTCTCACACGCGTCAATAAAAAACGAACTAGAACTTGGTAAAGTGAAGTTACTTGATATAAATGGGTTTCCAATCTCACGAAATTTTTCACTTATAACTCCAAGAGTTGAATTTTATACAAAAGCAATCGAGATATTTATTGAATCCTTAGTTATAGAATGAAATCCAGTCAATTGTGAATAACGAGGTGAAAAGCAAGCCCTATCAACGTGGAACAAGTTCATCCAATGTCAGATAAAATAAATACCAATCCTCCACGTATCGTTGTTAAAATCGGGTTATTAATCTTGGGAGTGATCTTAGCGTTGTAAATCCGCATTTTCCTGACGCTACCCCTATTCGAAAGTTTAATCGCAAGAGATATAATTGCTGAAAATTATAAAAGGTAAAACCATACATAAAATTGATTTTGGGGCTCTTTTTGAGTCGATCTAGGAGCTGACTTTTGAGTTTTTAATCGATTTAAACGGAAACAGCGTATAATTTATATTATACGCTGTTTTTTTATTATAGAATTAATACAATAGATATCGTTTCAAGATGTGTAAATGAAGGATATATGGTATATTTTTCATGCATACATTTTGAGTCAATGGAGTGAAAATAATATGAAGAAAAAAAGACTGGAATTCGACCCCTTAGATGTTTTTGAACCTATTTCTTTAGGCGATACTTTATCAGGTATACCTAAAGGTGAATTGACGCTTGATCTATGTATGAAAGTTTTGAAGATGAATGGATTTCAAATACGCTTTGTACCTGAACATTTACGATCAGAAGATATTATTATTGCGGCAGTTTCAAGTACGAGTACTGTATTACGTTTTATTGATCCTGAGTTAATTACGCTGAAAGTGGCTCAAGAAGCTATCTCTAACGATCCTTTATCCTTAAGATATATTCCTCATGAACTTCGCATACCTTCCCTATGCAATCAAGCAGTCAAAATGGATTGGGGGGCATTTGAATATTTGCCGCAACGATTAATTACAAAAAAAAGATGTATTACATTTTTGAAACAAAGATTAGAAGAACTAGAGACATTAAATATTAATAAATTGCGAAGCGTTGTTAGAAATTGTTTTCCTTCAAAAATTCGTGCCGATCAGGAAATTATTGAATTAGAATGGACTCTAGGCGTACGTTACTTTAAAGTCAAAAAATTTGATGCTTCTATTAACAAATTCATTGTAGTCGAACCAGCAGTTTTAGATTGTTTTGACATCGAAGTCTTCCCAGAAAGAATTTTTTCCTATAAAACGTTTAAATCCTTTTTAAAAAAAATAAATAATGATCTGAGTAGAGCGGAATTACAAGACTTCCATTTTGATGGTATAAATATTCGGAAGTTGAATATTAAAGATGCATATATTTCTACAAAGACATTGCAACGCTTTGGGCTTTATGATGATTCCTTTTATAAACTCAATGTTTCAGATGGAAAAGTCCAATCTCTCACTCATACACAAATTATCGAACAATCTTCTGTAAATGAAAAACCTCGTATTTTACCTTTTACTAGCGATTTACATGAGCGTGAGAGTGTTATGAGACGTATTCATTACATAAGCGATATTCATTTGGATCATCGTTTAATTAAAATGTTTCCAACCCAAGCCACAAGAAGAGAAATCCATAACTTCATTAACAAGATTGTAACTGAGATGCTTGAATCCACAGATTTAGGTTATAACGATTATTTAGTTGTAGCGGGTGATGTTTCATCGCATTTCGATATTGTTCATATATTTTATGAATTGTTATCTTCAAAGTGTAAAAACGTTAAAATCATCGCAATTCTAGGCAATCATGAGCTTTGGGCAGTGAGGGAGCAAGATAATTCTTTAGAGGGACTTATCGATGAATATCGTAAGCTATTCGATGAACTAGGTATTTTGTTTTTGCATAATGACCTGCTTTTTCTACACGATAATGATCAATTTGATTATCTATCTGAAGAAGAAATCTTGAAAAGTAGCATCGAAGAATTGCAAAAATGGAGTCGAATGTCTTCATTCATATTCTGGGGAGGTCTAGGATTCTCAGGCTTAAACGATTCATTCAATGCAACGAATGGTCTTTATCGAAATACCATACTGACCAGAGCAAAAGATCAATATTATTCGCAAAGATTTGATGCTATTCATAGAAAGTTAATTGACGCATTAGGAGCACGTGAAGTTATTATTTGTACTCATACCCCGCTCTCTAATTGGAGTTCCGATACTTATCACCCCTCTTGGATTTATATGAATGGGCATACGCATCGTAATTTGCAACGAATAGATAATACATGTACGGTTTACGCTGATAACCAAATCGGTTACTACGGTAAAACAGTATTTTTAAAATGGTTTGATTTGCGTTGGCAGTATGACTTTTTTTGTGAATATCCTGAAGGAATACACCTCATTTCACAAAAAGAGTATCGACAGTTCGCAATCGGTTTGCGAATACAAATGCAATTCACTAGAAAAGGGAAAATATATATGTTGAAAAAGAAAGATCTCTATTGCTTTATATTTGAAAATGATAAAAAAATTCGTTATTTTTTAAGTGGGGGGAAAATCAAAAAGATCGAAGAACAAAATTTGAACTATTATTACGATCATATGGACAAGTACGCAAAAGCAATTAAGATCGCTTTATCGGGTTATCACGAACAATTACTTATGCTTTCCAAATTTATTAAAAACATTGGAGGAAGTGGAATTATTCACGGTAGCATTGTTGATATCGACGTTTATAATCACATTTATCTGGATGCTCAAACACGTAATATCGTTTCTTATTGGGCTGAAGATATTACTTCACGTTATATAGCGACTGATATACCAACACTTCTTTCAGAAAAAAGACCTGATCTATATAAAAATTATAAAAAGTTAATAAAAAACTCTTCTTCAAAAATGGAAGTCGTTGAATTTAAACAATCTAAAACAGGTAAACTCGAATCAGGTACAGAAATGTATAAAGGATCAAATCAAATGAGATCTTTACAGTATTTATTAGATCACAATATTATACGTGAATGGAATGAATCAGTCGTCGATAAAATTCTTCAAGGATCATCTGTTCCATTGTCATTATTGAACGATATAAAATCTGATTAAAACAACTTCATATTTTCCACTTTTAACCATAAAACAAACTGCTATCAAAAAATGATTTTTGATAGCAGTTTGTTTTATATCTTCTTATTAACCTTTCAAAAACCCAGGCTCCCGATAACTTGGATTCGGATACGTGTAGAATCCTTCCCCCGTCGCCGTACCCAATTTACCTTTATCGATATACTCGTTTTTCAACAGATCGGCAACGGCTTTGAAATCAGAATCGCCTGTCTGATCGGCTCTTGTTTTTGCTACGTGGTGAGCAGTATTGATTCCGATCACATCCAGCATACCGAAAGGACCTACCGGAGCGCCGGTTCCGACCATCCATGTTTTGTCGATCGTCTCAACGTCTGCGATTCCGGTAACGAGTAACTTTTGCGCCGAACTAAGCAGTGGAACAAGTAGTGAATTGACGATATAACCCGGTTGTTCTTTTTGAATAGGAAGAGCAACCATACCGATTTGTTTGGCGAATTCAATTACGTCATTAAAGACTTTATCGTCTGTGCGAGCATGCTTCATGATTTCGCCGGTATTGTTTTTCCAAATTTCGTTCGCAAAATGCAGTGCCAAAAATTGTTCGGGGCGACCTGTAGCATCAGCGAATTGACTTGGCAACAATGTCGAAGAATTCGTTGCAAAAATCGTATGCGCTGGAGCGACTTTACCCAATTTTTCATAAAATTCAACCTTGATCGGCATCGATTCCGGTACAGACTCGATAACTAGATCTGCATTCGCTGCCGCTTGAGCCAGATCGCTTTGGAAAGTTAAACGTTCCCATGCTGCTTCTACTTGTTTTTCGGTAAGCCCTAAGTCTGCTTGATAACGAGGTTTCAACTGTTGGATTCGAGTTTTCGCTTGATCCAATGCTGCATCGTTAATATCGTAAACAGTGACTGCGAATCCGTGTACAGCGGTTTGGAAAGCGATTTGGCTACCTAATACGCCACTTCCGGCGATCAAAATATTTGTATAACTCATGTTACAACAATCCCTTCTATTATTTATATATAAACATTGTCATATATTTATTTTAAACTTAATTTATATTTTAAGCAACTTAAATTCGAACTATTAGATTATTGAAAATATTTATTAAGCTTAACTGACTTTCGCTTGTGTAAATGCTTTTCGTGCAATATCCGCAAATTGTGTAATATCTTTCGGGCTACAGTCGATCGCCCAGCGCAGTTTATCGAATGAGCGAAGAACAAATAGCTCTCTCGTTTCTTGTAGAATAGCAGAAGAAAGACCATATCCCTCTAAAAAGGCGTTAATTTCATGTTCATCCGGTTTTCCTTCTATCATTTGGATTAACAGGAGTTGCATAAGATCCACATGCGGAACAGGCCCTATCTCCGCATTACCCCAATCAATAAGCGTCACATGCAAGGAGTGATCAGAAAACGATCCATCTATAAGTATGTTTTTCAAAGATAAATCTCCATGATTCAACCCGAATTCCCATTTTTTCTTCGCCAACTTTTGAAATAAGAATTGAGCTTGTCTTGATTCCTCGCGCGTAATTACACCTAATTCCAGCAGTTTATCTTGATCGTTCAGACTATTTATATTGTATCGCAAATAACCATTCCAGCTCCCGTCGGAACCGGGATGTGGCGGTGAATAGAATTCTCCTCGCTGTGCGTCTTTTAGTTCTTCACCGTAGCCTTTTACCGGGATTTGATGAAATAAAGAAGCGTATTTGCCGATTTTTCGCCAAAGTTCACAAGGATCTGCTTCGTATTCAAGCCCATTTACTCCGTTTTTAAAAGATTGAATCATATAAGGTACTTCATCCCGCACACCTAATTCTAGAATTTCCGGACTTGGAATTCCTACAAGGCTGGCTTGTTCTATACACCATTTTTCTTTCAAATAGATCTTTTCTGCGCGGGAATCTTCATCATTCATACGAATAATGATTTTCTTCCCTACAGCTTCAGCAACCCACACTTCATTAACGAAACCTTTACCAACGATCGGGTTAATAGACACTGAAGGCATGTGGAGATCTTTTTTTGCGAAAAAATCTTTTGCGATTAAAGTAGCTAATTGTCGGTTGTGCGGATTCATAAGACGTAAGCTCCTTTTGCGAATAAGATAACTTTTCACCACTATTTCTCCTTACACCTTAATTTCGATATAAATTTGAAAATACCTCTTAAAACGTAACTATTATTATGTAAACTAAAACAAAAGAAGACGAAGAGCTACTGCTCTCCGCCCCGCATGATTCATTGATTTTTTTAACTTCTGATCAATAACGATCCAAAATCAGATTCGTTTTCAGTGAATCCGCAGGAACTAACCATCCTTCGGACTGTAATTCGTTCATTAATTGTGTGCGTTGCGCAGCGGCTTGAGCATATTGGTCGGTTTTGAAAGAAATTTCGACTAACGATTCTGTACCTGTTCCCGCAGCATTCAAGATCGGCCATACTTCAATATAGACTTCGATTCCGTTAAAATCTCCGCTATATTTGGTTACCAGTACCGGACCGTGAGCACGTGAATTTTGCAAAGTCGTGGTGCCCCATCCTTTAACGCGAGTCTTATCAAGTTTACCCGGAATTTCGCTCACCAACATCTCTAATGCTTTTTCGTTGGAAGGTAAACTCAATCCTTTGGAAGCTTTTTTGCTTTTTGTCACGGAGAAGCTGAGTGTTTGTTTATTGTAGCCCCAGTCTACTTCGGCTTTGTAATTATCGTCAGAAGAGTCGAAACCGACAGCATTTGCAGTGGTTAGCGCGGCATCGATCTGCCCGTTTTGAACATCGAAACGCTTTTTATACGTCAGTTCATAATCCGATTTGCTTTCTTTTTTGCGAAGACGAACGTTCCAGTCCTCGCTGCCTAAATCCAAAGAATTCGTATCAAAATATTCGACCAACAGACGTTCAGGCGAGCTTACAATATCAAAATTTTGATTAACCGCTGGATTCAGTCCGCCGCCAGAAGTTAATACTTTATTTGCATTCATCAGGAATTTCACTTCGTAACCAGGCACGGCATTGGACGCGGCATTAACTTCCGGCAGAACGCTCCATCCCGCTAACAAAAGACTGCTTCCCAATACGGTGACTGTGACTTTTCGAACCAACTTACGAGGATGCAACGATTTGAATAAACTCATATGACTATTTTCCACTCCTTCGGATTGAGGTTCCTTTACCTTATCCACTTTAAAGAATCCGTATTCGAGTGAAATCAACAGAGTCATCGTTTCCGGTAAAAAAGAGCAAGAATTCACTGATCCAAACAAAGATTTTATATCAAAAATTCAGTGGACAACGAAGCCGAAAATTCATCAGCAAACCGTTCCAATAAAGTCGAAGCGTATCTTTCTTTGTGCGTAGCGAGACAGATTTTTCTTCTAAAACTGTGACCCGGCGGCGAGTAGCTGCGGAGTAACCCCTGTTCAACTTCATATTGTACTGCCAACCGAGAAACAAAAGAGATATGTTCGCCCAATATGACAGTCTGTTTAATCGCTTCTAACGAATCGAGCTCAAGCCCAATCGGAAGACGCTTGCCATGGTCCGCCCACCAACGTTCGGTAAGTAGGCGAGTGCTCGATTCCAACCCGTGCATCACAAAATAAAAAGAAGCGATTTGGTGTGGAGTCGGATCAGCTATCGAAGCAAGAGGATGTGTAGGCGAAAAAATCAAAACCAATTCATCTTCGCATATAGGGTCTATCGACAAATCCGGCAATTGTAAAACATCGGTTGAAAATACGCCTAAATCGATTTCTCTTCGTTCTAACATGCCCGTAATCAAAGGAGTCGGTTTTACGGACAACGAAATTCGTACACCTGGATAACTTCTTGAAAAGTGGTATAGCATCTTAGGCAACAAATAGGTAGCCGGTACGTAACTTGCACCGATTTTCAATTCGCCTTTGCGTAACGTATCGAATTCTCCGACCGCCCGTTCAGCTTCTTCCGCAAGTTCGTTAATTTTGACTGCGTAATGGTGTAAAGCTTTGCCCGAATCGGTTAACCAGACGCGTCCAATGCGTGTTTCGAACAATTTCACGCCAAAATCCCGCTCCATATTTTTCATGTGGAAAGTAATCGTAGGCTGCTTGAGATCCAAAATCTCTGCAACGGTCGTGATTTTATGATGCTTTTCGATCAATTCGATAATTTTCAATTTGGTCAGATTAAACATGATCGTTCCTCCGCTTATGTAGAATAGTCTACTATCAGTTAAATCGATAAATGTTAGGGCTGTTCATCGAGAAAATCAATTTAACGTAGAACATAAAATGCAATTAGTTACAGAACTTTTATTATGTAAACTATGTATACCTTACTTCTTTCTTCTCAAAACAGCAAAAAGCCGCAGGCTCTTTACCCACGGCTTATCCTTATAATAACGCTTACATCCATTTTCTATTTAAATAAGACCTGCGTTGAATCCTCTAATTGCAGCGGGTACTTCACCCGGATATAAAGCCGTAAAATCAGGCGACAATCGATTCATAATTTCGGACGAATCATATCCCCATCCTGCGGCGATGATCTTAATTCCAGAACGTTGTCCGGCTTGAATATCTCTGAGTTCGTCTCCGATATATAGCGCTTCATGTCGATTTAGCTTATTGTCGCGCAAAAACGAATGAATCGCACGGTGTTTGCCGAATAGGCTGAAGCACGAACGAACTTGTACGAATTGGCTGATCTCATTGTGTTGCAAAAATGAGCGAATATTGCTTTCCAAATTCGAAGAAATGATACTCAGCTCATAGCCTTGCGCGTTCAAATCTCGAATTAGATCGCCAACGCCGTCTTTGATTTCCAAAGTCTTGATCTGACGACGATATTCTGAAAACAATTGAAATCCGAGTAGCGGCAACCGGTACATCGGAATGCCGAGCGACTTGGAACGTTCGCGTATGGACCGTCCAGCAAAAGGCTCTGACTCGTCTTCGCGAATTGCGTTATATCCATGCTTAGCCGCTAAGCGATTATATAGCTCAACGATCAAGGGGCGAGAATTAACAATCGTTCCGTCGAAATCGAAAATAATATGCCGAATCATGGTCCATACCTCCTCTTATAATGAGAGCGTATCTTATTATTTAACCGTTTTGTTTAGAACTTTGACTTAAAGATGATACTTAATATCTATTATAACGGATTTTCGCCTCGAAAAATCAAGCTTTATTTTAATTTTGTGCAATTTAAGCGAAAAAATAAAAAGAACGCAAATTTGCCCGTAACCTTCTACTAAAAGGCTACAGGCAAATTCGATAATGATGATAACAACTACGGATACAATAGCTGCTGCTCCCAGCGTCCATCCTTGTTCAAACGATACTGCACACGAGTGTGTTTTCGCCCCGAATCCGCTTGCCAAAATTCGGCTTCGTCGATTTTTAACGCGTATAATCGCCATAGTGGCGCGGCTGCATCCGGATGTTCTTGCAAATATTGACGTTGTTCATCCAATACATGCTCTAACTCCTGTTGACTCTCCAGCACTTTGCTTTGGCGACCAATCATCGCTACTGCTCTCGCTTCTGCCGGACGGCGACGAAAATCTTCAGCACCTTCGATAGAACCGGTCTCTGTAGCTGTTCCGCGCAAGCGAATTTGTCTGCCTAACGTATGCCAATAAAAGGTGATCGCGGCATAAGGATTTTGCTCAAGCTGTAATCCTTTGCGGCTCTCCATACTGGATGCGAAATAAAAAGATTCACCGTGTACGTCTTTGAGAATCAACATTCGCGCATCCGGGCGACCTTCGTGATCAACCGTAGAGAGCGTCACCGCATGAGGCTCAGGAACTCGTTCTTGAAGCGCTTGTTCAAACCATCGGATAAACAACTCTCCCGGTTTTTCCGGAAGATGATCGATTTCAAAAGGTGTAAAATTGCCGGTTAAGGACTTTAATCCGCGAAACAACGGGTTACGGTTATCTTTTTTGGAATCGCTCATCTTAGTTCGTGATATCATTCAATGTCTCAAAGTCTTCATCGCTTAATTGCAAACTTGCTGCCGCAATATTTTCTTCCAAATGAGAAACGGTAGACGTGCCCGGAATCGGCAGAATCACAGGCGAGCGGCGAAGCAACCATGCCAACGCAATTTGTGCAGGCTTCGCGTTTAGACGCTTTGCGATCTCGTCGAGTGGGCCGCCGTCTTTCGCCAATTCGCCAGTTGCGAGCGGGAACCATGGGATAAAGGCGATGCCGCCTGCTTCCGCTTCTTCAAGCACGTCTTCTGCTTTTCGGTTCGAGAGATTGTACAAGTTTTGCACCGATACGATTTCGGTAATCTCTCTCGCTTCGCGAAGTTGTTCGACATTCACTTCGCTCAGACCGATATGCCGAATCTTGCCTTCTTTACGAAGCAATTCCAGCTCGCCGAGTTGTTCAGCCAGCGGCACTTTCGGATCGATTCGGTGTAATTGGAATAGATCGATTCGATCCACGCCCAAATGACGTAAACTCATCTCCGCTTGCTGGCGCAAATATTCCGGCCGACCGACAGGGCGCCAATCATTTGGACCCGAACGAGTCAATCCGGCTTTTGTAGCCACGACCACATCTTCTTGGTACGGATGTAGCGCTTGACGAATCAAAGGTTCCGCCACAACAGGGCCATAAGAGTCGGCAGTATCAATAAAGTTGACACCTAGCTCTACCGAGCGTTTCAACACCTTCACCGCTTGTTCCGGATCTTTAGGATCGCCCCATACACCGGGACCTGTTAATTGCATGGTGCCGTAACCCAGTCGGTTAACCGTCATATCTCCACCGATTGTAAAAGTACCGGAATGCGCCGCATTCATGTGATTTTCAGTCATTTGAGTTTGCTCCTCTCGAAATACGAAATTCGTTTTTCACGCAAAGACATCTTCAATTATTACCCGCAGTCTGTGTTTTGCAATCGACCTTGTTACAAAAGAAAAAGGAACAACGCATCGAATGCGTTATTCCTTACTTGAATTTAGATGTATAGATGAAAATCAACTCAGATCGGAACCATTCGTTTCGATTACTTTTTGATACCAATAGAAGCTATTTTTTTTGCTTCTTTGCAGTGTACCTTCGCCGTTATCGTCTTTATCGACGTAGATGAATCCGTAACGTTTGCTCATCTCGCCTGTAGACGCGCTCACGATATCGATACATCCCCATGACGTATAGGCAATCAGATTCACGCCGTCGCGCACCGCTTCTCTCATTTGCTCAATATGCGCCCTTAAGAATTCGATCCGGTACGTATCGTTGATCGTTCCATCCTCTTCAACCACATCGACAGCACCCAAGCCGTTTTCGACGACCATCATCGGAATCCGGTAACGGTCATACACATGGTTTAATACGTAGCGCAGTCCCACAGGATCGATCTGCCAACCCCAATCGGTCGCTTTCAGATAAGGATTTTTGAATCCTCCAAATACATTACCCGGCGTCTCGTCTCCTTCAGGGCGCGTACCGACAACGTGAGACTTATAATAGCTGAAGCTATAGAAGTCGACGCAACCTTGCTTGAGCGTTTCTTCATCTCCGGCTTCCATTTGAATCTCGATGCCTTTTTCCTCAAAATAACGCTTCGCAAAGTCCGGGTATTCGCCGCGTACTTGGACATCGCCGCATAGCATATTGTTAACCTGATCCATCCGAAGAGCGAGCAACATGTCTTCCGGCTTACATGTACTTCCGTACCCGTGGCTATAGTTAATCATACAACCGAGCTTGAAGTCTGGATTAATCTCGTGAGCAAGCTTCACGGCTTTCGCACTCGCTACAAATTGATGATGCAGCGCTTGGAATCTCATTTGCGTGCTATCTACAGCTGTGCTATTAAACACGCCGCTATCGTCGACCAGCAGTGCTCCGGCAAGATAAGCGCCAGCGGGAACGATCAGACTATTGATTTCGTTGAACGTAATCCAATACTTTACAATGTCTTTGTAACGAGTGAAGATCGCTTCGCAATACCGAACATAGCAGTCGATCATCTCTCTGGAAGCCCAAGCGTTGAATTTCATCGTTAAGCCAAAAGGCGCTTCGTAATGCGAGATTGTCACAATCGGCTCGATATTATACTTTTTCAATTCGCTGAATACACGATCGTAAAACTGTAGCCCTGCTTCATTCGGTTGTACTTCATCGCCGTTCGGGAAGATTCTTGACCAGGCGATCGACATCCGGTAAGACTTGAAGCCCATTTCGGCGAACAAGCGAATATCTTCTTCGTAATGGTGATAAAAGTCTACGGCTTCGTGCGAAGGATAATGTACGCCTTCTTCCGTCGTTCTCGTCACTCGTCTTGGCACCGTGTGGCTTCCGCCTGTCATCATATCGGACGTACTTGCCTTTTTTCCGTTTACGTTCCAAGCCCCTTCGTACTGATTGGCAGCCGTCGCGCCGCCCCACATAAAGTTCTCCGGGAATACGTTCTTCGTTTCGTTGTGCATGTGTATTTCCTCCTTAAACAATTTGAACCAACTTTTCGCCGATCGTAATCGACGTTTTATCTGTAGCAATCACATCTGTAAAGTCATCGGAATTCGTTACGATAATCGGAGTCGTTAAGTCGTAACCTTTTGCGGCAATCGCAACGGTATCAAATTCAAGCAGCAAATCGCCAGCTTTGACCGTCTGACCTTCTTGAACGTGGGCGGTGAAATGCTCGCCTTTAAGTTTTACGGTATTCATTCCCACATGAATCAATAACTCCGCACCGCCGCTCGAACTAATGCCAATCGCATGCGCGGTAGGGAATACGGCTGTTACCACGCCATTTACGGGTGAAACCAATTTGCCTTCTGATGGCGTAATCGCAACCCCTTTCCCCATAGCACCTGAAGCAAAAGCTTCATCTTGAATCGTAGACAATTCGTGTACCTGACCGGACAACGGAGCGGTCAGTACCCGATCCGAAGTCTGAAGAGCAGAAGCTCCAGCCACTACACCCGATACCGGCTGTGCAGAAGTCGTAGTTGCAGTAGCCGTTGTTTCTTCCGGAACATCTTCAAACCCTAAAATCAAAGTCATCACGAACGTCACGACAAAAGCGATCACGCAACCAATTGCGGCATGTACTAAATTCCAAGGATTTTCTGTGATAAAAGCAGGCAGAGTCGCGATCCCCGCAATACCCAGTGCCGAACGTGCTACGCCGAATAGTCCGACATATACACCGGCTACAGCACCACCGATAATGACTGCGATCAATGGCTTTTTCAGTCGCAGAGTGACCCCGAATAATGCCGGTTCTGTAATACCCAAAAGCGCAGTCACGCTTGTCGAGAAAGCGACTTGTTTGAAAGCTTTGTTCTTCGTACGTAAACCTACAGCAAGAGCTGCCGCACCTTGGCTAATATTATGGACAAGCATACCCGGTCCGACAATGCTGTCTTTTTGCGTTTGCGCATAAGCAGTCAGGACTACAGGTCCAAGGCTGTAGTGCATCCCTGTCATAATCAAGAACGGGAATGTTGCGCCAATCACACCGGACAACAACCAGCCTACATGCGTATTGATATAACCTACGCCTGTTGCCAGATAATTACCTACAATCGCGCCAAGCGGTCCTAGTACGATCAGTGTCAAAGGCGCCATCACGATCAGAATAATCAAAGGCTTGAGAATCGATTTAACCACCGAAGGTGAATATTTTTCCGCAAAACGTTCTACATAAGACAAGATCCATACTGCTAAAATAATCGGGATAACAGACGAAGAATAAGTTGCTGGAGTCACGGGCAGCCCCAAGAATTTGATAGGATCTCCAGCCGCCATCAAAGCCGAGAAGCTAGGATGTAACAATACGCCTGCAACGGCTAAAGACAATCCTACGTTTGCTTTCAGCTTCACTGCCGCGCTCCAAGCAAGTAACATGGGCAAGAAGTAATAAGCAGAGTCGCCGATAAAAGTCATGATCGTATTGAATTGACCATCCAGATCAACGAGGTTGAATGTTTTCAAAATCAGCATTAAAGCTTTGATCATGGCGCAGCCGATCATAGCAGGCAAGATTGGAGTAAAGATTCCGGAGATCGTATCCAGGATCGTCACGAAGCGTCCTTTTTTCGCTACGGGCGCATCTGAAGGAGCACCGAAATCGCCAAGCTTAGCCAATGCTTTGTATACATTGTGAACTTCGTTCCCGATAATGACTTGGTACTGACCGCCACTGCTGGCAACGCCCATAACGCCGGGTACATTTTTGAGTGCGTCGCCGTTGGCCACCGACTCGTCTTTCAGGTTAAAGCGAAGCCTTGTTGCGCAATGCGTTACGCTATCTACGTTTTTTTCGCCACCAACGAGTTTTAAAACTTCGCTAGCTGTGTTCTCATGTTTCATGAACGAATCCCCTTTGAACAATTTTTTTATAAAAAAAGACCTAGAGCCCTATCGAATATAGATGTGCTCTATAGCCGATAGGACTCTAGGTCTTGCCTGCTTCACCAGTAACAATCCTAGTTTATTCATTATGAAAATCTATTCGTTCTTTTCTTCGTCGATAACTCTTTTGATATGAACGGTGAGGTAAACAAGCTCATCATCCGTCAATTCTTTCCCGTAATCGACACGTATCAACTTTGCGATCCGCAGACTGCATTGATATTCGTTTGCATATTTTTCTTTGATAATCGGTAAGAAGTCGCTATCTCCGCTTCGTACCACGTTATCATTGAACAACCGATAAGCAAAAAATTTCAAATGCGTCGTCAGCCTGGAGTAGTGAATCGAACTTTCGTTAAAATGGATATTGAATTGATACCGAATCAGGTTCAACACTTTTTGGATAAACTGCGTGATCTTCATCGTTTCTTCCATATCGGATCCAAGCTCTGCATTAACGATATGCAAGGCAATAAAACCAGCTTCATCTTCGGGCAACTCAATATCAAACTCTTGATTAATCATGTCTAACGCTTTCATCGCAACCCGGAATTCGTTCGCATAAAAAGCTTTAATCTCAGATAAGAGTGCATTGTTAAAATTCATTCCTTTGTTATAACGAGCTACAGCGAAGTTAATATGATCAGTCAGCGTCAAATATATGTTTTCGTTGAGTTCTTTGTTCAAAGTCTCTTTGGCATATTGAATGATACTGTCCGACACACGAATATACTCCATCGGGATTTGCGCGAGTAAGGCATATAATTTGCCCGTTACATTTTTAGATTTCAGAAAAAATTCTTTTTCGATTTTGGCTTTTTCAACCTCATCTCCTTTTTTCTTCTGAAATCCAATGCCGCTTCCGAGAAGCATCATTTCTTGACGTCTATCATTTACAGCACAGACGACATTATTGTTAATAATCCGCGTGATTTTCATAGGATCTCCTTTTAAAATGAAACGTTTACAAAATTTGCAAACAAAAAAGACCGATAATAGCCAAACCATGAGAAGAAGTGCTCACGCTGGGTATTAATCGGTCTTGCCTGCTTCACCAGTAACAATCCGAATCGTATTCATTATGCTTTTATAAAGTCATATTAGTGTAAAGTATTATCTTTGTCAATCCTGTAGTATCGCTTTTTCTATTTAGCTTAGAACGTTCATATACTCAAAGGCAGTAATGCCATACACGCTTTTAAAATGTTTATTCAAATGCGTCAAATCTACGAATCCGCACTCTGCCACCGCCGTATACACATCTTTTTTCTGCTCGATCAGCTGCTTCGCGTATTCGATTTTACGATTTAAAAAATACTGATAAGGTGAGATGCCCGTCTGAGCTTTGAACATTCGAATAAACTGAAATTTGGACAGATTCAGCTCTTGGCTAATCTCATCAAGCTTAACGACTCCAGCCAGATCCGTATGCAGCATTTCTTTGGCAGCAGAAATTAAACGAGGATCTTGTAAGTGTGGAACTACAAGTTCCGCCCCTGTCAGATGATCCGCTAGCGACAGTAGTCTTTCTGTGCGCAACGCTTCGTCTCCGCCATGTACGGTCACCTGCGACAACTCCAAAATTTTTCTTTGAAGTGCCGAATCGTACACAACCGGCGACGAAAAATAAATCCAGTCTTTTTGCCCTGCCGCTTCGTTCAACATCTGCGGATCGATATAGAGCATCACATAATCCAGACCTTCTTTTCCGTTTGCCATGCCGTCATGTGCTTGTTCCGGGTTGAACATCATAACGCCGCCCGCATGCGACAGTTGCAAGCTCCCGTCCATCGTAAACCGCTGAATGCCGCGTAGAGTCACGCCGAATGAGTATTCTTGATGCGAATGTTTTTTGTACGTGAAATCTTGGATACTTGCCGATAAAGCGGTGATTCCCTCTACCTTTTTATATTGAAAACGTTCGGTCGGATTCATTTTCCTTCGCTCCTCTACACCCACATCATGACTGCCGCATACAGTAAAAATACAGTCATGACCAAATTCGCGATACGCTGATGCCGTTGCAAAAATCTTTTGAAAATTGTACCAAACATCACCCAGGTTGTATAGGCAAGGAATCCGATCAGCGTAACGCCCAAAACGCTTGTCAAAAGCGCGGAAGCTGCCGAATAATAAGGCATGATAAAAGTCGGAATGACTGTCATCGTGAACAAGATTACTTTAGGGTTGACGAATTGCGTAATAAATCCCGCTTTGAAAGTCCCCATCGTAGCTACGGATTCGACTTGGGACGATTTTTTCGGCTTGGATTTACGCGAAATCTGATACGCCAGATATAACATGTACAGACTGCCGACAATCTGCATCCCCAAAAGAATAGAAGGCAATACGGCGGCGATTAACCCATTGAGCGTAGCCGACGCCGTTAGCAGCAGTCCAAATGCTAGCGTCGCTCCATACGTATAACGAAGTGCGCGAGTCGTACCTTCTTGATGTGTAATAGAAAAGATCATCAACGTACTGGGTCCCGGCGTAAACGTCACGATAAAGCAGTAAAATAAAAAAGACAGCATATTCATTAGGCAAACGCTCCTTTAAATTTGGCGGTGTTTGTCTATGAATATAGCGGTCTTTATTGGATGGCTATAGTATATTATTGCGCAGCAAGCGGAAGCTCTCCGCCTTGAATCAGACCCACTTTCACAAACCCTTGATACAGCCCGTCCTCTTCAAGCGAAGTTGTTACGTAATCCGCCACTTTTTTCAACTCTTCACGGGCATTGCCCATGGCGATTCCAATATTGCAATACTCGAACATTTCGAGATCGTTCAGACCGTCTCCGATCGCAACGGTATCCGCAGCAGATCGACCCAAGTGTTGCAACACATCTGCGATCGCAACCGCTTTATGCACACCGGGTACGACTAACTCGCCGCTATTTTCCCCAAACATCGGAACCGTGCATTGGATAACGTCGAAAATGCCTGCAAACTCGGCTTTGATCTGTTCAAAAGGCAAGGTGCTCTCCAGAAAACAGATCTTGTTGACGTCTTCTTTGTATAGATCGACTTCACCAAACGTTAACGCTTCGAAAAAAGGATGCGGCGAATCTTCTAGTTGCTGCATCGCAACCGGATCATTCGCGATATCTCCGCGAATACGACGGATCAGATGATCACGTAAATGTTCACTCGCATACAATGCCGAATTCGATTCCAGATAAAAGTCGATCCTATGCCGGTTAAAAAAGTCGACCAAATGCCGCACCGATGATGGCGAAACTTGTTTGTGATACAGCATATCGCTACCGCATTCGACGTATCCGCCGCCCGCGCCGATCAATCCATCAAAACCGACTTCCCAGATCACGTCATAAATCTCAGGCTTGGAGCGTCCGGTGCATAAATAAAGCAAATGACCATTGGCGCGAGCTTCTTGGCAGGCGCGTACCGCAGATTCCGGTATACTTCCATCGTCTTTTACCAGCGTACCGTCAATATCGATAAAAACGATTTTGGACAAATCATGAGAATAAGTATTGTTCAACAGTAAAACCTCCCGGTTTTCAGTTCAGATCGTACAAGGTGAGTCTAGCTCACTTACTGAGCGTACAATCTGAAACGCGTTCCATGTCAACACTTGTCTCATCCTCTATATTGCCCAATATGTTATAACCATTTACCGAAATATTGCTGGATTTTCGCTTTCGAATATCGATCTTGCCCTTGCCACCCGCTCATCGATATAAAATCAGTATCGCCCGGCTTGCCTATACGCGGAAGTTCGGTTTCTTTTAAGATACCGGCATATCCCCATATTTCCATCAACCGATCACGTTCCGCTGGATTTGAAGACAGTACCGTTTTCCAACGTTTTTCTAATTTGCGAGCCCGTTCTTCGGGTGCACATTCTTCAATATTTTTAAGCATTTGTTTCAAAATCTCTACATCTTCCGAAGTGACTTCACCGATTTCTTCGCGCATAAATAAATCCAGATCCATCGAGATATACGTCAGCCAATTCAGTCGTACGCCGCCCCATTTGATCCGTTCAAAGTTCAGTACGTTCAGATCATGGTCGGTATAAGCATCATCAGACTGAATCCCGGCTTCATTGCATATAGCGCAAGCGCTGGTTTGACGAAGTTCAGTCGGGAGCGAATCATTGTAGGTATGGGCAATCAGATCTTGCGTCAAAGCAAAACTGCTCAAAGCGCTACGTAATTCGACTCGGCGTGTTGATAAACTATGTAAAAAAGCATCGCCCACTTGTTCAGCGGTTAACTCCGTATGTATACGCGTAATCTGTTCGATCAACTCATCGTGAGTCTTGTTAAGCGGATCGAACATGACCCCGTGCGATTTGGCATATTCGAAGTCTTCGCCGGCATAAGAAGGTCGGTTGCTTTTCCAACCTTGTGCCGACCAAAACGTAGAAGTTAGAATCTTTTTCGCTTTTTTATCCATTTCTTAATCTCCTTGCTTTCATACTTTTTTATTCTTAGAAAGATAATGCGGTAGCTAGCGCCAAAAAGACAACCCCAGCGATCAAAGGCAAGGTTTGCTGACGTAACTGATCACGATCGCTCAACACTTCGAACTGCGCCGGATCTTTCGGGTTGTAATGAACGTTAACGGAAGCGCCGCTATTTTGCAAACGCATCGAACTTCCGATTCGGGAGACATGCTCGACCGTACCTGACGGCGTATCGAAGCGAATAACTGGATGATAAAGAATCCCCGTACTGCCTCGCTGTATACCGGTGTCTGGAAATTCTTCGTAACGCAAAATCTGTCCGGTTACCGTATGTGGGCTTTTCAATAACTTTCGGCGACGAATGATCGAATACAGCCCGAACACGATAAATACGACGCCTAACGCCCAAAATAATCGTGCGTTGCCCCATCCTTCCATTGATAAAACCTCCTTTTTTGATTGAATGGATAGGAACTCGCGATACCTATTCATCTTCTAAGTTTCACCTAGTTCCAACCTTGCTAATCGAAAAAACGAAAAAAAGCGCCACAAACTTTACGTTTGAGCACGCTTTTCGTTACAAATATTCACTTGCGATGATATCTGTAAGGTACGGCGTAATGCCTGTTTCCATACCGAATATCGTATCCGCTTGCTCTGGATCGTAGACTTGCGTGCCGCGAGCCTTGGCATGGAGCGTATAAAGATCTCCAAGACTTGTACGTCGCGTATCGGCAAAGGCTCGACCCAGTAACTCCAAACCGCTCATATTATCGTGTGCCGTAATATTTAAGCCTCTATTTTTCACGGCCGAGTCCATCCAGACCATTTGGTTCTCCCGCAGATCGATTGCAAAAGGGACGGCTTGCTGCGCTTCAGCGGTCAGATCAAACTTCGACTCAACGGTACACGGATCATAAATTTCTCCGCTTTTTCCATTCGGACGCATCATAAATCCTGCAAAACATTCCGGTAACGACGCAAAGGTCTGCCCAGTAAAACACGCCACTTGAACCATCGCATACCTTGCTTTCGTTTGCTCAAGGACCGCCGGAATATTCAGATCGATAAATTCTGCCGCTCCTTTCGGAGCATCCGTAATATCGCCGCTATGCACGCCAAAGTCTTCTTTCAGGTTGTAAAAAGCTAACGTCTCGACATGTTTCCATTGTTTGTCTAAAAGAACAAGCGACAAATCGATATCTACGCGTTGCTGATGGGTAGAGTCGTTTTCGATATTTTTCCACCAGCAAAATAACCGAAGAATATCGCCTTCCGGCACGGCAATCCGGCTTCCGCGGGGCAACGGACGTAAAGCTGCGCTCGCTGACCGATTCGAAAAAGGAACAGGGATATCATTCAGCCTCGGATCGATATAGACCTTACCCAGCGATTCTCGCTCCGCAAAACGAGCAACCAGCTTTTGTTCGATTACCTGTACAAGCGAATGAATCATGCTTGGGGCAAGCTTCGGCAAATGATTATAGATCGCAACCACTTTGCCCAGATTCCCTTTTGGAAAAAACACCCGGTACTTTCGAGAGTCGTTCCGGTATTTGAAATGGGCGAGCAATTGCAAGAGGAGTGGAACAGCAACGTGATCCGCCACTTGCCGGAACTGAGCGATAATGTGTTCACTTTGACTAGGTTGCGAGCGTATCAATAGATCTAACCGCCGAGCCAATTCACCCGGTCTACATGCAAGTAAGTCGATGACTTCGGGAACTTGCCATTGGATGCCTTGTTCCACTTCGCTACGGAATGTGGAGATCGGTTTTTGACGACGAAGACGGGTAAAAGCTTCGAAAGCTTTTGGATAACGCACACGCATTTCGCCTGGATGCAAAATTTCCCCAAGTCTTTTCCATGTCTCGCGATACAGCACCATATCTTCGATAGAAGGTTTGCTTTGTTCCAGTAATGCGAGCAATAATCGACGTTCCGCACGTTTGAATTTACGGAACCGATATGGAGGAACCGGCTTATCTGCTGTCGACTCTGGCTCTACGGATATACGTTGCGTCCAATTATACGGATTTTCGCCGATATAAGCGGATACATTTGTCTTTTTTGCCCAAGCCAGGCTTGTATCTAAGCCGGATAATCCCGCAGCCAAGCGTAATACGTCTTTCGAGGTGACCAAATATTTTGAGAGTGTCGATAGATCGGCTAATCCTTCCTCCATTAGAATAGAAGCGACGAACGCCGCATTTTCTTTGTAAGGAATCGATTCCGGCAATACGGCCGCAAGCTCGGCAGTCGAGAAAAGACGCAAAGAATCGGCGATGTCCTGTTTGTCTTGCGCAGACAACGAAGTATTGGCGCTGATTAAATTTCGGATCATTGTCATGTAGTCTTGTTTGGAACTGGCTTCGATCTGCTTCAAAGCTTTTCGGATTCGCAATTGCGAACGGAGTCGAACAGGCGTTTCGGGCAAGATTCCAGTCACGTAATGAAGCAAGGCGCGCAAATACAACTCTGCATCGCTAGCTTCCATCACTTGAGTAGGGAAGTTCGGATACATAGGTTTGTAAGGTACATGGTCGCCTAGCATTTGTTTTAAAGTCTCCATTACGATCTCATGCCATTCGATTACGGTTTGAGTTTCCCATGTTTTCGCCGCTGTCAGTAAATCTGGCGAAAAGGTATAACCGAGTCTTTCCATATGTTTAAGTAACGCTGCAAGCAATCCGGGCGCTGCTACTTGATGCGTAACAGTCGAAACGGATGCAGGCACGATTAACTTTTGGGTTCTTCTTAAATAGATACGGTTGAAGGTTCGATGCGCTTGACGCACCTCTGTGTGTTGAAGCTCCATCGGAGTTCCTCCTTTGTGAATAAAAAGTAAAAGAAGCTGCAGGAGAGCCGGAACGCTGGGATCAATTAGAGGGATAAAAGGAAGCGTTCCGATAGCCTGCTGCTTCTTTGTGTCCTTATTATAGCGGTCAATCTAACCAATCAATAGGGCAAAAGTATGGCGACAACAAAAAAGAGCAAGCAAAATTTCTGCTCACTCTGCCAAAATCTCGATCCGATGTACCATTTTACTGCGTTTACCCAGCTTTAGCTTAACAGGTTGTCCTTCTGTGAAACTTTCCGGATTTTGATTCGCGGAAATCACCGAACTTTTATGTTTGCCGTTTTGAAGCTTTACCCATACTTGATTGCGATGACGGCTAACAACTTGCCCTTCTACCGCTATGAAGTCTTTTCGGCTAACATCCATAATCAAAATCAAAAAGATAATCAACGAAAAAATTCCGACTATACTGAACATGATAAATAATACGGAAACCTTCTCATTCCCTAAATGACTGATGACCTGGAATGCCGATAATACGAGTAACATAAAAGAAATAAGTAAAGACGATTTGATCTGCAATGAAGATGCCTCCTTTTGCGATATGTAGAGAATAAAAAAACCGCAGAGTTCATTTCTGCGGCTTTGCCATGATTCTATTTTACCTATTCTCCCAATCTTGTTCAAGAAACTCAGAGTTAATTACGACGCCAACCAACGATCCGCTAGATACCGCTGCTGCAATCTGATACATACGTGAAGCACTATCTCCCGTTCCGAACACACCTGAAATATTAGAACGACCCATTTCGTCAACTTGCATAGCGCCAAACTCGGTCATGGTGCAACCCATTTTTTGCGGAAGGTCGGAACCTGAAATGAGTTTGGGAGCAAAAAAGATAGAAGTACGCGGCACTTCGGTGCCGTCTTCTAACAAAATCGCATGTGTCTGACCGTCTTCCGACAAGATCTCACGAATCTTGGCATCGTAGATTGTAATCCCACGACTGCTTAACTGCTCGACTTCTTCATCTGGACGAGGACTGCCGTCGGTGAATACGATCAGATCGCTTGTCCATCCCGATAACGTTCGTGCCAAATGCAAAGCATGATCGCCTGCTATGATAGCGGTAGGTCGATCTTGCATCTCCCATCCATCGCAATACGGGCAGACAAAAGCGCTTTTCCCGTATACGTCTTGTAGCCCTTTTACCTCAAGCGGTGCATCTTTCATTCCTGTCGCAAAAATGATTTTGGCACCTTGATAAGTGGTTCCTGAACTTGCCTTGACCTCAAAATGACCATCCGTTCCTGTTACGTCCGTCACAGTCTCTTGTACAAAAGAAACCGATGGATAAGCTGAAATTTGCTCCCGAGCAATTTGACGAAACTCCGCTGGAGCAATGCCGTCCCGTGTCAAAAATCCATGCGATTCGTGAGTTACCCGGTTACGCGGTAAAGCTTCGTCGATCACAAGTACATGTCGTCTAGCCCGCCCTAATACAAGAGCAGCGCTCATTCCAGCAGGCCCTCCGCCAATAATGATTACGTCGACTTTATTTGATAACGAATCTGACATTCCGATCTCTCCTTTTTAATAACTATTATAGATACTTTATGTCTTTAATTAAAATAAAAGACTTTATGTATCTATAATAGACATATTCATTCTTGCTTGTCAATTCCAAAAAAAGAAAGCTCCTCTATCGATGTAGAGAAGCTTTGCATGTTCGATATTATTTTGTCGATTTCAAGCTTTCGGTAATGAAGTCCAACTGTCCTTCAAGCGATACCGGATCGTTGTACGTATCGGAAGTGGCATCCAATTGGAAGACATGCCCTGCTTTTACTGCGGGGAGATTTTTCCAGATGCTATTGCCGTAGATTTTTTGCGGATCGCTATCGTCGCCCGACCAGCGACTTGTGAAAATAATATCGCCTGCATATTCCGGTAATAGTTCAAGCGAGATCGAAGCAAATCCTGTACCGCTATCAATGACTTCCGCTTGTGCTTTTTCTGGTGCTTTCAAGCCGAATTCGCCATACAAAATCTCGCCGCCGCGTCCATAGTTATGACCGAATACATACAGACCTTTGTCATATGGATTCAAGATCGATACTGTGCGATCGCCTACGATTTCTTGCATTTGAGGTTTCAATTCAGCGATTTTCGCTTCCCATTTCTCGACCCAAGCTTTGGCTGCGTCTTCGCGGTTTGTTAATTTGCCCATTTCGATCATCAGATCTTTGTAATTATGCTTGCCATACTCCAATTGAACGACAGGCGCAATCGCAGACAATTGATCCAGCCCTTCTGTTCCTTTGTATGCAATGATCAAATCAGGTTTCAAGCTCAAAATCGGTTCGGCAGTTGGCAACTCGCCCAAATCTGTCGTGCCTTCCGCTGCCAATTGCTTTTCGATATATTTGTTATGGATTGCTCCAGTTAGAGCACCTACGACAGGCGCATCGAGAGCTACAAAATATCCCGTTGTAAAAGCAGTCAAATCCACGATCCGTTGCGGATTTTTGGGAACTTGAATATCGCCGACATCAGATGCGTAAGTAACCATTTCGCCTTCTGTTGCCGCGTTGTCTTCGGTAGCTGGTTGAGCAGCTGTTTCATCAGTCGTTGCCGTTGTCGAGCTAGGTGCTGCATCATTGCTTGTCGCTTGTCCACATGCACTCAGTACCAAGATTAGAACCAGTGCAAACATGAACAAGACTGTATTCGATTTTTTTAACAAAACAAACCCACCTTTTTTCTCTTTTGATATTGATAATCGTTATCAAATAAGGTATCACGTCATTTGTTATTTGACAAGCAAATTTTTAGATATGAATAAAAAGGTAAAGATTCTTCCTTGCATGATTACTTAATTTGGATCGATAAGCTATAACTTGCATAATCTTCATTTCCCCATACGCTCCAAATCTGAAGTGCGTAATAACCGCTTAAATTCGGTAAAGTCACCGTTTTTCCATCAACTCTTGTAGGGATTGCAGGAGCTTGAGGATTTTCCATACTAATTAAGTTGGCGGATAACTGGAAAGGCTCTTCTTCTTCAAACTTCAGACGAATCCCCCCTTTTTTCGGTAATTCGTGAACGTCTTCGTGAAGAACTTGCATCGTCGGTGGCTCAGAATCCGATTCGGTACCTTGCCACGAATAACTACCTAGTACAGGCGTAGACATTTCTTGACCATTCAAGCGTGTAGCGGTTAGACCAGGAGGTGTGTGGACAGACTGACAACTGGATAATATCAGCAAAAGTGAAAGTAAGATCGTCAGCATCATAATTTTCGATCGAGCAGAAACAGAGTTTAGATTCAAAATCACACTATCCTTTCTATACCTATTAAATCTATTTTATTCCATTTTTCAAAAAGGAGCTAGTGCAAAAAAGACCTTTCCTTATAGAAGGAAAAGTCTTTTGCCATTCGATTTTAAATACCGTCCATTAATAGGCTTTTTCTTGCTCGATTCCAAGATTTAGCTCAAGATTCATTTCCCTGCGTCCCAAAATTAATTCGATCTCAAGTAAGCGATCCGCTAGTCGAAGTGGAATACATTCGTACAATTGTCGCCACGTCATGAATTGTTCCGGTAACAATCGATATTCCGTATATTCCAAGGCAGGCTTGAATGCAAAAGAATGCAAGTAACGTTTCACTCGTGTATGGAGTGTGTCGCTGTCCTCTTCTGACGCTAACAAACAAGCGATTTCTCCATTCGCATAAAGCCCGTCAACACCTGCACGAGAACCGGCTGCTAAATAGAGATCCGGTAATAATTCAAATACCTCCGGCATCGGCGATAACGCATGTTTACCCGGTTGAGCGAACAATCGTACATGCGTGTTATCGCTGAGGTTGCTTCGATTTTTGAGCAGCCCTTTTAAAATACGTCCGTGGAAAGTCACTTCGCAATCCAGCACTTCCCCATTTGGCCCGACATAGACCCAGACCTGTTCCACTTGATAAATATGCCCAATTTCGTAATCCCACCATACCGCATATTCCAAAATAAATTCGGTCCGGCAATCACTTTCTTCGAACGATCGCGGAAAAGATGGAGAAGACTCGTCTGTTCTCAACACAGTAAACCCAACTAGATTGGGAAGAAAAGGTTCGCGCAAGTCGAACATTAAGTAAGGCGCGTAGCGTTCGCAAAGCGTGCGCTCTTGATCTTCAAGTAATCGGGATTGGTTCATCTTTTCAACTCCTTCACTTAACATTTCACTACATCTCTACCTAATATCCATTCTCGAATACGTATTCATTTTCCCTATACGCTTATTTTGAGGGAACAATGTTCGGTGAATGTTAAGCGAGATAGAAAGAAGCGTTAAGTTTGTTCAAAAAATGAGCCAATTACGGTGGGTTTGTTAACGAGTGCGAGTATCGAAAGAAGCGGCGTAAGTCACTTGATTCCCATTTTCCCATTTGGCTAATACAGCAAGAACATAAGGCTTCTTTTCCTCAGGAAGTACGACTATGCCTTCTCGAACGTTTAACCGTTGATTGGGACCTCCATCCGGTGACCAGATTTTCGCTCTAATCTTAGTCGGCTGCGTTTTTCCAAAATTAAGTTCAACTTGACCTGAAGACTCGGTTCGATAAATCGGCTTATCTTGAACCAGCGTTAAAGGATCACCCGAATCAGCTTTCGTATTGCCCCAATTATAGCTGCCCGTTACGAATTTAATTTTGGTGTCACCAGACGAGGCTCCAAGTTCTGGAGGTTGCTTTAAGGTAACCGTTTTATGTGAGCCGTTACTCGCTACCGCTGAAAGATTGGGCGGTTCATCGTTAGAGCAAGCTGTCGTCAATAGTATTGCGGAACTGACGCATACAATCAGACTGCCTATTTGAAGTGTTTTCTTGCTTTTATATCGATTCATCGTACATCTCTCCTTTTTTTCTAGACGATAAATTTTTGGGGAAGGTTGCTTATCTGCCTATAATTGTCTAACAAAAAACCTGACCGCTCGAAAGCGATCAGGTTTACATGTATGCTTCTACTGTTCTTCCAAAAGGTCTTTTGGGTTGATGATGGCTAGGCGTACATGGTCTTGCCAACGTCCATTGATATGCACTTGGCTTCGGCAAATGCCTTCGCGTTCAAATCCGGCTTTTTCCAATACGCGCAGCGAAGCTTGGTTATGCGGCATGACGCCCGCTTCGATTCGATGGAATGCCAATACTTCAAAAGCATAGCGAACGATAAATCGTACGGCTTCGGTCATATATCCTTTTCCATTGAAATCTTGATCCATTGCATAGCCAATAATTGCACTTTGCAAATTGCTTCGAAGGATATCCATTAAGGCTACGTTGCCAATCAATATGCCGGATTCCCGCTCGCGGATCATGAACATATAAAAGGTATCAGCATTCGCGGCTTCGACTGCTCGTTGGATACGTGCTTGCTGTTCTTTTTTTGTATAAAAAGTTTCTTCGCGAGTAGCCGCGAATTGGCGGAACAACTCTTTGTTTTTCACTTCAAGCGCCAGTAAATCTTCTAAATCTTGCTCGGTAACCAATTGAATCTGTAATCGTTCGGTACCGTCATGGTATAAGCCAAGTGCAGAAGTTTGATGTTCCGTATTGAGATTTGAGGGTTGAGAGTTCACTAAAGATCCTTCTCCTTTGGGCTCTATTTTGTCGATAGAAGGTCTGAACGTAGATCGATGTTCCAAAAACCAACGATATAACCCCTGATTGGCATAGACATGTTTCCAACAATCGTGACCGACCCCGGGATGTAGCGTGAGTTCGACTTCTGCTCCTTCTTCGCGAAGCGCTTCGGCAATTTTTTCCGACTCTGACGACCGAATAACTTGATCGTCTGTGCCGTGGAAAATCCATGCGGGTATGTGTTTGAGCTCTTGCGCGTGCCTCGGATCGCCTCCGCCGGATACGGGCGCAATCGCAGCGAACCGATGCGGATGATGAAGCGCCAAATGCCACACCCCATAAGCCCCCATACTGAACCCCGTTACATACACCCGATCGGTATCGATCCGAAATTGCTGCTCTAATTCATCCAAGATCGTTACGACTTCGTCTTCGCGTGTATTCCAAAAACTCCCGAGCGGGCATTGAGGAGCCACCACGATAAAAGGGAAGTCGTGCTGCTGCTCGATATAAGCCGGCAATCCTTCTTTTCGAATACTGTCCAGATCGGCTCCGCTTCCTCCTGCTCCATGTAGATAGACAATCAGCGGCAACTTTTTTGTATCGTTTTCGTTATAGGACAATGGAAGGTAAAGCAAATACTTCATATGTATCTTTTTGAGAATTTCTTTGTCGATTTGGAATTCTTGTCCGTTCATGATGTCTACCCTCCTTGAATGATGTCCTGTTGAAGTCTAATGGATCGCGCTGAGTACATCGATCAACATCTGCTTAAAGCGTGAACGATCAATGCCTTCGCAGACGCGCACATTAGGTTCAAAGCCGAGGCGTCCGTTAATATCCACGACGCTATAACCGCGAGTCCACTTACCCTGTGTCTCTACATCAACAAAATACGACTGGCTTTTTGTCATAATCGATTCGTCAGCGGCAACTGCCATAAGCAGCGTATCCGGATGGGTTGTCCCGTTTAGACGATGTACGGTTTTGTTAAACTGCATCACGACTTTGTTGACTGCGCCAAAAAAGGCTGCACCGGATGTGCCGAGAGCTGCAATCTCTGCATGATCGTCGTCGTCCATCAGCGAAAAGTCGATACACATATCCCAGCCGACCATCGTCGTTGGAATACCGGAATTCAGTACCAGACTTGCGGCTTCGGGATCGGTATAAAAGTTATATTCGGCAGCAGGCGTAATATTTCCAAGTGAGTTATTTGTACCGCCCATCACATATAAGTGTGCGATTTTCGGCACGATCGTTGGATCTTTTTGAATCGCCATTGCGATATTCGTGAGTGGCGCAATCGCAAGCAGCGTGATTTCCCCAGAATAACGATGTACGGTATCAATCAAGAAATCAACGGCATGACCTTCAGCGGGACGCTGCTCGGCAAGAGGAAAATTCGCACCGCCCATCCCATCACTGCCATGTACATCTTCAACGGTTAGATGCGAAGGAGAATTCCAAGGCATCAACAACGGTCGTTCACAGCCTTTAAAAACAGGAATTTTCCCGTCTGCGCCACCTTGACCTGCTACTTGAATCGTATAAAGTGCATTTTCGACTTCTTGGTCAAATTGTACGTTGCCGCCTGTCATCATAATGCCCATCACTTCAAAATGATGTAACGCGGTCAAAATCGCAATCGTATCATCTCCCGCGGTATCGGTATCAATGATGACTTTGCGGCGTTCTTTTGGATCTGACTTCGGTTGATATAGAGTCATGAGTTATTCAGCCTTTCTTTCTGCAAATTGGTTGTTTGGTGTACCTGGATACATTAAGCATACGTCTGCGACCTTTTTCGTTCAATCTTTTTCGACGATTCCTTTGGTTTTTACCCATAAACGCGATAAATTCGGGAATCCGAGTGCGTCCATACGCAGTCCGTATAAGTTTCGATTGAAATACCCTCTGTGATTGAGATGAGTGCCGTACAATAACCAATTTTCGCGTTCCAGCAAAGCTTGCGCTTGTTCAAAAACCTCAGCCCGCCCTTCTTTTTCTTTGCCCATAAAACCGTCAAATAGCGAATGAAGTAACGTGAGTTGTTCCTCGTTTAATTTACGGTTCAGGTACGAACCTTTGTTTAAAAAGAAATTAAGTAACTCCAGTTCCCAATCGTCTTCCAACATTTCGGTTGCCCATGATAACTCACCGGGATCCGCTTCGGTTCGACCTAACGATACATCGTGAGGGCTGGCTTCAAGAACAAGACCGATCTTTTTAGCACGCTGACATAACCATTCGACTTCGCTTCGTTCTTGCTTACGATCCATGAGCACGATTTTGAGTGTCTGACCTGCATATCCGCTTAGCGCCAGTAACTTCGCCGCTTCGGCTAACGACCCTTGCTGAATGAAACTTCGCTGACTTCGCTCAGGTAAAAATCCGTTCGCCGGAGATAACAGATTGCCGCCCAGGTCTTCAATAATTTGGGTACGATCGTATAAAAGGCGAATGGCTTCGCGAAACCGCGGATGATGATGCGGTCCCGGCGTTTTGAAATTAAAAATCAGATAGCGACATCCCATCCCCGCTTGGTTAAGTTGACGGCTTTGCTCCAAATCTTCTTCTTCCGATAATTGATACGTCCGGCTTTCTTGCTGAATTCCCGGTAAAAACCACACGTCTACACGATCAATCAGCGGGCGATAACCGAAATAACCGTCAAAAGCACTCAGTGACAATTTACGGGGTTGAAGTTCGGTTAAACGAAAAGGTCCACTTCCGATCGGCAACCCTTCTTTTTCTTCAGTAGGCAAAATCGCTAAATACAAACACCCTACGATATGCAAAAAGAAAGCGTTCGTACGTGCTAAATCAAAAACAACGGTGTAATCGTCAGGCGTATGAACTTCTTCAATATCGACAAATAACGTGAGCGCCGGCGACTTTTTGCGACGGAGTCGTTCGAACGTTGCTTTCACATCTCGCGAGGTTAACAACCGCCCGTCGTGGAAACGTACCCCTTTGCGCAGATAAAAAATCCACCGTGTCTGATCATCGTTGCTTTCCCAGCGATGTGCAAGTTTAGGTGAAAATTTTTCGGTTGCTGTATCGTAATCGACCAAGGTATCGAAAAGTTGCCCTAAAATATATAGCTCAAATACGGTATAGGCGAACGCTGGATCTAGATTTTCCAGATGCTGTGCACGAATGATCTGTAATACATCGCTACCCGAGGATTGCTGCTCATTTTTTAGACCGAGATGAAGATGAAATCTAGACCATAATTCTTCTTTGAGCGACTCGTTCACTTCAATATGAGAAATAACGTCTAAAGCTTCACTGACCCGACCATTTTGCAGCAATTCATCGATCTTGATGGTCAAAATTTCAAAAGCTTTTTGATTAAAACAAAGACGGGACGTATTTCCTCTTCCTCTGCCCGCTTTCCACTCGATCCAACCTTTGTCTTCAAGTTTGCGGAGCACAAATTTGACGTTCCGTGGTGTACAGCACAACAGATTTGCAAGGTGATCGACGGTAACAGGGATATCGACGTGTTTCTCATGAAGCGTATGTAAATGATTATAGATTCTCATATATTGCAAGATGCTGTTGTCCATAATGCTGTCTCCCTTCTCATGATCAATTCAAAAAAACCTTATCTATATAGAATCCTATAAAAGGTGAAAAAAGCAAATGCTTTCTTACTCTTTTTCTTCTCCTTTTCGCTCGTTACAATGAATACAGTTGAACAGAAGGAGCGGAAAGCCTATGTTTCCAAAAGCGTTAAGTACGATTCACCCTTTAGCTTGGACGATTATTATCGGTACCATGTTCGGACGTGTGGTTACCTCGATGAGTATTCCTTTTCTTGCCATCTATCTGACTTCTACGATGGGCGTGTCGGCAACGCAAACCGGATTTATCGTAGCGGCAAGCTCGCTCGCGGGCGTATCGATTAGTTTCTACGGCGGTTATATTTCGGATCGGATCGGTCGAAAAAAAGTCATGCTTGTCTCTGTGTTTTGCTGGGCGATTGTCTTTTTCGGCTTTGCCGCATCGACCGTGGTCTGGATGTTTTTTATCGTCAATATATTGAACGGTCTGTGTCGCTCTGTGTTCGAACCGGCTTCTCGGGCTTTACTGTCCGATACAACGCCGCCTGAACACAAACTGCTGGTATTCAATTTACGCTATGCCGCTATTAATATCGGGGTTGTGTTCGGCCCGATTCTTGGGCTTCGATTGGGTTCGGCAGAATCGACGTTTCCGTTCTTTATCGCAGGGATTGTTTACGTTTTGTACGGAGTGGTGCTTATCTTGCAATTTGCTGCCCATAGCGAAGGTTTGCCGGCTCCGAGTGCGGCGACGCCGCCCAAAATTCGTGAAGCTTTTGCGGTGACGAGCCGAGATCGTATTTTTCTTCCGATTTTGATCGGGACAACGTTTTGCGTATTGGGGTATGGGCATTTTAGCTCCACGCTGGCGCAGTATGTATCGCTCGCGCCGGAAATCGATAACGGAAAGCAGTTGTTTTCGTATATGCTGGCGATGAACGCGGCGGTCGTGCTTCTTGTACAGTATCCGGTCGTCAAATTTGCAAGTACGTTCCGTCCGGTAGTGCCTTTGATACTGGGGAATATCTTTGTTGCTCTTTCTCTGCTTATGTTCGGAATGGGTCATAGTCTTTTCTTGTTGTTATCGAGCGTATTCGTCTTCACCGTCGGGGAAGTGCTTACGTTTACGATGATCGATGTGCTGATTGACCGGATCGCGAAGCCGGAATGGAAAGGGACTTACTTCGGAACGATCGGCTTCAACAATTTAGGCAACGTCATGGCTCCGGTGATCGGAGGGCTGCTGATTGACCGATTTGCTTCCCATAGCGGATTTGCGATCTTTGCGCCTTTGGCATTATTGACTGCGGTCGGGTTGCCTTTTCTATGGGCGGCTCATCGCCGCTTAACGGTCAAAGAAGCGATAGAATCCAAATCCGAAGGTTCAGAGCCGAAAATCGGAGTCGTTTAACAGAAAGTTCAACTGCGCAAATGCTTTCGAGCATTGCGCAGTTTTTTGTTGATTAAGCTTTTGTCGGGACTCTTTTCGTTTTATCACAGTCTCAGACGTTTACAGTTTAGAGAGTAAGCAATATCGAAAAAGACGATTGTGCATCTAAGTTTGGAGATTTCGACCCAGACCTTAAAAAGGCGCACCTGACGTTGAAGGAGGAATTTATGTCATCAACATCAACTACGCAAGAACAGTACATTCGGCAGTTGACCGAAGAAGCAATGCTTCTCATGCAGAAAAATCAAGCGACTGAATTTGAACATTTTGTTCAAGATATCCACCCTTATGATCTGGTACAGATTTATCATGAACTGTTGCCGCCTGATCAGATTTTGCTTTTGCAAAAGTTGCCTATCGAACAACTCGCTGATTTAACGGAGTCCACGAGTAATTCGGAACAAGTCGAGATTTTCGGTATTTTAGGGCCTGAACGTTCGATTGATGTCATGCAGCGTATGGACGAAGGCGATTTGGCTCGCTTTTTGAATGTATTGCCGCCGAACGAGCGCGAAGAATTATTATCCAATATGCACGTGAGCAGTTCCGCTTCGCTACGAAGATTGCTCAGTTACCCGGCAGAGAGTGTCGGCAGATTGATGTCGGAGCGGTTTATTTCGATTGCTGCTGACGATACGCCCAAAAAAGCGACTGAGCATATTCGGCGTGTCGCTTCGTTGTCCGATACGATCAGTTATTTATATGTGGTGGACGAGAATAATCGATTAGTAGGCGTAGTGTCGTATCATGATCTGTTTTTCGCCGATGAAGAAGCGAAAGTCGAAGATTTGATGCGTAAACGCGTAGTGACGGTTCCTGTGACGATGGATCAAGAAGAAGCTGCGCGTCTGATCCAAGATTACGATTTCTTGGCACTTCCTGTCGTGAATGAAGATCAACAATTATGCGGGGTTATCACGGTTGATGATATTTTGGATATTGTCGTATCGGAAGCCGATGAAGATGTCGCAAAAATGGGCGGCGGCGGCAAAGACATTGATTTTGATACGAAAGCTTTTGTCGCTGTACGCCGAAGATTACCGTGGTTGATCTTACTTCTTTTTATTGGGCTGGTATCGGGCAGTATCGTCGATTACTTCGAAGATACGCTGAAGCAGATTGTCGCGCTTGCTTTCTTCATGCCGATGATTGCAGGAATGACCGGTAATACCGGTACGCAATCGCTTGCGGTCGTCGTACGCGGTCTGAATGGACGTAAGTTAAACGCGCAGACGGTCTGGAAATTAATTCGGCGCGAATTGGTGGTTGGCGTCTCGATCGGGATTTGTTGCGGGATCATTATTACGCTTATTGCGTATTTCTGGCAAGGCAGCTTGGTGCTCGGCGGAATTATCGGATTCTCGCTATTGGCGACGCTTATTATCGGGACACTTACCGGGACGTGTATTCCGCTGATTTTGAGTCGGTTCAAAGTTGACCCTGCGGTAGCTTCGGGTCCGCTGATTACGACACTGAACGATATTTTGTCGTTGTTTATTTATTTTGGGATTGCTTCGAGGTTTTTGAATATGTTATGAGGGGAAGCGAAAAGGCTGCGAGGTAAATTTGTATCAGTCGCTTGTTGCAATTGGGAAAACTTGATTGGAATTTTTTATAGGAATTTTCCCAATTGCAAAGGCGAACGCTAACGCTCTTTTACTAAATTCACCTCTCCGCCTTTTCGCTTCCAGGTAGGTTGGAGTTTGGTGATACTTAAATAGCAAAAACCCTTCTCCCAAGAGAAGGGTTTTTACCTGTTTAAAGAATCAAATTAATGAATCAAAATTAGAAATCAGAATAACAGAATCGATCCTCAAATTACGTTTGGATCGGTTTAGTTTCAAGTGCTGTCGATGTTGGTTGTGTGTTAGGAGTACGCAAGATACGCATAGCATTGAGTACGGCGATTACGGTGACGCCGACGTCGGAGAATACGGCTTCCCACATGGTCGCGATGCCGAAGACGCCGAGGATCAGGAACACGGCTTTGACGCCGAGTGCGAAAATGATATTTTGCCATACGATGCGGCGCGTGCGTTTGGCAATACCGATCGCGGTAGCGATTTTGGAAGGTTCATCGGTCATGATGACGACGTCTGCGGCTTCGATTGCGGCATCGGAACCGAGTCCCCCCATCGCTACGCCGACATCGGCGCGTGCCAGTACCGGTGTATCGTTGATGCCGTCACCGACAAACAAGATTTTTTCTTTGTTTCCTTTTGCAAGATCCAACTTCTCGATCTGCTCGACTTTGTTTTCTGGAAGAAGTTCGGCGTGAATATCGTCGATATTGAGCTTCATCCCTACCGCTTCACCGACGCTGCGTGAATCGCCCGTTAACATGACGGTTTTGCGAATACCTAGCGCTTTTAAGCGTGTGATCGCTTCGGCTGCGTCTGATTTGATTTCGTCTGCAATTACGATGCGACCTGCGTATCTCCGATCGACAGACAGATGCACGACGGTACCCGTATCTTCACCTTTTTCAAAAGCAATACCTTGTTGATTCATTAATTTAGCGTTCCCTGCAAATACGGTGGATTGGTTAAGTACGGTTCGAATCCCGTGCCCGGATATTTCTTCGTAATCGTCGATTCGAGTGGGATCCAGCTTTTGGCCCCATGCCGCGATAATCGAATCGGCGATCGGATGGTTGGAATGCGATTCGGCGTAAGCCGCCAGTTCAAGCAAGCTTTCGCGATCAAATCCGTTTGCGGGAATGACTTCGGTCACTTTAAAATTCCCTTGCGTCAAAGTGCCTGTTTTATCGAATACGACGACTTTGACATCATTTAACGCTTCGAGATAGTTTCCGCCTTTGACTAGAATGCCTTGTTTGGATGCGGCACCGATTCCTGCGAAAAAGCCAAGTGGAATCGAGACGACCAATGCGCAAGGACAAGAAATGACGAGAAAGATCAGAGCGCGGTAGATCCAATCCGAGAAGGTCGCACTAGGCATAATCAGCGGTGGAACCACAGCGAGCAAGAGTGCAGTCAATACCACGATAGGCGTATACGCACGAGCGAATTTGTTGATGAATGTTTCGGTTGGTGCTTTGCGGCTAGCTGCATTTTCGACCAACTCCAAAATTTTAGCGACAGATGATTCTGCGAATATACGCATGACTTCTACAGTCAGTACCCCGTTTTTATTGATAAATCCTCCTAATACCTCGTCGCCGACTTTCACGTTTCGAGGTACGGATTCGCCGGTGAGCGCTGAGGTATCGACGAGAGAAGAACCTTCGATAATCCGTCCGTCGAGCGGTACTTTCTCACCAGGTCGTACTTGAATATGGGCGCCGACCGTCACGGATTCCGGGCTGACTTTCTGTAGCTCGTTGCCGACTTTGAGGTGGGCATAATCAGGTCGAATTTCAAGTAAAGATGTAATCGATTTACGCGAGCGGTTGACCGCCAAGCTTTGGAAAAATTCGCCCACTTGGTAGAACAACATAACGGCAACACCTTCCGGATATTGACCAATCGCGAAAGCCCCTACCGTCGCGACCGTCATCAAAAAGTATTCATCGAATACTTGGCCGCGGAAGATATTTTTGACCGCTTGCCATGCGACGTCGCCGCCTACGATCAGATAAGCCAAAAGGAACAGCCCGAACTCAAGACCTCCTTGAAGCGGAGTTAGCAAAGCTGTGGCAAGTAATGCCGCACCTACGCCAAGACGTATCAGCAATATTTTTTGGCTTCCCCCATGTTCATGCGAATGACCGCTATGATCGTGACCTCCATGGTCATGTTCGTGATGATGATCCTTTTTGTTGGATGTCGGCGCTGGCAAGACTTCACCGGAAGCATTGACCGTTTGCCGGGTTCCTTTTAACTGGATATGCACATGAGGTTCGAGTTTTTTGATCGTGCCGGCGGCTTTGTTGGATACTTCTTTTTCATGTATGGAATCTGTCTCGAATGTTAACGTTTTGTTGACGAAGTTTAATGAACAGGAAGAAACGCCTTGAAGCTGCTGCACCCGATTTTCGATTTTGAGCGCACAGTTGGCACAATCTAATCCTTCGAGCACCCATTCCCGTTTAATTTTATCTGCGGCAGTTCCCATCATGAATCCCTCCTTAACTTTTCTATATCATCTCATATGAGCATGTATTCATTTGTTATTTTGATTATATTCTTCTCGTATGCAAAAGTCAAAGATTCATAGAGGGAAAGCCTATTCGTAATCTCAACGATTTTTGCTATAATACAAGCATGACGCAAACGGGAAGGTGATACGTGTGACACAACAAGACACGTTGCATGAAGATGTAATCGACGAATGTGGTCACGACGACGCGGATAGTTCCGCTCCTCGCGATACGCTTGTACGGATCAAAGAAAATTTTGTAGATGATTCTACGATTATCGATATGGCAGAAATGTTCAAAGCTTTGGGTGATCCGACGCGGGTTCGAATCATTTATACGTTATTGCAAAAAGAACTCTGTGTTCACGATCTGTGTATTGTACTGGATATGACGCAATCCGCAGTCTCACATCAGCTTCGGTATTTGCGTAATACACGGATCGTTAAACGCCGTAAAGTCGGTAAAACCGTCTTCTATTCGCTCGATGATCGGCATGTCGAAGAAATTTTCGCACAGACCCTTCAGCATTTGCAGCATGGCTAGGTAATCATAATTAAAAACGACGACAATAAAGGAAGCCCGCAGTTTGGGCTTCCTTTTTATCTTCAAGATTGACAAACAGCCGTCTAACCCGGTATGATTTGCGATAAGTCCGGAGAGCCGGGCGCCCGCGGAAGAGTCCGCAAGCACTACCGAGCCGATTTACCGGAAACATTCCCTAGCAGAGCCTGAGCAGAGATAAGAGCAGAGACAAGTTGAGCGGAGCCGAGTCCTCATTTTTTTAAATCGCATATCCTATCACTTTCTTTCTCTTTTCTGTCCACCCTTGTCTAAATTAAAGGAGGAGAAAAGATGAAATTTCAATCTACACTTAGCCCACAGCAATCTACCTATTTTACTCAAAGCCATTTAGAAATCACACGGGTACTGACCCCTCTCGATTCAGAAGAGGCAGTTTCTCCGATTCTTAATCATATCGATCGCCATCGCGGCGCCCTTTTTACGAGCGGCTATGAATTTCCGGGTCGTTATTCAAGATGGGACGTCGGTTTTTTGAATCCGCCGATTGAGCTTCGTTCGTCGCGCGGTCTTTTTGAAATTCAAGCATTGAATGAACGCGGCGATCTGCTGCTCGATTTTTTATACAATCATTTAACTGCCGATCCGGTATTCCAATTATCGCGAAATGAACGTTTGATCGAAGGTTCTATTATTCATTCCGAAGAAGAAGACATGTTATCCGAAGAAGATCGTACACGCCGCCCTTCGATCTTTACTTTGATTCGTAGTATCAAGCAAGCTTTGGAAGCACCGGAAGACTCACAGCTGGGTCTGTATGGCTCTTTTGGCTATGATCTCGTATTCCAGTTCGAGCCGATGCCGCTTAAGCACGAACGTACGCTGGAGCGTCCCGACGTCGTGTTGTATTTACCGGATGAAATTATTATGGTCGATCGTCAGTTAGGTCAAGCGTACAAATTGAGTTACGATTTTGCTATGGACGGTCGCTCTACCGCTGGATTAGATCGCTTAACACCGCCTACAACAAATTCGACAACTCCCCTTCCAACTCAAATCGAATTGCCTAAGTATCAGCCGGGACGATATGCAAGTCTGGTCGATACAGCGATTGAGCAGTTCAAAGTCGGGAATTTGTTCGAAGTGGTGCCGACACAGACGTTGTATGAACCTTGCCCGGAACCCCCTTCTGCGGTGTTCCGCCGCTTAAGCGAGATCAATCCAAGCCCTTACGGATTTATCGTGAACTTGGGTACGGAGCATCTGGTTGGTTCTTCGCCGGAAATGTATGTACGCGTCGAAAACAAGCGGATGGAAACTTGCCCGATCTCCGGCACGATCAAACGCGGCGCTTCGCCGATCGAAGATGCCGAGCAAATCCGAAAATTGCTGAATTCGCGCAAAGACGAAGCGGAACTTAACATGTGTACGGATGTCGACCGAAACGATAAATCCCGTGTCTGTGAACCCGGATCGGTCAATGTCATTGGGCATCGTCAGATCGAGACCTACTCTCATCTGTTCCATACTGTCGATCATGTGGAAGGCACACTTCGCGAAGGTTGCGACGCGCTGGATGCGTTCATGACGCATATGTGGGCAGTTACGGTTACCGGCGCTCCGAAAAAAGCGGCGATTCGCTGGATTGAAGATCACGAAGATTCTCCGCGCGACTGGTACGGAGGCGCAGTCGGATTCTATAGCTTCGACGGTGGGTTGAACACCGGTCTTACGCTTCGTACGATTCGGATTCGCGGAGGAGTAGCCGAGATTCGAGTTGGTGCAACATTGCTATACGATTCGATTCCTGCCGAGGAAGAAGAAGAAACATTGACGAAAGGCGCTGCGTTGGTCAAAGCCGTTCGCGGTAATCGCAATGTAGATTCTACTGCTGGTTCTCAAGCAATCAACAATAAACCGGGTGCCGGAAAAAGATTGTTGTTCGTCGATCACGAAGATTCGTTCGTGCATACACTTGCGGGTTATTTCAAAGAAACCGGCGCCGAAGTGTTGGTGCTGCGTACTCCTGCGGCACTTCGAGTGCTTCAAGGCCAAGAAGTATTCGATGGCGTCGTATTATCGCCGGGGCCAGGACGCCCAGACGATTTCCGGATGCGCGAAGTGTTAGACCTTGCAATGGATCGTCAATTGCCGTTATTCGGAGTCTGCCTTGGGTTACAAGGAATTGTCGAGTACTTCGGCGGAAGCTTAGGCATTTTGGATACTCCACAGCACGGCAAGCCTGCTTATGTCACGACTTCTTCGGATTGCCCGTTATTCGAAGGGATCGACGAAGCGTTTAAAGTCGGACGGTACCATTCCCTGTATGCGGAAAAAATGCCAGAGAATCTAGAAGTAACCGCACGTTCGGAAGATGGCGTAGTCATGGGTGTTCGTCACCGCGAACTTCCGATCTACGCGGTACAGTTCCATCCTGAGTCCCTGCTTACGGCAGGAGGACGTATTGGGCACCGAATTATCGAAAACTTTATGCGCAGCGCTCAATTAAGCCCTTCCCCTGTTTTGAACGACTAAGATTTGTAATGATCACAAAAAGCCCGATTAGATCTCTTAAGATCTAATCGGGCTTTTAATTATACTTTTTGAAAATATTAAGCTTTTGCGGGTTGATCGATAGGTAATTGCTTGGCTTGCATAGCCGCAATAGAGTCAGGATCGGACGGGTACATTTTGCGGAACAATAAGGTCTGAAGAATCAAGAACGTACCGCTCGCCATCCAGTATAGCGGCATCGCCGCAGGTGCGCTGAATGAGAAGAACAACATGAGAATCGGTGAAATGTAACCCATGATCGCCATTTGTTTGCGCTGCTCAGGTGTCATATTGTATTGCGACACTTTTGCTTGGACGAGATAGATCACCGCTACCAAGATTGCCATTATCCAGTCCGGCGAACCAAGCTTGAACCACCAGAATGAATGACTGGATAGTTCAGGAGTAAAGCGAATCGCGGTATATAGTCCCGATAAAATCGGCAGTTGAATCAACATGGGCAGACAACCGATATTAAGCGGGTTAAAGCTATGCTTTTTGTAGATTGCTAGCATCTCTTGCTGCATCTTCTGTTGCTCGGCAGCTTCTTTTTTATTCTCGTATTTCTTTTTGAGTGCATCCAAGTCCGGTTGCATGACGCTCATCTTCATTTTCATCTGTTGTTGCGAACGGGCTTGGCTCATCATGAATGGGAACAATACGACACGGACGATCAATGTAATCAAAATGATCCCGATTCCGTAACTTCCGTCGAACCAACCTGCTAGATGCTGAATCAGATAAGAAATAGGGAACACGACATAATGATTGAAAAATCCGGGTGTCGTACTTGTAATTTCATTATTTTGTACGCCGCAACCGGCGAGTAATGTCACTAATCCGATTAATACCGTTAATAGCAGAAACTTGCGTTTTGCCGAGCTAGAAGTGAATCTTTTGGACTGATTATAGGCTTGAGCCATCTTTCTTTTCCTCCTCGTGAGTTCAAATCAACGTCATCGAAAAGGAAAAAGCAGTCACTATTATCGTCATCGGGCGCTTCGCGTCTTCGAATCATCCGACTAAGCCTAGAAGGTGCATCGCAGCTATACGTGATCGGCATCCGGTAAAAATAATTGCGATTATCGTAATTTCCGAATCCGATCCAGGTAAAGCGCAGGCTCCCGTACACAAACATCAAATAAAAGTATCGTAAAATCAACAGCAAACTGATCGAAAATAAATAAGGCAACAAGTCCTGAAAATCGAGCAAAAGATTCACCTCCTTTCACCGTGCACATTTATTGTTTTCTATGTGAATATTATAACAGACAAGGTTTACCTTGTATATCTTCCCACCCTACTTGCTTCAAGTTTCCAGCTTTAAGGTAAACAACCTGTAGGAAGTCAATTTAGGAGAAAACCGATCGCAAAAAGGTCGGACCGGAAAGCGGGAAGACCTATGATGAGTTATCGAAAAAAGCAACTTCTTGGCTTTGGCGTCATTCTTTTTGCTCTGATGATCCTTCTTCTTGTATTGGCTGCCATGCTAGACGGAGTCAAACAAAACTTATCGGAAATCATGGATGAACGTTATGATAAAGTCAGTCGCTCTACAGCTTTTCGCACAAGCTTTTCGTATTTGGACAGCGAAGTGGGTTACTTGATTAATGAAAATGATCCTCAGCAAATTTCTTCTCATCTCTCGGAAATCGAAAGACGCATTCAATCTGCTTATAATCATCTCTCTTATCTCCAACTGCATATCGGCAAAGACGGCAATCTACCGATGTTGGGATCGATTCAGCAAGGATTAGATCGTTATATGTCGGTATTCGAACAAATCGATCAAGCTTTGGATCAAGGCAATACAGAAGCCGCCGCTACTTTATTTATCGAAGAAGCTCAAAGCATCCGTACCAACCTGCTCCGTAATTTAGGGGAGTATACGACGATGCAAGAAAACCGAATGCAAATGGCGCAAAAAGAAGCCGACGAACGTTTTGAACATATTTTGATCGTCAGTGGAATTTCGGCTTTGGCTATTATTCTTATTGGTGTCTTAACTGCGATGTGGGTGATTCGTGGAACGAGTCGGAGTTTGAGAAAAATTGCAGACCGGATGGATACCTTTGATCCCGGAGCGATCGAAAAGATGTCTCGCGTGACGGTTGATACCGACGATGAAATCGGGCATATCGCGAATGGTTACAATCATATGCTGGATGCGCTGGAAGAACATAATCGCCAAAGCAAAGCGTTCAACCGACATATCGAAGACAACAATTGGTTACAGACCAAGCTAAATCAGCTTGTCGTGCTCTATCCGCAAATGACGAGTCAAGATGAGTTGGCTCAGAACTTTTTGTCGATCGTCGCGCCTTCTGTGCAAGCTTGTTCGGGTCATTTTTATATTCGCGAAAAAAAGAACGATCAAATTAGATTTGTAACGGTAGCCTCTTACGCCGATACGTCTTCCCCTAGTAAACGAAAACGCTTTTTACCCGGAGAAGGTCTAATCGGTCAAGCCGCTATCGACGCGCGTGAAATTCTACTCGATTTTCCTGAAGGCAATCAGGAGGATTTGCAGGTTGGTAGCGGAACTTTCCACCCGAGGCAATTATGGATCATTCCGATTGAAGCTGACGAACGTGTAGAAGCTGTACTTGAACTTTCTTCTCTTCAGGTCTTCTCTCCTCTTCATCGTCAACTGATCGAACAACTTCGTTCAACGCTTGGCATTGCCCTGCAAAGTGTATCGGGACGTAGTGAGGTTGAACGACTGCTGCGTGAATCGCAATTATTGGCTGAAGAACTACGTCGTTCATCCCAATATAAGTCGGAGTTTTTGGCGAATATGTCGCATGAACTTCGAACTCCGCTCAACAGTATTTTGATTCTATCGCAGCTGATTGCCGAGAATATGGAAGAAGAATCTGGAGAAAGCAAAGAATACGCAGACATTATCCATCGCTCTGGCGAAGATCTGCTGAATATCGTGAACGATGTGCTCGATCTTTCGAAAGTCGAAGCCGGAATGCTCGATATCAATCGGGAAGCTTTCCCTTTGCGTGATTTCCCTGAACTCATTCATTACGGATTCGATACGCTTGCCAAGCAAAAAAATATCGAATTCGATATTAAGCTTAGTGATGATATTCCGGATTTCTTTTATACCGATGGCAAAAGGCTGCAACAGATCGTGAAAAATTTACTATCCAATGCTTTTAAATTCACGGCTACAGGAAAAGTGTCTTGTATTCTTCGCAGCGTGCAAGTATCTGATATTCCTTGCCAAATGCCGATAAGCAAAATTGAGCGGTCTTGTATCGCGATTACGGTTGAAGATACTGGAATCGGGATTGCCGAAGACAAACGCGAGTTGATTTTCGAAGCGTTCCGGCAAGCTGACGGAAGTACGGAGCGTATGTACGGAGGCACAGGTCTGGGTCTATCAATCTGTCGGCAATTTGCTAAACTACTCGGTGGATGTATGACTCTTGAGAGTATTGAAGGAAAAGGCAGTTCGTTTACTTTGTACATGCCAGAGTTACCTGAAGGATCGGGCGATTAACATAAAAAAGCCGACTGTCTAGCGCAGTCGGCTTTTCGTATTCAACTTAATCGTTTAGTTGCCCATTTTGCGTTCGCCGTCGTAAGTAGCAAGCACGCCATATAGTTCCGGTCTACGATCACGGAATACGCCCCATTCAATCCGGTCGATTTCCAATTGATCCAGATCGAATTCAGCAGTCAAGATTTCTTCTTGATCGCGACTTGCTTCAGCAACCTTGTTGCCGCGAGGCCCTGCGATAAAGGAAGAACCGTAGAAGTTGATCGATGAATCTTCATCGCTTTCCGGTCCAATTCGGTTCGAAGCGATAACCGGAATCAGGTTGGAACCGGCATGACCGATCATGCACGCTTGCCAGTGGTCTTTGGAATCGATAGAGCTATCTTGCGGCTCTGAACCGATCGCTGTCGGGTACAGCAAGATTTCTGCGCCCATTAGCGCCATAGCACGTGCGGCTTCCGGGTACCATTGATCCCAGCAGATGCCGACGCCAACTTTGCCGTAACGGGTATTCCATACTTTGAATCCGGTGTCGCCTGGGTTGAAGTAGAACTTTTCTTCATAACCGGGACCATCCGGAATATGGCTTTTGCGATACGTGCCGAGGATTTCTCCGTCTGCGTCGATCATGGCAAGCGTATTGTACCGGGCATAGTTTTTCTTTTCATAAAAACTGATCGGCAGTACGACTTGTAATTCTTTTGCAATTTGCTTGAAATGGTTGATTGCTTTGTTGCTTTCAAGCTCTGTTGCGTATTGGTAATACTCTGCTTTTTCTTTCTGGCAGAAGTAAGGCGTCTCAAAAAGTTCTTGCAACAAAATCACTTGCGCGCCTTCGGCTGCTGCTTTACGTACCAGCGCTTCGGCTTTACGGATATTATCTTCGATATCCCACGTACAGCTCATTTGCGTTGCCGCTACTTTTACTTTTCTCATAATGAAAGATGCTCCTCTCGATTGTAGATGATCCGATCTATCGATTAAATTCCTGCTGGAATTTGTTGCGTGGTGCAGTGAACATTGCCGCCTTCGCGAATAACAGCCATTCCGTCTACCGTACGAATACGCAGTTCAGGGAATGTACGTTGCAAGACTTCTTCAGCAAGTTGATCCGTTTCGGCTGCTGCTCCGCCGAATACCGGCAGAATAATGCCACCGTTCACAAAATAAAAGTTCAGGTAACTCAAAGTCAGACGGCTTCCTTCGTATTCGGCATAAGGAGGTTGTTGGATTTTAATGATTTCAAGCTTGCGTCCTTTTGCATCGGTTGCTTCTTCGAGAATCCGCAAGTTTTCTTGCGTAATCGCATAGTTTTCATCTAAAGGATCTTCGCATACTTGAATAATGACTTTACCCGGTGCCGCAAAGCATGCTGCGTTATCGACATGGCCATCGGTTTCGTCGCCTGCAAGCCCGCGATTCAGCCAGATGATTTTTTCAATATTCGTGAAGTTTTTGACATGTTCTTCGATTTCGGCACGGCTCAAGTCTGGATTGCGATTCTCGTTCAGCAGACATTCTTCGGTCGTCAGCAATGTGCCTTCGCCGTCTACATGAATCGAACCGCCTTCAAGTACCAAAGGCGCAGCGAATTGACGAAGCCCTAAGTGTTCCAGCACGGCCGGTGCCACTGCATCATCAAGATCCCAAGGCGTATATTTGCCGCCCCAAGCATTGAAGCCCCAATTGACACCGGCGCGTTCGCCTTTTTCATTCAAAAGAATCGTAGGCCCGTTATCGCGTAACCAAGCATCGTTATGAGGAATTGTCAGTAGTTCGACCGAATGACCGGCAAAAACCGGATGCAGACGCTCCACGTCTTCCGGATTCACGACTAACGTCACCGGCTCGAATTCAGCAATCGCTTTGACGAGTTCGGTATACCCTACGCAGACTTCTTCGAAGTTCCCTGGATACACCATTGAAGATTGTACCGGCCAAGACAACATCGTCCGTTCATGCGGCGCCCATTCGGCAGGCATTGTATAATGAAGAGTTTTCGGATTCACTAATTTGTCGTCCCCTTACGTATAGAAAATAATTGTTCAAAAGAACATAGATTCGCGAACACCATCATACAATAACTGGTTCACACAAAACAAGCCATTCTCACAAAGAATGAGAACAGCTTGTTTGCTTAACTTTTAAGAGAATGATTTTGAACGTGAAGCCGGCAAAACAAAGATCAGATACGAGATCAAAGCCAGTAGTTCTGCGATTCCAATCACTAGCCCCATTGGAAATGCAGTTGTGCCGCTTCCAAGCCCTACAAGTGGCGTCGCGCCTGCTCCGAACAACAAGGGCATCAAACCAATCAAAGCTGAAGCACTACCTGCCGTGCGAGGTTCTTGACTTTGCATCGCAAGCGAAGTCGTCGTGGAGGATAGCATCCCGACACTTGCTACGATCAAAAATAAGAACGGTGCAAGACTCCATAGCCCGCCTCCGATCCAAGTCAGTACCATTAACGATATACCGGAGATTACAGCGATCAATAACCCGGTCACAAGGAGCCTGCTTTCTCCAACTCGATAGACCAATCTACCGGTAATTTGAGAAAACAACACAATACCAAGCCCATTAATAGCAAAGAACCAACTATAGCCCTGAGGTGATACGCCAAACAAATCTTGAATAACAAAAGGCGAACCGGAAATATACGCAAACATCGCTGCCATAACAAAAGCTTGGCATAACGCATATCCGATAAACGCACGGTTACGCAGCAGTTTTCCGAATGTACGTAACGTATCACCTAGACCTCCAGAAGAACGACGTTCACGCTCTAAGGTCTCGGGCAAAGCGAACATGACCGCAAGCAACATCATTCCTCCGATCACGCATAATACCCAAAACACACCGCGCCAATCGACGAAATTCAAAATGAACCCGCCGAAGATCGGCGCAAGGATCGGAGCCAAACCGTTTACTAGCATGAGCATTGTGAAAAATTGGGTTAATTCTTTGCCGGCATATAGATCGCGTACCGTGGCTCGGGAAATGACAATCCCCGCCGCTCCTGCTGCACCTTGAACCAATCGAAGGGCAATCAATACCCAAATCGACGATGCCAAAGCACAAGCGAGTGAAGCGATCGTGTACAACACAAGCGCTACGATCAAAGGCATACGTCTGCCTCGAATATCACTGAGAGGGCCTGCGATCAATTGTCCGAGTGCCAATCCGAGTAAACAAGCCATCAGGCTAAGTTGCGCCAACGGTTGTGTTGTATTCAAATTTTGCGCAAGTGTCGGTAACGCCGGCAAGTACATATCAATCGATAAAGGGCCAAAAGCCGATAAAGAACCCAGAATCAAAATGAACTTTAGTCGTTGCGCTTTGCCAATCGGTGTTTTCGTAGAAATTGAAGTAGCCATGAATATGTAGGTTCCTTTCTATTTTCGATAAGTCGAAGAACATATTAAATTTCGATTATCGATGTTTTCTACATATTCGTCAATATAGATCGCTAGGTTGCGTTTTCTTTTTATTTTTTCGTGGTTTTGATTTTTGGTTTTATTATTGTGAATTTTTCATATGATGAAATTATTTTTGAATAAGTTATCCCAGTTGGGCGTTGCTTGATTGGACGACTCTGTCAGCTTGCGAAATGCCTCCTCTAGTGCCCGGGCTTCGGTGGTAGAACTGTCAACTAACTTGGCAATCGGCAGCCGATGATAGATCCCTAATAAAATCGGCAATATTTTTCTGTATTTTCGCAGCTTCCGTGCTTGCTCTATAGGCACCAACGGATAACCGGCATGTTCTAATCGGTCGAATCCCTCGATCATTGCCTCTACCACTTGCTTGAGCAGCGCTTTGTCTTTCGCAACGGCTTTAAAGTCTCCATCATGGGCTTGCCATGCTGCGCTAAGCGGAAGAATCGGAATGATATGATTTTTGAGCCATCCATCGATATCGGTATGAAGAGTTAACTTGCAAGGAGCAGCTTCGAAAATGTTTTGCAATAAAGGCAAGATTGGTACTTTTCCTTTCTGACCTCCCGCGATCAGTTTCATCTTCCCTACTCGAAGCGATACAACTTTGCCATCTTCTTTACGTACACCCGCTCCGACTAGAAATCCGAAAGCAACCTGTTTTATATCGGTACTCATTTTTTGCAATTGCTGCTCCGTGTCTTCGATACTCGGATTGTTACCAATCATCATGATATGCTGACTATTGTTTTGAGCCAATATCGGCAAGATCGATCGGATATCGGAATATTTCATTACAGTAAAGATCAGATCGTACCTATCGTCAGCTGCGAGAGTCTCAATGACTTTTGGCCAATCAACCGTCGTTTTATTTTGAAGATGATGCTTAATGACCAGTCCGTCCCGCCGAAGCTGCTCTGCTCTTTTTCCACGGGCAAGAAAAGTAACGTCATGTCTCCCTTTAATCAATAATTGTCCAAGCACGCTGCCCAATACTCCCGCTCCCAAAATCAAAATCCGCATAAGTCTCTCCTTTTATATCCAGATGTTCAAAGTTAGCAAACGTTGATTAATGAACATCTGTTGATTAATATAAAAGTAGCAAGTAAGTTTATCATCAGCAATCGCCGATATTCGACTTTTTGTTGAGTACTCAACACATGAAAACAATCTGTTTAGTAAAAAGGAGTGAAACCGTTGGATCGACGTGTACGTAAAACGAGAGAGAAACTATTTCATACGTTTTTGACTTTACTTCGCGAAAAAGGATTCGAAAAAATTACGATTCAAGAAATCGCAGATCGCGCGGACGTGAACCGAGGTACGCTATACTTACATTTTCAAGACAAATTCGATTTACTGGATCAAAGTATCGAGAAGTATTTGCAGGAATTAAATGAAAGCTGCCGGATCGAACAATCGCAAGAAAATCCTGAAGCTGCATTACTTCGTACTTTTGAATATTTACAGCAAAGCTCCGATCTTTATATGTTATTGGTTCGAAGCGAAGGTAATCCGGCTTTTCGTTCCCGTTTGTCTGCTCTGCTCAAAACAAGCGTGGAACAACAGGTTGATCGTTTTGTTGATAATAAGCGGATGGATAAAGTCATTGCGGTTCAGTTTCTCACAACAGCGATCGTCGGGATGTTTGAGTGGTGGCTCACAGAAGGCATGCCCTATTCACCAACGGAAATGGTCGAGCAACTCATGATATTGCTTCAAGTACAAGGTCTATCTTTAAAAGATGCTGAAAGCCATAACGAATCTTCGATTTCTATTTCACACCAAGGGATAAGCTAACTTGTATAGGATTCACGCATTTTGTATGCTTGAGTATAAAAAGAAAAACGAAACCTCAGATCAATCCAAGAATGGAGAAATGAAGAATGAACGAAGCCCGGTCATGGTCAGGACGATTTCGAAGGTTATTTTTGAACAACAAGTTTGTACTGTTTTTATTGGTAGCTTTATTGGTCGGCGTCAACATTTTGATCTTTTCCAAAGTGTCGTTTATTTTCAATCCGCTTTGGGTGCTGCTCAAAACCGTCGTCCTCCCGATTATCCTGACAGGAGTTGTCTATTATTTACTCAATCCAATCGTCGATTTTATGGAAAAAAAGAAGGTTAAACGGGTCTATACCATTTTAGTTCTGTATCTGCTGATTATCGGTCTACTGGTCGGCATCATTACGTTGATCGTTCCGATTATCCGTGAACAGTTACTCGGATTTTTCGAAAACTTCCCGGCTTACAGCCAGACGATCCAAACTGAGTTTGAAAAGTTGATCGGTAGCGACTTGGTCGCGCAATTCCAAGCCGCAACTAATCTCAACACGCAAGAAATCGTGAGTACGATTTCGGAACGAGCGACAACGATTCTGAATCATACGTGGACAGGAATCGGCGGATTGCTTGGCATCGTCAAAGAACTGGTGCTGGCGATCGTCACGTTGCCTTTCATCTTGTTCTACCTGCTCAAAGACGGCCGTAAGCTTCCGAATTATATTTTGAGCTTCATCCCAACGAAACTTCGTCCAGGGACACTCACTGTGCTGAAAGAAGCGAACCACCAAATCAGTTCGTATATTCGCGGTCAGATTATCGTCAGCTTATGTATCGGTGTACTTCTCTATATCGGCTACCGGATTATCGGCTTGGAATATTCTCTTGTTCTGGCGATTGTAGCCGCGTGTACGGCAATTGTTCCTTATCTGGGGCCTGCCATCGCGATCACGCCTGCAATCATCGTAGCCGCAGTTACATCGCCGATCATGCTGCTCAAAATGGTCATTGTCTGGACCGTTGTGCAGTTAGTGGAAGGCAAGTTCATTTCGCCGCAAATTATGGGTAAATCGCTACGTATCCATCCGATCACAATCATCTTTGTCATTTTGACATCGGGTAATTTGTTCGGTGTGGTCGGAATTTTGCTGGCTGTCCCTGGTTACGCAGTGCTGAAAGTATTGGCAACTCATGTATTCGACTGGTTCAAAATGCGTTCTCAGCTTTATCTGTAATTTTTCAAAAAAGATACACATCAAAAAAGCCTTTCGTTCGCAGTTCGCGATTGAAAGGCTTTTTTTGGTTCGTACTCAAATGAAGCTTACGTACGCCCTGTCCAATCCGCTGGCGCGATTTCGTGCCAACGTCTACGAATTTCATCGTATCTAGCTTGATCGAGTGCTCCGGCTTCTAACAACTTTGCGTTTTGATGCCAACGATCCGGCTTTGTCGTCCCGACGATAGCCGTGTGCACGCCCGGCGTCGATAACGTAAAGCGCAGCGCCGTCGCTACCGAATCTTCTTCGGATTGGAATCCGTATTGCAGTTCACGCAGACGTTTCCAATAGACATACGCATAATCGTCTGGATCGACATTGTCGAATAACCATGCCGCATTCGCAATCGGACGTTTTACCGTCACGCCCATATTGCGTTTGATTGCTTCAGGCAAGGTCAGATCAATGACTTCTTGGTCGGCTACGTTGAGCGATGTCTCCAGACTATCAAACACCCCTGTTTGTACCGCGTACAGTGCATCTGTCGTATCTCCGCTATAACCGATAAAACGAGTCTTTCCGTCTTGTTTGGCACGTTGAAGCACTTCGATCACTTCGCCTTTTCGCAGCACTTCTTCGGAGCAGCTATGCAGATGAATCATATCCACATGATCCACTTGAAGTCTTTTCAGACTGCGATCAATGGTTGCCGCCAGCGTAACCGGGTCCCAATCGGCACCGTCAATACGCGAAGCATGACCGCATTTCGTAAATAAGTAAAAGTCGTCTCGTCGATGCGAGATCGCGCGTCCAATGAGTTCTTCGCTGTCTCCGTAACATTCGGCGGTATCAATAATATTCAGACCTTCGTCAATTGCGCTACCCAGTAGCTTGTCTACATCGTTTTGCGAGACACCGCTTCCGATCTCCGACGCTCCAAATCCAAGCACGCTAACATCCATTCCGGTGTTGCCGTAGGTTCTTTTTTCCATGATCCATCCTCCTGTTCAAAGTGACTGCATCTTGATGCCCACTGTCTTTTACCCTTCACCTCTAAAAAGAAAGCGTATTCGCGAATACTTTTTTAAAAATCTTCGCCGGGCAATTCTCCGTTGTCGAAATATTGACTCGGATGCCCGTTAAACGGATGATGACGTTCTCTGTAGGCGCCGTTCGTATAAATACCGATCGTATTTCGCCAAAAAAGCTGCGCGGTTTCGTTATTTTTGAGCTGAGTGACTTTCCAGCGTCCACGGAATTTATCGAATAATAATACTGCCGCTATACCGCCTACGCCCAGACGACGAAACTTACGCAATACAAAAAACTCGACCATATAATACGAAGGCTTTTTGTCGGAATCGTTGGTTTTTTCAACTAACGCCAGACCTCCCGGTTCACCATTCACACGAATCAAAAAAGGAAACTTCCGATCGCTTTTTGTCCAATATTCATCCAGATCCGGATAATTTGGAAACCGCCCATTTTCATCGGCTGGAATATCTAAATACGCTGTAAAATCATATAAGTAAAACTGAAGCAGATTTTCGATCACCGTTCGGCTTTGTTGCGGCACAAGCTCCAACTTTACATTTGGCTCCATTGCTTTCGGCTCCTTTGTCTGGTTGCTTCGTATTTTCATTTTCTATCGTAACCGACAACCTTCTACCTCGGCAAATTTTTGGATTATGGTACACTGGGTAAAGAAGATCCGATGTAGATCAAGCCGTAATTTTTTGAAAAGAGGATATCGATTATGAGTATTCAAAAAACGATCGACCGCGCCAAACTTAATGAAAAATTGCCCGAAATGCCGTGGTATGTTCAGCAATTTATCGATTATAAACTACCGGATTTGTCCCCTTCGACGTTGCTCGAATACGTACGGGATTATGAATCGTTTTTTAACTGGCTACGCGTCGAAGGTCTCTCTTCCGCTCCCAGCTTAAAAGAAGTAACGCTAGAAGAATTAGAATCCCTACGCATGGAACAAGTAACTGGCTATCGACTGCACTTGACGACGCGAACCGAAGGAACCAATTCACGGACAACCGTCACCCGCAAACTTTCGGCGCTGCGCTCTATGTTCCATTATCTTAGTCAAATTGCGGAAGACGAGAACTTTTATCCGTTATTAAAACGTAATGTCATGGCAAAAATCGAAATCAAGCGTACACATAAACCAAAAGATACCGCAGCCAAGCTAAAAGGAAAAATTTTAGAAGAATCCGAACTGACCGATTTTATTGATTATATTCGCGAAGGCTATGCGCTCGATGTTGCCACTAATAAGCAAGCCCTATATGCCCATGCGAAAAATAAAGAACGCGATGCTTCGATCGCGAGTCTGATTTTGAATGCAGGTCTGCGCGTCTCTGAAGTCATCAATCTCAATATCGCCGACCTGGATATGAATCATAAGCTGATCTATGTCATGCGTAAAGGCAATAACGACGAGACGTTCAAAACGCCGGTCTATTTCCGCGATCAAGCTCGCTTCAACCTGGAACGTTATCTAGATTTGCGAGATACGGATTACGCCGCTCCCAAGCGCGAAAAAGCATTGTTCCTTGCGATTCCGAACGGTCAAAAAGAAGGCAAACGAATGACGAAGCGCGCTGTTCAAGCGATGATTATCAAATACGCCAAATATTTCGGCAAACCTTATCTAACCGTTCACAAACTCCGTCATTCTTTCGCCACCGATTACTATTTGCAAAACGATATCTACAAAACCAAAGAACAACTCGGACATGCTTCCACCGAAACCACCGAAATCTATGCCCACCTCACCGACAAAACGATGTCCGAAGCGATCGAACGCCGAAATGACGAATCTTGATACAAAAAAAGAAGCGGAAGTTCCGCTTCTTTTTTAATGCTTTTCTCTTTTCCCACACTCACTACGCCGTTATCGATAAACACCGCCCAGCGCAGCGAAGGCAGAAATTCAGCGAAAGTCGCCTTTGAGCCCGGAAAGCTGTAAGCTTTCTGGGCGAAACAGCGACTTGAACGAATTTCTGCCTTAGCGTCTCCCACGCCTAAGCGAAGCGCCAACGTAACTAGATCGATAACGCCGCCGTAATCACCATCGCACCGATGACATGCAGCGTCCCCGCAAACAGCCCGTGCGCGACGTTACCGCGCTCTGTGCCTTCGTCCAAGTTCAGATTGCCCCACTTCCGCAAAATGAACTCTACGGCACTTTCTAGCGCTAGCAATACGATAAAGGAAATAAACGAAATGATCCAAGCATCCACGATACTTGACGATCCTTCGAGTACATATTTCAAGATCAAAGCTTGAGCAAAAATCTTCATCACTAGACGAACCGTGACCGCAAGATTGCCCCGTCTGATTTCTTGAAAGTCTTTATACTTCGTGAAAAATGAATCGATAATCATTAATAAAGTCAGCAGGATCGCTCCGGAAAGCGTCCATACGACAAGTCTTGCCAAATCCGAAAATTCCACTTTCCGTCCTCCTTGCGCGCCGGCTATGTAAAACCATGAAAAAGCGAAGGAAACCCGCCGCGTACACGCGTTCCCCTTCGCTTGGCTTTGTTCGCTTTTTTAGCGGCGCTTAGCCTGTATTCTTTTTTTGAAGCTTACTCGTTTTTCTCGTACTGCTTCATCAGTGCTTCGAGTTCGCTGTCGACTGCGCTGTTTTTGCCCAATTCCGCAAATTCGTCGTCGAGCGATTTGCCTTTGGAAGACATTTCGTTGCTCGCTTCGGCTTGAGCTTCCATATTCAACATTTTTTCTTCCATACGTTTCATACCGGAAGATGCGCTGTCCGAGTTGAATCCAGACATCGTTTTGTTGATTTCGTTTTGTGCTTTTGCCGCACTGTAACGCGCCACCAACGTATCGCGTTTGTTTTTCATTTCAGTCAATTGCTTACGCATTTCTTCCAGCTTGCCACGCAGGTTGTCCGCAGCCGCTTTGTTTTGATCGAAGCTGTTTTTGTATTCGTTCATTTTCTGTTCAGCTGCATTTTTTTCTTCCAGAGCACGGCGAGCCAGATCTACGTTTTGAGCTTTTGCCGCCATATGCGCTTGCTCTGTACGACGATTTACCAGCTCTTGTTGTTCTTCATACAATTGCTTGAACTTTTTCTCGATTGCGATTTGAGCCGCTACCGCTTTTTCTGCATCGGCAAGGTCTTCTTGCATATCTCGGATATATTGATCTGTCAATTTAACCGGATCTTCGGCTTTCTCGATCATGGCATATACATTGGACAAAGTCAGGTCACGCAATCTTTTAAATACGGACATCTTTTTTTCCTCCTTGAAGTTAACTTTTCTCTATTCATTTGAACCATTACCCTACCTATTACGAATTACGTCACAATCGGTTTCATAATGTACGATAATTATTTTAAAAAATAAAAAAGTGCGAATATGCCCAAGCAAATGATCCCGACCAAAAAAGTTTTGAATCCAAATGCTCTTCTCCTAAATCTCGATTCTTGATCTTCTGTATGAAAATTACTTCGTTGTTCGCTACCTGAATTAAAAACACCTGTAAGGATTCCAGAAATCAATAAAAAAATCAGACCTGTCCACAGAAAAATCTCCATAAGTTCCTCCTTGATGCGTTCGATTTTAAATTGTGCTTCTCTATTATTTTAATTGATTACATCTAATTTGAGAAATATAACCAGTCATCTCATAGAAAAAAAGCTGTTCCTTTACTTAAAAGGAAACAGCTTTTGTTGATGTGCATTTTATAAAACTTTGCTCAAGAAGTCTCTTGTACGCTCATGTTTTGGCGCCCCGAATACTTCTTCAGGGGTTCCTTCTTCGACGATCACGCCGCCGTCCATAAAGATGATCCGATCGCCCACTTCGCGTGCGAAGCCCATTTCATGCGTCACGATGACCATCGTCATGCCATCTTCCGCAAGCTTTTTCATAACGTCCAATACTTCACCGACCATCTCTGGATCGAGTGCCGATGTCGGTTCGTCGAACAACATGACGTGCGGACGCATCGCAAGTGCGCGAACAATCGCGATACGCTGCTTTTGTCCACCGGATAACTGTGCGGGATACGCATTCTTTTTATCAGCAAGGCCGACAGATTGGAGTAAAGACTCCGCATGTACATTCGCATCTTTCGTCGATACATTTTGCAGCTTGGTTGGAGCCAGTGTGATATTTTCCAATACCGTTTTGTGCGGGAACAAGTTGAACTGCTGGAACACCATGCCCATCTTTTCGCGCGTTTTGTCGATATTGTGTTTTTTGTCTGTGATTGATTTGCCTTCGAACAAAATCTCGCCGCCTGTTACTTCTTCCAGACGGTTCATGCAACGAAGAAACGTACTTTTACCCGAACCGCTGGGCCCGATAACAACAACGACTTCGCCTTTTTGAATTTCCGTATCGATTCCGCGCAACACTTCGTTTTTGCCGAACGACTTTTGCAAATTATTAACGGTTATCACCGGCACTCAACCTCCGTTCAAGTAGATTCAATAATTGAGACAAGATCAGCGTCATGACCAGGTAGATCCCTGCTGCGATCACAAGCGGATACAGACCGGAATAGGTCAGTGTACGCACCGCATTGGCTTGGAACATCAGATCTGCTACCCCGATAAACGATACGATCGAAGATTCTTTGATAATAACGACGAATTCGTTACCGATCGCGGGCAGCACGCCTTTGATCGCCTGTGGAATAATGATCGTGCGAAGCGCCATGCCTCTAGGCATCCCCAAAGAACGAGCGGCTTCCATCTGACCTTTATCGACATTTTGGATACCTGCACGGAAAATTTCCGCCAAGTAAGCCGAACTGTTCAGCGACAAGGTAAGAATACCGGATTGTAGGACTGTAAATTTAATATCGAATGCGCTGGCAAGACCGAAGTGGATAATTAACAATTGCACCAACATCGGCGTACCGCGAAGCACTTCGATATAAGCAACAGCAATCCATTTTAGAATCTTTACGCCAGACAAGCGGGCAATCGCAACGATTAGACCGATAATGAAACCGAACAATACGCCCAAAGCGGATAACAGCAGTGTGTACTGTACGCCATCGGCATAAAATCCGCGATACTTCCAGAAGAACGAGAAGATATTGCTTGGAGCCGTATCGCCCGAGCTCAATTCGTTCGCTTGTTGAATGAATCCATCGACTGCATCTGTCGCGCGCAGACGCTCAAGCGTCACATTAATTTCGTTAACCAGTTCAGTATTGCCTTTTTGGACTGCAATCGCCATCGGTGTATCGCTGTCTTCAGGAACGGCTTCGGCAATCGCAAGACCTGGACGGTTTTTCACTTGAGATTCGGCAACTGGCCCTTCGAACACTGCCGCATTGACACGATCCGATGTAAGTAAGCTTACAACGTCCGAGATTGTTTTAACCGCTGTAACTTGAGCATTCGGAATACCGTTCGCAATTTCTTCTTGAATCGAACCGGTCTGTACGCCGATCTGTTCCCCATCCAAAGCATCCATCGTTTTGTATTTATCGACATCCGCTGCGCGAGTCAAAATGACTTGGCGCGACGTGTAATACAAATCCGAGAAATCAACGTTTTGGCGTCTTTCGTCGGTTGGGGTCATCCCCGAGATGATCATATCGATCCGACCGCTTTGCAGCGCTGGAATCAGACTGTCGAATGACATTTGCTCAATGACAAGGGTTACGCCCATGTCTTTGGCAATCTCTTCGGCAATCATTACATCTGATCCGACAACTTTACTTTTTCCGTCTACCGTCATTAAGAATTCATACGGCGCAAAGTCCGGGCTTAACCCGACTTTAATCGTTTTTTCTTCACTTGTGCCTGATGCGCTTTGTGTGCTAGCTTGTCCGTGACCCGGATACAATGCCAGCATTAATATAAGCAGCGCCATCAGCATAGGAATTAACCGTTTAACTTTTAACATGCTCTCTCTCCACTCTGTAAGTAAAATAACAAGCCCTCATTATAGAACGTCATTCATATTTATACAACAATATACGATAAATGTCGCGTACTTTTTTAAAGTTATTTTAAGTTGCCTTAATGCTTACAAAGCCGCGTCATCATTGAAAACGTTTCGTTTGCATGATAAGCTTTGACTTCAAGTACACCGAAATAAGGAGCGTTTATTCATGAATACGAAACAAACGTTATTCAATACGATCGACAATCATGCGGCTGAGCTTACGGAAATCGCTGTATATATCGCAGAGAACCCGGAGCTTGGCAATGAAGAATACAAAGCGTCCGCGAGACTCAAACAATCATTGGTTAATCATGGATTTGAAGTCCAAGCACCCGTGCTGAATATCGAGACTGCGTTTATAGGGACTTTTACTTCTTCGAAACCGGGCCCTACAATTGCGTTACTTTGCGAATATGATGCGCTGCCGGAGATCGGTCATGCTTGCGGCCATCACTTGATTTGCACGATGAGTCTAGGCGCGGCTATTGGCTTAAAAAACTTCGTGAGTGAGCATGGAGGCACGCTACGGGTATACGGTACGCCTGCCGAAGAAACGAGAGGCGCAAAAGTCACGATGGCTGACGCAGGTCTTTTCGATGATTGCGACTTCGCTCTGATGGCACATCCGTATTATTCGTACCAAAAATCCGGTAGCGCTCTTGCAATGGATGCGATTCAATATGAATTTCACGGGAAATCTTCACATGCCGCAGCTAGCCCGGAATCAGGCATCAATGCGCTGGATTCGGTTCTTCTATTATTTAATGCAATCAATGCACTGCGGCAGCAAACTCGCTCCGATGCACGTATTCACGGCATTATTAATCATGGCGGCGTAGCGGCGAATATTATTCCCGACTATGCTTCAGCGCAATTTTATATCCGTTCTGCCGATCGCGCGTATACCAACGAATTGGTCGAAAAAGTTCGACGGATCGCGGAAGGTGCTGCTTTGCAGACCGGTTGCGAACTCAAAATCTCGAACTATGAATATTCGTATGACGAATTGATTACGAATGAGACATTGTCCGAGACGTTCACGCAAAATCTTATTGAATATGGAATTCCGGCAGAAAGTATTGAGGAACCGGTAAACGGCGGTTCAGCGGATGTCGGAAATGTATCTACGCGTTGCCCCGCTATTCATCCGTATATTCAAGTTATTCATGAACGTCATGAGCTGCACAGTATTGGATTCCGGGATCTGGCACAACAAGAACCTGCTTATCAAGCAATGATTTTGGGTGCCAAAATTCTTGCGGCAACTGCATACGATACCGTCACGATTCCAGGTCTATTGGAAAAAGTTCAAGCCGAGTTCAATCCAAATGCGGCTCCACAAACATCTTCCGTTTAAACTTATATTCTACTATTGATCCTGCTTTTGTTTTCTCGAAAGTGGGATTTTTATTATTGATAAGATTGGTTTCAGTGTCAACTTTTTCCGGGTAATAACGTCCATCTTTTCGACGCTGGGTAACTTGACTTCCTAATTGAATTTCAACTGCCGTCACTGTTTGGTAATCCATTCCGATCGACCGATTCGACGTCTCATAGTAGAGATGATGCAGCAGTTTGGATAAAAAAAGGGGAGATTTTATGTTTCGCGAAGCGATGTATCATGTACCACGTGACAAATGGGCTTATTCATACGACTTACATACCATTCATTTACGTTTTCGCACCAAAAAAAATGACGTCGATCGCGTAACCGCAATGACCGGCGACAAATATGATTGGAACCGTACTTATTTTGAAGTCGAATTGGAAAAAGCAGCAACCGACGAATATTTTGATTATTGGGAAGGTCCTGTGCGCCCAAAGTTCAAGCGTGTCGCTTATATTTTTCGTTTGATTTCAGGAGACGAGACGCTATTCAAAGCCGATAACGAATTTCACCAAGGCTTCCCTTCTCCAACAGGAGGATTTTACGAGTTTCCTTATATTCACGTTGTCGATCTGTTTGCCGCGCCGGACTGGGCAAAAAAAGCGATCTTTTACCAGATCATGCCGGATCGGTTTGCAAACGGTAATCCCGCGATTAATCCTCCAAACACACTTGAATGGGGTGCGCAACCGACATTAACCGATTATTTCGGCGGTGACCTGCAAGGCGTACTGGATCATATCGACTACTTGGTCGATCTTGGCATCAATGCTATTTATTTTACGCCGATCTTTACTGCCATGACTTATCACAAATACGATACGGTCGATTACAAAACGATTGATCCGCATCTTGGCGATTTGACCGTACTCAAGCAACTGGTTGAAATCTGCCATAGCAAAGGTATAAAAGTAATCCTCGACGCCGTGTTCAATCATTGCAGCGATCAATTCCCGCCTTTTCAAGACGTTGTTCGAAAAGGTTCTTATTCGCCTTACGCGGACTGGTTCCATGTCAATACGTTCCCGCTCGAAGTACAAGAAGGCATTCCGACTTACGATACATTCGGCTTTTACGGCAACATGCCTAAATTTAATACAGGTAATGAAGAAGTGCGCAAGTATTTGCTTGGCGTCGCTAAATATTGGATCAAAGAAGTCGGGGTCGACGGTTGGCGTTTGGACGTAGCCGATGAGGTCGATCATCACTTTTGGCGTGAATTTCGAGATGTGGTCAAAGGGGCAAAACCGGATGCGTATCTAGTCGGAGAAGTCTGGAGCGATTCGCTTTCGTGGTTGTTAGGCGATCAATTCGATTCCGTCATGAACTATCCATTTTCCGATAAAGTATTGGCGTTTTTCGGCGGCGGAATGGATGGGTATCAATTTGCGAGCCATATGAGCAGTCTGCTTATGCGTTACCCGCAGCAAACGAACGAAGTCGTGTTCAATATGTTGTGCAGTCACGATACCCCTCGTCTACTCACTCGATTAGGCGGCGATCAACGCAAGTTGAAATTGGCAATCGTGTTTTTATTTACGTATATGGGTACGCCTTGTATTTTTTACGGCGACGAAATTGGTCTTCAAGGCGGCGCCGATCCCGATTGTCGAAAATGTATGGAATGGGAGCCGTCCAAGCAAGACCGTGAACTCCATAGCTTTTACCGCTTGATGATCAAACTTCGCAAAACGTACCCAGCTCTACGCGGCGGACGTTTTCGCTTCCTGATGGCGGAATCGGGTGATCCTTGTATTATATACGAGCGGATCGACGATCATATCCATTTTACAATCTGGATGAATAACACCGGGCAACCGAGCATTTTGTCCCATCCGATGGAAACGGACGATTGGTGCGATGCTTTGACAACAGATCGCGTGCCTACGATCGACGGACGGCTTGCGATCCCACTCGACGCTTACGGCTACCGAATCTTATACCGTAATCTGGCACAAGCAGACGCGAACGTAGGTTAAACCCAAATCTTTTTGCAAAGCGCTTTTTATTTCCGCCAAAATGTCGTAGATTCTACTTTATCTTCAATATTGAATGCAATGATATTTTTCAACAATTCATAATCGACCTGACTTTTCCACGGAATCCGAAACATCTGATTCGTATAGGTATACCCCGAAGCGGCGATCTGATCGGTGAAACGATCCAGCGCCGCTTTTTCCGGTGCCACCGACATATGTGCTTTCGCGGCACTAAACGCAATAATAAACGTCTCATGATCCGTAAACATCGGCTGATTCCAAGCGATCTTCATCCCAAGTTGCGGAAACGTAGTATGTATCCATTCAAAAATATGTTCAAATCTTTCTTTCCGCAACGGATCATCCAACTTATCCAAATACTCCTTAAACACTTCCACCCCAATCCCTCCTATTTTTCTTTTTTGGTTTGCTTTTGCTTTATTCTCTTCACTTTACTACTCCTCTCCATTTTGCCGAACAACCTTCCCTTTCACAAGACCCAAAAAGACCGAATTTTATTGAAGGTTTTGGTTTTGAAAAAGTTGCTATTGAGCAACATGAAGCGGCGAAAGAAGAGATTTAGTGAAGGAACGATAGTGTTCGCCTTTGAAATTGGAAAAAACCAAATAAAACTTCAATCTCTTTTTCCAATTTCAACAAGCGACCGAAACAAATCTCTTCTGTAGCCTATACGTGCCGCACCCGCATCCAACAGAAACTCGCCCAACAAAAAAAGACCGGAAATAAATCCCGGTCTTCCTCAGCTCTTACGCGTTAAGTTGTTCGTAAATCTCCATATATTCTTTCGCCGAAGCCAGCCAACTGAAATCCGCATTCATCCCGTTCTGCACAATCTTTTTCCAAGCCGCATCTTGTCGGTAAAAGTGTAAAGCACGGCGAACCGTATGCAGCATATCATGCGCATTGTACGAAGCGAAACTAAATCCGTTGCCTTCATGCGTATGCTCATTGTAAGCATGAACCGTATCGTTCAGCCCTCCGGTTTCCCGTACAATCGGCACGCTGCCGTAACGCATCGCCAACAACTGACTGATCCCGCAAGGCTCGAACATCGATGGCATCAAGAACATATCGCTCGCGGCGTAAATGTTTCTTGATAGCGGTTCGCTAAATCGAATTTGAGCCGACAATTGCTCGGGATGACGATACGCCGCTTGACGGAACCAATCTTCGTACCCCGGTTCGCCCGTACCCAATACAACAACTTGCACATCGTCGCCGTAAAGCAACTCGTCGAGTACACGCACGATCAGATCCAGCCCTTTAGGTTCAACCAAACGAGACACAATCCCGATCATTGGCGTTTTGGCGTTCACCGGAAGACCCAGTTCTTTTTGCAGCGCTGTTTTGTTTTCGCGTTTTTTAGCAATACTGCTTTTATATCGTGTGCTTAACGCTTGATCCGTATTCGGATTATAGCTTTTCACATCGATCCCGTTCACAATACCTGTAAGTTTATCTCCGATTGAAGACAGCAGACCGTCTAACCCATAGCCGTAATGTGCGGTACGAATTTCGTCGGCATACGTTGGGCTTACCGTTGTCACTTTACCCGCGTATACAATGCCTGCTTTCATAAAGTTCACATTGCCATAATATTCGGCTCCGCTTTCGGTGAAATGACGATTGTCCAAGCCGAGCAATTCGCCAAACACCGCATAAGGAAACACACCTTGATACAGCAAGTTATGAATCGTATATACCGTTTGGATATTATCGTAAAACGGATCATGCGCATAAGAATCTTGGAGCAGTAGCGGAACCATCCCTGTATGCCAATCGTGGCAATGAATCACGTCCGGTTTAAATCCGATTTCAGGCAAAATATCGAGGATCGCTTTGTTGAAAAAGCCGAATCGCTCGCCGTCGTCGCCATAACCGTATACGCCATCGCGTCCAAAATAATATTCGTTATCGATAAAATAGACCGGGATTCCGTTGTCATCATATTCTTCGATCCCGCAATATTGACTTCTCCAGCCCATTTGTACATAAGTGACGCCTTTGTGTACCAGTTTTTCTTTGTACGTATCAGGAATCGTTTTGTATTTCGGAATGACGACGCGAATATCGGCTCCGGCTTCTTTTAAAGCTCTCGGCAAAGCTCCGATGACGTCAGCTAGACCGCCTGTTTTGATAAAAGGAGCGGCTTCTGCGGCTGCAAATAATAGTTTCATTAAGCTTTCCCCTTTCGTGTTCCTGATTTGGCATCGGATTTCGGCTTTTTGACCGGTTTATCGGATGTTTTCTTTTTTACGGATGGTGATTTTACAGGAGCTTCCGAACTTTTCAGACTCTCCGTAGCACGGGCACTTTTTTTAAGAATCACGATGCTCAGAGCCGGAAGTTTCACAGGGAAATGGTAAGGTCGATTATGCCAAGATCCTTTTTCGGCGCGAATAAGTTCTTCATTCAAAATACCGTCTCCGCCGAATTCGATTCGATCGCTGTTGAATACTTCGGTATACGTACCGGGCTTATCGACACCGATCCGGTAATCTTCGTAAGCAACCGGTTGGAAATTGATCAGGATATACAACGTATCGCCCGGTTTTTTTCCTTTTCGCATAAAGGTAATGACGCTCTGATTAGAATCGTCGGCATTAATCCAGTCATACCCGCTCCAACTATGATCCGCTTCCCATAATGCTTTTTCGTTCAGATACAGATGGTTCAAAGCTGCCGTAAAATCTTTCATATTCCGGTGAGCTTCATATTCCATCAGCAGCCAATCCAAAGATTCTTCGTCTTTCCATTCGATAAATTGCCCGAATTCTCCTCCCATAAAGAGAAGCTTTTTGCCCGGATGCGTCATTTGGTAACCGAGTAGCAAGCGAAGCCCCGCAAATTTTTCTGCATACTCACCTGGCATTTTATCAAGTAACGATTTTTTGCCATGCACGACTTCATCATGCGACAGCGGCAAAATAAAGTTTTCCGTATACGCGTACATCACCGGGAAGGTCAATAAATTATGAAGCGAAGAACGTCCATCGAAATGAGTTTCTACATATTTAAGTGTATCGTTCATCCAGCCCATATTCCATTTGTAATTGAACCCAAGACCGCCTTCGTGTGCTGGAGCTGTGACCATCGGCCAAGCGCTGGACTCTTCTGCCGCCATAATCGTATGTGGATAATAGTTGAAGATTGTAATATTTAATTTGCGTAAAAACTCGATCGCATCGTTGTTTTCGACCCCGCCTGCTTCATTCGGTCTCCACTGATGCGGTTTTTTCTCGAAATCCAGCCGTAACATACTCGTCACTGCATCGATACGCAGCCCATCAAAATGGAACATTTCCAACCAATACAGCGCACTGGAGATCAAGAAAGATTGAACTTCAGGTTTACCGAAATCAAAAGACAACGTGCCCCAGCCCGGCTTTTCCGCTAACATCGGATCGGCATACTCGTAAAGAGGGGAACCGTCAAATTGTCTAAGCCCATGAGCATCTTTGGCAAAATGACCCGGAACCCAGTCCAGCAAAACGCCGATATCTTCTTGATGGCAACGATCGATCAGATACATCAAGTCTTTGGCTTCACCATAACGGCTCGTAGGCGCAAAATACCCGGTCGCTTGGTAGCCCCAAGACAAGTCATACGGATATTCGGTCAACGGCATAAATTCCAGGTGCGTGTAACCCATTTCTTTAATATAAGGAATCAGTATGTCGGCAAGTTCACGATATGTATAAAAACTTCCGTCTTCTTTTTGACGCCAAGTACCGACCTGCATTTCATAGATATTAATAGGCTTGTTATAAGGTGCCCGACGTTTTCTGCGCCAAGCTTGATCGCCCCATTGATAACCGTCTACAGAACCAACGCGTGATGCAGTATTCGGTCTAACTTCCGCATAGACGCCATAAGGATCGGCTCGTAGTAGACGCTCGTCTTGATGAGAGCGAATATCGTATTTATAAAGATCTCCATATTTTACATCTGCAATAAAAGCACTCCAGATGCCTCCTGACTCCGGCAAAAGTTCCAACGCATCACGAGTTCCGTCCCAATCATTGCGATCCATTGCGACACCGACAGAGATAGCATTAGGTGCCCAGACGGTAAAGCGAACCCCTTCTACTTGTCGTTCGGTACAAAGATGTGCGCCAAACACTCGGTAGCTATGAAAAAGATTGCCTTCATGGAATAAATAAATGTCTTGTTGCGATACCGGCTGAGTACCAGCGCCTGATGGTTTGGTCATCTTTTCACACTCCTTTTATCTCTATCTTTTGTTTGCTAACTATCTTATTCAAAACAGATCAATAGTTTTATTACCCGATTTTGCAGACAATGAATAAAATGATACCGAAAAAAATAAATACAAGAAAATGCTATTCAATTCCAGTTTTCATGGTTTCAAAGCTAGGTTCTTCCGTTTAATTATACCTCATGTTGACATACATCACGGGAGGGAAATTCACATGGAAAAGAAAGATTGCATCGCAATGTTGCTGGCAGGAGGAGAAGGTCGCAGATTGGCCCCACTGACGTCTACGATCGCCAAACCTGCCGTACCTTTCGGCGGGCACTACCGTATTATCGATTTTCCTCTCAGCAACTGCCTCAATTCAGGTATCGACACAGTAGGCGTACTGACTCAGTATGCAGCTGAATCGTTACATGACCATATAGGAGACGGCACACCTTGGAAAATCAATACACAAAGCGGCGAGATCGCTCTTTTGCCACCTGGTAAACAAGGCGAATATCGCGGAACAGCCGATGCCATTACTAAAAATATCGCGTATATCGATAACCAAAATCCGGAACACGTACTGATTTTGTCCGGTGATCATATCTACCATATGGATTACGCAGAAATGATTGAAGCTCATAACAACTCCGGTGCAGATGCTACGTTGTCTGTCATGGAAGTTCCGCTTAACGAAGCGCATCGTTTTGGTATCATTACAACAGATGCTGATATGAAAATCGTGGATTTCACAGAGAAACCTGCAGAACCGATGAGCAGTCTTGCTTCGATGGGTATCTACGTATTCAAATGGTCGTATCTGCGTAACTATTTGATCGAAGACGCTAATAAAGAAGAATCTGGTCATGATTTCGGTAAAGACCTGCTTCCTTTGATGCTGCAAGACGGTTCGCAATTGACGGCGTATCCTTTTGCTGGCTATTGGAGAGACGTAGGCACAGCAAACAGCCTGTGGGAAGCTCATATGGATTTGCTCGGCGATAATAGCCAATTCAGCTTAAACAAACCGGAATGGCCGATGTATACGTACCGTCAAGAAAGCCGTCCAGCATTGTTCCGTCGTACTCTCGCTCTTTCTCCAATTGACTCGATGGTTCACGAAGCTTGCATCAACGAAGGTTCGATCAAACATTCGGTCTTGTTCCGAGATGTTGAAGTTGGTAAAGGCTCGACGATTATGGATAGTGTGATTATGCCAGAAGCGACAATCGGACGTAATGTAAAAATTCAGTATGCCATTATCGGTGAAGGTGCCGTTATTGAAGATGGTGCTGTTGTTTCTGGAACTCAGGAAAACATTTTGATGATCGGTCCAAATGAAGTGGTTGAAGCAACACCTGTGATTCACCCTCAAACGGTAGCCGTGCATACATTAACCGAAACATTCGAGCCTGTGGCTTTACGCCGCGCTGAAGGATTGTCTTCTTAATTCGAAAAATTCCGAGCAATCGGTTCTAAAAAAGCCTTTCCCGACTAGATCTTTATACCGGGAAAGGCTTTTCTCATGTCTTTTTAGAAGACCTTCTCATATAGATTGACGTAACGTCCACCTACACTTCGCTTTAAATCACGCTCTGCAATCCACTGGAACCCGCATCGTCGATAATACTCATTCAGCGTAGGCAGATGCTTCACACAATCTAGCCGCAAACCACGTTTATGAAGACGTATTGCTTCTTGCTCAGCAAAAGAAATCATAAATTCTCCATAATGAAGTCCACGATAAGCCGAGCGAACCGTCAAACGATGCAGATACAAATAATCTTCATCATTCAACTCTTCCCAATAGGAGGGGTCGCTATTTTGGAGCGTGAACAGACCCGCAGCTTGATGCTCTTTTTCCAAAATAAACACTCTTCGACTTACAAAGTATTCGCTGACTGTCTTTTCGTTAAACATTTCAGGCTTCCATTGTTCAATTCCTTGTTCCACCATCGCTTGCGCTGCTTCTTGCAACATCTCTACTAAAATCGGAGCGTCTGAGACCGAAGCTTCGCGAATCGCTAGAGAAGAATCGTAAACTTCCATTGTAAGTTCACCCTGCTTTCGATAACTCATAACAGTAGTGCTCGATTCACACATCTTCTGTAGAATCGGGCTGCGGAGCTGGTAACTCCGTTTTGACTTCTTGTGCTTCCAGCAACGGCAGTTTCACGCTAACTGTCGTCCCTACACCAAGTTCACTCGTCATATCGAGCTCTCCCTCATGCAGTTCGACCAATTGTTGCGTAATCGCAAGCCCAAGACCTGTTCCGCCGCCTTGTGTATTCACTTGGAAAAAGCGGTCTTTCACTCGTTTTAGATTTTCTTCATCGATACCGATTCCTTGGTCTTGCACCGCTGTACGCACCCAACCTTCTTCGCGCGTCATATGCAGGACGATAACCGAATTTTCATGAGAAAATTTAATCGCATTATCTACAATATTCAAAAAGACTTGTTTTAACCGATTGGCGTCGCCATACACGGCAAAACTTTCTTCGTCTGCTTCCAGACGCAAATGAACTTTTTTGAGTTCCGCTTTCGCCCATACATTCAGAACAATTTCTTTCAAAAGTTCTTTCAGTTCGACATGCGTCATCGTAAGTTTCATCTCATTTTGTTGCAGCTTCGAGAAGTCTAGCAGCTCTTCGACCAAGCCAATCAATCTTTCTGTCTCTTTCGAAATAATGCCCATTCCGATCCTTGTCTCGTCCGGATCGTATCCGCCGGAATCCAGCGTCTCGCTCCATCCTTTGATCGAAGTAAGCGGCGTTCGAAGTTCGTGCGAGATCGAAGAAACAAAATCGTCTTTAATCTGATTGCTTCGCACAATTTCTTCTGCCATATAGTTCAAGGTCGAGCCCATCTCTCCCAGCTCGTACCGATAATCCCCTTCGACTCTGACATCGAATCGCCCTTTTGCCATCTGCGCGGAGACCGCAATAATATTGTTGATCGGCTTAACGATCGAGTTCGCCAATCCGATACTGACAATCAAGACAATGACCATGATCCCCACGATAATCGACATCGAAACAAACGTAATCTCCAGCAATCGCTGGTTAACTTTTTCGATCGAGGTGACGAATCTTGCCAAATAGACTTGACCGCCGCCCGGTTGGAGCGTCGTCGTCACTGCCATAACCGGTTCTCCTGTTGTCGCTTGACGTCCGATCCATTTTGCGGTGTTACCCGAAGCCAAAGCTTGCGGAATATCACTCGTTTGAACCGGTTTGTCCGCGCGAAAGCCTGAAGAACTGATCAGTACGTCACCTGTACTATTCAAAATTTGCAGTTCCGCATCCGGCAGTTTGAGCAGACTCAAAATTTGCGTCAGGTACTCCATCTCCCCATAATCGCCTGCACTCGTCGAAATTAAAGCACTTCGCACCGTCACATCGATATGGCTTGAAATCATATTGTAGATCGTATCGTAATAATAGGCACGAATCGCAAACAAAAACACCACTTCCACGAGCATCAGCGCCAGGAAGATGACGATGAAATAGTGCATGACGATCTGCCTGCCGATGCCTTTCTTAATCATTGACCTTGACCTTTCCATTTATACCCGTGCCCCCATACCGTTTGTAAGTATTCCGGTTCGGATGGATTGTCTTCGATCTTTTGGCGCAGTCTACGGATATTGACGTCTACAATCTTCGGATCGCCCATATATTCTTTGCCCCATACGTGATCGAGCAATACATCCCGGCTAAGCGGCGTATTTTCTTTTTCCAAAAAGAATTGAATCAACGAGAACTCGGTCGGTGTCAATTCGATCGCCAGATTGTTCTTTTTGAATTGTTTGGAAATCAAGTCCAGCTTGAACGGGCCGGAGTCGAAAGTAACTTTAGCCGCTGTTTCTTGATGAACATTGACACGGCGCAGTAAAGAGCGAATCCGCGCAATCAATTCTGTCGGGCTAAAAGGCTTGCTTACATGGTCGTCCGCACCGACAGACAGCGCATAGACTTTATCTTGTTCTTGCACTTTCGCAGTCAAAAAGATAATGCCCATTCGTTCGTTCGTTTCTCGAATCCGGCGACATACCTCAAATCCGTCGATTCCCGGAACCATGACGTCGAGCAGTGCCACATCAATACCCGGAACAGTTTGCAAAATATGCAACGCTTCGTTTCCTTCTCCGGCTTCCAACACTTCGAATCCATTACGCTTCAAGTTAATGACAATAAAACTGCGGATCGATTCTTCATCTTCCAAAATCAACACTTTACTCATAAGGCTCCCCTTCCCGGATCTGAACATCCGTCTGTTTTTCTTGGTATATGAACGATTGATCAGGTTGCAGGAACGCCTGCTTTTTGCACGCCCAAATCTCCATTCGAATTCACCCGGTAAGCGATGACCTGACTGCTGGTACTATAAAGCTTGATCCAGCCTTTATCTTCAGATTCATTTTGCCATTGCGCCGGTGTGAAAAAGCGAACTTCTTCAATCCATTCGCGGTTATCTGTTCGAACGAATTTCAAATATTTATCCATGATCGATACCGTATCCAGCGTTACGTTTTTCAACAACTTTCCGGGGAAAGGTTGAAGCACAAATCTGCCTCCCGGGTCACGATATTGTTCCATCACCGGATCCAATCCTTTTTTCTTGTCCCATTGACTGTATAACGTAAGCATCGGAATATCTTCTTTATTCTCGAAATAACTCCATCCGTCCGGAACACTGAGCAATCCGATTTCAATAATTCCGTCGCCGTTCACATCTTCGCTTTTGACCCATCCATCGCGGAAGGCTGCATCTTCACTAAGTACCGATTGCAGAATACCATTTTTCATGACGACGATCTGCGTATAAGAACCGGAACCGATCATAATATCGAGTACCAGCCCATTTTGGTTAGGTGCCACTTCACCCGAAGTCGCGTTATAATATCCGGTGACCGTTTTGTTTGGAAGCAAGATCGAAGAAAGTTCTTTGAAATTGTTGTCTTCGAACTGATACGTTTTGATATCGGTTCCGACATTGGATCGCAAGTTAATTAACGACAGTTCGCTTTTGCCGTCTCCATTCAGGTCAATCAGTGAAAATGCCGAATAGGCAAGCTTGTTGCCAAGTTTCTCGAGCGATGCGCTCACTTCGGAATTGACGTACGAATAGACCATCAGGATATTACTGCCTCCGAATAACGGATCTTCGCCTTCCGTGCTGTATCCTGCCAAAATGTCGACCGCGCCGTTGCCCGAAATATCCGCGAATTCCAGTTTGTCGAGCACGGTGCCTTCTCCTTCGATATCGAGCACTTTTACCCAAGTTCCGTCTTGATCTTGCAAGATCATCACATGCAGATTTTCTCCGCTGTTTGCCGGTTTATAAAATAAGATCGCTTCGTTTACGCCGTCGCCATCCAGATCTTCATAACGGATCGCGCTTGTATCTTTGGAATCGCGCGCTCGTACTTCCACGGCTCCCGCTGGGAGCTGACGGTCGATCGTACTACGCAGCGCTTCTTTGTCAGCGGGTAGACGCGGCGGCTGGATCAGCGTAGTCGGATCAGGAAGCGATAACGTATCGCTACATCCTGACAACAAAAGCAGACCTAATGTCCCGGCAAGGCTTAACCAAAATTTTTTCATCCTTTTGCTCACTCTTTTCTGCTTAGGCGCCGGTCAAACGATGCCGAAATCTGATTATAAGCGGCTTTTCTCCGCTGTAGTCAGGCGACGACCGCGAACGTCCAGAATGATCTTGCCTTCTTCCATCACCCATATTCGGCTTGCATGCCGTTCAGCAAGTTCTATAGGAAGCACCGCGACGACCGTCGTTTCCTGCGTTTCGCACAAATTTTTCAACATGCCCAGTACATGATCAGCGGTATGCGGATCGAGCCCGATTACCGGCTCATCCGCGAGCAGCACATTAGCTCCATGAGCCATCGCCCGAGCTGTGGCAATCCGCTGCTGTTCACCGCCGCTCAAATTACCGGCTTTCAATTTGGCTTTATCCAATAAACCGAACGATTCGATAGTATCCATCGCGCCCATATAATCGTCGGTTCGAACCATCCCCGTAAAACGTCGCCATGCCGGAGTCTGTCCAACTTGACCAATCAATACATTTTTGAGTGCTGTACGATTCGGATCCAGATCCGGATTTTGTTTCAAGTACGCCCATTCTCTGCGAATACGACGCTTGCCGCTCCATCCTGCTTTGAATACATCCAGATCGTCGACGATAAAGCTACCGCCATCCCAATCTTCTTGCAGAGCTAGACAGCGAAGCAAGGTACTTTTCCCACTGCCGCTCCCACCGACGATTGCTACAAATTCGCCGCGAACCAAATCAAAGTCTATGCCTTTAAGGATCGACGTTTTATCACTAGTTACCGTCTTTTTTAAGCCTCTCACCTTAATCATACGCTATCCGACTCCCCTGACTTGGTAAACTTCACTTCTCTAGTGTACCCCGAAACGTTCGCTAAATGCCACGTCAGGAGGTCTTTTTCTCGAACTTTTTCACAGAGCCGCCTCGGAAAAAGAATCCCATCAGACCAAATAACATATAAGCACCGCCCATAATCCAAAAAAGCAAAAACGGTGAACCATGCTGCATGCCAAATCCTCCGATTCCCGGTCCAACCATACTGCCAAGACTGAAATGGAACGATGCGACCACATTGGCAGAAGGAATGAGTGCTCTAGGTAGCAAATCTGCCGCATAAGCCATTCCGAGCGAATAGAACGATCCAACTAGACCACCGGCAACCAGGAACAACGCCATATTTGCCCAAAAATGCGTTCCGGCAAGCGGAACCAGAGCAAACAGCAACCCGCCACAGATTCCGGCTGCGATCAAAATAGGGCGTCGACCGTAACGATCGCTTAACATGCCGAGCGGTAATTGCAAAATCAATCCACCGATTCCGATGCCCAGCAGGAGCAGCGCAATATCTTCTTTGACAAAACCGACGCGCAATCCGTAGACCGGGAAGTTTCCGTTAAGCGAAGCTTCCATATAGCCGTACAAAAATGCCGGGATCAGCGCAAACCAAGCATACCGATAAATACGCGGGAATCTGGCAAAGCCTTTATGTTCTTGCAAATCGCGTTCTGGCTTATACTCCGGCAAAAAACGCATGACAAGAATCAAAACCAACAAAAACAGAACGGCTAATGCAACGAACGGAACATAATCGCCATAGTCGATCAACCCGATCCCAAGCGGCCCTACGCTAAATCCGATTCCGTAAGACATGCCGTAGAGCGATAAATTCCGACCGCGGTTTTCGGCAGGTGTGACGAGTAAAACCCAAAGCTGCGCGACATAGTTTAATGCGCTATCGCCTGCTCCGACAATCAAGCGCAGTACGAACCATACGCCGATACTCGGAATAAGCGGAAACAAAGGCAAAGCAATCAAGACCATAAGCAGGCCGCCGATCAGTAACTTTTTGAATCCGACGACGCCAACCAACCGTTCAGCGACCAATGTCATCGCAAATGATCCAATATACAAAGCTGCCGAGTTCAGCCCGTTGACTGAAGCGGATACGCCTTGTTCTTCAAGCAAGATCGACAATAAAGGCAGTAACAACCCTTGACTCAGACCCGCCATCACGACGATCCCGAGCAAGATATAATAAGAAAAAGCAGAGCGAGAAGCCAACAGAAGATTCCTTCCTTTCGTGCGCATAAGCCGGTATACCTACCGCTGCGCGTAACCCTTGTAATAGTAGTGGACAAGTTCAAGCAAAACCATACATAATAAGTTCAAAAGAGATCTGTTTCATCGATCCAATCGATCAAGCATTTAGGGATCATAGGAGGTCGCGACTTGAATAACTATAACGTCAAAATTGATGTATCCGAAATCTATGAACTTCTCGGTAGCTTTATGGTTCATACCACAAAAAAATGGCTACAAAACCTCGATATCGGCGCTACATGGTCGACTGAAGCGGAAGCGGGAATGCCAATCGAATTGCGCGCACGGTTTGCGGAAGCCGCGCAGTGGCCGTTTCTCGATTTTGATGCGCTGTACGCGCTTGTCATCGAACGCGAAGCCGAAGAAAATATTCCGGCTTTTCTGGATCGATTGCTGACTGAGCCTGCTGAACAATTGTTGGAGCGAATTTCTTCCCAGTTGCCAGATCTCACTCAAGAAGATGTATCTCGTATTCAACGCGACTACACGCCACTATTGAAATCATGGTATACTTATTACTTTAAGAATATTCAACATTCCATTATTCCTTTGATTGAAGAAGATGCGACTGAAAAGCGCGAACTCCTTCTTAAAATGGATGCTAGCGCATTGGTGGAATACGCATCGGGCGGTCTCGTTGTCGAAACGCCGCTCGATCTCAAAACCGTCATCTTGTTCCCAACCGTGCATAATCGTCCGATGAATACGTATTGCTTTTACGAAAATACGTTATTGATTCAATATCCGGTCGATGTGCCTCAAGAACAAGAAGACGAGCCGCCAACGGTACTTCTGCGTATGACGCGCGCTTTGGCGGTTCCGGATCGGTTAAAGTTGCTGCGTTATGTTGCCGATCAGCCGCGGTCTTTGATGGAAATGGAACGCGACCTGAAGCAACCTGCCGAAGCGCTAAAGCATCATATGGTATTACTTCGTACAGCCGGATTGCTTCGCACGCATATTGGCGAACAATTCAATGAAAAATTTAGTATTCGTCCCGATGGGGCATCGGAATTGCAAATGTTTCTGGAATCGTACCTACGTCTTTGACCGGTTTCTCCGAACCATTAAGCCGAGCCTCATGGGAGCACACAAGGAGTGAATAGCCCATGTTAGGCACCGAACACCAACATTTAATTTTTGACTTGGACGATACGTTAGTTTATTGCAATCGATATTTCGATCAGATTTTAGACGAATACATCGATCGAATGATACGCTGGTTTGCCCCTTACGGATTAGAAGCGCAGCAAGTGCGCGAAAAGCAACTGGAAATCGATATTGCCGGCGTTCACGTCGTAGGTTTTGCCAGTCATCATTTTCCGGAATCGCTGATTGCCACTTACCGGTATTTCAATAAAGCCTATAATCGGATCGGTAGCGATGCAGAAGAAGCACAACTGATGAAACTGGGTCTAAGCGTCTACGATCACGAAGTCGAAGCGTATCCGGGTATGGTCGATACGTTAGAACAACTTCGCAGCGACGGACATTCCTTGTACCTCTATACAGGCGGCGAAGATCAAATTCAGCAACGTAAAATCGACCAAATGAAGCTGAGCACGTATTTTGGTTCCGACATCTTTATTCGCCAGCATAAAAATGTCCAAGCGCTTGAAGGCATTTTGCTCCAAAAATCTTTGCCGCGCAGCACGACTTGGATGATCGGGAACTCGCTGCGTACCGATATTGCTCCTGCTCTTAACGCAGATATCAATGCCATCTATCTCAAGCAAGAAAACGAATGGGCATACAACATGATTGATCTGGATTCGAATTCCAAAGGCACGCTGCATACGATTTTAAAACTTCCGGAAGTACCGGAAATCATTACGAATTTCGCCCAAATCTCTCCTCAAAAACGGACCCTTTGATCAAAGGGCCCGTTTTTTTAATATAAAGAATTTTATTTCGTTGGTTCTTTTTTCTCTACGCGATCCGCAAACAGGAAATCAAGCTTTTTCTGCTCGGCATTCCAAGATAATGCGGCATCGAAAGAACGCTCGCCTTTTTTGAACCCTTTAAGCATAAGCGTCTGACCTTTATCCAGCAAACGTTTAACCTGACTTTCCGAGATCGATTTGCCGAGAATTTTTTTGGAAATCGTAAATGCGCAAGACGGATAGCCTGTGCATCCATACAATTTCTTTTTGTCGACGACTGCTTTGCCGCAGATCGGACAAGTTCCAAGTTCAGCAGATTGGGCATGACCTGTATTACCTTTCGCGCCTTCTCCGTTTGAAGATCCGCTTTTATTGAAAGCAGGGCGCTGTTCGCCGCTTGGCATGTCTACCGTGAACATCCATTCCTTTTCAGCGGCAAGCGCATCGGATACGATCTTTTGCGCCAATCGCTGAGCTTGCTCCATAAATGCTTTAGGAGATTCTTGACCTTGGCCGATCTCGCTTAACCGCTGTTCCCATTTTGCGGTCATCTCAGCAGAAGCGAGCACGCTCTCCCCTAGTGCTTCGATGAGTACTGTGCCTTTGTTCGTCGCGTACACCATATTTTTGCGCACTTCGATATATTGACGGTCTTTCAGTCCGCCGATAATATTCGCTCGCGTTGCTTCCGTTCCTAGACCTTCGGTACGTTGAAGCACTTTTTCTAACTCCGCGTTGTCCAAATGTTTCCCAGCCGTTTTCATCAATGTAATCAATTGGCCTTCGGTATACCGTTTTGGCGGCTGTGTTTTGCCTTCTTTGACTTGAATATCGGCGACATGCCCGGTATTTCCTTTTTGTACAGGTGGGAGCACCGATAAATCTTCGTCGTCTTCTTCTTTGTTACTTGAATGATCTTCGCTGGCTCCGGCTTTTGGTTTCTTTTTCGGAGTCGGTTCATACAATACTTTGCGCCAGCCTTCTTGCACAATCACTTTACCTTTAGTCACGAATGTATCTAACTGATCGACTTTGGTAATGAGATTGGTATAATCGATGATTGCTTTTTCTTCATGAGCCGCGATAAGCCGCTTTGCGATCAATAGATACAAATTCAAATTCATCCCTTGCAGCTTACCGGGAGCCGGCACTTGCTCGGTCGGAATAATCGCATAGTGATCGCCGACTTTGGACGCATTGACGTATCGTTTGTTACCGATCAACGTCTTTTTCGGTGGCGGCAAAAACGTATTTAATTGCGGAAATCCACTCAGCTTTTTTAAAATATCGGGAAATTGCTTGGCTTCTTCATCGGTCACATAAGACGAATCCGAACGCGGATACGAGATATAACCGTCTAAGTATAATTGTTGCAGCGCACTTAGCGTATCTTGCGGCGAATATTTGAAAATTTGGTTCGCCGAAGCTTGCAAAGACGATAACGAGAACAGCTGCGGAGGTTGAAACTCTTTGCGCTCCGTTTCGATCGACTCCACTACGGCTTCTTTGCCTGCGCAACGATCCGCGATTTCTTTGGCTTCTTCGGGTGTTTTCAGACGAGATTCTTCCCCTTTAAACCATAATCCTTCATATTCCGCATCGCCGAACGCAAATTTCGCTTTCACTTCCCAAAAAGGCTCAGGCTTAAAATTAGAAATTTCTTTTTCCCGCGTTACGATCAACGCTAAAGTCGGGCTTTGAACGCGTCCTGTAGAAAATACGCCTTGCACGCCTCTACGCTGAAAAAGTAGCGAATAAACGCGTGAACCGTTCATTCCCACTAGCCAATCCGCGCAAGAACGACTGACGGCTTCGTAATACAGATTGCGTGTTTCGATTTCTTCTTTGAGATTGGCAAAACCTTGCTCCACCGCTCGCGGTGTCAACGACGAAATCCATAAACGTTTCATCGGCTTTTTCACACCGCTAAGCTGAATCACGATCCGTACGATATATTCGCCTTCTCGCCCCGCATCGCTTGCGATAATGATCTCTTTAACTTCCTGACGTTTTAAAAGTTCATTAAGCAAATTGTATTGTTTGGCTTTGCTTGGAGTAATCCGATGCTTGAATTTACCGGGCAAAATAGGCAAACTATCCAGACTCCAGCGTTTATAAGACGGATCATATTCTTCCGGCGGAACCAATTCGCAAATATGACCGACTGCCCAACTGACATAAGCGCCATCGGGAAATGTCGCACATTTTTCGATCTGAATATATCCCTGCGTTTTTTTATGTTTAAACGGTGCCGCCAGCTTCGCTCCCTGGTCGGGTTTTTCCGCTATGATGAGTTGCACATTATCTCCTCCTGTGGAATACAGCAAGCAAAAGGTCGAGAGTACGTCTCCCGACCTTTTTAGCCACATGACTTACGACCTTTGTATCCGAACTCTTATTTTAGCATGTAGCCTTATTTTCCGCTACTGATTGAATGCCTCTCTTCAACCCGATAATCGCACAAAAAAACCACTCTGCGCAGAGTGGTTTTTCATCAGCCGATTATACCAATACGGTAGCGCCCATCAGGAACTTGTCAACTTCTCTTGCCGCTTCGCGACCTTCGTTGATTGCCCATACAACCAGACTTTGTCCACGGCGCATATCGCCCGCAGCAAAGACTTTTTCGGAATTGGTACGGTATTCGCCGTATTTCGCTTTTACATTTGTCCAACGATCCGTTTGCAGACCGAGTTGCTCAGCAAGGGTCTGTTCCGGACCATCGAATCCGATTGCGATCAATGCCATTTGAGCCGGGAAGACGCGCTCTGTACCTTCAACAGGTGCATATACTTTGCGTCCAGTCTCATCAACGGTACGTTGAATTTGTACAGTGTGCAGTTCTTTCAAATTGCCTTCTTCGTCGCCGACAAATTTAGTCGTCATGATCGAGAACTCACGCGGATCGTCACCGAAGATCGCTTTCGCTTCTTCTTGTGCGTAATCCAATGTGTACACATTCGGGAATTGTGGCCAAGGGTTAGCTTTCATATCGCGCTCAAGCGGTGCTTTTTTGTGCGTACCGAATTGAGTGACACTGCTGCAACCGTGACGAAGCGAAGTCGCTACACAGTCAGATCCTGTATCGCCGCCGCCGATTACGATTACATCTTTGCCGGCTGCTGAAATATAGTTACCATCTTCCAGATTAGAATCCAGGTAACTTTTAATCGTACCATTCAAGAAGTCCATCGCATACGTTACGCCTTTTAGATGACTGCCTTCAATGTTGAATTCTCGCGGCTTCGTTGCACCGCCGCAAAGTACCACCGCATCAAATTCATCGGTAAGTTGTTGAGCCGGGATATCTTTACCAATTTCAACCGAAGTGATAAACGTGATGCCTTCAGCCGCAAGCAGATCGACGCGACGCTGTACGACGTTTTTCTCAAGCTTCATCGAAGGGATGCCGTAAGTCAGAAGCCCGCCTACACGGTCGGAACGTTCATAAACCGTCACATGATGACCTGCTTTGTTCAATTGAGCCGCACATGCCAGACCTGCAGGACCCGATCCGATGACTGCGACTTTTTTGCCTGTACGCGTTTTTGGCGGTTCAGGTTGTACCCAACCTTCTGCAAAACCACGTTCGATGATCTCTTCTTCGATCGATTTAATCGTAACCGGTTGACCAATCAGACCAACGGTACATGATCCTTCGCAAGGAGCCGGACATACACGTCCAGTGAACTCCGGGAAATTGTTCGTTTTATGCAAACGGTCAAGTGCTTCTCTCCACAATCCGCGATACACCAAGTTGTTCCATTCCGGAATCAAGTTGTGTACCGGGCACCCCGAAGTGCCACCGCTCATATTCACGCCTACATGGCAGTATGGCGTACCGCAATCCATACATCTAGCACCTTGAGTACGCAATTCTTCTTCCGACATATGTTTATGGAATTCTTCCCAATCTTTCACGCGTTCAAGCGGGCTGCGATCTGACGGCAGTTGCCGCTTATATTCCATAAATCCAGTAGGTGTAGACATGAAACGTTTCCCCCATCCGCATAAGTTCTTAATTTTTTTATCTATTCTATCACAAGCGATATATTTCAACCATACTATCATTTTACGAAGATCGTTTGAAATAGACTATGCGGAAATTAATTTGCATTTTGTGAATATTCATTCGCATTTTTTGCTTTTAATTCACAGAACGCTCGTAAACTTGAAACTCATGTTCATACTTATTTTTTTCGTCGACGATTCCTTTTTCCGAAGACACTAATTTCCAAGCCGACTTATCTAACGATGGGAAAAAGGTATCTCCTTCGAACGTACCTTGCACCTGAGTGACGCGCAATTGATCCGCGATCGGCAGGTAAAGAGCATAAATTTCGGCGCCGCCGATAATCATCACTTCTTCGCTCTCTGCCATCTGTAACGCCTCTTCGATCGAATGAACGACGGTAGCCCCTTCGGCTTGAAAAGCTTTATTTCGTGTAAGCACGATGTTTTGGCGATCTTTAAGCGGCTTGGAACCAAAAGACTCCCAAGTTTTACGCCCCATCACAATAGCTTTACCTACTGTTTGACTTTTAAAATAAGCAAGATCTGCCGGAAGCCGCCATGGCATTGTATTGTTTTTTCCAATCAATTCTTGTTCGTCTTGTGCCCAAATCAATGTAATTACAGACATGTGCTCCTCCTAAATCGCAATCGGAGCTTTGATGCCCGGTTGTGGATGATAATCAACAAATTCGAAATCTTCAAACTGGTAATCGAAAATCGAATCGGGTTTACGCAAAATTTTAAGCTGCGGCAGCTCGCCTGGCTCTCGCTGTAATTGCGTTTTGACTTGTTCGATATGGTTAGAGTAGATATGGACATCCCCGCCCGACCAGATGAATTCGCCCACTTCCAGATCACATTGCTGCGCAATCATATGGGTAAGCAGCGCGTAACTTGCGATATTGAAAGGCAATCCCAGGAACGTATCGACCGAACGCATCGTCAGCATGCAAGACAGCTTGCCGTTCGCGACATAAAATTGGAACAACAAATGACAAGGCGGCAGCTTCATCTGATCGATCTCTGCGACATTCCATGCGCTTACGATATGTCGGCGAGAATCGGGGTTTGTTTTGATCGAATGAATCAGTTGCGAGATTTGGTCGATTTTGCGACCATCCGGTGCTTCCCAAGCCCGCCACTGCGAACCGTATACCGGCCCTAACTCTCCGTTTTCGTCTGCCCATTCATTCCAGATCCGGACTCCGTTTTCTTGCAAATAGCCTACGTTCGTATCGCCTTTAAGGAACCATAACAGTTCATGCACAATTGATTTCAAATGCAGTTTTTTTGTAGTCAGTAATGGAAACCCTTCGTTCAAATCAAAATGCAATTGACGTCCAAATACCGAGACCGTTCCTGTACCCGTACGGTCCCCTCGCTCTGTACCATTATCCAAAACATCTTGCAATAAATCTAAATATTTACGCAAAGCTTCCACCTCTATCCCAAAATATCCAAAACCCTAAAAACAACTTTCAGTACAAAACGTACTTTCAACTTATCGTCTGTTTAGTCTACCATGTAATCTTGTTAACATACATATTTCAATATAGCTTTTTTATAGATTTTCGTAATAAAAAAAGCGGACGCCGCTAGGGCATCCGCTTTTGAAAAAGAACGTTTATTTTAGCGTTTTTTTGGAGCAATTGCGTGGATCGGGTTACCCAGAACCAACTCAGCTGCTTCCATCACGATTTCGCCCAATGTTGGGTGAGCGTGAATAGTCAGAGCCAGATCTTCAAGAGTTGCGCCCATTTCGACAGCAAGACCCATTTCAGCGATCATGTTTGTCGCTTCAAGACCTACGATTTGGCTACCCAAGACAACACCCGTGCTTTCTTCAGCAACGATTTTCACGAAGCCTTCTGGGTGGTTCAAGGATACAGCACGACCGTTACCGCCGTAGCTGAATTTACCTGCTACTACGTTGAAGCCTTTTTCTTTTGCTTCTTTTTCAGTCAGACCTACGCTAGAGCATTCTGGATCCGTGAAGACTACAGCAGGCATACATTTGTAATCGACAACGGACGAATGTCCTGCGATTGCTTCTGCTGCAACTTTACCTTCATACGAAGCTTTGTGCGCCAATGCCAGACCCGGAACGATATCGCCGATTGCGAAGATGTGTGGAATGTTTGTGCGACCTTGTTCGTCGACTTTGATCAGACCACGCTCGTCCAGTTCGATTTCGATCAGATCCAGACCCAGTTCGCCATCGGTATTTGGACGACGTCCAACCGTTACGAGCAAGTAGTCTGCTGTGATTTCTTTATCTTCTCCGCCAACGGAGAATTTCACAGTTACATCTTTATCGGTTTGTGTAGCACTTTCAGCTTTAGCATTTGCATGGATCTCAATGCCGTTTTTCTTCATAGTTTTCGAAACGAGGTTAGTCATGTCTTTGTCGAAGCCTGGAAGAACGGTATCCAGACCTTCGATAATCGTAACTTTCGTTCCGAATTTCGCGTACATTTGACCCAGCTCTGCACCGATATAACCGCCGCCGATTACAACGAGGCTTTTCGGAATTTCTGGCAAGTTCAGAGCTTCTGTCGAAGACAGAATGCGTCCGCCGAATGGGAAAGGCTTAAGTTCGATCGGACGGGAACCTGTAGCGATAATGCAGTTTTTGAAGCGGTAGCGTGGCGATTCGTGATCGTTGAATACGCGTGCTTCGTTTTGGTTGATGAACATGCACTCACCGTTGAAGACTTCAACGTTGTTGCCTTTCAACAATCCGCTTACGCCGTTTGTCATTTTTTTAACAACGCCGTTTTTGAATTCTTGAGTTTTAGCGAAATCAACTTTAACGTCAGTTGCCGTTACGCCGAAAGCATCGCCGTGCAACGCGTTTTCGTAGCTGTGTGCAGCCGAGATCAAAGCTTTAGAAGGGATACAACCACGGTTCAGGCAGACACCACCGAGTTCGGATTTGTCCACGATAAGAACCTTTTGTCCCAATTGAGAAGCGCGGATAGCGGCTACATAGCCACCAGGTCCCGCACCGATTACCAATGTGTCGATATCTAAGGAAGCGTCTCCTACTACCATTGTTTATACCTCCATTACCATCAGCTCGGGATTAGCGAGCAGGGATTTAAGATAGTTCATGCAATTTTGTGCAGTTGCGCCATCGATCAGACGGTGGTCGAAGCTGAGGGAAAGAGCCATCATTGGTGCAGCTACGATTTCGCCATTTCTGACAATCGCTTTTTCACTAATGCGACCTGTTCCGAGAATTGCAACTTCTGGATAGTTGATGATTGGTGTGAAGAACATACCGCCTGCGGAACCGATATTCGTAATAGAGATCGTGCTGCCTCTCATTTCGTTCGGAGCAAGCTTGCCTTCGCGGCCGCGTTTTGCCAAATCGCTGATCGATTCTGCGATCTTGAACACGCTTTTGCGGTCAGCATCTTTGATAACAGGTACGATCAGACCGTTTTCTGTGTCTGTTGCAATACCAATATCATAATGCTTTTTGTATACGATCTCGTTAGCTGCTTCGTCGATCGAAGCGTTCAGAGCTGGGAATTCACGAACCGCAGCAACCAAAGCTTTGACGATGAATGGCAGATACGTCACTTTAACTCCTTTTTTCTCAGCAAGTGGTTTCATACGCGTACGGAAAGCAACCAATTCTGTTACGTCTACTTCGTCCATGATCGTAACGTGCGGTGCTGTGTATGCGGATTTAACCATAGCGTTCGAAATCGCTTTGCGGATACCTTTGAATGGTACGCGCTCTTCGTCTGCTGCCGCAGGAATCGCTGTAGGAGCCGATGCTGCTTTTGCAGGAGCTTCTGTTTTCGCTGCCGGTGCTTCTGTAGGTGCAGCTGCAGGAGTCGAAGCAACAGCTGGTGCTTGACCGCCGTTTTTCTTGAAGTTCTCAACGTCTTCACGCGAGATTTTGCCGTTTTTGCCTGTGCCTTGAACTTGGCTCAAGTCTACGCTTTCTTCGCGAGCGAATTTGCGTACGCTTGGCGTAGCCAATACTTCGCGGCTTGGAGCGCCCGCAGTCGAAGCAGCCGCAGGAGCCGATACTGGAGCTTTTGCTTCAGCAGCAGGAGCGGAATCTTCAACCGTTTCCGAACCTTCTGGCAGTTCGCCTTCAACTTCGATGATTGCTACGATGTCGCCGACATGGTGGGTTTCACCGTCTGCTACACGCACTTCAAGTACTGTACCGTTTACCGGGCAAGGCACTTCAACAACAGCTTTATCATTTTGAACTTCCATGATAATATCGTCGTCTGTTACTTTGTCTCCAGCTTTGATATGCATTTTGACGATTTCGCCTTCATGCAGACCTTCGCCAAGTTCTGGGAACTTGTAAGCGAATTTGTTGCTGCCGGAAGCCGAACCTTGCGATGCCGAAGGATCAGCTGTTGCAGGAGAAGAAGCTGCGCTTGTATCTGCTCCGCCTACTGCTGCGTTTGCTTCTTGAGCTGCATCTGCTTCAGGAGCGCTTTCCGAACCTTCTGGCAGTTCGCCTTCTGCTTCGATAATTGCGATAACGTCGCCAACATGGTGAGTTTCACCGTCTGCTGCGCGAACTTCAAGTACTGTACCGTTTACTGGGCAAGGTACTTCAACAACGGCTTTATCGTTTTGAACTTCCATGATAATGTCGTCGTCTGTTACTTTGTCTCCAGCTTTGATGTGCATTTTGACGATTTCGCCTTCATGCAGACCTTCGCCGAGCTCTGGGAATTTATATTCAAATTTTGCCACGTTGCACTACCTCCTTCTGGTTATTGCAAATTAAAATTCAAGAACTTTTTTAACGCTCGTGATGATACGCTCCGGTGTAGGCAGCCATGCATCCTCGATTTGCGCGAACGCGTAAACCGTATCCGGAGGAGTAACACGCAGGACAGGAGCTTCAAGATGAAGAATTGCTTTTTCATTGATTTGCGCAATCACTTCAGCAGCTACGCCGGAAGTTTTTTGAGCTTCTTGAACCACGATTGCACGGTTCGTTTTTTTGATCGAAGTTACGATCGTGTCGATGTCGAGTGGGTTTAATGTGCGAAGATCGATAACTTCAGCTTGGATGCCGTCTTTTTCGAGTTGTTCAGCAGCTTTAACCGAAGTGTGTACGCACATGCCGTAAGTCAGGATCGTAACGTCCGAACCTTCACGAACTACATTAGCTTTACCCAATTCAACTGTATATTCACCTTCCGGAACTTCAGCGCGGAAAGCATGGTACAAGTTCAAGTGCTCCATGAAGAACACGGGATCGTTATCGCGGATTGCAGAGATCAGCAAGCCTTTTGCATCGTAAGGGTTCGAAGGAACCACAACTTTGATACCCGGGCTTTGTACGAGCAGACCTTCAAGTGCATCAGTGTGCAACTCAGCTGCTTTTACGCCGCCGCCGAAAGGTGTACGGAATACGATCGGCGAGTTGTAACGACCGCCAGAACGGTAACGCATACGTGCCGCTTGTACGATCATTTGGTCGAGAGCTTCGAAGATAAAGCCAACGAACTGAATTTCTGCGATTGGACGGAAGCCTTGTACGCCCAGACCAACAGCCATACCGCCGATTGCGGATTCAGCCAGTGGAGTATCGAATACGCGCTCTTCGCCGAATTCTTTTTGCAGCCCTTCTGTTACACGGAATACGCCACCCACGTTACCTACGTCTTCACCGAAGATCAGAACGTTAGAGTCACGGTTCAGTTCCACGCGCATTGCGTCGCGGATTGCTTCTTTCATATTCATTTGTGCCATTGCTACATTTCCTCCTTAACGTTACGTTCGATGGATAACACTCTATATCGTAAAAATAATATGCATGATTAAAAGGTTCGATTGAGCATCATTCAGATACTCAATCGGAACCGATTATTTTATTGGAAGTCTGCTTTTTGCTCTTCCAGATGTTTAGGTGTATGTTCGAACATCGAATCGATCAAGCCGGAAACAGTCATTTTCTCTGTTTTTTCAGCTTTTTTGATTTGTTCAGCTACAGTTTCTTTCGCTTCAGCGCGAACGCGTTCTGTGTCTTCTGCTGTCCAAAGACCTTTTTTCTCCAGGTATTTCGCAAGACGAGTGATTGGATCTTTCTCACTCCATTGTCCTTCTTCTTCTTTCGTACGATACTTGGAAGTATCATCGGAAAGGGAGTGTGGTTTGAAACGGTAAGTAACAGCTTCGATCAATGTTGCACCTTCGCCATTACGTCCGCGTTCAGCAGCATCTTGTACCGCTTTAATAACCGCGAGAACGTCCATACCGTCGATTTTAACGCCTTTGATTCCTGCTGCAACCGCTTTGTGAGCGATCGACAGAGCAGCGGTTTGCTTCGCGAACGGAGTCGTGATTGCATAACCGTTGTTTTGTACGAAGAAGATTACAGGCAATTTGTACACACCTGCATAGTTCAGACCTTCGTAGAAGTCGCCTTCGGACGAACCGCCGTCACCTGTGTAGGTAATCGCAACTTGTTTTTGTTTTTTCAGTTTGAAGCCCATTGCAATACCCATTGCGTGCAGGATTTGTGCACCGATGATGATTTGCGGCATCAATACGTTTACGCCTTCTGGAATTTGTCCACCATGTTGGTGTCCACGAGAATACAAGAAAGCTTGATACAATGGAAGACCGTGCCATACGAGTTGCGGAATATCGCGATAACCCGGGCAAACGAAATCTTCTTTTTGCAGTGCAAATTCACTACCGATCATCGTAGCTTCTTGACCGGATACCGGTGCGTAGAAACCAAGACGACCTTGACGACCCAAATTAATGGCTCTTTCATCCCAAGTACGGGTAAATACCATACGACGCATAACTTCTTTCAGTTGGTCGTCAGTCAATTCTGGCATTAATGCTTCGTTAACAATTTCGCCTTCTGGCGAAAGAACGGAAAGAGCTTCAACGTCTTCCGTATATACTTCGTAAGGAACCTTGCTCATTATTTTTCACCCCAATAAAAAATTTGAATATCATGTCCCTCTGTTATATCATTATTATACACCTGTTGCATAGCGTAGTCAAAGAAATTGAGCATATTTGTTCATCAATTTCTTATATTGTATATATAACAGGGTAATCATATTATTATAACAAGAAGGATAGTCCGAACATTTCTTGCCTGTTCATCCACAACGTTTTCATCTTACCGCATTCGCGCACGCCATGTAAAGCACGTGCAAAATGAAGCTTTAAAACATATAAAAGGAGAGAGTTCTGATGACCGATTCCCGCTACCTCAAACGCACGATTGTAAAAGAAGTGATTGCCAGTACTTTTTTAGATGAAGAAAGAAGTTTGCGAATCTACTTACCTCCCGGCTACAACGAAGTTTTAAGCTATCCCGTCGTATATTGCCAAGACGGTGAAGAATTTTTCAACTTTGGACGTATTGCTACAACCGCAAATCAACTGATTTTGGATGAAGGCGTAGAACCTTTCATTATAGTAGGAATCGAAGTTGACGTGAAAAAGCGGACGGCTGAATACGCTCCTTTCGGAAATCGCCATGAAGCTTATGTGCGTTGTATCATGGAAGAAATTATTCCTTTTGTTGAACAAAAATATCGCGCGCGTTCGGAAAATCGTTTGCTTGCAGGTGATTCGCTTGGCGGTTCGATGTCTTTGCACCTATCCCTGCTATACCCTGGCGAGTTCCCTCGGATCATCAGTCTTTCCGGCGCTTATTATGAAGAATCTCAAAATATTATTGCTCGCGAATCCGACTTAAGTTGGCTGGATATCTATATGATTGTCGGGCTTCAAGAAGATGCGTACGAGACCGATCACGGCACATTCGATTTTGTTGATTTGAATCAACGTACTCGGGATCTGTTACTACAAAAAGCAGCAACTGTACAATACGCAGAAAAAGACGGCAAACATCTGTGGGGATTTTGGCAAAAGGAACTTCCAGACGCACTCTTATACTTTTTAACCCGTTAACCCTGTTATAACGCTTAATTTGGAGAAAGGAGTGTGTGTCTTGGAAGAAAAACGTGTGGTTATTGTTTCTGGAGGAGATTGGACCGACGATTATTTGAAAGCTATTCAAAAAGACGATTTATTAATAGGAGCCGATCGGGGAGCTTTGCTCTTAATTGAGCATGGTTTACGCCCTCATATCGCAGTCGGCGATTTTGATTCTGTATCAGAAGAAGAAATTCAAAAAATTCGTGAATTTAGCGGTAGAGTCGATTCTTGCGATCCCGTCGATAAAAATTACACGGATACCGAACTGGCTTTTGAATTAGCGTTGCAAGAACGCCCTTCCGAAATTGTGATCCTGGGTGTAACAGGCGGCAGACTCGACCATACGCTTGCGAATATGCAATTATTGATTAAGGGTCTGCATCACCAAGTAGTCTGTAGTATTCAAGATCAGCGGAACCATATCCAACTTACCGGTAGTTCTTTAACTGTAAAAGATCACGGATTTACATATGTCTCTTTTTTGCCAGCTACAATGGAAGTTAGCGGTGTGACGTTAGAAGGATTTGCTTATCCCCTTGAGGATGCCACTCTTCGTCAAGGTCAGTCTCTTGCTGTAAGCAATCGTTTGCTCGGATCAAGTGGTCGTGTTTCAATCAATAGCGGGTTATTATTTGTTATTCAAAGTCGTGATTAAACTTAACAAAAGGCTCTCTTCATCTCATTGAAGAAAGCCTTTTTCGCATTTTATATTCAATTTTCACTTCAATCGCTACGCTTATTCTCTATTTGGAAAAAGAATACGTAGACCTTGCCTGCCTATTCGGTATATATTCTATTTGCGGGCAAGTGATCATCGATGTTACACAGCTTAGAGCAGCCTGTCTATACTTATTTATTTCTGTCAAAGAAAGGCGGACTTTATGGACATCGGAAGTAAACTGCGCTATTTACGCAAATCACGGCATCTCTCTTCGGTCGAACTCGCTCAAAGAGCCAACGTTTCACAATCTTCAATTAGCGATATTGAATGTAATCGCCGCTCACCCAGACTCAATACGCTAACTAGCCTCAGTCGAGCCCTTGGATTACCTCTTTCTGAACTACTACCTATCGATGATTTATTAGAACATCCACTAAAAAGCGAAGAACGCGAACTTCTTGATTTATTCAGTCATATGAACGAAGATCAACAAAAAAATCTGATCGAACTATTAAAAAGCTTCTCGACTTCAAAATTTTAATTGTATTTTTAACTAGCTAGGTAACTTCGCTTTTTTGGTTTTACCGACCTTGCGTAACAGGGAAATACCCGAATCTAGCAGCCTCTTTTTCATTTTCAAAACGTTCTTCGATTCGATAAGGTGCAGTTGGAGCTTCGCGCGAATAATATTTGATGCCGGTAGAGGGGTCTACATAACCGTAGATCGTTTTTTTCTTTTTCAACAATCCGCCTCCGAAAGCATAATGATTGTATTGCCGATCTCCAACTGGAATTCCTTGAATAAAAGCAATCATACCAATATCGTCAATACCATTGTCCCACTCTTCTTGCGAAATTTGCGGCAAAGTAAACACATAATCGACTCCGTAATGTGTAGCATAATGGTTATGACGCTGGATCACATAAGCTAAATCTTGTTGGAGATTTTGAATGATTGTAGAGCGCCTAACTTGTTCAAATGTAGCAGCGTCTTGTAGTAAAGGGATTTTTGTAGCAGCTTGAACTTCTTTACGTTGACCTTGTACCCAACTTGTAGACTGTCGATCATACGTTTTAACGAAATCATCCAGTGAAAACTGAATCATATTATTTTGATTGTCGGAATAAGAATACGGTTTTTTAGGCGACCATACCGGTCTAAGTTGTGTGTGGCCGCTAGCGTCTACAAACTCTTCTGTTGCATAAATGTAATATCCATCGTAATCGATCACAGCGATTGCAGGAATATATCCGGCAATATTTCCTATCGTGATCGCATCTTTGTTCAGATTAAAATTCAAAGTAAGTGTTCGATAAAACGCATCTACCGCTCTTTCTTTATTCGCTCGAAAAAACTTCTTCGATCCATAGCCGGTTTCATATTGCTGATCCACCGTTTCGTTCAACATAAACGCCGCATCTTGAATCGCTGTTTTGGTTAGAATATTATACCGATCCGTTAATTGTAAGGTCTGTTCTAACTGATTAAGATGCATCGATTGGATTTGGAAAAAAGGGTAAAAGATCATTGCAAAAATAATCGCTGCACTAATAATCTTCATACAAAACCATTCCTTCATAATTCATAATCACTGTCGAATTACCTTCTGTATTATCATTCATCAAAAAGTCCCATAATTGCGTAGCGGCTGTACGATTTTTATTTACGATTTCAATCCCGATATAATCCCCGACTTGCAGGGTATACCTTCGATTTGCATGATCTTTGGGCAATGTGATATTTGGAAATAGCACAGCCAAAATTTGTTCATTATAAAATTCCGAATAGTACGTCGTAAAACTATTTTGGAAAGTCGAAGTATTTGCCGGATCGCTGTAATCAGGGCTGGTTAGCTTGTGCATATGCTTGAGTTCAACATCATAGCTATAACCGGTCGCCGCCAGTTGAGCATTAAACTCTTCATACATCGTAGGCGTAATATAGCCTTTCGTACGTGTGCGATCAATAAAATGAGTCGCCGCGCCTTGAATCGTAATATTCGCGAGTTTGTCTTGACTTCTAGCTTGCTCATACAGTGGATACATAAATAACAACAGTACAGCTAGCAAAGCTGCAAATATACCGGTGATGTATTTCATTGTTTAGCCCCTAAATACAATTTTGATTAAAGATCCGGAAGCATCTCTTTGATAGATCGCATGATATGTTTTTTTTAAATCGATAACGCTCGGATCAAACTCTTCGTAATCTTGAGTCTTTGCATAAAGTACACCGTTCACTTCCACATCAACTTCGCTTTCTTTCATGCTTCGAATCGTATGTACGATATTCGCTCCCGTGTACGTTTCTTCCAAAATACCGGTATATACGGTTTTGACTTGTCGATCACGATCCGTATTCAAGTTATAGACAAGTTCAGTTCCGCTTTCGATCGATTCAATCACCGTTACGGTATAGGTACAAGCTCCAATAAATAAAAAGAGAATCGCTGCCAATTCTATAAAACTTCTCGTATTGTTCATCTTGAACTCCCAACCCGGACAGTAGCTCTCCGGATTTACCGAAGAGCTGCTGCACAATTTTGTTTATTTGGATTGAACAAATACAATACCGCGTACCATATTGTTAGCATCACGCACTACAGAAGATTTGAATTTACCCGATGGATTAATAAAGTTGTTGTCCGCTTCGTTAAGCGCAGGGGATAAGGCTGTATTATTCGTATCCCCTGTGATGATGCCAGTCGTTTGATTGAATTGACTGCCATAGTAAGTCGATCCGCCTTTGCCTGTTTGTACATATACGCCGAACTGAGCTTCGTTGTTGTATTGACGAACAGCGTTCATGACTTGGCTACCGGATAAGGTTGTGTTTTCATAAATATTAAAACGAGTTTGCGAGAGCTGCGTCTGAATCGTAGAAAATTGAGTTTGGCCTTCTTTAGCTGCGTCTTGCGAAGAAATAAAGATCACGACAACCGTTGTAATCAAAGCCAATGTTAGAAAAATACCTGCCGCTAATTTCAGACCCGAAGTTGCATTGCTTCCCATGATAAAAATCTCCTTTGTTATCCGTATCGGATATTTTTAAATTTGACCAAGCTGTGTGATTAAGTCTTTCATTTGCATAAATGAGACATACAAGAAAGGAACGATAATATAAGCCCCTAACATAAATATGACTGGAGCAAATCCGATATCACGACCCCAATTCGCTTTATTTTCGATCAGTCGATCCATCGTTTCTTTTTTCTGTTCCCGGTAGTACTCTTGCTCCACTTCCAGATCGTCAAACGCTTCTTGGATCGAAATTCGGTCTAACGCATTTTCCAATCGTTCAATGATGCGGACAAATGCCGGATAAGGCGCTTCGTTTTTCAACTGATGGAGCGCAGCAAGCGGACCTGCATCGTAATCCAACAAACATCGTTGCAGCGCGGGTCTGAATACAATTCCGAAGCGTTCCATCCATTCTAAAATGGTCTGTACGCTGATTCGGTCGAACTGGCTAAGGATCGAGATCAGCATACGGAATTGATCGACTTCGTTTTGCATTTCCATCCCGCGAATCCGGCGTTGAAAACGCATGATGCCAATCGGAACATGATACATACCTACGCTTACCGCAAGAGCTATTAGCAGTTCCCACCATTTTAAATATTCCTGATTGATACTGTTCAGTTTATCGACAATCCGCATCGACATTTCATTGCGCCGTTTATCGCCTGCCGATCCTTCTGCCGCTTGCTCAACCAAAGAACGGACTTGCTCTTCCCAGCCTGTTTGCGTGCGATCGATTTGCTGCATAATCTGCTTATCCAAAAGGGTACGATCTTGCGCGACTTGTCGATCCGCTTCATCTAAACGACCTAGCATCAGACCTCCTTTAAGAAAAGTCGGTGCGTTCCAAATCCGGTCAACTTGATTGATATGTGTCGAAATCAACATGCCGGATATACAAATCATCGTAAAAAGCGATAATAAAATACGGCGCAGCGTCAGCCATTCGATCATGAGCGGCGAATTGGATTCTTTAATCAGCCTTGATAACCGATGATAGGATTGCGTATGCTTTTGAGGAACTAGACGATCAACCACAAATCGCACAGCTTTATATCCGTATAATTTCTTTTCCCAACGAATTCCGCTTGATTTGGGAGTATAACGGGATTGCTCGGTTTCAGCTAATTTACGGATCAATACATAAGCGGTAATCGCAACTCCATACAGTAATAACTTGGCAACCAGACCTATTTTACTTTCATAAAATTCTCCCATGACCGGAAAATACTTTTCTGCCCAGCTCTGTAAAGGAAACGAGAACAAAATCGGTGCTAACGCAATAATCGTCAAACTGTTCAGATGATAATTCAAGCGATTTCGGCGTAATAGATCGAAGTTGATATCTTGTACAAACTTACTGATCGCATTGAGGTATAGAGAACCTTTTGCGGTCGTCTTATCCCCGTATTCCATGATCATGCAAGCGATACCCGTAAAGACTTTCAAGTATCGATTGGGTGCCACTTCGTAATAGGCAGCTAAGCTGCGTTCGGGATCTTTAGCGGTCAAGACTTCATGGATCCGTTCGCCGTGCAGCTTCATATCATGGTTCGATAATTGAGCGGCTTCGTAGATCGCTTCATCCGCCATCCGTACAGCTTGGAATTGATGCCGATTATCTTCCAAAAAATCTCGGAAATCACGAAGCAACCGATTTTCTACGCGATGCACGAACAAATCAATCAACATCCCGTTAAGCACCAAACAGACAACCATCCCCAGCAATAATACCGAAGCACTTTTTCCGATAATCGCGAGTGCTAACAACAACCCTATTACAATCAAAAATACGCTGAACGTAATTTTCATCGTTTCTTTACGAATCGTTAACTCATCGTAGGGACTGATTACAGCAAGACGTTGCCGAATCCGGTGCACTTGACCTCGGAAAATAGGAATTTGCGCCGAACGCACATAAGAACGTTGATAAAAACGATTCAGCTTTGGATTTTCTTGCTTGACGCCGGGTTGACGATTCATCCAATGAATAAAGGCTTGATCCGGTTGCCCATTTTTTTTACGTAGCCGCTTTAAAATAAACCAAATCACAATCGGAACTATATACAAAGATGCCGCTAAACCGATCAACAAAGGCAGGCTCATGCAGACTCACTTCCCCAATAACGATCTAAAAAGGCTCGGAAATCAGCAGCATCTTGTTTGGACATATTGCCTGCCATCGCTTCCACTTTTCGAGCCGTAGGGCGATGAACCGGAATATACATCCCGTCTCGAAACTCGATAATATTCCGCGCTTCGAATGTACGCCCTGTAGCTTGACGATATTGACTCAGTTGAATCCGAGCTAACAGTTGAATCGAAGTAGCCGAGTCCAAGTTTTCATCTAACTGCTGTGCAAGTTCAGCAAACGTGTCTTCGTCAGCATCAAGCGCAATACATTCGGTTACACGCTCAATGTACCGCGTTCCGTCTCGTTCTTTTTCCAGATGCACATCAAAAGCAATGACGCTCGCGACTTGTTCTTCGGCTATGCGTTCGTTTTGAAACGTTCCCGTTTTCAGCAAAGAATTGCGTAGCGACCAGATCAGATCTTTCATCGTTTTGGCATGATGGCTGAACACCGTAAATTTACTGGCAACCTGCGACATCTGAACTGCCCATGCTGCGACCGGGTCTGTTGCGACTTCACCCAGTATATTCACCGTACCGTCTGTCTTTTTTTGAAGATCCAAGCCTTCTTGACCGCTGATATGTTCCGTTTCGCGGAAAGCCAATGTATTGCGTTCTGGATATAACCTGCGTAGATGCAATTCGAATGCAAGTTCCTGGATCCGAAGGTTAAACGTTCCGTAGATCGACTTCACCATTGCCATAAGCAATGTTGTTTTACCTGAACCTTGTTCCCCCGTAACTGCTGTAACCTGTGCGCCTTTCATCAAGTAGTCCAACATTTTCATTGGCAGATCCGCATTTTGAACATGGTCTGCAGCCAGCAGTCTTTCCAGACTTAGATTAGGCAAATCGAATTTTCGAACGAAAAACGCCCAACTTTCCGCAAAAGGAGGTCGAACCACGACAACTCGTGAACCATCTTGCATCTCGTTAACCATGTAGGCTTTCGCTTCCGAAAGCTGCCCAGGGCTACCGAACTTATAAATATTTTGACACACGCGCTTCAGTTCCAACGAACTGCCAAACCCGAGAAAAGCCAGCCGGATCGATTTCCCTCGATAAAAAATCCATACGCTGTCGCAGCCTTTTGGAGCTTGATCCGGCATTGAGCGAACCCAATCCACTTCTTGTTCCATATCTTGCATATCAGCAGGAAGACCCGATACGCCGCCGGATACGCCATCAATCGTCTGATCGCGTAGTTCATCGATTACACCGAAACCTTTGTACTGCTGATAGATCCGCTGCACAACAATTTGAAGTTTGTCTTCAAAGGATAGACGCGGCGCTTCTTCTGCATAGATATGACGAATTTCTTCAGCTGTGATGATATACGATTCGGTTTCTCCATTTTCGATAATCGATTTTAGCTCGGCTAAACGATATTGTTCGATCAATTGCGTAAGCCCTTGCATGCCATGCTCTAAACGATAACAATGAAGCAAAATGTCGAAGCGATCTTGATCCGTCAGCGCATATTCATCTTCAAAAGGCAGGATGCGATCAATATTCCATTGATTCACGATCTCTCCTCGAAGAAGTAAATCCGCTATAAAAGATTTCACATACGTTTTGTCGCTTAAACTTCCGGAGTTGCACATTTTCAGCGAACTCTTAAGCTCTGTGACTACATTTCGTCTTCGCTCGAATTCTTCAGCAGACAAACCCAAATCAAGCAAGTTAGCATTGGTAAACTCATTGATCGACATTGTGACATAAGACTGAAGAGCTTCGATCGTTACCAAGTCTGATTCGGTCTGCTGCGTTTGATTTGCCGGATTTTTACGAAGTAGAAGCAATAACCACACCAGAACGCCGGCAAGGATAATTCCAATCAGCAAAACATTCATCCAGTGCATGCTTTAGGAAGCCCCTTTCGTCGCATCCACATGTTTGAGTCGTGTATTGATGCCGATTTCTTCAAGCAAAGTCTCCGCAGTTCGACGAACCTCTACCATGAATGGATAATTATCGTGACGGCGATGTAATACACGACTTCTGGAAATAAACCCTTTGATATCGCCGTCATTAATCGCATCTCGAAAATCAGAACTGTAAGGAATCGTCAATGGTGATTCGCGTCTGCCGTATTTACGCAAAATATTTGCCGCTTTGTATTTGGATCGAACATCGTAACCTGAAAATAAAAGCAATTGCTTTTTGCCTTCCAGTTCTTCCGGCAAGCCGTGTCGATCAAAATAACGTTCAAGAATATCAGCGTTTTGTGTCAAACAAACGACTACAAGGTCGGCATCGGCAAGCGCTTGAGCGGCAGCCGGGCTATCCATGCCTGATCGAATATCAAGCAAAATACAATCATAATATTGGCGAGCTTGAGCATAAATATTTCCGATGAGCCCTCCAGCATTTTCGAATTGCAATCGGTTCATTCGCTCCGACCCGCTAAGTAAATCCAATCGATCCCGTTCGATTAATAACGCATTGTTTTTGACCGTTTCTCGTTCTAACTTACCGCTGCGCGCAAGGCGCACCAGTGCATCCAGCCCTGTTCCTGCATCTGTTGTTAAATCGCGGCTGTATGTATTGATTGAACGAGCAAAACCGCGTTCCAACGTATTTTCTTCGCCTTGTGGCTGAGAAACCAAAGTTCGAATCCGGTATTCGCTACCAATAATCGAGGCGATCGCGGCAACCGAAGAGGTAACGCCTGTTCCATGTCCGACACTCCAAAAAGCAATTTGTCCCATGCGCTTAGCTCCTTTCAGCTTTTTTCCATAGTTTTTTTGTTTCTCGAAGATCTTGTTCCAAAAGAGTCGCAACGATACCTTGTACCGTTTTTTTTAGATCCGTCGATAGTTTTTTGAGTTTAAGTGTATTGGCGTATTGATTGTTGATTTTCACTGCGACATCCCGTTCATCCGGATAATAAACGAACGTTTCTTTCCAATCGATTGGAAAGACTTCGAATTGCTCCGATATATAATCTTCTCCGGGCTCTTGCGAACCTTCGATCCAAATTTTTCGAAACGCGTACAGTTCGGACATCGGACGTGTAGCGAAAAATTGATCCAACAAGCGAACGTTACGTCGAATCGAAGTTTGTTCGCATCCTACAACTAAAAATCGATAATCGACATCAGGAATCTTGTTAACCTGTTCCAAGTCATCCGTGTCGTATAAAACGACATCATAAGCCGTCAAAAGATCAGAATGACTATGTTCGCTCATTCTCCAAACATCGAATGTATCGTACTCATGCGGCTCGCCAGAAACTTCTAACGCCGGATAAGAAAATTCATAGGTCGACAATGTTGTAGCATCGACGATCAATACTTTCAAATTAGCTTGTGCTAACGTTTTGGCTGTATAAAAAAGCAGATCTGTTTTGTCGCGATCTCCTATAAAAATAGCTGTTTTCACCTTTTTATCCTCCTTCGTTTCCAGTCTGATTATCGAAATCGGATGGAGTATTGGATTCATTCGACGACTCGAATAACGGATTGTCTTGGTTACTCGGATTAATCGGGTTAAGGGTCGCTTTGTTATTCAAATACTTTTGAATATCTTCCGGTGTCAACAAATCGAGTCCGCTTTCGAGTTTGCTACGCATACGGCGTTCCAATTCTGTTTTGGCTTTTTCCACAATATTTGGATTGTTTTCGATCAAATCCAACACTGCGGTATTTGAAGGATAGGTGACTTTTGCCGCTTGTTGTAATCCCGGCTCTACATAAGACACGGCATAGATCGAAGCATCATTTAAGTAGGCATCGACGATCGAAGACGACATGGTCAAAATCTCACGTTCGTTCATCTGGATCCAAAGCGTCCCTGCCGATAAATTTTCAGTACGTTTTTTGGATAATACGATAAAGTCTTCTCCGGTCGGAAACTTCACTCGAATATCGACAAACTCTCCAATTTGCAAACGACTTGGCAACTCGATCAAACGAAATTCTTGGTTACGCAGATCGTTCGGTGTAACTTCGCCGTCATAAAGTAACGACTCGCTTACCGGCGTATTTTGAGGCAGATCCACTTTGGCATAACGACCGATTGCGTCTGTAGAAGAAAGCATATTATCGGGTACTGTGGCTTTGATCACTTGTACTTGGATCAAATCATCTTCTCCAATCTCTTCTCCAGCTTGAATGTTTCGCGTCAAAGCAAATACTGAAGTTCGCTCAGCATCCATATTCGCAATTTGTTGTTCGTAACCACTGCGATCGACCTCGTAGTTTTTTTCGATATGATAGATATAAGGAATTCCTGCTGCTGCGCACACCACTAAAGCTGCTACAGCTCCCGCCCCCGCAGTCAACAGACGCTGACGCTGACGAAATCTGATTCTAGACATGTTGCTTCTCCTTTCGGTTTCCATAATGCGATAGTCTTAACGAAATCCAAATTTCAAAAAAGAACGACGTTCTTTTCGTACGTACAATGAATGTAACAAGGGTTCCAATTCTTCACGTAAGTTTCCGTCAAAAGGTGAATCAAGCGGCGGAACCGCATAAACGTTTTTACTTCGTAATGTTCGGCGCATTTCTTTGACCGCTTCTTCGGTAGCAAAGGGAAGTAAATACGTCCATTTCGGACTGGAGCGCAGCGTCTCGCGATGAACGAACGATACCAATTCTTTGCTTCGCCATTCACTCCCCGAACCGACAATAATCGGAAGATCCGCTCGTAAAAATTCTTCGAAATCTCGGGATTCTTTGCATACGCCAAGATCAAGCACGATATACCGATAACCTTTGCCAAACAGATCATGCAATCGCTCTTTTTCGGTCGCACACCAGTAATCCACACCTTGGACCGTAAAACTACGTCGTCCATTAAGCGATTCGCCTTCCCATTCAAGGGCGATCTTTTCAAAAGTATGAGCCCGGCGGCCTAACTCAACGATTGCTGTTTTGCCTCCTTCGCGAGACAATGTATGAGCGACTGCGATCGCAGTATGTGTAGCTCCGCAGCCTGCAAAATTCCCCAGAATCGCAATGGTAGTCGTTCCTACGATAGAGGATGATGTAAATTGTTCATCGTTACGATGATCTGTACGATGTCTAGGTTGGATCTGTTCTTTTGCATCGGTGATGCTGGCATAACGATCTTGACGACGATGACTAAGCATTTTACGCATAACGGGTATACATCCAGCAGGAAGATCACTTCGAAGATGACGTTCCGCTTCGGATGTCCATTCGCTGAATCGTCCGCCAGTAGATAAGTAAAGCAGCAACCCGCCTAACGCGTACTGATCGCTGGAAGGGTCGCTCTGCCCTTCGTATTGTTCGGGTGCCGCAAATCCAATCGTTCCAAGCTTGACCGTGTCTGCATTTTTATCGGGGTTCATATCTCTTGCAATACCAAAATCGATCAACCTAATTTGATTGTCTTTGCCGATCATAATATTGCCGGGCTTCAAATCTCGAAAAACAATCGGCGGCTTCTGGGCATGTAAATACTCAAGGGTTTCGCAGATGGATATGAATAGTTCCAATACGAAAGGAATATCTAAATTCCCTCCACTACGGCGCATCACTTCTCCTAAATTTTCGCCTTCGATATATTCCATGACCAAAAATACGCGGCCTTCAGCATCGGGTGCAAAAAAATCAGCAACTTGCGGTAAGCTGGCATGTCTTAGTTTGATCAGCATCTTGGCTTCGTTTTCGATACGTTCGTAATCCGCAGTATGTGCAATCGTTTCTTTGACCGCCCACCATTTGCCGGGGAGTTTAGCATCGGATGTTAGATACACCCGACCCATTCCGCCGCTCCCGAGTACGCGCTCTACCCGATATCGATCTCCTATTATGGCTCCTCGCTCCAACTTTGGCGGGTACGACATGAATTCCACTCCTTTCCGAACAAAAAAAGAAAGCACCCCTCGAAAAATAGATCGTAAGACCTAGATTAGGAGGGATGCTTTCCCTGTCCGCGCATATGATTTTGAAATCATTATAAGCTTATTGCTTGCTAAGTGTAAAGACCTATTTTCTAATATTTAATCATATAAAGCGTAATTTCTTCTCGATTATGGAATAACTGTTTAGCCCGTTGTACTTGCAAACGCGAATTTTCGAACGAAGAAATTACGTCTTTGATCAACGCCATAGGCTTTTTGTGCATGAGTTTAATGGTAATAATTGCTGTACCGCCCGGGCTTAAAGCATGGAGCAAATCGGTAACCATCTGCACCATAAGTTTAGGGCTCCAACTCATATCGCATACCAGCAAATCGAACTCATTTTCACGGAATTTGACTTCATTTGCATTTTTGCGAACATAGGTCAAATTAGGCATCTTGAGTAAGGAAGGGTGTAATTTTGCAGGGTCTACTGCCGTTACTTTCAGACCACGCTCCAGCAAGAACGATGTCCAGCCTCCTGGCGCAGCTCCAATATCAACGGCGCTCCGGTACGCTGAAAAATCCAGACCGAATTCGCGTTCTGCTTCAAGCAACTTGAATTTGGCACGCGACAATTGGCCTTCTTCTCGGCGGAACCGAATTGCGCCGCCGCTCCAATCCGACAAATTGTCTTCTGGACGCGAAATTCCCGCATAAATATCAGTAGCAGTCACATATACAGAAACAATCCAATCGGAACCTGAGGCTACCCATTCCGCTTCCGAATCACGTAATGATTCTTCTAGCCATTCTTTTAACTGTGCTGCACTTTCACCACCGGCATCAGCACTTTTGCGAACTTGCAAAGCTACTTTAACACCGGCTCCGATCTGATTATTGCTTTGAATAAAAGAAGCTACTTCAGTCAGCGATTCGCCGATATTTTCACCTGAACGTTGAAATTGAACCGGTTGAATATGACGCAAAAAGATCGGACGACTCTCCGTAATCTTTTGTACGACTTGAGCTTGACCTTCATTCAGTGTAACTAACAAGACTTCGCGATCGCTTAATACACTGCTTTTGACCGAACCGAACAATCGACGTAATTCTTCTTGCGCATAAGCGGCAAAATCGTGATTGGCTGTGCAAATAAATAGACTTTCTTGTCCTTCAGGCGTTGATCCTTCTTCCGAATCTTGATGCTGGGTTGTCAATTCTTGCTCATTCAAAATACGTTAACCTCCACAGAACTTACGTTTCAAAAGATACTTGATCTTTACGTCCGTTCTTTTTTGTTCATTATACTTGCAAATCTACTTAATGTTGAGCGATAAAATCAAGCAGATACGGCACAGACTGAATCGCATATACCGTATTCGGATTTCCTTTGGAAGCAGGGTCGAAAATACTGAGCGAAGGCGTACTGCGAATCCGGTAGGTCTGAATAAATTCATGGGCGAAATTCAGATCCAGCGCATAAATTTCGATTTCATGATTCATCTGTTCGACCACATCCAGCATTCTGCGTGCCGCTTTGCAAGTTCCGCAAAAAGGCGTATGCCCAAAAACGATCACGCGTCGCTCTCCCGCTTCAATCCAACCGGCGAGTTCGCGTTGCGTTATTTCTCTCATCGGCTCGATTCATTCGCAACGCGTCTGCGAACCTCTTCCGGCATTGAACCTTGATGCAAAACGACATGATCCGGTTTGGATGCGTACAAAATTCCATACATGCTACGACGTCCATATTCACTGGAAGTATGCAAATAAATTTCGCGCGGGAACGTGCCATTCGCTACAATACGCGCCGCTACTTCACTCCCACTCAGTTCGCCGGGGCCCATCTCATGATCGAGCGACAAAATGCCGACTTCGCAAACTTTAAGCATTTCCAGACATTCTTCGCCTGTACGTGCCAACGCAAAACCTTCCGGGCAAGGACGCCAATCGTCCATATACAAATCGATTTTCGGTTTGCTTTCTATCGAATTCATAGGTTCACTCCTTCCGTATAGATAGATTTGGGTTCAGGAAAACACAGGAGTCTGTTCGTACTGGCACTGCGGGCAATAGTAAGCTTTTTTGCCGGACACATCCATCTTTTCGACTTTTGCTCCCTCTTCTGTACAAGCTTCGCCTTCACGCTCATAGACTTTACATTGCGACAAATATCCGCCTGTCACGGTATCGCCTGCATACAAAGGAGTTTGAAGCGAACCGCCTGCTTCGATCGCCGCGCCCAATACATTTTCGATCGCTTCATATAGACGAGCTGCACTTTCCCCGTTGAGGTCTTGCACTTTAACCGAAGGTAACAATCCTGCTTCAAAAGCAATCTCGTCTGCATAACGTGGACCGATTCCTGCCACTAATTTTTGTCCGGTCAACAAACTACGCAGCGCGCCGCGACGTTTTTTCAATTGCGTCACAAACAATTCTGGAGTGAGTTGACGTGAAAATGGATCAGGCCCAAGCGTTTTCACGACTTCGTCCAGACCGCGTACGGTCATTAGGCGAAGTACACTCGCTTTTCCCGCAATATATAACGTTTTTTCACCAAAACCAATCTCGGCTTGCGCGTTAAAAGGTGGTTGTTCCTCGCCGTCTCCGCAATAGAGCGCTCCGTCTTTCGCTAAAGCGATCAACAAACGATGACCGTTATCCAGATGGAAAATCAAAAAAGTACCTCGACGTTCTAAAAACAATAAGGTTCGTCCTTCTAAAGCTCCGGCAAATTCTTCAGGTGTTACATCGGTACTGCGCTCATTGACAAGAAGTACACGCTCAATCGGACGATCCAAAATCCATTCGCCCAGCTGTCTGCGATAGTGTTCGATTTCAGGTAATTCAGTCATTGGTTATCGTTCCTTTCGTTTTCAATGTAAAGTTAGCACCCATTGCTCGATCTCTTGTAAATTATGCTTGATCAGATCCGGTTTACTCTCTGCAAGTTTCTGGTGAATCTCTATATTTTGCGGCGTTGTGACGCCTTCGTCTGTGAGCAAAAGTAATGAACGACAACCAGATTGAGTACCCGCTTTGATATCGGTCATCATATTGTCGCCAATAATCGTCACTTCAGAAGCTTGAGTATTCAATAATGTAAAAGCGAAATTCATCAAAATCGCGGACGGCTTACCGATTACGATTGGCTCAGTGCCCGTCATCGCTTTTAATGCCGACCCCAATGTTCCGGCTCCGGGCATCAAACCTCCAGCTCCAGGCAATAAAAGATCCGGATTAGTCGAAATAAAAGTCGCACCCGCCAATATCAAACGACCTGCCTCAGCAAGCTTTTGATAAGAGAACTCTCGGTCTATACCTTGCACCACATAATCGGGAATAGCATCTACGCTGTCAACAATAGTAAGACCTGCTTCTGTTATCGCACTGCGTAATCCGTGTTCTCCAAAAACAGCAACAGTCGCGTCCGCCTTATGTTCGGCAATATAAGCGGCTGTAGCCATAGAAGACGTGCAGACTTGCTGAGGGGTAGCCGGTATGCCCATTTTGTTCAATCTTGCTGAGACATCTTGAGGCGTTGCCGATGAATTATTGGTTAAAAATAAAAACGGAATCCCTTGTTCGTTTAACGTTGTAATCAATGTATCGGCACCAGGCACCATACGTTCCCCATGATACAACGTTCCATCCAAATCAATTAGCAGACAGTTTTGCGCCATCTCGTTTTCATCCTTTTTTCAATTCATACTCGAACGGGCACAAATAGGGTACGACTGATGTTCGATCGCAAGCTCAGTATTCGAAAATATAGCTTGAGCTTCGTGCAGTAAAGGCTGCAATTGTTCTACGTCTTTATACCTTGAACTGAAATGCGTCAAAATCAACTGCCCGACTTGAGCTTGCGATGCCGCTTCTGCCGCTTGAACCGCTGTACTGTGATAATATTTATGCGCCAGATCGGCAAATTCTTCGGTGAAGGTTGCTTCATGAACCAATACATCTGCTCCAACCGCTAAAGGATGAATACCCGGGCATGGACGTGTATCGCCGAGAATCGTGACAATTCGCCCTCGCTTGGGTTGACCAAGTACTTCCTCCGGTTGTATGGTGCGTCCATTCACCGAAATACATTCTCCATTCTTAAGCTTACCGTATTCCGGTCCCGGACGCACGCCCCATTCTTGCAGAAGTTCCATATTCAAGCTGCCGGGACGATCTTTTTCCGTAATCCGATAGCCGTAACTTTCAATCCGATGCTCTAACGCTTGAGCTTCGACTTTGATTTGTTCGTCTTCGAAAATCAATCCGCCTGAATGTTCCACAATATCCAGACCAAATTCGATTCGACTTTGCGTCGCACGAAGTGTCGATTCCAGAAAATCTTTAAGCCCATGAGGGCCGTAAATCGTCAGTGCAGGCGCTCCTTCATGTGAAGAACGACTAGATAATAATCCGGGTAAGCCAAAAATATGATCCCCGTGCATATGCGTAATAAAAATCTTTTCCAACTTGCTCAATTTGATCGGCGAACGTAACACTTGATGTTGCGTTGCTTCTCCGCAATCGAACAGCCATGTGCTTCGCCGTTCCTCCAACAATTGGAGCGCGACGGACGTCACATTACGTTGTGTGGTCGGCAAACCTGCATTCGTGCCGAGAAAATAAAGTTCCACAGCCGCACTCCTCCTTTTAGACGTTAAATTATACCTTAAATGCTTATTTAATACCCGAGTGTGTCATTTCATAATCGTAATGAGTGGTTGGATCAAAAGCTTAAAGTGAAAAAAAAGCCCGTCCGCCACAGCGGACGGACGGCATATCGATTATGGAGTGGATCTTAAGAGACCGGCACACCTGCAATTTCAGGCAAAGCACGCAGAGAATCGATTTTGTAGACAGGTACAATACCGGAATGAGGTGGACGCTCCGGGCGATTGATCCACACCGAAGGAATTCCTGTATCCAATGCGCCGCGAATATCGGTACTTTGCTTGTCTCCGACCATTAATGCTTCTTCAGGCGATACATCAAGCAAACTCAACGCATGGTGGAAAATGGAAGTGTCTGGTTTCCCTTTGCCAAAAGCTCCCGAAATGACGATATGATCAAAATAGGAAACAAGCTTTGGAACCCCATCCAACTTTTCTTGTTGCAACGACGGGCAGCCGTTTGTAAGTAGAAGTAGCTTCACTTGTCCTTGCAGTTGATTCAAGACTTCATACGTTTCGTCATAGACATAGGCACGTTTACGACGCTCTACGCCAAACATCGAAGACAACTCCAATGCCAGCTCTTCGTCTTCAACACCCAGTTCGGCAAGTCCGAGTCGCCAAGCTTCTTTTCGATAAGTTGGCGCGATTTCTTGCAGTTTACGGAACTCGGGTTGCTCGCCTTTATCGAAGTTCCCCCATAACGCTTCGAACGGATTGATACCGATCATTTGCGTAAATGGGTACGTCTCATAAGTTGCGTACAATTGCCGAGCTTGATTTTTTACCGCCGTTTGCAATTCGGTAGCATTAACGCCTGTGCGATGTGCTGCTTCTTCCGCAGTGACTTCAAAAGCCTCCGCTACACTACGCTCATCCCATAACAGTGTATCGTCCAGATCGAAAATTACTGCTTTTACCGTTTGCCCTTCAGTCATACGCAGTCCCTCACTCTTCTATAGATAATCGTTGACTATCGAATCTGCTATTTCTTTTCGACTGGAATTTGGTGTTGTTCAGCGAAAAGGATCATACGCTCTGCAATCTCATCAGTTTTGAACATTTTAAGGAAGCGCGAGAAAATCCAGTTCCCGCTTTTGCCTTTGGTTTCGATCGTCACATAACCTTTTTCAACGCGGAATTTAGCGATATCGCCTGCAAGCAACGTCCGTTCGCGGTTAAAACGAATTGTCGATACACGGTCTTTGCCCACTCGCAAATAAGGACGGCGTAAAAACATAATGACTGCCAATACCAGGTACATTACGATAATGAACCAGTACGAACTACCGGAAGCTTCTTTAACTCCAGACATTTGCGCACCGATTGTAATGACAGCAAGGAAAATCGCAATAATGAGCAAGAACGAAGGGAACATATAATTGCGTCCTTTGAACGTCTCGTAATTTTGACTCACAGCTGCTGATGTACCAATTCGTTCTTGACCTGTTTTTTGACGCATGGTGTTGGCTTTTTGCTGATTTTTACGGATCTGTCTTTCCCATGAACGGGACATTTCTTTTCCCCCTTAGTCATCTATCCAAGATCTATCTCTATCAGAAAAGCCCGCCGGCACGCGGCACTCCCTGTCCGCGAACCGGCGAGCCATTTCCGTTTCGATTTCTTTTTTGCTGTAGACATTTGAAGTCAATGGTGATTAATTCAACTTCGTATTGTTTTTCGGATCTTCATCCACCCATTTGATGGAATCCAACTCTTGACGGAAGTTACGTTTGACATTGCCTAGATAGATTTCGCGAAGTTTCGTACGCTCTTGCGTTTCTTCTTCGTTCAGCCCTTCGGCTTTATGTTTACGAGCCAGCTCGTTAATTCGATTTACCAACGCATCAATATCCATATACACCCTCCTCGTACCCATACTTCCTTATACTTTCACATGAAAAAAAGAGCTTGTCAAGGTCATTGCCCTGTAAGCTCTTGATAACTCTCTATTACGCTCGATAACTGTTAGAAATTTGGCAAAATCAACTCTTCGCCTGCATAAATGATACTATCGTCCAAGTTGTTTTTTTGCTTGATTCCCGAAACAAAAATTCGCGTATCCGCATCTTGAGGTTTGTGGTTTTCAGCAATCGACCATAGGGTATCTCCAGGCGATACAACCACTGTTCGTACTTCAACAGGCTCTGCATGATTCTGAAAAGCATGCACGACACCGGTTCCTGCAAACAGTCCAATCACTACGAATACCAACAATCGCATTCTAGCAGCGCCGGCTTTGTTCCACTTATATTTTGGTAAAGAATGACTATGTAAAAAAGAAGAAAGTGAAAACCGAACAGAATTACGCTCTTCTTTGTTCACTGTAGCTGATTCATAAATACTTTTATACGATGTATACTTTGGCATTTTCAACACTCTCCCAAACGTTTGTTCTGCCTTCTGGAAATCATATTATCACGAACATACGTTCATAGCAATAGTTTTTGGAACGTTTGTTCGGGAAAATTTGTTCGTATATTTATCTTTATTTAGATAAGTTCTCAGAACTTACGTTTGTACGAACGGAAGTTCTATGATATAATCGTGCCATATCGCATACTAGAATCAAATTTGATTGTTAGCATGCTTTTATAATGACTTTTCATTACTAAACGATAAATGGATGGGGTTGATAATAATGTCGAAGATTTCTATACGCCAGCAGGCTATTTTGGAATTTATCCGTACCGAGGTCAAATCTAAAGGTTATCCGCCGTCCGTTCGCGAGATCGGTGAAGCAGTAGGTCTAGCTTCTAGCTCTACGGTTCACGGACATTTGGATCGCTTAGAGAAAAAAGGTTTAATCCGTCGTGACCCTACGAAGCCACGCGCAATCGAATTACTCGGCTTGGACGAGACGGAGAGCAGCAATTTGTTCGCATCGACGATCCGCCGCGTACCTGTAGTAGGTAAAGTAACCGCAGGCGTTCCGATTACGGCAACGGAAAATATTGAAGATTACTTCCCTCTTCCTCAGACGATGGTCGGCGAAGATCAAGTCTTTATGCTTTCGGTTATCGGAGATAGCATGATCGAAGCTGGCATTAACAGCGGAGACTACGTGGTCGTTCGTCAACAACAGACTGCTAACAACGGCGATATCGTTGTCGCGATGACAGAAGAAGACGAAGCAACAGTCAAAACGTTCTACAAAGAAAAAGACCATATTCGTCTGCAACCCGAAAATCCGACATACGAGCCGCTACGGTTAACGCATGTGACGATTCTCGGTAAAGTAGTAGGTTTGTTCCGTAACTTCCATTGAGAAGTGAAGATGTAATTAAGCTTCTATTACGCCCGCACTAAAAAACTCCCCCGGAAAACGGAGGAGTTTTTTTCATGTTTTTACTCTGTATTAATCTACTTTTTTGGCTCTAATCGATTGGGAGACTTGACTGGAACGGTTTTTAACGCGAAGATTTCGTTCTTTTTGAACTTGAGTTTCGATAGAAGTCGTGAAATGAAGGTTTGAACGGTTTTTTTGTGGACGACGATAAAAATAAGGAAATAGTAGTTTGATTCCGTAAGCTTTACGAAGTACGGTAATGCGTTTCAATGAAGATTTGTCACGCCAACCGATATACCCGCCTTGCTCTAGATTGATTAAAGCAATCGTTACTTCTCTAAATGCGCTTTTGCTTCCGCGAATCGTGCCTGCCATCGACAACAAACGAAATCCTAACCAGCGATGACGACGCAATATACCGAGAATTTTTCGCTCCAAACGATTCATATGTGCAAACACACCTTTCCGATCTCGAACGTATGTTTGTATTATAAACGAACGCAGGTTCTTTTTCTAGCTTAATTTTTTACTTTTCCATAGACCTTTAATGCATCTTGAATATGGTAAGGCGGCGTCCACGGATTACCTTTGGCATTGGCGGTCACTAGCATATATTCTTTACCATTAATCGACGCGATTGAAGCCAGACACAGACCGGCTGCAGAAGTATATCCCGTTTTACCGCCGAGAATTTTGCCGCCTTTGAACTGCAAAGTCGATGCGCTCTCAGACAATGTGCTTTTTACCGTCATTCCTTTGGGATGCAGATTAGTTGGGGACATCGAATAGGTGTGAGTCGTAATCAACTTACGGAAAGTCGTATTTTTGAGCGCCGCCTTCATTAATATCGACATATCTTTAACCGTCGTATAGTGCTGAGGGTCAGGTAGACCCGTTACGTTCGTAAAATGAGTATGCTTCATTCCGAGTTGTTTGGCTTTTTGATTCATCTTTTTGACAAAGGCGGCTTGTGAACCGGCTGCTGCATACGTTAATCCAACCGAAGCATCCGCTCCTGAAGGCAACATCGAACCATATAGCAAATCGATCGCTTTGACTTTCTCGCCCCGTTTGAATCCTGCCATCGACGCTCCTTGTTTTTCTAAAGGCGCAAACATACTTGCAGGTAAGGTCGTTTTTGCTTGTAGATTCGAGATATTTTCAAGCGCGACTAACGCAGTCATCATTTTCGTCATGGAAGCTGGATAGACTCTTTGATTGATATTTTTGGTCATAAGTATTTGCCCGTCACTCATTCGAATCAAAATCGCATTAGAGCTATACAGTCCAGAAGACAGCGAAGCAGATGTCGATGCCAAAGGTAGCGATTCGTAAGTAGAGATTTGAGCCGCTTGAATAGGTGCAGCGAATAAACTTCCAGATAGGGTCAAAACAGATGCAACTGTAATCGCTACAATTTTCTTGCCGAATTTTTTTACCGGACGATAGATTGCACTCGCTTTAAAAGTTGTCATAAGATCCCCCTTTTGCGTTATTTTCACAGATTAGATCTCCCGCAAATATACTTCATGAATAATATGATCGCGACCTTTTTTCAAAATCAAATCGGCTCGTTGGCGCGTTGGCAAAATATTATCGTTTAAGTTCAACAAATTGATACTTTCCCAAATTTGCGAAGCTCGATCCACAGCCTCCGACCGCGTTAAATCGGCAAAACGATGGAAATAAGATAAAGGCTCGCGGAACGCGGTCTGTTGAAGAAGCAGAAAACGATCGATATACCAGCTTCGAATATCATCGGTGTCCGCATCAATATACAAAGAAAAGTCGAAATAATCGCTCACAAATACAGGCTGACGCTTACTTACCTGCAAGACGTTAATCCCTTCTACAATCAAAATATCCGGCTGATCGATCACTTCATACTCATCCGGCAAAATATCATACGTGATATGCGAGTACAGCGGTGCTTTTACATTCCGCTCTCCGTCTCTTACACTGCTTAAAAAATCGATTAACTGCTTCGTATCGTAACTTTCCGGAAAACCTTTTCGAGCCATCAGCCCTTTTTCCTCAAGAACAGCAGTCGGATACAAAAAACCGTCCGTCGTAACGAGATCAACTTTGGGATGATGTTCCCAACGCGATAACAATGTTTTGAGAAGACGTGCAACCGTGCTTTTACCTACCGCTACACTGCCTGCAATCCCGATAATAAAAGGTTGATTCACCGGCTCGCATCCTAAAAAAGCTCCGGTCACTTCTCGTAAATATTGCGCGGCTCTAACTTTGAGATTAATAAGACGAGTCAGCGGTATATAAATATCTTCCACTTCGCGAAGCGAAATTTTGTCATTCAAACCTTTAATATTTTCTAGCTCTTGTTCGGATAGCAGCAGCGGAGTTCGACTACGAAGTGCCGCCCATCTTGCTCGATCGAATTCTGTAAAATTCCCATACGCATTCATTTTCAGCCGATCCCTCACTCTGACATAGTACCTTTAGTCTAGCAAATTAGTTTCGGTTTGAACACAACGGAATCTTTCCCCTACTTCTATCGTGCACGACTTCCTCAACGATTACCGCGTTTTCACTAGAAATTTTAATCAAAAAAGATATAGACATTTAATAGTTTTCTCCGCGATAATAACGTTCTAACTTCTCATCCAAACGAATCAGCTGCCGCTTCTTTTCCTCAATATCGGCTAAAAGCTTCATGCGCTGCGTCTGCACTAGCTCTGTTCGCTCCGGTATAGTCGTTACTCCTTCTTTGAACAGTTCGTAATACCGCTGAATCTCCTCCACACTCATTCCCGTCTCGCGCAAGCAACGAATAAATAGCAACCAGTTGACGTCGTGGTCGCTGTAGACTCGGTTATTGTTAGCATCTCGCTCTACGGTATCCAAAAGGCCTTTACGTTCGTAAAACCGAATTGCTCCGATATTAATGCCTACTTTTTCAGCCGTTTGTCCGATTGTGAACATTTTCTTCGTCTCCTTCATTTTCCTTATTGCCCTACACTAAGTGTAGCATAGTACCCTAGAAAAGTAGCCACATATTCAACTGACGAAAAGGAGATTGAACATGGAAAAGATCGCATTTGTAACAGGAGCAAACAAAGGAATCGGACTTGAAGTTGCACGTCAGCTTGGAGATCAGGGTTGGAGAGTTGTTGTAGGCGCAAGAGATGCGGAAAAAGGTTTGGCGGCTGTCTCTGAGTTAAACGAACAGAAGATAGATGCTTCATTTGTGCAGATCGATATGACGGATGCTGCCAGTATCGAACAAGCGGCGAACCAGATTCGTAATGAGTATCCGGGACTATCGCTGCTGATTAACAACGCAGGAATGCCGGGTGCTTTCTCTTCTTCATTTAGTGCGACGAAGGAGCAAGATTTGAGAAATGCTTTTGAAGTCAACTTCTTTGGGACGTTTCGACTGAATCAACAACTCCTACCTCTGATCAAAGAGAACAGCGGTACGATTATCAATGTTTCTACCGATATGGCTTCCTTAAACTTTATGCAAAATTCTCCGTTCGTCTTGAACTGCTTCGATTATAATGCTTCCAAAACCGCGAGCAGTGCGATGACCGTAGCGATGAGTATTGAGTTGAGAGATAGCGAAGCGCAAGTGTTTGCAGTCACGCCGGGCTTCACTAAGACTGATCTGAATGGAAATGCAGAAGGCGGACAATCCAAAGAAGACGGCGCGAAAGTAATCGTTCGTTATGCGACAGACGGATTACGCCATAATGGAGAGCTGCTGGATGTGAATGGGATATATGCGTGGTAAAACGATTTTAAAATAAAAGATCAAATAAAAAACAGCTTCCAAGCCCTAGGCTCGGAGGCTGTTGATTTTAATGTGAGACTTTGAACACATGCTTGTGACGTGGGTAACTGACGCCTTTGATCCAAACGGTGAAATCCGTATACTTCTGCACCGTCCCGCCTTCATCCACTTCCGATTCATCAATCGCATCAATGACAAAGATCGGAATCTGCATCAAAGCCGCGGCAAAAAACTCTTCATTACTAATTAGTTCTCGATAAGTTTTCATCAAAAAATTCTCCTTAAGCTAAAAACCAGCTCGCATATCTAAAAGAAAGCCTCATCGCTTCCGCAAGCCGTCCATTGAGTTGTTCTTATTCTAGCAAGAGAGGAAATAAACGTCCACTTGTAAAAAGTTAGGGATGTCGACGTTATTCGTAGATAAGGCGGTGTCTCGGTAATAGAAATTGCGTATACAAAAAGCTAATGAACAGACTTGCGATTAAGCTGATCGTTATAAATCCGCTTAAGAAGCTTAAGTCAGTGATCGCTTTTGCGTATAGATCGTTTAGAAATAATATCGGGGCTATACCGGATGCTTTCCAACTTTGATTAAACACGGCGATGATGATGAACGACAAAGGTAAGGTTAGCATAGCGGCTAGTGCTGCGTATTCCGAATTAAGGCTTGCTTGGTACGGTTTTTTAGGCATGATTTGGCTACCGAAGTATAAGAATATGCCGGGTAGAAAAAGTAGCGTGATAGGTAGAAGTAGGTTCATGGGTTCCTACTGTTTCTATGTTGGATTAATCGTAATTAGTTGCTTTGTTGGTTGAAAAACTTTTGAACGGTTTTGGTAACTGCTGCGTTCTCTTGTACCATCGCTAATTCTTGATTGCTACTCTGCTCCATTTCTGCTCCATAGATCGGCGTAGTCAGAATTTCAATAAATACCCCCGGAGCACTCAACGAATTGATCGCGATATCTATTAATGTAGTTCCTTCTGGTAAATGAGAGTCTTTTGTTTCTGTGCCATAGATTCGATTGGTATTCAAATACGTTTTTTCCGTTAGTTCTGGAGCATAGGTTAATACAATTTGTGTATACAATCCACTTTCTGCATGGATGAGTTCATATTTGTGCTTTAGAGGTCGACTGGTATCTGTGCCTTCCATCAAATCCATATTCCCCTCTGCCCAGTCTCCTCCTTCATTAGCCGAATAACCGGTTGCACTTACATATGTAGGTTGTAGGATGTTGCTGTATTTCTTGCTTAAAAGAGTTTCGAATTCTTCGTTCAACGCGACAAACGACTCGTAACTTGCTGTTGCGGCTTCAGAGGGTGAAGCTTCGACTGTCGAGGAATGTTGTTGTTTATAAAATGAGACGATAAGAATTGTTGCGATTAAAAAGCTAATGAGATAAATACGTTTTTTCATTAGACAGCCTCCGTTTTTGAATTACAAGTTACTAGGGATCATTGAAAGTTGCACACAGATGAGACTTAGAATGAAGAAGAAAATCATAATAAGGATCGATGATAGAAGGCTTACGAGTATTCGGTTTTTCTGAGACATTTTGACTGTGACTGAGCGTAAAAGGATGTGAACCATGAAGAAATTGATGATAGCAGCAAATAGACTTACGATTGCACTTGTTTCCATTGGCATAAAACTCCTTGCTTTAGACTAAATCTATTTATTTACTGTTTTTAGTATACCATTTTAAAAGGAATTTATTAATAATCCCAATCCCATTTTCTATCTTTATATTCCATATAGTTCTTAAGAACCTTTTTCTAGTGTAGTTCTTTAATATTACTTTTTGCTTGCTTGGTTGTTATCTATAACTTATAATTCATTTTATGTTACAAAATTTAGCTTTAGGGGGATTTTTATCATGAAAAAGAGTAATAAGAAAATTGTAATTGCGATGAGCGCGATGCTATTGGTAGGCGCACCCGCTACTTACGCAGCATCGGCACAAGTAGTAAAAGGAACCGTATTAGCATACAACTACATTGTTAATAACGTTACATCAACAGGTAGCGCATCAAATTCCAAGCCGATCGTAGTGAACGGAAAAACTTATTTGCCGGTAGATATGGTCAAAGAAGGAACAAAAGTGAATGTTACTGTGGATTCGAAGAGTAAAACGGTTCGTTTTGGGGAAAAGAATGGGAAGACTCCTTTTAAGTCGCTTATTTCGAGTTATGATGATTACGAGATCACAAAAAAGAAAGCTTATACAAAAATTGGAGAATCGACCTTTGATGAAGTTTTGGTTTCTAATGATAGAATTAGTCGTATGATTTCATTACAACTAAAAAAAGGCTATCAAACTTTGCATCTTGAAATAGCAGCACTTCCATACGATAAATCTCAAGAAAGAAAATCTGTAAGTTTTAAAGTTAAGAACATGGATAACTTTAAAGAAATTTATTCTTTTTCTGTAAATGTAGATGATCGTATACAATCTTTTGATATTGACGTTGCTAATGTAAACGATCTCTATATCACTTCTTCCTCTCAATCCCCAACTAGCGTTATCTTACCTACATCATATTTCAAATAATTCATGATTCTTATACACATAGTAATGAATATTCATCATATTTCATGAGGAGGATCAAAATGAAAAAATGGTTTTTGTTTTTATTAGCTTCGGTAGTTTTATTATGTAATTTCAGCTCAAACGTATTCGCTGCTGAAAAAGAGTGGAAAGAAATGAGTCCATTGCCGGAAGCTAGGTCTGCTGCTGCTGTAGTAACTGTAAATGGAAAAATTTATACGATCGGAGGTTCTGCAGGAGGAAGTGAATCTGCTAAAGGCGTAAAAAAAGATACTACATATGTATACGATCCTATCCAAAATTCGTGGAGTATTAAAGCTCCTATGCCTACTGCACGTGCAGCTGTTACTGCTGCGGTATACAATGATGAAATCTATGTTATCGGCGGCTATTATGGCACTAACAACACTAGAACGAATAAGGTAGAAGTTTACAATACGAAAAATGATACATGGAGAACAATTTCTCCTATGTCCTCTGCTCGCTCTTGGGCTTCTGCAGTGACTGTAGGAAATAAAATTTATGTTATTGGAGGACACGATAGCTCTAAGCTTTTAAATACGGTAGAGAGCTTTGATATTGCGACACAAACATGGAAGCAACAAAACAACTTCCCAACAGCATCTCAAGCGAAGTCGGTTATCTACTATGATGGAAACATCTACGCAATGGGTGGAGCCTATCAGATTGAGCGCGACAACGGAGTATACAAGCTTGACTTGGAAAAAGATACTTGGTCAAAAATATCCGTAATGCCTCAAACTCGAAATGGTAGCGGAGCTTTTTTGTACCAGAACCAAATCTATATTGTGGGCGGGACCACTGGAAGCAAAGATAATGACGTAGATAATGCTTTAGATGACATTTTAGTCTATAACCCTAAAAACAATGAGTTCTCTCTTTTTGAGAAAATCCCTTTCGCAAGAGGGCAAGTTTCTTCGTTAGTGATCGACGAAGAAATTTATTTAGTTGGGGGAGTAACGCAAAGTGGAATAATAAATACGGTTGAGAAACTTGCTCTAAAAGATGAGTCACCCTCTCCCAATCAGCCAGATAACCCATCGGAAAAAAGCAATCGTGCCTTCTTAGTTATTACCATGCTTAACGGATTGGAAAAAGAATATGATCTACCGATGTCCGATATTCAAAATTTCGTTAGCTGGTATGATACTAAGGATGGAGGAGTAGGACCTTCACGTTTCACAATCGATAAATATTCTAATAACAAAGGACCTTTCACAAAACGAACTGATTCTGTGATCTTTAGCAGTATTCTCACATTTGAAGTAAACGAGTATGCTGATAACTAATTTTCAATGGGTATATTTATAAACAAAAAATTAGACAGATGATACAGCTTTCTTTTAAAAATATGAGTCATTTTTAGCTTGAAATTTTTTGATAAAAAACATTGAGGATTGATTAGTAAGGATCAAATAAAAGTCCACTTCAATTATATTGAAGTGGACTTTTATTTATAAACTCTATTCAACTTTCACTTTTATACCGTAAACCGCGGAACCTTCTCTCCAGTCTCCTGACACTCCATATACATACTCACCCGGTTTTTCAGGCACTCTAAAAGTATTTCCATCCTCTTCTAACTCGACAAACTTCGAAGAACTAATATGTTGTCTCACATTTAATTCTTCAGGCTCTTCCTCAAAAATCAGATTGACAATAGCATTTGGTTGAACGGTTATGGAATCTTTATTTTTTGCAATATCCCAAGGACCTCCATAAGTCATTTCACCGTTCCAATTATACGTAACAACTCTTGCTATTTGATTCTGTTCGGTTTGTCCATTGGCTTCAATCTCTAATAAAGGCGGATATTCAAGTTTCTCATATGGCACACAAGCGGTAATGGACACCAGTGCAATCAATATACATAAACAAAATATGGTTTTTTTCATACGAAACCTCCCTCTTTCAACTTATAAGAATTAGTCACATTGCAAAATAAATTTTACAAGTCGTTAAATAAACGATTACAAGATAGAATTAGTTTATATCTTATAATTTTCGGAAAACTTTTTATTTTCAAATTTAGATTAGAACTGAAAATTATAACACTAAAATTTCTATTGCTAATGTGTATAAATAACAAATTCCGTGGTCATAACGTGGTCACGAGCTTAAATGTGATAACAACAAAAAGCCATAGCAGGGCTGTGCAATATGCACAATCCCTTGCTATGGCTGGATTTGTAAGTCCTAGTAAAGCGTCATGTACTGGTCTCTCTCCCATTGATGAACTTGTGTTCTGTACATATCCCACTCAATCTCTTTCAACTCATAGAAGTGAGTAAGCGCGTGCTCGCCCATCGCTTGCACAACAACTTCATCGCGAATCATTTCGCTCAAAGCTTCTTTCAGATCCGCTGGAAGGCTTGGGATGCCTTCTTCGATGCGCTCTTCTTCCGACATCACATAGATGTTACGGTCGATCGGAGCTGGGAGCTTCAGTTGTCTGCGGATGCCGTCCAGACCGGACTTGAGCATCACAGCAAGAGCCAGATATGGGTTCGCAGCCGGGTCTGGGTTACGGACTTCGATACGCGTGCTCATACCGCGCGATGCCGGGATACGGATCATCGGACTGCGGTTACTTGCCGACCAAGCTACGTAGCAAGGAGCTTCATAACCCGGTACCAAACGCTTGTACGAGTTAACCGTCGGGTTCGTGATTGCAGCAAAAGCGCGTGCGTGCTTCAGTACGCCAGCCATATAATAACGAGCGGTATCACTCAGACCGAGTGTGTCGCTTTCGTCATAGAACGCATTTTCGTTACCACGGAACAGCGATTGGTGACAGTGCATACCGGAACCGTTCATGCCGAACAATGGTTTTGGCATAAATGTCGCATGCAGTCCGTGTTGACGAGCGATCGTTTTTACAACCAGTTTGAACGTTTGGATCTGATCGGCAGCTTTCATCGCATTCTCGTATTTGAAGTCGATCTCGTGTTGACCCGGTGCGACTTCGTGGTGAGACGCTTCGATCTCAAAGCCCATTTCTTCGAGTGTGATTACGATTTCGCGGCGGCAGTTTTCACCAAGGTCCATAGGCGCCAGATCGAAATAACCACCTTGGTCATTCAATTCGTCGGTAGGATTGCCTCTTTCGTCTGTACGGAACAAGAAGAATTCAGGTTCAGGGCCTACGTTCATTGCACTGAAGCCCATTTCTTCCGCTTCTTCAAGTGCGCGACGCAATACCGCACGCGGGTCACCTGCGAAAGGACTACCATCCGGCATATAAATATCGCAGATCAGACGAGCGACGCGGTTTTCAGTTACCCAAGGGAAGATAACCCAAGTGTCCAAATCCGGGTACAGGTACATATCGGATTCTTCAATCCGTACATAACCTTCGATCGAAGAACCGTCGAACATCATTTTGTTGTCGAGTGCTTTAACCAACTGACTCACTGGAATTTCAACGTTTTTAATCGATCCAAGCAAATCGGTAAACTGAAGACGAATAAAACGAACGTTTTCTTCTTTCGCAATACGCAAAATATCCTCTTTAGTGTAACTCAAGATACCCTCTCCTCTTCATGTCTGTTCTATATCTTCAAAGCTTATATACTTCGAAGAGTTCACCCTTGTACTCTATTCGCTTGGAGCAAGAAAATCCCTGCCCTTTTTTCGAAAAAGAATCCAAGTGGATTTAAGCAAAATGTAGTGTACATCGTTGTCGTATAAAAGCTGACTTATCGATGCGACTTTTTATAAGTAACGCAATTTCTTTTTTACTTGCGATTGAAGAAACGCGACAATTCGCCTTGAATCAACGATACTTGACCCGGTTTTTTGCCAGATACAAGCTGTTGCTTAAGCATACGGTGAAGCTGCGAATCGGAAAGCTCTTTGCGCTTTTCTTCGGTCGCGGCATTCAGTACGGTCGCTTCTTCGGATTCTTTCGTGACAGGATTCATCACTTGCTTGATCCCTGCAATGTTGACACCTTTTTCGATCAGAGCCTTGATCTCAAGCAAACGCTCTACATCGTTAAACGAAAACAAACGCTGATTCCCCGATGTACGTGCCGGAACGATCAAACTGTGTTGCTCATAATAGCGGATTTGCCGCGCGGATAAATCCGTTAATTTCATTACAATGCCTATCGGGAACAAGGCCATATTTCTGCGAATGTCGTCGCCCATAGATTCATCAACCTTCCAATGTACTATTCTGGGTTTCGTCTTAGACTTTCTCTGATCCCGACTGGCTAGGTCATACAAACCCTGTCATTCGGTGTTGTGGTTTTGGGACGAAACCTTAATCTCTATCTTATTGTACATATGCTGATAGGAAGTGTCAATGACGTGTTAGATTAACTTACAGTAAATTACGATCGAATAAAGTTTGCAACGCATGAAGTACCCCGTATTTCACATGAGAATATGTTAATCCGCCTTGCATATAGCCAATATAGGGTTCACGGATCGGTGCGTCGGCAGATAACTCCAAGCTTCCGCCTTGTATAAAGGTTCCCGCCGCCATGATAACTGGATGTTCGTATCCCGGCATATCCCACGGCTCCGGCACCACATGGCTATCTACTGCCGCTGCAAGCTGAATTCCTTGTACAAAAGCAATAAGCTGCTCCGAACGGTCAAAAGCTATCGCTTGTATAAGGTCGGTTCGTGGTGCATCCCAAGCAGGGCTGCTTTTGAATCCAGCGACTTCAAACATTGCAGCTGCGAAAATACTTCCTTTTACCGCTTGTCCTACAATCGTCGGTGCCATGTACAGACCTTGATAGATTCCGCGCGTCGTTCCTAACATTGCACCTACTTCCGCTCCGATTCCCGGTGCTGTTAAGCGATAAGCGGCAAGTTCCACCAGATCTTGACGTCCGCAGATATAACCTCCTGTTTCCGCAAGCCCTCCACCCGGATTTTTAATCAGCGAACCTGCCATCAAGTCTACACCAACATGTGTGGGTTCGATCTTTTCTGTAAATTCTCCGTAACAGTTATCGACAAATACAATAACATCTGGATTCAGTTGCTTAACACGCTTGGTCATAGCTTCAATCTCTTGCACGGTAAACGACGCACGCCATGAATAACCCCGTGAACGTTGAATTCCGATCATACGCGTATTCGGTTTCAATTGACGTTCTACTTTGTCCCAATCGATGCCTCCGTCTTCTTGCAACGCTACTTCGCTATATCCGATTCCGAAATCAGCGAGCGAACCTGTTCCATCGCCTTTTTTCCCAATGACTTTATGTAACGTATCGTAAGGCGTACCTGTGATATATAGCAGTTCGTCTCCCGGTCGTAACACGCCAAATAGCGCCGTCGCAATCGTATGCGTCCCAGAAGCAAAATGCGGACGTACCAAAGCCGCTTCCGCTCCAAACACTTGAGCGTATAGTTCATCCAAGACTTCGCGTCCCCGGTCGTTATACGCATAGCCTGTAGAGGGGTTAAAATGAAAATCACTCACTTTACACGTTCGAAAAGCTTCAATGACTCTCCATTGGTTATACTCTACGATCTCATCGATCTGTTCAAAACTAGGGCGCACAGTCTGTTCGGCTTGTACTTTCCATTGTTCGATCTGTGTAGCAAATGCTTTCATGTGTTCACGTCCACCTTTATTCAATATTCATTTAATCGCCTGTAAACTTACAGAGGGCGAACCTGCTTCCCCTCTATGATTCACAGGGTTGCAAAGTTCGCCTCATTCATGCAAAAACAATATGATGTTAGACTTTATAATCTTCTAGCAAATACGCGTATTTTTCCGACTCGCCTTTGTGTAAACGAACTTCCGAGACGATATATTCTTCATCGAAATCTTGCGAAATCACTTCGCCCATTTTGTACAATTGAGCCGAAAGATCGCCTCGCGCCGCAGGAATACGGTATTTCACCGTTCCGCCTGTCAGTTCTTCTTGCAATCGATGAAGCAATTTATCCATGTCTTTTTCGTCATACGCACTGACTCGAAGATTCCACTCATTTTCCGGTAATAATTGTAGCTGCTCCGGTGTGCACAAATCTTTTTTATTGTAAATCTGGATTTGCGGCTTATCGACAGCCCCTAATTCTTCCAACAATTGATTAACGACTTTCATCTGATCATTCAACATGGCAGAAGACGCATCCACCACATGCAGTACCAAATTTGCTTGATTCACTTCTTCGAGCGTTGCCCGGAAAGCAGCAATCAAATGGTGAGGCAAGTTTTGAATAAAACCAACCGTGTCTGTCAGGACGATTTCCCGTCCGCCCGGCAGCTCTAAAGTACGGGATGTCGGATCAAGGGTTGCGAAAAGTTGATTTTGCACGTATACATCTGCATCCGTCAATTGACGAAGCAGCGTCGATTTACCTGCATTTGTATACCCGACTAAAGCCACTTGGACAGTTCCGCTTTTTTGACGACGTTGACGTTGCTGGACGCGGTTCTTCTCCACTTCTGCAATCTGGCGTTTCAATTCGTCTATACGTCCGCGAATATGACGTCGATCCGTTTCGAGCTTACTCTCACCCGGTCCGCGCGAACCGATCCCGCCGCCGAGTCTGGATAGATTGCGTCCTTGACCGGCTAGACGCGGCAATAGATAACTAAGCTGCGCTAATTCGACTTGGATAATCCCTTCGCGCGTTTTGGCACGTTGAGCGAAAATATCCAGAATCAATTGCGTCCGGTCGATAATTTTCAGATCTAACTCTTCTTCCAAATTCCGTACTTGCGCACCAGACAATTCTTGGTCGAAGATCGCGGTATTGGCTCCAAGTTCATCGGCAATCAATTTAAGTTCTTGTACTTTACCTTTACCGATAAAAAGTCGCGTGTCTTTTTTCTCCCGATTTTGCGATAAGGTTGTCAGAACTTCGACGCCTGCTGTTTCCGCCAAAGCGACCAATTCCTCAAGTGAGTAGACCGGATCAATACCGGAACGTTTCACTTCATCGGTAACCAGACTGACAAGGACCGCACGCGAACTTTCTTCGGGCGTTGTATCATAAGTTGTCGATTGCATACTTGTGTTCTCCTTTTATGCCTATAAAATCTACTCATAAACCCGGCATTCTATTATCCCTGATTATGAGGGTTCTGGCAATCGCGACTTATCTAGCAGCCACTTCGTATATGCCAAGGTCTCGCGTCCGCGAGTTTGCCAAATATTTTGCGCTTTAACTTCAGCTAATAAAAACTGGGGTTGATCATAATGCAAAAATGCCGCAATATCGCGTGCTCTAGATCCATGGAACTGATGCGTCACGATCGTTGCTGTTTTCCATCCTTTTTGCTTCATAATTTGCTCGCTGAACAACAAATTTTCATACGTGCTTGTTGCTTGGTTTTCAAGAATGATTGCACTTTCGGGTATACCCCGTTGTTCTAGATACGTCGCCATGCCTTCCGCTTCAGTGAAACGCATTTCAGGCGAATCTAGACCTCCGCTGACAATCAGAACGGGGTACTTCCCGCTTTCGTACCCTTCGTATGCCATATCCAAGCGTTCTTTCAAAGCCGGGCTAGGTTCGTCATTCCATAGTCGTGCTCCAAGTACGATACCGACATCCGTTGGTTGCGTAGAAGTCAAATCCATACCCTGCCCGATTTTAATCTGGATAAAAAGAACCCATAGTGCGAATAAAAGAATCCCTGATGCCAAAATGATACTTAATCTTTTGATCCAACGTTTGTTAGACTTACCAAACGTGGATTTCTGTTGTGACATGAGCTAAAAAATTCCCCTTTCGAATCTAAACCCATTGCATTTAACCCTTGATCGTTTACACCTTAAGAGCGGAAGCTGGGAACAATCTTCTGCGATGTTCGATCGAAAGCCGGAAATACGGAAACGCATGAGCATCGATCATTCGCAATAATCCATGCGCCGTTTTCGTAGCTAGCGCATAATCCGCTTCTGAAATGACACCACGCCGAAGCGCATCGTCCAATTCATCTTCATCCAGTAAAAAAACGGTTCCATCTCCCATAACGACAATATCCAGATACAGATCGTCAAACCACGGTACACCTTGATCCGTAACCCCTTGGGTTTTGCAAATATCGATGTACCATTCGACGACTTCTCTTTTCTCGTTAAACATCGTGGTTACAATAAAATGTGCATCTTTCGGAAAGTATTGCAGCCAAGAATAACCTTTGTCGGCAACGCAAAACGTAAGTCCCCCATACGTTTTCATTAGCGGTTCTTTCAGTTTGAGCATGTTGTACAAGGTTACGTAGCCTGTAAAGCGGCGGCTGTCGATATACCGGCACAAGAATCTCCGGTCGGTTACGCGCCGCCAGTTGGCTCTGTCAGCAAATTTACGTTTCATAGGGAACCGACCCTTTCTCTATTCCATTTGAATCAAGCTTATCACATTCTCAGGTCACTTCACAAAAGAAGTGACTTGCTCATGATGCTTTATTACCCGTTTTCAGCAAAAATGTACAAAAAAACTCCGGAACGCCATTTTGGCGTTCCGGAGTTTGCTCATACGTTAAGGCTGAACTGCTGCGCCATCTGTCGTTCCAGCTGGTGGTTCTACTGTACCCGGGTCAGTCGGTTGTGCATTTGGATCGACTGTCGGATCGGTCGGCTCAGGATCAGTTGGCTGTGGATCAGCCGGTGCATCAGGAGGTGTTGTGCTTGGCGCACCGTTATCTCCGCCACTTGGCGGTTCAACCGTACCCGGATCTACATTTCCTGATCCTCCGTTGTTCCCATTTCCATTGTTTCCATTGTTTCCATTATTGCCATTACCGTTATTTCCGTTGTTGCCTTGATTTCCGTTGTTCCCGTTGTTCTCAGCAGGCGGAGGCGGCGTTGTTTGTTCACCTTGATCTGTTTCCGGTTCTTCTTCTTGCGTGTCGTCTGGCGGAAGGACTTCTTCTGGAACTTCTTCCAGATTGTCGTCAGCCGGAACCGTCAAGCTAATCGTATTGGACGAAGCCGATTCAACAATCGGCTCTTCTCCGGCACGATAAGCTGTCACCGCGTAACTATAGGTCAGACCCGCAAGCGCTCCGGTATCTTCTGCCGAGGTGCTTGTCAGTCCATCTGCAAGCATTGAAGGCTGTGCCTCAGAAGATTCTTGGCGATATAGGCGATACACAACGTTATCTCCCGCTACAGGTTGCCACGATAAAACGACTTTTTGATTATCAACGTCATAAGAAGCGACAAGCCCGGTTGGTGCACCAACCGGTTCATTGTTCTCAGGTTCTTCCTGAGCCGGAGGTTGCTGAACTTCTTGCGCCGGTGCATCAGGTGCTTTGAAATCGCTAACCGGCATTCCATCCATCGCTTGCTTCATGATGCGTGCAAACATCGATGCCGCCAGACCGCTACTGTTTTTCAGCATATGCTGAGCATCCGGTTTGTCGTAGCCCATCCAGACCGCACCTGTCCATTCCGGCGTATATCCGACGAACCATACGTCTCGGTTGGCACTGTTGCCATCGATACCACTTTGCGTTGTACCTGTTTTACCGGCAAGGGGACGACCAATATCGGCTTTGCGCCCTGTCCCGTCGGTTACTACGCTTCGCATCATATTCGTCATTTCATAAGCGGTAGTCGCGCTCATGACCGATTTTGAATTTTCAATCCGGCTATAGATTTCGATCTCGTTGGAATCGCGAATCGACTTAATGGCGTAAGCTTTCATAAATTTACCGCCGTTAGCAAACGAATTATAGGCTTGAGCCATTTCCAGCGTATTCGTACCTTTGCTCAGACCGCCCAATGCAATACTCAAGTTATGGTCATTTTCAGTAAGCGGTATACCTACGGATTCTGCAAATCGGAACCCTGTATCGACGCCGATCTGATTGAGCAACCAGACTGCTGGAATATTGATCGATTCCGCGAGCGCTTCTTTCATCGACACCGTTTTGCTGTAACCATGCAAGTTTTTCGGGCTATAGTTGCCAAAGCTTTGTTGCTCATTGCTCAGCGGCGTATTGATATCAAAGCCGCTTTCGAGTGCTGGAGCATACGAGGCGATCGGCTTGAATGCCGAACCGGGTTGTCTACGGCTATTCACCGCACGGTTAAAGTCGCCTTTATGATAATTACGCGCACCCAAGATCGCAATAATGCTGCCATTTTGGTTATTCGTAATCGTCATCGATGCTTGAACCGGTTGATCATCAGGGCTTTGCTCGAACAATGAATCGTCTTTAAACGCATCTTCCAGGCTTTGCTGCGCTTTGCCGTCCATTGTCGTGTAAATCTTGTATCCACCACGGTTAAGATCGTCTTCGGTCAACGCCGTTGCGTCTTCCGCTTCTTGAAGCACATAGTCGACAAAGGCTTGATAATGCGTTTCTTTCGTTTCCGGCGGCGTATACGCATAATCGACCGCTGCCGCTTTGTCTTTTTCGGCTTCAGTAATATAGCCTTGCTCGTACATCAGTTGAAGAACGACAGCGCGGCGTTCTTTGGATTTATCTGGATTGGCAATCGGGTTATAGCGAGTTGGTGCTTTTGGCATCGCTGCCAGAGTCGCCATTTCCCAGATTTCCAGCTTATTCAGATCGCTTTTGCCAAAATAACGCTCGGAAGCGGCTTTGATCCCGTAATATTGACCGCCGAACGAAATTCGGTTCAAATACATCGCCAAAATATCTTCTTTGGAGTATTGACGCTCTAGCGCCAAAGCGATCGAGACCTCAGTCGCTTTACGGAAAAATGTTTTGTCGGCGGACAAGAAGATGTTTTTCGCCAACTGCTGCGTGATCGTACTTCCGCCTTCGGCAGCGGAACGTGCGATAATATCGCGCACCGCAGCTCGTCCGATCGAGCGCAGATCGACGCCCGAATGTTCGAAGAACCGTTTGTCTTCGGTCGCCACAAAAGCATCTTGCAGCAGCTTCGGTATATCGGCGGATTCGACTTCTTCGCCGCGCTGAATCTTGATCTCACCGATCTGCACGCCGGTACGGTCGTAAATGACAGTCGGCGCTTTGATATCAATCTTATCTTTATTTTCCGCCAAAATCTTTTCACCGCTTACCGTAATAAACAGATAACCGCCTAATGCACAAAACACGGCAAAAGCAGCTGTGAAAAACAATGTCCAAAATACGCGTTTCCCCGTGATTCTTTTCTTTTTTTTCGGGGATGTTTTCTTGGTTGCGGTTGTCGGAGGCTTTTTCCCTCCGCCATTTCCTCCGCTGCCGCTTCCTCCGCTACTGCGGTTCGAGCGACTCAGTTGTGGGTTAGGCATGATGTGTTTTGACACCCCTTTTGCTTTCTTTGCGCCTAACGAAAAGAACAACCTATGTAGGTTGCTCTCCGTTATAGCTATGAGTTTAGACGTTGGAACATCAGAAAAGTTTCAAAAATACCGATGACATCTTTGTCATCCATCCGTCACTTTTCGGCTAAATTCAATCTTGATCGAGGCGAGCTCAATCCCTTGCTTTTATTCTCCGGATGTCGTTTCTTGTTGGGTTAGGGATACGTTGCGCTGTGGCATGAAGGTCGAAATTGCGTGCTTATAGACCATTTGCTGACGTCCGTCACTATCGATGACGATGGTGAAATTGTCGAAAGCTTTGATCGTGCCTCGAATTTGAAATCCGTTAGTCAGATAGACTGTAGCCGGGATATTCTCTTTGCGCAGTTGGTTCAGGAACGTGTCTTGAATATTGATGGATTTGTTCATAACCGGTACCCCCAATTGTCATTTTACTGTTACTTTCATTGAAAATCGGAACTAAAACTTCCCGTAATCATACCATGAATCTTTTCGTAATTTGCAGAAAAGTTTTCCGGCCCGGAAACGTCTACCCATTGGATATCGTGCATATGCCGGAACCAAGAAAGCTGACGTTTAGCGAAATGCCGGGTATCGCGCTTGAGCAGATACACCGTTTCTTCGAGCGTAGCCGCTTCATTCAGATACGGCCAGATTTCTTTATAACCTAATCCTTGCATCGAAACCATATCCGGTGTGTAGCCTTGAGCCTGAAGTTTCTGAACTTCTTCAATCAGCCCTTGCTCCATCATATGGTCAATCCGCTCTTCAATACGGTTATATAGCATTTGGCGGTCCATTGTCAAACCGATCAAACATAGGTCATACGGCGTTGTCTTTTTCTGGCGTGACAGTTGCTGCGATAATGTCTCACCGGTCAGCTTGTGAATCTCAAGTGCCCGAATGACGCGGCGTGTATCGTTAGGATGTAACCGTTGTGCAGATTCTGGATCGATTATCCGCAATTTGTCATGGAGCGCTTCGTTACCGAACTCTGTTGCAAAAGCAGCTTGTTCCAAACGAAATTCTTCGTCCGATCCGCTTTCTGCAAATTCATATTGGTAACACAAAGATTCGACGTATAACCCGGTTCCTCCAACGATAAAAGGCAAGTTCCCTCTCGCCGTGATCTCTGGAATCAATTGAGTGCAACGTTCTTGAAATTCAGATACAGAAAACGGTTCATCAGGTTCATGAATATCAATCAAATGATGAGGAACGCCTTCCATTTCTGCCTTTGAGATTTTTGCCGTACCAATATTCATACCGCGATAGACCTGCATCGAATCGCCAGAAATGATTTCGCAAGAAAAAGCTTTCGCCAATTCAATGCTAAGTTTGGTTTTTCCGACGGCTGTCGGCCCGATCAGAACGAGTAATTTGGGCTTATCTGTCAACAGTAATCACTCCATACGTAATTTTGGCATGAACGCGACCTTCTGAGTTAAAGCCGAGACGTTCCATTTCACCGCTACCTTTTTTTTCTTTCAATACAACTGTTTTACGAGCGACCCGAATCGCTTCTTGAATCGACTCTTGCTGTAGCGCACGCGAATCGGCATATAGCCGAAGTGGTGAAATCGCAGAAGAATCATAGACAGGTTTGCGAAACATCGGATCGAAATACACGACATCAAAGCTTCGATCCGGCAAAGATTTCAAATACGCCAAATGATCGGTATTCAACACTTCGATTCGCCGCATCGCTTGGGTCACCAAAGGCTTTTCAACCTCGTAACTCGCCAGCCCTTCGCGAAGCAAAATCGACAGTTCGGGCGACGCTTCCAAGCAACGAACAAGACCATTCTCGCCGACCGCGACAGCAAACACGAGCGAATCGGTTCCTAAACCTGCTGTACAATCCAGCACCGAATCGCCGGGCTGGATTTGAGCCGTCTCGATCATCGGATCAGATTCGTTTTTGAGCAGACGCTTCGCGCGAACATAGCCCATGCTCGGATGATATTCCAGTACAGGTTGATCCGCTCGGAACAGACGCACTTTGCCTTGTGTAACAATCAACACCGCTTCCGCTTGATATTTTGAAAATAAATTCGGAATCGAAGTGCGACCTCTGGGCATAAAAGGAATCTGCTGCTCGTTTGCGATCTTTTTGGCGCGCTCAAGCTCGGTTTCGGCAGGTTGAATACCGGTTGTAACGATCATCATGAACAATGTTCTCCTTCGGAAAAATCAAAAAATTAAACGCGTTTAAACAACTTCTCTAAATCGTACGAGGAAAAAGAAACGACGATCGGTCTTCCGTGCGGGCAGGTATACGGTTGTTTACATCTACCTAGACGTTCGATCAAGGTCTGGGCTTGTCGATCACTCAAACGCTGATTCGCTTTGATCGAAGCTTTGCAAGAACAGAGCGTCGAAGCTTTTTCACGTAATTTGGCAAGGTCAATCGCTCGTTCGCTCAGCACCCATTCTGCCATTTCTTCGATAATCGACGATTCTTCTCCGGCTGGAAACCAATGCGGATACGCGGTAACGCGGAACGTCTGACCTCCGAACGGTTCCATATAGACGCCGGCTTGCTCGAACCAACCTAATCGATCTCGAATTTTATTGCTTTCAGCAGATGTAAATTCCAATGTGATGGGCAGAAGCAGCTCTTGCGAAGCTTCTTCCGGTTGCCCGAACTTCTCATAATAATATTCGTAGTTAATCCGTTCGTGCGCCGCATGCTGGTCAATCAAGTATAGACCTTGCTCATTTTGGGCAATCAGATACGTGCCATGATGCTGACCGATTAATGTCATATCGGGAAACGTCGGACGCTTCGGCACTTCTCCGCGCGTATATAGTTCCGCTGCGCGAGCAAGCGCCGCAGGATTTTGCGTTGGAGCAGGCGGAGGAGTCTGACTTTGGCGTCCATTGGACGTCCCCGATGATTGAGCTTTGGGTTTTCCTGAATAGCCTAGTCCATGCCCCGGTTCTTTCACTTGAGGTGAACGCGAATTCACTTGATCTCCTGCATTTGGATACGTGAAAGGCGCTTGTGATTCCGGCGGCGGGACAAGAGAATCGGCAAAAGAACTTTTGCTCTCAGCTTGAACGGCTGATGCTAGTCTGGATGCCTTAGTCGAAGTTCCCGGTATGGCTTTTGCCGCAGGATTGTCTATGATTTTCGGTTGAAAAGCTTGAGTCTCAGCCTTTTCAACTGTTGCAGGCTCTGCTTTTGGAACATCTGGTGAAGCTAAATTATTTTGTTCTTGCGGTAATGCTGCATTTAATTCGCTGACCAGCTCGTCACGCTTCGGAAAATGGAACTGTTCTTGCACGATACTATCATTTTTGCCAATTCGCTGATTGATTGCTTTCGGAATCAGGACTTCTTGCGATAACGCGGCGCGAATTTGTTCTTCGACAAAAGCGATTAGCTCGGCTTCTTTACTGAATCGCACTTCTAGCTTGGCAGGATGCACATTCACATCGACCAGCGACGGGTGCATATTCAGGCTCAATACAACCAACGGATGGCGTCCAACCGGAAGCAACGTATGGTAGGCACGCATAATCGCTTGGTTCAACACATGGCTGCGAATATAACGACCGTTGACGACTGTCGTGATCGCGCTACGATTCGAACGGGTAAAGTCCGGCAAGCTCACAAATCCAGATACCGCAAAATCCAGACTTTCACTGCTCAAAGGAATCATCGCTTTGGCACTCGTCGTTCCATAGACTGCCGCAATGACTTGGAGCAGATCTCCACCGCCTAGAGTCTGAAGCAGCGAGTTCCCGTTATGACGCAGCGTAAAAGCAACTTCGGGATGGGATAACGCCATCCGGTACATATAATCGGAGATATGCCCGAGTTCGGTCTGAACCGTCTTCATGTATTTTAATCGCGCCGGCGTATTATAAAATAACTCTTTCACTCGAAAATCGGTTCCGCGCGAAGCTGGGGCATCATCGTTGCTACGAAGCGTCCCGCCTTCGATGACTAGACGTCGCCCTGCTCCGTCTTCTCCGCAAGACGTAAGAAGTTCGACTTTCGCTACGGAAGCGATACTTGGCAAAGCTTCTCCGCGAAACCCTAGGCTCGTAATTTGAAAAAGATCGCGTCCTCCCGAAATCTTGCTGGTCGCATGACGGTAGAAGGCTGTCTCGCAATCTTCCGGGTCGATCCCCGAACCGTTATCCGTGACACGAATCGACGATAATCCGCCTTCTTCTGTCCAGACATCGATTTTGGTCGCTCCGGCATCGATCGCATTTTCCACTAATTCTTTGACAACCGAAGCAGGTCTTTCGACCACTTCTCCGGCTGCGATCTGATTGGCAATATGTTCGTCCAACACTTTGATCTTCGCCATATTATTTCTCCTTTCTACGCTTATTTAAAAGAAGACAGATCACACAATTAAAAGTTATAACCGCTGCGCGGTAAGTTTCAATTCATTCAAGACTTGCATGGCTTCAAGCGGCGTCATATTCATTACATCGATTTCACGCACGCGTTGAAGCATCTTTTTCACTTGAGGATCTTCTTTTTGCGAAATCACAGTTGCAACCGGTGCAGAAGGAGTACGTTCATCGTCTCCGAAAATAGACAATTGCACGACTTCGTCGGCACGCACGTTTTGTTGTGACGTGACTGCGTCGGTTGAAGTCACGACTTCTTCTTTTTTTGCAAATGGCTGTTCACGAATAACATCGGGTTCACGTTCAGGCGCAGTATATTCAACCTCGGATTTTTCTATAGGAGCTGTAGCAAGCGGCTCTACATCGCTATGACCGACTGCGACTTCCGCAGCAGCTTGTTCGAAGCCTTGCAACAACCCATAAGCCCGATCAATGATACTGCCCGGTAATCCGGCAAGGCGCGCACAGTAGATACCGTAGCTTGTACTAGCCGCTCCTGCGACCAACTTGCGTAAAAATGCCACTTGATCGCCGCTTTCGCGAACTGCCATACAGTAATTGCGAAGACGCGGCAAACTTTCTTCTAAATGCGCGAGTTCATGGAAATGCGTAGACACGAGCGCTTTACAGCCAATCGATTCGTGCACATGCTCGATGACGGCTTGTGCAATCGCCATACCTTCACTGGTCGAAGTGCCTCGTCCAAGTTCGTCGATGATAATCAGACTGTTCGCAGTCGCTTGCTGGGTCATGACTTGAATATCTGCCATTTCGACCATAAACGTACTTTGCCCGCCGACTAAGTCGTCTGCTGCGCCGATTCGAGTAAAGATTCGGTCTAGCAAAGGAACTTTTGCTTGATCCGCTGGCACAAAACAACCAATTTGCGCCATGATCGAAATGAGCGCGACTTGACGCATATACGTACTTTTACCTGCCATATTCGGTCCGGTAATCAGCATAATATTCGCGCCTTCTTGCGTTAGATCGGTCGCATTGGCAACGAATGTTCCGCCTTCCATCACGGCTTCGACTACGGGGTGTCTACCGTTGTCTACATTCAGGTCATAACCATCATGCAGGCTTGGACGAACAAACGACTTTTCGGCACTCGCTTCCGCAAACGCTTGATAAACGTCGATTTCCGCGACGCGTTCGGCAAGCGATTTGAGCCTTGGGATTCGTTCTGCGACTTGTTCGCGAAGTTCCAAAAACAGCCCGTATTCCAAATCCGCCATTTTTTCTTCGGCTTCGAGAATCAACGATTCTTTTTCTTTCAGTTCAGGCGTAATATAACGCTCTGCATTGGACATCGTTTGTTTGCGTTCATACCGACCTTCGGGAAGCTGCGCCAGATTGGCACGCGTCACTTCGATATAATAGCCGAATACTTTGTTATATCCGACTTTCAAAGAACGGATTCCCGTCACGCGACGTTCTTCGGCTTCAAGCTCCGCGATCCAACGTTTTCCGTTGACACTCGCTTCGCGTAATTGATCCAGATGTTCGTGGTAGCCTTTTCGAATCAGCCCGCCGTCTCGCACGGACACCGGAGGTTCGTCAGTAATCGCACTCGCAATCGCTTCAGCCAAATCTCTGCATTCGTCCATACGCTGCGCCGTTGCTCGGAGCGTCTGCGAACCGGAGTCCAAGCAGACGGCTTTGAGTGCCGGGATTTGAACCAACGAATCTCGCAGCGCAATCAGATCGCGTCCGTTCGCACTGCCAAAAGCAACCCGTCCGACAAGACGTTCCAAATCGTAGATTTCTTTTAACGCTTCTTTCACGTCGCCGCGTAAAATCAGATCGCGATGCAAATATTCGACCGCTTCTAGCCGATCTTCGATCGCGCTTCGTTGCAGCAATGGCTTGTCGATCCAACGACGAAGCGTACGCGCGCCCATCGATGTCTGTGTTCGATCCAACAGCCATAATAACGAACCTTTTTTGGATCGTTCGCGTACCGTCTCGGTCAGTTCCAAGTTACGACGGGTAAAAGGGTCTAAGATCATATAATGATTCGGTTCGTACACCGAAATTTTAGTCAATTGTCCAAGCGCTCTTTTTTGCGTTTCCGCCAAATAAGCGAATAAGCGAGAAATGCAGACGCGGCGTTCTTCGTCTAATCTTGCCCAAGAAGCTTCGCCAAATTGCTCACGAGCGCCGTCTTCTTTGGATTTTTCCCACGGCGTAGATACCAATCTTCGTTCCATAGGAGCCGTCTGGCTTTCGAGCATTTCTAACAAATCAGCGTCACCGATTACTTCAACCGGTTGATAAACGCCGAATTCGCCTTTAAGCCATTCTTCGCTTTCCGGTGCAGAAGTGACATGTAGATCGCCCGTCGACAGGTCACAAGCGGCGATTGCCATCATATTGTTAGAGCGTGTCACACATACCAGATAATTGTTCGACTTTTCGCCAAGCGCGCGGCTTTCCATCAGTGTACCTGGCGTTACGACGCGAACGATCTCGCGGCGCATCATCCCTTTGGATTCGCCCGGCGATTCCACTTGTTCGCAAATCGCGACTTTATAACCTTTTTCAATCAGACGCTGTACATAACCTTCGGCGGAATGGTAAGGAACGCCGCACATCGGCGCTTTTTCTTCCAATCCCGCATTTCGACCGGTCAGCGTAATCTCTAATTCACGCGAAGCGGTAATCGCATCGTCGAAAAAAATCTCGTAAAAGTCGCCCAGACGGAAAAAAAGAATCGCGTCTTTGGCTTCTTGTTTGATCTTCATATACTGTTGCATCATCGGCGTTAACGTTGCCATGATTTCCCTCCAATTTCCCTACTTTCTTCTCTTCTTTAGTATAACAGACTTTTTCTAAAAAGCGCGCCAACACGAACATATGTTCATTACAAACAAAAAATGCCGCAACTCTCACCGCCAATCCCTTCTTTTTAAAAGGATATAAGCGCCGACCATCGCAACATTTCTCTACTTAGCTTATGATTCTTTTCCTTATACCCACACCTATATCTTCGCAAGGGGCGAAGGGAGTATTTCTGTAGGAGTGAAACGTTCGCCTTTGAAAAGGGAAAATCCCCATATCTAACCCCATTCAAATTTTCCCTTTTCAACACGCGACCGAAAGAAATACTCCCGCAGCCCCCAGGCACCGAACACCCCCTCCTCACATGATATGAGGAGCCTTATCTTTTTTCGACATACCCAAATACCGAGTCAACTCCCGGCATAATTGCAAAATCGCCGAGCGAACTTCAAACTCTTCACGTGTATCAGGAAGCGGCATTTCTTTGAAGCGTTCTTCCAATTCTTTGAGCATCTCAGCCGCTTTGCCGGTATAATGTTCGCTTTTCACATCTTGTTCCAATCGATCAAACAATTCGGCGGTAAGCTCCGCTTGCGAAATCTGACGGTACACTTGCGAGACCAATTGAGCCATCGTTTGAATCGATTCCAATTGCTGCTTACGCATCACGAAATATACACCCCAAAATCCGTCGGACTTCAACACCTGATTTTCTCTAGAACGTCTGGCGAGTTCCAGCCCTTCGGCAACTTTTCGATCAGCCGCGATCAGTTCTTTACCGTCCCAGACGTAATCCGGGTGCCGCAATGTGCGGGCAAACTGCGCGAAAATCAGCGAAAAACATTCGTCGGCTTCGCTCCGAATTTTGGACAACTTTTCTTCGGGGTTGGGCATATAAATCAGATTCACCAACATCGCCGAACCTAAGCCAATCACCAATAATTGAACTTCTGTCCATATCACCGGCACGCTGATCACACCTGCGTTGAACACATGGAAGACCACGACCGCATTCGTTACAATACCGCCTTTAAACGTCGCTTTGACGATCAGAGGAAACGCAATCAGGATATACAGCGGGATTACCCAATAGTGGAACCCCAAAATACCGAACAATATACAAGCGACGATTAAACCGACGATGGAAGCGAAAAATCGGTCAACGACCGTTTTGACACTCCGCTTGATCGTTGTATCCAATCCCAAAATCGCAAGCAAACCTGCCGATGTCGCAGAAGGGATCCCGACAACATGGGCAATCATAACCGCAGCGAATGCCGCAAACGCCGTTTTGATGACGCGAAAACCAAACATGCGTGTGATCGCATCCTTTCTTCATGTTTCAGAAATATTCTACACTTTCAAAAAACTCCAAACTTCTTACATTTTTTGACGGAGACAAAAATCCTGTCGCTCCGCAAAAGGAACACACAGGATTAAAGTCAAACTACTTGTTGCTGCCAAATCCTGTACCAAACCCAGGCTACAGCTTTAGATTATACAGACTTGTGTACTTTTGTTCTAGGTAATCGGCAAGATAATCCGGATTCAATTCTTCGCCCGTTACATCGAAAATGATTTCGGAAGGTTTTTTCGCTGAACCAAAGACATAGACTTTTTCCGTCAGCCATTCTTTGATCGGCAGCAAATTGCCTTGTGCAATCAACTCATCCAGATTCGGCATTTCTTTACGCATCGTACGCATCATTTGCGCCGCATACATGTTGCCAAGCGAGTACGAAGCAAAGTACCCGAAAGCACCGCCAGACCAATGCACATCTTGCAGTACACCTTCTGAATGGTTAGGAGGCGTAATGCCTAAGTAACTTTCGTATTTGGAGTTCCACACTTCCGGTAATTTTTTCACGTCGAGATTTTCATTGAACAACATTTTCTCGATCTCGTAACGAATAATGATATGCAGGTTATAGGTCAGCTCATCGGCTTCGATCCGAATCAATGAATTTTCTACACGGTTCGCCGCAAAATGGAATTTCTCTGGCGTCACGCCGGTCAATTGATCCGGGAATTGCTTTTGAAGTTCGCCAAAGTAACGTTCCCAGAATGGCAAGCTGCGCCCGATCATATTTTCCCAAAAGCGCGACTGCGATTCATGAATCCCCATCGATGTACCTTGCGCAAGCGGAGTCCCCGTCAACTTCGGATCGATATTTTGTTCGTACAACGCGTGCCCGCCTTCATGCAGCGAACTAAATGCCGCACTTAGCACATCATTTTCATGATAATGGGTGGTGATGCGAACATCGCCGGGATTCAGCCCTGTTGCAAAAGGATGCACTGCTTCGTCCAGACGTCCTGCTTCAAAATCATAGCCCATTTCTTTCAAAATAAAATGGCTGAACGCTTCTTGCCCTTCTTTTGGATAAGTCGCGTCCAAAAATGGCAGATGCGCCACGATTTCAGAAGCCGCAATCGCTTCGGCAAGCGGGACAAGACGCTTTTTGAGTCGATCGAATACATCATCCAGACGCTCAACCGTCATATCCGGTTCATACATATCGAGCAGCGTGTCGTAAGGTGTGTCTTTGACGCCCCAGTAGCCGACAAATTTGCGTAATGTGCCAACGATTTCGGTTAAATAAGGTTCAAACGATTCAAAATCGCCGCTGTCTTTGGCTTCTTCCCACTGCGTTTCGGATTTCGAAGTCAAAACCGTATAATCTTTGAATTCTTTTTCCGGAATTTTGCGGTTCTGATCGTAACTTTTTTGTACATTTTCAAGCAGTCTACGATCCAAGTCTTCCAGTTGTGCTAGATTTTCTTCTTGAGCGAAAAGTTGCAGATATGTACCCATTTCATCCGATGTTTCCAGCTTGAATGCTTCTGTAGAAAGCAAACCGATTGTCTCAGCGCGAGTCGATGAACCTTTACGCGGAGCGCCTGTGCGCAGATCCCAATACATGAGATTGACCGCTTCGTGATAACTTCCGATCTTCGCGACCAATTCGCGGAATCCGTTCCATTGTTCCTGTAATTTTTGTTCCATCTGTAAGATTCACCTCGTTTGTTTGATCGTCCCCTGAAAATGGTAAAAATGATTATTCACCTCTTGATCATACGTTTAGAAGCGTCTATAATCAATATTAGAAAAAGGTTTTGCAAAATATAATTTTAGGAAAGAGGTTTTGAATCATGTCGATGTCTTTGACAATGAAAGTCTCACCGGAAGCGCAAACCTTACTGAACGGAAAATTTGGTGATCAACCTGGTTACTTGCGCGTTGCTTATGACAATGAAGGCTGTGGATGTTCACTTAGCGGCGCGATTGCTTTGTGGTTAGTCGACGAAAAAAAATCATCGGATTTGTCAATCTCGTCAGAAAGTCAAACTTCGTTTATTATCGATCAAAACGATGCGGTTTATCTGGATCAAAATTTATCGCTAACGATCAGCAAATTTGGCCCAACTTCCCTTCGCCTTGCGAGCGACGGTCAATCTTATGGCTCCAGTATTGCGATTGAAGATCGTCGATCTACTGCCGAAGTGCACGATTGAACCGCTTTCGTCACATTTCGCCAAAATTCGGGCTTGAATTTTCCTTATCGGATTATGTAAAATTTCTGATAACGCTCTAAGGCGAAAAAGGAGGAAGCAGCTTTGACTCAAATTAACGAAATTTTGGATCATAATAAAGCATTTGTCGAAAACAAAGAGTACGAATCGTTTATCAGCGGCAAATTTCCAGAAAAAAAAGTGGTTGTGCTGACTTGCATGGATACTCGGCTAACTGAGTTGCTTCCGCGCGCGATGAATCTGCGTAACGGCGACGCTAAAATTTTGAAAACGGCAGGTGCTGTTATTTCTTCGCCATTCGGCAGTATTATGCGCAGCATTTTGGTTGCTTTGTATGAGTTGCAAGCGGAAGAAGTCATCGTAGTGGGTCACCATGAATGCGGGATGGCTTCGCTCAATGCCGACCGGATCATGAGCAAAATGCGCGATCGCGGTGTTTCGGAAGAAGTACTCGCTACACTGGATCATTCCGGCGTGCAATTGGGTCAATGGTTCAAAGGCGTAGAAAACGAAACCGAAGGCGTGATGCACAGTGTGAATATGATCGTCAATCACCCGCTGATGCCTTCAGGCGTTCCGGTGCATGGGATGTTGATTGATCCGAAAACTGGCGCGCTTGAATTGATTTCCAACGGCTACGAGTCGATGAAATAAAGCTTGTATCGTCAATTTTCACTTTTTGAACACATTTTCAAATAGATAGCTACAGATCAAGCACAGTTCTGCAATCCGAACTGTGCTTTTTTGCGATTTCTCCTTTTTTTCAAGCTTCCAGCTTCGTTCTTGTTTTCCTATCGGTTGCCGAGGCTTCTTTTTGTGTGTACACTTGGAAAGAGAGCGCTAACCATCCGGTAAAGTGCCTTGAATACAGAGAACGGGTGATTTGATGAATATACTTTCTTACGGCCTGCTCGCTCTAGTTTCACGTAAAGAAGCTTCGGGCTATGATTTAATGCTTAAGATTCAGCCATTCTGGCAAGCGAAACATAGCCAGATCTATCCATTGCTCGGCAGTATGGAAGAAAAAGGACTCCTTAGCGCGATCTGGATTCAACAAGCGGACAAACCAGACAAAAAGTTGTATTCCATTACGCCTGAAGGTACGAAGAAGCTACATGAATGGCTGCTTGAAGAAACGGCTGCTCCAGTCATGCGTGACGAGTTTAATTTAAAATGTTTTTGTATTCATCTTGCTGAACCTGCGGAAGTACGCCGGATGTTCGACGATCGTCGTGCTTTTCATCTGGATCGCATTCAGTATTACAAAAATATTCAAGACAATATTCCGACCGAACACCGTAATCCCGGTCATATCGGTTTCGAAGACTACATTTTGCTGCAAAAAGCGATTATGCGTACTCAAGCAAGTGTAGACTGGATCGATTGGGTCGAAAAAGAATATGGTCAATGGAAAGTCGAAATTTAAATTTTTTTGAAACGTTTACGAAATTCCTTCGTATAAGGTCAAAGAAGGACGAAGTCTGCACTTCGTACCTTGCCAACACACCTTATTAGGAGGAATTTTTTTATTATGAGTCGATCCAAAAAAATCTTTTCCATTCTTTTGTCTTTCCTGATCATCTTCGGTGCTTCCGCGATCGTACCGGATCAAGCCGATGCACGTCGAGGCGGATTTAGTTCAGGCCCTAGATCGTACCAAAGCACACCGAATAAGTCGCAAAATACAGACAGCTACAATTCAAGCAATCGTTCAAATACGCAATCCAATAGCACAGTGAACCGGAATAACCGTAACAATACGAACAACCGCGGCGGATTCGGCGGCGCATTGTTCCGCGGTATCTTGTTCGGCGGTATCGCTGGTCTGTTATTCGGCAGCCTATTCGCTAACATGGGGGCGCTTGGGGGTATCCTCGGATTAATCGTCAACGTTCTGGTGCTCTATATGCTGTTTGTGGTAATCCGCGCTGTCTATCGTTCGGTGAAAGAAAACCGTCGCCGTTCGCGCGAACGTGAAGGACGTTACTAAAAAATGCAGCTGACGATGGACGAAATTATCAATGCCGTATGCCTGAATATTGCGGAAAGACGCGTGATTAAGCCCACTGAAGTGATGGTTGAACTACTTTGGGACGAAGATCTCGGATATAGCGCTCATATTACCGTGCAGGGACGCGATTGGTATATTAACGAAGGTTCGCTTATTGAAGCGATCACTCGTTATGTCGATCGAGAATACGGGATTCGCGCTTTTCAAGATCAGATTCAGTTGGATTTGACGGACGAAATTATTGCACATATCGCCGTATAAATAAAAAAGCTGCTCGGAACGCTGCATTAGCGCCGAGCGGCTTTTTTGTTCTTCTTTTTTGAATAGGATAAATAGATTAACCCATCTTCACTTGAAGCGTAATGATCTCATACGGTTTGAAGAATTGCGTATACTCCGACCCAGTCACTTCTTTTTCCAAAGGACGCTCAAGCAGATCGCATAGTTGCCACGAAGATACGTCATAGTCGCTAGACAACTTCACTTCGACGCGGCGACCCGTGTATTCATGCAAACGGATGATCCAAGTATCCCCTTGCTCCGAGCGCTTGATCGCATCGATCGCGATACCAGCCGTGTCCATACGCAGTAGCGAACGATTGACTCCAGCTTCGTAGGCTCCTTTTACAATCTGAGGTTGATCATTGAGTGCCCAAGCTTTCTCCGCCGTGCCTCCGGCTACCCAATCTCCCGCATGCGGAAGAAGTGCATAGTTGAACGTATGAATACCTTGATCGGCACTCCAGTCTGGATCCGTCGCAGATTTAATTAAGGTAAGACGCATCACATGGTCTTTAATATCGTAGCCATATTTGCAATCATTGAGCAAGCTGACGCCGTAATCGCGTTCGGACAAATCCGCCCATTGATGCCCTACTGTCTCGAATCGTGCATAATCCCAGCTTGTATTCCAATGCGTCGGTCTTTTTACATTGCCGAATTGAATATCGTAAGTCGCTTCGGTCGAACGGATCGATACCGGGAACGCGACTTTAAGCAGCTGATGTTGTTCATGCCAATCGACCGTCGTATCAAATTCAATCTGACGCTGCGAAGCGTATAAGGTCATCGACTGCGTTACCGTAGAGTCCATGTACTTCCATTTAATTTGCACCGTTGTGGACAATTCACCGTTTTGGATGACTTCTGTCGAAATCAGATCGGTGATGTAGCGGCTTTTCTCTAAGTATTCAATATCGATATTCCAAGCATCGTATTCCATCGGTTTATCTTCGAACACTTGCAAGACGTTGCCGGGCTCGCCTTCTTTTAACACTTCGCGCTTGGCTTCACGGTCGAAAATCCGTTGCAATTGCCCCGAAGCATTCCATTCCAGAATATAAAAAGGCGTCGTTAATTGATTCTCTTTCCATACGAATGGCGATTGAGCTTCTACGGGCTGCGTAGCGGGAGTCGCATAAATCACTGTCGCACCAAGCGAAGTCAATTCGGGAACTTCAACCAACCACTCTTGCTCCGACAAACGTTGAGCACGCAGAGGTTGTCCTTGATAGTCGCTCCAAGATTGATTCTCCGCCGTATCCGTTCGGATCTGTACAAGCCCTTCATAAGTGAAAAAGGCTCCGCTAAACAACGTGTATGCCTGCGCATTTTGAGCGTGTACCCCCTGATTAGAAGCAGAACCAGGAATTAATGCGGCTGCGGCTTCTTCTATAACGGAGTCTACGATCTGCTTCGCTTCTTCATATTCCAAACGAGAATCTTCGTACACTTCACGAATGCCCGATCCCGGAATAATATCGTGGAACTGATTGCGAAGGACGATTTTCCAGCCTTCAAGCAGACGTTCTGCCGGGTAATCGTTCAGGCTGCCTTTTTCTGCTGCCGCTAAAATTTGCAACCACTCAGCTGTCCGGTAATCCAGTTCCAATTTGCGATTCATTTTTTTGTTATGTGCTTGGCTCGTGTATGTCCCTCGGTGCGTTTCTAAGTACAATTCGCCGTCCCATGTATGCACGTATTCTTCGGTATTGGAGATCGTTTCGTTCAAGCGACCGAAGTAATCGTCAGCACGTCCCGGCTTCACACTCGGAATGCCTGGCAGGTTATCGAGACGTCTACGCATTTCGAGCATATCGCGATTGACCCCGCCGCCCCCGTCGCCGTAGCCATAAGCCAGCAGCAATTCTTGGTTCAGGTTCTTATCGAGATACAGATCCCAAATTCCTTGCACGGAGAACGCCTCGATCACGCCATTGTATGTAATTCCTTGAGATAGTGGCTTCGCTCTTGTCGTAATAAAGTGCGTCAACACTTCACTACCATCGATCCCTCTCCAATAAAACGTATCATGCGGCATTTTGTTATATTGGTTCCAACCTAATTTGGTCGTCATAAAAGTCTCAATACCGGATTTACGCAAAATTTGCGGCAATGCCCAACTATATCCGAATACGTCCGGTAACCATAAGTGCTTGCACTCGACGCCGAATTCTTCACGGAAAAATTGCGTGCCGTACAAGATTTGCCGTACTAAAGATTCGCCGCTCGTCAGGTTACAGTCCGCTTCAAGCCACATCGCACCGCCCGCTTCCCAGCGCCCTTCTTGTACTTTTTCTGCGATTTGCGTGTATAGTTCCGGGTAATCTTGCTTGATATAATCGTAAAGCTGAGGTTGGGTCTGCAAAAATACATATTCCGGGAACTGACGCATCAAGCGCAGTACCGTAGAGAAAGAACGTGCCGCTTTTTCGCGAGTATGCGTTAGTCGCCACATCCATGCCACGTCGATATGCGTATGCCCGACTGCTGTAACCTGCACGGGGTGCGGATGACGTTCAAGCTGACTGATTCGTTGCTCCAGATCACGATCCGCCTCTTGAGCACTTTCATAAAAAGCAGCACTTCCCGGTTTCGACCAATCCACCAAACGAATCGACTTATCAAGCATTGCCAATAGTTGCGGCTTTAACGCATGATTGTCCGGCAACTCCCGGTAAACGCCAAGCACCGCACGCGCCGTATAATACAGATTGTCTGCCGACTCATCAAGCCATGTCAGTTTTGCGAATCCAATCACATGTTCTTGCAGCTTCGGCAGGCCGCCGCCTTCTAATCCCGACCATAGACGAAAAGAAAAATCAAACGTCCGTCCTACCGCATCGGCTTCCAAAAACACTTCCAAATGATTGGAATCTACGCCTTGATACGGATGCCCGTCGATGAACAGCAACGATTCAAATCCGCTATTGTAAAAGTCTCCGGTACGACCGAAATCAAACAACCCAACGATCCGCCGACCTGTCCATTCTGCCGGAATATCGATACTTCGCTGTAACCACAAATACCGATCCCTTCCGCTCCAATGGTCGCCCACGTTGTAGGTTCGACCTGTTTTGAAAGAAGCAGGCGGATAAGCTCCATTTGCTCCTTCTTCGTCTTCCAACCCTGCCCATTCATTAAGCTCGATACTATCGCGGTACCGATAAGGTTCTAATTCCGTGATTCGCTTTGCCAATTTTTCTTCTGTCGAAAACATCTATGCCACCTCTTCTTTTTGGAGTTAAGCACTTTCGCCCGGTTTTAAGATCGCGGGAAGCCATACTTTAGAAGGTGCTATTTCGGGTTCACGTACTTGCTTCAATACTTGCCGCACAGCGGCTTCGCCCATTTCGATATAAGGGATTTCTACACAGCTCAAAGTCGGTACGCTAAGCACATCGCCCTGGATCGTATTGTCCGCTGCCATTACAAGCAAATCTTGACCTAACCGCAATCCAAATGAGTGTGCTGCACGCTGAAGATTAGGAACTGCGCTTGACCAGTTAACTAACACCGGTGCCGCGGACTGCTGAGCTATTCGGTCTTGACACCATTCGTGCCAATCGACTTTTCCTTCTTCTTGTTTATGCCGAGAAATATTAGGGGTTAATCCTTTTTCGCTGCACCATTCTTCATAACCTAACCGGCGCTGCTGTTCTGCCCAGTTGACGATGCCTTCATGCGACAAGCTGAACACTTCCGCATATTCGGGAGCGGTATGAGTGAAGCTAACAGGATTCCATAAGTATTCCAGCGCCGCTTGAATACTTTCGCGGTAATTGGCATGAACCGAGTGCACCCTTTCATCTTCGGCATAACCTTCGACCGAGACATACGCAGCGCCGCTATTTTTTACTTTTGCTGCCCAATCTGTATCGGCATAGCTGGTATCATCTAAAGTAACGATCCCGTCGATTCGCCGCTGCTGATACAATTCCAATAATTCTTCTCGTGATTCGCCTGCTGGACCACGGCTCGGAGAACTGAGCAATAGATGATACCCTTCTTGTTCGCTCGCACGCTGCATCCCCTCTAGCATCCGCATAAAAAGAGGATGAGAAGTGTCGCCAAACGCCGCAAGTGTCATACTCCGTCCCGTTTTCATCCCGCGTGCTCTGGAATCTACGTGATAATCCAATTCTTGAATCGCCGCCAATACCTTATCTCTCGTCTGCTGACTGACTCCGATCCCCGGCGTGCCATTCAACACCGCCGATACGACGCTACGAGAAACCCCGGCGCGTTTGGCTACGTCTTGACTGGTTGTTCGTTTGGGACTGCTTGATCTTTTGTTCATAGGTACACCTCGAATCGAATATAACACGTGTTATACAAGCTGTATAGTCTTTTCTGTACATTGACAAAAAGCATCTCTCCTTTTATGATGAAAACGTTAACATTTGAAGTCAGGAGCGAATACGGATGATTACGATCAAAGACATCGCAAAAGTTGCTGGCGTCTCGCATACTACGGTTTCCAGAGCTTTAAACGGTAGCCCGTTAATCAAGCCAGATACACGCGAACGAATCGCCAAGATCGCTTCGGATATGAATTATATGCCTAATTACAGCGCCAAAAATTTGGTTACGCGTAAATCGAATACAATCGGATTGTTTTTTTCAAGTATCGAGCAAGGCACTTCTTCCAGTTTTCTAGCCGATGCGCTTAAAGGAATCCGCAAACAACTAGGCAACATGTATATGTTGACGGTGAGCGGCATTGATGATTCCAGCAGCATGGATTATATCGACCCTCGGCGTTACGATGGGATTTTGGTGATGAGTCAAAGCGAATGGGATAATCGTTTTATCTATCATGTACAATCTGCCGGCATTCCGCTCGTTGTGTTGAATCGTCAATTAGAAGATCCTTCGATTTGTAACGTAGCTTCGGATGATCGTGTAGGCGGCAAAGCCGCAGCCGATTACGCTTTTGAATGCGGGCACCGATTAGTCGCGATGATCGAAGGAAAAGCCGGATTCAAATCCTCTTCCGAGCGTAAACTTGGATATATGGATAGCCTGATGGCTCATGGGTTAACGCCGAATCCGACTTATTTTGTGCAAGGCGATTATAGTATTGAGAGCGGCTATACCGCCATGAATCAGCTGCTTGATTTGCAAGAACGTCCGACCGCTGTTTTTTGCGGGAATGACGATATGGCAATTGGTGCGATGAATGCGTGTTTTGATCGGGGCGTACAGATTCCTAATGAAATTTCGTTGATCGGATTTGATGATATGACGTTCGCTTCCTATACCAATCCTCCGCTGACTACGATTCATAAATCGGTATCCGAGATTGCAGAAGAAGGTACGAGATTGTTGTTGGAACGACTTCAATATCCGCAAACCTTGCCTGTGCAACGTTTACTAGGAAGCACACTTGTGCAGCGCCGATCGGTCTCTAAGCTTGCTGAACATCGATAATCGACTTTAACTAGATTTCAGTCTCACTTTCACCTTCGGGTGAATCTCTTTTTACACAAAATGTTCACGTGTGCAATTAGATATAAAAATCCACTATCAAAGGAGCTTTCCGCATGACTCCTGTACCTCAACTTTCTGCTGCTCTATTCCCAGACTTAACTCGTTATCCGGAAAAAGTTATTCAATTCGGCGGCGGTAACTTTATGCGCGCTTTCGTTGACTGGCAGCTGCAACAAATGAATGATCAAGGTCTTTTTCAAGGCAGTGCCGTTCTCGTGCAAGCTTTCTCCAAAAAAATAGATCCGACTTTTGCAGAGCAAGATCATTTATTCACCGTGTTACTGAATGGCATTGAAAATGGACAATCGGTTAATAAAGTTGAGCTAGTCTCAAGCTTGAGCCGTCTGCTCAATCCAGCATTGGATTATGAAGCATACCTCAAGCTCGCGGAAGACGAACAACTATCGGTTATCGTATCCAATACAACAGAAGCCGGGATCGTTTATCAACCGGAACCTATGCCGACAACAGAAGCTCCCGACTACTTCCCGGCAAAATTAGCTGCGCTGCTCTATCGACGTTATACGCTAAAAAAACCGGGATTTACGATCATTCCTTGCGAGTTAATCGATCGAAATGGCGAAAAATTGCTTGAGATTGTACAGAAGCATGCGGAAGATTGGCAATTAGGCTCCGAATTTATTTCATGGTTGAATACCGATAATACATTTTGTTGCAGTATGGTTGACCGAATTGTACCGGGTTATCCGAATCAATCGGAAACGGAATTACAGCAACGGCTAAACTATTCGGACAAATTGGCTGTCAGCGCTGAACCATATATGCTCTGGGTCATCGAAGGTCCACAAGAAGTATCGCAACAATTGCCGCTGATTCAAGCTGGATTGAATGTGATAATCGTACCGGATATGACGCCGTACCGGGAACGCAAAGTCCATCTGCTGAACGGGCCGCATACCGCGATGGTTCCGCTGGGGCTACTGTCTGGGCTAGACACAGTAGAAGAAGTCGTGAACGATCACACATTGTCGGCATTTTTGCAAGACATGATTCAACATGAATTGATTCCGATGCTCGACCTTCCGGCTGATGAACTTCGCGATTATGCCAAAGACGTCTGGGATCGATTCCGCAATCCGTATATCCGTCATGAACTACGTTCGATTTCGCTAAACAGTATTTCCAAATTCAAAGCTCGTCTGCTTCCGATTTTGCTCTCTTTTGCTCAAAAACGTAGCGAACTTCCGGCACGAATCACTTTTGCTTTTGCCGCGTTGCTGCATAGTTATCAATCTAATCCAAGTCAGCGCCAAGACGAAGCTGCTGTATTGGAAATTTTCGACCGAGCTACGTCTGATGGAGATTCCTCTTCGTTTGTTTCTTCGATTTTAAGCGAGACTGCTTTGTGGGGATTGGACTTAAATACGGTACCCGGTCTTGCTGAGCGATTGCGGCATCATCTAAAAGAGTTAGAATCTTCGTCGCCTATCCATCTGCTGAACGTATCTAATTAGGAGGAATCTTATATGCGTACTTTGATGAAAATGAATCCGCGTGATAATGTCGCTGTCGCTTTGCGTCCTTTGGCAACAGGTGAATCGCTGCATATCGATCAAACTAAATTAATCAGTATTCACGATGTCCCTCAAGGTCACAAAATTGCATTGGCGCCTATTCCGGCTGGTGAAATCGTTATGAAATACGGTGCACCGATCGGATATGCCGCCGAAGACATTCAGATCGGCGAATGGATTCATACTCACAATATCAAGACGACACTTGCCGGTGAAGAAGAGTATCAATACGAGCCTGAGTTACATCCGATTTTTTACGCGCAGCGAGATCTGACATTCGACGGATATCGCCGCAGCAATGGTAAAGTCGGGATCCGTAACGATCTGTTCCTCGTTCCGACAGTTGGATGTGTCAACGGAATCGCGGAACAGATGGTGTCGGCTTTTAAAGCGATGCACGCCGATTCTAGCGTGTTCGACAATATCACTGTGCTGAAGCATCCGTATGGCTGTTCGCAACTTGGCGATGATCACCGAATGACACGCGATATTTTGATGGATGCGGTGCATCATCCGAATGCAGGCGGCGTCTTGGTATTTGGGCTCGGTTGCGAAAACAATATTGTCGCCGAATTCAAGCAGATGTTAGGTGAATTCGACGAATCTCGCGTGAAGTTTTTGGTGGCTCAAGATGTCGGCGACGAACTCGAAGCAGGGTTAGAGTTACTGGAAGAACTATACGAAGCCGCAATTGATGACAGACGCGAACCTGTACCCCTCAGCGAACTCAATATCGGTTTGAAATGTGGCGGTTCCGACGGTTTTTCGGGTATTACCGCAAATCCGCTGCTCGGTGCATTTTCTGACTTCCTGATCGGTCAAGGCGGCAGTACCATCCTTACCGAGGTACCCGAAATGTTTGGCGCAGAAAAAATGCTGATGGCACGTGCAGAAAACAAAGAAGTATTCACCGATATTGTCTGGCTTATTAACGACTTCAAGCAATATTTTTTGTCGCATGGCGAAGTCGTCTACGAAAATCCTTCACCGGGTAATAAAGCAGGCGGGATCAGTACCTTGGAAGATAAATCACTGGGATGTACGCAAAAAGCAGGGAGTTCTCCTGTTGTCGATGTCTTGAAATACGGTCAAAAATTACGTAAAAAAGGGCTGAGTTTGTTGCAGGCACCGGGTAATGATCTGGTTGCATCATCCGCATTGGCGGCGTCCGATTGCCAGATGGTTCTTTTCACGACAGGTCGCGGTACACCGTTCGGCAGCTTTGTTCCAACCGTGAAAATTGCGACGAACAACGAACTTTTTGCTAAAAAAGGACATTGGATGGATTTCAACGCGGGCCCTTTGCTGGAGCAACCGATGGAAGAAGTGTTAGAACAGTTCATTACGTACCTGATCGAAGTCGCAAGCGGACGCAAAACACGCAACGAAGAAAATCAGGTCCGCGAACTGGCGATCTTCAAAACGGGGGTAACATTATGAGTACACAAACGCCGCGTGGAAAAAGCGGTTTTCTCAACGATAACTTTCTGCTTTCTACCGATACCGCTGTGACTCTGTTTCATGATTATGCCAAAAATATGCCGATCATCGATTACCATTGTCATCTTGATCCACAAGAAATCTATGAAGACCGTCCTTTTGCCGATCTGACCGAGGCTTGGTTAAAAGGTGACCATTACAAATGGCGTCTAATGCGCGCAAACGGAATCGACGAAGAACGAATTACGGGCGAAGCTTCCAGTTATGATCGATTTTTCGCTTGGGCAGAGACTGTTCCTCAGACTGTAGGGAATCCGTTATACAGTTGGACACATCTGGAACTGCGTCGCTTTTTCGATATTCATTCAACGTTGAATACCCATACGGCTCCTGAAATCTGGGAACAAGCCAAAAACAAATTACAGCAAGCCGATTTTACTCGCCGAGGTCTGATTGTAAGTTCCGGGGTCAAAATCGTATGCACGACCGATGATCCTGCCGACGATCTGCGATATCACCAACAGCTTGCGAAAGAAGAAGATCGCTTCTCGGTCTATCCGACTTTCCGTCCGGATCAAGCCCTCAATATCCATGCAGCAGGGTTTGAAAATTGGTTAAGCCGACTTGCGGATGTATGCGGGCGTACAGCGTCTTCGTTTGTTGAACTCGTCGAGTTATTAAGTGAACGGGTCGAATTTTTCCACGCTCATGGCGGAAGATTATCCGATCATGCGTTGGACACGTTGCATTATGAAGCGGCTACTATCGAAGAAGTTGAAAACATCTATAGTAAGCGATTAAACGGTGAGACGTTAAGCGAGCTTGAAATTGCGGCTTATCGTACTGAACTGTTGGTGCGATTAATCGGGATGTATCAGAAGCAAGGTTGGACGATGCAGCTGCACATCCATGCTTATCGCAACCGAAATACGCCAATGTTCCAAAAACTCGGTCCAGATACGGGATACGATTCGATCAATGATCGACCGATTGCGCAAGCTTTATCATCTCTACTGGATCGTGCCCAGCAATCTTCCGGCTTGCCGAAAACCATTCTCTACTCGCTGAATCCCGGCGATTATCCGGCATTACTTGCGCTAATGGGATGTTATCAGCAAGATACGCCTGGCAAAATGCAGCTGGGTTCCGGTTGGTGGTATAACGATACGCGTGATGGCATGCGTCATCAATTGACGCTGCTTGCCAACAATAGTCTGCTTCCGCGATTTGTCGGAATGTTGACGGATTCGCGCAGCTTCCTTTCTTATACGCGTCACGAATATTTCCGGCGCGTGCTATGCGAATGGATCGGTGAGTTGGCTGAGCGCGGCGAAGCTCCTGACGATCTACAAGAGTTAGGTGCGATCGTGCAAAATATTGCGTACCGTAATGCCACGGACTATTTCGGATTCGAGCGTCAGCCTGAATCGATCTAACTTTTCAAATGTATCGCTTGTCTATAAAAAAGCCCGATTCTCCGCAAGTGTGGAGAATCGGGCTTTACCTCATTTTCTTCAAAACTTCCTATACTCTATGACTGAGCCGATAGTTGCTCTGTAGCCGACTCAAGCCCAGCTGGTTTTTGCCAGCTGCCTTCAGCAGCAATCGTTGCAACCTCGCCGTTACGTACCACAATATGACCGCGAACGACCGTTCCAATTACACTACATGGGAAAGTATGACCGATATACAGACTTTCTTTATGCTTCGCGTAATAGTTTTCTGGTGTAACGGTGAACGATTTAGTCAAATCAACAATAGCCAGATCGGCATCCATTCCGATTGCAATCGTTCCTTTGCGGTCAGCTAGATCAAAACGCTCTGCGGGATTGGAAGATGTCCAAGCCGCAATCTTTTCAAGCGGAATCTCATGGGCAAGCGCCAGTTCCAAAGCGGCAAGAAGCGTGAATTGTCCGCCACTGATCCCACCCCAAGCTTGGAAAAGATTAAAGTCTTTAGGATCTTTCATATCATACGGACAAGGCGAATGATCCGAAGTCAGCATATCGAACTTGCCGTCGGCAAGCAAAGCAATCAGCCGCTTCTGCTCCTCTGCTTCGCGAAGCGGAGGCGCGCATTTCGCAATCGCTCCTTTTTCACGCAGATCATCATGATTGAACAATAAGTAATGCGCACAAGTCTCTACGGTCACATTCATACCGCGAGCTTTTGCCGCTTCAATCTTCGCTACGGCTTGTGCCGAGCTGATATGCACGAAATGTAACGCACAGCCTGTAATTTCTGAATAATACAACGCACGCTCTACCGCTTCCACTTCGGCAATAATCGGACGCGTCTCCAGGTAATCGTCAGCACTGAATAATCCAGCCGCTTCTTTTTCAGCTTTGAGCCAATTCGTAATCGCTGCACTTTCGGAATGGAGCGCCAAAATTTTGCCGAGTGCCGCGATTTTTTTCATACCGGTCAGCAGTGTCATTTCGTCTACCGCTTCAAATTCTTTATTGCCTGTAGTTGACAAAAAGGCTTTAAACCCGATCACTCCGCCTTCCGCCAACGGTGCCAGATCGTCTTCGTTGCCCGGAACGAGTCCGCCCCACAGTCCAAAATCGACAAGCGATTTTTCATTGCCCAAACGAGCTTTGTCGAGCAAAGCGTCTTCGGTAACTGTCGAAGGAATCCCGTTAAGCGGCATATCGAAAAAGGTCGTACATCCGCCTGCTGCCATCATGGAAGATCCAGTCGTAAAGCCTTCCCAATGTTCACGTCCTGGCTCACTGAAATGTACGTGTACATCAATCATACCCGGCAGTACATGTTGCCCTGCCGCATCCCATTGTTCGGCGGCTTCGCCTTCCAGATGATCGGCAATCGCTGCAATCTTTCCGTTCACGATGCCAATATCTGCTTGCGCAACGCCAGTCGGCAGTACAACACTGCCGCCGCGTACGATCAGATCAAACTTTTGCATATCGGTCACTCCTTTAGTTATTTTGCTGAAGAATCATAGATGGTTCCTTTTTTGAACGAAGATGTCTTAAACGCATATTTGCTCAGCAATACGTAAGCAATCGAAGCGGCAACGAATCCGATAATCCAGCCAATATCAACGAGAACAAACGCAGCGCCTGCTCCGATCAACATCGCTAGGATCGCACTCAGATTGTATCCTTTGAACGCACCATTTTCTTCGTAAAGCTCGGCTGTATCTACTTTTTGTTTGCGAAGCACATAATAATCAACCAGTAAGATCGCTACGATTGGACCAAGGAAAGCCGAATAGATCAAGATAAACGTATTCAGACCTTGCGCCGACGAATCTTGTACCAAGACCCATGGGAATGAACATAATGCTAGCAAGCCAGTGATCACAACCGAAGCTTTGTACTTCAATTTTGTTACGAGCGAGATGACGTAAGCGGGAGGTACGATATTTGCGACCATGTTTACAGCAACAGCACCAATGACGATAAAGGCCGATACCGCTACCGTGATATAAGGATTATCCACAATAACCGCAAAAGCTTTAACTGGATTCGAAATGCCTGTTGCCGCTGCCATCATCGCGCCGATTGTCAATACGAAGCCATACGCGATCACGATCGGAACAAAGTACAAAGCGCTGCGTTTTTTATCGCTAATCCCTGATTTCAATTCTCGGGAGTAATCCGCCGCGCTCAGGAAGATTGCCGCATAGTTGCCGAGGAATACCATGATGAAAGCGAAGAACGGAAGCCCCCATGTGCCTTTTGCGTTCACCCATACATCCGTGATTGCTGCGCTATGCGAATTGAGCAATACGCCGAATACGTAGACGAGAGCCAACATAATCACGACCGAAGCGAGTGTCTCTACCCATTTGATCGCATGGAAACCATATAAGGAAAGAACGATCTGGAGCGCTTGTAACACGACGAAACAGATAGGAACGCTGTCGAACGCGCCGCCGCTAAGCACTTTGGCGATTTCGTTTAAAGCCGTACCGCCGACCCAACTCTGGAACCCGTACCAGACGATTGCCGGCACGCCGCGAAGGAAAGAAGAAATGATCGAACCTTTGATCCCGAAAGACATCCGAAGCTGAACGACATACGGAATACCCGTACGATAACCGAAACGGTCATTCAGTGCAAAAACAACTGAAATAATACCGATTGCCAAGATCGCCGCGACGAACGTCTGAAACGCATTCAATGTGGCAACACCAACTGCGATCAGGCTTGCCCCCAACGTCATATTCCCCAAATTGACGCCGTCGCCGATCCACATAAACATATAAGCGATTGGACCGACGTTGCGGTCTTGATCTGGTTTCGGTCGCAGCGATTCATCTACAGTCGTTGCCCCTTGTACTTGTGGTTCCTCCGTTACTTTCCCCGCCAAATTCGTCGACATATTCGCTCCACTCCCTCTTTTTGGTTGCTTTCCTTCATCCAGATCGGATACCGATCAGACTCGCAGTTAGATTATGTCTTCGCCAGATGTTATATTATCTAACTCAATACTTTGTATTTCTTATTGTATCAGCTTGATTTCGCATTTCATTAGCAAAAACGTAAATTATGAAACACTTCTCTGTTGATAATGAACAAAAATAGATAACATGACTCTGACAAGTTAGCGGGTATCCGACCTTCGTTCACGCGTGCCAAATCGCAACCGATCTAAAATCAAAGCGAGTAAAATCCCGTCCAATAATCCATTGCCGAAAAGCGGTCGCAACAAAGGCGGCAACGAAGCGAAATAGGTAGAAGGAAACCCCATAATAATCACTCCGCCAAAAAGCGGCGCCGCAGTTCGGTATAGATTTGCCGTGTTCATCTTGATCTGTCCAAAGTAATGCAAAGAAGATCCCAGCAGTCGCATATAAGTAACGAATAAGACCGCACTTCCGATACTTAGAGGCAAATGCGTTAATACGCCACTCACAGACGGAATCACGCCAATTAGCGCAAACAACAATCCCCCTATAATGAAAGGCAATCGTTCCCGAATCCGAGTCTGTTCCAAAAATCCGATCGAAGATACATACGGCGCGTACGGAACCATCCCCAAAGGGCCAGACAATACGGTTAACGCGCCACTGATCGTAAACGAACGCCGATATTGCCGAGGCGAAGCTTCTTGCCCGTAGATCAGATCTGTACCTTTCAAAGCACCGAATGTATTGGACGTATTAATAAGCCCAGCGATTACCGCAATAATGACAACCCCGGCATCTAACCCGTTTTGCGCGCCTCCAAAAGGAAAAAGCCCGATCTCCATCGTTTCTCCGACCGAAGACTTCGCGACTGCCGCAGCATTCCATCCGAAAAACAACACATGCAGACCCCATCCTCCGAGCGTTCCGATCAATAAGGCGTATTGTGCAATCGCAGGTCTAGCTTTGACCGATAATACCGCGACAAAAATAGCGACCGTTGCCGCTAAGCCGAATACTTCAGGACGGATCTGCGCGGTGGCTGCCGAAGGCCCTGCCGAGATTCCGAACATCCCCTGCAAAAAAATAATATTCAACCGGCACCCTAGCAAAAACATAAACACTGCCATAACGCCGGGGCTGAACAATTTTGCCAACATTCCCGATAATCCGAATAGTCCGATCAAAATCGTTAAGATCCCGGAAATCATAATTCCGACAGCCAAACTCCATCCCAGTTGAGACAAAGAAATGCCAAGCGACGGCGCGGATGCGCACAAACTTAAAATCACGCCCCACCATAAACCGGACTGCCCTTCCATGATCGCTCGATGGTGTCCGAATAGAGATTGAAAGACACAAGCCAATCCCGTCAGAACAAACGAACATTGAAGTAAAAACTGAATATTATCTTGCGGAAGCCCAAAAGCGACGCCTACGGTAAGAGGAATAATCATCGTGTTCGTAAAAAGAAAAAATAACCATTGAAGCCCTGCCAACCCTGATTTTAACGTTAACGTATCTCGCATGGCTTCACCTTCCGTTTAGAACTTCTCCGCATCGTCGTAGCAAAGCGAGAAGTTACAAAAAATACGACTTGCGCAAAAGGATTCCGTATTGCTCGGAATCCTCGCTTAGTCTTAATTAAGATGAAGTCAAAACGCCGGCTTCAACCTCTTCATACACATCAAGCGCTCCTTGAACGCCGCGTCCGACGACGATCGGTGCGCGGTGGCGAATCAATACCGCTTCAAGTGCAGCCAGTACAAATAACACGTTTTCTTTGCGGCAACTGTAACCCATCGTGCCAATCCGCCAAATTTGACCATGCAGCGGTCCGAACGAACTTGCGATCTCGATCCCGAATTGATTAAGCAGCATACTGCGAACCGATTCACCGTCGATGCCTGCCGGAATTTTCACACAAGTAACAACCGGAAGTTTCCAAGCGAAGTCATTAAATAATTCCAGACCCATCTCGCGAATTCCTGCCATTAACGCTTTTTCGTGAAGTTTGTGTCGCTCAAAACGTTCTTCCAATCCTTCTTCCAACATAATACGCAGACCTTCACGCAGTGCATAGAGCATCGAAGTCGCTTCGGTATGGTGATTCAATCGGCGAGGTCCCCAGTAATCTTGCAATTGGCTCAAGTCGAAGTAGTTGCTTCGAATCGGATGAGCAACTTCTCGAATATCGCTTTCTTGCGCGACGCCACGTTCTACTTTTTTGCGACTTTGCAAAATGCGTTCTACGCGTTCGTTGTACGTGACAGGCGCCATGCCGGAAGGAACCGAAATGCATTTTTGCGTGCCCCCGATTACAGCATCGAGCTGCCATTCGTCGACTTTGACCGGAGCACCGCCTATCGAAGCTACAGCGTCCACGACTGTCAATACGCCGAGTTCGCGGCAAGCCGGGCCGATCCGATCCAGCGGTTGCATACATCCGGTCGAAGTCTCTCCGTGCACGATTGCCAAAATCTTCGGTTGAATCCGTTTCACTTCGTCGATAACCGCTTGCTGATCGAACACTTCTCCCCATGTACATTGCATGAAATGCACTTCAGCACCATTACGCTCGGAAATTTCGGTCAGCAGATGTCCAAATCGACCAAAGATCGGAATCAATACTTTGTCTCCAGGCTCGATCAGGCTGCATAATACTGCTTCAAGCCCGGAACGCGATGTCCCGTCTACAGGAAAAGCCCATTGGTTGCTCGTCTGGAACGTCTCGCGCAGCATTTCCATCGTCTCATTCATCATGCGCGTGAACTCTGGATCGAATTGTCCAAGAATCGGCGTCGACATTGCTCGAAGCACTCTAGGGTCAGCTTCTACCGGTCCTGGAGTCATAATCGTTCTCAAAGGTGCATGAATTTCGCGATACTTCGTCATCTTTTAACGCCTCCTCAAATGATTTCCGTCTATCCCTCTTGCCGCAATTTTCTAACGATATCGTGTGATTCGCTTTTCGACCAATGTTAGTTTAAATGACTTGGCAAATACGATTGATTAATTGTAGAATAAAACAACCTTGAAATCATTCACGGAATTGTAGAAGAATTGAAAGACTCATTGTACATGTTAACCAAAGGGGCACGAAAATAATGAAACTTAACGAGCTGTTAAAACTCCCCGTATTTGACGAAACGGTCATTGTAGCCGGAGAACAAGGGTTAAATTGCGAAGTCTATACGGTCAATATGATGGATGCTCCGGATATTATGCCTTATTTAAAATCAAACGAGCTGCTGATTACAACCGCTTTTCATTTAAAAGACGATCTTTCGAGCCTACTCGACTTGATTCGCGGGATGAGCGCTCAAGGATGTGCGGCACTCGGAATCAAAAGCAAACGATACTTGGGCAGTATCCCGCCTTCAGCGGTGCAGCTTGCCAACAAGTTGAATCTGCCACTGCTTGAACTTCCTCCCAATACTTCACTTGGTGATATTGTCAACAAATCGCTGAGTCATATCCTTGATATGCGGACAACCGAACTTCATAATGCGATGCAGACTCACCGGCAATTCACCCAGCAAATTATGAGCGGACAAGGGATTCCTAAATTATTGGATCAATTATCGACATTGCTGCATCTTCCGGTTTTACTTCTAGGCCCTTACCTACAGCCGATCTCGGGGCAATTTACACATTCTTCGACCGCAGCAAAATTAGAAGCGTTACTGTCCGAAGGCGGACAGTTTTTAGCTTCTTCTTCGATCTGCTCGGCTTTTACAATGCGCGACGGCGAAAAAGAAACGTTGACGCTGTTCCCTGTATACACACATCGGCAACTTCATTATTTATGTATCGAAGGGTTAATTCCGTTCTCCGAAAGTTCGGTAATTTTGACTGTGGAACAAGCAACGAATGTGATCGCTTTTGAATTAATGAAAGAAAATGCGCTCAAGCAAAATCGTCGCCGGATCAAAAATGACTTTTTCGCCAATTTTATTGGAGGTGCTTTTTCCGGTAGTGAAGAGATTGCCAGCCGTGGTCGAGAGTTCGGACTATCCGGCGATCAACGTTATATTTGTGCCGTGGCAAAAGTCGATGGGATCGATAAAACTACTTCTTTCGTTCAGTACAAAGCGGAACAAGATCGAATCGCGGAACATCTCGAAGCTGAATTGATGAATTTCCGCCACCCGCTGCATCTGTTCACGCATGACCGCGCTTATGTACTGCTGATGCCGTTAACCGAAGATTGGAAAACGGTCGAGCCGACATTTATGTCTCTGCTAGAAAGACTACAACGCAAAATCGCGACGCATTACGGTTCGGATCTTTCTCTTGGATTTAGCAGTTATGCGCAGCCGCTTGCCCATGTGCCGATTTCGTATAAAGAAGCGAACGAAGCTCTTTATTTTGGAGGCATCGCAGGCAAAAAGCGATTTATCGAAATGTATCAACCCAAAGAAGTTCCCGAAATTTTGCGGATGATTCCGTTTGAACATTTGCGTAAATTTTATACCGATACGATGCAAGGATTTACCGACGAGACCCTCAAAGACCATCAGATGCTCCTTCAGACGTTATCCGTCTATATGGAAACGCATTGCCAGCTTGCCGAGACTGCGAAGCGGCTGTATATCCACCGAAACACAGTGATCTATCGATTAGACAAATGCGAAGAAATTATCGGCAGAAGTCTCAAAGACCCGGAAGAAACGTTGCGTCTGCGTATGGCTTTTCGGATCAAAGCTTTGCTGCCGGAAGACGCTTTGTCGAAAAATTAATTCAATTGCCCACTTTAGCTTCTATACCAAAGATCGCCACCGAATCGATTAGGTTCGGGGCGATCTTTTGGGTATAGGAATCAATGTCCGCGCTCTTGCAGCAACCGTTCCAAAAAACTTGCAAAACTATCCGCATATATTTCTTCATCCGCTCCAAAAGGAGTGAATAACATAATCGGATATTCAACAGGAACATCGGATTCGCGAATAGGCTGAGACACATCAAAATAAAACTCTTCATCGGCATCGGGCTTGAAAATATACAAACGATGTTCGGGAACCCAATCTTGCTCCGTATCCAGTCGATGTTGAATGATCAAATCATCGTGAGCCATTTCTTTGAATTCAGGCGGCGCAAGCGTGAAAATTTCGGTTCCGCCGATCCGTAGCATTCCGAAATGTTGAAGCCACCATCGGTACGAATCCGGAAGACGATACCCTAACTCGGCTTCGGCTTCGGTAATCCATTCGGTTTGAATCGGATTTTCAGTTTCGGTTAGACGTTTGCTTCCCGCAAATCCGTCTAATCTTTTGCTTAATTCTTCATACACAAGAGATTCACCCTTTCAAAACTACACTTTTGCCTTCGTCTTCTAAAAAACGGTTTTTGCACACAAATAGTTACGCTTTTGTCGTATAACTCGCTAAACATTCAAAAAAGCCTTCAACTATGTTTTAATAGAAATAAGGGTTTGCATATTTGAACGTGAAGGAGTGTATACATACATGGAAGTGTCTCGTTTTCTTTTCCCAAAAGATAAGGTCAAGTATATCCCTTCTTCGGCAACGATGAGAGAAGCTATGGATCTGCTGGAAAAAGATCATTATTCGGCTGTTCCGATCATTGATGAAGAAGGTCGTTATGTCGGCACACTGTCTGAAGGCGATCTGCTGTGGAAACTCAAAAACACCTTCGACTTTAATCTCGATATGATGTCGACGATCTCGTTAAACAGTATTAAACGTTACCGCCATAACGAATCCGTCATGATCGATGCCGATATGGAAGATATGTTAACGCTTGCCGCGGATCAGAACTTCGTTCCGGTTACGGATCATGATGGGATTTTCCTCGGCATTATTCGTCGTCGCGATATCATTAACTATTACAACGACGGAATCATGGATTAATTGATTTTGAATGTAGATGTCAAAAAAGCTTTCCATCACGTTTGCTTAAGCGAACGCGTGGAAAGCTTTTTTCTTTTTAATGAAGATAATCAACTGAGCAGACGACTTTGACTTTTACGTTTGGCGGCTGCTTCATGCACGTAACGCGTCAATTCCGCCGATTGTTCATAACGCAGGAACGGAGTCATAATATAAACGCCGCCGAAATATTCCAAAATGACATCGATTAACGAGCGCGAAATATTCATGCCTTCTTCCATCGCGGCATCTTTGTCATGTTCGTAACGCTGCATCCGGTTCAGAATTTCGTCCGTCAAGCGGATCCCAGGAACTTCGTTGTGCAAAAAGGCTGCATTTTGTGCGCTAATCAGCGGCATTACGCCAATAAAAATTTGTTGCTTAATATGTTTGGTCGCATGATATAGCTCTTCGATTCGCTTTTCGTCGTAGACCGGTTGAGTCATAAAATAATCGGCTCCTGCCGCGATCTTTTTCTCCAACCGCTGTACGCCTTTGTCCAAATGACGTCCGTTTGGATCAAAAGCAGCACCAACCGAAAAGTTAGCCCGTAGACCCAGCGATCGTCCAGACGGTAATTTTCCTTCATTAAATTGTTTCGTTAATTTAATCAGATCAAATGAATTATAATCATAGACCGAAGTAGCACCCGGTACGTCTCCGACTTTCGACGGATCGCCCGTGATCGCAATCATCTGATTGATTCCCGATGCGGCAAGCCCCATCAAATGAGATTGCAAGCCGATCATATTCCGATCTCGGCACGCGACATGCACGAGCGGTTTGACGCCGTATTTGCTTTTGATCACTGAGGCTAACGATTCATTGGCAATACGCGGGCTTGCCAAAGAGTTATCTGCCAGCGTGATCGCATCGATGCCTGCTGCTTTGAGCGCTTGAACCCCTTTGAAAAAACCTTCGGTACGCAGTGTGCGCGGAGGGTCTAACTCCACAATGACGGAATGGTCTTTTGCCGCTGTCAATTCGTGAAAACGAGGTTCAGCCGGCGGTTCATCATTGGCTCCCGATAATTCAGCAGAAATCTCGCGGACTTCGATCCTCTGCGCTTCCGTTTCGGGATTGATTTCTATAGCTTTTTCGATAATAGGCGCTGCGCCTTTGACCGCTTCGACCATCGCCGCAACATGCTCCGGCGTCGTTCCGCAGCATCCACCGATCAGGCGAACGCCTTCGGCTCTTAGATCAAGCGCACTTTTGCCAAAATAATCAGCTCCCGAACGATAGCGCAGACGTCCTTCATTATATTCAGGCAGACCGGCATTCGGATACGCAGACATAAACGCATGTTTCGGCAGCGGCACTTGCTTTAAATACCGGGTCATATGGAACGGGCCTAACCGGCAGTTCAATCCGACAACGTCAGCACCCAAATTTTCTAAGATCGCAAACATCTCCGCAATCGTACTTCCGTCTTGCAAATACCCGGAATCTTGCGTAGACACTTGCGCCACGATGGGCAAATCTGTTTTTTGACGGGCTAAGGTCAGTGTCGCGCGCAATTCTTCGGGATCATAAAACGTTTCAAGCAGCAGACCGTCTACGCCTTCGGAAAGAAGCGCTTCGATCTGACGTTCGTTGCTTTGCTTGATTTCGCCCAGCGAAATTTCGCCAGGCTTCGTGCTGCGGATGCCGCCGATTGTCCCCAGTACGTACGCACCGGTTCCTTCTGCCGCCGAACGAGCCAACCGTGCTCCCGCACGGTTGATCGATTCCAACTCGTATTCCAGATTATAACGTCTGAGCTTCGGATCATTCGCCGCATACGTATTTGTCTGGATCACTTCGGCTCCCGCTCCGAGATACGCCCGGTGAATCTGGCGCACTTGCTCAGGACGGGTCAAGTTTAGCTCTTCGAAGCAGCGGTCGATACCGTTCAGATACAGTAGCGTACCCATTGCACCATCGGCGACGAGGACTCTGGTTCGCAGTTCGTCGAGCAGCCCCATTAAATGCGGTCGCCGGTCGCTCCGGCGCCTCCTGCCGCTCCTACTTTTGCGAACTCTTCACGCAGAGCGATAGCTGCCGCAACCATTGTTTTCAAAGAAGGAATAACTTCTTCTTCACGGCGTGTTTTCAATCCGCAGTCTGGGTTAATCCAGAATTGAGCCGGATCCAGCACTTCCAGTGCGCGCTCCGCAATCGCTTCGATCTCCGATTGATCAGGCAGGCGCGGGCTATGAATATCGAATACGCCAAGACCGATACCTTTGTCATACGTATCTTCTTCAAATGCCGAGACCAAGTTGCCATGACTCCGTGCAGCTTCGATCGAAATCACGTCTGCATCCAGATCAGAGATGGCTTGAATAATATCGCCAAATTCGGCATAGCACATATGGGTATGGATTTGCGTCTCGTCTTGGACACTTGTAGTCGAAGCGCGGAACGCATAGACCGCATCGTCCAAGTAGGCTTGCCAATCTTCACGTTTCAGCGGCAATCCTTCGCGAAGCGCAGGCTCATCGACTTGAATCATGCCGATTCCCGCTTCTTCCAACGCGCTTACTTCGGAGCGAAGTGCCAAAGCGATCTGATTTTGCACCACAGCGCGGGAAAGATCATCACGGACAAACGACCAATTGTAGATCGTAATCGGCCCTGTCAACATGCCTTTTACCGGCTTGTCTGTAAGCGACTGCGCATACGCGCTTTCTGTAACGGTCATCGGGCTGAGCAGTTTCACGTCTCCGTACAGAATCGGCGGTTTTACGCAGCGCGAACCATACGATTGTACCCAAGCGAACGAGGAAGTCGTAAATCCTGCCAACTGCTCGCCGAAGTATTCGACCATGTCGTTACGTTCAAATTCACCGTGTACCAATACATCGATCCCGATTTCTTCTTGAATCCGAATCCAGCGTTCGGTTTCCGCATGCAGGAAGTCTACATATTGTTCTTCGTTCCATTCGCCTTTTTTCCATTTGCTGCGCGCTTGACGAACTTCGGTTGTTTGCGGCAAACTTCCGATCGTCGTCGTCGGTAACAACGGAAGCGGACGGTGCTTCGCTTGAACATCACGGCGTACTGCATACGGCGATAGACGTTCAGGGCGACGCGAATCCAATTGACTCAGGGCATCGCGTACCGATTCGTCATTACGTTCCGGCGATGCGTTCAGTGCCGCGACTGCATGAACACTTTCGTTAATTTCAGCAGAAGCCGCTGCTTCGCCTTCGTTCAGCGCTTTTACGAGCACCGCAATCTCCGTCAATTTTTCATCTGCGAAACTCAGGCCGTTTTTGATTTTTGCTTCTAATTTTTCTTCGCTGCGCGTCGTTACCGGTACATGAAGCAGACTTGAAGAAGGTTGAACGAATAACGATTTAGCATTTGCGGCTTGTTGAATCTTTTTGAGCAATTCTAATTTCACGCTAAGATCGGAGCGCCAAATGTTACGACCATCGATAATGCCGACGCCCAAAATTTTATCTTGCGGGAATCCGAATTTTTCGACAGCTTCCAAATTACGACCACGGTCATAGACAAAGTCCAAGCCGATTGCTTGTACCGGAAGTTTCACTACGTCTTCATAACGCGATACCGATTCGAAATACGTTTGCAGCAAGATATTGAGGTTCGGCGTCGCTTCATTGAAAGCTTGATAGATTTTGTTCAGACGCGCTACGTCCTCGTCGCTGCTCTCAAGAACCAGAATCGGCTCGTCGATCTGTACCCACTGTGCGCCCGCTTCGCTAAGTTCAGTCAGCACTTGGACATAGAGCGGAATCAATTCATCCAATAAGGAATCAAAACGGCCTTCTTCAATGCCGCGAGCCAACTTCAGCAAAGTCAGTGGACCTACGATCACCGGTTTCCCTTCGATGCCGAGTTCTTGCTTCGCTTCTAAGTAAAAAGCAAGTGGGCGATTTACCGTGAGTTTCGGCGTCAAGCCTTGCAGCTCAGGCACGATATAGTGATAGTTGGTATCGAACCATTTCGTCATTGGCGAAGCCGCGAATGCTTTTGTACCGCGTGCTACGGCGAAGTAAGCATCCAACCCGTAAGCGCCTTTTTCATCAGGAGCAAAATAAGCTTTGCCTGCATCTGTCGATGTTACGGGTTCTTCATCATGTGCTCCTGTCGCGCAGTTGCAATTCTCGTCATGCGAAGCGGTATTGGCACCACCTGTGAAACGTTGTGGAACCAGACCGAACGTAAATGCCGTATCGAGAATATGATCGTATAAGGAGAAGTCGCCGACTGGAATCAATTCGGCTTTAAGCTCGCGTTGCTTTTTCAAATAATCCAAACGAAGTTTTTTCGTTTCGCTTTCCAGTTCTGCTGCGTCAATCTTGCCCGACCAATGTGCTTCCAGTAACTTTTTCCATTCCCGCTTTTCACCGATTCTTGGGTATCCTAAGTTTGAGCTTTTTGCTTGTGTCATGATTAATCTTCCTCTCGTCGTAAGGTGGTGTATGCCGGCTTGTCTGCGGCTCGGCTTGGACTTTGAGTATGATATTAGGCGTGACAGAAGCAAGTGTCAACGAATACAAAACCCTTGAAATCAAGCGTTATAGCCAAATTCCATGTTCAGCCCTCGGAATTCCTGATAACAGATTTAACAAACAGAATAGACGTAAATTAGGCAATCCCTTGTTGGATGCGGGCTTGTAACGATAATCCAATCTGAGTACTCGAAGTCTTGTTCAATCGTCTATATGCTCAGACTATGACTTACTATAGCAAACACGCATAAGGCGTTATTCATCAAATAGCGTCTTCGATCTCATACACATCGATATTTTTGGATAAAGACGCAAAAAAGCCGACTACACCAGGTAGTCGGCTTTAACTTAATTCTGATTCGTTTTCGATCAAACAAGCTTATTTCGCGCTATCGACAACGTCTTTAGGCACTTCGATGTCTTTGATTTCATTGTGTTTCGAAATCGTGCTGTCCATGATCATGTGCATTTCCATGCTTGTCTTCTGTTCGCCTTCGCCAGACTCCATCGACATTGTCATATCGACCAAAGACTTGGTAGGGAACGAAGTTTCTTTGTTGATCGCATAAGTGAGTTTCATTTCTTCAATATTCATTTGGTCCAGAGCCGCTGCGGATTGCTCATCTGTTGTCGAGCCCAACATTTCAGCCGCCATCGATTTGATCTGGTCACCCGAAAGCGAAGCGTTCAACACGTAATCGTCGCCTTCTTCAGTAACTGTTATTTCTTTCGCTACCGATTTGAATTGGTCAAAAGAGTTTTCCAAATTCGAAGCACTTTCAAGCGTACTCATCACTTGCGAACGTTGTTCTTCTGGAAGCTTCGTCCATTGTCCGCCTACTTCCATATAGATCGCATCCGCAGTAATATACTGCTTGATGTCGGTATCAGTCCCCGATGCCTGTGCTTTGATTTCTTGGTAAGCACTGATTGGGTCAAGTACGATATCGGTATTCATTGTTGTTTTCGATGTGTTCTCTTCGCCGTTCAAAGTCATGCTTTGATCGACATCCGCTACCATATTGTAGCTTTTCAGATCTTTTGTTGCCGCTTCGGCTTTATTCAGCAATTCTTCGGCGCTCATCGAGGAAGCTTCAGCTGCTGCCGGTTCTTCCGGAGTCGTCGTTTCTGTTGCTTCTGTAGCTGGAGTCTCTGTTGCCGTCTCCGCAGGAGCCGTCGTACCGGTTGCCGCCGGAGTCTCCGTTGCCGTCTCGTTATTGTTTCCGCAAGCTGTAATACTAACCACCAAAGCAGCCGAACATAGTGTCATCCAAAGTTTTTTCATATGTACCCTCCTAGGTTTAATAAATTTATCTCTCTGGCTTATTAAACCAAATTACCTTAAAGTTAACGCCAATTCGGCAATTTATGCTTTAGTAAATAAGAATACCTTTTTTTGGTTATTTCAAAAATGTCGGAAATTGTTCGAGTTTACGGACTAATTGTTCAGGTAATGGTTCTTCAATAAGACGCTCGATCGCTTGTTGATCGGCGCCATGTTGATTCAAATAGTGTGCCAATAACTCCGCTTTCTCATGACGTCCCATCAATGTGTAAGCTGTCCACCAGACTTCCGGGCTTGCGATTGGAAGACCTTCTCGAACGCCTCCGCTTAGTGCCGGCATCTTGCAGACCTGACCTTCTGCATAAAGGCTAAAGCCGATAATGATTTCAACTTCAGGAACGGTATGTTGAATTTGCAGCTTGCAGCCGCTTGCGTAAAGTTCGCTACGTTCACGGTCTACGGTAAAAGCTACGCCAGCAAGCGCCTCGCTCACCTCAGATTCCGCTGCATCCGTCATCAGATCCCAGTCGCGTATATCGTTTGTCAATTGAAGACCAAGCAGCATTCCGCTACCTCCGACCACATAATCAATACCAGCTGCATTGAGCAAATCGGTAATGTGCGCAAGCGTTTTTCTTTTTTTCAATAAACTTAATGGTTCCGTATGTAAATCCATAACTGGCTTCATCCCTTCATGGTTGCTTAGGCTTACCGCCTTTTTGTGCATTGTATCATGAAGATGACGTATGCTTATAAAAAAAGCACCAAGACACACATAATGTGCCCCGATGCTTACGTTCAACACTTGATCGTCTTTTAGGAAGGTTACTGTACCACTTGAAAATCAGTCAACAACGACACGACTTCATCATTTTCATCAATACCCCAATACGAAGCGTAAAATCCGTCGCCGAATCCCGAAGTGAACATGACGACATTCACGCCAGTTTCTTCGTCCGACGTCAGATTCCCCCATACTCCATCATGTTCGTCTAAAATGTCCGCCACTAAATCATCGTACATGCTGATGTATTCATCCCCAAGTTCTTCTTGCAACTTCTGATCCAATGCTTCCATCGAAGAAATCGCTTCTTGATCTGCAAAACTTCCGATTCCTGCATCGACAGGATAACCGAACAATTCGTCTTCTTTCAGTGTACTCGCATCTTGGCCTGGGCGAACAGCAAGTTCCCAACGTACCGGCTTATTATCGGATAAACGCAATTCAGCGCCTGCAATAGCTCCAGCTTGTTCGCTATGCCACGCGTATACCGGATATGTACCGGGTTGAATCGTATATTCAAAAGCTTCCAATGTAGACGTTAACGGATCGCAAGCCACGATTTTTCCGGAAATCACTTTTAGCGGATCAAGCGGTTGCGGACGTAGCGACCCATTCGCAGGCTCCAGTAAATCTTGCAAAAATTTCGACATATTCTCTCTTCCTCTCTGTATTCAAAATAAACGGGCATGTACATGTTTTTCATTTTTAACCTGGATTCTATCGCGCTTCACCTATGTATACCCTTTTTTACCGTTTTCCGAACGAAGATTGGCGAAGAAGATGTTTCTTTTCCTGCCGAGCGATACCATCTGTATCCCAACAAAATGATCAAAATCAGATCTACAGCATCGCCGCCGTAATACATAAGCTGCGCGCCAAACTGCGCTTCTTCATTCGGAACACCAGCAGGCGGGAACGCATAGATCGTTTTGCTTAATATCCCGTGCGCGGCAAAAGCCATAATCATGACTGCCACTCGAATATTTAGCTTCACCTTATGCGGCGCGGGATCTACAGGTAACAGGGATGCGGTAAACAGATAGCCGGCTGCAAAAACATGAATATGAATCAGTACATACAATGCGTTCGAACGGTGCATCAAGGTAAACAAATCGGTATGGTACAACACCCACAATCCGCCTACATTCAAAATTGCCGCACTTACCGGATGGGCGATGAACATGACAATGCGGCTACGTAAAATTTTGCTTAAAAAACGTGAAGATTGGCGCGGTAACGTACGAAGTAGCAAAGTCATCGGCGCAGCATAAACCAACAGCAGGGGTCCTAACATTCCAAGTAATAGATGACCTAACATATGCGCCGAAAAGCTATGATGAGCCGCTTGCGCAAGAGGTCCAGTGACGGCTGCGGCGCATACCGCAATACCTGCGCAAGCGAGTAAACACCGTGCTTTTGACCAGCTTCTGTATGTTTTCGATGTCCAATAAGCAGCGCCTATGTACACTAACATGAGCGGAATAGCTACTGCGATCAAAGGCAGCCATAACATGAACTGGCTTGCAGTTTGATCTGCCGAGTTCATACCGGAATGGTTTATATGCGTGTGTGTATACATAGCGACAGACGCAAGACTTATGCTTACACTATTCATCCTTAAACGCCTTTTGCTCAGCGGACGAAGAATGACGACCGCTTGCAAACAAACCGACAACACCCGCAATTAACAGTAGTGCACCGGCAATATTCCAGCTCCAATCGTAGATCGTCAGATCGACCCCGTACCGAATCTGGTGAATTTGCATCAGCTTATGGTGCACGATACCGTCATACAATTGAAAAAATCCAGCGCCAATCAAAAGACCACTAACCCAGCGTTTGATTGCCCAAGATTTTTTGCGTCTTAAATCTGCGAGTAGAAACAGTGACGCGACCGAAGCAAACCAACTAAAAGCATGAAGTAACCCGTCCGATACCAACCCCGCAGATGTCGTAGAACGATCGTAAAAATGATGCCAATGCAGCAATTGATGAAAAACTACTTCATCGATAAAAGCGATACATCCCATTCCAAACAATATGCCGGACCATAAACTTCGCCGCTGTCCGTTCCAAGCTTTGCGTGCAGTTTGTTCATCTGCGGCATTTGAAATCGAATTCACCCTTTCACCTCCCTATAATAAAAAGCCCCTCCCATCTATACCCTTGTTTTTCCATCTCGAATTGTAACCGACTATATACACTCCAATTTTATGTAAAAAAACAGCGACTACAGAACGTTAACGTTCTGTAGTCGCTGTACAATCAGACCTTTGCTATTTTTATTGTTTTGAAGTTGAGTTTATTTGCTGGAAGGCTGACGTTCGAATTCGGCTCCAGCATGACGCAAAAATTCACCGACAAAAGCCAATTGCTCTCCGCTATACGATCCCAAAAAAGTACGGAAACGTTCTTCTTCTCGTTCATGCAATTCGCAATGTGTATCGAACACTTCGCGTCCCGCTGGTGTCAGGCGATAATAAATCTCTTTGCGGTTATGGCGCATCCGTTCGCGTTTCACTAGACCTTCCCGTACAAGACGCGTTCCGATCTTCGTCACGCCTGCGCGTGACAATCCAACTTTCTCGGCAATAGTCGTTCCGTTGATCGGTTCATGACGACCAATGCACTGAATCGTATTCACGACAGTCAGGTTACCGACGCGGCTACCTGTTTCTTCGTCTTCGATCATCGCGCGAAGCCGTGAAGGCTCAGTCTGACGATGACTTTCGTACCGATGCAAAAAGTCTAAAATCTGTCCGTAAAGTTCCGTTGGCGCTGTATGTTGACGGTAAACGCTTGCTTCCATAGCATTCACTCCTTCAGGATTATGTAAAATTGTTTTCGCAGTAGATTCAGCCGTTGAGAACAATATATCCTAATTGAGAATGATAATCAACAAGTATTTTAAAAAAGATTTTATCTTTATCGAAAATAAAAATGCGCTAAAACCGGACAAATCAAAGAAAACCGGTAGCTTCTTTACTCGAAGCTCCGGTTTTCTATTCTCAATTAGCCCAAAATTTCAGTTAAAATTTGCTTAAGCTCTACTTCTTGTTCTCGCATCTGCTTCAGTTCTGACGATACCGCCTGAGCTTGATGTTCCACGACGGAGTAATCATCGACCTTTTCCCAGTAACGAGTTAAAAAATGCAAAAAGATATCGATTTTACGCAAACGCATCAGCAGCGGAATCACTTCGATCTCTGCCGGGCTAAACGAAACATGGGGATGAAAACCTTCGGCAAAACGTCTCATCGCTTCTTCCCCAGCCGGAAGCCCGGATAAAATGACCGCAGCATCCATCACTCGCAGATCATAGGTACAGAATTCAAAATCAAGTAACGCCGCTATCCGATCAGGTTCATCTGGATCGACAAGCATATTCGACGCATTCAAATCTCCGTGAATCAACTGATGCGGCAACTGCCGAAGGTGATCCAGCTCCAATAAAATTTCGGTATATACGTCGGATAAAGTCGCTAGAGAAGACGCAACTGCTGAAAATTCAGACGGAGGATTCAAGCAAAATTCGGTAACTCGCTGCGATGTACATAGCGGATAAGCTTCTCCTAGCTCGTAATACGGACGATATGCCGGTTTCTCGGTGAGTTGAATCTTTCTCAAAGCGACAGATAATTCGCCGGCAGAAGCTCCAAATTCATATAGCGGTCGCAAATCGTCATCTGCCGGGCGAGCCCCTTCAATATAAGCGAATAAGCAAGCATAACGTCCGCTGCCGTCCGTTAGGCGCACCAAAGTTTGTTGGTCGATCGTAAGCATAGGCTGCGGAACTTGAAAGGTTAACTCCAAAGACGATAATGCCAGTAAAACCGCATGTTCATATTGAAATTTGGATACGTCTTGATGCGTTTCGTAGACACGAAGCACATAACGTTTTCCTTCATGGTCGATAAAGCGAGTCGTATTGTTCCATCCTTTTGCACCCGGCTGAGGAATACCGGTATAACGAGGTAGATACATCCGAACCGCTTTTTCCAACACCTCTTGCGTAGCTTGCCCTGCTGTTCCTGACATCGCAGTCTCTCCTGTCCGCTGATTATGTATGTTTATATTATAGCGAACATAAGCCGTTAGGATAAAGACTTCATTGCGCCTAGACGCACTTCGACCATTTCTTCGATATCGCATTTGACCCGGCTCCACATAAGCGCCATCCGGTCGTGATACCCACGGCATATATATTCCGCAACCAACTTGTCTTCGAGCGAAGTCTGCTTCAAAATTTTGATCTGACGCGAACGCAGTTTGCCTCTTACCTCTCGCATCTCGTACTGCACGTCTTGACGCAGATCATCCAATTGCTTGAGCAAAGCCAAACGTGTACGTAGCGAAGATTTATCGATCAGTTTCATATCTGCATCCAATACCCGAATCAGATAAGGAAGCTCCACCATCGTTCGGATCAAAGCAAAATCTTGCTCGGTCGCTTTCATCGCTTAAAATCCTGATTCTACATCATCGACACCTACAACATCGGAATACGCCATTTTTTGTATACCAAATTGATCTTGCAGACGAATGACTTTTTGTATCGGGCTGACATCTATTACAATCCCTTCGACGCTTTTGATCCTGCCGTCTTGTTGTAGCTGCAATCTGATCGGTGAAGAAAGCGTAAGCGAAAGTTTGACAGCTTGTGCGATACGTTCGCGTTCATCGGGATGAAGAATCACTTGCGAGTTGCGATCCCGATCCGAAGAAGCTTGGATGATCCGTTCTCGATATTGCGGCAAAATCATCCGACTTGATTCCCATATGCCGTTGCCTTCTAATTTTTTCGTCATTGGTAATGACCTCCAATCTTATCTGCGCGATTTTTAGCTTGACCCGCCGCTGTGAACGAATATCCACGTACGATAGCTGTCTCTCCAAATCGATCTTTGATAGAGTCAATTGTTCGATCAAGCAAACGTTGCTTTTCCCGATCTGCAAATAATGAAAGTTGATAGGTATCCGAGTCGACAAGCCCGGATAACGAGACATGCAACCGTTTGATCGGCAAGCCGTTCCAACCTTTTCTGAAAAGTTGTAGCGCTTCTTGATACAATTCCGCCGTAATATCGGTAGGATCAGGCAACCTACTACGCTGATGAAATCGTTCGCTTTTGTGATAGCCGCCTTCGCCGCTTCCTCCGATCGACAACAAATCGCCCATACGGTACATTTTTCTCGCGCGGCGTCCGACTTCTGTACAAAGTTCCAACAATACGATTTCGATCTCATGCGATTCTTGATAGAGCCGAGGCAACGTAATCGTCGTCCCGATCTGCTTTTGCTGCTGGGGTGTCCACGGCGTTACCGGGGAATCGTCAAGCCCATTCGCTACGCGCCATAACACCTCGCCATTAACTCCCCAACGCTTTTGCAACTTAGATAACGGGGTCTGTGCGAGTTCTCCGATGGTCAAAATACGCAGCGCCAACAAATGTTTTTCCATTCGATGCCCGATGCCCCACATCTTTCGAATCGGATACTGCCAGATCAAATTTTCCCATTGCGCTTTACTTTGAATATGTATGATACCTTGCGGTGTTTTCTTCGCTACTAAGTCGCAAGCAAGCTTCGCCTGAGCTTTATTACTGCCGATTCCGATACGTGCACGTACCCCAGTTTCGACTGTGATTCGAGTCTGGATCAAATGCGCGAGTTGCTGCGGGTCTCCGCCGTATAAACGTAGTGAAGCCGTAACATCCATAAACATCTCATCGATTGAATAAGGTTCAACCAAATCGGTATAGGCTTCAAGAATACCCGCAATCAGTGTAGAAATTTCAATATATTCGCGCATGTGCGGACGAATAGCAATTAGATCTGGGCATTTGGTCAAAGCCACGCTTAACTTTTCTCCCGTGCGCACTCCATACCTTTTGGCAATAGGGCAAGCGGCAAGCACTGCACTTGAAGGTATAGAAGGCTCTCCGACCACCGCTAATGGAGAATCCCGGTACTGCGGGTACTTCGACTTTTCGATCCCTGCATAAAAGCTCTCCATATCCACCAACATGACGACTTTCTCGGTAATCGGCAAGTTCAGCCCTCCTCACCTTTTTCACACTTGTACATGAAGTTTGTTAGTTAGCTTTTTGGCTTCCCTTTAATTATAACTATTATACACCGAACACTTGTTCTGTAAACATACTTTTTTATATTTTTGAAAATGAGGTTCATGCAATGAAATCCCTACGCGATCAAGGTTTAGCAAATTTGGAATATTCCTTAAGCTAGCGACCTGCTGCCGATCTGTTGATTACGACCGCAGTTTCTCGGGTAAATCCACAAAAGCATGAACGATTCGATTAACTCAATACTTCAGAGGAGGAAGACAACATGGCGATTTTTTCGAATAAAAAAACAATCTTCATCACAGGTGCAGGTAGCGGCTTAGGAAAAGGGACAGCGATTGGGCTGGCACGTGCCGGGCATCATGTGATCGCGACTGTCGAGACGATCTCTCAAGTTCCTGATTTCCGTGAATATGCCAAATCCGAAGGGTTGGATATTGAAGTATTCAAACTCGATATCAACAATCCGCTCGACCGTGCCCAAGTCGAAGAACACGATTTCGATATTTTCGTAAACAATGCGGCGATCGGTCATACCGGCCCTTTTGCCGAAGTTCCGGTCGATAATGTACGCCAAGTGTTCGAAACGAACTTTTTCAGTACGATTGAACTTTCACAACTTGTAGCGCGAAAATTCGTTGCCAAAAAGAAAGGTAAGATCGTATTCACCAGTTCGATCGCCGGTCTGAGCGTTAATCCGTTCCTCGGTCCTTACTGCGCTTCTAAGCATGCGCTCGAAGCTTTTGCCCAAGCGTTGCAGCAAGAACTGGAACCGTATGGTGTCCAAGTCGCGACAATCAATCCAGGGCCTTTCAAAACCGGATTTAACGATATGATGTTCGAAGAAAAAGAAAAATGGTACGACGAAAAAACCAACTTCACCAAACGCGCGGATCTGCTCAAAGGCGAGAAAATGCTAGCGCAGCAATTCGACCCGCAAGACATGATCGACAAAATGGTCGAAGTCATCCCGCAAGACAAGCATGCGTTCCGTACGGTATTCCCCGAAGCTTCGGAGCAGCAGGTTAAAGAGTATCAAAGCAAGTTGTGGGAGCAGAAGATTTAACGGATTGAATATAAGGATAAAAAAGACTGTTACATTCCGAGACTTGGGATGTACGGTCTTTTTTCTATAATTGATTTTCTTATCTAGTCATATCCAATTGAAGTTCATAATTCTTCTTTAGACTTTTATTTAGTTCGTTTAGAAAAATTCGAATTGCTTTTAACAAAATCGAATGTGAAAGATAAATATGTTTCTCGAAATTTCCCCAATCGGAAGCGACTTCCCATCCACTGTCAACATAACGAAACTCCATAATCGGCTCTTCATTTTCTATCGAATGATAAATGAAATCTATTTTTTCGCCGCGATCGATTTTGGTAATCCATTCATTCAGCAGTATTCCAAACTCTAATAAAAGAAACTCTTCCTCATCAAAATAAATCTGTTGATTGATATAAATTTGAAAGTTCCCGTCTACATCATGCAACGTTTTACCTTTTGGTTGCTTTTGTAACATCTTCTTATCGAGTTTTGCATTCAAACGAAAATTGAACGTAATTTCATTAGATAAATGAATCATCATGTTCTCTCCTCACGCAAAAAACTGCCCGCTATGCCTAAGCATATTCGCGGACAGTCTGGATTTATCCTTTTCGCAGCTCTGATTAATTACGATTTGAAGCTTTTAACTTCCTGCTTGATATCCGAAGCCGCCGAAGTTGCTTCTTCTTTGAATTCTTTTACGACTTCCATCGACTCGTTCAACAGACCTTTGATTTCTTGACCTTTGGCTTGAAGATCGCCGCTTTGTTCTTTGAGACGTTGACCTTGCGTTTTGAGCAGATCGACGGTATTCATAAATTTATCGCGCAGCGTTGCTCCTTCTTGTGCCGCAACGAGTACAGCTAGACCCGCTCCGATTAAAGCTCCGGCTACCGCGCCGACGATGATTGCATTATTTTCCGAATTTGAATTTGCCATGATGTGTGGCTCCTCTCAGCTTTTGAAGTTGACTTGCTACATCGCTCTCTTTTAGCTATTACCCACTCTGCGTGCTTTTGCTGTCGCTTCTTGAAAGCAATTTCAGATTTTTGTCGCAGGCATATCTGTTAATCCATTGAAAAGTTTCTTCAAAACTAATCCAAAGTCTATTATTTTGCGTACAATAGATGTAGAGGAAGTTTGGAACCTTGTATTTTATAACCGGAGGTGACGCTTGAGTGCCTGCTGAATCTTTGTATATCGGAAGTGTGCTGGCTGCGGGCGTTTTATCTTTTTTCTCGCCTTGCATCTTCCCGATGCTGCCTGTATATTTCGCATTTCTTGGCGGATCGGAAGCGGGTCTTCCTCGTGAAGAATCGACTTCCCGTTTTCGGATTAATCCTAGGCTGATTGGTCGAACGTTGTTGTTTATTCTCGGATTATCTATGGTATTTTTGCTACTTGGCTTTGGTGCCGGAGCACTGGGCGGAGTAATTAACAGCTCTTGGTTTATGATCGTGTGCGGGATTGCGGTCATTTTGTTCGGGATTCACCAGACCGGTGTTCTGAATCTGATGTTTTTGCAAAAAGAAAAACGTCTGACCTACGATTCAACGAAGCAAAAAGGTTGGCTGGGCGCGTTCCTGCTCGGTTTGACGTTTAGCTTCGGCTGGACACCGTGCATAGGGCCTGTACTTGCAGCCGTATTAGGTGTAGCGGCAGGTGGCGGTTCCGCAGGATATGGCGTATGGATGATGTTTATTTATACGATCGGGATGGCGGTTCCTTTTCTGATTCTCGCGATTTTCTCCGACTTTCTGCTCCGCCGCCTCAAAAACCTGTACAAACATATGGGCAAGATCAAAGTCTTTTCCGGCATTGTTTTGATTGCGATGGGGATCTTGCTGATGACGAACAACTTGGCGGTACTGACTTCGGCTTTGCAATTTTAAGAACTTTTGAATGATGAAGGAGATGACCGATTTGCGATTAAGAAAAACAAAATGGCTTTCGATGTTAATGCTGGTATCGGCGGTAGTGCTTCTGTCGGCTTGCGGACAAAATAATTCAGCAACTTCGGCGTCTGGCGCATCTACAGCAAGTGCTGCTCCAGCGCCGCAATTCGATCTGAAAGACCTCAGCGGCAAAGAAGTCAAACTAGCAGATTTCAATGGCGAAAAAGTCTATATCAAATATTGGGCTTCGTGGTGCTCGATCTGCCTCGCGGGGATGGAAGAATTAAATACGCTTGCCGGGCAAGATAACGACTTCAAAGTCATTACGATTGTGGCTCCGAATTTCAAAGGCGAAAAGTCCGAAGCGGATTTCAAAAAATGGTTCGCAGGCATGGATGAGAAAAATATGACGGTACTGCTGGATCAAGATGGCAAGTATGCGCAGCAATTAGGCGTTCGTGCTTATCCAACCTCGTTCTACGTGGACTCTAAAGGCGGTCTTGCCAAAACGGTTCCCGGTCATAATGCCAACGACGTGATCGCGACGAACTTTAACAGTATTCCTTAAATAGTGACAACGTATAAATTCTAACTTTACAGGAGGTTGCGTCTATGAAAAAAAGAACCCGGCATACTGCCTGGCTCTCTATCGTTTCAGTGATGATGTTTAGTTTGCTTATATCGGCTTGTTCGAACGCAAGCTTCGGCGGAATGAATGTATCCGGCGCCGGCGCTTCATCTTCGGGCCCAGTGACAGCGGCGAGTATTCCGAACCCGAATGCAGACGTCGATTATTCCAAATCCGATCTCAAAAAGATCTACCTTGCAGGCGGTTGCTTCTGGGGCGTCGAAGCTTATATGGCACGGATTTATGGCGTTCAAGACGCGGTATCCGGTTATGCCAACGGCACAGGAGAAAATCCGACTTACGAAGACGTGATCAAAGGTAACCGTGGTTTCGCGGAAACGGTCGAAGTCACTTATGATCCAAAGCGTGTGCCGCTCGATAAGTTACTCAAAGAATTTTTCAAAGTCGTTGATCCGACTAGCGTGAACAAACAAGGCAATGACCGCGGGATTCAGTATCGTTCCGGCGTCTTTTATACCGATGAAAGCGAAAAATCCGTGATCGATTCGGTGATTGCCAAAGAACAAGAACGTTATAACGAGAAGATCGTAACCGAAGTATTGCCGCTGGAAAACTTCTATATGGCGGAAGAATATCACCAAGATTATTTGGAAAAAAATCCGAACGGCTATTGCCATATCGATATGGGCATCTTGAACGAACAAGAAATCCCGGCTGACGGTACGGATAACGCTGCGGCAGCAGGCGTTACTTCGACCGGAGAAAAATCAGCGGCGGCAACTAAAGCTGCGGGTAAAATCGTCGTTGACCCTGCAGATTATCCAAAACGCAGCGCTGAAGAATTGAAAACGTTGCTGACGGATATTCAGTATAAAGTCGCAGTCGAACAAGATACGGAACACCCTTATTCCAATGAATATTGGGATACGTACGAAAAAGGCATCTACGTTGACGTCTCGACTGGCGAGCCGCTGTTCGCAAGCGAAGATAAATACGATTCGCAATGCGGATGGCCAAGTTTCGTTAAGCCGATCACGCCTGACGTCGTAACGTACGACGAAGATACAGCTTACAATATGGTTCGCACCGAAGTCCGCAGCCGCGCGGGCGATATTCACCTCGGTCACGTCTTCGATGACGGCCCTGCCGACCGCGGCGGCAAACGGTACTGCATCAACAGCGCTTCGATCAAATTCGTACCGCTGGCAGATATGGATGCGCAAGGATATGGCTATTTGATTAGTGTCGCGAAATAAATAAAGGTATGACAAAAAGGAAAGGCTCGAACTAACCGGGTCTTTCCTTTTTTATAGGGTTTAGTTTTATTTGTTTTTCGCAATGCGCTTCTCTAACTTTTTCACCAACTTCTTCGGCGTCTCTGCTTTCACCACTTCGCCTTTCACCATCGCAAAAGGCTCTGTCCGGCACAACCGGCATTCTTTGAGGCATGAGTCCTTTTTCACTTTAACGTCGTCATATTCGCCTTTGAGCGCTTTGTAAGCCGATTTCGAGAAACGGTCTAAGTTTTTTTGGCAAAATTCGATTTTCATGTTCGTTTCTCCTTCCGCGATTTGAACTCTTTGAGCCGATGACCGACATGGGTTCGGATCGAATATTCGTCATTGGGATAACGTTGAAGCAAATATTCGTAGATCGGCAATAAGATTGGATCGGTAACGCCGCCGAGCGATTGAAGTGCGGTCACTTGTATGCTCGGTTCGGAATCATCCCATAGAATCGGAATAAAAGCGTCCACATAATCTGCTTTTCGCGATGATTTACCTGCTTCCCAGATTGCGCTGTTACGAATTTGCCTATTGGAATTTTGAAAAGCAGGCAACATGACAGGAAGCGGATCTACTTCGGCGCTGTCGAGAATATAGCCGAGAAACCGGAACGTTTCCGGGTCGGTTTCGCGTGCAATCAACGGCTGAATCTCTTCTACGAACAAAGTCACGTCCTTTTTACGGTACCAACAAATTAACTGTGCCGCATGGCGCCGTTCTATCGTCTGCCGACTTCGCAACCCTTGTATCAATCTTGGATCAGCCAGATGCGGAGCATGTGCGGCAAGCAGCGTCAATGCCCAGTAACGCACCTGCTCCGCCGCATCTTGCAGACCATGATTCGCAACTTGTATCGCGGTATCATGCAAATAAGGGAAACGCAGCAAAGCTTTTAACGCTTGAGCACGAATTCCGGCTTTTTCTGGCAGCCTTGCAAGTTCGGTTAATTGTTGCTGGCTTCCACCAAGCGTCGTGCCAAACCAATGAATTTTAAATCCGGCAATAATCTCGTCCAACCAACGTTCATACCAATCCAGGAAATGATTTTCGTAAGTGAAAAAAGGACGATAGAATTCACTATCCCAATACAGAATCCGACCTTCATGTTCACCGCTTACAATCAATAGAATCTCATAGCTGGATCCCATCGTTCCGATCTCGACCGTACCGCTTAAAAGATTGGCTGCAGCTTCTTCATAGGCTTCATCGTCCAAATCTTCGTCTATAAGCGCAAAATCATTCTCCGATTGCCAATCTTGAGTCTCCAAATTGACTTTCAACACAGAAGGTATACCGATTCCAGTACGATCTGGCTTCATCTGCTGCACGTTGTATATGCCATAATAAGGCCCTGCGCCGCCGTTGCCTACAAGCGTTATAAAAGCAGCGAAAGCTTCCGGCAGCTTAACTCCCCAATCTTTTTCCAAATCGTTCAGTTCAGTCATAGTGATTGGTGCATGTAGTTGATAGTGATGGCTGCTGGCTCCAAATACATGCTCTGCTCCCGGCGTTTCGATAACTTGCGGGATCTTTTGGCGAATACGTTCAATTTGCTTGGCGTATTTGGCAAAAGGTAAAGCGTCTTGTTGATGTCTGTCCGATTGCGATGGTTCCATGCTCTCCCTCTCCTTTTCACATGAAAACTTTCCATTGTTTTTCAGGTTTTCATTGAGTTGTGAGCTATTACCTTTTATAATAAAACGGAAAAAGTTTTAATCGAAATCTAACAGAAAAAGGTGTCTTTCATTAATGAGTATACTAAATGTAGAACGACTCAGCCACGGCTTCGGCGACCGGGCTATTTTTAAAGATGTTTCTTTCCGTTTGCTAAAAGGCGAACATATCGGTCTGATCGGCGCCAATGGCGAAGGCAAATCGACGTTTATGAATATCGTAACAGGCAAGCTCCAACCGGACGAAGGCAAAGTCGAATGGTCGAAACGCGTTCGCGTCGGTTACCTCGATCAACATGCCGTATTGGAAAAAGGGCAAACGATCCGCGATGTGCTCAAAGGCGCTTTCCAATACTTGCTCGATATGGAACAAGAAATGAACGATATGTACGGTCGTATGGGCGAAGTGACGCCTGAAGAATTAGAAGAATTGCTGGAGCAAGTGGGTACGATTCAAGACACGCTCACCGCGCAAGACTTTTACCTGATCGATGCCAAAATCGACGAGACCGCTCGCGGTCTGGGTCTGACGGATGTCGGTCTGGATAAAGACGTAAACGATCTGTCCGGCGGACAACGTACCAAAGTCCTGCTCACCAAGCTTCTGCTTGAAAAACCGGATATCCTTCTCCTCGATGAGCCTACCAACTATCTGGACGAAGTGCATATCAACTGGTTGACGCGCTATCTGCAAGAATACGAAAATGCGTTTATCTTGATCTCTCACGATATTCCGTTCTTGAATAGCGTCGTGAATATCATCTACCATATGGAAAATCAAGAATTGAACCGTTACGTGGGCGATTACGATTATTTCCAAGAAGTCTACGCGATGAAAAAGCAACAATTGGAGTCGGCGTTCAAACGTCAACAACAAGAAATTTCGCAGCTTAAAGACTTCGTAGCACGGAACAAAGCCAGCGTGGCAACACGGAATATGGCGATGTCACGTCAGAAAAAGCTGGATAAGATGGACGTCATCGAACTTGCGCAAGAACGTCCGAAGCCGCAATTCAACTTCAAAGTAGGACGTACCGCAGGCAAGCTGATTTTCGAAACGAAAAATCTAGTCATCGGTTATAACGAACCGCTATCGCGTCCTCTCGACCTCAAAATGGAACGCGGGCAAAAAATCGCTCTTGTCGGCGCGAACGGTATCGGTAAAACGACGCTGCTGCGTAGTATCCTCGGCGAGATTCAAGCGATTTCCGGTACGGTTGAGCGCGGCGAACACCAGCAGATCGGCTATTTCGAACAAGAAATGAAAGGCGACGGTTCCAACACGTGTATCGAAGAAATTTGGAACGAGTTCCCTTCGCTTAGCCAATTCGAAGTTCGCGCGGCACTTGCCAAATGCGGTCTGACGACTAAGCATATCGAAAGCAAAATCACGGTGCTCAGCGGCGGCGAAAAAGCGAAAGTCCGTCTTTGCAAACTGATCAACCGCGAAACGAATATTCTCGTACTCGACGAGCCGACGAACCACTTGGACGTTGATGCGAAAGACGAATTGAAGCGTGCGCTGCAAGCTTACAAAGGTACGATTCTTATGATTTCTCACGAACCTGAATTCTATCGCGATATCGTGACGGAGACTTGGAACTGCGAATCGTGGACGACGAAAGTATTTTAAACAGTTCTGATTATGGATATAGGAAAGGCTCCTTCTTGTCAGGAGCCTTTTTTTGTTGGGCTGGTGAGGGGAAGCGAGGATACTGCGAGAGAAATTCGTTAGCGTATGCTTACGATGTGTCTTTCTTCGAAAGCCTTTAGGTCGCTTGTTGAACTCGGGAAAAGTGATTAGATTTTTATTGGTATTTTCCCGAGTAGCGATGCAAATTCGACAGTTATCTTTTGGAGAATTTGCATCACAAAGGCGAACATTCCCAGCATATGCTTCCGAAGTGCATTTCTGCGAAATGCTTAACCTACACTGAATTTCTCTCTCCGTCTCCTCGCTTCCCAGTTACGTTAGTTTTTATCAACACTTTAAAGACTCCTTATGATTAGGAGTCTTTTTACCCTATCGAATCTATAAAAAGACATCTCATTTACCTACGATATTCGTCAAAGTTCCTAACCCTTCGATAGAAATCTTCATTTCGTCACCGGGACGTAGCCATACGCGCTGATTTTCGGGTTGACCGAGGATTACGCCTTCGGGTGTGCCTGTCAGGATTACATCGCCGGGGCGTAGTGTGAAGTGCTTAGATACATAGGCGATGATTTCTCGGCAAGAGAAGATCATATCGGATGTATTGGAATTTTGAACGGTTTTGCCATTGATTTGAGCAGAAATATGTAGATGATTGGGATCGGGAACTTCATCTGCGGTGACTAGATAAGGCCCGATCGGCGCAAAGCCTTCTCCCGTTTTGCCAAGCAGCCATTGCCCGGAGAGCATTTGTAGATCACGCGCAGATAGATCATTGGCACAGCTGTAGCCAAATACATAATCTAAAGCTTCGGCTTCGCTTACGTTAGATGCCGTGCGCCCGATTACAATCGCAAGTTCCGCTTCGTAATCCAATTGCTTCGATTGTTTGGGATACGGGATAGAACCGTGATGAGCCGCGACGGAATCGGAAAATTTGCTGAATACGACGGGTTGCTTGGGCAATGGCATGTTCGTCTCTTCTGCGTGCTTTTTGTAATTTAATCCGATACAAATGAGTTTGCCCGGATTCAATACGGAAGGAAGCCAATTCACATTCTCTAGGGAACTCCATGCAAGCTTTGAACGTTCTACGTCTAGCTTCTGCCATAACGCTAAAATCTTCTCAACGATTTGTGGCGATTGCAGCAATTGATCTGTGCTGATTGGGAGCTTCTCTTCGCCTAACCACGGTTGTAACTCGTCCAAACGTACATAGTTGTCTTCTTCAACGATTGCAACGGTCGATTTTCCTTCATGCTGAATATTCGCAAACTTCATGAAATCGCTCCTTTTTAGTTTAAGTTGTTGGTGAAGTCGCCTTATAAAACACATCTCCGTGCATAACTTGCATCTCTTCCCAATTCCCCGGGTTCATCGTATCTGGCTGACGTCCTGCGGAGATTTCTTCGTAGAGCTTCACTTTTTCTTCTAAATGCCTCACATGACGCTTCGCTTCTTCCAATTGAGCACGTGCAAATTCTCCGTGTTGTCGCATGATCTCGCTACGCTCAAATAGCGTCGCTTCTCCTTGCAGACACAAATCAATATACCTTTTGATCGATTCGATCGGCATCCCCGATTGTTTCAAGCAACGAACGCCGTGCAACCAATTAATCGACATTTCATCGAACAGACGCACATTATGTTCGTTTCTCTTTATAGTAGGCACTAATCCTTTGTCGGTATAAAAACGAATCGCATGTTCCGTAAGCCCTGTGATCGAAGAAGCTTCTTTGACTGTGTACATGATTTCACTTCCTTTTTTCAAAAAAATCAAAAAAGCGCTTGCCTTCGTGTTACACGAAGGTCTTACGCTTAGTGTATAGCAAATCGATCGACAATAACATCCAAAAGATCGAATCGCTCATCTATCACTAGGAGGTTTTATCATGTCAACCGTTACGTTAAATAATGGAATTCAAATGCCGCTTCTTGGCTTCGGCGTGTACCAAATTCCGGACCCTCAGCAATGCGAAGATGCCGTATACGAAGCCCTACAAGCCGGGTATCGTCTGATCGATACGGCAGCGGGCTATATGAACGAAGAAGCTGTAGGTCGTGCGATCAAGCGTAGCGGAATTCCTCGCGAAGAATTGTTTATTACGACGAAAGTATGGATTCAAGATGCCGGTCATGAAAGTACGAAACTCGCGTTTGCCAAATCTTTGGCTAAGTTGCAATTGGATTATTTGGATCTGTATCTTGTTCACCAGCCATTCGGCGATTATTACGGGGCTTGGCGCGCAATGGAAGAACTTCATCTGGAAGGCAAAATCAGAGCGATTGGTGTCAGCAACTTTACGCCGGATCGATTAATGGATCTGATCGTGCATAATCAGATTGTTCCGGCGGTGAATCAGATTGAGACGCATCCGTTTTATCACCAAAACGAGAGTGCCGCCTTTATGTCTGAACAAGGCGTACAACATCAATCTTGGGCTCCTTTTGCCGAAGGATTGAATGGGATGTTCGAGAACGAAGTTCTTCAAAAAATAGCCGATTCTCATCAAAAATCGGTAGCACAAGTCATTTTGCGTTGGTTGATAGAGCGCAAGATCGTCGCGATTCCGAAATCTGTGAACAAAGAACGGATTATTGAAAACTTCGATATTTTCGACTTCGAACTAAGCGCCGCAGAACTGGAGCAAATCGCAGCGTTAGACCGAAATCAGACACTATTCATGTCTGTACACGATCCGAAATTCGTGAAAATGTTAGGCACGCTAACTGTCGAATTATAAACAAAAAATAAGCATCCGCGCTGCTTCATGCAGACGGATGCTTTTACTATTTAGGCGCAAAGCGCTTATTCGGTTCTGGTCTCGTAAGAATTTTCCCGATATTTGGACGTACTCTCACGATTCGGCTGCGGAGTGGATTCATTCGATTCGATAGACTCTGACTCGGTCGGCTGAAAATCAGAATGCCAAGCTTCGACTTTCTTTTTGCGCTTGCGTTGAAACCAACGCTCCAACCGATTCGCCGACTTCCGCTCATCTAGCGTCTTCTTCAAGCCTTTCATCAACAACTTGGAACGATCCTCGTCATTACGTTCTAACTCGTGGAGGTCCTTCAGAAATTCATTGTTCATATTATGCATCTCCATGTACAAGGTCTCCTCTCAGTATATCGAACATACGTTCTTTTGTCGAGTTCTTTATCACTTTATCTCTTATGATCTTGTTTATGATTTCTTTCTCGATTCTGCTCTTCTAATGAAGGAGTACCTTCTATTACCCACATCAAAAAATAAAAAACTCTCCTGGTAAGAGAGTTTGAGAACTTAACAACTTACACTGCCAATAAACCTCTTCGCTCCGCCAAACTAATCGAAGCTTCCACTCCCGACCCGAACTCCAAATAATCATTTTCTACGCCATCGCTAAAGATCACGCCGCTTTCCGGCATTTGCGAAATGATCCGCAGCGGCTGACGTTCGTCGATTTTCCCGAAGACTAGATTCGCCGACGTGGTGCGGCTCGGATAAGGTTCGCGCACACTATAATACAGATAAGGCGAATCCCAGCCAAACGAAGGATCAGGCGCCAAAGCTCCTCTTGACGATTGCCCCGCTGCACTCGAAGCAATCCCTGCCGCGCCTGCCAATACGCTGCGTAGCCATCCTGTCGAACCCATTCCTGTCGATACGATAATTCCGCTCGACGATTGCTGCTCCGCATGCTCGTTGATTCGGAGCTCATATCTTGCCGATACATGCGTACGTCGCCCGATAAACAAATCATTCACCGCGTATAACGTCTGCCCGTCGTTTAACTGAGCTTGAGCCAATCTGACTTCTTTGAGCGGACGCTTATTTTGCATCAGATCGCGTACTACAGCCGGTAACTCCCTTGTCGTAAAAGGTAGAAGTGCTCCATCCCACCGTTTGGGATCAGGATTCACTCCGATTAACGGCTGTTGTCCCGCATATTTGAGCGTATTTGCCACTAGACCGTCTTGTCCTAGGACGACGACTATATCTTTCGCCCCAAAAATAAAGTTCGACACATGCTCTCGGTCCACTTGCTGGACACGTCCAATCACGCTAAGATATTCTGTCGCCTGAACAAGGGCTTCGCGGTATACTTGGTCTTCTACCAAATAATCTCCAAAGTCCGCGCCTAGACGCTCAACATAAAATTGCGCTTGCTGAATCGTATTGTATCGCACCACCAACTCTTCCAGGCGCGTCCGGCGCTTCACGAGCACGATCTTCGCTTCTGTTTCCGGTGCTCCGGCTTCCCTTGTACCTGCAGACATCTGTCCTTGTCGATGACTTTCTTTTTTTCCGAAAAAACTCATCGCTGAGCCGCCCCTCTCGTAGCCTCTCCGCTCATCAAGCTTTGCAGCAGATCCGGCGAAATATTGAGTTGACCGATCTTCTCGGCATTGCCGGCAATTTCCTGGAATGCGATCGCGATCAATTTATCCGGCTTCATATCCATATTCGTCATCGCTTGCAGCACATTCGGATTTACACTTTCCAGCGATTTCATAACGGCTGTCAACTCGTAGGCTTTCGCATCGGCAGCTGTTTTCCGATTCGTTGTTTCCAAGCCGATCAGGTCTTGTCTGCGTTCTTCCATTCCGATGTCAAAGCTGAGCTGTTCTTGCTCCATTTCATGCCGCTTTTGCTTCACGGCTTGTTCAGCATTCAATTGAGTTTCGCGGATTTGGCGCTTTTTCGTTTCGACCGCGATTTCGGTATTCAATTCATTTTCTTTCACTTGGCGTTCTTGCTGAATCGAAGCATTTCGGCGACGATATAACGCTTCATCCGCATCTTGTAAAATTTCTTCCCGAGCTTTGGCTTCGAGTGCCCGCATCGTATCTTTATTTGGCAAAATAGCTAGAATCGACAGTCCCATCAGTTCAACGCCGAGTGCCGCCAATTCTTCATCGCCTGCAAGTTCTCGGCGCATATTTTGAGCCAGAGTTTCGCTAGCTTGAATCGCTTCCCGCAGCGGCATCCGAGCAAGCCCACGTTTGATACGTACTTTGACAATATTGACGACACGTTGACTAAGCAGCGCCGGATCATCCGAGAGGTACCGGTGTCTTTTCAGATCATACGTGTAATTCAAGACTTCGGTCATACGGCGATACTCGGCGATTCGATAAATTAATTGTCCTTGTACCGTAATTTTCTGATAATCGCTTGTCATTTCATCGAACATAAATGGAACATCGATCGAAGATACCGGAACAACCACTACCGACGTCGTAGGTGCATAGTAGTGAAAAGCAAGACCGACGCCTTCTTTGACGACTTTACCGTTTTTGATTTTCATGACATATTCACTCGGTTGAAATTTAGCAAATCGGAATCCGAACATAAGAAGTTCCCCGCTTTCGTTATTTGATTTGTTATTGTCGTTTCGACTTTAACAACACAATAGCATAATAAATCGATATTATCAATATGATATTTACAAAAAGTTACGAACAAATTAAAAAAAGCTTTATCCTAATTGAGGACAAAGCTTAGATCGATTTTCTATTCTATATTTTCACGTCATTAATTTAATGCGATAACCGCCAGAACAAAACAAACGTATAAAACACCGCCGCCAAAATGAGCTGAATACGATAACCGTTTTTCTCTTGCGGATCTGCCTGAATATAGATGGCAATATTTGCGAGCAGATTAGGGATATAAACAGCTCCAAGTAATAATAATCCTGTCGAATAGCTAACTAATTGCAAATCTCCACCAATATAACCGAGTACAAGAAAACCCAAAACAAAAAAGACCAGCGTGATAATATGCCATCTGTCCATCTTTTTCCTATCTATGTTTTTAATCCATCGAATTATGGTTTTTCACCTCATTTACACGAATATTGCGATTCTACAACATCATTTGATATTGCCGCAATAAATGTCTGGCTTCTTCCCGAATCTCTGCATCGGAATCCGTAGATGCTTGTTCCAAAAAGCTGTACGCTTGTTTGCCATATTCGCTAAGTCTACTCAAAACCGCTTTGCGAAGAGTGACACCGGATGAAGGCAAAGCGATAAGTTTCCCATACTTGGCTAGCAAAGACGGTAAAGGCACTCCTTCTAACGCACACACCGCTGTTTCTTGCACAATCTGATTCGTATCATCTAAAGCCTCACCCAACTGCGTCGCATAGACTTCTTTACCTGGCAGCCGCCCTGCGTGGAAGATGGCTTCTCGGCGCAGTTCAGGATCAGGATGCGTAAAGAAAGGAATCAAGGCATTTAACGGATTAGCAGATCCACGCTCCAAGATTCGAATCAGTTGACAAAAAAGCTCCGGGTCTTCTTCTTGCATCAACTTTTGTTGAATTAAAGAGGTTAACTCGCCGCCTCCCGGTTCGCCATACATATCGATTTGGCGAGCCGCGTTCAACCGTTCTTCGATCAATGGACCAGATAGGGCTTGCCGCAAAAAAGGAATCGCTTGCTCATAGTTTTTTTGCGCCAAAATTTCTATAGCTGCATTCCGAACTATTTTCGAAGAATCGGTACATTGCTCGAACAAAAAAGATAACGTTTCTGTTTTGAGCTTGGGCAGCTTGTACATGCCTTGAATTGCACTGACCTTCACTTGTTCTTCCAAGCTACTTAAATACAAATCGATCAAGACCATATCATCGCCCGCAGGCTTTGTCGCAAACCATCCAAGATCGTAGCCGCCAATCACTTCATCCAACCAACGTTCGTACCATTCCAGAAAATTAGCCTCGTATGTAAAAAAAGGAATTTGCTCATTATGATCGATATAGACGACGCGCCCGCGATAAGGTCCATTTAAGACAAGCATCATTTCAAAAGTCCAGCCCATTGATCCGATTCCGAGCATTCCGCCGTAAAGTTCAAGTTTGTGATCTTGAGAGTAAGCAATCAGAGCTTGCCAATGCTTTCGTGTCATCTTCGGGCTCAACAAACAATCTTGTTGCAAAAGTTCCGGCGAACTCTCTAAATCCAATTCACGTATTCCGTGATAAGGCCCCGCTCCGCCGTTCCCGACACCTTTTAAAAATTCGGCAAATTCTTGGGGCAAAGTGACTTGGGTTTGAGCTTCGAATATTTCGATTTGTTCTTGTTCCAACGGTAGATAGCTTTCGTAGCGATGCCGCTTGGCACCAAATTCCTTAAAATTCGGATCACGCTTTGTTGCCATCTTTAATTTCCAAAGTATTCGCTCCAATTGCGCTTGCTTATTCACGTCATGTTCCTCCTCGAAAAATAAAGCCGAGCTGCAAGCATCAGCCTTTTGTATTCATTTTTCAATTAACGTCTATGTTATAATTTCAATTTGTAATCATAAACAAGAAATTTTTTACTACTGTGCTTGATTGTAACGGGTTGGAGAGTTTTGTGCAAAATTCCAAATTACCTATTTTACTGATTTTTATAATACGTTTGCATACAAAAAAGCGGCTTCCGCTTCGTTTATCGAAGGGAACCGCTTTTTTTCTATTTAAAACAGATAAAACGACTTAATGCGATTCTCCCGAACCTGCTTTGGCATTGCCCATAAAAGCAATCGCGACGGCTGCAAGCGCAATCGGAATCAAGGCAAACAAGAACATCGAAGTAATCGAATCCGACATAGCATTCACGATTTTCGTCAAAATATCCGGTGGAATCTGCGCGCGAACATCCGATTGGAACACGCTACGAAGATCACCGCCCGCAAATCCAGAAGCTGCATTTTCTTGCCCTGCGAAAGCGTCTTTGAGACGACTTGCCAAAACACTACTTTGGATCGCGCCGAAGATCGTAATGCCTAACGTCATACCGAACGAACGCAAAAACGAATTCGTTGAATTGGCTGTTCCTCGATACTGCGGCTCCAAATTATGAATCGAAGCGGTTGGCAGCATGGAGAACGAGAATCCGACACCGAATCCGGCAAGAACCATATAGATGGTCAGCAGCACACGAGACGTATCCGGTGACATAAACGCAAGTAATGCCATTCCGGCGAAAAATGAAATGACCGAGATCGTCATCAGGCGACGGAACGGAACTTTCGCTTGAAATACACCGCCGATGCCGCTACCCGCTACAGAACCAAGCATCATTGGAGTTAAAATTAAACCTGCGTTGGTTGCCGATCCGCCGTAGACAGCTTGAACAAACAACGGAATATACACTGTCAGAATAATAAAAGTCGCTCCGTACAAAAAAGCCAAGACTTGCGCCGAAGCGAACAACCGACGTTTAAACAACCAAAAAGGCAAAATCGGATCTGCCGCTTTGCGCTCCGCAAATACGAAAGCGATAAAAAAGACAGCAAACGCTGCAAATAAGGATAAAATCGGTACTGAATTCCATCCATAACCATCCGACCCACCAAGCTCTAATGCAAACATCAAAGCCACGATGGAAGTGACCAGCGTGATCGCACCGATCCAATCGATCTGTTGTTTGCGATGTACAGCTGATTCTTTGTAGAAAGTCATGATCAAGATCAATGCGACAATCCCGATCGGAACGTTCACATAAAATACCCAGTGCCAACCGATACCTTCGGTAATATATGCACCAAGCAGAGGACCGAGTACACTTGAAATACCGAATACCGCGCCAAGCAATCCTGTCATTTTACCGCGTTTTTCCGGTGGAAACGTATCAAAAATGATCGTGAATGCAATCGGCATCAACGCACCGCCACCGATTCCTTGAATCGCGCGGAACAAGCTAAGCTGCGTCATCGTTTGCGCTAATCCGCAAAGCGCAGAACCGATCAAAAATACAATTAAACCAAAAACGAAAAAGCGTTTGCGTCCGTACATATCGGACAATTTACCGAAGATCGGCATCCCTGCCATCGTCGCGACCATATAAGCGGATGTTACCCAGACAAATTGATCCAGTCCGCCCAGATCTGCAACAATCGTTCCCATCGCAGTAGCAACAATGGTATTATCCATCGCCGCCATCAAAATGCTGAGCAGTAACCCTGCTACAATCCATTTTGTATTGACTTGATTCATGACTTTTTCACCCAACCTTTACGTACTTTAATTTGTTTAAATCGTAAATGACCAGTGGGTCATTGTCAAGAATCTTTTATGTCTAATTAGCCATAACCCAATTCAAATGAATTTAAACTTCCTTTCCCCTACTTATGTTGTATAATAAATCCAGAAGCAACTCAGCCACCTATTGCGAAAGGAGTTTTATTTTTGGGTCAATTCGATTGGGAACAAGAAAGAGCCGAATCTGCGAAACGTTCTTCTTCCCCTCTTAGTTCTGATGAGTATGATAGACAAAATCCTTACAACAATCCTCCTTATCCAGATCCTTATCATCAACAGCGTTTTGCTCCGCCGCGTCCTGATCGCTTCGGGATGGCAATGACGGGGTTTATCCTTGGACTATTCAGTTTTGCGGTTCCTCTGCAAATTTTAATGCTTATCTTTTGGGTACCCGATTCAAATAGTAGCAGCGATCTAGGTGCCATGCTGCTTATCCTACTTCTACTTACACCTTTTACCGCTGTAGTAGGTATCATTTTATCGATTATAGCCGTACGCAGTTCTCGCGGAGCCAAACTTGCCATTGCAGGCATTTGGTTTAGCGCTTTATCGATGATTGTAATCAGCGCTTTAGTATTATTAATTTTTATCGGTCTGGCGTTCTCGTAAATCATCCAAAAAACAAAAAAGCCTTCAATCTTTAAAGAGTATCCCATCCGGTACCTTTTAAAGATTGAAGGCTTTTTGCAAACGATTATACTACATTTAATATTTTCTAAACTGATTCGGCGACATCCCTGTTCTTGATTTAAAAAACTTAGAGAAGTTAGCCGGATATTCGAACCCTAGATGATAAGCAATCGTGGAGATCGGCTCTGAAGTTCCAGAGAGCAGATTTTTGGCAAGGTCGGTAATCTGATAATGAATATGCTCTTGTGTATTTTTGCCGGTTTCTTTTTTTAACAAATCACTTAAGTAGTTCGTGGAATAACCCATCTCTTTAGCGAGTTCCTTGACACTGGGAATCCCGGTTTCTTGTAAACGCTGCACCGTAAAACTGTCTTTTACCAATTTTTCGAAGCGATCCACGACATCATGATTAGCCGTTTTTCGAGTAATAAATTGCCTGCCGTAAAAGCGTTGGGCATAATTGAGCAGTAGTTCAAGATTGGAGATGATTAAGTCCAAAGAATAGATATCGATATTTTGATTAAATTCTTCGGTGAGGATTTGCACGATTTGCGTCACTACAGCTTTTTCTTTTTCAGATAAATGAAGCGCTTCATGAAGGGAATAGGAGAAGAACGAATATTCGTCCATTTTGCTGCCCAGCGAACTTTTGCGAATCAAGTCCGGGTGAAAACACAACATCCAACCTTCTGTAGCTTCATAATGAGGATCAAAGTCTACCACAAGCCGCTGTTCCGGTGCCATAAAAATCATGCTGCCTTCGTTAAAGTCATAAGAGCGTCGTCCGTATTGCATATTAAAATTCGTACCCTTTTTCAAAGAAATCGTATAAAAAGCGTTTACAAACTGAATATTGTTATACGTCTGATCCGGTTTAAACTTATTTAATTCGATACAAGTGATTAGCGGATGTTTAGGTTTTTCATATCCCAAAAGCTCATGCAGCATAGATATGGAGTCAATTCTAATGATTTCGTTCATCTCAAAATATGACTCCTGTCATTTCTTCTGAACGGTTCCACAATTGTTTGGCGTTTTTTTCATCATGAGAAGATTTGCTGGACGGATGCACGATTGGGTAGCCTTTGATATTCATCATTCCTGAAGGCCCGTAAAAATCGCCTGATTTCGCTTCTTCATCAAAAGCCGCCCTAAGCGTAGGCAAAGCCCCCATACTCGCATGTTGCGAAATCAATTTAGTGATGCCTCTCAAAAACGCGCTATGTCTTTGTAAATCTGTCGCCGCGATTCCGGGATGGGCAGCTACGACTTTAGGATGGCCGCCTTCTGAATTCAATTTGCGCACAAGCTCATAAGTAAAATAAAGATTCGCTAACTTGCTATCGGCATAAGCTTGATTCGTGCTGTATTTTCTTTTTTCCCAATTCAAATCGTCAAAATTGATCTTGCCCATCATATGAGCCGAACTTGAAAGGACGACGATTCTGGAGCGGGCTGTTTTTTTCAGTGCAGGCATCAGTAAACCGGTTAGCGCAAAATGCCCTAAATGATTAGTGCCCAATTGATTTTCGAATCCATCGGCGGTTTGGGAATAAGGCGTATACATAATACCCGCGTTGTTAATCAAAATATCCAAGTAGTCGTAATCTTCTAAAAATGAATGGGCAAAAGCTTTAACCGAATCTAAATCCGCTACGTCTAATTTTCGAACATCAATATTCGCTTGCGGAAATTCTTTTTTGATTTCGATTGCTGCTTCTTTTCCTTTATCAACATTACGTACAGCCATTATGACTTTTGCACGTTTGGATGAAATGACTTTTACCGCTTCTTTTCCGATTCCGCTTGAAGAACCGGTTACGATCATCACTCTTCCTTGTTGATCTGCTATCTCCGCTCCATCCCATTGTCGTTTACTCATCGCCTTCTCCTGCCCTTCTCACCTTTGGATTGAATATATATGTTCAGTACGTCTGCTTTTGTTAACCTCATCATACGATCAATCCAAAGTTTGGTATATATACGCATCCTCTGTAGACTTATCCGAATCCCGGTACTCTCTAAATCAATCATTTAAACTACGCAAAAAAAACCTACAAGAGGACTTTTCTTAAAGTGTCCATCTTGTAGGTTAATGTAGATGAATCAAAGACTTTTAACCGCGCCCCCGTCGACTAGCAAGGCTTGCCCTGTTATATACGTATTAGCGAAGGAACCGTAGAAGGCTACAATTTTCCCAAACTCGTCAGGCTGACCGAGACGTCCTAAAGGAATCGCACGTTCATTTTCTTTACGCACTTCTTCTTCTGTACGTCCCGATTTCTCGGCTTGCGCAGCATCCAGTTCCAAAATCCGATCCGTTTCGATCCGTCCGGGTGCGACTGTGTTAATTAAGATGTGATCCGGCGCAAGCTCAGTTGCTAATGATTTCGTCAGTGCATATACACCAGCTCGGAACACATTCGATAAAATTAATCCGTCGATCGGCTGCTTGATCGAAGTCGAAGTCAGATTGACGATACGACCGCCTAAAGCTTGGCGCATATACGGCAATGCTTCTCGAATCAGACGAATCGTACCCAGCAGATTCAACTCATACGCATGTTGCCAATCTTCATCTGACATATCCGCGAAATGACCGCCTTTTGGACCACCCGCATTGCAGACCAAGACGTCTAATCCGCCGAACTTTTCAGCTGACTTTGCGATTGCATCGCGTACCTCGTCTTCTTTGCCTACATCCATCGTCACCGTAAAGACTTCGACGCCCGTATGCTCCGCAATATAAGCTTTAGCTTCTGCTAAACTTTTTTCGCTTCGACTGGAGATGGTGACATTCGCGCCTTCTCTAGCAAATTCGAGTGCCGACGCACGCCCTAACCCTTTACTCGCTGCCGCAACAAACACCGATTTTCCTTTTAAGCCTAAATCCATTTGTGATGCCTCCTTCATGATTCTTTTAATTTTTGTCCTACATTAAATGAGCTGCTCTTTGTTCCGTGTTTTTAGCATTCTTTCTACATATAAAACGGCAAACTCGATTCGAAACCAATCTTATGTATAACCCGGTTTATTATTTGAATAGCATTTTATATTTCACAATATTCATTTTCTTTCTCTTAATAAGCTGAATTGTAAATTGATAAAGAGGTTTAAAGGATTTTTCCTTTTGGACCTCTTTATCAACAGCACGGAATATTAATTAGACTTTAAACATTCAGACGTATCTCCATTCATTTTTTTATTTCAAGCCACTTTTAAATAAGAGACTTTTAAAAAAATTCAGAAAAGATTTAAAGTTTTATTTACGTTAATTTCTTCTGGTGGAGCGAGACTAGCAATAGTCTGTTGACTAAACTGATGAAGAGTCTTCCAAGAACCACTATTTAATCGGACGTAAGCTTCGTAGGAAGGAAAGCCATCTTGAGTACCGTTAATAGAAACAACACCATTTTTATAAACAGTAACTGTGAACGTGTAATTGATTGCAGGAGCAAAAGGCTCAAAAGGATTTCGCGAATCACAAATACATTTTATTTGAATACGGTCATCAGCGGCTCCCGTCATTTTTGAACTAGAAGCTACTAAAGAATGAGTAATTGTATTGGGATTTTGTTTCAGAGTATCACTCCAAATAATAGCATCTCCCGGTCGAACTACAGAACGATGAGTCTGACCCGTGTCAGTAAATCCTTGCCATGAAGCTCCATTGTTATCAAAATTAAAAGTCAAATATTGTTTAGTACGGTAACTAGCATTTTCAGAAGTAGAAAACCCTCGGTTATCACCACTGTAATAGACAATCGCATTACCAGTAGGTACTCCAAAAACAACGGGTTCTACAATAAAAGTTTGAAGTTTAAGTGCAACGCTAAATGCCATATTATTGGCCTCCTAATAAGTTTTCAAAAGAAACTTTATGAAGATGCATCTTTTAGACTCATCTCCTAGTCTAAAAGATTTTTATAAAATTCCTCTTGTATCTTTAAAGGAGAAATAAAAAGCATAATTACAAGTACTTTTTAAAAATATGATAATATTATTAAGCATGATATAATTAACTTGTAATTTATAAGGTCTTTAGGAGGTAACACAGTGTTTAAAGGAGCCATAATTCTACTTAGTTTACTATCTTATTCTTCTGGCTTTTTAAGTTACATTTATTCCTTGCAATTGATTTTTGGTCAATCGCTCAAATCAGACTTTGGATTTGTTTTATTCACAACTCTTTTAGGTTTTCTTCTTGTTGCATGCCCTTTGTATATCGGAATGGTTTACTTAGTAGATAAAATATTCAAAAGTTCTAAAATATTTCTCTATCCATTAGTTTGTGTAATGATTTTCTTTGTACCTACACTTTTAGTATTGCTCATTTGGGGTGGTGTTAGCCCTTTTTCTTCAGAAGCACAGGTTTTTTATTTTTTCTATTTATCTTCAGGTATAGTTTTTGGAGTCGGATATCGAATCATTCAATATATGAAATTAGGCAGCTTTTACAAATCTGCTAATTAGGATAAGGGCACGAAAGGAGCGATGACGATGGAACTCGGCTCCAATATCCGCGCCATACGTAAACGCAAAGGAATCACGATCGCTGCGATCTGCGCGGCAACCGGCTTGTCGCAAGGGTTTATGAGCCAAGTCGAAAACGATAAAACTTCGCCTTCTATCGCTACACTCGAACAAATCGCGATAGCACTCGATGTATCGGTCGCGTATTTACTGCTCAAAAAAGAAGAACGCATGGAAGTGATTCGCAAAAGCGAACGGCAACAGCTCTCCGGCGGAAAACCGCAGATCAATCTTGCTCACGTGGGGCGTACGCCTCATCTACGTATGACATTGATTGAACTTGCACCTGGATCAGCTTCCGGGGATGAACCTCATGCCCATGAAGGTGAAGAAATCCATATGATTGTCAGCGGATCGGTCACTGCAAAACAAGGCGAAGATCAGTTTACTTTGTATGAAGGCGACACGTTCAGTTGGAATGCTTCCGTGCCGCATCGGGTTTGGAACGATGGCGATACTCCTGCAGTCGTGCTTATTGCCGTTTATACCGAGACTGAGCGGAATGTCGAACCGATCTAAATAGTCTCTATTTGCTGTACACAAAAAGTCGCGTGGACCGAAATGTTTTCGGCTCACGCGACTTTTTATATACATTAGATATTCGAGATTGTATTTTTCACTGCCCGGTTTCCGTAACAACTTGCTTTTTTCTAAATGGAGGAAGCTCCAGATTTGTTCCGGCACGCCATAACCACTCGAAAGGTCCATACAAGAAATAACGAAGCCAATAATGACTGACAATCATCTGTAGAATGAAAAAAGCAATCCCAATCGGCACGACAATCGTCATCGACAGACTTCCGATAAGACCGATCGAAGCAAAAATGCCTTCTCCAGGTTCTTTGAACAACGATACGAATATAAGAGATTGCATCAGATAATTGGTGAACGCCATCCGCCCCACAGCTCGGAAAGGCTCGAGTACGCGTGCATGTCCATGACCGGCAAGTCCAATGACCACCAATACCGCTCCAATCGTAACGGCAAAGCAAGCGACAGGATGAAATGAAGAAATCCATACATTATTCATCGGGCTGCTATACAAATATTTACCAAGCCAACCTGCCAGCAAAAGAATAATTCCGATCGTAGATGCCCAAATCGGATGTTTCGGCAACCGTGTAAACAATCCGCTTCGATACGCATACATACCGAATAAGAAAAAGGTCAAATGCTCAACCGCCAAGATCAACTCTCCAAATGCTGTAGACAAATAAGGATTGGAGAAAAACAGATCGGGATTAGGCAAACGCAATACTCCGCTATAAATAAGTGAAGAAGGAGATAAAAGCTGTAACCATTCGGTCATCTGTGGACTCATGGCGCTCTGAATTTCGTAAGAAGTCACGACAAATAATACGACGCCCGCAATCAACAGTAGCCATCTCGGCATCCATAGAAAGAGCAACAGCAAAAATCCATCGAGCGCATACATGAACAAAATATCGCCGTTCCATACCGCGAAAACATGCAGCGCGCCGAACAGTAGCAACATGCACATACGACGCAGAAGCATCGGATACGGACGTCGTCCTTTACGCACCGAAGCATCAAAGATCAGCATCATACTGATTCCGAACATAAAAGAAAATAACGGACGGGCGCTATTCCCGAATAAGACATCGATCGCGTTCCACAAAAATACGCCGATTTTATCTGTTTCGTTAAGCGAAGCGCCTGTCAGATGCGTTAAATTGCATAGAAAAATAGCAAATAAAGCGATCCCCCGAAGTTGATCCAGAACGTGAATCCGTCCTTCTGGCGTTCCTTTTGCCGCTTTTACGCGCAGCGGTAATGTAGTTTCGTGACTCATGCGAAAATCAGACCTTTCTTTGTCCAAGACCTTTAAGCGGTCTATATCAGTATGTAGAAATCCTGTTCTTATTCTAGCCGCGGCAAGCGAGCAACTCTTCCTTTGGAAAATACAATTGAGTGACAAGTTTGTTACGAAGTGAGGGGACGCTACTTGGCTGCTTTTGAGGTAGGGGTGTGGCGGGGAGGCGCTACGAGAGAAATTCGTTTCGGTCGCTTGTTGAAATCAAGAAAATTTGATTAAACTTGGATTAGGTTTTTCTCGATTTCAAAGGCGAACATTCCATTCCTCCACTGAATTTCTCTCTCCGCTTTGTTCGCACGCGCAAGTAGCGTTTTGGGGACAGGATAGCCGCTTCCTTTTTGGGAAGCGGCAATTACCAGTCTTGGGTTTATTTAAGTTCTTTAAGTTCTTTAAGTTCTTTAAGTTCTTTGAAGCTTCGTTTTTTGTATACATACAAAAAAGAACAAGATAAAAAAGCCACTCCCCAATAAGAGAGTGGCTTTAAATTTTTACAACACCCACCGTAACTGGAAGTAAGGAGACGAAGAGGTGAATTCAGTGCAGGAGAGTTAGCGTTCGCCTTTGAAATTGGAAAAAACCAAATAAAAACTTCAATCTCTTTTCCAATTTCAACAAGCGACCGAAACGAATTCACCTCGAAGTCTCCTTACTTCCCCCACACACTCACATCAAGCCCAAAGAAATATACTTAACCTCCAAGTATTCCTCGATCCCATAATGTCCGCCTTCTCTGCCTAAGCCGCTTTCTTTAAATCCGCCAAAAGGAGCCTGAGCGGTAGAAGGCAAAGGATCGTTCAATCCGACGATGCCGAATTGTAGACGTTCCGCGATTTGGATCGCTTCGGTGATCTTTTCAGTGAACACATAAGCGGCAAGTCCGTAAGGGCTGTGATTCGCGCGTTCAATCGCTTCATCCACCGTTTGGAATGTCGTAACCGGAGCCAAAGGCCCGAAAGTTTCCTCGTTCATACAAACCATATCGTCGGTGACGTTCGTGATTAAGGTCGGCTCTACGAAATGACCGTTAGGAAGTCCTTCGACGCGCGAACCTCCGACAAGGACTTTGGCGCCTTTGCCAACTGCGTCTTCGATCTGCGCCAATACTTTATCCACGGCGGCTTTATTAATCAGCGGGCCGATCTCTACGCCTTCGTCCAGACCGTTGCCGACTTTAAGCTCAGATACTTTTTCCGCGGCAAGCTTCGAAAAGGACTCGGCGATACTTTCATGTACGTAAATCCGGTTGGTGCAGACGCAAGTCTGACCGCCGTTACGGAATTTAGACGAGATCATGCCTTCGACCGCTTTTTGTAGATCGGCATGTTCGGTCACGATAAACGGAGCATGTCCGCCAAGTTCGAGCGATACTTTTTTCATCGTGTCAGCGGCGCCTTTCATCAGCTCTTTACCGATTTTCGTCGATCCCGTGAAGGACAATTTGCGCACGCGAGCATCTTCTTGCCATACGCCGCCGATCTCGCTTGGAACGCCTGTCACGATATTGATCACGCCAGCCGGAATTCCGGCTTCTTGCGCGAGTTCGACCAATCGCAGCGCGGTAAACGGCGTTTCTTCCGAAGGCTTTATCACAACGGTACAACCCGCTGCCAATGCTGGAGCGGCTTTACGCGTAATCATCGAAGCCGGGAAATTCCACGGTGTGATTAGAGCGGCTACGCCAACCGGTTGCTTGGTCACCCAGATTCGTTTTTCCGAAGATGAAGCCGGAATCGTCTCTCCGTAGACCCGCTTTCCTTCTTCGGCATACCATTGGATAAAGCTATTCGCATAATCGATCTCGCCTGCTGCTTCGGCAAGCGGTTTGCCTTGCTCAAGCGTCATGATTTTGGCAAGCTCTTCTCGGTGCTCCGCGATCAACTGATACCACTTGGTCAATAGTTCGCTCCGCTGCATGGCAGCAAGCGCCGACCAAGCTGGAAAAGCATCATATGCGGCATCCACAGCCGCTTTGGCGTCTTCTTTCGTTGCTTTTGCCACGTTGCCGACAAGTTCTCCATTCGCCGGATTGCGGACTTCAATCTTTTCGGATGTGTTTTTCCATGTGTCTCCGATTAACAATCGACCTTCTTGATTCATGACTCATCCATCCTTCCATGCGCTATCGCAAATGATTCTATGGCGACAAGTCACCTATTTCTTCTCTATTCATATACCCGAAGTACAGATTCTACTAAACGATTGTCGCTTGGATCAACACCTAACGTAAATACATGGAAGCTAATTCGACCGAGCGACGATTTGCCGCTTCGATCTCGGCACGTCTCGGCATCGGTGTCCACTCCGAAATATCATCGAGCCAAGTTTGCGGTAACTCTTCCGGGCTTTGAGGGCTCCAACGATCTAACCACGCTTCGGGCAAACGCAAAAAAGGATCGGCATCAATCTGTTGCAATAACGGATGACCGCTCATTTCCATCCATAACAGCGACCATGCTCTGGGTACGACGCGCCAAATATCGTAACCGCCCCCACCCAGAGCTACCCAACGTCCATCGCAATAATGATGTGCCGCTTCGTGCAAAATTCTCGGCATTTCTCGGTAGATCCGCATGGAGCAATGGAGATGAGACAATGGATCCAGCGCATGAGCGTCGCAACCGTGCTGACTGATGATGATATCCGGCTTGGCTTTTTGCAATACGTCTTCTAGCACGTTTTTAAAAGACTCCAACCATGAATCGTCTTCAGTATAAGGTTCCATCGGCAGATTGATCGTGCAGCCAAACCCTTCGCCTTCTCCGCGTTGTTCGATTTGCCCTGTTCCGGGAAACAAATATTTGCCTGTCTCATGAATCGAGTATGTATAGACTTCAGGATCGCTGTAAAAAGACATCTCGACCCCATCGCCATGATGAGCATCCGTATCGACATAAAGCACTTTCGCTCCATATTGTTTGCGTATAAAAGAAATCGCGATCGAAGCGTCATTGTACACACAAAATCCCGAACCTCGCTGCGGCATCGCGTGATGGAGCCCGCCCGCTAGATTGATTGCATGACGCGTTTTTCCATCCATTACAAGTTTCGCCGCTTCGACCGATGCTGCCGCGATCATCTGCGCACTTTGGTGCATTCCCGGGAAAAATGGTGTATCTTCCGTGTTCAGCCCATACTTTTGCGCTTGATGAATCTTTGCTCCGAGTGGATGCGCCGCACTCAAAGCTTTCACGCTTTCGATATACTCGGGAACATGTACGGCTTGCAGCCATTCTTCATCAAGTTGATCGACCGATACGATTTCCGAGTCGCTCGGAAAAGCATTCGCGGCACGCAGCAAATCGCGCGTCAACGTAATCCGATGCTGATCGAACGGATGGTCTTGGTCGAATTTGTAGTTTAGAAAATGCGGGTGAAATAAATAGACGGCATCTTTCATGCTGCGCCTCCTTTGCACATGCTTTTTTTAATACATAAATCGTTGCCGAAACCTCAGTCGATCAAAAGCTTCTACCGAAGATTGCGGAACATTACGACCGACTCGAACCATCAGACAATTTGCTGGATGGCTACAAATTTCAGGATCATCGGTAGCGAACCAGACCATATCGACGTTTTTCATTAACTTTTCCATCATCTTGCGATAATCCCAGACGTTAAGCCCGGTATGTTCGAGATCCCAATGCCAATAATATTCAGTCGTGAACACAATGACGTGATCTAACTGCCCCCCGCGAAAAGAAAGTTCCAGTAACTTTTTGCTTATTCCTTTTCCGCGATAATCGTTGGCAACTTCGATCGCTCCAAGTTCAACCAGATCCTCCATATTGCCTTCCGCCCAAAGTTCATATTCATCCGGATAATGAAAAGTCACATAACCGACGATGACCTGCCCTTCGAACGCGGCAATGATCCGTCCTTCCGGCAACTCCGCAATCTCAACCAAAGCTTCATGTTGCTCTTGCGGGCGACGAAAAGCGTCAAGCTGCGCATGTAACGTCATTTGCTTCAACTGATCAGGCGATAGAGGGCCTTGCACGACAATCTGCCCAGATGCGCCGTCTATCACTTCACTATGTTGCTTTTTAAAATGTTCCATGCAGCCTCCTTTGATTGCTCCGGCTTGCTAAACATATATCTATTTCTACCTGCTTGTATCATAGCCTTTCTTATAAGTAAACGCTATCATGGCTATATATCCGAAAAATCGACTTTCATTCTAATTGTGGTATACTACAGAAAATTCGCTTTTATTTCTTCAATACGATCTTTTTTGTAAGCGTTAACTTTGTAAAGATTGTCAATGTTTTGGACAGATCGATTCTTTTATGTTTTCACTCGACGGGAGGCTCTTATGGATAAACAGACCGATCCACACGCAGTAGAAACGCTTAAAGCAATCACGGACTCTTCTAATCTGGGCAACTACGAAGAAGCTAGGGAAAGTTTCGATTGGAGCAACGAAGAAAAGCAGTTCAGTTGGTACGAAAGCGGTCAACTTAATTTGGCTTACGAAGCGATTGACCGACATGCGAATAGTCATCTCGCCGACAAAATCGCTTTGCTATATAGCGATCCGGAGCGTGAAGAATCATATACGTTCGAGCAGATGCGGCAGTATTCGAACCGTGCGGCAAATATGCTGCGCAGTCTCGGCATCGGCAAAGGAGATCGCGTGTTTATTTTTATGCCGCGAACGCCTGAATTGTATTTCACTTTGCTCGGTATTATTAAAATCGGTGCAATCGCTGGGCCCCTGTTCGAAGCGTTTATGGAAACGGCGGTACGCGATCGGCTTCAAGACAGCGGCGCGGTTGCAATCGTGACAACGCCCAAACTTGCGGAACGTGTGCCTGCACACGAGTTACCGGAGTTGAAGCATGTCATTCTAGTCGATCCTTCTAAGCCACTAGATCTCCAATCTGACCATGCTTCTGATCCCGAACTATTGCCGCCCGATTCGCCTTTTGCCGATTTTCATCAATTGATGCGTGAAGCTTCGACAGAAGCGGAGATCGAATGGCTCGATCACGAAGACGGATTAATCTTGCATTACACTTCAGGTTCAACCGGTAAACCGAAAGGCGTCTATCACGTACACGACGCGATGGTTCAACACGCGTATACGGGACGCATCGTACTGGATCTGCAAGTCGACGATGTTTATTGGTGTACCGCCGATCCGGGTTGGGTGACAGGGACTTCGTATGGTATTTTCGCTCCGTGGCTAAATGGCGTTACGAACGTGATACGCGGCGGTCGATTTAGCCCGCAAGACTGGTACGAGACGATTCAGCGTTACAAAGTCACGGTATGGTACAGCGCTCCGACCGCTTTTCGGATGTTAATGGGTGCTGGCGATGAAGCGGTGAAGCAATATGATCTGTCTTCGTTGCGGCATGTACTCAGCGTAGGCGAACCGCTAAACCCCGAAGTGATTCGTTGGGGCGCACGCGTCTATAACCGCCGGATTCATGATACATGGTGGATGACCGAGACAGGCGCACAGTTAATCTGCAATTATCCGTCAATGGATATACGACCGGGTTCGATGGGTAAGCCGATTCCGGGCGTCGAAGCGGCGATTGTCGACGATCAAGGTCAAGTCTTGCCGCCGCTGCGTATGGGTAACCTTGCGATTCGTACGCCGTGGCCTTCGATGATGCGTAAAATTTGGAATAACCCAACCAAGTTCGAAGAATATGTACGGTTGCCCGGCTGGTATATTTCAGGCGACTCCGCGTATATGGACGAAGACGGTTATTTCTGGTTTCAAGGACGGATCGATGACGTCATTAATACATCGGGAGAACGTGTCGGTCCATTTGAAGTCGAAAGTAAACTGGTCGAACATCCGGCTGTCGCGGAAGCAGGTGTAATCGGTAAGCCTGATCCGGTACGTGGCGAAGTGATCAAAGCTTTCATCTCGCTTCGCGAAGGATACGAAGCAACCGATGAACTCAAAGCCGAGATTACGAAATTTGTCAAAGAAGGCTTATCCGCTCACGCGGCGCCGCGCGAGATCGAATTTAAAGACAAATTGCCCAAAACGCGAAGCGGTAAAATCATGCGCCGCGTACTCAAAGCTTGGGAGTTGAAACTTCCGGCAGGCGATTTGTCGACGATCGAAGATTGATTGAATGATTGACTCAAAAATAAAAGAAGCCAACGACCCTAAGCAGGGTTGTTGGCTTCTTTTCCACTCTTTAGTTCTCAAGCAGTTGGATCGTCGCAATCAGCGGATAATGATCGGATGGATATTTTCCGTCAAACTCACGTCGATCAATGACAGCCGATTTCAATTGGCAATGCTGACCCGCAAAAATATAATCGATAGGTTCTCCTTCTACTCCACCCTGAAAATCATGAAACGTTCGACCTAAATTATGTTCCAGAACGGTATAGGCATCTTGCAATGCAGGAACCTCTCCTTGCTCCGGTGCTTCTCCGCGTAGATAACGTAGCGGTAAATCTGACGGTACTCCGTTCATATCTCCCATCAGGATTGCCGCATCTTGCGGATAAGTCTTAGACTGTTCAGCCATATAAGCTGCGACTAGCTTCGCGCCTTCGATTCGAGCTGCTGCTCCGATATGATCGAAATGTGTATTGTACACAGAGAGCGTTCTCCCTGAAGCGATATGCCGGAATCTCCCCCATGTGCAAATTCGCGGATAATCGCTATCCCACCCGAGCGATCCTATTGTATGGGGCGTCCCGGACAACCAGAATTGTCCGTGATCCAGCACTTCGAATTCGGCATGCCGATAAAAAATCGCACAATGCTCGTCTTGATCGCCGCCTTGTCTACCTTCCCCAATCCAACGATAATCCGTTAATCCTTGCTGCAAATCATTTAACATCAATACATACGCTTCTTGTACCCCTACGATTGATGGAGCATGATCGGCTATCGTCTTCACTGCCCACGGTGCACGTTGTACCCATTCATTTCCTAGATCATTTGCGGTATGCGTCCGTAGATTGAAAGTCATAATATTCAGCGAAGCTACGCCCTGCGACTCTGTAGATGAATTCATTATTCAATCCCTCTCCTTTTATCGAAACGTTTCTATATTTTTATGATAAACGCTTTCATCTTTTTTTGCGAGTTTTTTGGATAATAAAAAGCTCCGATTCTTCATTTAAGAACCGGAGCGAATGAGTCTTTAACTTTTAGATCGAAGCGTAAAAAGCAGCACTTTCAATCATCGGCGTACAATCCACATGATCGCCGCTTAGATTGATCTCGAATACAAAATCTTGATCGTCCACCCAAGGCTTGACGCGACTCCAATCGATCAATCCTTTGCCAAGAGGAAGCGAATCATGGTATTGCCCCATACTATCTACCAGATGATAATAACGCGCATATGGTTTTGTCCGTTTTAGTACGTCGTATAATTTGTCGTTATCTCCGCGAAAGCCGATAAACGTATGGCTCACATCGACGTTAATCGGAAGATTGAGCGGTACGATCAGATCATCGATCAAATACGGATTGCTAAAACAAAACAACCCTTCTGTGGAATCTTCCCATAATAACCGTCCGCTATCGTAACCCGGAATAGCCGCAATGACTTCACGAAGCAGAATCGTCGATTTCCGATCAATTTTCTGATTGTCCATCCCTACGTAATGCGCGTGAATCACACATTTTGCATCTTCTTCTTCGCAGATCTTCAATAATTCAGCCGTCGATGCTCGGTAAAAGGCATACATCTGAGGATCGTCGCTCAAAATATTCAGATAAGCGCCGCGATATTTGGACGGATGGTGCATATAGGCTTTAATTCCACGCTCTCGAAGTTGACGGATACGTTGACGAATCAAGGAAGTACGCTCCATATCTTGATCGGTCAAAAAAAGTTCCACGATCTCCGGATCGTAACTTAAGCGGTTGTTGAAGCTTTTTTCATCGATCCCGCCTTTTAGACGTAGACCTTGCTGCATGCCGAGTCCCCCTTACACAAAAGGATTATAAAATCTTGCCCCGTCCCAGAATGTAATCACAAGTACCGCCACCGCAATAAGCACAGCCCCTGCAATTACAAATCCGTCTGTTTTCGTGAGCGGACGACTTTTGTACCAAGTGCGTTTACGTTTACGACCAAAGCCGCGAAGTTCAAGTGCTGCACTGACTTTTTCGATCCGCTCAAGTGTTGCTAGCACAAGAGGGAGCAAAATACCTGCCATATTTTTCAGACGTCGCCCCAGCTTTTCTTTTCTCGACATATCTAGCCCGCGAGCTTGAGCCGCTATCGAAATATTCACATACTCTTGCTGTACATCCGGAATATAACGCATCGTAATCGAGATTGCATACGCAATTTTGTAACTGACTCCGATCCGGTTTAGCGAAGACGCAAATTCACTCGGTTCTGTCGCGAGCAAAAACAATAAAGCCGGAGGCACAATCACTGCAAATTTGAGTAAGATATTGAACTGGTAAAACAATTGTTCTGAAGTGATTGAATATCGTCCGAATACATGCAATAACTCATGCCGAGTCCCGTAAATCTGCACGCCTTGTTCAGGAGCAAACAAAAAGATTGCCAATTGATTGATAGCCGCAAAAATCAGGATCAGATAGAGAACGAAAGAATATTGCTTAAACGGAACTTTGGACACGTAAAAAACGACAAGCGACAAGATCAGCATCGCAAGCAAACAACGCGTATCGTAACTTATCATGCCTGCAATCGAAAAAAGCAAAAAAGCAAGCAGCTTCGTCACTCCACTCAGTCGATGTACGGGCGAGTCGATATTGGAATAAGATAGCAATCTAGGCGCCATCAGTTCACCCTCCTCCGATCGGACTGAATAAACTGAGACACGATCTTTTCTTCCGGCTCGATGCCTAACCGCCGCGCCAAAATATGCAAAGACGTCTCATGCAGATGAGCTTGCTCTACAATTGCAGCATCACCGAGAATACGCGCAGGCGTATCGTCCGCGATTTTGCGACCTTCGGATAAAACAATCGTGCGCTGCCCGTATTCCAACATCAAGTGCATATCGTGTGTAATCATAATCAACGTCATGCCTTGAGCGTTAAGTTCCATCAAGAAGGTCATCATCTCATGATAATGGCGATAGTCTTGTCCAGCCGTTGGCTCGTCTAAAATCAAAATTTCCGGGCGTAATACCAAGATTGAAGCAATCGTCGCCCGCTTTTTTTGCCCATAGCTGAGTGCTGCGATTGGCCAACTGCGAAAAGGATACAATCCACATACACGAAGTGTCTCATGTACACGTTCACGAATTTCGTTTTCTGGAACCCCACGATGTACCAATCCCGAAGCTACTTCATCGTAGAGAAGCGGCTTGGATAACATATGATTCGGATTTTGCATCACAAAACCAATAACATCTGCACGCTCGCGAATACTATCGCCTGATAAATCACGTCCATTTAAGGTAATCGAACCAGAGGAAGGTTTGTGAAATCCGCAAATCAAGCGAGAAATGGTCGATTTACCTGCTCCGTTACGTCCTGCGATACATAACACTTCACCTTGGCTCACTTGAAACGATATTTCTTGTAGCACTGGATGAGTAGAATCATAACCAAACGTTATATTTTCGAGTTCCAGCAGCGGCTTTGATGTCGAAATTGGTGACTCGATCATCGGAGTCTCACTCCACTGGATTAACGAATCTCGGTAAGGCTCTAAATTCATTCGCTCTACATACTGAAGATTCATCTCCTGCGATAGGGAGCCACCCGCATAACGGATTGCAGACAGATGCAAAGGTTCACGGATTCCTTTTTCACGGAGCAGACCGGAAGCAATCAACTCATCCGGCGGCAAATCGGCGATAATACGTCCTTCATCGACAACGATAATGCGATCGACAGCGCGGTGCAGCATTTCTTCGAGCCGATGTTCGATAATGACGATCGTACGCGCCGAATTTTGATGCAGTCGATCAATCAGCTCTACCGTAGCGCGACCCGAATATGGATCAAGACTCGCTAATGGTTCGTCGAAAAGTAAAATCGGCGCTCCGCCGACCAATCCGCCTGCTAGCGTCGTCTTCTGCTTTTGCCCGCCTGATAATTCTTGAGGCGAAGCTGCTAAAAAGTCAGCAAATTCAACTTCTTCAGCAGCTTCTTGGACACGGCGGATCATTTCTGCTTGCACAATACCTTCATTTTCCAATTTAAATGCAATATCTTCCGCGACGGTTAACCCGACAAATTGACCATCCGGGTCTTGCATCACGGTACCGATCAGATCAGATAATTCAGCAATCCCCATCTTCTTGCTGTCGACTCCGCCGATTTTAAGCACACCCGAACATTCGCCGGGATAAAAATGTGGTGCCAGACCATTCATGCAATGTGCTAATGTACTTTTTCCTGAGCCGGAAGGCCCTACGATCAATACTTTTTCGCCTTCATAGATGGTAAGCTGAATATCGCGCAACGTCGGTTCGCTTTGCGCGCGATATTGAAATGTAAATTGATCGAATTCGATCATTGGTTTTCTCATAGCGTTCCTTTCTCGTTACCGATCTATTGCCTATCAAAATATTAGGCAAGGCAAACGAAAAAGCCGGATGAATGCCCCGGCTTTTCTACGTTTGCTTCTTTTTTAATTTTCACATGCTACTCTTCTCTCGTCAAGCTACCTTGCTTCGTACGCGTTTTGGAATACGCGATTGCGATCAGTGTACCGAGCACCGCTACCGTTGCGATATTTGCACCGGTTGCCAAAACGCCTTGCGTAAATACTTTGTTCGCCGGTTCCGCATAAATCAGAATATCGAGCACAGGTGCTACGACCAACCACGATAACACATTGGCAATGATCTGAATAATATTGAATAAAACAATTCCTTTAAGACCAAATTCGCCATCTTGAATACGGATCAAGCTATATTGACCTTTTTGAATACGAAGCTTTCGAGCGAGCAGCCCTACGATCAGACCGAATACGCCGGAAGCGATAATCCAACTGAACCACGGGTTACCGTAAGAGATCAAATCTGTTACCGTATGCCCGATCAAGCCGATCAATAGACCGGCAAGCGGCCCATACAACACCGCGAATAACGCCAAAATTGCGTAATTCGTTTGGATGTTCGTATTCGGAATCGGCGACGGAATCGAACCGAAACGCGCTAACACGACAAACAAAGCCGCGCCAATCCCGATTGCGACAACCGTTTTTACCGAAAAACTTTTGGATTGCATGTATTCCCCTCTTTTCTTTGTATAAGCATCCTATTTCTTTGCGTTGATTATACCGAGAATCAACTTACAAAGCTACCGTTAAATTGCAATAAAAAACGCTTCGAATTATTTATTCGAAGCGTTTTGTTTTTATCTTTTTTGCTCAACGATTTTAGACTCTTTCAGCTGCTTACGCAAAAGCGGATAAAAAACAATCCCGCTTACTAACAGCAGCACGCCAAATAAGAATGTCTGCCAATCTCCCATACCTGCGTATACGACCCATACCGAATAGATTGTAGCCAATACTGCGATAATTCCGTCTATGCGGCGTTCGCGCTTGACCGTATATCCTTCTCCGGTCAACGTCAGCTTCAGTTGGTATACCGAAGCGATCAGATACGGAACCAGATACGCAAGCGTCGCGACGACGATAATAAAATCAAATGCTTGTGAGATCGAACCGGAAATCGTCGAGAAAATCAGCAGTTGACCGAGTGCATTCGAAATCCATAACGAATACTTCGGCATTCCTTTTTCATTTTCTTGGCGAAACGGCTGTAAAAATACTTTTTGTTTTGCCGCTTCGTAAGGCACTTCTGCGCTAAGAAGCACCCAGCCGATCGTTGAACCGATCAAGCTGATCAGCCCTAGTGCTGCTAACAAGTAACCGCCGTAAGGTCCCAGCACCGCGCTCATCGCATCGACTAACGGATTTTGCGATTGGATCAATTGTTCTTTCGGCAAAAGTCCCATCGTCAAAATACTGATTCCGACATATAAGATGATCGCGATCAATAACCCGGCAAACGTCGCTCGGCTAACGTCTTTTTTCTTTTTGGCACGCGCTGCGAATACAGTCGCCGACTCAACTCCGATAAATGCCCACAACGTCACAACCGCTGCCGCATTAATCTGGGATAGGAGCGACGCCGAACGTCCTTCCGCATCAATATGAGCTGCCGCAAATTGTCCCATCGTTGAGGATTGAAAAGCAAATAAAGCAATAATGATAAACAAAGCAAATCCGATCACTTTAGTCGCGGTCGCAATCAAATTAAGACGCCCAGCACCTTCGATCCCGCGCAGTGCCAAAAAGTGAGTGCCCCATAATAGCAACGAGCAAACGATAAAATTCAGCAGATGCCCGGTTGTCAATTCAAAACTCCCTGCTGTAAATAATACCGCGCTGCTATTCATCACAGGAAAGAAAGTCGATAGGTAACTCGCGAATGTCGTAATAACCGCGACAAATCCTGCGATATTACCGATCCAGTAGCCCCAGCTCGACATAAATCCCGAAAGTAGCGATAAAGCGGGGCGATTCGGAAATAGCTCTTTCGCATAAATTTGAGGCCCGCCGTTAAGTTCTGGCTTACGCAATGCCAAATTTCCGAAGACCAGCGCTAACATCAATACTCCAAAGCCAGTCACGCCCCAAGCCAATACCGTTCCCGCAGGGCTTGCGGCTTCCGCAAGCGAACGCGGCAACATAAAGATACCGGATCCGACCATATTGCCAACGACCAAAGCCGTTAAAACCCAAAATCCTAAAGTCTTTCCCTTACTCAACGCCATTACCCCTTTTCCATCTATACTTCACAGACTTTTGATTATACACTTTTCTATGGTAAAGCGAAAGAGTGGAATACATTCCAATTGTACGAATCCATATCACTCCTGTACAATAAAAGGAACTTTACGATTCGGAGGCAGATATGAATAATCGATACAAAAGCGAAAAAGACGTTTTTTTCTTCACGTTAAACTGGGCAATCATCATTGTTTTGCTCATTTTGGTCTGGATGGGATTATCCATCGGCGGATCGCTGATCTTTATTCCGGTATGGCTCGTAATCTTGATGTTTGTCGTCTCCACTTGGTATATCACCAGTTATGAGATCGCAAACGAACATTTGCGTGTACGCTCAGGCCCATTGAACTGGAATATCCCAATCGATCGGATCGAGAAAATCCAACGCAAACGCAGCATGAGCTCCGGCCCTGCCCATTCCCGCAATCGTCTGGAAATCGTTCATAACGGCGGCAGCATCCTGATCTCCCCCGTGCGCGAAGAAGAATTTTTACAACAACTTAAAAAGATTAACAAAAAAATCGTAATCAACGTCTAATGCACTCCACTCTTTTAAAAAAGAACTACAAAAAAACCTTTCCCAAAACTAGGAAAGGTTTTTTGATTTCTTTAGAAACTCCTACTCGCCATCGACCTCACTCAACTTCACCCACCGCTTCTCCGAAGCCGACAGCTCCACCGCCTCCAGCACCGCCTGGCACTTCACGCCGTCTACAAAGTTCGGCACCGGCTGCCGGTCTTCCGCAATCGCACTCATCAGTTCATGAACTTCATGCGTCACCGTATGCTCGTAGCCGATCGTATGCCCTGCCGGCCACCAAGCGTGCATATAATCGTGGGCCGCATCGGTCGCAAGAACACGCCGGAATCCTTGCACGTCTTCGGCATCCTCAGAGAAGAACACTTCCAGTTCATTCATGCGTTCAAAGTCAAACCTTACGCTGCCTTTGCTCCCGTTGATTTCAAAAAAGTTCGTACTGCGATGCCCGTTCGCAAAACGCGTTGCTTCGAATGTACCGACCGCTCCATTATCGAACTTCGCCATAAACATTGCAGCATCATCGACCGTCACTTCTCCGCGCGGCCCTTCCGAATTGCCTTTTGCCGTAAGCCCCGTCATTTCCGTTGGCATGGGACGTTCTTTGATAAAGGTCTCTGCCATCCCCACCACTTCATCGAACTCCCCGACCAAATAACGTGCCAAATCAATCGTATGCGCGCCCAGATCGCCAAGCGAGCCGGAACCGGCTACTTCTTTTTGCAATCGCCAGACGAGCGGGAAGTCCGGGTCCATGATCCAATCTTGCAAAAACAGACCCCGGAAATGATAAATTTTGCCCAGCCGTCCGTCTTCGATCAACTTTTTAGCCAGACGTACAGCCGGAGCGAAGCGGTAATTGAAGCCTACCATATGTTTAACGCCTGCTTTGTCCGCGGCTGCAAGCATTTCTTTGGCATCCGCAAGGTTCAGTGCAAGCGGTTTTTCGCAAAAAATATGTTTACCTGCCGCCGCCGCCGCTAAAGCGATTTCTTTATGGGCGTCGCTTGGAGCATTGATATCGATCAGATCCAGATCGTCCCGAGCCAATAGTTCGCGCCAATCCGTCTCTACGCTTTCCCACCCGAATTGTTCGCTTGCGGCTTGTACCGCTTGTGCATCTCGCCCGCAAATGGCTTTCATACGAGGTTTTGGAACATCCGGTAAAAACATGGGGAGCGCCCGGTACGCATTACTGTGTGCTTTGCCCATAAATTTATAACCGATCATGCCTACGTTCACGAAATTATTCAAAAAGTTCTCCACCCTTTCGGCATTCGCCACTCTTTGGTATCGCTTTCATCTTTATTGTAACGAAAAGTCTTTGGTAAAGAAAGGAAAGACTATTTCAAATCCTCAAAAAAAGACCTCCCCATTAGGAAAGGTCTATATCCGTCATATATCCAACTTTTCAAACTTCATTTGGCTAATGCAGTCGAATCGGTTAAAGGCGAAGCGTCCAGCGCTCGATCATGTACCAAATCTTCGAAGATCGATGCGAGTTCCGTAATCATCGACGATTCATTTTGCAGCAAAGTCACCAAGCTAGTTTGAAGTGTAAATTCAGTCAATTCGCGTACGCGTACAGGCGTTAACCGTCCTTCTCGCACTTCTTCACGCGCGCATACCGCAGGAAGAAATCCGATACCCGCGCCCCGCAAAATCAACTTTTTCGCCGTTTCGGAATTATCGACATGAAAAGCGATATTCGGCGGCGAGCTTAACGCTTCGAACGCTCGGTGAATTCGTAACCAATCTAACGTTCCGCATTCGAAAAAGACGAATTTCCGATCTTGTAGTTCTTCCGCCGAGACCGATTCCGCTTTGGCAAACGAATGATCGGAGCGCACGTATAGGTGGATCGGATCTTCATAGAAAGCAACGGTGCGCAAAGAAGGATGGATCATTTTACGGATAAAAGCAACATCGACTTCTCCCGCAAGCAGCCGTTTGACTTGTTCATCGGTGCCGCCTGTCGTCAGTTTCACATGAATATCGGAGCAGTGATCGTGTAGACGAGGCAATAATTCAGGAATCAAATAATTGGATACCGAAATGGTGCTTCCGATTCGAAATTCTTGCGGAAGCTTTTCCGTGTTGCGAATATGCTGGCGACCTTTTTGCAACGTCTTCAGCATTTCTTGAGCATACGGCAAAAATTTGCGTCCTGCTTCCGTCAACACGACCTGCTTGCCAACTCGATCAAATAATCGGCAACCCAGCTCCCGCTCTAAGGTCTGAATGCGTGCAGTGACCGAAGGCTGAGACAGGAATAACGCTTCAGCCGTTTTATTGAAACTCCCATAATGATTGATATACACGAAAGACTCGATATTTTCGATATTCACTGGATCCCCTACTTTCACCAAAAATATTCCGATTAATTAACTAGGTTTAATGTATCATAGTTTTATCGGACATTTCTGTCAATAGCTTTCGCAGAGGAACACAGCCTTTGTTAGCGAAGCGGATAATAAGGTCTTTGCTCTGTTTTTTTATCCAGAACGGCATAAGTTGCGCGTCCCATGTATAAAGGAATATGAAGTTTGTTTAAGTCCGGCAATCCATTTTCTCCAAAAGCTTCGTCGTCGCGATAAGCTTGCACAATCTGTCCAACAATCCAATAATGATCGCCTCGCAGCTGCATATCTTGAACTTCACATTCGTAAGAGACATACGCTTCATTCAGTACAGGGACACCCGTCTTGATTCCATCTTCATATTGTAACTTCAACTGACTCAGTTTATCGACGTCCCTGCCGCTCAATGTCCCGCTAAGCTGAATCTGCTCACTGCAAGTCGCAGGCAAAAAGTTCACGCCAAATACGCCGGATTGTTTGATCAAGCCATAGCTGTGCGTCGCTTCTCGTAAAGAAATTCCGTACATCGCGGGACCTGAGCCCATATACGAATGCCAGCCTGCTGCCATGACATTACGTTCTTGCTCTAATCGAGACGTGACTACAGCAACCATGCCGGGATACGCATAAGTAATTTCGCCTTCTATCGCTTTTTTCATAATAGGATTGGCTCCTTTTTATTTAAGGTTGAACTTCTATTTTGGCTCCGCTTAATTTCGTCACACCTTCGTTTTTATACATTTCAAAATCTCGCATCAATTGAAACAAAGCGTGATCTTTATGTTTCGCTTCCAACATGACATCGATATGCGAAGACGTTTTTGCCGCTTCGCGCAAAAAGTCGAGCAAAGGCTTCACTTCGACCCCGTCTGCGTGACTACGACGATCGGTTTCGCTTTTTGGACTGGAAGCATGGATTTTCGGCGGTAAATGTTCCCCGTCCGGCACATCGGTTCGCGCAAGCGGAGATTCCCACGTTGCCGCGACTTCTTGCCACCAATCGGATGCCGGTTCGCCTTCGCTATTGGTCCAATGATGATGAATATCGAGTACCATCGGCAAACCTGTACGCTGCGCAACGGCTAACGTCTCCCCTGTAGTAAACGTTTTATCGTCATTTTCTAAAGTGATCCGGCTTTGAATATCGAAATCCAGTTCCGCAAAATGCTCGACGAACCGATCCGCAGAAGCGGGTTTATTTCCGTAAGCTCCGCCGATATGGATATTATTTTTGGCTCGCGCATCAAGCCCCATCGCTTGCAACATATTCACATGGTGACGCAGATCTCGCACGGACGATACGAGAACTTCGGGTCTTGGCGTACTCATGACCGTATAATGATCCGGGTGGAAAGAAACACGAAGATTATGCTTGCGAACCAATGCTCCGATTTCCGCAAAAGGTTCAGCTAGCGCAATAAAAGGATTCCAATCCGCTAGATCGGTATGGGTCGCGAGCGGGATCAGTTTAGAAGAAAACCGGTACACTTCGATGCCTTCAGCAATATTGTGTCTCAATAATCGTAATGTATTATGCAAATTGATACTAGCGATACGTTCTAACTCCCGCAGACCGCTTTCTCGATCCGGTAGTCTGGCAAAACGAGCCATCGTCATCGTTTTTGAAGGAGAACTATCTTGAATTTCTAAAGACATGGCAACATAACCGAAACGAACAATCATAACCAACTTCCTTTCTGGCAACTACGAGTTTTCGGTCATTGAACCGTATTAACAACATAACGCAAAGCCGCTTATCGGAATCAATTCCTTTGTATTTTGCTTGCTCCGCTTATATTTTCGCATTAAAAAGCCCTACCGTATAGACGGTAAGGCTTTTAAGGTTATTTTCTATTATTTTTCAAGAGTCAGTTCCAACTGTACATCAATATCGTTTTGTGTGCTGACGACTACAGAGTGTGGATTTTCCAGACCGAAATCTTCAAAAGTTACGACTGTTGTACCGGACAGCAACAATTTGCCATCTTGATACGAAGCTTTAGCATCGAAAGTCACGGGTTTTTCGATTCCTTTTACATTCAATGTGCCTTCCAATTTGAAGTCATGGACTTCGCCTTCATTCCATTCTGTAGGCAGCCCTTCAAAAGCAGTTGCAGTAAATGTTGCTTGTGGGTACTTGCTCATTTGGAAAAAGTCATCGGATTTGATATGTTCGTCGCGCTGAGCGTTCCCCGAATCAATAGCGTCAATCTCAATCGCACCTTGACCTTTCATTTGCGTAGCATCGTCCAAATTCACGTCCCATGTTCCGCTTACTTTATCGTCTACAAAGTTCACTTTTTCTTGCGAGGTCGTGACCGAGAAATACACTTTCGACGCATCCGAGATGTTCCAAGTTCCGTTCAAGTCTTCTTTGGATACAGTTGTTCCTGTTGTTGCCGCTTCTGCTGTATTTCCTGCCGCTTGCGCCGGAAGTACACTTTCGATTTCGACTTTATTCCCCAAGTAATTATTCATAAATGCGTATGCGCCTGCACCGCCAACGACCAACACCGCTACTACTGCGATAATCCAATTTCTCGTTTTCTTATTCATGGTTTTTCCTCCTGAGCAAGCTCTTTTTGTATTTCTTTTTCGGTATCTTATCAGGGGAATGTGTCAAGAAAATGTCAAACGTGCTTTTCAAAAAAATTAGATCCAAAATCGTAAACTTGTTGTCAAAACCCCTTGCTCTACTAAGTTTTGTTTGTAAAATAGAATCCATAGATGTCTAAAGCCTTTTATGAAAAATAAGCAAAAAGGGCTGTTTGTGAAAGGAGGGAATGGTCTTGCAGACTATTTTAATTATCGAAGATCAGGAACCGATTGCTCGTGTACTCGCCGCTTATTTGAAAAAAGCAGGCTTCGGCATCGAGCGTGTATCGGACGGGAAATTGGCGATTGAACAATTTGAACAAACCAAGCCTGCTTTGGTTTTGCTCGATATCATGCTTCCAGGAATCGATGGTTGGGAGCTACTTGAAGAAATCCGTAAACGCGGCTCTTGTCCTGTCATTATGCTTACCGCTCTTGGAGATATTGATTACCGGTTAAACGGACTAAATGGCGGAGCCGACGATTATATGACGAAGCCTTTCGTACCCGAAGAAGTTGTAGCACGCGTCCATGCGGTTTTGCGTAGAAGACCGATGTATAACAGCGCGGATTCCACTCAAAGCTTCGGTGAATTGATGATCGATTCCAGTGCTCAACGTGTACTCATTAACGGTGCCGAGGTTCCGCTAACTCCGCGTGATATGTCTTTACTAATCTTTTTATCCGAGCGCCCGAATCAGATTTTTACCCGGGAACAACTGATTGAACATGTGTGGGGAATCGATTATGACGGAAGTGATCGCGCTGTCGATTTGTCGATTAAACGATTGCGTCAAGCTCTTTCCCACTGGAACCCTGAAAACGGGGAGATTCGCACTTTACGAGGAACGGGGTATCAATTTTGGATCGCCGACTAACATCAATCGCGAAGAAGCTCGGGCTTCGCAAAAAAGATCGGGTTCATACAAAAGGAACTTCGATTCTTATCTACTGGACGCTACGTTATTTTCTGATTTTGTTTATTGCTTTGGGACTGGTTGCCGGAATTGCCATTTATGGAATACGCGAAACGGCACTGGATAATCGGTACCGGACTGCCGGTATGCTTGGACAAGAAGTTGCCGATCGTGTGAAAACAGAAAATGGCTCGATTTCGATTCCGACTAATTTAAATACGATTTTGGATGAACGGATGCGCTTGTTTAATCTGAATTTGGATGTTTGCCTGCTTATAACGGATGCGCAAGGGAATGCGTTGTTCAGCCGTCCTGAGATGAGCGATTGGCAAATTGAGCAAAAACTCAATCCGAATCCACGTTCTAAAGAACCGGAATATCAATTGATTGATACGCCGATTATGTCTGGCGGCAAAGAAATCGGCGGTGTCTATATTAGCCAGTACCGCAAAACCTCGGCTTACAATTCGGAAGAGTTGATATTGTTCGCAAGCTTATTCGGTGTAATTGTATTGTCGGGATGGCTAACGATCTATTTTCTTTCACGCAAATTATCCCGTCCAATCCGCCGCGTAGCCGAAAGTGCAAGACAAATTCGTAATGGTCAATATGATATTCAATTAGAAGTGAAATCAGGTGAACGGGAACTGCTCGATTTGGTTGATTCTTTCCGAGGAATGGCAGGTCGTCTGCACCAATTGGAAGAATGGCGCGAACTGTCCCTAGCAGGAGTAACCCATGAATTGAAAACTCCCGTTACTTCGATCAAAGGATTAATTTCAGCGGTTCGCGATGATATTGTCACCGACGAAGAAGCTAAAGAATTTTTGGATATTGCGCTTCAAGAATCGAATCGGATGGAACGAATGGTCGCTGATCTGCTCGACTATAATGCTTTTTCATCCGGTAACGTCGAAGTTCGTGCAGATCGACTTGATCTAAAATTACTGATATCGGAAATTGTGTATCAGTGGAAATTGCCTCATGAATCCGATTTGATCGAGATCGATTACGATTTCCCGAATGAGATGGTCTATACAACAGGTGACGCTTTGCGTATCCAACAAATTATCGTTAATCTACTCAATAACGGCAAACAAGCCACGCACCCTGATCGCCCTTTATGTTTGCATATCGCAATTCGGGAATCCGACGGTCGAATCAAAGTCGAAATCACCGACAATGGCGCCGGCATCGTCGAATCCGATCAAGATTATATCTTCGACCGCTTTTTCCGTAGCGAACAGAAAAAAAGACAAACTCGCGGGCTTGGTCTAGGCTTAACCTATAGTCGACTTCTGGCGCGTGCACAAGGCGGTGAATTGCAACTTACATCAAGTAGCCCTTCAGGAACGACATTTGCCCTTCAACTTCCATTACGAGAGTTCCAATCAATATAATATGGTAATTTTGAAAGGTCTAATCTTCGATTAGACCTTTTTTCTTACGAGAACAGGGACTTATTTACCATTAAATAATTCTCAATATGTTTAAGTCGGGTAATTCTAGTTTTAAATACGGTAAAAGCTTAAAAACAAGACGAATATAGGTCTTGTGAACTGAGTCTTTAGGTAGTATTATGAGTCTACAAGTTATCGACCATACTATTAAATTGAGGTGATCCAGATGACGCTTTTAGTCGATTATTGCCCAGGCTGTGGAACCATTTTTCAAAAAAATCTTCGAAACCTTTGTACGTCGTGCGCTAGTCAGATGGATCGTCAATTGAATAGCTGTTTGGATCATCTTTGGACGCGCCCTCGAAGTACGACTAACGAACTACAACAAGCTACAGGAGTCGCGCTAACTCAACTTCACGATTTTATCAAATCCGGACGGCTGTCCGCTTCTTCTTATAGCAATCTGACTTACCCTTGTGAATCTTGCGGACAAGACACGCGCAGCGGTCGATTGTGCCACTCCTGTCTGGGTGTATTCCGCGAAGCGGGAAAAGCAACAGCTCCTGTACCTGTACGTCAGGTTATGGTCAAAACCGCTTCAAAAACGATGTATACGTCTCGTAATCGTTGATCAACGATCTACTTTTGATTGTTCAAATGACTTTTATAAGCAAGTCAAACCCCCCAACGACTTTGGTCGCTGGGGGTTTGTTTGTTCTTTTGCACAACCATCATCAATAAGGACTACACGACTTCGGCAGAAACAGCAGTAGGAACACTGATCAATTGCGGCTTAGCATCGAAATAACTTTTCAATAACGTGAATGAATGAATACGTTTGGCAACATCGCGAATCGGGCTAGTCACAACCAATTCATGGACTCCAGTATGCTGTGCCGCTTGAAGCAAATATTTTCCTACCGTATCGACAGATCCTTTTACTAGCGGAGAAGGCAAATGTTCAATGATATATCCTTCACCCGATTGCTTGCCGAACTCTTCTGCTTTTTCTCGATTTCCTATCGTAATTTTGCGTCCACTATCAAGAATCGTACGGAAAATATCTTGCTCGATCGCAATCCCTTCGGCTTCTTCGTCGGTGTCCGCTACTGCTGCCGACAATGATAATATCGATTGCGGCTTCGAACCATTGACCGATACGAATCGATCCCGATAACGTCGCAAAGCCGCCTCGGCTTGATTCAGATCACCGTTAATAAAAAGAGAAAACACATAAGGTAACCCTAGTGTAGCCGCCAAATCTGCACTATCCGCACTCGCTCCTAGTACATAGAGTTCAGCTGGTTTTTGAGGAACAGGTTCGGCTCGCAGCCCTTCCAAAGAAGTGCCTTCTCCCGCTTCAATCCCGCTCAGATACTTGCGTAACTGTTCCAATTTATCGGTAAGTGAAGTTTCTTCTTGAGCCGCTCCTCCGCGGAGAGCAAGAGTAGAACGCGGCAGCCCGCCCGGTGCTCGCCCTATGCCCAGATCAACACGATCCGGTTCCAAATTCGCGAGCACGTTAAAACTTTCTGCCACTTTGTATGGGCTATAATGCTGCAACATCACGCCGCCCGAACCGACTCGAATACGCTTGGTTGCCGCCAATAGATAAGCAATCAATACTTCGGGAGATGAACCTGCCACGGTATTGGTGTCATGATGTTCAGATACCCAGAATCGATGATAACCCAAGTCATCCGCTACTTTTGCAAGTTCGACGGTATGACGCAATGTATCCTCTGTCATATTGCCTTCAAATACAAGAGATTGATCCAAAATACTTAATTTCACGCTCATATGTTAGCCCCCTTTTTTCTATTTATACCGAAGCTTCTACCGTACTCGGCTGTTGCCGCTGAGCCGTATAGCGATTTTCCGGAATAGGTACTCCTAGATTTCCGCGTAGCGTATCCGATTCATAGTCAAGACGGTATAATCCGCGCTCCTGCAAAATCGGAACGACATGATCCACAAAGCTTCGCAGACCGCTCGGAAGATCTGTATGAACGATAAAACCATCTGCCGCTTCTGCTTCGAACCACTCCTGAATTCGGTCTGCTACATCTTCTGCGGTTCCGATAAAAGCTGTTTTTGGCGTTGCCGAACGAAGCGCGACTTGGCGTAGCGTGAGTCCTTGTTCTTTTGCGTCTTGCTTGATTTTATCTGTACCGCTTTTAAAAGAATTACTGCCTATATCTCCTAAATCCGGGAACGGTGCGTCTAATTCGTACTGCGAAAAGTCATGATGGTCGAAAAACCGTCCGAGATACTCTAGCGCTTTTTCAATCGTCATCAGCGAAGCGATTTCTTGATATTTGGCTTCTGCTTCTTCTCGCGTTGCTCCGACAATCGGATTGATTCCCGGCAGGATCGCAATGTCTTGAGCTTGCCGCCCATTCGCGATCGCACGCTGCTTTACATCCCGGTAAAAAGCTTGTGCATCTTCCAAACGTTCATGTCCGGTAAACACCGTATCCGCCGAGCGAGCCGCCAAGCTTTTGCCTGCTTCAGAAGAACCGGCTTGAAACACAACAGGCTGCCCTTGCTTCGAGCGATCAATATTCAAAGGCCCTTCCACCGAAAAATAACGTCCTGTATGATTCAGCGTATGTAGCTTATCGGGATCGAAAAAGACACCCGACTCTTTATCGCGGACAAAAGCATCGTCTTCCCACGAATCCCATAATCCGCGTACCACATCCAAATGTTCCTCCGCGATTTCATACCGATCGGCATGTGCAGGATGATTGCGAATATTGTGGTTACGCGCGCTGCCTTCAAGCGGAGAAGTCACGACATTCCACCCTGCGCGTCCGCCGCTGATTTTATCGAGTGAAGCAAATTGACGAGCAACGGTAAAAGGTTCGCTGTATGAAGTAGACAAGGTGCCGACCAGACCGATATGACTCGTTACAGCAGCCAGCGCAGACAAAATCGTCAACGGTTCAAAACGGTTTAAAAAATGCGGGATCGATTTTTCATTGATATACAGACCGTCTGCGATAAACACCAGATCGAACTTGCCTTCTTCTGCGGTCAACGCTTGGCGTTTGTAAAAGTCTAGGTTAACACTCGCATCGCTCAATACTTTGGGATGTCTCCAACCTGTAATGCTTCCGCCTACTCCGTGAATAATGGCTCCGAATTTCAATTTACGCGAATCTGTCATGTGTTCTCCGCCTCTCTATAATTGAGCTAAACCATTTAATTCCGATAGACTTTGTTAGGATTAGTGTTGAAAAGAAGCTTATCATCGTCTTCCCGGAGGGTCAATCTTTTCGCTCATAGACATTTTCTATATAGATATAGAAGAAAATGATACGATCTTTTTCGATAAACGATACACAAAGAAACCCGCGCCCAACACCGATCTCGATCGTCGGCAGAACGCAGGTACATTTTTGAAAAAAGGATAGATTCGAAAATTCAGATCATTATTCGATTATGGACGTAACGTTCTTAAAATCCCCAGACTTCCGCTAGGTTCGAACAACCGCTCGATACGTTGAACAACATCTGGATCTTGGATCAGCGGCGGGGCTTGATGCGGCTTCGTCCGGGCGTCAATGATGAGCGTGTCGCACCCCCAATGTTTGTGCGTATACCCCGCCCCTATACCGTGAATGTCATGAGACGGATTGCTTCGTGTAAAAGTTGCCCATAAGAAATTATCGAAAGCAGCACTCATAAACGCTGTATCGTCGCATAAAACGATCATCGGACAATCCTCCAATGAACCGCGTGCCGAAATTTCATCCGTTAGCGCTTGAATCTGTACATCTACAGTATCGTAGTCAACAAAAGCAGGCCCTTGCAATAGCGCAACCCCTGGCATCGCCATAGCAGCATGTCCAAATTCTCCTGATAAATCTTGCAAAAGTTTAGGCACGGTAGGACTCAATTGACGAATTGGCTTACCTACAGCCGCGAAAACCACTTTACTGCCGCTATTCAGCCCTGTACCCGAATAATCCAAAGTATCGATTGTGGTGTTCGTTTGAAAATGTAAATCGCGCTTCAAATCAATCCGCTGCAAAATATGCGCGAACAAAGCTTGAATATCGTGCGCATTGACCGGAACATCGTCTTCAGCAGCAATCCATAAATATTTAGCCAGACTTAATTGCCCGGTTCCCAAAATCCGGTTCGCAATGGTCAAAAGTTCTGCCGGACGCTGAACTGGCTGATAAGGCGTATACCGTTCGCTACCTACAGCCAGAAGCAGTGGATGAACACCAGCAGCATCGACAGCATGGACTTCTTTGACGCCCGGAATTTCTTGCTGGATCGCTCCGCCTGTCAATTCATGGATTAACGCGCCAAACGCCGTATCTTCCTGAGGCGGGCGACCGACTACCGTAAACGGATAAACCGCATTTTTTTTCGCAAATACTTTATGAACGCGCATCACCGGGAATTCATGCACAAGGCTGTAATACCCCAAATGATCGCCAAACGGCCCTTCCGGCTTCGTTTCGTCGGGATAAATCTCTCCAGTGATCACAAAGTCGGCATCATGGCTCACGCAATACCCATCTACATAGCTATACCGAAAATGCCGACCTGATAACAATCCGGCAAAAGTTAATTCGCTCAACCCTTCGGGAAGTGGCATCACAGCAGACAACGTATGCGCCGGAGGCCCACCGATAAAGCAACTGACTTTGAGCGGTTCTCCCCGCTTAGCGGCTTTGGACTGATGCACGCCGATCCCGCGATGGATCTGATAATGCACACCGATTTCACGGTCTTGTTCATATTCGTTGCCGCTCAGCTGTATCCGGTACATCCCAAGATTGGCATTCATCACACCCGGTTTATCTGGATCTTCGCTATAGACTTGCGGCAATGTAACAAAAGCTCCTCCGTCGTTCGGCCAGCTTTTGATCATCGGCAGATCGGATATCCGAATTTCTTCGAAATCGGCAGGTAAACTCGACTTTTTGATCGGCAACGCTTTGCGTGCTGCAAACCCTGTTCCCGCGTAATGGTGCGGCTGTTTGAGCGCCTTCATCGGATCATTACGCAGAGCAATTACTTCTTGCGTCGACTCCCACGTATCGCGGAATATATATTTGCTGCGCTCGATCGTGCCGAATAAATTAGAAATCGCGCCGTATTTCGAACCTTTTACCTTTTCAAAATACAAAGCCGGCCCACCGGATTCAAAAGCTTTTAAATGAATAGCCGCCATCTCTAAATTCGGATCGACTTCTTCGGTAATTCGGATCAAATGTCCGGCATTTTCCATATCCGTAATACACTCTTGCATGCTGCGATAGGTCATAGAATTCAAAGGCTCCTTATTTCCGTTATCGTGATCTTTTTATTTTACCTTACGCCAAGAAAGTTCGCCAATTCACGAACGACACTGATCTCTTTAGAGATATTTTAAATAAAAAAACCTCTATTTTTGTCGAAAATCTTAAGTCCCATAAGTTGAAGCCGATATAAAAGAAGGTGTAGAGAAAAATAGAGAGATAGGAGAAATCAATATGACACAACCGTATACCATTTCTATTCAACAATCTTCAAAAAAGGTCGAGATGCAAGTCACAGGTACATTCACTTTGGAAGACTACCAAAACTTTGTTCGTGATTATGCAAAAATGGCGGCTTCGATCGATGCCAAATCGTTTACCCTTGAAGTCGATTGCCGGGGTATGGATCTGCTGTCGACGGAAGAAGTCGATAAGCTCAAAGGATCTTTCACGAGCTACAAAGAAACAGGATTCGAAAAAGTAATCTTTATTATCAGCCCTTCGCAAACAATTATCAAAATGCAATTGGGACGCGTCGCACGCGAAGCGGGTCTGAGCAATCACGAAATCATTACGAAATAATTGAGTCGATCGATTTGGATTGAGGCTCCTACTCGGATAAAACAGTCCGGGTATGGAGCTTTATTTTTCATACCGGATACACTTTTTAATCGAATACCGAAACCGAAGGAGAATACAAAATGAGCTCTGTGCATATTAAAGCTGTAGATATTTATCACCCGCAAAATGCAGTCGGAAACGATTTTTACTTCGATCATTTTGATCGCAAAAACAACGATATTCGCCGCTTCATGGAACATATGGGACGGGAGTCTCGTTACGTGATCGATAATGACGAAGAAAATAGTCTAACGATGGGAATCGAAGCTGCCAAAAAAGTGTTGGCAAAAGCAAATCTGCAAGGAACAGATATCGATATGGTCGTTTTTTCGACTCAGGTTCCTGAAACGACTTTCCCGGTCAACGCCCTTTATATTCATGCAGCGATTGGAGCAGATTCGAATGCAATGGTGCTTGATTCCAATGCTAACTGTGCAGGTATGGTCGTCGCGGTCGATCATGCCAGTCGTTATATGCTGACAAGCCCGCATATTCGCCGTGCTCTAATCGTCGGTTCGGATTATAATACGCTGATCAGCGATCCGGAAGATGCGGTGACGTACGCGAATTACGGCGATGCCGCGGCGGCGGTTATTTTGGAACGTAGCGAAGCCAAAGGTGGATTTATCGATTCGATCTACCATACCGATCCGGTCAACCGGGACTTTATTCGTTATCCGGCTGAAGGTTTGGCGAAAACGGTCAAACACGGCTCGGACAACAAACATATTTTGTGGTTGCCCTTTGAAGCTCATGCTGCGATGCCGCCGACTTTCGAGATGATGGAAAGCTTGCTGGCTCGTCATGGGCTGACACCGCAAGAGGTCGGTAGTTATTGTCTGTCACAATTTTCGCTCGAAAATGTGCGTAAGATTCAAAGTCAATTCGAACTGAATGATCAACAGATGATCTATGTGGGAGACCGGTTTGGATATACAGGGACAAGTAGCCCGTTTATCGCGCTGTATGAAGCGGTGGAAACTGGACGTGTGAAGCGTGGGGATTATGTGTTGTTTTGGTCGATTGGATCGGGATTTCAGCTCGTGGCGATGTTGTTTCGGTATTGAGAATAGCGCTTTGGAGGCGGCTGCGGGGGAAGTTTCGTTACGGTCGCGTGTTGAACTTGGGAAGCTGGATTGAAATGTTATTGGAAGCTTCCCAAGTTCAACGGCGAACGCTGACGCTCCTTCACTGAAACTTCCCCCTTCGCCTACTGCGCGGTTCTCCATACTTGTAGGAGTAGAGGGTTGGGGATTAAAAAAAGGCTGTTGTACACTTTTGGGTGTACAACAGCTTTTTTGGTACTTGAAATGCGGTTGGCATAGGGCGTTTAGCGACCGCCCATGAAAGACGAAATATCGACGTTCAGGGCTTCTGCAAGACGCATGCCGTAGTGACGGTCGGCGCGGATAAAGTTGCAGATTGCGCGAAGCTTTGTGTCTTCGCTGACTTGATTGAGATCGTTGACGATATTGGCGATCAGGTTGTTTTGTTCTTCGGCGGTATAAGAGCGATATTGGGCGCCGGCTTGAGAAAAATCGTCGGTTTTGAATATTTTTTGACGCGTGACATGTCCTTCGAGAGCCGGTTCGGATTCGCGGTAAGATGGATCTTCAACCGGGCTATCGGCTTCGCCGTTCGGTTCATAGTTTACTCTTGGCGAAGCAGGGTGCATATTCATCGCGCCGTCTTGTTGATGATTGCGTACAGGTGCGTACGGGCAATTCACCGGAATTTGCAGATAGTTGGCACCCAGACGATAACGTTGTGTATCCGGATAAGAGAATAAACGTCCTTGAAGGAGTTTATCTTCGGACGGTTCGATGCCCGGTACTAACGCGCTAGGTGAAAACGCAGCTTGCTCGACTTCGGAGAAAAAGTTTTGCGGATTTCGATTAAGCGTCATTGTTCCGACCGTTGTAAACGGGAATTGTTCTTCCGGCCATACCTTCGTCGGATCAAGCGGATCAAATTCGTAATTGTCTACCTGTTCAGCCGGAATCATCTGAACTTTAAGCGTCCATTCCGGGAAGTTTCCTTCTTCGATCCGGTCGAACAAATCGCGAGTCGCATGACTGAAATCTTCGCCTTGTACTTCTTTCGCTTGAGCGGCACTCAACGTACGAACGCCTTGTTTGGATTCCCATTTATATTTAATATATGTGACGTTCCCCGCTTCATTGACCCATTTGAACGCATGAACGCCAAATCCGTCCATCTCGCGATAATTTGCAGGTGTACCGTGATCGGACAACAACCAAGTCATCATATGCGTGGATTCCGGAGTACGCGTCATAAAGTCCCAGTAGCGCGAAGGTTCTTGACGATTCGATTGCGGATCAGGCTTAAGCGAATGAACCATATCCGGGAATTTCATCGCATCGCGAATAAAAAAGACCGGTAAGTGGTTGCCCACGATATCGTAATTTCCTTCTTGCGTATACAGTTTTACAGCAAAACCGCGCGGATCACGCGCTGTTTCCGGCGAACCGGTTCCGTGAATAACGGTAGAGAATCGAACGAATACAGGCGTTTCCAATCCTTCTTCATTCAAAAAAGCAGCGCGCGTATATGCCGACATGTTTTGCTCGGTTTTGAATACGCCGTATGCCCCTGCTCCGCGTGCATGCACGACCCGTTCTGGAATACGTTCACGATCGAAATGCGCCAGTTTTTCGAGCAGATGATAATCTTCCAACAATGCGGGACCACGAACTCCTGCTGTTCTTGAATTTTGGTTGTCGCCTACGGGTGCGCCTTGATTAGTCGTCAGTTTTGAATGTGTCATTGTATAATCTTCCTTTCCGAATTGAAAGTAATAAGCACATTTTAGAATTAGTTTTAGACCTTTTCTAAATTTATATCTGCATCTTATCATCTCATCCGGTTAGCGATCATGAGGGAATTTTAAGCTTTTGATGAAGATTATATGAAGGCATTACCTAAAAGTGTTTTTAGGTAATGCCTGACTTAATTAATCAGCTAGACGATACCCGACGCCGCGTACTGTGGCCACATACAGCGATTGACCGACGCGGTCGCCAAGCTTTTTACGTAGACTTTTTACATGCACGTCTACGACGTTGCTCCCGCCGAAATATTGGGTTCCCCAGATTCGATTCAGCATATCTTCGCGTGTCTGCACGGTACCTTGTCCTTCAATCAATTGAAGCAACAGCTCATATTCGGTCTTGGTAAGGTCGATTCGAGCACCGCTGCGGTATACCGTCATACGACGGCGATCGATACGCAAATCTTTGAAAATAAGTTGATCACGTAGGTGCTCGATATTCGTGGAAGCTTCAATATCCGAAGTACGTACAGCTTCACTGCGCAAAATGCGACGAACGTGATGTAAGCCTTCTTGCGGACGAGCCGGCCATACAAGCAATTCTTCGTGAGCAGCAATACTGCCGTCTGTACCCAACATTTGTTCATCTACCAAAAACAATGTCGGAACTGCTGCATGTACGGGGTGCATATTTTCACGGAACGCGCCAACCGGATCTTCATCTTGCGAGCCGCTCACATCGAAAATAAGCAGATCCGCTTGTAGCGCCCCGGCTTCGGAATGTTCCCAGCGATGAAAGACAAGTACGTCGAAGCAAGCTTCCATCAACGTTCGCATTAACTCGTGCATCCGTCCGGGGAAAGGGCTGACAATAATAATTCGTCTTGTCATTTCGCAGACTTCCGGCATTGGCGACGACATATCAAATACGGTCATTTCTTGCGCTTGCTTTTGCATTCTGCACACACCCCTTCGACTACGATATGAGCACCTGCCACTTCGTATCCGGTTTCTTCAGCAACTTGAGTCATCCATGATTCCGGGATAGCTGTCATCACTTCATCTACGCGTCCGCATACTTCACATACAATATGCTGATGATCATCGGTGCGCGCATCGTAACGGCTTGCCGTTTCGCCAAGCTTAAGTTCACGAATTAAGTCTTTATCAGTCAAATAGCGTAGCGAATTATAGACCGTTCCATACGCAAAGCTATGACCGCGTTCTACCAATCGATTCATCACATCGGCTGCCGTCGGGTGATCTTCCGCAGTACGCACGATATCGTAAACGGCTTGGCGCTGCGTTGTTAAGTTGATTGTTTTCATTAGGGCATTCCTCTTTTATGTGTAATTTTAATAGTTGGATAAGGATGAATTTCATTCTCATTCATTTCAATTTAGAATAAGTATAAATCTATTTTAAAAAGGAATCAAGGTTCAACTAGGAAATTAGACACAAAATCATTCTATTAAAATAAAAAAAGCCGACCCTAAGGTCGACTCTTTATCGAAGAAATCGTGTAGGGTAGATCATTTCCTACCCGCACGCTCTTCTCTAGCGGTCTTGTTGTACGTAATAGCTGTACGTACTGCCGCTATTCACTTGAATAACCGATGAAACCTCTTACCGCTTCGCCGAAATTAAAATCCGGCACTCTTACTAAAATTCAACGATTTCGCTTCGCGAAACCGACTCCCATGGATGAATCGTTTCCTAAAAACTTCGAACTTGCTCACTGCGCTTAACTACGACCGCCAGATCGTAGGCGCTATATGGCGAAACCGTGCATGTTATATTCCTGAGTTGTCACTCTACGGTGAGAGACTTCGTTACTTGAAACCTAAAACAACGAAAGCCCTACCTCTCTTCCATCCTTGCGGCTCCGAAGACCGCGCCAGTGTGATCCGGCTATCAAAGCATATGCTGCATCTGCATAAATTCGTTATCCAAGTGTCCACAACGATCTAAGTATACCGCATTTTGTTAGATAAAGTCAAATGTATATCGTTGCTTGATAAATGGCATCGTTAGTCCTATCGTCAATGCCTATCTGTTAACCGATAACAACTTTAGGCTTATGCTTAAAAGACCTTTCGAGTAAAAAAGCCAGAAAGGAGGATATGAGCATGGATATTGCAGCACTTTCAATGGTTATGAGTCAAACCTCTGTTGCTCAGCAAGCTTCGATTCAAGTGATGAACATTTCGGTCGATCAAGCGAAGCAGCAAAGCGAACAATTGGCGAAAATGATGGAAACCAGCGTTACTCCTCATTTAGGCGGTTCGGTCGATTTCCGAGCGTAACGGTCGCTAAAAAACCCTGAGAACATATTGTTCTCAGGGTTTTCGGTGTAACTATATGACTATCATGCTATACTGATATCGCATATTTGCACTCAGTTTACATATTTTATTCATCTCAGGAGGTTCATTTGCTGAACGAACAACAATTGCAAGATATCAAATCTTTACAACGAATCTGCGAAACGCAAGATGATATTTGTCTTAAGCTCAATGACGATATGTTGCAGATGGATTCAAGAAAGACCAATATGGACTATTTTTATTACGAAAATGACGTTCTGATCGGATTTTTAGCGTTATACGGTTTTGGTGGACAGGTCGAAGTCTGCGGCATGGTTCATCCGAATTACCGAAAACAAGGCGTGTTCACTTCATTATGGAATCAAGCTTTATCTTCTGGACGCATACATGAAGCCTCTACCGTGCTTTTAAATGCTCCGCAAGCGTCTTTGGCAGCAGCAGACTGGTTGAAGAAAATCGGAGCGAGCTATTCTTTTTCCGAGTATGAAATGGCTTGGCAAAAAGATCTTATGCCCGAATTCCCTGCCGCTTCGGTCGCGACTTCTGCTTCCTATCGTCCTTACGAAGATGCCGATCTCGAACTTGTTCTTCGGTTGTACAACGAAGGATTTGGCTCAAATGATGCGGATACGCTAGAAACGCTGCAAGAAGAAGATCGCAATCCTAGACGTGTTCGCAGTATGGTTGTGTATCGGCAGCAAACCATTGGCACGCTTGTAATGGATTACGATACGCCGCTTCAAGCAGGAATCTTTGGATTCGTAATCGATGCTGCGTACCGAGGTCAAGGCATTGGTCGCAGTATCTTGATGCAAATGATCCGCCGCGAAGTAGAAGCTGGGCTTCAGCCTCATATCGGAGTCGAAACCCAAAACGCCAATGCACTTAAACTTTACGAAAACTGCGGATTCCGCTCGTATGCGGTGCAAGACTATTATGAACTAAGCGTATAACCGTTACTTTCTTCGATACTTTGATACGCCAATTTTAAATAATCGAGCGATTGTTCATACGAAATGTCACCAAGCGATAGCTCAGTGATCTTCCCTTCTAATACATGGAACACCTCAAGCTTGATCGGATCAGCGCCGAACGCATGACGACAAAACACGCGTGCCACATGGCGGTATCCGTCCAAGACTTGAGGTTTATCTTCTACGACAAACTTTTGCAGATGAATGCCCAGCGTCTTTGGACATTGCCATGCCACTTGCGCAATCATCGATAAATCAAGACCTAGCTCCGCTACATGCGTATGCAATTGTTCATACAGTAAGATCGGGCGATCTTCGGTGTACGGATTATTTTGGAAAAAAGTATTTAAGTTCACTATGACCTGATCTTTAAGTTCCCAGTACTTTTTTTCCGAATCAAATCCGTCGAGTCTTTGAGGCCAGCGATAATCTACCAACTCTCCGCTATTTGTATGTATCCGAAATTTAGGTTCCGCCGAGTAATATCGATTGACGGCATGACCGACCGCATATTGTACACGCTGTGTCCAACTATACTTCTCCGAGCGCAGCGACTCTAAAGACGGCGATAAATGAGCAGAAGCCAACCATTTTTCTAACTGATAATCTTGTAGCCTCGGAGGTTCTTCCACTTGAAATGTATACTGCTCTTTAGACGAACTCATACATTCACCGTACTCCCTACAAAGTTTCGACCGAATGCACGGCAGTTTTCACGCTCATCGCCGGATGGATTTAATTCTAGCTTCATCGGCTCTAAGATCATACTGGCACCACGTTCAACCAATTTGTCCTGCAACAAATCGACCGCTTTTGCAAATTGCTCATACACCGTATCTCCGCTTCCGAATACAGCCGCTTTTTTGCCTTGCAGATTCAATTCGTCCATATCTTCGTAAAAGTCGAGAAATTCATCCGGCAGTTCGCCGTCGCCCCATGTATAAGCGCCCAGCATAATTCCATCGTAATCTTGCAAAAGATCGGCATCACAATCTTCGACTAGCTTCACCGTGACGTCGCCGCCTGCTTCTTGAATTCCGCTAACAATAAGCTCCGACATTTCTTCAGTGTTCCCTGTCATACTTGCATATATCAAAATGAGTTTGCTCATGTTTAGACCTCCAGAATTTTATCTTACATTCACAATCCACTAACAGATGACGTTCAATACGCATTATCATAATGATAATGATTATCAATGTCAAATAGTTTTGAAATTCTGGATTTTTACTGGCTCCTCGGGTACAATGGAGTTCTGAGAATTCCAACATGGTTATGAAGGAAATTCGGGGAACAACGATAAAATTAAGGGTGGTTCAATCACAATGTACATGGCTCAAAATTGGAAAGATTATGAACTGATCGATACAGGCGCAGGAGATAAATTGGAACGTTGGGGCGATGTCATCTTACGACGTCCCGATCCGCAAATCATTTGGCCGATCGCAGACGAAAGTGGTCCGTGGCGCGAGACAGTTGGTCATTATCACCGTAGTTCGTCAGGCGGCGGTGCTTGGACATGGAAAAAGCAATTGCCGGAACGTTGGACAATCAATTATGATGACAAATTAAAATTTTATATTAAACCGACTAGCTTCAAACATACCGGTCTGTTCCCTGAACAAGCGACCAACTGGAGCTGGATGATCGACAAAATCCAAAATGCGGGACGTCCGATTCAAGTATTGAATCTGTTCGCGTATACAGGCGGCGCAACCGTAGCTTCGGCTTACGCTGGAGCAAGCGTGGTTCACGTCGATGCGGCAAAAGGCATGGTTCAATGGGCGAAAGAAAATATCCAATTGTCCGGTCTGAGCGATCGCCCTGTGCGTTTTATTACCGACGATGTATTTAAGTTTGTTCAACGCGAACAACGTCGTGGAAATAAATACGATGCGATCATTATGGATCCTCCTTCTTACGGTCGCGGTCCAAATGGCGAGACTTGGAAATTGGAATCGAGTCTGTATCCGTTCTTGGAATCATGTATGCAAATTTTGTCTGACGATCCGCTCTTTATGCTCATCAATTCGTATACGACAGGTATTTCGTCAACTGTATTGTCCAATATGTTGGAAATGACGATGAAGCCGCGTTATGGTGGACAAATCAGTGCAGGCGAGATTGGTCTTCCGATCTCACGTTCGGGTCTGAATCTGCCTTGCGGGATTCTTGGACGCTGGGAGTCAAACTAATGAGTCAGTCTGGCGAACACAGCGTGGAAGGATTGTCCGGTATTTCGGTATTGCTGGAAGATAATCATCTGCTGGGAATCGTCAAACCGGTCAATATCCCTGTGCAAGAAGATGCAAGCGGCGATGCCGATATGCTGACTTTGCTTAAAAACGATCTGAAAATCCGTCACCAAAAACCGGGCAATGTGTTCCTTGGGCTCGTGCATCGGTTAGATCGCCCCGTAGGCGGCGCGATGATTTTTGCCAAAACGTCTAAAGCCGCTTCTCGCTTGTCTGATTCGGTACGTACCCATTCGATTCGCAAAACGTATGTCGCCGTCACCAATGGTGTTCCCAAACAAACTGAAGGTCGCCTTGTACATTATTTGCTTAAAAATGAGCGTACGAATATTGTGACTGTAGTGTCCAAAGGTACTGCGGGAGCGAAAGAAGCGATCTTGGATTATAAAGTGCTTGCGGAAGACGGAAATCGCGCGCTTGTGTGCGTAGAATTACACACTGGACGTTCCCATCAGATTCGCGTACAAATGAGTCAGATCGGATGCCCGCTCTATGGCGATCAAAAATACGGAGCTTCTTTTACAAAACCAGGCGAACAAATCGCCCTATGGTCGGTTCGTTTGAGATTTCCGCATCCGGTTACGAAAGAATCAACCTTGTTGATTTCACTTCCACCAGATACGGCGCCGTGGACGCAGTGGTCGGATCACGTCTATCAATTGCTTCGAAATGAATTGGAATACGGCGAATAAAAATAAAAGCAACAAAAAAAGACGTTGGCGAAAGCTGCTCAGGCAGCCGATCCTTCGTCTTTTTGTTTTACCTACGGAAGCCTTAGCAAACGCATAAAAACCGTCTACCTTGTCGATTATGACAAAGTAGACGGTTTTTTGTGACTTCAACTATCGTTTAGACCGTAGGTGCTTTCTCAAACGAAGGTAACAAATCGAGGATCGTATCCGGTTTGTCTACCGAAATCAGTGGTTTACCAATATGTTTGCGTTCAGTTAATGGAGCTTTACCTGCCGGGAATTCCAGTCTTTCTCCGCTTGATAATACAGCGAAGAACGGAAGAACCTGCCGCGTATTGTAAGCGCCAATGAGTCGATTACCGTTTGGCTTAACTCGTTTGCCTTCTTTGAATTCAAACGTAATCATGCCTTTGCCGCCCCGGCTTTGCGAAGGGTATTCCAGTAACATCGAACGCTTGGCATGACCAAGATCGGTTACAACCAATACTTCGCCTTCATCGCCTTTCACGAACAATGCTGCCGCAACTTCGTCGCCATCTTTCAACTGAATACCGCGAACGCCTGCCGATACTCGTCCCATAGGCGAGACTTCTTGCTCTCCAAAACGGATACTCATGCCTTGCGCCGTCACGATCAAGATATCTTGATCGCCTTCGCTCAAGTTTACCTGAATCACTTCGTCGCCGTTTCCAAGTTTGCAAGCGACTACGCCTCCGCTTCTTTTGGTCGCATACTCCCGAAGCGCGGTTCGCTTCACTTGACCTTTACGCGTGACGAATACTAGAGATTGCTCCGATTCTTCCAACTCTTTCACTGGAATGATCGAGACAATCTTTTCTTCTTTGTCTAACGGAATAATATTAACGATCGCTGTACCGTTATCTTTCCATTTGAACTCTGGAATCTGATGTACCGGAAGTAAATAAAATTGTCCGCGCTGCGTGAACACTAACAGTCGATCCAGCGTACTGACGTCTAACAGATGACGAATATAATCGCCTTCGCGAACACCAGAAGCTTGGCGATCGCTGCCGGAACGGGTGAAAGAAGCCATACCGGAACGCTTGATATATCCTTCTTGCGAAAGCGACACAATTACTTCTTCTTGAGGAATCATCACTTCGAGATTAAGCTTAATTTCTTCGACTTCGCTTTGCAGATCGGATCTGCGATCAATCCCGAATTTGTCGCGGATTTCAGTCAATTCTTTGCGAATAACGTTGTGCAATTTGCGATTACTCGACAAGATACCTTCCAGTACCGCAATGCGTTTCTCCAAGTCTGCATGTTCTTTTTCAAGTTGCGTGATCTCCAAGTTCGTCAAACGGTACAGTTGCAACGTTAAGATCGAATCCGCTTGACGCTCTGTGAATCCGAACATCCATTGCAGATTGTTTTGCGCGTCTTGACGGTTTTTGGAAGCACGAATCGCCGCAACGACATCATCTAGAATGTTCAGCGCTTTAACCAGACCTTCCAGAACATGTGAACGATCTTTCGCTTTTTCTAATTCGTGCGAAGTACGTTTGGTAATGACTTCACGCTGGTGATTGATATAAGCTTCCAAAATCGCTTTCACGCCAAGTTGTTGTGGAGCTTTATTCACGATCGCGACCATATTGAAGTTATAGCTGACTTGAAGATCTGTTTTTTTGAGCAAATATGCCAAAATACCGTTCGCATCTGCATCTTTTTTCAGCTCGACAACAATCCGCATCCCTTCGCGTCCGCTTTCGTCTCGTACTTCCGCGATCCCTTCGACCTTTTTTTCAAGCCGAATATTTTCCATCGCAGTGACCAAACGTGCTTTGACGACTTGATACGGTATTTGCGTAATAACGATTTGTTGCTTTCCGCCGCGAAGCGTCTCAATTTCCGTACGCGAACGAATCTGAATTTTACCGCGTCCTGTCGAATAGGCTTCACGAATTCCCGCTTCGCCCATGACTGTACCCCCGGTCGGGAAATCCGGCCCTTGAATATGCTGCATGATGCCGTCCAGATCAATCTCTGGATTGTCCATCACCGCGATACACCCATCGATAACTTCACGCAGATTATGTGTTGGAATTTCAGTAGCAAAACCTGCCGAAATCCCGCTGACGCCGTTGACCAATAGATTGGGGTAACGCGCCGGTAGCACTACCGGTTCTTTTGCCGTGTTATCGAAGTTATCTTTGAACTGAACGGTACGTTTATCGATATCGCGTAACATCTCCATCGCAATCGTCGATAAACGTGCTTCCGTATAACGCATAGCTGCTGCCGGGTCATCATCGATCGAACCCCAGTTTCCGTGCCCGTCAACTAGCGTATGCGCCATTTTCCACGGCTGCGCCATACGTACCATACCTTCGTAAATCGAAGAGTCACCGTGCGGGTGATAGTTACCCATCACGTCGCCGACTGTTTTTGCCGATTTACGATAACCTTTTTCCGGCGTATTTCCCGACTCGTACATCGCATACAAAATCCGACGTTGCACAGGCTTTAGCCCGTCGCGCACGTCGGGAATCGCACGATCTTGAATAATATATTTAGAATACCGACCGAAGCGGTCACCGACCACTTCTTCAAGAAATGCCGGTTTGAATTGTTCTTCCGGTACACTCATCAGTTAAAAATCCCCTTTTGTCGCTTATTGTTCGACTTCCGTAAAGTCTACATTTTCGACGATCCAACGTTTGCGAGGATCGACTTTATCGCCCATCAGCGTAGATACGCGGCGCTCTGCTTTTGCTGCATCTTCGACCTGAACCTGAAGCAATGTACGTGTGGTCGGGTCCATCGTCGTTTCCCACAGTTGATCCGGATTCATTTCGCCGAGTCCTTTGTAACGTTGAAGCTCGAAGTTTTTGTTGCTTTTGCTTACTTTTTCGAGTTCTTCATCGCTCCACGCGTATACCACTTCATTTTTACGTGAACCTTTACGCGTAATTTTGTATAACGGCGGTTGCGCGATATAGACACGACCTTGGTCGATCATCGGCTTCATATAGCGGTAGAAGAAGGTCAGCAGTAAGACTTGAATATGAGCACCATCGGTATCCGCATCGGTCATAATGACGATCTTCGAGAAATTACTGTCTTCGATCGCAAACTCCGGACCAATTCCTGCGCCGATTGCCGATACGATCGCTCGATACTCTTCGTTTTTCAATATTTCAGCTAACTTCGCTTTTTCCGGGTTCAGTGGTTTACCTTTGAGCGGTAAAATCGCTTGAATTTTGGAGTCGCGTCCTTGCTTTGCCGATCCGCCTGCCGAATCACCTTCGACGATAAACAGTTCGGTTTTGGTAAAGTCTTTCGATTGCGCAGGTGTCAGCTTGCCATTCAAGTTCGAACTTTCGCTCCGTTTTTTGCCGGTACGCATTTCGTCACGTGCTTTGCGTGCTGCTTCTCTAGCGCGAGCGGCTTGTACCGCTTTGCGTGTCAGCACTTGAGCCGCTTGCGGATTTTCTTCGAGGAATTGTGCCGTTTTGTCCGATACAATCGAATCTACGGCACTGCGCGCCGAAGCACTCCCCAGCTGATCTTTCGTTTGACCCACGAATTCGACATCGCCCATCTTGATACTGATGACCGCCATCATGCCCTCGCGCAAGTCGCCGCCTTCAAGATTTTTATCTTTTTCTTTTAGCAAACCGGTTTTGCGAGCATATTCATTCAAAATACGCGTGTACGCGGTTTTGAAGCCTGTTTCGTGCGTCCCCCCGCCCCGAGTTGGGATCGAGTTAACGAATGAAGCGATCGTCTCGGTATATCCTGCGTTATATTGGAAAGCCACTTCGACTTCGATCTCGTCTTTTTCCGCATAAAAACGTACGACGTCGTGCAGCACTTCTTTGCCTTCATTCAAAAACTCGACGAATTGTTTGGCTCCGCCTTCGTAATAAAATTCTTCTGCCGTATCGGTGCGATGATCGGTCAAAACGATACGTAGACCCGAATTTAAAAATGCAAGCTCTTGCAGTCTTTCGGCAAGCGTATTGTACGTGAGCGAAATACCGTTTTTGAACACTTTAATATCCGGCTTGAACGTAACTTTGGTACCCGTCTGTCTGGTGTTGCCCAATACTTCAAGACCCGTTACCGGTTCGCCGACATGTTCCACGCCTTTTTTGTCTACGTGATATTCAAACCGTTGGCGGTGAATTTTACCGTCGCGGTAAATCTCGACTTCCAACCATTCCGACAATGCGTTCGTGACCGATGCGCCTACCCCGTGTAGACCCCCGGACTTTTTGTATCCGCCGCCGCCAAATTTGCCTCCTGCGTGCAACACGGTGTATACGACTTGCGGCGTTGGAACGCCACTTTTGTGCATACCGGTCGGAATGCCTCGTCCATTATCTCGAACGGTAACCGAACCGTCTTTATTTAAAGTAACGTCGATCCGGTCGCAATATTTTGCCAAATGCTCATCGACCGCGTTGTCGACGATTTCCCATACCAGATGGTGCAGACCCGAAGAACTCGTACTCCCGATATACATACCAGGTCGTTTGCGAACAGCGACAAGGCCTTCTAATACCTGTATATCGTCCGCATCGTACCCCTGAACGACCTGCGGCGCCGTCGTCTGTTCTGCCGATTCGATCTGTTCCGCCATGATTTCTCCCTCTTTCTTTCTCTGCACTCGCTTTTTGTTCGTTCTTGCTTCTTGAACAAAAAGGCAAACAAGTGTTTTCATTTTTGGTCTTTTCATTCTAAGTCAAAGCTGAATTTAAGTCAAAACATCTCTTTTGATAAATACGAAAAAAGAGACGAATATCGATACCGCTCCCCAAGCGGCAAGTACAGCAATCGAAAATCCCAACGTCATCCCGTCAATAGGCGCAGGGTTTCCAGCCAAATAATCAGTCAATCCCAAATTCACCATGAATAAATATTTGGCGCTTGTCCATGATGAAGCCATATTGACCAAGATCGACCCCGAAATAAGCGTAGCCATCATCACAACGATACTCGCTGCCGTACTTCGAATCAATACGGATACCATAAAAGCAAGTAAAGCGACAACAATGCCTACAAACCAGACGAGTCCAGCTTGGATCAATAAATATTGCCATTGCGGCGTCGCTTGAACATAAGTCAGATCGACATCTGAACCGTTCAGTACAAATCCGGTAAAGATCGGAATACTCCATCCGGAATAACCGAAAAACACACCGGAAATCAGATAACAGACCAGATACGCACTGACGACGATCAGCGAGACGAACATCAATAAAGCCGTTAGCTTGCTCAATAACACTTTCCAGCGTCGTACCGGTCTTGTCAACAACATTTTTATGGTGCCGCCGGTTCGTTCAGATGAAACCAGGTCGGAAGCGATCGTTAAAATCATAAGCGGAATAAACAAAGTCGCAGAGTTATTAATAAATTCGCGAGTGAACGTAACACCACCGGGTTCGTTTGGATTTACGTCATGATCGAGGTAATACTGCATTTGTTGAATATAGATTTGCCGATATACTTTCCACTCTTGCGGCACTCGGTCGCTGCTCAGCGAATTTTGATTATCGGTAATCGCTTGTTGCACTTCCAATCGCCAATCGCTACCGTAACTTTCTTGACGCTCCAGCGATTGCCGCATCTGCGCATAACTGAAGATCGGGACGAGTATAGCTAGAATCAACAAGACGATATAAAAACGCTTTTTTTTGATAATCTTCACGACTTCGTTTTGTACCATAGCCCAAAAGCGTTTCACTCGATGCCCTCTCCTTCCGTCATTTCCAAAAATAGACGTTCTAACGTAGGCGCTACACGGTGAATTCCACGGACAGATACACCTTCGCTTACCATACGGTTTAGCGTGTCCGCGATCCGATCTTCCGGCGTCTTCGTAACAATGCTACGTTCATTTAATAGCGCTGCTGCCGTATCTTCCAAAGTATCGGTCTCTTCTTCATCCAGAATCGTAATGGCAGGGTCTGAGCGTAGCACACGCAGCGCTATCGATTTCGGCTCGGCGTCCCATATCACCATATCTGTCGCAGCGCCCATCAATTCATCGACGGATCCAACGGCAAGCTCTCTTCCGCCTCCGATAATCGCAACCCGGTCACACAGCAATTGAATTTCGCTTAGCAAATGACTCGATACAAAAACAGCTAATCCAGCCGCAGCCAATTCGCGAATAAAAGCACGCATTTCTTTGATGCCTTTCGGATCAAGACCATTCGTAGGTTCATCCAGGATCAATACTTTTGGACGTGCCAATAGCGCTTGAGCGATCCCTAGACGCTGGCGCATCCCGAGTGAATACGTACTGACTTTTTCATGAATACGTCCACCCAAATGAACGAGCTGGGTTACTTCCCGAATCCGGGCTTCATCGATTCCTTCTTGCATCCGGGCAAAGTGCATCAAGTTTTCCCATCCAGTCAAATACGGATACATCTCTGGATTTTCGACGATCGATCCTACATATTTCAGCGCTTCTTCCGGCTGTTTTTGCACATCGTACCCGCAGATCTCGACATGACCTGAAGTTGGCTTAATTAGCCCAACAAGCATCCGAATCGTTGTCGTTTTGCCTGCACCGTTGGGTCCCAGAAAACCAAAAATCTCGCCCGGTCTAATATCGAAACTGATACTGTGAATAATCGTTTTGCGTTTGATTTTTTTATTCAAATCTCGCACACGCATTACATATTCATCGGTCGGTTGCTGCATATGAAGTTCATCCTTTCTTCCACTCTAGATCGTCTTTTAACGGAGTGCTTGAACGATTCGCTCGGCAATCCGTTCATATCCGGCTGAATTTGGATGAAAATGGTCAGAAGACAAGTAAGCAACAGGATCACGTTGAAATAAATCAAAAGTCGGAGTGAAAAACATCTGATCGTCCGTAAGCAGGCGTGCAGCTATAGTAGTATTCCATGTCGTAACGCCTTGATTCGCTTCTTGACGCAATGACGGAATATCGCCAAATGGATTATACAATCCAATGTATACGATACGTGCGGAAGGATTGATCTCTCTTAATTCATCCAGCACTTGACCTAACCGGTTTGCGGCTTCGGGTAATACTTTATTCCAAGTAGCGGTATTCGGTGAGCCTCCGGAAGTCTGTAGCGCGGCACCTCCTTGAAAAAGGTCGTTCGCGCCAATCGACAGCAAAATAAGATTCGCTTCTTTTAATACATAGCGAACTCCAGGTTGCTTCAATTCTTCTAACAGCTCCGTCGTGGTCATTCCGTTAATTCCAAGGTTGTTCAAAAATTGGACGTCTCGATTTCCATCTTGTTCAAGCAATGCTGCACTACGCCGGGCAAATCCTTGCCCTGTCAGATCCCCTGTTCCTTTTGCCAAAGAATCGCCAATTGCGACAATTCGATCACGGTCTTCTTCAGTCGAAGGAGCACGTTCAGTAAGCGGCGCAGGAGAGACACTTTCTGCACTAACGAGACTAGGTGTAGGAAACATCAGTTTACGAATTCCATATCCAAAACCAATCATGAGCAAAAGAGCAGCGATAACGGAAAAAATGGCAGTCGTTCGCCAGATCCATTTCCACGAGTTCATTCGGTTCCTCCTTATCAAGACAGCTGTCGAGCGTATCATTTATGTTTTACCATAAGTGCAAACTATCTCTTTTGCAAATACTAGGTCTGAATTTAGGATGAAACGTCGCACTTTCTTCAATGAAGAACCCCAACCTATTACAGGTCGGGGTTCTTTGAAACAATAGCTGCTGACTCTCTTTTCGTTTATCCGATAAACAACTGCACCCAATAGCCGTTATAATACGCCACACCAATAGAAGTAAAGTTCGGATTCAAAATGTTTTTGCGGTGCCCTTCGCTATTCATCCAATCCTGCATCACTTTCTCCGGTGAACGTTGTCCTTGAGCAATATTTTCACCCGCGGTTCGATACGAAACCTTTTGTAACTTTAACAAATTAAATGGAGAACCATAAGTCGGCGAGGTATGATCAAAATAATTCTTTTTCGACATATCGATCGCTTTTAAGCGCGAAGCTTTGGCAGTAGCCGCATGGATATTTAAAGGCTTCAACCCCGCTTTTCGCCGCTCCGAATTAACTAAATACACAACTTTTGCGGTAAACTTCGATTTGTCTGTCGTCACTTTGGCATAAGCGGCTTCGTAAGAGGTCTGTGCATAAGAATGATCCGTAGGAGCTACACTGTAGACTCCTCCTACTGCTAGTATGGAAGCTAAAGCAAACGTACCGACTTTCTTTTTCCATTGTACCGAACTTTTGCGTATAGGTTGCTGCTTACGTTCTGTAAAGTTGCTTTGGAATAGGTTCATCGTCGTTCCTCCTCCATATTGATTTAAGATTTAATTTGCCCGTGAACAAAAAGGTTCCGCTTATAAAAAACGGAACCTTTCGGACATATGCCATTTAAATAGATCTATTGAGGTAAAGACTTAATAAATTTGTACCCGAATTTCTCAAAGCCGACACGTTCGTAGAACTCATGCGCGCCCAGACGATCTTCACGGTTCATACCGGTCAAAAATAGAACTCTACAGCCGGATTCAACTGCCCAAGCTTCCGCTTGTTCGACAAGCAAACGACCGATTCCGTATCCGCGGCAATCTTCGTTAACGATCAGTCCCGCGATTTGTGCCATTCGTTCTTCTCTTCCGCGCTGAGGAATAATGTAAAGTGCGATCATGCCTACAGCTTTGCCGTCTTGCTCTGCCAAATAAGTCTGATAGTTCGGATTGTGCTCACGCGACTCCAATTGTTCTTTCATTACACTAGGCGTTGTAGGATAAGAAAGTTTCCGCATTAATTCGGTCAGCACCATCGCATCGCTGCAAGAAGCTGTGCGTAAGTCCGCTGTTTTTTCCAATACGTTAGTTGTCATCCGAATACTCCTCTTTTAGCAGACCGGCCGCTTCACAGGCACGACTGCGCGCAGTTTCCACATCTTCCGCTGCGCTAAGCGCAACGGCCATTCTACGTCCCGGACTACTATTCGGTTTACCAAATATCCGAACCTGCGTACGCGGGACACTCAAGGCTTCCGTCAGACCGCCGACTTTGAAATTTTTGCTTGTTCTAGTCGCTTTTAGCGTCGCTGAAGCTCCCGGTGTCAGAAGCTCAGCGCCGCTAACCGGAAGTCCAAGAATCGCTCGAACATGTAAAGCAAACTCCGATAAATCTTGCGTAACCATCGTCACCATACCCGTATCGTGCGGACGCGGAGAAACTTCGCTGAACACGACGCCGTCTGATGTCAAAAATAATTCAACGCCAAACAATCCATAACCGCCGAGTTCGTCGGTAATTGTTTTGGCGATTTTTTGAGCTTGCTCAAGTTTGGCTGCATCCATCGGATGCGGCTGCCACGATTCAACGTAATCCCCGTCTTTTTGAATATGCCCGATAGGCGGACAAAAAGACGTTCCAGACACGCTTCGCACGGTCAACAACGTAATTTCGCTTTCAAAAGGAACAAACGCTTCGACAATGATTCGAGTGTTATTTTTCGCTCTTGCCCCTTCCAGAGCGAATTGCCAACACTTTTCGGCATCTTCCGGCGTTTTAAGTACGCTTTGACCTTTGCCGGACGAGCTCATAAGCGGCTTAATCACGCAAGGCGTACCTAACTCAGCCACAGCTTCTTTCAACTCATCCAAGGTGTTCGCAAAACGATAAGCAGCTGTCGGCAATTCTAACTTCTCCGCAGCCAAACGCCGAATTCCTTCGCGATCCATCGTCAATCTAGCAGCGGTTGCCGTCGGAATGACACGGAATCCTTCTTGCTCCAACTTCTCTAGCATATGTGTCGCAATCGCTTCAATCTCCGGTACGATAAAGTCTGGTTGTTCCGACAAAATCAAAGTTCGAAGCGCTTCGGCATCCAACATATCGATCACATGACTGCGATGAGCGACCTGCATGGCAGGCGCACCTTCGTAGCGATCAACCGCAATACATTCGATACCCAAACGTTGCGCTTCGATGACGACTTCCTTGCCCAGTTCACCGCTTCCGAGAAGCATTATTTTCTTCGCGTCTACGGATAATGGAGCCCCCCACATCGTTTGACCAACTCCTACGCTTTTTGGTGTGTCTATCTCTATTTTGTCTGCTCAAACTCCGAATTGCAACCCCGGATACCCAAATTTTTATGAAAAAATAGCGAAAACTCGCGAAAATTGTCGGAGAAATGTAACGTTCTTTTTCGCGAGTTCAGCTATTTTTTAAAATCGATTTTTAGCCATTACAGGAAACGGAATTGAGCTTCAACCAGTCCGTTATAGATACCCCCGTGTCTGATCAACTCGGCATGCGTGCCTTGTTCTTTGATCTCGCCGTGATCGAGCACGATGATTTTGTCCGCATGGCGAATGGTGGATAGACGGTGGGCAACGATAAACGAAGTCCGTCCTTCAAGCAGCACTTTCAGCGCTTCTTGAATTCTCAGCTCGGTCTCGGTATCGATACTTGCAGTCGCTTCATCCAAGATCAGAATACGCGGATCAGCAAGTAGTGCCCGTGCGAATGATAACAATTGCCGCTGCCCCATCGAAAGCGCGTTACCGCGTTCTTCGACTTCGGTATCGTAACCGGCAGGCAACGCTTCGATAAATTCATGGGCTTTGACCGCTTTGGTAACCGCTTCGATTTCTTCGTCAGTCGCATCTAATCTGCCGAAACGGATATTTTCGCGAATGGTTCCCGAGAAAATAAACGTATCTTGCAACACGATTCCGATTTGGGCACGCAAGCTTTCAAGTTTGGCATCTCTTACGTCGATTCCGTCGATCTTAACCGAACCATCTGTAACATCGTAAAAGCGACTGAGCAGATTGATGATCGTCGATTTACCCGAACCGGTATGACCGACCAAAGCGATCGATTGCCCGGCTTGTGCTTCGATATCAATACCTTTGAGCGCTTGACGACCTGGCTCATATTCGAAAACGACTTTCTCCAACTTCACATCACCGCGAATTTTCGGCAATGTCTGTGCATTTGGCTTATCGTCAATACTCGGCTTTTCATCCAAAAATTCAAATATCCGTTCGGACGACGCCATCGCAACCAGAAGTTGGTTATACATCTGACCCAGACGGTTAATCGGGTCCCAGAAGTTACCGACATAGTTGGCAAAGGTGACAAGGAGCCCTATCGTAACTTCGCCTTGTTGAATCAAAAATGCGCCATACCAGAACAAGATCATAGAGCCGACCCCGCCTGTAATTTCGATCAATGGACCAAAACCTTGGTTCATCGTCGAAGCACGGTTCCACGATTTTCGGCTATCGGTGTTCATTCCATCGAAAAATTTCATGTTTTCTTTTTCTTGCGTATATGCTTGTGTCACTCGGATGCCTTGAATCGCTTCGTTCAAATGTGAATTAATCCGAGAATTTTTCACGCGAACATCTTGCCAAGCTAGCCGAATTTTTTGGCGCAGCTTGGTCGAAATAAAGAACATGATTGGAACTGTAATCATAACCGCAAGTCCCAGTTTCCAGTTGATCAACAGTAAAATAATCATAATGCCCGCCAACTGAACGCAATCGATCATCGCATTGACTGCACCGTTCGTAAACAAATCTTGCAAGGAATTGACATCATTCGTGACACGCACCAACACCGAACCTGCCGGACGTTTGTCAAAAAAGTTAAACGAAAGCTTCTGAATATGTGTGAATAAAGAAGAACGAATATCATAGATCACGCGTTGTCCAATCAAATTCGTATACTTGATCCGAAAAACGTTCGCAATCCATTGAACCAGGTACAACCCCAGCACCGATGCTGTAACGGTATAGAGCAACGGCAGATTCCCCGGCTTGATCGCATGATCGATCGCCAGCACACCTGTCAAATAAGGAACAGCAAGCTTCGTAACGGTTCCCAAAATCGTCATGAGAATGATAAGCGGCAGCATCTGTTTCGCGTAAGGACGCATATACGAAAATAATCGGCCAAATTGTTTCCAGTTAAAGGCTTTGTCGATCTCGTCGTCGTCTTTGTATACGAAACGTCCTCGGTTGGGATCGCTTTGCACGTTTTTGCCAAGCTTAGGATTAAACTTTTCGCTTTGGGTACTCACAGTCGATCCCCTCCTTCTTGTTGCTCTTGCTGCTGCGCAATATGATCGGCATATTGAATTTCGTACACTTCCTGGTAAGGACCAGGCTGTGCAATCAATTCTTCATGTCGTCCTCGCTGCACGATACGCCCTTCATTCATCACAAGAATTTCATCCGCATGACGCAAAGAAGAAATCCGGTGCGCAATGATAAAAGTCGTCCGTCCTTTCATCACTTCTTGGAAACCGGCTTGAATCTCATGCTCCGTCTCCATATCGACTGCGCTTGTCGCATCGTCGAGAATCAGTATTTTCGGATTTTTGAGCAGTGCACGCGCAATCGCGATCCGTTGCTTTTGCCCGCCCGACAATCCCATACCTCGTTCGCCAACAACGGTATCGTAGCCGTCTTTCATCTCCATAATGAAATCGTGGGCTTTGGCTAATTTAGCAACGCGAATGATCTCTTCGATCGGAACGTCTCCGATGCCATAGCCGATATTGCCTTTAATGGTAGAAGAGAATAAAAATGTTTCTTGGAACACGGTTGCAATCTGATTTCGCAAATCTTCGACGCGAAGCTTGCGGATATCGGTTCCGTCGAATGTAATTGAACCTTCCGTTACATCATAAGCACGCATCAACAATTGAATAATCGTCGACTTACCTGCTCCTGTCCCGCCGAGTAGTCCGATGACTTTGCCGGCTGGAGCATCAAAACTAATATTGTGCACGGCTCGCAATTTATTTCCGTAAGCGAATCCGACTTTGTTAAACGTGACATGACCGTTTGTTTTCGCTGGATCTAACGCAATCGCATCTTGATCATTACGCACTTCGATTTGTTGATTTAAAATCTGTAAGACACGCTCGCCGGAAGCTTCGGATTGCGTGTAGTTGTTAATATGGAAACCAAGTCCCCACATCGGTCCGATAATGTACCAGATCAGACTGAAAAAGGCGACCAATTCACCGATTGTCAACGTCCCGCGAATTACCATCGTACCGCCGACGCCAAGCAGAAGAACAGCACATGTCGAAGCGAGTAGCTCCATCACCGGGAAATAACGGCTCCATAATCCGGAAGCATGAAGTTGATTCGTTTTGTAGCGATCATTGCGGAGCGAGAATTTGCCGACTTCGTGCGGTTCCCGCGCAAAAGCTTTGACCGTACGTACGCCCGTCACATTTTCTTGAACAGCTGTTGTAAGCGAACTAAGCGCCAGCCGCATTTCCTGGAAAGCCGGATGAATCCGAGATTCAAAACGTAAAGCTACCGCAACCAAAGGCGGAATCGTAATCAGAGTGAAAAGAGTCAATTGCCAGTTGATCGAGAGCATCATCGCTGCCCCAAAACCGACCATAAGAAACAGATTGAGGATTTGTGCGAAGCCGAAACCGATAAACAAACGAATCGCTTCAAGGTCGCCGGTCAACCGGGACATCAAATCGCCCGTTCTAGCGGTATCGTAATAGCGGAAAGACAGGGATTGAAGTTTTTCGTAACAAGCGTTACGCAGTCGGTACGCCAAAAAGTTACCGAGACGCGCGCCGAAAAATCCATGCAAAAATTGCATGATCGCTTTGAGCGTCACAACACCCACTACCGCCAAAGCCAGTTGAGGAACAAGAGTAAAGTTACGCGGTGTAATGACATCATCAATCAAGACTTGAAGCAGTTTCGGGTAAACCAGACCTAATGCCGTGGCGATGGCCAGAAAAAGAATCGAAACGAACATATAGCTCTTTTTCTCCCAATAATAGTCTTGCAGTCGCCTGAGAACGTTCATGTGTTTCCTCCTCGTTTTCGGGGTCGATTATAGATCGATTCCCCAATTTCCGTGTACGGGTTCAATGCTTAAGCATAATGCAGTTTATCACCATGTCTTTATCCCGGCAAAGCGAGTAAAAAAGCGTATTTCGTCAAGGAAGCGGCTCTACATTCGATTGGTGAACCTAGCGAGAGTATGGATACCAAATGATCTCTAATTCTCGTTTATTCGACGATTTTGAAGGATTTTGAATTTTAGAGCTATAAAAAACGGAAAACGCTTTATTTTTTTTGGATAATTTGTTTTCAGATGATTCCAAAAACGCTTTCGGTTTCTTTTTTCTATTCATTTTAAAGACATTAAAACTTCAATATTGCGACATCGATCTTTTTTATAAAAAAGACCGCTTCGCCTCATCGATTTGCTTCGTAAAAAGCTGTCGACGATTAGCGAAACGGTATATGATTTTTCACCAAAAAGGAAGGTCTGCGAAAATCGACTCTTTCTCCCATAAAGAATAATCGGCTAACGATTCGCAGATCGTCCAAGCCGCTCGTTCAAAGGCATAATGTCGTGCACTTTCGTCATACTCCCGGTAATCGACCGTTTGTTCAGCAGCATCTTTTCCCCAATTGTGCCAACCAGCCGGATGAATATGTTTGCCCCTTTTGCAATTGATAAATACGGTCTGAGCATATTCTCGCCACGGACGGCCCAAATAAACAGAAGCCGGAGCAACGTCCGAACACGCGGTGAGTAGACAATCTCGAAAGATATAGCCAAACGATTGTGATTGCGGAGTAGAAGCAGCGGTCATATAGCCGACTGTCTCTTCCCCTGTACGAGCCAAACTATGAAGTTCGCAACCTTCGAAATAAGCGTTCGCTCCACCAAAAATATAATCGACGGTTCCTTCAATTCGGCAATGCAGATACAGTTGTCGATATTGTTGATGAGGATGCGTTGCCTTAATTCCGGTAAAAGGTCGACCTTTCTTCGTCGAAGGCGGCAATGGACCTGTAAATAACGTGTCTTGAAATCCGGTAAACGTACAAGAGCGAAAAACAGCAAGATCGCAATAAGCGCTGAGCGCGATCGCTTGACCCACATGTTCCCCTTGCCCTGCCGTATTCGCTATCGTTACATTCTCCACAACCAAACGACTACCACCGAGAAATAACGTAGGCGTGGCAAATGTGCCGATCTCTGAACCATCATCTGCTTTTTCTCTGGCGTATCGATTCATTGTAAGTCTCACCTGTCCGATTCCGATGATCCGAAGATAAGAGCGATGGATCTGAATCTGTTCGGCGTAAGTCCCGGAGCAAATGTATAGCGTTTCCGGTACTATGGGATTCTGTCGCTCTAATACTTCTACCGCTTCTCCGATTGTGGCATAGTCGCAAAATGATTCTTTACCGACCCAGATCGGCAAGAAATTCAGCTCCTTTCTGACATCGACTCGTATTCAACGCAAGCTTGCAAAAAGGCGCCTACGCCTTTGGGATCATTCGCGATAATCGGCTCGCTCATATAATACGCAAATGTTCCATCGCGTTGATCGGCTCCGCCTAATCCGGCAACCTGACAATTTTTGTTCAGATTCACCCAACCTTCTTTGGTCTTGAGCACAAATTCTTGAACCAACCCGGTAAATGCCTGATCCAAGGTTGTTCGCCAAGTCTGATCTAACACGCCCAGCCGAAGTCCTTTTGCGATCGCATACGTAATCATCGAAGTCGCCGAAGCTTCTAAATAATTGCCTTTGCGACTGCCTTGATCGACGACCTGGTACCAGACGCCGGATGCTTGATCCTGATAACGGCGAAGCGCCGTCAACGTATCGTTTAGCATCCGTTCAAGTTCCGGTCGATCAGGCTGTTCCATAGGCAACTGCTCAAGCACATCGACAAGCGCCATCACGAACCAACCGAGCGAACGTCCCCAAAAGCTCGGAGAAAGCCCGGTTTGTGGATCACACCACGGTTGGACTTTTTTTTCATCCCATGCGTGGTAGAGCAGCCCGGTTTTCGGATCTTTTGTATGCTTTTCGCAGATCAAAAATTGTTTCGTAATATCTTCGAGCCCTTCTGCCCCAGCGTATTCGATCTGGTATTGCAGATAGAAAGGCGCACCCATATACAGTCCATCCAGCCAAATCTGATACGGATAAATTTCTTTATGCCAGAAGGCGCCTTCCGATGTTCGAGGATGCTGCCTTAATTGTTCTCGCAATAGATCCGCAGCGAGCCGATATTTGTTTTGCCCGGTTTCCCGGTGCAAAACAAACAGCAATTTGCCGTTATTGATATGGTCGATATTGTACTCATCCAGACGATATCCTCGAATCTGACCCTCTTCTTGCACAAAATCGTCCATTTGTTGCTGGATATATCGAAAATATCGCTCGTCGCCGGTATGACGCCATAGTGCTTCGAATCCTTTAAGAATGACGCCGTGATCGTAAGACCATTTGCCTTTATAGATCGGGCCTGCATGAAGAATCGGATGACGTTCCATGATCGTTTCGGCTGTTTGGATCGCCCAAGACTGCTTTTGCAACGTTGTATTATTCATAAAAAGCTCCTTTCCTTAAGATTGGGTTTCTTGGTAAGCGGCTTCGTATTCAGAAATCATATTGCTGCCTCCGGCTTTTTTCCAACTTTCTACCGCAGCTTCAAAACCATCTTGATCGATTTCACCCAAAATGTATTTGTACGTGGCGTCCGTGATCGTTTTTTGCAGTTCCGAACCTTGTGTGCTGAAAGTCTCCGATTCCAGCGCATAAGCGGGATTCAACACAGCATACTTCGCATTTTCAGCAATCAGTTTGTCCGATTCTTTTTTGAGTGGATCAGCGTCATGAATCTTGTACCCGCTTTCTTTCGGACGGCTAGAAGCAAACGGTTGAACTTCTTGTTGCCACAAATCACTATTCGTAATTGTCGCTGCGTCTTGATCGTCTACCGTATAATGAGTTCCTTCAATCCCGTAAGTCATCAGCGCATACGACTCTTCGTCTAGCAAATCGTTCACGAATTTGAGTACGCGTTTCAATTCCGCTTCGTCTTTTACTTCCGATCTTGGGAACGAAAGCAAGCCGCCGATGCCGTTGTTTGCTGCCCAAATCGCCCGATCGCTTTCATTGCCTGTAGACGTAATATCGTTTACCAGTACAAGTTCCATTCCGTCTTGCAGACCTTTTGCCATATTCAATAAGTTTTTACTATCAAATAATGCGCCTACATAGATGCCTGCGCGTCCTTGTGCGAACTTTTGCTGTTGATCGGTTTTTGCCGTCACGGCGAAGTCTTGGTTGATATACCCGCCTTGATACAGCTCTTTCATGTAATCCATCGTATCCATGTAACCTTGCGTCATAAATTCAGGAGTCATTTTGCCGTCTTCGCTCACTTCCCAGACATTGGGCGTTCCGAAGTAAGAACTGAGTGTTTTGAACGCTCCATAGATCAGATCGCTGCGATCGACAAACCCTGTCGTGTCCTTCTTGCCGTTGCCGTCTGGATCATTTTCGGTGAAAGCTTTTGCCACTTCCATTAATTCTTCAGTTGTGCGCGGCGTTTCCAAACCCAGCTTATCCAACCAATCTTTGCGGATCGTCACGCCATTTCTCGCCAAATCTTTTTGGAAAGGAATCCCGTATAGTGTCCCGCCAATCGAAGCCGAGCGGCGTGTATCTTCCGTGATTTTCGCAAGGTTCGGATATTCATTTAAGTAAGGCCCTACATCCCAAAACAGCCCGGATTTTAGCGAATTACGTACCGAAGAATTGTCCAGCATCGTCAGTGTTACAATATCGGCTAGCGAATCGGAAGCCAATGACGTATTGATCCGTTCTTCTTTGGAAGCATCGGGAATCCAAGAAAACTCGATATCGGCATTCGTTTTTTCTTCGAGTTTATTCAAAATGGTATCGGTCGGCGGCGAAGCGGTATGCAGGATGTTCAACCAGCTGATGTTGGCTTTCGCATTTTCGTCATAAGGTTGATTCGACGCGGCTTGATTTGCTCCGCCTCCGCATGCCGTCAATAAAGCAATCGTGGTACACAGCAGCAGAGCACCCGTTGTACGAACTTTTTTGGCTACGTTTTTCATAGGAATTACCCCTTCTTTTTAGGAAATAGGATTCAATAAGAATGAACAATAGGACATCAATAAACGCCGTCTTCTCCCATCTTTTTCGCAAGACGGTTGGACAACATGACGAGAATCAATCCAACTACGCCTTTGAACAATCCAACGGTTGTACTGTAACTAAGCTGACCGTTTCGAAGCCCTGCTGTGTAGATGTACGTATCGAAAATCTCTGCTACTTCGCGGTTGAGCGAATTCAATAATAGATACATATGTTCAAAGCCTAGATCCAGCGTACTGCCGATTTTGAGAATAAGTAATGTGATAATGACAGGGCGGATCGCCGGAAGCGTGACGTGCCAAGTCTTACGTAATCGATTCGCTCCGTCCATTTCGGCGGCTTCATAAAGCTGCGTATCCACAACTGTAATCGCCGCTAAGTAAATGATGGTCGACCAGCCGAGTTCTTTCCATATAATCTGTCCGATATAGACGGTTCGTAGCCATTCCGACGAGGTTAAAAAGCTAATTTTTGGAAGCCCGACCGCCGCAAGCAGTTCATTGACAACCCCGCCGTCCACGGTCAGAAACACATAGGTAATCGACACAATAATCACCCAAGACATAAAATGCGGGATATAGATGATCGTCTGAATCGAATTTTTGAAAAACTTGTGCCGGACTTCATTGAGCATCAGAGCCAAAATGATCGGTAACGGGAAAAAGAAAATAATGTTGAGCGCGAATAAAACCAATGTGTTACGTAACAACATAAAGAAGGTAGGTTCCGTAAATAGCCGAATAAAATGTTTGAAGCCGACCCATTCACTTCCCATGATTCCTCGATACGGTTGATAGTCCTGAAACGCAATGATGAGTCCACCCATCGGAAAATACTTGAATACCACGAAATAAAGAAAACCTGGCAGGATCATCAAGTACAGCAGCATATGCTTGCGAATATTGAATCCGCGCTTACGCACCTTTTGACGATCAAGCTTCAGCAGGGACGCATCGGACACGCTCACCGGCTTCGCCATCGTTAACCGACCTCACTTTCGTTTTGAATTCCGATTGCTTCCTCAGCTTAAACTCAGCCTCACATTCCGTATATAATCTTCAAATGATAACGCTTACAAAAGCTTGTGGTTGCGCCTTTCTTTCTGAAGCGAACGCTTATAATGATCATCATAAGAGCTGATGATTATACCGGAAAAGAGCCGAATGCAACCCTTTCTCTTAGGCGCGGATTATATACGGAATACAGCCTCACTGGTATCGTTGAGATAGGTATTCCAGTTCATGAGGAGGTTCAATCTATGGAGCATCATTCATCTTCTAAACGCAAACAGTCGCTTGGCAGCCACCTTTTTAACTTCTTTAATTACACGGCTTTGATTCTGATTGCTCTGATCTGCTTGGTTCCTTTTCTTAATGTAATCGCAAGTTCGTTCGCTTCGACGCAAGAAGTCTTATCGAAAAAATTCATTTTGTTTCCGACGACCTTTTCGTTAGATGCTTATCGGTACATTTTATCGACCCCGACCATTTTTAAAGGATTAGGCGTTTCGATCGGCGTCACGGTCATCGGTACAGCTGTCAGTATGGCAATGACTGCTCTGATGGCTTATGGATTGTCGCGCAAGTATTTACGAGGACGTAACTTTATCAACTTTATTGTCGTCTTCTCTATTTTGTTTAGCGGCGGCATGATTCCTACTTTCCTTGTGGTCAAAGGGGTAGGTCTGATCGATTCGTACTGGTCTTTGATTCTGCCTGTCGCGGTCAACGCGTTTAACCTCATCATTATGCGGAACTTTTTCCAAGCACTGCCGGATGAACTGGAAGAATCGGCAAAGATCGACGGCAGCAACGACTTCGGTATCTTTTTCAAAATTATGCTGCCGCTCGCTTTACCTTCGATTGCTACGATTTCTTTATTTTATGCCGTCACGTATTGGAATACGTATATGACCGCTATTTTGTACTTAACAGACTCGGCAAAATGGCCGATCCAAGTATTACTCCGACAGATCGTAATTGTATCCAGCGGCATGCAAGCCGAAGGAACCTCCGTCGATGTCATCCCGCCTGCGCAAACGATCAAGATGGCAGTTATCGTCGTCGCGACAGTTCCAATGTTGGTCGCCTATCCTTTTGTGCAAAAGCATTTCACCAAAGGTGCTTTACTCGGCGCGGTCAAAGGCTAAGTTGCAAAAACCCCGTTCTTCTGTGTGATCACAGGAGCGCGGGGCTTTTCTTTTGTACAGAGTAGAAGACTTACATCGGTTGCCGAAGCTTTCGATACATGCCCGGCGTGACTTGCTCTTTTTTACGGAACGAACGAATAAAGTTTTGCGGATTATGGTATTGCAGGCGTTCTGCGATTTCTTTGACGGTCTGGTCGGTCTCGATCAACCAGGTTTTCGCCATATCGAGCCGGTAGCTCATCAAATAGTCGCTAAATGTAATGCCGAATTGTTTTTTGAAAATGCTGCTGAGATAGTTCGGATTATAATGCAGACGTTCTCCGATCATCTCCAAAGACAATTCGCGGTCATATTCTTCTTGAACAATATCCGCAATTGTCTGCGACAAGCTGCTAAATTGTTCGCTTGTCTTTTTGGCTACACTCCGTACCATCGGGAAAATGACTTGCTCCACCAAAACCCGTTCGACTTCTTCCGGATTTCGGATACGGAGCAAACGATGATACAGCGCATGATGATCCCGAGTGAGCAGCACTTCAATGCCTAACAATTGTTCCAATTGAATCAAGTTATTCACCAAACGAATCAGCATGACTTCAAGATTCATCGAATTGCGGCTTTGCTTCATAAATTCCGCCAAAAGCGGATAAAGCGCCGCCGAGACTTGTTCTTCGTCCCCTAACCGAATGGCATCGAATAACTTGGATTCCAATTGTACCGGATATTGCAGCACAGAACCGGCAAGCATACTTTCAATATCTTCGTAGAAGATGATCGATTCTTTACCTAAATTCAAGCGCTGATGAAGAGCTTGCTTACTCATTTCGCACGCCGCTCGGCTTTGCAATAAATCATCGTAAGCACGACTGATCCCTACACTCACCGACAGCTTCAGATAATCTTTGACCGCACGGATGATCTGCTTCGCATATTCCAATGTCTGACGTTGAATGTCTTGTTCATTGTAGTCGTCAAACATTAGAATAGTCGCTTGCGTGTCATCGTTCAAAATCACAGGCAACATCCGATGGTGAACAGGAATCAACTCTTCGGCGATTTTGTTCACAGCAAGTAACAGCACATCCCGATCCGGTGTATTGCGCTTGCCAAAGTTATCAAGCTGGACAAGCATCGTCATATAACTTCGCGAAGAGCGGTGTTCATAACCGATCCGCCGAAGCTGAGGTTCCAATTCATGCGCTGAAATTCGGCTTCGGAACAGATTCAATACGAATTGCGTCTCCAATTGAGGCTGCTGGGCTTCAACTAACGTCTCCAAACTTTGTTTTTCGCTAAGCAAACGATTGATTGAAGACAATATCCAATCGACTTCGTTGGGATGCGGAGAAGACGAATTTCCCGAAAGACTATTCGTAATCTGATAAATAGGTTTGGTAAAACGAGCCGCGATCAGATAAGAAACAATAGCAATCAGCAAAATCAAAATCAGCTCCATACCGATCAATCCGTATCTCGTCGTTTTTAACGCGCCTGCGACTTCTTTTTGATCAAGTACGGTAAAATACGTCCAGTTATTGTAGTTGGAACGTGAATAGATCAGCTCGCTTGCACCGCTATCAGTCGGATTCCAATTGATTCTGCCACGCAGTTCGCCTTCTGTTGTCGTTTGTGTGAGATAGGAGCGCTGAGCCGTATCCAATGGTGAATTTGACTGCGTATCGTACATCAGATCACCTTGCTTGTTCAGAATAAAAACTCGCGCATCACTGTCGCTACGCAGCGTACGATCGAGCGTAGCTTCTGAAATATCGGATAAAGCAATCGCTTCTTTCGTTGGAGAAAAAGCAGGCAATGTATTTACAAATCGTATCCCTTGATCTGTTTTGATCCAAAACAATCCTTTTTCCCGATTTTGAATGTATTGTTGGAATAATTGCTCTTTCTCTTGATCATCAATCTGCGACAAAGTGCCTTTCGCGATTTTCCAATCTTGTTTTAAACTAATCAATGTATATTCGGCGCCGTCGAGCCCCATTGTGGCAATATAATTCAATTGTGTATTGACTTCGCGGTAAGCCGCAAAATCACGTTCGGTAATCGGATTATCGACTACCTGATCAAAAGATCGTGTCGTGCTATATGTATTGAAAGCGTATTCAATTGTGCGTATTTTTTGTTCCAAATTATTTTTAACTTGCGTGATTGAATTTTGCTTTTCTTCCGCAACGCTGCCGATCACGGAGCGAACCGTCTGAATATACGTATAGATCCCAAAACTAACCGCCAAAGCGACGCCCAACAAAAGAATCGGAATAAACGTTTTATAAAACATTTTTCCTTTTTTCATCAAATTCCCCCAGCGTTTCTAATATCGAAAAGTCAGATCAATTATAACGCTTTTATCAGCAGGTTCGTAACCCTAAATTTGACTTCTATACGTAAAACCACGTCTTTTTTGATCTAGATTTAGGGATTATATAGGTTCAGGCTCGCTCGGGATAAAACGAAGCGCCGCCGAATTCACGCGATAATGCAGATGTTCTTCTCCGGAACCGTCATGCAGCAAATACCCAAGCCGTATCCCTGTTAGACGGCTTACCAGAGCTGTACGGACTTCATTATCGACTACCACGCCCTGACGTTTGACCAAATGATCATCGTAAGGTTTGGAAAACGCGCACCAGCCATCTCCGGCATCGTATTGATCCTCTGAATGGAACAACACATCTCCGCTGAGCACATCGACATAGACTCCTTCTGTTTGTTGATTCCAAAAAGCATTTTCAAAAGGAGGCTCCATCTCTCCGTGCACCATGACGTTGTATTGCAATTCGGTTAACTTTTCACGAAGAATAGCTCGATCGCGATCGGTGTCCCAATGAGAATGAATAAAAGTATCTCGACCTGAATGCTGACGATACAATCGGTAATGCCCGAAACTTCGTTTGTAATAGTCTTGATGTTCTTCTTCTGCCACATAAAATGGGCTCGCGTTCACGATTTCTGTCACGATTTTTTGTTTAAAACGACCGCTTTTTTGCAACGCCTGTTTGGAAGCTTCGGCTTCTCTGCGTTGCTGCTCCGTCGTCACAAAAATTGCGGTTCGATACGATGTGCCTCGATCTTGAAATTGTCCGCCTGCATCTGTAGGATCGATCTGCTGCCAGAACAGTTCGAGTAAACGCGAATACGGAAACTGCTTGGGATCAAAAAGAATCTGTACCGCTTCTGCATGTCCAGTCGTTTCGCTGGCAACGTCTTCGTACGTAGGATTTTCAGTATGCCCACCGGTACAACCCGAGACAATCGATATAATGCCAGGCAGTTCGTCAAACGGCGACACCATGCACCAAAAACATCCGCCTGCAAAAATCGCGGTTTCCACAGGGGAATCGGAATATTCAGGCAGTTTCGGTTGATGTTGAAATCGTCCAAATAATCGTTTACCGATTCTCATCGTATTGCCTCCTTGTTAGATATTAAGACCTCTGAGTCATATAGACGGTGGAAGTGAGACAACTGCGAGAAAAATTTGTACTTTATCGGTATTTAATCTATTTTTATTTTACACGATCTTGAAATGGTTTTTGTATTTGGATCGGTCTTCCCTTTTTTCTGATTTTGGGTTTGATCTTATTTTGTTTTTACTATTATGAATTTTTCATTACCTTAATTTTTATTTTATGGGTAGATAAAAAGCTCAAACTCCGCAAATCGCGAAGTTCGAGCTAGGTTCAGGTTGTGAATTTAGGAAACATAGGTACGATCAATTTGTTCCGGCGTCAGTGGACGGCTATAGTAGAAGCCCTGTACGTTGTAACATTGCAGCTCTTGAAGTAACGCCACCTGCTCAATCGTCTCTACACCTTCAGCAATGATTTTCAGATCAAGCTGCTTCGCCATCGAAATAATCATTTCGGCAATCGCTTTGCTATCTTTATCTGTGGTGATTTTACGGATAAACGATCGGTCGATTTTCAGGCAATTGATTGGCAAGCTGTGCAAATAACTGAGCGAACTATATCCGGTACCGAAGTCGTCCATCGATACGGAGATTCCGGTTGCTTTGAGCTTATCGAGGATTTCGATGACGTGTTCTTCATTGTGCATCATCGCGCTTTCGGTAATCTCAAGTTCCAGCAGATGCGGATTAAACTGTATTTCTTCAAGTGTCTCCATAATCGATTCATAAATATCCGGTTTCATAAGATGAACCTGAGATACATTGACTGCAATCGGAAGCGACGTGTCGTTTTTATCTTGCCAAATCTTAGCTTGCTTACAAGCCGTTCGGAGCACCCATTGTTCGATAGGAACAATCATGCCGCTTTTTTCTGCCAATGGAATAAATCGTAGTGGAGAAATTTCACCATGCACCGGATGATCCCAACGCAGCAATGCTTCATAGCCGATAATAACACCGCTACGAATATCGAATTTGGGTTGATACAATAGTCGCAATTGATTGCGTTCGATCGCAAACTCCAGCTCTTGTTCCAACCAGATCTCTTCTTGACTGCTCCGATCGCTGGCTGCATCGTAAAATTGATATTGCGAACTTCCGTTTTCTTTGGCAACATACATCGCGGCATCCGCATATTTGGTCAGTAGCTCGCTGGATAGCCCGTCTTCTGGATAACACGCGATTCCGACAGAAGCTGATAACTTAACGGTATGTTTCCCGATTTCAAAAGGTTCGCTAAATTTATCCACGATCTGCCCTGCCCACTTTTCCATTTCTGCGCGGCGAGATACGCCTGGCAAAATGACCGTAAATTCATCGCCGCCCATACGAGCCAGAAACGCACTGGATGGAATACTTTGTTTGATCAATTTCCCCGCGTGCTTGATGACTAAATCGCCAAACGCATGACCGAAGAAATCATTGACCCTTTTGAAACGATCCAAATCTACAAATAACAGCGTAAACGGCTCGGGTTTTCCTCCGCCGTAATTCGCATAACGCTCTAACGTGTTTTCAAAAGAACGACGGTTCGACAGCCCGGTCAGTTCATCATGATAAGCCAAATGACGGATCGTTTCTTGATCTCGTTTACGCTTCGTGATATTTTTCGTCATGCTGTAAGCCCCTACGATCTGACGATCCACGAAAATCGGTAGCGAGGTCAAGGCATACGATTGCATTAGACCGTCGGCTCCCCGGACGTCAATCTCGGCAGTTCCTGTGCGTCCGCTGAGCACGAGTTTCACATGCTCCGCTACAATTCGGCGTTGTTCGCCTGTAAACAAATCGCTGAAACGAACACCGATGACTTTTTTATCAAGTTTTTTCGCTAAACTTTCCGCCTGTTGGTTCATCCCCATCACGACGCCTTGCCGATCAAATTCAAATACACCGTCCGGGTTGTGCTCGTATAACGAAATATAATGTTGTTCGCGCTCTAACATTTTACGAGTTTGCAGCTTTTCCCGAACTTGCAAAAAATCGTCCGGAATCGCGACCAAAAAGCAGACAATTGCCAGCATGATCAGATACGGAAGTAAAAAGGCGCGTTGTTCTCCAATTTCTCCTAACTGATTGTACACATCCAAAGGCAATACGGACAACACACATAAGATCGGAATTCCAAACAAAGCAATCGCACACAATACGATACCTGGCAACGTCCAGCGTGAATTCAGACCATGTTCGCGGTTGCGATTAGATAACGCGAGCAGCCGGATCACAGCAAAACTTGCACACATCGTCAATCCTACCGTGAATGCAACAAGATCCGGATTCCAGACTGCTATTTTTCCAAACAACAAAATAACGTTCACGTAATCGAAAATCAAAATCGTGACCGCCATAATCAATCCGGTTAAAAAGAAGCGTGACGAACTTTTCGAAGGTCTAATTGCGTAGCGTGTTGCCATCGTTGTCGCTGCCAAACACCCAATAATCGTAAATAGAAAATGGACTACATAAAACTGTTTGTTAACGGGAAGAGTCAAAGAAAGAAGTGCAATAATATGATCAACACTAAATGCCAATGCAGCTAATAAAATGACGTTCCTTTGCCTTTTTTTTACACGCTTCGTACGAAGTTCTGAACGCTCCCATGCCGCTCCGTACGTAATCAACACACATGCCACAATTGATCCTAGCGCTGCAATGATGAAGTAAATTCCGTTTAGTGATAGGATTCGTAAAATGTCATCCATGTTATTCGCTCCCGCCTGCTTAACTTAAAAACTTGATTCTAAAAATTGAACCTTCGTGACTAGAGTCATGAGTCTTTATTCTTATGAGTTACCCAGCAAATTGAGACTCGAAACCCATTTTCGATAATAAAAAGGCAAGTAAGTGACAGAATATTCCTGCCCTTACTTGCCTAAAGCTTAGTTTAGATCATCTAACTTATATATGAATTTCTTCTTGTGTATCTACAAGATGTTTCAAATTCTGTTGAATATTCGTCCATGTATCGGTATCTGGTGTTCCAGAAAGCGATAAACGATGACCTTCAGCCGCTTCTTCAGCATCACGAAGCAATGTTTGCGACCGTTCTTGCAACCTAGTCGCCAACTGTTGACCGTAAAAATCTTCGAATTTAGGCAGAGTCGTATCCGTGATTTGTTGCAACGCTTCGCGGAACTTCGCCAAAGCTTCTTCGCGCACATGTTCCCGTCCCCGTTGCTCGAAGAACACTTTAGGGCTTTTGAATAAATGCCATAAAGTTCCCCAATCCAAAGCTCCGCCAAGCTGAACTTCTTGAATCTCCGGCGTATCCCAAGTCGCATCCGCAGTTTGTCCAGGCAAATCGAACGGTGTTCCAAGTTCCGCCAGACGCTCTCTTGCATCGTCTATGCCGGCTTGTAGCATTCGCTGACCCGCACGCTCGATCCGAAGCCCTGTTGCCAACAGTTCATTTTCGACTTCGCGCGCAACCATCCGAGAAAGTTCACGTCCGCAAGCCAGAAAAGCAGATTTCAAATCACGACTTCCTACATGCAAAATTGCCGGATTAAAACTTTCTGCAAACCAATTGTTAAATCGCAATTCGATACGTTGCCGGACATGGAACAGCAATTCGCGAATTTCGCGCGATAACTCCGGCATTTTATCCGCGTTCCCCGCATTTTCGATCATCTGCTTGGCTTGAATCGAAGCTTCGTCCAATCGGATCAAGCGTGCATGTCGCTCTGCTTCGCCTTGCGTTGCTTCTTCAATCCATCCACCGATTCTTTCACTTGCCGCTTGAATTTCCCGATCCGCCGCTGCGGCTGCAAGCCCTGCAAGTTCTTCTGCCGCAAAGTGCATCAGTTCTTGTTCAAAATCAACAAATCGATCAATCGAACTTTCTTCAGAAGATTCTATAGCTGTCCAAGAAGATTGCGGCGACGCCTGCTTGCTTTTGAGCGCATTCAAGCTCGACACCGGATAAATTCTCGGCTGCAAAATTCCTTCTGCACGCAACCGTTCTTCCAAATGCGCGGTCACACCCGCACATTCGTCTTCGGAATCGGCAAGATCGGCTGCATTTACGATGAAAAACGTTTTATCGACGCTATCGCTACCTTTTACTCGACCAAGCTGCGCTAAAAATTGTCGATCAGCCCGCGAAAACGCATGATTGTAATACGTGACGAATACGAGTGCATCGGCATTTTTCATATAATCGAATGTGACTCCGGTATGCCGAGCATGTACGGAATCAGCTCCCGGTGTATCGACCAATACGATTCCTTGACGTGTCCATTCCGAATCGATATAGAGATCTATCCGTTTGACAAAGCAAGCTCGGCTTTCATCAGCCGCGTACAGACGAAACTCTTCCGAATCGGCTAGTATTTCACTACCGAGGAGCGATTCCGCTTGATCGAATCCAACATCCGCAGCGCGCAAAAAGCTATAATGCGCCCGGCCCGATGGATGAATACGATCTGGCGTTAAAGCTCGTACTTCGCTACGCCATTTACCGAGCTTCGGATCTTTCAACCCTAACAATTCGCAAGCGTCCGCAAGGTCACCCATCAATTCATCGTGTGTTTTCATCACAATTAATGCTTTACCGTTATCGGTTGGCTGTTCAGGCGCCATAATCCGATTGATCGCCGCTGTTGTCGGATGCGGAGACACCGGCAAAAAGTTGTCGCCTAACAGCGCATTCGCAAACGAAGATTTACCGGCACTGAAAGCTCCGAATAACGCTAACGTGAATTTGCCGCTTCGCAGCGAAGTTTCGCGTTCTCGCATTGCTCGCACACCCGAAGCAAAAGCCGGTAACGGCTCAAGCAAAGTGACGGCTTGATCCAATCGATCTGCCGCCGCTTGCAAGATGCTCAAGCGACCCGAGCTTTCCAAGGTCGGCTCGGTTGTCGTTACAGCATCATTGGCTACGATGCTTGGCAGATCTTGCTGCGTTGCCTCAACGTGATCGGCAACCTTCCCCGCGTGCGTCGCCGGTTCAGCGACGACATCGAGTTCGATCTTCTTCGGCGGAAGATCGCTTCCAAGTGCTTCGCCCCATATCGCAAGTTGCGATGCGGGCAACTTGTCGGCTTCGCCGATCAGCTGCGTCAACTCCGTCTGACGCAGCTCCATCGTTTCGCGAATCTCGCGGCGCAGGCGCGCTCCATCAGCCGAAACGGAAGTGACCGCAATCTGCCGATCCAGCTCGGCAAGCTTTTCTTGTTCCAACGGCTTCCGGCTCTCCAGCAGCCGATCCGCAAATTCAAGCGCCGCCCTGCGGAAGCGGCTTAAAGCTTCGCCGCGTACCTCGCCGGTGAAGTTCATGACGTACTCCGCCGATAACCGGACGTCCGTCTTGACTAACTTCGAAATCCAGTCGCTTGAGGTTCGCGGCAACGCCTGCTCAAGCAAAGTTTCGCGCTCGGCATCCCATACGCCAATATCGCGCCCAAAAGCACGAAGCCGTTCGCGTACATGCACATCAAGCCCCGCTTCAACCCGTCCTGCAAAATCTGTAGTGACCGTCTGCAGACGGTCTATACGTTCTTGCTCCGTTTTTTTCTTCGAACCAAATAATCCGCCTACCTTGAATCCCGATGCTGTCGATTCCAGATAAAGCTGAATTAAATCACGTAGCGAAGCAGGCATGATCGGAGCGTTATCCAGAATACGTCCGATATCCGCCATCAACTGATCGCGCATTAAGGTTCCGCTGCTCAGCAATTGTTCGCGTTCAGACTGAAGCGTTTGCAAAGCTTGCTCAGCATTAACTTCTTCTTCCGCTTCTTGCGGAACTTCCAGCAAACGAACTTCACGTTCTCGATCAATATGCCGTTCGATCAAATCTTTCGCTGCCAAATGAATACCGCGATCCAGCAATTGTTCACGACCGGATAACAAATGTTCGATCAATGACACCAAGCGGTGCCAATCGCTCAAAGGATGCTGGGGCTTTTTGACCGAGACATATAAAATTCCCGCCGATTCGATCTGCCAGTCTTCGAAGGTACGTTCTACCGTTTCTTGATAATGCGTAAAGGTCAACTCGGTTTCGCGGTGCTTGTCGACCTGATTGACGATCAATACGAGAGGTTTCCCCAAATCGGACAAACTTTTGGCAAAAGCCAAATTCGTTTCCGATTGCACATGATTGTAGTCCATCACATAAAAAACGACATCCGCCAAATGCAGCGCAGCATCGGTTGCCGAAGCATGTGCCGCATCGGTCGAATCTACACCCGGTGTATCCAAAAAAGCTCCGCCTTGATTCAGTAACGGAATATCGCCCCAGATCTCGACGCTTGCGTATGTTTCCCCGTCTTTGCAATATAGGGCAAGCGCTTCTGCCATTTCTTCCGGCGCCAAAACCAACTTTTGAGTCCCATTCGCTTGCTTGGCTTGTTGCAAAGTAATTTCCGCTCGGCGTTCGCCGTTACGAATAACTGCCGCATTCGCAGTCGTCGGAAGCGGGCCTGACGGAAGCAACGGCCCTCCGCATAACGCATTGATCAGACTGGATTTACCCGCTGAAAAGTGCCCGAGAAAAGCAAGTGTCAATTCTTGTTGATCCCATTTTTGTTCAAGTTGACCCATTTTAGCTGCAATTTCGGGATCTTCATATGAAATTAGAGCGGCACGCAGCCGCTCTAATTTCTTGTGCAGATCCCCGGACTTCATTGTCGTTTCCGCCATATGCTCCTCCAGGTTCAGCGCCGTTCTACAGGCTTGTATTAAATTTAAACAGTCGGGATAAAGATTTCGAAGATTTTGCCGTGTTGCAGAATCATGATATTGCGTTTTTTGTCGCGCATTACGACAACTTCAGGCTTGATACGCATTTGTTCGATATACTCTTCTGGAATATCCGTAACCAGACCTACCGTTACGCCTTCCACTTCGGTATCTTCGCTCTCCGAAATTTCGCTGATCAAAATTTGTTCAAAGATATCCGAAAACTTTTCAAAATCGTTCGTATACACCGTTACACATTTCATATCATTCATGCTGTCCATCCTCTTTTTGTGTGATTTAGTTGTTAACTTGATTTCCGCGTTCGACGTACCGTTGATGTTTTCATCCGCTTTTTGCCTTCTTTGCATACATCGAGCAGCGGACAAACTTGGCAGTTCGGCGATTGCGCTTTGCAGTGATAACGTCCGAAAAAGATCAACCGGTGATGCGTAAGCGTCCACTCGTCTTTCGGCACTTTTTTCATCAACTTTTTCTCGACTTCAAGTACGGAATCTCCTTCTGCTGCAAGCCCAAGCCGTTTCGATACTCGTTCCACATGCGTGTCTACGGCAATAGCAGGGACATCAAAAGCATTCGATACGACGACGTTAGCGGTCTTTCTGCCTACACCCGGAAGTTTCACCAATTCATCGTGAATACTCGGAACTTCCCCTCCGTATTGTTCGATCAATAAATGACAAAGACTTTGGATATGTTTGGCTTTGTTGCGGTACAATCCAATACGCCGAATATCTTGTTCCAATTCTTCACGCGGCACCTGAATATAATCGGCAGGCGCGTGATATTTTTGAAACAAATCTTTCGTGACTTTATTGACTGTAACATCTGTACACTGTGCCGACAATAAGACCGCAATTGTCAGCTCAAACGCATTGCTGTAATCCAATTCGCAGCGGGCGTCAGGATACATGCCGGCAATCGTATCCAGAATATGTCTGACTTTCGCGTTTGTCATGGCTCAATCCTTTGTCTACATCGTGTGCTTCGCACTTCATCCTGAGCCAAAGCCTGTTTGCAAACATAAACCGGCTGATGCGAACAGGAAGTTCGCACCCAGCCGGTCGGCTACACCTGACTTTAGCAAGCAGGAATCTATTGCTTTACAAGCTCATACACGACGTTGTTATTCAGATACAATACAATTTTATCATCTCCAGCGAGTGATTGCACGCTGATATTCGCACTTCCTTGATGAATCCAAGCATCCGGTGCCAATTTGAAGGTATTCCGTTCATTTGTTCCCGGTGTGATCTTGACGTATACCGTCTGTGTTAACGAATCGTATTTCCAGAAACTTTTGCTCAGCGCGCTCAAAACGGTAAAGGAAGTGCTTCCGTCCGGCTGAACCACGGCTTGTACATGCTGGCCTGTCGATAACGAACCGATCCCCGAAATAACCGTTCCGTTTTGATTCACGCTCAATGCAGAATTTGCTGCCGAATAAGTCCGAATCGCACCGTTCGAGGTAGAAACTGTCACGGTACGTGTCGCATTATCGATACTTTGTATCGAACCGATTACGCTGTCGGAGACGCGTACTTTCGACACCTCTTGCCCACTGAATGTCACATCAACCAGACCACCTGTAACTAATCCCGCGTAGCCGATCTGCGTTCCTTGTGCATTTTGGATTGATTTATTATCAACAACGATACTTGTCGCGACTCCATTTTGCTCTACGGTCAGACGATTATTGCTTGGGTTCACCGAAGTCACCCGGAATTGCTTCGTCGTTTGCAAAGCTACCGATTGCAGCGCTACACGGTCGCTATATAACGAAGCCACCACGCGATCGCCTACTTTTAAGTTCGACATATTCGCATTGTTTATACCATAAGCTTGAACAACCGTGCTGACTGCACCATAAGGTAATTTAACAATCGTTCCGCTATCCAGCTTCAGCTCTAAAGCAGAGTTTCCATTATTGACTTGCTGAATAACCCCTTCGTAGCGATCTACGATTTCAATCGAAAGCAGGCGACTGCCAACTGCCGTCACATTTACGCCACGCCCTTTGACAAGAAGCGGCTCGATGCCTTTTAACGTTGGCGTCGGTGCGTTGTAAGTCAGTTTCGTATTCGCGTTCAATGTGAACGCATAAGGCTTACCCGTCGAATCGATCACGGCAAGAACGCCAGTCGCGGAATCGTAAGAGCTCACCGATGCAAAAGTAAGCTGCGTTGCTTCACGATTTTGCACAACGATTTGCGTCACTTCGCCCGAACCGTTCAATGTCAACGAAACACGGTCGCCTTGCGTTTTGTCTGCGATCAAATCACTTAATTGCGCTGTTTTGCCATCGATCGTCACTAACACGTTCGCCGCTACCAATTTTACTTCCAGCGCGCCCGAATCGGTTTTGTACGTCAATGTCGATCCGTCTGTCGATGTTTGGTACAAAGAAGCTGTGATCGTACGTTCTACGCTTTGCGTGACTTCGATGGTACGGATGATATTGTTTTCGATCGTATAGCTTACTTTACTACCTGCTTTGAGGTCTGCAGCACTCAAGATTTCATTTTGATAACGGATAATGGTCGAAGCATCCCATTTGTACGATTCCGACAACCCAGTCGATGCCGCGAACGTTACCGTACCTGTAGCCGAATCAACCGAAGTAATGGTCCCTGTATCTTTTTTACTCACGTTGCCCGAGGTCACTTGAATCGTCAAGATCCGACCTGCACCCGAATACGTTTCGCGGAGAAGTGAGATTGTGCTGCCTGCGCTGATACTTTTCGCTTCGATTTTATTGCCGTTCTGATCTAAAAATGCGGTACTTGGATCGTATTCGTATTTCGGATAATCATTTTCGGTACGCAAGAATAAAGTATTCGTACCTGTAATACGATCAAATTGCCCGGTAATCGTCTCGACCTGAGCTTTCGGATCGACAATTTCAACGTATGCTGCTTTGCCGCCTGTTCCAGCCGCCATAACCCGCGTATATAATTGTAGCGACGAAGCTTGAACTTGTTTGTCGGAATCGGCAGTGAAATAAGCAGTCTTGGTATCTAACGCATACGTCGTACTGGTTCCATCCGCAAGCAAGGTCAACGAACTGTCTGTCAGCCCCGTTACGATCCCCGTCGTTGCCCCTGCATATGTAGGTGTGATATAAGCTTCAGCACGGCTGAAGAAAGTCGCCATTTGTGCGCGCGTTACTGCACCTGTCGGATTGAATTTATTATTTTCCACACCTTGGGCAATACCTAATTTTACGGCTGTGCTCACGTATCCCACATTGTCTTTGGCGATATTTGCGTTATCCGCAAACGATGTCGGTGTCGAAGAAGCTACAGCTTCGGATTCTTTGCCGATCGCACGCACCAAAATTTTGGTTACCCATTCTCGGCTTGCAGGTTGTGTACCCCACGATTTGCCGTCAACGTCTTTTTCTTCGGCCGATTTGATAATGCCTTGTTTGATCGCAAGATCAACATAAGGTTTGAAATAGTTATTCACGGTTAATCCGGTCGGCAACGTTGCCGCTTCGATACTTCCGAGTTCACGATCTGCGCCGGCAAAACGAATCGCCATCGTAATCGCTTCCTGACGCGTAATATTGTTACCCGGTTTGAATTGTCCGTTTTGACCCAAAACAATACCTTGTGCAGCAAGTTTATAAATATGTTTTTCCGCCCAATAGCCGGATTTTACATCGCTGAATGTAGAGACAGAACTAGATGCTACAGGTGAAGTCGTTTCTGCGGCTAACGCTGAAGCTCCTCCGCTTGCTGTGATCATGACTGCCAATATCGCTGGAACGACCTTTTTCATTTGGAATGTTTCCCCTTTTTGTTCAAAGCGCTTCATGCGTTCGATCCCCTCTCGTTTCCTCATTAGCTAAGAAGTCTGCAACCTAAAACATTCGCCGTCGGGGCTGTTGTTCCTGCCGACGGCGAATGTATGAATAAATCGTAACTTTTTTAGTTTTGATTGTATAGGGCTCAGACGCCCATATACTCTAGCAATCCTTTGGCAATTGCTTCAGCCACGCGTTGTTGGAACGCATCGTTTTTGAGTTGCGACGCGTCTCCAGCATTACTTACGAAGCCGATTTCCAGCAATGCCGCTGGCATATCCGTTTCGCGAATAACGTGGAAGTTCCCATATTGAACCTTGCGGTCTTTAAAGCCTGTTGCCGCAAGAATGTACTTATGCAGCGTAGTCGCAAGCGTTTTACTGCTATCGCGTTGATAATAGGTTTCTGTCCCGCTAGCCGCGGCAGAACCGCTATTATTGTGGATCGAGATAAAGACATCTGCTTTGACGTTTTTCGCAACACGTACACGTTCTTTCAGTTCCAAGAATGTATCGTCGCTACGACTCATGACCACATCGACTTTCGGATTCTTTTTCATGATCGCTTCGACTTTAAGTGCGATCGCCAAGTTAATGTCTTTTTCACGAATTCCGTTACCGACTGCGCCAGGGTCATGAGCACCATGCCCTGCGTCGATTACCAATACCTTTTTGCCGTTGCCACCGACGTTTGTGTTCGGAGCCGCTACTTTGTCCAGCGATACGAATACGGATGTACCTTCTTTAGAAAGTTTATACGTATTGGCGCTTTTCAAATCAATGACGACTTGCACGACATTCGGGTTCGATTTCGGAACGAAATAACGAACTTGCGAAATGTTACTTGCCGAATCTGTAGAAATCGTGCCGACATCGCCTACGGCTAAGCCGTTACCGAGTGCCGGACCAAAACCTGTGTTGGACAGTTCAAGCAAAATACGGTTAGGGCCTGTAAGTACAGAATCTTTTACCGTAACCAATTTGTCAGTCGTCACCATCAGGCGATTATCGCTGAAACTGATTGCTTGCAGCTGCGCTTTGTCGCCTACAGGTGTCACGATTGGAGTTAGATTTCCTCCATCCGACGGAACCGAAGGCGTTGCACCGATTTGCCCTGCATTAGGGTTGCCCGCTGTGAACAAAAATACATTTTTCGCTGCGTTGTCCCACTTCACCTGAAGCCCCATTTGCGCGCTTACGAATCGCAAAGGCACATAGGTCGTTTGTTTGCTTGCCATAGCAGGTTCCGTTAAAGAAACCAGCGCTCCGTTTACAGAAGCCATACGTTGGTTAATGGTGAGTACTACAGTGTTCGCACCGCTGCCAATCGTAACTTGACCTGCGGCTTGATTCCATTTGACCGAATAACCGAGTTGCTCAGAAACCACTCGAATCGGAACCATAGTCGTTTGATTGACTGTGAGTACATCTGCGTTTGCTAATTTCTGATTGTCCAACGTAATTGTCGTGCCAGACGAAGCTGCTTGTCCCGTATGCGGGAGCAAGAACATCAGCATCAGGACTGCCATGACGGTTGATAATACATACTTTTTCATTCGTCCACCTCTAACTTCTTCGCTTTTTTCGTCGAAATTCCGACCGTATCCGCTTGCTCCCAAACGAATTGCCAGAATCCGAACTATTGACATCCCAACAGTTGCCTACGTTCACTTAGACGCGAACTTTTTTTGAAAGTTGCGGTAATGATCTCATTTTTGTTACCTATTTCTTATCGGCAATTTTTTGCGATCATACATAGATTTTGATAAAAAACCTTAACTTTTTTTGATTTGCTCGCTAGATTGCAGCACTTTTTGTTCGATTTCGGATTTGTCCTTATGTACAGAAACCGGAATAGATGCTGCAAAACATTCGTATAAATCTCGAAAGACTTCGCCTAGATTTTCACTATACGGAATCTGAAAATAATCGCGAAGCATCCGTGCATCGGCTACAAACTGCCATTTGGTCGCCGGAACCGTAAACCGCTCTTTCAACCTGTTTACTCGTACAAATTCAACTTTCATCAAAGCATCACTCTGTTTGTCTTCGCCGGCTGCATACGGTCTAACCAATACAATATAGTTTTGCTTGTTATACGCAAACATAAAACTATCGATCAAGCATTGTTTTTTCTTCATGTCTTTTTTTAGTTTGTGCAAGTTTTGAAATAAAAAAGAACCCATATCCATCTCCTTCGCTGCATGTCCGTCAACCACCCTTTCGTATTATAAAAGAAGACAGATACACATCCAACCTTTTTTCGATTTCAAAACAAAAAAGCGCCGCTTCCTCAAGGAAACGACGCTTGAACGTTATTACCGAATTTGCCGTAATTTAGACTTAAGCGTAAGCTCGTTGCGAGCGTGATTCTTCATAAGCCGAAATCTCGTCTTCATGCTGAAGCGTCAAGCCGATATCGTCCAGACCTTGAAGCAAAAATTGACGGCGGTGTTCATCCAGATCGAATTCGATACGCAGACCATACTCATCCGTCAACACTTTGTTTTCCAGATCGACGTTCAGACTATAACCTTCATGCTCCGCTGTACGGCTAAACAAATCTTGGACTTGTTCTTCCGACAGTTTGATTGGCAAAATCCCGTTTTTGAAGCAGTTGTTATAGAAGATATCCGCAAAAGACGGCGCAATCACGCAGCGGAATCCATAATCCATAATCGCCCACGGTGCGTGTTCACGAGAAGATCCGCAACCGAAGTTGGCACGGGAAATCAATACTTCTGCGCCTTGATAACGCGGCTTGTTCATTTCGAACGAAGGATTCACTTCTCCCGCTTCGTCAAAACGCCATTCGAAAAAGAGAAATTGACCAAATCCTGTGCGTTCAATCCGTTTCAAAAATTGCTTCGGAATGATCGCGTCCGTATCGACATTGACCCGATCGACTGGAGCAACCAGTCCGTTTAGTTGTTTGAATGCGTCCATATAAGCCCCTTCTTTCCGAAAAGTTTATCCGTAATTAGCTAACGACTTCTGTTTTGAATTTCCAATCGCGTACATCTGTGAAATGACCTTCGATCGCAGCAGCGGCAGCCATTGCCGGCGATACCAGATGCGTACGTCCTCCGCGGCCTTGACGACCTTCGAAGTTACGGTTGGATGTCGAAGCACAACGTTGTCCCGGTTGCAGGACGTCAGGGTTCATTGCCAAGCACATACTGCACCCTGCTTCGCGCCATTCGAATCCGGCTTCGCGGAATACAACGTCCAGACCTTCTTGTTCCGCTTGCAGCTTCACGCGTCCCGAACCCGGAACGACGATTGCTGTTACGTTTTGCGCAACCGTGTAGCCTTTGGCAATCTCGGCAGCCGCTCTCAAATCTTCAATCCGTCCGTTTGTGCACGAACCGATAAAGACATAGTCAACTGGGATTTCAGACATTTTCGTACCTGGAACCAGATCCATGTACTCCAATGCTTTTTCAGCCGCGCGGCGCTCATTCTCTGTCGTGAAGTCGGCTGGATTCGGAACAACCGAATCGATGTTCGTTCCCATACCCGGGCTTGTACCCCAAGTCACCTGAGGAATCAGTGTATCGACATCGAATTCTACGATATGGTCATACGTTGCGCCTTCGTCCGTCACAAGATTTTTCCAATCTTCGACAGCAGCCTCGAAAGCGGCACCTTGCGGCGCATATTCGCGACCTTGAATATAATTGAATGTCGTTTCGTCCGGTGCAATCAGACCCGCTCTTGCTCCACCTTCGATCGACATATTGCAGACGGTCATCCGTTCTTCCATCGTCAATTTGCGAATCGATTCGCCTGTGTATTCCAGTACGTAACCTGTTGCAAAGTCTGTACCATACTTAGCAATAACGCCAAGAATCATATCTTTTGCCGTAACGCCCGGTTTGCGATTGCCGATAAAACGAACTTCCATCGTTTTGGATTTCGCTTGCTGCAGACATTGCGTCGCCAGGACGTGTTCCACTTCGCTCGTACCAATACCGAACGACAAAGCGCCGAATGCACCGTGCGTAGACGTATGGCTATCGCCGCATACGATTGTTTTGCCCGGATAAGTCAGTCCCAGCTCCGGTCCCATAACGTGCACAACGCCTTGATCGATCGTATCGAGGTCAAACAATTTGACGCCGAAGTCTTTACAGTTTTGGCTCAACGTATCGATTTGTTGCTTCGAGATCGGATCTTTGATATTAAAACGATCCGTAGTCGGTACGTTATGATCCATCGTAGCGAATGTGCGTTCAGGACGACGAACTTTACGATTGCTCAGACGCAGACCTTCGAATGCCTGTGGCGACGTCACTTCATGGACCAGATGCAAATCGATATAAAGGATAGACGGCTTGCCTTCTTCTTGATGAATCACGTGATTTTCCCAAATTTTCTCATACATCGTTTTTTTACTCATCTGTTTCACCCCGCTACTGGATTTAAAACCGCCGACTTTTTGCAGCTGGTTTTGTTAGTAGGTTAAATATAACATGGTCATGTCTCATTGTTCCAAGATATAATAACTATAATCCTAATAGGTTATGCCTATAGAGCGATCTTGATCTTTTTATTAAAAAGGAGCCTGAACAGTCATGGAATTGAGACAACTTCAATACGCGCTTATGATTGCCGCCGAACACAACTTCTCCCGAGCCGCGGAAAAGCTGCATATTGCCCAACCTTCATTAAGCCAACAATTGTCGAAGTTAGAAAAAGAACTCGGCGTTCTGTTATTTCAGCGCAATACAAGTACAGTAGAACTCACGCACGCCGGACGCGAATTTATGAAACGCGCACAACGCATCATTGATGAAATGGATCTGCTTCGCGTCGAAATGGAAGATATTTCGCAACTACGCAAAGGGCATATTACGGTCGGCAGTATGCCGATTACCGGCTCGCATCTGCTCCCTCATGTTCTTCCGACTTTTCGTAGCGGCTATCCGGGCGTTGCCGTCACCCTATTAGAAGACACTTCGCTTCATCTGGAACGGTTGACGGCAAATGGGAAGACCGATATCAGCCTTCTTTCTCTCCCTCTCACAGAGCCGACGCTTGATTACGAACGGATTACCGACGAGCCGATCGATCTTGCTGTTCCGCCAGGTCACCGTTTAGCCCTACATGCCGATTCCACTTCTATAACAGGTATCGATATCAAAGAACTGGAACATGAACCTTTTATCATTTTGAAGCAAGGGCAAGGTTTTCGGAAAATGGTCCTCGATCTATGCCGGGAAGCGGGTTTTGAACCTCAAGTCGTGTTTGAAAGCAGCAATATGGAGACCCTCCAATCGTTGGTCGCTGCCGGAATGGGCGTGACGCTCGTTCCTCGTTTCGTTGCTCGCTCCAAACACAGTTCGCTTCTGCCTGTATATATCCCTTTGGCAGAGCCGGTTCCTTATCGGACATTAGTGATCGCTTACCGCAAAGGCAGGTCGCTTTCTCAGGCTGCTCAAGCTTTTATCGATACGCTGCGCGTAACAATGAGCGGAATCTCGCGTTCTTAGCGCACCATGATCCAGCTTCATGCTCCGATTCGGAAAAGCGTCGCTGCGATATTTCGTTGCTTCATTAAAATTACGGCTTTTACAAAAAGCGTTCGCCGTGCTATTCTAGGAAAAATGAAATGTAACGTCGCAATGACGGGACCAGTAAGAAAGTGTCTCCCTTCCAGAGAGTAGATTCCGGTACGATTGTCTACGCAAACTTCGGTGTTTGTCCAGAAAATCGTCGGCTGTGAGAATTTACGGGCAAGATCTTTCCGAAGCCTATCCCCGAGCAATCCGAATGTCCAAATTCGGACGGTTCCTCTCCGTTAACGGAGGTTGAAGTGGGACGGGCAAAACCCGTCAATCAAGGTGGTACCGCGGAAGCTCTTATTCGGCTTTCGTCCTTCGTGTAGCTTAAGCTATGCGTGAGGACGAAAGCCTTTTTATTTTGCTGTAGACAGAAAGAAGGAGATTGAATGTCCAAACGTATCGTTGTCAAAATCGGCAGCAGTTCGTTAACCGGCGATCAAGGCGGGCTGAATCGTGAAGCGATTGCCTACTTCGCAAGCGAACTTGCCGGGCTTTATAAATTAGGTTATCAGCCTTTACTCGTGACTTCCGGGGCTGTTGCTGCCGGGTTCCGTGCGATCGGATATACGGAACGTCCCAAAAAACTGCACGAGAAACAAGCTTCGGCAGCAGTGGGACAAGCTTTATTGATGCAAGCTTATCAAGAAGCTTTAGCTCGTGATCAAAGAGTCGCCGCACAAATTTTGCTAACCCGTACCGACTTTCATAGTCGCAAACGGATCGGAAGTGCTGTGATGACCATCGAAGAGTTGTTGGAACGCGGAATTTTACCGATTTTTAATGAAAATGATACGGTATCCGTCGATGAATTAAAATTCGGCGATAACGATACCCTCTCTGCTCTGGTCGCCAATCTGGTCAAAGCTGATCGATTGATCATCTTGACCGATACCGACGGACTGTATAGCGCTGATCCGCGTCATGATCCTTCGGCGTTCAAATACGAAGTCATCGACGAAATCGACGATGACATTTACCGCATGGCTGGCGGCTCTGGCAGCAGTGTCGGAACCGGCGGGATGCGTTCGAAGCTAGATGCCGCTCGTATCGCGACTCGCGGCGGTGTTCCGGTATTTGTCGGCCGTGCCAACGAGTTAGGCGATTTGAAGCAAGCTGCCGAAGGCGGCGGCAAAGGCACGCATTTTACAACCAAACTCGCTGCAATGCCGGTCAAAAAGCAGTGGCTCGGTTATCTATCGCGTCCGTTAGGCGCACTGGTTGTCGATGCCGGAGCGCAGCGCGCGCTGATCGAAGAAGGTCGTAGCTTGCTTCCCGTAGGGATCGTGTCTGTAGAAGGGCAATTCCACGCCGGAGACGTCGTCGAAGTTCGTGGAGCCGGTGGCGATATGATCGGACGCGGCGTCGTGAATTACGATATAGAAGATTTGCAGAAAGTCTGCGGTCTATCTGGCACTCAAGTATTGGAGACGTTAACTGTCGTAAACCGACTTGAAGCGATCCACCGAGACGAGTGGGTATTACTGCGATAAATCTTGATTGCTAAAGATTGTATGATCAAAGGAGGACTATTCATGAATCAGTCAAGTGAAGTCGTATTGAAAGCAACACGTGCCGGCGAGGCTGCCAGAGGTCTTGCGACATTATCTACGCAGCAAAAAAACACAGCTTTGCTTGCAATGGCAGATAGGTTGGTTGCCGAAGGAGCTTCGCTGATCGAAGCGAACCGCGAAGACTTGGAGCGTGGACGCGCGAACGGAACGAGCGAATCACTACTAGATCGACTCATGCTTAATGAAGATCGGATCGGAAGCATCGCCGATGCACTGCGTCTTGTCGCTGAGTTACCTGATCCAACGGGTCAAGTCCTAGAGCAGATTGAACGTCCAAATGGACTTCGAATCGAAAAAGTCACTGTACCGCTTGGGGTAATCGGAATCATCTATGAAGCTCGTCCGAACGTTACCGTCGATGCTGCAGCGCTTTGTTTGAAAACAGGGAATGCGGTCGTGCTGCGCGGCGGTTCCGCGGCTCTATCGACGAACAAAAAGATTGCCGAAGTGCTACGCAGTGCGTTGTCGGAAACCGATGTGCCTTTTGAAGCGCTGCAAGTGATCGAAGACTCTTCTCGATCTTCGGTTGATGAGATGCTCAAATTAAACGGTCTATTGGATGTAATCATTCCACGCGGCGGTCGTTCACTGATCGATAACGTCGTACAGAACGCTACAGTCCCGGTCATCGAGACCGGCGCAGGTGTTTGTCACACGTACATCGATGCTTCTGCTGATGTGGATATGGCGACGCAGATCGCGATCAATGCCAAAGTACAGCGTCCTTCCGTCTGCAACTCGATGGAGACGCTCATTATTCATCAAGACTTCGCGCAGAAGCATTTGCGGAGTCTGGCGAATCAATTCTTAGAGCAACATGTAGAATTACGCGGCGACGAATCGACTTGCTACATCGTACCGGAAGCAAAGCTTGCGACCGAAGAAGATTATGCAACCGAATATAACGACTATATTCTTAATCTTAAGATCGTCTCGGATCTGGATGAAGCCGCTGCGCATATCGCGAAGTTCGGCACGAAACATTCCGAATGTATCGTAACTGAAAATGATGAACATGCAGTCCGCTTCTTGAATGAAATCGATGCCGCAGCTGTCTATCATAATGCGTCGACTCGATTCACGGATGGATTCGAATTCGGATTTGGCGCCGAAATCGGAATCAGTACGCAAAAATTGCATGCCAGAGGTCCTATGGGATTGCCAGCGTTAACTTCGTCGCAATACCGGATTTACGGAAACGGACAGATTCGCAACTGATCCCTATTCAAATAAACATTCAAATCAATAAATTGAAAGGAACGGTGATTATATGACTTCACCTTCTACACAAATTCAAGAACGTATTTGCTTTTTCGGAGCAGGTTCGATGGCGGAAGCTGTCGCGCGAGGTCTAGTTGAAGGTTCCGTCGTTTCGCCGGAGTCGATCACTTTTTTGAACCGCAGCGATCAAGCTAAGCTTGACGGTCTCAAGCAACGTTACGGTACGCCGGGTACCAATGATCCTGCCGAAAAAGAACAAGTCTTGCGGGACTCTTCGATCGTCATTTTGGCAATGAAACCGAAAGACGCTGCTGAAGCGCTCAATCAGCTCGGTACGCTGATCCAGCCTCAAACGGTCGTAGTATCGATGATTGCGGGTCTATCGATTGCAACGTTACGCGGATTGCTTGGACAGCCTCAGCAACCGATTGTGCGTACGATGCCGAATACGTCAAGCGGAATCGGTCTTGGTGTAACCGGGATGAGCTATTCCGAAGGATTATCATCGGAGCAAAAGCAGACTTCGCGCTTGTTGTTCGAAGCTGTCGGAATCGTCGTCGAAACCGAAGAATCGAAGATCGACGCTCTGACCGGGATTTCAGGTAGCGGCCCAGCTTATGTGTACTACATGATGGAAGCTTTGATCGAAGCGGCAAAACTCGGAGGCATGACCGCTGAGCAAGCTCGCGATATGACGATTCAGACCGTGCTGGGCGCCGCTGAAATGGTTCGTCAGACAGGTGAGGAACCTGCTGAACTTCGCCGAAAAGTCACTTCGCCGAACGGCGCGACTCAAGCCGCGATAGCGAAGCTTGACGAGAGCGACTTCTACGGGGCTGTCGTTCGCGCGGCGGCACGTTGCTCGGAACGTTCCGCAGAAATGGGACAGGACTTAGAGAAGCAAGTCAAAGCATAAAATCGTTGACGAGAGAAAAACTTTGTAGCTGAGATTTGTTCGGCGATCTTAGTCGCTGCGGGCGGGATTGGTTTCGGTCGCTTATTGCATAGGGGAAGCCCGATTGGAATTTTTAAGGAGGCTTCCCCTATGCAAAGGCGATCGCTGTCGCTCCTTCACTCAATCCCGCCCTTCGCTTACGTTGGAGGGTTCGCTTTTCTTCTTTAAGGGGAGAGTGAGGGAATATAAGAGAGAAAAAAGAGCCGTTCTCCACATTAAGGGGAGAACGGCTCTTTTTTTATTTTTAAAGCTCTAAGTTTGCGAAGGGCTAGCGAAGTATGGGAGGGCGAAATTCAGTGAAAGACGCCTTTGAACTTGGCAAATACAAATAAAAACTTCGATCTATTTTCCGAGTGAGACAGCGACTTGAACGAATTTCGCCCGAAGCGTCTTCTACCGCTCCCGCTAACGTTGCCCGCGGAATTTCTGAGAATACGCCCGGACATCTTCAGGAGTACGGACGCGGTTGCGGCTCCACTCAAGAAGGATCCGGTCGATATAACGGAAATGCAGTTTGCCTGCAAAAACCGCTTCTTTGAGAGCTAGTAAGATTAGTTCTTCTGGATAGCGATCTTGATCGATCCAGACGGAGATCGTTTCACATTCCATCGGAGACAGCGGACGGGCAAATTCTTGTTCAAAAATACGGAACAAGTTATCGACCGTCTCTGCTTCTTCTTCGGCAACGACCGGACGTTCGGCGCGGCGCTGATTACGGCGCTCCTCTGCCAAACATTCGGCAAGGCGTTCATATAGACCCACCAAGTTATACCGTTCGTAGCGAATACCGGAAGGTGTTTCTTCGTCTTCATGAATCGCAAGAAAACCTTCTTTGATCAGACGTTGCAGTTTGCCTGCAATATCGCCTGTTCCAAGCCCTGTTCGCTCTTCCAATTCTTCGAGGGTTGGGAAATCATTTAACTCCGCTTGTCGGAATCCAATAAGCTGAATCAGCAACATCGTATCTTCCAAACTGAGTTCCATCTTACGGTAAAAACGCAACAGGGCGTGAGGAAGATGAACCTGCGGCGATTCCATCGCATGAGAGACACCCATTGCCCAAGTCTTCCAAGCTTCGTCATTCACCCGCTTGTTCCTCCTTCCGCCTGCATATTCAACTTTTCGCAGCATGCGTAAAGCGCCTTACGGATACAGGCGATACAACATGCGCGGGAACGGAATCGTTTCGCGAACATGATCCAGACCGCAGATCCAAGCTACTGTACGTTCCAGACCCAGACCGAATCCGGAGTGAGGAACCGAACCGTATTTGCGCAAGTCCATATACCATTTGTACGCGTCGGACGTCAGATTATGCTGAGCAAAACGTTCTTCCATCAACGCTGGATCGTCGATCCGTTGCGAACCGCCGATGATCTCGCCGTATCCTTCTGGTGCGATCATGTCTGCGCACAGTACCACTTCTGGACGGTTTGGATCAGGCTTCATATAGAAAGCTTTGATCTCAGCCGGATAGTGGGTGATAAAGACCGGTTTGTCGTAATGGTTCGCGATTGCGGTCTCATGAGGCGCGCCAAAGTCTTCGCCCCACGGAACTTCGAATCCATTGTTGTTCAAGAATTCGATCGCTTCATCGTAAGTGATACGCGGGAACGCGCCCGTCACTTGCTCAAGCTTCGTTACATCGCGCTCCAACGTTTCGAGTTCTGCTTTGCAGTTCGTTAATACGGACTGCACCACATGGCTTACGAATTGTTCTTGGATTTCCAGACTTTCATTCAGATCAACAAACGCCATTTCCGGCTCGATCATCCAGAACTCGATCAAGTGACGACGAGTTTTCGATTTTTCTGCGCGGAATGTTGGACCAAACGAATAGACTTTGCCAAGCGCCATTGCAGCAGCTTCCATATAAAGCTGACCACTTTGCGTTAGATACGCATCTTCGTCAAAGTACTTAATATGGAACAATTCGGTTGTTCCTTCTGCGGAAGATGGCGTAAGGATCGGAGGATCCATCAGCGTAAAGCCGCGCGTATCGAAAAATTCACGAACCGCACGCACGATTTGTGCACGCACGATCATGACTGCACGCTGCTTAGGTGAACGGAGCCACAGATGGCGATGATCCATCAAGAAATCGACGCCATGCTCTTTTGGAGTAATCGGATAATCTTCAGTGAGATGCAAGATTTCGATTCCGGTAACGGTCATTTCAAAGCCGGATTTACTGCGCGGCTCTTCACGAATAATACCTGTTATATACAGCGAACTTTCTTGCGTCAGACTTTTAGCATCATTCCAGATTTCTTCCGAAACTTCGCTTTTTACAACAACGCCTTGGATATAACCGGTTCCGTCACGGAGTTGTAAAAATTGGATTTTACCGCTAGAGCGTTTGTTATTGACCCAGCAGCCGATTCGAACCGTCTCGCCCACATGGGCGCTGACGCCGCGAATGTCTGTTTTGTTCGACATGAAAGTCAGTCCTCTCCTGATAAGTTACGCTTTGTTTTCTTCCACGATACGGAATGTATCGCGAGCGATCACAAGCTCTTCGTTCGTCGGAACGACGAGTACTTCCACTTTAGAATTCGGTGTGGAAATACGACGTGCGTCGCCAGAACGGATTTTGTTCAACTCTTCATCGATTTCGATGCCGAGGTACGATAAGTTTTCGCAGACCACTTTACGCACGATTGCCGAGTTTTCGCCGACACCCGCTGTAAAGATCAATACGTCTACGCCGTTCATCGCTGCGGCATACGAACCGATATATTTACGCAGACGGTATTCGTACATTTCGAATGCAAGCGTCGCATTAGCGTCGCCTTTTTCCCATCCGTCCGTAATATCGCGCATATCGCTGCTCACGCCGGAAATTGCAAGCAATCCGCTGTGTTTGTTCAACATCGAATTCACTTCGCTTACGCTCAGTTCTTCTTTATTCATCACATACGGTACGATCGCTGGATCGAGGTCGCCTGAACGTGTGCCCATCATCAGACCTTCAAGCGGAGTCATGCCCATCGAAGTATCGACAGAAACGCCGCCTTGAATCGCTGTCAAGCTACCACCGTTACCGATATGCGCCGTAATCATTTTCAGATCTTCGATCGGCTTATTCAAGAATTCGGCAGCCGCAAGACTTACATAATAATGCGAAGTGCCGTGGAATCCATAACGACGCACTTTATATTTGCTGTACAAGACGCGAGGAATCGCGTACAGATACGATTTTTCAGGCATTGTTTGGTGGAACGCCGTATCGAATACGACAACCTGTGGAACGCCTGGCATATTGATTTCCGAAGCTTCGATCCCCATTACAGCCGCAGGGTTATGCAGCGGAGCCAGATCGATCAGCGCACGGATATTTTTTTTCGCTTCTTTGTCCACCAGTGCGGATTCGTTGAAGAACTCGCCGCCGTGTACGACGCGGTGTCCGACTGCATTGATTTCATCGACGCTCGACAAAACACCGTGTACGCCGTCTGTCAGTTTGTCGATAACTTTACGAATCGCTGTGTTGTGCTCCAAAATTTCGCTAACTTCAACGACTTCGTCTTTGCCGGTTGGTTTATGCGTCAAAATCGAAGAATCCATCCCGATTCGTTCAACCAGACCTTTTGCCAACACAGATTCATCTGTCATGTCATACAATTGGTATTTCAGCGAGGAACTCCCCGAATTGATTACGAGAACTTTCATAGTCTGTCACCGTCCTTGTCGTACTTGAAGAAACCTTCACCTGTTTTTGTACCTAGCTGCCCTGCGCGTACCATCTTTTTCAAAATGATCGCCGGACGATATTTGATATCGCCGTACTCGCGGAACATCCCTTCGAGTGCCGCTTGTACCGAATCCAGACCGAAACGGTCGCACATTTCAAGCGGACCGCGGTTGAATTGATATCCGATACGCATTGCATCATCAATATCGTCTGCGGAAGCTACGCCTTCTTCAAGTACATGCAAAGCTTCATTAATAAGAGTGCAGATCAGACGAGTCGTTACGAATCCTGGAGACTCATATACCGTTACGCCTTTTTTATCCAATGTTTCTTCCACAAAATGTTTCGTCGATTCGAAAGTAGCATCTGACGTTTTCAGACCACGAATCATTTCGACCAGATTGATCGAAGCTACCGGATAAATAAAGTGCATGCCAATAACGCGCTCTGGATGCAGTGTAGAACTGCCGATTTCAGTCAAGCTGAGCGCGGATGTGTTACTAGCAAGTGTGATATGACTTGGGCATACTTGGTCAAGCTGAGCGAATACCGCTTTTTTCGCTTCCAAATCTTCCGAGATCGTCTCGATAACCAGATCGCAAGAACCTAGCTCCGCGAAGTGAGTCACTTTCGAAATTCTCGACAATGTCAGTTTTTTCTCCGCAGGCGTAATGCCCCATTTTTCTAACTTTTTATCCAGGCTCGTTTCGATCATGCTGTATGAGTAATCCAGCTTGTCGTTATTTTTTTCTACGAGCAGGACATCCAGTCCTCTGGACGCAAGCATCTCTGCGATGCCTTGTCCCATAACGCCGCCACCGACGACGCCTATTTTTTTAAAATTCATCTCGTATTCATCCTTTCTGGTCTCTCGTGCAAGATTGTCCACTCCTACAGTCGACATGAGTATCTTGCTTTCCCAACATCTAATCATATCTTAGCATAACCGAAATGTAAAAAAGAAATTGCAATTTAAAAATATTCGAAAATTCCGAACAAATCGTGAACCTTGACGAAATTCGCATTGTCGACTGTACACGGACACTTCTTTTTACCCATTTCGCAAGCTTGTACACGACAAAAAGAGAACTCCTGACGTGCAGGAGCCCTCGATCTTGATCACTTTCACTTGCCTTCAATCATTTAAGCCGGCAATTGAGTCAATTCACGAAATTGTGCGCGGAATTGTTCACCAGAAAGCACTTCTTCATGCATCAAAATATCGAGTGAACCATCAAAGACTTGACGGTAACGTTCCAGTTCATTTCGGGTTGTTTCCGTTAGAGCACGCAAAATTTTATCGTTATGCTTCATCAATTCTTCTTGCGTCAGCATTTTGAGACTCACAATACCCAGATCGGTCAGACCGGATACGATCATATTTTCAACCAAATCAAGCGCTTGTTCGAAGTCTCCTCGCGAGCCTGTGCTGCGACCGCCGTAATACAATTCTTCAGCTGCCGAACCTGCAAGTGCGATCATAATCTGTTCTTCAAGGAACTGCTTCGTATACAAGTATTGTTCTTTTTGCGGGTTATGACGCACGTAACCGAGCGCTTGTCCGCGTGGGCTAAGCGCGACCTGGCTTACGCTTCCCGGGCGCAAAACTTCTGCCATAATCGCATGTCCAAGTTCGTGAATCGCAACGCGGCGTTTTTCGTCTGCACTCGTTTCGCGGTCTGTTTTTTCACCCAACATCACTTTGTCGATCGCACGCGATAAATGCTGCTGGTTGATCACCGCTTCTTTTTCGCGCATCGCATAGATTGCCGCTTCATTCATGACGCTCTCAAGCTGTGCGCCGGAAAACCCATAAGCTTCTTCTGCAATACGATCCAGATCCGCTTCGGTCGATACAGGACGGCTTGTCGCATGTAGTTCCAAAATATGTTTGCGTCCTTTTTTATCAGGCAGATCGACTTGAATATGACGGTCAAAACGTCCCGGACGAAGCAGCGCCGCATCCAACATTTCTTTGCGGTTAGTAGCAGCAATTACCAAAATGCGCGGCTCGTCGTTGTTATAGATACCGTCCATTTCAGTCAGCAGTTGGTTGAGCGTCTGATCATACTCGCGCTGCTGTCCGCCTTCGCGCTTACCGCCGATAACATCAATTTCATCGATAAAAATAATCGCGCTTTGCTTTTTTTCTTGCGCTGCACGGTTACGGGCATCTTTGAACAAATCGCGAATCCGCCCGGCTCCGACACCGACATACATTTCGACAAAGTCACTGCCTGATGCGGCAACAAAGACCGAATCGGTATAATGCGCAGCAGCTTTTGCCATCAACGTCTTACCTGTTCCCGGAGGCCCTGTGAGCAAAATGCCTTTAAGTGGACGAATGCCGAGCTTTTTGATTTCTTCATGTTTGATCAAAAAATCCAAAGCTTCTCGAAGTTCTTGCTTGGAATTGTCTTGACCGCCGATTTGTTCGAACGTGAACTTCTCCGGCTTTTGATTTTTGCGTTTACGGTCTTGAGCTGCACCGACTGCCAAACCTCCACGCATTTTGAAAATAGCGAAAACGCCGACTCCGATCAATGCGATGATTGCGATTGGCATAATATTGACTCCGATTATGCCGAGAAAAATGATGAGTGCCGCTACAAAACCGATTGCAATTTCCAACGTCCATTTAGGCATTCGATTGTCCTCCCGTTCCGATCGCCGCAGTCAGCGGCAAAACAATATATTTGTTCGCTTTTTTGTCTGAAGAAGAACTTAAAGTCACGTATATATAGCGGTCATCCATATCGCTAGAAAGGGTATAGCCATTATTTTCATTTTGAATTTTCGATAACGTATTTGGAATTAACGTGTATTTTTTATTTGCCATCGCTTCAGCGACCGAGAACGAAGCTTGATTCCACAAATCTTCAATCTCTGGGGTAGAGTGATCGGCAATATCAAGTTTAATGCTTCGATTTTCGAATAAATTGCCTTGTTCTTTCGAAAGTTGAGCCATTAATCCACGAATATCAACATTTGATTCCAAATCAAGTTTCAATACCGCTTGCTTCTGGGTAATATGAGCTTGGGCGCTAGTGACGCCCGGGTAATTCACCAATATTTTTTCTACAGGACGTTCAAGCGCCATATGGCGATACATAAACCATCCTCCAAGCAGAAGGACCAGCGACAAGGTCGCGGTAATGACAGTAGGCAATATACGAATTTTCAATGGGCATTTCTCCTTTTCTTGCGGGTTGTGTAGACGTGAAGTAGAGTATGGCATCCATCTGTTATGAAATTTTTCAGCATTTTCCTTTGAAAATGCTTTTTGGCTTTTCTAAAATCTTAGGAATTTCAAGCGACCCGTTGTTGCTATTCTTTCAATTTAAACGTTTATTGCATTTAAGTATATCACACCCTTTTCTCATTTTCTAATTCGCAGCTTCTTTTTGAAATGCTTGCTCGGCACGGTTTTGAAAATAAATGCGCACGTCAAAATCTAAAAAAAAGCCTCTCCCTATAGGCGGGAAAGGCTTTTTTTGTATTACTTTTCAGGTATGAATCGATGAAAGTCGACTTCCTACCATTTTGGTAAAGCCGAAGGTTGTCCGACCGCACTACCGTCTTTCAAATTATAAAATCGGTAATACCGCGTATCATTTTGTTCGTAAAAAATTTGCCACGTATATTGATTGAGATATACGCCAGGCAGCATACGAATCAATTTAGCTTCTGGAAGCTCAGCTGCAAATCGATCTTGCATCTGCTCTCGCGTAACCGTTCCTTCTACAGGAAGTGTACGCACCGCATTATTGCCTTTGGCAGGCGTACCGTCAGAATTGTACTTTAGCCATACATATTCTTGTTTGCCGTCAGCCATCGTACCCATGACGACCCAAAAAATCGAATTTTCTCCCCATACCCATTTATCGGCTCGCTCTACTTCCACGAGCTTAGCCTGCGTTTGGGCGGCTGCAATCGCTGTATTACGTTCTTTCATTCGTCCTTGCATCGAGATCGTGTAATACAGATACACGCCCGCAATCAAGATCAAAACGATCAGAATCGCCAGCAAAATTATTTTTGCGCGCTTACTCACGTAGTCGTTCCTCCCGGTATTCGGTTTATCGAGTTAAAAGCCCTTCAAAAGCAGCTTGTGACTCAAACCGGATTTTTTCTTCGTCCAGGAACAGACATTCACGGTTTTTGACGATTTGACGACCGTCGACCCAGACGTGACGAACATCTTGCCCTGCCGCCGAATAAACAATATGCGATACATAATCGGTACGTGGCAAGAAATGAGCTTGCTCGGTATCAAGCGCAATAAAGTCCGCTTTCATTCCGGCAGCTAGTGTACCTAAATTTTCGATATACAGCGACTGAGCACCATACAGCGTGCCCATACGCAAAGCTTCCAGTGCAGGAACAGCCGTTGGATCGCCGGATACGCCTTTGTGGATCAACGCTGCGAGGCGAACTTCTTCGAACATGTCCAAGTTATTGTTGCTTGCTGCACTGTCTGTACCGAGCGATACGACGATACCGGATTTGAGCATTTGCGGAACTTTGGCTACACCACTCGCTAATTTCAAGTTGCTTCCCGGATTATGAGACACCGCAACTTTGTTCGCTGCGAGAATTTCGATTTCTTCATCGGTCAAATGAACCGCGTGCGCCAACATCGATGGACGCGAGAAAAATCCGAGCTTTTCCAAATGAATCGCTGGACGAACTCCATAATCACGCACATTTTGCTCGACTTCCGCTGCGGTCTCCGACATATGCGTATGCAAAGGCAGATCCAGATCATGTGCCGCTTGTACGAAACGTTCAATAAAATCAGGCGGGCACGTATACGGAGCGTGAGGAGACATCATGACTGTGATACGTCCGTCTGCTCCGCCATGCCAATTTTTAGCAAACGCAATCGCTTCGTTCAACTTGCGATCTTGTTCTTCAGCCGAACAAAGCCCGATTACGCCTCGTGCCAACGAAGCTCGAATTCCCGATTTTTCAACCACTTCCGCGACTCGATCCATATGGTCGTACATATCGAGGAATGTGGTTGTCCCGCTTTTTAACATTTCAACAACGGATAACGAACTGCCCCAATACACATCGTCTGACGTGAATTTCGCTTCCATCGGCCACATCTTCGTTTGTAGCCACTCTTGAAGTACCATATCATCGCCATAACCACGCAGCAGCGACATTCCGGTATGACCGTGGCTATTGACCAAACCCGGCATGAACAGCAAGCCTTTACCGTCTACCGCCGGCAGATCGCGCGCATCTTCGGGTTCATTCGGTCCGATATAAGAAATTACGCCGTTATCGATCACCATGCAGCCATTGATTACGCCACCTTCTTCTCCTGTCGCAAATACACCATTTCGAATGATCCATTTACTTGGATGATTAGTCGTTGTCATGGGATTCGGTCTCCTTTTCATTTTCGAGATAATAAGCCAAACTCAGCAAGTCCGTCGTGAAATCGGCGGTATGAATCCGAACTTCATTGGGGACTTTAAGTACGGTTGGCGCAAAGTTCAAAATCGCTTCGATTCCCGCTGCAACTAGTTGATCAGCAACACGCTGTGCTTCCGAGTCGGGAACTGTAATGATGCCAACGCGTATATTTTTTTCGATCACTGTACCTTTAAGTTCTTCGATCGGTTGTACCGTCAACATATTGATTTTGCTGCCGATTTTGGGTGTGTAGGAATCGAATACGGCTACAATCTTCATGCTTTCTTTTAAATACATATTGTAGTTGGACAGCGCATGTCCCAGATTACCGGCTCCGATCAGAGCTACATTAATCTGACGATCCAATTTGAGAATATGGCGAATTTGTTCGATCAAATAAGAAACGTCATAGCCGATCCCTTTGCGACCAAAATCACCGAAGTAAGCAAGATCTTTGCGGATTTGCGCGGGATTCAGATCCAACTTTTGTCCCAGTTCTTGCGACGATACGGTCAACACTTCTCTTTTATGCAATTCAGTCAAATGACGTAGATAAACGGGAAGTCTGCGAACGACGGCTTCCGAAATTTTTTCCGCTTTCATCCAAATTTCCTCCCAGGGAAAAATTAATCTCTTTTTTGTTCCGGCTCTAGCCACTGCTCTACTCTCGGCACAATCTGATCAAGAGCCATATGTTCCATTTTAGGACCCGGAAGCGAATATAAAAAGTACTTACCGTAATAAGATTCAATGACGCGCGTATCGTATACGATAACAATCCCGCGGTCGCGCCGGGTACGGACTAGACGACCAAATCCTTGCTTGAAACGAATAACGGCTTGAGGAACCGACAACTTGATAAAAGGATTCAAATTTTGTCGTTTCAGCAATTCGCTTTTGGCTTCAAGCAGCGGATGACTAGGTGGTTGGAACGGCAAACGTACGATTGCCAAGCAAGTTAACGCATCGCCCGGAATATCGACCCCTTCCCAAAAACTGCTCGTACCCAGTAACACAGATTGCGAACTTTCAACGAAACGCCGCGTCAAGCGGCTTCGGCTTCCGCTGTCTACCCCTTGCCCAATAAGCGAAATGCTCGATGAAGCCAGCAATTCTTTTAACGGTTCGTATACTTGGCGGAGCATCCGGTAAGACGTAAACAACACTAACATCCGTCCTTGCGTCGCAATCGCCGTTCGCGCAAGCGAATCGGTGAGCGCCGCCAAAAATGCCGCGTCGGCTGTTTGCCCTTTTACGCTTGGGAAATCTCTTGGAACGATCAATAAGGCTTGCTCCCGGTAATTAAACGGCGACGGTAACACTTCGGTTAACAGCCGTTTTTGCGAAGATGCTTCGCGAAGACCGAGTTGATCGATCATATAATCGAACTTTTTGTCTACCGCGAGCGTCGCCGACGTTAGCACGATACTTTTCTTTTTATCGAAAAAGTGCTTCTGAAGCTGCGCGCTAACATCGATCGGCACGGCATACATCTGGAGCGATTTGCTTTTGAACTGCGAACTGCCTTCTAGCCAATACACCGTACTTCCGTCATCTAGCCGCATGAAGAATCGCAGCGACTCTCTCGCTTCGGACAAGTCTTTGAACAAGCCGGAAATATCGGTCGCCAAGCCTTCCGCCGTATAATCGCCGCTATCTTCTTTCACCGAAGAAGCCAGTCGTTCGCCTCGGCGAATCACTTCGCCAAGCCCCACATAGACCTGATCTTCCAGTGTTGATAACGTATCCCAACCTTTTGGATATTCGCCGGCGGTTAACCGCAGCGTATGCTGCCCCGCTTCCGGTGCGGATGGATCAACTTTTTGCGGAAGTAGCGTGTAGAGCAGTTCGGTCAGCTTGTCCCAGCTTTCTTTGGCATCGATCAATTCAGGAATAATCTCATCAATCGAACGGGTCCAATCGTTTTTCTTCTCATGACCGATCCTTCCAAGCAACTGGCGCAGCGCCGATAATTGCCCGTTTTTCGAATCTTTGTACAGACGCGTCATGGAATGAACAAACGAAAAGTATTTCAAGTTCAGACCCAGATGCTTGCCTGCCACATCTTCAAGATGATGCGCTTCGTCAATGACCAATCGATCATATGCCGGTAGCAATTGATCGTCGGCTTTGACATCGGAGAACAATTTGGAGTGGTTCGTTACGACGACGTCCGCCATGGTCGCTTCGTGTTTGGCACGGTAATAGAAGCAACTGCGGAACCATGGGCAAGCGCGTCCAAGGCAAGAATCAGTCTCACTGGCAACCGTATCCCAAAAGTCTTGTCCACGTCCGATCCCCAAGTTTAACTCTTCGTCATCACCGCTTTGCGTACGTGTTAGCCAGACGATAAGCTGGGCAGAGGTCATCGCATCGTCGGCAGGATGGACAAATTCGCGTCGATCGATTTTTTGTTCTAATTTTCGCATACACAAATAATGCTGACGACCTTTGAACACGGATGCCCGAAACTCAAAAGGAACTACGCGTGTCAAAAGCGGAACATCGCGTTCGCGTAATTGTTCTTGCAAGTTGATCGTATGCGTACTGATCATGACTTTGCGATCATGACGAACACTCTCGTAAATAGACGGAATCAAATAACCGAGCGACTTGCCTGTGCCGGTTCCTGCCTCGATCAGCAGATGCTTATCGCTACCGAATGCTTCTTCCACTTTTTCGAACATGATATTTTGCGATTCACGTTCTTCATAGCCGGGAAGCTCTTCGCGCAAATTATGCTGCACTTGTTCCAGGAAATCGGCAAACGAAAGATCTTCAAGCGGATTGCCGTCTCGAAGTTCCCGTGCAGGAGGCACTTCTGCCCATTCGCCTGCTTTTAAAGCAAATTGACGATAAAACTTGAATTCTCCGCCATCGGGAAGCGGTTCAAGTTCTTTTTCTTCGACCAACGTCTGAAAGAACCAACCCAGATCGCTATCGCCTTGTAGCAATTCGGCAACTCGTTGAAGCGTAATGAGCGGAAGCGACCTTGCTTCTTCCAAACACTCCAAAAAAACGTGCGCGGTCGCTAACGCATCGCTATCGGCTTGATGCGGTCGCTCATGCGGAACGCCAAATTGCGAAGCAACAGCACCCAATTGGTAACTTGTAATCGAAGGGTATAAAATACGCAACAAGTCGATCGTATCCAAAATACGCCCGGTAAAAGGCAAATATCCGGTCTGATCGAGTGCACGCTGTAAAAATCCAAAATCGAACGCTACATTATGTCCGATCAGAACGGCATCATCAAGTAGCGGAATCATTCCGAGAATCGCTTCATCCAACCCGGGAGCTTCGCCGAGCTGCGCTTCTTCAATTCCTGTTAATTCGGAAATAAACGAAGGAAGCGGGACGCCGGGATTCACTAAAGATTGGTACGTCTCGACGATCTCAAGATCGTGATCGATTACGCTGAGTCCAATCTGAATGATCGCATCCGTTGCTTGAGTGCCTGTCGTTTCAAAATCCAGCACGGCAAATTTCATGGTGTCGATAAATCCTTTCAATCGGTTTTCCTTACCAGCATACCAGAGAAATCGTAGTTTGGGAAATTCTTCACCACTTCCAAGTTCGTAGAGAAAGTGCCTTGTCACCCACCGTTAGCGAACACAAACGGCGACTTCCAAGCCATCCTCGAAAGCAAGGATTGCCGGAGCCGCCGCTTGGGCGATCTTCAGTATAATCAGATGATTTCAGTCTTTAACGAATCGTTGCGTGGACTTCTTTTGCCGCCGTCTCGACCGCACGGTTGCCAGCATCAACGAATACGACTCTTGGTTCATGCGTCAATGCCTCTTCATTCGACATCGAAGCGTATGAAATAATAATAACCGTATCACCTGGTTGTACCTTACGCGCTGCTGCGCCGTTCAAGCAGATTACACCGCTACCGCGTTCGCCCGGAATGACATAAGTCTCCAAGCGTTCGCCGTTATTGTTATCCACGATCTGAACTTTTTCGTTCTCCAGCAGATCCGCCGCATCCATCAAATCACGGTCGATGGTAATACTGCCTACGTAATTCAGATTGGCTTCCGTTACGGTCGCACGGTGAATTTTGGATTTCATCATCGTTCTATACATGCAAAGGAACCTCCTTTAACTTCATAATATGATTATCGATCAAGCGAGTTGAACCGAATTTTACGGCTACTGCCAAAATAATCGATTGTTCCGACAAACGCAAAGATTTCATCGTTTGATCATCATCAAGCGGCTTTAAATTCGGAAACGTCAGCAATTCAACATAGTCGATCACAGCAAGAGGCGAAGCTTCAATCGTAGCTGTCACTTCCGAGACGATCTCAGCTGGGGTCGCGTCTGCCTCCTGCTGAATTTTAGCTTCTGCCGTTTGAAGTGAACGTGACAATACCAAAGCTTCACGGCGCTCGTCCTCACTCAAATATACGTTTCGCGAGCTAAGCGCCAGCCCGTCTTCTTCCCGCACGATTGGACAAGGGACGATCTTCACGTCCATATTCAGATCATTCACCATTTTTTGCAGTACCGCAACCTGCTGGGCGTCTTTGGCGCCAAAAAAAGCTTGATCCGGCTTAACGATATTGAACAGTTTTGAGACAACCGTCGCCACTCCATCAAAATGCCCGGGACGCGAAGCGCCGCATAAACGCTCGGTAACACCGGTCACCGTTACTGTCGTTTTTCGTTCTTCCGGATACATTTCATCGACAGAAGGCATAAATACAAGATCGACACCTTCGCGCTCCGCAAGCTGTAGATCCGCTTCTTCGCTACGCGGGTAGCGATCCAAATCTTCGTTGGCTCCAAATTGAATCGGATTGACGAAGATACTCAGTACGGAAATGCCGCTTTCTTGCCGGGAACGGCGCAGCAAACTTGCATGACCTTCATGCAGATAGCCCATTGTCGGAACGAATCCGATTTTAGGGTCTGCACCTAGATTACGACGTTCTTCTTTTAGTTGAGCGATCCATGTGCGTGCTTCCGTGATTGTTTTTGCAATTTTCATGACTTCGCGCCTACCTTTTGTTCATCGGCAGCTTGTAATTGATTTTGCTGTGTAGCTGGTTCGGAAGTTCCTCCGCCGTATAACGAATCAAGAGATTCGCTTACGCCGTCGTCCGCTTTAAATATATGGGATTCAGCAGGGAAAGCACCGCTTTTGACTTCATTGACGTAATCTTGAATACCGCCGCGAATTTGTTCGCCGATATTGGCAAATGTTTTGACGAAGCGTTTTTCCATATAAGGCGAAGCGTACTTCACCACATCATGGAATACCAGCACTTGACCGTCGCATTGTCGACCTGCACCGATGCCAATCGTCGGAATCGATAGTTCGCGCGAAATGATAGCAGCCGTTTCTTCTGCCACTAACTCCAGTACAACCGCGAATGCGCCTGCGGCTTCGAGAGCTTTGGCTTCTTCCATCAGACGCTTCGCATCTGCGGCGTCTTTGCCTTGTACGCGGTAACCGCCAATCGTATTGACCGATTGAGGCGTCAAGCCGATATGTCCCAAGACCGGAACGCCCGATTGGACAATACGTTTGACCGCGTCGGCGATTTCAAGTCCGCCTTCCATTTTGACCGCGTGAGCATGACCTTCTTGCATCAAACGGCGTACGCCTTTGAGCGTCTCATCGATACTTCCGTGGTAGGTCATAAAAGGCATGTCCGCTACAATAAAAGTCTGCGTGGCTCCGCGTGCGGTTGCTCTGGAGTGATAGACCATATCGTCTAATGTCACGGGAATCGTCGAATCGTATCCGAGTACGACATTGCCCAGTGAATCGCCGACCAAGATCATATCGATACCGGCTTCTTCTGCAAGTTTTGCCGATGGATAATCATAAGCGGTAATCATCGTAAGCGGTTCTTTTTGCTGCTTCATTTTTCGAATTTTCACTACGTTTAACGGTTTCTTGACTGTCATTGAGGTTGGCTCCTTTTTGGGAATAGTGGAGGCATTTTGCAAAGAACTTACAACTTCATCCAACGCAAAAAGCCTTTTGCTGTCACCAAAAGGGCCGAAAGGTAAAGAAGAAACGGGATATAAGGATTCGCTTCTCCCTTCTGTCTCGGTCCTTGATAGGCTCAGAGCAGAACTACAGGGCGTACTTAGGCGACATTTCGCCTGATCAAACTATTATCGTGCCTAACTTATCCTTAATGGGTAGTGCAGTTCGGTCATAATGCCGATACCGCCTCCACATCGTCAGTATATCAAATGTGTAGAGTGAAATCACGTCTAAGCGTTATTCTCTACTCTTTATCTTTTATGATTCGGATCAAATTCGACTTCGCCTGAATAGACAGGAATCTCTTGCCCATCTTCGGTCTTGATCATCAGCTCGCCTTGCTGACCTAGACCTTGCGCAATACCTCGGCGTTCACCGCGTACATCACGTACCACAATTTCGCGTCCCAAAGTGACGCTAAGCGATTCCCATAATAGACGAATGGGTTCAAAACCTTCTTCGTTATAGAGCTTGTATAACATTTCAAATTCGTTCATTACAGCCGCGATCAAAAGCGAACGATCGGTATCAACGCCGGACTCACGCCGGATCGAGGTGACTTTACTGCGTAATTCTTCGGGATAATCGGTTTCTTCCAGGTTGGCATCGATCCCGATGCCCATAATGCAGTGTCTTACGCGTCCGTCTTCAACGACGGCTTCCAGCAAAATACCACATAGCTTTCGACCGTCTATCAGCAAATCGTTCGGCCATTTAATGCCTGCTTCTACACCGGTCACACCGCGAATCGCGCGGCATACCGCAACTGCCGTGAGTAACGTAAGCTGCGGAACAGCTGTTAGCGGACCTTCCGGACGCAGTACCGCGCTCATCCATATTCCAAGCCCCGGCGGAGAATGCCAAACGCGACCTTGCCGCCCACGACCGGACGATTGTTCTTCCGCGATAATGAGCGTGCCTTCCAGCGCACCTTCTCGCGCTTTTTTCTCGGCTTCGGTCTGCGTAGAGTCAGTCTTTGCCAAAACGGTCAGTTGCCGTCCAAACACAGTCGTCGTTAATGCGGATTCGATACGCTGCGCATGAAGCGCGGCATGAGACGCCATAAGCCGATAGCCGAGTTTGGGCGAAGCTTCAAACCGGTACCCGGCTTCTTTTAGCCGCCCGATCTGCTTCCATACAGCGGTGCGGCTGACGCCAAGCACGCGGCTGATTTCTTCGCCGGATACGTAGTCTCCGTCAGCAGCTTCAAACATCGATAAAAGCGGATGTTTGGGTTCCTTTTGAGAATCCGTCATGTGTCTTCGCCTCCTTATCGGCTATCGTCTTTTGCAAAGTTTGCGTCAATTTCTTCGAGTGCCTTCAACAAATCCGCTCGTTCGTTTTGTACATGACCGAGTGCCACCGATTCCAACAATCGACGAATATAGATCCCCAGCCATGCGCCGGGTTTACGCTTAAGTGCAGCGACAATATCGTTACCACTGAGCGCAAGATCGCGCGGCGTATCTACCGGAATCCATTTAAGCCAAGTACTTGCTTGCCGAATCAGATCAGCGGAGTCATCGGTTGTCGCTTGCAGATGATCGCGATATTGAATCCAAAGCTTGACCGATTCACGTCCATGATCCAGAACACAGCGAACCAGAGTCAAACGAAGTTGTGCATCGTCGCTCTCATTAACCTTATTCATCGCTTCGTCGATTCGTATCAATACCGAGACTGATTTGGCAAAACTCCCAGAAAACGTCCAACTTTTCATCAACGCTTCGGCTTGTTCACCGGGAACTCCAAATGCTTGAAGCAGCGCTGCCCAGCGGAGTTCCGCAGGTTGAGCCGGCAATCTATCCAAGAGTTGCATCATTGGATGTTGCAACTGCGTTGTTGTCCAATTGATTTTCGATGTCGCTAACAGATTACTGTCTGCAAGCATCTTGATTCCAAAAGTCGGCTGAGCGCCCGCTATCATTTTTTCCAATTCGACGCGGATCCGCTCGGCTGCGATATACGCCATATTGCCTCGTAGCTCTAACAACGCTTCCCATGTGCTCTTTTCCCATTCAAAAGCAAATACAGACGCAAAACGAACGCCGCGCAGCATACGCAGCGCGTCTTCCCGAAATCGCTCTCGGGCGTCACCGACCGAACGAATCTTTTTGCGCTGTAGATCGACTTGTCCTTCATAAGGATCAACCAATGATCCATCAGACAATCGGGCAATCGCGTTAATCGTAAAATCGCGACGTTGTAAATCCTCATCCAATGATCGAACAAACGTCACTTCTTCCGGACGGCGAAAGTCTTTATATTCGCTTTCCGTGCGAAAAGTCGTCACTTCAAAAGGAATTTTGTCGATCACGACCGTGATCGTGCCATGTTCGATCCCTGTCGGAACCGTTCGTTCGAATAACTTTTCGACTTCTTGCGGCGTCGCCGACGTTGCAATATCCATATCATGAACAGGGCGACCGATTAATTCATCGCGGACGCAGCCGCCTACCCAACAAGCGGTATATCCACCTGCTTCGAGCGTCAGCAAAATATGTTCACTGAGCTGAGCTTGCTTGAAGTCCGCATGTTTCCACTGCGTCACATCGTTTCACTCCGTTTCAAGTACCCGATAATAAATCTCTTCATACTCGCGCATAATTTTTTGATCGCAAAATTGCGTATGTGCGCGATCCAGGCAAGCTTCACGCATTTCAGCTTTTTTCGCCGGGTCGCTAAGTAGCGAAATCGCATAAGACGCCATCGCTTCAGTGTCGCCGATTGGAGCCAAGTACCCGGTTATGCCGTGTTGCACAAGCTCCGGAATACCGCCCGCTTCTGAGCCGACCGTCGGAACGCCGCACGCCATCGCTTCCAAAGCTACGAGTCCAAAACTTTCTTTTTCCGAAGGCAATAACAAAATATCCGCAAGCGAAATGACTTGAGCGATCTCATCTTGTTTGCCCAAAAAATGAACCCGGTCTTCCAGCCCTAATTCCCGAATTTTGCTTTGGACTTTAGGCATATCCGGCCCTTCGCCCACAAGCAGCAACTTCGAAGGCATTTCGCGGTTCACTTTATCGAACACTTCGATCACGTCAGGTACGCGTTTGACGGGACGGAAATTCGAGATGTGCATTAAAATCTTTTCTTCAGGTGCCGCAAATTCACTGCGCAACGTCGAGACTTCGCGCGGGTAATACACTCTTTTATCGATAAAGTTATACGTCAGATCAATATCGCGCGTGATATCCAAAGCTTGCCGAGTCTGACCGATCAGATCTGCCGATACCGCCGTAACGGCATCGCTTCGATTGATCGCAAGCGCGATCAGATCTTTGAGCGTCTCGTCTTGTCCAAGCACCGTAATATCGGTACCGTGCAGCGTCGTGACGATCTTCAAATCTTCTCCGACCATTTGCTTCGCCAGATACGCGCATACCGCGTGAGGAACGGCATAATGCACATGCAAAATATCGAGTTTTTCGCGTTTGACCACTTGAGCCATTTTGGATGCCAACGATAAATCATAAGGCGGATACCGGAATACGTAATAATCGCTGACTTCCACTTCGTGGTAATGAATATTTTTATGAAAAGCACCTAGCCGGAACGGGATGCTATGCGTAATAAAATGGACTTCGTGCCCTTTTTCCGCCAACAATTTGCCCAATTCCGTCGCTACTACGCCCGAACCCCCAAGCGAAGGGTAGCAAGTGATGCCTATTTTGAGTACGTCTTTCATGAATGCCGGAACCCCTTTCTCGCTGCGTTAAAAAAGATGAACGGTATGTGGCAATCGGGATGCAAAACCTTCTGCATAACCGAAGCCGCATTTTTGACCGAGCAGCGAATCTCGTGCTTTGACCCGTTCCACATACTGTGCGGTCAGCGGGGTAGCCACAGCATCCGAGTTTGGCGCCGGAGCGGTGAACTGCGACGCGTAACAGCGTAACGAAGCTTCTTTTTCTGAATATACGTCCGTGACGTCTACCGTAAGATCGGCAGGCCCCATGTCATTGATAAAATAAAAATAAGAACGGCTTACCGTCACTGGAGCAATCTCGGGCATGTAACGGCGAAGCTTTGCATTAAAAATGGCTTCCTCGATCAGTTGGCTGCATGCAATATGGTCGGGATGACGATCTTCCCAATACGGTGCGAAAATCATGCGCGGCGCCCATTTGCGAATTTCCGCTACAATCGCCTGAATATGCGCATCGGTACGGGTCAGCCCGCGATCAGGCAGACCTAAATTGCTGCGCATGGAGAGGCCGAGTACGGCGGATGCCGACTCGGCTTCTTGTTGGCGCAGCTCTACCGTTCCGTTCGAAGACATCTCGGCAAAAGTCAGATCGCATATCCCGACGCGATAACCTGCACGTGTATGCTTCACGATCGTACCTGCCATCCCAATCTCCGCATCGTCGGCATGAGCGCCGAATACGAGGATATCAAGCGGCTCATTCATTGTCATCTAGCCCCGGCTTATATTTATCGACCAATTCTCGCCAACCGAAGTCGCCGCGCATCAAAGCTTGCACCAAGATTTCGGCAGTCGCTACATTCGTTGCAACCGGAATACCTTGTACATCGCAAATTCGCAGCAATGCTGTAATATCCGGTTCATGCGGCTGCGCCATCAAAGGATCACGCAAAAAGATAATCAAATCGAGTTCGTTTTGTGCAACCAATGCACCAATTTGTTGGTCACCGCCAAGAGGGCCAGACATAAAACGATGAATCACTAGCGATGTCGCTTCCATAATCCGTTGCCCTGTCGTACCGGTTGAATACAATTCGCAGTCGACAAAAGCTTGTTCGTAAGCCGTCACGAAATTGACCATTTCGTCTTTTTTGCGATCGTGCGCGATAAATGCCACTTTCATGTTAAGCGCCCCCTACATCAAATGTTCGAATCCGTATACCATTCCCGTATAATCCATGACTTTTTTGACTCCGATATTCACGCCTGGCATATAGCCGGCACGCTCATACGAATCATGACGAATTTTCAAGCTTTGCCCATAACCGCCAAACACGACTTCTTGCTGAGCGAATACTCCCGGCAAACGCAAACTATGAATCCGGAATCCATCATATTCGCCGCCGCGCGCGCCCGGCAAAATTTCTTCTTCGTTCGGATTGCCTTGCTTCAACTTTTCGCGTCCTTGCGAAATCAGCTCAGCAGTTTTGATCGCTGTACCCGACGGCGCATCTAACTTCTGATCGCCGTGTGTTTCGATGATTTCGACATGCGGCAAATATTCAGCAGCTTTTGCCGCGAATTGCATCATCAAAATGGCTCCGATCGAAAAGTTCGGCGCAATCAGTCCGCCGATGTTAGCTTCTCGGCAAAGGTCATCCAACTCTTTGATTTGTTCCGGTGTAAAACCTGTCGCACCCACCACAGGACGAACTCCATGTTTGATGGCGAGGACGGTATTGTTATAGACAACCGAAGGAACCGTGAAATCGACTAATACATCGGCTTGAGTCTCTGAAAAGGCTTGTTCCAACTCGGCAACGGCGATAACTCCGCATGGCTTCATGCCAGCAAATTCGGCTGCGTCTTGACCCGCTCCCGAACGGCTCGTCGCGGCAACTAGTTCAAGTGCTTCGTCTTCGAGTACCATTTTGACAACTTCGCGTCCCATGCGCCCTGCGGCTCCGGCAACAGCAACTTTGATTTTTTCGCTCATTCGAATTTCTCCTCCTGCTGCGGTTCGGCATCGATTTTCGTCCAACGATCTTTGTCTCGCGTATTAAATTTATGCATAACCCGATCATGGGCTTCGGTCAGATCGATATTCAGCGAATTGGCAAAACACAGCGTAATAAACAAAATATCGCCGAGTTCCAACTCGATTGAATTTTCATCTTCTCCCGCTTTTTTCGGTTTTTCACCGTAGCTATGGTTGACTTCCCGCGCTAATTCGCCCACTTCTTCCGACATCCGAGCGAGCATCGACAACGGACTGAAATAACCTTCTTTGAACTGCGAGATGTAGCGATCTACTTCGCGCTGCATCTCCGCCAGGCTTTTCTCCATGACGGTATTCGCCTCCTTTTTGAATATGAAGCATGTACATTCTTTCCTATGTTATCGCAAAGGGATTTTGAAGACAATGGTTGACGATTATCTCTTTGAGGATCGTCTAGGCTTCAAGGGTTCAACGGAGTATCGTCCACGCCCTGCTCCAACAATAGCGAGCCAAGCGGCGCATAGACTAGACACGGTCAATCCGAATGTGAAATTACGGACTTGATTCAGACGGGCAAGATGCTCAAGAGACAAATAAGGGAACACGCCATATGTATAATCCACAATATCGTTACTGAATGTCCAGATTGCCGCAGGGATCAACCATAATGTGCCAAGGCTGAAAAAGCGAACATACAACAGAGCTTCGATTGCCATGATGCCATGCGAAGCAACCAACATCCAGCTGAGTGGCTGAATTTCGTATCCTAGACCCGCGTCCCAGAAAATAATCGAAATCGCCCATACGCCATATTTGACGGATGTTACGATCGCTAAAGCTTCGATCAGCCGTACAATCCCTTTCATCCAACGTGAAGATGGAGGAAACAATAATCCCAGCAGCGCCAATGTAAAAAACAGACTGGCAGTTGGGCTATCTGGTACAAATACAATCTGCCAAGCTGGATGCGTTGCCCAGACTTGCGCCAACTGTTTTCCGTACCAAAAATAACCGTACGCTGTGCCGATCAGATTACTGACAAATAATAACCATAAAATTCGGCGATCGGTTAACAAAGCGCGGCTCCATAACCACGATATCCACATACTATGCCCCCTGGCTCAAATTAAACACGCTTTTTTATCTAAGCTGCGTTTTTTCTTCATAAAAAGCCTGACCGCGTTAGCAGTCAGGCTTTTTATGAACCCATTTTATTTTAACGTTGTCCTCTTTAAGTTGGCAAGCTTGAGGATTCTATCGAAATCATTTCTTTCTCCAACATTTTAAGTTCGTTTGTCAACGCCAGAAAAGCAAGTTCGTCGCCGCTGCACAGAGCTGCGTCTATATCTTGCTGTAACATCTCACAACGACGTTTACGTAACGATTCATCCCAGACCATCTCGGCGGCCAGACCCAACATCACTTCGTAAGCAGCTTTCATCTTGTCCAAAGGACGCACCTCCCGAGTTTCATAGATTTAACGACTTTGCTTCATTTTGTGAGCGCACTCATTTTTTCAAATTCAAAGATAACAAGGACACGTGAAGCGAGATCCTTTCTATTCTTTTAACCAAAGCTTTTCTTTTTGCACCACTAAAACGAAAATTTTCCCTCTTATTTGGTAATTATCTAAATCAATCGTTCAAATAAAAAAGCCTTCCATCCATAAGGGATAGAAGGCTTCGTCTTTGATCTACACAAAAAAGTTCATTTATCTCGAAGTCTGATGTGTGTCTTCAACAATCAAATGCTTCGAACAATTGTAAATTAGAGATTCCCAAAGCTCACCGCGCTTTTCAAGTACGCTTAGAGACAAATTTCCGATTTTCTCGACAGGACGATCTTTATAAAGCGCCGTATACAGTTGAGCAAGCAGACCGCCATGCGTGACAATCAGTATATTTTGCTGTGGATATTTGACTTCCAAATCTGCGATAAAAGCAAGCGTACGCTCTTCTACAGCTTGTAGCGATTCTTGACCATTGTCTTGAATTTTCCAATCGTCGCCGTATTGCGCAATCAAATCAGAAATCTGCATGCCTTCCATCGGTCCAAAACCTCGTTCACTCAAACGAATATCGGCTTCAAGCAAAGGAATTTGCAGTTTGCTGGCGATAATCTCTGCGGTTTCTTGCGCGCGAAGCAATCCACTTGAAATCGCAAAATCCCATGTAAAAGGCTCATCGACTAGACGATGAGCCAACTTTGAAGCTTGAGCACGACCTTCATCGTTCAATGGAATATCGCTTTTACCTTGAATCCGTCCTGCGGCATTCCAATCTGTCAGCCCGTGTCTAATTAATCCGATCCGCATCAAAGTCTCTCCAATCTTTTCTTGCCTATTCTTTATTATTTTCGCTTCGCTGCGATACGCGTTAACGACAATAGAGCCAGTCCCATACCTGTCAACGATAAAAACATCCAATATTGAGGATGCGTGGGACCGATCTGAGCCACCAAAGGTTCAATGATGCCACGCCCCGGCGTCTGCTTATCCGCTACGAAGTCTACGGTCTCTGCACCTCCGGCTTGCACCGTTAACGGCTGAGAAATTACGCCAGCAGGTACATCTTGCGCAATATTAGTCTCACGTTCCGGAATTCCAAAACCGACGAGATAAATAAAGCTAACCACGAAAACCGCCAGCAGCGAACCAATCCAGATCGCCGCTCTGCTCCGAAACCAATGCTGCGAAGCAAAAGTCTTCGATTCGCCGGGAAGTACCCAAGGAGATTCTTCGTAAATCCGATCCATGACGGTACGGTTCATACGTTCCGCATCCATCTGAGGAAGATCTAACGAAGTTTCTTGAATCAACTCATCCAAATCGGCAAAATCGCTCAAATCGAAATCGTCGTCGCGATCTTCCGGACGAAGTGTTGCGTTTTTTTTATGATGTACACGCTGATCTTCCGGGTTCCAACGTAACCCTGTCCGGTGGTCGCTTTCTTTACCCTTCATTCGATCTCATCCCCTTGTACAGCTCTTCTTCGTAAACCGGCCCATAATAATAAGGTTCTAACTGATTTTTGATACTGAGCCGCGCACGAAATAACAAGGATTTGACCGAACTGATACTTTGACCTAAAATTCGTGCGATTTCTTGATAATCCATCTGATCGTATTCGCGTAAAATAAGCGCAGCGCGCTGTTTTTCAGGCAAATTTTCGATCGCTGAACGAACCATTCCCACTTGCTCGTTACGAAGCAACGCTTGCTCCGGTGCCGCTTCTGTAGACGAGTCGCTAATCAGTTCGCCATCTTCAAGCGGAACATTTGTAGCCCGATGTTTACGCAGCTCGCTTAATGCTGTATTTCTTGCAATCGTATATAACCATGTCGAAAAAGAAGCTTCAACTTCACGGAATGATTGCAGACTTTTGAAAGCTTTATAAAAAGTTTCAGAACTCACGTCCTCAGCAAGATGACCAAGCCCTGCGCTTTTTAACATATAATACGTAAACGCTAAAATTTTACGCTGATAGCGTCGCATAAGAACGGAGTAAAGTTCGACATTCCCTGCTTTAATTTCCCGAATCAACTGGGAATCTTCCATCGAAAACGCGCCCCTCCCTCAATCGCCGCAAACAAACTTACAGCTCATTTTATCACGAAGCCCGTTTTTTGTAAAAAACCCGGGTTGTCGACTTATAGACGGATAAGGTTACAAAAAAGTTGCAATAACTTATCGAATTTTTAATTTTTTTATGTATAACCCTTATTTGGTTTGATTCACCAGGCGGCACAAGCTTTGAAACATCAAAAATCCTATAGATCTTCTCTATAGGATTTTCCAGTCTTATTTCGCTCTAATCACAGGGTCGATCTCCAAACATTTCGATCTTCCGGGTCCAATACGGCTTCGACCTTTTCGCCATCCAGAACTGCGATATAACCTTTAGGCAGAGCGAGCACTTGCAAAATTTCCGGTCTGGTATTGAACAATTGAAACACGTAATAACGTCGCAATTCTTCTTGTTCCACTTGACCTTCCGCAGGCCCTAAATACCAACCGGAAATTCCACCTTGCCGATGCTCCGTACGTTCCAGATACACTCGATCCGCGTTTAACGCTTTTTCCGAAGCGATTAGCGTATCTTGAAACAAAGTCGCTTCTCCTGTCGTCCCTGTTCCTTTTAACACGTTATTTTGAGCCAATTGAACCGATAACGTAACCGATAAATCATCTATTGTCCGCGAAAAAGGATCTGACTTATAATCCGGCGCTAAAATCTGTACATGCCCTTCTTCTTTTTCATGGACAAATAAAATACTCCAACCGACCTGAATTTTCATGCCGTCTTCGAGAAATCCGGCTTTCGCTTCCGTATCTTCAAACAAGTTGAGCAAAAATTCGCCTTGCGTTTCCAAAATTTCTTCACAGGTGACTGAAAAAAGGCGAGAACCGATTGTTTTTGTTTTCGTGACCAGCAATTTTACACCTCCTCAAGTCTAAGACCGGGTATTTTTGCGAATCCGTTCTTGCTCATTCACATATTCATTATACGTCCAAAAAGCTTCTTCTTGACCGCCGCCTTCAAGCAGCGTCGTGATCGCATACGATAGCATATCAACCCAATCTGCCATCTGCTGAAGGTTTTCATCTTCGATCAATTCATTGCTACGCAGCATCCCGTTCGGCTCTACCGCCCAAGCTCTGGCATACTGACAAATACTCCAAAAGCATGAGAGGATCGTTCGATCCAACTTTTCTTGTTCAAACTCATCGCTTAGAATATTCAAAATCTCCATCAATTCATGAAAATTGGATTCATCCAATACATTTTGATAAGGACGCAGCATTCCAAGAAAGCCTTGCTTTACCTTATCCTGTTCCAAATCTTCGTGTAAAAAAGCGTGCATTTTCAATAATTCGATCGCTTGCTCTTTATTCAAAACAAACCCTCCATCAGATAAAACTTTGTATATTGGTTATTCTTTCATCGAAGCTTCAAGCCTTGCTCGCAAACTTTCCGCCAATTTACGGAAAGCGGTTCGATGCGCGTCATCTTCGTACTCTTCTTTGCGAAGTTCCAGCCAATAATCGCCATCAGCAAGATCGTACATATCGAGCAGCGTAATTTCGGCGCACGCCGAATTTTCCATTACGGCGACCATCAATTCCGCTCCATCATCCCAATTGTAGGCATTGACGAACGCATGGAGCAATACAGCAGAATCCAGACTTTGCACAGCTTCTAGCGCTTTATGGCGGTCTTCTTCATTCAATAATTGGTCTAAAAGGTTCTGCTCGTCTTCCGTCAGTGTCAGCCGAATAGCGCCGCGAGTTTCCATCAGCAGATCGGCTACGGCACGATCTCCGCGTGACGCAGCAGCGTTCCACGGCGTTGTCCGAATTCCGCGCGGGGAGTCAAGTCTTGCTCCGTATTTGAGCAACAACTTGACGGCTCCTTCTTGTTGAAACTTGATCGCTTTGAGCAAGGCGGTTTCGCCCATTTTATCGGTCACTTCGATTTCGGCACCTTTTTCAAGCAAAATCTCAACCGCTTCTGTCGGCAATTTATAGGTCATAAACAACATCAAAGGGGTACGTCCCCGTGAATCCCGTTCGTTTACATCTAATTCTCCAGCAGCAGTTCGTACCGCATGCACGTTTTTGGTTCTTGCGATTTCCGCCCAGTTTGTCATTCTCCGGCTCCTTTACAGCGTACTTCTTATAGGAAAGACCTCTTCGCACATTGTTCCTTATCCTACAGTATCCTACGAGCTTGCTTTCAGTTCAAGGGCAAACGTATGTAATTCACTGAAAAGTTAAATAGATCAACAAAAAAAGGCCGCTCACAGTGAGCGACCTGCATACTACAAGGAGTACGCGATATAGGAGTGGAGAGAAACCATACTGTAGTTTTATTATATGTATACGCTTCCATTTTGTCAACGCTTTCTTTTCCTTTTTTGTTTGTAAAATGATTTGTCGCTTAATCGTATGTGATGTTAACGAAAAAGCGACAAATCCATTTTAGACATACACGTCGAACTCTAATCCTTCCAATGCTTCTTTGCCTCGATTCATATTTCTTTCATCGCGGAAAGAAAGTCTCATCAGCCCCGGTACATCTTCGCGGCTTTCGATGATTTGAAGATTGCTTAAGTTGATTCCGCGTGAACCCAACTCTGTCGTAATCCGCCCAATAATACCTGGGTGATCGGGGACGTCGAGATAAAGATCATACGTTTTGGCGATAACCCCTTTGCGGCGTTCCGGCAATTCATTTCGGAAATCGCCAGCTCCTTGAAAACGTGCCGATATTCCTTCGCCGTCTTCGCGCTCCAGTTGATCGATAAAGCCTTCGACTTGGGTGTTCCAGTCGCGTAGAAGCTTTAAAAGGTTAAAGCGGTTATTCAGTAAAATATCGCGCCAGACGACCGGGTCGCTGGATGCAATACGAGTAATATCACGGAAACCACCCGCAGCAAGCGTCCGATATAGCGGATTGCTTTCATGATACCCACTGATTTGGTTGACGAGCGCAACGGCGATAATATGCGGCAAATGACTGATTGCTCCTACGATTTCGTCATGTTCGCTCGGCTCCATACAAATCACTTTTGCTCGCGTCAACGCAAGCAATTCGGTTAAAGCTTCAGTCGCTTGCGGGTTTGTACCAGGTTCTGGTGTTAACACGTAATACGCATTTTCAAACAGAAGCGACGTTGCCGCTTGTACGCCAGAACGTTCCGAGCCTGCCATCGGATGACCGCCGATAAAGTACGCCTCGCCCCAATCCAGTTCTCTCGCTCTGGCTGCGATAGAAGCTTTGGTACTACCCACATCTGTGACGATACAGCCCTTTTTGAGAGGTAGTTGATGAATTTGTTCCAAATACGTCTCCAATAATCCTACCGGTGTCGAAAGAAACACAAAGTCGGCATCTCGCACGGCTTCTTCCAATGATAAAGTTGCCGTATCTACGACTCCACGCTCTACGCTCAGATCGGCGAGATCTTGCCGGTGAGAAAATCCGATGAGCTGAACATCCGGCTTCCCGCGAAAACATAAAGCTAGCGAGCCGCCAATCAGCCCGACACCGATCACAGCTATTTTCATATTCAGTCCGCCTCGATTCATTAAAGTTCATGCTAAATTTGTTGCTATGAAAAAGGAACACGCCTGCGCAGATTGAAATCTGCACCGACGTGTATAAAAATTTAAACCGTTGCTTCTTGCTCGTTTAACGCTTCTTCAAAAGTACGGATAAAAATTTCGTTTTCTCGTGGAGAACCTACGGTTACTCGCAGATGATTTGGATAAATTTTGAAGCCTGCACGTGCAATCACACCTTTTTGCAGCATACGTTGGAATAGCGCAACAGCGGATTGTTTCGTATCAATCATGATGAAATTGCCGTTTGCCGGGAAATACGAAAGTCCCAATCGTTCAAGTTCGCTTTTCAAGAACGTAAGCCCTTCCGCGTTTTTGTCACGGCAAGACTTTACGAAATCTTGGTCAGCAAGAGCTGCTTTGGCTGCGGCTTGCGCAATACGCGTCGTATTGAACGGTTCACGCACTTGGTTAATCGAACGAATGACAGACGCTTGTCCAACGCCGTATCCAATTCGCAGTGCAGCCAGTCCATAAATTTTGGAGAAGGTACGAAGTACCACCACGTTAGCATAATCGCTCAGCAGCTTCGTTCCATCTGGATATTCCGCATCGGTTACATATTCAAAGTATGCTTCATCCAACACGACCATAACCGACGACGGCACTTGATCCAAAAAGCTTCTTAGTTCGTTTTCGCTAACGATCGTTCCTGTCGGATTGTTCGGGTTACACACCCAAATAATTTTCGTGCGATCTGTAACCGCTGCAAGCATTGCATCCAGATCATGTTTACCTTCTTGCAAAGGGATTTCAATACTTGTTGCTTTCTCAATATCGGCGTTGCTTTTGTACACAGAAAAAGTAGCGTCCGCCATAATATTTTCATCGCCTTCCGATAAAAAGGCGCGTGTAATCAATGCAATCACTTCATCTGAACCGCAACCAAAAAGAATCTGATCCGGATTAACAGACAAATGTTCAGCTACAGCAGCAGTTAACTCGACTGCACCGCCGTCTGGATATAAATTAAATTTCGTCAATTCTTCTTCGATTGCAGCTTTGACACGTGGAGAAAATCCGTACGGATTTTCATTCGAAGCCAATTTTACCACTTCGCTTAATCCGTATTCTTTTTGAACTTCTTCGATCGGCTTGCCAGGCTGGTAGACCGGAAGATCGACAATATGTGCTTTAGGTTGCATCATTTTTCCCTACTTTCCTGATTTGGCGTGTTGCAGTGCGACAGTGTCGGGCTGCAAACAAGCGCAAAAAGTATATGTTTAGCCCGAAAAAAGCAAGTCTCGCGCAGGATACCGAAAAATCGGTGAAGTTCTGCGCGATTTGCTTGTATTCGGATTACACAATTATACTTTTAATTCTGCCACAAATTTGCGAATTTGCAAGAGCGCATCTTCACGTCTGTTTGCATTCATCAGATCAGGGATCAAAGATTCGATCGTACGCACGATCGCACTCCCTACGACGACTCCATCACAAAACTCAGAAAAACGCTCAACTTGCTCTCGGCTTGAAATTCCGAATCCAACCGCAACCGGCAAGCTCGTACGCGATTTCACGTCTTGGATAAAAGCATCAACGCCTTCGTGGAACGAAGCACGTTCGCCTGTAACGCCGAGCGAAGACACGCAATATACGAATCCTCTGCCGTTATTCAAAATCCGCTCAATCCGTTCGCTGGAAGTCGGTGCAACAAGCGGAAGCAACGCAATTCCTGCTGCATCCGCACGCTCAAGTAGTTCGCTCGATTCTTCGTGCGGAACATCGGGAATGATCAGACCGCCTATGCCACTCTCCTTTGCTTGTTCGAAAAATTGATCAAGCCCCATTTGCAGGACTGGATTGTAGTACGTAAACAATACGAAAGGCATCTGTACGCCATTTTCTCTGGACTGCTTTGCGACATCCAGACAAGTGCGTACCGTAACCAACTGTTCCAACGCACGTGCAGAAGCTCGCTGAATAACAGGGCCGTCTGCCAAAGGATCAGAGTAAGGAACGCCTAGTTCCAAAATATCCGCTCCGGCTTGTTCCAATTGCTGAATGATTTCAAGCGTTGTTTCTTTATCCGGATCGCCGACTGTCAAAAAAGGAATCAATGCAGTTCCACCTTCTTGGCTGATGCGATTAAACGTTTCTTCGATAGAGTGCAAAGTCGTATTCATTAAGCTTCGCCTCCTTGATTTTCATACGCCATAATCGATTCGACGTCTTTATCGCCGCGGCCTGACAAGCAGACCACAAGCAATTGATCGGAAGACATTTCCGGTGCAATCTTGCCTGCTTGCGCAAGCGCATGTGCCGATTCCAAAGCCGGAATGATCCCTTCGGTGCGGCAAAGAAGCTTGAGTGCATCCAGCGCTTCATCGTCCGTGATCGGTACATATTTCGCGCGTCCTGTATCTTTTAAATACGAATGTTCGGGTCCTACGCCCGGATAATCCAGACCTGCCGAGATTGAATGTGCAGGTTGTACTTGCCCGTATTCATCTTGCAGCAAATAACTCATCGATCCTTGGAACACGCCTTTGGTGCCCAATGTCATCGTCGCTGCATGGAGCGGCGTATCAATCCCTTTACCTGCGGCTTCTACGCCGACAAACTTCACATCTTCGTCTTTCATAAAAGGATAGAACATGCCGATCGCATTACTTCCCCCGCCTACAGCGGCTACGATCGTATCGGGAAGACGTCCTTCTGTCTCCAAAATCTGACGACGTGTTTCGTCCCCGATCACGCGCTGGAAATTACGCACCATCAACGGATACGGATGCGGCCCTACAGCTGAACCTAAAATATAAAACGTATCGCTAACATTGCTGACCCAGTAGCGGAGTGCTTCGTTACCTGCGTCTTTTAACGTCTTCGTGCCGGACACTACAGGAATGACTTCAGCGCCAAGCAGCCGCATCCGAAATACGTTCAATTGTTGACGCTGCATATCTTCTTCGCCCATAAACACTTTACATTCAAGCCCAAACAGTGCAGCCACCGTAGCTGTAGCAACGCCGTGTTGACCTGCTCCTGTTTCCGCAATGACTTTCTTTTTGCCCATACGTACCGCAAGTAAGCCTTGACCTAGAGCATTGTTGATTTTGTGCGCGCCTGTATGATTGAGATCTTCGCGTTTCAAATAAATTTTTGCGCCGCCGTAATGTTCAGTCAGTCTTTTCGCATAATACAGCGAGGTTTCTCGCCCCGAATATTGCTTCAGTAAATCGTTTAACTCTGCATTAAACTCTTCGTCTGCCGCATATTTGAGATACGATTCTTCCAATTCGATCAACGCGTTCATCAACGTCTCGGGAACGAAACGTCCTCCAAAATCGCCGTAACGTCCTTTTGTATCCGGTACTTGTCCAATCATGATTAAAACGCCCTTTCTACGAATGTAGTCATTTTTGCTATATCTTTATGCCCGTCGGTTTCTACGCCACTAGAGACGTCGATTCCGTCCAGTTCGTAATTTCCTACTAATTCCTGCACATTGTCTGGATTCAGCCCTCCGGCTACAAATAACTGCAACCCATACTTTTGGGCAGCTTTTTGATAGAACGGAATCACGTCCCAATTGAAAGTTCGACCCGAACCGCCGCCGTACTCAGGATCATGCGTGTCGATCAGAAGAGCTTGCACGACTCCCTCATAAGCTTTTGCAACTTTTTCAGCTCGATCTACATGACTTTCGCTGTGGTCTTCTCCAATAATCGGTACAGATTTGAAGATCGGTCGTTGAAAATTATCGCCAATCTGTTGGCATAATTCTGGGCTTTCTTGTCCGTGCAGTTGCAAAATGTCCAGCGGCGCTACCGTCAATACCTTTTTCAATTCCGAAACTGTCGGATTCACGAATACTCCGGCCGTTTGTAAATTCGAATGTTGAGGCAGTGCTTGAATCAATGTTGCCGCTTGCTCTGGGCTGACTTGACGTTTGCTTGGAGCAAAAACAAAGCCGACATAATTAATGTTCAATTGAGCCGCTTTTAGCAACGCTTCTGGCGTTCGAATCCCGCAGATTTTGATCTGGGGAACTTGGTTAGACGATACTGTCATACTTTTGTGCCCATGACTTGCTGTACGGCTTGCTTAATATCGGGCTGACGCATAAACGTTTCACCGATCAATACGCCGCTTGCCCCGTGCGAAGCCACATAATCAATGTCTTCAGCTGTTCGAATCGCACTTTCGCTAATCAGCAAAGCCTGTTTCGGAACCCGCTTCGCTAAATCCGCTGTTGTGCTCAAGCTTGTCTCGAATGTATGCAAATTCCGGTTATTCACGCCGATCAGTCCGCGATCCGTAATTTGAAGAACACGTTGCAACTCTTCTTCGTTATGCACTTCGATCAATACATCCAGCCCGATAGATTCCGCGGTTTGTTTGAGAGCTTGCAGACGATCGGTCGGCAAAATAGCAGCAATCAATAGCACGGCGTCTGCTCCGATCAAGCGAGCTTCGTAAATCTGTAATTCGTCGATCACAAAGTCTTTGCGCAGCAGCGGAATATGGACGGCTTCACGAATTTGCGTCAAATATTCAGGGCTACCTTGAAAATAATCCACATCTGTCAATACAGACAAACAATCCGCTCCCGCTTCTTCATAAGAAAGCGCCAATTCTACAGGGTCGAAATCTTCTCGAATCAGCCCTTTGGAAGGCGAAGCTTTTTTCACTTCTGCGATTAACGCGATTTGCGGACGTTTCGGCTGACGCAGTGCGGCTTCGAATCCAAGAGTCGGAGGCAAAGCTTCGATACGACGCCTGGCTTCATCCAAATCCAGACGTTCTTTTAAAAGACGAACTTCGTTTTTTTTCGTTTCGACGATTTTATCAAGATACATATCCGTATTCCTCCGTTGTGCGAATCAGTTGTTGTAATTTATCCAAAGCCAGGCCTGAGTCTACAATCTCTGCCGCTTTGCGTACGCCTTCGGCAAGATCTTGCGCAGCTCCGGCTGTATAGATACAAGCACCTGCATTTGCTAATACAATATCACGTTTGGCTCCGCGTTCACCAGACAGCACGTCTTGTACGATGCGAGCATTATCGGCAGCATCTCCACCTAAAATACCGAGCAGCGGATGACGTTCCAACCCTAATTGCTCTGGCGTAATCTCGTAAGTATGCACAATACCATTACGAAGTTCCGATACCCGCGTCGGACCCGATACACTAATTTCGTCAAGACCGTCAAGCCCGGCAACGACCATCGCGCGCTTCACGCCCAAGTTCCCAAGTACAGTTGCGATTTGTTCAGTGCGCTCTGCATCGTATATCCCCAGCAATTGACGATCGGCTCCAGCCGGATTTGTCAAAGGGCCTAGTAAATTAAATACAGTTCGAACTCCAAGTTCACGGCGCGGCGCCGCGGCATACTTCATGGAAGGATGGTACGTTTGCGCGAACAAAAAGCAAATGCCGATCCGATCCAGACATTCCGCAGCTTGCACCCCGTCGATTCCGATATTAACTCCGAGCGCTTCCAACACATCTGCGCTACCTGCTTTACCGCTCGCTGAACGATTGCCGTGTTTCGCTACGCGAACCGAAGCCGAAGCCGCAATCAAAGCCGAAGCGGTGGAAATATTAAATTTATGAATCCCCGAACCTCCGGTTCCGCAAGTATCCAGTAATTGCTCGCGTACCGTACCTACCGTTCCGGCAAACTTTCTCATCGTTTCGGCAAAACCGGTAATTTCTTCAACTGTTTCGCCTTTCATGCGCAGCGCCAGCAAAAACCCACCGATTTGCGCAGGCGTTGCCGCTCCTGTCATAATATTTTCCATGGCGGCTCTGGCTTGTTCGCGACTCAGCGAAATCCCTTCCGATACTAAAGCTAAAGCCTCTTGGACGGTTAAATTCGTTTGAATCGATTTAGGGTTAAGCGCGGATGGTTGCATACAAGTTCTCTCCTTTAATTTGGAATGAGCTTGAGTAGGTATTGGGCTGGATTCGGTTTTCCGCTTCCCTAGTGCGACCTTACGGTTATAAAAAAAGACCCCCGCTCAGTCGCAGAGGTCTTCGGTTCGAATAGGTTATACCACAAATTACGCAGTATAATATTCGTATTCCGATGGATCGCATTCGTAGATGTATAGCCTGAAAAATTCGCCGTCTATTCGTCGAATCTTAATCTCTATACGTTCACTCTGCTCAGCCTAACTCTGCTCGGTCTGACGGACAATGCCGCCTCGGTTCCTTCGAACCTCACGATTTCCCAGTCCCACCCAAAAACACTCCTGCTTTCAGCGTAGAACTGTAAATCCTTTATGTTGGTTCATACTATACCCGATCTGCAAGACGATAGCAAGTATACAGGGTAAGCATGCTCTATTTTTTTACTTTTGGTTGGCAAGATCCGGTCGAAGCACCGTCGCGCCTTGTTGGTAGACATGGCGTATATCACGCTGACTTTTCTCCGTATTGACTTGAATCATTAGACGAATACAACGCGGCAAGCTGCCTTCTACCGGAACTTCCAATGCGCACATCAGCGGGACAAAATCCCAACCCGACCGACGACGCACGGCAACCGCCGGAAACGCCGCATTCAAGTCATGTGTCACAGTAATCCATACATTGCTGACCGTCTCTGGATCAATATCGTTACGCTCAATCATTTCCGTAACCAACGCTTCGGTTGCGTCGTAGATCTCTTCACGATCATTGTGTTCGACCGTTGTCGCTCCGCGAATTCCCCGATTGTACATTACGATGGTTGTTCACTCCTTTTCAAACGTTCGATAATACGCCTCACAGCGTCTGCTTCTATATCACTGCTTATTTCTACGCTTCCGATTGAGGTCGGCACGATAAAGACCATCTTGCCTTCGCGGAATTTTTTATCGCGCTGCATCGCAGACATCAGCTTTTCGGTATCCATATCTTCAGGCAATGTGATCGGAAGCTCCAAAGCTTGCAGCATCGAGATCGTCTCGGCATACAATCCTTGTGCGCCGCGTTCTTCGCCCAGCATCGCCGCAGCCGCCATTCCGATTGCAATCGCTTCGCCATGCAAAAATTGTCCGTAACCGGCTACGGCTTCAATCGCATGACCCAGCGTATGACCTAGGTTCAAAATCGCACGCAGGTCATTTTCTCGTTCGTCACGCGAAACGATCTGCGCTTTGATTCCGCAACCTTTTTCCAGTCCCATAATCAAAGCTTCAGGATCTAAAGCCAGAAGACGCTGGGCATGTTCCAAACACCAATAGGCAAAAGGTTTATCCCAGATCAGACCGTGCTTCACCATTTCTGCCAAGCCTGCTCGCACTTCGCGCGGAGGCAAAGTCTTCAACGTATCCACGTCATAGAGAACAAGCTCCGGCTGGTGAAACACACCGATCATATTTTTTGCCAAGGGATGATTGACTGCCACTTTGCCGCCTACGCTGCTGTCATGCGCCAAAATCGTCGTCGGCACTTGGATAAAAGCAATGCCGCGCATATACGTTCCGGCTACGTAACCGGCAAGATCGCCGACCACGCCGCCGCCCAATGCCACGATTGCCGACGAACGATCCAATCCAGCTTCAATCGCTTGCGTAATCAGATCGTTGTAGATATCGAGCGATTTACTGGCTTCTCCAGCAGGCACGATTGTGCTAACGACATGATAACCGCCTAAACGAAGCGTCGATTCTAACTGCTCCAGATATAGCGGCGCTACATTGTCGTCCGTTACGATCATGACAGGGCTTTTATTTGGAATACCGACTTTACGAAAATGTTCCGCGGCTTGGGCAAGCAATCCGCTTCCGATCTCGATTGGATACGAACGGTCGCCCAGCTCGACTGTTAAGGTCGTGCTTGTGCCGCTATTCATTAGTAATTCTCCAGTTGGCGCATGTAATTATCATAGTTCGCACGAATTTCTTCCATCGAGTCGCCGCCGAATTTTTCCAAAAAGGCTTTTGCCACTTCCCAAGCGACTACGCTTTCCAGTACAACACTTGCTGCCGGTACGGCGCAAGCATCGGAACGTTCAACTTGAGCGTTGAAAGCTTCGCGAGTATCGATATCAACGCTTCGAAGCGGCTTGTAGAGCGTTGGGATCGGCTTCATTACGCCTCGAACGACGATCGGCATACCGTTCGTCATGCCACCTTCAAATCCGCCGAGGCGATTCGAAGCGCGTGTGTAGCCCGTTTCTTCGCTGTACAAAATTTCGTCGTGAACTTGCGAACCGCGCAGTTGACCTGCTTCAAACCCGATTCCGATCTCTACGCCTTTGAACGCATTGATCGAGACAACGGCTTGCGCGATACGCGCATCCAGCTTGCGATCGTATTGAACGTGGCTACCGAGTCCGATCGGTACGCCTTCTACGATACATTCGACGACGCCTCCTACAGAGTCGCCTTCTTTTTTGATCATATCGATATAAGCTTCCATCTTCTTCTCGGTTTCTTCGTCTACCACGCGAACCGAAGAAGCTTCTGTACGCTCCACCAGCTCAGCTAATGGCAAATGATTTGCCGGAGCTTCAATCTCACCGATTCGCAGAACTTGACCGCCAATACGGATACCGAATGCTTCGAGCAATTGACGAGCAACCGCTCCGACGGCAACGCGTACCGCTGTTTCGCGGGCACTGGAGCGTTCCAGTACATTACGCAAGTCTTTGAGATCGTATTTGAGCCCGCCATTTAGATCGGCGTGACCCGGACGCGGACGATGGACACGACGCTTTTCTTCGTCTGTTCCTTCGATCGGCTCAATATTCATAATCTTCGTCCAATGTTTCCAGTCATTATTTGCGACGATCAGAGCAATAGGTGCTCCTGTCGTTTGTCCATGACGAACGCCACCTGCAATGTCTGCGGTATCCCGTTCGATTTGCATGCGTCGGCCTCTGCCGTATCCTTTTTGTCTGCGCAGCAGTTGAAAGTTCAAAGCTTCAAAATCGATGCGCAGATTACTTGGCATCCCTTCAACAATCGCAGTCAACTGTGGTCCGTGGGTCTCCCCTGCGGTCAAATAACGTAAACTCATGACGCGTTCCCCCTTTTAAACTTTTAAACTGTAAACGGCTAAAATCCGTAAATGTCTTTGCCCATTATAACATCTGCTTGCTACTTCTCCAACCCACCTTTACATTTTGCGTGAGGTGCATGCAGACCTAACAAAAAGCCGCCTTTCTGCTAAGTAGCAAGAAAGGCGGCTTTTGAATAAAAGCTTTAGATTTTTTTGTAGAAGAACGTATCGCACGGTTCCAGCCCGTACTGAGCCGGCGAAAATATCTGCTCTGTGCTTCCGACAAACAGTACGCCGCCTTTACGCAAACTTGCTGCAAATTTATGATACAGCGCTGATTTCGCTTCTTCCGTGAAGTAAATCATAACGTTCCGGCATACGATCAGATCATATCCGTCTTCAAATTTATCCGTCAATAAATTCAGCTTATGGAAATTAACCGCTCGCTTCAATTTATCATCGACTTTGTACATCATGCCTTCGGCTTTGAAATACTTTTGAGCAACTTGCGCCGGAACATCTTTGAGCGAACGCTCCAGATACTGACCGTTTTTCGCTTTCGCCAAAGCGCCTTCGTCCAAATCTGCAGCATTCAGCTTCGAATCGCCAAGAATACCGTGCCCATCCAAAATCATCGCGATCGTATACGGTTCTTCGCCTGTCGAACAAGCAGCACTCCAGACTTTCAGCCCTTTTTTGCCTCCAGCACGAAGTTCCGGAATAATCGTATCGCGCAGGACTTCCCATCGATTCGGGTTACGCCAAAATTCCGATACGTTAATCGTCATTCGGTCAAGAAACTCGAAAAATAGATTTTTATCTTTTTTCATCGCATCAAAAAAATCGGCAAATGTAGAATATCCGTGTTTACTGCGCAATGTCGTCAGACGACGTTTCATCTGTGCTTCTTTGTATTGAGACAAGTCAATGCCTGTACTTGAATTTACACTTTTGATAAAACCACTGTAATCCGGATCATTCGATACCGTCACGTCTTCGCGTCCTGTTCCTTTAATTACATCCACCTTGCCACCGCCTTATCATAATCAAGCTGCTGCGCTTCGGTGAAGAAATTCGCAATTTCCCGCTTTGCACTTTCCGGGCTATCCGATCCATGAATAAGATTAAACGGCGTATGCGACGCAAAATCTCCGCGGATCGTACCTGGTAATGCTTCTGTGACTTGAGTCTTCCCCATTACGATTCGAGATAGAGCGATCACATCATCGCCTTCCCAAACCATCGCGAATACCGGACCTGACGTAATGAAATTTACCAAGTTTTCAAAAAACGGCTTGCCTTCATGCTCTGCATAATGGCGTTTCGCCTGTTCTTCGGAAACCTGCATAAATTGCCCCGCAACCAACTTGAATCCTTTGTCTTCAAATCGGCTTACGATTCGTCCTACCAGCCCACGTTGTACTCCATCGGGTTTGACCATCAAAAAAGTGCGTTCCATCGTTAATCTCCCACTTTCGGCTATGATTTATTATCGGCTAAGACGCTTGCTTTTTAATAGAGTTATACGTTTTACTTCGATAATCCTGCCTGATGATGTGAAAAAAGGGAGATTCTTAAGAATTCGTTTGGCTTAGCGAGAACGTTCCTGTGTATACAGAAGCTACTCCGCTGCTCAAACAAAATCGTGAATCTCCCTTGAATACTCAAGTTAATAAGTACGTCGTGATACAAAGTGTGCAATATCCCGCAGATGGCGACGAGCACGGATATCCGGCAGACGATCCAAAGCATCCAATGCTTTTTGCGTGTAACGATCCGCTAGAACTTCGGCTTGCGCAATTCCTGAGCTATTGCGAATCATATTCACAGCAGCCGTCACATCCGTACGACCGTTCGCTTCGTGAATACGTCCAATCTCGCCGAGCAACGGGCTACGCAATTCTTCTTGTTGCAAAGCATATAACACGGGAATCGTAATATTGCCTTGACGAATATCGCTGCCCGGCGGTTTGCCGATTTGCTTTTCGGTTCCGCATAGATCCAGCAAATCGTCGCGAATTTGGAACGCCATGCCTACATTGTAACCGTAGTTATACAGTTCGCGTGCGATTTCAATCGAAGCTCCGGCAGCCAAAGCACCCAATTGACAGCTTACCGCGATCAACAATGCCGTTTTGCGGCGGATACGAAGCAGGTAACGGCGAATACTTTGTCCGGAATTGAAAAAATCGCGAATCTGCTCCATTTCGCCAATCGACATTTCGACCATCGCTTTCGCCAAAATACGATGAATACGTGGATCATCTAACCCTGCTACGATTTCTAACGCTTTGGCATAAATATAATCGCCGGTGTACATCGCGATTCGGTTGTCCCATTTGGCTTTAACCGTCAATTGTCCGCGGCGTGTCTGAGCATTGTCGATGACATCATCGTGGACGAGCGAAGCCATGTGAATCAATTCCAGCGGAACTGCGATCCGTTGCAACCGATCCAGATCATATGTACCGAACTTTCCGCCCAGTAATACAAAAGCCGGACGAAGTCTTTTGCCCCCCGCTTTGAGCAAGTGCATCGCAGCTTCGCCAAGCGCTTCGCTTTCGACTTCAATACTTTGGTACAGCACACGTTCTACGGCATCCATGTCTTTTTTTAAGGTTCCAAAAATCTCCATTCGTTTCATTCATTCACCCGTATCCGCGTATTGTCGCTCCAAATTCTTATTTCTGCTTGCTGTGGCAGTAAACCCATCTCCCAAACGTACTGGAAATACAAGTTCAGACCTTCCAGTCGCTCCGGAGTCAAGTCATAATTCAGATTCGCAAAATACCCTTGCCAGTAAGAAAGTTCGCCGCCTACTTGCTGCTGAGCTTGAATCGCAACCGGCGTCATATCCTCCATACTCTGACGTTTGCTAGCCGCAAAAGCCGCAGCCAATTCGCCGATTTCATCCGAATAACGCTTCGCAGCCTCTACAGAAACCGTCCATACCGCAAACGTCATACTTTTCCCTGTCCAATTTTTCCATTCGGCTCCGAGATCCGTTACGATATATTCGGTATTTGTCCAATCGGCTCTGATCGCGTGATCGCCAATCAACAATGCCACATCGGCTTGATCTAACATGTCTTCCACATTCGGTTCACACGTCATGTACTCTGGCTTAGCTCCATACGCTTTTTCCGCAATGATTTTCAACAAGTTGACTGAAGTCGCAGATGTATTGGTCAGCGCAATCCGTCCGTGAACCGCCTCTGCAAAAGGTTTTCGTGAAAAGCAGAGAATCGATTGCACCGGACCGTCCGCGCTCACCGACAAATCCGGCAGCAGCAAAAAGTCGTTTGATGCTGTTGCATAAGCAAAAGAAGACACAGGGCTCATATCCAATTTTCCTTCGAGCAACAATCGATTCAGCACTGCCGGAACCTCTGTTTGCGTAGTCGATGGAAAGCTAAGCGAAGACGGATCAAAGCCATGGTAGACCGGCCAAACATTCGTATATAAGATACGCCCTAAACGCATAGGCTCCCGATCACTCATGACTCCTCCCCCCATCTTTTAAACAAATTATGTGGTATTCCAACACTATCCAGTATTTTACCGACTAGAAAATCAACGATTTCCTCCAAAGTACGCGGGCGATGGTAAAAAGCGGGCATAGCCGGAATCATTTTGACACCGAGTCGTGATAACTTGAGCATATTTTCCAAATGGATCGCATGAAGCGGTGTTTCTCTGGGCACGATGACGAGCGGATGCCCTTCTTTGAGCATGACGTCGGCAGCCCGGGTCATCAGGTTATCTGACGAACCGTGTGCAATCGACGACAATGTGCCCATCGAACAAGGAGCGACGATCATTCCTTCTACCCGGAAAGAACCGCTTGCGATCGAAGCTCCGATATCTCCGACCGGATGATAAACGAACTGCCCGGCGCGACCTCCGAAAAGGCGCTCAAGCTCAGCTTCCCGACTCGAAGCGTCAAGATCCAACTCTTCTTTGAGCACGCGCCAACCTGCATTGGAAATCACCAAATGCACGGTAAATCCTTGATCCAGCATTTCTTCCGCTAATCGTACGCCATAAATGCTGCCGCTCGCACCCGTGATACCCAGTACCCAGTGCTTGCCAGCGCCTAGAAGTTCATTTACCAAAATTTCACCACCAAATCAATCAAAGTGAATACGAACACGATACTGCTCAGCCAACTGTTCATTGTGAAAAAGGCAGTCTGTACGCGGCTAAGATCGCTTGGTTTGACGATAAGGTGTTGATAGAACAAGATCGAACAAGCGATGATTACACCTACCACATACCACCAACCGAGCGGTGTAATAAAAGCAAGCGAGATCAAGCCGATTGCGGTAATCACATGAAACCCTTGCGCGATTTTAAGTGCTTTTTCTAATCCAAAACGACTTGGAATCGAATAGATGCCTTCTTTGCGGTCAAATTCAATATCGTCACACGCATAAATCACATCAAATCCAGCCGTCCAAAAAGAAACCGCAATATAAAACACAAGCGATGACCAGCTAAAACTATCGGTAACCGCTGCCCAGCCGCCAAGCGGAGCAAGCGCGATGGTCGCTCCCAACACGACATGGCATAACCAAGTGAAGCGCTTCGTATACGAATACAGCACAATCAAAACAAGGGCGATCGGGAATAAGGTCAGCGCAAAACGTGACAATTCAAACGTCGCCCACAAAAACAGCGCCAAAAAGATCACGACAAAAATCGCGACTTCACTCGTTTTGAGTAATCCTGCCGGAAGAGCACGCTTTTCCGTACGTGGATTTTTGGCATCGATATAACGGTCAATCAATCGATTCATGCCCATTGCTGCGCTTCGAGCTCCGATCATCGCCAGCAAAATCCAACCGGCTTGTGCCCAGGAAGGCAAATGCCCGTTAATGACGACCGAGCCCAACATCATGCCCATAAAAGCAAAAGGCAAAGCAAACAACGTATGTTCTATCTTAATCATTTCTAAAAAAACACGGATTTTCCCGAACATTCTATTTCTCCTTAATTCCGATATGCAGTGCCGCGACTCCGCCTGTTAATGGATAATCTTCCACTTGCTTCAGACCCACATCGCGGAACGTTTGTGCTAATTCTTTGCGTCCGGGAAACGGCTTGAGCGATTCCGGCAACCACTTGTATTGCTCATAGCTTTTCGCAAAAACTTTACCGAACAATGGCAAAATTCGATCAAAATAAAAATAGTATAGCCCTTTGAAAGGTTGCTTTGTCGGTTTGGACACTTCCAGACAGACTACCATACCGCCCGGTTTTACCACGCGGCGCATTTCTTGCAACACTTGTACCAAATCCGGTACGTTGCGCAGACCGAAACCGATCGTTGCATAGTCAAACGAATTGTCTTCAAAAGGAAGCTGCATCGCATTGCCTTGAATCAGCTTAATCTGATCGCCGTAAGGGGCAACTGCGATTTTTTGGCGCCCGACATCCAGCATCGCCTGACTGAAATCAAGCCCGGTGATCGGTCCACTTTTGCTGGCTTCTGCCAAACTTAATGTCCAATCGCAAGTCCCGCAGCACAAATCGATCGCACTGTCGCCTGGAGAAACCGCCATTTTGCGCATCGCAAATTTCCGCCATGTTTTATGGCGATTGAAGCTGATAATATTGTTCATCCGATCGTACTTCGGTGCAATCTGCTGGAAGACGTCGTGAACGTGTTCTTCTTTCGGTTTCGACGAATCCGCCATTATCCGATCACCGTTCCTTTCGTTTCTGCCAACGTTTGAAAATAATCAACGATCGGCTGAAGTTCTTCCCGATCAATAGATGCTGGAAGCTGCGAAATGCCGTTTTGCAATTGTTCGATAAACTGACGAAGAAGAGTCGTAAGCTCCGCAGAATCGTGAGCATCAGCAGAAGCCGAACTTCCGCTCAATCGGAAGCTGAACACATCTTGATCTTGTCCGCTAAGCGCGATCAATTCGTCTGTAACGGCTTCGCAGCGTCCTACCGCGAACAACAATTGACGCCAATGCGGAAGCAAAGACTCTTGCAACACATCGTCAAAGCCCTCGAATAGGCGCACCTTAATCCCGGCCACCTGATCGAAATATTCGCTGGATTGAATCATTTCTCCGTTTTCAATCCGCATATAAAGTTCCATTTTTGCGCGGTTCATATCCGCGATTGCACGGCTAAGTTTGGCAATCATCGATACTTCGCCTGCTGCTGCCAATAATTCGTAAAAGCGGCTGCTGTAATAATCGCCCGCCAATACTTTAAGCTGGCGAGTCCGCATCGCCTGCTCTTCTTCGCTATCGTCTCCCGGTGCAACTCGGTCATGAATATCCAGACCGTTTTGCAAAAGAGCCGTCGCAATTTCGTACACTTCGCTTAAATGGGCAGATTCCGAATGTTCCAGGAATACATGCAATAAACGAAGGCGAGCGTCCGGCAGCGCAGGGGTTGGCGTATGTTTGCGGATCATATCATATCCGGCATATTTCTCGGTTTTCTCCGGTACGCAGTAAGGTTTCATCAATAGGCCTCCGACTTTTTACAACGTTCAACGCTATTTTTGTCACAATCTTTTCTAGTATAGCATACGCTTCTTCAAACAACTAACGCAAACGTTTAAGATTCAGTCTCGATATTGCCGTGTTTCGTAAAGACTGTCGCTTTGCCGCGGACTTTGATTGCCGACGTATGATCAGTAAATTGAGCGATCAAAACTTCGCCTTTGTCCAACTTTTCGGTATGATGAAAACGAGTATCTTGTCCGCGCGTCAATCCAATTACATGTACGCCATTTTCGTGGGCTTTGATTACAACGTAATCTGCTTTTTCCGAATGTTCTTCCATCTTTAACCCTCCTGTCGATTGGATGAAGCTTGTATATAAATGGTTATTTCGAAGCATATAAAGAAAAAGGCCGTGAATGTGTATTCACGGCTTTCTTCCATGTTCAAAATCTTCAATCCCTAAAGGATTATGTAGATTTTATTTAATTCCGTCTTTCAGGGCTTTGCCCGGTTTGAAAGCAGGAATCTTGCTTGCCGGAATTTCGATCTCTTCACCCGTTTGCGGGTTACGTCCTTTACGAGCAGAACGTTCGCGAATTTCGAAGTTACCGAATCCAACGAGTTGTACTTTTTCACCATTTTGCAGAGCTGTAGCGATCGCTTCGAAAACAGCGTCAACCGCTTTGGTTGCTTCTTTTTTCCCAAGCTCCGATGCTTCTGCAACGTGACTGATCAGATCAGATTTGTTCATGCGTTTCACCTCCCGTTACATTCATAGCCGGCTGCCCAGAACCTGCGTTCTGTAGGCAACAAACCTATAGTAATACACCAGGCTTATAATTTCAAGCATTTACACTGTTCAATTCCAAAAGTCTTCGTCCGACTCTTTTTGCCGCTCCAACTGTAAACGCACCGCACGTTTCAAAGGATCTTCCGGAAGAGTGACGGATACATCTGCACATACTTTCGCTTGACAACCTAATCGCACACCATTTTCCAAACTCGTGCCCAATTTGCGACGTTCATTTTCAAGTGGTGGTAAAACACCTTCACCGTTCTCGATCACGACTTTGCACATCAAGCAGCCCATACGTCCTTCACAGCGAACCGGAATATGGATTCCGGCAGTTCGAGCTGCTGCAAGTAATGTGGTTCCTGAACGAACTTGTATATGTTTCCGGTGAGGTAAAAACAGCACATTGTGACGTTCTAGCGACATCTCTGTTCCTCCTTATGCCAAAAGCAGCCGGCATACGGCGCAGATTCAGTGCTCTAACTTACGTATGCCACTGCTGCCATGTTTCTTGCGACATGATTTCCATTTCTGTTTTCGGACCGCGTCCCATTAAGGTTTCGACAGCTGTTTTTGGATCAAGCCCTTCAAATAGAACATGATACAATTGCTCCGCAATCGGCATTTGGACTTGGTATTTTTGAGAAATAAAATGTGCCGCTTCTGTTGTTCGAATCCCTTCAACAACCATCCCCATCGAATCGAGCACTTCTTGAAGAGGCTTGCCTTGACCCAGCATATAACCCGCTCGCCAGTTCCGGCTATGTTTGCTTGTCGCGGTTACAACCAGATCGCCTACGCCAGCAAGACCCGAAAATGTAAGCGGATTCGCTCCCATTTCGGTTCCGATTCGCGTGATCTCGGCAAGTCCGCGCGTAAGCAATGCTGCTTTGGCGTTATCGCCATTATTCAGCCCGTCAGACATCCCTGCGCCAAGCGCAATAATGTTTTTGAACGCACCGGCAAGCTCTGCTCCTACGACGTCACGGTTGGTGTATACACGGAAGTAAGCGTTCATAAACAGATATTGAGCACGCTGAGCAGCTTCTTCATTAGAGCAAGCCACGGCAATCGTCGTCGGCAATCGTCTTGCTACTTCTTCCGCATGACTAGGCCCGCAAATGACTCCAATTTTCGATTCTTCACAGCCTAATTCTTCAGCGATCACGGTAGACATCCGCTTCAATGTCCCGACTTCCATCCCTTTTGTGGCATGAACACATAACATTTCTTCGTGCCAGAATGGCTTCAAAGCTTTAGTGACTTCACGCATTGCTTTGGACGGAGACGCAATCACGACTGCATCTGCGCCGCGAACCGCTTTTTCCATATCGCTTGTCGCTCGAAGCGAAGACGGTAGTTGAACACCCGGTAAAAATCGCGAGTTCTCATGTTGCCCGTTGATTTCAGCAACATGCTCCTCGTTACGTGCCCATAGCCAAACATCGTGACCGTTATCAGCAAGTACCATTGCTAAAGCCGTTCCCCAACTGCCTGCCACCAATACGCACACCTTTTTAGCCACGGTTGTTCCCCTTCCCGCCGGATTTCGAACCCAGCTTGTTCTCTGTTCCGTTTTTCAACTTGACCAGATTGCTGCGATGACGCCATACGGCAAGTGCCCAAATCGCGATTGCAATTACAAGTACGCTTATCCCGTAATCATGCCAACCCACAAGGTTGTACACGATCAATACGATAGGAGTCAGTGTTACGAATAACAATGAGCCGAGCGAAACGTAGCGGGTCAGCACAATAGCTAAAATACCGAACACTCCGGCAATCAACGAAGGGACAAAACATAAAGTTGCCAATACCCCGATCGTTGTCGCAATTCCTTTGCCGCCTTTGAAATGGAAGTATAACGGCCAGTTGTGACCAATTACAGCTGCAAGCCCTGCAAGTGCAGGCGTCCAATCGAAATCTGGAGCCAGCCAGCGTCCCAACCAGACTGCAAGAACACCTTTCGCGATATCCAGAACAAGTACCAAAATAGCGGGCCCTTTTCCCAGTACCCGAAGTGTGTTGGTCGCTCCGGCATTTCCGCTTCCGTGATTACGAATATCAATGCCTTTAAACAATCGGGCAAATAATACGCTGAAACTGACCGAGCCGAGCAAATACGCCGCCACGACCGCGATTATCGAAAATATCATGGTTCGCTCCCTTTCGTGCAACTCAACTTTTACATGACTTCACGATGCCAAAATAAAAATGGATCAGTCTTTGTTATCTTCGGATTTACGTCTGGTAAAGATTCGAATCGGCGTACCTTCGAAATCGAAAGCAGCACGGATTTTATTTTCCAGATATCGTTCGTACGAAAAGTGCATCAATTCCGGTGCGTTAACAAACACGACGATCGTTGGCGGTTTAACAGCAACTTGAGTGGCATAGTTAATCCGCATCCGGCGTCCTTTGTCTGTAGGGGGCGGGTTAATCGCTACTGCGTCAGAAATTACATCGTTCAACAATCCTGTAGCAATACGACGCGAATGTTGTTCTGCCGCTTGATTCACGACAGGAAGCAATTTTTGTACACGTTGCCCTGTTAATGCAGACAAGAATACGACTGGCGCATAAGTCATGAACAAGAAATGGTCACGAATACTTTTTTCGAAATGCTGCATCGTTTTGTCGTCTTTTTGTACAACGTCCCATTTATTTACGACGAATACGGAAGCTTTACCTGCTTCAAGCGCATATCCAGCAATATGCTTATCTTGCTCGATAATGCCTTCTTCGCCATTGATTACGATAGCTACAACATCGGCACGCTCAATCGCGCGCATCGCGCGCATGACGCTATATTTTTCCAGGTTTTCATACACTTTGCCGCGCTTACGCATACCGGCTGTATCGATCAACGTATAACGTTGTCCGTCGCGTTCGAATTCGGTATCGATCGCGTCGCGAGTCGTTCCCGCTACATCGCTGACGATTACGCGTTGTTCGCCCAGTAGAGCGTTCACAAGCGAAGATTTACCTACGTTAGGGCGACCAATCAATGCAATACGGATAATATCTTCGTCATGCTCCTCATCAACGGCTTCGGGTAGATGCTCAACAACCGCGTCAAGCAAATCGCCGACGCCGCTACCGTGAGCGCCAGATACGCCGATTGGTTCTCCCAGACCTAGATTGTAGAACTCATAGGTATCGTCCATCCGACTCATATTATCGACTTTATTGACTGCCAAAACGATCGGCTTTTTGGAACGATAAAGCATTTCTGCAACTTCCGAATCTGATTGGGTCAGACCCGACTTCGCATCGCACATCAATACGATAACATCCGCTTCTTCGATCGCAAGTTCGGCTTGAGCTTTGATCGATTTGAGGATTTGTTCGTCGTTCAGTTCGATACCTCCGGTATCGATAATGCTGAACGATCTTCCGTTCCAGTCACCTACACCATAAATACGGTCGCGTGTGACGCCCGGTTTATCTTCGACGATCGACAAACGATCGCCAATAATTCGATTGAAAATCGTAGATTTGCCTACGTTAGGACGACCTACAATTGCAACTACGGGTCTTGCCATTTGTGCATTCCTCCTTGTCAGCATCTGCTGATTTTTCCCGTTACACGACAAGAAACGGCTAAACCAATCCATTGACGGATTAGCCCCCGTTTCCCATCGGTAGATTCGGTGCAAAAAGTTCTTTTTTACCGATCTATCCGTATATTGCACAAACGGCGAACCCGCAGCGGGTTCGCCGTTTGCTCGTTACTATGCGAATTCCTGAATTATTCTTCCGATTGACCCAGTTTTTCTTTGAGTGCAGCAAGGTCAAAACGCTCGCCCAGCGAAACGTTCATGCTTTGGTTGCTCAAGGAAACGTTAGGGTTGTCGATTTTCTCAACGCGAGGTCCTTTATCACGGCCTCTTCCGCCGCCCGATCTTTCTGGACGATCTGTGCGTTCTGGACGCTCAGCGCGAGCTTCACCAGCAGGAGCTTCTTCGGTTTCTTTGATGCTCAGGCTAATGCGTTTTTCCGAAGGGTTAACATCCAAGACTTTAACTTGAACGCTTTGTCCTTCTTGCAGAACTTCCTGAGGCGTACCGATGTGCTTGTGGGAAATTTGCGAGATGTGAACCAGACCTTCTACACCAGGAGCGATTTCTACGAATGCACCGAAAGGTACAAGACGTTTTACTTCGCCTGTGATGATTTCGCCTTGGTTGAACTTCTCGGAAGCTGTTTCCCATGGACCTGGAGTAGCAGCTTTGATACTCAGGCTGATTTTGCCTTTTTCCGGATCAACTTTAAGGACTTTTACCTTAACGCTGTCGCCTTCGGATACTGCATCAGATGGTTTGTCAACATGGTGCCAAGCCATTTCAGATACGTGAACCAGACCGTCAACGCCGCCAACATCGACAAATGCGCCGAATTGAGTCAGACGTTGTACTTTACCTTCGATCACTTGTCCTTCTTGAAGGTCAGCCATCACTTTCACTTTGTTTGCTTCGAATTCTTCTTCAAGAACGTCTTTAGCAGACAAAATGACTTTGTTGTTTTCGCGATCCAATTCTTTTACGCGAACACGGATTGTGCGGCCTTTATATTCGCTGAAATCTTCAACGAAATGACGCTCAACCATCGAAGCTGGGATGAAAGCGCGCAGACCTACGTCTGTTACGATTCCGCCTTTAACTACGTCAGTGATCGTAACTTCGAAGATTTCTTTGCTAGCCAATTTTTCTTCGAGTTGATCCCAAGCTTTTGCACCTGCGATCGCACGTTTGGACAGAACCATTTGCTCTTTGTTGTCGTTCAAGCTAACAACTTTAGCTTCAACTTCTTGTCCGACTTCAGCGCCTTCTTCAAGCTCGCTAGTTGCGATAACGCCGTCGTATTTATAACCGATACTAACATACGCTTGATCAGCATCCAATTTTACGATTGTACCTGTAACAGTGTCACCTTTTTTCACGGTAACTACTTGCTCCAGTTGATCTTGCGTAGCTGTTTCTTCGTTTACTGCTTCATTTTTCGTTTCTTCCGACATGTTAAATACCCTCCTCGATTCAAAACCCTCATATTTAAACCCGCGGTGCGCAGAGTTCAAAACTTAATTCCTGTACACATGAATCTGATCTGCATCAAACCCATTGCAAGTGTGCTTGGCGCACGATCGCATCGACAACTTCATCAATCGTCATCTCTGTCGTATCCAGCACCGTCGCATCATCCGCACAAACCAACGGAGATACTTCGCGATTACGATCTAATTCATCGCGCTGTGAAATTTCATTTTCGAGCTGTTCAAGCGTAATCGTTTCTTCGGAATCCGGCAATTCCCGGAAGCGTCTTTCGGCACGTTCCCTAACGGTCGCGGTCATAAAGATTTTCACTTCTGCATCGGGAAGTACAGTTGTTCCAATATCGCGTCCATCCATCACAACACCTTTGCGTAACGCCAGTTGTCGCTGTACGGCTGCTAATTTTAATCGCAAGCCTTCGATTTTTGCGTAGTGTGAAACATTCCGATTCACGGCAAGGGATCGAATATGATCCGTTACATCTTGCCCGGAAAGCCAAACTTGTTGACCTTCTTCTCCAGGTACTAACTCGATATTCAAATGATTCATTCGTTCGAGAACCGAAGCCTCGTCCGAAGCATCAATATCCTGGTTCAGCATATCCCATGTTACAGCACGGTACATTGCGCCCGTATCGACATATACATAAGAAAGCTTAGCAGCGACTTGACGCGCGACCGTACTTTTTCCTGCTCCCGCAGGACCGTCGATCGCAATGTTGATTCTGAATTCCCGTTCCCCGCTCAAACTGGACAAGGGGCCATTCCTCCTCAAAATCGTCTATCTGCGCAAACAGATAGGCTTCTCAATCAATAAAAAAGCAGGCTGGGCCTGCGACATTAAAAATTATAGCACAAGCCTTTTGATTTTGCAAAACGTCCACAAACAAAAAACGAAAATTGTCAACGCTTATATTTTATATAGAAAACCTTTGAAATCATTAACGATTCCGAAAATCAAGTTGACGTTCAAAACAATACCGAATGACTTTTTGACGTTCTGTGTCCAAAATTTGATTAAAGTGTAAGCTAACCGTGTTTCGACCTGTTCCCGGTTCTTTTACGCGCAATACTTCTCCTCCGAAAGGAACATGGTCGATGCTTCCACTTTTGTAACCCAGCAAAATCCATCCATTCATGTTTTGATTCGCTTGAATATCGTATTCCGCAGGTGAAGTGAATGACAATCCGCCTCCACTTAAATCCGAAGTTATCGCTGTAAAACGGAACTGCGGATCAACGATCGCAATTTCTACTTTTGCTGGCACTCGTAAATAATGTCTACGTTGAATTTTGGAAATATCTTCAGGTAGAGGTTTGCTAATCCGCATTAAAGGTATAGAGTCGTCGTTGTCGTAACCCAATACATGCGAAGTGAAATAATATTTAACGCCGTCTTCTGTCATATGATAAATAGACAATTCTTCGCCCAGAGGAAGCCGGTGCATACGCCCTCCACGCATCGGAATTTCTACTTTTAGAAATTGATCGGTCATTTCCGATATTCGCGAACGGTGTTCGTTTTCTATTTTGGCTTCCATAGATACGGGCTGCATAAACAGCATATCATTCGTTTTTGGATACATTTTCGATCGCCCGCCTTTAATAAATTTGCTTTTAGCATCGGCAATCTCAGTATAGCATGGACCTTTAGGGTTGTAAGCCTATTCTCCTAAAAAACGCAAAGAAAGCCTATTCTTAAGCTTCTAATGAGTTAGAAACAGACGATAGACTTCTTTTCACACTTATAAATTAGGTCTTTGGAATCACCGTGAATCTTTGTCCGATAATGACTTTGAAGACGGGTTAGAACCCGATATGAAAGGATCTTCTTTTTTTAAAAAACGAAAAGGAGAACGGTTATTGGCTTTCATCACTTTGTCCATTCCTCCATACCACATGAGCGCCATGAACGGAATGATATACCAGAGCCAATAATGACCGGACATATTCAAAATCATATCGTAAATACCGTGCCACAAAAACGGCATAACTAAAGATAAAGCAAGGAATTTTTTGCGTTTGGAAATATGCGCGAATTTAGCTCTGCCCATATAATAGCCCATGACGACGCCAAACATCGCATGACCGGATACCGGAAGTAAGCCTCGAATCAGAAGTGCGCCAAAAGAAGCTTTAAGATAAAACGCATATAAGATATTTTCTAGCGTTGCAAATCCAAGCGCGACCGCAACCGCATATAAGATACCGTCGTAAGGCTCGTCAAATTCAGTATGGTTATAAATAAAATGATACAAAACGAACCATTTGAATGCTTCTTCGACACCTGACGAGATCCCGAATGCAAATAAATAAGGATTATCGCCAAAAGCTCGCAAAAGGCCTTGTTGCACGATCGAGATCGGAAGCACGACCAAAAAGCCGAGCAAAAACATCCGTATGACCATATGTAAAGGCTCGGCATCATATTTGTCTTTTAGATAAAAATAAAATAGCAGCGCAACGCCCGGTGTAATTGCAGCAACGATGATCGATAAAGCAAACAATGCCTACTCCTTTCTCGCATATCAAAAGCGAATTTATGAATATAATCACGTCAAAACAGAAACCGCCGCCTCGGCAAGCGAGGCGGCAGTATTTCTTACGAAGTCAGGCGCGGCGATCGAAGTGTGTGCAAATTTGAGCAACAGCTTGATCTGCCATAACCGTCTTACCGTATTCCTGAAGCACGGCCGGTGTAACCGAAGAAGAACTACCGAACTCAGCAAGCACCGCTACAAGAGAGGCATGTACTGAATCTTCCATATCTTCTGTAGAAAAATGCAGGAAATAAGCATTGTTATAATGGTAAAGCGCACCGTTTTCGGTCACGCGTTCACGCAATACGTGAGCCGCTTCGATCAAAGGATCGATATCGTGGAAGGAGTAAACAACGGTATCGTTTGCCTCCATGGTCACTTCCATTTCATACACTTCATCCGGCATTTCTTCGTCTCCCGGTTCCGAATGGAGCGGATCGTATTTCCCTTTGGTGACGACAACTACCATACCTTGGGCAGGAAGGGCAAACACTTCAACCGCTAAAGGACCTGTCGCATCAAAGCCTAATTCCGTATAAGCTTGATCCATCATCTCGGTAAACAGTTCATGGACCCTCGGAATCTCCTGCCACATGTCTTCACGCTGAATACCTCGTTCGTTCAGATCATCGGAAGTGAGGAAAATGCGAATTTTATCCTGACTTAATCGTTCAATTTTCATGACAGGACCCTCCTTTTGGAGTCGATTTTTTGTCAAAGGCATCCCATTGATCGACATGTTTTTGTGACGTTCGCAAAAGGTTTGAAAACAAATCTCAAAAACAAGCCTTATGGTCTTGTTTTATATATAACCACATATTTATGTTATCACTTCTTTCCGCTAATTGCACGCTTGGAAATTGGAATTCATGAAAGGTTTCAGAGTGGAATGTAAAGGTTACAATCTCGTGATGTGCTGTAAACGTCTTTGCAATTGTGCTAAACTTTGAAAGAGTTACATAAGTTTTGGCTAAATTCTAGGCAAAGCATAAATGGATGACAGAAAGCGAGTTGGATAATTAATGTGGAAAAAAACGGCCATGTTCTGGCTAGCAGCCGGCATTGTACTTGGCGCTTGCGGGAGCACTGCCGACGAACCAAAAGCGGCAAATTCTGAGCAAACCCAAGAATCACAACCTGCGACGTCTGGAGAGACATCTACAGATCCGCAAGCCGCTTCACCAAGCGAGGCGTCATCGACAGAAGAAACGAATGAGCCAGCGGCTCAAAACCCAGAAACAGCGGCTGCGCCGGACTCGACTCCTGCCACTTCTTCCGAGACGGTAGACGAGACTACGCCAACAGATCAAGAAGCTGACGACTCTGGCGATACCGCCGAAGCTGCTGAAGTTCCGATCGAATATCATATGAATGCGAATTATGATATTGTTCCAAACGAAGATAGCGATGCACCGAAAAAAGTGGTGTTATTAACTTTTGACGATGGCCCCAAAGAAGCGGAAATGATCGACGGGCTTTTCGACACGCTGGACAAACACAATGCTAAAGCCATCTTTTTTGTGAATGGATACCGCGTCAAGCAGCATCCCGAACTTTTGAAACTGATTCAAGAGCGCGGCGGCATTATCGGGAACCATAGTTACGATCATATTTATTTGAATAAACAAACAGACGCTGAAATCAAAAAGCAAATCGAAAGCGTGCAAACGATCGTTGAAGATACGATCGGCGAAGCGCCACAATTTTTCCGCCCGCCTAATGCGGCAGGTAATGACTATGCCCATCAAGTTGCGAAAGAAAACGGTCTGCTTTATATGACATGGTCGGTAGGCTCGCTCGATTGGGTGAACCAAAACGATCCGAAAGCGGTTGTCGACAATGTATTTGATCAACTTCATGCGGGTAGCAATATTTTGATGCACGAATTGCCGTGGACTGTCGAAGCACTCGACGATCTGCTTACCAAGCTTGAAGCAAAAGGGTACGGATTTGTAGACCCTCGCGCGATCGATACAACCAAACAACCTTAATACCTGTTATCATATCGCAAAAAGCCCTCCTTTTTCAAAAAAGGAGGGCTTTTATATATCCCTGAAGCAGGATTTATAACGACCGCTTTACTCTACCGTTTGAACATTTCCAGTTTCAGGCGGCGGCGAACTGCGGAGCGTTAACAAATGCGTTTCCGCGGGTGAACCGAGTCGAAGCGGGAAATGACTGGTGCCGATTCCTCGTGTAATCCGCAGCCCTGTCATTCCGCCATCCTCTGCATCAATAAAGTGTGTACCGTCCAGGTATCTTTTATAAAAAGGTTTGGAAGCTGCGGGGCCTACAACAGGCAAACTGATCTGTCCACCGTGCGTATGACCGGCAAACGCATAATTAGCCGAGATCCGACGAAGCGCAACCACCCATTTGGGATCGTGCATCAACACCAGTACACAATCTTCTCGCCGAATACGCGGATCTCCTCTCCACATTCCAGCTGGGCCCAAATCATCGATACCGGCAAGCCAGATTGTACTGCCTCCTCGGTGGATCGGAACATTTTTGCTCCCGAGCGGCTTTACGCCAGCTTCCTCCAATAAACGATCCAATTTTTCCATATGCGGCATATAAGCTTCGTAATCGTGATTGCCATATACGGCGTAAGCAGGGCCTATTGTACGGAGCATCCGCATATTCGCAAGTGTCCGTTCTGGCGGAACGCCGCGATCTGTCAAGTCTCCCGCAATCCATACCATATCTGCTTTACCTTGAAGCGCAGCGATTTCTGCTTCTGGCAGCGAACGACGATGAATATCCGCGATGAAATATACCCGATAGCCGTCAAAAGCTTCTGGCAATCTCGGGATATGCACGTCTTCGTGCACCACTCGAAAAGCCATCGCTTCTTTAACCATATGCACGCCTAGACCTGCTGCCGCGCCTGCTGCCGCCGCAAGAGCTTGCTTCCAACCGATTTTTATTGCCACGGTAACTTCACTCCTGTCGTTTGGGTTCCCCACCAGAGCAAAGTCCCTAGCAGCATAATAAAGAGCAAAATTAACGTATCATAGAACCATTTTGCCAACCGAATCCGTCCTGAAGGATATACCACGCTGCGCGGAGGAAGTTCTTCTTCTACCTCTTGCTCTTGCACAGGTTCTTGAGTCCATACTTTCTTTTCTTCGAATACCGAACGTTCTGTTCTCGGGGTCGTTTCAGGTCTTTGTAACACAGAAGCCGATTGCGTTAGTGCCGGTTCGGCTAACACGCTTCGATTCTCCGGAATCGATAACCTCAATACCGTAGTATCGGAAAGTTTACGCTGATTTTCTTGCCATTCTTGCTTGAACGAAGGACGTTTACGACGCTTCTTTCTTGTACTTGGGTGCCGATCCATGCGGCTCAAATGTTCGCTCATTGTTCGCTCATTTCCTTTCGTTTAATCATGATGCCTGAGATAAAATCTATCAAAAAATGACAAACAATCGGTGCCCATAACGTATCTGATTGAATATAAATCCATCCGAGTCCGTAACTGCTTGCGAATACCCACGCTGTAGGCAGCCAATGCTTCAAATATCGAATATGAATCAAAGCAAAAACGATACTGGTCCAGTACGGCCCTAGATGATACTGAATCGCTCCGCGAAACAACAACTCTTCACAGATCGAGACGATCGCGGCGATCAAAAAGATATGCCATAACGGACGTTTTGCAAATAACATCGCATTAATTCCGCCGTCATCCATATCTTCTTCGCGTCCCCAAATCGTCATCAAAAAGTCGATACCGAACATCACGATTGCCAACCCGATTCCCCAATATAAAAAGTGCCAATTTGGCGGAAGCTCCAATAATTCGAACGGCGTTCTTCCTTGCAGAAAAATCCACACCGTCCCTACTAATAACGTCAAACCTTGAGTCAAATATAAGTTGATTAACAATAATCGATCTGTCAGTTGGACTTGTCCTTTTTTGCGATTGCGCTTGTTGTTATTTTCCATAAATTCATTCCTTAGACGGACTGCATAGGTTCTGCAATTTAGAAAGCGAGTTTCTACTCAAATGATAACGAAATTAAAAGTTCTAATCAAGTTACCCTCTATGTATTCAACCTCTTGAGCGACTTTCAAAATACGTACAGATCAGAAACATTCAGAGCAAATAATTCGGAATTAGCTTCTGAATTCATTTAATAAAAGTATTATCTTTTTACTTTTTTGTTGAAAACCGAATTTACGTTATCTGTTGACACTCTGTGTAACCTTGTGTTAAAGTATGAAAAAATTAACCTGAGCGAAACGCTTTGAAGGAGAATAAACGGGCTTGTCCATCATCAGAGAATCGGTGGTTGGTGTGAACCGATATGGCAATCCGTTTCTGAGCACTCCCGAGCGTCTGTCCGATTCCGCATCTTTATCGCGGCGTAGGCGCAGCCGGTGTCACGCCGTTACCGTGAAGGGTTGGAAGTTCCAACCCGCTAAGGTCGATGTCTGCAAAGAATCGACGAATTAGGGTGGCACCGCGAGACTCTCGTCCCTTTACCGTACTATCGGTATGAGGATGGGAGTCTTTTTATGTGGAAGAATACATGAGCTGCCTTTTTTCTCTCTTTCACTCTCTGCTACAGCAACGCGTCTTTCCATTATTGCAATATCGCTTTTGAGTAATTGAACCCAGGTTTGCCGGAAGTTCCGCAGGCGCGGTAGATTTCCTTGAACATATTAGGTTGAGTGACCCTTTTACAGCGTACCGAAATAAAGGAGGAAAAATGACGATGTTTAAAGTATTGGTATCCGATCCGATCAGTGATTTAGGAATTCAGCAATTGGTGGAAGCTACAGATGTACAGGTTGATAAAAAAACAGGGCTTTCGGAAGCAGAATTGGTCGAAATTATCGGCGATTACGATGCACTGCTTGTACGTAGTCAGACTAAAGTAACCGAAAATGTGATGAACGCCGGCAAAAACCTCAAAGTCGTAGGACGTGCGGGAGTTGGCGTCGATAATATCGATCTTCCGGCAGCTACAGGACGCGGGATTATCGTGATCAATGCACCGGATGGCAATACGATCACGACGTGCGAACATGCTTTTGCAATGATGATGGCGTTAGCGCGTCATATTCCTCAAGCTTATGCCAAAACCGTAAGCGGGCAATGGGATCGTAAATTCCTCGGCGTCGAGCTACGTAACAAAAAACTGGGCGTGCTCGGTATGGGCCGTATCGGCAGCGAAGTAGCGAAGCGTGCCAAAGCATTCGGGATGGACATTTTAGGTTATGATCCGTTCTTGACCGAAGATCGTGCCGAGAAAATGGGAGTCAAACTTTCCAGTGTCGATGACATCGTCAAAAATGCCGACTTCATTACCGTTCATACCCCATTAACACCGGAAACGAAACATATGATCTCTTCGGACCAATTTGCAGTGATGAAAAAAGGAATGCGAATCATCAACTGTGCACGCGGCGGGGTTATTGATGAAATTGCACTCGTTGAAGCAATCAACCAAGGGATTGTAGAAGGTGCTGCTTTCGACGTATTCGAACACGAACCGCCGGCTCCAGATCACCCGTTCCTGAATCATCCTAAAGTGATCGTAACGCCTCACTTGGGTGCTTCGACAGTCGAAGCTCAAGAAAATGTCGCGATCGACGTATCCGAACAAGTACTGCACATCCTGCGCGATGAGCCTTTCAAAAACGCTGTAAACATGCCTCCTGTTGCCAGCAGCGTCATGAACAAGCTTCAACCGTACTTCTCGATCGGCGAAAAACTCGGCAGCTTCGCTTCTCAATTAACCAGCGCGGCTGTAAAATCGATTAAAATCGATTATGCGGGTGAATTATCGGAAGTCGATACGCAACCGCTAAATCGTTATATCATCAAAGGGATTTTGGCTCGCCATCTGGGCGGTGAAGTCAATATCGTCAACTCGCTGCATTTGGCGAAAATTCGCGATTTGAATATTCAAATCAGCAGCTCGTCGGCAACCAAAGGCTTTACGAACCTGATTACGGTCACATTGGTCGAACAAGACGACAAACAACGTTCGGTGTCGGGTACTCTGTTATACGGATATGGCGAACGGATCGTTCAAGTTAACGAGTTCCCGATCGACTCTGCTCCGGATAGCCATCTTCTGCTTATTTCGCATAATGACCAACCGGGTATTATTGGTAGCATGGGTACGCTGCTTGGTCGTAACGAAGTCAATATCGCGACGATGCAAGTAGGTCGTAAAGTAGTAGGCGGCGAAGCCGTGATGCTGCTGAGTGTCGACAAAGAAGTTCCAAAACAAGTATTGACCGAACTCGTTGGACTTCCAGCGATCAATTCGGCGCAAGAAATTACGTTGTAATTCAAAAAAGGTACGTGGCAAATTGCCGCGTACCTTTTTATATATTCATTAGCTGCTCGCTATTGACTTCCTATTTTACGTATCATACATGTCAGATGTCCGGCGTTTCCCAACCTTGGGTCCGCTGAACCGCATTTTGCCAGCGAAGATAAGTTCGTTCGCGCTGCTCTGCTTCCATAGTCGGTTCAAAATGCGCAGCTGGTGGATTAAAGGAACGGAACTGTTCCATTTTCCATATCCTGCTTTGCAAGCCTGCCAACATCGCAGCGCCGAGCGCGGTGGTCTCCGCTTGTTCAGTACGTACGACTTCCAAACCCAAAATATCGGCTTGAAATTGCATCAAGATCTTATTATGTACAGCTCCGCCGTCGACTCGTAACTCACGAAAAGGAATCCCCGAATCTTTTTCCATCGCATCCATGACATCACGTGTTTGCAAAGCCAACGATTCCAAAGTCGCTCGAACAATATGACCCGGCTGAGTTCCTCGCGTTAATCCAAAGATCGCGCCGCGCGCGTACATATCCCAATACGGTGCTCCTAAACCTGTAAAAGCCGGTACAATGACAACGCCGCCCGAATCTTCCACTGATGCTGCCAGTGTTTCTGATTCGCGAGGGTCTTGAATTAACTGCAGCCCGTCTTTGAGCCATTCTACGGCAGCTCCCGCGACAAACACACTGCCTTCTAATGCGTAATGAACTTGCCCTTGCCATCCCCAAGCAATTGTTGATAGCAAGCCATGTGTTGAAATCACACGTTCTTGACCCGTATTCAGCAAAATGAAGCAGCCTGTTCCGTATGTGTTTTTGGCATGACCCGCTTCTACGCAAGCATGACCGAACAACGCGGCTTGTTGATCGCCAAGCACGGAAGCAATCGGAATCTCCGCCCCGTCAAACCATTCTGGGCTAGTCTTTCCGAAATCAGCACCGGACATCAATACTTCAGGAAGGATACATTTTGGAATATTCAACTCGTTAAGAAGTTTCTCATCCCATTGTAGTTGACCGATATCAAATAACATCGTGCGAGAAGCGTTCGTGACGTCTGTCACATAAGAGTTGCCGCCGGTTAACTTCCAGATCAACCAAGTATCCACGGTTCCTGCTAGCAATTCTCCCGCTTCTGCTCGCTCTCTTGCACCGGGAATATGGTCGAGCATCCATGCTATTTTAGTCGCTGAAAAATACGCATCTACAACAAGACCCGTAGTTTCGCGAATATAGGTTTCAAGCCCTTTTTTCTTCAAAACTTCGCACAGCGGAGCTGTACGCCGATCTTGCCATACAATGGCGGGGCCAATCGGTTCCCCGGTTGCCCGATCCCACATCAATGTCGTTTCACGCTGATTGGTAATGCCTATTGCAGCAATCTGCGTAGGTGAAATGCCCGAGAACGAAATCGCTTCGCGAGCGGCTTCAAGTTGACTGTTCCAAATCTCTTTGGGATCGTGTTCAACCTCGCCCGGATTCGGAAAATATTGCGCAAAGTTTCGTTGACCTACTGCAATCGGTTGAGCTTCTTGATCAAAAAGAATTGCCCGAGAACTTGTCGTTCCCTGATCTAAAGCCAAGATATACGTGCCATCCATCCTGCTCATTCCTTTCCTTTATCTATAAAAGAAAACATGCCGGAGTAGGCTCCAGCATGTTGATGATCGAGCTTTTTCCATTCTAATTTGTTGCAACGGTATTCGAAATTCCACGTCCGTTTTTAGGAAGTATCACTCGGAACTTCGTTCCTTCTCCGACGACACTATCGACATGGATTTTACCGCCATGCGCATCGACGATATTTTTGACGATGGCAAGACCTAGCCCTGTTCCACTGGAAGTCGCTCTGGTTCTGGCTTTATCGGCTTTGTAAAAACGTTCAAAAATATAAGGCACGTCTTCCGCAGGAATCCCATGACCTTCATCCGAGACGTAAATCGTCAGCGCTTCGCCATTGGACACCGTAGGTTTGACCGAAATTTTCACTTTGCGACCTGACGGAGTATGACGAAAAGCATTGTCGAGCAAATTCGTCACGACTTGCTCTAGACGATCTTCATCCGCTTGATCCAGCACCAACGGTTCTTCCGCACGTTCCATACTAAATTCCAATTGATCTTCTTTGGCGCGTACCGCAAATTTGCGATATACGCGTTCAACCAATTCGCCAATATCGACGCGTTCGCGAGCGATATCTGCATGCCCGGCTTCCATTCGCGCCAAGTCCAGCAGATCTTTCACCAAGCGTCCCATGCGTAGCGATTCGTCATGAATCACATGCAGCAGTTCACTTTGCTCTTCCGGTGAATTTGCAAATCCGTCGAGCAGCGCTTCGCTATACCCTTGCATCATCGAAAGCGGCGTCCGAATCTCATGCGAAACGTTAGCCACGAAATCTTTACGCATTTTTTCCATATTCACGGCTTCTGTCACATCTCGAAGAACCGCGACCGCTCCGCGAACCTCGTTATCGAGAAATAAAGGCGCCATATTAACCGCCCATACGCTTCGTCTAACGAGCACGTTCGCACTGTGATCTTCTAACGTAGTACGAACTTCATCCAATAATGGGGACAATGGTTCGGGAATACGCCTTTCCGTTGCTGAAAGTTCTTGCGCATTTTCGTCCCAACGGATTTCTGCCCAATCTTCAAGCAGCTTTTCTCCCGCCGGATTCGTCAATTGAACGGTACCTTCGCGATCAAACGTAATCATCGCATCGCTCATACTTCGAAGGACGCCTGCCAATTGTTCTTTTTCAATACTCAAATCCCGAATATTTTCTTCGAGCCTCGCTGCCATTAGGTTAAAGGTACTCGCTAGTTCGCCAATTTCATCATAAGCTTCAACATCGACTCGCGCGGTATAATCGCCTCGACGAATCGAATCTGCCGCATCAATCAGTTGGCGCATCGGTTGCGTGATTTTTTTGAGTAAAAAAAGAGCAAAGACCGTCGTCATCAAAAATCCGGCGATTCCCACATAGATCAACATCCGCTTGACTGCATCCGAATTGGCGAAAGTCAGATCGACGTAAGGAAGCAGGAAAAAGCCAAGAGTCAGCAATACGCAAGCGACAAGCGCAATGATCGTCAACCATAGTTTGCCGACCAGCGTCCGCCACAATGTGCCGACTCGTTCTCTCCATCCCACCATCTTATTTCGGAACCTCAAGTTTGTATCCTACACCCCACACCGTTGTAATCATCGATGCGGAATCAGGCGAAACTTTATTCAACTTTTCACGCAGACGTTTGACATGCGTATCGACGGTACGCAGATCACCGAAAAACTCATAGTTCCAGACGTCTTTAAGCAGTTCTTCACGCGAGAACACTTTATCCGGCGATACGGCTAGATAATGAAGCAACTCGTATTCTTTCGGCGTTAACCCAACTTCATGACCTCCAGCAAGTACGCGATGCGCATCGTGTTCAATAGTCAGATGTGGGAATACAATATTGTTGCTTGTACCGCTTTCTTTCGTCAAATAAGCGGTTGCTGAAGAACGACGCAAGATCGCTTTGACCCGATAAATGACTTCGCGAGGGCTGAATGGCTTCACTACGTAATCATCGGCTCCGACTTCGAAGCCTTGAACGCGGTTAACTTCTTCGCCTTTGGCGGTCAACATCAGTACCGGTGTCGATTTCACTTGACGAAGACGTGCGCAGACTTCGACGCCGTCGATTCCCGGTAACATGACATCCAAAATGACGAGCGTATAATCGCCTTCTGTCGCTTTTTGCAGCGCACTTTCTCCATCTTCGGCTTCGTCAATCTCATAGCCTTCTTTTTCTAGGTACATACGAAGCAAGCGCCGAATACGTTCTTCGTCGTCTACTACGAGAATTCGCTCTATTTGATCTGCCACGCTGCAACAATCCTTTCCAGCAAGTTCTTAATCGTTCTTTTTGTCCAGAAGTTGTCTTAGCTCATTGATTTCACTTTTCGTCAAAGGACGGTGCATGCCTCGTTTAAGGTTTTGCAAATACAGATTCCCCATTGAAATCCGTTTTAGACGCTTCACCGGGTGCGAGATCGCATCGAACATACGGCGAACTTGACGGTTTTTACCCTCGTAGATCGTAATCCGAATCGTCGCTTGCTTTTTCACCTGATCCACGTCGTAATATTCAAGATCAGCTGGAGCCGTCATGCCGTCTTCAAGCTTGATTCCTTTGCGTAATTTTTCTAACGAATCGCCGTGCGGTACACCTTCGACGGTTGCCAGATACGTTTTCGGTACATGGTGACTCGGGTGAGTCAACAATTGTGCCAATTCGCCGTCATTCGTCAAAAGCAGCAGCCCTTCCGAATCATAATCCAGACGACCTACCGGATAGACGCGTTCTTTGACGCCTTTGATATAGTCGGTTACAACTTTGCGACCTTCGGGATCTGTCGCACTTGTAATTACGCCTTTTGGTTTGTTCAGCATCAGATATAGCTTTTGTTGCGCTTTGATTGCGCGTCCGCTCACTGTAATCTCGTCCGTATCCGGATCGACTTTTGTGCCGAGCGTTGTTACCAGTTCGCCGTTAACCTCGACTTTGCCGGCAAGAATAAGTTCCTCACATTTCCGTCTCGAAGCTACCCCTGCCTGGGCTAAAATTTTCTGTAATCGTTCCATAGTCATCCAGTCACCTCATCTTTCATCATACCGACACCTACCTAAAATCACAAGCGTAAGCCTTGCCGGTTTTCGTACATGTACAACGTGTTCTTTCCATATAAATGAATGTAGGCTCTCCTCCTAAATAGGGAGAAGAGCCTTCACTCTTATCTGAGTTCCTTTGTATTCTTGACGCTACTTTTATAAAAAATCACTCGGGAAGCTCAGAATCTGAAATTTCGGTCCACTCTTCTTCGCTAGGTTGCTGCACTTGAGGAGCTGCTTTTCCTGCCAAGTCATTCGATCCAAATAACAACGTTTCTTCTTCCTCCGAACCAATCATCGCTTCAAAAGCCGAAGCATCCGGAAGTTCTTCTAATCCGCCTAGACCGAAGTGATCCAGAAAAGCCTTTGTCGTACCGTACAAAATCGGTCTTCCGATCGCATCTGCACGTCCCGTCTCGACGATTAAACTTTTGTTCGTCAGCGTATGAATCGCCCGTTCGGACTTTACGCCTCGAATTTCTTCGATCTCGATTCGGGTAATCGGTTGACGATACGCGACAATCGCGAGCGTCTCAAGCGCTGCTTGCGACAACGTGGCACGCGACGGCGAATACGCCAAACGTTCGTAATACGTCGAATGCTCCGGCAACGTTGTCAAATGATACGCTCCTGCAAGCTTAGTCACTCGCACGCCTCGAAGAGACTTGCGCATATCGCGCTGAAGACTTTCGACCGCTTTTTGCGCTTCGCTCGGTTTGCTTTCCGTAATTTCGGCAATCTGCCTGACGGTTAGCCCTTCGTCTCCTACTAAAAACAGAAGACCTTCAATAATCGATTTCAACGTCTGCAAATCCATTTGACGCCGTTTCCCCTCTCCACTCCATTACGATGTCGTCGAACAGTTGATCCTGATAGCAGCTTACCTGCTTCATCTTCATCAGTTCAAGTACGGCAAGGAATGTAACGACGATCTCTTGTCTATACATCCGCTCGTTCAACACGCTAGAAAATAAAATACGTCCGCCGGGTCCTGCATTTCGCAGTGCGGCTTCCAATTGCCCGATACGATCTCTGACCGAGATCTCATCGCGGCGAATGGTACTGACGACCGGCTTGTGATCGACTCTTGCCAGCGCACGCTGGAATGCCGACACCAGATCGTCCATATGCAGCCCTTCCAGCGGATTACTTGATTCCTCTGGTAAAAAAGGTGCCAGATCTTCGGGTTCACGGATATAAATACGACCGCGCTCATGTTCTTTTTCGTGCAGTAGACCCGCGATACTTTTATATTTCCGATACTCCGTCAGCCTTCGGATCAGATCTTCCCTAGGATCAAGTTCTTCTTCTTCGTAAAAATCATACTCATCCATTTCCATGATCGGAGGTTTTGGAAGCAACAATTTGCTTTTGATCGAAAGCAATGTCGCTGCCATTACTAAAAATTCGCTCGTCACTTCCAGCTCAAGTTCTTGCATACTTTGCAAATACGTCATATATTGCTCCGTAATTTCGCTGATCGAAATTTGCTGAATATCAATTTCTGCTTTGTCGATCAGATGCAATAACAAGTCAAGCGGCCCTTCGAACGTTTCCAGTTTGTAAAGTACAGTCAAGCTTGTTCCCCTCCGCCTGTATTGAAAACGATTAGCCTTTGAATTGGTGGCTTAGGCTAGCCATTTCCAGCGCAGCAAGCGCCGAATCCCAGCCTTTGTTACCGGCTTTGGTTCCTGCACGCTCAATCGCTTGTTCAATATTTTCGGTGGTGACAACGCCGAAGATCGTCGGAACGCCCGTTTTCAGATTGATCGCGGATACGCCTTTTGCGACTTCGTTGCAAACATAATCGTAATGCGTTGTTGAACCGCGAATTACCGTTCCAAGTGTAATCACCGCATCATATTTTCCGCTTGCCGCCATTTTTTGTGCGATTAACGGGATTTCAAATGCACCCGGAACCCACGCGACGTCGATCTCATGATCTTCGGCGCCGTGGCGTTTCAATGCGTCCAATGCTCCACTAAGTAACTTCGATGTGATAAATTCGTTAAACCGTCCAACTACGATTCCAAACTTATATCCTTTTGATACCAAGTGTCCTTCAAATACATTTGCCATTTGTCATCAACCATCCTTTGTCTATTGTATACCAGATTGACTGGTTTGTAGTCTTCGTTTTACAAATTTCTTGATTCGATTTTAACCTTTTATGACTGGCGTTCACGTCGATACTGAATCAGATCCTGAATGCTAATGAGCTTCATCTGCCATTTGGACGCAAGTTCGACAAGATCCGGCAGACGCGCCATCGTTCCATCTTCATTAATCACTTCGCAAATCACACCGGCTGGCTGCGCGCCGCTCAGTATTGCCAAATCGACTGCGGCTTCGGTATGCCCAGCACGGCTAAGCACTCCACCGGGATTCGCGATCAACGGAAACAAATGTCCGGGGCGACGCAAGTCGTCGGCTACAGTCTCTGGTTTCGCCAGCGATTGAGCGGTCAATGCACGTTCGTGTGCCGATATCCCGGTTGTCGTCGCAATATGATCCACGGAAATCGTAAAAGCTGTGCCATGAAAATCGGTATTACGTGTCGTCATCGGCTCCAATTCAAGGCGCGTCGCTTGCTCTTGGCTAATCGGAACGCACACTAGCCCACGACCTTGCGTAATCATGAAATTGATACTTTCAGGAGTAATACGGTCGGCGAGTGCGATCAAATCGCCTTCGTTTTCCCGATCTTCGTCGTCAACGACGAGTACCATTTTACCGGCTTTGAGTTCGCTTAACGCCTCATCGATCGTATCGAATACGATACGTGTATCCATCTTGGTTCCTCCTATCTTTTGCTGCATCTTGCTTCTGAGTGACTTGCTTTACATAAATCCGTTACGTGATAAAAAGTGTTCGTTGATCGTAGAAGAAGCCTGATTACGCTTAGAATCCGACTTACCGAAATTCAGCAGATGCTCGACGTATTTGCCCAAAATATCGCACTCGATATTGACTGAGCTGCCGACTTTTTTGTGCTGGAGAGCGGTGTCATTGAGCGTAAGCGGGATAATCGATACACTGAAATGATCGCCGTCCGCTTCTGTCACGGTTAGGCTGATTCCGTCTATGGCGATCGATCCTTTGCCGATGATATAGCGCATCATATGCGGATCGTCTGCACTGAGCGTGAACCATACTGCGTTCTGATCCCGCTGAATCGACTGAATATAAGCTGTACCGTCTACATGCCCTTGCACGATATGCCCACCAAACCGTCCATTGGCGACTAACGCTCGTTCCAAATTGACAAAGCTTCCGCTAGTGAGACCGCTAAGATTACTGCTTCGATAAGTCTGAGGCATGACATCTGCGGTAAAAAAATCTTGTCCATAACTCGTTACCGTCAGACATACTCCGTTGACCGCGATACTATCTCCAATCGATACATGTTCTAGCACTTTTTTGGCTCCAAGTGTCAGTACCATCGCTTCGCCGCGTCGATCGGTACGCCTTAAAGTTCCGATTTCTTCGATCAATCCGGTAAACATCTGCATCCCTCCTTTTCTTGATTTTTATCAAACCTACCGTAGTCGGCACTCTATTTTGGGTATAGAAAAGCCCCGCATTCGGACGAACGTCCAAAGCGGGGCTTGAGATTGAAAAACGAAAAAAGGCAGATTTGCCGAAAATTCGCAGCACAAATTAAACGTAGCTACGTTTTTCTATAGCGTATACGCAAAAAACCGAATGTTTATCGGCATTTTGACAAAATACGCATAGCAAATAAAACAGTTCGTTTTCTCTTTCTCCCATCCAGACTTTAACTGTCGGTCTCGGAATTACACCGAGTCAGCCGAACGTTTCTGATTACTTACAGAAGACGTTCGGGTCACGGACTTCGATCAACACTCTGAATAAGAGCACGATCGTCACCGCCGGTGGGGAATTTCGCCCCGCCCCGAAAGAGTATGACATATTGAGTTACCGAAGAACGGTATTGGTTACGATGGTAGCACGGCGAAAGCAAAAAATCAATTATCGCTTCTTTTTTCGCTGCGCATTTTTGGAAGGCGGTGCTGAGTTTCGTTTGACAGGCGTGCGATTTGGCACATTGGGCGTAGCAGGTCCGGCACCTCGTCTACCTTTTTTGCCCGAGTACCAAAATCCCCAAGCACAAATGACCAAGATCATAAACGGATACATTGCAGTGCCATTCGGCCACGGCAATACAAGTAACATCAGCAGCGCAATCGCAAAAAATAGTCCATAACCGATTTGAAAAATACGGTGCATCATCGAGCAAAACCCCTTTTTCAGACTTGATAGGCAAGTAAAATGTAGTTGAATTTACTATACACGATGTAGACCGAAAACGGTTAACTTTGAAAAAGACATAAAGCGCAGTGTGAAAATTTATTCTGCCTCTTCTGTTTTTTTCAATTTTCTAGGTAGCTTTGGATCAAGCTGATACCACTTGTACAATCCGATATCACGATTAGTAAAAATAAACTGGGTACTAGGATCATCAGCAAAAGTAACATAGACAGGATATTTAGGCAGTACGCTTAATTTAGCTTTAACATTTAGGATATCGCTCTCTTTATATCCTTCTTCTACAATCAGATATTCTTTCAGTTGTTTTTCAAGAGAATTAAATCGATACTGGAAAAACAAAAAAACTGAGCCAGCGATTGCAATAAGAATGACAAGAGTTGTAAGCCAAAATTTCTTTTTTCGCATATCGTCTTCCTCCTTACCTTCAATTCATTTATAACTCATTATAAGTTGTACTTTTGAAATGAATAAAGAATATAAAGTAAACCATCTATTACAAATTAAATGAGAGTTGCTAAAAGCAACTCTCATTTAATTTTACTGTAATTTGAAGTTATATTATTTACAAAAACTCCAAGTTCATTCAGCAAAGTCGTATCGTTCATTGGATTTTTAGCCGCTTTTGTAGGTTTCGAAAAAACGATTAACTATACAAATAAAACAGATATTAAGTTTCGTGCTCCAGCAACGTCGTACCGATCTCGCTAAGCATCTTATCATCTCTGCAAAGAGCATAAACGTCCGTATACTTGCTTACAAAGTCCATCCCTCTGCGTATATTAAGTTTATGAATCTCCGATATAGATTCTTCAAATGGCAGATGACTGGTTTGAGCTAAGCTGACGATGTGTTCGATATGTAGGGTTGTGTATCCTATACGCTTAAGATCTTCTGGGGTCATTTTGATTCCGCCTTTACTTTCCCGTCATCGGGTTTATTGAAGCTGCTAAAAGATTCCTATCATACATAATAATCTTATTTTACATGAAAGCAACACAAAAAGCCTGTATGTGATGTACAGGCTTTTTGTGTTGTTTTTCGATTATTCCGTTACGACTTTAACTTCTTTCATCTTGTCGCCTTGTTGCACGCCATCGATGAATTCCATACCGCTGATAACTTTACCGAAGACTGTGTGAACACCGTCCAAGTGCGGTTGTGGGCCGTAGCAGATGAAGAACTGGCTTCCGCCTGTGTTTTTGCCTGCGTGTGCCATCGACAATACGCCTTTAGCGTGTTTGGTTACATTTGTCGAAGTTTCGCAGTCGATTTGCCAACCTGGACCGCCTGTACCGTTACCGTTAGGGTCTCCGCCTTGAGCGACGAAACCCGGGATTACACGGTGGAAAGACAATCCGTTGTAGAAACCGGAGTTTGCCAATTTTTCAAAGTTTGCTACAGTGTTCGGTGCTTCTTCTGGCAAAAATTCGATCTCAACGTTGCCGCCGTTTTCAAGCTCGATATATCCTTTTTTCATCATCTTCATCTCCTTTAAATTCGTAAATCTTTTCTCTTCTGCCGAAAAACTCTGTTCAAACTCTATTTCGGCAACCTTTATCAGTTTACCTGAAAAAGAGAAACAAAGCAAAGGATGAACGTCAATCCAATCAGCAAAAAAAGAGCAGCTTTCGCTACTCTTTCCTTATGTTGAGATAAAAAGATTACTTCGCTTCTACCGCCTGTTTTGCCAAACGTGCCGGAATAACATCGTTACCTGTGATGTTTTCCAGACTTTCGCGGCGTACCACGATATCGCTTTGACCGTCTTTAACAAAGACAACAGCTGGACGACGAATCCGGTTGTAGTTGCTTGCCATCGCGTAGTTGTAAGCGCCTGTGCAAGCAACAGCCAGCAGATCTCCAGGGTTCGGAGTCGGTAATTCCAAGTCCCAGATCAACATATCGCCGCTTTCGCAGCATTTTCCGGCAATCGATACCGTTTCTTCGTTCGCGTCACCCGCACGGTTTGCGAGCATCGCTTCATACTGGGATTCATACAAAGCTGGACGTGGGTTATCGGTCATCCCGCCGTCTACCGCCACGTATTTACGTACGCCCGGAATATCTTTGCTTGTGCCTACCGTATACAGCGTCGTTCCTGCATCGCCTACGATGCTGCGACCCGGTTCGACCCAAATTTGCGGAAGCTGCGAACCGATCCCCGCAAAATGCTTTTTCACGGCATCTGTGATCGATTTAACGTATTCCGACACTTCCAGCGGCGTATCGCCTTCTGTATAACGGATACCGAAGCCGCCGCCTAAGTTCACGACTTTGCATTCTACGCCCAGTTGCTCTTGAATTTGACGGGCAAAACCAGCCACGCGCTCTACCGCCATTTCAAAACCGTCTGTTTCGAAAATTTGCGAACCGATATGCGAGTGCAGACCGAGCAAGTTCAAATTCGCTAGAGACGCCGCTGTTTTGACCGCTTCGATCGCCGTACCGTTTTGAATATCGAAACCGAATTTCGAATCGGTCTGTCCGGTCGAAATATATTCGTGCGTATGAGCTTCGACGCCAGGCGTTACACGCAAAAGAACATTCACTTGCACGCCGCGCTCTGCCGCGATCGCTTGCAACATTTGAAGTTCGGTAAAGTTATCTGCAACGAAACAGCCGATTTGAGCATCTAGCGCCATTTCGATCTCGTCAGGCGTTTTGTTATTGCCGTGGAAATGAATCCGCTGCGCAGGGAAACCGGCTTGCAATGCGGTATGAAGCTCGCCGTCGGATACGATGTCCAGCGACATGCCTTCTTCGTCTGCAATTCGGCACATGGCAAGCGTACTGAACGCTTTGCTCGCATACGCGACTTGGAAAGTCAGACCCGACGCTTCAAAAGCTTGACGGTACTCTCGTGCACGGCGGCGAATCAATTCTTCATCCATGATATAAAGCGGAGTGCCATACGTCTGTTTCAGCTCAACGACGTCGCATCCTCCGATTTCCAAATGCCCTGCGGCATTGATTTTACTTGTTCCGTGCATATACATAATAAATTCCTCCGATGTGTTCCGGGATTTGTTCCCAGTATAACAGACCTTGAAGTTTGCACTGAATGGATTAAACCGCAGTTGTTTTGTATTTTTTAAGCACGCGGATGATGTAATTCATACACTTCTTTCATGTTCCGCTTCATCACATGCGTATAAATTTGCGTCGTTGAAATATCCGAATGTCCCAGCATTTCTTGCACCGAACGCAAATCCGCTCCATTTTCAAGCAGATGCGCGGCAAACGAATGACGAAGCGTATGCGGCGTTATATCGGTCTGGATTTGCGTCGTTGCCGCGTACTTTTTGATAATCTTCCAGAATCCTTGACGCGTTAGCCTTGTACCCAATTGATTTAAAAATAGTGCATGTTCGTCTTCTTGCTTCAGCAGCTGATCTCGCATCGAGTGCAAATAGCTTGCAACCGCTTCGGCAGTCATTCGTCCGATTGGCACAATACGCTCTTTGCCTGCTGCGCCGCAGCGCAAATATTTGAGCTCCAAATCAATATCGCCGAGGTTCAATGCAATCAGCTCCGATACGCGAATCCCGGTCGCATAGAGTACTTCCAGCATCGCTTTATCCCGAACGCCTTGTGCTGTCGAAAGATCAGGCGCTTCAAGCAATCGCTCCACCTCGGCAACCGTCAACACAACAGGTAATTTTTTCTCTGCTTTGGGTGTATCCAAATCCATTGAAGGATCTTGCGAGACAATGGATGAACGAATCAGATGGTGAAAAAAGGAACGGATCGATACGGAAGCACGAATCACGGTAGAAGATGCTTTTCCCGAACGTTTCATTTCATTCAAATAAGCCGCGATATGCGATTTACGCACGTCTTGTACTTCTGTAATACCCCGGCTTTCCGCAAACTCTATGAACTGGGCCAAATCTCGCCGATACGATTCCAATGTACTTGCAGAACGTCCTTTTTCTTCAGACATATACGTAATAAACGCATCCAAATGCGTATTCAATACAGGACCTCCTCTACACTTTGCTTAAGGAACACCGCTTGCTGCCGTTTCAGGCGAACCGTCAAATCCTTGTTGAAGATAAAGATTCCACGTCAAAAAGAAATCTCCTGCTTCTAAAAAATTCGATTTGAAAAATTCACTACAAAAAGCCCCGACAGATCGATGAGGATCTATCGGAGCTATGGGTATACGTATAAGTAACTTAACTTTTATCGTCTTCTTTATCACGGCAACGATAGCATATGCCTTGAAAATCAAGTCGGTGATCCAACACGGTAAACCGATATTCGCTTTCCAGTCGTTCTTCCAGCGGTAATAACCAGTCTTCGCGAATCTCATCCATACTGCCGCATTGCACACAGATCAAGTGATGATGATGGTGCTTATTGGATTCGCCTCTTAGATCATAGCGCGATACCCCGTCCCCAAAGTTCAGCTTTTCGACAACGTGCATTTCACTGAGTAATTCCAATGTCCGATACACGGTAGCCAGCCCGATTTCTGGTGCTTTTTGTTTAACCAGCATGAACACATCTTCCGCGCTCAGATGGTCTTCTTCGTTTTCCAGCAACACGCGAACGGTAGCTTCTCGCTGGGGCGTCAATTTGTATCCCTTGGATTGCAGTTGTTGTTTGATTTTATCGATCCGCGTTTCCATAGCTTCTCCTCCCCCTCGGAGCATGCCCGTTCTTGCCGGCCGTTCTCCAGTCAAACTCACGTTCCCTATTATAAAAGTTACAGGGGTTTAAAGTCAAACATTTAGCGACCGATTATAGCGGCCATTTGCCAGTTAGTTGACGAATTTGCCAAGCATACAAAGCCATGATCGTTTTGGCATCGCTGATTTTACCGGAACGCATATGTTCAAAAGCTTCATCCAACGTAATTTCTGTCAATTCCAAAAATTCATCTTCATCCGGCTGCAGCGTGCCTACCGTTAGTTCTTCCGCTACATAAAAATGAATAATTTCGTCCGCAAACCCAGGCGATGTATAAAAAGAAGACAAATGAATCAGCTCTGGTGCTTTGTAGCCCGTTTCTTCTTCTAACTCACGAGCCGCCGCTTCACGAGGATCTTCGCCCGGTTCAAGCTTCCCTGCCGGAATCTCGATTTCGGTACGCCCGAGTGGCTGACGAAATTGCTCGACGACCAGAAGTTTGTCGTCTTTGATCGCCAATACGGCAACCGCACCCGGATGTTTGACGATCTCGCGGCTTGCTGTTGTCCCGTCAGACAATTCTACGGTATCGACTTGAACTTTAATCACTTTGCCGTCAAAAATCGGAGTGGTTCCGACTGTTTTTTCCCACAACTTTTCTTTACCTGCTTCCATATCCATAACCCACCTCTCTGAATTAAAAAAGATCAAAAACCGAACTTAATTGCGTACGGATTGACGTACAATTTCAACCACAAATTCAGCCAAGCGACTTAGATCGTCTACTTTAATTTTTTCGTTGGTCGTGTGGATATTCTCATAGCCTACAGACAAGTTGACAGTCGGCACGCCAAAACCATTAAATACATTGGCATCGCTGCCTCCGCCGGATTGGAACGTTCGACCGCTTAAGCCGAGTACGCCCGCTGCTTGTTGAGCCAACTGAACGACTTCGGAATCTTCGGTGTGATTGAAAGATGGGTAGATCACTTGGCTTTCAAAAACAGCTTCGGCTCCAAACTCCGCACATGCCGACTCTAGCGCTTCTTTCATCGAAGACACTTGCGCATCGACTTTTGCTTGAACCGTACTACGGGCTTCAGCAATAAGCTGTGCGTAGTCGATCACGACGTTGGTTGCACCGCTACCGGAAAAGCTCCCAATATTCGCGGTCGTATCGTTGTCGATCCGTCCTAATTTCATACGGGAAATCGCTTTGCCCGCAACTTGGATCGCACTGATTCCGTCTTCCGGATTCACGCCGGCATGCGCCGATTTTCCGTGTACTTCCATCATGATTTTGACTTGAGCAGGTGCAGATACGGCGATTTCGCCGATTTGACCGTTCGAATCGACCGCAAAGCCGAGATCGGCATCCAGCAGTGAAGCGTCCATAGCGCGTGCGCCCATCAGACCCGATTCTTCGCCAGCTGTAATGATAAACTGAATCTGTCCGTGCGGAATCTGTTGTTCGCGAAGCACGCGGATCAATTCGAACAATGTCGCAACGCCTGCTTTGTCATCTGCGCCTAGAATCGTATCGCCGGAACTTGTAATCCAGCCGTCTTCATGGACAACCGGCTTCACGCCGACTCCCGGAAGCACCGTATCCATATGGCAAGTGAAAAATAGTTTCGGTGCGTCTACGCCTTCGGTAGCTGGAAGCAACGCGATCAAATTACCTGCTCCGTGCCCGGAACGTGAAGCCGAATCATCTTCGACCACTTCAAGACCATGCAATTTAAATTTGTTAATGAGAACGTCGGCGATTAACCGTTCGTTTTTTGTTTCGCTATCGATCTGTACCAATTCCAAAAATTCATGTAACAATCGCTGCGTATCGATCATAAAACTTCCCTCCGCTTTCTTGATGCGTTAAAATAGATACCATGACGGTTATCGCGCGCCTGCTCTGGATGACGGACGGCAAAACCGATGCTATGGTCTATCTTACTCGTAATTCTGTGAAATTCCAAAAATGCACGTTATTATATTGACGAAAAGAGGTTTGACGGTTTCATGCAAAATAAAAGATGGTTTAAAATGTTTATTTGGCTCATGATTATCGCGATGGTAGGCTCGGTGTTCCTCGGGCTTGTGCAAGTGTTCTTTTAAGTGGATTCGTGTGTGGAAGCGAAAAGGCTACAAGAGGGATTCGTTGCGGTCGCGTGTTGAAATTAAGAAAATAGATTTAACTTTTATTATGAGTTTTCTCAATTTCAAAGGCGAACATTTCATTCCTTACTGAATCCCTCTTTCCGCCTTTTCGCTTCTAGTTACTTCAAACTTTTACAAACATCAAAAGCGCCCGAACGATTTATGTTCGGGCGCTTTTTTGTTGCATTGGCTTAATATAATTTTGTATCGGCGGAGTAGCCTTCTAGGTTTTCTTTGACGCGTTGCAGGAAGCGACCGCAGATCAAGCCGTCAAGGATACGGTGATCGAGGGACAAACAGAAGTTTGCCATCGAGCGAACGCCAACCATATCGTTGATCACGACTGGGCGTTTGACGATCGATTCGAATGTTAATTGAGCCGCTTGCGGGTAATTGATGATCGGCTGAGACAAGATCGAACCGAACGACCCGGTATTGTTCACGGTGAATGTACCGCCTTGCATATCGTCGAGCTTCAATGTGCGTTCGCGTGTACGACGAGCGAGATCTTCGATCTCCATCGCCAGACCCGCGATATTTTTTTGATCCGCTTTTTTGATGACCGGCGTTAATACCGAATCTTCGGTACCTACCGCAAGCGAAATATTGATATCGCGTTTGACGATGATTTTGTCCACTGCCCATACGGAGTTCATGATTGGGTAGTCTTTGATCGCGTTCACTACCGCTTTGATCACAAAAGCAGGGTAGGTCAAGTTGACGCCTTCTTTGCGTTTGAACTCTTCTTTATGTGTATTGCGAAGTTTGACCAGATTGGTCATATCGACTTCGATCATCATCCAGCCGTGCGGAATCTCGGAGACACTTTGACGCATACGCGTCGCGATCGTATTTCGAATCGGCGTGATGTCGATATACGTTTCGTTGCTGCCGCGTCCACCGTCTTCGATCTCGATCTTCGGAAGCGGAGGATTTTCGCTTAAGTGTAGCCCGGAATGACGGACTTCGTTTTGCGGCGCCGGTGCCGCAAATCTAGGCGGCTGCGGCGTTCCCGAAGAAACGACGACCGGCTCTGCCGAAGGAGCAGATGCTGCGGAAGCTTGCGCCGCTCCGCCTTGTGCGACGTATTGAAGCACGTCTTTGCGCGTAACGCGTCCGCCCATCCCAGTACCTGTGAGGGTAGAAGGATCTAGGTTATGTTGCGCAGCGAGAGCTTGTACGGCTGGCGAGTAGCGAGCCATTCCTGCCGAGCTTCCGACCGAAGCTGCTGGACGCGCAGCTGGAGTGGATTGCGGCGAAGTCGACGCCGAAACTTCGGACGTTGCTGGCGCGGAAGAACCTGCGCCTTCTTCGCTATGGGTTACAATGCGGCAGATCACTTCGCCTACTGCGATCTCTTGGCCTTCTGCGGCGAGTAGTTCGCCCATCACGCCTTCTTCGGTAGACGGAATCTCAGCATTGACTTTATCGGTAATGACTTCGCAGATCGGCTCGTAAAGATCGATCGTATCTCCCGGACGTTTGAGCCATTTGGCGATTGTCGCAGAGACGAGCGATTCGGCGAGTTGCGGCATCGTGATATCTTTTTGCGTAGAATTTGATGTACTCATTACATTCACTCCTCTTTGATCAAGCGACTTGATCCTTTATCGGTTCTAGTATAGAGCCAGCTCGCGCATCGCATGAAGCAGCTTGTCTTTGCTCAGCATAAAGAATTTCTCTTGCGGCGGGTTGATCGGCATAGCCGGTGCATCCGGTCCGCACAGGCGACGAATCGGCGCGTCCAGATCATACAGACATTCTTCGGCAATGATTGCCGCGACTTCGGCTCCAACGCCGCCGGTTTTGTTATCTTCATGGACGATCAGCACTTTACCTGTACGGCGAACCGCTTCGATAATCGCATCGCGATCCAGAGGTTGAATCGTGCGCAGATCCAAGATATGGCTCGTGATCCCTTCTTGCTCCAGTTCTTCCGCAGCTTGCATCGCAAAATGCAGCGGCAGGCTATAGCTGATCACGGTAATATCTTCGCCTTCGCGCAGCAGATTCGCTTTACCGATCGGTACGATATAATCGTCGTCCGGTACGTCTTCTTTGATCAATTTATAACATTTTTTATTTTCGAAAAAGAGAACGGGATCAGGGTCGCGGATTGCGGCTTTCAGCAAACCTTTGGCATCGTATGCCGAATAAGGCGCGATGATTTTAAGCCCTGGCGTTCCGAAAAAGATCGATTCTGGGCACTGCGAATGATACAGACCGCCGAAGATCCCGCCGCCGATCGGCGCGCGTACGACAATCGGGCAATCCCAATCGTTATTGGAACGATACCGGATTTTCGCCGCTTCGCTAATAATCTGGTTCGTTGCCGGAAGCATAAAGTCCGAATACTGCATTTCCGCGATCGGCTTCATGCCGACCATCGCCGCTCCGATTGCAACACCTGCAATTGCGGATTCGGCAAGCGGGGTATCGATCACGCGATCTTCGCCGAATTGATCTTGCAGACCTTTGGTCGTAGTGAACACGCCGCCTTTAACGCCTACGTCTTCACCTAATACGAACACCGAAGAGTCATTTTCCATCTCTTCTTTCATTGCCAAGCGTATCGCGTCGATATATTCCATCATCGGCATATCAGTGATTCCCTCCTTGTCCGTCTGCGTCGCCTGCGTATACGTGCAGCAATGTATCTTCTGCTCTCGGATACGGCGCTTTGTCTGCATAATCGGTCGCTTCCTTCAATTCTTGCGCGACTTCTTTCAAATACACTTCTTCTTGTTCTTCGCTCCAAAGACCCGCTTCAATCAAATATTGCTTGTAACGAGGAATCCCGTCTTTTTTCCAATTTTCATCGACTTCTTCTTTCGTACGGTACGCCAGATCGTTATCGGATGTGGAATGGGGCGACAGACGGTACATCATCGCTTCGATCAAAGTCGGCCCTTCGCCGTTTACGCCGCGCTCGCGAGCTTCCCTTACAACGCGGAACATCTCCAGCGCATCGTTACCGTCTACTTGCATACCCGGGAAACCGTAACCAAGCGCACGGTCGCTGACTTTGCCGGCAAGCTGTTTGGCAATCGGTACGGAGATCGCGTATTGGTTATTTTCGCACATCATAATGACCGGAAGCTTTTGTACGCCCGCGAAGTTAGCACCTTCATGGAAATCGCCTTGGTTGCTTGATCCTTCGCCAAAAGTGACGAACGATACCGCGCCTTCGCCGCGCATTTTCGAAGCCAGCGCTGCGCCCACTGCATGCGGAACTTGCGTGGTAACCGGGCTAGATCCCGTCAATACGCGCAGTCTTTTGCTACCGAAGTGACCTGGCATTTGACGGCCGCCGCTGTTTGGGTCTTCCGCTTTGGCGAATGCGGACAACATCAATTCACGCGGCGTCATGCCGACAGCCAGCATAAATCCGTAATCGCGGTAATACGGTAAAAAGTAATCTTTTTGCGTGTCCAAGGCGAAAGCAGCCGCGACTTGCGCCGTTTCTTGACCTACACCCGATACGTGGAAATTGATTTTACCTGCTCGTTGGAGCAGCAAACAACGCTCGTCGAATTTACGAGCGAGTAACATATATTTGTACATGTCGACGGCGCGGCGGTCATCCAGACCCGCTGCCTCATGCAGCGTTTGCGGTACAGTCGTTCCTTTTTGGCTCATTACGGGAACCCCCTTAAATGTGTCACGAAATAGTTACGTTCAGCTTCTAACATGAAGTCTTAAAACCTGGTACTAATTCTTGATCTGAGTTCATTATAAAGCTTTTGCCGTAGAAAAGAAACTCGCCGCTTTAACGTAACGGAGCATCGCTCTAATTTCTTAAGTTTTTTAACTCTATGACATCTGACTGAACACACACCTACTGCGACGTTTCTTTGCCTTCTATTGTCTACTTTTCTGGCTCAAGACGCAAATAGACCTGCCCCGCTTCATACGGCGACAGGTCTATTTCAATTCCGATAAGCCCTTTTTTTATACGTTGATCGCCTGACCATCGATAGCCAGCATCGCTTCCCCGAGTGCTTCCGACAATGTCGGATGAGCGTGGATCGAGTTGCCGACTTCCCACGGCGTCGCATTCAGCACCGTCGCAAGCGTCGCTTCCGCAATTAACTCGGTTGCATGAGGACCAACGATTTGCACGCCGACCAGATCTCCGTTTTCGGTATCGACCACGACTTTTGCAAATCCTTCCGTATGACCTTCAACCAAAGCTTTGCCGATTGCGGAGAAAGGAACTTTTGCCGACTTCACACTGCGTCCCAGTTCTTTGGCACGAGCTTCGCTTAAGCCTACACTCGCGACTTCCGGCTGGGAATAGACGCAACGCGGGATAAACGCCTGATCGTACACATGCCCTTTTTCGCCCGCCAAGTGCATTGCCGCTGCAATTCCTTCGTGACTTGCCGCATGTGCTAATTGCAGGCCGCCGATACAATCGCCGATCGCATAGATATGAGATTCGCCTGTTTGAAAGTGAGCATTGACCGCGATATTGCCATTCACAACTCGAATATCTGTATTTTCTAATCCAATGCCTTCGACATTCGCTGCTCTACCAATTGATACCAACATTTGGGAAGCTTCTAGCACTTGCTCGTTTCCTTGATGCAACGCTGTAATCGACACGCCGTTTTCACCAGTTGCATACGTATCGGTCTGAAGTTGAACACCGGTTAAGATCTTCACACCACGGCGTTCTAACGATTTGGCAAGTTCTTTTGCCACTTCTGCATCTTCGCCCGGCAAAATCTGCTCGGCAACTTCGGCTACCGTAACTTGAACGCCAAAATCAACGAACATCGATGCCCATTCAATCCCGATTACGCCGCCGCCGACGATCAAGATGGATTCTGGCAATTTCTCCAGCTCCAACGCTTCGTCACTGCTTAAAATATATTGACCGTCTGGTTCTAATCCCGGCAATACACGAGGACGAGAACCGGTTGCTATAATCAGATTATTCGGTACGATCGTCTCCATTTCTCCATCGGGAAATTCTACAGCAACCGCGCCGCTTCTTGGCGAAAAGATCGAAGGCCCGATTACCCGTCCACTGCCTTCGATTACTCGGATTTTATTTTTACGCATCAAATATTGCACACCTTCATACAGCTTATCGACGATTCCGCGTTTACGTTCTTGAACATTCGGGAACACTAGGCGATGCCCTGCGCTTTCTACCCCGTATTGTTCCGATTGTTGAAGCAGCGAATAGACTTCGGCGCTACGCAATAAAGATTTGGTCGGGATACAGCCTTTATGTAGACAAGTCCCGCCTAATTTCGCTCGTTCAATAATGATGACGTCTTTACCGAGTTGTGCCGCTTTGATCGCTGCTACGTAACCGCCGGTTCCTCCGCCCAATACCGCAACATCGCATGTAATAGTCATGTTGTTCCTCCATCTATATCAAAAATTTAATCCAGCATTTATTCGTACAAAGCATCGCGTAGCTTCGTGGACTTATTCGGTTTGCGTCCATTTGCTTTGAGCAATGCTTCGCGTAATCGCTTGTTTTGTGCTTCGGTCTCTTTCAGACGATGTAACAATTCTTCGATCCATTTGGAATCTTCAGCATTTAATACGCCGGATTGTTGCAACCGCTGAAAGTGTTCTGCGTCACTGACAGTAGGTTCGTTCATAAAATGTCATCCTTTCATTTCTATACGCCAAAATCGGCTCATAAATCTAGCATACCACGATACGAGTAATTGGCGCATTTTTCTTCGCTCGCTATCTATTGACCAATAGTTCTATCTGTTATACTATAAATATAACAAGTAAATATAGAAAGGAGTCTGCTTATGTTTATCGAACTCAATTTACAATCGGATATTCCGATCTATAAGCAGTTGACCGACCAGTTAGTTGAAGGAATCGCGTCCGGTATTTTAAAAGCAGGTCAGCCGCTTCCTTCGGTTCGCACGCTTGCTGCTGATTTGGGAATCAATCTCCATACCGTCAACAAAGCTTATCAATTGTTAAAACAAGACGGCTTTCTCGAAATCCACCGCAAACAAGGTGTTATTGTACAGCCCGGTAATCTTCCGCCTTCCGACCAAGCTTTTTTAGACAAGCTGGAGCGCGATCTGCGTCCACTTGCCGCCGAAGCCATCGCACGGGGTACATCGCAACAAGAATTGGAACAAATTATCGCTTCATTGTATGAACGTATTCAAAATCCCCCATCTCAAGGAGGCGCTTCTTCATGAATCCATCTGTATTATTCCCCTTACTTATTGCTGTAATCGATCTGGTATGGTTGTTGGTTCTGATCGGTATTCCGCTGCTCACGCCTTCTTTCTTATTCGGTGTCTATGTTCCGCAAGAAGATCGCAAGCTTCCGCAAGTTGCGCGGATACGTCGAATATTTATTTTGTTAAGCGTAGCCGTGGCACTGATCGGGATAATCTTCGCATTCGCTTTTTACGCTTGGAGTAGTGGATCGGCAAATCTTGCTTTACTCGGACTTCTTATCCCTCAAATCGTAGGCATGATTGTCGTATGGAACGTCTGCCGTCGCCAAGCTTTGTCCCTGAAATCTGTGCAGAATTGGAAAGCTCCAGATGTCTCCAAACGAACGGCTTATATCGGTAGCGATCGCGAATCAGTAAAAGCCGGAGCTTCCACTTGGCTGTATGGGCTGCATCTCGCAATCATTGCGTTAACTGTGATCTTGGTCGCGATCAACTGGGAACGTATTCCGAATCCGATTCCTGTTCATTTCGATATGGCAGGTCTGCCTGACCGTTATGCGGAAAAAACATTTTCTGGCGTCTATATGCTCACGATGATTCAGCTATTGTTTACTGCAATATGTCTGGGCACGCATCTTATGATTCGTCGCATGCGGCAAAATCTTAATCCGTCTACCCCTCAAGCTTCGCTTAATAAACAAATCCAGCTTCGCTCTATAAACACTTGGATGTTGTTCTCTATTTCGTTGATTGTGACGGTGATGCTAAGTTGGATTCAAATCCGCAGTACATCCAGTTTCACGGGCACCCTTCCAATTGGCTTCGCCGCTGCTTTCTTGCTTTTATTGCTAATCCCGATCGTAGCTTTCTTGGTTGTACTACGCCGCCGCGGTCTGCAAGAAGAAGGAATCAATCGCTACCATAGCGAAGATCAATTTTGGCGAGGCGGCGTATTTTACTTCAATCCGCAAGATCCGTACTTGTTCACTGAAAAACGCGCAGGCTTAGGCTGGACATTCAACTTTGCCCGTCCGCTTGGCTGGTTATTGATGGCGGCGATCATCTTGCTACCTTTGACCGCAATTGTGACAACCATGATGTTGCAAAGTTAACTCAAAATGAATAAAAATTTAGACCGGGAAGCTTTCTTTCCCGGTCTTTTTTATCTCCAAAAAAATAAGAACATAAGTTCCTTTTATTTACTTGACTCCCTTCTGCTACGGTGTTAGTTTGTGTGTAGGTTGTAACGTATTCTACATAGGCTAAGGAGGATGTAAGATGACAGAAATCAAACTTGAGATCGGTTATGAAGAGTACGAAGACGGACAGAAAATGAGCGTGTTGATTGAAGAATTGGCACAAAAGCCGGAAGCCAGCACTTTGTCGAGTCTGGTCATTGGCAATTGGGGCGGTGCTTATGAAGACTCTTCGCAAGCGCTAGTCGATATGTTGATTCAATACAAAGACCACTTCCCTGCGCTTCGCAAATTGTTTATCGGAGATATGGAATCCGAAGAATGCGAAGTCTCTTGGATTATGCACGGCAATCTAAATGGGTTGTTTGCCGCTTTCCCGGCGCTTCAATCGTTAACGATCAAAGGCAGCAGCGGGCTGGAGCTTGGAGAAATTCGGCATGAACGCTTGGAAGAACTGATTATTATTTGCGGAGGTCTTCCTGCAAACGTATTGGCTTCAATCGCGGAAGCTCAACTTCCGGCTCTCCAAAAACTCGAATTATACATAGGCGTAGAAGATTACGGATTCGACGGAACTCTCGAAGACGTAATGTCCGTTGCCAAACCGGGACTATTCCCGAACTTAACTTATCTGGGTCTCAAAAATAGCGAAATTCAAGACGAGATCGCAGCTGCAATTGCAGATTCTGAATTGTTAGAAAGTCTGGAGACATTGGATTTGTCCGACGGTACATTAAGCGATGTCGGAGCAGAAGCTTTGCTTGCCAGCGACCGGATTCGCAAATTACCGAAGCTTGATCTGCAATATCATTATCTATCCGAAGAGATGATGCGCCGCGTGGCAACCGAACTTCCGAATGCTGATATCAGTGACCGTCAAGAAACGGATCATTATGACGGCGAAGAGTATCGCTATCCGGCATTGACGGAATGATGTCTTCAAGTGGGAGTCTGCATGATTCATTAGCTGAAGCTCATCGTACACCGATGCTTTTGATTGCTCATGCGGACAACGAGCGCACGACAGGGATTTCTCAAGCTTTGCGTTCTCTGGATTTGCCGGCTCCTGTTATCGTCACTTACGAACAGCTGTTAAGCGGTGTTTCTTTGCAGGAAGCTGCCCTTCAGGCTGGTTTGCCCGCAGGCGTAACACCGCTGATTCGTATCGATGCACCCGGCGAACATTTTGGCGTTGAACGCTCATTGATTGCTTTGGGTGCACCGGATCATGATCAAAACGATCTTTTGCTACCCTTGCGTGACCGCAAAGATCCGTATCGTCTAAGCGCCCGCGACGCTTATGCGTTGGAAGAACATCCCGTGCGCTTGCTGCATCCTTCGCAGTGGTTTCGCGGATTTTGCCGTTTACTCCAACGTATTGAGACGGAAGCTTACGAAGCTTGGCGGAATGTACGCTTTTGGAACGATCCGGCAGAAATTGCGATCATGTTCGATAAACGAGTATGCCATACGCGGCTAAGCCAAGCTGGTGTAAATGTGCCAACGTTGCTTGCCGAACCGCATCTATTGACCGGTTACGAAGCGTTACGCGAACAGATGCGGCAAAAACGGATGTACCGGGTATTTCTCAAACTTGCTTTTGGTTCGGGTGCCTCAGGCATTATCGCGTATCAGATTAATCCGAGAACGGGTGCCGAGATCGCGATCACGACTCTAAATGCCGAAGTCTACGTGCAGCGTCCCGGTGTTTTTTACAATTCTAAAAAAGTCCGTACGCTGACCGATTCCGAAAATATTCGAACGTTAATCGGATATTTGTGCGGGCACGGGATACATGCGGAGCGTTGGATTCCCAAACCTTCTATAGAAGGACGTCCTCTCGATCTTCGGCAATTGGTCGCTTTTGAAGCTACGGGGCATACCGTCGTCCGCGCCGGAGAAAGCCCGATTACGAATCTTCATCTGCGCAGCCAGAGGCTTTCTCCGCATGAGTCGGGTTTAAGCGAAGATATTTTGAACGCTGCAAAACATGAAGCATTAGCCGCAATGTGTGCTTTTCCAAACAGTGCTTCGGCAGGTATCGATGTTCTAACGGATCGGCATAGCGGGCGCGCTTATATCGCGGACGTGAATCCGTTTGGCGATCTGATTCGGCGCGTGCAGCACGAAAATTTGGACCCCTATACTTGGGAAATCAAACGCTGGTTGAACCATGGAATACATGCAAGGAGGAGTCAAAATGTCTAACCCCCGCGATTCTATCGATATGAACCAAGTCGTCGGAACGCATGATTTACTTATGATTACACTGGATACGCTCCGTTTCGACGCTGCGGTATTGGAGCAAGAAAACTGTCCGAATCTATGCGGAGATGGAGTATGGGAAAAACGGCATTCACCGGGTAGCTTTACCTATGCGGCGCATCACGCGTTTTTCGGCGGCTTTTTGCCGACTCCAGCGAACACCGATAAAGCTTCGCATGTCCGTTTGTTTCATTCTCGCGGAACTGGGCTCAAAACACATCCGAAGACTTGGTTGTTCGATACACCCGATATCGTATCGGGGCTAGCCGCTGAAGGGTATCGAACGTTATGTATCGGCGGCGTAATCTTTTTCAGCAAAAAGGTTCCGCTGGCGCGCGTATTGCCGAATTATTTTCAGCGCAGCTTTTGGCGAATGAATTTCAGCGTTACGAATCCGCAGTCTACGAAAAACCAAGTCGATCATGCGATCAAATTACTTGCCGATATTCCGCTGAACGAACGTTTCTTTTTATTTATCAATGTGTCTGCGATTCATGGGCCTAATCATATCTTTTCTCCCGGTGCCAAACACGATTCTGTCGAAACCCAGCGAGCGGCTCTGCGTTATGTAGACGCTGAACTCGGTCGATTGTTTGAAGTCATCCGAGCACGCCGCAATCCGGCATTTTGCATGGCTTTTTCCGATCATGGTACGGCGTATGGCGAAGACGGGTATCAAGGTCATCGCTTAGCGCACGACACCGTCTGGAACGTCCCTTACCGAGAATTCATGTTATAAAAAAGGAGCGATCCCTATGACCCATACGTTCGTCGACCTTAACGAGCAGGCTAAAGCTTGGAAACAAGAGCTGGAAGCCGCTCCTTACCGTTCGTATCTCTACTCTTATCCACACAAGACAGCTTATCAGACATTTGATCAACCTAAGTCTTTAGCCGAGCTATGGAAAAATGAACCTGCCGAGACTTTTTTTCTGTACATGCATATCCCGTTTTGCGGGGCGCGTTGCGGATTTTGTAATCTATTCACATTGCCTGACAAGCGTCAAGACGTACACGAACGTTATATCGATGCTTTAGAAAGACAAGCCAAACAATGGGCGCCGTTGGCTTCCCGTCCTTTTGCACGTTTTGCGATCGGCGGCGGTACGCCCACTCTGTTGCAACCTCATCTGTTGACACGCTTATTCGATATCGCGGAGCAAACGATGGGGCTTGATCCGTCTGTCGCTTCGATCTCTGTGGAGACATCGCCTGAGACGGTCGATCCCGAACGGTTACAGATTCTCAAACAACGTGGAACAGATCGAATCAGTATGGGAATTCAAAGTTTTATCGAAAGCGAAGCCGCCGCAATCTACCGTCCGCAAAAACCGGATGAAGTACGCCGCGCTTTGGAATTACTTAAACGTTTTGATTTTCCGTTATTGAATCTGGATTTGATCTATGGCTTACCGGGGCAAACGCTCGAGACTTGGTTGTATTCCTTGGAGCAAGCACTTAGCTACGAGCCGGGCGAGATCTTTTTATATCCGCTGTATACCCGAGAACACACCATTCTCAAGCCGGGCGATGTTCAAGGTGGCGGCGAAGACGATCTACGGATGACGTTTTATTTGGCGGCTTGCCAAGTGCTCGAAGAACGCGGATATGAACAATTTTCAATGCGGCGTTTTGCTCGGAAAAACAGTACAGGATTTCATGCTTCCAAGCGTCCGCTCCACTATGGCTGTCAAGAAGAAGGCATGATGGGTCTTGGATGCGGGGCTCGTTCCTATACGCAGCATGTGCATTACGCTTCGCGCTATGGAGTGAGCCGAAAAGCAACGGAAAGTATTATTGCCGATTATGTCGCGGCGGAAAAATACGATGCTGCCGACTATGGCTATGAGCTGAGCACCGACGAACGCAAACGGCGGTTTGTATTAAAAGGAATATTGCACCGCGAAGGACTATCAATTGCTGAGTACACCGAACGTTTCGGAACCGAAATGTTGCAGGATCTGCCGCAGCTTGCTTTATTAACGCAATCGGGGCTGGCGACGAACGATAATGGCATTTTGCGAATGGGTCGTGAAGGTCTAGGTTATTCCGATGCGATCGGGGATTGGTTAATCTCGGATAACGTACGTCATCAGATGCAGACCTTTATATTGCCATGAACATAACGCTGTATTTTCGCGGATCGTTGTCGTCTTGCAATTATTCATGCCCGTATTGTCCGTTCAGCAAAAATAAAGATAGCGCCGAGACTTTAGCGAAAGATCGACAACAAGTCGAGACTTTCGTGAACTGGGTTGCCGCGCAGCAATCGTCAGGTCATCGCTTCTCGATTTTTTTCAATCCTTACGGCGAAGGTCTGGTTCATGCTTGGTATCGCGAAGCGATGATCACGCTCTCTCATACGCCGCATATCGATCGTGTCGCGATTCAAACGAATTTGTCTGCGAAGCTAGATTGGACAGATTCACTGAATCCGAACACTGCTGCTTTTTGGGCAACGTATCACCCCGGAGAAACGGAAGAAAAACGCTTTTTATCCCGCTGCTTCGATCTGATTGAACGTCAAATTTCACTCAGCGTAGGTAGCGTTGGGGTACGCAGCGCTTTTGAGCGAATCGAATCGATTCGACGAGAACTGCCTGAAGATGTATATGTCTGGGTGAATGCGTTCAAAGATCGCAAAAATTATTATCAACCTCACGAGATCGAGCGTCTTCGCGCAATCGATCCTTTGTTCGAACTGAATCTGCCGGATTACGAAAGTCTCAACCATCCTTGCCGTACCGGAGAAACGGTCTTTTTTGTCCAAGGTTCCGGCATCGTTAAGCGTTGTTATAGCGACCGGCGTGTGATTGGTCATCTTTACCGGGACGGATTAGAAGGGTTGTCGAAAACTCGCCCTTGTCAAATGAAAAGTTGCGGCTGTTATATTGGTTACGTGCATATGCCGGAGCTTGAAATGGAACGTCATTACGGTGAAGGCTTGCTGGAACGGCAACGTTTGAAAGAAACGTATATGAACCGATAATGTAGGAGGATAAGGAACGTGAGGAATACCGCAAATGATGCTTCGATCGGTCGCACGATCTGGTTGACGGGATTGCCGTGTTCAGGCAAAACGACAACGGCGATCGCGCTACAAGCCGAATTATCCGCGCAAGGAGTCTCTGCCCAAGTGCTTGATGGAGATGAACTCCGTCGTCAGATTGGCAACGAGCTAGGATTTAGCCGCGAAGATCGGTTCGAGAATGTTCGCCGCGCTGTCTATGTGTCCGGGCTACTTAATAAACATGGCGTCACCACAATCGTATCGCTCATTAGCCCGTATATTGCGATGCGCGATTATGCTCGCTCACAACTTCCTCATTTTGTGGAAGTTCATATCGATTGTTCACTACAAGAATGTGAACGACGGGATGTGAAAGGCATGTATGCCAAAGCTCGTCTTGGTGAGATTACGTCTTTTACCGGAGTCTCGGATGTGTATGAAATCCCGCCTTCTCCCGATCTGACTTTGCATACCGATCAGTATTCATTACAAGAAAATATAGCCCGCTTGTTAAAAGCGCTTGATGGTTAAAGATTTTATAAAGTTGACGTCAGGAGGACGAGTATGGCAGAACCTTTGAAATTGATGTACAATCAGACGTTTTTGCAAAACTTTGCGACAAAAATTCAATCGGTCTATCCGCCTTTTGACGGAAAAACTTTTATCCGACAAATCTTGAATGAGGAATGGGAAAGCCTTGAACTAAAAGCTAGAATGCGCCGTATCTCGACTATTCTCGGTACATTTTTACCTTCAAATTTTATAGAAGCTCTACATATTTTATACAAAATCAATCATGATTGCGTCGGCTTTCCGTATTTGATTTTTCCGGATTTTGTAGAAGTGTATGGACAGCATGCAGATGATTACGAAGCGGCTATCGATGCTTTAGAGCGGTTCACTTCCAAATCTTCGTCCGAGTTTGCGATTCGAAGTTTTTTGCTGCGTGAACCGGAACGTACGATGACCCATATGCGTCAGTGGGCGATCAGTGAAGATGAACATGTACGCAGACTTGCCAGTGAAGGATGTCGCCCGCGACTGCCATGGGGTCAAGCGCTACCGATGTTCAAAGCCGACCCTGCTCCTGTACTTGAAATTTTAGAGCAGTTAAAAGCTGATCCTTCGTTATATGTACGCAAGAGCGTCGCTAACAACCTCAATGATATTGCCAAAGACCATCCAGAGATCGTCAAACAAATCGCGAGCGATTGGTATGGTTCTCATCCCTTCACCGACTGGATCGTGCTGAGAGGTTGCCGGAGTCTAATGAAAAAAGCAGATCCTGATATGCTCCAATTATTTGGCTATACCTCTTTGGAGCTTGGAACAGATACAGATTCAATCCAACAAGCAGAGCTTCATATTGAGCCGAAACAGATCGCTATTGGAGAATCGGTCGATTTGGAATATCGTTTTGTCACACGTCCGGGCGAGACGATGCGAGTTCGGATTGAGTATGCAATCGATTTTGTAAAAGCTTCTGGAAAAGCCTCACGAAAAATATTCAGATTAACCGATCGTGTACTCGAAGGCGGAACTTCGTTGACCGGAACAAAAAAACATCGTTTTGCCGATCTTACGACCCGTCGTCATTATCCCGGCGAACATCGCATATTGCTCATGATTAATGGTCAACCTTATGCCGAAGATTTGTTGGTTGTCCACTAAAAAAGATCGCTCCCCTTCAAATAAAAAATGAGGGAAGCGATCTTTTTAATTATAAAAATCTATGGAAGTACCAAAAATTAATAAAATGTGTTAACGAAGTACAACTTCTGCTTGTTGCTCCTGCTGATGGTCGAGTTCTTCTTCGGGCTTACCTTGTTTCGAACCGTAAAGAATAAAATTCACTTCTTCCAGTACGTCCGAAAATTGCTGCCCATTATTGTTCATTTGCATGGTTGTTCTCACCTTACTCCATTCTGTTGGGTCTTGTCCGCCACTTATATTTTAACCAAATCCCTCGATTTGAAACGCATTCAAGGTAGCGGTTACAGACAAGATTCCCCATATATAGAGTAGCCGCCTTTATACTTATCGGCAGTGCACATCCATTCCATAATATCCCTTTATTTCTTTTTTTGTTGATATCGTTGTTTTTGCTGATTTTGTTGATTCTTTTTCTCCGCAGCACGCCGCAGCCGGCGTTTTTCCAATTCCATTTCTCGTTGCAGATATAACTCCATCGTATTCTCCGGGTTTTCGGCTGCAAATAACATGAACTTTTTCAAATGCTCGTTATACTTATCTTTGCCAAACATACGTCCTTTTTCATTCAAAAAAGACTCTAACATACGATGTGGATCGCCTGTGCTTTTAAGCGACTCTGCTTCTTGCAATGCGCCCAAAATACGTAGCGAAATTCGTTCCGAGCGTTCTTTTACAAGGTCATTTTCCGACTTCGACTGAGCAGGATACGCATGAGACAAAATCAGAAAAATACCGCTTAATCCGTACAAAGCCAGCATATCAGCCATATCGATCGAATTTGCACTTACTCGGCTTGTCCATTCTAACGAAGCCCGATCCGGATGCGTGAAAATATTCAAAAATCCATATACATCCGTAAGCTCAAACGAAATATGTTCATAAGCATATTTCATGACGCCAAGATTGCTGCCCATAACTTCTTGCGTTGCATCTTTATCGATCGTCTCGGGAGCCGCGCGATGCTGAAACAAACGAGCCGAATGTTCAAAAGCAACACGGATTTGTACAGGCGCTTCTACGACTAGCTCGCTTTCACGCAATAAGACTGCCGCTGTCAAAGAATTTGCCATACGTTGAAGCAAGGCTCCGGCATAAGAATCATCTTCTCGATCCGCATAATCACGAGTAATTTCAATCAATTCGTGCATATATTCTAGCATCTCGTCACGGACTGAAGCTGAATGTTCAGAAACTTCGGGCAAAGACGCTGATTGATCGTCTTTCGCCTTCTTGGCGTTCATCTGTAGGTGTTGTTCTAATTGTTGATCTTTTCGCCCCATCGGTTTATCCTCCTGTCCTAACTTCTCTATTGTACCGGGTGTTTCCTATCGGTTTCAACTTTGAAAAGATGAGATTTTGATGACAAAATCCTCATTATTCTGAGTATGGACAAAAAAGGAATTTAAGAGAGCAAGGTCGAATACAGTTAAGGAACGTCGTATTCTTTTCGATCTTAGATCGAGAAGTTGTTTGTTACGATCCGTTACTTATATACAGACAGGGGTCTAAAGGGAACATGAAAGGAAATCCAATTATCAAATCAGCGCTTGCAGTCACCATTTTGGCAGGAACCGTGATTTCGGTACCGCAAATTTGGGACAGTAGCGCTTATGCACAATCGTCAGCTGATGCTTCGATTAGACAAGGGCTGGACAATATGAATTATATTTTAGAAGACGGCTCCCTGCGTGCGGAAGGTCATACGATTGGATCATCGCAAGAGCCTTCTCCTTTCATCGGCATAGCGCGTAATTCACAGACGGATGAACGTTATGCGTGGACCAAAAACGGTCATGTCTATGAATGGCGCAATTTAGGATTGACCGGTGCACCCAAGCTGCTGACTGGGCTTCCGGCAATTGCTCAAGTGTCCCATGACGTGATGCTCACTCAAAATGGCGACGTTGTTGACTATACCGATATAGGTCTACCCGGCGCTATTCAAATTTCCGCGCATTCGTCTGGATTTGCATTACTGACGGCAAACGGCGAAGTCTGGCGCTACCGTTCCGATTATTCGACGAACAAAGTCAAAAAATTAGCGACCTTACCAGGTACAAAAGATATTCAAGCGACTAGCAGCTATGTAGCTGTACTTCAAGCCGATGGCACGGTGACGAGACTGGATGCAGAGACCGATTCCAAACCTGAGACAATCACGACCAATGCCGTCTCGATCGCTTGGGTCAAAGAAGAAGCCAGCAATGACCTTTATATCGCGAAATCGGACGGCAGCCTGTGGAAATACGAATACGGAAATCCCAAAGCAGGCGAAATGATTTCGGCTGTACGCGGAGCAGCTTTTGTAAGCCCGGCAGAAGAAGGTCTTTTCGTTCGGTTAAAAGATGGCACATCCGGCTTATACAGTCATAATAAATGGACCGAGATCGCGCCAGCTTCTTTGAAGTCGGCTGTTTTGACACTGTCTAAAACTTCCGCAGGACAAGGTGAGAACGTAAAAGTCACGGTCGAAGAAAAGTTCACCGACGGCTCTAAAAGTAAAAGAAGCCCGGTAGCGGGCGAACTCCGTGTATCGAATACGAAAGTCGCGACTGTACAAGCTGACGGCAGCCTGAAAACGAACGGGCTAGGTTCGACTTCTGTCACTTTCAATTCCGGCGGTGTCTCAGCAACGTCAACATTGATCGTCAAACAAGAAGGCGCTTTAACCGGAGCAGGGTTTGTTAGCGGCAGCGCCTACCTTCCGGTTCGTCCTGTATTCGCGGCTCTTGGCGCAAGCGTGACGACTTCCGGAAATCTATGGAATATTCAATACGGAGACACGAAGATCCAACTTCAAAAAGGCAGCACGAAAGCTAGCGTAAACGGCAAAACAGTATCTTTAAAAGGCAAAGTCCAAACATTAGACGGTCAAACGGTATTCCCAGCTAGCTTCTTGTCGAATGCAATCCCCGGTTCTTCGGTTAAATGGGATAGCAAACTTCAACAAGCGGTCGTGTCTCTGGGTTCCGCAAAGCTTGAAGTCGAGTCTAAAGCCACCGCTTTACTTAAGAAAAAGCAGCAGCTCGGAAGTCTTGCCAAATATCTCGGTAAATCTTATTGGGTTAATCATTATGAAGGCGTAGGCATCCGATTCAGTAAATTGACGATTGCCGACATTATAGTTACAGAAGAAGATTATGGACGCGGATATACAATTGTATTCAAAAATGCTGCGGGCAGCACGTTCAAATCTGGAGATTGGTATGCGAACGCGGTCGGCGAAGTACTGAATGATGCAGACAACTTCTTCTCGTTCGATCCTCGTGTACGTTTTGGCGGCAGCGATGCGATCTGGAATTATATTCGTGGAAACTACGTGGCTCCAGGCATGAATAAACAACATGTCCTATTATCATGGGGTGAACCTTCTTATAAAGGCGTAGAAAAAAATCCTAGAGGCCCTGTGGAAGTGTGGATCTATTATAGACAAACGATGGATTGGCAAGCTGTAGCATTCTTGAACGGCTATGTGGATTCGACTTACGACAGCCCTCAATAAATCATTGAAAAAGAGATGCACCTGCACGTAAACATACGTCAGGGCATCTCTTTTTTTGTACCTATAGCTTCGCTTCCCAATCTTCGATCGTAATCCCGAAAAGCACATGGTCTTCCCAAACTCCGTTGATCTTCAAGTAACGCTCCGCCAATCCTTCTTTTCGAAAACCTGCTTTTTCCAACACGCGTAACGAAGGTGTATTACGTGGCATCACTCCCGCTTGAACACGGTGCAGGTTATGCTGAGTAAACGCAAGCTTCAAGACGCCGCGTACCGCTTCTGTCATATATCCTTTGCCATTGTGAGCTTCATCCAAAAAGTAGCCTAAATTCGAATTTTGAAAAGGCCCTCTAGCGATCCCGGTTAATGCCGCGCGTCCGATAAGCTGTCCGTTTTCTTGCAAAAAGATGCCGTAAATATAACCTTGATCCCGAATCCGTCCTTGTTCGCTTTGCAAAATTTCGGTTTGTTGTCCCGCAAGTGTGAGGTAGCTGTCGGATCGAATCGGTTCAAGCGGCTCTAAAAAAGCTTGATTTTTGATTCGAAGTGCTAATAACTCTTCTGCATGTTCGGGTGTAAACGATTTTAATTCTAAACGTTCGGTTAACATGGATATCCTTCTTTCCTTCCTAGCGTATCTGAGTTTGAATGGTTCATCGGTGAAGCTCTTGTTTGATTATAACAAAGTTATTTAGAAACGTGATTTAGAGTTATACGCAAAAAAGCTCCGCCTGAGCGGAGCTAGTCCTTATTCTTCACCAGGCAACTTTTTGCCTTTGTTTTTACGATCCCGGAAGTTTTTGTAAAGTTTCGTTACCGTGTCCGGCGTGACATCGATTCCGCGCTCATACGCGTATTTAACCGAATAGCCAAGTGCTAGCGTGACGCTTCCGGCTACGCCTGCTGCCGCGACACTGCCTGCGCCGGGGAATAATTTAATGACTTGGGAGAATATCGTGCGCCCTAAATTGCCAACGATCGCGGTAATTACAATTTCTTTTGCCGCTTCTCGGCTTATCGGACGTTCGTATAGCGTCGCTAATCGAGTTAATAGACCGATTTGCAAAGCCGTTAAAGGAACGATGTCTGCACCCGGTAAAGGTACGGCTCCGATCGCTCCTGCCGATGTGGACGCGGCAATAATCCATTTGTTCGCAATCGACGATTTTTCTTTGATCGTACGTGCGAACAAAATGTCTTTATTGTTTTTTTTTAATAACTCCAGAATGGCATCGCGCAATTGATCGATATTTTCGCCGGTGCGTGAAGAGATCGGGAGTACATCGTATTTATGTCCCGTTTCTTTGCGCACTCTAGCAACCAATCGATCCACTTCGTCAGCCGCATCGATTTTGTTCAAAACGATCAAGATATTCGGATTCGCTTTTTCGACGATACGGAATGAACGCTGTTCACTTTCCGAAAACACGGTACCTGCCGCGTTCAAAAAGAACAATACGACATCCGTTTTGCGGAAATAATCGAGCGTTGTAGCTGAGTTTTCTTTATTCACGTCATTTAGACCGGGAGTATCGATAAAAAAGATTTTGTCTTTGTACGCATGAGGATGAATGGTCGTCGTTTCTCCCGGTTCAGCTCCCACGCCTGCGACTTCTTCGCCTACGATGCGGTTGATCGTGGACGATTTGCCGGCATTTACATCCCCGACTAACGCAATTAAGATTTCTTTTTGCAATTGTCCGTTGATCTCTGCCATTTCTTGATCGAAGGCTTCGTCAGCGGCGTGTCGGATTTGACGTTTCATCTCGCTTTTTTGCGCTTCTGTATAGGTGCCTTTACCAATTGCTTTCATCTGGCAGCCGCCCTTTCCGTATATCTTTCGACTTCTTGTTGCCTATACGGTGCCTTGAACTGGAAAGTTTCATTGCTGAAACGAAAAGCAGTTAATTTTTAAACACAGCTTCGATCTCTTGGTCTCCGGCAATTAAATCAAAGCCGCGGCGATACGTATTCGTATCTTCCAATACAGCCGCAAGGACTGCCGCCACATCGTCACGCGAAATCGAACCCGCTTCCAAGTTTTCCGCAGCCGACACTTTTCCTGTACCCGGATCATTCGTCAATGCGCCTGGACGCACAATCGTATAATCCAGATTTGTTGTTTGTAACATACGATCTGCGTAATGCTTGGCTGCATAATAAGGTTTCATCGATTCTTGCCAACGTTCGCGGTTGTGTGCTTGCATCGCACTCACGATCACGTAACGTTTTGTTCCGGCTTGTTCAGCGGCTTCCATCGTTTTTACAGCGCCGTCCAGATCGATTAGCAGTGTTTTGTCTAACCCTGTCGATCCGCCTGATCCTGCCGCAAATACCACAGCATCGCTACCTTTGATTGCTTCGGCAAGCGTATCGACCGAATCTTCAAGATTCGCAAGAACCGGCTCTACACCATCTGCTTTTAAAGAATCCGCTTGTTCTTGCTTACGCACCATTGCTTGTACTTCATGCTTCCCTTCTTGCTGTAGCAGCTTAATCAAGCGTCCTCCGATTTGTCCGTTAGCTCCGATCACTAATACTTTCATGAGTGTAATTCCTCCTTATGGTTAGGTCTGAGATTAGCGAATACTGAATCGGATTTCTGATACTTTTGCCAGATTCACACTGATATCATGACCTTCACTTTCAAAATTCATACATCCTTCGCCAGTCGGGCGCTCGCCGCGAAAAGCCGGGATGACATACGCTTCTTTCAATTCTCTGACCGCGATTTCCAACTCTGCTGGCGTCAGTTCGTCGCTGGAGTCTAGCATATACTCTTTTTCAATTCCGTTATCGTACAAAATCCGAATGTAAATCCCTCTCATCTGCGTGTCTCTCCTTTTGTCTCTACGAGGTTGCTAACCCCTCTATGTATTATTTCAAACGAAATCAGACAAACCAAATCAGAAACCTTACACTATACAGAAATTAACAGATCATTTATGATTGTATTATTCTTTTTGCCTTTACAAATAGAGGGGGTTTTGTTTTTGTACAAACGAATATTATGGAGCGCGTCTCTTGCTGTTTTGCTATACGGCTCATGCGTTTCACACACCAGTGCGGCATCGATGCAGGTGTCGGTAGATGGTCAAGCGGTCTCCTTTCATACCCAACCAACGGTTAGGCAAAATGTAACGATGGTACAATTCGCTCCTATTTTCCGTAGCTTAGGAATCGATTTTAAGTGGAACGGAAAAAAGCAGCAGATCACGGCAACTAAGTCGGGATTGAACATGATTTTGACCGTAGGCAGCAAAACCGCTTATGTTAATGGCAAAGCTGTTAAGCTGCAACAAGCTCCGGTATCGATTAACGGCAATATTTTCGTCCCGCTGCGTTTTGTGAGCGAAGCTACAGGCGCGACAGTCTCTTTATCCGGCAACCGGATTTTGATTGAAAGCGCAAATAACGAAACGATAGTCACTCCTGTCGTTCAACCTTCGCCGCAAAAACCGACTACTGGCACAACAAATACTCCTTCGTCTTCGGCTGTTGCTTCAGAAGAAGCGATAACGGATTATTTATACGAGAATTACGATGTCCTCGCTGCCGAAGATGTCGAGTATGAAGTCGGGTATGTAGCGCTTCAAGACGACGACGGCGTATATACGATTAATATATTTGTCGATGGTTATGAAGCAACTGGAGATTTATATGCCAAAGTTAATGCTGATCCTGAGAATTTATATGATCTCACCGAAGATTTTGCTTTTGATCTTGCCGATATATTTGGATTGGAACAGCTTAATGTTCATATTTTTCTAGCCTTATCGCTCGAGGGTCAAGATGAAGAAATCATTAGCGACCTACCGGAAGAACAAATCCTTGAATTTGAAGATGGCTCCACAGCATTGATCGAATCTCTTTTCGCAGGAAGTTACGATTTTTTGGAACAATATTCGGAGTTTTATGCGTTTTTGAAAGATGATGCGATGGAGTTGTGGGTTTCGAAGGAATGGGAATGAAATAGCGAAGAATGATAAAGAAGATGAATGTATAATTTAAAAACGCCCTATACCTCAGATGTAAATGCAAACAAATTATTCGATGACATTCAATATAACTTAGAAATATTATTTTATAATATGCAAGAAAGTGCCGACCTTCTGAAGCAAAGTATTGAAACGAAGGACCTTAGAATTTTGAGCTAAATAGTACAGAATAGAAAAAAACATGTTTGCTACTATGGAGAAAATTCAAGGATATATGAATTCATTTTCTTCCCTATCAAATGAATAAAGAAATCGAATATAAAAAGCCGCCTCAGTAGGCGGCTCTTATTTTATACCAAAAACGTTTGCACTCTACCTATACTATTTATTTCAGAAGTGAAATTGACGATATATATCGAGCCGTATCCTTAAAAGAAATCAACCTTCCTAAACTACTTTAAAAGGAGTTTAACATGCCTTATAAAATAAATACTCTATTAAGTACAAGTTTATTACTATTGCTACTTCCTGTTCAAGCGAAGCAGAGTCTGTAGAAGCTTCTCAAACACCTACAGTGCCTTTAGAACAAACTGTACCTCTAATCACTAAAACAGAACGTATTGATGTACAATTAACCGTCACAGAGGAGCTAAACGAGGAGAATAAGCTTCAAATATCAGGAGAAACAAATCTTCCTGATGGCATGGAACTGATGCTTACAGTAAAAAATGATAATGGCTATAGCGCACAGGATAAAGTGGCTATTCAAAGTGGTGAGTTTACAAGTGGATGGTTTTCTCAGAACGGTTCTTCGTTAAGCGGAGACTATGCCGTAAAAGTAACATCTCCAACAGCTAATGTGCAGCCTATAGAAGTACAGCAAGTTATCGGTGAAAACGGTATACACTTATATGGCGATCAGGTGAAAAAAGATAATGTATGGGGTAACATGATTGAGTTTAAAAAACAGATTAATATTCCTTCTATAACTTCTGATGTAGAAAAACAAAATTCGGCTGTAAGAAATCAAATAAATCCACCTTCTATAGATATCGAACTCTGGAATAAAATCGATACCGCTTTTGACAATGGAGAGTTCAATATTGTGAAAGAAATTGTGGAAGAAGTCCTAAATCCAGATGAAGAACTTTTAGCTGTTTATCATTACTCCCTTTATCATTATTATGGTCAAGGTGGAGAGGACGATAAATCTCAGGAATTCTTAAACATGATTCCCTTAGACTATTCGGGAAAACATGCTGAATCGATTGCCTATACAAGATATCAGAATGAACATTATCAAGATGAGAATTATGAATCCATCTCATTAGAAGAGTTTGTAGAAGAACATTATAATCCTTCAGTAAAAATCGAAGAATTACCAACGAAAGAAATACCTCGTAGTACTTATACAAAAGAAGAATTACAAAATGATCCATTGGCCCCTTCTACTGATCCTCGCGACGATAATTCTAACAGCGAGTATGTGCCACATGATGGTCCATCAAGCAATCCAACAGATTATGATTTTAATGGGAATTATCGTCCAACAGATGAAATGACTCAAACAGAAATTCAAGCAGAATTAGAATCAATGTTGGATAGATCAATTGGAAAATAGTTGATTTAGTCACCTTTACAGGTGACTTTTTTCTTTGCGATACAATGTTCAAAAACTTAGCATTAGATATGAAAGAAATATATGGTGTAAACAAAACGAGGTTGCTTGATTCTCAACGGCTCTAAAGCCTCTGACGTTAATTTTGATAGCTTCATTAGGTAATTGGAGCTTAAAAACAAGAGTGCTGCTTGCTATGGGGATTATAACGCTAGTTTTGAATACATCTCTTGATAAGAAAAAATCCTCTTAATAGAGGTAGAGGCTTCAACATAGTTAATCGTAATTTGAATTTAAATATTGTCTTCATGAAATCAGCATTTTATTGCATTACCACATATAGAATTCTTTTAATTTGCATAGATTGATCTTTTATTTTAATAAAAATAGCAATGAAATATTTAGAAACGGAAAGTATAATTAGTTTGCTAGCTTAAAAAAGGAACTGAGAAGATTGAAAAACTGAATTTAAAAAAATCATTAGATGTGCTTGATTTGCGTACCATTATGGAACAAAGAAGCTTTACTGATCCTAAAGTTATTAATCATTTTGATATCAAAGACATTCCTGCAAATCGTTTTTTGAAAGACGTATATTTAGACATTCCCGGCATTACAATGGTGTTTGATTTAGAAGGGTCTTCTGCAAGCATACGACAACGAGGAGCAAGAGATTTTGTAGACGTTCATACAGAAGTCTTTAATAATCTTACTACCATTATTTATAAGAGGGAAGGAATAATCGAAAAGTTCCCAGGCGATGGCATTAGCGCTCACTTTCTTGCTCCTCCTACACCGGGAGACAACATAGAAGACGGCCTCGCATTGGCAAGAGCTTTTGCTGTAGATGCCCTGCTTGAGATAAGAAGATATATGATCATGCAAAATCAATCCATCTCTTACCGCGTGGTTCTGTGGAGTGGTAAAGATACAATTGCTACTCAAATAGGTAATGACTTTCATACAGAAGTCATTAGTGTTGGCGACGGAGTTAATACCGCTCATAAACTTGAGAAAGAAGTCAAAAATCGTGGTTGCCGGTTTGGAATGGATTCCTTTCTAAAAGACTCTTATCTTAAGCGATCTCCTTCTACCGCTTTCGTACCTCATCGGTTGCCATCGGATCTACGAACAGAAGAAAATTCCTTCTGGTATGGTATAGAATGATGAGTAGATTCGAACCCAATGAACAATACGATTACTACAAACATCAATCCGTGTACATATCGGATTATATCAAGGTTGCCGACAATAAGACCGGTTTGACTCTTGGTGTCACAGGTGTGTTCTTCGCTTTTATGGTCAATGAAATGAAGGATTTATGGAAAGGCGGATTCAACGAATCTGTCTACAAGGATTGGCTTTTTTACGTATTTTCAGCCGCTTTAATTATTCTGCTTATCGGTATATTCTTTTTAGCAAAAGTGATTTGGCCTAACTATCCGACTAGCACTGCCGACTACCACTCATGGGGAGGTATTGGTAGTTTCCCTCGCTCATCCGCCTATGCGGTATTTTTGAGAGGAGCTTTCAATGATAAAGAAGAGTTTCTTAAGGAGATGGCGGAGCAAAATCACTCCCTTGCATCTGTGTGTCTGAAGAAATTCAAACGCCTTAAGCTTTCCTATAGATTTCTAGCAGTTGGAGCCGTTCTTGTCATGTTTCCTTGGTTTGCATCCTAAATAAAGAATCTACTCTCCTAAAGCTGAGAGTAGGTTCTTTATTTATTCAATTAGTCGCCATATATCCGCCATGTTGTTAGTTCAAAATAAGGTGTAAACTAGCCAAGTCAGCTTCTATTACGATGGAAAAGGAGATGCCTTATGCTACCCTATAATTTCAAAGTGAACATAGATCTTATCTCTGACTGGAACAGCTATTTAGGAAATAAATTATCCGAATTTAATCTTCTGAGCGAAAACGACATTCGTAGGATTCCTGAGCGAGACGTAGCTTGGTCTTTTTTTGAGCTTTCTCATAAATTAATCGAACCTAACATTAGAAGGATTCATTTCTCTAGGGATTTCAATTGCGATCCCACGCTTCAAAGCGGACTTGATAATTTAGTAAAAAAGATCGAACGCGGAGAAAATTTGACACCTCATTTATCTCGTGGTATTAAACGGCTAAACACTCCAGATGACTTGCTGAATGATTGGGGCATTTATCACCTTCATTTAGGTATAACTGTTGAAAGTGATGGGTTTGTTGAACGAGGCGGACCTCTTCTTTACGCTTTTTTTAGTGATTCTGACGCGTATCTTATCGACATTATGGATCATTATTCTTTTGCGACAAAAAGGCTGCTGACTATAATACATGAAAACTGGCCCGAAGTCATACAGCAGTATAGAATAAACGCTACGATGGAACCGAGAATTGAATATACAGATGATCAAATAAAATGCTTAAGGAAGGCTGGAATAGTGACTTTCACACAAGTAGAAGAAGGGGTAGCTTATGCCCCGCCTGGTGGAGGACAAACTTCGGCAAGAACTAGTGGGAGCGCGCGCATTAGTGCAAATCGATTCCATAACATCCTTGTCGGACTCGAACTTTATATAAAACAGAATCTATATGAATTCATTAATAAAGTGAAAGCTCGATTGGGAAAAATGCCTCCAGAGTTAACTTTTAGATTGGGAGTAGGGGTTAAGGGTGAGTTTTATGCAATAGAAACGAATTCTATGATTTCCTTTTTGATAAGAGAGTAGAGAGATGGACGTCTCTCTACTCTCTTATCAAATGTTCATTTTATCAACTTCACTAACAATCCGGTTATAGCTGCTGATCAATTCAACGGGGAAATACTCTGAAATTTTTCTAATTATTTTCGGTTCGTACCATTCGTAGAAGGGATGATCTTTGCTTACTACAACTCTTTTATTTACCCCTTCGAATTGATCGGCGGTGATATCAACTTTATAACCTTCCGCTTCTATCCACGCATGGGTTTGCATCTCTTTCCCTTCTATCAAACAAGAAGCAGCTATATAGGAGCAATCAATATTAAAATGATCATAAAGATATTTGCCTAGCAACATACTCGAATCTCCGCAAGCAGCAAAAGGATAAGAATGATGGAGCTGGCACGTCACAGAAAATTCGTTTGAAGGTATTGATTCGATAACTTTTCTGAATTCTTCAGCCTCGCTTGTAAGAAGTTCTCGCACTTCCACGCTTCTCCTCCCTTCGCATGAAAGTAAACTTTCACAAAGATTAAATTATTTAATTTTGGGAATACTTCTTGTCGATACCTTATATCTTATTACCTTGTCTTCTTTGCTAAGCACCTTGTTGCCACTCTTTTTCCAGGTTGTATTTTTTCGTAACCCATAAGAGCATATTTCATCATAGGTAAAATCGAATATACTTTTTAGCATTAAATCATTATCGAGAATTACAACAATCAATCGATCCCAATGACCATTCAATTTTACATGTGTCGACTGATCGGAATTTTCCTGAGTTATTGTTTTTACTGAACATTTATCGCCATTAACAATCATGTCATAGACTTCATTGTTTTTCTTTGCCCAAGTTAACTTCAAGCCTAACCCGTCAAAGTACCTCTTTGCATAATACTCGCCTATACGTCCAATTTTGTTGTCGTTGCTAGGGACTTCAAATTGATCTATATAAGCATCAATATCTTTTCTCGCCTTTGCATAATCCATTAATGAAATCACTACACAGACCTCTTTTCGTGTTGAAATTTACGATTTATCAAATTAATTTGATCTTTTGCAAAAACTTATATCGATCCTTATCTGCTTCATCTAACAACTTTAATAATTCTTTTTCTTCAATCGAATCATCGCAATTCATATAATTTGTGCAAGCAGCGAAATAATTCTTTTCCTTCTCATCGAGAAGCTCTTGTTGTTTTTCTGTTAGTTTGCTTATGTCCACGATTAAAGAAAGAGTTGCTTTAATCTCTTCAATGCCTTCTGTTTTACAAAAGTAGGCACGGTGATTACCCTCTCCGCTAACAACTAGTTTTTTATTAGGTAGCTTCCATAACAGAATGGTCTGCGGTCCTTTATCAATCCAGCCCTCTTCTTTGACGCGTTCGCGCAATCTTTCCAATTTTTCATCATCTAAGCTTCTAGAGAGAGCAATAATTTCTTGAGGATTGACTTTTTGAATACCAAGATCAATTTTATAGTATTTCTCCTCTTTATTATCAATATATTTCTTTTGAATCTTCTCTGAGCACTTCCATTCAAAATCGCTCATAATCTCCTCCTAAAAGTAAGTAAGACAATTGACTTTTTTAAGTTTCGCGCTCCAGCAACGTGGTGCCGATCTCGCTAAGCATCTTATCATCTCTGCAAAGAGCATAAACATCCGTATACTTGCTTACAAAGTCCATCCCTCTGCGTAATGTCAATTTATGGATTTCCCAAACGGACGTCTCAAATGGTAGATGACTTGTGTTAGCCAAACTAGTAATATGATCAATGTGTATTTCTGAGTACCCCACTCGTTGAAGATCTTGTGGTGTCATTTTAACTCCGCCTTTGTTTCTTTATTTAATCTTTTAATTCAACTAGCTCTTTTTCATCCCATACTAATACGGGCTTAGAGATAGCTTCAGAAATTCTACTTAACACATTGACAATATTGTCAACCGATTCCTGATTCAAAGGATTTTTATCTTTTATAAAACTATGAGGCTTATCATCTGTATAATAAACCTCGCACACTTCAAAAACATCTTCAACAAACTCGCCTTCACCTGCTTGGTATTTTACTACTCGATAATTCCAATACGATCTCATTGATTGTTTCATTTCTTATTAAATTCATATTTGATCCAATTATATTTATGGATAGTCTCTACGATTAACTTTTGTAAGGCATGTCACACAAGGCTTAACCACTCTTTTTTGCATATCTATGAGTAGACCTTTTTTATCTAATTCCTCTTCTGTATAGTCGTCATCCAGCTCTACTACTTCTTCTTCTTCACAAGCGGGGCATACAACAACCCAATTTTTCTTTTTCACAGTTTATTCACCTCTTATGATCTTAGTAAATTTATATTTTCTCAATCTCTTTCTGCAAAAAAATATTCCCACTATTTTCAGAACGTTGATATCCATTTCTAAGCAAAGTTCTACTTATGGATTCTAGATATGGGTTTGTTTTTTTAACTATAGCTAATATTAATGTAGCTTTTGTGTAATTACTCTCTACCAAATCACTCATTTGTTCCATTAAGGAGTTCAATATCCCTTTGCTCCGAAACTCTCTTCTAATGCAGAATGAAATTTCCGCAATTTCTCCTTGATCCTTATAGAGCAATTCGTCTTCTTCGCACATTATCCATAAAAGACCGGCAACCTCATTATTGCTTTTTAAATACCACCAGTCCCCTCCTAATTGAGAATTTTCTTGAGCAATAATTTTCTCAAAAATGCCATCCTCTACATCGTTCAAAATACTTTTTATCTCTCCTGACCACGCCGGACTATTTACTTTTTCAATATCCATATTATTCACCCGCCTAAAATATTTATTAACAAAAGATTGGTTTTATTAGATATACCTAAAACTGTATAGTACGATGTTCCACTTCGAAGATAGATATAATGGGTGTCGCGGACTCTTACCATCCAAATCTTCATATATAAAAATAAAGCATTGAGAAAGTCTCTTCATTGCTAACGTTAACTAATTCGATTATGCGAAAAATTAAATTTAGGCTTCATTTTAATAATAAGTTCCTTTTCTAAGTCGGCAATCTCTATTGCACTTAAATCTCCATAGCTTTCAAACGCTATCATGTAATGTTTCTTTAAGTACTGAACAGAATCATTTCCGGCCAATAATGAATATTTTCTTGCTACACTCTTTCTAAATGCTGATTTATCAATCCCAATTTTATCATTATGAATGACTGGATTATTCACCTGGAAAGCATCTTTGCTTGTGAACTTATTTTTCCTACATTCTAAGTACAATGGATTTAAGTGTTGAGACCATATCCTTCTTCTTAGTCCGCCGCTTCCCGTTGCCTTGCCTATATAAATTAGTTCTTCGTCAACTTTTGAAAACCAAGCGTACAGCCCCACATCTATAGGAATGTCATTACGAACTATTAAGTTTACATCATGCTTTTTATCCCACATAATTTTCCCCCAAGAGATGATGAAAGGCTAAATTCATCAGTCTATCATAATCTCAAAACGCCTAATTGCTTCTTCTGGATTTTGACTTTGTTGAACACAATCAATGTATGTGTCTCTAAATTCATCATCTTCACTAATTCCCAACATTTCAAACCAATCCTCAATTACGTTCTCATGTACAGTCGCCTTTGCTCTGTATTCAGCAGCCTTCTTGATAGCCACCCGAATACTTTTTGGAACCTTTGTTTTCATTGTTCTAATCATTCTTCTTGCGTAGAATATGGTCTCCTTGTTCCAAACCTAAGCTATTAACAGATCCGTAGGGTGAGAAATTTGACTCTACCGTTGACCCATCTTCAAAATCAATTTCGCCTTGCCATGATCCATATAACGATGCCACTCTGTTCAAATTTATTATTGCTTCAACGCCCCTATCTTTGGTGTTCAGTCGAGGTGCGTGTATTGAGGTTCCGTTCAATTCGGTTTTATTAAATTGGAAGGGTCGCAAAAGCTCACAGACTTCTTCATAGTTATTGGTAGTCACTGTGAATTTCTTGGTCATTTGAACAACTGCTCTACCTTCATAATTAAAGATATAATTGATTAACCCAACAGCAATCAAACTTTTAACTTTAGTTTCTCCAAATAATTCTTCAATCTCCAAAAACCTCGCCATTCTAATCTCTCCTCATAAAGAATTGTTTTATTTAAAGACTAGCCGCACTCAAATTCAGTTCATTTTTCTCCCATGAGTTTTTCATACTCTTCTCTGTGTCTTCGCATTCTTTTTGCGAGTGTCGAAGACACATCTTCTTTTCTAACATGAAAGAAGTGCTCGTGAAGATTGCCGCCAATATCGCACCTTAATTTTTCGTCGAGCAAATGATTTTCTGGATAATAGTTAAAACCTCTTTCTATATTGAATTGTTTATCCTCGTGATGAGGACGAGGAGCAACAATGAATTGAGGTATACCATCGGCATCTCCATCTAAAGCGACCAAAATAGAAAATGCTAAGCCATTAAGCTTTTCTAAAGAGGTTTTATCGGTCATTTCCCAAGTACAAATCGCACCTCTAATATGCTCAATAAGCTCTGCAACAATTTCATCACTAACTTTTTCTCTACTCATCTCTTATTCTCTCCTCTTTATAAAAGCATTATTTCTTTAGAACCACTTCAAAAACTTCTCCACACTTCAGAAAATCTCTATCTGTCTCTACGACAAATCCTCTTAATTCACCTTTAACTCTAACAATACGATTCACATCGATCATGATTCTGCTTGATACAGACTTTTTATTCAAGATTCTATCTAGCATAAAAAAAGTCCCTCATTAAGATGGACAGTTACGTAAATATTCTATCTGTGACTTAAAACATGGATGTTATTTTTCCAGTCGTTTTATTCACATGATACCAACCGTATGTTGCGGTATGTCCTGTTTCTTCATCATCCATGACTACTTCATATACATGAACTACATAGTTGTTATCTTCCATATGATCTACTTCGACATAAATAGACGAACTATCATATCCATACTTAGCTTTGACGAGCTTGACGGCTTGTTCTTTAGTAATTGAAGTATTCTTAGGTTGCCTACCAATGTAGAGGCCACCATTTTTCAACGTTACTTCTTGTCCGATTGCAGAACTTACTGCACGTACTGGTACATATGTAGTTCCGTTATAATTAATAGTTTTATTGGTGGTTTTTTTTTCGAGATTGAAGTAAAGTGACATGTTTGTGATAGTGACTTGGATAGCTTGCGTATTAGCAGCTAAAGCTGCTGATCCTGTAATCATTGTACCAATTAGAAGGCCTGCAACTAATCCTTTTAATTTGTCTTTCATTCGTTAACCTCCTTTTTTGATTTATCCTTTCCAATTATATTTCTTTCTTTTACCATAAGGAAGTGGCTTTTTAAATCTATTATTAGGTTCTATCTTGCATGGTTTTATTCTATTTAATTTAGTATCCATCTACCTTTATATCTTATGAAAAAAGCTGCCTTTATAAAGGGCAGCTATAAACTGATTTGATCAACTTAATAATCATCTAAAAAGTTTAAGGGGCTATGTTTTTGATACTTACGTGCAATTTCATTATCTGAAAAGTCTAAATACGCTTTCTGGGTTACTTCGACTGAAGAATGTCCTAAAATCCTACACAACGAGAACCAGTCTCCACCATTCAAAATATAGTATTTAGCAAAATTATTCCTAAGTTGATGTGGATGTACAGCTACTCTTACCCGTTCTCCTGCTTCCCTTAGAGCTCTTTCGTAGTTGCGTATTTCTAATTGAGTCCCTCTCGTAGTAGGAAATAGAAATGGACTGTCTGAGTACCTATCTCGATAACGTAACCATTGCTTTAGCTCATTAGCAGACTTATACGAAAAATAAACGAATCGTTCCTGTTTATTCTTTGCATTCATGATATGAATGCTCTTATGCTGGAAATCAATGTGCTCAGGTAAAATGCTCAAACATTCTCCAATACGCATTCCTGTATCTATCAGTAGACGGGTAATCACTCTATTTCTATAACCATGAAAAGTACTTGTGTTAAATTGATTAAACACTTTCTTTAATTGTTCTGGAGTAAGTGTTTTCTTCATCTTCCGTTCCACTTTTGGATTCTCAACACTATCTGCTGGATTCTTGGAAATCTCTTTTTCCACACGATAGAGGTAGTTAAAAAATACTTTAATGTTGCGGACATAGTTGGCAATAGTCGTCTTTGAAATTTCTTTGTTGTAATCCTTTCGATTTTGAGGATGATTAATCCCTTTTGACTCTTCTCGATTGACTACAGTGTACTTTCCTCGTTCGTTCAAATACTTGATGTATTGACGTAAATGTCCTGATTGAATTTTATCGACTTCAGTAATAGAAAAGTCATTTTGCAGATACGTTGCAAACAATTTAAGAGTTTGCTCGTAGCTGCTGAGAGTCTTACGTGAAAGATTTTTTGAGGAACAATAAATCATAAAATTCTCAAGATGAAATTCAAAATTAGTCATTAAAAATACCGCCCCTTATTAGATTTTTGCAAACCCAATAAACAACGGTATAAGTTGGTACAATACATAGAAGTTTGTCGGCTTAAAATAGCGAATTCCCGATATTTATAGCCAAACTTGTTTTAGCTCAAAATGTCTTAAGTCCGCTCTCTTAAGCGCTTCAGCTCACCTTATGCTCGATCCGCAGCTTGTCCGCGATCATCGCGATAAATTCGCTGTTCGTCGGCTTCGACTTATTGATGCTCACCGTATAACCGAACAACTCGCTCATATTTTGCACGGAGCCGCGTGCCCATGCTAATTCAATCGCATGACGAATTGCGCGTTCGACGCGGGATGAAGTCGTGCCGTACTTTTCTGCGATCGAAGGGTATAGCGTTTTCGTGATCGAACCCAGAATTTCGATGTTATGATAGACCATCGTAATTGCTTCGCGCAAATATTTGTACCCTCGTACATGCACCGGAATACCAATCTCATTGATGATCGATGTAATGCTGGCATCCAGCGTTTTGCCTTTCGCCAGTGTTCCGATACTTGGCTTAGGCGTCGGCGCTGGTTGCGAAGGTGCGATCGGAGAAGTTGAAATATTGAGCATTTGCCGAACACGGCTTACCAATACTTCAATATCGAACGGCTTAAGAATGTAATAGGCGGCGCCCAACTCTACAGCTCGCTGCGTAATGTTCTCTTGACCGAACGCAGTCAACATGATCACTTTCGGGCGTGGATTCAAGTCCATACTTTGAAGTTTTTCCAATACGCCTAATCCATCCAAATGAGGCATAATAATATCCAAAATTAAAATATCCGGTGCGCGCTCCGCATCACGAAGTAAACTTAATACTTCTTCCCCATTAAAAGCAACCCCTGTTACGGTCATATCTTCTTGAGAAGAAATGTGTTCTTGAAGCATATGAACGAAATCCCGATTGTCGTCCGCAAGCATAACTTCGATGTTTGGCAAAACGTGTTCCTCCTTATCATCCGGTGGTTAGACCGAATCCTCTGTAATTCACAGAACTGTTTCTGTCTTTCTGGAGCAGAATTCTCATGCAGATTCCATACTGTAAAATTCGACACACTTCGAAGAATTCCTTCTTATCGCGTCAAATCTACACTCTCTTCTAGTATATCGGGTTATCTGATGAATTAAAACAGAAAATTCCAAAACCGTAAATTAACAAAGCGAACTTATTCATTTTGTCGTTTTTTCTTACAATAAAGTGCCTAAAAATAAGCAAAGCGAAGCCCTGCGGCTTCGCTAAGATATTAAGTAATATTAATTCGCATTCATTTTGATCTTTTTCAAGAAGCATGTTGGCTTTTGCTCTCTTCAGCAAGTTTCAACATTTCTTGAGCATGGTGCAACGTTTTTTCTGTAATTTCGACACCGCCGAGCATACGCGCTAATTCAGTGACTCGACCTTGTTCATTGAGCGACTCGACCCGAGTCATCGTGCGCTCGCCTTCGACCCGTTTCTCAATTAAATATTGATGATCGGACATACAAGCGACTTGCGGAAGGTGAGTGATCGAGAACACCTGACAATCGCGAGAAAGCTTCACCAGCTTTTCCGCAATCGATTGCGCAGCTCTACCGCTGACGCCTGTATCCACTTCGTCAAAAATCAGAACCGGCACTTTGTCGTGACGGGCGAAAATGCTTTTAAGTGCCAGCATAATCCGCGAAAGCTCACCGCCAGAAGCGATCTTGCCAAGCGGTCGCAGTGGTTCACCCGGGTTCGGCGAGATCAAAAACTCTGCGCTATCCACGCCTTGACGCGTCAAGCGTACGCGGCGACCTTCAAATTCGAATCCGCGTGCATCTTGAATCGGTTCCAGACGGACTTCGATCGAAGTCCGCTGCATTTGCAAATCTTTCAATTCGCCTTCGATCTGACGCGCTAGCTCACGAGAACATTCGCGGCGTAGCGTGCTGAGTTCACGAGCCAAGACTAACGTCTTCTCAAGCTGCTTATCGCGCTTAGACGTAAGCAGATCGAGGCGTTCGTCTTTATTTTCAAGCATATCGGTCTCACGATGAATCCGATTGTAATACTCAAGAATTTGCTCGACGCTATCTCCGTACTTGCGGCGAAGCCCGGATAGCAGATTCAACCGGTCTTCGACTTCTTCCAGACGTCCTGGATTGAATTCGATATTTTCACGGTAGTCTCGAAGCTGGAAAGCCGCGTCTTCCAATTGATAAAAAGCACTCCGAAGTTGCTCCAGAATCGGCTGCATCGCTTTGGCATCGTAATTCTCGACATCTTCCAGACTCGAAATCGCCGAGTTGATCGAAGCAATCCCACGTTCGCCATACAGCGAGTCATAACCTTCGGATACCGACTCCATAAGCTTTTCGCTGTAGGCAAGCTTAGAGCGCTCATCAGCAAGTTCTACGTCTTCGCCGACTTTGAGCTTAGCGGCTTCAATTTCTTCCAACTGGAACCGGTACATATCCAGCATCTGCAACGATTTTTGACTGGTTTCCCGCAGATCTTTCAATTCGCGTTCCAATTTCGCCAACGTTGAATATTCTTGTTGATACGCAGCTTTGGCAGGCGCGATGGTATCTCCGCCGTAAGCATCCAATAATCCTAAATGACTTTCCGGACGCAAAAGCGATTGGTGCTCATGCTGACCATGAATATTAATAAGCTGTTCGCCGACTTCGCGTAACATCGTTAAATTAACCAACTGCCCGTTGATCCGGGAAGTGCTTTTTCCTTGCGTATTCACTTCTCTTCGAATGACCAAATGCTCTTCCGAAGAAGCGGATATCCCAAGTTGTTCAAGCGTTTTCCAGACCGGGTGCTCGTCTTGAAGTTCAAATAAAGCTTCCATTTCCGCTTTGTCAGCGCCGTAACGAATCAAGTCCGAAGAACTTCTTCCGCCGGAAATCAATCCTAATGCGTCGATGATAATCGATTTACCTGCGCCTGTTTCGCCGGACAAGACATGGAATCCATGATAAAAATGGACGTCGACGGCTTCGACGACGGCGAGATTGCGAATGGACAATGCAACTAGCATGCACTCACCTCGTAGATAGTCTACTCCGCTTACTACTCGCCTTAGGCGAGAGTAAAGGATACTCTTCCATTATATTCATGCGAACACTTGTTTGAACAGTGCTAATTTCAATAATCTTTAAAAAAGATGCTTTTTTCGAACAAAAATCGAAAATTACGAAATAAAACTCATAATATGAGCAATCACTTTTTCACTATGTTCCGGTTCTCTGCAAATTAGCAAAATCGTATCGTCTCCAGAGATGGTCCCCATCACTTCATGCCATTCCGTGTTATCCAGCAGAGCAGCGATCGAGTTCGCCGTACCCGGCAAACATTTCATCACGACCAAATTCGCGGAATGATCGATATTCACAAAATTATCGACAAGCGCTCTTTTTAATTTCTGAACCGGATTATATCGTTGATCGGTCGGCATCGAATATTTGTAACGACCGTCGTCGAGCGGAATTTTGATTAACAACAATTCTTTGATATCGCGCGATACGGTAGCCTGAGTCACTTGAAATCCAGAAGAACGAAGCGCGCTGACCAGTTCATCTTGCGTTTCAATATCCCGGCTTGTAATAATTTCTCTGATCTTGATATGTCGTTGTCCTTTCATACGACTCCCCCTAAAATGCGTAATCGATCCATCTATATTCTATAAACGTCTTCAACGCAAAGAAACTCACCGTTCGGCGGATGAGTTTCTTTGGAAATTTCGAGCGGCTTCCGCCGCGGTATTCGACGCCAACTCACGAATAACTTCTTCGCCAAGCGGCTGCGTTTCTCCTTCCAAAAGCTTCAAATAGACGAGAAATTCGATATTCCCTTCCCCGCCTGTGATTGGAGAAAACGTCAGGCCGCCAATTTGAAAACCAAGTGCATTCGCAAAACCAAGCACTTCGTTCAGCACGTCTTCATGAACTTTGCGATCGCGGACGACGCCTGATTTGCCGACTTTATCACGCCCTGCTTCGAATTGCGGCTTAATTAAAGCGACTACTTCTGCCGGACGCTGCAATAATTGTACGAGAGGAGGCAAAATCAGCCGAAGCGAAATAAACGATACGTCAATGCTCGCAAAATTCGGCCGCTGACCCGTCAAATCTTCAGGTGTCAGATAACGGAAATTCGTACGTTCCATCACACATACACGCTCATCGTTACGTAATGACCAATCTAGCTGATTGTACCCAACATCGATCGCGTATACGTAAGAAGCACCATTTTGAAGCGCGCAATCTGTAAATCCACCTGTCGAAGAGCCGATATCCAGCATGACTCGCTCCGGCATTTGAATGCCAAAGGTATGCAGTGCCTTTTCCAATTTCAACCCGCCGCGGCTGACATAAGGATGTACGGCTCCTTTAACGTGCAAAGCAGCTTCACGAGACACTTTCATTCCTGGCTTTTCAATCCGTTCTTGATCCGCAAAAACGAGGCCAGCCATAATGGCGGCCTTCGCTTTTTCACGGCTTGGATAATACGCTTGCTCGACAAGCAAAACGTCAATACGTTCTTTTGTTACTTTTTCTTTAGGTTCCGCCATGAGGTGGCTCTCTTTCTATATAAAATGTGAATCTAGGCTATGGATCGATTCACGTTAAGATGTTAATCCTGATTTCAATGCAGCTAATCGACTTCCGTTTACCGCCTCACGTACCAGATCTGCTGCATGTTCTGCGGTCAGACCAGACTCTTGCTGCTGTTCTTTGATGCTGCCATGCTCGATAAAGCAATCCGGCACACCCAAAATCCGAACTTCAGCATGAATTCCGCGCGAAGCATAAAACTCCAATACAGCGCCGCCTAAGCCGCCTGCTTGAGAAGCTTCTTCCATCACCAGCATTTTCACGCCGCGTTCTGCAAGGTCGGTTAGCATCTTCTCATCCAAAGGTTTCAAGAAACGCGCATTGACGACTGTCGCTTGAATACCGGAAGACTTGAGTAATTCTGCTGCTGCCATTGCAGTCTGAACCATCGTACCTACTGCCAAGATGGCACAATTATCGCCTTCGCGAATTGTTTCCCAGCTTCCGATCGGAATATTTTTCAATTCCGTATCCAGCGGAACACCCAGACCATTGACACGAGGATAACGGAAACCAATCGGCCCTTGATCGTAGTCGAGCGAAGTCTTCATCATATGACGCAATTCATTCTCGTCTTTCGGCATCATCAAGACCATATTCGGGATATGACGCAAGAATGCAATGTCGTATACGCCTTGATGCGTCTCGCCGTCTGCGCCGACAAAGCCTGCACGGTCGATTGCGAAAATAACATTGGCGTTATGTCTGCAAATATCATGTACGATCTGATCGTATGCACGCTGCATAAAGGTCGAATACACGGCAAAGACCGGCTTCATCCCTTCCATCGCCATCGCGGCACATAAGGTCGCCGCATGTTGCTCCGCGATACCGACGTCGATCATTCGTTTAGGGAAACGCTCGGCAAATGCCATTAATCCTGATCCGCCTGGCATTGCCGGAGTGACCGCTACGATTCGCTCGTCTTGCTCGGCAAGTTCGATCAGCGTACTGCCAAACACTTCGGTATACATCGGGTTGCCAGCCGCTTTGAACGTCTGACCAGACTCGATCTTATACGGCGAAATGCCATGCCATTTGTGGGAATCAGCTTCGGCTGGTTTGTACCCTTTGCCTTTTGTCGTCACGACATGAACCAGTACAGGGCCTTCGATGTTGTCAGACTGACGGAACGTTTCCATCAATTTCGGTAGATCGTGCCCATCGACAGGTCCGATATATTTGAAGCCCAGTTCTTCGAACAAGACACCTGGAACCATCATGTATTTCAAGCTATCTTTCACTTTTTCCGCTGTACGCGCAAGCGTACCGCCGATTGCCGGAATCTTTTTGATCAGCGACTCGACATCGTCTTTTGCACGCAAATAGTGGCGATCCGAACGAACTCGGCTTAGATAATTGTGCATTGCGCCTACGTTTGGAGCGATCGACATTTCATTATCGTTCAGTACGACAAGCAGATTTTTCTGCTCGTGACCGATATGATTGAGTGCTTCAAACGCCATACCGCCAGTCAATGCGCCATCGCCGATAATTGCCACGACTTTATTGTCTTCGCCTTTCAGATCGCGTGCCATCGCCATACCCATCGCTGCGGACAACGACGTACTACTATGACCGGCTTCCCATACGTCATGTTCACTTTCGTTGCGCTTAACGAAACCACAAAGCCCTTTGTATTTCCGTAAGGTATCGAATCGATCTTGACGCCCGGTTAAAATTTTATGCACATAGGCTTGATGACCTACGTCAAAAATAAACTTATCCTGTGGGCTGTTATAGCAATAATGCAAAGCAAGCGTGAGTTCAACAACGCCTAAGTTCGAAGCTAAATGTCCTCCGGTCGTGGATAACTTTTCAATTAAAAATTGACGAATTTCCTGAGCCAAAGGAACCAACTGCTCGGCAGGCAGACTTTTCAGATCGCCGGGTTGCTTGATTTGTGGAAGGAGCATCTGTCATTCCCCGCTTTCCTTCATTTTCCTATTTTTTGAGCGCTAACGATTTTTCGAGTGAGACAACCCCTACGCAACAAGCGTTCGGGTGTATGTCATAGTATCGATTATTATATCGTTTTTGGGGAAACAAAGCCAATTTTTACGATTGCTATCCCTCTTTGAGCTTCAAAATTGTTATCTTGTTCAATACCCAAGCAAGCGAGCAACGAAACTTTTATCGATCTCGTTCCACCAAATAATCGGCAATCGCAAATAAGATTTCAGTCGATTGCAATTGAGCTTGATCTACCGCTGATTTGGCTTCTTCCGTCAATCGACGAACTTCTTCACGCGATGCGTCGAGTCCGATCAAAAAAGGATAAGTCACTTTTTCCATCTTCACATCGCTTTGCGTCTTTTTGCCTAACTTGCTTTCGTCGCCGACCAGATCCAAAATATCGTCTTGAATTTGGAAAGCAAGCCCGATTCCGTGTCCGAACGTTCGAAGCGCTTCAAGTTGATGGGTAGAAGCTCCAGCCGTACGTCCGCCCGCAATTAACGAAAACATAATCAGATCGCTTGTTTTATGCAAATGAATATATTCGAGCCTTGCCCGGTCTGTCGTGCCTTGTTCGCCTTCCATATCCGCTACCTGTCCGCCGACCATCCCCCGAGGACCTGAATACTCCGATAAATCCGATACAATGGCAATCGCATCTTCGGCAGCAATCAATCCGTCTTTTGCCAATGACGCTACGACATAAAAAGCATGGGTCAGCAGAGCGTCGCCCGCAAGAATCGCCATCGCTTCGCCGTATACTTTGTGGTTAGTCGGTCTACCGCGACGAAGATCGTCATCATCCATTGCCGGAAGATCGTCATGGACGAGCGAATACGTATGTAACATTTCTACGGCTGCTGCGACGCGAATCGCGGCTTCTCGGTTTCCTCCAAGACTTTCGCAAGCAGCTACTACAAGAAGTGGCCGCAGACGTTTACCGCCGGCATCCAGCGAATATCTCATTGATTCCAGCAAAGCGGGCGGCATATCCCAATGTTTGGGGAAGGCGACATCAAAATAAGTTTCTAAATCTAACGATACTTGCTTGATATACGATTCTAACTCAAAAGCATCATTCAAAACTTATCCCCTCCGTCTACTTCTTCTGCGAAGTTTCGGCGTCTTAGCTGCCCGTCTTCTTCGACGATCGTTTCGATTTTGCGTTCGACTTGCTCTAACTTCTGACCGCATAACTGTGACAACTGCATTCCTCGTTGAAACAAATCGATCGCTTTTTCCAAAGGAACATCACCTTGCTCAAGCTCGCCTACGATATTCTCTAATTGCTCCATCGCTTGCTCAAAGTTCAACTCGGCAGACTCTGCATTATGATCCACTTTGATCGCCCTCCTCTGTCGTTTGAATAACTTGGCAGTCCAAACTTCCGTCGTTGATTCGAACTATAATTCGATCTCCTGCATTTACTTCGCGAGCCGATTTAATCAGCTTTTTTTCCTGTTCATCGTAGACAAGGCCGTAACCCCGCGCCATAACTTTGAGCGGGCTTAGCGCATCAAGTTGCCGCATATTGCCTAGCAGTTGTTGACGACGGTCTTTAACAGACATATTCATCGCTTGATTCAGACGATTATCCAACCCGGCAAGTTGACGAACCGCTGACTGTAATTGCGCGCCTGGATAAAAGCGTGCAAGGCGACTATGCAAACGACTATGTTTGTCCCGACTTAGAGAAAGCTTCGCTTCGCTTCTGGACGTCAAACGACGCGTTAGACCGTCCAAACGCTGCGCATGCGGCTGAAGCGCGCGCTGCGGCTGCGTTAACACTGCTGAACGTTGCAAACGCATAAGACGTTCGCGTTCTTGCGCCGAGCGGCGAAGCAAAGCTCCACGCAACCGCTGCTCAAGCTGTATCACACGCTGCTGAAGTTCGCGCCGATCCGGTACAGCAAGTTCGGAGGCAGCCGTCGGAGTTGCAGCGCGTAGATCGGCAACAAAATCAGAAATCGTAAAATCGGTCTCATGCCCTACCGCCGAAATAACCGGAATCGCTGAATCGTAGATCGCTCGTGCGACGATCTCCTCGTTAAAAGCCCATAGTTCTTCTAGCGAACCGCCGCCTCGACCGATGATCAATACTTCGGCTTCGCCTAATCGATTCAAAATCCGTATCCCTCGAACGATAGAAGCCGCTGCTTCTTTACCTTGTACAAGAGCCGGATAGACCATAACCGGAATACCTGGGAAACGGCGTCCTAAGGTGATCAAAATATCTCGGACAGCTGCACCTGTTGGCGAAGTGATTACACCAATCGCAGACGGCAAAGTTGGAATTTTGCGTTTGCCGCTCTCATCGAACAACCCTTCGCTTTCCAACTTTTTTTTCAATTGTTCATATGCCAAATACAGACTGCCTACTCCGTCAGGCTGCATTTCGGTAATATACAACTGGTATTGACCGTCGCGTTCGAATACGGATACGCTTCCTTGCGCCACAACCCGTGTACCTTCACGTGGAACAAACGGCAGCCGTTTATTGTGCGAAGCGAACATAATCGCCCGCACACGGCTGCCGGTGTCTTTTAACGTAAAATACATATGCCCGCTTGAATGATGCGTAAAGTTCGAAATTTCACCGCGCACCCATACTTCCGGCAGCAACGGGTCCGCTTCGAACTGCTGGCGGATATACCGGTTTAGCTCCTGAATTGACAGTATGCGCTTTTCCATAAATTAAGACAGACCGTGCGCGCGTTTTGCCGCAACCAATGTATTTTTCATCAGCATCGTAATCGTCATCGGACCTACGCCGCCCGGTACAGGTGTAATGGGTCCCGATACCGCACTTGCCGATTCAAAATCCACGTCGCCTGCAAGTTTGCCGGTTTCCAAACGGTTGATGCCGACATCAATCACGACAGCGCCGGGTTTGATGAACGAAGCATCGACAAAGTTCGCACGTCCAACCGCCACAACCAGAATATCGGCTTGACGCGTCAAGTCGGTCATATTCGCAGTGCGCGAATGACACATGGTAACCGTTGCATTTTCGCGTTGCAGTAGCAAAGATACCGGTTTGCCGACAATATTACTGCGACCGATTACGACAGCATGTTTGCCTGCGATTTCGATCCCGGTATGTTTAATCAATTCGATAACTCCAGCTGGTGTACAAGGAAGCAAACTATCATCACCGATCACCAAGTTGCCCACATTGACCGGATGGAATCCATCGACGTCTTTTTCTGGTGCGATCGCATTGATAATTGCTTTTTCTTCAATATGACCAGGCAGCGGAAGCTGCACTAAAATCCCGTTAATATTTTTTTGCTCATTCAACGTATGGACAAGCTTAAGCAAGTCTTCTTGCGAAGTATCTGCTTCCAAACGATGAACTTCAGAGTAAAATCCAAGTTCTTCACAAGCTTTTGCTTTATTGCGTACATAAACTTGAGATGCCGGGTCTTCCCCGATCAAAACAACAGCAAGTCCCGGTACACAGTCTTTTGCTGCAAGGGCTTCAACTTCGGTTTTCAGGTTTTGGCGAATTTCGTCCGATACTTGTTTTCCGCTGATAATTTGGGCTGTCGTCATGATTGGATCTCTCCTTTAGGGATATGATTAGTTGAACTTGCTTTTCAGTTCATCCGCGTCTTGAATCATTTTGCCGAGTACGCCGTTAACGAATTTACCCGACTCGTCTGTGCCAAAATGTTTCGACAGTTCAATCGCTTCGTTGATTGCAACTTTAGCCGGTACGTCTTCCGCAAAAATCATTTCATAAGCAGCCAGACGCAAAATTTGACGATCGACACGCGAAAGACGGCTGATCTGCCAACCTTTGAGGTAGCTACCGAGCAAGTCATCCAGCGCTACTTTATGGTTCCATACTCCGTTGACCAAAGATAGCACATATTCTGCCAAACGATCTTCGTCTTCGAGTTTCACTTCGCCTTCGTTGTCGTTAGCGGCCTCCGAAATCAGCATCGATACAGCATCGAATGCAGCGACCTCGTTCATTTCCATCTGATACAAACTTTGTACGGCAAGTTCTCTTCCCAATCTTCTTTTCATGGGTACCTCCTGTAATCTATTGTTCATTTGTTGGATATTCATTTTCACTCGGGATAACCATGCAAAAACCTGTGAAACGCTTCTCCCGGTCTTTTAAAAAATGCAACCAGTCCGGCGTAAAAACGTCTCACAGGCTTTCGCTGAATTGCTTGGTTAAAAATTCTATTGTACACGACTTCTGATCATTTGCGTTTGTTCGACTCCAGCCACATAGACAGAGACCGAAGCGACAGGAATCCCCGTGATGTCTTGAATAAAGTCTTTGACCCCATGTTGGACTTCTTCGATCAGCCCGGCAATTGGGTATTCACCGTCAATCACGATACGAAGTTGGATTTCAAGCCCCGGTTCGGTCATTTTAATCCGCGTATGCGGTTCTTTGACGCCTTTGACGCGGGAAGCGGCTTTCAAACACAAATTCTCAATCGTTTCTACAGAAACTTGAATCACTCCAAGGTCTGTACGTTGATCGATTGCATGTAAATGCCCACGACTACGGCGCAAAGATACATACAACATCCGCAAACTAATCAAAATAAGTACAGCCAACACACCAATTACAATTGAAAGTGTAGGCAGATCAAAACGGAAATCGACCGGAACCGAAATCGAACGACTCAGCAGGAGGATGGCGAGAACGCTCAAAATCAAAATCGTTACACTATATAGAAACAACAGCAGACGGTCTACAATTTTCGCCACGTACAGCCAAGCCCCCTCAAAACGGTAGTAAACCCCGACTTTGCAGGTCGGGGGTTAGAAAAAATCGTTATTTCACCCGAGGCGTACCGAGATCAAACTCCTCGGTTCGTGCTTCGACAGCTTTCGCTCTGAGCTGAACATCGTGTACATGTACGTTGACTTCGATTACGGATAAACCGGTCATCATTTCAATCGAACGTTTCACGTTGCGCTGCACAGCTCCGGCAACTTCAGGTAAACGGGAACCATATTCCACGATTACCGATACGTCGACGGCTGCTTCGCGCTGACCGACTTCCACTTTTACGCCTTTGGAAAGGTTTTTGCGTCCAAGCAATTCGGCGATCCCGCCAGCAAAGCCACCGCTCATTCCCGCGATACCTTCAACTTCGATCGTCGCCAAACCTGCAATCACTTCAATCACTTCGGGAGCAATTTGGATTTCGCCAATATCGGTGCGTTCAAATTCTGTAGGTAAGCTGCTCATATTCGATACCATCCACCTTATGGATTATTTATTCCTTAAATATATCATTTGAGGTCTCTTGTGACAAACGATGTTTGCCTGATTTAGACTTCGTTTTCTTCAAGGAATTTAATGTCGAAATCACCACGGATAAACGTCTCATGATTTAACAGACGTTGATGGAACGGAATCGTTGTCGCTACACCTTCAACTGCGAATTCGGCTAACGCTCTTTTCATTTTTGCAATCGCTTCAGGGCGAGTAGGTGCCCATACGATCAACTTGGCAACCATCGAATCGTAAAACGGCGGGATATTGTAGCCTTGATAAGCTGCACTATCTACACGAACGCCTAGACCGCCTGGAGGCAGATAAAAGCTGATTTTACCCGGAGATGGCATAAAGTTGCGATCTGGATCTTCCGCATTGATTCGGCATTCGATCGACCATCCGTTGATTTTGATATCGGATTGTGTAAACGAAAGCGGGTTGCCTTCGGCTACCGAAATCATTTCCTGAATCAAATCGACGTTCGTCACCATTTCGGTAACGGGATGTTCTACTTGAATACGCGTGTTCATTTCCATGAAGTAGAAGTTATCGTCCGGACCCAGCAAGAATTCAAGTGTTCCCGCTCCCGAATAATTAACAGCGTGCGCCGCGCGAACGGCTGCTTCGCCCATTGCGGTGCGAACTTCTTCCGACAATACCGAACAAGGAGCTTCTTCGACCAATTTTTGACGACGGCGTTGCACCGAGCAATCGCGTTCACCCAGATGCACAGCGTTGCCGTGTTTATCTGCAATGATCTGGATTTCAACGTGCTTCATACCTGTCAAAAACTTCTCAAGATAAACGCCGGAATTACCGAAAGCTTTCTCCGCTTCTTGCTGCGCGGCAACGATTTGCTGACGCAATGTATCTTCGTCTTCCGCCAATCGAATCCCTTTGCCGCCGCCACCTGCTGTAGCTTTGATAATAACGGGATAACCGATTCCGCGAGCCAATTCCACAGCTTCTTCCAAATCCTCGACCAGACCGTCAGAACCCGGAATAACCGGAACTCCTGCTTCTTGCATCGTCAATTTGGCTACCGCTTTATCGCCCATTTTGGTGATGGCTTCTGGCGAAGGGCCGATAAACGTAATATTGCATGATCCGCAAATTTCTGCGAAGTCTGCATTTTCAGCCAAAAATCCATAACCCGGATGAACGGCATCGCACTCGGTAAGCGTTGCGACGCTCATTAGATTCGTGAAGTTCAAATAGCTGTCTTTTGACGCTGTCGGTCCGATGCAATAGGCTTCGTCCGCCAGACGTACATGCAGCGAGTCGCGATCTGCTTCCGAATATACCGCTACGGTAGAAATCCCAAGCTCGCGGCACGCACGAATAATCCGCACAGCGATTTCACCGCGGTTGGCAATTAAAATTTTGTTGAATTTTGTAATATCCAATTCGATACGTCCTCCTTCCGCTACGAAGTCGCTCATTCCGCTCTAACCAAGAACAGGGGTTGTCCATATTCGACCAACTGTCCGTTCTCGACGAGCACTTCAACGACTTCACCTTTCACTTCTGCAAGAAGTTCGTTCATGAGTTTCATAGCTTCAATGATGCACACAACCGACTTCTCGTTCACACGGCTACCTGCGCTTACATAAGCATCTGCATCCGGCGACGGCGAAGCATAAAATGTACCAACCATTGGAGAGACGATTTTATGTAAAGATTCGTCTGGTGTCGAAACTGCCGGTGCAGCAGTTGGCGCCACTTCTGTATGGGATACAGGCTGAGCTTGAACTTGTGGTTGTTGTACCCACACAGGGGCTTGGGCATTGGCATCAACGCGTCCGCCTTTGCGAATGACGACACGTGCGCCTTCTTCTTCAAGTTCCAATTCTTGAACCGATGTACGATCCAATAATTCAATGAGTTCTTTAATTTCGCTTATTTTAAACATTCAGGCACGCTCCTTAACATTTTCAGGCTTGTACGGGGATTTAATCCGCTTTTTTGTAAAATGCACGGTAAGCCGTTTACTAACGTTATGTATTATATCACAACACGGTAAAATAAAAAGAGCGGTCTCCAAAGGAGTTTTCCGCTCTTTTTATCCAAACTTTCGCTTGATTTAACAATTAACGACGATCTTGCGGGCCACCAACGAAAGCTTGCTCTTGCGTATCCAAGTTATAAGCGGTATGTAGCGCCGCGATAATGTCTTTGACTTTTTCGCCTTCGATTACGCAAGAAACTTTAATTTCCGACGTACTCACCATTTTGATGCTCACGCCTTGATCCGAGATGACGCGGAACATTTGTGCCGCCACGCCTGGATGGCTGACCATACCTGCACCGACGATCGAGACTTTGACCAGATCCGTCTCCGAAGTCAGCTCGCGGTAAGCGACTTGTTCGCGAGTACTTTCGATCACTTGCAGCGCACGATCGACTTCGCCGCCGTTTACCGTAAACGAAAAGTCTGCTTTGCCGTCTTGCGAACCGCTTTGTACGATAATGTCAACGTCCACGCGTTGTTCTGCCAAAGCGCCGAAGATACCCGCCAATACGCCCGGTACATCCGACACGCCCAAAATACTGATTCTTGCTACATTTTTATCATAAGCAATCCCGCTCACTACTACGCCTTGCTCCATGCTCGATTCCTCCTCGACTACGGTTCCTTCATTATAATTAAAGCTCGAACGAACAACTAAGCGCACCGAATTATGTTTGGCATATTCCACAGCGCGTGGATGCAGGACAGCAGCGCCCAGATTGGCAAGTTCCAGCATCTCGTCGTACGAGATTGACGGTAATTTTCGTGCACACTTCACGATACGCGGATCTGTTGAATAGATACCGTCAACGTCTGTATAAATCTCGCAAGCGTCCGCTTTGATCGCTGCTGCCAAAGCAACCGCTGTCGTATCGGAACCGCCGCGTCCAAGCGTCGTAATTTCGCCTTCTTCGCTCATGCCTTGGAATCCCGCTACAATAACGATTTTACCGGCATCCAAAGCTTTGATGACACGATCTGGACGAATATTCGTAATTCTAGCACTTCCGTGATTAGACTCCGTCTCGAATCCGGCTTGCCAACCTGTAAAGGAAATCGCTTCATGACCAATCGCTTGAATCGCAATCGATAACAGCGAAATCGAAATCTGTTCGCCGGTCGTCATCAGCATATCCATTTCACGAGCCGGAAGATGGTCACTCAGACGTTTTGCGGAATCAATCAGATCGTCTGTCGTGTCTCCCATTGCCGATACGACGACGACGCATTGATGCCCTTCTTCTTTTTTCTCGGCGACTCGCTTCGCAACGCGCTGCATCCGCTCGGTATCGCCGACGGAACTCCCGCCGAACTTCATGACGAATAATGACAAAACGTGTTCACTCCCCCGCATAATTTCGAAACTCATTTTTCCAAACGGCTTCGGTCTTTTTTATCGCTTTAAATGAGTATAATACGAAATCGATGGCTTCTTCCATTGTTTTTTCGGAAAATTATTTACACTTTCCTGCATCTATTTGCACAAAAAAGCTCCTTACCGTCTTGGACGATAAGGAGCTTAGATTCCTGACTATGCGCGGGAAATGTATTTGCCTTCGCGTGTGTCGATCAGCAATACGTCATCTTCGTTGATGAACAACGGAACTTGAACGTTATGACCTGTTTCGAGTTTCGCGTTTTTGGAAGCGCCTGTTGCTGTGTTGCCTTTGATACCCGGCTCTGTTTCTACAACTTTAAGCTCTACGCTTGTTGGCAAGTTAATACCGAGGATTTCGCCTTTGTAGCTGATGATGTGCACGTTCATGTTTTCGCGCAGGAATTTAAGTTCCCACTCCAATTGCTCGCTTGTCAGCGAGAATTGATCGTAAGTTTCGTTATCCATGAAAGTGTGCTCTTGACCGCTTGCATACAGGTATTGTACGCCACGGTTTTCGATTTGTGCGCGGCCGATTGTTTCGCCAGCACGGAAAGTACGCTCTACCGTGTTACCGTTACGCAAGTTTTTGAGCTTGGAGCGCACGAATGCCGCACCTTTACCTGGTTTTACGTGTTGGAATTCGATTACGGTGAAGATGTCGCCGTCCACTTCGACGGTAAGGCCTGTTTTAAAATCGTTAACTGAGATCATTGAGGATTCCTCCTTGGAATGGTTGCCTTGCTGAATGATGATACAGGTTAAAACGTATTTCTTGTTAAAGCGGTCCTATGCCATTGGCAGAAGGGTCAACTCTTTTTTCGAAGATGTAATAATTTCAATTCCGGTTTCGGTAATGACAATATCATCTTCGATCCGCACACCGCCAAAGCCCGGAATATAAATACCCGGTTCTACGGTCACGACCATACCTGGCTTCAAGATATCGTCGCTAAGCTTGGATAAACGAGGGCTTTCATGCACTTCCATACCCAAGCCATGCCCTGTGCTATGACCGTACTGCTCGCCATATCCATAGGAAGAAATGATATCGCGAGTCAACGCGTCGGCTTCACGCCCTGTCATGCCTGGACGAATCTTATCCAGTGCATTCAGCTGCGCTTCAAGCACAATGCCGTAGACTTCGCGGTGGCGATCACTAGCTTCGCCAAGCACAACGGTACGCGTCAAGTCGGAGCAATAGCCGTTCAGCAAAGCACCGAAGTCAAACGTAATGAATTCGTTTCCTTGCAAAACGCGCGAACTTGCTACGCCATGCGGCAGTGCCGAACGTTCGCCGGAAGCCACAATGGTATCGAACGACGACGAAGTCGCTCCGTTTTCGCGCATAAACATTTCCATCTGCAAATCCAATTCGCGTTCGGTCACGCCTGGACGAATCTTCGGCAAAATATAGCTAAACGTACGATCTGCCAATACAGCAGCTTCGCGCATGATCGCAAGTTCGCCTTCGTCTTTAAAGAGGCGCAGCCCTTCAACCAGACCGGATACCGGAACCAGCTCAATACCTGCTAACGCTTCTTTGTAACTTTGATACGTTGCAAATGTTACATGTTCTTGCTCGAAACCAAGTTTCGCTGAAGAACCGAGCAATGCTTTAACCGTTTCCATGACTTTCGGTGCATGCTCAACTACTTTGAAGTCTTTAGCCTGCTGAGGCGCCTGCTCCATATAGCGGAAATCAGTCAGCAAATAACTTTCCGTTTCCGTAACAAGCACATATCCGGCAGAACCCGTAAATCCTGTCAGGTAACGACGATTAATGTCACTGGCGACAAACATTGCGCTAACGCCTTGAAGCGACATCGCTTCACGCAATTTGTGTACACGCTGCTGCATATTTTCTCCTCTTTCCCGGTGAACCTACTCAGTTCGTATTTTCCAGAGCTTCAAGCGAAATTACCACATTACATTCTATCATACGCTAGTACCCTCTGAGAAGCCTTTTTACGCACAAGCTAGATTGCTTAGGGAGCTATAGGTTCGCTGGTATTTGCCTGTCAAATCCGATACAATAAAAAGAAATGTCTTTAAAAACGTTTAGGAAGGTGAAGGTTTTGTCTGAAAAATCTGCTCCCGTCGCCTACGGCGGACAAGCCGTAATCGAAGGAGTTATGTTCGGCGGCAAGCACGTCAACGTCACCGCGGTGCGCCGCAAGAGCGGAGAAATCACGTTCCTTGAAGTGCCTCGCGAAGAAAAAAGCTGGGTTCGTTCGTTACGTAAAATCCCGCTGTTACGCGGTCTGGTTAGCCTGATCGATTCTAGTGTAAAAGGTTCTAAGCATCTCAATTACTCGTTCGACGCTTATGCCGACGATGAGATGACCCCTGAAGAACGCGAAGAATTGAAAGCGAAAAACAAAAAAGGCGAAGCTAAATTGAGTTTGGGCGCGATGATCGGTGTAACCGCCGCGGCAATCGTATCGTTTATCGTGGGTAAAGTGGTATTTACGTTAGTTCCTGTGTTTGTGGAAGACTTTTTGTTCAAAGGTTCGTTCAGTCATCAAATTTATCACAACCTGACTGAAGGCGGAATCAAGTTAGTGCTGCTCCTTCTGTATCTATATTTGATCTCGCTTACACCTATCGTCAAACGGTTGTTCCAATATCACGGAGCCGAACACAAGGTGATTACCGCTTTTGAAGCCGGCGAAGAATTGACGCCAAAAAACGTACAAAAGTATACCCGCCTGCATTACCGCTGCGGAAGTAGCTTTATTATGTTGACCGTCATTATCGGCATTCTGATCTACTCGGTATTTACTTGGGATTCGTTATTGGAACGCGTCGTTCAACGTCTGCTTCTGCTGCCTGTCGTTCTAGGCGTTTCGTTTGAATTTTTGAAATTCACGAACGCGCTGCGCGATATACCGGTTCTTCGTTTCCTCGGTTATCCGGGATTATGGTTGCAGCTTTTGACAACCAAAGAACCAACGGACGAACAAGTCGAAGTTTCGATCGCTTCGTTCAATCGGATGCGTGAACTTGATGCCGCTTATCAGAAACAAGGTGTTCCCGCTTCGGCGCCGAATCCTATACTCGATCCTCTGGAGGGTTGATATACCATGAGAAAACCAGGAGTTGCAGGTTGGATTATTCTAGCGTTGGCGGCATTGGGGCTTGTACAGATGTTGCTTAATCCGTCGCTCACTTGGCTGATTCCGATCGGAATCGTGATCATTCTTATCGCTCTGTATTTTATTTTGCCGAACAATGGACGCTCTGGAGGATACCGTACCCCAAGCGGAAAAAGACCCAAGATCAAACCTTCGGCGCGTACTCAAGAAAAGTTGGCTCGGATGTCTTCTTCCGCCTCGTCCAAACCACAAGCTGCACGTGTAGATAAAAATGCGGCTCCTGTAAAAGCGACGAAGAAAAAGAAAAACTATCCGTTCCAAGTGATCGAAGGACGCAAAAGCAAAGATGATGAAGATTTGCCAAAGTTTCATTAAAAAGAAGGTTGCGAATATTCGCAACCTTCTTTTTTGTATCCATTCGATCATGCACATGCAAGCAACCGATTAATTGCCCCAATATTGCTGCAATACACTTTTAACTTTAGGCGATAAAATATGTGCGGCACGGAAAAAGATATTGCCATCTACATGCTCACGGCCCAGTGTAGATTTGAGATGATCCGTAAGTTCGGTAGCATTACTCCATCCCGCTTCGCTCGTTCCCACTTTATAAGCGGCTTCGCCGATATACAGATCTACATTCGTACCGGCTACGACATTTTCCCACCAATCGACCACTTTTGCGTAATTAGCAGCGGTATTGGCATTACTCCAATACACTTGCGGAGCGACGTAATCGACCCATTCGTTTTTGACCCAAGTCCGTGCATCGGCATACGTCGTATCATACGCGGTTACGCCTGCGCGCGTATCGGAGCCGAGTGGCTCTGTCGATGCGTTGCGCCATACGCCGAACGGGCTTACACCGTAACTGACTGCTGGTTTGACCGCATCAATCGTTTGTCCCAACTTTTTAACGAAATCATTGATATTCGCTCGGCGCCAATCGCCTTTGTTTGCGATCGATGTCGTATTGTATTGCTTGTACGTCGCATCGTCGTTGAATTTCTTCGCTGCCGATTCGCCGTATGGATAGAAATAATCGTCCAAATGAACGCCGTCAATCTTATAGTTGTTCACAACTTCCATGACTTCATCGATAACGGCTTGACGAGCATTTGGAATTCCCGGATTGATATACAACTTGCTATCGAAATTAATGATCCAATCCGGATGAGATTTGGCTACATGGTTGGCAGCAAGCCCTGCGGTCGATGAACCGGTACTTGCACGGAACGGATTAAACCAAGCGTGGAATTCCATCCCCCGTTTATGTGCTTCTTCAATCATAAAAGCAAGCGGGTCATAACCCGGATCTTTTCCTTGCGTTCCCGTCAATACATTCGACCACGGCACAAGCTTGGACGGATATAACGCATCTGCGCTTGGACGCACCTGCACGAACACGGCGTTAATGCCGGTTTCCTGAAGCTGATCCAACATCGTCGTATATTGCGACTTTTGCTTGGTCGCGTCTTTGGACGACGGCCAATCCAGACTCGATACCGTAGCGACCCATGCACCGCGAAGCGCTGTCAGATTTCCTTGATTATCCGGTACGCCGGGTGTCGGAACACCAATAGGACCGTCTGGCGTTGTCAGCGTAATCGTTTGGGTACTTTGATTCCAATTCACGTTCAAACCGAGACCTTGTCCGACAAAACGAAGCGGAACCATAATACGTCCGTTCACACTTGCAACCGAAGCTTCTAATTCTACTGCATTTCCGTTCACAAAAGCGGTTTTTGAACCTAACGGAATCGACAGTAAGGTTCCGCCTTGATTGATCGTAACGACTTTTTCGCTTTGCGACCATTGAATTTGTGCGCCGAGACTTGTACTGATTAGACGCATAGGAACCAATGTCGTATTCGATACGATATAAGGATCTGCATCACCTTGAATCCGTTGTCCATCCAACATAATCTGAATAACCGATGCCGCGCGTGCTTGATGCGTTCCAGACACGCTCCATACTGAAAACAACAGCATTGCAGCCAGCAAAACCATAATCTTTTGAAGCCATTTCATGATTGCTACTCCCTCGTTTCCCCTTAGATGTCTTTCTAGACGGTAAAACTGCCTACTTTGTTTCACACCTCCCGAGTGTTCTATCTGTTATACGCAAAAAACATACCGATTGTAGCGCTATAATCGACGCTTTTTTTGCATACAAAAAAACATCTGTGCCGAAAGGTCACAGACGCCTTTTTTAATTTTCGTTCAATCCTTCATTTTGGATCGCCCGAAGTTCTTCGATTCTTTTGGGATCGCGATTGAAATACTCCACCAATGACTCGATTTGTGTGATTGAATTCCAGCTTAAATGATGTTCAATACCTTCGACATCGGTGTAAATATGACTTTCCTCTACGCCGATCTGACGCAAAAATTGTTCTAACAATTGATGACGATCCACCAAGCGTTTACCGATTTTTTTGCCTTTGCTCGTTAGAATAAGCCCCCGGTACTTTTCGTACACCAAGTATTCGTCTTTATCGAGCTTCTGAATCATTTTCGTGACCGAAGAAGGATGAACTTCCAGCCCTTCGGCGATATCCGATACCCGGGCGTAACCTTTTTCTTCAATTAGCAGGTAGATACGCTCCAAATAATCTTCCATACTGGGCGTTGGCATCCGCTTCCCTCATTTCCTTAACGTAAGTACCTTGAATCTGTTAGATCGTGGCGCCGATGAATGTCTGTATCGCAAGATGATTGTCCAATCGATCGAACATCGGCAAGCTTACTCTTCATGATGCGCCGGCACAATCATAGCTCAGTTCTATCAAAAACGACTCTTACTATGATACCTTTATTGGCTGTGTATTGGCAAGTTGAAGTCATAAAAAAAGAGAATACCCGTTAGACGGTGTATCCTCTTCGCGCGACCAAAGTCAGCAGCAACATCAAAATCAGCAGTAAGACGATTGTAGCACCTGGCGCAAAGTTCCATACGCCCGCAACAATCAGACCCACGATCACGGCGATCTCCGCAATTGCCACCGATAACACGATCGACATTCGGAAACTTTTTGCCAAAAACAGACTACAAGCGACCGGAATCGTAAGCAACGCGGACACGAGCAACGCCCCTACGATTTTAATTGCGGTACTGATGACAAGCGCAGCCAACACGGTAATGAGCATATTGAGCAATTTGACCGGAAGCCCGCTTACGGCAGCCGCATCTTCTTCGAACGTCAGCAAAAAGAGTTCTTTGTAGAAAAAGACTACAACCGCGACCACGATAACCGTAACGCCGCCGACCAGATACAAATCCGTTGTACCCAGCGTGTAAATACTACCGAACAAATAACTCGTTACATCCGTGTTATAGCCTTGTCCGAGCGTAAATAAGAATGATGCCATCGCGACGCCACCAGACATAATGACCGCAATGGATAATTCGGCGTATCCTTTGTACGCTCGGCGCAGTTTTTCGATCGCAAAAGACGAAATGACCGCAAAAACGAGTCCGACTACAAGCGGATAGACATTAATCAAAAATCCTAGCGCAACGCCAGCGATCGTAACATGGGCAAGCGTATCCCCAATCATCGACAAGCGCCGTAACACAAGAAAGATTCCGATCAGCGGTGCCGTAAGCCCGATCAGAAGCCCTCCAAGTAAAGCCCGTTGAAAAAAGTCACTGAACAAAATTTCCAAGTTACCGTCTCCTTACTGCTGCGATGCCGATCCGACGAGCGGAATCGAATGATTCAGATCCGTTTCAACGCAGTCCAGATCGTCGTGCGAATGACGCACGAAAAATTTGATTTTGCCATTTTGTTGCCGGGGTTCTTTGCCTAGATAGTCTTCCATACGATCCACATCATGCGAGACCATCAAAAACGTAATATTATGATGGCGGTGCATATGCCGAATCAATTCGAAAAAGCTATCTTGCGTTTCCGCGTCGACACCGACTGTCGGTTCGTCGAGTACGAGCAGGTCTGGGCGATTAATCATCGCTCTTGCCAAAAATACGCGTTGCTGCTGACCGCCGGATAGCCGTCCGATCCGCTTGTCTGCAATATCTTCGATCCGCATCACTTGCAGAGCATCTTCAAGCTTCGCTTTGGCTTCTTTCGTCAAGCGGCGAAACAGACTTTTATTCGTATAAAGCCCGGACATCACGACTTCACGAACCGTAGCAGGGAATAACATATTCAGCGCGTTTTTTTGCGGAACGTATCCGATACGCTCCCAATCTCGAAAACTGCGGATCGATTCGCCGAACAACTTAATCTCTCCGCTTGTCGGCGGCATCAATCCAACCAACATTTTGAGCAAAGTCGTTTTGCCGGCACCGTTCGAACCGACGATTCCGACAAAGTCTCGCTCTTTGATACTAAAGCTTAAATCTTTCATGACATGCTGGTCTTTATAGGAAAAGGACACGTCGCGTAGCTCGATCATCGGCTGATGACAATCTACTATCGGAATAGCGGACATGAGATTTCCTCCTTTTTTATCGGCGTTCAATCAAACGCGCGGTTCGGCAAGATCGCCGAAACCGCGCGTTTGTCTCTTCTTATTGTAAAGCGAGTAGCAGATTTTGCAAATTCTTTTGCATCAAACTGAAATAATCTTCGCCGTCTTTGGACTGTTGCTCGGTCAAGCCTTCAACCGGATTCAGTACCAAGGTATCGACGCCCGCTTCGCTAGCCAGTGTTTTTGCCAGTTTATCGGACACCAGTTCTTCGAAGAAAATGTAACGGATACCTTCTTCTTTTACCATTTTCGCTAGGTTCAGCATATCTTGAGCGCGTGGTTCCGCATCCGGGGAAAGCCCCATGATCGAATGTTGGGTCAATCCGTAATCACGTGCCAGATAACCGAAAGCTTGGTGCGAGACGACGATTTCTTTATTTGTTAAAGGAGTTAGCTTATCTGTAAATTCTGTATCTAAATCTTTAAGCTTTTTCGCGAGTGCTTCGTACCGTTCGTCATAACCGGCTTTGTGTTCAGGATCGGCTTCAACCAGACTGTCTCGAATATTTCCCGCCATGATAAGAGCCGATTTCGGGCTTACCCAAGTGTGCGGGTCGGTATGTTTGGCATCGGCAGATTCTTCATGATGCCCGTCTTCTTCATGGTGTTCATCTTCTCCATGTTCTTCGCCTTCGTGGTCGTGATCTGCTTCCGTTCCGCCGTGGTTATGACCATCATCTTCATCGGTCAAGATCAGATCCACACCTTTACTGACTTCCACTGGCTTAACCTCAGAATCTGAATTCAATCCTTTTAGAAAATCGGGTACCCAACCTTCAAGACCTGCTCCGTTATAGAAAAAGAGTTGAGCTTTTGATGTACTGACAATATCTTGACCGCGCGGCGTCCAATCATGAGGTTCAACGCCCGTAGGCAGCAAGTTAATGACATTTGCATCTTCGCCGCCGATGGTGGAAGCAAATTCATAAATCGGATAAAAAGTCGTCACTACGTTCACTTTTCCTTCAACGATCTTACCTGATGCGTTTTGTCCGCAAGCGGACAATACCATCATCGTTGCCAAAGCCAAAACCATCAGTACGCGCCCGGCATACTTTTTATTACGCTGCATATTAAAGACACACTCCGTTTCTGTTCAAAATCCGATTCCGAGCTTTTCACTCTAATCGTAACCATACCGATTATAGGAGTCTCTTTAAAAGTTGTCAACCTTTTTCGGTATATTTACGATTAAGAAAAAACAAAAAAAGAGACAGAGCTTTCGATGTAAGAAAGCTCTGTCTTCTATTTTATTTCACAAGTGCACCATTTGGCATCGAATCCGGTACAGTTGCAAGCGTCAGTTGATCGCCATGCGAAGCTGCCAAAATCATACCGCGCGATTCTTCGCCGCGAAGTTTAACCGGCTTCAGATTCGTTATGCAAATGACTTTGCGTCCAATCAATTCTTCCGGTGTATAGAATTTCGCAATACCGGATACGACTTGACGTTGTTCAAATCCAAGATCGAGTTGAAGTTTTAGCAGTTTATCTGCTTTTTTAACAGGTTCACACGCGATAACTTGGGCAACGCGAAGTTCGACTTTACCAAAGTCTTCAATGCCGATCTCTTCTTTGAGTTCCGGTGCTTCCACCGGCGCAGAAGCTTCGGCACTCGGCGCTTCCGTTGATTTCACTGGCGTACCGCCGCTCATCGATTCTACGATATTCCCAACTTCGACTTCCACGTCCAGACGCGGGAAGATCGGATCGCCTTTTTGCAATTTCGTACCTGCTGCGATTACGCCGAATTGCTTGAGCGTATCCCAAGTTCTCCAAGCTGACGCTTCGTCGCCCGCTATGCCGAGTTGCGTCCAAATCAGCTTAGGTGCACGCGTCAAGAAAGGTTGCAGTAACAGCGACGCGATACGCAGGCTTTCGATCAGGTGCAGCATTACGGAATCCAGCTCCGCTTTGCGACTTTCGTCTTTGGCAATAACCCACGGCTGCGTTTCGTCGATGTATTTGTTCGTACGGCTGACAAATTGACTGATCGCAGTCAGTGCGACCGAAAACTCCATATTGTCCATCGCTTGCTCGACTTTATCAGCGGCTGCGATTGCCGCTTCTTGCAGCGACGCATCAAACGGCGTCACTTGTCCGTGATAAGCGGGCACCTCGCCGCCTACATATTTGTCGACCATCGCAACTGTACGATTGAGCAAATTGCCCAGATCGTTAGCTAGATCCGAGTTGATCCGTTCAACAAAGCTTTCCGGCGTGAATTGTCCATCCGAACCGAACGGTACTTCACGCAGAACATAATAACGCAGTGCATCCAAGCCGTAGCGATCGATCAGTTTCACCGGATCGATGACGTTACCTTTGGATTTGGACATTTTGCCTTCACGAGTCAAGAACCATCCGTGTCCGAATACTTTTTTCGGCAATGGAAGATCCAGCGCCATCAACATGATCGGCCAATAGATGGTATGGAAACGCAAAATATCTTTACCTACCAGATGCACGTCCGCAGGCCAGTATTTCTCGAAATTCGACGGATCGTCGGAACCGTAACCAAGAGCTGTAATATAGTTGGACAACGCATCGATCCACACATAGACGACGTGCTTCGGATCGCTTTTAACCGGAACGCCCCATTTGAATGTCGTACGCGATACCGCCAAATCTTCTAATCCCGGCTTGATAAAGTTATTCACCATCTCGTTTTTACGCGATTCCGGTTGAATAAATTCTGGATTATCTTCGTAATATTTGAGCAGACGATCCGCGTAATTGCTCATTCTGAAGAAATAACATTCTTCTTTTACGAGTTCGACCGGGTGACCGCTTTCCGGGCTTTTGCCACCGATGACTTTGTTGTCCGCATCGCGCACGACGTCAGCCAATTGCGATTCTGTGTAATACGTTTCGTCTGGAATACTGTACCAGCCTTCGTATTCGCCTTTGTAAATATCGCCTTGCTTGAGCAAACGCTCGAAAATATCTTGCACGACATCGATATGACGCTTTTCGGTAGTGCGGATAAAGTCATCATACGAAATATCGAGTTTATCCCACAGGCTGCGGATTCCTTCTACGATTCCATCAATAAACTGAATCGGCGTTTGCCCGGCTTCTGCTGCTTTTTGCTCAATCTTTTGTCCATGCTCGTCTGTACCCGTTAAAAAGCGTACATCGTAACCGCGAAGGCGCTTGTACCGAGACATTGCATCTGCCGCTACAGTCGTATACGTATGCCCGATATGTAGCTTACCGCTTGGATAATAGATCGGCGTTGTGATATAAAAACTTTTTTTCTCTGTCATCTGTTTTCTCTCCTTCATCAAGTTAGATACGGAGCGGAACATATCAAAAAGACTCCCGCCCCAAAATGGGACGAGAGCCGTAAGCTCGCGCGGTACCACCCACATTCCCTTCGTTCTCACAAATCGAAGGCTCTGCCGGTCACATTCGACCGTCCATTAACGCTGGAACACGCTTTGCACTTATCGGACCGATTCACGACTTGTACAAAGTTCCTCCCGGACCATATTCGAAGGGATCTCCAGACCGGCTTGCAGCGTCTTGCCCGGTTCTCTGTCACAGGTTGTTCCTTCTACTCATCCATTCTTCGGAATTCATTTTAACATTCAAATTGTATATCTAACACGCATACAATATAGAAAATATACCGAAAAAAAGCCCGAGGTGTCAAGCTTACTGAGCAAGCGATTTCTAAGCTTACTTAAGCCGGGTCGCCGTGAACTTTGGAGTTTGGCGGTACGGGATCAAAGCCACCTTCATGAAAAGGATGACATTTGCTGATCCTTTTCGCGGCAAGCCAGCTTCCTTTTGCAGCTCCATGGACTTCAATCGCTTCTAGCGCGTACGCCGAGCAGGTCGGAACGAACCGACAGCTTGGCGGCGTCAAAGGCGAAATGAACTTTCGATAAAAACGGATCGTGCCTTGCACGGTGCGGCGAGCGATCTTCATTACGCTTCACGCTTCCCGGCAATTGCGCTCACAGGTTGTTGCGCCGCTTCTTCGCGGCAATCTTTGCAATAACCAAACACTTCGAATTTATGCTTCACCACTTGGAAATCATCTGGCGATTCGGTCAACTGCATCGGGCAAAACGTAATCGGATACGTCTTCTCGCACTGCAAACAAATCATATGATGATGGTGATGGTCTTCGCTACAATGCAGCTTGAACTTCACGCCTTCTTCGAACACGATCTGCTCCAACACGCTCAGTTCTTGCATCACGCGTAAGTTGCGGTACACAGTATCAAAACTTAGACCTTTGTATTTTTGTCCCATATATTCATAAACGTCTTTTGCGGACAGATAACCCGGCGCTTCGGCAAATAACTTTGCCAATGTTTTGCGCTGATCCGTAATCCGCAGCCCTTGCTCCGCCATAATCTCGATAATACGTTCCGTTGAAAGCATCGGTGATCCTCGCCTCCTGCCATTCTTCGCTTTTTCATTAACTTCTTATTCGTAATACCCTTTATTTATAATGCCCCAAATGACAGGTAGAGTCAATCGGACACCTTTCGGTAGACGTATACGAAAAAGCCGATTCCGTCTATCTGGAATCGGCTTTTTGATCTTTAATCTTGCTTATTATTGCTTGACTTGTGGCATTTGGCTAAAGATCAAGTTAACTGCCAAGTTACTGCCTGGAGCTGGTGTGAACTCAAGTTCTACACTTTCAGCGACATTGCCTGTACGATACAATACGCCAGCTTCATTCGATGTATTCAGTGCCGCGCCTACAAGACCCAGACCTGGTGCAGCCAATTCAACGATTTGACCGTTTACTACGATCCAGCCGGCATACTTACCTCCGCGTCCGTTGAACGTAATCAACGTGTTTGGAGCTACATAATCAAGTTTGACTTTGTAAAGCACGCCGAAGTTACCCAAGTTCGATTCCGGCATATTGTTTGGAGCATCTACACCGACAAGGTTAAGATCGTCGTTATTGTCTCCGATTAGAAGCTTGGTTGGCGTAGCTCCGCCTACAGCATCAAATACATTGATGATTTTGGTTGCCAATGGATACGTACCCCGGTTATGAACCCCATCACGTTTTGCAGTTGGCAATACGTTTGCAGCTTCGATCGGATCATCACCTGTTGGAATCATCAACGTGCTGTATTTGATCGGCTGCGTTGAATCTACATCAGCAAGAAGCGAGATTACCGTTTTGTTTGCCATCGGGATTGCATTCAGTTCGGTCAAAATCACTTTGCTTTCGCCTGGTTGAAGCGTCACACTCGAACGTTTTGTTCCTTGAATGATCGCTTGGTGATAACGTTGCACCGATACTTTGCCCGCTGCTGTCGCATAAGGGCTTGGTCCACCAAATCCGCTATCAAGCGTACGGATCGTAGTCGGAGTTGCATTGTTATTGGTCGCGACGACATACATCGTTACACGCTTGCCTGTATAGTTCGCATGGTGCACCATGAAGCGTACTTTACCGGAAATCGTATCTTCGTATACTTTACCTGTCTCATAAACAGATTCCGGGCTGTTACTGCGATACAAAGTTACGTCTTCGAACGAATCATAACGATTGACTTTCTTCATCGCTGGGACACTGCCGCCGTCGAATAAGAATTTTGTTCCGATCGGAATAAAGAGTGCATTGTATTCATCTTGCGTATACAGCACTTCGTCCGTAATCGTGATTGTTTTCGTAAACGTATCTGTCGCTCCATCTTCGTCAGTAACGGTCAACGTAATATTTTGAGGACCGGCAGTGAAGTAAGCGCCTTTTTGGTTTTCCCATGTACGGCTATTCGCTTCTGGCAACACACCGTCTGGATCATAACTTTGATCCGTGAATGTCACCGGTTCGCCTTGACGGTAAGTGTCTTTGTCTGTGGCGAATTGCGCAACTGGCGGTTGGTTTGGCGCTTCGACTTTAATTTGTTGCGTGAAAGGATCACTCCATTGTCCTTGAGAATCTTGTACCGAATAAGAAACGGTATACGTTCCCGGATCGGTGAAGATGTCTTGACGTCCTTCCCAGCGCTCATTCACAATCGCATAACCCGAAGGTGACGACGATTTGGTTTGATACGTGACATTCGTTTCACCCGCAATAATCGTTTGCGGTTGCACGGTAAACGATGCCGTAGGCTTCGACGAAATCGTCAAAGAGATCGTTTGCGTTTTGTAATCGATTTTGTACGGAATCGCCAGCGCCTTCGTGATCGACGTCAACGGAACCATAAACGTATTTTTTTCTTGATACGAAGTGCCTTTCATCTTCGTTGGAACGCCGTTCACGGTATACGTGTCGGTTCCTAATTTGAAGCGAAGTTCATCGGTACCTTTTTTGATAACCGTTTCTTTTGTTTTCGCGTCGTATGTAAGTTTGAGACCTACGCGGTCAACGAACGAACGAGCTGCGATATAAGAGACTCCATTCTTTGCAGCCATCGGTTGAGCCGCTGTATAGGTTTGACCGTTTTGATACATTTTGTTTCCGTTGATCGTCAACACCAATTGATCCGTTCCAAGCGTCGATGCTGCATCAAACGCTGGAGTTGCTGGTTTATTGGTTGTAGGCGTTTGGGATGGTGTATTGTTTGTGCTTGGTACATTTGCCGGAGTATTCGTCGTTGGATCAGGCGTACCTTGTGCAGGAATTTCTGGCGTTGCTGGTGTTTCTGTAGAATTCGGCGTAATCGTTGTTTCTTCATCAGTCGGCGCCGCGTCGTCTGCTGGGACTTCTTCAGCGACCGGAGCATTTTGCTGCGTATTGGCTGGTGCGTTAGCCGCCGGTTGCTCTGCCGATGTTGGAGCGGCAAGCTTTTCCGAATATGTTTTCGAAGTTCCGTCAGGTTGTACCACTTCTCCTTGTACAACAACCGGTTTATCTTCCGATGTCGAAACTGCTTGCGCCGATGCTGCTGCCGGCAATACAGCCGCCGCTTGCACGACAACGAGCAATGCGATAATCGTGATTTTCTTTAAATTCATTTTACGACTCCCTTTATATCTGAATTTGGTCATTCTCTCACTAAACACATACATGTAGACGCAGAAATCGGTTAAAAGTTTCTATGAATTCATAAAAAAAACGACTCTCCTGTAAAAGGAAAAGCCGCTTTTTGTAAACGTTATGCAAGTATTTACTGAAGGTTAGCAACAAGGCGACCGGATTCAACCATTCGATACGCCCACTCGACTTGTTGCTCTGTTGGTGAAGGAACGTTTTCTAATGGGTATGCTCGACCTAATTCTTTCCATTTGTAAATGCCCATCTGGTGATACGGAAGAATTTCGAATTTTTCGACGCCATGCAAGGTTCCAATAAATTTCCCCAAATTTCGCAAATGATTTTCGTCATCGTGAATACCCGGTACGAACACATGCCGAACCCACATCTTTTTGCCATGTTCCGATAGCCATTTTGCGGTATGCAGGGTCTGCTCGTTACTTACGCCAGTCAGCACTCGATGCTCATGATCATCAATATGCTTCAGATCAAGCAAGACAAGATCCGTGACATCCATTAGTTCGTGTAACTTCTCCGCGTTGTTAAATCCGTTGCTATCGAGCGTGGTATGCAGTCCCCAGCGGGCTTTCACTTCACGGAACACTTCTGTTACGAATCCGGCTTGCAACGTCGGCTCTCCGCCCGAGATGGTCAGCCCACCGCCCGACGACCGATAATAATGGATATACGGCTCGATTTCAGCCAACACCTCTTCGACCGTCACTTCACGCCCTCCGTCAAAATGCCAAGTATCCGGGTTGTGGCAATACTTGCATTTCATCAGGCAGCCTTGCATAAATAACACAAAGCGAATTCCAGGCCCGTCGACCGTTCCGAACGTTTCCAGTGAATGTATCCGCCCTTTGCGACTCATGACTTTTCACCCTTTCTTTTTACATATTGGAGTGGAAAGTACGATGAATCACATCCAATTGTTGTTCGCGCGTCAACTTGATGAAATTCACCGCATACCCAGAAACCCGAATCGTCAATTGCGGATAATTTTCAGGATGATCCATCGCATCCATCAATTGTTCGCGGTCGAAAACGTTCACGTTCAAGTGATGCCCATGACTGCCGAAATATCCGTCCAACATCGCAACCAGATTGCTTTTACGCGTATCTTCTTCTTTGCCCAAAGCTTTCGGTACGATCGAGAACGTATTCGAAATACCGTCAAGGCTTTGTTCGTAAGGAAGCTTCGCAACCGAACTCAGTGACGCTAACGCGCCTTTTTTGTCGCGTCCGTGCATCGGGTTTGCGCCCGGTGCAAACGGCTCGCCCGCTTTGCGTCCGTCTGGCGTATTCCCGGTTTTTTTTCCGTATACGACATTTGATGTGATCGTAAGTACCGATTGCGTCGCAACCGAATCCCGGTACGTTTTGTGTTTGCGAATCATACCCATGAAGTCCTCGACGAGCTGTACCGCAATCTGGTCGACCCGATCGTCGTTGTTGCCGTAGCATGGATAGTCGCCTTCGATTTCAAAATCGACTGCAATCCCTTGCTCGTTACGAATCGGTTTTACTTTGGCATATTTGATCGCACTTAACGAATCCGCCGCAACCGATAGCCCCGCAATCCCGCAAGCCATCGTCCGTAGAATGTCACGGTCGTGCAGCGCCATCTCAATACGTTCGTAGCTATATTTGTCGTGCATATAATGGATAATATTCAGCGCATTCAGATACACTTCCGACAGCCATTCCATCATCGGCGTATAGCGCTGCATCACTTCGTCATAGTCCAAATATTCGGAAGTGATCGCCGGAAACTCCGGCCCGATCTGTTCACCGGACTTTTCATCTTTACCGCCGTTGATTGCATACAGTAACGTTTTGGCTAAGTTAGCTCGTGCCCCGAAAAATTGCATTTGTTTCCCGATCCGCATCGCCGATACACAGCACGCAATCCCGTAATCGTCACCGTAGATTGGACGCATGAGATCATCGTTTTCGTACTGAATCGAACTGGTTTCAATCGAGACTTTCGCGCAATATTTTTTGAACGCATCCGGCATTTGTTCCGACCATAATACGGTTAAGTTAGGTTCTGGTGCAGGGCCTAGATTATATAAAGTGTGCAAAAAGCGGAAACTGTTTTGCGTCACTCGAGTCGTGCCGTCTTCAGCCATGCCGCCGATCGATTCCGTTACCCATGTTGGGTCGCCGCTGAACAATTCGTTATAATCCGGTGTGCGCAAAAATTTGACGATACGCAGCTTCATCACGAAATGATCGACCAATTCTTGCGCTTGTTCTTCCGTTAACGTTCCTTCGGCAAGATCGCGCTGAATATAAATATCGAGGAAGGAAGACACGCGTCCAAGTGACATCGCCGCTCCGTTTTGTTCTTTGACCGCAGCCAGATAGCCGAAGTACACCCATTGGAACGCTTCTTTTGCCGTCGTTGCAGGTTGGGAAATATCGATTTCGTGCATGTTCGCCATTTGTTTCAATTCACCCAGTGCGCGGTATTGCTCCGAAATTTCTTCACGCAATCGAATCGTCGCTTCGTCCATCCCTTCTCCGACGGTTTCGTTATGTTCATGTTGTTTTTGTTTCATCAAAAAATCGACGCCATACAATGCCACGCGGCGATAATCGCCGATGATCCGTCCGCGACCATAAGCATCCGGCAGCCCCGTTACGATACCCGATTTTCTAGCGGCACGAATTTCCGGCGTATAGGCGTCAAACACTCCTTGATTATGCGTTTTGCGAATATTCGTGAAAATATCAATGATCGATTGAGGCACTTCAAAACCGTAAGCTTTACAAGCGTCGATCACCATCCGAATACCACCGTAAGGTTGAATTAAACGTTTAAACGGTTCATCTGTCTGCACGCCTACAATTTGTTCTTTGGTTTTGTCCAAATAACCTGCGTGATGCGACGTAATCGATCCCGGCGTGTTTACATCAACGTCCCAGACGCCGCCGCGTTCCCGTTCTTCTTTCGACAATTGAGATACGATCTTCCATAGTTCTTGTGTAGCTGTAGTCGCGCCAACCAAAAATTGTTCGTTTCCGGTATAAGGCGTAATATTTTCATCGATGAAGTTTTTGGTGTCAACATAAGTCATCCATTTGCCCGGTTTGAATGTTCTCCAAGCTTCGCGATGTAGATCGGTCATTTCTTTTTCTATAATCGACATGAGATAACCTCCATTTAATATAGATTAGGTGAAAAATATCACATTCGTTGTTGCGGAAAAGAATCAAGCATCTTTCATGTCTTTATTATGCCTCTATTGCAGTTTGGAAGATGTGAGATTTATCACACCTGCGTCTATGGGAAAGAAAAAGCGACGTCATCTACTAAAGTAGATACGCCGCTTCTTTTTGTTATTCGAATCGACCGTAAAACGCATCCCGGTACACTTCGGCAAGCTCGGTCACTAAAGGCAACTTTGGATTTGCTGTGGTGCATTGGTCTTCAAACGCACGGTCTGCCAAGTAATCGACGCGAGATTCGAACTGTTTGGAATCAAAGCCTAGTTCTTGGAACGTCGCAGGAATCCCCAACTTTTCATTCAATTCACGAATCGCTTGAATCAGACTGTTCACGCCTTCTTCTGTCGTTTTCGCAGGCAGCCCCAAGATACGCGCAATCTCTGCATAGCGTTCATCCGCAACAAAGTGCGAATATTTCGGGAACGAAGCGAATTTGGTCGGTTTTTTCGCGTTGTAGCGAATCACGTGCGGCATCAAGATCGCATTGGTGCGACCGTGAGCCGTATGATATTCGCCGCCCCATTTGTGCGCCAGACTGTGATTGATCCCAAGGAACGCGTTGGCAAATGCCATACCGGCTAACGTCGAAGCATTGTGCATTTTTTCGCGCGCTAGCGGATCTGCGGTTGATGCCGATTTTTCCAAGTTCGCAAACACGAGTTGAATCGCTTTGATCGCCAGCCCGTCGCTAAAATCACTTGCCATAACGGAGACATAAGCTTCAATCGCGTGAGTCAGTACATCCATACCGGTATCTGCTACCGCAACTTTAGGCAACGTGTATACAAAGACCGGATCGATAATCGCTACGTCAGGAGTCAGTTCGTAATCCGCTAAAGGATATTTAGTGTTGCCTTTTTCTTTATCTGTAATAACTGCAAAAGATGTGACTTCCGAACCTGTGCCCGACGTTGTTGGAATCGCGACGAATTTCGCTTTTCGACCCAGGCGCGGGTATTTGTAGATCCGTTTGCGAATATCCATAAACTTTTGCTTCAAATCGTCGAACTGCGTATCCGGGTATTCGTAAAATAGCCACATTCCTTTTGCCGCATCCATGGGTGAGCCGCCGCCAAGCGCAATAATGCAGTCCGGTTGGAAACGTTCCATCATCGCGCGCCCACGTTCGACCGTTGCTGTAGATGGATCTGGCTCGACTTCGGAGAACACTTCGATCGCAACCGGCATTTGGCGTTGGCGCAGATAATGTTCAACACGTTCTACATAACCGAGTTGTACCATCATCGGATCGGTCACGATAGCGACGCGTGTAATATCCGGCATTTTGCTCAAGTATTGCGTCGAATTTTTTTCAAAATAGATTTTGTCCGGAATTTTGAACCACTGCATATTCACCGTACGCCGCGCCACCCTTTTCACATTGATTAAGTTGACTGCCGATACATTCGAAGACGTAGAATTTCGTCCGTAAGAGCCGCAACCGAGTGTCAGCGAAGGCAAGTTGGTATTGTAAATATCACCGATTGCACCATGCGTCGAAGGCGAGTTTACGATAATGCGTCCGGTTTGCAGACGATCTGCGAAGCGCTGAATAACAGCATCGTCATTGGAATGAATCGCGGACGAGTGTCCCATCCCGCCAAATTCGACGATCTCTGCGGCGCGAGCGATACCTTCGTCTGCTGTTTTCACTTTGTAACAAGCAAGGATCGGGCTTAACTTTTCTGCCGATAATGGATATTTGGTTCCGACGCCTTCAATCTCAGCAACTAAAATTTGCGTATTTGCCGGAACTTTGATGCCTGCCATCTCTGCGATCTTTACTGCCGATTGACCGACAATCGCTGGATTGACCGCACATTTTTCGATATTCATAACGCTTGGAGTAAGTTTGGCGATTTCGTCTTTGCTTAAAAAGTAGCAGTTACTTGCGATCATTTTCTTTTTGACCTTTTCGAAAATCGGTTCTTCGATAATGACCGCTTGCTCAGATGCGCAGATCATGCCGTTATCAAAAGATTTAGACAAGACTAAATCCGTAACCGCTTGATCGATATCGGCTGTTTTTTCAATAAAAGCAGGAACGTTGCCGGGACCTACGCCAAGCGCCGGTTTGCCGCAGCTGTATGCCGCACGAACCATCGCACCGCCTCCTGTCGCCAAAATCAGTGCGACATCCCGGTGATTCATCAGCAGATTCGTTTTGTCCATCGACGGATTTTCAATCCATTGGATACACCCTTCCGGCGCTCCAGCCGCTACCGCAGCATCATGCAAAATACGTGCCGCTTCTGAGCTGCACAATTGAGCCGACGGATGAAATCCGAAAATGATCGGGTTCCGCGTTTTGATGGCAATCAAAGCTTTGAACATGGTCGTTGACGTCGGGTTCGTAACCGGAGTGATCCCCATAATGATGCCGACAGGCTCGGCAATTTTCTGGAACTGATCGTATTCGTTGTCTTCAATGACGCCGACGGTTTTATCGTTTTTGATATTATGATAAATACTTTCGGTCGCGAATAAATTTTTGGTGATTTTATCTTCATATACACCGCGTTTTGTTTCTTCGATTGCCATCTTGGCAAGTCTCATATGTTGATCCAGACCCGCCAAAGCCATTGCTTGTACGACGGTATCGATTTGCTGCTGATCCATCTGCATAAAAGAGTGCTGCGCTGCATTTGCGGTATTAATTAATTGTTGAATTTCTTGTTCAGCGGTCGGTGTCACAGTACGGGCGGCTTCGTTTTTCACTGCCATGTCCCTCATCCTCCTCAAGATGCGTAAGTGGTTGTCTCTACACCACGAATCGTATCACAAGGCTTTTGAGTATAATGTGAAAAAAATCACATATAAATCTTTTTAAATAATTATTTTTGAAAGTCCCAAATTTTTTACAAAAATCATGCTTTGATCAATTGACAAAATGCGTATTTTGCGTCATGATACAACTATAAAGTGAAAAAAGTCACAATGTTGACGGATGTTTAACCAATTTGCGTTTACGCCAAGGAGATGTAGATCATGGGCTTATACCACCAGGCTACCGACTACCGAGGAAACACCGGAAGTTTTTCTGAGACCAATATGAAGCATTTAAAAGATATCATGAAAGATCGGATGTTTGAGGAAGGTTCGCATTTGTTTTGGGAAAGCGATGTTGCCGACAAGCTTTTTTATATCAAAAAAGGCAGAGTCAAATTAACCAAATCGACTGACGAAGGCAAAGAAATGATTCTGTATATGTATCAGACCGATGATATGCTGGGACAAGCCGATCTTTTTTCTAGCGCTCAACATAGCTTCACTGCCGAAGTGATCGAAGATACCGAAGTTGGCGTTATCGAACATAAAGACTTGGAGATGCTGATCTGTCAGCATGGTGATTTTGCGATCGATTTTATGAAATGGATGGGTATTCATCACCGATTAACGCAAACGAAATTTCGTGATCTTATGATGTACGGCAAACCGGGTGCGCTCTGCTCGACGCTGATTCGATTGGGCAATACATATGGCGAGCCACATGCTCAAGGCACACTGATTCAAAAAAAGATCACGCATACCGACCTATCGAACATGATTGGAGCGACGCGTGAAAGTGTAAACCGGATGTTAAGCGATCTTCGTAAAAAAGGCGCGGTCGATTACGAAAACGGTTTGATTATTATTACGAACCTTACGATCCTGCAAGAAATTTGCCACTGCGAGCATTGCCCTAATGAAATATGCCGGATCTAAACGGTCCGGCAGTGTCACTTTATTCATCTACGTTCCAATGTCAGCTCTACATAATCCCCCGGCTGCAAAGGCATATCCAATCCTCGACTCCGATTTAATTCTTTTCCGTTCACTTTGAGTACCCAAATTTCTCGCGGTTTCGCCATATACCCTTCTTCGGTATCGGGATTGGCTTTCACTAATCGAATCGCGCGATCATTATCGGACATCGTGACCAGACCGCTTGCTTTGAGCACATCGCGTACCATCGTTCCTTCTTTGTAAGGATGGGCATAAGAACCATTTAGCGAAGCGTTAAGCTCTCCCCCACTGATCAACAAGGTGTTAACGGGCTCTCCGTCTTCCCCTGGTGCTTCGACGTACAATAAAATCTCGTCTCCGGCAGCAACCCGCGTACTGAATTGATCTCTCGGAATTTCTTTGCCATTTTGCTTCACAGCCCAGAATAGCTCAGAATGCAGCTCCGTGTCGTCAACCGACGTAATTTGTCCTTCATTATCAAATTGAACAATCCCGCTTCGCTCTAGCGCATCACGGATTGTATCTTCTGTTCGGTACGAACTCACTAGCGATCGGTTCTCATTTGGCATATAAATGCCTCCATCGACCACCAATCTAAAATTTTCGCCGCTGCTAACTTCGGCTTCCGCTTTTTTTCCCGCTGAAGGTTGACGAAGAAATACGGCTGTTACGGCTACTGCAATAATAAGTAACACGGCAAGCACAAACAGCAAAATTCGCTGATCGGGCAGCTTGATTTTTGTCCGCATAGGCTCCCGTTCCTTTCTGTAAAACATCGACTGGGTTAAATCCACCCATTTATTTTATTGTAACAAAACCGCGACTGTTTTCTCAAACGATTGAGATGAAAATCTTTTATTCCATAAAAAAAGAACCTCTTCGTTTCCAAAGAAGTTCTTGCAATGATTCTTTATTCAACCCACGATTCCGCCCATGATTGAATTTGCTGCATGACCGGTTGTAAAGCGCGACCTTTTTCGGTCAGTTCGTATTCGATGCGTACCGGAGTTTCCGGATACACGTGGCGCACCAAAATTCCTTCGAGTTCCAAATCTTTCATCCGCTCTGACAACATTTTGTCGCTCATCATCGGAATTTGATTGGAAATATCTTTGAAGCGTTTTGGACCACTCATCAACGTTTGAATAATTAGACCGTTCCAACGTTTGCCTAGAAACGAAAATGCAGTCTCGAATCTTGGACACATCGGCGGTATCGAAACTTGATTTTTTTGTTCGATCATAGATGTTCACCTCTTAGAAGATTCCCTCTGAAGAGAAGCTTACGATTTGTTAGTTTATTTCATAATAACACATTTCCAAGAAAAAGAAAATGCTTTTAGCTATTATTTTTTGCCTGTAATACATCTTTTAACGCTTTCAAGTCCTGTTCAATCACGGATTCCAGCGAACGTTTGTAGATAATCGCTGCCGGATGATAAAGCGGAAAAATCCGATAATCCTTTTTGCTAAATTGGTATGGAGAGTCTGGATCTTGCCAATCTTCCACGTGTTGAATCGGGCTTTGAATCTCTTTTCCATGTACGTTCGAGATTGTACTTTGATTTCCGATCAATCGTTGCAGACCGATATTCCCCATCGGAACGATGACTTGAGGTTGCACATATTGAATTTCAAAATCCAGAATCGGTGCATGTGCCCGGATTTCTTTTTTGGTCGGTGTACGATTAGAACGACTCATGCGCGGAGCACTGTCGGTAGATTTTGTTTGGATAATCTTGTCTTTGAATGGGCGACTGCGTACTGCACTTGAAATATAAATATCTTGACGGGTTAAGCCGAGCTGCTCCAAATAATGTTCCAACACTTTGCCGGCTTGCCCGGTAAACGGACGACCTTCTACGATCTCTGTCGCACCTGGCGCTTCTCCAACAAACATAATTTGAGCAGGCATCGCCCCTTGACCGAGTAAAAAGCCTTCTAAATCATAATTCTCCGATCGACGCAGACATGCTTCAATAATAGCCTCACTTACAGGCGCACTTCCGAATTGTTTCGACATCATGGTTCTCCTTACTGATCAATAAAAAAGAACAGCCGCTTTCTCTGCATCCAGAGAAAACGGCTTGTTTCTATTGAGTGATGATTTACCTTCGAATCTGATTAGCTTATACCTTCGTTTCCCGAATTCATTTCGATCCGCAGAGATCAATTAAACGAGTTCAGGAGCATTCAATGGACGAACCGGTTGTGCATTTCCATAGACAGGCTTCGCTGCTGTGGTCGGATACGCCCAACGTACGGAATTCGAAATGACGCGGATGATATCCGGGTTGTAATACGTCGGATACGTCTCATGACCCGGACGGAAGTAGAAGATTTTGCCGGAACCGCGGCGGAACGTGCATCCGCTGCGGAATACTTCGCCACCGGAGAAATTGCTGATAAATACAATTTCATCGGGAGTCGGAATATCGAAAAATTCACCGTACATTTCTTCGTGTTCCAAAATGATGTTTTCGCCAATGCCTTCGGCAATCGGGTGAGACGGATTAACCACCCACAAAATTTCTTGTTCACCCGCTTCACGCCATTTCAAGTCACATCCCGTGCCCATGAGCTTTTTGAAAGGTTTGGAAAAGTGACCGGAATGCAAGACGATCAGACCCATACCTTCGCGCACGCGCTGCGCCACAGCTTCGGCAATCGAATCGTCGACCAGATCGTGAGCCATATGGCCCCACCAGATCATGACATCGGTAGAGTCCAGCACTTCACGAGTCAGACCGTGATCGTCTTCTTCAAGCGTGCAAGTCCGAACCGCAAATCCTTCCGGAGTCAAAGCGCGTTCCAATTGTTTGTGGATGCCGTCTGGATATACAGCTTTTACATCTTCATCTCTGCGTTCGTGTACGAATTCGTTCCAGATGGTTACATTAATCATCGTAGGTATCCCCTTAGTTGTTCCTATAGTTTAAAAGACCGGTAAGCTTAAACCCACCACATCTCTCCTGCAGGTTCTTCGATCAAAATTTGTTGAAGATTTCGGACAGCTTTGCCGAAGCCTTCGTCAACGGACATCAATCCATCTTCGTGTTCAATGCTCACGACATAGTCATAATTTTGCAAACGCAGTTCGCTCATCATGTCTGACCAGACTTTAAGGTCGTGACCGTAACCGACGCTGCGGAAATTCCAAGCTCGTTCTTGCATCAACGTGTACGATTGCATATCGGTCAGACCGTGCATATTCACGTTGTTTTGATCGATCGTAATGTCTTTGGCGTGGAAGTGGTGAATCGCTCCGGCGCGTCCGAGAATTCGAATCGCTTGGACCGGATCAATGCCTTGCCACCACATATGACTTGGATCGAGATTGGCGCCGATTGCTTCGCATGTCGCTTCTCTTAAGCGAAGCATCGTAGCTGGCGAATGTACCGAGAAACCGCCATGCAGTTCAAGACCGACTTTAACGCCGTGGTCTTGCGCAAACTTTCCGGCTTCTTTCCAATACGGGATGACTTTTTCTTCCCATTGCCATTTCAAAATTTCTTGGTAATCGTTAGGCCACGGTGCTACCGGCCAGTTCGGATATTTGGCTTCTTCATGATCTCCAGGGCATCCAGAGAACGTATTTACGACTTCTACACCCAGACGCTGCGCCAATTCGATACTTTTGTAAAAAGAGTCGTGATCAGCTTGGGCAAGCGCTTTTTGCGGATGTAGCGGATTGCCGTGGCAACTGAGCGCACTGATCGTTAACCCGCGAGCGTCTACTGCTTTTTTGAACGCGTCTAATTTCGATTTGTCGGCGAGCAGTTCTTCCGGGTTACAGTGAACGTTACCAGGGTGTCCTCCGGTCGCAATCTCTACCGCTTTGAGCCCTTTTTCAGCAATATAATCGAGAGATTCTTCAAATCCTCGTTCGTTGAACAGTACCATGAATACTCCAAGTTTCACGTTCCGAACCTCCTTGATGTATTATATCCGTTTTTAAAAATGATTCTAAATAGGAAAGAGGTGCGAAAAAGCCCTTTTTTCCGACAAAATGATGAACTAGATAAAGGTACCAGTTGGGTGCGCGAGAAGGCTGCGGGAGAAGTTCGTTTCGGTCGCGTGTTGAACGCTACGCTCCTGCACGGACCTCTCCTTTCGCCGCGTGACTGCGTAGCGGGTACCGCTTAAGGATGGAACATGAGACTTTTTATAAAAAGCCCTTACACTTATAGAACGTAAAAACCTTTAAGAAGGATTACTTTTTGGTAGATTTTTTCCTTTTTCGTCCGAAAAAATCTATGAAAAATCTTCTTGAAGACTACTTCGTTCGAATTCAATAAAAATTAATCGAAATAAACGGCTTTGCCGGTTTTAGCGGATTCGTAAAGAGCTTCAAGAATTTGCGTCACAACCAGAGCTTGTTCCGGCTTAACGACAGGCTCTTTATCTTCAAGGATCGCTTCGAGCCATTGACGCGCTTCACGGTCTTCGGCATTTTCGGAACCGCCGTCATAGAACGCTACGCCGCCGGAACCGAAGTCAACTTTGGTTTCGACCAAGCGGCTGCGGTTTTCGCCGTTGATATGCAGGCCGTCGGACATATCGGCTCCGCCTTCGGTACCGCAGAGCAACGTTTGGGCTTCGCCGAATTTACGGACGTTGAGTGCCCAGCTTGATTCGAGCATGATCGTTGCGCCGTTTTGCATTTTGATGAATCCGAATGCGGAATCTTCGACTTTGAATTGTTCCGGGTCCCAAGGACCGAATGCGTTGGCTGCATTTTCGCGGCTGCCGAGTTTGTGGAAGGTCGACCCCATGACGCTTTGCGGCTTATAGTTGTCCATCAGCCAGAGAGTCAGGTCAAGCGCGTGAGTCCCGATGTCGATCAACGGGCCGCCGCCTTGTTTTTCTTCATCAAGGAATACGCCCCAAGTCGGAACGGCGCGGCGACGAAGCGCGATCGCTTTACCGAAGTAGATATCGCCCAGTTCGCCTTTTTCGCACATGTCTTTCAAGTGCAGGCTGTCGTCACGGAAACGGTTTTGGTACGCGATCGACAATTTTTTGCCGGTACGCTCTGCTGCTTCGATCATGCTGCGTGCTTCTTCGGTTGTTTTTGCCATCGGTTTTTCGCAAAGCACATGCTTGCCCGCTTCCAATGCGGCAATCGTGATCTCCGCATGCGAATCGTTTGGCGTGCAGACATGAACCACTTCGATGCTTGTATCTTTCAGAAGTTCCGTGTAATCGGTATACACTTTTGCGCCTTCGGCGCCGTATTGATCCGCTGCTTCTTGGGCACGCGATTCCACAAGATCGCAGAACGCGACAAGAACTGCTTTATTTTGACGGGACAAAGCTGGAAGGTGCTTGCCGCTGGCAATACCTCCGCATCCGATTACGGCTACATTTAACGTTTTAGACATTCAATTTGGCTCCTTCTGCTGCATATTTTTTGACCCATTCCATACTTGTTGCAATACTTTCGAGCGGCTTGCCGCCTGCGCAGTAATCTTGCTCGACGACGATCCATTCAACGCCCGCTTCAATCGCGGCATCGGCAATCGCAGTCAGATTCACTTCGCCTACGCCAAGCTCTGCGGTAATCGCTTTGCCGTCCGCATCGCGCGTCATATCTTTCAGGTGAATGATCGGCAGACGACCGGTGTAGCGCTGAATGTATTCGACCGGATCGTATCCGCCGTAATGCACCCAACACGTGTCCATTTCGACTTGCAGATCTTCAGCGGATACGGCTTCGTACATCGCGTCAAATACCGGCTTGCCGTCCACTTGTTCAGTCATTTCGAAATCATGGTTATGGTAAGCCAGCACAGCACCTTGCTGACGAGTACGCTCACCCAGGTCTTTCAAGTTTGCAAATACTTCATCCCATTTACGATCTTCTTCAAGCAAGTAAGGTACGATCAGAGTCGTGTTCCCGATTTGCTTATTGTAAGCAATCTCTGCATCCAGATGCTCAAGCAATTGCGTATATGCGGTATGTGTACCGAGCGCGGTCAGACCCAGTTCATCAAGGAGCGATTTCACTTCGTCTGCACTGCGACCGAAAAATGTATGGAATTCAACGCCTTTATATCCGAGAGATGCTACTTTTTCAAGCGTACCGCGAAAATCTTTTTCCATTTCTTCACGTACGGTATACAGTTGCAATCCGACTTGCGTCATTGTGTATTCCACCTTTTTTGAAATATTAGAGTTTAGAATGATCAGATCTTGCTTCTGGAACTTGGTAAGAACTTTCAAGCGTTACATGACGGCTTTCGGCAGAAGAGCGAATAAACGCGTGCATCGCTTCCAGTACATGGTAAGCCAGTTCTCCGCTTGCGCGGTGACGCCGGTTTTCGACGATACTTTTGACCATATCTTCGACACCGATCCCGCGTTCGTTATGCGAACTTTCGAAAACAGGTTCCACCGTTTCCCATTCTTCCGAACCTGCGCGGCGCAATCGAACGTCTCCGCCGAAAAAGTTCGGATCAGGCAACGATAAAGTTCCTTCCGTTCCGTGAATTTCGATGCGTGGCAACTCGGTACCGCCGCGAACATCGAAACTCATAATCATCGTGACGATCGGACCGCCAACGAAATCCAAAGTTCCCGCAAGATGCGTAGGCGTCTGAACCGAGATTGGAGTTCCAGCTTTCGGACCCGAACCGATCACGCGATCTTGAATTTGAATCCCTGTTGATGATGAAATCCGCTGGATCGGACCCAGCAAATGAACCAATGCCGACAAATAGTACGGACCCATATCGAACATTGGCCCGCCGCCATATTCATAGAAAAATTCAGGATCGACATGCCAGCTTTCAGGCCCGCCGCCCAGCATAAACGCGGTTCCCGCAACAGGTCGTCCGATTAATCCTTGTTCGATTGCATGTCTAGCCGTGCTCATTCCGCTACCCAAAAACGTATCGGGTGCGCAGCCTACCGTAAGATTGTGCTTTACGGCTTCGTCAAGGATCAACCTTGCATCTTCGAGCGATACCGCAAGCGGCTTCTCTCCGTATACATGCTTACCTGCTTCAAGTGCGGCAAGATGTACGGCTGCGTGACTAGCAGGAATCGTGAGGTTGATAATCAGCTCAATCGATTCGTCTTCCATCAACTCGTCTACCGTGCAAGCGTTTGCAATGCCGAACTCAGCGGCACGTTCTTGCGCCTTAGCGGGGAAACGGTCAGCGAGCGCCACCACTTCAATCCATTCGCTCGCGGCTAAATTTTGTAGGTATATTGCACTGATGTTGCCGCAACCCACGATTCCGGTCTTCATACGTGTCAAAAAGAACACCATCCCTTCATGTCAGACCTGCATAAGATGCAAATTCTGTACATGGTTGTTTTTGTGATTCGTGGTTGGTTCGCTTTCATGGTATTGTATATCGTTTTGTATTAAAATGAAGAATATAATCGAAACATGAACAATCTGGTCATTATTTTATTTTCTTTTGCAAGGAGCAGCCGATATGCAGACGACTCACCTTCCCTGTCAAATTTTCACCGCAGGATTTTCTTTTCATCGCACCCCTTTTCATGTTCACCGGACAGAAGGTTTAGGCAGTTATTTATTGCGCCTTCAAACGGATGGCACGTCAGAAGCACTGGTCGACGGCAAAATGCAACGGATTGAAGCAGGCGATCTACTTCTTTATGGTCCCAACGATACGTATGAACTGAAAATTTTCCCGCCTTCCCCTTCAGGTGATGAAGAACAATTGATGGAAAGCGGCGATTACCACATCTTTTTCGGCGGTGAATGGATCGATCGTTGGTGGAATGAACGCAAACGTCCGACCAAGATCAATATTCCGCTAAGTGAAGGATTATTAGGTCTTTTTCGTCAAATTGTGATTGAGCAGCGACGTATTTCGAATCCCGATCCGCGTATTTCGGATTATTATTTACGGATTTTGTGTCTGGAGACAGATCGTTTGCTAAATGAACAACCGATCTCGTCAGGCAAAACATTTTTGGCATACCGGATTAAGCAATATATCGAAGAAAACGCGTCTTCGTTGTTCAAGTTGGAAGATGTGTCGGCAGAAGTCGATACAAGCGTATCGCGCTGCGTGCATCTGTTCAAAGAAACGTTCGGCATCAGTATTATGCAATATGCGCTCGAAGTTCGGCTTGATATGGCAAAAGAACGAATCGTGTTTAGCCCAATGCCGCTTGAGCAAGTCGCGGAAACGTCAGGTTTTGCCAACTACACGTATTTCCACCGCGTATTTCGTAGCAAATTCGGCATGTCCCCCAAAGAATTCAGGCATACCCGGCAAGAAAAAATGTAGATACACCAAAAAACCGTCCAAGCGCTGTAGAGCGTCTAGACGGTTTTTTGATTAATAGGGATAGGGAATCGTTCAACCTTTTGCGTTGCGTTTTTCTTTGTTCATTCGTTCGATTTCTTCGCTGACAACCATCCCTAAATCTTCGTTGCCAAACATCGTCAATACGCCAAGCAGCGTCTCATTCGTAATATCGCCGGCTTCTTCTTTGGATACCGTCAACTCTAGCCCGCGGGCTAAGCGTTCATTGGCTTGTTGCTCTGGATAAGCTTTGGTGTAAAGCTCGGCAGGATCAAGATCGTTGTTAATACACCACTGCGCGTACACGAGAATCATCATATCTTCTTCTTGACGATACACTTCGACGATTTTTTCCTGGGTTTCTTTTTCTATCGACCGGCGTCCTTCGCTACTTTCGTAACGGTCGTAATCATGATCTTTATTCGGATCGTAATCGCTCATTTGTTCATGTCCCCTTTTGCAATCCACTTTTCTTTTCGAGTATACCTGCAACACTTTCGATTGGCAAAACTGATTCGCGTTACCGCTTCCCGTTTATCTAGCCTTGTAGGCGCAAAGCCGTTCACCGACTTGCGAAACAGCCAAAAAGAGTTATAATTTAAAGTACAAGTTCAAATTAATTGTGCATCAAAAAATTGATTCAAATCAAAATACGGAGGGATCAACATGTCCGATTATTCATCTTCTAGTGTCGAAAAAGCAACGTTCGCGGGAGGCTGCTTCTGGTGTATGGTCACCCCGTTCGAAGATTTGCCAGGTATTATTAAAGTCGTATCTGGATATACAGGTGGGCATACGGAAAACCCGACTTATAAAGAAGTGTGTTCCGAAACAACAGGGCACGTCGAAGCTGTTCAAATTACGTACAACCCTGAAATTTTCCCGTATGACAAATTGCTTGAGTTGTTTTGGCAACAAATTGATCCAACCGATGCAGGGGGTCAATTCCATGACAGAGGAACTTCATACGGCACAGCGATTTTCTACCACAACGAAGAACAACGTGTCAAAGCTGAAGCTTCCAAAAAAGCATTAGGCGAAAGCGGACGCTTCAATCAACCGATTGTGACTCCGATTCGTCCGGCAGAAACATTCTACGAAGCAGAAGAATATCACCAGGATTATCATAAAAAAAATCCAGCTCATTATAACCGGTACAAAAAAGCATCCGGTCGCGAAGCGTTTATCGAAGATCATTGGAAAAAAAGCGTCGATAAAAATGATCTGAAACAACGTCTAAGCGAAATGCAATACAATGTTACGCAAAAAAACGGCACGGAGCCGGCTTTCCATAATGAATTCTGGGATCATCACGGCGAAGGCATCTACGTAGATATCGTCTCGGGCGAGCCGCTGTTCAGCTCCCAAGACAAATACGATTCCGGCTGCGGCTGGCCGAGCTTCACACGTCCGATCCGCGATTATCATGTGAAAGAAAAAGTCGATCTGACTCATTTCATGATTCGCACCGAAGTTCGAAGCAAAGAAGCCGATTCGCATCTGGGTCACGTCTTCGATGACGGCCCGGGCCCGGACGGTCTGCGTTATTGCATCAACTCGGCGGCACTTCGTTTTGTTGCACTCGACAAACTTGAAGAAGAAGGTTACGGCGAATACCGCGCCTTGTTCGCTCAAGCGTAAAAAAGTTAAGGAGCCTATCATGGATAGGCTCCTTTTGTTATTCCCAGTTCTTTTTAATTACGCGTGAACACGGTGGATTAAATGTACGAACGTATCGACCGCTTTGCGAATACGCAGCTCTGTCGCTTGATCAGATGGCGTGCCATCTGCTTCGAATTTACGTTGGTCGCCGCCAATCGAGATCCACTCTGGGCAATTCAAGCCATGTAGATTACGAATGATCGCTTGCAAAGTTCCTAATGACGATACGCCTACAGCGCCGCCTGCGGAGCTTGCGGATAAAACCGGCTTGCCTTCGAAATATTCACTATTCAAGAAATCTAGCGCATTTTTCAATACGCCTGAGATCGAAGAATGATATTCCGGCGTCGAGATGACGACTGCGCCTGCTGATTTGACCGCTTGTGCCAACTTCAGTACTTCTTCGTGACCGTAAGCTTCGCCCGGTCCGTATAACGGAAGTTGATGCTCATACAAGCTGAAAATTTCCGTCTCGATCTTTTGTTCTTGCAACAATTTCGCAATATAACGAATCAATAAGGTACTGCTTGCTTCTTCGCGGTTACTCCCCGCAATCAATGTAACTTTCATTCTACATCTCCTCCCGTATTTTTTTATCATAGCAGGAAGTTCTAAATTTGAACAAGGTTTGTCTAATTCTTGCTTGGATGTTGATTGATTTCAAAGTTCTAAGGGTAGTTAAATCCATATGATTTCATAAAAGAAAGGAGATTTTTTATGCCGTGGAACAAAAATGATTATCCGCAATCGATGAAAAATTTGGACGAACGCGTCCGCAATAAAGCAATCGAGATTGCAAATGCTTTATTGGACGAAGGATATGAAGAAGGTAAAGCGATTGCCATCGCGACTTCGAAAGCCGAAGAATGGGACGAAAATCATCCTAAATGAGCATACAAAAAAACCGTTTCGGCTTTCTCCATCGCGGGAGAAAATCGGAACGGTTTTTTCTTAAAACCAATGGGGAAAGTTTGCGGCTACAGGTCTTCCCTTGCACCTTTGAATCTTTTTACACTCTATTCAAACCTTTAACTTCAGGTGTGACTGGAGTCGTATGACTTTTTGGTGCTGTAACAAAGATGCGTGTGATTGAAGTAAGCGCGCTCCGCAAGATTTGCGGTTCCACTGTCCAAGTAATCACTTTGCCTCCGATACATACCGCAGCGACCGTGTACAATGTCTCGGCAAGCGGCAAATACAGTAACGATAGCAACAATACCGAAGCATCCATGATAATAAACACCGTGCCGATCTTGAGCCCTGTTTTTTCATGCAGCCAGATTGCTGCGCAATCGTCTCCGCCTGTAGCTCCGCCTGAGCGAAGAACCAGACCGCCACCGATCCCGGTCAATATACCCGATAACAATGCGGCAAGCCACAACTGTCCGTGTAGATCGAAATTCAGTGTAGAGAAATGCTCGATGCCAGCGTAGAATGCTGTGAACGAACCTGCGGCAAGTACAGCAGGTCCCATGTTTCTCCACCCTTTTTTGAGAGCGAATAATAACATGAACGGGATATCAAGAATCAAAATCGTTAATGCTGGCGAAAGCCCAAAAGCATATTCACCGAGTAACGAAAGTCCGACGAACCCACCTTCTGAAAGATGGTTTTGAAAATTAATGTGATAAAACGCGAATGCCATAACGAACGTGCCTGTTAAGATCGCGGTCGCCTGCGCGAACCGCTTCATCCTTTTCCCTTTTGCCTTCATACGATGATCTCCTCATTTTCGCAGTATTTGTCTGATTGACAATACGCTGCGAGCCAGAGGGGAAAACCGTAAGGCGTTCATCCTTCGCATGGATGTCCCTTCCCTTCGCAGTGTTTGTCAACAACGATGATCCGACAAACTTTCTACGAGGGACGCTAAGTATAGGAGAGATCGTAACGTTTCCAGATTGTCCTTTGGGGAATACTCCTTCGGGGACTCATGGTATCCTGATCCTTTCTGTGTTTGGATGTGAAGTCTGAGCATTATTTACCCAGCTCTATCACCTTTCTAACCTATTTTAGCACAAAGATGTTTCAGAAGCGATCCAGTGGATAGCGATTTCTGTAAATTTCATGTAAAAAGTAGCAAAAATGCTGTAGTTTTATTTACTTGCCGAACGCTAATTGTCGAACGACTCTTGTCATTTCATTCGTATCCAATCCGCCGCGATTGCTTAATAAAATAACGACGGTTCCGTCACCAAGACCTCGGCGGATCCCTGTCGTATAGCCATCGCCGCCTCCGCTATGATACGCGACTCGGTTCGAACCCATACCATCGACATGCCAGCCGAATCCATAATTTTTGTACGGGCTTACGGTGTACATACGCTCCATCGTTTCTTCCGACAATACTTTTCCGGCGCTTAACGCTTGCGCCCAGATCAATAGATCGTCAGGCGTAGAATATAGACTACCTGTACCGGAAGGAGAGAAATAAAAGTCTTTGACGGCTTCCCACTGATTGGTGCCCCAATCAAACGCATAGCCAGTCGGAACTTTGGTCTGAGGAGTCGCCGTGCCGCTATGCTTCATACCGAGTGGGTTCAAAATTTCGGTCTGTACATAATCGGCATATTTCATACCCGATGTTTCTTCGATGATATAAGCAAGCAGCACAAATCCGCTATTGCTGTACATATAATCGGTTCCCGGGACAAATTTCAGTTTGCTTTTTTTGATTTCTTCGACGGTCTCCGATAATGGAGTTCCTGCTTCGCGGCTAAAGTTCAATGCAATCCCCGATGTATGCGACAGCAGCATCGCCAGCGTGATTTCATCGCCGCGCGGATAATCCGGAATATGCTGCGCCAATGTATCGTCGACGCTCAGCTTTCCTTCTTCCGCAAGCTTCAAGATCGATGCAGCCGTAAAAGCTTTCGTCAATGAGCCGAGGCGCATTTGATCGGTTGGATGAACGCGCGTTGAATCGGAAGAAAGTCCGTATGCTTTTCTCATCAAGACATCTCCATCTTCTGCAATCAAGACACTACCGGAAAAAGACTGAGCTTTAAGATAGTCGTTTACTGCGCTCAAGTTGGCATCGAATTTGGTTTGGGTATCTGTTTTGAGGGATAGATTAAGCGCGCCATTACGAGTAACAGGGCTTACGCTGGACTCCAAAGGTTCGGTTAACCCACGTACAGGAACGGTCAGAATCCCATTTACATATCGGGTCGTTCCCGGCATTTTCAACTCATATCCATTAACGGATACTGTTGTTGAATCGGGTCGATATAAGAGCTCATCTCCGTTTAACGTGACGACAGCCGCACGCTGCGTTTTGTCCCATTTGACGTTGGCTCCAAGCGATACCGCGCCTTCTCGAACCGGAACGTAAGTTAGCGAACGATAAATATAGACGTTGTCGCCCCACTGTGCAGGTTGACCGTTGATTTCAGCGGTAATTGATGTCACTTGCGCCGAAGATGTTGCCGGAAGTGCGGTTGCGGTAACACTCAAAGCTAGACCGAGACTTAATAGCACCCGGCTCCAGCTTTTTTTTGTATTTTTTTGTTTAAGCATAATGATGTTAGCTCCCCCTGTTAAGTAACTTGTTCAAATACTCGGCCTTCAATGACCGATATGTGCATCTGTCTCTTTATAGTGTATACGACAATGGTTTGAATTAGTTGTGTCTATTGGAGGGTCATCGTAATTTGTTTGGACTTCATTTAACTATATTTTTTATAGTAAGTAATATTTTGATTATTGTTTACGAATATGATATAATAGTACTCTACTAGATTTGATACAACTTTCTTATGATTTCGATCATTTATTATATTTTCGAGAGGGGAACTTATAGATGTTAAAAAAAATCGGTATTCTCGATCAATCCAGTATTACGGAAGGTTCGGGTCCACGCGAAGCACTTCAGACGACAACGAAGCTGGCAATAGAAGCCGATCGTCTCGGGTATCATCGCTTCTGGGTGTCGGAACATCACAGTTCCAAAGCTCTAGCGCATTCCAGCCCGGAAGTATTGCTTGCTCACTTGGGAGCTAACACTTCCAAAATCCGTCTTGGTTCCGGCGGTATTATGCTGCCGCACTATAGCGCTTATAAAGTCGCAGAAAACTTCATGCTGCTTGAAGCTTTGTACCCGGATCGTATTGATCTGGGCGTAGGTCGCGCTCCAGGTGGACGTCCGCTTTCTACACGTGCCCTGCAAGAAGGTCGTTACAACAGCTCCGATCCTTATCCGCAGCAAATTGTCGATCTTATCGCATATCTGAATGATGCTGTTCCTTCCGATCACCGTTTCGCGGGTCTTAGCGTCTCCCCTTCGGTCGATACGGTACCGGAATTATGGCTGTTGGGTTCCAGCGGGGGTACAGCGCGTCTTGCCGCACAAGCGGGTGCTTCTTATGCGTTCGCCCAATTCTTCGGTACGCCGGGCGGTGCGGAAGCAACCGAATTCTATCATGACAACTTCGAGCCTTCGCTCATGTCGCCGACTTCTAAATCTTTGGCGGCGATTACGGTTGTTTGTGCCGATACACAAGAAGAAGCCGAACGCCTTGCTTCTAGTTCCGATCTCTTTTTCTTGGCGATGTACAAAGGGATGGAAATGCCTTATCTTCCTTCGGTGAAGACGGCAACCGAATATCCGTACACGCCTTATGACCGTGAACAGATTGCTGCGACTCGCGCTTATCGTGTAATCGGTACGCCTGATCAAGTCAAAGCTCGTCTGATCGAATTGGCAGACGAATATAACACGGACGAGTTGATGATCGTCTCCTCGATTCATGATCTCGATGCTCGATTAAAATCGATCCGACTTGTAGCGGAAGCATTCGGTCTTGGCAATGAACAAGCCGAACCTGCCGAAGCTCAAGTCCAATCTTAATCTCGAATCAAAAAAGGTCGTATGAGCGAATCCCTCATACGACCTTTTTTGATTCTATTCTCTTGTCAATTGCGACGAACCCGCGATCCCGGGCTTGGTCATCTCGAATGGATTCAAAATGATATCCAATTCTTCTTCGCTCAGTACATTGTGCATCAGACACAAATCCCGTACCGAACGTCCGGTCGTCATCGCTTCGCGAGCAATACGAGCGCAAATCTCGTAACCCAAGTACGGGCTGAGCGCCGTAATAACGCCTACGCTGCGCTCGACGTACTCCGCGCAATTTTCTTCGTTCGCTTCGATTCCATCGACACAATGCGTACGGAAGACCGTCAACGCTTGATTCATAATGCTGATCGATTGCAGCAGATTGAATACCAATACAGGCTCCATCACATTCAGTTCTAATTGTCCGGCTTCGGAAGCCAGCGAAATCGTATGGTCGTTACCGATGACTTGGAATGCCGTCTGATTCACGACTTCACACATAACGGGATTGACTTTGCCCGGCATGATCGACGAACCCGGTTGACGCTCCGGCAGTTTCAATTCGGCAAGCCCTGCGCGAGGCCCGGAAGCCAGCAACCGAATATCATTAGCTACTTTGGACAGGTTAATCATACAGATTTTGAGCGCACCCGATAGTTCGGTGTATGCATCTGTATTTTGCGTCGCATCAACCAAATCTTCAGCGTGACGAAGCGGCATACCGCTGATCTCAGCCAGTTTCACGACAACAGCGTCCATATATTTCACATCTGCGTTCAATCCGGTTCCGATCGCCGTCGCGCCCATATTGATTTCATGCAATAACTCTTTGGAGCGACGTACACGGTGCAGGTCACGCCCCAGTACACGGGCATATGCGGCAAATTCTTGCCCCAAACGAATCGGCACTGCGTCTTGCAAATGGGTACGACCCATTTTGATAATATGATCGAACTCGCGTGCTTTATTTTCGAATGAACGTTGAAGACGTTCCATCGTATCTTCCAAATGTTCAACTAACGACAACGCCGCGATATGGATCGCAGTCGGGAATACATCGTTGGTCGATTGCGCCATATTGACATGGACATTCGGATTGAGGTGGAAATAATCGCCTTTTGCTTTGCCCATCAATTCTAATGCACGATTGGCAATGACTTCGTTGGCGTTCATATTGATTGACGTTCCTGCACCGCCTTGAATCGGATCGACGATAAATTGAGCGTCCCATGTCCCATCCATCACTTCACCTGCGGCTTCTACGATCGGTGCACCCAGATGCGGCTGCAACCGTCCAACTTCAATATTGGCGAGCGCCGCCGCTTTTTTCACGATTCCCAACGCACGAATCATCGATCCGTGAATCCGGTAGCCGGTAATCGGGAAATTTTCAATCGCTCTCATCGTTTGTACGCCGTAATAAGCTTCCGAAGGCACTTCTTTGGTTCCCAAAAAATCTTTTTCTATCCGAAACTGCGGTTGCATGGTTATTCCGTCCTCTCAGCATGGAATGAGACTGATCTCGCTTAATAAAAAATAAGTCTCAGGCTGTGTATTTGTGAAGGTTATCTTGATCAAGTAGCTTTACTCTAACGTTCTTTACCTATATCGGGTATTCCCTTGTCGACTTTTAGCTTTTTGCCACTTCGCTTAGTCGGCTTGTTCCGCAATCAAAATCGTCGGTTCTGCCGATACAATCACATTGCCTTGGAGTGCACGCGTAATCATGCAGGAACTTTCGGCTTTGTGCGAAATACGTTCGGCTTTAATTTGTACGTCTTCCGATTGACCTGCGGTCAATACGAGCAGTGGACGATGCGTAATCGTCTTGTACGTAAAGATATTGTTCGTTACATCGACGACGCCGTCGGATTCTAGGGTCAGACTTTGCACCTCGATTGACGAACGTTCCAACATCGCCGCGAGCGTAATGATATAACAAGTCGATGCCGCGCCTAGCAACATTTCATCTGGATTCGTTCCGATTCCCGGGCCGCCCATCGGTTCTGGAATCGAAATCGCGGTACGAAGTTCGCCGCTTTCGATACTGCCGGAGCTGTTGCGTCCTCCGCTCCATTCTGCCGTGAGCCGAAATACATGTTCCATGCAATCGCCGCTCCTTTTCAATTTAAAAGTTCTTCTATTTCAGTATACGCCAAACCGTGTGCTTCCGCGACCGCAAGATACGTCACCTGACCTCGACACGTATTAATCCCTTTTGCGATTGCTGGATTATCTTTTGCCGCTTGCCGGAATCCTTTGCGCGCGATTTGCAACCCATACGGCGTCGTCACCATCGTTAGCGCAAATGTCGAAGTACGTGCGACCGCTCCCGGCATATTCGCAACCGCATAATGGAGCACGCCATGCTTTTCATACACCGGATTGTCATGCGTCGTGATTCGATCAATCGTCTCAATCGACCCGCCTTGATCGATGGCAACATCGACGATGACCGAACCTGCCTCCATCTGCTGTACCATCTGCTCTGTGACTAATTTGGGAGCACGCGCACCTGGAATGAGTACAGCACCGACCAGCAAATCCGCACGCTCCACAGCTTTTTCCAAGTTATGTGGATCTGACATCAACGTTTTCAATCGTCCACCAAATTGATCGTCGAGTTGGCGCAATCGGTCTGCGCTAATATCCAGTAAGGTCACATCGGCGCCAAGCCCAATCGCCATTTTTGCCGCGTTCGTCCCGACGATCCCGCCGCCAATAATCGTAACATGCCCCGGTTCTACGCCAGGCACCCCGCCAAGCAATACCCCTTTACCGCCAAACGGCTTTTCCAAAAAGTGCGCCCCGATCTGAATCGACATACGCCCAGCCACTTCACTCATCGGCATCAGCAGCGGCAAGCTTCGATCAGGCAGCTGGATCGTCTCGTAAGCGATAGCCGTCACTCCTTTTTCGACAAGAGCACGGGTCAATTCAGGTTCTGGAGCGAGATGCAAATACGTATATAAAATTAAATCTTCACGGAAAAACGAATATTCGGCTTGCAGCGGTTCTTTGATCTTTACGACCATTTCAGCCGCCCAAGCTTCTTCTGCACTACCCACGATCGTCGCACCTACAGCCACATAATCATCGTCCGAAAATCCAATACCAAGACCAGCACCCGATTGTATCCAAACTTCGTGCCCTTCAGTTAAGTAAGCTTTAGCGGTTGCAGGCGTCATACCCACTCGATTCTCATTGTTTTTGATTTCTTTCGGTACGCCGATTTTCATAGTTATTTCCCTCCGAAGATCGCATTGGTTAAAGTTCCCAATTCTATTTTAACATGGGACTCGGAAAAAGAAATCGATGTTTTTCTCGTCTTTTTTGACCGAAAAAGCTTTCACGTCTTGCTATGTATACGCTACCCAGATTAGAATGTGAGAAATACACTTTTTAACCCTGTTCCGAAACAACGCGGTAAAGTGAGAAGAGTATTGACGCTCTTTGGCTTTAATTTAGCACACGAACAAGGTAATCGCTCAAAGGAGACTATGCAGAATATGAATGAAACATTGGAACAACTGCGCACTAGCGTCGATGGGATCGACTCTCAACTTCTGGAATTGCTTAGCCAACGCGCCGAATTGGTACACCAAATCGGACAAGTGAAAGAAAACCAAGGTGTCCCTAAATTCGAACCTGAACGCGAAAAAGAAATTCTGGATCGCGTAACCGGCATGAACAAAGGGCCTTTCTCGGACAGCACGCTCAAACATCTGTTCAAAGAAATCTTCAAAGCTTCGCTGAATATTCAGCAAGAAGATCACAAACGCCAATTGCTCGTTAGCCGTAAAAAACGTCCTGAAGACACGATCGTTAAATTCGGCGGCGTCGAAGTTGGCGGCCCAAGCCCGATTCTGGTAGCGGGTCCTTGCTCGATCGAATCGCGCGATCAACTTCGCACCGTAGCTAAAGCACTGAAAGAATCCGGCATCAAAGTAATGCGCGGCGGTGCATTCAAACCTAGAACATCGCCTTATGATTTCCAAGGTCTGGGTCTTGACGGTCTGAAATTGCTCAAAGAAGTAGCTGACGAATTCGGTCTGGCTACTATCAGCGAGATCGTACACCCTTCGCATATCGAGATCGCTGCCGATTATATCGACGTGATTCAGATCGGTGCGCGCAACATGCACAACTTCGAATTGCTCAAAGAAGTAGGCGGAGCTAAAATTCCGGTCTTGCTCAAACGCGGTCTGTCCGCGACATTGGATGAATTCATCCATGCAGCTGAATACATCATGGTAAGCGGCAACGAACAAATCATGCTGATCGAGCGCGGTATCCGTACGTACGAGACAGCAACGCGTAACACGCTTGATATTTCGGCTGTACCGCTGCTCAAACAAGAAACGCACTTGCCGGTTATGGTTGACGTGACGCACTCTACAGGTCGCAAAGACATCATGCTTCCTTGTGCAAAAGCGGCTCTTGCTGCTGGCGCAGACGGCATCATGGTCGAAGTTCACCCTGATCCGCAAACGGCACTGTCCGATGCTGGTCAACAATTCGATATTCCTCAGTTCGGCGCTTTCTGGGATGGCCTTAAAAATTCCGGCCTGTTCGGACCTCGTTCTTAAGATTAGATAGTTAAAAGACGGTATAGAAAAAGCAGCTTTGCGTGATCGATTGCGCAAAGCTGCTTTTTTGTGCTTATTCGCTGTAAAATAGGATCAATGTTCCACTGGATTGCCGACTTCACCCATAAATACAATCGAATCCGTTGTTCGATCGGTAATTACGAAAAAGAATGGACGATCGAGCTTCATTTCAAAAGGTATTTGCTCGACTGGAGCAGAAGTGCCTACGGCGCCAATCACTGTGACCGCCGCCGCTTCGGTTCCTTGTTCGTTCACCTCGATAAAGGTATTGTGTTTGACGAAGTCAATATATACTGCTCCAGGCTTTATATCCTCCACAAACAAACCGCCAAGTTCTGCTTTTTCGCTACTGAACGCATCGACCATTCCGAGTGCAGCTAACGCATCGTTTAATACCAAATCATCTGCTAATTGAAACTTCGGAAGTTCGATACTTCCTTCGCGCTGGGAAAGCTCTTGGCTCCATCGATTGAATTTAGGCAATTGTTGCTTTTTGAATGTAGACAACGAACTATTTTCATGCGGCAAAATCAAGGTCATACCGAAATTTTTCGATTCTCCGTAAGGCAAACGAACCGCTTGAAAATCGTCATGTTCTAGATAACCATAATCGCTGCTCTGACGCATCGTAGGCACAACCACTTCTTGACCGTCTTGAGTAGTGAACGGCAAATCTTTTGTTTGATCTTTTTCAAAAGGTTCGGTCCAGTCGCCTTTGAAATACATTGCATTCATAAGTAACAGAACTAAATTGGGATCTATCGGATTCCTGATGACCTCCTGAATCTTTCCAGCGGTATGGCCGGACGCCCATTGGTTGATTTTCCCCGCGGCTTGACCCGAAGTGAAATCGATCGCTTGAATTTGGGCTTCGTAACTTTTTTCCATTCTACTTATAAAATCAGGATTCATTTCGGTCCCTTCCGCGCTCCATAACGAATTGGCGATACGCATATCTACAGCAGGATCGGAACCACGAAGCAGATCGCTCAAAATCATTTGGCTTTCCGCAAGGACTTCAGGGTCCATGCCGTTTAGCCGAAGCATTTTATCCATTTGACGCTCGGTGTTTCCTTCGGTCCCGTCTTTTAGCATAGATAAAGCGATTGCGATTCCAGCAGGCGAAATCATGCGGTTGGGTCCTCGATCATCTTCACCCGGATGCTCTTCAAGCTTGCTATATAAATTAAGCGCAAACTGATTCATCGCGACCGACAACTTTGGGTTAGCATCTTCAGCTTTGTAGACCGAGGTGTATTTAGGCGGTGAAGATGATGGTGAAACGGATGATCCATTGGAGCAGCCCGCGAGAACGGCAATCAGCGTAATCCCTATAATCTTTTTAGTCCACTGAGCCATGCTTGTCCCCTCCTTTTTTATGATTCTAATGGATTGCCGACTTCGCCCATAAACACGATCAGCCCCGTCGTTCGATCCGTAATCGCAAAAAAGAACGGACGATTAAACTTCATTTCGAACGGAGAATCTTTCGGCGGAGCTCCGCCTGCGACAAACACCGTCGTTACGGCTGCCGCTTCGGTTCCTTGTTCATTGACTTCGATAAACGTATCTTGCTTCACCAAGCTGACAAACACTCTGCCGGATTGAGCACTACTTTCAAGCAACCCACCGAATTTTGCTTTTTCGCCGCTGAACGTATCCGGCATCCCGAGCGCTATTAACATATCGTTTAACGTAAACCGATTGGCAATTTGAAAACGCGGCAGTTCAATGCTCCCTCTACGTTCGGTTAACGGTTGACTCCATTGCTCGAAGTTTATAAGATGCTGCTGGTTGAACTGTTTCAACGACGTATCTTTATCAGGCAAGATCAGTGTCATTCCAAATTTTTCGGATTCTCCATACGGCAGACGAACGACTTGAAACCCTTGTTCTTCTCCATATTCGTAAGTCCCTGCTTGCTTCATCATCGGAACTTGAATAGATTGTCCGTCTTTCGTGCGAAATGCCGAATCTTGAGTGAGCTCGGCTTCAAAAGGCGTACTCCATTGTCCATTGAAATACATCGCGTTCATCAGCAGCAAAACCACTTCTGCCCCCGGCGGATCTTGCAAAACTTTTGGGATTTTTTCGTTCGTATGATCGGATGCCCATTGATTGATGATTTTGACGGATTTCTCGACACTCAAATCTAACGCTTCAATCTGAGCGTCGTAATGCTTTTGCATATTTTGCACATAATCCGTATTCAACTGGGTACTGCTGCCACTCCATAATGAATGGGCAATCTCAAGCTTCACCGAAGAGTCGGAATGACGCAGTAAATCCTGCGCGACAGTCTGTGCTTGATTCCAAGCCTCAGGCGTCATTGCATCTGTATGTAAGACCTCATCCAATTGCTCCGCGGTCTTCCCTTGCGCTGCATTTCTTAGCATAGATAACGTGAACGCAAGACCTATAGGCGAAAAGATACGATTTGATTCAGCCGCTCGATCTGAGAGTTCTGTATCCAATTGGGTATAAGATTCGACAGCAAAGTTATTGAGTGCAACCGATAGTTTCGGATCAAGATCGGCAACCTGGTATTTGGGTGAAACTCGAGCTGCTTGGCTATTGCCAAGATTAGAGAAATTGGCTGATTGATCAGAGATAGACATCGGGACGTCTCCTTTCCGGTACTCTTTTTATATCGACGTAAAGAGCTAACAAGATGTTGCTACATTTGGAAAAAAGAAACGCTTATGCAGAGCAAAAAGCCGTATCTTGATCAACAGATCAAGATGCGGCTTGCTCGTTATATTTAAAGTTGAGACAGACGCATGCGTACTCGTTCTAATATGCGCTCAACTTCGGAAGCTTCGACAGGCTTGGCAATAAAGTCGTCCATACCGCCGTTCAGACATCTTGCAATATCTTCTTCGCGTACAAACGAACTTACGCCAACGATCAAAGGCATGCGGTCTGGCGGGACATGAGTACGGATATAGGAAGCTGCTTCAACGCCATCTACGCCCGGCATACGGACATCCATCAAAATCAGATCGTAATGACTGGATAAAGCTTGACGCATCGCACGTTCTCCATCTTCGACGATATGCACATCACAATCGAAACGAACCAACATCGCTTCTAACACTTTTCGATTAACCGGATGATCTTCGGCGATTAAGACTTGCAGCTTTTGACGATCTTGGGTCACTAAAGTATTCGAAACCGGCGTTTCAATCTCTTCATTTGTAGAAAGAGTCTGTAACTCGGTATCCATCATTCCGATAAACGTCGAATCAATCGATTCCGGGATAACAAAACGCAGCAAGAAGCGGAATGTCGAACCTTCGCCTTCTTCGCTTTCAACCGAGATCATCCCGCCCATCAACTCGACCAATTTCCGACTGATTGACAGCCCTAAGCCTGTACCGCCGTATTTGCGATTCAATGTAGGATGCAACTGAGAAAACGGCTGGAATAACAGACTTTGCTTATCGCGCGCGATCCCGATTCCGGTATCTTTGACCGAAAATTCGATCCAGATCTCGTTAGGCGCACGAAAAGCTTTTGGCGCAATATGAAGTTCGACGCTGCCATGATCGGTAAATTTAATAGCGTTTCCGACCAGATTAATTAAGATCTGACGCAATCGTTCTCCGTCTGCGATTAAGACAGAAGGCACGCGCTGCACCTCTTCATCGACTGCGAATTTAAGCGCCAAGCCTTTCTCTGTAGCACGCGGCAAAAATAGTTGGATCACGCTGACCAGCAAATCTTGCAGCTCTACAGGCTCCGGTTCAATCTCCATACGACCGGCTTCGATTTTACTGATATCCAAAATTTCATTCAAAATCTTAAGCAACGAACGACTGCTCTCGGAAATAATATCGGCATATTGCCGCTGCTCGGATTGAAGATCGGTTTCTTTGAGCAAATCGGTCATCCCGATAATTCCGTTCATCGGCGTTCGCAGCTCATGACTAACGGTAGATAAAAATTCGGATTTGGCTTGATCGGCGCGCTCTGCGGTTTCTTTGGCTCGGATAATTTCTTTTTCCCCGGTCACGTCGCGGAATACCAATACAGCACCCCGGTGTTGGTCGCGATCCATAATCGGAGTGATCTGATACGAAGCCAAAAAGCTCGAACCGTCTTTTCGCCAAAACACGGCTTCGGTCTGGGTATGCGCGACACCTGATTTCAACGCATCCAGCAGCTCTGTACCGACAGACTGATACGATCCTTCTTGCGTTTGCGATTGCTGCATCATTTCGGTATACGACCATCCGATCGCTTCGCCGCCTTCGTACCCGAACATTGCTGCCGCCGCAGGATTTGTGAACATGATCTGTCCATTCGGATCGAATCCGATAATGCCTTCGGAGACGGTATTCAGCAGTAGCGAATGTTGATAACTCAACGCTTCGATCTGCGAAATATATTGTTTGCGTTCGGTAATATCGGTAATGATCGCATACACGCCGGACTGGTCTTTTTTCGAACCGATCGGAACGTAAGCCACATTAATATCCCGGAACTGACCGTCGCGACGATGGAACGAAGTTTCGAATACGCGAGATTCTCCGACCCGAGCCGCTTGGAAATGTTTACGCGACAGATCAATATACTTTTTCGGCTGAAGCATGCTGATGCGAAGACGTTGAAGTTGTTCACGGTCGTAACCGCTCAGAGCTTCCATCGCCGGATTAACGGTCAAAATACGACCTTTCATATCCAGCGACATGATACCGGAATTATGATTCATGAATAACGAGCGGTATTTGCTTTCACTGCTACGCAATTTTTCTTCAATCCGCACTCTTGCCGTGACGTCTTGGACAATTCCTATCACTTGTAGCGGCTCACCTGTTGTGCTATCTCTGGATACTTCCCAAATATCGTAAATCGTTTTCTCTGTTCCGTCTGGAAGCTTGATCCGATACGTAACGGCGCCATCTCGACCTTGTTTGAGCAGATCACGAATCGCTTGTTCGACTCGAACCGCATCATCGGGATGTACGATTTGCAAAAGGGATCGCGAGCCAGATTCGACCGCATTCACGGTATAATCAAAAATCTCGCGCATTTCGCGCGAAAAATAAAGACGCATCTGGACTAAATCCCAATGCCATGAGCCGATATTCGCAAGTTTTTGAGCTTTTGCCAATACAATATCGTTCATTTTACGTTCCGTAATATCGCGTGCGATAACGAGTACGCGACTGACTTCGCCTTTGGAATCGCGTATTAGCCGAAATGAAGTATCGACCCAGCGTACACTTCCGTTTTTATGTAAGACACGCCGTTCAAAGTTTTGATTTTCGGCATACAAAGTACCGTCAAGCTTCATTTTGGTTGCATCGCCGGAATGATAAAATCCAGTCCGGTTGCGTCCGATCATTTCTTCTGCCGTGTAACCCAATGTTCGCTCTACCGAAGGAGATACATATAATAAAGTGCCATCCGGTTTACTAAACGAGATCATATCCGGCGTATTTTGTGTAATTAATCGATAAATCTCGCGGGTTCGATCACCTTGATCCGTTACCGCACATTCACGATGTGTCATATCTTCGATATAGACAATAATAAAAGGTGATTCATTAGGATCACAAAGCTCACATTCTACTTCAACCCAAATCACATCTTCCGAGCTGCGTGCAAGGCGGATTTCGATCGGTCCGAACGGTCTTTTGTTTTGTTTCCACTCCGTAAACGAATCCAATAAATCTAATGTGCTATCCGCTTCAGCTCGAAGAACTTGCAAATAACCGTCGTCTAATAGTTGATCTATAGATAGACCTAGAATTCGGCTTGCCGCAGGATTGGCACTGACACATTTCGCTTCGGAGTCAAGAAGTAACACGCCAGTAGATATTTTGTTGTACATCCGAGCATATATCGATACATTTGGAATATAAGGCGCGGTCACGTTCATTCTCCTTTTAAAAAAAGCTATTCATGATATTTACCCAAATCAACCCTGTTTATATCTAAATTGATCATGTATGCAGAAAAATTCATAATAACTTTCCATTATAGAAGCAACTTTGGAATGGAGCCACCTTTTCTATTAAAAAATTAAGAACTTATCGTCGAATGTTGTCGAAATTCCTTACAAACGCTATGAGGATGTTACAAAGTCCGGTATAGTGTATACAAGTAGAAAATCCTGATGATCGGAGTTACTTTTCGAATCGTCTTGAAGGAGGAGCTTATGAAACGGATCAAACCTTCCGCTTTAACTAAAAATAATCGAACCCCATCTGCATCGACGCAGCAATCGGAAGAATACATACTTAGCGAAGAAATAATTTCAAGCTTACCGCTTTCTTTCCTATCTCCATTTTTACGTGAACTTAACGATTCCGCAAAACGAAAACTCGCTCAATTTTTGGAATTCCCTTTTGCACGCCGAAATTCGAACTTATTCCCGGATACATTATTTTCCAAATCGATGCTGGATCTATCAACCAAAGCTCGTAGTAACCGAGAAATCAGACGCAAACTCGCCGAAGGCATTTTGGCACAAGTCTTGCCGATTCTAAAATTTTCTGAACCTTTTACGGTACAAAACTTCGATGAACATCAATCAGAATGGATTCAGCGCTACGGAAAATGGCATTGTTATTGGGCACTTTACTTGTCTCCGGCTGCCGATCTTCATGATGAATCTGAGCAGTTACGACTTCAACGTCTAGCTGAAGAACCTGCTGCTACGATTGAACTATCCAGTATTTCTGCGGCTTCTACCGATACCGATTTAAAACCCTCGTCTTCTTCTGTTGCGCCAACATCCGCTCGCAATGAAGCTGCCGAACAACGTCGGATCGACAAGTTGAATCGGCGGATCGAGCAGCTTGAAGAACGTGCAAAACGCGAAGAAGAACGTGCCCGTCGTGCCGAAAAAGAAGCGAATGACAGCAAGCGTGAGGCGACGCAGCTTCAAGCTCAAATCAAGCAAGAACAACAAGAACGAGAAGCTCAGCGCAAACAAATCACTTTTTTGACCGAAGAACGACAAGGATTTGCCGGACGTGTAGCCGAAGCCAAGCGGGTGTATAAGCAAGAACGAATTCGGTTGGAAGACGAATATAACCAAACGAAGAAATTGGCTGAAACTTTGGAGAAACGTCTTCAAGCTGCGCAAGAGCAATTAAGTATACGAAAAAATGCCATTGAAAATATATCCATAGCACATGAATTCGAATTTTTTGTACGGGAAGATCTACGAAAGTCCGGTTCTTCAATACTTGAAAGCAATCAACCGGGTGATACGGAACTTCGCACACATATGCGCCGTACGCTGGATTTGTTGGATGCTTTGGATGCGTATACAGCAGGCCGTCGCTTAATCGAAAGTTCGGATCAGGAACTCCCTCTTCAGCAAACGATATTAGCGCCTTCTGTAGCCGAATCGAAGTCTGAAGCTACATCTACCGAACCGGTTCCGGTCTCTGATCCTGAGTCGCCAGAATTAGACGAAGTTGGGCAAGAAGAAGGGCAAGCCGGTACGTTCTATCGTCGCGACCATGGCGGTTATATCGTCTGCGAAGACGGCGAAAGCTTTAATATTACGGAATCTATGGTGTATAAGCATCAGCTTCAACATGAAGCCGAAGTATGGTGTGTACCCCATCCTGATGGGCATGGCGGAACGCAATATGAATTATCGTTGTTATTCCAAGGAGACGATACGTTCTCTCCAGTGCGGCAATATAAAGGATATGCGGAGCAAGATGAGCAAGGAAATTGGTATGCTGTAGATATGAATGATTCAGATCGACGTTATCCGATTCATACGCGAGATCTGGATATTCAGCGTCCCGTTGATGGAGCGCCGTGTATTTTCAACGTAGGCGAAGAAGAAACGCTCGCTCGCCTAGCTCGCGTCTATCGGGATTTCTCGGCTCCCGATTCTATGCCCAAACGCGACACCTCTCTGCCTCGCCCTACGACTTCAGGCGCAGGGAAAACGAAGCGTGAAGGTCGCAAAAGCAAACCGGAACCGTTTTTGCCGGGTTGCACGATCGTGGTTATGGGTGGGCAACGCAAATGGTTCGAAGATGTCGTGGTCGAGAGCGGCGCTGAATACGTGCATGAAAATGGGCTGCGTCCCGATTTGGTCGCTTCCGATTTGCGCCGTGCCCAAGCGCTATTCTTACTGATTACCTCGACGTCGCACCGCGCTTCATGGGAAAGTGTCGAAGCCGCAAAAGCGGCAGAAATTCCGTATTTTATTATTCAAGGTTCCAAATCGAATTTGCGTAATTTATTATGGGAAAATCGCGAAATTATCCTTGCGGCTAATCGCGGAACCGAAGCTTAACTCAAACCTAAAAATCCCGTTCACAGATGAAATTTCGTCTGTAAACGGGATTTTTCATAAGCTTTGTTTATTGCAAAACAGGCAACCGATTTTGCGGCGCTGGCGCATATTCGTCATAAGATAATCGAATATGCGAAGTGCTTAAAGGTTGCCGTTCAATGATGGCTTTGCGCTTGGCTTTAAGAACGATTTGTTCCATATCGGCAAAGCTGCAACCACAAAGCAACCGACAAGCTTCGGCTTCAGCCCCTTTTTCACATTCAAAATCGCTAATTAACAAACGAATATAGGTCTGGCGATCTTGTTCATCCGGTAAAGCGTAAGTCATGCGCGTATCGAAGCGTCGCCAGATTGCCGGATCGAGTTCCGTTTCCAAATTCGTTGCCGCCATAAAGATACTGCGATCTCCAAATTCGTCCAAACATTGCAAAAGCGTATTCACGGCTCTTGCCATTTCTTTCACTTCATCGCCGCTTTCGCGTGTTCGGGCTACCGCATCGAATTCATCCAGAAATAATACGCAAGGCACGATCGAAGCGTAATCGAAAATTTTGCGGATATTACTTCCTGTCTCGCCTAAATGACTATGGATCAGCGCATCCAATCGAACAACGATCAGCGGGATATCCAGTGAAGCCGCCACATGAAAAGCAGTGAGCGTTTTGCCGGTTCCGGGTGGGCCGTACATCACGACTTTATTAGGAATCGGAACTCCGTGTTGATTGAATTCTTCGGCTCGACTTAAGATCGTCATAAACTCTTCAACAATCCGCTGATTCCGTTCAGGTAATACCAAATATTTCACTTTGCGTTTGCAGTCTTTGGCTTCGTAAGTGGTTGCCATGTCTGTGCCTTTGGATCGTGGCAGACGCATCGATGTTGAAGCTTTTGCCATACTGATTCCTGCCTTTCTATTAATCGTAATTATTACTATTAGATCATGAGTATTTTCTATTGTCAAACGCAATTGGCAAAACAAAAAAAGTGCGAAGTACAAGAATCAGTTCTTGTACTTCGCACTTTTGCAATTTGAATCTTGTAAATCTTATAGGGATGAACAGTTACGCTTGATACGCCACACGTCCGTTGACGACCGTCATGACAGCTTTCGCATCCAATAATGACTGTTCACTCTCTGCTATATTCCGGTCAAACACCGTGAAATCAGCGGCATATCCTTCTTCAAACTTGCCTCGTTCATGCGACTCCGCAGCGGCTAACGCACTGCCTTCTGTAAACAACCACAACGATTGTTCCAAGCTGAGCCGCTCATTCGGCAAATATCCATCGGTAGGCTCTAACGAATCTAGCCTACGGCGCGTCATCGCGGCATGAATACCGAGCAGCGGGTTCAGTGGCTCGATCGGCGCATCGCTGCCGCCCGCGCAGATCACACCGGATTCCATAATCGTTTTCCACGCATATAAATATTGAGTCCGATCCGGCCCTACCCGATCCAGTACCCACGGGAAATCACTTGCTACAAATCTGGGCTGAATATCGGCGATTAGTTGTAATCGGGTCATACGCTCTAGCAACTTCTGATCCAACACTTGCGCATGGATAAACCGATCCGGAAGCGATGTGATTCCGGTAAGCGGATATTGCTCCATCGCACGCAGCGTCAGATCTGCCGCCCCGTCGCCAATCGCGTGAACGGCAATCGGGAATCCTAACGAACGAGTACGTTTCGTCAATTCATACAAACGCTCAAGCGAATGAATCGCCATGCCGCTTGTATGCGGAGCGTCATGATACGGCGCATTGAGTAGCGCCGTTCGCCCTCCGATCGCGCCATCCGAGAAGATTTTAACGGCTCCAAGCCGTAGCCACTCATCGCCTTCTCCTGCGGTCAGACCCAGACTTTGAATTTCATCCAAATAATCATGGAACAAAAGCTGATGCGAACGCAAATATATACCTTCTTCGCGTAATTCGCGATGAATCCTCCGCATGACGTCGATCCCGCCTAAATAACGCAGATCTTCGGTATGCACAGCCGTTAAGCCCAATTCCAACGCATACTTCGCAGCTGCGCGAATGGTCGCTTTTTTAGCTGAATAATCATCTTCCGGCTGTACGGCGATCAGGGGTTTGCATGCTTCTTCGTAAATCCAGCCATTCAACGCCCCGTTAGAGTCGCGACCAAAAGCACCCGAAGGTGGATCAGGCGTATCTGCTGTAATCTGCGCGCGGTCAAAAGCTTGGGTATTTGCCAAAAACGCATGAAAACAAGTCCGGGTCAAATATAACGGGTGATTGCCGGCAACTTCGTTTAACTCTTCCAGACTTGGCGCTTCAGCAGGAGAAAATTGATTTTCGTTCCAGTTGAGCCCGAAAATCCATTGACCTTCTGGCGTCTGCTGTGCACGTTCGCGGATTTGTTGCAGCATTTTACTTTTCGATCTTGTTTCTGAAAAGTCTAACGCAGACAGCTTCATGCCTTGCATCGATAAGTGCATATGCGAATCGACCAAGCCTGTGTGCACATAAGCTCCGTTCCAATCAACGGTTTGGTAAGAACGCCCCGAAAGTTGGAGCTGTAACTCATGTGCAGTGCCGATTTGACGGATGATGCCATTTTCCACATACACAGCATTCGCCGTTTCCGCAGAATTTGAAGATTTTAAGATGCCGTTTTTGAATAAAATCCCTTCAGAAACAGGAGAACGATCAGTCATTGAAGTTTGTCCTTTCTAGGTTCACCTCTAATTATTCATGCTCCAAATCCGCAAGACCATACACTTGTTTTTCCAACTTTTTCTGATCTTGTTCGAGCCATTTACTTTGCTGCTCAGAAGTCCGTAATTTTTCTCGGTATTCGGCTTGAAGCTTATCTAATCGCGAAATTTCAACATCCAACGCATTGATACGTTCTTGCTCAGCGGCAACCACATATCGTTCGCCTTGCCCCCACTCGCCATCGCTTCGGAGCGCTTCTTCTGCCATCTTTTCCAGCAGTCGATCTTGTTTGCGGCGAAGATCAATCAACGTCACACTGGATGCCGCGTAGTTCAGCGTATATTTCACCAGACCGGCAAAACCTTGTGTTCGTTCTTGTCTGGATGCTTCGGCATCTCCCATTCGACGATGATTATCCGCATATTCATGCAGCAATTGATCGAAGAAAGCGGATATATGAGGAAGCTGCATACTGCTCACCCGAAGCTTGTCTACTAACGAAGAACGAATCTCGGCAATACGCTGCTTGGACGAAGCTCGGTCGTTTTTTGCCGCTTCCAATTGCTCGGCGCAACTTGCCGCCTCGCGCGTATAATAATCAATCTGCGTCTGTTCTTCGGCAATTTCGGCTTGGAAGCGAGCATGTTCCGCTGCATGGGAACGCCATAGCGCAAGAAGCGGCTCAACATCCGCTTCTTGTGCATCTTCCGAGACCAATTCCGGTAAAAAGAGTTGCGTAAGCAAAATCGGAAGACGTCTACGCTGCGGATTGAGATTTCGGTACATCGAAAGCGTCGCATTTTTGCCTCCGTTTGGCAGGACTTGTAGAAATGCCGGGCTTGCCGAGACATGCAAAAAGGCGATTCTGCTGCCGTTTAATTGCGACACTTGACCGATACCCATCAGACCTTCTGCCGCGGCGAGAAGGGTCATTGCAGCTTCGTAATAGGCAAAGCCTTGTTGCTGCTCAAGCACTTGAAGCAATATTTTCGCACCACTCGGACGCGTTGGAATTGTAGGCTCTTCTGCATTTGACTCTGGTTCTGATTCCGGGTCGTTAGAAGTCATCGGCTCAGGAGTAATTTCGCCTAATTCCTGCTCTCGAAAAGCCGCTTCCGGCGATTCGGCAATCGCTTGTTGCGATACTTCTTCAAATACGGAATCCATAGGTTCAGATCTTTCTGATTGCGTAGCTTCTTGCATCTGCCAGACCTCGGATCGATCGGGCAAAATGGACGAAATCCGTTGCATATACCGTTCCCAATCTTCTTGCGAAGCGGTATCTAGCAACCGTCCCAAAGACTGCATCCACTGGACAATCTGGTAATCGATTAACGCTTCCAATTCACTGACATCGGGGTGTTCTTCACGATATGCCAAATAGCTGCGATCTTCTTCGGAGACACCGATTTCGATCTGCTCTACAATCCCTCCTGCGAATTGTTCCAACTCCGAAGCAGTCGATAACGGCATCCCTACTAACTTGGCTCGTTTGGACAATTCCAGTAGAATTCCCAGACGCAAATCATCGTCGTTCGATTGTCGATAAAAGACCACTTTTTCTTCTAATTTCTTTGCAAAACGTTCCGGTTCCCGTTTGATCCAATCTCGAATTTTGGAAACCAAAAGCTCTTGAACCGCCGTGTCGCAGCAAAGCACGTACATCAGTCGTAATTCATCGCCTTCCAATTTGTTAAGCGCTTGCGCAAAAGTATGCCCGTACATGATCCCACTCCTTTGATCATTATCTCTTCGTACTGTTAGTTTAACCGCTTCCGGTAGCTTCGTTCAAATTTTCTTCTTGACCTTTCGAAGATTGCTCTCTATAATCCAATATCAACGAAACATTCGGCTTTGACCGAAGACAATATTCCTTGAGCGCACCGTCCAGAGAAAGAAGCGATTGCTGAGAGCTTCTTCGGAAAGCGACCCGGAATTACCCCTTCGCAGCCGCGAAAGCGAACACCATGTCCGCTGCCGATCCTGAGTGGATTTGTACGATGGTCTTTAGCTTCCGCCGCTTAATCCTCGTTAACGGATTCCAAGTAAGGGTCATGACGATTGATCGAAGCATCTGCTTTCGAATGTCATGGCTGAATGAGGGTGGAACCACGAGCTGAGCGCACTCGTCCCTTTCCGGGAGAGTGTGCTTTTTGCGTTTTCCGGAAGATCGTCTGCGCTCGCCACCCTATTACACTTGGAGGAATGCAGCATGTCTCAACTATCCAATCTCAACGTCAATTCGTATTCGAACGATCGCGAACGAATTGATATGACTTTTCCCAATGGCGATGTACGCCAAGTCTTACCCGGTACTTCGATTCTCGAAATCGCACGCTCTGTCGGAACTTCACTCGGTAAAAATGCAGTCGCTGCCCGCTTGAACGGACGAATCGTCGATTTATCGGAATCTGTACAGGAATCCGCTTCACTCGAAATTTTACTTCCGGCGGACGCAGACAGCCTTCCGGTCTTTCGCCGAAGCGCGGCAGCCCTGCTCGCTCATGCCGTAAAACGATTATACGGTGTTGATTCCGCCGTTCGACTTGGAGACAGCCAAATCGTGAAAGACGGCTTTTATTACGAATTCGATTTGCCTTCTGCTCTTTCTGCCGAAGATCTGCCTATAATCGAACGCGAAATGCGAAAAATCGCCGAAGAAAATGTACCGCTGCGTAGCCGTAAAATCAGCCGTGAAGAAGCTTTATCCTTGTTCCAAGGTCGTAACGAGCTTTACAAAGTTGAACGGATTAAAGAATCATCAGACAACGCAGAGCTTCGAATTTATGAGCAAGGCGAATTTGTAGATCTGTGCGATGAACCATTGCTGCCTTCGCTTCATCGGCTCAAAGCTTTTAAACTACTGAGCGTCGCCGGAGCTTACTGGAAAGGCGATTCGGAGCGTCCGGTGCTCCAGCGAATTCAAGGCTCGGCATTTCCGCGAAAAGAGCAACTTGACGAACACCTGCAACTGCTGGAAGAAGCGAAAAAGCGAGATCACCGCAAGCTGGGACGCGAGCTAAAACTATTTATGTTCTCGGACGAAGCACCGGGCATGCCGTTCTTCTTGCCGAACGGGATGAAGCTGCGTACAGAACTTGAAGACTTTTCCCGTCGTATCCAGCTACGTAGCGGGTACGACGAAGTCCGATCCCCGTTTATGATGAACCGTCGTCTATGGGAAGAATCCGGACACTGGGATCATTACAAAGACAATATGTATTTTTCAGAGGTCGATGACGAAGCTTTCGCGCTCAAGCCGATGAACTGTCCCGGGCACATGCTGATGTATAAAAACGAACTACGCTCTTATCGCGATCTGCCGATCCGTATGATGGAGTTCGGTCAAGTCCATCGTCATGAATACTCCGGTGCGCTGAATGGGCTGATGCGGGTGCGGACTTTTTGCCAAGACGATGCACATCTGTTCGTATTGCCAAATCAGATCGAAGACGAGATCGGAAAAGTCATGGATCTGATTGACCGGATGTACCTCGTGTTCGGATTCGACTACCGAATCGAACTGTCTACTCGTCCCGAAGATTCTATGGGTTCGGAAGAATTATGGGACGAGGCTGAAAACGCACTGCGCCATGTGTTAGAAGATCGCGGCGTAGCGTATGTGCTGAACGAAGGCGATGGTGCTTTTTACGGACCTAAGATTGATTATCATGTACTGGACGCGCTTGGACGTAGTTGGCAGTGCGGCACAATCCAGCTTGATTTCCAAATGCCGGAGAAGTTCGATCTGTCGTATGTAGGCGAAGACGGCGGAAAACATCGACCGGTCGTTATTCATCGCGCGATCTACGGATCGATTGACCGATTTATCGGGATCTTGATCGAACATTATGCAGGTGCTTTCCCACTGTGGCTGGCTCCGATTCAGGTTCGTGTGCTACCGGTATCTGCTCATTATGACGATTATGCGTTCGAAGTGCGAAAAATCCTGCGAGATGCCGGGATTCGCGTGGAAGCAGACGTCAGCGGAAATAAGCTCGGTTATAAGATGCGAGCCGCGCAGCAGGACAAAGTGCCTTATGTGTTCGTAGTCGGGGAAAAAGAACGGGAATCCGGTAGTGTAAACGTACGGCGATATAACGGCGATGAACAGGTTCTGATGTCATTGGATGAAGCCGTTGGGGCATTATTAGCGGAGCAACAAATTAACGTATAATTAAGCGTATGCTGTACATGTGCAAAATAAAAAGGAGGGAATGCACAGGCTGATGCCGATGCTCCCTCCTTTTTACTTTTTCACTTCTGACTCACTCATAAAGATTTAACCTTACGAATTGCGGCTGCTTTTAAATACAGAGACTGCTGCTTCGAACTCTGAACGTGCTTCTTTTACCTGCTGCGCTGTGGTCGATGTCTCTAGCGCACGTTCGGCTTTGCCGATCGCTCTTTTGAGTGTACCGATCGATGAAGCACCGTATTGACCTTTTTCTTTACCCACCGGTGAATCAAGCAAAGGCTCGGCTGACTTCATATCGGTTGCTAATGTCAGACCTTCGCTTAATGCGGCATACGTATTCTCGACACCGGATTGCGCGGCATCCAGTTCGTTTTTTCCAGAAGCGCGACCTAAAATAGCTTGAAGAGCCGTGGAAGAAGTATCGTATGCACTGCGTAAATGTTCGACTACATCTTCGTCAATGTTCTCGGTGCGTGCTTCGATATTAGCTTCGTACTGCTTGAGCACCGAAGTATAGTCGGATGCGCGGAAAGTTGTACGATCATTCGCTTCCGACTCTCGTAGTAAGAATTGCTTGTATGCAGAAAGCGCACCGTCTTTTGTCGAATCTGCGGATAGCTTGTTTTGGGCTTCGGCGATACCTTGAAGAACGATTGCACCGACTTGGTCGTTGGTCGTGTTGCTTTTCGTTTTCGCTAACATCGTCTTCACTTCATTCGCATTGCTGATCGCTTCGCCGTTATAACGGTCAAGCGCTTCTTCCAATTTGCGCGAAGTCGAATAGATTCGATCGGCAGGCGCATCAGGATCAGCCAATACTTCAACGGCGCGATTCAGCGTGTCAGAAAGTTGAACCGAAGCTTTTTCTGATGTGGGAAGCGAAAAGTGCTGGGTCGTTTGGAGCGCCATCACTTCGAGATCGATCAGTGCCGAACGTGTAGCCGCGAGCGAAGAATTTTTCGGATTTACCGAAAGTGCAGGCGTGATCACTTCTGCATCGCCTACTAGAGTTACAGACTTCGTGTTCGATCCAGAAGCAGTCATTGCCGGAGTTGTAGAGGTCTGAGTTACCTTTTCCGCGACTTCGGGCGTTACAGAAGGTTCAGATTCAGACTTCGGCGAGACGGAATCTGTATCTTTAATGTAATCAGACGAATCAGATGATTCGTTGAATGTCGTGGTCGTTTGAGAATCAGATGAATTGGACCAAAGATGCGGAATCGCGTAAGCGCCCCCGACTACGACTACACCGGCTAATACGGTGAGCGGTAACTTTTTTCTGGACTTTGGCTTTTCTTGTCTACGATCTGAACGTTTGTTTTCCATAGGAATGCCTCCTCTTAAGATGTGCAAGTGATTATGTACGGCGATTCGTCAGGGGATATGGTTCTTTCTCCTTTAAACCAATAAAGCCCCCCCGAATCGAAAAAAAGCCCTTCTTCATGTCGAAGAAAGACTTTTAACCCGTTTATTTTTAGCTCCTTTTAATCGATTGCGACCAACTGCCATTGATCATCAGCATCTTTTTCGAAATAATAATAGTTCCCTCCGCTTTGAATCTCATCGCTTCCTGGCATCAGCACATCATGATCTACTTTCACCAGAACTTTGCCGTGGTCTTCTCTGACATCCGATACTTTTTTGAAGTCATATTGATTTTGAAGTATATAATCGAACGCACCGTTAGAATCAGGAATAATTTCTTCATTTAACTTCTTGTCATCTTGCTCCGCGATCGCGTTAAGCGTTGCTTTCAACTTATTTTCGATGTCTTCATTCCATAGAGGGCTGTTCACCGCATCCCAATCGACATGCACACCGGTATGAATCGTAGGTTCTTTTTTCGGTTCTTCGCTTGCAGGTGCAGCTTCTTGAGTAGACGCAGGTTCTTGAGCTTGAGCCGCAACAACTTCTTGAGACTCAGGCTCCGATTTATTCTCGCAAGCGACTAAGACACTGATCGCTAATAGTGTAATAATGATCATAGAAATAATTTTTTTCATATTAAATTCCTTTCATATTAGATATTCAAAAAAGTTCAATCTGCTTCGTCTCGCCTAAATAGGCTATCACTTCCGGTTCAAGATCGCGGAAATAAGCCTGATTCATATTTTGCCGAATATCCACAATCTGTTTACTCGAATCTCCTGACGCACTTCTCAATCGGCAGCTATATAAGACCGGAAAATAATCGTGCAGAAACTTGCCTTCGGCATGCGCCGTCAACGCAATGATCTGGAAGCCCAATTGCTCGGCAATATAAAAAACGGGACTCAGTACATGTTCGCTGGAAGCTTTGCCGAACGGATTATCGAGAATGACGGACCGGTGTCTGGCCATTTTGCTTTGAATCGGCTGACGCTTCTCGGCTACATAGTTGAGCAAACCCAGGAAAAGCGCCATGTTTTTGCTCCATCGTTCCCCGCCGGACCAGGAGTTCGATGTTTCCCAACTGTAAGATGCCGAAGTGACCCGATTATCGTTCCCAACCTTACGACATTGAATCCGAACAGCGTTCTCGCCCAGCACTTTGAGCAGTAGCTGCCGGGAATCAAGCCATCTTTCCAGATCTTTTCGCACGATTGCATCTTGGGCTTCTCCGCTCTCATCTACGTATTTGGCTCCATCCAATTGACGTCCGATCCAATCGATATGATTTTGAATATTTTCACGTGCAAGCTTTTCGTCCCATTGAGGGATGCGAAACGCATAAATTTCTTTGCTGCCTTCGCTTGTTTTGACTCGGGTCTTTTTCGGAATTTCACCAAGTTCTTGCGTAAGCTGTTTGATATGATCGTGAATATGCGTGATATAATGCTGGAGCTTTTTATCTTCGGCTTGCATATGCGTCTCAGCTACTTGATTGGCACGCAGCAGGTTTTGTTTAAGCAGGTGTTCGAATTCCCGGAGTTCGGTATATTCTTGCTTTTCGGCGATTCCGTTCTTGGCCATCTGACTTTGTTTGAGGTCTGGGACATGTCGATCGCAGAAATCGACAAAGCGTTTTTGACTTGTGGTTACTTTGCGCTTTTCTTCGTCCACTTTTTGCTTTTGCGCCTCAAGTTGGCTCACCGTTTGCTCGCTGCGCTCGCGCATCGCATACAACCAATCATTTTGTTCAGACAGCGTTAGCGGAGTATAGTCGATTTTCAACGCTGGATCTTGAAGCTGATGCACAACCAGATAGCGCAGCCATACTTCACGGGCTTTTTCCAACCCTTTGTATTGCTTCCGAGCCGCCTGCATCAACTCTTCCAGCCGCTGTTCTTCTTTTGTCAGGCGTTTGTTCTCTTCTTCGACCCGCTCGGCGATCCGGCTTAATGATTCGAGGAACTTTATTGGCGGCTCTCCGTCGAATTGCTTCGCATACCGACTTTGCTCCCCATTCAATAACCCGACCTGCTGCTGATACTCTTCGTTTCTCCGATTTTTCTCCAGATTCAGTTTACTTAACTTGGACTTCAACATATCCATATCGATCCATAACGTTTCCAGACGTTCAGCCGCACGAGAAGGAAGGTCAAACATCCGATCCAAGTTCGGATATTGTTGAAGTATCTGCTTCATGGCCTGATCCGCTTCTGCCCGATTCGTTCGGCAACGCTCAATCTCCCGCTCCAACTCACTACGCGAAGAAGCGATATGGTCACGCCGTCGTCCCAGCTCTTGCCGAACGGCTTTCAGCGTCTCCAACGTGAACTCGTTTTGCAGCGGTTGTTCGGCGATGACCGCGATATACAGGTCTTCTTCCCGCCAATGCTTCAGCTCATGAGTTACGCTGTTTACTCGCCGTTCGGCTTCTCTTTGCTCGTCTTGCCGCTCCAAGATGCGACGACGCGTTTCTTCCAATGCCTGCTCCTGCTGCTTCAGCTTAACCGATAATTCCCTTCGTTCCTGTTCAGCTTCGACCGTTTTACCTTTAAGCGTCACATACTGGGCTCCCTGATCCATTCGGTATTCCAGGTCTTTCGTTTGTTGTCTGGACAGCTCCTGCCGGATTTGCAGTTCTTTTTGTTCGTGTTCATTTTGACTTTCATCGCGTGTTTGTGCAGCAATCCGGTCCGTCAATTTTTGTTGACGGTCTGCGAGCTCGCTGCGACGCAGCTCGGAAGCATGACGCGCTTCGGCTGGGTAACGATGCAACAGCACGTTTAATTGACGCTCGGCTTCGTTCCATAGCTGAAGCTCCCGTTCTTTGGATATGCGTGCTCGCTCTGCGTAAGCTGCTTGCTCGGCCGCTTCATTTTTCCATGCCTCAAAAGCTGTAGGGTCTTCGATTGAATGCCATAGAGAAGGCTCTATCCAGTGTTCATCTTGCAAATTGCCTACTCCACGGTGCAAATCTCGGGCTTCATCGGTGCTCAGCACACGAATCGGGAATTGAAGATGATCTGCCGCCTGCCGGACTTTGTTTTGCAGCTTCTCACGTTCGGCTTCCGTCGTGATTAACGTCAGTGCCCAAAGACGGTCAAACTCAATGCTCCCGTGCTGCTGGACATAATCGACACCGGACTGAAGTAACGAGAACTGTCCGCTCCATCTGTGCAGCAGTTGCGCCGCATACGGATCAGCGAAGAATGTCTCCTGCTCGCCGTAATCGTCGATATGGCGCCGGGCCAACCGTTCTTGTCGATACAAGTCGGCTTTTTCTGCTTCTTTGATCGGGATCTCTTGCGAAATCCGTTGCCGAATCGACTGCTCTTTTTCCGGAATTGAGATCAATCTCGCCCATTGCGGACGAAGTTCGGCTAAACGAAGACGCACATCATCATGGTCTTGTTCATACCGTTGATATTCGGAGCGCAGAAGGGCGAGTTCCTCTTTAGTCTCGCCGAGTTCGGTTCGCCCGTCTTCCAACAATCTGCGCAACCGTTCTTTACGCTGCTCCAGCTCGGCCATCTTCGCGTGAGCGGTCAACAATGCCTGTTCCAACCGATGATGCTCTTCGCGCCAGATCGGCAATCGATCTTCAACAGATTCGGTCATAGGATTATCCAAAATCGCACGGGACAGTTCATGAAGGCGGAGGCGGAAATTTTTAATATTTTCTTCTAGCCGCGCATCCTCTTGTTTCCATGTACCCAAGATTTGATTTTGTTCAGTAGACTCCTGATTCGTTCGGTGAAGCTGAAGCTTGATCTGCTCCAATTCTTCTTGTTCGCGCTGCTGCTGTTCGATAAGTCGCTGTTCTCCACTGCCCCATACAAACTTCAATTGACGACTGTTTTCGATCCAGGACTGTTCAAGTTCCACTTCGTCTTCCGTCAGGTCGATCCGGGCCAATGCCGATTCCGCAAAAGCCTGTTTCTGCTCGGCTTCACGCCCTTTTTCCCGACTCTGTGCATATAGAATGGAAGCCTGCTCGCTTTCGCGAATAGCCAGACGTTCCTGCTGCTGCTCGATCTCTTCTTCCACTTCTGACAAAACGGTGCGTAATGCTTCTGACTTTTCTTGCTCGAGTGCGATTTGAAGAGACTGACGTTCACGCTCCAAAGACTCTTTTTCTGCACCCAACTTTGTCTGATGACGCTCCAGCTCGTTCATTCGCTCCCGATGATTCGCTTCGGCTTGTTGGACATATGTCCACGCAGCAAACGCTGATTTTCGCAATTGGAGATAGATCTTTTTCTGCTCGTTGTACATCGCGAAGTCCTGCACATAACGTTCCAACTGCTCGATAATCCGCTCATTCGTCTCGATTTTCAACTTTAATTCCCGGTACTGCTTAAAGCCGTCGCGCTGCGCCTGAAATAAATTCGCAAACCCTTTCTGATCATACCCCTGCATCGAAGTTTCAATTGTCGGAATGAGCAGTCGATCTACCAAATGAGACGTCGTTTTGCATTCTTCAAAAAAAGCTTCCACGCCGCCTTCGTTCGAATTGATCTTGACGACCGCTTCCCATTCCGTGGCGACAATCTGAAGCTGATGCTCCAAATAATGCCGATACTCACCGATCTTGTCGAACTGCTGAGCCTGGGTCTTGAAGCGCTGAACCATCGACTGGTAATAGTCTTGCATTTCGCCTTTGTCGCTTGCGCGAATGCCTCTCTCCGTCGTTTGGATAAAAGGCAGATTCTCAATGCCGTGTTCGTCTTGATCGCCATATTCATACACATACCGATAAGAATCCAGACTGCCCGAGTTCATAAAAAGAGTCACACAAGTCACGGCATAACGGCGGCGCGGCTTATCAGCGAGCAACCATTCAATTGCAATATGCGCCGGACCATTTTCAAGCTGAAGCGTCTCGCGCATTTTACGTCCGGCCAGATCGGTGTGCGGAATGACCGCTTGCAGCGCCGCCTGAATGAATACGGTTTTGCCGCCTCCATTTTCCAATACGATCGCACTGTTATGTCCGTCGAAGAAAAAGGTTGAATCGTTATAACGCTTGGCTCCTGCCTCATATACCACGTTGGTGAAGCGTATTTTAGAAATTGCTGGCATCGCTGTCTTCCTCCTGTGCGCTCGGGGCGGCATAGCCGTACAAAAACTCCAAAATGCCCCGGTTGTATTCCGTCTCCATAAAGTAACGCTGAACCACGATTTTCGTTTTTTCAGTCAATCCCAGCTCGTTCACGCCGACTTCCAAAGCCAGCTCCTGATCCAGCAAAAATCGGCGCACGCTGTCTAGAAAACTTAATCGGCTATTCGTTTGTCCGCTCTGACGCTTGGCGCCTTCCTTGATATCGTCGATGGCGTCCCAGCGCTTGACGATCTCGTTCCACCGATACCCGTAATCCTGGCTCTGCTGCTCCAATTGCTCTTCGCCGCGTTCCTTGATGCCTTCCATCTTGTCGCGCATCAGATTCAACCATTCGTCAATCGGCAAAAAACGTCGAATCGGCTCAGGCATCTGATAGCTATCGTAAAAAGCTCCGATCCAGACGATCACCGCCACATACAGCAGATACAGATCGGCGTTCAGCGCACCGGCTTTCAAGTATTTTCGTTTCAACGTATCGTTGCTGATATGAAAAGGCGAAAGCCGGGCGAGCGGAATCAGCATCAAGCGTTCGCCCGCCGCAATCACCGTACATTCCGATTCTGCCGCATACTGATCCACCAATCCGCGAATCCGGTCATCGTTTTCGTACAGCTTCAAATGTTCCCCTTCGGTACGTCCCGATCTGGCGAGCTCCACATAAATGCGAAATGCCTTCATAATCTCTTGTTCGTCAAACTGCATCTTCGTCCTCCGTTCGTTCGATCCGCATATTCTGGATTTCGTAGCGAGGCGTCACGCGTATCACCTTCCCGATTTCCGTCACGTTCAACGCCCGCCCTTGAAGTTCTTCTGCGATCGCTTCTTGAAGTCCTCCCGTTCCACGATTTTCGCCGCCTGAATCGCTCCAACCCGTATGCGAGATCGGACTACGTTGATGCAGGATCAGCCAGCATTCATAGAATCCCCGGCTGCTCAGCAATTCCGCTTCTCCCTTCTCGCGCAGCCATTCGATAAAGGATTCCAACTCTACTTGTTCACGATTCTTTTCATCGAAAAAGTTCATCAGATGACGGATGATCATGGTGATTTCCGTTCGACGCTGCTTGGCAAAAGCCTGCTCCTCCGCTTCGTCCATCTCCATAAAAGTCTGCTGTGCACCGAATTCTTCGCCACGTCCAGATACCTGCTGCTGAGCAAACACGGTGAGCGGCGACCATAGTTCTGCCTGCTCCAATCCGATGAACGGCGCAATAACACCCTCCATACTGTCAGGCGGGAGCAGTTTACCGAAGATAAATGCGCCAACTTCATGCTCGAAGCTAAAAGCATTCATTCCGGTGTAATACATCGATTCTTTGGCTGCTCGAAGCGCCTGGTTGCCCAGTTCGTAACTCTGTTGAAGCAATCGGGTATGTTCGTGATGGACGCCTTCCAACTCAACCGCGATCCGCACAATCAACTCGTACGCTTTCTGATGACGCGGCAGTTCGCGATCCGCATAAATGCGCTCTCTCGTTTCTCTGACAAACTCCAACAGTTCTTTAAATTCTTCGCTTTCCCGGTTCAGGCGCAGATCGATATCTTCCAGCAAATTTTTGTACCGTTGAAACGTGTCTTCGGATACGATACTTCGCTTAATCTCGCTCTCAATGCGGGTTATGCGCTCGCGCAACGTATCTACATCGATATGCATCTCGTCGATCTGGCGCAGCGCACCTTGAAATTCGCCTTTCTCCAATTGTTTGCGCAGCAGAAGCTGATGGATCGAAAGCTGGAATTCCAGATAAAATTCTTTGGTCGCAAAAACAAGTTCCAAACCGTCTTCGTCCAGCGTGTAATACTGCGTAACCGTCTGAGAGTCGTGGCCGTCGGCTTTGAGAATAGAAGTGCGCGCCGTGCGCGTCTCTCCGGTACTCAGATCAAAAAAAGCAAACTGATGCCCCAGTCCATCTGCCGGGCGGAATACGCGGATGATGAGATTCACGATGTCTTTGACATCCGTAGCTTCCAGACGATAAAGTCCTTGAGTCGCTTCGGTCAGAAACTGTTCATGTTCCCTGGCGCTGGTCTTACGACTGCGCAGCAGCTTTTTTTCGAAAAAAAATAAAAGCGTCAGCAAACCGAGCTCCATCATGGCAATCGGCTTGCCATCGAGATCGGTTTTGCGCTGACGTCCCAGCTCAAACAACGGGTCGAACAAGGCGAGCTTGTCCATCCGCATTGGAAAATCGGCCAGCACTGCGTTAACATCGACGTCCGCCGCGATCCGTTCCCGCTGCGAGGTCGATTCCGGTTCTATATTTCGTTCCATACCGACATCCTTCCTATGCGATGCAGTTCTTCCGAGGATAGCACTTCCTGCGGGATATAACAGCCTTGATTCAGCAGATCATTCAGCTTTCGGGCGGCTTGCTCAGGCAGATGCTGCAAAAAAATGCTTAATGCAATCGGGTTCTGGCGTTGGTTAGTTTTGCCGGATACCGCTTCGTGTTCTAATGCCGCTATGTAAAAAGGAACCGCAGGCCTAATATTGTTATATCGCTCGTTCAAGCTATGCCAGATCCGAATCCCTTCCCAATCGAGATCGCCAAAATAATAAAAAGTGTGGGAGGAATTCGGCAGCGGGACCTGTTTATCGAACATCTGCAAATTGCCGATGATCTTGCTGCCGGAGCCGTAGATTAGAGTGGAAAAAGGTAGCCGCTCTATGCCGCTTAGCAGCGCATGGAAGGTTGCTTTATTTTCTACGATGAGATGCCTTGCGGTGGGTGAACGATCTTCGCAAGCGAACGGATCGCTAAAAAGACTCGGGTGGATCGCCAGCATTAGCGGGTCACTTGCCGAGATGATTCGCATAGATGCCCATAGTCCAAGTTTCTCCAGCAGTTCCCGCCCGCCTTGTTCGTCGATCCACTTCTCGTCTCCGGTCAACACGAAGCTGCGCTCGGGAGCGGTGATCTCCGTTTCCGGCAGACCTTGTTCGCTGAGATAGCGGTCGATCTGGCGGATTCGGGGCAGGTCGGTCTCCCATTCCGCTGGGGTTCGTTTATAGTAAACATCCAGTTTAATCGCCGAATGTAAGGTATGCGCGGCAGCCTGGATGACCGCTACCTGATCGCGCCGAAGCTTCTGCCGGTCGATTCGATAGCGGTAAGCAAGCGACGGCGTGCGTCCATTGCGTCCGTGCGATTGGACCGGGACTAAAAGGCCGATTTGTTCCAGTTGGAGCAAAGCTTCGGCGAAAGAGGCATAGTCGATAGGTTGGCCTGCGATAGCAGACTGCAATTCGGTTAGGTCGATGTTGGATTTGCGGTGGGTGTCGATGGTGGTGAGTAGGTATGTAATGGTGTCGGGTTGTAACATGGGACCTCCTGGGAAGGGTGGAGCTTATGTTGATGATATCTGGCTATAGGTATTATATAATAGATCAAACATTAGGGAATACCAGGAGGGAATGAAGCATGATACGAAGATCAAAAAATCGTAATCTCATAAAGTTGGACAGCTGGTGTTCTCAAAAAAAGAGGATGCTTCGTGTGCATGTACGCTTGGGAAAAGTGAAATTCTCGCAGCCGGTTCGGCATAAATCCAAGCTGCTTTATCAAAAGCCGACAGAGTATAAAACGCCTGGTTTTTTGAAGGGTTTATTGGAAGCCAAGTAATGTGTATGTAATCGACTATTTTTATGTATAAACGCGTCTAAGTGCCCGATCTGGCTGCTGGACGCGTTTTTTGATTCGGAATTTTAATCACCTAAAACTTCTTCCAATTGGTTAGCAATTTCTACAATTGTCATATCAGTTGTGTTCGCTGCTTTTTTGCCAGCCAATAGCGGGCTTTGTTTCATCACTTCGTCTTTCGAGATTTTATGCCAGATTGGGAGAATCACCTTTGAACCTTCCATTTCACGGCTCACCAACCCATCCAATTCAAACTGAGTCCAATTCTTTTTGAAAAACCATGGGGAAAGTACTACAATACCGTATTTCGCATTTGCTAATCCTCGATCGATCATCTGTCGTAAACTGTCTCCAAGCTTTATGGTATGCGCATCATACCAGACTTCGAATCCTCGTTTTTTTAATTCATAAACTAAAGGCTTTACAAATTCTTCTTTGTCTTCACTGGCGTGCGAAATAAAGAAATCGTACTGTTTCTCTATAAATGAATCTGTATCACTTTGCGTCAATGTGACATTTCGCTCTTCTTTCATAGATTGGATCTCTTCATGTAATCTTTCACGAAGCTGATCACTCTCCTGGTCTCTACGCTGCTGTAGTCGGTCGAGCTTTTTTTCTTCACGTTCTTTTTCTTTATTCATATCATTCTGGTATTTATACAAAGACGTCATTTTTACCGAAAGTCTCTTTTGCAGATCAGCTACACTTGCGCTTGCTTTAGCTGCTTTCTCTTCTTGCTTGGCAATCTGTGACTGTTTATTTTTTAAGGAACTCTCGCTAATATTTTTACCGATTGATTTGCGGATGCTCACAATTTTGGATTGAGCATCCGCTTCTTTCTTTTTGTGCTCGCCTATCTTCTTGTTTAAATCTGTGATGTTGTTCTGAATGCGGTTGATGTTTAAACTGATTGTGCGAAGCGACATTGTTAGTTCTCCTTTTGAACAGTCAGATTACTTGGATTGAGATAAAACAGATCCAGCTAAAGATTTTGCTTTTTTGCTGGAAGACTTGCTTTGCAGGACTTTGGAAGCCAGTTTCGACATTTTCGGGGAAGAAACTTTGCTGCTACTTTTTTTCGCCATCTTTTTCACCTCCCAAGTAAGTTATAACCATATATAGACGAAAAGAAACGTATGTTCCCTTTAATTTTTCTATATATAGTTTTATTGTCGAATTCCAAAAATAAAAGCGGAAAAGAGAAGTTTCCTCTTTCCGCTTTTTGTATCCATACTTATTTAGTTAAGCTGATTGTTCAAGTTTTCTTTTAAAAGTTCGATTGCCGATTCTTCGGTAGGATCGTTAGTGCCTAACTCTCCACGGAAAGCTTTTTGGAGGATAGATTGTCTGAGGTTATCGATTTCTTCACCTATTTGTTGAAGTAGTTCACTTTCTTGCTGCATAGACTCAAAGCTATTTCTAAGCAAGTTTACAATCACAAGTTGTTCTGAAATAGGAGGTAAGTAAATTTTCATCTTTTTAAAGGAGTCCAAGCTGATTTTCTGTTGAGCTACACCTTTACTTTTCTCTCTTATTTGTTTTTGAAAGAAAGGCGACCGAATGGCGTATAAGACAAATTCATTAATGATTACTTCTTCATCAACTTTCAATTTAATGCAATCTGATGTAATAATTGCTTTAGGTAAGCCTACTGGGTATATGTCAGCATCTCCAGGAGGATCACCCATTTTAGTTATCAATATATCGTTAGATTCTATAATATGAGGAAGCAAAGTTTCCGCTTTTTCTATCGACACAAACTTTTGATCGAGATCATATTTAAAACTCCGAATATTTCTAACAAATACAAGGGGAACGCCTGAGGAACTATAATCTGTAACTTTCAAGTTACTTCCAAATGGACCGATCGCCACAGAATACTTTTCCTTTTTTGCTATTGATTCAATATCAACCATTTTCCATGGTAGCGAAGCAGTATTGTTTGGTTTTCGTTGAAAATCAGATTCTACATTGGCATGTTTTTGATGCCAATCTCGTGTCAGTTCCCCCCGAAAAGCCTTATCCAAAATAGCCGCCTGCCGAAGTTCGAAAGATTCTTTAGCTTCCTCGATCAGTTGCTTGGCTTCGTCAATTTTGGCAAAGAGAGATTCGATTTTATTGGCGATTCTTTTTTGTTCAGTGAGCGGCGGCAATGGAATCGGTATCTCTGACATTTTTTTTTGAGTAAGTTTTAACCTAGTTGATCCACTAACATATCCATTAAAATTGAATTGATTTAAATAATGAAGCATATATATATTACCTAAACTACCATAGTTAGACTTCAAAATATGTGCATGATTGTTAACCCAAGATTTTCCCTGAATCAAATAAGCTTTCGATTTTAAAGGATCAAAAAAGGGTGCCCCATCTTCTCCTAACAACACCAGTTCTTCGTCAGTAAGATAATCATCAATCCAGCCCACTTGACCTGTTGCCCCATAGTAAGGAACTATTCCTATTCTTGAAGCTCTTTCAGATGAATTGATAGGCTTTCTATACTTATCTAAGCATAAACTATAACCAGGCGATAACTTCACCCAAACCCAATTCCCCGGCACCTCATAGGGCTGCTCCTCCACAGGAACCAATGCCTCTTCCAATAGTTCCTCCAAACTCTTCCCTTTCTTCTTCACTTTATTCATTTCAAATATCCCTCGCCGCTCTCCGCTACTCTCAGCAGCTCGGGTTCTTGTTCAGTCGTCTCATAAACAAGCCCTTCTTCCACTTCCACAACACCTTCCGCCGCTTTCAACTCGCCAATCACTTCATTCAGCAGCAGAATCGCTTGTTCCAGCTTACCGACCGCTTCTTCCGCCGACTCGATCGGGTCCGGTAGATTATCGTAGATCGACAACGATTCATCCGCGATCAAACCGATATCCAGACTGTCGTTTTTCTTCAATATCTCTTCACGCGTAAACACATTCCATCGCTCATCTTGCACGGCTTGCCGATCTTCCGCCTCATATGCCGCAATGAACCCATCAAAATAAGCCTCGGTAAAAGGAGTCCTTTTGCCGAACGAAGGCATATTGGTTCGCATATCGTAGACCCAGACTTCTTTCGTACTTCCGATATCACTCTTCTCTCGCGTAAAGAACAACACATTCGTTTTTACACCCTGCGCATAAAAAATGCCGGTAGGCAAACGCAAAATCGTATGCAGATTGCACTTGTCCATCAGGTCACGCCGAATCTGTGCGCCTACTCCACCTTCGAACAAAACGTTATCCGGCAGCACAACAGCGGCTCGCGCTTTACCGTTTGCTTTCAAACCACGGTAGATATGTTGCAGGAAGTTAAGCTGCTTATTAGATGTCGTAAAAGTGAAATCAGTACGCGTAATTCGCTCGCCGCCTTTTTTTGTGCCGAACGGTGGATTCGTGATAATGACATCGTAATCGCGCATATGTTCACCCAAAGTGGATAGCGTATCGCCAAGTAGCAACTCGCCGTGAATATCATGCAGCAGCGAATTCATGATCGCCAGTCGATGGGTATCTTTTACCAGTTCCACTCCGGAAAAGGCTTGGTACTTTTGGAATTTCACATCCACCTCAGGCAGATCCGTATACTCGTCCGTTTGGCTTTTGACATATTGATCCGCCGCAATCATGAAGCCGAACGTTCCGGCTGCCGGATCATGGACGCGCTCGCCCGCCTGCGGCTTGATTAATTTGACAATGATATCAATCAGGACACGAGGCGTGAAGTATTGCCCCGCTCCCGATTTCAATTCACTCGCATTTTTCTCAAGCAAACCTTCATACAGATCGCCCAACCCTTCCTGCTTGGCACTGTACCAATCCAGCGCATCGATCGACTTTACGATCTTCTCCAGATTTTTCGGCTCGCTGATATAAGTGGTCGCATCCGTATAAATTTCTTTGAGCAATTCGTTCTCTGCTTGGCCTAATTCGAGCAGAAGCAATTTATAAAAGTTCTTCAACTCGATACCGTCCTTGGCAACAAGCTGTTCCCAACGGTATTTTTCCGGCACAATATAATCCGAACCTGTTTCTTTCATCATTTTCAAAAACAGCAGGTAAGTCAATTCCGTTACATACTGATGATACGTGATGCCGTCGTCCCGAAGAACATGGCAAAGATTCCAAAGTTTTTGTACGATTTCGCGGTTATTCATTTAAGCTTGCTCCTTCTTCGTATAGCTGTATAGATTCTTGTTGATTGCTTTGACGATCTCCGGCAATTGTCCGCTGAAGATCTTGTCCAACTGTTTGGCGCCGCCATGACTCGTAAACGGTTCATATTGGAATGCCTGCTCGATATTCGGTCCGAGTACCGGCTCAAATAGGAGCTGTTTTTCAATCCGTTCCAACCATTTTTTCTGCATAGGCGGCCATACTTTCATGGCATACACTTTCTGCATCGCGCGCTGAACTCGCTCCTGTTGACTGACCAGCGGATCGCCCAATGCCTGCTGACGAATAAACGCAATGATATCGGCTGCGATATCTTCGTTTTTCGTTTCTCTCCAGGCTGTTTGCAGACTTTTCTCCTTATAGCCTGCTTGATCCAATTCCAGACGTAACTTGCGCAATTCTTCCCGTGTCAAGTCGGAAGGTCGTTCGCAAATCAGCATAAGAGCCGGAATTTTATTCAGATTATCACGGATAAACGTACTGAAACCGTTCAGATAGTCTTCCGGTTTCTCGGCATTGCCATACCCCCGAGTAACTTCCAACATTTCATCCGGTGCGTGGGAGATCATTAGCTTGTTCTCTCCGTCTTTGTTCTCATCCAAGTACTTGAACAAGGAAGCGTAAGGTTTCAGCTCGCGGGCCAGATCTTGAGGAGCAATGCTGTCTACCCATTCCGCAAACTCCTTGACACTCCGTCCATCCGATAGTGCTTCGAAGTTCTGTTCGCGAGTCAACGTAAAGTGCCGCTTTTTCCGTTGCAGCTTGGCCAGAATCTGTTCTTTATGTTTGTTCAAATGCTCATCGGTTGTCAGGCGTTCCAGCTCGTCTACTAACTGCGTGACCGTTGTCGATGGGTTAGCGGCTACCGGTTTCATATCCGTGTAATCTTTCAATGCTTCGTAAATGCCGACCGCGTCGAAGATATTGAAATGATCTTTACCGATCCGATCGCACTGCCGGGTCGCCCGACCGAGCATCTGTTCGAATAGTATACGCGATTTCACCCGGCGCAGGAAGACCAGATTCGTAATTTCCGGCACGTCGATCCCGGTGGTGAGCAGATCTACCGTAACGGCGATCACCGGCAACCGCTCATTTTTAAAGCGTCTGATCGCATCCATCGGATCTTTGATGGAACCTGTAATTTTCATGATCGCATTGTCTTCGACACTACCGTACAACTCGTCGAATTTCTTTTTTAGCATATCGACGACTTTATCCGCATGATCGTCTGTAGCAGCAAAAATCAGAGTTTTACCATCGTCGTCGGGCGAGATATAGTTGACCAGTTCGTCGATCACAACTTGGTTGAAGCTGTCAGTGACCACCTTCGTATTGAATTTTGCCACTTCGATATTTACTTCATCTTCCATCATTTCGTGGGAAAGCGTTCGGGATACTGTATCGTAGACTTCGACTTCTTTTCCTTTTTCAAACTTAATGCCATTTTGCTTAAGCTTGGTCTCAAACTGGTAAGGCGGTTCGTGATCGATCAAATACCCTTCAATGACTGCTTCTGTGTACGTATACGTATAAACAGCCCGTCCGAAGATTTCTGTCGTATGTAGCGCAGGCGTCGCCGTAAGACCGATCTTGACGGCATCAAAATATTCGATGACTTGGCGATATTTGCTTACGTAATCGTTTTGATCCCGGATCTCCAGTTCCAAATCGCTCATTTCTTTGTCTAACGTATAGCCGCGATGCGCTTCGTCGACAATGATGCAGTCATACTGATCGACGGTAGGACGATCACCATCCGAACTTCCGAAAAATAGTCTTTTCATCATGCCCTGTACAGTCGCGATTTGCACCTTTGTTTCGGAGTTCGGTTTCTTGTCCTTAAGAGACTTCAATTCATAAATTTCTGTAAAAGTATGTTGGCTCTCAAGCTTGCTGTCTTTGAACGCTGCTTCCGCCTGTTCACCCAGCGCTTCTCGGTCGACAAGGAATAAAATACGATTGAAACGCTTGGACTTGATCAATCGGTAGATCAATCCGATTGCCATACGCGTCTTGCCTGTTCCGGTGGCCATCGTGACCAGCACGTTGCGCTGATCCTCTGCAATTGCTTCTTCGACTCGCTGTATAGCTGTCTGCTGATAAGGACGAAGACGCAGATAGTCGAAATTTTCATCTTTTAGCGCCTGCTCTGCCTGTTCGATGTTCTGTTCCAAACGCTGTGTCAATCCATCTGGACTGATCCATCCTTGCAAAGCTTGCGGGTGATTGGTCGATTTGCGAGCATCAAGGAACCAAATTCCCGATTTCTGTTTCAGTTGCTTGAGGTACGGACGACCGTTAGTTGAAAAAAGAAACGGAACGAAGTAATCGCCCCACGGCTCCATAATTTGTTCGTCGCCCCGTTGAACAACCAGTCTTGCATACTGCTTGGCCTGTTCGATATCCGACGGAATATCTTTGCTTACCTTTTTCGCTTCGACTAAGCCTATTAACTTCAACCCTACAAATAAAGCATAATCAGCATTTCCTTTTTTCAAAGGCCACTCCGCAATCGCCAGATTTTCTCCTTTTTTCGGTCTGCTTCCATGCGCATAACGCAATCGTTCCGTATCCGCTTCCCAACCTGCGTCTCGAAGCTGCTCGTCGATAAGCACGCGGGTTTCCCGTTCAGTCAGTTGCAAATTGCTTCCGATCCGTTGACCTATACGTCTTCTGCGGTCTTTATCCGTACTGCTCACTTCAACTTGCGCTGCACGAACAAGTTCCAGTTCACGCTCCATTTGCAGCAGTTTATCTTCGTAACTTTGCGTAATCTGCTCTAATTCAAATTCGGTAATTATCGAATCTCGCGCTGGCTCTATATACGCAGGAGCTTTGAAATGGTAGTCTCCGTAAACTTCCATAAACCACACTGCAATTCGAAAAGCCATTTGAAGAAGAGTCGTCGCTTCTCTATCGGTGCCGTAATCAGGATTATGTGTAGCACTGTTGCCTTTAGATCTTATCGTATGAAACAGATTGATCATTTCAAAAGGAACAATCTGTTCATTTTTCAATTTTCGAAGCCGTTCGTTCTGATTGACGACACCGACTTCTTGAATTTGTTCAAAAGCCGTTATGTATTTGGCAATCGTTTCTGCAAAAGTGCGGATTTTCGAAATTGCTGTATTCGGATCATGATAAACATTGCGTTCCGCCGCTTCGGCGACTTTATCGAGTACTTCCCATTGCGCTGCAAGAAAATTAAAGTTCTGAGACGCCATTTTGCATCCGCTCCTATTTTGGGTGAGTTTTGCCAATCGTCTAGGTTAAGTGTAACCATAGAGGCAAAGAAATGTCTATAAAAACAAGAGCTGAACCCATTGGGTCCAGCTCGGCTTTATTTTCGTTCTTTTTCTCAAAACAAACTCGGCTGTTCTAGCAATCTTTCTTCATCATCTGCCACTTTCTGATTGCCTCGCTCTAACCAAGACTCCAATTGACTAGGAAGAATATTAAGGATTTGGCATAATTCCGAGAACGAGTAATTCTGTTTTGTTAAAGTTTGAATGGTGGGCCAAACTGTATAAAATAAATCCATATCTTTTTTCGGTGCTTGTTTGACCTGCATTTTGGTCTCAACTGTGGTCGAATTTTTTAACAGATCAATGATCGAATGATGACTCTCATCCGAGTAAGGAATAACTAATCTATTGAAAGCTCCCATTTCAAGCAACTTCCTATTCCCCTCGGGTATATTCTCACTGTCACGAACGATAAGAGGAACCCAAGAGTGCTTGAGATTTTCGTTGGCCCCCTCCCAAGTTCCTCCTTTTGTTCCTGAAGCTGCAACGACCGTTCCTCGGGAATGCGTGTAAATATATTTGTTGCGAGCCATTGCATTAAATCCTTTGAATGTTGCGGATGGATGTACTGCCGACAACAGTACCAACTGACCCTCCACAATACTCTTACGCATTTCTTTTTTTCGAAGAAGTATATCCAGCTCCGAATGTACAAAAGCCACGACTTTACCACCATAAGATAAGGCTTCGTTCTGAGAAGTAAGATCGATGCCTTTTGCTCCGCCGGATACGATTGAAGCTCCTTCATCGATCACTTTGCGAACCGTACGTTTTGTGAATTCTATACTTTTGGAATCTGCGTCTCTGGAGCCTACGAAGCCAACTGCACTTGAACGCAAAACTTCTCCGTCCCCCGCTCCATAAAAGAAAGGCGGCGACTGTTCTTTCAGCAATTGCTTGACTCTTTGCGGATAATTCCGATCACCGCGAGTCGCAATCCAGATTCCCATACCTGAAAGCTTTTCGACTTCGATTGCCATAACAGCCGCGTATTTCATTAATGTGCAGACTCGCTTAGCAAGAGGCTTGGAGATTAACAATTCTTTAATCAAATCGTCTTCATTCTTATCGTAAAGCGAGCCTGGAGTAGCATAAGAAGAATTTCTAAGTAAGGAAGCGAATTTATTCCATTCACTTGGCGTAAACGGTTTTTGTTCCTTGTCCTTGGTTTTTCGATATAACAGGTCAGAGGTCAGAAGCAGAATAGATAGGCTCTCATCTGACAGTTTTTCCAACGAAGTCACCCACTTTCTGATGTCGAAGATAAAGCAAAAGGCAGAATTCGTCCATATCCGGATTCTCGCAATAAAAAGCCTGCCACCGTGAATGTCCATCTTGAATCCACCATATCATCAATTAATATTACACTATATCCCTGATAATTGCTCGGTTTCAAGCTAAGCGAATCCCGTACATTTTGTTCTTGAAGTTGACTGTTATTCATTTTCTTTTGTTCGGGACGCAAACTGGTCTGAGTCAGCAGTTCAACGTAAGGCAGAGCTAGTTGATGAGCTACTTTTTCAGCAAAGTCTCTGACCAAATGCGGACGACGTAAGGAAGGCATAGAAGAAATCATCCATTGGTCTTTGCCCGCGTTTTTAGACAGCCAATCTTTCAAAGCATTTGTAGAAGCATCGACCAATCGATCATCGAACCGGTTGTCTCGGTACTTGCCGCTACGTACCAAATGCCCCCAGCCACTATCGCTATAACGACTTAGAGCAAACCCAGGCTCGCATTGAAGATGTTTGGGAATTGCGGCTCTCGTTGGCCATTGCTTTCTTTGATCAAAATAGAAATAACTATGTTGCAGGAAAATTTCAGCTTTGATCGTTTTTTCTTCTTCAACCATAGAATTCACAAAACTTCCTGCACAGTTTGAGCAAACCCCACAGTCGCCTGACGCAGGATCATCCAGTTCTCGGATCACAAATCGCATTAAACATTCTGTTGTCGTTACAAAAGACTTCATCCGTTCAAGTTCATACTTTTTATTATTTACAACATTGGAAATGCGTGCGTCCTGAAGCGCAAAAGGATTTAGCGTTCTAAAATATTTTCTTCCATCTTTCACTACCAAGTTATCAATTCCTAGCAACTTCAGACACTTTTGGATTGTGGAATCCGACAAATTTAGTCCAGCCGCAATCTCCGTATCCGTGAGCACATCCTCATTTTCCAGCAGATTTGCAATCGCCAACATATCTTCAGGTGCAGGAAAAGATTTTCGTATAAAATAGTGTTGGATCGATTCATCTTCTTCTCCATGCAGCAGTACAATATAAGCTTCATCCAGCTTCCGACCTGCCCGACCAATCTGCTGATAATAAGTCAACAACGAATTGGGTATTTGAAAATGAACGACGAAACCAACATCTTCTTTATCGAAGCCCATTCCTAGTGCTACATTGGCAACAAGAACTTTAATTTCATTGTTAAGCAGCAACTCTTCTCGATGAATTCTTTCGTTTGTAGACAATTGTCCCGTATAATGTTCTGCCGGTATTCCTTCGTTACGTAACCAACGCGCTACAAGCTCGCAATCGCTAACTGTCGAACAATAGACGATTCCGCTACCAGGAAATTGATTCAGATTATTTGCCAACCATGCGAGTCTCTCTGCTTTTTTGGGCATCACTATTGTTTGGATACGTAGCGATTTTCTGGTCAGAGGTCCGCGAACAACTGTCATTGCACCCAACTGCTCTTGTATGTCCTTGACCACACGATTGTTTGCGGTTGCCGTTGTCGCTAAAATTGGTAAATTGGATGGTAAGACTCTTACGATTCTAGAAATCAGACGATAATCCGGGCGGAAGTCATGTCCCCAATCCGAAACGCAGTGAGCTTCGTCTATAACCAACATTCCGATACCATCTCGAATTGAAGGCAGGGTTTGTTCTAAAAAGGCTTCTTTCGATAATTGCTCAGGAGTTAAAAAAAGAATATCAATATCTCCTTGAGTCAACCTGCGTTTGACCTCTTTTACTTCTTGGGCATCCAATGAACTATTCATCAAAGCAGAACGTAAACCAAGACGAGCGGCAGAGTCTACCTGATTTCGCATGAGAGACATTAAAGGGCTAATAACTACTGTCGGTCCTGAACCGGAATCCCTCAAAATTTTCGTTGATAGAAAATACACCAAACTTTTTCCCCAGCCGGTCTTCTGAACAACAAGCGTTCTTTTTCTCTGTAATACAGACTCTATGGATTCCCACTGTCCCTCTTTAAATGTAGCTTTTTCATCAAGCATATTGCGAAGATATTGATTTGCTAAAGACTCAGTGTTCATGATAAATCACCCTCTTTTTAGAAAGTTTTTAAATCCCCAAATAAATCTCCCGATCTGTCTCTTCTTCTAAATACAACTTCAATCGCTCTACCTCATGCCTACAGTTCTTGAACCACTCCTGCGACCAGATCCGGTAGATCTTCCAGCCCAAGCCCTCCAAGACTTGCTGGCGTAGCCGAAATCCGAACTGTTCTTCCAAAACATGATTGATAAACGGATTGATGATCAGTCCCTGTTCGTAAATATTCATTGTAAAAGGAGAATCTTCAGAGGATTTCTCACACTAATAATTTCCATTATAACCCTCCTTTAGTCATTGGTCACTTGCTATTTTAACGTTTATAAATCTTTTTAAACTTAAAATTTAAAAAAGCGTAAATTCCTTTTTATAAAGGCATTTACGCTTTTTGTATTAATCAAATCTGCTTCGCAAAATATCCCCAAGCTCCATAAAACAAAAACATCGTCCCAAGCAATACCGCGAGCAACGTAAAGAAAATGACTGCATTCATAAATCCGGCAATGACCGTCGCAATGCCCAGTAGTGCAAACAAAATCCAAATTGTAGTCGTCGCGGTTTTTTGGATAATCAGACCTACTCGTTCGTCTGTTTCTTGAATGTGCATCTTTTTGAGCGTTTCTTCGCTACGCAAACTCCGAATATTGGTCACAAGGAATCCGATTAATACCAGTTCAAGCCCAATGAAAATTCCGTAATGAAATCCTTTGGCAAAACTATTTAAGATCGGCAGTTCCGAGCGGTACATCATAAAAGCGATATACACCAAAGTAACAACGACAATCAATACGGTCAATAGGCTGATCCGTGCTTTGACTTTTTTTCTTAAGTTCTCCATGATCTATTCCTCCACTTCGCTAAAGTCGAATACTTCTTCGATCGAGAGATCGAAATACCGAGCAATTTTATACGCCAAAATCAGTGAAGCGGTATACTTGCCAACTTCGAGTGACGTGATGGTTTGTCTAGTGACCCCTACAGCTAGTCCAAGTTCTTCTTGTGACAGCTTGCGTTGTTTGCGTAATTCCGGGATTTTTGTTTTCACTGTAAGCCTCCTTTATAATTGCAATGCTTACTTTGCATTTTTAGTATAGTTAACTTTGCAAAAAAGTGTCAAGCAGACTTTGCATAAAGTTATATTGAATCGGTTAAAACACAAAAGCGAGCCGACGGAAAAGTTCCGTAGCTCGCTTTCTCACATCTTTACAACTGAATCAAACCATTTATAAGCAAAACCAATCCGAATAAGGCGCAGCATACACCGCCAAAAGTCTTGATTCCACTCCGATGACGATCATACTGTTTCGGCACGATGATATAAATCCCAAAAGCCAGCAACAATAATCCCATGCCTAAGCTAAAATAATGCATCACACCGGTTATCGCTTCTGCACCTTGTCTGATCGCCTGATCGCGCGGGGATTCTTCCATAAGCAAGCTCTCCTTTATTGCCGATTTTCATAAGTTTCACTTATGTATACGCCTTCATGATTGGGTATAGTATATCAAATTGTTTGAGAGTTGTGTGGAAGTAAGAAGGCTACGAGTTATATTCGTTTGTTCATCATTAGAAGCCGCCCTCGATTTCAAAGGGCGGCTTCTTTAAGTTCTTAAATTTTGTGAAGTAGAGATAATGCGCTTTTGGGTGGTAAGTTGAACGGTTTTAAGTGACTGGCTTCGCTTAGATTGGGTATGGATAATTCAATTTGACGAGGTTCGTCGTCGTCGTTGAATAATACGATAGCAAGGGAGTTGTCTTCGTTCTCGAAAGCAACGGAAAAGATTTGAGCGTCTTCGCAATCCGATTGGAGCCTTGTTGCGCCGGGGCGAATGATTTTGCTGAAATGTGCCAGAGCATAATAATCTAGCGTGTAGGTCAGCTTTTGGTCCGACTGATTGATTTGTACGATTCCTCGGCATGTGCTTTTGCCAAAGCCGGGTACGGTAGGGCCGTTGTGTTCGTCGAGTGCCATATTCCAAAGTACGAAAGATTGGCTGTGGTTGCGTAAAATTTCGATACCCGTACGCATCACATTGGAGAACGCTTGCTCGAAAGGTGGAATCCATTCGCCGCCGGAGCCTTCGGTGAAATGCACTTCTTTGCTGGGAAAAGCATTTTTCACTGTCGATTGAGCGCTCGGTGCACCGCCGTACCAGTGCCAAGCCACCCCATCGACGGCGTCTTCTGCTCCTTCCAATACTTCCAGCGGATACTCCGGTTTATCCCAGTTGTGGTCGTAGCACAAAATTTTCGCAGAGATTCCTGCACGCTGGAAAGCCGGCTTTAAGTAATCGCGAATCCAGAGCATTTGTACATCCGCAGCCATTAACATACTTGGGTAATGCAGCGGTTCGTACAGCGCTTCGTTTTGCGGGGTTACCGCATAGATTGGCAAGTTGTGCTGCTGATAGCCTTGAATATACCGCACAAAATATTGAGCGAATGCTTCGTAATACTCCGGCTTTAAGCTTCCGCCTAACATTGAAGCGCTGGTTTTCATCCATCCCGGTGCGCTCCACGGCGAAGCCATGAGTTTCACTTGCGGATTCAACTTTACTGCTTCTTGAAGTAACGGGATAATGTCTTCTTCGTCATGGGCGATCGAGAATCGATCCAGCGCTGGATCTGCTTCGCCTTCCGGTAGATCGTGGTAGCTGTAGATGCTGCGTGCGTAATCCGACGCTCCCATCGGGTTACGCAATACAGACAATCCGATACCTTCGTGCGGATCAAATAATCGAATCATCAATTCTTCTCGCTCGGCTTGCGGCAATACTCGGTGAATGAGATAGGCGGACGAATCGGTGAATGAAGCGCCGAATCCGTCCATCTTTTGCCCCCGTTGCTTGGGATCGATTTTAACTGTAGCTACACGTACCGCTTCATACTGTGATTCTGATTTCTTTGACTGCGTACCCTGCGTCAACTCGTTTTCGCTCAATTCCCGAAACTGCTCTTGTTCATTGAGCGAGCGGTAGATCGTCCACTTGGACACGGTATCCCTCCGTTCTTTTTATTGGATATTCAATTTTTCTTTGTTGGCTGCCATTTTCTCGCTGCGGACTTTCACGATATCCGCCCAGTTGTTTTGTTCTTGGAACGCTTTGTATTCATTAAGTACGGCATCGAACGTCGCTTCGTCTTTGGCGCGGATCATACTGACTAACGTTGTATTCCACTTGGTATTGATTGCCGTAAGCGAACGCGCTTGCGCTGTGCCTTGATCCGGGTTGATATTTTCCAAAATAAAGTGCGGAACCAACTTGCCTTCGCCCCACTTTTGCATTTGTTTCACCGATTCCGGGAACGCATCTTCGCTTAACGCTTTGTGCCGGTCATGACCGAAGAACATAAACTCGCCCATGCGATAGTCTTTTTTGTAGCGATCGGCATCGTCTTTTTGCATTTTTTTGATCTCGGGCATCAGTTCGACTTTACCGTCAGCTGTCTTCGTATACGTCTCGCCTTCGATCCCGTAGTTCATCAACATCTGACCTTCTTCACTCAGCAAATACGTATAGATCTGAATCGCTTTGGCAGGATCAGGTACATTTTTCGTCACATACGTCACCATCCAGCCTGTGATACCGGATTGGTTCAATGTTGGAGAATGCCCTTCGTTACTTTGCGGGCCGTCGATTGCGATATACGCTTTGTCCGGATTCGCTGTCATGAAGATTTGCAGGTTGCCGCTTTGTTGAGGAGTGCCGTCAAGCAGCATCGTTGCGTACTTACCGACTTTTACTTTTTCTTCAAAAGCTGTTCCGTCGTCGGCAAAACTATCGTCGCTTAAGCTTCCCGCGCGGTACGCTTCGTTCAACGTTTTGAGCCAAGTCAGGTAGTCTTCATCCAAATTCCGATCATAAAATTGTCCATCTTCCGTTTGGAGCGGTACGCCGATAAAGTCTTGCAGCGTATCGCCAAGCGAACCGGTTCCTTCGCCAATCGAGTTAAATCCGAACGGTATGAGTTCAGGGAACTTTTGCTTAATGTCACTCATTGCTTTTACGAATTGCTCAGGCGTACCGATGTCCGGCTTGCCAATTGCTTCATACACGTCTTGCCGAATCACAAAGGCTGTTTTTGCCGGGATTTCACCGCTATCGTAATCGGCTTGCGTATTGGAATAGTTAGGATAACCGTAGGTTTTGCCGTCTTTCAATTGGAACCAGTTGAGCGTATCGGCAGCGGCTACTTTGTTAAAATACGGGTCGTATTGTTCGGCTAGATCATTCAGCGGAAGCGCCCAAGTAGCGGCTTTCTGTGCCACCGCCGAGTTCGAATCAAAGACCGTAATCAGATCCGGCATATCTCCACCTGCGAAAAAGGTATTAAGCTTCGTATCGTCGCCGGTAATAAACTTGATATCCACATTGAGATCTTCTTTGATTTTTTTCGTAACAAGGTCTTTGCCAAAATCCGTGTTCCACCAATCTGCATTGACGTACCAAGTCAGTTCGGTCGGTTCGGCTTTTTTATCGGATTGCCAAGCCGGCTTTTCTGGATCAAGCGTATAACGACCTTCCAGCGAGATCGGTTCAGTCGCTTTTTGATCGCCACCACCGCCGCAACCTGTCAGCATCAATGCTGTCGCAAGTGCGGTAACGCCCCATTTCCAGCCGTGTTTTTTAAAAACGTTTTTATTTTGACCCATATTGTTAACCTCCCAGTATTGGTGATTCTATAATCTGATTTTTTACTCTTTGACTGCGCCTAACATCATGCCGGAAATAAAGTAACGTTGCAGCAGCGGGTAAATAGCCAAGATCGGCAGCGTGGTGATTACAATCGTCGCTAACTGTACGCCTTTGGTCGTCGTTTCGATTACCGCAGAGCCGCCGATATTTTGCATCGATTGGGTCTGAGATTGAACGATAATTTCGTACAACATCATCTGGAGCGGATATAGCGATTGATCGGTAATATAGAGCTTGGTCGTCATAAAGTCATTCCATTGCCCTACCCCGTTGAACAAAGCGATTGTTGCCAGTGCGGGCATAGAAAGCGGGATAAACAGACTCAAAAATATACGCCAATCGCCTGCTCCGTCGATCTTCGCCGATTCTTCCAAAGCATCCGGTACATTACGGAAAAAGTTCATTAAAATCACGACGTCATAATAGCTGAACAACGCAGGAATGATATATACCCAGAAACTATTGAGCAATCCAAGCGACTTGATCAGTAAGTAAGTAGGAATCATGCCGCCCGAGAAAAACATCGTAATAACGCCCATCGCGACGTATAATCTGCGACCTCTTAAGTATTTTTTGCTCAGCCCGTAAGCGACCATCGCGCAAAAGAATACGTGCGTGGATACGCCGACAATCGTTTTGGATACGGAGATAAAAAAAGCTTGCCAGATGCCGTCGTCCCGGAAAACGGCGCGATAATTTTCCAGCGATAATTCGGTCGGCCAGAACACAAATCCGCCTTGCGCCAACGATTGACCGGAACTAAACGACGATACGAGCACGTTCCATAGCGGCACTACAATCGCAACCGTAAACAACAGCAGCAGCGTGATATTGACGGTGTCGAAAACGCGGTTGTCTAAGCCTCCTTTGATTTTGGTTGACTTGGTAGTAAGTAAGCCCATATTCCATCCCTCCTTACAGTACAGATTGATTGTCGTTCATTTTGCTGGTGACTTTGTTTGCGGTAAGTAGCAAGATCACGGATACGATCGATACGCCCAGACCTACTGCTGTTGCATACGAGAAATCGCCTTGCGCCAAGCCCATGCGGTATACGTACGAATTGATGACTTCGGCTTTTTCGCGGTTTTGCGAGTTCATTAAGACCAATGTCTGATCCAGATTCGAACCCAGCAGCCCGCTGATCGTCAGAATCAAATTCAAGCTAATGATCATTTTCATATTCGGCAACGTGATATTCCAGATCTGACGCAAACGACCTGCTCCGTCAATCTTCGCCGCTTCGTAATACGTCGGATCGATCTTCGCCATAATAGCCAGATACAAAATCGTGCCCCAGCCTGATTCTTTCCAAATATCCGATAAGGTCGCGATCCACCAATACTTATTGGCATCGAGCAAAATGTTTTGTGCATTCGAGATTAAGCCGAGATCCAATAAGAGTTGATTGAATAGTCCCGTTGTCGAAAACCATGTAATCATCATGCCTCCAAGGACGATCCACGATAAAAAGTGCGGCAAATACGATACGGTCTGCACGAACTTTTTGAATCGGTTGTAACGGACTTCATAGATCATAATCGCAAGCACAATCGGTAACACAAATCCGATCGCCAATTTCAAAAAGCTGATTGCCAGCGTATTGACGACAGAGTCCCAAAAGTACCGGTCAGACAAAATGATACGGAAGTTTTCCAACCCTACCCACGGAGCGCTGTCGAGCGTATCGATCACCGTGTAGCTTTTGAATGCAATCGTTAATCCGTAGATCGGAACAAAACAGAATACAATCATAAAAAGGATGCCCGGAATGACCATCGTTTGCAGTTCCCATTGGCGGAAATAATCGATTGTAAAACTTTTCATCCGCTGCGGAATCGAAGGTTTGTCGCTGGAAGAATGGTCGGACGAGCTTAAAGCGGATTTTGCCATCGAAATCGCTCCTTTCTAATTCAAATTTAAAATTAAAACGTTTTTATTTTGGAGTGTGAAAAGTGCGTTTGTTATGTATAAAATTGATCTTGCCTCCTCCGATCTTTGAAAGATAACGCTTACGTTTTAATGCGAGCGTTTACATTTTATTTATGATGAAACACCGGAATTAAGGGTTTAGAAGTTCCACAATCCCGGTTCAATTCGTGTTCTTCTTCGTTGTCTGTTAATCATTCGGAATATGGCTCGAACCTCGTACAATCAGCTCGCCAGTTAAGGTCTGGCTTTGACCTTGTTCTTTTTCCTGAATCAAACGCACCAGATGATCAACAGTCAAAATCGCTTGCCGTGCAATCGGATTGCGAATGGTCGTGAGCGGCGGCGAAAAATATTGCGCGATATCCACATCATCGAAACCGACAACGCTAACCTCGCTTGGAACCTCGTATCCATGTGCTTTTAACGCTTGAATACAGCCCATCGCGCTCAGATCGTTACCCGCCAAAAAAGCGCTCGGCAACTTGTTTGCGTACATTCGAATAAAAGCTTTGATCGCATTAAACGTACTGTCTTCTTCAAAGTAACCTTGCACGATATAATCGGGATCGATCGGCAGATCGTATTCGCGCAGTGCGGCTAGATAGCCTTCTCGGCGCTGCACGCTATCGGACATCGTATCGACGCCGGAAATGTACGCGATCCTTTTGTGCCCAAGCCCGATCAGGTATTTGGTTGCTTCATACCCCGCTGTATACGAATCGAAAGTTACGCTGCCCATCGTGTCGTTACTGAACGGACGATCCAAAAATACCGCTTTGATCTTGTCTTTCTGCATCACCTCGATATCGTGTTCGTCAATCTTAAGTTCCTCGTAAATAATTACGCCATCGACGCGCCGACCGAGGATATTGCTCATAATGACCTGCTTGTCTTTCGTGACAAATACATTCAGTCCGTAACCATGCCGTTCGCATTGTCTGGACATCGTCTCGATCAACTTATAAAAGTATGGTCCAGACACGCTCGTCGTGAAAAAGCCTAACATCATCGTTTTGCCGGATTTCAGCATTTTGCCGTTGAGATTCGGCACGTAATTGAGTCGTTCCGCCACTTGAAGAACATGCTGCTTCGTCGCCGGATTCAATACGTCTACGTCGTTCAGCGCGTTGGACACCGTAGAGATCGAAACTCCGGCTTCTTTTGCGACATCTCGGATCGTAATTTTTGCCATAATCCATTCCTTTTTTATAAAAACGTTTTTATGAATTTTAAAATAGCATAGTCGTTTGTGATGAGCAAGCTTTATTTTACACAGTGATGTTAGAAATGAAAAAAGACTGCGATAGTGCGTCGCAGTCTCGGGTAAAAACGTATTCTTCAGTGTTTGAAGTTACGGCGCAAAAACCTGTTCTCCAATAAGATTAGCGACTTGATCGGTACTCAGTTCGCCCACACCAAACATCTGCTTGATCGCGCCCATCGTACTCACTCCGCGATTGGACAAAACAACGAAACCGGATTGCAGATCGCGGTTAAAAGCAGCGAAGCTACTGGCTCCGTAAGTCGCTCCGTTGTGCCAATGCGTGACCGTACCGTCTTGACGCATCGAACGCATCCAAGCGTAGCCGATTCCCACGCCTTTGGACGGCGCGACCGACGCTTGCTCATGCTGACAAGACAGTAAAGCCGATTCCAGGTTTGCCGCAGCCGGATGTTGACCTAGCTGAGCTTCGATATACGTGAGCATATCCGGCATTGTGGAGCGTACGGCTCCGGCGCCTGCCATCGCTGTTGTAAAGTCCCAATTTGGCATCGAGTGACCGTTTGGCGCAAAGCCCGGGATCGTAGAAGACGGGTTGTTTTTCTTTTGTTTTTTAGTGGCTTTGGTTTTGGTTTGGGACTTATCGGTCGTTACGGTTGGCATCGACGTCTCGTTCATTTGTAGCGGATGAAACAAAAGTTGCTGTAACGCTTGAGCCGTATCGATGCCGGAAGATTTGCCCATCGCCCAACTGAGTAGCCCGTATCCGTAATTGGAATATAGATGTTTGGGTTCTGTAGGAAGCTTCTGTTGTTGCAGAGCTTCGATTAACAGCGCTTCGTCGTAAGCGGCGTATGGATTATATTTTTCTGCTTTGATCGATGTGCTGCTTATATTTTTCGGCAGACGCGGCAGACCGGACGTGTGCGTCGCGAGTTGCCGAAGTGTCACTTGATGCGCGAGTTGAATGTGTTCTAACTCTGGAAGCAGCTTTGCCAACGAATCGGAAGCTTGCCACAATCCGTCTTGTTCGCCTTGGGCGAAGCGGAGAGCGACCATCGTTTTGGTGATTGAAGCGATCTCGTATAGCGATTGATTTTGTTTGTTGGTGAGCGATTCGTGACTGATCAGACCGCTGTTTGGCGTCCAGTAGCCTTTTTCTCCGCGTACGATCCAAGCGATGGACGGCTGATGATGCGGAAGTGCCGCCCAGCGCACAAGTTTTTTGTGATGATTTAAAAGAGAATGGATAGCATCCATGATTGTAGCCCTCCTATAATATCGAGCGTCTTGGGTGTAAGTTAGGGGGCAAAAGTGCGGTAAACCGATTTTCCGTTATTGATTTCAATAAGCGTAGTATCCGTTGCCTATTCCAGTTCCGATTGTTAGCTTCTTTGTTCGTTCCCCAATTATCCGTTTGACGTTCTGATTGATGGTGCTGTATGAATTGCGGTTAGGTGATTTTGTAGATGTTTGGAAGGTAGGTGTGATCGACCGCGATTACCTTCTATATTCATGGTAAAGTAACGCAGGGACGTTTGCAATTTTGGAGGGATTTGTAGGGGATCGGAATGAGGGTGAAAAAGTGCGAACCTTAAGTGAACATGAAACTCCCGGGAGGTTCGCACCCCTTGCTACGTAAGGGATTATGCGATTTTTGTTGTGTTTTTGTCAGCTTTTCGTTAGTCTGAATTTGAGGTTCGCACTTTTGGGCTCTTGGAGCCTTGCGTAGCAAGGGCTGAAAGTGAGTGCAGTCGCTCCCCGTGTGGGAGCGTGGATTGAAACATTTCTTGTGCTGCGGTAAAACTCGTCCGCTGCTGGTCGCTCCCCGTGTGGGAGCGTGGATTGAAACCAGAAACTGCGCCGGGATCGACGCCGCCGTGACCGTCGCTCCCCGTGTGGGAGCGTGGATTGAAACGAACAACAGAAAAGGGTAACGGAAAAACCAGTTAGTCGCTCCCCGTGTGGGAGCGTGGATTGAAACGCGTACTCGACGTTTTGCTTTGCGGTTGCAAGCGTGTCGCTCCCCGTGTGGGAGCGTGGATTGAAACCGGCTTTGCTGACCTTGATCGTATGACAGCCGGGGTCGCTCCCCGTGTGGGAGCGTGGATTGAAACTGCCGCGAACGCTTAATGTGCATCTGCGGCAACCGTCGCTCCCCGTGTGGGAGCGTGAATTGAAACTCGCCATCCCTCCTTTGCCCGACCGGAGCCGGGCGGTCGCTCCCCATGCGGGAGCGTGGATTGAAACATGTACACAACAGACCAAACGGACACCTATCCGAGTCGCTCCCCATGCGGGAGCGTGGATTGAAACCCTGAAATTGATGATAGACACTACGCATTTGTGATGTCGCTCCCCATGCGGGAGCGTGGATTGAAACAGATCGGTCGTATACCGGGACGGATTATTGTCGCGTCGCTCCCCATGCGGGAGCGTGGATTGAAACTTTTCAGCAGTCAAACGATCACTCGTTGACATAGTCGCTCCCCATGCGGGAGCGTGGATTGAAACCGCTTTGGCGCGATTACTATCGTCAATCCGTTGAGTCGCTCCCCATGCGGGAGCGTGGATTGAAACTAAAAAAGATGCTCAAAACCTCAGTATTGGAAGCGTCGCTCCCCGTGTGGGAGCGTGGATTGAAACGGTTTGATGCTTTCGTTGGTTTCACGCTATACCTCGTCGCTCCCCGTGTGGGAGCGTGGATTGAAACGCGACTCGGTCGGCTTCGATTAATCGAACGCGAAGGTCGCTCCCCGTGTGGGAGCGTGGATTGAAACTTGAGCTGTGGCGCGGCAATCGCCGTCTGCTTCCGTCGCTCCTCGCGCGCACCCCTGAATCAAAACCATACAAAAGAAGCCATCGAGATTTTTATCTCGATGGCTTCTTTTCCATACCATAACCTTCCAAGTTCTCCCTACAAAAACAACAACCCTTCCGGGTCGTAACTCTCTTTCGCCCCGACATGCTCGACTTTCCGTTTCCAATTTGCGCCGAGCATATAATACCGCAGGCTATCTTCGCTAGGATTCATCACGGTTTCCAATTGGGTTTTGAGCTGTTTGAACTGAACCGGATCGACGACACATTCAAAAACAGAATTTTGCACGCGTTGTCCATAGTTTTGGCAAATCTTCGAAATCACTCTTAGACGTTTGGCTCCATCTGGCGCAGTGGTTTTCACATCATACGTAATGAGTACCATCATTGTGGACGTTCCCCTTTCCTACATATTCCTTTTTCTCATTTCCATAAAAAAGGCGGGTAATCATCCAAATCTCCGCGAATGTGCCGAGCCAGCAGCAGAGCTTGAGCGTAAGGCAATAACCCAATCGGAATCTTTTCTCCCAAAAAAGGATGAGTGATTTCTTCTTGCTTACGCTTTTGCCATGCCGCCAATACTTCTTTGCGTGCATCGTCTTTAAGTAGAATAGCTCCATTTTCTTTAACGATAAAAGACTTTGCCGACAGCTGACGCCGATTCACAAGCGACAACACCAGTCGATCTGCAAGATACGGACGCAATTCTTCCATTAAATCCAAAGCAAGACTTGCCCGTCCTGGGCGATCACGATGTAAAAATCCGACAGCCGGATCAAGTCCAACCGTCTCTAGAGCAGATTGTACGTCTATTCGCAGCATCGTATACAAAAAAGATAACATTGCATTAAGCGGATCAAGCGGTGGACGACGATTACGTGTTTTCATATAAAAAAGTTCCCGATCGCCTAAAATCAACTCGTTAAAAGCTCCAAAATAAATACGGGCTGCTTCCCCTTCCACACCGCGAATCGTATCGCCGCTCGGCATTTTGGTTACAGATAACGCTAATCGTTTGAGTGCTTGCGCAGATTCCGTCACTTTACCCACATTAATCTCTGCTCCATGATCTCGAATCGCACGCCTTAGCACATTCCGCGAATTAATGATCTTAGCTTGAATGAATCGACCGGATAGATTTACGCCTTCCGCTCCATCTGCAATTCGATATTGTTTGCGCCGCAGCAGTACATTTCCATTTACCTTGCCTTGAATCCGAGCTTGGAAACCTCCATATTCATTTAAAAAAGTCAGCCCGACTCCGCGCTCCGTACATAATTGGAACAGAGCCGGGCTTCCGCCTGTATAACCAAATGTCACGATCTGCTCCAAGTTATGCACAGGAATCCGAAACTTTTCGCGTTGTTCTTTTTCACCCATTAGCACCAGTACATTTTCGCCATCGCGAGCGAGATAACTATCTGCCGCTGTGACATATAACGTATTTAGCAGCTTTCGCATCATTATCCGCCTTTCTTCAATCATCTGTTTCCCATTCCATATACGTATTGAAGTAATGATCCACACTGCTCGTTTTCATACGCGGTAAACAAATATCGATTAAAGAGCAGGACTTACATCCAGATCGATAACGTGCTGCTGGTGTTTCTCCGCGTTCAAACCACTCTCTCATGCCGCTTAGATAAGCTAAGACGCGTGAACGTAAGCTTTCGGTAAATAGCACTTCGACGCGGCGTTCCTTTTCCCCGTAAAATAAAGCTCCTTCGGCAATCGTTACATCCAGCATTTCTTCGAGACAGATCGCTTGGGCACAAAGTTGGACTTCATCCCAATCGTCAGGCTTTGGTTTGCCACGCTTGTACTCGACCGGAAAAGGAACCCACATTCCACGTCTACCGGCTAGTCTTGTACAATAACCGTGCGGTGTTGACTCATCTGCTGCGTGAAATTCAACGACATCCGATTTTCCGCTCAGTCCTAACCGTCTAGATACCAGAGGCATAGCGCGGGAAATGAGGAGCGAACCCCTCTTTTCGGTCAACCCCGGATTGTCCGCACGTTTATGCAACAGTTGACCTTCGTAGGTTTTGATATTTTCTTCCCATTGTTGTTCGATATGAATTAATGCCCATTGACGCGAACAAAACGAGTAATGCTGTAACCCCGATAACATCAGCAGTTCATCGTCTTCGTACAGTCGGCTCTCGTTCATCGTTCAATCATCGTCACACCTTCTGGAAGATCGCGGTCGTCTAATGAAATTTCGTAGTCGTGATAAGAACGTGCAGGCGTGTCCACGATTTTCTTCGTTTCGATTCGTTCAAACAATCGATGTGCGGGTGCATTGCCAAGTTTCGATGCGTGTTCGAACACGATCAATTTACGCAACGCCATTTGTCCACGAGAAGCGGAACGGTCATGTTCGAACATATTCACTAGCGATTCCCAAAGCAGTTCAAGATCTTCGGGTCCAAAATGTGTTTTTTCCGCCAGATGACCCGATACATAACCATCCATGCGGTAAAGCGCGTAAGGCACGATATGTTTGCGACCCATTTCCCGATCTTTTTCTGCACCTTCTTGCGTTACCGCTTGACGGGTAATCGTCGTTTCTTGTGAAAAGATTGGATCGATACTACGTGCAAAAGTGAATTGGATCGGTCCGCGAACTTGTCCGCAATTGACTTTGGTCGTCATTACGGCTCCGAATGCACGAACGTCATAGAAGTTATCACACATCCAGTGAGTCAGTTGCGTGGCTTCGGCGCGGTCTTTAGGCTTTAATTCTTTGAGTTTGGACACATCTTCTTCACGGATACTACGGTAAGCTTTGCGGTGTTGCTCGTTCAGTACCGCACCTTCAGTTACATAAATCCGATGTCCCTCGCCTTGTTCGCGTGTAATTTCAACATAGTTACGCACCTTTCGCTTGAGGCAGACATCCGTTACAATTCCGTGCCCGGTCTCTGGATCGATTCGCGGCATATTGCCCATATCAGGATCTCCATTAGGATTGCCATTTTGTACATCGAAAAAGATCGTAAATTCGTGTCGATTGATAGTAGGCACTTTGCTTTCTGTGGCTTGTTGTTCGACATTCATTTCTTTGGTTTGAATGGTTGTCATTGTGGAACCTCCGTTTCAGTAGTCACTTCTGATAAGTTTTCCGTAGCTGTTTGTTCTTTTGCGGGAGCACGGTAAGCAGTCTGATGATAGTACCCAAGCATGAATAATCCTTGTTGCTTCAAATCAAGATGATTCGGGAAAGCCTCTACGCCTTTTAAAATGCTGGTAATTTCGCTATCTCGGAATCTGCCATATTCAGCTTTTGCCATATGATGCTGTGCCAGACGAAGCAAGATCGGAAATACAGCAGCCGGCGTAGCCGAAGCGGAACCGAAATAGCGATCTTTGATCGTGGTATTCAGACGACCTGGACCGCCTGCCGCATCGGTCTGAGCACGTTCCAATACAGAGAATAGACGTCCAAGCCGGTACGCAACGGATTGTGCTTCTTCATTTAACATAGGCGTTAAAGCCTCCTTCATTTCTTGTTGGTGATGAATACGCGCATAACGAGTCAAATAGGCTTTGATGACAGAAGCTCGAATCCACGCGTTACGTGCATGTTCTCCGTAAGGAGACATTTGTCCGTCGACTCTGGCACGGCTCACGATTGCAGAGAATACGGAATACGGAAGCGTGCCGCCGCTTAGCATCGCGCGAAACCATTCACTTTCCATCGAGCCGGAAATATTTTTGCGCATTTTAGAGATTTCGCCAGTTTGCCGTACTGTTTGTAACATAATTTGAAATAGCGTTGGCAGATCGGATTTACGATTTCCCGGTGGCTGCATTTCCATATCGGACGCGTATTGACTGAGTTTACGGAATAATTCTTCGAATGAACTTTGCCAGAAAAACCGTACAGCCAGACGAGCATTATTGCCCGACATCCCAAGCACGTAAAAAGAAGCGTCTTTACTTGGCAACATGTTCGCTTCGACGGTTTCTGCATTTTTGACGCGCTCTAGCAAATCTTCCACATGCCGCGTTAATTGGGTATCTTCTTGGCGAGGTGCAGTCTTTGAAGCTTTGACAGATTCTTTTTCGGAGGATTCTGCTTTTGCTTCGTCCGAGTCTGTGGCACCAAATATTCCGTCAAAGAATCCACTGAATAATCCTTCTTGCGTTGTCCAGTCTTCTTGAGGTTCATTCGGTAAACGCTCTGCCCAGAACACGACCGTCATATCCCCCATTCGGCGCAATCGGTTATGTTCGGATAAAATGAGGTGGTTCAGTGCTTTGGCATAGCCGATTGAAGCTGCTTCGCTGAACGGTGCATTGTAGCTTTTTTCTTTTCCATACGACTCAGAAGCTTTGAAATTAAAAGAGACTAAGCTTGCGCCTGCTTGCTGTGCATTAAGTACGCCTTTGATATTGACTTTATGCACTTGAGCAAGAGGTTGATTTTCTAGCCCCGTCACCAAACAAGTTCCAAGCTTTGCATCGCTATCGACTTGTGCTTCCATAACGGCACGGTCCCATTCCTTCAATACTTCCGAAGTGTCGTGAATATAAAGTCGTTTTCCGCTTAACTGAAAAATCAGATTGTTATCCGTTGTACTTACAACTTTAAGAAGATCGTGATACAAAGGAAAATCACTTCGAATCACTTGCTCCGGGTTCCAATGTTCATAAAACGAGATCACAGACTTCGCTTCATCTGAATGAGAGGTCTGCAACAATCGTTTATGAAGTTCGGCGCTACTCGTAAATTTGGGCAAAGAAGTTTGAATGCCGCCCGCTTTATCTGTAACGATTCCTAAAATATATTCGGCTTTATCGGATAGAAAAAAAGGCTTGATTCCGCTTGTTCGTACTGGATGCTCCGGCACCATCTTTCGAACGGGAACCTGCTTCTTTCCACTCGCTACACGAATATCCATAATACTTAGCAATTCGCCGTTGCGATCAATTTCAAGCACGAACGATACTTTGTCGGAACTGTATCCGGGCTTTGACATCCCTGAATCTGGATCTTGCAGTAACTGTTCATATCGTTCGTATAGCGACTGTACAATCATGTGTGTACCTCCTTTTGAAGCAGGTTCGGCACATCGATCACGCCTTCACGCATGACCGCACGGAAAAACTTCGGCGAAATTTCTTCTCCATATTCCATATCCCATAACATCCATTGCAAGTCACGCTCCGTGACATGACGATACGACGATTCAGGTAGCGGGGCATCCGGCTCTAACCATTCAAAGTTCACCGGAAATTCTCGACATCCAAAATAAGGCTGGTGATAAAACTGACCTCCTCTTGCACGTCTAGAAAAAATACTATAATGCTTCTCAGGATTATCCGTTTCTCCTGCGCTAGACGTCATTTCGAAATGGGCTTCGATCACATAAGCAACATCTCGAAGCATGACAGTCATTCGCTGTTGGCGCTCTTCTGATGAAGCTAGATTAAGTACAGCATCTTTACCGTTCATCACGGATTTAATGTTCGAAGCGGAAATCTTGGACTCCACTTCATTACGCCGCACGGAGTCGAATGAAATTTCATTCAGCACATGAATCCGATCGACGACCCAACGAATCGCCGGTTTCCAGTGAATCGCTTCGAGAATTCCGCGCGCCGCCGAAGGGGTCATAACGTCGTAACTGACTCGTTCAGCTTTCATTTCTGGCCTTGTAAAGCACGCCCGATCTCCCCATACATGAAGTCTAATACCGTAAGCCATAAAGTTACTCCTTCCTGACGTTTCAAAAAAGCTAGATTAGCAAAAGCTCTTTACCCGCACTATCTTGCGAATATGGTTTTACACCTGTTTTAAGATCGTACCAAGCATAAGGTCTAGCTAAGGCAAATACCCCTTCACGAATCTGATTTAACTCTCCATTTCGTTGGTATTCATTAAATTCATGCGGATATAACTGAACGGTATACGGTTGAAGCGCACGCATGATCGTTCGCGTCGATAACACTTCTGTTTTTAATTTATCCAGCAATTGAGCAGCATGTCCTCGATAATAAGGAGCATCAGGATCTTCGCCTTTTTCCAAAGCTTCTCTACCTTCTTCTTCATCTACATAAGGAATCAATACCGTCTGCATCTGTGAATCGATCAATTGAAATTCTTTCGCAACGGTTTTGAAAGGAAACTGCATCTCTTTTGCATTTTCTTCTATCATTTTTAAAATACCTTTGGTGTCGGTCGGATCATGATTCTCATGTTGACTGTAGAAGAAAAGGTCTTCGAAATATTCATGCACCGCTTCGATAGATAACGGGCTTTGACCCCTCTCTTCGAATTTGACTAGCAGCTTGCGAGCGACCGAACCCGAAAGACTCATCCAACCGTCCGGCAAGCCTTTTTCTGTCTCAAATACGGTAACGACGCCAAGAATCGCTTCGCCATCTCGCATCAATCGACCGTTTCGATTACAACGTCCTGCGGCTTGGGCAATTGAGTCTATTCCTGCAAGCTCGCGGTATACGGTCGGAAAATCGATATCTACGCCGGCTTCGATTAGTTGCGTACTTACCAACACACAAGGCAACCCTTCTTCCAGACGACTTTTAACGATTTTCAAAATATCTTTGCGATGCTTCGGACACATCCTTGCGCTCAAATGATACAATTGATTTTCGTCGTAGCGTTCGGCAAGCGTCTCATACAGCAATCTCGCATTCCCTCGCGTATTCACAATACACAACGCTTGACTCCCGCTATCTTCGATCTGATCCGTTAACGATTCCCAATCTAAAATTCCCGCAAACCGAACGTTTACACGCTCAAACTGATCGTATCTATACTGCGGATTTTGTACGGTTTCTTGAATTGTAGAATGTAGTAGCAATTTAGATATAGGTGGCTGAGTCGCTGTACAAAACACGACGGAACATCCGTAATTGCGAACTAACTCCTCCAGCGCGTATAGACAAGGTCGAAAAAATCCGCCATTCATCATCTGAGCTTCATCCAAGACAATGACACTACCCGCGATATTATGTAACTTACGAGCAGGCGAGCGTCTAGCTGCAAATAACGATTCGAAAAATTGAACATTCGTTGTGACCACTATAGGCAATTCCCAATTCTCTTCAGCGAGCTTTTGGCGTTCTGTTGTTTCGTAAGCTTCGGATTTGGATTCATGTGTTTGATGTTGAAAATTCGAATGATGTTCCAACACATGCTTGTCTCCGAGAATATTTCGGAACTCTTGTGCATTTTGTTCAATGATGGAGGTATACGGAATCACATAAATGATGCGCCTCATCTGATGGGTTACAACATGTTCTAAGGCAAAGCCTAGTGAAACCTGAGTTTTTCCGCTTCCTGTCGGTAACGTCAGACTAAACATTCCTCTTGGGTCGCCAGCACGGAGCATCACTTCATCGAAAATTTCAGTACGCCAACGATCAATATTTCCGCGCGGAGTATGAAAATTTTGCGTACGGTAGAGATAAAAACGATCTTGGAGCTTTTTAAAAAGTTCTTCGTTTCGTTTATGATGAATTTCTTCGCGCTTGCGTAAAAGGTGTTGATCGGGATTGTCAAAACTTTCGGTATTGAGCGAATCGGCATCGACTAGACAGGAAAATAACATGCGGATAAAAAAGGAAAATTGAAGTCCATGTGTATCTGAAGTGGGTCCAGATTTTAAAGGAAAAGAGGTAGGAACCGCCGGTATTTGAATCTCGTTGTAAGCGGCTTGATAATTTTCGATATGATCGGTATTCGATAATCTTCTGCGTAACGTTGCATTGCCGTCGGCTTCTGACGTTCCATAGTCAGGCAGACCTGCATGATGACCGGCAATGATGTAGGCGAGAATTAAAGCAGCTACTTTCTCCGAACGGTTACTTGACCATCGTTCGACCAAAGCTAGCGCTCCAGCCGTCGCATGATCCACAGGTTTCGAAGAACCATCAAGACGATTTTGAAAAGCAATTGAATATTTGCCTAGATCATGCAACCGCCCTGCAATCTGCGCCCACTGCTGTGCATCAAAAGCACTTGCTAATTCTCCAGACAATCGCTCAACTTCAGTCAAATGCGTGTGAAGCAATTGCCATGTTGACTTATCGCTCGAATCGGTCGAGTGAGCGAAATAACGCAATATCTTCACCTCCGGCAGAATTAGAAATAGCAGAACATTTAGTTGCTTAATTGCCTAGATATACTAGTTCGTTTTTTAGGATATAATTTCCTTCTTGTACAAAAAGTTTTTTTGAGAGAATGAGTTTACATTTTTACGAATGAAAATTAGAATACAGATTAGAAATCTATTTTCTAGTTTACCGTTTGACTGGCTGATTGATTTCTACAAGACACTCTTTCCTGGCTACCATCTTGCTGGGCTGGATTGTCTTTTTTATTGCTCACTTGTATGCTATACCATTTCTTCATACCTAATACTATTAATTCTTGTATGTAAAAAGTGCGAACCTCAAGTGAACATGAAATCCCTGGGAGGTTCGCACCCCGCACTACATAAGGGATTGCGCATTTTTTGTTGTGTTTTTGTCCACTTTTCGATAGTCTGAATTTGAGGTTCGCACTTTTGGGCTCTTAAAGCCTTGCCTAGCAAGGGCTGAAAGTGGGTGCAGTCGCTCCCCGCGTGGGAGCGTGGATTGAAACCTGTAAGTCCCAACCGGGAAATGTAATTTTTGTGTCGCTCCCCGCGTGGGAGCGTGGATTGAAACAATTGGGACACGGCTAAGGTCAGGGGAGAGCTTTGGGTCGCTCCCCGCGTGGGAGCGTGGATTGAAACCCTGTGTCATAAAACACATCTGTGCATTTCGGTCGCTCCCCGTGCGGGAGCGTGGATTGAAACTCTAGGAACACTATTTTCTTTTGCCTTTGCTTCAGTCGCTCCCCGTGCGGGAGCGTGGATTGAAACGAGGGACTTGAACTGGTTACAACCTACGCCATTCGTTTGTAAAGCTTTTGAACGATCAACACAAAAGCAAAAATCAAGACCCTTAGCTCAGTCGGTTAGAGCTACCGCTTAACCAAGTCCATTCCAAAAACCAAAAAAGCATCAACCGACTCCCATCGGTTGATGCTTCTCCACATCCCAAACCCTAACCTTCCTCCACCTTCACCGTAACCCCTTCAAGCGCCACGCCAGCCGACTTCAAGAGCTTCAACTCCCGCTCCGCGCCAAGCTGCATCGTCTCGCCGCCCGCGACTTTCATGTTCCGCGATACCATGCGATGCACGACCGCGAACATCACTTCCAACACCTCTTGATCCGAACGCTGCGAATTAAGCAACTCCAGTTCATCCAAGCCAAAGTCGACCATCCCGTGCGTGTACGCCGCTCCACTGCTTGCTGATCGATATAGTCCCACGAATACCCACAAATTCACAGGCACCTCTTGTTGCTCTTGCAGCAATTCGGCACTTGCCAAATAATCCGCTCGGCTTATAAGTAGCGGCGCCGAGTACACGGCAAGCGTATTCAATTCTCCATCCAGCAATGCGGCGATCGTCTGTGTCAGGAACCGGTGTCCGCTCAGACCATTCGGCGCATTTCTCAATGTGACGACCATTTGCGCGGCATAGCCGCTGATTTCTTGCTCGGCTGTTGGCCATAGGCGATTGTATCGGCTATTTTCTTCCGCTTCCTGATTCGGCAGCGGCGACGGAACATATTCTGCTGTCGCTGTCATTCCGCGATAATGCACGATCACTTGCCCATTCGCTACGCCGCCTTCGGCATCTACACCTTGAAGACGAAGCTTCGGAAGCACCGAATCCAATTGCGGCTCTTGCGCATTTTTCAGCAAAATATAACGAGTTAACGTGACCGTATCCGCTCGGTGTTCAGGAATAACGCGCCATTCTTGATCTCGCCCGCTCGACGGTGAAGCGATTCGCTCCCCGGCATCTTGCGAAGTCGAAGTTCCAGATACCGTTGTTTCCTCATCTTCTTCCGTAAACTTTTTAAACCATTTTGTAAAAAAACTCATCGTTGTCAGACTCCTCTCCGTTTTTCGGCGGTTCGCGAATACCAAGACCCGCTCAGTATCCGCACCGTTACTCCGAAATTCGTCCGCTAGCTTCTTTTACAACAAATCTTTCATATAATAACGAATTTGCTTTCTCCACCATTGCCAATCGTGATTTACATCGTGACCCCAGAATTCGACGCGCGCCGGAATCGACTTATTGTACAACACTTCTTGCAGACGCGACGTCTCCGCCCGCATCTCGTCTTCCCATTCGCCTTGACCGCAGCAGATCACGATCCGGCTTCGGCGGTATTCTTCCAAGAGCGCATGGTCGTTAATCTCAGGCACATAATCCAGCGGCGAATTGTAATAAATCGCTCCGTCGCGGTACCCTCCGAAAAAGTGATTGACCGAATACACGCCGCTCAGCGCAAGCAGGGTATCGAAAAATTGCGGATGACGGAAAAAGAAATTCCCGCTATAATAAGCGCCCATCGAGCAACCGCTAATCAGAATCTTCTGGTCATGCCCGCTATTATTCGCTTTACTCTCATGCAAAATGCTTGGGATCAGTTCGTCGACGATATAATGATTATATTGTTCGTGGCGTCCGATCCGGTCTTGCATATTCCAATAGGAAGAGAAGAACGTTTCTTCGTCGATCGTATCGCACGCCCAGACTTGCAATTTACCTGCGTCGATCCACTCCGACAATTCATCGATCATCCCTGAATCTTCATATTGATAAAATCGTCCAAGCGACGTCGGGAACACCAACATCGGCTTGCCGCGATCTCCATATACTTTATATTCCATGTCGCGACCGAGCGCCGGACTATATTCTTTTCGATACTGAACCGTCACCATATAATACGCTTCCGCCCTTTCTTATTCCCACTCCGCATGAATGTAGTTGGCAATCTCACGTACACGATCCAGCGAATCGCCGCGGAATTGATAAGCACGGTCTCCGCTGGCACGGCTGAAGATCGCATCAATCTCATCATAACGCACAATTACATCGCCCAAATCGCGCATGATGTCTTCATGGCTATGCACATAATGTTTGCGGTCTTTGCGGCTCGCGTAACCTGTGAAATAACGACCTTCCGGCGGCGCTCCGCTTCCTCCGTGTACGACCGTTTTCGCCCATAGCGAATAGACGTCGACTTCATACGAATAATTGATGGCATCCGTCATCCAAGCGCCTGGTGGACGCATATTGACTTCAAGCGCGATTAGGCGCCCGTTTTTGTTGGACTTGAACAGTTCGATATGGAAAAACCGTTCCCGAATCCCGAAAGCTTCCAAGATACTGCGTCCCGCTTTTTCCACTTCAGGATCAACATTTTTCAAGCAGAAGTAACGAAGATGATCGTCATCGCTTACCACTTTCATAATGCTTTGTTCAAACCGATGGCTCGCTTGGAAACGTACAATCCCTTCGTGATCGATAATCCCGTCATACGTCAAAATGATCCCGTCGATAAATTCTTCCATAATAAACGCCGTATCGTCAGGGCGTGTATGTAAAAAGTAATCCAATTCTTCCTGATTGCTCAGCTTGTACGTATGACTTGCACCCGATCCCAAATCCGGTTTTACCACGACAGGGAATCCGTTTTCTTCTATAAAAGCCGCCGCGCTAATGGAATCCGGGTTTTTGAGGAAACGAACCGTATCTACGCCGCTTTTACGGAAAAAGTCTTTCATCTTCGATTTTTGCTTTAAATTATCGACAAAGTCTGCTTTCGTTCCATCGATATTAAAATCGGTGCGCATCTGTGCGTCGCTTTCTAACCAATATTCATTCATCGACTCAAAACGATCGATCTTGCCGTATTTATGAGTGAAAAATCCGACAGCTCGAAGCGTCTCTTCTTGATTCTCCATATTGTCGATGCGGTAATATTCCGTTAGCGCATCGCGCAATCTTTGAGGTAGGTCGTCATAGTTGGCATCGCCGATACCCAGTACCGTCGCACCCTCCTCATGCAAACGAATTGCAAATTCGCTACTACTCCCGGGGAAATGAGGAGAGAAAAACACAAAATTCATAATCGGACCGCCTCCATCGCAAGATTGTACTTAATTTATCAGTCTACAGGATTTTCGTCAATTTGAAGCAAAGAATTTGTAGGCTGATATGTAAAAACGCCACCGGACTGTTGCCCGGCGGCGAAGTTCGTCGCATCATTCGCGACTTTTACGGGGATGCACGAGTCAGTCGGCAAAGTCGCCTTCTTCCCCGATCGAGCCCGCTTCTACAACCTTTTTTCCAACCGTACTACCGATTTGATATGCGCCGCGTGAGGCGCTAGCCTACGATCTGCCAATCGGAGCATATTTGAGTTGTCTCCGTTTACGTTCAGCATCTGATACGCAAATCGATCCAGCATGCCCGTTTTACGATGGATTTCTACAAACATCGCAATTCCACTTGTATGCAGACGAAATTTCGGATGAACATACATCGAACGAACCATCAACAAATTCGAAGCCAATTGTTGGATCCCGATCCAGCCTGCAATTTCGCCGTTCACCTTCAAAAACATACTAAATTCCGCGTGCAATACTCGCTCTTCTTGAAAAGGCGAGATATCCGGTTCTAAGCTAGCCGCCATTTGTTCCAGCTTTGCTCGTTCTTCTACCGAAGCAGACATCAGCGGCTTGAGTTCGAAAAATTTAGGCAAGGTCAACCTTTGTAACAATTCATCTTTTTTTACGCTACCGGAACGCAGCATGTAACTTCGATATAATAATTGCTCATTGTCGTAGCCACGTTTGCGAAAAAAATCAAGCTCTGGCGTCGACCGATCTTTGCGTAGCGTCAGCGTTACCCGGCTAAGCATACAGCCCAACTCCAGTAGATGTCTTTCCGCTTCTTGCAGCATTCGGCTCCCCACACCCAAATTACGAAATAACTCAGGCGTATGAAGGACGCTGATACTGCCTATTTGCGAAGAAGGATGAGCGATCACCAATGCCGTTCCGGCAAAAAGCCCATCGATATCCGCTACAAGCCCGATAGCTCCAGAAGGTAATGGATCGCTTAGATTCGGCAAGTAAGTTTGGAATCGGTGCACATCAGCAGGTGAGACCTTGACGGTAATCATAGCAAACTCCTTTCTAATCCTTTTGCAACGTAGATGTATCTATCCATGATGACGATTTTGCAAGATTCCTAGTAGAGCTTGCTATGATTGCAATCTTACAAATAAAAGAGTGAATCTGTAGATTCGTTATAAGCAACTTCGTCCGGGGTTGGCGTTGGATTCGAGTCACCAGCTGGCGGATTCGTACTTTGGCTGTTATCTCCTGTAGAGTCTGACTCCGTTGCAGGCGGTGTAGACAAAGGCAGGTTTGGTGATGTTGGAGCCGGGTTCGGATCAGGTGTAGTTGGAATCGGTGGTGTAGGTAACGTTGGATATAATTGACTGTTTTTGTTCTTGTGATAAGCAATAGCACCGTCCAAAGCTGCTTTTTGAATATCCACTGCACCTTGGTAAAGAGGCGTTTGCTTGAGCAAGTCCTTCGATTTTGTGATCGCGTTACTCAAGGAGTTTGCGCTGTCTGGACTACCTTGAAAATCAATTAACGCTTGTTCAGCAGCTTGGATCGTAGCTTCCAAACTTGCAGTGTCCCAAGCAATCCGATGTTGATCAACTAAGGAACGCAATGAATTTAAACTCATAAGCAGCGAATATTCCAGCGTCGGATCAATTTCAAACAAGTTAGGCGATTGATTCGCAATATTCGTTACACCTTGATTAAATTCATCATAGAATTCTTGAGGGATCTGATATGGATTTGTACCCGGCTCAAGATCACTGTATTCGAAACTGACACTAAGCAAAGCTCTGGCAATCTGCGTGAAGTTTTTGGATTCTCGAAGACTTTGCGTTGTATTCGTCAGCGCAGAAGTCAATTGATCCGTTTCTTGCTGATTCATCTTTGTATCTTCAAATAGAATTTGCGCTTCTTTTAACAAGTTCTCAGCCGTTTGATAGATCCATTTTGGATAATCTTGACCGACTACATCGCCGATTTTCGCTTCAGTCAATGCCAATTTTGCATCTTCGATTGCAGCTTTCAGTGCCTTTTTATCTACTTCTACAACCGGGGTCGGCGTTGGGGTAGGGTTAGTCGGCGCAGGGCTTGGAGTCGGCGTTGTATCGAACACAGGCGCAGGGGTCATAGGCGTAATGAACGAACTTGTCAGTTGACCGTTCACCTGATTAATTTTACTGGATACAGCTGCAAAATTTTCGATCAATGAAGACGGTGTAACGTTTTGCGGTAGTTTCAATGTTTGAATCTGAGCATTGTTTCCTAACGAAATTTTTGAAGCTCCTGTAAGTTCCAGTGCTTTGATTTTCACGTCAATATTCAGCTTGGCAACTTTTGAATCCACCGTAACTATATCGATTTGCGAAACGTTGTCCCCAGTCAGATTCATATTGCTTTGAGTCGTTAAATTCGCCACTGTCGTTTCTTTCAATTCGACGTGTACGTTTTCTTTGTCTACTTTTACCGTACCGAGAGTTGCTTTGGCGAAAACAACCGTATTTTCATCGCCGCCTTGCACATTCGTGGTTCCTTTAATCGAAAGACTTTCACTGTAAAAGTCATGCTGAACTTTATTGCTAATATTTAAATCTCCGTCAATATTAAGATTGTTCAGTGTAAAGAAGTCGCCATTGACTGTAACATTCCCTTGAATTTTGGCTCCGTCGCCGTTCAACGCTACATTTCCGCTGAATTCGTTTTTGCCTGTAGCCGGTTCTTTCCCGGCAGCATTCAATTCCAGATTGCGCACCGACTGAATCACTCCGCCGGAGATGTTCACGTTTAATTTGGCTCCGATTAATGCAGATGCGTTATCCGTTGTGAACAGACCTGCGACTTCAGGTGCTGCGCTATACGTAACGCCGCCGAGCTTCACCATTCCGTTTGCCACGGATTCGATCGATTGCGTCTGCAAATTCGATGCGGCAAGCATCGCCGAAGCAGCTTCTCCGCGAAGCACAGGTTGACCCGGCTTGATTCCGCCTGCATAGATACTCAGTAAACCTGCCGAAGCACTTTGCTGTAACGCTTGTCTCGACCAAGTGCTTGCCGATTTCAAATCACTCTCGGAAATTACCGTTCCATCAAGTTGCAGAGGTGTCGTAGACAGATCCAAAGCTTTAGCCAGCACAACAGCCATCTGCTCTTGCGTGACTGGAGCATCCGGTAAAAAGGCATTCCCGCTACCATTCATCCAACCTTTGGCTTTCAAAGCTTCTACAGAAGCCGATGCCCATGACGAAGCTTTCACATCTTTATATGAAGACTTTGTACTTTTTGACGTATCCAAACCAAAAGTACGAGCAACAAGAACCGCAAATTCGGCACGTGTCAAAACACGCTTTTCAGCAAAATTGCCTTTGCTGTCGCCTTGAATCAAACCACGTAATGCAGCACGTTCAACGTCATTGCTTTGCAGAGTTAAAGAGTCAGAAGATGAAGATGCGGCTTGAGCAGCAAAAGGTGAAACGAGGGTACTTACAGCGATCACCGAAGCCGTAGCACTTTTTGCGGAGAATAATTTCGAGGCTGACTTTTTCATAAATAGCTCCTTATGACCTGTCATGAACAGACAAGTCTTCTAATGTTGTGATCTAATCATAGTTTAAATTGATGCAAAAGCAAGAGAAGAAATCGAAGAATTAAAAATTTTAATGAGTATACAAAAAGTGCAAAAAATCGAAACGTTTATAATCCCATAAAACAATCAAAAAAAGCTTATTAATCCCTTTTTCATTCACGAAAAAGGTACGGAAAACCCTTTGATTTTTGGATTTGTATATGGATATATTGTTCAAATTATAAATTTGCCTCCTCGTTCGATATAGGGTAATCAAAAAAGACCGAAATCCTCACGCTTCCGCGAGAAATCCCGATCTTTTTTTAATCTGGATATTTGCTTATTTACTCTGTTCGATAAATAGGAAGCACTAACGTAAACGTACTTCCTTCCCCCGGCATACTCGCAAGTTCCAGACTTCCTCCATGAGCCTGAGCAAGCGCGAGCGAAATCGAAAGCCCAAGCCCGGCTCCCCCGCTTCGACGTGATCTCGATTGGTCGCTACGGTAGAAGCGCTCGAAGATTTTGCTCTGAAGTTCCGGTGGAATCCCTGAACCGTTGTCTTGCACTTTAAGCCATAATTGATCACCGTGTACCGATAGATCAATCTGAATTTTCCCTTCCAAAGGATGTGTATGTTGCACCGCATTATTGAACAAATTGAGCACAATCTGCTTAATTTGATCCGCATCCCCTTGTACTTGAATTGTTTTCCCGCCTGCGGTATTGATCTGCACAATCCGATCGCCGGCAAGGATTTGTAAATGCGATTCTAACTCTTCTACTAGAGGGGCAGGTCTGATCGCCGTAAACTGTTTTTCAGGATTACGCTCTAACTTAACCAATGCCAGTAAATCTTCAACGAGCTTCGTCATTCGCTCCGATTCACTATGCATACTGCGCAGCGCCGAATGTAGTTGCTGTTCGCTAATCACATTCCCTCGAAGCAAGACTTCCAAAAAACCTCGGATCGAAGTTAGCGGCGTTCGCAGTTCGTGCGAAGCATCGGCAATAAATTGACGCATCCGCTCTTGGGATTCTTTTTCAGCGGCAAAAGCATGTTCAAGTCGTTCCAACATTCCGTTAAACGAAAGCGATAACCGATCAATCTCGGCTTGTCCTTGCTGATCCGGCAATCGCTCATTTAGCCTTCCGGCATCGATATCTTTGACTGTATTCACCATACGCGATAACGGGACAAGAGATTTACGCAATACCGGGCGGTAAAGTGCAACTCCGCCTGCCAAAGCCGCTACAGACAGAGCCGCGAAAATGCCTAGTTGACGCCATAAAATCGCTTTGATCGGTTCAGTCGGAATGCCAATCTGTAAGATCGGCATCCTCGCGTCTGCTGCCCGAAGGACAACCAACTGTTCATTTCCATTAGCATCGTTAGCCAATACATAACTCAGATTGCGACTCGGACGCGTCATACTTTCTGCCAAAGAACGTTGCTGGCTTGTACTCAATATCGGCGCGGGTACTCCGTACTGCGCGTTCAAATCATCGACCTCGCCATTGGGATGAATAGCCGCAAGTGACAATCCGCTGAGCAAAAATTCCCGTTGCCCCGGAGGAAGCGGCGGCTCCATTTCAGAACTGCCAAGCTCGTCGGTATTCGCATCAGAGCTTACTGTATTTGCTTGTTGTCTAGCGCCGGTCTTCTGAATAGCTTCATAAGAAATGGCTGCACGTTTTTGCGTATCGGCACGCCATTCTTCGATTAATAACGGCGGAACCGAACGAAACTGAGCTTCCAACGTCTCCGCTTGATTTTGATACAAAAAACCGCGCATCAAAAAATATTGCAGACTGCCGATCAAGATCAATAGTGCCGCAAGAACAATCAACGAACGTGCCAGCAGTTGCCCGTATAGCGTTCGGCTAGACCCTTTCACGATAAATCCATCCGATAACCGGCGCCGCGTAGTGTGCGAATAAGCTTGTGTTCTTTGTCGCCTAATTTCTCGCGCAGAGCACGAATATACACTTCGACGATATTTTCTTCCCCACCGAATTGATAGCCCCAGACATGATCCAAAATTTTGGCTTTGCTCAGCACACTGCCATGATTTAAAACCATAAATTTAAGCAGACTGTATTCTGTCGGTGACAACGTCAAAGGTTGGCCTTTGTACAAAATTTCGCCTCCACGCTCATCGATACGGAAAGGTCCCATTTCGACATTACCGATCAAATTCGGAAACTGATTACGCAACCGTGCATGAATCCGCGCCAGCAATTCTTCGAAACTAAAAGGCTTCACGACATAATCGTCTGCTCCAAGTGTCAGCCCGGTAATCCGATCATCCACCGCATCTTTGGCTGTCAGCATGATGACCGCAACCGGTTCGCTTTTCGCTTTTAACCTTCGACATACATCAAATCCATTTAGCTCCGGCATCATGATATCCAAAATCGCGATATGCGGCTTAAATGCTTCTGCTTTTTCCATCGCTTCGCTTCCATTCTCGGCTGTACATACTTCATAACCCTCTCCCGCTAATCCCAATTCCAAAAACTGTAGAATATGCGGCTCATCGTCGGCTAATAAAATTTTTATGCCTTTTTCGCTGCTCAAGGTTTATCCTCCGTTCATGTCCAAGCCTATTGCCCGGATGATTTCTATCGCCCATTATGCCTTATCCCTAAGCCTTTCAGCAAACATTCAGTTGGTTCTCAGGATGGTTTCAGGTAGAGGTGCCACAATAAAAAGCAATAAGGCTCGCAGCTGGAGACTCCGCGCAGACAATGATCATCGCATCTTGCGGCTTTAACGATACTTAAGGAGTGACTTGACTAAATGAAATCCCAAGCGAAATTTCGCCCGGACTTCTGGCTGCTCGCTACGGCACTGATTGCCCTGTTTTTGAATGGATGGAATATCTGGGAAGAAAATTATTCCAACACGTATTACACCGTCGCAGTGGCGAGCATGATGGAGAACGTACATAACTTCTTTTATGCTTCGCTCGATTCCGCTGGGTCGGTTACGGTCGACAAACCACCGGTCGCATTCTGGATTCAGACGATCAGCGCATTAATTTTCGGATTGCATGGTTGGAGCGTGGTTTTACCGCAAGCTTTGGCAGGCGTAGGCTCCGTGATTCTGGTGTATCTGCTCGTCAAGCCTTCTTTCGGCGTCTGGGCTGCTCGATTAGCCGCAATCGGAGCCGCGTTCACGCCAGTAGCGGTTGCGGTTAGCCGCACGAATAATATCGACAGCTTGTTGGTATTCACGCTGATGCTTGCGAGCTGGTTGTTGTTCCGGGCGGTGCGAAAAGGCGGAATGTGGAGCCTGCTCGGCGCGTTTGCCGTGATTGGTATCGGATTCAATATGAAAATGCTTCAAGCGTATATGGTACTCCCTGCTTTCTATCTGTTTTATCTATTAGCTGCTAAGTACGGTTGGAAAAAGAAAGTGATGTCTTTGATTGCGGCTACCGCGGTCGTAGCTGTTGTCTCCGTCTCGTGGGCAGTTATCGTTGATTCTGTACCCGCGAGCGAGCGACCGTTTATCGGCAGTAGCGGAACGAACTCTGTGCTCAATCTGGCTTTCGGTTATAACGGGGTATCTCGCTTGACCGGCGACCGCAGTACAGGTGCGGCAAGCGGTTCGGATCAAGGCTTTGGAGGTCAGATGCCGAACTTCGGAGGACAATCCCCTGCCGATGACGGTGGCGGACGCGGCAACTTCGAAGGATTCGGAGGACAAGGCGGAATGCCTGACGGTCAAAACGGCGGAGTCGGCGGGATGAACGGTGGAGGAATGTTCAACACCGGCGAAGCAGGCCCGTTGCGTTTATTCCAAGCCGAACTTTCCGGGCAAGCAAGTTGGCTGATTCCTCTGGGTCTGATCGGCGCATTCGCTATACTGGCAAGCTGGCGTCGACGAAATTTCACCGATAAGCACAAAGAAATTATTTTCTGGTTAGCTTGGCTTGTTCCTGTCGCAGGATTCTTTAGCATCGCAGGCTTTTTCCATCAGTACTATCTCATTATGCTAGCCCCGCCAGTCTCGGCATTAGCGGGTGCGGCAATTACAGAAATGTGGGATGCCTATCGGAACCGGGAAGGATTTGTTTCATGGTTATTACCTATATCCATCCTTGTAACAGCCGGATTCTCTTGGTTTATCCTTCATCCATACGACGACACGATCGGCAGCTTCTGGTCAATCGGCGTATTGATTCTGGGCATCGCTGCTGCCGGATCGCTAATCGCATTCCAGCGCAGAGATTATAGTCGCTTGAGGCAAGCTTCATTGATCGCAGGGCTTGCCGCTATGTTGATCGGTCCGATTTATTGGTCATTCACACCGATCGTCTATGGCCAAAATGCGCAACTTCCGGCAGCCGGACCAGACGGTGGAAGTGCAGCATTCGGTGGAGGCAGGCGCGGAAACTTCCCAGCTTCGGCTCAATTCGAAGGAGGAATGCCGGGCGGTAATCCTTCAGCGACAACGGGTGATAACGCGGCAACTGACCCATCCGGTGCTGACAGTGACTCAACGCTTAACCCTACGGAAAATGCTCCATCAGGATTAAGTAGCGCAATGCCAAGCGGATTCCCTGGACTGAATGAGTCTGAATCGGCTAATCCAAAATTGCTCGCTTACCTGCGTGAACATAACACAGGCGAACCTTATCTGATGGCAGTCACCAATTATACGACAGCTGCGCCTTACATGATCGACGAAGGCGAAAGCTTGGTTATCCTGAATGGCTTCAATGCCTCTGACCAAGTCTATACGCCTGAGACACTCGAAGCTCTTGTACGTAGCGGCAAAGTCAAATATTTCTTGCTCGGCGGCGGAATGGGCGGAGGTCGAGGCGGCAATTCCGAGGTCACGGCTTGGATCACCGAACAGGGTACCGAAATTCCGACATCTGAATGGCAAGATAACGCAGACGCAAATCCCAACACTTCGACTGCCGATACCCAAAATCCGTTCGGAGTCAGCAATACCCTGACTTTATATGAAGTAACGTTACCGGAATAACGATTCCGACGAATTCCCATTTTTCAAGGAGGCGAATACGATGAATAACCAAGCGAAAATTTCCGTTATTATCCCGATGTACAATGAAGAAGCGGTAATCGCCGAGACGTACCGCCGTTTGTCGGACGTGATGCGCCGAACTGGAGAAAGCTACGAATTGCTATTCATTAACGATGGAGGCGTAGATCGCTCGCCAGATATCATCCGTGAGCTAGCGCTTCGCGACGAATCGGTCAAGCTGATCGACTTCTCCCGCAACTTCGGTCATCAGATCGCAGTTACCGCAGGCATGGATTACGCTTCCGGCGATGCCGTTGTGATCATTGACGCGGATCTGCAAGATCCTCCGGAACTCATACTCGATATGCTGGACAAATGGCGTGAGGGATACGAAGTGGTCTATGCCAAACGTTCCAAACGAAAAGGCGAATCTTTGTTCAAAAAGTGGTCGGCATCTCTCTTCTATCGTATTTTGCATGCTTCGACCGAGGTGCCGATTCCTGTCGATACCGGTGATTTCCGACTGATCGACCGCAAAGTCTGCGACGAGATGAATCGTCTCGGCGAACGCAATCCTTTTGTACGCGGATTAGTGAGCTGGACCGGATTCCGTCAGACTGCGATCGAATACGAACGCGATGAACGGCTAGCGGGCGAAACGAAATATCCGCTCAAAAAGATGATTAAACTTTCGCTAGACGGTCTAACTTCCTTCTCCCATAAACCGCTTAAAATGGCAGGTTACGCCGGAGCCATCATGTCGGCGGGTGGATTTATCTATATGCTGTACGTCATAGCGGTCGCACTGTTCACGGACAGCACGATGCGCGGCTGGGCTTCTACCATCTGCCTAATGCTGATTTTTAACGGATTCACGTTAATCATGCTTGGCGTAATCGGCGAATACATCGGACGGATTTATGATGAAGTCAAAGGCCGCCCACTCTACATCGTGCGCGAAACGCAAAATATGCAGCGGACGCCTTCGCGTGAGATTAATGTTCGAACTCGTTTTGCGTCAGATTCGTATGACCATACGCCTGTTGCCGCATCTTTCACCGTAAATCGCGAAATGAAGGCTGACCTATATGCCGCTCGTTCTGAGGGATATCCGAGTGAAACTTCGCAACCTGTCGCGCCGCGTTCGGGAAATCAAGTACCGAATGACGGACGTATTGGCGCCGTTCCTGTACATCATGCCAACATAAGCGACTCTGCTCCTTTCCGGGATCACGCCCATTATCCGACCGGAAAAAGATCGACTTCGAACCCTATTGCTCACCATAGTACAGGAAGAGGCGATCACCGATGAAGATCCGCAAAGCCGTGATTCCTGCCGCAGGTCTAGGCACCCGCTTTCTTCCGGCTACCAAAGCTCAACCGAAAGAAATGCTTCCGATTGTCGACAAACCGGCGATTCAATATATCGTGGAGGAAGCGGTCGCGGCTGGAATTGAAAGCATCATTATCGTAACAGGTCGAAATAAGAAATCGATCGAAGATCATTTTGACAAATCAGTCGAGCTGGAGCAGCAGCTTGAAGCCAAGAGCAAACTGGACTTATTGGAAAGTGTGCGCTCAATTAGTTCGATGGCGATGATCCATTATATCCGCCAACGCGAACCTTTAGGCTTAGGTCATGCTATTTTATGTGCAAAACAGTTCATTGGGGATGAACCTTTTGCCGTATTGCTCGGCGACGACATTATGGTCGCTGATCCACCCGCGCTTCGGCAAATGACTCATTTATATGAAGAAAGCGGTCAGCATATCGTAGGCGTACAACCTGTCCCGTATACCGAAGTTAATAAATACGGGATTCTGGTGCCCGGCACCTCGCAAGGTCGGATGCATATAGCGGCAGGTCTGGTCGAAAAACCAGCACCTCAAGATGCCCCTTCCAATATGGCGGTTATGGGGCGTTATATTCTTAACCCTTCGATTTTTGAGATTCTCGAATCGATTCCTCCCGGTGCAGGAGGCGAATATCAATTAACGGATGCGCTACATGCTGCCTGCGCCGAAGAAGGGTTGCTTGCTCTGGAACTTGAAGGCGACCGTTACGATATTGGCAATAAATTTGGTTATATGAAAGCCATCTTGGAAATCGGTCTGCGCCGCAAAGAGCTGTCTCCGATGTTGCTAGAGTATCTGCATGAATTGGTTTCTCGTCCGGAATATGCGGTGAAAACCGCTTCTAGCGTTCAGGATATTGGGTAATCGGGGGATTGAAGGAATAGATTTCAAGTTCTAACGGACTTTTTACTTAGATTAGGTATAAGGCTTGGTTCGCTGAATTGACGGCGAACTAAGCCTTTATTTGATAGAGAGAAAAGTGCGAACCCCAAGCTCCCATGAAATCCCTGGGAGGTTCGCACCCCGTGCTACGTAAGGGATTACGTAGTTTTTGTTGTGTTTTTGTCCACTTTTCGATAGTCTGAATTTGAGGTTCGCACTTTTGGGCTCTTGAAGCCTTGCGCAGTAAGGGCTGAAAGTGGGTGCAGTCGCTCCCCGTGCGGGAGCGTGGATTGAAACATTTTGACCGAACCCGCGGTACCGACGCCTTTGGTCGCTCCCCGTGCGGGAGCGTGGATTGAAACCGTATCGACATCCAGCAGGTACAAGAACCTCTGGTCGCTCCCCGTGCGGGAGCGTGGATTGAAACATCTCGTTCATCACGTTCGTTAAAAACGTGTCATTGTCGCTCCCCGTGCGGGAGCGTGGATTGAAACTCCGGTTGACTCAATGACCTCAACATCACCTGTTGGTCGCTCCCCGTGCGGGAGCGTGGATTGAAACGTTGTGCATCGTTTGGACTTCCGACATTAGCCGCGTGTCGCTCCCCGTGCGGGAGCGTGGATTGAAACGGGCGAGGCGACTGAGATCATTGCCAAAGTTGCCGTCGCTCCCCGTGCGGGAGCGTGGATTGAAACCCTATCACATTTAGCAATGGTTGCTATTGCCTTGTCGCTCCCCGTGCGGGAGCGTGGATTGAAACTCTTGCTTAAGCAGATCCAGATATTCTTTAGACGAGTAGCTCCCCATGGGGGAGCTTTTTTAAATTCCTTAATCCTCACCAAACTCCCTCCTTCATCCTCCAAACCGTTGCCCAAGAAGCAGATATGGGATACGATGCAAACAGACTCTTCCGCGGCTAAGCAGTAGGAATATTACGCCGGATCGGAAACAAAAAAGGAGAACCTCATGACGCATAAACGCTACTACGATTCTGCTTATTTACAAGAATGGACAACTGTTATTCAAGAGGTCATTTCAGATCCAAAAGGAATCTGTGTCCGCTTGGATGAGACAGCTTTTTATCCTGAAGGTGGCGGGCAACCCGGCGATTCCGGATGGATCGGAGAAGTTCGTGTCTTGGATACATGGAGCCAAAATGGCGAAGTCCTGCATCTCGTTGAAGCTTCGCCTGGCGAGCCGGGAAGCGAAGTCTTTTGCAAATTAAACTGGGAACGCCGCTTCGATCATATGGAGCAGCATAGCGGACAACATCTATTATCGGCTACCATCTTGGGACTGATGCAGGCTGCCACGTTGAGCTTCCATCTCGGCGCCGATTACGCCACGATCGACGTTGAGCGTTCCGAATGGACGCAGGAAGAATTGCATGCGGTTGAGCGAGAAGTCAATATCCGAATTGTGCGTAATCTGCCGATTCGCAGTTATTTCGTCAGCAGCGAAGAAGCTGCACGCTTACCTCTCGTCAAAGCCCCTTCTGTCGAAGGCGAAGTACGAATCGTCGAGATTGAAAGCATCGAATATAACGCTTGCGGTGGAACACACGTGAGTACTACAGGAGAACTCGGTATCCTCAAGTTACTACGTGCCGAGAAACAAAAAGGACATCTTCGCTTAACTTTCAAGACGGGACTACGTGCGCTGGATGAGTTCGTCACACAGACAAAAGTACTGTCCACTCTCTCCTCCAAGCTCAGTACGCCCAAAGACGAACTGATCGAACGATTGGATAAACTGGTCGAAGAAGATCGCCGGAAGCAAAGCGAATTGAACACTTTACAGCAACGACTAGATCAATATATCGCGGACGAATTACTGAATGAAGCTTTACGCTCAGAAGGCATTGTTGCTGAACTATTCAGCGATCGGAATGCAAAAGAACTACAAAGTCTTGCAACAACGATTGCCGCAAAAAACGCCGGGGTTCCAATCTTGCTTGGTTCATTAACTGAATTCAAATTCATTCTTGCCCACGGCGGCGAAGCCGATTTTTCTTGCGGTGCCCTGTTCAAAGAAACGCTATCGACTTTCGGAGGTCGCGGCGGAGGAAACGATCGATTGGCTCAAGCCGGCTTTCCATCGGCATCCGAATTCACGAATTTTTATGATATGTTAAAGCAACGTCTGAGTAACTTGTAAACAAAAAACTTGTGCAATTTTTTGATGTTTGACCTTGCCGTTTTGCTCACATACAAGCTACAATAGAGAATGATTCTCAATAACTATGGATCTAATCGTTAAATAGAGAGAAAAGAGGGATTGGCATCAACATTTTGAAACGTTTCTTTGCTTTTTACAGACCTTATAAAGGGCTATTCATTTTGGATTTCTGTTGTGCGGTCTTCGCGGGTCTGCTTGAGCTTGCTTTTCCGATCGCCGTCAATACGTTCATCGATGATTTGCTTCCCGGCGGAAACTGGGCTTTCATTTTGTGGGCTTGTATTGGATTGCTGGCAATCTACGCGCTAAATACTGCGATGCAGTATGTCGTGACTTATTGGGGACATATGCTCGGGATCAATATCGAGACGGACATGCGCAAAAACCTTTTCGCTAAATTACAAAAGTTGTCGTTCCGTTTTTATGACAATCACAAAACCGGTCATTTGATCGGTCGGGTCACGAACGATTTGAACGATATTGGCGAACTTGCTCACCACGGGCCGGAAGATGTGTTTATCGCGGTCATGACTTTAGTCGGTTCCTTTATTTTGATGTACAGCATCAGCCCGGAACTTGCCATTATTACGTTTATCGTGATTCCCGTGATGGCTTGGATGATTATTTTCTTCGGTCGCCGCATGACTCGTACCTATAGTCGTCTGTTCGGCAATGTCGGGAATTTCAATGCGCGAATCGAAGATAATATCGGCGGGATCCGCGTCGTACAATCTTTTGCCAACGAAAAACATGAAAGCCAGCTATTCGATGTCGAAAATCAAGATTTCCGTAAAACAAAGCTTCTTGCCTACAAAACGATGGCAGGCAGTATCTCTGTCAACTATATGATGATGCGCTTGATTAGCGTACTTGTGCTGATCTTTGGCGCTTGGTACTTTATACGCGGCGAAATTCAGATTGGCGAATTCGTTGCTTTCCAATTGCTGGCGAATGTCTTTTTCCGTCCAATCGAAAAGATCAATGCGGTTATCGAAAGTTATCCAAAAGGCATCGCGGGCTTCCGTCGTTATCTTGAAATTATGGATACCGAACCCGATATTCAAGATCGTCCTAACGCCAAATCTGTCGACTCTTTGCAAGGCGAAATTCATTTTAACAACGTGTCGTTCGGATATGAACAAGATCGTCCGATTTTGGATCAGATTAGTCTACAAATTCATCCCGGTGAAACGGTTGCTTTTGTCGGCCCTTCGGGTGCGGGTAAAACGACGATCTGTAGCTTGTTGCCACGCTTTTATGAAGTTCAAAGTGGCGCGATTACGGTAGATGGTCTGGATATTCGAGACATGACGCTGGAATCGCTACGTAAGCAGATCGGGATCGTGCAGCAAGATGTCTTCTTGTTCTCGGGTACGATTCGTGAAAATATTGCGTATGGCAAGCTGGATGCTTCGATCGATGAAATTTGGCAAGCTGCCGAACGTGCGCATATGGCAGATGTCATCAAAGCTATGCCGGAAGGCATGGATACTGTAATTGGCGAGCGCGGCGTGAAGTTATCTGGAGGACAAAAACAACGTATGGCGATTGCTCGGATGTTTTTGAAAAATCCACCGATTCTCATCTTGGACGAAGCAACATCGGCACTCGATACAGAAACCGAACTTGCGATTCAAAAGTCTCTTGCCGAACTGTCGGTGGGTCGCACGACGCTTGTTATCGCTCACCGTCTGGCTACCATCAAGAATGCAGATCGCATTATTGTCGTCAATAAAGATGGGATCGCCGAAGAAGGCAAACACCACGAGTTGATTGAATCCGGCGGTATTTATAGTCGTCTGCACGAAGCACAGTTTGGCAATTGAATAGATCTGGGTAATCTTCGATAAGGAGATGATACATCCGATGAATAAATCGACAAACAAACGCACAGCAGCTATTGTGATCGGTACATTGGTTGGAGCGAGTATCGCCTGGTTTTTCACTTCGAATCGGAGTGCCGGAACCAGAGGTCGAATTGCCGAAATCGCTGTTCAAACGAAAGAACGTAGCGTCGAACTCAGTCATGAAACGGTCGAAAAAACAAAAGATTTGATCGCTCTTAGCCGTGAAGTGAATAGCGACGAGGATTGGATCCAAGCGATTGAGCATGTCGAACTCGATGCAGAGAAATCGACGATTCAAAATTAGTATGTATGATTTGAAAAGCGCCCTTCTCGGCGCTTTTTTTTATTCTTTTGCCCGCTGGCTCTGTTCATCCCCGCTTCTCTGGGTAATACTAAAGAAGAAACCTTTTGGACTGGAGGCTTACCTATGTCGAACTCAACATTAAAATTAATTGCCGGGATTGCTGCCGGAGCTGCTATCGGTGGAGTGACTGCTTTACTTTTTGCTCCGCAACGCGGTGTAGAAACGCGCCGCGCGATCGCGGATAGCGCTACAGATTTGAAAGACAAAGGTCTGGAGCTTACAGACCGCGGCGTCGTAGTCGCTATGGATCTGAAAGACAAAGGCGTACATGCAGCTTTGGATTTGAAAGATAAAAGCGTATCCGTTGCTACCGATCTGAAAGATCGTAGTGTCGATACCGCGAATGTCATTCGCGACAAAGCGCAAGCTTCGCTGCAAACGGCTAAAGACAAAAGCCAAAGCGCTGTCGCTACGCTACGCGAAAAAGGCCAAGCTGCGGCAGAAATCAGCCGAGAATGGATCGCGTTCGGCAAAGAAGTCGGCGAAGTGGCAATGGAGTGGAAAGTTGAGATTGAAGCGGCTGTCCGCGATCTCAAAGTAGAGCTGGAACGTTTCCAACGTGAACAGGAAAATGATACGCAGTTGCAAGATGATATTGCAAAGCTGAAAAAGCAAACCGAAGAAACGGCTGCTGTCGTGAAAAATGCGCAGGAGCGGATTACGAATTCGATGGCTCGATAGATTGAAGCTTAGATAGGCTTGGTGAGTTTAGTGCTGGGAGACGCTGCGAGAGAAATTTGTTTCGGTCGCTTGTTGAAATCGAGAAAATTGGATTGGAATTAGATATGGGTTTTCTCGATTTCAAAGGCGAACACTATTGTTCCTGCACTAAATTTCTCTCTTCGCTCGGTCAGCTTACAATCGATCGTTGGGTTTGGCGAGTTATAAAAGAAGCGGCTCCCTTGTCGGGGAGCCGCTTCTTTTTGTTTACGGATCAAGTTCTTGGAAATTTTTATTCACATGAAATTTCAGGTAAAATAGAATATAAATTTTTTAAAATACTACTCTTTGCTTATTAATAAATTAAATATTATATATTATATTGAAAATATGGATTTTATACGGTATAAAAAGAATTGTATTTCTTTTTAAAAAAGCTTCAAGGAGGAATTCAGAATGAAAAGAACATTTAACAACACAGGGAAAAAGGTCGTTTTGTCTTTAGCCGCTAGTATGTTGGTGTTCGGTAGTGGGTTTACCGCTTCTGAGACTTTCGCCGCTTCTTCGTATGCCACTGCTGTTCCGGAAAATCCAACAACTCCTAAATTCAAAGAACCTCAACATTGGACGATCAACAAACATTTTACTTTAGCGGAAGCTAGACAAATTGTAGAAAGTGGCAAAAAGATATCGGATGTTAGTGAATTCGCTTCTGTTTTCGCTGCATTCAAAGCTCAAGGGTTAGTTCCATTTTTATTCATTTACGGAAAAACAGTCGAAGCCCAAATGACACCGTTCAAAACAGCGATTGCGAACAATTCAGGCGTTACTTTTAAATACGATTACGTCCTTCCTGCTGGCGTGTCCGGAGGCAGCGGAAATATTGAAAATAGATCGGTCACTTACGAATGATATAGATCCTTTTTAAGACATTCGATTATAAAAACAAAAAGACGCCGGCATTTTGCCGGCGTCTTTTTTAACGATTAAGCTTAAGGTTGAGTGACCAGTTTCTTTTTCCAAAGACCCAAGATCAGACCCGAGATTACAGCGCCGATAATGACAGCAGCCATAAACAGTACCGCGTGGTTCGCCAACAGAGCGACGAAGATACCACCGTGAGGAGCTGGAACGTTGATATGCCACAATTGAGTCAGTCCACCTGCAACCGCAGAACCGATAATACACGAAGTCAGTACGCGAAGTGGATCAGCTGCTGCGAATGGAATCGCACCTTCGGTAATAAAGCTGAATCCGAGAATATAGTTTGTGATACCCGATTTGCGCTCTTGCTCGTTGAATTTGTTTTTGAAGAATGTAGTCGCGAAAGCTGTTGCCAACGGAGGAACCATACCGCCCGCCATAACGGCTGCCATCATCAATCCGTTGGTGTTCCCACTCGAAGTGAAGACGCCAATCGCAAACGCATACGCGGCTTTGTTGAATGGTCCACCCATGTCGATCGCCATCATGCCGCCTAACAGCAGACCGAGTAATACAGCGTTACCTGTGCCTAGATTCGTCAAGACATTGTTCAGACCTGTGTTGATTGTACTGAAGAATGGATCGAACAGATAGTACATTACCGTTCCGGTAAGCAACAATCCAAACACTGGATACAGTAAGATTGGTTTTAAGCCGTCCAAAGTCTTAGGTAAGCCTTTGAACACTTTACGTAATCCAAGAATAATATAACCTGCCAAGAAACCAGCAGCCAGACCGCCCAAGAAGCCGGCATGCGAAGTATCTGCCATATAACCTGCAACCATACCCGGCATCAGAGCGGGACGATCACCGATACTCATTGCGATATAACCTGCCAGAATCGCAATCAGGAAGTGGAATGCGCCTGATCCGCCGATCGTATTCAGCAGTTGGAAGATCGCATTGTCTTCGCCGTAAATTTGTTCGAACAAGAACGAGATTGCGATCAAAATACCGCCGCCGACAACGAACGGAAGCATATGCGAGATACCGTTCATCAAATCTTTGTAGATCTTGCCGCCTACGCTGATTTTGGCTCCTTGATCGCTTTCGCTTGAAGCAGAAGCTCCGCCTTCATGACGGTAGATTGGAGCATCACCCGTAGAAGCTTTGCGAATCAATTCTTCCGATTTACGGATTCCGTCGCTAACCGGACGTTGCAGAACTGGCTTGCCGTCGAAACGTGCCATTTCTACGTTTTTGTCTGCTGCTACGATAACGCCGCTTGCGCGAGCGATCTCGTCAGCTGTCAATTTGTTGCCGATTCCTTCGGAACCATTCGTTTCTACGCGAATATTAATGCCCATTTCTTTGGCTTTTTTCTTCAACGCGTCTTCTGCCATAAATGTGTGCGCGATGCCTGTCGGGCAAGCGGTTACCGCTACGACAAATTTATCGGAATCCGGATTGCCTACGATGGTATTCGAAGACGTTGCCGTTGGAGCAGCCGAAGTAGCGGCTTGAGCGCCTTCCGATTCAGCCTGAGCTGCGTTGAACAAAGCAGTTACTTCAGCAGGTGTGTTCACTGTGCGTAATTTACCGAGGAAATCCGCATCCAGCAACATCCGAGACAGGACTTTCAATGCTTGCAAGTGCAGATTCGATTCGCCTTCTGGAACCGCAATCATAAAGAAGAAATGTGCGGGCTGTTCGTCGAGCGATTCGTATTCGACGCCTGCAGAACTTTTACCGAATACGATAGTTGGTTCGTTAACCGCGCTCGTCTTCGCGTGCGGCATCGCAATACCTTCGCCGATTCCTGTACTGGATTGAGCTTCACGAGCCAAAATCGCTTGTCTGAAAGCTGCTGCATCGTTGATTCTGCCGCTTTTATTCAAAGATGCGATCAACTCGTCGATCACCGCTTCTTTTGTGATCGATCGCAAATCCAAGATCATCACCGGTTCGATCATCAGATCTGTAATTCTCATTCTTTTCCACTCCTCTGGAGGTGTTATCGACATACGGTGTCCGCACGTCGTGTTGTACGGGTCTTGCTATAGATTGAAAGGTTATACCGGGTTTACTTGAACTTGCGACAGCAATTCATCGATCTTGGCGCGTTCTGCCAAATCGTCCGAAAATGCGGTAGCACTTCCTGAAGCCGTACCTGTACGTAGTGCTTCCAGTACGTTGCCCGATTGAGATAGAGTACCTACGAATCCGGCAATCATGGAATCGCCTGCGCCGACCGAGTTGCGAACTTTACCTTTCGGTACATTCGCGTGATAAACTTGATCTTTCGTCACCAGAAGCGCTCCGTCTCCTGCCATCGAGATCAACACATTTTGTGCGCCCATCTCAAGGAGCTTGCGACCGTATTGGATCAGATCATCTTGACCTTGGATCTCAACATGGAATAGCTCGGCAAGTTCGTGATGGTTCGGCTTCACAAGAAGAGGTCCGTGAGGCAGTGCTTGCAGCAACGCTTCTCCTGTTGTATCGATCACAAATTGTGCGCCGCGTTCATGAATGACTGTAATTAACCGTTCATAAAAATGACTGCCTAATGAAGGAGGAATACTTCCGGACAAAACGACGATGTCTTGTTCTGTAAGCGTTCTCAGCTTCTCCACCAAGGCTTCGGCTTCGCTCTCTCCGATTTGAGGGCCTTGACCGTTGATCTCGGTCTCGCTACCATGCTTCAACTTGATGTTGATCCGTGTATCGTCTTTCACACCAACGAAATCGGTCTTGATCGATTCGGATTTGAGAATATCGTCGATAAAGCGACCTGTGAATCCACCTAGAAAACCAAGCGCTGTATTTTCGATATTCAGACGACTTAAAATTCTTGAAACGTTGATGCCTTTTCCTCCCGGAAGCTTCAAATCGCGCTTCATCCGGTTCAGAGCATCCAATTGTAAATCTTCAACTTCCACGATGTAATCGATAGAAGGATTGAGCGTTACCGTGTAAATCATGATTTATCCCTCGATTATTTTGGTTTTCTCAAGAATTGATTTTCTCCACCGTTCTGGAACCGAATCGGTAATGATCGTCGCTTCTTTGAGATCGAATAACTTGGCAAAAGCCACTTCTCCGAATTTGCTTGCATCTGCCAATACATAAGAACGTTCCGCCAATTGTCTCGCCCGGCGCTTGATAAGCGCTTCTTCCGGGTCAGGTGTCGTAAAACCAAATTCAGCATTGACTCCATTTGTTCCGATAAAGGCTTTGTCGAATCTGAAATTATCCATATTTTGAAGAGCGATACTTCCGATCACAGCTTTCGTATGACTTTTCATCATTCCGCCCAGCAGATAAGCTCGAATATTTTTACTGACCAGAGCTTCAACATGAGATAATCCGTTCGTTACGACGGTTACATCTTGTGCTTCGATAAAAGAGATCATAGCAAGTGTCGTTGTACCGGCATCGAGATAGATACATTCGCCATCTCGAAGCTGCTGCGCTGCTGCACGACCAACGGTATGTTTTTGCTGGACATTTTTAAACGATTTTTCTTCCATGCCGGGTTCTTCGCTTCGACGATGAAGCAAGGAAGCGCCGCCATGTACACGCTTGAGTAAATGCTGCGATTCCAAATCGATTAAATCTCGACGTACCGTTGATTCGGAGGTTCCTAGCAGTTCCACTAATTCCTGAAGCTTTACAATCCCAGAAATTTGTAAGCGCTGTAGTATCATGCGGTATCTTTCTTCTGTCAACATAGTGTATTCCTCCATCTGCCATTCATTGTAACCTATGTTTTTTCAAAAAACAATCACTTTTCTTCAAAAACATTCAAAAAAGTTCAGTTTTAATTTGAAGCTTCAAATCTTCGTATTATTTGCTACATCAGCTTTGGTATCGCTTTCCTTTTTGAAGTTTTACCTGCCAAGTCATGATCAATCCTTCATATTTTTTATCTTTCCGGCTTTCGATTTGAATGAATGTTACGTGTTTTTCAAAAGAATGGAATTGACTCCTATCCACACAAATAAACGTGCTGACCGAAATCATTCGATCAACACGTTTTGAGAATAAAATAATCAGAACCTTTGAAAAACTTACCCGATCGTCTCGACGATATTCCCATCTGGATCACGCATAAACGTTTTGACAATCTTGATCGTAAGACTGCTCATCGTATCGAGTACGAACTCGCCTTCTTTTGGCACCAGACGCTTCGACAACTCTGCTACAGCGTCTGCATTCAAATAAAGTTGTAATCCGTTATCCAGTTCAGTCACACGGTTTTGTACATCTGGGATCATCACGACTTGGGTATGCGGGCCCATCAACGTCAGGTCGCGATCATGAAGCAGCCGCCCTGATAAGATCCGCGCCAAAGATTGGGTTTGCTTGGCTCCGAGTTCCAAAACATACGAATTTCCTTTGAACAGATTTCTTTTTTCTGCCCAGTTCAGACTTTCCAGATACAACACACCCGTACTTGAACCTTCCGAACGTACGCCTAATTCCGCTGCCGCGCGAAGTTCAGCGTCTTCCAATAACGAAGCCCGCGTCAGATCAGTTAGATATAACGGTAACTTTTGCTCCGCTAATTGGAGAAAACTTTCGCTATTCCATACTTTGATCAGATCCAGTTCATCCGCTGTAATCCCGACTACTTGCAAAAATTCAAAAGCACCAAAAGGCGACGCCGCACTTTGAAGCTCTGGATCTTGAACAAACGCGATCGCTGTGAGTGCTGTATCTCGCTCTGCTTCAATCGGCCCATTCGCATCCAAATAATGCCCTGCTCGAAATCCGTTGCCACTGCTGAACACGTAGCGAGCGAGGTTTTGAAGAAAATTAACTGCCCATACCGGAGGTTGTTCTTCTCCTTCTCGCTTGAGACGTAACGTTAACTCAAATCCATGTCCACTGTACTCCGTACTTTCTGATTCTTTTTCATAAAGTTCAGTGAAGCCGTACGTGACATAATGCCAATAAGGTACGGGATCTTCGCAAGCATAGACGCGCACTCCATCCAAAGGATCAGGTCCGCCCAGTCGATACGAAATCATCGTTCCATAATAAAAAGGTTCAACATCCGCATAATGCCGATCCAATATCGTATCGATTGCTTGTTGCCCCGGTGCTTGATCTCCAGTTGAATGTAACGGTTGATCTTCGTTCATCTTGCGCACTTCCTTTCTACTCTTCTTCTATCAAATTACCCGAAGCAAGACTTTTTTAAAAACGAACGCACGAAAAAACGCTCTCTCGGCGTCTACCGTGCTAAGAGAGCGTCTGATCTTAGATCAAACTTACATTATTGAATTTTAAATTTAGCAATTCGGACGCGCAATTCATCTGCACTCACGGACACTTCGCCTGACAAATTCGAGATGCTGGAGATCGCTTGCGCTTGTTCTTGCGTCGACGAAGCTGCTTCTTCTGTACTTGCTGCACTTTGTTCCGCAACTGCCGCAATATCCGTCATAATCGATGATACATGGTCGGCACTGTGCTTGAGTTCATCTGATGCCAACGAGACTTCGCGAATTCGGCTTGTGATTCCATCCACTGAATCTCGAATCGCATCAAAAGCTCCGCGCGTCGATGCCGCCGCTTCAATCTGCTTCTCCACAGTCGACTGGAACTCGTGGATTTCATCGATACTTTGACGGCCTGCTTCCTGTACGCCGGCAAGCAGTGTATCAATATCTGCTGCCGAAGAACGCGTTTGCTCGGCTAGCTTGCGAACTTCGTCGGCAACGACGCTGAATCCTTTGCCGTGTTCGCCTGCACGCGCCGCTTCGATTGCCGCATTCAGCGCCAGCAAATTCGTTTGCTTCGCAACGGTATTGATCAAGCTGACCGCTTCGCCAATCTTAATCGTCTGGTCACCGAGTCGACGGTTTGCTTCTTCGACGCGCTCCGCCGATGTCCGGCTCGCTTCGGTCAACTCTCCTTGCGAAGCTACAGCGGCAAGACCTTCCGCCATCGCGGATGTGGCTTGTTCGGCACTTGAAGTCGCTAATCCGGCGCTACTTGCGATCGCCGTAATCGATTCATTCATATCGCCCAACTGCTCGACGCCGGTCTGGATCGAAGATGCTTGATCCGTTGCGCCTTTTGCCAATTCTTCAATCACGACCGCGATCTGATCCGAGATATGTTTGGCTCCATTCGCTTGATCATTCATATATTTCGCAGAATGTTCGACCCCTTCCGCTGAACCCGCCGCAGCATGGATCAAGTCGCGAAGACTTGCTGACATTTCATTGAAAGCTGTACCGAGTTTGCCGATTTCGTCTTTGCCTTTGACATCCACGGATACGGTTAAATCGCCTTCAGCCATACGCTGTGCACTCTTTTGCAGCAAAATCAGAGGTTTGATCAGACGTGCTGCCGCGAATACAGCCACTACAGTCAGGAGAATGATCAGGAGAATGATACCGCCGATAAATAGATTTCTCATTTGCGTATAATCAGCAAACGCATATTTTTCGGAAATCGAAGTTGCAATCAGCCAGCCCGTACCAGCAACTTTAGTATAGTACAGCAATTGCGGTTCACCTTTGTACGTGTAAGTGAGACTGCCGGAATCGCCTTGCAACATCGTATCGGTGATGCCTGCATAATCCGGATCGTCTTTGAGCGGTTTATTCACATCTTCTTCGTTTGGATGTGCGAGTACCATGCCCGTCTTATCCGTCATCAATGCAAATCCACCAGGAATATCGATATTGTTGATCGTATCGGTCAACGTCTGTAGACGCATATCCCCAGCAACGACACCTACAAAATTCCCTGAAGCATCTTGAAGCGGATAACCGATCGACACCGAGTAGTTATTGATCGCGGGATCCAAATACGGATTACTAAAGTTCAAAGCATTTGCCGCTTTGGCTTCGATAAACCACGGTCTTGCTTTGACATCGTAGCCGGCTGGCGGTTGCCAGCCTAGCCCGTCAATCATCGTTCCATCTTCAAGCCCAATATACATATCGCCTAATTTATCTTTATTCGAATCGATTGTAAAAGCTTGAAGATGTTTGATCGTGATCTGATCAAAAGGAACGGTGGCTTGAAGATTGACAGCTGTTGTCTCAACGACTTTAGCATTGCCGTTGATCCAACCGCCAATTTCTTCAGCTGTATTCGTAGCGGTCGCTTTCAAACTTTCGCTTACTGATTCCTGAGCTTCTTTTTTCATATTATTTAAAGCGGCAAAGCTAATGCTTCCTGTGCCTACCACCGTAACAATGACAAGTAAAACAGCTAACTTCATTTTCAAATTCATTCGAGGAACACCTCACTTGTCCTATTGGAAATCAAAACCTTCGTTCAAAGATTTATTCCGTTTTGAATTTAGCAATGCGAACTCGAAGTTCGTCTGCACTCACGGACACTTCGCTCGACAAATCCGAAATGCTGGAGATGGCTTGGGCTTGTTCTTGCGTCGAGGACGCAGCTTGTTGAGTGCTTGCTGCACTTTGTTCCGCGACTGCTGCAATATCGGTCATGATCGACGATACGTGGTCAGCGCTATGCTTGAGTTCATTCGATGCAAGCGAAACTTCGCGAATACGGGTTGTAATGCCGTCAACAGAACCTCGAATGACGTCAAATGCTCCGCGCGTCGATGCCGCTGCTTCAATCTGCTTGTCTACCGTCGATTGGAATTCACGAATTTCATCGATACTTTGACGACCTGCTTCCTGTACGCCGGCAAGAAGTGTATCAATATCAGCAGCCGAAGAACGTGTTTGCTCGGCTAGCTTGCGGACTTCGTCGGCAACGACGCTAAAGCCTTTGCCGTGTTCGCCTGCGCGCGCCGCTTCAATTGCCGCGTTGAGTGCCAGCAAGTTCGTTTGCTTCGCAACGGTATGAATCAGACTTACGGCTTCGCCGATCTTCACCGTCTGATCGCCAAGGCGACGATTCGCTTCTTCGACGCGCTCCGCCGACGTGCGGCTCGCTTCGGTCAATTCACCTTGCGAAGCTACAGCAGCAAGACCTTCCGCCATTGCGGATGTGGCTTGGTCAGCACTTGAAGTCGCTAATCCGGCGCTGCTTGTGATCGCTGTGATCGATTCATTCATATCGCCCAACTGTTCAACGCCGGTCTGGATCGAAGACGCTTGATCCGTTGCGCCTTTTGCCAATTCTTCGATAACAACCGCGATCTGATCAGAGATATGCTTAGCACCTTCGGCTTGACCATTCATATACTTCGCAGAACTTTCTACTCCGCCCGCGGAACCTGCCGCAGCATGGATCAACTCGCGAAGACTTGCTGACATTTCATTGAAAGCCGTGCCGAGTTTGCCGATTTCGTCTTTGCCTTTGACATCGACGGATACGGTCAAATCGCCTTCTGCCATACGTTGTGCACTCTTTTGCAGCAAAATCAATGGCTTGATCAGACGCGCTGCCGCGAATACAGCCACAACCGCCAAGATTATAGCAAGACCGATGATGCCGCCGATAAACAGGTTACGCATTTGTGCGTACTCCGCAAACGCGTATTTTTTCGATACGGATGCCGCCACGATCCAATCTGTGCCTTCTACACGTTCGTAGTACAGCAGTTGAGGCTCGCCTTTGTACGTATATTCCAAGCTGCCTGATGTTTCGGTTTGCAACATTTGATCTGCGATTGCTGCGTAATCCGGAATATCTTTCAGCGGTTTATTCACATCGTCTGCATCGGCATGCGCCAATACAACACCCGTTTTATCCGTCATAAAGCCGAATCCGCCGCCGATTTTGATATTGTTAATCATTTCTGTCAATTTCGAAAGCTTCATATCACCAGCGACTACTCCTGCAAACGAACCATCAGGTTCATGAAGCGGATATGTCATCGCTACCGCGTAATCGCCGCTAGTTAAATCCAGATAAGGGTTACTGAAGTTCATCGCATTTGCCGCTTTACCTTCGGTATACCATGGACGTACAGTGACATCGTATCCTGCATCGGGTACCCAGCCGCCGCCATCGATCATACGACCGTCTGCCATACCGAGGTAAATATCCGAGATGTTGTTTTTGTTAGAGTCCGAAGTAAACGCTTGAAGCTGACTTTGTTTAAGTTGATCTAGCGGAACCGAAGATTGAAGAACCAGCGCTGTCGTCTCCACTACTTTTGCATTTTTACCGACCCATCCCCCGACTTCTTCGGCTGTAATCGTAGCTGTACTTTTCAGACTGTCGTTAATCGAATCTTCCGCTTCTTTCTTCATATTACCTAGAGCTGCAATACTGATACTCCCTGTCCCCAGCAACGTCACAACCACCAACAAAATAGCCAACTTCATTTTTAAATTCATTTTCCATGCCCCCTTGATTATGACTGTCTGCTGAAGTTACGCTTGTGCTGTTATTCTCAGTTGCCCTCTCTAAGCAGTAACTCTGTACCTTTGTTTCCTTCTAATTCAAAGCACAAGTATTCTCAAATTGCTGAATAGTAGAAGTAAAACTGCTTTCGATATTTATCGACATAATTAGCAGAAAATTTAGCATAAATACATGTCAAACAAAGAAAAAAAGCAAAAGCATAAGCTTTTGCTAGAGGAAGGTGTTTTTGGCGGATATACGGTCAGATTGCGTCTTTTTTCACATTTCTTTTAGAAAGTACGATGTCTTGTAAACAACCAAGCCCCTACGATCAGGATCAAGCTTAGACCCAGATTCAGACCCATGCCCAATACTAACGAGTCATTGAATAGTAAAGCGATAAAAAATTCAGCAACGTAGTGCCGCAAGTAGGCAATCGATGTACCGACTGGAATCGCCGCGATCAATACTGCCCAGATGATCCAAGTCACAGGTGATTTAGGTCGAGCGAACAAGAAATTAAAGAGCGTGAGGACAAAGAAATAAAAGCAGACTTGATAGAAGAAAATGCCGATTGCCCCAAATTGATTCCATCCAAACACTTCGATAATATTGTACGTCTGAACATATTCACGAATCCCACTTTTATCTAATGGAAACCATAGGCTATTGAATAACGCCAACAGAACAGCGACAAATCCGTAAATCATCAGTAACCGAACGAAATAGTGACGACGTGAATCCCCGAAGTTCATCATCGGACGGAACGTTTTGAGAGGTAAAGCGATCCCGAGTATCGGAAGTAACAAAAGAAGCAGATTGGCAGGCGATACATTTACATTTTCCACATCCGCAGGAATTTGAATCTCTAATTGGTTGTTCCCCGTCACTTCCCGCAATTCTCCAACCGCTTCGGCGATATCTTGCTGAGGGTTACTGACAAACATCTGATTAATGGTGAAGTCTGCTACAAAAGATACGACAATCAATCCAAGTACGATCCAGATCGTCATTTTCGTTCGAAGCCATGATACTTGCAATTGCGCTGTAAATTTATTCATGAGTCTGCCCCTCCTCGATTAGATAAGCAAAAAACTTTTGCAAAGGTACGCCTTCAATCATTAATCCGTGTTGTTCGGCTTGGCTACGTTCTGACTCTGTTATGCCGTGATACACAATCGCCATGCCTGCATTGCCGTACCCTTCTCGATGCAGCACTTTTTTGCCGGCTACGAATTCATCCAATGCCGAATTTAAGCCGCTGACCAGATGCGCATATTCCCGGATATGTTCGACGTCTTCTTCCATCAACAGGCTGCCGGATTCGATAATAAATACTTTTTCGACAACGGTCGCAATCTCATCGATCAAATGCGTAGACAGCAAAATCGTACGTGGATATTCGGCGTAATCTTCAATCAAAGCCCGGTAAAAACGTTCACGCATCAGCACATCAAGCCCTAGCACCGGTTCATCGAATATCGTTAAAGGTGCCCGGCTAGCAAGCCCGATCATATTGCCGACCATCGATTCCATACCTCGCGACAGTTGACGCATTTTTTTCCTCGGATTCAATTTGAATATGCCCAGTAACTGTGAAGCTAACTTCGCGTCCCAATTCGGATAAAAGACCGCCGCCATTTGCAGGACATCGCGAACGCGTGCGTTTTTGGGATAATGGTTATTTTCGCGAACATAGCAACATTGCGTAGGGACGTCTCCTTTGTTAAGTCGTTTGCCGTGTACGGTGATTTCTCCGCTATCCGGGAAAATCCCACCTGCGATCATATGTAAAAGAGTGGTTTTCCCTGCACCGTTGCGACCTAGCAATCCATAAATCGTATGCTCGGCAAGGTCTAGACTCAGACTGTTTACCGCATCAACCCGTCCGTACATTTTACTGACGTTTTTGACTTCCAACACTGTATTCATTGATCCAATTTCTCCTTTTCTCTTGTAATCATAGCGACCACATCTTCCGTGCTCATTCCAAGTTTTTTGGCTTCATCGAGCAGGTTTACGACCAAATCATTATAAAAACGTTCACGGCGTTTGTTCATAATCTTCTCCTTTGCTCCAACGGTCACGTACATCCCCAACCCCCGTTTTTTATAAATAATTTCTTCATTCACCAACAAGCCGAAGCCTTTGACAATCGTAGCCGGATTAATCTGAAATAAACGTGCAAACTGAGTCGTTGAAATAATCTGATCTTCTTCCGCATAAGTCCCATTTAAAATGTCATCTTCGATCCGTTCGGCAATTTGCTGAAAAATCGGTCGACTCTCGTCAAATGGAGTCAACATCTTCATCACCTCTTTGGTTTGTTAGTCATGTAACTAACCATAAAGGTTAAGTATTATTTTGTCAACAAAAAAAGCTCAAACGCAATATGCGTCTGAGCTTTTTTATCAATATCGGTTGATCGACGATTAAATTCCTTTCGTTTGAGGATTTAAACGTAGACCTTTGCCTTCTTTATTTTGCGTTTCTTTACTGCGTGATTCTTCTTCCGAAGATTCCGATTTGCCGGATGTGCCAACCGTTGGTGCTTTGATCCACAATGCAATCAACAGCGAGATGATGCACAGAACGCCGATCACGAGGAAGGTAGGCTTAAATCCGCCAAGCAGTGCTGCGATAAACGAAGCGGACAATGCACCAAGACCAAATCCTTGATAAATTACGCCGTAGTTTTTACCCTGGTTTTTGAGACCGAAGAAATCACTGACGATTGCCGGGAACACCGTAATATTGCCACCGAAGCAAAACGCAATTGCCGCTACGCTTGCGAAAAATAGCGGATACGTCAATGTTGCGAAACTCAAGACCATCACCGCTGCAAAAGTCACAAGAAGCGCGCCGGATACCACTCTGAGGCGTCCTACTTTATCCGAAAGCGGTCCGAGAATCAATCGTCCAGCCGTATTGAATACCGCGATCATCGCGACCGCGTTTGCCGCAGTTGCCACATCCAGTCCAGCCAACCGTACGCCGATATCTTTGACGCTGCCGATTAGATATAGACCGCTCATGCACGCTGTGAAAAAGACGACGAACAGCAGATAAGCTTGTTTCGTACGCAGCATTTCTTTGACCGTAAAATCTTTTACGCGTACACCTTGCGCCGAAGCCGGGGTCGCCGTTACGACTGCTTCACGAATCAAGAATGACCCGATTACGACCATAGTCAGTACGATAATGCCCCAGATCAAGAACGCTTGGGAGACGCCGCGCGATTCGATCACCGCACCGTTGATATATTTGAAGATCAGACTGCCTGTACCGTAAGCCCCTACCGAGACACCGGACATCAGCCCTTTATGTTTGGGGAACCATTTGATCAGATTCGATAATGACGTCATATACGCCGTACCGTCTGCATAACCGACCAATACACCCGCTACCAAATACAGCAGACCGAGCGAGGTGACTTGAGAAGAAAGCATCAAACCAAGACCGAGTACGATCCCTGATGCCGCGATCAGTTTTCGAATTCCGAATTTGTCTTGAAGTTTACCGGAAAACAAAGTGGCAAAAGCAAGCGCAAAACTCGTAATCGAAAAAGTCATCGCCGTTTTGCCGAGTTCCCAACCGAACAAATCAACAAGCGGTTGGTTGAACAAACTCCATGTATAAATGGTACCTAGACCCATTTGTACGATAATCGTACCGATCACAATCCATAACCGATTTACTTTTGGGGAAGCTGCCTGTTCAGAAGATGAAATGGCTTTCATATCAATTCCTTCTCTCATTCGTTTTACATTTCTTTGAACAACTCTTATAGCTAAATTATAAGCTTGAGCGTGCAAATGAAAGCGGTTTTGGAATGAGATGCCGGAAATTCGGAATGAAATGCACAAGAGTGACCGTGAATGTCAGCTACCTTGAATCAGATTCGCATCAATTGACGGAATTCTTTCACTTTACTGCGACTGACCGGAACTTCGGCTTGGATATCACGCAACCTCAGCAGATACGTATTATTAAACCACGGCACAATCTCACGGATTTTAGATAGATTCACAATATACGAGCGATGGCACCGGAAAAAGGAATCTTGCGGGATCTGTTCTTGAAAATCAGAAATACTCATCGGCATCGTATATTCTTCTTTTCGCGTATAGACCAGCGTTGTTTTTTCTTGAGCAACCGCGTAATAAATATCGTCGGCATCCACCACGATAATCTTGTCGTCTTTGTATAAATTCACACGAAGGTTAGGCGAAGCTTGGGTCGCAACTTCGTGATTCGAAGTAGATCCTTCTGCAACTCCTTGGTCATTTTTTAACGTAGATGCCCCTTCTTCACGCTGCTTCTTTTCTGCAAAAGCTGCTTCGAGTTTACTTAGCATCGCCGCTATACGCGGTTCATGGTACGGCTTCAAAATATAATCGAAAGCTTCAATTTCAAAAGCTTCTGCCGCATGTTCTTTGTACGCCGTTGTGAAGACGATATAAGGACGATGCGCGAATTTATGAATACTTTTGGCAAGTAGTACGCCATCTAGCGACGGGATATTGATATCGAGAAAAATCACATCAACATCAGACGTCTGCAAAAATTTCAGCACATCGATTCCATCTTCAAACTTCCCTACGATCTCGACTGTACTATTTTTTCCAATCAAATATTGAAGTTCTTCCATCGCTAGAAATTCATCTTCGACAATGATTCCTCTCATGTCTGTTTCACCTGCCCTTTTTCAACGGTAAACGCAATTACGGTTCCTTTATCTGCTCGGCGAATCGTTAACCCTGCTCCGTAAATCAGTTTTAATCGTTCATGCACATTCGATAATCCGATTTTGCTAGACGGCATATTGCCGCTTTTGATCTGTTCAATGATACTTGGTTCGATGCCGATCCCGGTATCCGAAATTTCAAAATAGATTCGAGTATCCGCATTTTTGACCCGAATCGTCACGGTTCCTTTGCCTTTGTCTTTCAAAATCCCATGTACAATCGCGTTCTCGACCAGAGGCTGAATAATCAAACTCGGAATTTTCACGTCAATCTCATCGTCGATATCGTATTGAACTTGCAGTCGATTCCCAAAACGGGCTTTCTCGATCTCAACATAATCTTGCACTTGTTGCAATTCTCGGTGAACGTCGATCAATTCATCGTTCAGCTCCAGATTATAACGTAGATAGCCGGACAAATTAATGATCAATTCACGAGCTTTATCGGGGTTAAGCCGAATCGAAGATGCAATCGCGTTGAGCGCATTGAATAAAAAGTGAGGGCTGATCTTCGTCTGAAGGGCTTTGATTTCGGCTTTATCCGCCATCGCTTTGATCTGCTCCACGCGAGAGACTTCCATCAACGTCGAGATAATCTGCGACAATCCGACCGCAAGTTCGCGCAGCGAATACGTAATCTGGTGAGCATGACGATAATAAATTTTGAGCGCCCCGGTGATGACTCCTTTTTCTTTCAGCGGAATAATAATCATCGACTTGATCCAATCGTTGCGCTGATCGGCATCGTTATTACGAATCGTAATACTGCCGCTGCGAATACTCTGCTTCGTTTCTTCGGTCATGATCTCATGCCCGATATTATAACGTTCTTGTCCGAAGCCGGAATACGCCAAAATATGATTCGTATCCGTAATCGCGACTGCATCGGCGCCGATTTTCTGCTCAATAATTTTACAAATCCGCAGCAGCGAAAGGCTATCTACTTTACGAAAATAAGGTAGCGTCTCATTCGCAATATCAAGCGCAAGCTTGGCTTGCTTCGCCGCTACGTTTTCTTTCTCGTCTTCGACGCTTTGCACCAGCATGACGATTAATCCGATCATCACTTGAGCCAAAATCATGGGAGCCGCAATTTTGGAGACGATATCCAGTCCCAATTCGTAAGGCTGTGCCATGAGTAAAATCAACAGCATCGTTAACACTTCGCAAAGCATCCCTGCCAAAATACCGTACAGCCAGCGTTTTCGCTTCGCGACGCGCAGATGAATGATACCCGAGACTGCTCCGGCAACGATACTCGTAATCAGACAAGGTAGCGCCGTGACGCCTCCTATATCGATCGCGTAACGATGTACCCCAGCGACAATCCCGGTCACTAAGCCGACCCACGGACCGAATAACAGCCCGCCTGACATAATCGCGACAATCCGTACGTTCACTAATGATCCTTCCACGCTAATGCCCATGTATGTCCCGAAAATCGCAAAAAGACCGAATATAGCGGTAACCGTTACTAAGTCTTGCGGACGGTATTCTTCTTTTTGAAATAAAGCTTTAAATCTTGGAATACGCGTTAGTACAAATAAACACATCAACAATAACGATCCACGTTCAAATAATTGTAAAAATATAGCGAGTGGATGCTTAGGGTCCATTTCTCTGCTCCCTCCTTGTTCACTTCATTCAATAGAATCAATAGCAAAACCGCCGGCTGAATCGCCGACGGTTAGAGATACTACGCTTTGACTTCATCCTAATCAATCAATTCGCCGCTGAATTTGTCCGCTTTCTCCAAATGCTTGCGCAAGTTCTCATAAGCCGGCGATGTCCAGAAAAACGAATCTTCAACCAACTTCGCCGCATCGTCGCGCGCTTGTTCCAACACTTTGAAATCGGCAACCATATCCGCGACTTTGAATTCCGGCAATCCGCTTTGCTTCGTACCGAAAAAGTCACCGGGACCTCGCAGTTCCAAATCTCGCCGCGACACTTCGAATCCGTCATTCGTATCGGTCATCACGCCCATACGCTGACGACCCATTTCGGACTTGGGATCCGCAATCAACACACAATACGAAGCATGTTCGCCCCTGCCGACACGTCCGCGAAGCTGGTGCAATTGCGACAACCCAAAACGATCGGCGTCCATAATAACCATCAATGTCGCATTCGGTACATCGACACCGACCTCGACAACCGTGGTCGAGACAAGAAGCTGCGTTTCGCCGGCATAAAACTGACGCATACATTCTTCTTTTTCAGCGGCGCTCATCCGTCCGTGGAGCAGACCTACCTGATACTCCGGCAACGCCTCATTCATCTGCGTATGCAGATCGATCGCGTTTTGGACATCCAACTTCTCGGATTCTTCGATCAGCGGACAAATCATATACGCTTGCCGTCCTTGTTCGACTTCGCGGCGAATAAAGCCAAGTACCCGCTCCATCATCTCGTGCTTCACCCAATACGTCTCGATCGGTACTCTGCCTTTCGGTCGCTCCGAGATCGTCGATACATCCATATCGCCAAAAGCGGTAATCGCAAGCGTACGCGGAATAGGTGTCGCTGTCATCGTGAGCACATCGGGATTATAGCCTTTACGACGCAAAACGCTTCGCTGGTTTACGCCAAAGCGATGCTGCTCGTCGGTAACGACTAGACCGAGCGAACGGAAATTGACTTCTTCTTGAATCAGCGCATGTGTGCCGACCAAAATATCGATCATTCCCATTTGCAGCCCCGCCAGCAAGTCTTTGCGTTTGCGCCCGGTCACACTGCTTGTCAAAAGCCCGACCGTGATACCGAACGGTTCGAACATTTTTTGCAGCGAGCGTGTATGTTGTTCCGCCAAAATCTCGGTCGGCACCATCAACGCTCCTTGATAACCAGAACGCACGGTAGTGAAAAGCCCAATCGCAGCAACAGCCGTTTTGCCGGAACCTACATCGCCTTGCAGCAATCGGTTCATGCAATACTCGGAACGCATATCTTTTAAAATTTCTAATTCGACGTTTTTTTGCGCATCGGTCAGCTCGAATGGAAGACTTCGCACGAATTCACGAATAACAGCGTTCGGCGTCGTATGCACCACCCCGTCTCGCCGTTCCCGATTCAGCGAACGATACGCTTGTAGTTTAAGTTGGAACAAAAATAATTCCTCGTAGACCATCCGTTTGCGCGCTTCTTGCCCTTCGGCAAGGTCTCCCGGCTGATGCAGCAAACGGATCGCTTGCGGACGAGGCATTAATTCATAATTTTGCACGAATTCTTCGGGAAGCACTTCTTCCAGTTGGTCGCCGTATTGATCCAGCGCATTCGCAATCATTTTACGGAGCGTATTTTGCGTCAGATCGCCGCCAATCGAGTAGACGGGTTGCAATGAACCGCTACGGATCACGCCGCGGTCCGGAAATTCGGATTGGCTTACGTTCATTTGCAGCCTGCGCCCATCCCATTTTCCGGTCAAAATAATCTCGCGATCCAATTGCAGCTGGTCTTTAAGATAATTACGGTTGAACCATACAGCGGTAAACATCGAATAATCGGCAAGCACTTTGCAGCTTAACTTCGTTGTTTTGCCAAAACGCTGCACGACAGGCAACCCGACGATCTTCGCTTGTACGGTCGCTTTGTCTCCGTCTTTCACATCGCCGAGCGACTTTTGCCGGTAATCTTCGTAACGAAACGGAAAATATTCGATCAGGTCTTTGACGGTAAAAATGCCAACGGCGTGAAGCTCCTCTACTTTGCGAGCACCCACACCGTTGACTTCTTTCACCGGGATTTGGTCCAGGTGTATATTCATTATGTTCTCCCTTAGTTAACGGAAGGCCAGATATAGATCGCGTTGCAACCAGGTCCAACGTGAGTACCGACTACAGAGCCAATATGCGAATACACGACATTGCCGACTTCGAAATGCTGACGCAGCAATTCAAGAATTTCGTCGGCAGATTCCGGTTGAACCGTATGCCCAATCGCAAGATCGACTCTGCCTACGTCTCCAAGTTCCTGCTTGAACAACTCGATTACCCGAGCCAACGCTTTTTTGCGTCCTCTAGCTTTCTCTACCGCGTAAATCACACCTTCTTTGTCAATCGACAAAATAGGCTTGATGTTCAATAACGTTCCGAGCATGGCTGCCGCACGACCGATTCTGCCGCCTTTTTGCAAATACTCCAACGTATCGACCAAAAAGTATAAACTGCGAGCCATACGAAGACGTTCGATCTCGGCTCCAATTTCTTGTGGGGAAGATCCATTTTGCGCCATCTCTGCTGCCCGTACGACCATCAGACCGAAGCCGTATGAAGCAGAGCGCGAATCGACCAACGTAATATCGGCAGATTCATTTTCGAGCATCGACTTGCCCAGTGTAGCGGATTGAAATGTGCCGCTCATTCCTGTCGAAATATGAATCGAAACAATCGGCGTGCCCGGATGTTGATCCAACACCCGTTGATACGCTTCTGTAAACTCAACCGGCGAAGGCTGAGACGTCGTTGGCAGCTTGTCGGAAGCGACCAGACGCTTATAAAATTCTTCGGCTTTGATATCGACGCCGTCGAGTAAAGCTTGATCGCCAAACATGACTTTGAGCGGAACCACGACAATCCCAAGCTTCTCAATCAGTTCTTCGGGAATATCGGATGTACTATCGGTTACGATAATCGGATTCATGAAGTCACCGTCCTTTAAATTAAGGGTCGTAGCGATACGGCTACACTTACGCTTCTACCGAGAACATGTAATCGTAGACCGGTTGACCGCCTGTATGGAATTCGACTTCGGCATCTGGATACTGCTCAGTCAACCACTCGGCAAGTTTCGCCGTTTCCGCTTCCGAAGCACTTTCTCCGGTCAGCAGCGTGATGACTTCGTCGCCGCTTTCGACCATCGCTGCAAGCAGCTGTTTACTTGTCGTCAAACGATTTGCGGCTGTCGCAACAATTTTGGAATTGAAGATTCCGATATAATTGCCAGCTTTGATATCCAGACCATCGAATGTCGTATCGCGTACCGCATACGTAATCTGACCTGTTTTGACATGCTGGATGGCTTCAGTCATCTGCTCGGTATTTGCTTCTGGGCTATCGTCTTCTTGGAAAGCCAGCGCAGCCGAGATCCCTTGCGGAATACTTTTACACGGAATAACGGTCACTTGACGCTCGTCTTCAAGCAAATCGCGCGCTTGTTGAGCCGCAAGTACGATATTGGAGTTGTTAGGCAGCAAAAAGACATGCTGCGCGGACAACTTCCCGATCGCGTTCACAAAATCTTCTGTACTCGGATTCATCGTTTGTCCGCCGGACAATACAATATCAACGCCGAGGCTTTTGAAAATTTCTTCGATTCCTGCGCCGCTTGCGACCGCGATAAATCCGTAAGGAGCGATCTCGTCCGCTGGAAAAGCCGAAAGTTCTTCCGGTGCTTGTTCCGGCGCTGGCATATCTGCGAAGAGTTCAGGCGGCGCGGTGCCGTCCATACCTGCATGCAGCAGATCGCGATGCTGTTCACGCATATTTAAAATATGAATTTGTGTAATTTCTCCGTAGCGCAGCGCAAGAGTCATCACTTCGCCCGGTGTTTTGGAATGCACATGGACTTTGACGATATCGTCGTCGGCAATAATGATAATCGAATCGCCATTGACCGCTAAAGCTTGACGGAAAGCTTCTTCATCAAAACGATCATGAGGTTCTTGTCCCAGACCCAGATTGATGAAAAACTCCATATCGTACAAGAACTCGATATTTTCAGTCTCCAATTGCGCTTGTGCAGAAGTCTGAATATGCGATGCCGCATTTGTTGCAGAAGGTTTTGCTGTTGGCGTAGTCGCATTTGAAGACGAATGATGGGAAGAAGCCGAAGTGCCCTTTTCCAAATATTCTAAAAACCCTTCGTAGATATAAACCAATCCTTGACCCCCGGAGTCAACCACGCCAACTTGTTTCAACACGGGAAGTTGCTCGGGCGTACGGTCCAGCGCAATTTGTGCTTTTGCCAACACTTCGCGCATTAACTCGACCACATCGGTCGTACGACGCGCATACGTAGACGCATGTTTTGCCGCTTCTTTGGCTACAGTCAAAATCGTTCCTTCAACCGGCTTGACCACGGCTTTGTAAGCTGTCTCTACACCGACTTGAAGTGCCGCTGCGAATTGAATCGCATTCAATTCTTCATGCGACGCCGCATAACGACCGAAGCCTCGGAATAACTGCGACAAAATAACGCCTGAGTTCCCGCGAGCCCCCATCAATAGACCTTTTGACAACACGGTAGCCGATTGACCGATCGAAGCTGAACTTCGCTCTCTCAGATCCGTAACCCCTGCTGTCATCGTCAAATTCATGTTTGTTCCCGTATCGCCATCCGGTACCGGAAACACGTTCAACGCATTCACATGTTCCGCTTGACGTGAAAGTTTTTCCGCACCTGCCAATACCATGCCTGTAAAATCAGTTCCGTTAATCGAACGCCTACTCAATGAAAAATCCCCTTCCTACACCTACTGGATACGCCAACGCTCAATGTTCAACAAGCGTTCGCTTTGCTCTATAACTGGTTAGATTGCTTTTATCATTATCTCTTAGGCTTGCTTGACCCTGCTTTAGGATACAAACAGGAAACCAGGTTTCCTTTTTACAAGGTACATACGGGCAAGTCGGCTTAAGGTTCTATATACCATGAGCCTTTTGCAAAATCTAAGCAATGTTCCAAGCAGATTTTGCAAAAGGCTCCACCTAATATTGTACTATAAGCTCACGTAGAAATAAATAAAGTTTTTAGAACCGTTGACGGAGCTTTTTTCATTGTGTTATGATGTTTGGAGTGTTGCTTATGTATGTTTGATCGAAGCAAGGAGGTGTCATTCATGGCTCGCAGATGTTTTGTATCGGGTAAAAAACCAAGCTCCGGAAACAACGTTTCCCACGCTAACAACCGTAACCGTCGTACTTGGGGAGTTAACGTCCAAAAGGTTCGCATCCTCGTAAACGGCAAACCGAAACGCGTATACGTTAGTACCCGCGCTCTTAAATCGGGTAAAGTAACTCGCGTTTAGTCCAGATATACACGAGAAAGCACCTTCTTGCAGAAGGTGTTTTTTAGTTTTAGTCCGGTTTACCGTATAAAATAAGCCGCAGTGCTTCTCGATTTCGAGAGCCGCTGCGGCTTATTTTAGTTCTGTTTTAGATCAATCCCATTCCGTACCGCACCGAAGTAATCAATACGGTAAAGAACAAGAAGTAAATGACAACGAATACGATAAACAAAATCTTCTGCCCTCGTTCTTCCAACTTACGAAAATACCAGACGACCAATCCCGCAGCAAGCAATCCGACCAATGCGTTAAAAGGCACCGGGAGGAAAGCAAAGATCGCGACCAAGAGTCCGACAAACGAGGTAATCAACGCTAGCATTAGCGTAGATTTGAAGTTGTTCATAGAGATTGCTCCGCACCTTCACGGATCAGACGAATCGCTTCTGCGCGATCCTTTTCGCCATATACAGCGCTACCGGCTACCAGTACGTCTGCACCGGCTGCCACAACTTTACCGACAGTCTCAGGTGCAATCCCGCCATCTACTTCGATATGCAAGTTGCTCATCCCGAGCGAATTTGCAAGATCACGTGTTTCGCGAATTTTATGCACAGTACGCTCGATAAAAGCTTGCCCGCCAAATCCAGGGTTGACCGTCATGATCAGTACCAGATCCAAGTCTTCTATCACTTCGCGGATCGCAGATACCGGAGTTCCCGGATTAAGCGCAACTCCTACTTTTACACCTTGTTCTTTGATCAAATGTACGACTCGGTGCAAATGCACGCAAGCTTCCGCATGAACGGTAATGACCGAGGCGCCTGCTTTTGCAAACTCCGCCACATAATTTTCTGGATTTTGGATCATCAAATGAACATCCAGCGGAAGTTTTGTCAAAGGCGCAATGGAACGCAAGATCGGAGCCCCAAACGAAATATTCGGTACAAAATTCCCATCCATAACGTCAACATGCAGCCAATCCGCACCGCCAACTTCCACTTCTTTCACATCGGCTCCCAATTGGGAGAAGTCCGCAGACAAGATCGAAGGAGCAATCAATACCATATTCAATACCTCCGTTTTTTATCTTTCATTTCTTGGTAAAAAGCAGCGTAATGTTTGTATCGGCTTTCAGCAACTTCATGGTTCTCTAACGCTTCGCGTACTTTGCAACCGGGTTCATGCAAATGCGTGCAACCTCGGAATTTGCAACCGTCCGCGAGTTCGGCAAATTCTCGGAAGCAACTGCCTAACTCGTCAACGCCTAATTCCAAAAAGTCCAATTGACTGAATCCGGGCGTATCCGCGATATACCCGCCATTTCCTAATTCAACGAGTTCAACGTGCCGAGTCGTATGGCGACCGCGACCCAGACGCATACTGATCTCGCTGGTAAGCAGATTCAATTCGGGGAACATCGCATTAAGCAGCGAAGATTTGCCAACGCCGGACTGACCGGAAAAGACGCTGATTTCGCCTTGCAGACGTTCACGCAACCGATCTGCGCCCAACCCTTGCGGTGAACTGGTTTCCAGCACTTCGTAGCCGATCGACGTGTACAGATTTTTTGCATTCTCAACGGCTTGGCGCACTTCAATCTCGTCTTCACCGATCAAATCCATTTTCGTGAAACAAATTAGAGCGTCCAAGCCTTCGTGCTCGATATGTACCAAAAATTTGTCGAGCAAATTCAAACTCAAATCGGGTTCTTTCACGGAAAATACCAGTACCGCAAGATCAACGTTAGCCACTGGTGGACGAATCAGTTCGGTGGATCGTTCTTCGATCTCCGTCACGGTTCCTTCTCCATTTTCGGTCAGTGCATAGGTCACTCGATCGCCGACTAACGGAGATTTCCCCTTAATTCGAAATACCCCTCGTGCTCGGCATTGGATCGTAGAATCGCCCGAAGATGCTTCTTCATCTTTAACATAGTAGTACCCGCTTAATGCTTTTACAATTAGACCTTTCGGCATGCTTCACCGTCCTTTGTGTAGAAGCGAAAGCGGGTCGGACTTGCGTCCGACCTCGCTGGCTTCTTAATAAATTGTTCTTTATTTGCCTTTATGCCCTGGAGGTTGTTCTCGGGTTAACCCCACTGCAACACCTTTGCCTTTACCCATAGGAGCAAATGCAGCAGGATCGGCTGTATCGCTGCCCGGTTCGCCTTCTTCTCCGCCAGATTCATTGTTTTCCGGAGGTGCTTGATTGTCTACATCACCTTCGGGATTACCTTCTTCGCCAGTATTGTCTTGCGGATTATTCGACGGATCGTCGGTCGAAGAATCTGCTGGATCTTGCTCCGGCGGCGGAGTTTCTTCCGTTTGCTGCTGCGGGAACTGTGGTTGCATATAAGTTCCGTTTTTGGCATCGGAATAATTAACCGTATACGAATCTACGAATTGCCCGTCCCGATACACGGAGACGGCTCCGTTTCGATTCGGTGCAAGCACAAGCGATACAGGGAAAATTCGACGCGATGAGATCGTATCGGTTCCCCATTCGATTCGGTCGCCGCGTGCATCGCTATACTCCAATCGAATTTTCGTCGCCGTTCCTTCATTTGAAGGTTCTACAGGAACTTGTACGATAAAGTTGATCGCATCTGCCGGAATACCGGAACTTACAACAAACTTCACCGTTTCTCCCGGTTTCAATTTGGCTCCAGCTTCTGGGCTTTGACTGATTACGTTGCCTTGGCTTACCGTAAAACTCGCTTCCTCGGTGGAAGAAGGAGCCAACGCTTGACCGTTAATGAGATCAAGGGCTTGTTGCCGCGTTTTCCCGGACAGATCAGGAACCGTTTTTTCTTCAACGCCCATACTCACCGTAAGCGTGACGGTAGCTTGATCAGGATCAAAGTCTTCCGATTCTTGAGGCGATTGCTCAAGAACCGTCTCCGGATCAGAATCGTCGAACGTTTCTTTTCGCACGATTCGGTCTTCGCTCACGCCAAGCGCAATCAGATCTTTGGACGCTTCTTCATAACTGGAGCCCGTTAACTTGGGCATCTCAGTAAGCGGCTTTTCCGAGCCCACGGTCAGTAGCAATGTAGCGCCTTCTCTGACTTGCAGGCCTTCTGGCTTGCTCTGACGGAATACGATTCCAGCTTCTGTAGACGGATCGTACTCGTATTTAACGCCTTCGACTTCTAGATTTTTCACAGCTAAAGCTTCTCTCGCCGCGTCTTCGGTCATTCCGATCACATTCGGAACGGTCGTTTCCGCTACGATAAACTGTGCGCGTACGTACAAGACGACCATCAAAACGATTGCTAAAAATAATAGCGTAGAACCGATAATGATCGCAGGTTTTTTCCATTTTTTCTGTGGGTTACCTATCGGCTTCTTTTTATCGGTCTTGGTTTCTTTGGCGCCATCGGCAGCTTGCGGTTCATATGAAGTGTTGCGAATTGCAGGTACGACTAATGTGCGATCCGCGTCTTCTTCTTCATTAAACTGTACTTTTTGTTCTTCGCGTCTTGAAGGTAGCAAGCAAGTATCCAGGTCGCTTTGCATCTCGGATGCCGAGGCATAACGTTCTGCCGGATTTTTGCGCATGGCACGGACGATAATATTTTCGACGCTTTGCGGAATCGTTGGATTCAGCTTGCGTGGTTCCTCGTATTCATCTTGCAGATGCTTAAGCGCTACACTGATCGGGCTTTCGCCTTCATAAGGAAGCGCCCCGGTTAACATTTGATACAGCACGATGCCGAGCGAATACAAGTCCGATTTTTCTCCTGCCGTCACGCCTTTGGCATGTTCGGGAGAAAAATAATGAACGGAACCCACTACGGAACCGGTCTGTGTAATCGTCGTCGAAGTCACGGCGCGTGCGATTCCGAAGTCGGTTACTTTGATCCGTCCGTTACGACCGATTAAAATATTGTGCGGCTTAATATCGCGGTGAATAATTTGGTTATTATGGGCGTGATCCAGTGCATCGCAAATCTGTGAAGCAATTCGAACCGCTTCTTCAACAGGAAGCGGCGCTCTTTCTTTAATCAGCTCATCCAAATCTCGACCTTCGATATACTCCATCACGATATATTGAACTTCGCCGTCTTGACCGACATCGTAAATACTTACGATATTCGGATGAGAGAGCGAAGCCGCCGATTGCGCTTCACGCCGAAAACGACGAATAAATTCTTCGTCGTGCATAAATTGCTGACGTAATACTTTGACCGCAACGTAACGGTTCAGCAGTAAATCCAGCGCTTTGTAGACAAGCGCCATTCCTCCCCCGCCCACACGTTCTACGATCTCATAACGGCCGCTAAATACTTGACCGATCATTGTACCCACTCCTTCGTCGCCGCATCCTGACCTACGCGTCCGTTTTCAAACAGAGCTACGGTGATGTTATCGTCGCCTCCAGAATTAAGCGCCATACGAACCAATTTATGTGCACGATCGTCAAGCGCAACTCCCGGCTTCGATACCGTGCGAAGCATTTCTGCTTCAGCGACAAAGTTGCTTAACCCGTCACTGCAAAGCATCAATCCTTCGCCCGGTTTTAACATAATTCGGCGTACATCCATTTTCACTTCCGCGTCGGTGCCCAGTGCACGTGTCAATACATTGCGTCTTGGATGCGCACTGGCTTCTTTTGGAGTGATTTGACCACTTTTCAGCAATTCATTCACTAACGTATGATCATCTGTGAGACGTTCAATTCCTGAAGACGTAATATGATAAGCTCGGCTATCGCCAATATGCGCAACGATTCCTTGTTCGCCGCTTAATAATACCGCGACAACCGTCGTACCCATATTGTGATATTGAATCTCCGATCCGCCTTTGCGATGCACAATCTCATTGGCATGCAAAATAGCATCGCTAAGCGCCGCTTCGCAAGCTTCCAATGAAAGGCCCGCTTCCAGACCACTCAGATCGGCAACAATCGTCTCGACCGTTAAGCGGCTGGCTGTATCTCCAGCCAAATGCCCACCCATTCCGTCTGCCACGATTCCTAGCGTATAACCGCCGGGCTTAATTCGACCGACCCAAGACAAATCTTCATTGACGTTGCGCACATTCCCGATATGCGTTGCATGAACGGTATGAATCACCTATGTCACCTCGCAGCCTTTTCCTGTCCTTTTTCCATATGCTTGGCACGCAATTGACCGCAAGCCGCTGCAATATCATGACCTTGTTCACGACGAATCGTCGCGTTGATGCCATTATCGATCAAAATCCGTTGGAAATTGAAAATATCGCTACGCGAAGTACGCACATATTTACGTTCAGGCACGTGGTTGACCGGAATCAAGTTGACGTGTGCCATACGGGTTTTCAGTACGTCTGCGAGTTCTTGTGCATGTTCAGCTTGATCGTTCACGCCGCCAATCAATGCGTATTCGAACGTCAGACGACGACCTGTTTTTTCGAAATAATAATCGAGCGAAGCCATGACGTCGTCGAACGGGAAACGGCGGTTAACCGGCATCAGCTTCGAACGCAATTTGTCGTTTGGCGCGTGGATCGAGATCGCCAAGTTGATTTGCGTATCTTCATCCGCGAATTTATAAATATTCGGTACGATACCGCTGGTGGAAACCGTGATATGACGTTGACCGATATTCAAACCTTTTTCATGAATCATGATGCGTAAAAACGTCATCGTCGCTTCATAGTTCTCGAACGGTTCGCCCGAACCCATGATTACGATACTGCTGACGCGTTCGCCTTCTTTGTCCAGCATTTTTTGAGCTTCAACGACTTGAGCCACGATCTCGCCCGCTGTCAAGTTACGCTTCAGACCGCCTAGTGTGGAAGCACAAAACGTACATCCGATTCGGCAACCGACTTGCGTCGTTACGCATACGCTATTGCCGTAGTTGTGATTCATAATAACGGTCTCGATCGCATGTTCGTCATGCAGACCGAACAAGAACTTCACCGTGCCGTCTTTGGATTGGAATTTGGTGATTTCGTTCAATGTCACGAAAGCAAAATGCTCGTCCAATTTTTGACGAAGCGTTTTGGACAAGTTGGTCATTTCTTCAAAGCTGGATACGCGCTTGACGTAAAGCCAGTCAAAAATCTGGTCGGCGCGGAAAGTCGCTTCGCCGCTGGCTTTAACCCATTCGCGCAGCTCGTCGAGATTGTAGTCGTATATGAAAGGTTTCATGTGATTAATTATCCCCTGTTCGTTGATTTTATAGATTGTGTTGCCTTTATCGGTTTCCATCTTATCTATAGTAGCACAAAACGTGTTCATGCTAAAGAGGAACCCTTATCGACCTCAAGCAGGTTACGATTCGGATTCCTCTTTGTTATCGGTTAAGCGAACGTTGCTTTTTAGCCGCGGCGACGCAAACGAGCAATATAAAACCCGTCCGAACCGAATTGATTCGGCAAGATTTGAACGCCTGCTCCGCCGACCTGCGGCTGTTGCTCCAGAGCCGGAACTTCGAACGGTTCCGCGATAAACTCGGCATGATCGCGAAGGAATTCCGCGACGGCCCGTTGATTTTCTTCTCGTTCAATCGTGCAAGTGCTATAGACAAGCAGACCGCCCGGTTTGACCAATTCCGCTACAGAACTTAGCATTTGGCGTTGCAGACGAGCAATAGCTGCCGCATCGTCAGGCGTTTTCGCCCAGCGAAGATCAGGTTTGCGGCGGATTACGCCAAAACCGGAGCAAGGAGCATCCAAAAGCACGCGATCGAATGAAGCCGGCTCGAATTGCTGATTCAACGCCATAGCGTCGCCAACGCTGCTTTCGATACAAGTCAAGCCGAGACGTTCGGCTTGCTCGACGATCAATCTCTGCTTGTGTTCATGCAGATCATTGGCAACGATACGTCCTTTGTTGCCCATTTTCTCGGCGATATGCGCGGTTTTACCACCTGGGGCTGCGCAGCAATCGAGTACGCTCATTCCAGGTTCAGCCGATAAAGCTTCCGCAACCAGCATCGAACTTTCATCCTGAATACTGAATCGACCGTCGCGGTATAGATGATCATTCGCCATATTGCCGCCGCTTTCGACGATGATACCGGAAGCCGACAACGGAGAAGCGGTTACGATATGCCCTTCTTGTTCCAGCTCACGCATCAGTTCGTCGCGGTCCGCTCGCAATGTATTTACGCGAATACTTACTTTCGGCGGTTGGTTGTTGGCTACGCATACCGCTTCCGCTGTTTCTTCGCCGTATTGCGTCATCCAGCGTTCTACCAACCACTGAGGATGCGAATGTTGCAGAGCAATGCGTTCTGCCGTAGGTAAATCTTCCGGAATGCTCAGATTATCGCCTTCTCGAAGAATGCTGCGAAGGACGCCGTTAATCATTGAAGCTATCCCTTGATGACCGCGTTTTTTCGCGATTTCTACCGCTTCATTCACCGCGGCATGAGCAGGAATCCGATCCAGATAACGAATCTGATACAGCGACATGCGTGCCAGACTACGTACCCAAGGGTTCAGACGTTTAACTTCACTTTTGATAAATTGATTCAAGAAATAATCGAGCGTTGCTTGCCGCGCGATCGTTCCGTATACCAATTCTGTAGCAAGCCCTGCATCCGCCGGACTCAGCTCGGCTTGTTGAAGCGTACGGTTCAGCAAGAGATTGCTATATGCCGCATTTTCTTCTACGCCCGTTAATACGTTTAACGCGGCTTCACGCGCCGTAAGCTGCACTTTGCGTCGACGCGGAGCCTGTTCTGCATTTGCGCTTTTGGCATCTCTCGATGAAGGCGCAGTACGGTTTGGTGTAGAGGAAGCAACCGGCTTATTCACGTTGGCTTTTGCCGAAGATTGAGGCTTCATGCTGGGCGCAGGCTGAGTTTTCGGCGTACTTGTACGTACAGCCGCGGAATTCGTAGGCGATTTGGCTACCGAATTTCGGCTAGGCTTGGCATTCGAATTTGGATCGAAACTTGATTTCGGCTTTGAAGTCGAACTTGGTTTAGATGCGAAGCTTGGTTTTGCACCGGCTTTGCTTTTTCCGGCAGCTTTCGCTTCGATCCGTTTGGCTGCACCCGAAGCATTGCTGCGGCTAAACGAACTTTTGCCTGTGAAACTTTTTTTGCGGGAGTCCGATGCTTGATTGCTACTTGATTTTTTGGCAGCGTTACCGGATTTAGGCTTTGGTTTAGCTGCTGCGTTCGGATCAAATCCACCCGAAGGTTTGGAAGACGAACCAAACATTCGCACGCCTTTTTTTTCATTATCTTTTTCGTTTTTCTCGCTCATCCTAACACCGTCCCTGCTTGCATCGCTGTACCCCGAGCAAACTCGGATACGGGCATTGCTTTTTTACCTGCGGGTTGTACTTTTTTCAAAGCGACTGCTCCGTCGCCGCATGCGACGACAATCGCTTGGCTACTTACATCAAGCACCGTTCCCGGCGCGGCTCCTGCTTCTGGGCCATTTTCTTCGGGGCGCTCGATTTCCCAGACTTTGAATACTTCGTCATTCCACAACGTATACCCGCCGGAAAAAGGGGATAAGCCGCGAACTTGGTTGAAAATAGACCGTGCCGAAGACGTCCAATCGATCTTTTCATCTTCGCGTGTCAAATTCGGCGCATACGTCGCTAGCGACTCGTCTTGAGGCTGCGCTTCGACTCGGCTTTGCAGCAAACGCGGCAATTCGCGCTTCAGCAATTCAGCTCCTGCTACGCTCATTTTTTCGAACAACGTTCCTGATGTATCTTCGTCCGTGATTTCAACTTCTTGCACCGCGATCATATCGCCAGTGTCCAGACCTTCTGCCATGTACATCAGCGTGATTCCGGTCTTCGTCTCACCATTGATGATCGAACGTTGAATCGGAGCCCCGCCTCGGTAAGCAGGCAATAACGAACCGTGCACGTTGACGCAACCGAGCTCCGGTACATGAAGTAGCGATTTCGGAAGAATTTGCCCGTAAGCCGCAGTCACGATCAGATCTGGATGAAAAGATGCCAGTTCTTCGACAGCTTCCGGATTACGCATCCGCTCCGGTTGTAAAACCGGCAGATGATGCTTCAACGCTGCTTCTTTAACCGGAGAAGGCGTCAGTACTTTTTTGCGACCTTGCGGACGATCCGGCTGCGTGACGACCGCTACGATATTACATTCCGATTCCAGCAACGCTTCCAAGCAGGATACCGCAAACGCTGGCGTGCCCATAAATACGATTCTTTTCATTCCGCTCACTCCTTTGCCGCGTTATCACGGATCGGTTCATATACGCTCTCCGCAATATCCGTGAATAATACTCCATCCAAATGGTCGATCTCATGTTGAAAAGCTCGCGCTAACAATCCGCTTGCTTGTACGGTAAATTCTTCGCCTTCTCGGTTCAAGCCTTTCACCGTTACGTTCATCGCTCGGCGTACGTCTCCGTTCAGCCCGGGAATACTCAGGCAACCTTCGACGCCGAATTGCTCACCGTTTTTTTCAATAATTTCAGGGTTCACCATCGCGATCAGACCGTTCTCATCGCCGACATCAACCACAATAATGCGTTTTAAAATGCCGACCTGCGGCGCTGCAAGACCGACACCGTCCGCGTCGTACATCGTTTCCGCCATATCGGTCATTAATTTTTGTACATTCGGCGTCATTTTGGTGACTTCTTTTGCCCGTTTATGCAAGACTTCATCAGGCTCTTTTACGATTAATCGAATTGCCATGTTCAAGCACCTTCCTTACTTCTGTATTCATAGAAAAAGACGCGGAAAACCGCGTTACATCATGACCTGTGGGTCCACGTCGATACTGATGAGCAAATCTTGCTCTTTCGCCGTATCTTCCAGTTCATCTGCGATTTCCCGCGCCAGCAAAGCAGCGTCCATTTCTCCACGCCATTTTATCATACATTGAAATCGGTATCTATTTTTAATCCGCGGAATCGGTGAAGCAATCGGACCCAATAAGTCCAATACATTCGGCGCTAACTTATCCATTTGCGCAAGCCAACCGCGTGCACGTGCTTTTTCTTTGATCATCGCCGCATAGTTTTCTGCCATACGCACGACAACCGGAAGCTGCTCATGCGAAAACGTAACTAGAATCAAACGGCAATAAGGCGGGTAGCCAAGTTTGCGTCGATGTCCCAATTCTTCACGCACGAATGAATGATAATCATGCTTCGAGGCGTGCTGGATCGAATAATGATCGGGATTGTACGACTGGATAAACACTTCGCCGGGCAAATGATGTCGCCCCGCTCGACCCGCGACTTGCGTCAGCAATTGGAACGTTTTTTCGCCCGCTCGAAAATCCGGTAAATTCAGTGCGGAATCGGCGGCAATGACGCCGACCAGTGTAACGTCGGGGAAATCCAGCCCTTTGGCAACCATTTGCGTACCGAGCAAAATATCGGCTTTTTTATCGCGGAATTGCTGCAACAACTTTTCATGCGAACCTTTTTCGCTGGTGGTATCGACGTCCATACGCACAACGCGCACACCGGGAAACAACTTCGCCAATTCTTCTTCGACGCGCTGCGTACCTGTACCGAAATATCGAATATGCTCGCTCGTACATTCCGGGCAAGTCTCGGGAAGCGGCTCGGCATGCCCGCAATAATGGCAGCGCAAATTGTTCGAACGTTGATGGAACGTCAATGAAATATCGCAGTTCGGACACTCTGCCACATACCCGCATGTTCGGCACATGACAAAGGTGGAATACCCGCGCCGATTAAGGAGCAGTACGGTCTGCTCGCCGCGTTCCAAACGTTGTTCAATCCCAAGGTGTAATTCTCGGCTGAACATCGAACGATTGCCTTCTTTTAACTCTTCGCGCATATCGACGATCTTGACGCCGGGCAACTCGCTGCCAAGCGCGCGAAGCGAAATTTCTGCAAGAACCGGCGAAAAATGCGGATCGCTTTGCGAGCGTGCCGCGTGATAAGTTTCTAACGAAGGGGTTGCCGAACCTAAAATTACGACCGCATTATGCTGTTCGGCGCGCTTTACCGCGACGTTACGCGCGTGGTATCTCGGACTTTCTTCTTGTTTGTACGAAGATTCGTGTTCTTCATCCATCACGATCAGACCAATGTCTTTAAAAGGAGCAAAAATGGCTGATCGTGCGCCAATCGCAACTTGCACTCTGCCTTCGCGAATTTTGCGCCATTCGTCATACCGTTCTCCGCCGGACAATCGGCTGTGCATGACCGCGACTTTAGAACCGAACCGGCTTTTGAATCGTTCGACCATTTGCGGAGTCAACGAAATTTCGGGAACGAGTACGATCGCTTGCCGACCTTGCGCGATGCAGCGTTGGATCGTTTGTAGATAGACTTCCGTTTTACCGCTACCGGTAATCCCGTGCAGTAAAAAGACGCCTTCTCGACGTGCATCGACTCTTGCCACGACCGAATCATAGACGCTTTGCTGCTCGCCTGTTAGCTTCGGCGGTTCGCTCGGTGTAAAATGTCTGCCCGCATATGGATCGCGGAACACTTCAACGTCTTTGATGATGACTAGACCTTTTTCTTCAAGCGACTTTACGGTACTTGCCGTCACTCCAAGCGTGCTTAGAATATCTTTCATCGCCATGGGTACGCCTAATTGAAGCAAAAACTCAAAGACTTCTTTTTGCTTTTTGGCACGCGCCGGGAATTTGTCTAGTTCCGCTTCCGCTTGTGCAGCATCGATATTCAGCTCAACCGTTTTGACCGTTTTGCGTCCCATCCGATCTCGTATTGCTTGACTTTCAAATAACAAACCGCCTCGGATCAGCGCTTGTACCGTTTTCTCAAGACCCGGGAAACTTTGGCGAAGCTGTTCGGCTTTGACTTGGCCTCGGCTGCGTACAAAGTTCAAAATTTCTGCCGCCGATGTGTAATCCGCCGATGCAGCTCCTCCGAACAACGAAAGTTCATCGGTATCTTCGGGTATTTCTTCGAGTAGCTGTTCAATCGTTTCGCGTTCTTCGTGCTCAGCGTCTGATTCTACCGCATGGATAAATCGTTCGGCTTTGCCTTTTAAAGCCGTAGGAATCATCGCTTGCAGCGCCATCGTTTTGTGACACGCATACTTATCGGCAATCCATCCGCCTAGCTCCACCAGATCTTCGGGAAGCGGCGGCACCAGATCTAACAATTCTCGAATCGCTTTGATTCGTCCATGTTGATATTCGCTTTCATCGACTAAGCCGACTACGAATCCTTGCACGGTACGTCCGCCAAAAGGCACGCCGACTCGGCTACCGACCGCAATCCATTGCTTCATTTCCGGTGGAATCCGATAATCGAACGGTCTGCTGACGGCACGAACCGGCACATCGACAATCACCTGTGCGAAATTCATCGCAAAGCTCCTTGTTCCAGACGACGCGAAGCTTCAAGCAAAATTTCTTTTGCCGTATCGTATTTAGACTGTTTCGGCAGATCGGCAATCCGCCCTTCCGGTCCGAAAAGACGTACGATATTCGTATCTGATCCAAAACCTGCGCCTGTCTGCGTCACATCGTTCGCGACTAACATATCGCAATTTTTGCGTTGCAGCTTTTCCGAAGCGTAATGATCTAAATCATGTGTTTCCGCCGCAAACCCAACCAAAAATTGATGTTCTTTTTGCGAACCGAGCGTTTGCAACACATCGACCGTTTTGACCAATTCAAGCGCCATCGTATCGCCAACCTTTTTGATTTTACGCGGCGAACTTGATTTAGGACGATAATCCGCAATCGCAGCCGACATAACAAGCATATCGGTCGTCGCCCATTCATTAAGGCAAGCTTCATACATATCTTCTGCCGATTCGATGCGCAGCGTTGGAATATCTGCCGGCAAAGGAATCTGCACTTTACCTGCGATTAGTTTAACGTCAGCACCCAGATCACGAGCAGCTTGAGCGAGCGCGATTCCCATTTTACCGGACGAATCATTCGTGATATAACGCACCGGATCAATACGTTCGATCGTTCCGCCTGCCGTTATGACGACCTTTTTGCCAAGCAGCGGATGTGATGGTGTTGTAGTTTCTGTATGTGAAGACGTCAAATGACGTGCAAGCCCAAGTTCGGCAGAGCCTCCAGCGGTCGCAAATAATTTTTCGGTTCCTTCGCTTGGCTCTCCATCTACAAGATGTAAAGTCTCGGGTCCCGGATCATAAAACTCATGCGAAGAAGGTTCTTCTGCAAAAAAGCGCTGCAATACCGCTACAATCGTCTCGGGTTCTTCCAAACGACCTTTGCCTACATAACCGCAAGCGAGCATTCCGTCACCCGGTTCGATCATCATCGCTCCGCGGTCGACTAACGTCTGCATATTTTGTACGACTGCCGGATGGCTATACATATGCACGTTCATCGCAGGTGCGATCATGACAGGAGACGTAACCGCAAGCATCGTCGTCGACAACATATCGTCAGCAAGCCCATTAGCCAGTTTGCCTATGATATTCGCAGTTGCCGGAGCAATGAGTACCAGATCCGCCCAATCCGCAAGATCAATATGGTTCACCACTTTCGGATTATGTTCTTCGAACGTATCCGTATGCACCGTATTCCGCGTCAATACTTGAAGCGTCAAAGCCGGAATAAATTGCTGCGCACCCTCTGTCATGATAACTTGGACGTCCGCTCCTGCTTTGACCAATTGACTGCATAGCGTTGCAGCTTTATAAGCAGCAATCCCTCCAGTTACACCGAGCAAAATCTTTTTCCCGTTTAACATATGCAATCCCCTCCTGAAAAAAAATAACAACCATAAGGTTGTTAGAGATGGCGCGTTCTATCTAATGGAGCTTTTTATCTGATCTTGCGTAGCAAACCGGGAACCTTTACAGGTTCCGTTTACCTTTTTGTTCTTCGACAACTTCGTTCTCGTCGCGTGCTTCAAGCTTGATGTAGTCGCCGTAGATTTCTTCGAGCGCCGTACCTACTTGCTTGCTGGATTTTGGACGTTGAAGTTCCGATTCTGCACCTTCGCGCAGTTGTCTTGCGCGTCTGCTCGATGCAACAACGAGCGAATACTTACTGTCTACTTTAGTCATGATTTTGTCGATAGAAGGATACAGCATATTTATCGTCCTCTCTTATGCCTTTAGCTCGAAAAGAATTCTCTCGATTGCTAAAGACGAAGCCCGGTTTTCCGGTAATCTGTTTTTTTAAAACAACTTATTTGGCGATACGGCAATGTTCCGCGACAATGATCGATTCGATTCGCATACAAGCTTTATCGACTTCATCATTGACAACCGAATAATCGTAATGACGCATCAATGCGATTTCTTCTTCGGCTACCGACATCCGGTTATGAATCACCGATTCTGTTTCCGTGCCGCGTCCGACAATCCGATCTTTCAACTCTTTAAGCGAAGGCGGAGTCAAGAAAATAAACACACCGTCCGGGAACGTCTGCTTGACCTTGAGCGCACCTTGTACTTCAATTTCCAAAATGATGTCATTGCCAGCTTCGATCGTTTGTTCTACAAAATCACGCGGAGTTCCGTAGAAATTCTCTACGTACTGTGCGTATTCGAGCAGTTGATCATTAGCAATCATATCACGAAATTCTTGCTGACTTTTAAAAAAATAATTTACGCCGTGTTGTTCGCCTTCTCGAGGTGAACGAGTCGTTGCCGATACCGAATACACAAGACCCGGCAATCTTTTGCGTAATGCACTACATACCGTTCCTTTTCCGACGCCTGACGGTCCGGACAATACAATCAATAACCCTTTAGACATAGTTCTCTCCATTATTCGTCGTTATCGTCGTCTTTGGTCGAGAGTCGGTGCGCGACCGTCTCTGGTTGTACCGCAGACAAAATGACGTGATCGCTGTCTGTAATAATAACGGCACGCGTTCGACGTCCGTAAGTTGCATCAATCAGCATATGTCGATCTCTGGCTTCCTGAATGATCCGCTTAATTGGTGCGGATTCTGGGCTTACGATAGAAATGATTCGGTTGGCGGATACAATGTTGCCGAAGCCGATATTGATAAGCTTGATTGCCATGTCTAGGTTTTCCCCCTATGTCATAGTTCCTCTTTCTGTAAGTCGGGTTAGCGCCCGGCCGTTATTCGAGATTCGCTGCTTGCTCTCGCATTTTCTCGAGCTCAGCTTTCATCTCGACGACATGACCTCCGAGCGCCAAATGATTCGCCTTCGATCCGATCGTATTGACCTCTCGGTTCATTTCCTGAATCAAAAAGTCAAGTTTTCGACCTTTTGTATCGCCGCTATTCAGCAGTTCCGCACATTGATCGAAGTGACTTTGCAATCTGGCTAGTTCTTCATCAATACTACAACGATCCGCAAAAAGCGCAACTTCTATACCGAGACGAGAATCATCCAATACAAAACTTCCATCTTGCAATTCGGATAATCGCTGACGAAGCTTGACTCGGTAATCTTCTACAACAGTTGGAGCAAGCATCAACAATTGTTGATGTGCTTGCTTCAAGTTGTTCAATCGAAGTTGGCAATCGCCTCTTAAATGGTTCCCTTCGGAACCTCGCATCGTTACCAGTTCAGACAAGGCTTGGCCAAGCCCTTCTTGAAGCACTTGTTCCCAGTCGATGTCTTCAACTTCTTCAAGTGAAGCTTCTGTAGGTTGCATCACATCAGGAAGCGCAAGCAATTCGGCTGCGCTCAGATTACCGGCAATTCCATACTGCTGCGTTAATTCGTGTGCCGCTAAAATATAAGACTCAGCGACTTCACGATTCAACATCATCCGAGTGCCTGAGGCTTCGCTTTCTCTAATGATGTATACGTCAATCCGTCCGCGCTTGACATGCTGCTGGACAAGCCGCCGGAGACCTTCCTCGAAACTGTTCCATTCCCGGGGCATCCGAAGTACGACTTCGCAGTAGCGATGATTGACGGATTTCACTTCAAATTGAATTTTGTATCCGCCTCGATTCATGGCGGATTGACCGTAGCCGGTCATACTGAAAGACATCCTCATCACATCCGTTATCCTATTTTAATGGATTATGCACAGCGAAACAAGAGGTTTAGCGTCTGTTTAGAAATTCATCTTTAGGGGTTGATTATCTTTGATTAAAGATATATACTTAAATTATTAAAGTTGCTTTATTATTTTCACCTTTAAATTCTTTTTTAATCTTTGTGATTTTATATAATGAGGAGCTGATTGCTATGCAATTACTTGGACAACATCACGTTTCATTAATGACCGGAAAAGCCGAACAAAACTATGACTTCTTCACTCGAATTTTAGGTATGCGATTGGTCAAAAAATCGGTCAATCAAGATAACACGACTTCTTACCATCTGTTTTACGGAGATGCGGTAGCAAGCCCGGGCACAGAGGTTACGTATTTTGATTACCCAGGAATTGGACCTTCTTATCCCGGCGTATCCAGTATTTCGTCGACTTCGCTTCGCGTACCGACAACAGATTCGCTGCATTTTTGGAAAGATCGCCTAGATACGTTAGGCATCAAACACGGCGAAATTGTGCAACGTGCCGGACGTAACACACTTGCTTTCGAAGATTTCGAAGGTACGCAGTTGATTTTGGCAGCGGATGAAGGCGAAGAAGGCGTAGCCGCAGGACAACCATGGACAGCTGACGGAATTCCTTTGGAACATGCAATCGTCGGTCTTGGCCCTGTTACGTTGACGGTTGCTGATCCTAAACCTACAGCGCTTGTGTTGACCCAAGTTATGGGATTCCGCAAAGTAGGCAGTTATGCTTCTCTTGCTGGCGATTTTGCCGATATCGAAGTATTCGCGACCGGGGAAGGCGGCTCGGGTGCGGAAGTTCATTTGGAAGCACGTCCTGATCTGCCTCAATTCCGGCTCGGACGCGGCGGAGCGCATCACGTTGCTTTCCGAATTCCGGATGAAGCCGAATATGAAAAATGGATCGACCGTATCTCCGCAAGCGGATTGCAAAACTCGGGACGCGTCGATCGCGACTACTTCCGTGCTCTGTATTTCCGTGAACCTAACGGCATCTTGTTCGAACTTTCTACCGATACACCGGGATTTGATATTGACGAACCGATCAAATCGTTGGGCGAAAAACTGGGGCTCCCTTCGTTCTTGGAACATCGCCGCGCCGATATCGAAGCCAAATTACGTCCTCTTAAATGGTAAACGAATAATAAAAAGCCGCAGGTATCCTGCGGCTTTTGTTGTCTAGAGAAGTTACGTATACGGTAGAAGCAAGGATACTGCGAGAGAAATTCGTCTCCTTGCTTCCAGTTACATTAGACTTTTTTACATTTAAAGCCGCAAATGACTACAGCTTTTTATTATTTTTTACTTTGATGCTACATTTAATCGATCAGTTTTCCTGTATACACAAACGCAGCAGGGCCCGTCATATACACATGGTTGTCTTCTTCATTCCATTCGATATGCAGGTCGCCGCCTTTCAGCGATACGGTTGCTTGGCGGTCGCTATGACCGTTAAGCACCGAAGATACAAGCGTTGCGCAAGCACCTGTCCCACAAGCCAGCGTAGGGCCCGCGCCGCGTTCCCATACGCGCATATCGATCTGTTCACGGCTATTCACCGTTGCAAATTCAACATTGATCTTTTTTGGGAACAAAGGATGCGTTTCGAGTACCGGTCCCCATTTTGCGAGATCGAAGTTGACCGCATCGTCGACATAGATGACGCAGTGCGGATTGCCCATCGATACCGCCGTGAATCGGAACGATTCGCCTAAAGCTTCGATCGGCTGATCGACTACAGGTTCTCCGTCGACCGCAACCGGAATTTTCGCTCCTTCCAAAATCGGTGCTCCCATATCAACGCGTACGGTTTGCGCGACTCCGTTTTCCGCATAGATCGTAAGCGGCTGTACGCCAGCTCCGATTGTCTCGATCGTAAGCTCTTCGCCTTCCGCTAGCTTGTGATCATAGACATATTTCGCCACGCAACGGATCGCATTGCCGCATTGCTCAGCTTCCGAACCGTCGGAGTTCATAATACGCATTTTGAAGTTCGCTTTTTCCGAAGGCAAAATATAGACAAGACCGTCTGCGCCTACGCCGAAAAAGCGATCGCATACTTGGATAGCAAGCTCTGCTGCATTTGCCGGAAGTTCTTGTTCTCCATAGACCACCACGAAGTCGTTACCGAGTCCGTGCATTTTTGTAAATTCCATCTGATTTAGTCCACTCCTTATCGGTTTCGAAACAATAGGCGTTCCTTTACAGATTCAAGCATGGATGTAAAGGACAAAAAGTTGACGAACGCCTGGGTTTCGCTCAATATAGATCATAGTGTTTCCTTTTTAGGAACCCGGTTTCATGATACCTTAACGTCCGTATGATTGCTATTGATTTTATGCGTGAAACTTTGTGTTTTTTGCGCGCAGCGGACGACAATTTACTTGGGGAAATAGAGAAAGAAGGTCGTTTATAGATGGCATTAGATGGAATCGTGACCCGAGCAATAGTAACTGAACTTTCCGCGCTTCAGGGCGCAAGAATTAGTAAAATTCATCAACCTTCCGGCAATGATATTATTTTTCAAATCCGTTCACGCGAAGGCAACAAAAAATTACTGATCTCCGCAAGCCTGACTTATCCGAGAGTTCAATTTACCGATCAATCGTATATGAATCCACCGGAAGCGCCTATGTTCTGTATGCTTTTGCGAAAACATTGCGAAGGCGGCGTAATCGAAAAAATCGAACAAGTCGGCATGGAACGTATTTTGCATTTTTGGATCAGACAACGTGATGAAGTCGGCGACGTATCGCTAAAAAAATTGGTGATCGAGCTGATGGGACGTCATAGCAATATCATTTTGCTGGATGCTTCGAACGATACGATCTTGGACGGGATTCACCATGTGACGCCCGCGATCAGCAGCTACCGTATTGTGATGCCGGGCTTCAAGTATCAAGAACCTCCGCAGCAAAATAAATGGAATCCGCTTGAAGTAACGCAAGAGCAGTTTGAGCAAAAATGGAACGAAAACTTTGTTGATCCTCCGATCAATCGACTCGTCGATTTATTTACCGGGATGAGTCCGCTGATCGCTCAAGAAATCTTGTACCGCGCTACAGGAGAAAAAACGCCTGGCGAAACTGCTCCCGATTCTTCATCTGTATGGACGGTATTTGATGAGCTGATGTCGAATGTCCGCGAAGGCAATTTTGCTCCGACTAGCGGTGTGAATGCACGCGGCAAATTAGTATTTTCGGCAATCCCGCTCACTTTGATCGAAGGCGAACAACGCAAGTTTGATTCGATTAGTCTATGTATGGAGCATTATTACGGCGACAAAGCCGATCGGGATACGGTTAAGCAAAAAGTCAGCGATCTGCTTAAGTTTATTCAAAATGAACGCGGCAAAAATGTAAAAAAACTCGATCATTTAGACAAAGATCTTGAAGAAGCCCAAGATGCCGAGCAGTACCGGATTCAAGGCGAACTTCTTTTTGCTTCGCTACATGAGTTAGAGCGCGGTATGAAAGAAATCGAGCTGGTCAACTTTTACGACGAAGAACAGCGCCCGATTAAGATTCAGCTCGATCCATTACTAAATCCTTCGGACAATGCCCAGCGCTATTTTAAAAAGTACAATAAATACAAAAATAGCTTGAGCGTGATCGATGCGCAAATCAAAAAAACGCATGAAGAAATCGTGTATATGGATAGTTTGTTACAGCAACTCAATGATGCTTCGCTTCGGGACGTGGATGAAATTCGCGCCGAGCTTGCCGAGCAAGGGTATGTGCGCAGCCGTGCTCCTCGCGGTAGCAAAAAGAAAAAGAAGAACGACAAACCGACCCTGCATCTCTACACTTCTTCGGAAGGAATCGAGATTTACGTCGGCAAAAACAATCTGCAAAACGAATTTATTACGAATCGTCTAGCTCATTCTAGCGATACTTGGCTGCATACCAAAGATATTCCGGGCTCGCATGTCGTGATACGTAGCAATGAGTACGGCGAAGATACATTGAATGAAGCGGCGCAACTAGCGGCATACTTCAGCCAAGCCAAACATTCAAGCAGCGTTCCGATCGATAGCACCCAAATTCGCCATGTCCGCAAACCAAGCGGCTCCAAACCGGGCTTCGTGATTTACGATCATCAAAAAACTTTGTTTGTCACACCTGACGAAGATCTGATCAAGTCGTTGCCAAGCACCGTTAAAAATAGCTGATTTCTTTTATGCTTGCATCAAAAAAGGTGGGTCTCTGTTATAGAGACCCACCTTTTTCGTTATTCAGCAGACGCATTTAGCCGCAAAGCTTCGACAGACGACTTTTCTACCGTATAAGCGCCTAACTCGCCATGAAAGACTTTGCCTTGTCGAACGCCGTGATAATCGGACCCGGCTGTAGTCAGCAACCTGTATTCCTCAGCAAGCTTTCCGTAACGTTCTACGGCTTCGGTATCATGATCGGGATGAGAGACCTCGATTCCTATCGGTTTCGCCGATTCAATCACTGCGCGTACAACCTGATCGTCTCCGTATAATCCTGGATGCGCAAGCACCGGTACACCTCCTGCTTCACGGATCCAATCAGCAGCTTCGCTAGGCGAAATTCTTGTTAACGACACATAAGCCGCCGCACCTTCCGCCAAATATTTATCGAATGCGTCACGCAGATCGACCGCATATCCTTTGCTTACTAATAAATCCGCCATATGCGGACGTCCGACACTTTCGCCCGGCTTGATTGGTCGACCGCTTCGTTCTTTCACTTCTTCTAGCGTAATCTGAATTCCAAGTTCCCGCAAACGACTCAAAATCATATCGTTTCGTTGATCTCGAATCCCGCGTAACCCTGATAATCGCTCCAAAAACTTCTCGTCCTCGACATTTACAAAATAACCGAGCATATGAATATCTGTATGTTGGAAGCGGATACTGATCTCAATACCGGGAATCAGATCAAGACCTACAGATGCCGCTTGTTTTGCTGCTTCTTGAACACCGGCAACGGTATCATGATCTGTCAGCGCAATCCCTGCAAGCCCTCGCTCTAGCGCAATTCGTACCAACTCCGTTGGCGTATTCATTCCGTCTGAAGCCGTGCTGTGCATATGCAGATCGTAAAACTTTTTCTCGCTCAATGAAGATCGCTCCCTTCTTGAAGTTGTTCATCGATCTGGCGTTGCCGTAAAAAATTCAAAAAAGCGACTGCCGCAATAGGAAGTAACGTCGATTTCAATCGAACCGAATAAAATTGGCGTTTGAAAGACGCATCGGAAATTTGAACGACATGTAGCAGACCCAGCGCCAGTTCATGCTTAACCGAAGAAGGCGACAACATCGTCACACCTAAGCCCGCTTCGACCGCGGATTTTACTGCGCCTGTACTCCCTAGCTCCATCACGGTTTTGAGATCAGCAGGATTTAATCCTTTGGCTTTCCATTCTTGCTCCATGACTTGCCGTGTACCCGAACCTTCTTCTCGCAAAATGAAAGGATGTTCTGACGCTTCTTCTAACGTAATGGATGATCGACTCGCAAGAATATGGTTAGCGGGCACAATCAATTGCAATTCGTCTTGCATGACCGATTCGCTAATCATATCTGGATGAACAACAGGCGCTTCAACCAGACCAAAATTAAGGGTATGCCGAGAAATGCCATCTAAAATTTGCGTCGTGTTCATCACTTGAAGAGAGATCGTAATATCGGGATGCTGCTGTCCAAAAGGAACGAGTAACGGCGGCAACGCATACTCACCTATTGTATTGCTTGCCGCAAATTGTAATCTTCCTTCTAGCTTCTGCATAAAACGCGACATCTCTAGATCCGTTTCCCGCATCAATTCAATACTACGCCTTGCAAAAGGCAACAGCATACGACCGGATTCGGTCAGCTCGATTTTTTTGGTCGATCGATTCAGCAGTTTTGTACCGAAATATTCTTCTAGCGTCTGGATTTGCATCGTCACTGCCGGTTGCGTCATGTGCATCGCAAGTGCCGCTCCCGAAAAACTTCCTTTCTCTGCAACCATATGAAAAATATGTAGTTGGTGAAAATTAAGTGCCATCGTTCATCCTCTCCTCATAAAAAAAAGCATGAAAATAAATTTTCATGCCACCCTTACGTATTTTGTTCCTGACTTTCTCCGCTTCTTCAATCATCGTCCAGCTTACGAAACGTTTCGCTCTGTTACTTTTTTTTACGTCCATTCTTCATCAGCGTCATTCTGCGCGAATGTCGGAGCCAAGAATAATAAGACTTCAAATCTCGCAACTCGATCGTTTCCGACATTTTCCCCAAAAACGTAACGATGATCATTTTGTGTAGAGGTCCACCATCGATTGGATAAGGGCCTGCCAATTCACCGAATTCGGCAACAACGACAATATCGTCATCGATCAAATAAACGTCTTCTTCTTTTCGATAATACGAAACGATCCGTTTATTTTGGAGACATTCCCAGAGCCAGTCCGTCATCTCTTCCGTACTTTTTTGTCCGCTTTCGATCCGATCGCTATAGCGGCTTTTGGCATGATTCGTAATAACGATGTCTGCCACCTTTTTGTCGCCGAGAGCGATGAAAAAAGGTTCGTAAGTGCTCCATCGTTCCGTCGCCTTATCCCGCACCATTTATCACTCTCCAGAGACTAGACTGTAGTCTTTTTTTTGGGTTCGTTACACTCACTGGAAAATCAATCGTTTTTTGCTTGAATTGTCCGCCAGTGGTGTATACACCTTCAATTATAATAGGTCTTTGTATCTATGTATATATACCCAGTATATTACATCATGCCTCATGTTTATACAAGTTAATCTCTAGGAGTTAATTATAAACGTTCGTAAAGAGTCTACGGTGTAGAAGAAGCGGCCCTTAAATGGGCCGCTTCCTAATCATCCTATGCACCTAACATTCGTTCAGCTCGACATCGCTTCGGAATCTGGCAACTCTATTTCAAGTTCAACATCTTCCGGAAGTTTACTGCCGTAGTCTGTTTTCAAATCTGTTCGATGCGATCTTTCGATTTTGCGCACATAAGAAAGTCTGCGCATATGCTTTGCCGTTTCCTCGGCACGATCGGCATTCAGATAAACGACAGCGTAGTGCATCCGGCGCGATACGTAATGAAGCGTTCCATATTTCTCTAAATTACGTGCCGCTTTGAGGTCGTTGACCCATACGATATAACCGATCCGTTCCGGAACCATAATGCTCGCACCTTCTTTCTGTAATAAACCGACCGAGCTTTTAGCCGCAGCCGCAAGAACCGCCGCTTCCGCATCCTTGCTTAGGTAACGGATTATTGCTCGGTACTTTGATATTCGAAGACACTGAGTATGCGATAGTCTCCGACATTTCAAAGAGCAAATCGTCGAGTGCTTGTTCAGCTTGTTTGAAACGCATTACAGCTTCGATACGTTCCATTTCTTGCTCGACGACTTCGACATCTTCTTTCGCAGCATGATAATTCGGATGAAAATGTCCAAAGCGCTGCGTTTCTTCAAATAATTCTTTTTTGGCGTTCAGCTTGCCCATCAAAACCTGCACTTCAGGATGCTGCTGCATCGCTTCGCGCCAATATAGATAATCCGCAACTTCGACAGAACCATTGATCATATCGCCCAATTCATATGCGCTCATAAGCACACCGGCCATGTCGACTGTTTCAATCTCCGATACGCTCATTTTGTCATCACGCTTCTTTGCTGGAACTCTACCCGTTCCCACCCGGGAAGGGCAGGTACGATTATCATAGCACAACACCGAGAAGGATGTAAGCCTTTAACAGAAGGACGTTGCGGGAGAAAAATTGGCATTAATTAGTGAGCAATATACCGTTTAGCCAACATCTTGGGACTTTAATGCAGCTTCCGCCATACCGATTAGTAAAGAAGCCGATGCCATCATCGCCGTCTCGTCAAAATCAAAACGAGGATGATGATGAGGGTACGTAAAGCCTTTATCCGCATTACCCGCTCCCACGAGCATGAAGCAGCCCGGACGTTCTTGCAAATAATAAGCAAAGTCTTCAGCCGGCATCAGTGGTGTTGCCTTTTCGACTTTGAAATCAGGCAAAACTTTTGGCGCAACTTCGAAAAAACGCTCCGCTTCTTGCGGATCGTTGACTAATGCCGGATAACCAACCAAATAATCGACATTCGCCGACGCACCGTAAGTCTCTGCAACTTGAGCGCTCATACTTTCGATTCGGCGGCGAATCAAAGCGCGGGTCGATTCATCGAATGTACGAACGGTACCTGTAATTTTTGTTTTTTCCGCGACTACATTTTGAGCCGTTCCTCCGCTAATCGTGCCGATACTTAGTACAGCAGGACGAAGCGGATCGACTGAGCGGCTTACGACCGTCTGCAATTGCATGACGAGAGCAGAAGCCGCTACCACGCTATCTACCGCTTCATGCGGCATTCCGCCGTGACCCCCGCGTCCGGTAATCGTAATAAAAAATTCGTCAGTCGAAGCCATCATTGGCCCGCCTACACTCGCTACCGTTCCGACTGGAATCGGCGTCCATAAATGAACGCCATAGATCGCGTCTACCCCTTCTAACACTCCGTTATCGATCATCGGTCTAGCTCCGCCTGGGCATACTTCTTCGGAAGCTTGGAAAAGTAACCGGATTTCTCCTTGCAAAGTGTCTTTGCGATCCGCGAAATAACGTGCGACTTCAAGTAAAGTGGCGGTATGACCGTCATGACCACAAGCATGCATCACGCCGTTTTTGGTAGAACGGTAAGGTACGTCGTTTTCTTCTTGAATCGGCAGAGCATCCATATCCGCTCGCAGCGCGATTACACGTCCCGGCAGCGCTCCACGCACGGTTCCGATCAATCCATATCCACCTAAGCCGCTTCGTACTTCGATGCCGAAACTTTCTAACTTTTCGGCTACAAAGTTTGCGGTCTCGCGTTCTTGATAAGATAACTCGGGATGCTGATGCAACGTTCTACGCCACTGCACCATGTCTTCGAACTGTTGTTTCACCGTTTCATTCATGATTTCAGGTCCCTTCAATTTGGCTTCTCGCTTGTCTTTGGGTTATTGTAGCAAAAAATGAAAGCCTCGCCCAGCACCACGTCCACTCTTGCACCGTGCTTTCAAAGCGACTATGATGAAAGATGAAGTTTTTATAGACAGATCTACGTTTATATAAATATCGGTTAAGCATTATACACATAAACGGCGCTTTTCGCAGCGGCCGCCGAAGGATTGAACTTACATGAGCACAATAAGAAGCAACAAAATGAAACAAACAGGCCGCTCAAATGTCCAAACGAAAACCAAGCCGCCTAAAGCTCCACCGGATTTTCAACTATTGATATTGACTTTTATTTTGACCGGCTTCGGTCTATTGATGGTATTCAGCGCAAGTTCGAGTTTCACTTTGTTAAGTAGTAAATTCAGCAACAATCCTTGGTTTTTCACGTTATCTCAATTTCAATATGCTTTGCTCGGAATTATCGTTATGTTAATTACAATGAACATTCCATACAAAAAATTCAAAAAATTATTTATTCCTATGTTTTTATTAACCTTTATTTTATTAATCGTTGTATTATTTATGCCGGCACGTAATGGTGCACACAGCTGGATCACAATGGGTTCATTTACCCTTCAGCCGACCGAGCTTGCCAAGATCAGTACCATTTTGTACCTTGCAGCTTTAATTTCAAAAAAAGGCGACCGATTCCGCGATCTAAAATCAGGTTTTATGCCGGTATTCGTTATCGTATCCGTCATCGCCGGGCTTGTTATGCTTCAACCTGACTTTGGTTCGTGTATGATTCTCGTTTTAGCTTGTCTGATCGTGATCTACGCAGGCGGTGCAAGTATGAAGCATATTCTCGGTTCTATGCTTATTGTCGCCATCATGCTCGGATTGTTTCTTGGAGCCAAAACGCTGCTCACGCCCAAAACGGTCGATGAAGCCAATGCGACTTCCGGATATCGGGTTGACCGGATTCAAGCGTATTTGAATCCACTCGCCGACCCGCATGGCTCTACGCAAAACTTGCTTAACTCGTTGATTGCAATCGGTGAAGGCGGCCCTACCGGAGCGGGTTACGGACAAAGCATTCAAAAACTTTCATACTTAACGAATCCGCACAATGACTTTATTTTTGCAATTATTGGCGAAGAATTCGGATTTGTCGGCACAGCCGTCTTTTTACTGCTTTATCTGTACTTCTTATGGAGAGGGCTATTGATCTCACTGCGTTGCCCAGATATTTTCGGTACATTGACAGGTGTCGGTATCGTAGGTCTGATCGGTATTCAAGCTTTTGTTAATATAGGCGGTGTTACGAATACCATCCCGCTTACCGGCGTCACGCTTCCTTTTATCAGTCACGGAGGCACTTCGCTGTTGATTACACTATTCAGTATGGGGATTCTGCTCAGTATTTCGCGCGATTCCAAAAAAGTAAATCCTTCGGTCAAGCAAGAATCAACGGAAACGGTGACAGAAACCGAACGTCGTCCTGCATTATACCGTTCACGTTAATGATTTTTGCCGCTAATCGCTGATATGACTAAAAGGCTTTCTCAGACCAATCTGAGGAAGCCTTTTTTTGAACACTTTTGGAATTAACGGATGCGGGAAGGTTCTTCAATCGAAATATCGTCTTTGAACGCAACGCCTTCAACTTTCACATTGACTTCAACGACTTTTAATCCGGTCATATTCTCTACCGCTTCGCGGACGTTTTGCTGCAACATCCGGCAAACTTCATGAATCGGCGTCTCGTACAATACGATGATTCGAAGATCTACAGCGGTCTCTAATTGACCGACTTCGACAGTTACGCCTTTCTGTACGTTTTTCCCGCTCAGACGCTTTGCCCAACCTTCGGACAATCCCCCTGACATCGCTGCGATCCCCGGTGTTTCCAGCGCAGCCATTCCTGCAATCTTAGCTACAACTTCGTTAGCGATACGTACATCTCCATTGTCCAATTGCACTTGCTCAGACATGACCATCCCTCCTAACTTCATACCTCTATTTTAAAGGCTAACCCCCTTCTAGCGCAAATACCGTTTTTGAATTTTTTTCGCTCCAGCATCTCCGTATCGTTTCATTCTCTATAAAATTGATGTATATGTGAAAAGGAGTTGTTATCTTTATTTTTACATACTTTATGCAAAATGCTGACGGAGGCTTACTTACATGAAAAAAATGCTTTCTCCAATCTTACTGATTTTAACTTTTTTGCTGAGCGCTGCCGGTCATCTTCTTCATTGGAATCCCACATTGGAATTTGTGCTATCGGCAATATCCGTTATTTTTGTCGCTGGATTTCTTGGAAAAGCTACGGAGAGTGTCGCGCATTATGCAGGTCAACGTCTAGGCGGGTTTCTGAATGCGACATTCGGCAATGCGGCTGAATTGATTATCGCGATTTTGCTTGTCAAAGAAGGGCTTTTCGACATGGTAAAAGCGAGCTTGACCGGATCGATTATCGGGAATCTGCTGCTCGTGCTGGGTTTGAGTTTATTTGCTGGCGGTGTGAAATTCAAAGTCCAGCGCTTCAACGTGTCGCTTGCAGGAATGAACGGTTCGCTTATGATCGTGGCAGTGATTGCTTTATTTGTTCCGGCAGTCTTTTTAAACACACACTCGATCGAAGGATTACAGATTAATACACTTAGTCTGATCGTCGCTGGAATCTTAATCGTCTCTTATATTGCTTGGCTTCTCTTCTCCTTGGTTACACACAAAAATTATTTGGAAGATTCCGTAGTATCGGCACCAGCGACATCAGGAGCAAGCAGGGCTTCGACGGTTGTCGGCAGCCCGGAAACGACGCCTTCTGCGTCTCCAGCTTCTTCCGAGGAAGAACACGGTCCTGCTTGGTCCAAAAAACGTTCGATCTTGTATCTGGTGATCGCTACCGTTATGGTCGCTTTTGTCAGCGAATGGTTGGTCGGCACTTTAGAGACGTTCACCACACAATTCGGGCTGAGTGAGTTATTCGTCGGTGCTTTCGTGGTCGCAATTGTCGGCAATGCTGCTGAGCATAGCGCGGCTGTTATGTTGGCTTTGAAAAATAAAATCGGCGCTTCGGTCGAAATTGCGGTCGGAAGCAGTCTACAGATTTCATTATTTGTCGCTCCGGTGCTGATCTTCGTCAGCTTCTTTATGGGTGGTCTGAACGGAACAATGGATATTGTGTTCTCGACGATTGAGATTGTGGCGATTGCCGTGTCGGTTTTCGTTGCCAAATCGATTATCCAAGACGGCGAGACCAACTGGTATGAAGGGCTGCTGCTTATTGCCGTTTATCTGATTCTCGGCGTATCGTTTTTCATGGTTCATTAATTTGTACAACTATAGCTTATAGCAAACAAAAAAAGCGCGTTAGGAGAATGTTCTCCCGACGCGCTTTCATTATGTCGAAGTCTTAAAGAAGAATTCGTCTGCTATTCTCTGTTATTCATAGCTTCGTACAGAACAGCCAGGTTCCGTTCTAATTTACTTACGATCTGCTTGCCTTCTGTTTCTCCGACAAGACCTGCACGAATCGCAAAGTCGACTTGTCTCGAAAATCCGTACATTTGCGTATCCAGCACTTCCTCATAGAGAGGACAGTAGCGGGTCGCCAGATTCTCCATCTGAACTTCAATCAATTTTTCAATTTTATCGGCATCTTCTTGAAGAAGATTGGCTGCTTTGATTTGGAACTGCTCTTGCACATCAGATGAAGTCATATTTTCTCCCCCCTATGCCTGAAAGTGTGGCCGGCGTTTCTAATCTAATATTAGTCGAATTCAAAAGGTAATACAAGAACCTACTAACAAAATGTAAACGCAAACGCACAAAAAGCATCGCCTATTGAAATAGGCGATGCTTAACTGATCGCTTAAAAACGATTATTCAGGTGCAATAACCACGTTCAAGTCATGTTTTTCGAACACTTCAACCATGCCTGCTTTTGCTTCTTCAGCGTCCGGGCCGATTACGTGCAATTCATACTGCTGATTGCTTACCAACGTTGTGAACAATCCGAGGATGCTTTTCACGTCGATATACTTGTTTTCGGCTTGAAGAACGATTGAAGAAGAATAGCGGGATGCGGTTTGCGCGATTTCAACAACCGCAGCATTGTTTTTAGCCATAAATATCCCTCCGTCTGAGATTCAAAATAGTAACAGGTTGCACAAGGTTATGATAACTTGTATCCGCTTTCTTATCAACCGTTTTCGGCTTTCCTGAAACATTTTGTACAATTAAAACCTTACTTGAGCTGGTCAGGGTTTAGACATTCCAGTTCCGGTACAACGAAAATGCCGTCTTTACGAATCAGTCGATCGTCGAAATAAATTTCGCCGCCGCCGTATTCAGGACGTTGAATCAACACGAGATCCCAGTGAATCGAAGAACGGTTGCCGTTATCGGCGATTTCGTAGGCTTGCCCCGGTGTAAAGTGCAGACTTCCTGCGATTTTTTCATCAAACAACGTATCTTTCATCGGTGTCAAAATATAAGGATTAAATCCGATTGCGAATTCGCCGATATGGCGAGCGCCTTCGTCCGAATCCAAAATTTTATTCAACTTCTCGGTGTCGTTAGCTGTCGCTTCGACAATTTTGCCATTTTCAAAACGGAACGTGACATTCTCAAAAGTGATGCCGTTGTACACGCTAGCCGCATTATAAGCAATCGTTCCGTTAACGGAATCTCGTACAGGCGCTGTATACACTTCGCCGTCTGGAATATTCGCCGTTCCCGAACATTTGATTGCCGGAATATTTTCGATCGAGAAAGACAAATCGGTGCCAGGCCCTACGATTCGAACTTTCGATGTTGCGTTCATCAGCGTTTGCAGCGAGTCTTGCGCACGATCCATCTTCGCATAATCGAGATTGCAGACGTCAAAATAGAAATCTTCGAATGCTTGCGTGCTCATATTCGCCAATTGAGCCATACTTGCGCTCGGATAACGCAAAACAACCCATTTGGTACGTTTCACACGTTGTTCGCTATGTACCGGATGGTTATAAAGCGAGTTGTACATTTTCATTTTTTCTTCCGGCACATCCGCTAATTCATTCACGTTTTCACCCGAACGAATCCCGATATAACCTTGCATTTGCTTCATTTGGTGCAAGTCCGCATCTGCCCAAGTTTTAATCATATCTTCCGTTGCATTCATTAGCAGTGTGCGCTGTACTCTTTTATCGGTTAACTTCACAAACGCATTGCCGCCAAGTGCGGTAATTTCTTCTACGACAGCTTGAAGCAGATCGCGTTCAGGGCCGATCATTTCAACCAAAATATTTTCGCCCGGCTGTACATCAACCGAATAGCCTGCTAGATTTCGGGCTAACTTTTGTACTCTAGGATCGCGCATATGATTAGTTCCTCCTATAACGAATACCGATTTTCAAATCGATCTTTCGTGTGAATTGAACGACGGTCAACTAAAAGTTGCGTCGATAACTTTATCATTGTAGCACTTCTCTTTCTTGAAGTCATGACTCATTGTATCGTTAAAAAAACCAAAAATGTTCTGTCGGCGAGTACGTGACCGGATCAGAACAATTTTGGCTTTTGAAAAGTTAAACAAGGGTTCGACGATGAAGTGACTCTTATTCAGCTAACGCTATTCGAATCCGATTACGACCGCTATGTTTGGCTTGATATAACGCCATATCCGCTCGGTAGAATAACGTCTCTACACTGATCGTCGCGTCGCTTTTGGACCATTCGGCTACTCCGCAAGACACAGTGACCGAAGGATCGGTCTCTTCTTCGACCAGACTTCGAATACGCTCTGCCACAAGCAGTGCTTCATCCAATGTCGTCTCCGGAAAATAAACGGCTAATTCTTCTCCACCCCAACGCGCAGATACATCTGTTGTCCGTATCGAAGTTCTCATAATCTCGCTAATTTGTTGCAAAATCGAGTCTCCGATCTGATGCCCGTAAGTATCGTTAACCTGCTTAAACCGATCAATATCGATCACCAGCAGCGCACCTTTGGAACCTTCCGACTGATGGACATGAATCCGTTCATCCAGATAACGCCGAACATGCAAGCCAGTCAATGTATCGCGGTTCGCTACACGTTGTAGCTCGGCATGTAACGTCGCATTGCTGACAGCCAAACCGATATGTGTCGATAACATTTGCAGCAGCTTGAAGTTTTCGTAAGAAAAATAATGAGCATCTTGTTGAGCCAATAACACGGCACCCATCACTTGTCCGTTCGAAATCAGCGGTGCTGCGATCATCGAACGAGCTTCCGTCAAATCCATAAACCGCGAAGAAATCGAAGAATCCAAATAATCCAGTACGATAATCGGTTCTTGGGTCAACAATACCTGCCCGCCGTATCCGTAATCGCGACTGAACGATACCCCTTCCAGCTCCGGCATACTGCATGCCATCACTTCAAAACAGTCTTCCGCTCGATTATCTTTTAAAATACAACAATATTGAGCGCCGAAAATTCCGCCTAATTCTTGAATCGCAAAAGAAAACACATCGCTCAATTGCAAATTTTGATTCAGTTTTTTTGTTAATTCGTTAATCAGAAGCAGTTCTCGAATCAACAAATTAGACTGTTCGTATAGTTTGGCATTTTCAAAAGCTTTTCCTGCTGTATCGGATATGCGGTTTAGCAAATCCGTATCCAGGCGTGCCGGAGGCAAATCAACCACAAAATGAAAAATGCCATATACCCCCTGATGCCCCGTCAAAGGCAATGCCACTTCAACTTTCTGAAAAATAGTAGTTGTTAAAACAGGCTGCACTTCAACACTTCCACGCATAAAAGCTGCCATACAAATATCTTGCTTGCGCTGATCCAGTAAATCCGACTTTAAATGCGGATTGCTGCTTTGATAATCTTGGGTCATTAACAGTCTGCAATCAGCAGACGGATAAAGGGCAAGTACGATTCGCAATAGTTCTTCGAGTACACCGTCTATACTGAATTTGTCATAAAGACGCCGAACCATACGAAATAAAGATAAATCTCCGCGCAAAGCATGGTCTGCATGATGTTGATTGTACAATGTATCTTGGATAAACGAATATTCCAATCGTTGATAAAAACAGGTACGAAAATGCGCCGCGCTCAGTTCAACAATATTCAGCAAATGAGCAGCCTGTGGGTCTTCGACGAAGCATCCGAGCACTGCAAATACCTCTCCGCCATTTCGAGTCAAAATCGGCACGGCTAAAGTCGAACGCCGCTTCATAAATTCGCTTTCATGTTGATCTGGCGAAACCCATACCGGTTCTCTTCGTGCAAGAGCTAACCATCCGGCGTGCTGAGGTTCTTTTTTCAATTGAGCAAGTAGCGAAGGTTCTCCTTCTGCCGGCTCACCTTCATGATTAAATAAAAACCATTCCATTTTGTTTTTTTGCAAGACTTCGACATTTTGCTTTTTCCAATCGATAAAACTTTCTCGCAAAAGGGGATCTATATAAGGAAAGTCGGTTGTGGCGATATCTACCGACTGAATCCAAAAAGATGAATCTTCACGGGATATAACCGGAAACAATGCGTCACCGATCGGATGAGAACTTGCATCTCCTACGGGGTTTTCCTCTGTACGTTCGGACATAACTTCTCTCCTTTGCCGAAAACAATACCTAACTGAAACCTCATGTACTTATTGAAGTCGATCTTCTTTAAGTGTTGAACCTGTACATGATTCGAGCTGATCGTTTTGTTAAAAATTTTTCAACAAAAATGAAGCTCAATCTATTAATACAAATACCTCTTTCCTAATATTACTCTTTTCGTCCCAGTTTTGCATCTTATTTTTCACTATTTCTACCCTTTATTGGGTCTTTCGACTCAAGATTGTTATGGATTGATAAAATTTGGTCTAAAACGTGTTTTATTTCTTTATTTTTAGACTTGACGCCTTGCTACTTATCCTATAAAATTTAACGATGTATGAACGCCGGATACCTACGTATCCGGGTGTAACGGTGCGTCACCCTCACGCGTTTTGTAGCGATCGGAACAGCGGCTGAACTCTTCCGATACGAGTACGTTGATTCGTTTCTTTTTTTATGTAAAAAGATTCGTCTCCGGCCTGCGTACACACTACAAAATACGGCGCACACGATTCCCCGGTCATTACACATGACAAAGGAGTTTTTCCAATATGGCACGTTATACAGGTCCTAAATTCAAACTCAGCCGCCGCCTCGGTATTTCCCTGAGCGGTAACGGCAAAGATCTTAAGCGCAACTTCCCACCGGGTCAACACGGTGCGAACCAACGCAGAAAACAAAGCAACTACGGCATGCAGCTTCAAGAGAAACAAAAGCTGCGCCACATGTACGGTCTGGGCGAAAAGCAATTCCGCACATTGTTTGCAAAAGCACAAAAAATGCAAGGTATCGCCGGCGAGAACTTCATGTTCCTGTTGGAAAGCCGTCTGGACAACCTCGTTTACCGTATGGGCTTTGCTAACTCCCGCGCAGGCGCGCGTCAGTTGGTCGCTCACGGTCACGTAACTGTTAACGGTAAAAAAGTCGATATCGCTTCTTACGCTGTAAGCCTTGGCGACGTTATCGGTCTTCGTGAAAGAAGCCGTAACCAAGCTTCTGTTAAAGAAGCTTTGGAAAACCGTAACCATGTACCAGGTTACATCGAGTACAACGAAGCTGCTCTGGAAGGTAAATACCTTCGTTTGCCTGAGCGTGCAGAATTGTCGCAAGAAATCGATGAGAAACAAATCGTCGAGTTCTACAACCGTTAATCGAAAGTTCTGGATCATACTCGCAAGCTTTGTGCTTGCGAGTATTTTTATATGCACCGATATTCCTCCATCTTTTTTCCTGGCATACATAAATTCATCCTTCCTTGTGCCCTCCTCCCCATTTCTTATGCAGTTTTTCTTGTTTTTGTGCTATAATAAGCCCTGTTCAAAAGGAGGAAGATACGCTAATGGCTGATGAGAATAAAAAGCCCAAAAGTAAATCTCCCGTCGAGAAAAGATCGTTTTTCCGCAAAACGTTAACCTTTTTCAAATGGGTTATCATTCTAGGATTTGCGGGAGTTCTTTTCGGAGGAGGCGCGGTAGCAGGGTATATTACCTCTGTACTCAAAGATGAGCCAGTTCGTACGCGAGCAGCGATTGAACAGGCGATCGACGAGAACGCGATCACGGGCTTCGCCTATTTCCGAGACAGCGCTCCGATCGGTCAGCTTCGTACTGATGAAGATCGAAGACCTGTTGGGTATGATCAAATCCCCGAAAGTGTGATCGATGCTCTGGTGTCGATCGAAGACAAAAGCTTTTTTGAGCATCCGGGTATCGATACAAAAGGTACACTTCGAGCAGTCAAGCAAAAGCTGCTAAACGAACCGGTGCAGACTGGCGGCAGTACCCTGACTCAACAGCTCGCACGCCGGGTATTTTTGAGTCTGGATAAAACGAGCGATCGTAAAATCAAAGAGATTTTGCTTTCCTTACGCATGGAACGTTTTTTGTCCAAAGAAGAAATTATGACGGCTTATCTCAATAAAATGCCGTTTGGCAAAGGTTCAGCTGGCTACAATTTATTTGGCGTTAAAGCCGCTGCAAAAGGGATTTTCGGCTTGACCGATCCTTCGCAGCTGAACTTGGCGCAATCCGCTTATTTGTCGGGTCTCCCTCAGCTTCCGACGACGTACTCCGCTTTTGATAGCCAAGGTCGTTTCAACGAAAAAGGCTTCAAAAACGCAGTGAGTCGTCAACACCGTGTACTTTCTAATATGAAAGAAGACGGAAAAATTACGCAAAGCGAATACGACGAAGCTTTAAATTTTGATCTGCAAGGTTCGCTCGCTGGTCAGCAACCCAGGTCGTATGCGACTTACCCGTATCTGATGAACGAAGTCGAACGCGAAGCAACCAAAATTATGATGACGTTGCAAAATCCGGGCGATGATTCGTCAACTGAAGGCAACTCGTCTTATGAAGCTGCGAATCAAATGCTGTTAACAGGCGGTTATCGCGTTTATACGACAATCGATCGAGATATCTACAAAACGATGCGTAGCGTCGCAGACAATCCATCCAATTTCGGCGCTGCCGATCCACAAGGGCTTCCGCAGCAACTTGCTGCAAGTCTCGTTGATCAAAAAACAGGCGCTGTGATCGGAATGATCGAAGGTCGTAGCTTTAGCACGTTGGAGATGAATCTGTCCACGCAAATGAAACGTCAACCGGGTTCGACGATGAAGCCAATTGCGGCTTACCTACCGGCTCTGGATGCTGGATTGATTCAACCGGCTGGCGTACTTGACGATGCACCGATCATTTTCCCAACCGGATCGACGTATCATATTCCAAAAAATGCGAACGGACGTTATCAAGGCTTGGTAACCGCTCGTTACGCACTGAATCAATCGCTTAATATCCCGGCACTTAAACTGTTTAACGAAAAAGTCGGTATTGATAAAGCGTGGGCTTTTGCGAAAAAACTGGGGATTACAACGATTACCGATACCGATTATAAAGCACAGACCGGTGTGCTTGGCGGAATGAGTCAAGGCGTAACGGTCAAAGAACTGACAGGTGCTTATGCGGCTATCGGTAACGGCGGTGAATTTAATGAAACGTATATGATTGACAAGATTGTCGACTCCAAAGGCAAAATTGTATACAAACATCAAATTAACCCGAGCCGCGTCTTCTCCAAACAAACGGCTTACTTAATGACCGACATGCTGGAGAGCGTCATCAGCGACGGAACAGGTAACGCTCGCGGCAGCAGTATTCCACAGATGTTCAATCAGTATGGAAATATTCAAGTTGCGGGTAAAACCGGTTCTACGCAAGATTACGGCGATGTCTGGTTTATGGGCTTCACGCCTGACGTCACGCTTGGCGTATGGGCAGGTTATAACGAACCAGTCAATACAATGAATGACGACAAAGGACGCGCTCGCGTATTGTGGTCGACGATCATGAACGAGTTAACTGCTTCTCGCCCAGAATTGTTCGAACACAAAACCTTCACAGAACCGGAAGGTATTGTAACGAAAACCGTATCCGGCTTTAGCGGCAAACTTCCGACCGAATTGACCGTTCAATCGGGCAAACTCGTTACTGATATTTTCAATGCCAAATATGTCCCGACCGATTATGATGACGGACTGGTAAATGCGAAGTATATCGTCTACAACGGAGTCAATTATGTTCCGCATCCGGAAACACCGGACGATATGGTTCTCAAAAAAGTAACGGTAAACCGGGAAAAACCGATTAATGAATTAATTATCGAACTCAAAAACGCATTGTCCAAAATGCGTAACGCTCAATCGCTCGAATATTATATTCCAGCCGATGCCGGGGTTGATATGCCAAAAGAAGTCGATCCGCGTAATGATGACGGATATGCGCCTTCTGCTCCAGTAAACGTCTGGATGAACAATTCAGGTACAGCGATTGCGTTTACAGCGAATCCGGAAAACGATGTCGTTGGATATCGTCTCTATAGTTCGTGGGACGGCGGTTCTTCATTCAGTTACGCAGGAACGGTTCGAACCGGAGATTTCCTACAATTCCAGATCGCCCGAAGCTCAGCTCTACATCGCGTCGTAGCTGTCGATGTAGCCGGGAACGAATCTTCGCCAAGCCGAACCGTAGGCGCTGTAGCCAGCCCTCCTCCGGTGGTGCAAGAAACTCCGGATGTTCCTCAAGACCAACCGGTTGTCGAAGGAAATGTCGTGCCGAATGAACCGGAAGAAGATTCGGAAGAATCTCAACCGATCGGCGAGATCGGAGGCGGTACGTCTGCAGAAGAACCTGAGACCCCTGCTGTGGAAGAAGAAGCGCCTCCCGAAGCAATTCCTGTTCCATCGACGCCGGGACAACTTCAAGCTAATCCTTCTGCAACAGGCGCGAAGCTAAGCTGGAATGCATCGGAAGGAGCAACATCGTACACGATCTATTTCAGTCCAACCGCTGATGGAGCGTTCAGTCCGATCGGAAGCACTTCTTCCGCTAGCTTCACGTATACGGCGCAAGCACCATTTGAAGCGTTCTTCAAAGTCTCGGCTTCAAATGAATCAGGCGAATCACCGAAGTCGCAAACGCTGCATACGGCTAGTCAATAAAGAAACGGCTTCTCGAATCTTAAGTTTGAAAAAAGAGTATCAAAAAAGCCTTAAATTCCGATAAACCGGAATTTAAGGCTTTTTTTCGTGAACCTTTTAAACATCTGTATACGAAAGGGTTTGCACCCGACTGAGCATAGTTTCGACAACAGCAAAAGATCGATTAGATGCTAACTCCGTGAACTCAGAAAAGCTTGTAGAAGCTTCTCCATTCGCTTTGTCAGACATGGAGCGGATGACGACATAAGGAATAGCATTCATTCGGCATACCTGCCCAACAGCTGCGCCTTCCATTTCTGTGCAGACTCCTTCGAATTGTTCGCGAAGCCGTTGCACGTCGCTGCGATCTGCTACAAATCGATCTCCAGACAAGACACGCCCGGTATAAAAAGAAACGTTTTGTATACGGCAAGCTTCTTCAGCTTGCGCGATCAAAGCAGCATCTGCCGGGAATATCGATTCAACATGAGCTGGAATAATGCCTGGAGCATAACCCAACGGCGAAGCATCCATATCATGCTGCATACTATCCGAAGAAATGACGATATCGCCGATCTGCAAATCAGGATGCAGCGCACCGGCAACACCCGTAAAAATCAACGAAGAAACTTTAAATTCGCTGATCAAAATTTGCGCGGTAGCGGCAGCGTTCACTTTGCCGATACCGCTACGGCATACCACGACGTTTGACCCGTGCAATCTACCTTCTGTATACGTAATACCCGCAACGGTTCGGCTGCGTGGTTCTTCCAATACATCCAGCAGCAGCATAATTTCTTCATCCATTGCTCCCATTAAAGCAATAGGACGATCCAAATTTGGGCTCATACTCATCATCGGTCTTAGTCGTTCACACGAGCGACAGACAGACGGAGAATCGTTTCGTGTGGCAAAATGACTTGCGAATTTTCAACATTTTCTTTTTTCATGAGCTTCGTGAGCAGACGCATTGCCACAGCACCGATGTCGTACATCGGCTGAGCTACAGTCGTCAACTGAGGACGTACCATCGAAGCCATATGGATATTATCGACACTGATGATCGATAAGTCATCCGGTACTTTGTATCCTTCGTCTTGCACACTATGAATAGCACCGATTGCCATTTCGTCTGTTGCTGCGAAAATCGCTGTCGGTTTTTGTTTGAGTCCGAGGAAATACTTCATCGCTTCTACGCCCGATTCATAACGGTAGTTCCCGATCCGAACCAGGTCTTCTTGGTATTCGATACCCGCTGTTTCCAGCGCGCGCTTATACCCTTGGAAACGCGAATAGCCGTTTGCAGGATCTTGCAAAGTTCCGCTAATCATTGCGATTTCGCGGTGTCCGTGACGGATCAAAGTGCTTACCGCGTCGAACGCAGCGACTTCATGATCGATATCGACAGAAGGAATCGTACCGTTTTCATCTTTGGTCGCGCAAAGAACAATCGGCACCGATGCCGTCTGGAACGCTTGAATATGATCTTCGGTAATCGTTCCGCCCATGAAAATGAGTCCGTCTACTTGCTTTTCAAGCAGGGTATTGATAACGCGAATTTCTTTGTCTTTCTTTTTGTCGGCATTACATAAAATAATATTGTAGTGATACATGTTTGCGATGTCTTCGATGCCTCGAGCGATCTCAGCGAAAATCGAATTCGCAATATCAGGAATGACCACGCCTACTGTTGTGGTCTTTTTGCTTGCTAGACCACGTGCTACTGCATTTGGGCGATAGCCGAGACGTTCAATCGCTTCATATACTTTTTTGCGAGTTTGGGGCTTTACGTTAGGATTGTTATTGACAACCCGAGATACGGTCGCCATCGAAACTCCTGCTTCACGCGCCACATCATAAATAGTTACCGTCACATCTGTTCTCTCCATTGCCAGTAAATTTTTCAATCATGTTTCAATGAATTACTTTCAAGCTTTCATTAGTACCATGATACGATAAATTTCAGTCGCGTGCAATGTTAACGCTTTAATTTTTCTATAAAAGAAAGCTGTCTTACGACAGCGCTTCTTGTAATGCGGCAGCAGTGATTTTACCATGAGAAGTGTTCCATACCGCCAATCCGTTTTTGAGCAAAATGACTTGTGGAGAAGCATGTTCAACACCTAAGCGGTCTGCGGCTTCAAGCGATACCGGACGATCTTCGACAACATGAATCAGCTTGTACTCGGCTTCTTCATTCGGCGAATCCCCTAAATAACGTTGGGCTTCGGCATACGCTCCTGCGCTAATCGGGCAACGTGTGCTATGTTTGAGTACCAATACCGGCTGCTCTTTCGATTGTTCGATGGCTGCCTCCAACTCTTCGCTGCTACTAATTTGCGTGAATGTACGCATCATCCAGTCCCCTTTCTGATTTTCAATAATTAGGTTATTTCTGTGATGGTATTAGTGTAACAATCAAGCAAAATGAAGTCAAAATTCATTTATTTATGCCCAGGAAAAACGAATTTCGTTTTCACCCGAAAGCACTTTTTGCGTGAGCTGTAATAAACGTGCTTCAATCTCAGCCATCCAAGACTGATCATGCACATCGCTCGCGCATCGATATAGATCGAGTAACGTATTGATTCTTGCTGCACAAACCGTTTGCACCTCAAGCTTAAAAGCATCTTTGGTATCGACTTCGCTACTTGTAAAAACTTTGTAGATAATGTAAGCCAACTCGTTAAAATCCGTGTAATCCAGTCCGTAAGACTTGTTCTCAAGCGGCAAACTTTGCAGCAAAAGACTCAAATCTTGCTGAACCCAAGGCAGTATTTCTTCATGTTCGCATTTCGGGCAAATCACTATTGGTACATTGTCGATGCTGATTTGCTTTTTGTAATCCACAAGCCGAAAATCCAGATCGAACCTTTGTCCACATTTGCAATATTCAAACATCTTCCAACCCCTCCAAACATGAGACATTTTTTTGGAAAAACCGTCTTTACTTTCTATCAGCCAAAATAGACATATAAGAAACAGAAATATCCACCTGATGAAATAGATTCGCTATGAATCGTGTAAATTCCTGCTTGTTTTCTTAAATAGTTAAGCGCTTTCAGTAAAAAATTGATGTGAAGCTTTCTGACACTTTTTGCGGTTGTGATTATGGACTGCTACAATAATAGACGTTATGATACGATATTTCACAAAACAATGAGAAAGGAACGGTGACTTATGCGTCTTCATGGAAAAAAAGTAATTGCATTGGTTGATGAAGAATTTGAAGATTTGGAGCTATGGTATCCGATCTACCGTGTCCGCGAAGAAGGAGCCGAAGTTCATTTGGTCGGCGCCGAAAAAGGCAAAACGTATATCGGAAAGTATGGGGTTCCTGCTCAAGCGGAATATGCGTTTGACGAACTAAACAGTGCCGATTACGATGGCATTTTGGTTCCGGGGGGTTGGGCGCCGGATAAGCTAAGACGTTATCCGAAAGTGCTTCAATTTGTCCGTGAAATGCACGAAGCCAAAAAACCGATCGGACAAATCTGTCATGCGGGCTGGGTGTTGGTGTCTGCCCGTATTCTGGAAGGGGTCACGGTAACGTCTACTCCTGGCATCCGTGACGATATGGAAAATGCGGGCGCGACCTGGAAAGATGAAGCCGTTGTGGTAGACGGGCATATTATTTCGGCTCGCAGACCGCCGGATCTTCCTCCTTATGGTGTGGCTTTTTGTGACGCCTTGGCGGGGGAGTAAATTAGGCAGAGTTTCTGTTACATGATGGAAGCTTGTGGGTGAGGCGGAGCTGCGGGAGAAATTCGTTCAAGCCGCTGTTTCACTCGGAAAGTAGAATGAGATTTCAGGAAGAAGCTTTCCGGGTTCAAAGGCGTCTTTCACTGAATTTCTCCCTCCGCTCTGACTCTGCTCGGCTTAATTGGAATAGAAACTTGGATGGAGCGCCCCGCAAAGGGCGCTTTTTTTGTGTGGGTGGGGAAAGAATGAGTACATAAAAAGGGACGTCGAAGTTTTGGATTCGACGTCCCTTTTCAATTAAGGGCTGACCGGGGTGACGAATTCGGACAGAAGGCGTTCGATTTCGCCGGAGCGAGACAAACGGAAACTTTGGCGACCGATTTCGCGGGCGACAGAAGCGTTTGTGTTCAGCACGCGGTGTTTGACTCGCAACAGAGATTGCGGTGACATACTGAGTTTGTGAATACCCAGTTCCAACCAGATCGGAATGGCGCGTTCGTCTCCGGCGAGTTCGCCGCACACGCTGACTTCGATGCCGCGTTCATTTGCGGCTTGAGCGGTCATGCGAAGCATCCGCAGCACAGCTGGATGGAAAGGATGGTACATATGCGCGATCTGTTCGTTCATCCGATCGACAGCCAAGACGTATTGTACCAAATCGTTGGTTCCGATACTGAAGAAATTCACTTCTTCTGCGAGTAAATCGGCGATAGCCGCCGCTGCCGGAATTTCGATCATGATTCCGACTGCAAGATTTCGATCGTACTCGATTCCTAATTCATCCAGTTGCTTCATCGCTTGGTATAACAGCTCTTTGGCTTGCCGAACTTCATCCACCGATGAAATCATCGGGAACAATAACCGAACTTCGCCGAAAGCACTGGCTCTCAAAATTGCACGAAGTTGCGTTAAGAAAATATCTGGTCGATCCAGACAGATTCGAATCGCGCGATAACCCAGAAACGGATTATCTTCTTCCGGCAAAGCAAAATAATCGAGCTGCTTGTCTCCCCCAATATCAAGTGTCCGAATGACTACCGGATGACCACTTGCCCGCTCTGTAATTCGGCGGTAAATCTCAAACTGTTCTTCTTCGCTAGGGAATTCGGAACGATCCATATACAAGAATTCGGTACGGAACAATCCAACGCCTTGCGCACCGTGTTTTAAAGACGTTTCCAATTCTTTGAACGAGCTAATATTCGCAGCAAGCGTCATTTTTTCTCCGTCACGTGTAACCGCATCGACTTCCGCCAACAATTGAAGTTGTTCTTTTTTGCGTTGTAACTTCAATCGTTTTTGTTCATACTGCTGTTGAATTTCGGTGTCAGGATCGACGAAGACGAACCCTTCTTCCCCATCGATCACCAGCAACTCGCCCGTTTGGAAAGCTTCTTCCCGCTTGCCTTCAAGCCCCGCAACAAGAGGAATCCCGATGGCGCGTGACATAATCGCCGTATGAGACGTTTTACCGCCGATCAAAGTCACAATCCCCAAGACATGATTCGGATTAAGATGAACCAATTGCGACGGCGACAGTTCTTTTGCCACCAAAATATAAGGCTGTGTATCTGACGGAAGCTTAATTTCCGGTGCGCCGAGTAAATGCTTCAGCAGACGGTTACCTACGTCTTTAATATCGGTCGCACGTTCTTTCATATATTCGTCGTCGAGCAGGTCAAACATCGTAACGAAATGGTCGATCGCTTCTTTGACAGCCACTTCCGCTGCTTTGTACTGACGCTCAATGATGCCTTTGATTTCACTCATAAAGACCGGATCTTCCAAAATCGCCAAATGCGCATCGAAAATACTCGACTCTTCGGGGCCGACCATTTCTTTCACTTCTTTTTTCATATCTTCGATCTCGGAGCGAGATGTGCGAATTCCTTCGGTCAGACGTTCAAACTCTCGGGTCAAATCGACTACGTCCATTTTCTGATCCGGTACATCCCACTCCCATGTTGGCAAAACAAAAGCTCTACCGATTGCCACGCCAGGTGCTGCTCCGATCCCGATGATCATGTTGTTCCCCCTCTCTTGTTTTTCAATCCATTCGTTTTTGGATTCAAGTTTATTCATGTTGGGCTTTTCTCCTTGTCATATAGCACAACCGACATGACCGACGCTTGTCCTTTTTTGACCGCTTTGAACGGTGCAAAGCTCCAAGAGCGTACACGTTCCGGGTTGGTAATTAACATAGGCGTTGCTAACGATTTGGCTTTTTCGCGAAGCAGCGGCAAATCGAATCGGATCAGCAATTGTCCCGGTTCCACGATATCCCCTACTTGTACGAAAGCTTCAAAAGCACCTTCGATATGCGAGGTATCGATTCCGATATGCAGCAATACGTCAACATCTTCGTTGGTACGAATACCCAACGCGTGTTGCGTAGGATAGATATGCAAGACCGTACCCGCTACCGGCGAAACAAGTTCGTCTTTTTCCGGAATAAAAGCGACTCCGTCTCCAACCAGCTTTTTCGCAAAAATCTGATCGGGTACTTCATCAAGCGGAATCATTCGACCTTGCAGCGGAGAAGCGAACAGCACATGATCCAACTCGCGATCAACCAATTTGTTAATTTCTTCGCGAATCAATTCGGAATACGTGCCAAATACGACTTGTACATTGCCGCCGCCCAATCGAATCAGACCTGCCGAGCCTAAAGATTTTAGCGCATGACGATCGATTTTACGATCGTTTTTGACCGTCAACCGCAGCCTCGTAATACAAGCTTGCACTTGAACGATATTTTCTCGACCGCCCAATGCTTGCAAAATCAATGGCGCACGGTAAGGAATATTGCCTGCCCAGTCTTCAAGCGTTGAACCTTCTTCACGTCCAGGCGTCGGAATTTGGAATTTACGGATCGCCCAGCGGAACAACACATAATAGCCCAGACCGTAAATGATTCCGATTGGAATCAGAAGCCAACCATTCGTAGATAAGTGGAAATTAAGTACAAAATCGATTAAACCTGCCGAATATGAAAAACCGTGATGAATATCGAGTGCGTAAGTTAACCACATCGCAAAACCTGCCAGTACCGCATGCAGCGCAAAAAGAAACGGAGACGCGAATAAAAACGCAAACTCGATTTGTTCCGATACGCCGGTGAGCAAACAAACTAGCGCTGCACGGACAAACGTTTTGCGTACTTTCGGTTTTAAGTCTTCACGGGCTTCATGGATAACTGCCATTGCCGTAGCAGGCAAAGCAAACATCATGATCGGGAATAACCCCGCCATAAATACCCCAGCTGCCGGGTCTCCTGCAAAAAATCGTGGCAGATCCCCTTGCACCATCATGCCGGAAGCCGTTTCGTAAGAACCGAATTGGAACCATACGACGTTGTTCAGGAGATGATGAAGACCGAATGCCGATAACACCCGGTACAAAATTCCGTAAATGAACAGCCCAAACCCGCCGGTTGCTTGTACTTCAAGTTGCAATAGATTAATCAGAGCTTGTAAAATCGGTCCAATCGCTAACATTGCAAAAGCAAATAACGCCGATAACAATCCCATAAATAGCAAAACAAAACGCGATCCACCAAAAAACTGGATCGTTTCCGGAAGCTTAAAATCTTTAAACCGATTGTATAAAGCACCGGCAATCGCTCCAAGCAAAATGCCGATCAATGTTGTCGGTTGAATCTGACCGCTTGCAAAATGATCAATAACTCTTTCGTAGATGGTCATACCCATCAGTGCCGCTAGCCCGGCATACCCCGCTTGATTGGCAAGCCCTAATGCTACGCCTACCGCAAAGATATAAGGCAAATAAAGAAATACGCCTGATCCTGCTACATTCAACGCTTCGGACACAGCCGGAATTCCCCAAGCTCCCCAGGGGAGACTGCCTACGCTGAGCAAGATCGCCGCAGCCGGCAAAACCATAGTAGGGATCATCACAGCACGGCCAAGCTGTTGAAGCGAACCTAACCAATTCAAAGACGTCCCTCTCCTTTCTTCCTCCAAATGTTAAGCGTTGAAGATCGCTTTGTAAAGCATTATGTACACAAATAAAGACCGCACTTTTGACTTGTGCGGTCTGCTCCAAACATAGAATGATATGTCCTGCAAAATCGATCCATTCAAGAACGAGTTATCGACGACTTCCTGCGCCGGTTACGGCGTCTTCGACTTTAATGCAGCGATCCATAATTACGGTCAACCCCGCTTCACTTGCGATTTCCGCAGCCTCTTCGTTGAAGATGCCGGATTGAAGCCAAAGGGTCTTCGCCCCGATCGCTACCGCTTCAGTCGCGACATCCACGCAATATTCGCTGCGCCGAAATACATCGACAATATCGATCGGCTCCGGAATATCGGATAACGATTCATAACACATTTCACCGAGAATCTCTTTTCCGGCTGCCATCGGATTGACTGGAATGATGCGATAACCGCGAGATTGCATCGCTTGTGACACCATATAGGAAGTACGATCAGGCTTATCGGAAAGCCCGACTACCGCAATCGCACCCGCTTGTTGAAGCAGTACACCGATCTCATCTCGACTTGGATTTTGAAAAGGCATAGCTGTTCCTCCTTCAATCTTTCAATCAATATCGCTTTTATCGATCAAAAAAACGACTCTTTATTCTTTTACCCATTCGACATTTGCGCCAAGCGCAATCATATCGTCAAAAAAGTCGGGGTACGATTTAGCCACGTGATGCGCATCGGTGATCGTCACCGGCGCGTCTGCCCGCAATCCCACGATCGTTAACGCCATAATTACGCGGTGATCATAATGCGAATCGATCCGAACACCGCCAGCAACGCCTTGCGGACGTCCGTGTACAATAATCTCGGCTTGTTTTTCCTCAACATCTGCACCTGCTTTGCGCAGTTCGTTCAGGTAATCAGTGATCCGGTCACATTCTTTGTATCGAAGATTTTCTACATTATAAAAACGTGAAGTGCCTTCTGCAAACACGGCAGCCGCCACCATCGCAAGAACCGCATCTGTCGCCGCATCTCCGTCAAATTCGATGGCTTTCAATTGCCCGGTGCCTTGAACGACTGCAATATCATTCTCATGCGTTAGCGGCGTATCCATCATCTGCAATACATCGACAACCGCGCGTTCTCCTTGTTTGCTTTTTACAGGTAGGCGGCGCACCGTTACATCAGACGGAACGACCGCAGCCGCAGACAAGATCGCAGCCGAACCCGGGTAATCGCCTTGTACCGAATACTCACGGGCTTGGTAAGACTGACCGCCTTTGATCCAAAATTTGGCGTAATCTTCGCTTGCTTTTACTTCGATTCCGGCTTGCTCCAAGACTTCCAGCGTTTGACCGACAACGACTTTCGATTTGAGATCGCCTGTTACGGTGATTTCACTGTCTTCTTCAAGCAGCGGCGTCAAAAAAAGCAATGCGCTTAAATATTGCGAACTCACTTCGCCGGAGACGGTGATTTTGCCACCTTTCACCGGGCCTTTGACGGTAATCGGCAAACGACCTTCATGGTCGTCAATCTTAGCGCCCATTTGACGTAAAGCTTCAATCAGATCGTCGTGTGGGCGTTTACCTAGAGAATCCGGGTATGTATTGACGAAATGAACGTCTTCGGACAACGCGGCGATCGCCAGCAAAAAACGCAATACCGCTCCAGCGTTCCCTACATTAAGCGTAGCTACAGATTTTGGACGACGACCGAAGCCTTTGATCACGATTTTTTCTTCGTCTTCTTGAAGTTCGGCTCCAAGTTCGGTAATGCAGCGGCGCATGGCGTCGCTATCTTCGCTATGTGCCGGGAAACGCACAGTGCTGACTCCATCGGCAAGAGCCGCTACCAACAAATAACGAGTCGTATAGTTTTTTGAAGAAAGAGCTTCGATTGTACCTTGCAACTTTTCTGTGCGTCTGACGATAACGTCCATGAACATATTCCTCCAAGCTTCTATTTAAAATTTGACACTACTTTTTGATCTTCGCTATCATGAGTATATTCTAACTCAAAGAGAGGCAGGGCTTCTGATGAATCCTATTCCACAAATACAACCTTCTGAACTGCAAGCACGAATCGAGCAAGGTCAAGCTCCGCTGATGATTGATGTACGCGAGCCGGACGAAGTCGCTCAAGGCATGATTGAAGGGGCGGTGCATATTCCGCTTGGTGAATTGGCAGGTCGCGTCGACGAACTCGACCCTGACCGTGAAATCGTGTTTATTTGTCGCAGCGGGTATCGCAGCGAACGCGCTTGCGAATATTTGCAGCAATCCGGGTTTGATCAAGTTGTAAATCTGGAAGGCGGAATGATCGCTTGGAGCGACAGCTCTCAGTGACTTTGCTGCTTTTTGTGGGGTGGTTGTGAGGGGAGGAGCTGCGGGAGAAATTCGTTCAAGCCGCTGTCTCACTGGAAAATAGATAGAAGTTTTTAATTGGAATTTTCCAGTTCAAAGGCGTCTTTCACTGAATTTCTCCCTCCGCTTGGCTCGCAACTTAACACAAAAAGAGCTTGACGTCCGAATTGAGGAGCCGTAGGCTCCTTTTTTGGTGTGTGGGAAAAGCAAACCGTTTAAACCCATTCTTTATACAAAGCTTGCCCGCTTCGTATACTATACAGGCTTTTGGGGATTTGTTCAATAATTAGACGCTGTAAAGCGTTAAAATGTATAGATTTTAAAAACGGCAACTGCGGTCTAAAAAGACGCAGTTGCCGTTTTTTTTAATAAGGTCTAGATTGTAGATCTGGATCTCAAATTCGCAATAAATGCGAAAAATTAGTTGTTGGATTGCAACCATTCGTGGTGGAACACGCCTTCTTTGTCTACGCGTTTGAATGTGTGAGCGCCGAAGTAGTCGCGTTGTGCTTGCAGCAAGTTCGCTGGCAAACGTTCTGTGCGGTAGCTATCATAGTAAGCCAGTGCGCTAGAGAAGCCTGGAACCGGGATACCGTTGGTTACCGCTGTAGCGATAACTTTGCGCCACGATTCTTGGTAGTTCTCCACGACGTCTTTGAAGTAGTCGTCAAGCAGCAAGTTCGCGAGTTTGCCGTCTTTTTCGTAAGCGTCTTTGATGTTTTGCAAGAATTGGGAACGGATGATGCAACCACCGCGGAAGATCATTGCGATGTTACCGTATTTCAGATCCCAACCGTATTCGTCGGAAGCTGCACGCATTTGTGCAAATCCTTGCGCATACGATACGATTTTACTCGCAAACAGAGCTTTACGTACATTCTCGATAAACTCAGCGCGATCGCCCGAGAAGCTTTCGGTTTTCGGTCCGTTCAACACTTTGCTTGCCGCAACGCGTTCTTCTTTCATTGCAGACAAGAAACGAGCGAATACGGATTCTGTAATCATGGACAGTGGAACGCCCAGATCGAGTGCGCTTTGGCTTGTCCATTTGCCTGTGCCTTTTTGACCGGCAGAGTCCAAGATCACGTCAACCATAGCTTTGCCTGTTTCTTCGTCTTTTTGCGAGAAGATGTCGGTTGTGATCTCGATCAGATAGCTGTCGAGTTCGCCTTTGTTCCAGTCGCCGAAGATTTGGTGCAATTCGTCTGTATCCGCGCCTACCACGTCTTTAAGCAGGTGGTATGCTTCGCCGATCAATTGCATATCGCCGTATTCGATACCGTTGTGTACCATTTTCACGTAGTGACCGGCACCGCCTGGTCCGATGTATGTGCAGCAAGGTTCGCCGTCAACATGTGCCGAGATCGAAGTCAAGATTGGCTCAACCAATTCATAAGCGCTTTTCGGTCCGCCTGGCATGATTGCCGGGCCTTTCAATGCGCCTTCTTCGCCGCCCGATACGCCTGTACCGATAAAGCGGAAGCCTTTGGATTCCAAGTCTTCGCTACGACGTTGCGTGTCAGGGAAGTAAGCATTGCCCCCGTCGATGATGATATCGCCTTGATCCAAATGCGGGATCAATTGTTCAATCGTTGCATCCGTTGCTGGGCCTGCTTGAACCATGATCAGGATTTTGCGCGGAACTTCAAGGGATTGCACGAATTCTTCGACCGAGAACGTACCGATCAAATTTTTGCCTTTTGCTTCCTCGACCAGATCGTGAGTCTTCTGCGGGGAGCGGTTATATACCGAGACGGTAAACCCTTTACTCTCAATATTCAGAGCCAAATTTTTGCCCATAACGGCAAGGCCAACTACGCCAATTTGTTGTTTTGACATTTCAGGTTCTCCATCCTTTGCAAGTGAATTAGTAAATCCATATTTGTCATTGTACTCGTTTTGTTTGGCAAAGTGAAGTCTTGCCAAACAATAATACCCTCAAAATGATATAATTAAGGCGAAATTCATCAACTCTTCATCTGTTCCCCGCTATTTTAGGCTTGTTTAAGCATCAATTGCCTATGTTATAATGACAGGCAGGTATCTTGTTGACGCTAAAAACACGGCTTATTTTTGAAAGGGGCATGACTGAATGAGTTTCACTGGCTTTAACCAAAAAGACTTTGCGGTATTCGAAATCGAAGGCTTGGAGCCTCGTATGAAAGCTTTGATCCAAAATGTTCGCCCTAAGCTGCATGAACTCGGCGATACACTCACTCCATTTTTGTCCGCAAAATGCGGCGAAGAAATGTTCCCGCACGTTGCTAAACACGCACGCCGCAGCGTTCACCCGCCTGCCGATACTTGGGTCGCTTGGGCAACGAATAAACGCGGGTATAAAGCTTTGCCGCATTTTCAAGTAGGCATGTTCGCCGATTACTTATTTATCGTTCTTGCCGTCATCTACGAAAGCCCCAATAAAATGACTTTGGCTCAACGTCTTCAACAACACGAGAAAAAAGTATTGAATATGATCCCGAAAGATCTACAAGAACAATTTTATTGGTCGGTCGATCATACGAAGCCGGGTGGCACAAAACATTCGGAACTGGGCAAAGACGGATTACAAAAAATCGCCGATCGCCTAATTACAGTGAAAAAATCCGAAGTCTTATGCGGACGCTTTATCCAAAAAGACGATCCACTGCTCCAAGACGGCGAAGCGCTGATCCAAACGATTGAACAGACCTTCGACACTTTGCTTCCGCTGTATAAAATGGCTTTTTGATTTCAACAAACCGATGTTCGGTATTTATGCAGCGTTGCATATACCAAACATCGGTTTTTTTGTACATGTAGACGGTCTTCTACATTCCTTTAAAAGATCCACCGTTAACCGGGTATTCGGCGCCAAACGCATATTCCGCTCGTTCTGACGATAAAAATACGATCATCGAAGCAATATCTTCGGGTTGTCCGATTCGACCGACAGGCAACTCACGCACTTCGTCGACAAAGAAGTCGATGACTTCGTCTTTTGGCTTATCAAATTTTTCGGAAATCGCATCAATCATACCGCCTGGCTGATCCCAAATATTCGTGTGCGTCGGTCCCGGCGATACCGTGTTGACCCGAATCCCTTTTTCGCCGAATTCGAACGACAATGCTTTGCCGACACTCAGCAGCCCTGCTTTGAACGCCGAATAATCGACAGACATCGGCTGAGGCTGACGCGCGTCTTCGGAAGCGACGCTGATAATGACGCCTTTGCCTTGCTCCGCCATATGCGGGATCGCGGCGCGAGACGTCCGTACCATGCTCATTAAATTATTCCAGTACGTCTCTTCCCACTGCTCATCGGTTGTGCCTAAAAATCCATCCAAGCGCGAATGAGAGATGCCTGCGTTATTGATCAGAATATCGATTTTGCCGAATTTTTCGATCGCAGCTTCTACGAGCTTTTTCGGCCCTTCCGCTGTGCTGAGATCGGCTTCTACTGCCAATACCTCTTCTTCGTTACCGAGTTCGCGAATCTTCTCAGGATGACGGCTAGCTCCAACTACATGTGCGCCTTCTTCCAAAAACAACTTCGCTGTCGCTAGCCCGATGCCCGAACTTGCTCCTGTGACGATGACAACTTTCCCTTTCAAATTCAACTGCATCTTGTTTCCTCCTGTCGCTTCAATCCCGAAGTATGAATGTCGTTCGTTCTCTTATCGTTTCCTTTGTTTCTTTAACCGTTTTGAGCAAATTTAATCGTCAGATCAGAAGAGGGAAATACAGGAAAAACAAAAAACCGCCAGAGCGGCGGCTTTTAATCATGTCTCGACATCTCGTTTTTTGAAACGCTAAGGAGTTAGACGCGTTCTTTTGGACATCGGGGCATGAATAATCAGAAGCAGCGCCATCGAGATCGCACTTGCCCAAAATGGTGCTTGCGGCCCGATATAATCCCATGTCCAACCGCCTGCTATCGGTCCAAGTACAGTTCCTAAACCTTGCAGCGTCAAAAATACTCCCCAGATCGCACCACGTTCTTTTTCAGGGACTAATTCAGCCAATAACGTATTCCATGCCGGAAGGATCATCGCGAAGCCTACACCTGCTGTTAAAACAAAGCCCCAGACCAGCGACATCGCATGCGTTGAAGCAATACCGCAAAGCGCGATCACCGCAAGCAAAAAGCCAATATGCAAAAACCAACGTGTGCCGAACTTATCGACTAATTTGCCTGTTGGAATCATACCAATCACGGCTACGCCGCCACCTACGATCAACAACAGATTGAATTGCCCGGGTGTCATGCCCAATTCATTGCGAATATAGACCGTAATAACCGGCGACAAAATCCCGATCGCAAAAGATTGCAAAAACATCGCTGGATACAGCAGAGGCGTTAATTTGAGTTCGATTAAAGCACGAAAGACTTTGCGTACGGAGTAGACCGAACGTACTGTATGACGTTTGACCAGACGCCGCACTTTTTTCGAAAATGAAAATCCGGCATGAGGTCGGCGGATGATTTTTGGGGTAAGGGGTGTAATCATATGACGCGGCAACAATAAAGCGGCAGCCGTGACGATCGCCATCACTCCAAGCAGCACCCAGAAAATAATACGATACGAATCCCCGATCAGCAGATTGGATACTAGCGGCCCTGCTCCTGTTCCAGCAAGCGTCGCGATTTGGATACTGCCCATTTTTGACCCGGTACCTCCATCTTGCTGAGCTTCCATACTAATGGTACTCATGACCACAGGCCAGATCGGCGCTGTGCCGATTCCAAGCAGCGTACAAGCGACGATTAGCGAAGTTCCGGTCATCGAGAAGGCAATCACGCCCACAGCCGCCCAAGACAATAATAATCCGGCTGTGATCGTACCGCGAAGACCCACATGTTCGGCTAACCACCCGGTTGGGCTCCGCAGCAAGTTATCTCCTACATATTGAAGAGAAAAAGCGAGACTGATCGTGAGCGCAGGCAAACCGAGTATATTTTTCATATAAACAGGCAGCACGGTGACCAGCAGCGCTCCTTTGACAAATTCGGTTAAAAACACAATAATCCATAAACACACAAATACAGAAAACCACTTCGGCATCGACTTGGAGCCAATAAATCGGTTACTCATACTTCTTGCTCCTTTCGAGCTGTGATCTAAGATGCACGTCTTATTATATCGGTACTTTTTACAAGAAGTCTAACGATCGGGATCCCTTTTGCCGTTATTGATCGAAGTGAGTGCAAAATTGCCTTCTTGCAATCCAGCACCATTTTGCTATACTCTATTTTGCTTGATTTTTTTATCAGTGCTTCAATATACTCTACGCACACGAAAGGTTGTGACAACCCTAATGGATCATGCTCGTACTCCGCTTTTCACTGCGCTTAAGCGCCATGCGGATCAAAATCCGGTACAGTTTCACATTCCAGGTCATAAGAAAGGAATGGGAATGGACCCGGAATTTCGTGAATTTATTGGGGAGAATGCCCTTTCCATAGACCTGATCAATATCGCACCGTTAGACGATTTGCATCAGCCAATGGGCGTGATCGAGGAAGCGCAGCAGCTTGCCGCAGACGCATTCGGCGCTACGCATACATTCTTCTCGGTTCAAGGCACCAGCAGCGCGATCATTACGATGATCTTATCCGTATGTGGACCGGGCGACAAAATCATTGTCCCGCGCAACGTACACAAATCGATTCTTGGCGCGATTATTTACGCAGGAGCCAAGCCGGTCTTTATTGCACCGGAACGCGATACCAACCTCGGGATCGATCACGGTATTACGGTAAGTTCGGTGAAAAAAGCACTGAAATTACACGGCGATGCCAAAGCTTTGCTTGTTATTAACCCGACTTATTACGGTGTGTGTGCCGATCTGCAGCAGATCGTGGCATTGTCGCATAGTTACGGCGTTCCTGTATTGGTCGACGAAGCGCACGGCGTGTTGATTCATTTCCACGACCAATTGCCTTTATCCGCGATGCAAGCAGGTGCCGATATGGCGGCAACTAGCGTACACAAATTAGGCGGTTCGATGACACAAAGTTCAGTCCTGAACGTGAATACGCGCAATGGCTATATCAATCCAAAAAGAGTTCAGACCGTCATCAGTATGCTGACGACAACTTCAACTTCTTATATTTTGCTTGCTTCACTCGATACCGCTCGTCGTCAATTGGCGCTGAACGGGTATGCGATGGCAGAACGTGCACTTGATTTTGCCGACTATGCTCGAAGCGCGATCAATCAGATCGAAGGGCTGTACTGCTTCGGCGAAGAAATTCTCGGCAGCGAAGCTACTTACGATTATGATCCGACAAAGATCACGATTCAAGTTCGCCGCCTTGGCATCACGGGATACGAAGCAGAGAATTGGTTACGCGATAACCATAATATCGAAGTCGAAATGAGCGATATGTACAATGTGCTTTGCCTGATCACCGCAGGTGACGACGAAAACACGGTACGCATCTTGCTTCAAGCGCTTCGTGAAATGGCTCAAGAATTCCGCGGTCAAGGCAAGCAAGTCAAAGAATTGGTTGTTAAAATTCCGGAAATCCCGCATTTGGCTTTATTGCCACGTGATGCTTTTTACGGAGAAACAGAATCGATTCCGTTCAAAGATTCGGCAGATCGCATCATCGCTGAATTTATCTATGTGTACCCACCGGGTATTCCGATCTTGCTTCCAGGCGAAGTCATTACCCAAGAAAATATCGATTATATTACCGATCATGTCGAAGTTGGCTTGCCGGTAAAAGGCCCTGAAGATCGCAGCGTTCAATTTGTGAAAGTTATTGTTGAACCGGGCGCGATTCGCTAGATTTATGGAGGGACGGACTATAAATTTAGTTGTATAATCTTGACGAACCGAAGACCGCGAATCGCGGTCTTTTTTTCGTGCCATAACGCAAAGAAAAAGCAGCCTCGCTTTAAGCGGACCGCTTTTTGACTTCATGCTCTGTAATTACTCTTGCTCAGCTTGCGCTGCAACCAGCTCATTGTAAGCCGCTTCGACTTTCGCCCACTCTTCTTCTTCTTCGATATTGACGAGAACGGTTTCGCCGTCTTCTTCTTCGAGACGAAGGATAAAGCCGTCAGCTTCTGGGTTGTTGCGCTCAAGCAGCAATGCGTATACATCTTCGCCTACGTCGAAAGTTTGGACGAGAACCATTTCTTTCTCGTTACCTTCTTCGTCGCTGAATGCAACTACAATTTCTTCTTCGTCGTGGCTATGGTCATGACCGCAATCTTCGCCGTGCTCGTGATTGTGGGTGTGTTTGTGTTCATGTTCGCTCATCGTGGTAAAACCCCGTTTCTATAGCGTATCGATACCGTTCATCTTTACGCCCTGAATTTAAAAGACACCGTTTATCCTACCACTTCGCTTGCCCGAGGTCAATTTGCGAGTTTCAGTCTTTTTACTGCACGGCGTTAATGGTTTTTTGTGCCACCATATAGTACGCACTATTGCTTTTTTTGATATAAAATTCGACGTAATATTTACCGGCGCGATTAAAATCGTAAGTAAAATCGTACGTTTTGAACCAGAAATTATCTTTACGAGATTTCAGTTCTTGCGACTGAATATCTTTGACTTCTCCGGCAGGGTTACGAATCGATACTTTTACCCCTTCAATATCGGTATTCAGATTATCGATTTGTGAAAAGATATAAAACTTCAACTTACCTACGCTTACATTGCCAAACGGCGTATCGCCTTTGAACAAAAAGATATCCACATTCGGTTTGGTAAACGTCACGGACCTTGTACTTTGATTATATTCCGCTAACCCATCGAATTCGCGAACAGGTACGTATGTAGTTCCATCGATTAAATAACCACCTGTGCTTACAGGACTTCCGTTGATTAACACGCGTATTTTTTGAAAAGCCGTATCGGCAAAAGCGACAGATCCGCTGAGCAGCGATAAAGCCAATGTACAGACTGCAATTCTTCTCCACCTCATGTTCCGGCGTCATCCTTTCTCTATGGTTGGATTGTTCGCAAGTCGAGGCGTTTCCCCTCTGCATCGCTTGCAGGCTTTTTTCAAAAAAACCTTTCTTATCTATGTATACTCAAGCTCTGCTGTCAAGTTGCGCTACAATGATTGATTCTATGAAGGAAATCGTCCATACTTATTTCGAAGAAAACGGATTCCAGAAAAGGAGGCACTCTCTATGAAATTACAAATGATTGGCACCGGAAATGCTTTTGCCAAAAAATATTTCAACAACAATGCCTTAATCGAACAAGACGGCTTTAAATTGTTGATTGATTGCGGGATTACCGCTCCTCTGGCGCTGTATGAACTGGGAATTGGAATGGAAACATTAGACGCTGTACTGATTACGCATATGCACGGCGATCATGTCGGAGGTCTCGAAGAATACGGATTTCAAATGAAGTTCAAACACGGACGTAAGCCGGTATTGTATCTGCCCGATACGCTTGTCGAACCGCTATGGAATCAGACGTTATCCGGCACGATGACGCAAGAAGGATTGGAAAAGCTTGAAGATGCGTTCGATGTAAGACCGCTACGAGCGGGTGAAGTGCATGAGCTTGCGCCGAATCTGAATGTCGAACTGATCCGTACTCAGCATATCGCGGGCAAAAAAAGTTATTCGCTGCTACTGAACCGCGATGTTTTCTATAGCGCCGACCTGACTTTTGATCGCGATTTGATTACGACCCTTGTCCGCGATCGCGGCGTACGCCATCTGTTCCATGAAGTGCAACTTGAAGGCGTGGGTCAAGTTCACGTGACACTCAATGAACTACTTTCGCTGCCTGAAGAGATTCAAGCCATGACTCAACTGATGCACTACGCCGATAACAAAAACGACTTCGAAGGCAAAACCGGCAAAATGACTTTCTTAGAGCAGGGGACCGTTTATTCGATATAAGCTCGGATTCGAGTTTGAGCTCATGTTCGTGCGTGGTGGCGGGGCTACGGGGATATCGTTTCGGTCGCTTGTTGAACTCGGGAAAAAGGATTGGATTTTGATTGGAATTTTCCCTAGTTCAAAGGCGAACATTTCATTCCTTCACAACATCCCCTACGCCCCTACTACGCCGCTTTCACATCTCGAATGCACGGGGGTATGGGTGGTGGAGTATAAAAAAAGAACCGACATATTTGTCGGTTCTTTTTTGAGGTCTTTAAAACACTCTACTCTAGCTGGGGAAGCGAGATGGCGAAGAGAGGGATTTTGTGTAGGAACGAAGTGATCGCCTTTGAAATTGGGAAAATTCCTTATTAAAATCAAATCACTTTTCCCAATTTCAACACGCGACCGAAACAAATCCCTCTCGCAGCCTTCTCGCTTCCCCCGCTCCCCCTCACTTGGCTTCCTGATCAGGGCTTTTCCAAATTACTTCTTCGCCGTACTTTTTGCCCCAATCGTACATCATCCGAAGAACAGGCGTTAAGCTTTCGCCATAAGCGGTCAATGAATATTCGACTTTCGGAGGAACTTCGCGGTACACTTCTCGGTGCACAAGCAGATCTTCTTCCAGTTCACGAAGTTGATTCGTTAGCATTTTTTGCGTGATATTCGGGATCAGCTTTTTTAACTCGCTAAAACGCTGCGTGCCTTCAAGCCCTAAATGCCACAAGATGATCAGCTTCCATTTTCCGCCGATCACAGCTAACGTCAATTCTTTCTCGCAGTTAATCGCTTGTAGGTCAATCCGTTTTTTCACTTCGCTTGCCATCTTCGGTTTCCTCCAGTGGATTCATCTTTTATCACAATATTCGAGCTTGATTATTCCAATAGTATACATTAGAAACGTACCCTCCTGCAAAGAATGTACAATTCTCTTTGATCCTTCATCTCGCAAACCCTTGCCCCGCACAATAGTATCCTCCAAGTAACTTCGCCACTTCAAAGTGCCTTCTTCCGTAAGTTTTATTCGTCTTTTACAATAAGACATAGACGTTGCGAAATACGTCAGTATGTGAATAAAACTTACCTAACTTATAAGGAGTGTTTGAATATGAAATTACAATTGGCATTAGACTTGGTGGATATTCCTGGAGCAATCGAGATTGTCAAAGAAGTTCAGTCTTCGATCGATATTGTTGAAATCGGTACGCCGATCGTGATTAACGAAGGGCTGCATGCAGTAAAAGCACTGAAAGAAGCTTTCCCTCAGTTAGACGTTCTTGCCGATCTGAAAGTCATGGATGCAGGCGGTTACGAAGTAATGAAAGCAACTGAAGCGGGAGCAAGTATCGTAACGGTACTCGGCGCTTCGAACGATTCGACGATTCGCGGAGCGGTCGAAGAAGCGAAAAAACACGGCACGCAAATCTTGATCGATATGATTAACGTACCGAACTTGGCAGAACGCGCCGCTCAAGTTGACGCACTGGGCGTCGATTACATCTGCGTTCACACCGGTTATGATCTGCAAGCTGAAGGCCAAAGCCCATTCGAAGATTTGCAAACAATCAAATCCGTCGTGAAAAATGCGAAAACAGCGGTTGCCGGCGGAATCAAACTCGATACATTGGCAGGCGTTGTCGCAGCGCAACCGGATCTTGTTATCGTAGGCGGCGGTATTGCTAGCCAAGACGACAAAGCCGGTACAGCCGCTGAAATGCGTCGTCTGATTCAAGAAGGCTCGGCTGCGGCTCAGGTCTAAAGAAATGAATCGTCAAGATTCGATGCCGGACACTTTGACCGCTTACGCAGCCATTGTTGCCGCCGAACTCACAGAAGCAGTACGCGGTATCGATTCGGCTGAAGCGGAAAAGTTCGCCGAAGTATTAAGCAACGCCGGTCAGATCTTTACCGCTGGAGCCGGACGTTCAGGGTTGATGGGCAAAGCATTAGCGATGCGCCTGATGCACAGCGGCTCCGACGCTTATGTGGTCGGTGAAACGACGACACCTGGGATCGGAGCAGGCGATGTGCTCGTGATCGCTTCCGGTTCAGGCGAAACACGCACCTTGATTCCGATGGCTGAAAAAGCCAAACAGCTTGGCGCAGAAGTCGCTGTTGTCACGTTGAATCCAGATTCGACGTTAGGCAAGCTTGCTACGATGGTAGTGCGTCTACCCGGTGCATCCAAATCGCGCGAAAACGATCATTACGAGACGATTCAACCGATGGGTTCGTTGTTTGAGCAGACATTGCTGCTATTCTTCGATGCAGCGGTGCTTCGCTTGATGCAACGGCGTGGACTGGATAGTCAGAAAATGTATGGTAAACATGCGAATTTAGAATAAAGTTGGATAAGAGAATAACCCTATATTCGCTCCAAACCATGAGTCGATTCTTCTTCGTGAAGAGTCGGCTTTTTCTATCCTTCCTTTCTTTTTTTCAGGAAAATGATCGGTAAAAAGGTTCCGAGTGCTTTTTTCGGTTTATTTTTAAGATATAGATTCCTTGCTATCCTTCTCGCAGCTCTATTTCATACCAAAGGAGAACAACATTTTTATGACTATAAAACCTATGACGCATTCGATTCAACAAACTGTTTTTTCACTTTTCGAAAAAAATTTCGGTAAAAGACCTGAAGCGGTTCGCGTTTCAGCTAACGAAAAATGCTTGATTATTCGAATCGAAGGCTTTTTAGGCAATATTGTCGAAACGATGATTACCGAGCAATCATATGGAGCATTAAACTCTACGCGTGAACTAATCGTCGGTTATATGCTCAATCAACTCGATGAAGATTTGAGTAACGAACTCAATTTGTCGGTCGCCCATTTTTATTACGATTGGAACGACGAAGATCTAAGCTGCATCATCTCGGTCATTCTCCAAGCCGACGAACATTACGAATTGGATGATCCTTATGTAGGCAAAAAAGAAATCCATGATCAAGTCGCGCAGATTACAAGTCGTGTGCAGAAAAAACCGGAAAATATTCATTCGTTTTGGGTCGATCAAGATTTCCTTGTGATCATTCGTCGCGGCTTAATGAGCGAATTGGAAAAAGCTCTTTTGGAAGATGAACATGAGAGTGCTTTACGCATCGCGAAAAGAAAAGTCGAAAAAAAATATTTTACGGATCAAATCGATTTGACGCAGTGGGTCGGACGTAAGCCGATCGGCGTATATGTCGACTGGGCGTTCGAGCTAGATTGCAGTATGTTAGTCTATGCGTTCGATCAGGAGAAACCAGCTTAATCGAAAGTTATTGCGTATAAATAAAGAACCGGCTAAGATAGCCGGTTCTTTATTGTATTCACTTGCTTTTTCGCTTAACCCTTACAACTTATTCGTTCTCACCCGTCATTTCGATTCGGTCAATGCCTTGCACCGTAATCGAAACCTCGAACTGCCCGTCTGAAGCAGGGCTCATACGCAGCAACCCTTTTTCCGCAAGATAACGATAAGCAAGCTTACGTTCGACGTCTCCGTTAATCTCTTCACCCGTCAAGATGATTGGCTCGCCAGCAAGCTCAAACCAACTGTCATACAGTCTGCCTAGCACTTCTCGTCGAAGACCGCGCCTACGGTTGAACTGTCCCATGCGTTCCAAAGCACTCTCCTCCTTCGGATATCGATCGCGGGGCTTTGTCGGTACGAATGATAAGATGAACGAAAAAGCCCTCCCTTTCTATTACACGGTTACGATGAGATTCGACGCTTCTGTTCTTTTTGCAAAATCTTTGTAGTTTGCTGTTCTAAAAAAGGAATGATCAAGCATTGAGTTTTTGCAGAAGCTGCTTGAGTTTTTCTTCGCCGTCTGGCTCAGCAGCGAATCCGACAGCCGCCCGCAGTGGCAAATAACGACCAACCGCTTCCATCATGCCAGCATTGCCTTCATCTTCTTCATCGTTATCGCTTTGTTGCTGGTTAGAAGCTTCATCGTCCGCAGGCGGCGAGAACAATCCACCTTTCAAAAATTCGTCCAGCACCGCTTTTTTATCCGGCGATAGTCGTCCCGGCTGCATTAGATCTCCAATCAGCGAGTTGCGATGAATCGGCTCCATGACTTCCGGATCGCCTTGCACTTGGACTTCCGCAGTTAGGTCGATCGCACGCGAACACGTACCTACGCGGATTTCGAAAGCTCCACTTTCTACATGCCAATCTCGTTGTTCAACATCGTAATAAGCAAAAGCACGACGATCCAGCGTAAACGTAACGGTCTTTTTCTCACCTGGTTCCAACTCGATTTTTTCGAATCCTTTTAACTCTTGCTGTGGGCGATCAATCGTACTTTCTACATCACGAACATAAAGCTGAACGATTTCTTTGCCTTTTACTTTGCCGGTATTTTCGACTTGTACCGTTACGGTCAAACCTTCATCTGCTTTTACTTGCGAAGAACTGAGTTTGAGGTCGGAATAAGCAAAGCTTGTATAGGATAGACCATATCCGAACGGGAATAACGGCTCGACCGCTTTTTTGTCATAATAACGATAGCCCACGTAGATCCCTTCTCGATATTCAACGCGGTCACCTACGCCCGGGAAATTCAAAAAGGCGGGTGTATCTTCTAAGCGCATCGGGAAAGTCTCTGCCAATTTGCCGGAAGGGCTGACGTTGCCGAATAAAATATCCGCAATCGCGCCGCCTAAAGCTTGACCGCCGAGGTACGCTTCCAGTACCCCTTTCACCTGACCAAGCCACGGCATTTCAACCGGCGAGCCATTGCTTAGTACAACGACCAGATTAGGCTGTACGCTCGAAAGTTCTTGGATCAATCGAAGCTGGTTGTCTGGCAACCGAAGATGCGTACGGTCGTATCCTTCCGATTCATAAGCATGTGGCAAGCCTGCGAACAATACCGTTACATCGGACTTGGATGCCAGTTCTACTGCTTCCGCGATTTTGTTTTCTTCGATCGAATCGTTTTTGAGACTGTAGCCGCTGGAATAATCCACTTGAGCATCGCCGGATTCTTTGAGCAATTCGTCGTAAATGACTTCAAGCTTCGTTGGCTTAATATGCGAACTACCGCCGCCTTGATAACGTGGACGCTTCGCAAGTTCGCCAATTACAGCGATTTTTCCAGAACGCTTGAGCGGTAAAAGGTCTTGTTCATTTTTGAGCAGCACCATACTTTCACGCGCGACTTGGCGAGCGAGCCGATGGTGTTCGTCTTTATCGTAGGAAGCATTTTCAACTTTTTCTGCAACGGCACGGAACACGATCCGCAACATACGTTCTACCGCGGCATCCAGTTTTTCGAGCGGCAGACTGCCATCGTTTACGGCATCGATAATCTTGCGCTCGCCGATTCCGCCGCTTGTCGGCATTTCAAGCTCTAGCCCTGCCGCAACGCCTTCGGCACGTTCATTCACTGCGCCCCAGTCCGATACGACAAACCCTTCCAAGCCCCATTCTTCTTTCAAAATATCGTTGAGCAAGTATTGATTTTCCGACGCATACGTGCCGTTCACTTTGTTGTAAGAACTCATAACGGTCCACGGTTGACCTTTTTTAACGGCGCCTTCAAAGCTTGCCAGGTAAATTTCGCGGAGTGTACGTTCATCCACAATCGCATCTACCGACATCCGCCGATGTTCCTGGTTATTGACTGCAAAATGCTTAAGCGAAGTGCCGACGCCTTGACTTTGCACGCCTTGAATATGACTTGCCGCAATCTCCGAAGACAAATACGGATCTTCCGAAAAGTATTCAAAGTTACGTCCGCACAGCGGTGAGCGCTTAATATTCGCACCTGGGCCAAGCAGTACCGCTACATTTTCCGCCTGACATTCTTCCCCGAGCGCCGTTCCCATTTGCCGGATCAGATCGCGATCCCATGACGAAGCAATGCCCGCCGCCGAAGGAAAACAAGTCGCGGGTACGCTGTCGTTAAGTCCCAAATGATCCGCACCTTGCGCTTGCTTCCGAAGCCCGTGCGGGCCGTCAGTCATCATAACAGAAGGAATCCCAAGTCGCTCGATCCCTTTGGTATGCCAAAAGTCTTTGCCCGAGCACAAGCTCGCTTTTTCCTGCAACGTCATTTGTTTGATTAATTCTTTAATTTGCGTCTGATCCGTGGTCGATTGTGGTGTAGTCATCATCTTTCCCCTTTCGATTTTAAATCACAGAATAGGTCAGTTATTAAGCAAAATGCTTGTTAAGCACATTAATTATTATTTAGCCGATTTGGAGAAGTTTTAAACGATTTAGAATTTAGATAAAAAGGAAATGGATTGAATATGAAAGTGCTTGCTATGCTTCTGAATGTTATGGTATGATCTTTCTTGTCGACATTAGTAAAACTTAATATGAAGGACGGTAGCTCAGCGGGAGAGCACTATCTTGACAGGGTAGGGGTCATGGGTTCGATCCCCATCCGTCCTATACGCGAAAACCACTTGAATATTCAAGTGGTTTTTTGTTGCCTACTCATCTATATCCGAGGATTATTCGTCTCCCCCATCCTCTTCCCGAACATCGTAAAACCAAAAATACTTAATCGTCGCCGTATTAATCGTATTGCCGTCAATTTCGACCCAGGCGTTCGATGTCATGTCTTCGGGCAGTCGTTCGAAGTCTTCTTCACCGATTCCAATCTCTAATACTTCTCCGTCTGTAAAATGAATCGCGATTACGGTTGTAACTTCCGTTTCCATCGAATACGCCTCCTTGATCTGACTCTTTATTTTTGGTTACGCTTTCTTTTTCGACATTCACTCTCCAATTCCTTTCTGTTACACTAAAAGAGACTTTTTAATCTAAGGAGGATATTCATGCAGCTGACTCAATTGACTCGTCAAGGAGAAGAACTTCGCGATTCGGTGCAAAAAGGCGAAGATTTCCGCAGTATCACGCAATGGCTATCCAGTGCCGCTGTTTATTTGGAAGCTCGGCATAAAAACTTAAAAGAAAGTGCATCCTTTTTTACGGAAAAAGATAAATTCAAAAGCCTTGTTCTTGATAAAAACGAGTATTCGCTCCTTTTATTCGATTCTCTGATTGGAGCTTTAAAAGCAATCGAAATGTTAGAAGACATGCAGTCTAGCGAGCGGAATGAATCGAACCGTGGCGCACGGAACTGGAACGATTTTTAAGGGGGACTTGGTCGGATGCACTCTTTTCAATCTCAGCATTTGGAAGCGTTAGCACGCGCCGAAGCTTCGCTCGCTGCTGCTCAAGAACGCGTCGCACAAGATCGCTGGAGACTTCGGTATCATGTTGCGGCTCCTGCTTATTGGATCAATGATCCGAATGGTTTTAGCTTTTACCGTGGCGAATATCATTTGTTTTACCAGCATCATCCTTATTCCGTCGAATGGGGGCCTATGTACTGGGGACACGTAAAAAGTAAAGACCTTGTCCATTGGGAACATCTGCCGATCGCTCTTGCTCCAAGCGAAGATTATGATCGGGACGGTTGTTTTTCGGGCAGTGCAATCGAGCATGAGGGCAAGCTGTGGCTTATGTATACCGGCAACGTATGGACAGGCGAAGATCGAGACGAAGATTTGAAGCAAGTCCAAGCGTTGGCATATAGCGAAGACGGGGTTCATTTTGAAAAATATATCGGAAACCCTGTGATCGAAGCCGCACCCGAAGGCAATATCCACCCTTTCCATTTCCGTGACCCCAAAATCTGGCAACATGAAGACATCTATTATTGTATACTCGGTTCGCAAACGACGGATCGACAGAGCGGTCAAGTATTGCTGTATCGCTCGGCAGACTTGATCAATTGGACATTTATCAGCGTAATCGCAGGCGGGCAAGAAACGACCGAAAAGCTTGGCTACATGTGGGAATGCCCGGATCTTTTTGCGCTTGGCGATCAGGATGTCTTAGTCTGCTCTCCGCAAGGGATGGCAAAAGACGGCGATCTGTATCACAACCTCCATCAATCCGGCTGTATGCTTGGCAAATTGGATTATGCTACCGGAAAGTTCGAGCATGGGGATTTGCAGCTTCTGGATTACGGATTCGATTTTTATGCGCCGCAAACGACACTGGACGAACAAGGACGCCGAATCGTAATCGCCTGGATGGCAATGTGGGAAGATAAAATGCCGGAGCAAGCTCGGGGCTGGGCAGGAGCGATGACGATTCCACGTGTACTGACTATAGAAGATGGGCAAATTCGCACGCGTCCGTTACCTGAGCTAAGTAAACTGCGCGGCAAAAGTGTGCATTATACCAATGAAAAGCTACTTTCTTCCCTTGCAGCAAACAGTCAATCGGTAGAACCCGATTCATCGATCTATACCGGACGACAATTTGCAGGCGTTTCTGGCGAATATACCGAACTGGAAATCGAGTTTGAAGCCGGCACCGCCACGTCGTTTGGAATTGCGATGCGAGTCGGTGAAAGTTCAGGCGAAGAAACAGTGTTGAGTTACGATTGCCAGCAGCAAAAATTAACTTTGGATCGTGAACGTTCGGGTGCCGGTTCAGGCGGAATACGCCGCGCTCCTCTTTCTTTGCAAAATGGAATTTTGAAGCTACGAATCTTTATCGATCGTTCATCGGTAGAGGTATTTGCGGGTGACGGAGAAGTTGCGATGTCTGCGCGAATCTACCCCGGCGTAGACTCTACAGGCATACGTTTTTTTGCAAAAGACGGCGAAACCCTTTTAAAATCGGTAGATTGCTGGACACTTGATCAATAAACGTTTTCGAGGACTTCTTCTTTCCAGTCCGTGTCAGAACACGGCTTTTGCGGGTAATGCACATGTTGTACGCCCAAATGGAAAGGAGCCCAAAACCGATGAGTGAAAAAGTATTTATCAGCCCGGGCAAATACGTGCAGGGCAAAGATGTAGTCGACAAAGCTGGAGAATATGCAAAAGTGCTAGGTAAATCTGCACTGGTGATCGCCGATTCCATCGTATGGCCCATCGCAGGCGATCGCGTCGTCAAAAGTTTCGAAGAATCCGGTATTTCAGTAACGAAAGCCGAATTTAAAGGTGAAGCTTCACGCGGAGAAATCAAACGAATCGCTGAACTTGGACAAAATATTGATCTGGTCGTTGGTGTAGGCGGCGGTAAAACGCTGGATACGGCAAAAGCGGTCAATGATGTTTTAGGCGCATTTTGCGTCATTATTCCGACAACGGCTTCGACTGACGCGCCAACTAGCGCACTGTCGGTTCTGTATACCGATGAAGGCGCATTTGACGAATATTCGTTTTACAAAAAAAATCCCGATCTGATTTTGGTGGATACCAAAGTCATCGCCGGTGCACCGCCGCTATTCCTGACTTCGGGGATTGCCGATGCGCTTGCCACATGGGTAGAATGCCGCGCTGTAATTGAAGCACGTGCAACGACAATGGCGGGTGGTCTTACAACGCTTGCTGCCGAAGCAATCGCGCGCAAATGTGAAGAAACCTTGTTCGATTACGGATTGTTGGCTTACGAATCGGTAAAACGTAAAGTCGTAACGCCAGCACTCGATGCGGTTATCGAAGCCAACACCTTGCTGAGCGGTCTTGGCTTCGAAAGTGGCGGTCTTGCCGGAGCGCATGCGATCCACAACGGATTCACCGTACTCGAAGGTGATATTCACCATATGACGCACGGTCAAAAAGTCACATTCGGTACGCTCGTGCAGCTCGCACTCGAACGTCGTCCGATTCATGAAATCGAACGTTATATCGACTTCTACTTGAAGCTCGATCTGCCGGTCACACTCGAAGACTTGCATCTCAAAGACGTCTCGAACGAAGACCTGTACCGCGTAGCGGAAGCTGCGACCAAAGAAGGCGAAACCGCGCATAACTTGCCGTTCCCTGTAACCGCAAGCGATGTGCTGGATGCGATCTTGGCAGCGGATCAATATTCGCTCGCATACAAAGCAAAATTCCAAAAATAATTTCGTCCTGAAGTGAACCAAACAGACCTTGTTTCCGTATCATTGGAAACAAGGTCTGTTTGACATTTTAACTTTGAAATTAAGGGCTAACCCGATCGCTTACATCATGCCGACTAACGGAAAAGGACCTTGCAAAATACGTTCCACGCCTTCAGACGGCAGCGGGCGACTCAGATAATATCCTTGTATTTCGTCGCATCCTGCCGCACGTAAAAACTCTAATTGTTCTAACGTCTCTACCCCTTCTGCCAACACTTCCATATTTAAGCTGCGTCCGATTGCAATGATAGCTTGAACCATACTGCCACGCTCTGTATCGACATCGATTCCATCGACAAAAAAACGGTCGATTTTCAATAGATGAGGTTCGAAAGTACGCAAATATTTCAACGACGCATAACCGGTTCCAAAATCGTCGATGGCAAGCTTTATGCCGTAATCTCGCAACAAACGAAGCTGCGCCGATACTTTTTCGACTTCACGGATAGCCAGAGACTCTGTTACTTCTATCGTAATATGGGTAGCATCGACTCCGGTTTCGCGTAAGGTATGCAAGATTTTTTCTACAAATAGTTCATCTTGGAATTGATAGGGCGAGACATTGATACTCATGCGTAAAGCTCCATACCCTTGCCGCTGCCATTCCACTTGTTGCAAGCAAGCCGTTCGCATCACCCATTCCCCTATCCGAATAATCATTCCTGTTTCTTCTGCGACCGGAATAAATTCAACAGGCGAGATCGGACCAAGTTCTGGATGATTCCAACGAATCAAAGCTTCCACGCCGATAATACGTTCATTTTGAATATTTTTTTGCAATTGATAATGCAACGACATTTCCCCGCGCTCGATCGCTCCGCGAAGTTCATGTTCCAATTCGACTTTATAAGCAAGCCGCTCGCCCATATTCGGTTCGAAAAACAAACTTTTTTGATGCCGGTTTTTTTTGGCTTCGTGCATCGCCATATCGGCGCTTCGCATTAACTCGTCCGCCGTAACGCCGTCGCGAGGATACAAAGCTGCACCAATACTCGCTGCTCCATAGACGACAACGCTGCCCAATGTAATTGGCTTTTTGAACACTTCTTCAATCGCTGCAATCGTTCGGTACGCTTCTATTTCCCCTTCTAGCGGATCGACCAATACCGTAAATTCGTCACCGCCTTGACGCGCGAGCAGGCGCGAAGCCGGAATATATTCACGGAGCCGCTCCGCAACCACTTGAAGCATCTGATCGCCTACCATATGACCGAGACTGTCGTTGATATGTTTAAATCGATCCAGATCGAAAAACAGCAAAGCAAGTTGATGACCTTGTTCCGATGCCAATTCGACTGCTTTACGTAATTCCGTATCGAATTTGCGGCGGTTCGGCAAGTTGGTTAACGAATCATGGTTCGCTTCGTGTTCTTTGACTTCTAACGCATTCGTCAATCGACCTAGCAAATAATCGTTCTCGATAAACGTCAAAATCAGCCGGATAATAATCAGCATCACAGCAAAAGCACTTCCGATGACCATCACATTAAACTCGGATAACTGTTGGAAAATAATCGCGAATAACGCAACCAAACTCACATAAGGAAGCAACCGACGCAACCAGCCCAGCCGTGTCATCAACGTTGCAGTAAATCGGCTTTTAGGCTGTCCATTCGTGTTATCCAAAGAATGAATACCTGCAAAAGTCAAACAAATGATCGAGGTCACCCATGTCAGATCGATTGGACTTCCATCAGGATACGCCCCGTTTAAATGCGTGTAAGCAAACACCGAATCGCCCAATATCAAAAGAAACACACTAGCAATTAATCCTACGTCGGTTCGAGCATTCCCCAATGTCTGATTGGCGAACAAAAGTAAACTCAGCAAAAACAGATTTCCTAAATCCAAAACCGGATAACTAAGATTGATAAAAGCTTCAAACCAGTTATCATCCAGCGAACCTTGCAGCAAAGGGGCAATAATCAAGCTCCAACTTAATACCGCTGTCGTCGACATAAAAATCGAAGCATCCAAAAAATATTGCATCAAACGAAAACTTTTGAGACGTTGATAGACAACAGTCAGCATTCCGATAAACAAAAATGCCCCTTGGGACACCCAAAAGAAATCAGCCAAGCCCGGAGAACTTAATGTGATCTGTGGTGAAATCGTATCTGCAAAAAGGAACACCAACGACATTAAATAAAAAAAGCTGCTTAATGTCGCAAACATCCAAAATATTCGATTTTGCGAATTTGAACGTAATGTCACCTTCAACAGAAGAAACGTACACAACACAACCGGTATGATATTGGAATGACCGAGCCAAGTTAACGCGGACCCATTCTCTCGATTTATCGTCAATAAGACAAGTAATAGAATGAGATAACCCGCAGAGAATCCATAAAAGAATTGTTTGTTTTTCATTTCTGCGGCCTCCATCAAAAAATTCAAGATATTGTATGTATCGGTTGCTATATGGATCTTGCTTAGTGTTTTTTTACTTTTTATTACAAAAGTTGATGACAAAGTAAGAAGTGAGCACAAAAAAAAGACCGATGCCTAAGCATCGATCTTTTTTACATCTATTCTGGATCAAAAATCAAGATTAGTTTTGGCTTGTATTGGCTGTTGTACCTAAAATACTCCGAATAGCGCCTAAATCGCCTGAAGACTCTTCCAACAATACTAAGATCGAACCGGCTTTCACCGCTTCATTGTATTTTTCCGCTTCTTCGTTGTCGAATCCAAGTGCAGTGAAATCTTCTTTCCAGCCGTTGCCACCATAATACGTGTCTGAACCCACGAATCGATGTGCCAATGGACCTACAGCTACATAAGGACCCACATTCGTGAACTCGCTGTCACTTGAAGAAGTGAACGTATCGCGAATGCTATGCAAAAATCCTTTGGATTCTTCTGGCTGGGTATTCGCTTCTGGAGATTCCAGATTTGTGTCTTCCGCAATCTGTTCAATCGGCTCGGGATTTTTTCCGATGACTGTAATCTGATCGTTTTCGACCCCTGATGTTTTCAATTGATGAATAGCGTCCAGCGCCGCCTGTTCGGTCGGGAATACGCCAATAATTGTTCGATTCGTCATGATGTCGTCCTCCTATATGTTTCTATTCTTGTCGAATGGCATCCTGCTTTCTTTTTCTTATTAACCGTTTTGAAGTTGTTCTAATCCCGTAGCTATTTTGAAAAGGCTTCGTTATAATAAATCGTCAAGCTTATTGAAGGAGGGCTTCTTTGTGGAAAAAATCAAAACGCTCGTCGTAGAAAACGAAAGTCAATTGCAGCGGTGTCTGGCTATTCGCCGAGAAGTTTTTATCGAAGAACAACAAGTACCTGAAGAACTTGAGATCGACGAATACGATGTGATCGGCTCTGCGACTTCTCATGTACTCGTGACCGATTCCGAGCAGGATATGGCGACCGGACGTTTGACAAAATATCCGGACGGTTCGGCTAAAATGCAGCGTATTGCGGTACGTTCTGCTTATCGCGGAACAGGGCTAGGTCGCGTGCTTGTACAAGCTATGGAACAAGCCGCTACTGCCATCGGTTGCCAACGTTCAGTTCTAGATAGCCAATGCCATGCGGAAGGTTTTTATCGTTCGCTTGGGTATCGTACGCTTCCCGGTGAACCCTTTTACGATGCAGGCATTTTACATGTACGCATGGAAAAAGATTTATAATCGATAGATGAAATGATCAAAGCCCCAAGATCGATCTGCTAGAGATCGTGATCTTGGGGCTTTTGAATTAGCGGTAACAAAGTGAAATGAATTATCCTCGAAACGAACGTACGATAAAGCGATGCTCTCTTTTTTCTAATACCGTGCCGTCTTCAAGGGTAACGGTCTGATCATTATGCTTCACTAGACGTGCTTTGGAAGAAAGCAACGTATTGCCGTGCCAAATCATCACTTCGGAATGAAATAATATAGCATGTTCAAATTGCCGCATCGATCTCATCACATATCCGATTGGATTCGAACGTCCTGCGGCTTCGCGAGTTTCTTGCGGAAGCACAGACAATTCTCGAATCGACATTATATCTTTCATGCCGATACGAACGCCACCCGGGCTTAAGACAATATATTGTTCTTTGTCGTTCCAGCGGATCAAGGTCCCGTAGCGCTTCGTCTGATACGGACCGCCGTTGTCGACAACCACTTTTTTTCCTATCCAATGTTTCAAAGCGCGCACCTCCGGGAAGTCGATTTAAAGCGGCGATATTTCCCAATTTATCGGCTGAATGCCGTGTGAACTCAAATAATCGTTTGTTTTTGAAAACGGTTGGCTGCCGAAAAATCCTCCGCGTGCCGATAATGGGCTCGGATGTACCGATTTCAATACCGCATGATGCTGGGTATCGATCAACGCTTCTTTTTTCTGAGCATGAGCCCCCCACAACAAAAATACAACAGGCTGATCGCGTTTCCCTACAGCTTCTATTACTGCATCAGTAAAACGCTGCCAACCTAGCTTTTGATGCGATGCCGCTTTGCCCTCTCGTACAGTTAATACCGTGTTAAGAAGCAAAACCCCTTCTTTCGCCCATTGAATCAAATAACCGTGATCCGGCGGCTGAATATTCAGATCCGTTGCCAATTCTTTATACATATTTCGCAAAGAAGGCGGAATTCGAACACCCGGTAGCACCGAGAAGCTCAATCCATGAGCTTGATTGGCTCCATGATAAGGATCTTGACCAAGTATTACCGCTTTCACATCAGCATATGGAGTTAATTTAAGCGCCTCAAATAAAAGCGGCTCCGGCGGATATACCGTATGGTTTTGATACTCTTCTTTTACTTTAGCCATCAACTCTTCAAAATAGGGCTGGCGAATTTCGTCTTTGAGCACCTCATCCCAATCGTTGCCAAACATTCGTTTCGCTCCTTTCCAAATTTCGATCATATGGTCAAAAAAGCCGACTCTCGCGCACACAAGAGCCGGCATGAAAGCCCGGTAAACGTTAGCCATTATACTAACATGTTTGGTTACAGGTCGCAATTTGATACGTCATTACGGACTTTATTTTCGACCATAATCGGCTTTGATCTCGCCCCAATCGCGCGTTTCCCATTTCATGATCTTCGTCCGATACGGATGACTTTCTAGCCATTGTACCGCTCGATCTACAAGTTCCCATATTTCTTCGGTAGACTTGTCACGCGGTAACGTCGAAGAAACTCTACGTTGCTTTACCCATTTCATGGCATTGACCGAGTCGCTATAGATCGATTTGTCGCTGCCTTGTTTTTGGATGTAAGCTAACGCATGAACAATCGCGAGAAACTCGCCCAGATTGTTGGTACCTTTGGCAATCGGTCCGTGTGAAAAAATCACTTCTCCTGTCGCCGTATCGACCCCTTTATATTCCACAGGACCGGGGTTTCCGCGTGTTCCTACATCGACCGATATGCTATTGTAGTCGATGTCGCTTGTAGATTTGGCGCCGGCTTTGGGAGTTGTTGCTTTTTTGGAAGTTCCGGCAGAACCGGAGCGTATGTAAGGTTTTGCACCTTCGGCGTATGCAGCTTCAGCTTCGGATCTGGATTCGAATGATTTGTACCTAGCACCGGGAAATCCGTCTACTTGAGCTTTACATTCTGCCCACGTTGCATAGATCCCAGGTTGTTGACCTTTCCAGACCACATAATATTTTGACTTACTCATGCGCACCTCCAACCTTTTGACACGTTTTGTGTAACACTTTATTATACGTGGTTTTTTTGTGCAAATGCAACCGGAAAGCTTGTTTTTATGGTTTGATTAAAGAGATACAAATATTCAAAAAAGTGGAGGGCTTTAGAATGTTAACTGCGGAAAATCGTTACACCCAACGATATTTAATTGTACATGCCGACGATTTCGGGATGTGTCATGCGACCAATCAATCGATTATTCAACTATGGGAACAACAAGCGATTACTTCGACTACACTGATGGTAAATTGTCCCTGGGCATTAGAAGCGGTAGTAGCAGCGAAAACCTCTTCGAATTGGGATATCGGCGTACATTTAACGTCAACAAGCGAATGGAACGTCTACAAATGGGGACCGATTCTGAATCAACCCGGCGCACAAGCGTTAACCGATACGCAAGGTCATTTCCCGGCAGATCCGTCTTATATGCCAGATGTAGATACGGACATTGTCCGCGCTGAAATGAATGCACAGATCACGCTTGCAAAATCAATGGGCATCGATCCGACGCATTTGGATAATCATATGGGCAGTCTACGTAATGTGCATCATCGTCTATTGATCGAATTAGGCGCTGAGTACGATTTACCGGTTCGGTTTTCGGTCAATCCGACTTATCCAACAGGGGATGAGAACGAAATGGCTGCATTGGCTGCTGAACTTGGCGTTTTGTATCCGGATCGCGTCATTGGTCTGCCTTTCACTTACGAGATGGATCAAGATTATACGTTCGCTCGAAATCTTCTCATTGATCACTTACGCAGTTTGCAGCCCGGTATCACAGAAATGTTATTTCACCCTTCCAGCGATACCGAAGAACTCCGAGCCATCACAGATAGCTGGCGTTCTCGTTTGTTCGATGCGCAGTTTTTTGTCGATTCGCAAGTCTTGAAAGTATTGAAAGAGCAAAATATTCAATTGATCGGTTGGCGCGAACTTCGTGATTTACAGAGAAAAAAAGACTGAGAAGCTTAACGCTTTGCAGTCTTTTTCCCATATCCAACTCTTGAAATCAATGAGCAGTAGGCGGCGACAAACGAAGCGTAAACACTTTGTCTACAGGCGTCATGACATTGACCAATACGACTTTGCAATTGCTTGGAAGATTCGCTTCGCGAACAGAAGTCGATCGATGTGCAGCTTCGCCGCCTTCTAATTCGATCCATTCTTCGCCACTTTCATAACGCAGTGTGCCGCCGCTCCATAGAGCGCGATCTTGTCCAAGATCTTCATATTCGCCAGAAACGATATGCCCTTCGCTACCGAATACAAAAGAAAGCTGCATCATCACATCAGCTGGTTCTTGAGCTTTGATATGCAGTTTCCATGTCTGAAGATCATCAGACGGAATCGCTTCAATCTCAACGCGGAAAGTCTGCTCGTGCGTTAGCTCGCGTTCTTGATGCGGCAATAAGTACCACGGGCTAATCGGCGTGCTTGCGGTAGCCGGAAGAAGCTCGGATTTAACAGGTCCGTAATAACCTTTTTTCTGCTCGCCATACAACACATAACTTCCGTCTTCGTTGACTTTCATCTCGTCCATCGGTACATATCCTGGATAGAAATACGAAGAGACTTGAAGCGCCAATAATCGCACGGCACCATGTCTCAAAGCGAAAAATGATGGCGTTTCAGTCATCAAGGTTACGCTGATCTCTTCTTCACGAATACGGGCGATCGGAGAACCGAAGTCCAAATGCAACCGGCTATGGAATATACGACCTTGATGACCTGCCGATTCGATCTGATCCAAATATTCACTACGCACGAAATCTTGGTTCAATATTTTTTTGTAACGCGTAGGTACGACCTGCTGCATCGGAATGCCTTCCGCTACAAAAGGACCTTGAAGCGCGGGGTCAAGCAGCATCTGCACCAATACATGAACCGAAGCAGCACCCGCATTCTCCAAAATTTTCCCAGAAAGTTCTGCCATACCCGCAAACAACGAATCATGATCTTGTACAGCTAACATAGCATACGGCAAGTAATACGAAGATAAGTCGTGAATATGTCCGAGATCTTGACGACCGGAATAATCGGTAACGACTTCACCAGAAGGGTGAATCAGATAGACCATCATACGCAAATTTTTACGCACGGGTTCTACTAATTCAGGTTTGTTCAACATTCGCGCTGCATAGATCAGCATAATGTCGCTCACCGCATTGTAAATACCGTTACTGCGCTCTGTCCATTCTCCGTCCGGTGTAATATCGATGCCTTCAGCCAACCATTGATTGGCACGCTCAATCAATCTTGGATCGCCGAACAATTCATACAAACATCCCAATGCCGCGCATAATACCCAGCGATGGTTCGGTGTATGACAGCCTCCTGTCAACATAACCGAGATACTTCGACTCAAAAATTGCTTCATATTATCGAGGGTCGGTTGCAAAGGTGCCCAGCCGGACTTTTCCAACACTTTGTACAGTTGCGAGTAGCCGACCACAACAAATGCGGTATCAGGCGGAGAATGATAATTTGTCCAGCCCGGCGAGATCGAACCATCTTCATGCTGCGCTCCGAGCACAAATTCCGAAGCTAACTGCAATCGCTCTAACAACGTCTCATCTTGATAAAAAGCTGATGCGGGATTAACCAAAGCGGTTCCCCAGTTGCACATATCTGTAGGCGTTCCAGTCGTATGGTTGACCCAAGCAATGCCCGTTGCCGGATCAAGCGTCCCCCCGTAATATCGGCTTTCTTTATCCAGCACTTGTCTCGGAAGCCCACTTCTCACTGCTTCATCGTTTTTCTGTACAATTTGTTCAAAAAGCATCTATTTGTCCCCCTCGTATGTTCCTGCTTTTGCTCCAATCCCGTTGCTTCTTATAAAAGTAGCCGTCAACCGATTTACGGCGACGGCATACGTTTGCGATCATTTTAAAGCCGCAAGTTTTTGGAGTAACAATTCGTGACTTTCGTGAATTTGCTGAGTCTCACAAGCCGCTTTCAGTTCGTACACTTTCACTCCAGCACGCTGGATCATTGGCAAGTAAGCATCGTAAAAGTGAGGATCGCCGCTATGTACATACGGGCACCAATGATCGGATAATCCGATCGTTTCGTGAATATGAACTCCGACGATATGATCCATCAATCCTTGCATTTCTCCGACGCTGTCATAAAGACCCATTCGATCCATCATAATGGCATGACCCGTATCGTACCAAATACCGACAGGCGCTCCTTTTAAAGCATCAATCACTTTTTTCGCTTCTGCGAGTGTCGGCATTTGATTAGGACGTGAACGCGTCTCAATCCCGAACTTCACATTTAACCCTTTGGAAGCGGACAAATTGCAGACTTCATCCAGACTATGAATGATACGCTGCAAATACCCGTCTGCCGCACTTTCCCGGCGTTCGATAAACGAAGCCCATGCTTCACGATAAGCTTGAGAGTCTTTACCTTCATCGTGATACAGCTGTTCAAGTACTTTGACATCTTCATGGGCAATTGGAACTTCGCCGGGATGTACGACGACAGCTTTTGCTCCATAACGATGTGCATATTCCGCAGAACGAACAAGCAATTCGACCGCTTTGACACGGCGTTCTTCGTCTTCGAATCCAAGCAGTACCGAATCTGTTCCATAGTCAGGATCGGGCGTATGCGGAAAAGTGTTGTGTACACTCGATACCCCGATCTCACCACGTTCGATCATCGGTTCGATCTCAGTCAGCATTTCTTTGGTTACATTGTAGTTCAATTCGACATAACGGAAACCAAGTTCAGAAATTTCGCGGATCATCGCAGCACCGCTCGGCTGCCGGCGAATATTCCAACAGGTAGAGAAGGAATATTCGCCTTTGTCTAGGTTCAAACTTTGACTCATTCGATGTACTCCTTCTGGATTTTTAGTTGTAGTTGCTTAACCTTTGACCGCTCCAAGCATTACGCCGCTAACGAAGTACTTTTGCAACCATGGATAAACCAGCAAGATCGGTACGGTTGCGAAGATAACCGTTGCCGCTTTGAGTGCTTCTGGAGTCAGAGCCGCACGGCTGCCGCCTTCCATTTGCGTAAGTTCCGATACCATGTTGTTTTGTACCATTTGGAACAGCTTCAATTGAAGTGGATAGATTTCCGGATTTGTGATGTAAATCAAGGCATCTTGGAAACCATTCCAACGTCCAACTGCATAGAACAAAGCAAGTGTTGCCATAACGGGCATCGACAACGGAAGAACGACTTTGAACAGCGTATGCAAATGCGAGCTGCCGTCAATCTCTGCCGCTTCTTCCAAGCTCGGCGGAATATTTTTGAAGAAAGTAATCAAGATAATCAAGTTGAACGGACTTACAAGCCCTGGCAAAATCAGTACCCAGACCGAGTTGATCAGATGAAGATCGCGCATCAACAAATACTCAGGAATGATACCGCCGCTGAAGAACATCGTAATGATGATGATGTACATGAAGAACTTACGGCCTTTCAAGTTTCCTTTTGTGAGCGGGTATGCAGCTGCAATCGTGAAGATCATACACAGCACTGTTGTAGCTACAGTCAACATCACTGTAAATCCGAGCGACTGCAACATCGACTGATCGGCAAATACTTTGCCATAAGCGTCCCAGTTTAATTCAACCGGCCACAGTGTAACTTCGCCCGACGTGATTGCCCGGTTCGAACTTAACGAAACGGCGATCATATGGACGAACGGAGCGAGACAGAAAATTACAAAGAGCGAAACGAATATAACGTTAACAATATCAAAAATTCGATCTGAGGCACGTGCAGTCATGATAAAACGCTCCCTTCTTCTGTAGAAAATCTACAAGATGCCGTCTCCGGTTACTTTTTTGGAAATGTAGTTGGAACCTAAAACGAATACCAATCCGACAACTGCTTGGAATAAACCGACAACTGTCGCTAGCGTGTATTGCCCGGATTCAAGACCGATCCGGTAAACGAACGTGCTGAGCACGTCGGAATATTCGCGAACCGCAGTATTACCGATGATATAAGGACGATCAAATCCGATACTTACCATGTTGCCCAAGTTGAGAATCAACAACGTTACGATTGTCGGTCTAATACTTGGCAATGTAATATGCCAGATTTTTCTCATTCTCGAAGCTCCGTCTACATCAGCAGCTTCAAACAACTCTCTGTTAACACCCGTTAGTGCAGCCAAATACAAGATGGTTCCCCAACCTGCGCTTTGCCATACGCCAGCGAACAAGTACGTAATCAGCCATGAATTTTTTTCAGTCAAGAACGGAATTGCTTGGAATCCTAATGTACGTAATACTTCGTTGACCATACCGGATTGTGTACCAAACAATTGATACACGATACCGCCGATGATCACCCAAGAAATAAAGTGAGGGATATAAAGAATGGTTTGCGAAATCTTTTTGAATCGTTTGGAACGAATTTCATACAACATGATTGCCAAAATAATCGGCGCCGGGAATGAAACGATCAGATCGAGAATATTAAGCATGAATGTGTTTCGAAGCGTCGTATAGAAGTCGTTCATTGCAAATACTTCGCGGAAAGCTTGAAGCCCGATCCATTCACTACCGTTGATTCCTTGGAATAAGTTAAAATCTTTAAACGCGATCTGCACGCCATACATTGGACCATAGCGGAAGATTAAGAAGTATACGATCGGCAGCGTAAGGAGCGCGTATAATTGCCAATACCGTTTCATATAAGACGAGCGACGTTTCATTTCACTCGTGCCGTTTAAGTAAGTTGCTTTCGCTTTGGTCACGTCATTCTCCTCCTGGCGGGTGAGGCCGCTCTGCCGCACCTTGATCTGGGTGGTGCGGCGGAGCCGTCTCCCGATAAAAATATAACCGAGGGTTGTACCGGGTAGAAACTGAGCTTCTACCCGGTACGTCAGGGGGAAAGCTCCATCCCCTTTCACCCCGGCTTGTTGATGTTGTGCTTAAAAGAAATTATTGTCCTTGCAATGCTGCTTCCAGTTCTTTTTTCAGCTCCGAACCGCCAATGTTCATGAAGTCTTGCATTTCACGATCATATACCGCTTCGAATTGATCTGTAGGAGCCATTGCGCTTTGAACGATCAGAACTTTAAGTTTATCGTTCAACGCTGTGCCGTATTTCGACTCAGCTTCGATCGGACGATCGAATACGATAGGACCTACAGTATCTGTGTTCGAAATTTCAAGCGATTTTTTCAGCATTTCTTGGTTGTTTACAGGGAAACCTGCAACCCAAGCTGCTTCATTTGTTGCTTCGTCGCCGATTGCTTTACCGTTAGAGATAATCGCCATATCGCCGCCGTTGTATACGCGGTCTTGCAGTTCTTTGCTTACATCCGGTTTCGTAACTGGGATACCGTCTTTCATGTCGTAGTTTTCGCCTTCAACACCGTTGTAGATCGTAATGATGTTGTTGCCTTGCGACATCCAGTTCAGGTATTTAACCGCTTCATCCGCACGTTCGCTGCTTTTCGGAATCATGATATACATACCATTCGAACCGTAGCGGGATTTGATGTGTTTGTTGCCTTCGTTCGGGTTGGAGTAAGCATCGATTGGTTCAACTTTGCTATCAGGTACGTTAGCAGTCAAGTTGTCGAGCGTTCCATCTTCATAGAACAAGTTGTCCACGTCTTCCGACCAGTAGCCAACGTTGCCGTTTTGAATATCTTTAGTCAATTGTTCTTTTTCTTCATCGATACTGAAGTCTTTGCTGATCAGACCTTCATTGTAGAGTTTGTTCATGAACTGCATTGCATCTTTGAATCCGTCATGCAGCGGCAGTTCATAGCGTTGACTGTAAGTCAGATCGCCTTTAATCGGTTTGATGAAGGAATAGATCAGTGTTTCGTACTGAGCTGGCGCTAAAGCCATACCCATAGGAATGTTTTTGTCACCAAGACCTGCTGGGTCTTTTTCTTTGAATGCTTTCAATGTGTCATACAATTCGTCGGTTGTTGTTGGAGCTTTCATTCCCACTTTGTCCAGCCAATCCTGACGGATATAAGAAGCATAACGTCCAGTGATTGCGCGTTTACCCGGAATCGCGAACTGTTTACCTTCTAATTGACCGAATTTCAGTGTGTCCTCACCCAGATACTTTTTGAGATCGGCGCCTTCTGTGTTCAGCAATTCGCCAACATCAGTCAAGCCGCCTTGTTGTGCATAACGGAAGAATACGCTGGAATCGTAAACGAATACGATATCCGGTACGTCGCTTGCACTTGCCATCAACACGTTTAGCTTGGTCGTTTCTTCGGAACGTTGTACAGGTACGAACTCGACGTCGATATTATTCGGATCGCCGAACTCCTTTTGTACATATTGCGTCAACCAGTTGTTCGTGATTGTGTACGGTGCCGGGCTGTTACCGCGGTCGAACACTTCCACCTTTAATGTAACGCGTTTCCCATCTGTGCCTGTTGCGCCTGTTGCTGCTGAATCATCTTTAGCAGCCCCGCTACAACCTGATAGTAGTGCAACGCCCATTACTGTAGCGAGTGCAGCCCCCATCGCTTTTTTCATGACCCCTCTGCGCGTGTTCCGTGTCATCGTCCCATCTCCTTTTTCTGTGGTATGGCAGGAATGCGGAAAAACTTGTACTCCGTGTGACTGACGTTTAATCGTTTGCCTGTCGATTAGGAGTGACCCAAGTATTCCACACGACTCGCAAATCTGGCAATAAACCTCTTTCGGATTTCGGTTTTTAGGCAAAAACTACCTTTCGGTTTATTGAGTTGCTCTTTTTCGTCAAACTGCTCTTTTTCGTAAAAAAGTGACTTTAGAAATCGCTTACATGATATGTGATCCTAAACAGAGCAAACTATTTTCGTCTAATAAACTATAATCGCATTACATTTTATGATAGATTTGTGGCACAAAAAAAACCGCATAGGTAAGGGTTTCTTAAAAAAGAAACACATCCTCTACGGTTTTTCTTCTTACGAAACGCGATTACACCTGCTTTTTCATGTCACTAATTAGTTAGCTTTCAAGTGGGGACTGATTTCGTTTTTGTCTGCGATAATCACCGGGTGTAATTCCCGATATTCGCTTGAATACACGTCCGAATGTGATCGCATTGGCGTATCCAACCTGAAGCGCAATATCTTGAAGCGGACAATCGGTTTCGACCAATAATCGCTCCGCTTCTTTCATTCGAAGCTCCGTTACGAAATCTACAAACTTCATATCAAACTCCGTTTTAAATAAATAACTCGCATACTTTCCAGAAATCTGAAAACGATCGCTAAGATGCTTCAAAGACAGATCTGGATTTGCAAAGTTCTCTTCGATGTACGTTTTCATTTCGCTGACCATCGCCCGATAACTTTTCGTTTCGCTTGCGGATACGTAGAGTCGGAATAGATCGGTCAGATGCTCTTCTAACGTGTCTTTGACTTCAGACAAGGTTCCTGCGTCTTGCACCCGGCGTTCAAGCTCTGCGACACGCTCACTCGATAATCCTTGTTCTAATTCTTCAGACATGACTGCGACTTCACGACCCAACATTTGCAGCAATGCTTGGATCAAGGAACGAATCGCTTCGTCTTTAACAAAATCTCGTTCGAACGCATCGAACAACAATTCCAATTGCTCGCGCCATTGTCCATTAGACATTCTAAATTGTTTGACGAGTTCAGCAATCGTTTGTAGATACCGATACGTTTCTAACAATTTAGGTGCTGAATCTTCGGCATCTGCTAACATTACGTCTTGATTCAACAATAACTTATGGCGCATCATCGATTCAGCAGCTTCATACGACGTTTGAATTTGTTCAGTTCCTTGAACAATCGGTCCGATTGCACAGCTCATCGATAAACGTAAATGTTCCGCTACCCATTCTCGATAACTTTCTGCGAGCTGACGCAGTTCTTCTTTGGTCTGAGTAGCCGCTTCTTCTGTTAACACGATGACAACCAGTCGATCACCGCCTACCCACTCCGCCCAAGCTTGAAGGTTAAATCCTCTGACTAGCTCTTGGAAAACGTTAATGAGTGCGTATTTCAGCGTATTTTGATCGCTTCTTGTATATCGTTCTTGAAAAACATGTTCGTATCGTTCGATCTCGTTCACTACGACTGCAAAACGCGAATCCGGTACAACCTGAATCAATGGTGAAAAATTCACCAATCGATCAATCGTTTGTTCAGAACTTTCGCCTCGAAGCAATTCGGTAAACAAACGACTTCGCTGTAGCAATTGATTCTCGCGGTTTTTCTGTTCGTAATCTTGTGTATGGTGAATTAAGTTTTCGAGTACATCGTCAATTAGCTTCAGTTCATCGGTTCGCTTGCCATTTTGATCCATCGCCCGAATTTGATACGCTTCGATCCGGTTCATAATGACTTGAACCGGCTTGTAATTACGGCGGGTAATATAAATAAGATATAAAATAGCGCACACGACGGTTCCGATCGCTACAGCAACCCAAAGATACGAGATCACCGATACCCATCCGAATAAGCCTGCCGCTTTGATTCCACTAGAGAATGTCCAACCTAATCGATTCAATTGCAATTCATTTAGCGGTTTACCATGTGAAGATTCTGAATGGGCTTGGTACACGGTTTCACCATTTGCATCTTTAATCGTGACAAATGACAATTGTTCGTTTACTCGATTGTCGACTAATTGTTCCAATGCACTCATTTTCAAGTTAATGACAAGTGCACCTTCCGTTCCGAACGGAAGAGGCATTCCTTTATTGATCGTGAGCACGCGAATCGGCCGCGATCCAAGTCCAGGCATATAGTCGCGAAGAGGCTGCCAACCACTTTTTAATTTGCCAGAGTCTATCTGTTTTAACCAATCGGCATCAAAAAATCCGGAAGCTTGCGTTCTTCCGCTTTGCGTTAAGACCATATTCTTTTTGGGATCATACAAATAAACAGACTCAATGTAATTTGAAGCATCGCTCAAATTGCGTAAATTACGTGCGATCGTATAAATATTTGTATCGATCGTTCCCGCACTTTGATTTTCGCTGAAATACATTTTGTATGCCGAGACATTTTCCACATTATCCAAAACAAGCATTTCGGTCTCACGTACCACTCGATCTATATTGTCTACGAGATAACGAGAAGCCACGGCATCTGCTTTTTTTGTTTCTTGCCTTGAAATATCGTTGACGAATACGAAAGAAGCAAAGATAAGAATACTTACAGTAAATAAAAAAATCGGAAAATAAGACAGCAGCAGCCGTCGATACCAAGTTTTAGACAAAGGTCGACTCCCTTCTGGCATGGTACGATCCAAATCCATTTGAATCGAAGACAGCGTCATATAGACGGCAAACCTTAAAGAAGACGAGAATAGCCAAAGCTTCGTCTTCTTTCTGAATAGGTTCCCGCCATTATATCATAACCATTTAAACCGTGGACAGTGACAAAAGGGGTAATCAGCTTCGGTACAGTGCTTCACCAAGCAAAGCAATGGTCAGAGCCTGGCCATATGCCATTGGTGCCGTAACGATGTTCGCATAATCTTCGCGAAGCTTACCGATCGGCGTGCCCGCAGAAACCCCTTCGACGGAACCATCTTCCCCGATTCTAGACATGACCGCCGACACGGTCTTCCATGCTGCTTCAGCAAATCGCTCATCTAGCAAGCCTCGGCGTACACCAAACAGCATACCTGCCGCTATAGCCGCAGATCCGGATGTCTCGGTATAACTACTTGAGTCATCTAACAAGGTTGACCACAAGCCGTCTTCATGTTGCAACGAAAGCAAGCCTTCACTTTGCGAACGGAAGGTTTGCGTTAAATACAGCAGCACACCTTCGTCTAAATATGGACGCATCAAGTCAATATATTCCGGTAGTCCTAGCGTAAACCAACCGTTACCGCGACACCAAAAAGCTTCGCTGAAATTATGACGCCCCGTGAAGTTCCAACCGTGGAAAAAGAGTCCGGTTTTGCGATCATACAAATACTTGATATGTAGCAGCAATTGATGGAGGGATGTTTCTCTCCAATCGGCGCGATCATACTTCACACCCATTCTTGCGGTGAACAAAATCGACATGAATAAGGTATCGATCCAAATTTCATTTTCATTCAATGTCAGTTCTTGCGCAGTAGCACCTGTAGTGACATGCTGGTAACCGTCTTCTTCGGTACGTGGTAGCGTGCTCATCAACCAGTTTACCCAATCCAGACTTAGCTCTTCGGCTTCTGGTAAATCCATTAACGATAATAGCGGCGCTGTCGTATTGATGTTACGGCTAGGAAGCCCTTCTTTTAGACGATCCGCCATCCACGGCTTGGCATAATTCGAAAAACGGTCGTCTTTGAAAAACACACCGACTTTAGATAATCCGTAAAGACCAATCCCTTGCGGCCAGTCCCAGACATCCATTCCAAAATCACGCGCAAAATATCCCCGCTTTTCCGGGTCTCCATCCATTGCTTTTAATTCTTCTTCGTTATCGGGACGTTGCAAATTCATGAGTCGTTGAGTGACTTTATCTAATGCGGCAATGATGGTTTGTTGATCGGTCTCGTTGGACGTACGTACTGAATTGAAGTTTTCCTGAGCATGGATGTCACGATTCATAATTAAGCTTTCATCCCCTTGTTCTATGTAATTAAGCGCTTTCTCACTTATTTTTATTATATCATTTTATTAGTTATTTCACACAAAAAAAGCGAAGCTTCCAAACTGTTTTTGATAAACAGTCTGGAAGCTTCGCTTACGAATTCGGATGCCGAGGACCGGACTCGAACCGGTACGGGAGTACTCCCGGCAGATTTTAAGTCTGCTGTGTCTGCCATTCCACCACCCCGGCTCACTCAAAACTTTCTTTGATCGCCGACTTCAAAGATCATATCACGTGGTTACTGACTATGTCAACAAAAAAACCATATCAATCAACTCTTGTTTTCAAAGAAACCATTATTGAACAAGAGTTGACTGATACAAATTCATTCAAACAGACAATTTTTAGATTTTAAAACGGCTTACGTTATTGTAAAGTTGCTCCGCCGTCTCAGACAAAGAAGACGACGAGGACGCGATTTCTTCCATCGAAGCCAATTGTTCTTGAGTCGCTGCGGATACTTGAGTCATTCCAGAAGAAGCTTCTCCTGCAATCGTCGAACTTTGCTTCACATAGTTCAAAATCTCAGTCGTGCTTGCGGACATTTGCTGCGCGCCCGCCGAAACTTCTTCGATGTCTCCGGCAACTTTGCCAACCGACTCCAAAATGTTTTCAAATGCTTCGCCAGCAGCCGAAACCATTTCGATCCCTTTGTACACTTCGCGGTCATTGGACTCTGCTGCATCAATAGCACTGTTCGTATCGGCTTGGATCAAGGAAACGAGATCCGTAATCCGTTTTGCCGATTCCGACGATTGTTGAGCCAACTTACCCACTTCATCCGCCACGACCGCAAATCCTCGTCCAGCTTCGCCAGCACGAGCGGCTTCAATCGCTGCATTGAGCGCAAGCAAGTTCGTTTGCGAGGAAATGGCTGTGATCTCATTCGTGATCATGCCGATCTCGCTTGAACGTACGCTCAGTTCTTTGACAACAGCACTCATCGAAGTAACAGACTCGCGAATCGAGTCCATTTGCGTGATCGCTTCACGAATCGCCGCATTACCACTTTCGGACTTCGTTGCGGCTTCAGCAGCAGAAGTAGATACCGTCTGCGCTCTTTCTGCGATTTGATCGGCTCCGATCGACATTTCTTGCATCGCTTGCGCAGATGTTTCCGCAATATCAACTTGACGCACCGTACCACTTGCTGTTTGCTGAATCGTAGCCGCAATTTGTTCAGAAGCTTGTTTGTTTTGCTCCGCGCTTGCTGTAAGTTCTTCCGAAGATGCAGCAACCAATTCAGAAGACGCCGCAACAGCTTCAAGTAAATCGCGCAGGCTTACACTCATCGCGTTAAACGATGTAGCCAATGCGCCAATCTCGTCGCGGCTGCGGACTTGGATCGGTTCCCCTGTCAGATCGCCATCTGCAATCCGCTCTGCGGCTTGTTGAACGCGTTTCAAAGGGACAGAAATCATTCGACCCAACACAACCGCAATCAATCCCGCAAGCACAATCGCAATGATGCTTGTGACCAAAATAATTACGCTTGCGGTAGCAGCTCTTTCAGAAGCGGCTTGCGTCATCTCTTGCGCTTTTGTGTTGTCTAATATAATTAACTCTGTAATCGTACTATTTGCCGTATTCCATGCTTCAAAAATTTCACGATGCGTATCGCGCGCTGCTTCTGCGTTATTGTTTTGCGAAGCGCTCATCAACCCAGGTACTGCATTGATATAAGCATCATAGTTTGTCGAAAACTTTTCGTATAATTGTTTTTCTTCATCGCTAATCAGTAGTTTTTGCAGTTGTTCTCTTTCTCCTGCGATTTTAGTCAAAAGAGCTGTGAATTGATCTTCAACTTCTGAATAATTGCTTGAACGGCTTTCTACCATCATATTTAATACCAATCGTTCTACGTCGGAAACGTCGCCGTTCATGGTTCCAAGAAGCGTAACGCTAGGCATCCACTTTTCATTGATTGCTTTCGATTGGTCGCCCAAATTATTCAAATTACTAATTGCCAAAACCCCAACCACAATAAGCAAGATAATAACGCCTAGAAAACCACTTAATAACTTCGTTTGAATCGAACGTTTCATTTGTTTCTCTCCCTTATTATTCTCTATTTATTCAACATAGACTTTATTTATTATCGACGAAATTCGTCATTTTTTTATAGCTACTTTCAAAAAAAGAATGAGTGTTGTTTGTTTATATGTATGTAATTCGTTCTATATACTTATTGTGAATTTTTCATCTTTTTACATCTTAATAGTTTGAACAAAATATTGGAAAACTTTATTAAAAAAAGGGTTGTTTTTTGTAGTCAGTATGGTAATATAACTTCAAACGAAAGGAGGTGCGTTCACATCTGTAACAGTATGCTGAGCGTATCCCTTACCCAAGCCGGAGCAGCTCTTTAAGTAGAGATCGCACGGTGGCGCGGGATACGAAAGCAAAGAAAGCAATAGCGCCACGGGTAGAAAGACCGTCCTCCGGGACGGTCTTTTTTATGTGTATCTATAGAATGAAGCTCTATTTACTTACCGCTACTTTTGGCAACTTGCCGTTGCCGAGTCTGTTCACTTCTTCGAAATGCGGAAGGTCGACAAGCCAAGATCCGATCTTGACGAAATGTACGACGTTCTCCGCTTCTTAAACAAGTTGAATATACTCGATCTCCTCGAATCCCATGCACCTCGATACGCCGCTGCGTTAACCGCCCTTCTTTGTCCATGTATACAATCTCTACGACTTCGCCTACATATTTCGTTGGCATCATCAACCCTCCGTTTCAATACGAACTTGTGTTCTACTTATATTATATGCGAACGTTTGTTCTTTTACAAGTTTTAAAAAAAGCCGCTGAACGAAGTTCAACAGCTTGCTTAAGATCATTTATTTGTGCAGATGGAAAGGAACTGTCGTTACAATGACGTCTTTATAATTCAGCAGATAAGCGCGCATCATGATACTGGTCTGATTGTGCAAAACAGCTTCCCACCAATGCTTCGTAATAAATTGCGGGATCAGCACCGTGATATTATCATGTTCGCCTTTTTTCCACTCTACGGTATCAATAAACTTACGCAGCGGACGTAAAATGCTCCGATAACGCGATTTGAGCACGATCAAGCGAATACCCGGGTCCCATTCTGCCCACTTTTCTTCCATCTTCCGAATCGATTCATCATCAAATCCAATATAGACGGCGACTACGCTGTCCGACAGTGTTTTGGCATAACTGACCGTATGACGAACAACTTGCGTAATGCCCGATACCGGAATAATGACCGTGTTGCCTTTTACACAAGGTTTGTCTACAGCCAGATCGATCCGAAGTTGGTCCGCAGTGTTCGCGTAATGACGATAAATTTTGGCAAATAGATAGACGACAATCGGCAAGAAAATAAAGATAACCCAAACCTGCGCAAATTTAGTGAATACAAAGATCAACGTAATCGACAAGGTTGTCAGCATCCCGATCGTATTGATGACAAGTTTCCCTTGCCAGCCTTTCGGCTTGTGTTTGATCCAACGGATCATCATCCCAAGTTGCGACAACGTAAATGGAATAAATACGCCAACCGCGTACAAAGGAATCAAACTATCCGTATTTCCTTTAAAAGCGACCACAAGAATCGCAGACATCACACTAAGAAAAATGATTCCGTTCGAAAATCCGAGACGATCGCCGCGCACCATAAACATATGCGGTAAATATTTATCTTTTGCCAACATAAAAGCAAGCAGCGGAAATGCCGAGTAAGCCGTATTCGCAGCCAAAAACAAAATCAATGCGGTTACGCCTTGTATCACGAAGTACATCCAGCCTCTACCGAATGTCGCTTCTGCAATTTGAGAAATAACCGTCGACTTTTCGTCCGGAGCAATTCCGTACCAATAAGCAAGTAACGTAATCCCTGTAAACATTCCGCCTAAGATCAGGCCCATCATAATCAGCGTTGAAGCTGCGTTTTTGGGTGCTGGATCGCGGAAGTTGGGAATCGCATTGGAGACTGCTTCTACGCCGGTCAAAGCCGAACATCCGGAACTAAAAGCTTTTAATAGTAAAAACAAACTGACATTCGATACCGTCGCTTCAATCTGCGGAGCCGCCGCTGCAGCACCTCCGGCCAAATAATTGATCGTTCCGACGATAATCAATAAGAAAATAGCAACGACGAACGCATAGATCGGAATCGCCAATACCGAAGCCGACTCCGTTACACCGCGTAGATTCATTAGAGTTAAAAATACAATCATCGCTAATGCGATCAGGACCCGGTCATCATGGAGAATTGGGAATGCCGAGGTGATCGCATCCGTTCCCGCCGAAGAACTAACCGCTACCGTTAAAATATAATCAACGAGCAACGAACCGCCGGCAATCAGACTTGAAAATTTACCGAGATTGTCTTTGGCAACGATATAAGCGCCGCCACCGGTTGGGTAAGCAAAAATTGTTTGACGATAAGACACGATGAGAATAGTCAATAAAGCCAGAACCGCCAATGCAATCGGCAGTGAGTACCAGAGCGCAGCGGCTCCAGCCAGAACGAGGACAAGCAAGATTTGTTCGGTTCCGTAGGCAACGGAAGATAATGCGTCTGACGAAAGAATCGCCAATGCTTTGAGTTTACTGAGTTTTTCGCCCTCAAGTTCATTCGACTTCATCGGTCTACCGATCAAAAGTCTTTTAATTTTGCCTGTCATGGTTCGTGACTTCCTTCTTTAGGTTGATGTTGTAAATTGTAGTGTGATTTTTGTTGAATCTACCGCTTTACTTTAAGGATTTTACATCTATTTAGCAATCTGAAAAGAAAGCCGTTTTCGCGCATTTTCGCCCCTTTTGTCACACTTTGAAACTAAGGGATATATTCTTCAAAGCCCAGCGCGTTCAATCTCATTCGCACGCGAGTATACGCCATTTGTAAAAAGACTGGAAACCATTTTTACATGATGTTTCATTAAAGCTTATAACGTGTATGGTTTTAATAATCCGTTAGAAAGGGTGAGGAACATGAGCAGAGATCCAAAAGCCGATATTATAGACAAAGGACCCGGTCCTGATGGTATTCCTGAAGCTGATCCCCGTTACGAGGATACCGATCCCGGCGCATTCCGAAAGTTGACCAAAGACAATATGACCAGCGATGAAAGCCTGATTGTCGATCCCGAAGATTCGGAAGAATACGATAAGTAAACTTTCATACGCAATACAGCCTCCTTTCCGGTATAATGAAGCTTCACTACCGGATAAGGAGGCTTATTCATTTGAGCAACAAAAGATCACGCAAAAAAAAGAACCGTGCCCCTTCGTTACTTACGATTGCACTGGCTATTGTACTCGCTATATTCGCGCCTCAACTATATAAAGTCATCGGTCCTATGTTGGATACTTCTATTGATTTCGGTGGATCAACTTCGCCAAGCGGTGAAGTCGTTACTGTTGAATTTCCGGTAGATCGCTATCCAAAAACAGCGGCTCATATTCAAAAAGCAATCCGTGAAGGCGAAGCAGCGGTATGTACGATCGATCGCAATGGTGCCAAGCAGAACCGTCAAGAGTCGCTGCGCGGCATCCCGACGAAAAAAGGCTATGACCGCGATGAATGGCCGATGGCAATGTGCGAAGAAGGCGGTACAGGCGCAGATATCGAATATGTCACGCCTTCAGACAATCGAGGAGCCGGTTCTTGGATTGGCAACACCTTAGAAGACTATCCAGACGGAACAAGAGTGAAGTTCAAGTTCAAATAATTTCTTAGTCTTATGCTTATTGCTTTAATCTTGACGCTTTTTTGGCTTTTACCCATAATAAATAGGAACGTATATTTTGATTTTCGGAAGGAGGTCGTTTCATGAATCGTAGGCGAAGCGGATTTGCTGTTTCATTTATTGTGATCTTATTATGCCTGCTTTTTGTGCTACTTCCGGATGTTCGTCTGTCCACTTCCGAAATCATTGCTTCAGAAGCTGAGTTTCATCATACCGCTTACACGAAGCATCATTACGATATGCCGTCCTCTTCTTATCCTCATCTGTTATCGACTATTATAAGCGAAGCTTCGACTTTAGTATGGCTTCTTGTATTTGGTTTTGCGTTGTTATGCAGCTATGCCGATTCGCGAATTCCGATCCTATATAAACACCGGATGCTCAGGCCACTGAAATTCAGGTGTTCTTTCCTTGATTTTTTTAGCGAAAGTCACCGAATTTAACTGCTCCGGAAAGGAGGAATTTTCGATGTCTAAAGGGACACTGGATCGTACAGAAGAACACCACAAGCAAGAAGGCCTGCTCATGTTCCGCGAGTTACGTACGATTATGTACTTCACTCTCGGCTCCGTTGCTGTAATTGTTGGTCTTTCATTCTTCTTATAAGTATTTTTCGATAAAAAAGCAAAAAAAGAGCCCCGGTGCCTAGGCATCGGGGCTAAAGTCTATGTTACAGAGGGGTTGTATCGTTAATATATCCACTTAAGCTTAAATCCACCTGATAGAAACCTGAAAATCCGATTAAAATTTAAAAGCTTGCTTTCTTTTTAAAAACTATTGACACTTACCTTTAATTTGTATACTATAATTAAGAAAGTTAATACAAAAGATATTGTTCAGGAGGAATTTATTCATGTCCCACGTTCTTTTCGTTAAAGCTAATAACCGCCCAGCCGATCAATCGGCAACGGTACAACTGTACAACAGCTTCGTAGAAAGCTATAAAGCTGCTCACCCAGAAGATATGGTTACTGAACTGAACTTGTTCGAAGCTGATCTTCCTTACTACGATAATGATATGATGACTGGTCTGTTCAAAGCAGCTCAAGGCATGGAAGCAACTGCTGAAGAACAACGCCTTGCGGGTCTGGCTAACACTTACCTGGATCAATTCCTGGGCGCTGACAAAGTCGTATTCGCATTCCCGCTGTGGAACTTCACGATTCCAGCTCAATTGCTGACTTACCTGTTCTACCTGAACCAAGCAGGTAAAACGTTCAAGTATACAGCTGAAGGCCCTGTAGGTCTGGTTGAAAACAAAAAAATCGCTCTGCTTCAAGCACGTGGCGGCGTTTACTCCATCGAGCCTATGAACGGCATGGAAATGTCTTTGAACTATGTTCAAAACGTTCTGGCATTCTGGGGTATCCAAAACCCAGAAGTTGTTGTGATCGAAGGACACAACCAATTCCCAGATCGCGCAGCTTCGATCATCGAAGAAGGCGTGAACAAAGCGGCTGAATTGGCTGCAAAATTCTAAGACCTCTTTTTTACAAAAAGCTCCGCTTCGGCGGGGCTTTTTTTGAGTTTTTATGTTTAGAAATCATAAAAAAAGCTTCGTTCATAAAGAACGAAGCTTTCAAAATAAAGCTGCATCTTCCCAAAAAAGATGTCGAGCTAACTATATAAGACAAAGGTGTCATTGAGTTTGTGAATTACAGGTGGCCAGGAATTTCTGTGCTAGAGATGTCTTCAATAGAAAGTTCCTTCAATTCTCCCCATTTGCCAATCGTCAGCTTGCCGCCTTCAAGATCGAGTTGCGTAATTTGTCCCACAAATAATTCGTCTGAATGAAAAACTCGAATCACGACGAAATATCCGTTCGTAAAAATGCGCTGCAAATCCGCGTGCACCTTCATTACGTTCCGTTCTTCAATTTCCATATGAGTCTCCTTAATAAGGATCCACAAACGGACAGTCCGAACTGTTGAATAAGCACGGCTATCAAGTTGTACTCCTTTTGCAATATCCTAACTGTAGCACTCCCTTACGACAAAAAGCAAATTTATTTCGTACGAAAAGCGTTTCGAACTTCTAAAATCGGGTATATTAATGGGTTATAATCAGCAAGCAACACACTCCAAATATTCTAAATCGACAGGAGCGAAAAGAATGAGCAGATGGGGATCAAGGCGACGTAGAGGTTACAAATCCGGAGAAGACGATCGCGTAGAATGGATCCAGCTCTTGATCGAACTTTTCATGTGGGCTCCTAAACTCATCTTCGGCATCTTTCGTCTGATTTTGAAGCTTTTCAATTAATTAACTTCTATTCATACAAAAAACCTGTATCTACTAGGATACAGGTTTTATTTTTATTTAATTTTGAAAGTTTTATTCGCTTTTGAGTTCGCGTACCTCAATAGGAATCAGCGATTGCACAAGTTGCTCGCGATACCGTTCGTATTGTGCCGGTAATTTCAATTCAGTGCCCATCGTCTCAAACGTTTCATCGTGAGCGAATCCCGGTGGGTCGGTCGCGATCTCAAATAAAATTTCGCCGTGTTCCCGGAAATAGACCGCGTTAAAATAATTGCGATCTTGTACCGCGGTCACTACGTATCCATGATCGGCAACCCAATCTTGCCATTCACGTTGGTTGGCATCGTCCGTCGCTCTCCAAGCGATATGATGTACCGTTCCTACGCCCATCGTACCTCGCGCAGCAGGAGTCAACTTCAAGTCGATCACATTGCCTATATCCGACGTTGCACGGTAACGAGCCAAATCTCCTTCTGCTCCGATATACTCAAGTCCCATCACCGAAGTCAATAATTCCGCTGTTTTCTGTGGTTGTGTAGAAAGTAGCGTTGCTCCGCCAAATCCTTTGATAGCCGTCTGCGGCGTTACGCCTCCGAATGTCCAGCTATTGAGTTCTCCGCCTTCCCGTTCTACCAGTTCCAGACGCAGACCGTGCGGATCTTCAAATTGAAGAACCTGCTCATTGAAACGCTCTTGTTCTTGGACTTCGATTTCGAAAGAACTCAATCTTGTTTTCCAAAAAGGCAACGAACCAACTGGCACGACAAACGAAGTGACACCTACTTGCCCTGAACCGATCTGCCCTCGATACGCATTCACCCATGGGAAAAAGGTAATGATCGTTCCCGGTTTTCCGCCTTCATCGCCAAAGTACAAATGATAAGTTTCGGGATCATCGAAATTGACCGTTTGTTTAACCAAGCGAAGTCCAAGTACTCCCGCGTAAAAATCAACGTTTTGCTGAGGATGCCCGACAATCGCTGTAATATGGTGAATCCCTGCAATCTTTTGTTCCATGTTCAAAACCTCCATTTATTTTTATATAAAGAATCTTTAATTAAAAGTATTATCTTTGTAATTATACTAGTACGAATCATAAACACTGTCAATACATTCCCCGGGAAATATAGGAAAATGTCGACAAACCCGAAAAATCGGCTTACAATTTACGCAGATCTGATTATAAAGGAGCAAATGACTGACTATGCTGGAATCTTCTATAGCTACACGTTTAAAACAAGCGTTACGTTCAAGTATTGAAAATCACGAAATTGCAGGCGCCAACTTGATGGTTCTTCAGGACGGCAAAGAAATCTTTTATCATGAAGACGGGTTTGCCGATCTTAGCGACCATACTCCGATTCGGCGCGATACGATTTTCCGTCTATATTCGATGAGTAAACCCGTTACCGCAACGGCTGTTATGATGCTGATTGAACGCGGACAACTTGATTTGTTTGATCCGGTGAGTCTATACATTCCGAGTTTTAAGCAGGTTAAGGTTGAAAAACACGGGCAAACGGTCGCTCCTATGCGAGAAGTTACGATTCAAGATCTACTACATATGACTTCCGGTTTAATGTACGGCGGAGAAAATCAAACAGGTCAGTATACCGAAGCTTTATTCCAAGATACGAATGCACGTCTTCGCAGCGATACACCGGTCAGCACGTTAGAATTCGCTTCGCGTCTTGGACAAGGAACATTGGCTTTTGAACCTGGTTCTAGCTGGACTTACGGGACTTCCGCTGACGTATTAGGTGCCGTCGTTGAAGTGGTAAGCGGACAGCGTTTTGGGGAGTTTTTGCAGCAAGAACTTTTTGAACCTTTAGAGATGAAGGATACTGGATTTTGGTTATCTGAAGAACAACGCAGCCGTTTAGCGAAAACGGTTCAAAATGATGGCTCAGGCAAACTCAAACTCTATAGCGACGACCATTTAGGGATCAATCATCATTTCGATCGCGAACCTGCTTTTGAATCCGGCGGTGCGGGTCTGGCTTCGACTTTAGGCGATTATGCGAAGTTTGCGACGATGCTGCTGCAAGAAGGTCGCTGGAACGGGCATACTCTTTTACAATCGAAAACGATTCAAAAAATGACAGCACCTAGTTTGACTCCTGCTCAGCAGCAAGCTTTTGACAGTGGATATTCGGCAATCGGACATAGTTATGGCAACCAGATGCGTATCTTGACCCATTCTGGGCAATCGGGATTGATCGGGCATCAAGGCGAATATGGCTGGGACGGTTGGTTGGGCGCTTATTTCACGAATAGCCCGCAAGAAAAGCTTACTTTCTTATTCATGATCCAAAAAAGAGATGCGGGTACGCTGCCGATCACAAGAAAGTTACGTAATATCGTGTTTTCAGCTTTTTAAAAAATCAGTAAAACGCAAAAAGCTCGCTATAAGAAACGTAACGTTTCCAAGCGAGCTTTTTTTATAAGTCTGAACGTTATTTCACCAATACACTTTGGTTACGTCCCGACTCTTTGGCTTCGTATAAGGCATGGTCTGCTTTTTCAAACAATCGATCGGCAGTTACTTCCTGATCGCGTGCGGCAACTCCTAAAGAGATCGTTATTTTTTGCGGAACCGGCATTTCGCTAAGCTCTACAATAAAACGAATCTGCTCGGCAAGAGCAAAAGCTTCAGCTTCGTTATCGTGTGAAAGCAAGATGACAAATTCTTCCCCGCCATAGCGGAAACAATGACCATGCAAACCCACTTGTTCAGATAAGATCATCGCGATTTTTTTAAGCACTTCGTCCCCTTTTTGATGCCCATACGTATCGTTGATCGATTTGAAATAATCAATATCGAGAAAAACGATATAAAACTTTTTGTTTTGCTGCATCCACTCGTTCGTTAAACCTTCCAACGTTCGACGATTTAACAGACCTGTTAACGGATCATGATTGGCTTCTTTGAGCAAAAAGGCTTCCGCTTCGCGAGTTTTATTTTCCGCAAGTAAGATTGCTTCTTTGAGCATTTTCGTCTCATAGTTCCAATCTTGCACGTTCGGTACTTCTTCCGGCGCTCGACGGTTCGCCATATGCTCGATATATCGGGCAAGTGTGTAGAGCGGCATCGACAACTTATGAGAAACATACAAAGTCAACAGTAATACGAGCACGATTCCAGGCAACATGTAGAGACTCGTCTCAAACGTCGAAAGTTTTGCCGCTTGCACGACATTCTCGTACGGAGTTTGAAAAATCACACACCACCCCGTCTGATCGATCGAAGCATGACCGGCTAAATATCGATTGCCATCTGACTGCACAATAGAAGATGAACCCACGCCACCGCTTGAAAAAATATCCTGAATCGCTTGATCTGTAATTTCTTTGCCAATCAGTCTTTCGTCGGGATGGTAAATGTATTTGCCGGAGTCGTCGATGACATAAAAATAAGAACCGTCGCCTTTGGGGCTTTGCGTGCCGAGAATTTCACCTAACCGATTTTCTTCTTTTAAATAGATCGAACCGGCAAGAATCCCTTGATATACCCCGTCTGTTGAAAATAAAGGCTCGCTTACGGTCACCAAATAACGTCCAGTCGGCGCGATATAAGGAACCGAGATGGTCGGAATTTTAGCAGATAATGCTTGTAAAAGTTGCGGCGTCTTGATCCGACCATCTGTAATTCCAAGATTGGGTGAACTGTACGTTAAAATCCCGCTTGCATCGATAATAACGACTGAATTAAAAAAACCGCTCGACTTTCTAAAATAATCCAAATTGCTTTGTGTCATCTCCGGTGTTAAAGGCATAGACATCGCATAAGAAGCCGATTCTGCTAAAGATCTTTGCATATTGGCAATCGATGTGGTTCCAATTCTCGCTAGTTCTTGAGCATGGTATTCGTTTAACTGCAACGTCTGCGTCGCCAAAGCATCTCGTCCATTGATGTAACTCACAAACGAACCGACTCCCGCTGCCGAAAGCAGAATAACTACCGATAATAACCCGATCACCGTAGACATTTTGATTCCTTGTGTGACTTTTCCCGAACCCCTTTTCATAATCACGTTCTCCTCGACAGCAAGATAGCCGCCAAAGCGGTCTTTTCTTATATATCGGAAATAAAAGGTGATTTAGTTCAGTAATAGAGGAAAAAATTTCTGAGAAGGTAGTTATAAATAAATAAAATTGTTGCTTCAAGAATAATATGTATATTGTCATGTATGGTTTAAATGATCAAGTTATCCAAAAACACAAAAAAACCCTTGCGCCGCAAGGGTTTTTACCATGATGGGCCCTACAGGACTCGAACCTGTGACCAACCGGTTATGAGCCGGTAGCTCTAACCAACTGAGCTAAGGGCCCTGGTTCCAAATGCGACTGCAAAGTCGATTTGGGACAGTCTAACTGTAATTGCGGGGGCAGGATTTGAACCTGCGACCTTCGGGTTATGAGCCCGACGAGCTACCGAGCTGCTCCACCCCGCGACATTGTACAAGCTGAACATTTTGAACAGCGACAATGAATAGTATAACTTTTTTTGCCAACTTGGTCAAGATTTTTTTGAGTCCTGTAACTGTAGAACTTGAATATTAGGCGATAACGGATCGACAAAGGTCAGTGTACCGTCATCGGTGAAAGGTCCTTTTAACCAACGACTTCCATCGTTTTCCCATTGTTCTAAAGCTTGTTTCGGCGAAATCTGTCCTTGCAATACGCGTTGGAACAATTCTTTGCCTGTATTGCCGATCTGCCATAGTTGCGAATTGCTTTGCACCGCTTCTTCTTCTCGTTTTGCAATCGGCTCGGACGGACGCAGCTGGGTAAATGCTTGGCTCCGGTACCCACGTTCTTCCGCTTCCAAATCAATCGCTTGCAAACGACTTGGCATCCGGTAGACGTCATGCAGCCCCATTTCCTGAATACGCTCGCTTGTCACGAACCGGATAAATTCCCATGCTTGTTCTTTGTGTGTACTGGATGAGGCAATCGAGAACGTATCGCCAAGTTGCACGCCTGAACCGATGCCTTCTTTGCCCGGATGTACAGGTAAAGTAACCGTGCCCCATCGGAACGGCTTAAAATCGGGTATCCGATCGGCATTACGCGTTGCGGTTTGTAGATTCGCAGCATAACTGCTATCTGCAATCGTCATTGCGGTTTTTTCACCTAAAAATAGATCTCCGCCAAAAACATCATAGTGATCCGGATCAGTGCCCGGACGCAATGCCAGCGGAATCGCGCCTTGTTGACTGAGATTAGTAAGCACTGTCCAAGCGTCCAGCCATTCCGGTGTATCTACCGTCATTTGCTCCGATTCCAGATCAAAAGTCGATAATCCTAAAGGATCGGTGTAGGCACGGATCGCCCATAACGGATCTTCTTCCAATGTCTGTGTAAAAGATAAACCATATAGCGGTTCTCCTTGCTCGTCTTCGCCACTCGCTGCTCTTGCCAAAGCAAAAGCTTCATCCCATGTCATTCCGTCTTCCGGTAATTTCACATTATTTTTTTCAAACCAATCGACATTGTAATACAAAGCCGACGAAGCGTAATCTGGCGTCAGCGCGTACAGTTCCCCGTCTCCGAGATCTTTAAGCCCATTGATTGCCGCAGGAGCGAAGTCCGATTCCGACTCGCCTGTACGCTGCATATAAGGAGCTAGAGGTTCTGCCCAACCTTTTTGCGTCACAGAACGAAGCATCTCAGGATCAAGAATCCATACATCGACTTGTCCGTCCGCTAGCTTTTGTAATTCGCTTAAAGGCGTTTCTTTTTTGTAATCTTGAGCATCCGGGTCCAAATAACGGTAACGATCCGTATCAATCGCAGGAACAATCTCTATGTTTAAGTCAGGATTCATATATTCATAAATATCGGTATAGGTTTCTCGGTAATAACGATCGTCGGCGGCACCCGTCAAAATCCCGATTCGTAGCGTGCCTTGTTCATTAGATGGTTTTTGCTCTATTCCATTAGACGGTTTGCTTGGCGTTTTCCCAGACGGTTGTTCGCTACCTCCCGAAAAGCATCCCGGTAGCAAAATTACTGTCGCAAGGGCAGCCGCAATTTTTTTCCAAGAAAAATTTTTCATTCTCTTCTGCCCCTTTCATCGTCTAGGTCACATCCCCTTCTATTGGACGCATTATTTAGCAAATTAGTTGCGTAGCGAAGAATTCCATAAAGTCAGCTTACCTGATCAAGAAGATAGCGTCCAGATACCGACTAACCAAAAAAGCCGAAATCTTAAGATAAGATTCCGACTTTGGGACTGTTATTGTAGATTCGCTTTTTATTTTCCAAATTCACTTGGATTTTCGCGCCAAGATTTTAGCAGATCCATTTGGCTAGCTTGAATGGTTCCTAGTTCGAGTGCAGTCTGCATCAGAGCCGTATAATTCGATAAGGTCTGAAGCGGAACTTGTTCTTCAGCGAAAGCTTGCGTCGCAATATCCAGCTGATAACTGAAAATCGCCAGTACCGCCAGTGGCTTCGCTCCAACTTCGCGTACAGCCAAAGCCGCTTTCAGCGAACTGCCTCCGGTAGAGATCAGATCTTCGATCACGACGACTTTTTTGCCGCTTTCGATGATGCCTTCGATCTGATTTTGCTTGCCGTGCCCTTTGGCTTTATCTCGAATGTATGCCATAGGCAAATTCATTTTTTGCGCAACCCAAGCCGCGTGAGGAATACCGGCTGTTGCCGTTCCTGCAATAATTTCTACATCCGGGTAATGAGTTTTGATCAATTGGGCAAAACCGTCTGCAATCCGATCGCGGACTTCCGGGTAACTCATCGTCAAGCGGTTATCGCAATAAATCGGAGATTTGATCCCCGATGTCCAAGTAAAAGGCTCATCCGGCTTTAAAGCTACGGCTCCGATATTCAGCAGATCCGCTGCAATTTTCGCTTCCAATGTAGACTGTGTATTCATCGTGATCATCCTCCGTTTGTCGATATAAGATTAGTTCAAAGCTTGGCTCATTTGCTCTAAAATCTGAAGCGTCGCTTCTTTTGGATCGGCGGCAGCGGTAATCGGTCGTCCGACTACGATATAATCGCTGCCTCCTGAGATGGCTTCGCCCGGCGTTTTGGTACGCGATTGATCGTCTGCCGCACTTCCGGCAGGGCGAATCCCTGGCGTTACCGTTAAAAAGTCTGCTCCGCAAGCTTTCTTGATCGCTTCAGCTTCCAGAGGGCTTGCGACCACGCCATTTAGCCCGGCTTGCGCGGTCAACTGTGCATACCGAATCACGGCGTCTTCCACGGTTCCCGGAATCCCGATTTCTTGATTCATTGTCTGCTGATTCGTACTCGTTAATTGCGTAACGGCAATCACCCACGGGCGATTCAGCAAAGGGTGCGCGGCAAGTGCTTCTTCTACGCCTTGCATCGCTGCCGACATCATTGCCGACCCGCCTGCCGCGTGCACGTTGAACATATCGACGCCAAGTCTGGTAATGCTATTTGCACCGCTTTTGACGGTATTCGGAATATCGTGCATTTTCAGATCCAAAAAGACCGAATAGCCTAACGATTTGAGTTCTTGTACAAAGGTTGGACCTGCTTGATAAAAAAGCTGCATCCCGACTTTCATATAACACGGAATGCCTTCCAATTTGCGAATCAGTTCGCGCGCGGATGTATCGTCCGGGTAATCAAGTGCAACCATTAAGCGCTGCGCCAGTTGCGTTGTCGATATTGAAGTCATCAGTACCTCCATTGAATGTAAAGAAGTTTTTGCGAAAACGGATCTCTATACGCATACGAGAGGCGCCCGCAATATGCTGCATGGCGCCTGTATTCTCGTTATGCAATTAAAGGGTTTAAGACTGAACGCCTACCGGCATCGCGCGGGATGTGAAGCTCACCGTTTCTAGCATATCCAGCAGTGCAGCAACCGTGTCAAGCGACGTCATGCAGACTACGCCGTTTTCGACCGCTTCACGGCGGATACGGAATCCGTCGCGTGCTGGCGTTTTGCCTTTCGTAAGCGTGCTGAATACGAAGTTGGCTTCGCCGTTACGGATTTTGTCCAAAATATTCGGTTCGCCTTCGCTTAGCTTGTTCACTCGCGTTACCGGAATACCTGCTTCTTCGAGAGCTTTAGCCGTACCGCCTGTTGCCATCAGCGAGTAGCCAAGCGTGTAGAAGCCTTGCATTAGCTTAACTGCTTCTTCTTTGTCTTTGTCGGCTACCGTCACAATGATCGAACCGGTAGAAGGAATCTTCATTCCGGCACCAACCAGACCTTTGTACAGGGCTTTCGCATAATGCTTATCGCGTCCCATGACTTCGCCTGTCGATTTCATTTCCGGTCCAAGCGTAGGTTCTACGCGGCGCAGCTTCGCGAACGAGAACACCGGAACTTTGACCGCGACTTGTTCGCTTTCTTTCCAAAGACCTTCTGTATAATTCAGATCCGCAAGTTTCACACCCAGAATCGCTTGAGTCGCAAGATTCGCCATCGGAATATCGGTCACTTTGCTCAAGAAAGGTACGGTACGCGACGAACGTGGGTTAACTTCGATCACGTAAACTTCATCTTGGAAGATGACGAATTGGATATTCACCAAGCCGATTGTTTTCAGTTCTTTTGCGATACGAATCGTAGTATCGACCACTTTGTCTTTCAGAGCTTGCGACAAGTGTTGCGGCGGATACACAGCGATAGAGTCGCCGGAGTGAACCCCTGCACGTTCGATATGTTCCATGATGCCCGGAACCAGTACCGTTTCGCCGTCGCAAATCGCATCGACTTCAACTTCTTTGCCCAGCATATAACGGTCGATCAGTACCGGATGCTCTGGGTTGACTTTAACCGCTTCTACCATGTAGCTCAGCAACTCTTCATCCGAGTATACGATTTCCATCGCGCGTCCACCCAAGACATACGAAGGGCGCACCAGCACCGGATAGCCCAGACCTTGAGCCGTTTCTACGGCTTGATCGATCGAAGTGACCGTTTTACCTGCAGGTTGTGCAATATTCAATCTTGAGAGCAGCGCTTCAAAACGTTTGCGATCCTCGGCTTCGTCGATGCTATCCAGCGAAGTACCAAGAATGTTCACGCCTGCGTCTTGCAGAGGCTTCGCTAAGTTGATAGCAGTCTGACCGCCGAATTGTACGATAACGCCGATCGGTTGTTCTTGCTCAATCACGTTCATTACATCTTCGAAGAACAGCGGCTCGAAGTACAGACGATCCGAAGTGTTAAAGTCTGTCGATACCGTCTCCGGGTTGTTATTGATAATAACCGCTTCGTAGCCGGCTTTGCGAATTGCCCATACCGCGTGTACCGTCGAGTAGTCGAATTCGATCCCTTGACCGATTCGGATCGGACCCGAACCCAGCACGATAATTTTCTTTTTATCGGTTTGAATGACTTCGTTTTCTTGCTCGTACGTCGAGTAGTAGTAAGGCGTCTCGGATTCGAACTCCGCTGCGCAAGTATCGACCATTTTGTATACCGGAACCAGTCCGATTTCTTTGCGGTATGCACGGATTTCTGCTTCTTTGGTGAACTTGCCGCCTTCGCGGTTTTGAGCACGCAGCTCTGCAATCGCGCGGTCGGTGAAGCCCATTCTTTTTGCGTCGTACAGTAATTCGTCTGTCAGTTCGTCTGTTTCTGCAAGGACAGCTTCGTAAGCAATGATGCGTTCGATTTTATCAAGGAACCACCAGTCGATTTTCGTCAGATCTTGAATCATTTCCAGGTTATAACCGCGGCGGAAAGCTTCGGCAACCAAGAACATCCGCTCATCGTCCGGTTTCATCAGGCGCGAATCCAATTCTTCTTGCGACAATTCGTTTGCGCCTTTGAGCAAGATGCGATGGGTTCCGATCTCCAGCGAACGAACCGCTTTATGAATCGATTCTTCGAAGGTACGGCCGATTGCCATCACTTCGCCGGTTGCTTTCATTTGCGTACCCAGTTTACGGTTGGCGCGAGTAAATTTATCGAACGGCCAACGCGGGATTTTCGAAACGATATAGTCCAAAGTTGGCTCGAAGCAAGCGTAAGTTTGACCGGTTACCGGGTTAACCAGTTCGTCAAGTGTGTAGCCCATCGCGATTTTCGCTGCCATTTTTGCAATCGGATACCCTGTTGCTTTGGAAGCCAGTGCCGAAGAACGGCTGACACGTGGGTTTACTTCGATGACATAGTATTGGAAACTGTGCGGATCGAGTGCGAATTGAACGTTGCAGCCACCTTCGATATTGAGCGCGCGGATAATTTTTAGCGACGCAGAGCGCAGCATTTGATATTCGCGGTCAGACAGCGTCTGACTTGGTGCTACGACGATGCTGTCGCCGGTATGTACACCGACCGGATCGAAGTTTTCCATATTACATACGACGATACAGTTATCGTTCGCATCGCGCATCACTTCGTATTCGACTTCTTTCATTCCTGCGATACTGCGCTCTACCAGACATTGTCCGATCGGGCTGTAACGCAGACCCGAAGCGACGATCTCGCGCAATTCTTCTTCGTTCGCGCAAATACCGCCGCCGGTTCCGCCCAATGTGTAAGCCGGACGAACGATGATCGGGTACCCAATCTCATTTGCAAAATCAAGCGATTCTTGAAGCGTAGTCACGATCACGCTATCCGGTACCGGTTGTTCCAATTCGCGCATCAGTTCGCGGAACAAATCGCGGTCTTCCGCTTTTTCGATCGAATGAAGCTGAGTGCCGAGCAATTTCACGTTCTCGCTTTCGAGTACGCCAGCGCGTGCTAATTCGACTGCCATGTTCAGACCTGTCTGACCGCCGAGTGTTGGCAGCAAGCCGTCTGGGCGTTCATGACGAATGATCTGAGTCACGAAATCCAATGTGATCGGTTCGATATAGACTTTATCCGCCATATTCGTATCGGTCATGATCGTAGCCGGGTTGCTGTTGATCAGAATAACCTCGACGCCTTCTTCTTTTAACGCCTGGCAAGCTTGTGTACCTGCATAGTCGAATTCAGCGGCTTGACCGATCACGATCGGCCCGGAGCCAATCACCAGAATTTTTTTGAGTTTATCATTTTTAGGCATAATTAACGTGCTCCTCTCATGGCTGCCATCATCACGGCTTGACGCGGTTGCTTCGGACTGCTCTTTTGATGTTCGTGAATCATATCGATAAAGCGGTCAAACAGATAGCTGCTATCAAAAGGACCCGGTGCTGCTTCTGGATGGTATTGTACAGAAAACGCGGGGAAGCGCTTGTGGCGCAATCCTTCAATCGTTTTGTCATTGTTATTAATATGCGTAACTTCGAATTCAGTGTTTGCCAGCGAATCTTCTTTGACTGTGTAGCCGTGGTTTTGCGAAGTGATGTAACAACGTCCGCTTTCCAGTTCTTTGACCGGGTGATTGCCACCGCGATGTCCGAATTTCAGCTTCTCGGTATCCGCACCGCCTGCCAAAGCCAGCAGTTGATGTCCGAGGCAGATTCCGAAGATTGGATATTCGCCAAGCAGTTCTTTGATCGTCTCAACCGCTTGTGGTACGTCTTTTGGATCTCCAGGGCCATTGGAAAGTTGAATCCCGTCCGGGTTCAAGCGACGAACTTGTTCCGCTGTAATATCTTGTGGAACTACGACGATATCGCATCCGCGTGCGCTAAGTTCGCGTACGATTCCGCTTTTTGCGCCGTAGTCGATCAGTACGATTCGTTCACCATGCCCAGGGCTGTTATACGTATGCGGAGTCGAAGTTTTTTGAACTTGATTGGTGACGATCTCCGAACTTTGCAGCATTTCTTTCAATTCTTCTACCGAATGATTACCAGCTGTCAAAATACCGCGCATCGTGCCGTGGTTACGCAATTTGCGGGTCAGCATCCGAGTGTCGATATCGCTGATTCCGACGATGCCATGTTCTTTAAGCAACTCGTCTAATGTGTATTCAGCGCGCCAGTTGCTTGGAACCGGCTCATATCGGCGTACGACGAAGCCGTTCACGAAGGGGCGAACCGATTCGAAGTCGTCGCGTGTAATGCCATAGTTTCCGATCAGCGGAAATGTCATGGTCACGATCTGATTGCAATACGATGGATCGGAAAGCACTTCTTGATAACCGGTGATGCCTGTATTGAACACAACCTCGCCAGTCGTGTTACCTTGAGCGCCGAACGAGCGACCTGTGAAAAGTGTGCCGTCTTCGAGCAGAAGTTTTGCCTGCATGGGTGAATCCTCCTCAGATATAGTTGGGTGGGAGCGGATGAAAGGTACTGATGAAAAACTTTTAGAGATTTAGTCAGCTTATTTATATAGAAGAAAAAATTCTTCGGGTGGTCGGTTGATGTAGCTAAAGGATCAGGTTTAGCAGATTCCTTGAGCAGATGACCAAACTTGAGTTGGCACGGTCGAAGATGATCGAACTTGTTCATCGACCGCGCTTCAAGCCGGTGGTTAAGCTTGTACCGGTTGCACCAGTTCGGCGCCATAGACTGGGCGACCGGCGACTAAGGTCATGACTGGCCAAGCGGAAAGAGTTCTTCCTGTGAACGGTGTATTGCGGCCTTTTGTTGCAAATTGATTCGGATCGACTGTTTTTTGTAGTTCCAGATCGATCACAGCTAGATCGGCGACTGCGCCAACTTCTAAGGTTCCGGCTTGTAGACCGAACACTCTAGCCGGGTCTTGCGTCATACGTTTGACTAGGAATTCAAGCGTCCAACGCCCGGTTTTGACAAACTCGGTATAGAGCAGTGGGAATGCCGTTTCAAATCCGACGATTCCGAAAGGTGCGGTTTCCATCCCTTTTGCTTTTTCTTCGGCGCTATGCGGAGCATGGTCGGTTACGATAATGTCGATCGTTCCGTCTTCCAGCGCTTCGATGCAAGCTGCGACATCGCGAGGTGTACGCAGCGGAGGATTCATTTTCCAGTTCGTGTCCATGCCCGGAATGTCTTCGTCGGACAAGACCAAGTGATGCGGGCAAATCTCAGCGGTTACTTTCACGCCGATCGATTTTGCCAAGCGAATCAGTCGAACCGATTGCTCGGTACTGACGTGGCACACATGGTAATGAGCGCCTGTCGCTTCGGCAAGCAGTACGTCGCGTCCGACATGAATCGCTTCGGACTCGTTTGGAATCCCTTTGATGCCGTGTTTCTTGGCAAAATTGCCTTCCGATACATACAGACCTTTGACTAGCGATTCGTCTTCGCAATGAGCGATAACCGGCATCCCAATTGCAGCAGCTCTAGTCATCGCGTCTTTCATCATTTGAGCGCTTTGTACGCCGACTCCATCGTCAGTGAAGCCGATTGCGCCTGCCGCTTTGAGCGCTTCAAAGTCTGTCAATTCAGCACCTTGCTCGTTTTTGGTAATCGCGGCGTAAGGCAGTACGTTGACCAGATTTGCTTCTTTCGCTTTATCCAGTACAAGCTTCACGGTATCTGGATTGTCCGTAACCGGATTGGTGTTTGGCATACAAGCGATTGTCGTGAATCCGCCTTGCGCCGCCGAACGTGCTCCAGTCTCGATTGTTTCTTTATGTTCAAATCCCGGTTCACGCAAATGAACGTGCATGTCGATCAGGCCCGGTGTTACCAGTTTTCCTTGTGCGTCGTACACGGTTAGTGCTTCTCCGCTCACTTCACTGGCTTGCGGACGCTGTTCTTTCGACAGAATCGCCAGCACCTTGCCTCCTCCGATCAAAATGTCGCGGCTTTCGGCTTCGCCTGTTACGCTAGCATTTTGAATCCATACCTCTACGTTTGCATAATTGGTCATGATTTACATTCCCTCCGGTTCAATTCGTTTAGATCTTGACTATCTCAAAGCCCGTTCAATGACTGCCATGCGAATCGGTACGCCGTTGCTCATTTGCGAGAAAATTTTGGAATTCGGTGCTTCGACCAAATCTCCGTCGATTTCTACATCCCGATTGACCGGCGCTGGGTGCATGATGATCGCGTGCGACTTCATCGTTTTGGCACGATCTACAGTCAGTCCGTATTGAGCGCGGTATTCGCTTTTCGATTTCAGCAGCCCTTCGCCGTGGCGTTCCAGTTGAGCGCGTAGCATCATGACGACATCTGCATTCAATGCTTCTTCCATCGAGACGTACGGTGCATAAGCTTCAAGTTCCGGTGCTTTCATACTGTCTGGTGAGCAAAACTGTACGTTCGCTCCCAGTGTACGCAGCGCCCAAAGGTTGGACCTTGCAACCCGGCTATGCTTCACATCTCCGATGATCGATACCGTCAGCCCGCGAATTTCGCCGAACTCTTTGCGCATGGTGTAGATATCCAGCAGCGCTTGCGTTGGGTGCTCGTTGTTGCCGTCTCCTGCGTTGATGAGCGGAACTCGCACTTGCTTCGCCAGTTCATCCAGTACGCCGATTGGTTTTAACCGGATCACGCCCGCGTCGATGCCCATGCTTTCCAATGTGCGTACCGTATCGTAGATCGACTCGCCTTTTTCCATACTGGAAGCGGCAGCCGCGAAGTTCAGCACTTGCGTACCTAGACGTTTTTGCGCCATTTCAAAAGAGAACCGGGTGCGCGTACTATTTTCGAAAAACATGTTGGCGATAAAACGATCTTCGAGAATCGGTGCGCGCTTTTCCGTATGGCTTTCCCAGTAAGCGGCGCGAAGCAAGATCGAGTCGATTTCTGCTGCGCTCAACTCTTTGAGTCCGAGCAATTCACGCTCGCGGATAGAAGAACGATATGCGATCATACCAACACCTCCCGGCGACTGCTAATGCGGACTTCTTCGCTACCATCAATCTCAGTCAACGAAACTTCGATTTCTTCGGTTTTGGAAGTCGGAACGTTTTTGCCTACATAATCCGCTCGGATCGGCAGTTCGCGGTGTCCACGGTCAGCGAGTACAGCGAGCTGAATCATTTGCGGGCGTCCGCAATCCATAAGCGCGTCCATTGCGGCGCGAATCGTGCGACCCGTATAGAGCACGTCGTCGAACAAAATAACTTTTTTATCTTCTATAGAAATTCCGGTTTCGCCGAACAACTCTTGGCAGTTCACAGTCGGTTCATTGTTTTTGCGATCGTCCCGGTAAGAGCTGATATCGATCTCTCCGCAAGCCACCGGCGTGCCTTCGATTTCGAAGATTCGTTTTGCGATTCGCTGCGCCAGCGGTACACCGCGTGTTTTGATGCCGACCAGAACGCAACCTTCGATCCCTTTGTTCTTTTCCAAAATTTCGTGGGCGATCCGGGTTAAAGCTCGGCGAATAGCGGCTTCATCCATAATGACATGGGTTTCGTTCATGTGTGTAGCCTCCTCAGGCAAAAGGTTGGTGTCACCTTTCGGCCCCGTGAACGTCGGTTTCTTTTTTCGCGCATAGACGCAAAAAGACTCCTTGCCCAGGCGGACAAGGAGTCGAAATCGACATGTTGATTCGACGAAGAGCGCTAAAAATCGTTCCGCTCTCGGCGGACGTATTTTCAGTGAATCGTCGTTCACGTTACCTTGCCAGTCTCACGGGACTGAATTAAAGGTGCTATTCATTGGGCGCAAGTTCCGCCTCTGTTGCAATGAATTATGACAGAAGGAATATAGCCTGTCAACCACCTTTGTGTTTTTCACACTTGTGTCATTAAAATTTGATGTTTGGACAAATATTTATTCGAGTCTTTTTTTATACACTTTTATTTATATTTTATACATGATTACTTTTATATAATTTATAATTATACACTTAATATAATATTCATTCAATGCTTTTTTGTCTTTTTGCTTCTTCTTTTCTTTTTATCCCGTAATGCTTGCTTTAGTTTTTTGCTTAAAAAACCGAAATACATAAGAGATCAAACAACAGAATCCGACTATGTCAGAAACGAAATATACAGAGAATAATCGTTTCTATTTTTTGCATAGCTACTTCAGAGAGGGGACTACTTCAAATGAATTTTTTCACTAAAAAACGCTTTTCATTATCTTTGGGCAACAAACTGCTGTTCTTTTTCACCGGAATTTTAATCGTGTCTTTGCTTACCTCCGCTGTCCTTTCTTATGAATCTGCCAAAACAGAACTCGGACGGGAATTGATGACAAGCGCTTCTTCCAGTGTCAAAACGATGAATGCGATTGTCGAACGCGATTTGCAATCTCGAATTGAAGCGATCAATTACTTGGCGGACGTATTGGATCGACAATCTTTTACGAATGCGGGTTCCAAAACGGGCGTAACGAACGCTTCGCTTGAAACCTATGATCTAGCGCAAAATGATGTCGATCTCGCTTATGCAGGTTCGGAAAATGGAGTCTATATCGCTTCGACTTATGATAATTTGCCTGACGGCTACGATCCGCGCACACGCGATTGGTATAAAGAAGCGATGCAATCTCCTGATCAAGCGATTGTCACCGATCCTTATATTTCGGCTTCGACGGGCACAACAGGCATTACCATTGCCAGACGTCTAGCTGACGGCAGCGGTGTAGTCGGGATCGACCTTTCTGTAGATTCATTGCTCAAAACAACAGAGTCGATTAACATCGGTTCAGAAGGATATGCGTTTATTACGACCGATACAGGGGCTTATATCTCTCATCCAACCATCGAACTGGGTTCTAGCGATAGTATCTCTACCCGCCTCGCCGGCGAACAAGCGACGACTGGAACTTTCGATTATTTATTTGAATCCCAACCTAAAGTACTGGTATACGACAAAAACGAAGTAAGCGGTTGGATTATCGCAGGCAGTTATTATGAAAATGAAATCCAAGCCGCTGCACAACCGATATTACATCGCATGTTGCTTGTTCTTGTAGGGGCATTGATTATCGGGGGTCTGATCATCTGGCTGTTCACACGTTCGATTGCTAGACGTCTTCGTCATGTCGCACAAGCTGCGGAAGCGATTAGTTCAGGCGATCTGACAGGTAAAGTTGAAGACAATAGCGGCGATGAAATCGGAAAACTTGCGGCTTCGTTCCGTGAAATGAATATTTCTTTAAGCGGTCTGGTACGCTCGATCACCGGATCGGTATCCGATGTTGCGGCTTCGTCGGAAGAACTGAGCGCAAGTGCCGAACACACGGGCAAAGCTAGCCGTCAGATTACAGGAGCGATTGAAGGATTTGCGGATGTCAGCGAACGACAAAGCGAAAATGTTCAAGCTAGCTCAGAGCGACTTGCTCAAGTATTTGATTGGTTAAAAGAAATCCGTGACGGTTCGGAACGGTTGGCACAATCTTCGCAACAATCCGCAGAAATGGCGGAAGAAGGCGATGTATTGGTAGACCGGACATTGGATCGGATTCGCGAGATCGATGGTTCGGTACGCGAAGGCGATCGGGTCATTTCCGGCTTGGCACAAAAATCGGAAACGATCACCGGGATTTTGCATACGATTGACGAAATTGCTTCGCAAACGAACTTACTTGCACTTAATGCGTCGATCGAAGCCGCAAGAGCGGGCGAAGCTGGTCTTGGATTCACCGTCGTGGCAAGCGAAGTGAAAAAGCTTGCTCAGCAATCCGCAGATTCTGCTAAAATGATCGAAACGTTGATTCAAGACATTGTTGCCGATATTCAAGCTTCCCTGCATACTTTCGTGAAGATTCGTGCTTCGGTAACAGGCGGATTAGAAAGCGCAGAACTCACAGCTGAAAATCTTCGTCAACTCAAAACGGTGTCCGAAGACGTAGCAAGCGATCTGGGCAGCATGAATGTTAGAGTCGGCGAGGTTGCAGGTCATGCCGAAGAAGTGGCTCAATCCGTACGCGAGATTGCCAAAGCTGCTGAAGCGAATCAGTCCGGTACACACGAAATTGCTGCCGCTGCCGAAGAACAACTGGCTTCGATGGAACAGATCGGCGAATCTGCTTCTTCGCTCGCCCATCTTGCTGAGCAATTGCAAGGCGAAGTGGAACGATTCAAAATTGATTAAGCTCGGTACAATTTAAAAATTCAAATCAAAAAAAGGCTGTTCATCTTCCCTCTTGTAGGGTGATGAACAGCCTTTTTATCAATCTTTATTTGCTTGCATTAAAATTCGAATTCAACGTCGCTCAGACGACTTTTGATTTCTTCGATCACGCGTTTTTCTTCGGCTTCGCCTTTTGCTTCAAAAGTAACGGAGAAACGTACGAACGAACCCGCATCATCCCACGGTACAGTCGAAATCAGCTTTTCGCGAATCAGGAATTGCGAGAATGCTTCGCCGCTTCCGAATGTCTCGCCGCCTTTGATGCCTTTAGGCGCTTGAACATACAAGAAGAACGAACCTTTCGGTTTGCTTGCTGTGAAGCCCAGATCGTTCAATGCTGCAACGAGCATATCGTGACGACGGGAATATTTTTCAGCGATTTTTTCAGTGATCGATGGATTTGCAAGCCCGTAAGCTGCTGCTTTTTGAATCGCGATAAATTGACCGGAGTCGTTGTTGTCTTTTACGTCGCTGAATGCTTTGACGATCAGTGGATTTCCGGCTACAAAACCGATTCTCCAACCTGTCATGTTGTACGATTTCGACAACGAATGAAGTTCGATACCGACGTCTTTTGCACCTGGTGTGCTCAAGAAGCTCAGTGGCTTCAAACCATCGTAAGTCAATGCCGCATACGGAGCATCGTGTACGACGATCACTTCGTTTGCTTTTGCCCATTCTACGACTTTTGCGAAAAATTCAGGAGTCGCGCTAGCGCCTGTCGGGTTGTTTGGATAGTTCAGGTACAGCAATTTTGCGCGCTTCGCGATATCGGCTGGAATCGAATCCAGATCCGGCAAGAAATCATTTTCTTTTGTCAATTGGACGTTGTACACTTCTCCGCCTACATATTTCGTATGCGTGCCCATTACCGGGTAACCCGGAACGGTCAGAATCGTTACGTCGCCTGGGTTGATAAATACCGATGGCAACATCGCCAGCGCCGGTTTCGATCCGATCGAGTGTACGATTTCAGTTGCAGGGTCAATACCTTCAACTTTGAATACGTCTGCCAAATATTGAGCAGCCGCTGCTTTAAATTCTGGAATACCGTTATCGGCATAACCACGGTTTTCCGGTTTTGCAGCTTCTTCCGCAAGTTTTGCTACGATGCCTGCATCTGCCATCTCATCCGGCTCGCCTACGCCCATATCGATCAATTCAACGTCAGGGAAAGCTTGGCGTGCTGCCGCTTTCGCACGTTTGATTTTTTCGAATTTGTAGATGTTGGTGTCTTTGCCGTAGTTGGCTCCGCCGATCCGCTCTGCGAATTGTTGTTGTACGTATGTGTTTTGGTAATGTTCAGTCGTCATGATTAAAGTCAGCTCCTTGGACAGTATGTTCTATATTCCATGATGCCTGAGATTCAGGCGGAGGAACATGGATTAAGTGGATGGTGATTTGTGTTGTGACGCAGTTGGGCTTGGGCTTCTTGCCGCTCTTGAGACGCTTCGGGGTGGAAGGGCCTGCGGATCGCTGTTGTTATTCGGTTTTCTCTGATTGGAATCAAACATTTTACTGGTGGTAGAAAACCGAATAACAAAGGCGAACGCTACGCTTCCTCCGGCTCCTTCCACCCCTCCGCTACGTCGCACGCATCCGAATCCCAACCAACAGCGTTGGTGAGATGGAGGGTGGAGAGAAAGGCGCAGAGTGCTCTGCCTTTTGGATAGGCAGAGTGGAAGGCAAATGCAAAAGAGGACTAAGGGCTCCGCTTTGCGAATCGCCAACACCCGGGAATCTACAAGCTTAAAAGAAAAGATTAGAAGAGCTCGATAAGTTTTGCTTTTATCGATTGCGCAAGTAGTTCAAGAGATCTTCCATGTCGTCTGGCATCGGAGCGGAAAACTCCAAGCGTTCGCCGCTTGTAGGATGTGTGAATCCAAGGGTAGCGGCGTGGAGAGCTTGACCTTGCATTTTAATACCGCCGCTATTGCCGTACATCGGATCGCCGACTAGAGGGTGACCGATAAATTTCATATGGGCACGGATCTGGTGGGTACGACCGGTTTCGAGTTTCAACTCAAGCAAGCTGTAATCGCCGAACCGCTCTACGACATTGAAATGCGTGATCGCGTGTTTGCCGCCGCTCGATACGACGGTATACATTTTGCGGTCTTTGGTATCGCGGGCAAGATTGGCTTCGACGGTGCCGTGATCGTGCGCGATATTGCCGCGTACCAAAGCTTTGTAGATGCGGGTCACGGAGTGTTCTTTGAGCTGCTCCGCGAGCGACGTATGCGCTTTGTCGTTTTTAGCCGCCATCAGCAGACCGCTGGTGTCTTTGTCGATACGATGTACGATACCGGGGCGGATTTCGCCGTTGATGCCGGACAGGTCTTTGCAATGGAACATAAGTGCATTGACCAATGTACCGGAAGAATGACCAACCGCAGGATGTACGACCATTCCTCGTGCTTTGTTGACGACGATCATATCGGAATCTTCATAAACGATTTCGAGCGGAAGATCTTCGGCGACGATATCGACCGATTCGGCTTCGGGAATACGGACTTCTACGTTTTCGCCTACAGATACTTTGTGATTGGATTTAACGGTACGATCATTGACGGTAACATGCCCTTGTTCGATCCAAAGTTGAATTTGCGAACGGGAAACTTCGTCATTCATCATTTCAGTTACATATTTATCGATACGTTGCTTGTTATACTCCGATGTGACTTCCCATTGCTGGGTTTCTTCTTCTAGCTGATCGTTCATGATTAATCCTCCGTGCGTTGTTCGGATTGCGCTACAGGTTGTGACTCTTTGGGACGACGCGTATCCAATAAAGTATCAAGAATAATGAGCGCGACCCCTACGACGATGCAGGCGTCTGCGACATTGAAAATCGGGAAGCTGTAACTGCCGAAGTTGAACAAAAAGAAATCGACCACTTCGCCCATACGTACCCGATCCAAAAAGTTACCTAATGCGCCGCCAAGTACCAAACTAAGCGCGATCGGTAACATCCGTGCTGAACCTTTGGCTTTTTTGACCCGTTGCAAATACCATACGATGCCCGCGACCACGATCAACGTGACGACGATAAAAAACCAACGTTGTTCTTGTAAAATGCCGAAAGCGGCGCCTTTGTTGCGGTGCGATGTCAAGACAAAGAAATCGCCGATGATCGGAATTTGATCCCGAATTTCCATCCGTGTGGCTACGAGATATTTGGTTCCTTGGTCGATCAGAAAAGCTACAAGCGCGATCACATAATAAATCACGTTAATCCGTCACCTCGTATTTAAGATACGTTCAACATTTGAGCCGATCAGGCGGCGACAAATGCTCTTTTTCCAGCCCGTCTATTGTATCACAGCGCTGAATCCAGCGTCTATTACGCCGGAGTATCAAAACTTACAACCTGCTTCTACACTCAAACAAAAAGTGCCTGTCTACCTCGCACAGGCACTTTTTGCTACGTCAATTGAACTTGTTTAATGAATTTTGATACCCACTTCTTTGCCGTTAAGCGTGACTTGCTCCATACCTTCTGCTTGACCGAACGATACGTTGTTGACCAGCACGTTTTCGCGAAGTACGGAATCGAAAGCATTCAAAGCCGCTTGCAGTTCAGCATCGACATCGAGCGTAAGGTCGACACGCTGCTCGACTTTAAGGTCCAGCTTTTTACGTGTATCTTGAACCGCACGCACGATTTCACGCACCCAACCTTCTTGTTCCAGTTCAGGCGTGACATCGGTGTTCAAAGCAACGGTAAGCCCGTAACCCGATGCGGAAGCGAAACCTTCTTTTGCTTTTTTCTCGATCAGCAATTCTTCGCTTGTGACTTGCAGTTCTTCACCTTCTGGCGACGCGATATGGAATTCACCTTTTTCGACCACAGAACGCGTTTCTTCGGCACTCATGCCTTTGAAATGATTTTGCAAAAATCCGACGTTTTTACCGTATTTTTTGCCGGCTACTTTCAAGTTCAGCTTGAGCGTGTAATCGACGAAGTCGCTGTCTCCGGTTTCGATACGAATTTCTTTGACATTGATTTCGTCTTTGATGATTTCCGCGTAGTCTGCGACATGCAATTCACCATCAATCGAAACGATCAGCTCGGATAATGGTTGACGGGTTTTGAGACTATTCTCGTTCCGTACGTTACGCGCAAGTTCAACGATCTGCTGAGACGTCTTCATATCGCGCTCAAGTTCTACATCAATCAGTGCTGCATCGGCTTCTGGATAATCGGTAAGATGTACGCTACCCGTACCGCCCAGATTGCTGTACAGATCTTCTGCCAATACAGGCATGAACGGCGCGATCAGACGCGACAACGTGCTAAGCACTTCTGTCAGTGTACGATACGCATCGAGTTTGTCTTCAGTCAGCCCGCTGCCCCAGAAACGGTCACGCGAACGACGGATATACCAATTACTCATACCGTCAACAAATTCTTCGATTGCTTTTGCAGCGGTCAAGAAATCATTGTCGGACAAAGCTTCATTCGCGATTGCCACAACGCTATGCAGTCTCGACAAGATCCAACGATCCAGACGTCCGGTTGGAACTTGGAATGGATGCGCAGCTGGATCGAAACCGTCGATATCCGCATACAACGTCAAGAACGCGTGCGTGTTGACGATCGTATCCACGACTTTCGACTTCGCTTCGCCAACGACTGTTTTCGAGAAACGTTTGGTATTCCACGGCGCGCTATCGGCAAGCATTACCCAACGGAACGCGTCCATCCCGTACTCTTCGAGCACTTCCCACGGATCAACGACGTTACCTTTGGATTTAGACATTTTTTGTCCGTTTTCATCCAGGATATGACCGGTTGCCATAACCGATTTGTATGGCGCTTCGCCTGTGATCATTGTCGATACTGCGAGCAAGCTGTAGAACCAACCGCGCGTTTGGTCAATACCTTCGACGATCATATCCGCCGGATATTGCGCTTTGAACGCTTCGCCGTTTTCGAACGGATAATGTTGTTGAGCAAAAGGCATCGAGCCGCTATCGAACCAGACGTCGATGACTTCCGGAGTACGCGTCATCACGGCTCCTTCAGCGAACGGCGATTTCAGCTTGATTTCATCCACATATGGCTTATGAAGTTCAATGTCTTCCGGTACGAAGTCCACAGCGCGCTCACGCAGATCGGCAATACTTTTCGGTGCGTACTGCTTGCCTGTTTCTTCGCAGACCCAGACGTTCAGCGGCGTGCCCCAATAACGGTTACGGCTGATATTCCAATCGATCAGATCTTCAAGGAATTTACCGAAACGACCGTCGCGTACATGATCCGGGTACCATTTTACGTTTTTGTTGTTTTCGATCAGTTTGTCTTTGACCGCAGTCGTTTGGATAAACCAGCTGTCTGTTGCATAGTACAGAAGCGGTGTGTGGCATCTCCAGCAGAACGGATAACTATGCTCGTATTTTTCTTTGCTGTACAGACGTCCTTTTTCGGACAAATATTTTACGATTTCGATATCGGTCTCGCCGTCTTTTACAAAACGACCTGCAAAGTCTGTCACTTCAGCAACAAAACGTCCTTGCGAATCAACCAGATTGATAAAGCTGATTCCGTTTTCGCGGCATACGCGGTAATCGTCTTCGCCGTGGGCAGGCGCAAGGTGAACGACACCTGTACCGCTAGAATCGGTAACGAAGTCGGCGCCCAAGACGATATGCCCTTTTTCCGGTGTAAAGTAATGGAACGGCGCGTCGTAGCTCAGTCCAACCAGTTCGGAACCTGGCAGCTCAGACAAAGTCTCGTACTCGCCTTTCAGTACACTTTCAACCAAGTTTTTCGCCAAGATCAGCACTTCGCCGTCTTGTTTCACTTTGACATAAGTCATGGTTGGATTCACTGCCAATGCGATATTCGAAGGCAAAGTCCAAGGCGTAGTCGTCCAAGCCAATACGAACTCGCCGTTTTCCAACTTGAATTTCGCTGTAGCGCTCAGGTCTTTAACATCTTCGTAGCCTTGAGCCACTTCGTGCGAACTCAGTGTAGTCTGACAAGAAGGGCAATACGGGCTTACGCGGTGACCGCGATAGAGCAAGCCTTTTTCGTGAATCGTGCCGAGCAAGTTCCAGACTGTCTCGATATATTGATTGTCCAATGTGATATAAGGGTTATCTAGATCTGTCCAATAGCCGATCGCTTCGGTCAGATCACGCCATTGTTTTTCGTAGGTGAATACACTTTCTTTACACTTCTTGATAAACTTCTCGACGCCGTACTCTTCGATCTCGTGTTTACCGGAAATGCCCAGTTGTTTTTCAACGCCCAATTCAACCGGCAGACCGTGAGTATCCCAACCGGCTTTACGCACGACATGGAATCCTTTCATCGTTTGGTAACGACCCACGAAGTCTTTGATTACGCGTCCAAGGACGTGCCCGATATGCGGAACTCCGTTTGCCGTAGGCGGCCCTTCGTAAAAGACGAAATTCGGTTTGCCTTCGCGGTTTTCGATCGATTTTTTAAACGTATCTTCTTCATTCCAACGGTTCAGTACACGCAGATCGCGTGCACGCGCTTTTTCTTTCACGTCGACTCTTTGCATCGTGATTGGCTCCTTTTTAGTTCAAAATAAAAACCCCGCCCCTGAAAAGGGACGAGGTTAGCTCGCGTTACCACCCTTGTTTCGCTTGTTGCACGTTCTGTCCGAAAAACGCCTGAGCAAGCCGCTTTTCGGGCATCGCGCAATAAAGCGACACCTTAGTCACCGTATCGATAAATACGGGTCCGAGATAACGGTCGGCTGCCGGTACGGCCTACTGTCTATTTGCATCTATGCGTTCATATATGCAAAAGAGTTCGAGCGTACTTCTCCGGGATGATATTCAGTCAACGTATCGGACGCCGGCTTTCAGCATAGAACTGCACGGCTCTCTGAAGAACGAATTGGATGACTTACTGTTCCCATCGTGGAATTTTCATATACATACCTGTATGTTGCTTATTACACGCCTGAGGCGTCTTTTATTTATAGCGTTATATTGACTTATTGTCAATAGTTAGCCGAACCCATACACCGATCCGGGCTTTTAGTATAATTCACTAGAGCGGCGCTCTGCTTGCGCTTGTTCCATTTCCCGATCCAGTTCGCGGCTTTGGCGATCCAGCGCATCCCAGCCGTCTTGAGCAAGCAGTTCAAGCTGTGCTTCGATCAGCGTACGGAAACGAGTGCGGTAGATTGAAGCTTGTTTTTTCAACTCTTCCATCTCTACAGCCACTTTGCGCGATTTCACGAGCGACTCGTTAATGATACGGTCCGCGTTTTTCTCCGCTTCTTTTACGACCAGTTGAGCTTCTTTTTTCGCATTGCTACGAACTTCGTCTGCCGCTTCTTGCGCGACAATGATCGTCTTGCTCAGCGTCTCTTCCAAGTTCATAAAGTGATTCAGACGTTCTTCCATCGAACTCATGCGGTGCAGCAGATCTTTGTTTTCCCGAATCACGCTTTCGTAATCTTTGATCACTTGATCCAAAAACTCGTTGACTTCATCTTCATCATATCCGCGAAGACGCCGGCTGAATTCTTTATTATGTATATCCAGCGGTGTTAATGCCATGCTATGCACCTCCAATGTATTAAGCACGCTGCCAACCCCTCGGCGAAAGCTTAGGCTGTATCACGTTCGTGCATCAGATCGCTGCGTAATCCACGCAAAACGAATCTTTTGGTTTTATCGGAATTTCGACGTCGAAACGTAAATCCCTTCTTTTCAAGCCGTAAATGATCAGACAAATTTGCCGACTCGGACACGGTAACGTCCTTTTTTTGTCAGATCGCCAACTTCCAATACGCGAAACCGCCCGAACCCTTGCAAAGAAACCGTATCTCCGGCTCGAAGCGTTTTGGAAGGATCTTCTTCCACTTTCCAGTTCACCCGGCAACGTCCCGCTTTGATCGGCGCCAATATTTTCGCTCGGCTGATTCGGTATACGTCGCTTGCAATCCCATCAAGTCTGGGTGAAGCTACGGTAAGCTCCATTTCTGCAAGCTCGGATTCTGACGACTGCAACTGATCAATCGGTATAATTTCGGTAAAAACGCTAACCCGATGAACTTGTCTCAGCTCCACATGAAGAAAATCCGCGATCTCGGCAGCTACCACGATATGGCAGCCGTCTTCGCGCGGATGGATATCGCCAATTTTGGAACGTTTCATACCGAGTCCAAGTACAGACCCCATATAATCGCCATGCGAAAGTTCAGTGAATTTGCTATCCGCAGGCGTGATCGACAATACCGCAAGTTTTGTATCTTCGTCATCAAGGTCGCGGTAATCCGGCGCAATCAGTGCTCGGCACCGCTCGGCGCCTGAACCGCCGCCGTCCAGACGAATCGTAACATCCGGCTCCGAATTGGCTAACATCGTTAACAGTTGTAGCTGACGCGGATCGAGAAAATCGGTCAACTTCATTTCGTGATAACGAGCCGCACCTTCTAGCCATTCGGAGGCACGATCCACAAACTCGCGTTCATCGGGATGAACATGCTCGTGTATAGGTTTGGACATGGTTTGCTCCTCTAACTAATCGCAAGTCTTAACAATTCAACCAGATACGATGCTCCGCCTGCCACAAAACGCAAAACGAAAAACGCAACGATTGGAGAAATATCCAGCATGCCGCCAATCGGAGGAATAAACCGACGGAAAATAGACAGATACGGCTCGGTTACTTTGCCTAACAATACGCCGACTTGGCTTTCACGCAGGTTCGGTATCCAAGACATCAAAATATAAATGATCAGAAGATAAGAATAGATCGTAAATAAAGCCGGAAGCCATTGAACTTGCAATTGCCACAAAAAGTTATCTAGCAAGCGATCTTCACCTCATTTGATTAAATTCGTGATCCTCTCGAATCAGATCCGCAATCGTTCCTTCAACTTCCACCGTATCCGGTGTACAAAGGAAAATATCGCCGCCGACTTTAGAGATATTACCGTTAATCGCATAGACCGTTCCGCCAAGAAAATCAATAATGCGTTTGGCATGATCACGGCGTACTTGTTGCAAATTCACAACGACAGAGCGGTGTGCACGAAGATGATCCGCAATCTGCTGAGCATCATCGTAAGTGCGTGGCTCCACCAAAATCACCTTGACACTTTTTTGCGAATGGATACTGACGACATTGTTGGCTTTGCCATTTTTACGCGAGTCTTGATTGGCTACAGCTTCATACGGTTGATCGTCCGCGTCTGCTACTTTTTCGCGCTCCACGATCTCCTCTTCTTCCTGCAGTCCGAGAAAATTCATAAAACGGTTCATAACACCCATCTTCAATCCTCCTCTTTTCCTACTAGAATAGAACCCAGTCGAATCCAGGTTGCGCCTTCTTCGATCGCGACTTCAAAATCGCCCGACATCCCCATCGATAAATGTTGGATCGGCTGCTCTTGAGCGCCTTTGGCATTCAGCTCGTCGCGTAGCTCTCTTAATTGACGAAACACAGGACGTGCCGATTCGGCATCGGAATCTAGCGGAGCCATCGTCATCAAGCCAATCACTTCGATATGAGGAAACTGCTTCATTTGCCCAATAAAATCAAACACGTTCTCCGGCTCCATACCGGACTTCGATTCTTCGCCCGACACATTGACTTGAACAAAAGCTTTAATGTGTATATCGGTTGCCGAAGCTTGTCGCTCCAGCTCTTTTGCCAAAGACAATCGATCCAGCGAATGAATATACGCGAATTTTCCGACGACTTCTTTCACTTTGTTGCTCTGGAGTTGACCGATAAAATGCCAAATGCCTCGACTTCCTAGCGCTTCCCATTTCGGTTTGGCAGTCTGCCAACGATTTTCTCCCAAATGTACGATGCCGCTATCCAGAACGTTTGACGTTTTTTCGACCGATACATATTTGGTTACCGCAACGATATTGACTTCTTCAGGCGATCTGCCTACACGTGCACAAGTCTCTGCTACGCTCTGATTGACTTGCGCGATCCGTTGTTCTAAGGTCACCGGAACGTGCCTCCTTCTTTCAGTCCGATCCAGCTTGCCATTCTTCCAGTCTTTCCATGCTCTTGCCTATGCGAAAAGAACAGATCGGTCCGGCTGCTCGTACACCATTGCGTACAGGCAATACTTTCTGGACTTATTCCTGATCTTATCATAAGGTGTCGATTCAATTCTTTCAAGTTTAGACGGGCTTTGCCGCCTCCTAAATCTACGGAAAAGTCCGATAAAGGACGGAAATCGTTAGATTTGTAGGCTTGAAGCACTTCTTCCACTCGATTTAGTACCGTTTCGTCGACTTCGTACCGATTTTCACCGATTGAAGGTCCAATTGCTGCTAACAGGTCTTGAGGACGACTGCCGTACTGCTCCGTCATTTTTTTGACCATAAGCCCTGCAATGTCTGCCACTGTCCCTTTCCACCCTGCATGCGCTAAACCTACAACTTGTTGAATCGGATCGAAAAAGTATAAAGGTACACAGTCGGCGTAAAAGGAAGTGAGCAGTATACCCGGCACATTGGTCAACAATCCGTCGGTATCTTGAAAAGCACTTTCCCGATCCAAACGTCCTTTTCCGCGATCTTCCGCAGTCACAATCGCAATATTGGCAGTATGGACTTGTTCGCCGCTTGTCCAATCTTCGAAACGAAACCCAGCGGCTTCGGCAACTTTGGAACGATTCATGCTTACATCAACTGGATCGTCTCCGACATGCAGCGCGCAATTGAGCTGGGCATGATACCCTTTGCTTACCCCTCCGGAGCGTCCGGTAAAACCAGAACTTAATGTATCAAAAGATTTCCACGGCTCAATCTCGAATATTTCGGCTCCATTATCGGCGATCCGACGTACAAATGGTTCTTGCAAAAGACTCATATCTTTAAATCCTCCTTGCATAGTACTTAATTGAAAAAAAGATCCGCTTCCGAATGACGAAAGCGGATCTGCTGTAATTCTAATCGTTATTTTGACGTGAACGATTACGTAAAAACGTTGGAATATCTAATTGGTCGCCGCCTTGTTGTGGATCAAAAGCCGGACGTTGTGGTTGTGAACGATCCGTTTGAGCTTCAGGCTGTTGCGCCGAAGGCTGACGTACCGAAGGTTTTAGTGGTGTAGGCTTGTGTTCGAATCCTGTTGCAATCACGGTGACTTTAATATCTTCTTTCATATTTTCGTCGATGATTGCACCGAAGATCATATTCACTTCTGGATCAGAAGCTTCGATTACGATCTCTGCGGCTTCGTTCACTTCATACAGCGACAGATTCGATCCGCCTGTGATATTCATGATTACGCCTCTTGCGCCTTCGATTGAAGTCTCAAGCAGTGGGCTCATGATCGCTTTGCGAGCTGCTTCGGTTGCACGATTTTCACCCGAAGCTTCGCCGATCCCCATCAAAGCAGAACCACGCTCGGTCATAATCGTTTTAACGTCGGCAAAGTCAAGGTTGATTAGACCTGGAACTTTGATCAAGTCAGAGATACCTTGTACCGCTTGACGAAGTACATTGTCCGCTTCGCGGAAAGCTTCGAGCATCGGCGTCTTTTTATCGACGATTTCGAGCAATCGGTCATTTGGAATCACGATCAGTGTATCGACTTTTTCTTTCAAAGCTTCGATACCCAATACCGCTTGACCTGCACGTTTGCGTCCTTCGAACGTAAATGGACGTGTCACGACCCCAACGGTCAACGCGCCGCATTCACGTGCAATTTCAGCAATCACCGGAGCTGCACCTGTTCCTGTGCCGCCTCCCATACCTGCGGTTACGAATACCATATCCGCGCCTTTTAGGGTGTTGCTGATTAACTCGCGAGATTCTTCCGCCGCTTTTTTGCCGACATCAGGATTAGCTCCTGCGCCAAGACCTCGGGTTAATTTATCGCCGATCTGTAATTTATGCTCCGACTTTGCCAAATGCAATGCCTGAGCGTCCGTGTTAACTGTAATAAACTCTACACCTTGCACGCCGTTCTCGATCATTCGGTTGACTGCATTACTACCGCCGCCACCTACACCAATTACTTTAATGCGTGCTAGGCTCTCCATTTCGAAATCGAATTCCAACATATTCCTCCATCTCCCCCTCGTTTTCCTTGGATGGGCTCGTTTTTGTGTAGATCATATAAATTCGCTAAACATATTTTTGAGCTTTTCTAGGAAACCGGTTTTCTCGCCTGTCTCCGGTTTAGGGCTAGACTGAGGGCGATTCACAGCTTTTTTGCTTGGAACTGTGTTGACACCCCGACCGCGATTTTTACGAATCACACTGTGTAAAATACCAATGCCGCTCGCAAAAGCCGGATCACGAACACCGATGTAATCCGGAACGCTAAGTCTGACCGAAGCTGCAAGTTCACTTTGCGCGACTTGTAAAACACCTGGCATTGCGACAGTTCCGCCGCTCAGTACATAACCTCCGGAAATATCCCGGTAACCCATACGATGAATTTCTTGATGAATCAGTTGGAATATTTCTTGAACACGAGGTTCAATGATTGCAGCTAAATCTTCTTGCGTATATTCCTTCTCTACGGAACTGCCGATTCGGTTGACTTTGAATACAACGTCTGCCGCAGCATCCGCCATCATTGCGCAACCGTATTTCAGCTTCACTTTCTCCGCTTGATCCGTTACCGTACGCAAACCGTAAGCAATATCGTTCGTGACATATTCTCCGCCTATAGGAAGCGTAGATACCGCAGCGAGATGGCCGTTTTCAAAAACCGAAATCGTCGCTTGTCCCGCTCCAATATCAAGCATAGCCGTGCGCATCGTTTTCTCATCTTTGGTAAGTGCCAGCTGGCCAGCCCCGAGGGAAATCAGCACCAGTTCTTTTGCCTTGAGATCGGCTTTCTCCACGCAACGCAAGAGGTTATGTATAGCCGTCTTGGCGCCTGTCACGATCGTTGCTTCTACCTCTAGGCGAGACCCGATCATACCACGCGGATCCTGAATTCCCTCCAAGCCGTCAACCACAAATTGCTTGGCAACGACGTCGATGATTTCACGCTCCGGCGGAAGGGCAATCACTTCAGCAGCTTTTGTCACGCGGTCCAGATCGTCTTCTCCGATCTCTCGATCTTCGTTCGATACCGTTACGACGCCGCGACTTGGCTGCAACCCGATATGACTACCTGATATGCCGACATAAACTTCCGATATTTGAATGCCGACCATACGCTCGGCGTGCTCAACTGCACTACGAATCGATTGGACGGTTTGATCGACGTCAACAATGGCGCCTTTTCGGATTCCTTCCGAATCGGCTGATCCAACTCCAATAATATTAAAGGTTCCGTTATTGACTTCCCCAATAATAGCACGAACTTTGGATGTACCGATGTCCAAACTAACAATGATGTCATTGTTGCTCAAGCCCCTGGCACCTCCCATGTACAAAAATTAATCAATTGGTTCGTTTAAAACCGGGCACTATTCTACTCTTATATAGAATAATTCAACACGGCTTAAACTATCCCTCTTTCATTTCGAATTTTTTTATGCGAATGATGTATATTTTTTATCCGAATACAGCACATAGTATAGCACCTTTTATAATCTGGGAGTAGCAGGCTTCAAAGCTTTTATTCGCTTTTTTCGGTATCGGTTTCTGTTTCCACAAAAGGAACAAAATTACTGCCGTCCAAAAGACTTACGAACCCTGGCGTCTGCGTTTCGGTGATTCCGCCCAAAATTTCCAAACGATCCTTCAGCAAGGAAACTGTGGTTTGTACTTCGAAACGAGACCTTGTATAGATCCGAATCTTATCTGGATAAGCAGCACTTGGTGACGGCGTGATCTCAGATAAATCTGCTAACAAGCTATCCGGTACACCAGCCAATATCCGACAAAGCTTTGCCTTCTCTTCTTCTTTCCCCTCCCATTCAGTCAACAACGGCTTTTCGGCAGACAGCCCTTGATCCCGAAGCGAAATCTCGGCGCCGCTCCCCAATAATGCCTGTATGCTACCGTCTTTAAGTAGCTCGTAGGCAACCGGACTGTACTCGTCGACGCGCAGCAGAATCTTCCCGGGAAACCGCTTCTCCACTTGGACCGATTCGATCGCATTCAAATTAGACACGATTCGCTGTTCCACACTGGTTGCGCTCGACGCGAAAAATTGTCCGCCTATTCGTAGCCCCGCCGCTTCGATAACCGCAGAGCGATCAACGTACACATTGCCTTCAACTTCGATCTGCTGAATCTGACTCAGCGTAGAGCGAAAAAATACAATGCTCAACGTTGCGACCAGAAGCACGATCAGGATCGTCCAAAGTTTCCAGCGTCCTCTAGGCTTAGGCTTGCGCGAATCTTGCTCTTGATTTTCGTTCGGTCTGACAACTTTTAGCATGACGATTCTCCATCCGGTCGCCAGGCATTCATCCGAAATCCAAAAAAGGACGAAGCCAAGCGTGTAATTGCGCAGTACTTAGCATTCACGTCTGCTGCATCGAAGCCCGATCGGATAACCGATTGCCTCCGCAACGTAAGTCGACGGAATTTTGTATTACGTTCATTATACACGTGGCAGGCTCGATGGCAAAGACAGAGCTGATTCACAAGGCGCCCCGCCTAATTGCTTGAGCACGTACCGACAATTTTCGAAGCTCTGCACTGATCACAGAAGCTGAATCAGGCTTGCCTAATTTAGAGGAGCACTCCGCCATTCTTTGCCTTAAATACTCGTCTCCAATTACGGCTTCTACGGCTTCAAGTAATTTGTCACCGTCTAATTCCGACTCCGTGATTACAATTGCCGCACCGTCGTCTTCCAACGCTCTGGCGTTCACTTCTTGGTGATTATTCGTAACGTTCGGCGAAGGAATCAACACAGCCGGAATACCAAGCGATGTGACCTCTGCCAAAAAAGAAGCGCCAGCTCGGCTGATAACAAGCATGGAAGCAGCCAATACTTCTGGCATACGTTCAATATACGGAAGCACATGCAGATTGGCTGGTGTCACCCACGGTGCTTCATCCAGCCCCCGCTTCGCTTCTTCGTAATACCGTTTCCCTGTCACATATACGAAATGAACATTCGGCATCCGAACAAGATCGGTCACCATATCCATAACGGCTTCATTGATCGCTTTGGCGCCGATACTTCCGCCCACGATCAAGACAATCGGTGTTCCTTCCGGTAGACCTAGCAATTGAAATCCTTCGCTTGCTTTTGCCCGGTGAACGGTAGTGGCTCTCGGATTACCGCTGTACATGACTCGTCTCGCTTTTGGAAACTGATCTTGCGTTCCGTCAAAGCTTACAGCAACGGTACTGACATACCGACTCAAAAATCGGTTCGTCAATCCCGGTATCGCATTTTGCTCATGAATCAAAGTCGGAATACGCAATTTATGAGCGGCATACACGACAGGCCCACACACATAACCCCCTGTCCCAACCACGACATCGGGTTTGAATTTCTCCAATAAACCGGAAGCGACTTGTACGCCTTTCATAAAACGCAATACCGTTTTGATATTATCGGCAGACAAACTTCGTTTAAAACCGGTAATATCCAACGTTTCAAAAGGAATTTCACTTTGAGGCACAATTGAATTTTCCAGACCGCGCTGACCGCCGATATATAAAAACTCAGTATCCGGTCGATCTGTTTTTAGTTGTTCGGCAATCGCCAGAGCGGGATAAATATGTCCGCCGGTTCCGCCTCCCGTCAATACGACGCGCATACGACGTCCTCCTGTCTTTTACGATATGGAATGAACGGCTTCTTTGAACACTTTTCCTCGCTCTTCAAACGACGCAAACATATCCCAGCTTGCACATGCCGGAGAAAGCAACACGGTATCGCCTTGGTCAGCGAGTCTTTGCGCTTCACGCACCGCTTTACGCAGCGTTTCGGAAGGGTCTTCCAAAGATTCGACTACTGCGATCTGCGAAACGCCCGCCTGTTTTGCGACTTCTGCAATTTTATGGCGCGTTTCGCCCAATGTCACAATCGATTTCACTTTGGTTTGCAGCGCAGGAATCAGTTCGGCGTAATCCGAGCCGCGATCCAATCCTCCTGCAATCAATATGACCGGATGATCGAAAGCAGACAATGCAGTCAGCGTTGCTTTGGAATTGGTAGCTTTGGAGTTGTTGTAGAACAACATGCCGCCATGTTCTCCCAAAGCTTCCAAACGATGCTCGACGCCGCCAAAGTCGCGCAATACGTTTTGCAGATCGTCAGGACGTACGCCTGCTGCAATCGCCGCCGCACAAGCTGCCATCGCGTTAGCCGCATTATACGCCCCGGGAATGCCAATATCCGCTGTGTCGATAATACGATGCACGTCTCCGGCAGCATCGCGATATACGATATAACGCTCCACCTTATCGGCTTCACCCTCGACTGGATAAGCCGGAGATGCGTAGACACTCTCCAACGTTAATTCTTCGGTCATCGAGAAGGGTACGACGCGACCTTTTAGATACGGAATCAAATCTCGGCAGTACGTATCATCCCAGTTGACGATACTGATGTCTTCCGGAGTCTGATTCGCAAAAATTTTCGCTTTTGAAGACGTATAATCCTCCATCGAACCGTGATAATCCAAATGCGTTTCCGCAATATTCAGCAAACATGCGATACGTGGCGCAAAATCTTGCGTGCCTTTTAATTGAAAACTGCTAAGTTCAACGACTAACCAGTTATCGGCTTCGGCTTCACGCGCCGCTTCACATAACGGCGTACCGATATTTCCGGCAACGATTGGCTTCAATCCGGCATGTTCCAACATTTTGCCGATCCATGTCGTCGTCGTCGTTTTGCCATTAGAACCGGTAATTCCGATCATTGGAGCTGAAGACAAATGGTACGCGACTTCGACTTCCGTAACGACTTCGATCCCTAGCTCTAAAGCTTTGGCAATCGGAGGAGCGGTGTACGGGATACCCGGGTTTTTTATAACCAAAGCAACGTCCGGTCGAATCAGATCATCGGGATGTTCTCCGCATATGACGGAAATCCCTAAATCTTCGAGGATACTCGCTTCCGGGCTTTCTTCGCGCGGCTTGCGATCGTTGACCGTAACTTTGGCTCCGAACTCGTACATCGTTTTTGCTGCGGACACGCCGCTTCTAGCAAGCCCCAATACGACAACTTCTCGATTTGCGTAATGTTTTGGATGTTCCATGTCTACAACCCCTTATTCAGATACAGTCCGAGTGCCGCCAATACAAGCGATACCGTGAAGAAAACAAAAACAATTCGCCATTCCGACCAACCGGATAACTCATAATGGTGATGGATCGGGCTCATTTTGAAAATGCGTTTACCGCGTGTTTTAAAAGAAAGCACTTGGATCACGACCGACAGCATCTCGATTACAAAAACACCGCCGATAATCACAAATAAAAATTCTTGTTTGGTTAAAATCGCAACCGTGCCGATCGCGCCGCCGATTCCAAGCGAACCGGTATCTCCCATAAACACTTTTGCCGGGTGTGCGTTGTATACGAGAAATCCAAGCGCAGCTCCCGCCATCGCTGATGAAGCAATCGCCGAAGGAAACTGAGTCGCCTGCATCGCAATCAGCGCATACGCACCGAATGCCGGAATACTCACTGTCGAAAGCAATCCATCTACGCCGTCTGTAAAATTCACAGCGTTCGAGATCGCAAGCAACATCAAGACGATGAACGGATAGTAGACCCATGCTCCTCCGTCAAAAGAAATCGAAGTTCCCGGAATCGATAAAGCGGTACTATGTTCGGCATCAATAAGGAACCAACAAGCGATTGCAGAGAAAAAGATTTGCCCGATCAGTTTTTGCAATGAAGTTAATCCCAGCGATCTTTTTTTGACCACTTTGATCAGATCATCCAAAAAACCGACGAACCCAAACCCAAGCGTAACAATAAGCAGAACATAAAATTCAGTATTAATAACCGAAAACTTAACGAAAGCCAGCGTAAAAGCCAACAAAATAATGATGCCGCCCATTGTTGGCGTTCCTGCTTTTTTCAAATGTTCTTGCGGCCCTTCGCCGCGCACCTGCTGTCCGAGCTTGAGCTTTTGCAAAAGCGGAATACATAAAGGCCCTGCTAACAGCGCAAGAACAAACGACACCGCAGCGGTCACAAATAAAAGCTGTAAATCCATAAGTCTGTTAAACCCCTTTTTCCAAAACCAACGGTTCGTCTCGTAGTGCATAGACGACTTCTTCCAGTTTCATCCCCCGCGAAGCTTTAACCAGTACAGCATCGTCCGGTTTTAAGTTACGACGTAGATGGTCAATCATTTCCGATTTATCCACAAAAGCATGAACGTGTCCGTTACTCATTTTTTCGCGCGCACCTTTTGCTGACTGCGCCGACAATGTTCCGTACGCGTAGACTGTAGTGATTCCTGCTTCAGCAGCGTATTGTCCAACTTCAAAATGATATTGCAGTTCTTGTTCGCCCAGCTCAAGCATATCGCCTAATACGAGCACTCTCGATGAATAACCGTCTAATCCAGCCAATACGTCGATAGCCGCACGTGCCGATGTCGGGCTTGAATTATAAGCATCATTTAAAATAGTAATTCCCGATACGCCAACCACACGCTCTATACGCATTCCGGTTAATTGCATATGTGCCAGACCTTTTTTCATTACTTCCGGATCAACGCCAAGCGTTCGAGCCGCAGCGATTGCGGCAAGTGCATTCGTCACGTTATGACTACCCAGCACCGGAAGCGAAAATAATGTCTCGTCTTCGAGTTGTGAAGAAAACATCATGTCACTACCTCGGCGCATCATCGCGATCGGATAATCGTCGTTCGTATTTTCGAGTCCGAATGTAAACTTACGCAGCCCTTCGGGCAGCGACGAATCAATTTCTTGCAAAACCAAAGGCAGCAGAGGTTCATCTCCGTTATAGATCAGCAGCCCGCCTGGCTTCGTTCCCGAAGCAATCTCAAGTTTGGCACGTGCAATGTTTTCGCGCGTCCCTAAATTAAGCAAATGGGATTCACCAATATTCGTGATAATCGAAATATCGGGCGGTGCAATTTGAGCCAATAAAGCAATCTCGCCCAAATCGCTCATGCCCATTTCAAGCACAACGATCTCGGTATCTTCCGCCATCGATAGCAATGTCAGCGGAAGCCCTAGATGGTTGTTAAAATTACCTTGCGTTTTGTGTACGCGAAAAGTCTCGTGAAGTAGCGCAAAAACCATATCTTTCGTTGTTGTTTTTCCGTTGCTTCCGGTAATCCCGATCACTTTGGCGCCACTTTCGATTAAATATGCCGAAGATAATTTTTGCAGCGCTTCAAGCACATCATCCACTTCGATCAAAGCTCCAGTAGGCGCTCCTTCTTTGCCGCGTTGCCAAAACGAACCTGCCGCTCCAGCTGCCAAAGATCCTTCTACAAAAGTATGACCGTCTACATTTGCGCCGCCCAACGGAACGAACAAAACATCCGGTGCGATTTTTCGGGAATCGATCTGAACTCCGGAAATTTTCTGATCCGAAAACGTGGCATCCCTTAACGTTCCGCCGCACATCGCAGCAATTTGGCTTAATGTCCGTTGAATCACTTGAGAACTCCCCTTACCGCTTCTGCCGCGACAAGTCGATCGTCGAAGTCCAGCACTTGTTTACCTACCAGTTGATACGTTTCATGCCCTTTACCCGCAATCAATACGACGTCGCCGGTTTGCGCTTCAGCAACAGCACGCTTAATCGCTTCTGCGCGGTCTACAACTAATGTATACCGAGAAGCTTCGACTCCTTCTTCAATCAAGCCGGCTTCGATATCTTTCAAAATCGCATCTGGATCTTCGGTACGCGGATTATCCGAAGTCACATAGGTTAAGTCGCTATATTTCACCGCAATTTTGCCCATAATCGGACGTTTGGTACGATCGCGGTCACCGCCGCAACCAAATACGCAAATCACACGTTTCTCGGCAAATTCGACGACTGTTTTTAACACATTTTCCAAACCGTCCGGGGTATGCGCGTAATCGACAATAATCGCAAACGATTGACCCGCTTCTACAGCTTCTACACGTCCATCTACGCCAGGAACAGACTCCAGGCTAGTTTTGATAGCTTCCAATGGAATCCCTTCGATCAATGTAGCGGCAATCGCTGCAAGAGCATTATACACATTGAACTTACCAACCATACGCAATTGAATATCTGTAGAACCTTTGAAAGTCTCCACATGGAACGACGTTCCTTTGGATGTAATCCGAATATTTGAAGCCCGTACATCACAGTCTTGATCAACGCCGTATGTAATCACTTCCGCCGATGTCACTTTGATATATTCAGCCGAGGCTTCATCGTCGATATTCAATACCGCATACTTACGCTCAGACAAATCTGCTGGCAAGTTGTTACCTAGACGCGAGAAAAACAATCCTTTTGCCGCTCTATATTCCTCCATGGAGTGGTGATAATCCAAATGATCTTGCGACAAGTTTGTAAAGACCGCTGTCCGATAATCGGTTCCTTTGACGCGACCTTGTTCCAATGCGTGCGAAGAGACTTCCATCACGCAAGATTTAACACCTCGGTTAACCATATCGGCAAGCGAACGTTGCAAGCCCAACGATTCCGGTGTCGTACCGGACATTGGGAAGGTCTCGCCGTCATATCGCATTTGAATCGTTCCGATCAGACCGGTTTTCACACCATGATCCAACATCACTTTTTCGATTAAATAGGTTGTTGTCGTTTTGCCGTTCGTCCCAGTAACGCCGATCATACGCATCTTGCGGCTAGGCTCATCGAAAAAGGTATTCGCGAGTACTGCCATCGCAACGCGGCTGTCGCGTACAACAAGTTGTGGAAGCGTCGTATCCAATTCACGTTCAACGACCAACGCGACGGCACCTTGCTTTTCAGCTTGCTGCGCATAATCGTGACCATCTACAGTAAAGCCAGGCAGACAGATAAACAAATCGCCGGCTTTCACTTGGCGAGAATCAATCTCTATCCCGGTAACTTCTGTTTCTCCATTTCCGATCAAGCGTGACGTAATCAATTGCTGTGCAAGTTGGTTTAATTGCATCGTATATTCGCTCCTTCTATTGAATTTACTTGTTGAATTTATAGAGTTCGTCTTCCTGATCTGCCCGAGCTGCAAAATGCCCGAGCCCGCCAATGGCAAGCCCGGGCATTACTTCCGCTAATTGAGCGGAGCCGCGTCGCTTTCCGGAGCAGGATCTGCCGGTGCTACGGTCCCACCATTGATTAACGGATCGCTACTTTTTGACTGCGTATCGTCGGTTTCTGAATCATCTGCGACGGCTTCGCCGCCGGTTGAGACATCTTCGTTTTCTGGATCTTCGATCCCGGTTGCCATCACTTTTGCAGATTTAAGCGTTAAGACGACAATGCGATTGCCTTCTGCATCTTTCGTCAACTTCTGCGCTGTAACAAATCCCGAACCTTTGGTACTAATCGATACGTCGAGCAGTGACAAAATATCGACCGCATCCCTTAGCGATAATCCAGTCAGATCCGGAATATTCATCGTGTCTTTCTTTTCCGTGAGCAGATAAATCTTCTGCCCGGCATACATCGCACTACCGGCAGACGGATACTGTTCTAACACGGTTGTCCCTGAACCGATCTGCTCGTAAGCGACGCCTTCATCCAACAATTTGGATTTGGCGTCTTCCAGATTCATTTTGACCAGGTTAGGAGCCGTGACTTTAAGCAAGACATCGCCCGTTTCGGCATCTTTGCTTTCACTTTGAATATCGGTATCCGAGAATTGCTTCGGAATGCCCATATACTCCAGTGTTTGCGACAAAATTTCTTTCGCGATTGGCGCTGCATGTCTGCCGCCGCTAGCATTTCCCTCAGGTACATTCGGTTCGTCAAGCATCACGAAGATCGCGACTTTAGGATTGTCGGCAGGCGCATAACCGATAAAAGAAACCGCGGAACGCGTTTTATCATACGCGTTGCCATCAGCATTCACCGTACCTGCTTTTTCAGCCGTACCTGTTTTGCCCGCTACGCGGTATCCTGGAATATAAGCATTACGTCCTGTACCAATCACTTGGTCAGACACGACTTGCTCCAGATAACCACTTACGATTTTTGCTGTTTCCGGCGAAATCACATCTCGAATTTTTTTCACTTCATTCTTTTTGATTACTTCTCCGGTTTGCGGATTGCTTTCGGATTTTACAATATGAGGGGTTAGTAGATGCCCTCCGTTTGCTACAGCCGAAATCGCTACGATTTGTTGAATCGGTGTAACGTCGACATTGTGCCCAAACGTGATTGCGGCTTGATCAATCAGTGGGCTATTCTCCGTTACGTTCATCGTACCTTTCAATTCACTAGGAAGCTCAATGCCCGTTTTTTCGCCAAAACCGAAGTTTTTAATATATTCGGTTAGTTTTTTCGTACCGACTTTTTCTAGCCCGAGCTTAACAAAAGCAACGTTACTGGAATGTTTTACGCCATCCAGATACGAAATAGTTCCCCAGTTACGACTAACGTCATGAACCGTGCTTCTGCCAACCTTGATCGCTCCGGATTGATATTGCTCATTTGGATTGAACTTGCCTTCTTGAACTGCCGCAGACAAAGTCACGATTTTGAACGTAGAACCCGGCTCATACATACCCGATACCGCCAAAGCGCGGTACGGATCGTTCTCCGGGTCCGCATATTGCGAATAGCTATTCGGATCAAAAGTCGGCATATTTACCATCGCTAAAATATCCATGGTGTTAGGATCAGCAACGACAACCGAAACGCTTTTTGGCTTATATTCTTCAAAAGCTTTTTTTGCTGCTTGCTCGGCATAAAACTGGATCGTGCTATCGATGGTCAACTCAATCGAAGTTCCGTCTTTTGGAGCTACGACTTCGCTTTTGCCTTCCGGAAGTTCTACACCTTTGGCATCGCGTTGATACGCGATTTTTCCGTCTACGCCTTTAAGTTTATCTTCATAAGACAGTTCCATTCCATACTTCGGCACACCGTCATTATCCACAAACCCCAGAATATTGGCTGCAAGCGTATGCTGCGGATAGAAGCGCTTGATTTGATCATCAAATACAATGCCTATATCTACATTTGAACTTAAGCCTTTTTCTTCGCGTACTGCGGCGATCGACGTTTCGATCTCGGCTTTGAGATCACCGTCGATTTTCCATCCTTGCGGACGAACTTCGACCCATACCGAATAATCGCCTTTTTTGTGTCCGCCTTTTTCCGTATCTTTTTCATACTTACGGACAACCAGTTCACGTAACTTTTCTTCCGATACGCCTAATTTTTCATGCAAAATTTTCACAACATCGTCTGCGGTTCCGCGCTGATTAATGATATTGGGTTCAACGACTACTGAATAAGCAGGCGAATCGACCGCAAGTTCTTTACCGTTGCGATCCGTTATAGCCCCGCGCTCTGCGCGCAATACTTTGGAAGCTGCCCATTGATCGACTGCCATATCATGCCAGTAACCATTTTGCACGACTTGCAGGAAAAAAATTCGTCCGACCAGAACGAGAAAAAAGAGGGTGATCCCCCCTCCAATTAACAATGTGCGCATTCGTACTCTTTTTGTCAGCATGGCGATAGAACCTCCTGCTTATTTCGAACCTTCTGTTCAAAACGCTAATTATTCGTATCTGTTGTCGGTGCTGTAGATGATTCGCCGCTTTGGCGTTTTACGAAAATAGGCTCATGATCGGTAGCCTGCACAAGTCCCATAGCCAGCGCTTGCGGTACGATGGTTTCACGCAGTTCTTGTTTTTCGCGCTCGGATTGAGCAATATTTTTATTGATTTGGTTGGTTTGAGTCTGAACCGATGCGATCTGATGATTCAAATCATAGATATGTACATAGCGCCAAGCTACGATACTACATAATACGACTGCAATCATTACGCTGGTGAGATATAGCATTTTTTCGCGCATCGGAAGCTCGGCGCGCCGAGTTACGACTGTCGTTTTTTGCCGGTACTGCTGTGAAGTTTGTTGCTTCTCCCGTTCCCGGATCGCCAGATTGCCGCGTGTCTGTGCCATTGACCAGTCTCCTCATCTTAAAATAAAATTCTTATTTGATTTTTTCTGCGATTCTTAGTTTCGCTGAACGCGCACGCTTGTTTTGCTCGATTTCTTCATCGGTAGGCAAAATCGGCTTGCGATTGACTAACTTGATACTGTTAGGTCCCTCGTACACTTCGACCGGAAAGCCGGGAGGCGCTACGTTTTTCCCTGTGTAGCCTAACAAAATCTGTTTACAGATTCTGTCTTCGAGCGAGTGGAACGTGATCACGCTGATCCGTCCGTCTTTTGCCAGACACTTTACAGATGAATGTAACGCATCTTCAAAAGCAGAAAGCTCGTCGTTGACGGCTATGCGGAGTGCTTGGAAACTACGTTTAGCCGGGTGGCCGCCTGTTCGTCTTGCCGCTGCCGGAATCCCGTCTTTGATAATTTCTGCAAGCTCTGTTGTCGTCTCGATCTGCTGTTTGGCGCGATATTGTCCGATTTTCCCTGCGATACGTCGAGAAAATTTTTCTTCTCCATACCGGTATAAAATTCGGGCAATATCTTCTTCCGACCATTCATTCACGATGATTTTCGCCGTAAGTTCGGAAGATTGATCCATACGCATATCGAGCGGTGCTTCAAGATTGTAGCTAAAGCCGCGAGACGCTTCGTCGAACTGTGGTGAAGAGACGCCGAGATCAAACAAAAAACCGTCTACTTGCGGAACGTCGTCTTCATTCAACGGAACGCCTGCTTGTTTGAGCGCTTGCTCAAGTTCTCGGAAATTGGTTTTGACGAGTGTGACGTTGTCGCTATAAGCTGCCAATTTCTCGCGAGCATTATCGAGTGCCCAATCGTCTTGATCCAACGCAATTAATCGTCCGCCTGCTTCGAGTTTCGAAGCAATCAATGCGCTATGCCCTGCTCCGCCTAATGTACAATCGACATAAATTCCGTCAGGCTTCATATTCAGCCCTGCGACTGCTTCTTCTTTGAGCACCGTGATGTGATGAAACAATTTCGTATCCCCCAGACGTACACTGTCAAATTAATTAAAATTCTGTTTAAAAGTCGATGTCAAAATCGGATAACTTCTCGGCAATTTCACCGAAAGACGCTTCGGATTGTGCATAATAGCGATCCCAACGTTCTCGGCTCCAAATTTCTACCCGGCTGCCTGCGCCGATTACCACGCATTCTTTGTCCAAATGCGCGTATTCGCGCAAGTTGGAAGGTAGATTTGCTCGTCCCTGCTTGTCCCATTCGCATTCCGCTGCACCTGAAAAGAAAAACCGGGTGAACGCTCTTACATCTGATTTCATCAAAGGCAGGTTGTTTAGCTTGCTTTCGAGAAGATTCCATTCCTGCTGAGAGTAAACAAAAAGGCACTGGTCCAGTCCCCGCGTAATGATGCAGGATGTCCCTAGCTGGTCGCGGAATTTAGCCGGCATGATGATCCGACCTTTGTCATCGATGTTATGCTTGTACTCCCCCATAAACATCTTCTGACCCACTCCTCGCCTTTTGTCCTCCACTTCATACCACTTTCCACCACCTACAGCATAATAGATTCGACAAGCAAAATCAAAGTCCTTCCGCAAATTTCACGTTTTTTCAGCGGATTTGACGTTTTTTTCGAATTTTTTGGTGGTTTTTTCAAAAAAAGACCGCTACTTCCGAATAAAACGGAAGTAACGGCATGTGTAGAGAACAATTAAACGTTCCAGCTTTGCAGATATTGCTTTTGCATATCACTTAATTCATCGATCTGAATCCCCATGCTTTCGAGCTTATACCGAGCGACTTGCTCATCCAATTCGAACGGAACTTTGATCATATGGTTGCCGATTTCTTCGTAATGCTCGTTCACGTAACGAAGCGACAACGCTTGAAGCGCAAAAGTCATATCCATGATTTCTGCCGGATGACCATCAGCTGCACCGAGGTTCACCAGTCGTCCTTCGGCAAGGAGATACATTTTACGTCCGTCTTTGAATTGATACTCTTCGATATTTTTACGCACCGTGCGAATCGAACTTGAACGTTCTTCCAGATCCGGTTTATTCACTTCGACATCGAAATGACCCGCATTGGATAAAATCGCTCCGTCTTTCATCACATCGAAATGTTCGCCTGCGATTACCGCTTTATTGCCTGTCACCGTAATAAAGAAGTCGCCGAGTGGCGCTGCTTCTTTCATCGTCATGACGCGGAAGCCTTCCATATGTGCTTCAACCGCTTTGATCGGATCGATTTCGGTTACGATAACGTTGGCGCCTAAGCCGCGAGCACGCATCGCCATCCCTTTGCCACACCAGCCATATCCAACAACGACAACTGTTTTGCCGGCTACGATCAGGTTAGTCGTACGCATAATGCCGTCCCATGCGGATTGACCTGTTCCGTAACGATTATCGAATAACGATTTGCAAAAAGCGTCATTGACCCCGATCATCGGAAGTTTAAGCGTTCCTTCATTTTCGAGCGAGCGCAGCTTAATGATACCTGTTGTCGTTTCTTCCGCGCCGCCGCGAATCGTTTCCAACAGTTCCGGACGTTCGCCATGCAAAATCGTTGCCAAATCTCCACCATCGTCGATAATCAGATCGGGCTTCGCTTCCAACGCTTTAATATTGAGAGCTTTCAGCTCACCTGGAGCAGGTTGGTATTTGGCGTAGACCGTAATCCCGTCTTCAACCAGTGCCGCACATACATCGTCTTGCGTAGAAAGTGGGTTACTGCCCGTAATCGTTACTTCTGCACCGCCGGCTTTGATGACTTGCGCCAGATAAGCTGTTTTTGCTTCAAGATGCAGACATACCGAGACTTTCAGCCCTTTAAAAGGTTGATCTTGCTCGAACTGTTCGCGAATCCGATTCAAGACCGGCATATGTGCCGCTGCCCATTCAATCTTCAAACGACCTTCCGGTGCCAAGTTAATGTCGGCAATGATGCTGTTTTGTTTGGCTAAAGTACTCAAGATAACGCCCCCCGTAGATAATAATCACATTTAAACTTCGATAATGCGATGCGCTCCTGTCAGATCTGGTTCTACACTCATCAACGTATCGATCCAATCCAACCCGAAACGATTCAACATATAAAAGACATTGTATACACGTTCTTGCGGCCGATCGAGCGGGAACAACGTTTTGTAAATCCGATCCCATCTGCGAAGTTCCGCTTCATTTTGCTGTGCAATCGTCTGCTTCGTTTTCGTTTGCAAAAAAGTGATTTGCTCAACAATTTTACTTTGATTTTTTTCCCCGAGCTGAGTAAGACCCGGTTGCAACTGTCCCAAGCGTTCCAGAAGAGGCGCATACAATTTTTCAAAATCGGCTTTGGATTGTTCGAATAACGTATCCATTCCAAGCGTATCTTGTTCTCGAAGCCAAGCTTCTTTACAAAGTCCAAAACGTTCCATCACATCTTCAAAAGTTAGTCCGTACTGCTGCATATGTTTTTTGGTGACCGGATCAAGCAATGTAAAGGACATACGCGGTAGCAAAATCGGCATTTGCATACCCGCGATATCAAAACCGTCTTTGGTACCTGCCCAGTAAGCAACCTCGCCTAGACCGAGTACCGCTTGCAGCACAGGGAATAAATAATCTTGCATCAGCGGACGAGTCAATACATTGTTGCTGAATCGCTCGGGACATCGTTCAACTAGATCAAGTAATTCTTCTTTGGTCAAAATCAATGTACCGCGACGATCCATAAACTTGCCGTCTTGTTTATAAAGCAGCAATCGCTGACCTTCGTGAATATAAAATAAGTTTGCAGCGCCTTCTACCGCTTGTGCTTGCTGATCATAGCCTGCCGCTTCGATTCGAGCCGCTGCGCTCAGATACGCTTGCTCAAACTCATCATTTCGTTCAATGAGTTCTTTGAACATCGGACGTTCCAACCGGCGCAGCGCCGGATCTGCGGAATCAACCAAGATCAAGCCGTAGCGACCAAATAAACGTCCTAACAGACGTGCAAATCCGTCGCTCAAGTTCAAAGCTTGCGAAAGTTCGCTGCGAAGAATATTCAAAATTTCGGTTTTGGATTCGGAATCCGCCAAGACTTTTTCAAGTTCCGTAATTACGTCTTGCCATTTTTGCGTAGGTACGTTCACTTGGCTCACCGAAGACTTGCCATCATGCCAAGCTTCCATGCGTACACGACGTACTTCGAGTTCTGAAGTCAATACATACGTATGATCGGCTTCGTCCCAGTCATGGTCTTCCCCAGCAATCCAGAACACCGGCACCACTTCACGACCTAGCTTTTGCGAAGAAAGACGAGCTGCATGAATGATCGTTGCTGCTTTATAGACAACAAGCAGTGAACCTGTAAACAATCCGCTCTGCTGCCCTCCTACAACGACAAGCGATGATTCCTTTTTCAGCGTCTCCAAAGACTGCTGCACAGCAGGATCATGATTATAGCTTTCATTGTAGGATCGCAAAACTTCAACCAACTCATGTCGATCTGCACTCGGTCGGTTGGCTGTATCCAACCATGAAGCACGGCGCTCAAGACTTTTCTGATCGCCTAGATCGTATTCATATAATTCATGTGCATGTTCTCCACGCACGTAATCTTCTCCCAAGACCGAACCCTTGCGAAGCGACTGCAAAATGACATTCATGTCTGGCCTTGCCTCCTGTCTAAATCTGCTTAAACCCTTCTTGATTGTACCCAATCGTTCTCAAGTCGTCAAAATAACTTTCATTCCTTATCAAAAGAAAGAGGATGAAATAAAAAAAGAAAAAGCCACCTTTTCGAACGTTATCCGTTCGAAAAGGTGGCAAAATGACTTCTGCTTGATTCGCAGATTAATGAGGCATAGCTACCCAGTGCCCCGGCGATACTTCGACAAGCGAAGTTTCTTCGGTTTTTTCGTCAGCCGAGCGAATCGGACCGCCGCCTTCTGCGGACAGTAAGATACGCTTTTTCTGCGACTCGATTTCCGGATCGGGAACCGGAATCGCAGACAGCAACGACTTTGTATAAGGGTGGATAGGATTGCTGTACAGTTCTTCACTGTCCGCAAGCTCAACCATTTTACCCAAGTACATTACCGCTACGCGGTCACTGATGTGTTTAACCATCGACAAATCGTGAGCGATAAACAGATAAGTCAATCCAAGGCGATCTTGAAGCTCTTGCAACAAGTTTACGACTTGGGCTTGGATCGATACGTCCAATGCAGAGATCGGTTCGTCGCAAATGATAAATTTAGGATTAACCGCCAAAGCGCGTGCAATGCCGATACGCTGACGTTGACCGCCGGAAAATTCGTGCGGGTAACGAGTCGCGTGGTCCGTGTTCAAACCAACCAAATCCAGCAATTCTTCGATACGCTTTTTGCGTTCGCCCGAAGATCCTGCCATTTTGTGAATATCCAACGCTTCTCCGATAATATCGGATACGGTGAACCGCGGATTCAGCGAAGCGTAAGGATCTTGGAAGATCATTTGCATATCGCGGCGCATTGCCTTCATTTTATTCGGAGACAATTTGTAGATGTCGGTTCCGTTGAAACGGACACTACCTGCTGTTGGCTCGTATAACCGAAGAATCGTACGGCCTGCTGTCGATTTACCACAGCCCGATTCACCTACCATGCCAAGCGTCTCACCTTCGCGAATAAAGAAATTCAAGTTGTCGACCGCTTTGAGAACTTTACCGCCGCCTACGTTAAAATACTTTTTCAGCCCATCGACTTCAATCAAATTCTTACCTGTCATGGTTCCCATGGCTGACGCCTCCTTCTTTATAAAATCTGCGAATTATTTATTTTTGAGCGATGGATCCAATGCGTCACGCAATCCGTCCCCAAGCAAGTTGAACGCGAGCATGATAATACTGATCAATACAGCCGGGAAGAACATCCGCCATGGATAGTACATCCAACCTGTCAATGCGTTCTCGACCATCGAACCGAGCGACGATACTGGAGCTTGTACGCCCAGGCCCAAGAAACTCAGGAACGACTCTGCAAAGATCGCACTTGGTACAGACAGGGTCAATGTAACGATGATCGGACCACTTGCATTCGGCAACAGGTGACGGAATAACAATCTGCCTGTTCCTGCACCCATCGAACGGGAAGCGAGTACGAACTCGCGGTTTTTCAACTTCATAATTTCGCCCCGTACGATCCAAGACATATTAATCCAGCCTGTAATCGTCAGAGCCAAGATGATCGTTCCCAAACTTGGTTTGAATACAACCAACAACAAGATTGTAACAAGCAAGTAAGGAATTGCATACAAAATTTCAGAGAATTTGTTCATGATCGTATCAACGCGGCCACCGAAGTAACCCATGATTCCGCCGTAAATAACACCAATGAACAAATCGATCAATGCTGCCGCCACACCGACAATCAACGAGATGCGTGCGCCAGACCAAGTTCTTACAAACATATCGCGACCCAGATCGTCTGTACCGAACCAGTGTAAAGCCGAAGGCTTTTGGTTCGTTGCAAGCAAATCATTCGTCTGATAATCATAACCATGCACCCAATACGAAATCCAAGGTCCAACGATCGAAGCAATAACGATCAGAATGAGAGCGAAAAGACCCGTCATCGCGACTTTATTGCGACGCAGACGTTCCCAAGTATCGCGCCAAGCCGTAAGACTTTCGCGCTTGATGACTTCGGATTCACGTTGATTCACATCAACTTGTTCGAAATCAGCCGCTGTCACAGCGGGAAGAGACTGCTTATTTATGTTGTCATTCGCCACTTGCTTAGCCCTCCTTACCCGAAGTCAGTTTGATCCGAGGATCAACTAATACGTAAACGATATCGGTAACAAAACGTGCAGCCATCAAAATGATGCCGTAGAACAACGTAATACCCATAATCAACGTATAGTCCCGGTTTGTGATACTTTCGACAAACACTTTGCCGATACCGCCAATACCGAAGATCCGTTCAACAACGACCGAACCTGTGATGATGTTAGCTGTCATAGGTCCAACATAAGTGACGACCGGAAGAATGCCGTTACGGATAACGTGCTTCCATAAGATCGCCGGCCATTTCAGACCTTTGGCTTTCGCCGTTTTGATATAATCGGCGTTCAGAACTTCAAGCATACTCGAGCGTGTCAGACGCGCAATATACGCAATCGGACCTGCCGACAACGCGGCTACAGGAAGCACATATCCAAGTGGGCTTCTTAAGCCTGTAATCGGTAATAACTTGAGTTCAAGACCAAATAAATATTGGAGTAGCGATGCCATAACGAAACTCGGCACGGCTATCCCGATGACGGCTAGCACCATAACTAAACTATCGATAAATTTCCTATGATACAATGCAGCGAGTAAACCTAATGCCACACCGACAATTGTCGATACGACAACCGCGATCATACCCAAGCGAAGCGAAACGCCGAAAGTTTGACCGATAATTTTACCTACGTCTTGGTTCAACTTTTTCATCGAAATACCAAGATCGCCTTGAACGATATTACCAAGATAATTGACGTATTGAGTCATTAACGGTTTATCAAGACCGTATTGTGCTTCCAATCTTGCTCGGATCGGAGCAGGCACTTCTTTTTCGGACATAAATGGATCGCCCGGGATTGCTTTCATTAAGAAAAACGTCGCTGTGATCAAAATAAACAGCGAGAGCAACGTATATATAAGTTTGCTAGTTATATAGCGTGCCATCTGCGAACCTCTCCTCCTCAATTGTGATTCTTAAATAGTAACCTACTTAATTTATAATTGCACATTCATTATTTTCAACCCTAATTATTAGACATTCAAGAGCAAAAATGGAAGTTTGACGAACATGCAAAAAAATCGGGATATATATGTGATTCCATATATATCCCGAGCTGTTATTAACTTGGGTTACACCTATTAAGATCTTCGATCTTAGTGTTCTTCCAGGTAAGCGCGAGTGAAGTTGATTGCGCCGGAGAAGTCAGTTGTTACACCTTTCAAGTAAGGCTTAGTCAGCGATGCTTGAGTGTAGTAGTAGACAGGCATGATTACCATGTTGTCTTGAACCAACATTTTTTCTGCTGCAGCCATATCTTGCATACGTTTTTCTGGGTCGTTACCGCCTTTGTAAGCTGAATCGATCAGAGCATCGTACTCTTTATTTGCGAAACCAGTGTTGTTGTTACCGCCACCGCTTACGAACATATCCATGAATGTCATTGGATCGTTGTAGTCAGCAGACCAACCTGCACGAGCGATTTGGAAGTTGCCTGTTTTTCTGCTTTCCAGGAATACAGACCATTCTTCGTTTTTCGTTTGAATTTCTACGCCCAATGTGTTTTTCCACATATCAGCTACAGCCAGAGCCAGCTTTTGGTGGTTTTCACTTGTGTTGTAGAGCAAAGTGATCGGAGGAAGAGTCGTGATTCCTTCTTCTTTCATACCTTCTTCAAGCATTGTTTTTGCTGCTGCTGCATCTTCTGTGAAGTAACCGGAATCCGGGAACTCATCACGGAACGATTGGTTGTTCAGACCTGCGATCGAAGTTGGTACGAAACCAAATGCTGGTGTTTGACCTGCTTTTGTTACGTTCTCGATCAAAGATTTACGGTCGATAGACATTGCAAATGCTTTACGGATTTTCTCGTTGTTGAACGGTGCTTCTTTTGTGTTGAACTCATAGTAGTAAGTCGAAGCGATGTCAGTCAATTTGAATTCTTCTGGCATTTGTTCAGACAGTGGTTGAATTTGGTCAGTTGGGATTTCACCAGTTGGTGCGCCCGCATAGTCAATTTCTCCACCTTGGTACGAAGCTGTTTCAGTTGCGCCACTGTTTACGATCGAAGCTGTAACGTTAGTCAGCTTGATGTTTTCAGCGTCCCAATATTTGTCGTTTTTAGTCCAATCCATCTCAGAACCTGTTGTCCAAGTTGTCAGAGTGAATGGTCCATTTGTAACCATTTTGCTTGGGTCAGAAGCCCATGCTTGGTCAGCTTCAACAGAAGCTTGGTGTACAGGGTAGAAAGTGTAGAACGAAGTCAGACCCAAGAAGTAAGGCGTTGGATTAGCCAGTGTTACTTCCAGTGTGTTTTCGTCAACTGCTTTAACGCCTACAGTCGAGAAGTCTTTTGTTTTACCTGTGTTGAAATCTTCAGCACCTTTGATGTAGTACAATTGGTAAGCATATACTGGAGCCGGAGTTGTTTCTTGGCTCAGTACGCGTTCCCAAGCATATACGAAATCATTAGCTGTTACAGGGTCACCGTTACTCCAAGTTGCGCCTTGACGCATTTTGAAAGTGTAAGTAAGACCATCTTCGGAAACTTCCCAGCTTTCAGCAGCGCCTGGAGCAGGGTTGCCGTCGCCGTCGATTGTTGCAAGACCTTCATACATGAAGCGCAGCGCAGTGTTCGACTGGCTGTCTTGAGCTTGTGCCGGATCAAGTGTCGGCGGCTCTGCACTCAAGTTCAGGTGCAGGGTTTGGTCAGCTGCTAAGTTAGCATCTGTCGGTTCGGTAGTTGTTTCTCCACCCGTCGAGTTCTCGGTTGGTGTTGTCGAACCTGTAGTTGGTGTTTCAGCACCACTTCCACATGCAGCCAAGACCATACTGATTACAAGAACCAGCGTTACAAGCATCATCCAGCTTTTCTTTTTCATCCTGCAACTTTCCCCCTAAAAAAGATTAATTTTTTTATTGATTATACCCCGCACTGCAAAAAAAATCTATAACCTTTTTTCAGAATTTTACGTTTTTTTTCATTTTTCGTTCTTTTTCTGTCACATTTCCTGTCTTGAAGCACGATTTTTCAGTAAAAAACGATCCCATTTCAAAATTATCTTTTATGTATATAACATCACAATGTCAGCTATTTATTAAATACGAAATAAAGCCGATTATCCCGAATAACACATAACAAGGAACCAATAATAAAAAACTGATTCGCCAAAATCCTTTCAACAAACGGCTCAACTGTACCTGTCCGCGCTTGCGGTTTTGCAAAGCTCCAAGAATGCCAAGTAACAAAAGCAAAATTAATAACCAAACATAAAATCCAATAGTAGAGTTAAATACGGTGTTATAAAGTGCAGCTACAGCCACAAAAAGAAAAGGCATCGTCACATTTATAGCTTGATAAAAAGATTGTTGCGAAGTTTTTTTAAGAATTTTTTCAAATATGTAAGTCAAAATAAACGGCACGAAAGGCAAAATGCATAAAGTAATCAATACGCTGGAAAAAGTTTGGATCATCTTTTGCCTCCTGCTCGCTTATTTTCAACAACTTTCTGTTTCGTTCATACCTTCAATTAAGTTCAATAATTTCTGATTCCAGGGAGCAGCTACGCCAAACCGATGAGCAAGTTTTACGATCCCACCGCTGATCCATGCCACTTCTGTCGAATCTCCACGCGTCACGTCTTCCAGCATCGAAGAACGATTGGCCGCTGTAGATTCACAGACTTGAAGCACATCATCCCACCAAGACAAAGGCGCTGACAGACCCGAAGCCTCATAAATCACTACAATTTCATCGAAAATTTCTTTCATGATCGATATTCGGTATTCATTATGTAGCAAAGCTCCGTTCTCAATCTTCCATATAGCCGTTAGCGGATTGATAATCGCATTAATCAACAACTTTCGATAAATAACCGTCTCAATACTATTCGACGTAGCCAGTGGTAATCCTGCTTTTGTGAAAACTTCAATCAAGAATTGTTCAGCTTGTTTATCTTCTTCCGAAGAAAAGCTTGTCGAGTTCGTTTGTCCAAATCTTGTTGTCCCGACCCCAGCCCTTCTGATGGAATAAGATTCTAATTTTCGAGCTCCTTCTGTCGTAATCGCTGCATACACCGGAATATGAGGTAATGCTTGACTAAGTCGTTCAATATGCCCGATTCCGTTTTGCAAACAAAATAGTCGATCTCCGATTCGCACATTTTGTTGTAACTTAGCAATCAGCTCAGCATCTACATGTTTTTGCTTAACCGCAAGGATGATCCAACGTCCTTCTTCATTAGACGGAGAAAATTCGTTTATAGCACGTGCTTCAAGCTTTATACCTTCCGTAACTAAGTCATGAGTGTCGTCTACATATTCGATCCCGATTCCTGAAGTCGAAATTTGCTCCGCCTGCTGAGAGGTTCGGGTATAGAGCAGAACGTCAGCACTTCCTTTTGCCGCTATGGCTGCAAATAACAAACCTAGCGAACCTCCGCCTATCACTTCAATCTTCATTGGTGTGCCTCCTGTTTTACTTTTTCAGTTCAACCTTCGTTTACATCAGAGCCGACAGCTTTATAATAAAGTATGAATCATTTTAGCCAAACTCATTTCACAAATAGCTTTATTTTATCATAGCAAAGCCAAATAACAGATGATTCTACATAAAATATGCCGAAAGACGTGCTGGAAAGCGAGGGATTTACATTGTCAAAACGTTTAACCGTCAGTCTGCTCGCTACAGCGTTATTATGCAGTGGAAGTTTACAAATGAGTGCTGCGCAATCTTTGCCTAGCGAATGGACGCCGGAGCAACGCCAATTGCTGCAAGACACCCTTTCTGTCAATGAATTAAAACGTGATACGGAGCGGATTGCGAATGAACAACAAGAATTAGCCAAACAGCGCGATCGATTGAACGAAGAAATTAAGGACTTAGAGACGCGTATTGCAGAAAACCAGGAACGTACAGGTACAGTCGTGCGCACTCAATATATGCAACAACAACGGCCTTTTTTGCTATCGTTACTGAATGCCCGATCATTCGGCGAATTGAGTCGAGTCTACATGTACTATCGCTTAGCGATTTCGCATGATCAACAAATCTTAGCCGGTTTTCAAAAAGATACGGATGAATTACAAAATCGTCGAAATCTTTTGGCAAAAAATTCAGAACGTCTGGCTCAAGTGAAAAGCGGAATCGAACAGCAACAACAACGATTAGCCTCTTTGCAGCAAGATATTGATGAAGGATTACTTTCAAGCGACGATCCGCAAAGTTTAACGCGTCTAGCCGATGAACTAAATGTGTATTGGAATAATGTCGGTCTTTATGAAGTAGATGAATATTTTGCTGAACTCGCTGCTGCCAGCAACGAATTGCCGAATTACTTACAAGAAAGCGGCAAAATGAAAGTCTCGGGATTCGGAACGAAATATACGATCGAATTGACGGATCAAGAACTCAATGAATTTTTACGTTCTCGAAATCCAGACTTTAAAGACTTTGCTTTTACATTCGAAAATGGTCTGGTTGTAGCCGAAGGACGGCGCGATCGATTAACGTTGCGAATTGAAGGTCGTTATACGTTAGAAAATGAACCTCAAAATGCTGTACTTTTTCATGTAGATCGCTTGGTATTTAATGGGTTGGAACTTCCTGCAACGACTACAACCGAGTTGGAACAAAAATACGACCTAGGTTTTTACCCTGGGCAAGTAGCTCCAGTCAAAGTCAACGAAGTCAATATGGAACAAGGGCATTTAACTATTGCTTTGCAATTAGTTTTATAATTTTATAAATCCACCGTACGCAAACAAACGCTCTGTGTCTATTGGACAGGGCGTTTGTTTATTTAAAGCTTTTAGGATTGAAAAAACCGTAGTAAACTTTGATAATTTTCGTCTCCAGCATAAAAACTTTTTAACGAACGGCTCCAGGAACTTTCGAAGTTCGCTGTTATTTGAGATTCGATCGCTGAACGTTCAATCGGTTCTGTAGGTAACCAACGTTGAAAAGCGGTAAAAGACGGTTGTTCATAAATCGCTCGTAAAACAGGAAGATGTCCCGTAGTTTCATACCACGATTGTTGCGTTTCTAACTTAGTCATGTAGGAAATCCATAAAGAAGCTTCGCGTGAACGATCGGTACTGGCGGTAATACTCAAACCACGCAAAGAAATTGTTTCTATAGAAGAAATCGGCATTACACGCATCGTGGAAGTTTCTTCATCCGATATTCGGGATAAAGGTTCTACAGCCAAACTCAATTCTCCAGACTGTACGGCATATTGAAAAGAAGAAGGCATTTGTCTTTCCTGAGCGGACATTTCTTCGAATTGCGTATACGGTCTTAATTGATCTGCCAATTCCAAAGCTGCTAATCCGGATTGCTTCGCTTCTTCTGATTTGTGATTGTTCCATAACGAAACCAAAGCTGCAAATGCACGCACGTCACCATCTGGAAAACCTAAAATCGACTTAGATACAGATTCTGACTGCGATTCTGATCCAGACTGTGCGAGCCGCGTCACTTGTTGCTCTGCCCACACGTTCCATGCTTCTGTATCTTCAGGCAAATCTCCGGAAGTTTCTGCAAAATGTTCAGGATTCCATATGACTCCGTAAGGATCGAGATCCAAGGGTACTGCCCAACGATACCCATTCCATTCTACCGAAGCATTGGAAACAGACAATGAATCCGAAGCGGCTGCCATTCCGCCTTCATACAAATCAATAGGCAATAGGCGACCCGATGAAGCAAAATCTGCGACCCAAGTTCCATCCAGCATCAAAACATCCGGTTCACGTCCAGCCGCAAAAGCTTCACGGTATGTTTTGTAAGCTTGCTCCGAAGCAATATTCACCAAACTCACGACCGTATCGGTTTGTTGCTCGTAATTTTTATTCAAAGTCTGTAGCGCTTGGAATTCTTGATCGTCCATCATGACATACACTTCAATATCACGTAACGGCTGTTCAGACTTTGCTTTTTGGATTTCGTTTTCTTTTTCAGATGGTTGTTGCCGTAGACCGGTTTGCGATTTATCCGGTAACGACGGTGACAGATTAATGAGTGCAAGTAATAATATGCCGAATAAGATGAAATGTTTTTTCCGCTTCAGATCTGTCCCCTCCATTCCTCACTTTCCCTATTGTACCAAACGATCCTTTTTTCAACCAAAAAAAGAATCCGGTAGCAACCCCGGATTCTTCATGTTTTTTCTTATCTATTTACAGCAAATCTGCCGCCAGTTGAGCAAGTTTCGAACGTTCTCCTTTTTCCAGATGAATATGACCGGCTAATTTTTGAGATTTGAATCGTTCCACTGCGTAGGTTAATCCGTTGCTTGCCGCGTCTAGGTAAGGATGATCGATTTGATCCGGATCTCCGACCAATACAATCTTACTGCCTTCCCCTACGCGGGAAATAATCGTTTTGACTTCATGCCGCGATAAATTTTGCGCTTCATCGATAATAATAAATTGTGCGGGAATCGAGCGCCCCCGAATATACGTTAACGCTTCGACTTGAATACTGCCCATTCCCATCAAAATTTTATCGATGTCTCCAGCATTTTTGGTATCGAATAAAAATTCCAGGTTATCGTAAATCGGCTGCATCCACGGACGCAACTTTTCATCTTTTTCGCCCGGTAAATATCCGATATCTTTGCCCATTGGAACGACAGGGCGTGCGACCAGTAACTTTTTGTATTTACGCTCATCTTCCACCTTCGTCAGTGCTGCCGCCAAAGCCAGTAATGTTTTACCTGTTCCGGCTTTGCCTGTAATCGTCACTAGCGGAATATCATCGGTTAGCAATAACTCCAATGCCATACGTTGCTGCGCATTACGAGCCATAATCCCCCATACTGGATCGTGCGCTTGGAATAAAGGTTCTAATCGTTTACCTTCCGCATTCAATTTTACCAGTGCCGATTTACTTTCGCTTTCGTCTCTCAAAATCGCAAACTCATGCGGATGAAGCGATGGTGCAAGCTCTCCCAGATCCGAGACGAACAGATATTTATCACGGTAAAATTGATCGACGTAATGATCCGGTGCTTTGAGCGGAATATAACCGGCGTAACCCGCATCGGGGTCTGAAGCACGATCAGTCATATAATCTTGAGCAACCAAACCAAGGACATCGGCTTTGACGCGAACCAGAACGTCTTTACTCACCATAATGACTTGACGCGCTTCTTCTTCTGGCAACTCTTCTTGTTCTTTATGATAATTAAGCGCAACTGCCAAAATACGATTATCGTTCGAAGCTTCTCCGAACATGTCCTGCATATTTTGGAAACTGCGGTGATTGAGTTCAACTCGGAGTGTGCCTCCCGATTCCAGTGGCACTCCGTCGTGCAAATGCCCTTGTTCCCGTAACGCATCTAATTCTCGGGATACACTGCGAGCATTGCGTCCAATCTCATCGGCAAGCCTTTTTTTCGAATCGATTTCTTCCAGCACCGTAGCCGGAATAATCACTTCATGTTCTTGAAACGAAAAAATGGATCGGGGATCGTGCAGCAGAACGTTGGTATCGAGTATAAATAGCTTTTTCACGAAAAATCCCTCCCGAGGCTTAATCAAACCGTGAGCCCTTAACGAACCGTCATGAGGTTCATTAAGTGTCTATACCAAGAATGCACCACCTCCTCTCGTGTTAAATGTGTACAAAAAAAGCCCGCGGTAAACCGCTAGGCTTTTTTCATGGCATTCATCACTTGGCTATCAAGCAGCTCGGCAGCATACGCATCAAGCTTCCGTGTAAATGCAGGAGGCGAAGACAGATGAGCGCCGTAAAACAAAGCATTTCTCACCGCTTCTACATCCATATCAAAACAACACATTTTAAAAGGAACATCTTCGAGCGGATTTTGCGTAACGCGGACGCTGCCGTTGATCGCAAACATTTTTTCTCCGCTAAAGACGGTTAAGGTTACTTTCGGATTGACTAACATATTACGAACCAGACGCGAACGATGATCGACCGCAAAACGAATGGTCGAAGGCGTCGCAGCGTACATCCATGAAATTGCCGTAGAAGTCGGACCGTTTGTTTCAGCATCAACGGTAGCCAGCAGCGCAAACGTATCGCTTTGCAGCTGCGTAAACAAAAATTCGGTCATTTGCGTAACGGCTTCGGACATCACATAGCCCCCTATACGGCGTCTGATACTACGATTAGACTGGATATACTTTGGATTATAGCATACCGTCAATCAAGCATTCAATCACTCGCTTGTCGCCGCAGCGGCAGGTTGGTGTTTACCCGCAAGTTCGTCTTGCAACGCTTGTTTTGCCGCGGCAAGCTCACTATCGCTAATATACACGTAAGGGCTTTTCCAATTTCCTGTGACTTTCGGGAAGCTGATATTTTCTTTGGGAATATCCCAATAGGTTTTAACCAAATTCAAAATCTGCTTATTTTCCAGATCGGTCTCGGTGTTATCTGCTACAGCATCAATCAACGAACCGGATTTAGTGAGTACGTTAAACGATTGAACTTTTTGCATAATCGCACCGATCACTTGCTGTTGACGTTGATTACGGCTGAAGTCGTCAGAAGGTGCCGTCGGCGGATTACAGTTCGTTTTCCGATAACGTACATAATCCAGCGCATTTTTGCCATCCAACTTTTGCGAACCGGCTTTCAAATTGATATCTGTACCGTCAGCGGTATCTTTGTAACACATATCCATCGTCACATCGACATCGATCCCGCCTACTGCATCTACGATGTCACGCAAACTTTGGAAATTCACGACGGTTACGTAATCGATTGGGATATCAAAATATTTGCCAAGCATCCGCTGCATCGCGCCTTTGGCTTCCGGTTCTCCTTTTTTCTCTTGCGCAAGGAAAGTTGGATAATACGCATTTACTTTACGAACTTTATAACCTTCAAGTTCGATCCGTGTATCCCGAGGAAGCGATACAATCGTAGCAGTATCCGTGTTCGGATTCATTGCAGCGACCATCACGACGTCCGTGAGATGCGAACCCGTTTCCGAACGGAAATCGGTACCGAGTAATGCCATCGCAATCGGTTGCGAATCAGCAGGTTTGACCGGTTCTCCGGCTGTGCCGATCGATTGCGTTTTTTGATATACCCATCCTAAGTAAACACCGCCTCCGACCAGCAAAAGAACAAAAAAGATCGCGAAAAATTGCCAAAACTTTTTCGCTCCGCTTTTTTGACGCTTGGGAGCTGATTTACGTCCTTTATTGTTACTGCCTGAACCTCCGTCACTTCGACGAGGCGCAGATGATTCTGTCGAACGTCCTCGGTTTCCAGTTGAACGCGGTGGCAAACCGCCACCTGTTGAGTTAGCCATATAATTTCCAGCTCCTTCTCTTGTACGATCGGCACGAAAAACGCAAGCGTTCTTTCGCACAAATGAAAACAGGGTCCGCACGCCACCCCGGCGGCGGACCCTGTTCACCGAACTGCGCTATGTCTTAAGACGTAGGCAGAACGGGAAAAGTTACCGATTGTTTGGATGATTTCAAAAAATTAAGCGTTAGCTTGAGCTTGTTTGCGTTGTTTCTCCGCACGTTCGCGCTCGCCTTTTTGCAGTACTTTTTTACGCAGACGAACGTTTTTAGGCGTGATTTCGCAATACTCGTCGTCATTCAAATATTCAAGCGCTTGTTCCAGTGAGAACAAACGAGGCGTTTTCATTTTGACTGTATCGTCTTTTGTTGCCGAACGAACGTTAGTCAATTGTTTTTCGCGGCAAATGTTTACTACGATGTCGTTATCGCGTGTATGTTCGCCAACGATCATACCTTCGTAAACTTCTGCACCCGGTTCTACGAACAAAGTACCACGATCCTCAACGCCGAGGATACCGTACAAGGTTGCATTGCCATTTTCAGTCGATACGAGTACGCCTTGGTGACGTCCACCTACTTGACCGCCGATCAGAGGACCGTAGCTGTCAAACGCGTGGTTCATTACGCCGTAACCACGAGTCAGAGTCAAGAAGTTCGTGCGGTATCCGATCAGACCACGAGCAGGAATCAAGAACTCAAGACGTACTTGACCTGTACCGTTGTTGATCATGTTGACCATCTCGGCTTTACGCATACCGAGACTTTCCATAACCGCGCCCATGCTTTCTTCTGGCACGTCGATCAGCAAGCGTTCGATTGGCTCCATTTTTTTACCGTCAACTTCGCGAACGATAACTTCCGGTTTCGATACTTGCATTTCGTAACCTTCACGACGCATGTTTTCGATCAAGATGCCCAAGTGAAGTTCGCCGCGACCCGATACGATGAAAGCATCCGGGCTGTCGGTTTCTTGAACGCGCAAGCTCACGTCAGTTTCCAATTCGAAGAACAGACGGTCACGCAATTTACGGGAAGTTACCCATTTGCCTTCGCGACCTGCGAATGGACTGTTGTTCACGAGGAACGTCATTTGCAGTGTAGGCTCATCGATTTTCAGAACTGGCAAAGCTTCCGGTTTTTGTGGATCGGCAATGGTTTCACCGATATTGATATCTTTGATACCCGCGATTGCAATGATATCGCCTGCGCCGGCTTCTTCGATCTCAACGCGTTTCAGACCTTGGAAACCGAACAGTTTCTCGATACGAGCTTGCTTCATGCCGCCTTCGCGCGTCATAACCGCAACCGATTGACCTTGACGAATCACCCCGCGGTTAACGCGACCAATCGCGATACGACCGAGGTATTCGTTGTAGTCCATCAATGTTACGAGGAATTGCAGCGGATCTACTGTGCTTTCTGTTGGCGATGGAATGTTTCCGATAATCGTATCGTACATCGCTTGCATGTTGTCGTCTTGTTGCGCTGGATCAAGACTCGAAGTACCGTTCAACGCCGAAGCGTAAACAACAGGGAAATCAAGTTGGTGATCGTTTGCACCGAGTTCGATAAACAGGTCAAGAACTTCATCGATAACTTCGGAAGGACGAGCAGCCGGACGGTCAATTTTGTTCACAACTACGATTGGAGTCAAGTTGTGCGCCAGTGCTTTGCCCAATACGAAACGAGTTTGCGGCATGCAACCTTCGTAAGCATCGACAACGAGCAATACGCCGTCAACCATTTTCATGATACGTTCCACTTCGCCGCCGAAATCGGCGTGTCCTGGAGTATCTACGATATTGATCAAGAAGTCTTTATAAGTAATCGCCGTGTTTTTCGCCAAGATCGTAATGCCACGTTCTCTTTCGAGATCGTTGGAGTCCATGGCGCGCTCCTGAACCTGCTCGTGGTCGCGGAAAATACCGGATTGTTGCAGCAGTTTATCAACCAGCGTCGTTTTACCGTGGTCGACGTGGGCGATAATCGCGATATTACGGATTTGTTCTCTAGAATGCATGAATGGAATGTTCCCTTCTCTATGAAAAATATTAAAAAACAAATTCAGGGGTTTCTCACAAAAGAAGCGTGCGGCACCTCCGCCGACGCTCCTCAATCCCTTTGATTATACATGGTTTTCATGAAATTTCAAGCTTTTTTACATTTTGCGCCACCCATTTTGTTTGCCGCTTTTTGGCGGAGGCCAAAATAACAGCCAAGCTCCTGCGAGAATCAGGATAACGGAGAACGCATAAAGAAAAAAGGGGCCAAGTAAACTGAAAATGAATAAAACAATCGACAAGCCAATCAAAGCGAGCGAAACGTAATACATCCCTTTCTGACGTTTGGCTTCTAAAAGCGAATATTCGCACAACCCTATACCAGGTCCCAGAATAAACGCCGGCCACAAAAACTCCACCAGATGAAATCCCCATGTATTAAACAAAGAAAAAACGATGCCGTATACAGTAAGCGTTCCTCCGGGAATCAATACCCAAGCAGGAAACGCCCGCGTCGCAAAAGCCAAATGCAATACAACGCCGGGAATGAAGATGAGAAGCGGCCAGAACACCTTACCCAGAAAAGTAAACACACCCCATTGCCCTAAAAGAATAATGAGTCCGGCAGTTAAAATAAAAATCCCGATCGCCTTTTTGTCGTTATTGGGCATCTCATTCTCTCCTTGCGGAATTCTCCTGTTACTCTGTGGATAAAAAATAATAGCTTTGCTGCTTTCAAGTTTGTTATCGGATTTTTGTCGTCATTTATGCAGTGATTCAGCAAACTTTACCGACAATTCTTAAAACCACTCTTGTTTGATCTCCGCTTTGGCATCTTCTTCTTCCCGGCGCTTGACGCTTCCTCCGGCAAACAGTTCTATCGTTTCTGTTCCGTCTGCCGCTTCTTGGATCAATTGTTCCAAAGTCGGCATCACCGATTCTACTTTATTTACAATCCGAAGGTTCGGGTTAGTCGTTGGTGATTTCGGGATAAACAATGTACAGCAATCTTCATACGGTAAAATAGACGTCTCATAAGTCCCGATCTGGCGCGACAAACGAATGATTTCGTCTTTGTCCGTCATGACAAGCGGGCGCAAAATCGGAAGTTCGGTTGCACGCTCGATCACGTTCATGCTCGATAAGGTCTGACTCGCGACTTGACCTAAACTTTCACCGGTAATAAGCGCCAATGCTTTTTCGCGTTCAGCCACTTTCGTCGAAATCCGCAGCATCGCCCGGCGCATAAGCGTAATCATCAGATTATCTTGCCCCATTTGGGTAAATGCCGTCTGTACTTCGGTAAAAGGAACGATATGCAATTTGATCTTACCCGCATACTCCGCTAGACCTTGCGCCAAATCGATGACTTTTTCTTTGGCTTTGTCGCTGGTGAACGGATAACTATGAAAATGAATACATTCGACTTCAAGCCCTCTACGAAGTGCCGACCAACCGGCTACAGGGCTATCGATACCGCCGGATAACAACAGCAATGCTTTACCATTCGTTCCAAGTGGGAATCCGCCAACACCCGGAATGACTTCGCCATAAATATAAGCGATATTGTCTCGAATTTCGACGCGAAGTTCGAATTCAGGATCGCGTACATTCACTTTAAGCAAAGGGAAACGTTTGAGCAGAGGCGTAGCAACCAACGGATTACTTTCTTGCGAAGAATGCGGGAAACCTTTCCAGACGCGGCGTACATTCGTTTTGAATGTCGTTTCTTTTTTCAACTCCATCGCTTCAATCAATTCTTCCGAAGCACGAACGATTTCGCCAAGTTCGGGTTGCACCGCTCGGACAGGGCTAAGCGAATTCATACCGAATACATTCGTCAAGATTGGAATCAAAGTCTCGACTTGTTGACTACCCGGATCGACATAAATACGTCCGAATTCTCGGCGCACTTTGACATCTGGATATGGACGAATTAAAGCTCGAACATGTTCGACCGCTGCTTTTTCGAATCTCGCGCGATTGCGCCCTTTTAATGAAACTTCGCCAAAACGAAGCAATAAATAATCGTATTTCTTTGTCATGTTATCTTTTTCTCCCCTCAAGCGGTTGCAATACATCTATAGCCTGATGCAGTATTTTCGATAATTGTTGAATATCGTAGGCTTCGTGTTCATCGCCCAGACTGATCCGAATGCCAGATAATGCTTCTTCGGATGTTCGACCCATCGAAAGTAACACCCGGCTCGGTTTTTCTGTTTTTGCTGAACAAGCAGACTGAGCCGATACATACGCGCCAAGCCCTTCCAGCGTATGCAGAATCACCTCGGATTTCAAGCCCGGAAATGTAAAATGTACGATATGCGGCGAAGGATGTTGTGGATTTGTTACAGTTAGGGTCGGATGTTGATTCACTGCTTCTATGATCTGTTCTCGCAGCAAATTCATTTTTGCCGCCCGTTCCGTTCGACTTTCAGACACTAAACGAAAAGCTTTGGCTGCGCCAACAATAGACGCAACATTTTCGGTACCTGCACGAAGACCTTGTTCTTGATCGCCACCAGACAAAAGCGGGAACAAAGTGATTCCTTCCCGAATATACAACAGACCTACACCGCGCGGACCCCGAAGTTTGTGTGCAGACAAACTATATAGATCAATGCCCGCTTCCCGAAGGTCAAGTGGAACTTGAGCAAAACCTTGTACACCGTCGACATGAAAACGGACATGCGGTTGAATCTTTTTGAGCTGGCGACCTATTTCTGTAACAGGCTGCACCGCTCCGGTCTCGTTATTAACGTGCATGACGCTCACAAGCACTGTATCTTTACGCACCGCAGCAAAAATGTCTTCGGGCGATAATGTTCCATCCAATTGGGGCTTTACATAAGTGACTTCAAACCCAAGCTGCTCCATTTGTTTGCAACTCTCATAGACGGAAGCATGTTCGATTGTAGTGGTCACTATATGTCGTCTGCCATCGCTTCGTCCAAGTAACATTCCTTTTACCGCTAGATTATTACTTTCTGTAGCTCCAGATGTAAATATGATTTCTTCGGGTTTCACGCCTCCAAGCGCCCCTGCACAAACTTCCCTTGATCGTTCAAGCAACTTGGCAGAAGCTTCGCCGTTACGATGAATAGAAGATGGATTTCCGTTATGCACTTGCATCACTTCGGCGATAGTGCGAATCACATCCGGATGGACCGGCGTCGATGCCGCATGATCGAAATTCAACATGCTTTGAACCTTCTTTCATTTCTTCGATTCCTCTAGCTTAACGCGTATCGATGATTTTTCCAAACAACAAAAAGATCAAAAAGGGAAGAAAACTCTTCTCCTTTTTGATCTTTTCCTCTGTGCATACGCTTAGATATATTTGGCTTGAGCCGATTCGACTCTACCGATATATTTCTGCGTTTCGCGTGGCAAGCTGTCGAATTTCGCATTCAGATCGGCTTCGGTTGAAATGCCAAGACGCTGCAATGTGCCAGGTCCCGCATTGTAAGCCGCCAGTGCCAATCGCTGCGAACCGCCAAAACGAATCAGCATCGAAGCGATATAACTGGAACCGCCATTGATATTTTGCTCGGGATCAAATGAATTTTTTACACCTAGACCCGCAGCCGTTCCATCCATCAATTGCATCAGACCTTTGGCACCTGCGCCAGACTGCGCATTCGGATTAAACGAAGACTCTGCATCGATGATGCCATTAATCAAGGATTGGGGAATCCCGTATTTGGCACTAGCGGCTTGTACCATATCCGCATACTGCGCAGCTCCGGAATTCGGTGTCCCTGAACGAACTGTAGGTTCCGATACTTGCGGCATTTCAATCTTCGCTCCGGAACTTTCGATAGACGAAGTAGCTGACGATGCACCGCCAAGCGATGTCGCGCCTTTCGTCAAAGAATCAACCTGATCCGCAGGAAGCGAGATTGCCGCAAGCGTTTTGAGCAATTCTTCCGCAGAGATCGAAGTGGTTCCCGACTGTTCCATTTTTTGCTGTAATAGCGATGCAAAAACCGACGAATCGATCTTGCCTTGCGCCATATTGTTTAGCGAAGATTTATCGAGATTCATACTATCGATCCATTGGAATTCAATTAACTGCTTGGCTGTCTTCGGTTCAATAATCATCTGTTCGCACTCCCTTTCTTCGGTGTTCAATCCAACTTAGCTCCGGTTAGCCGGATAAGCGAAAGGATCTAGGAACCGCTTCTCCGGGAATTCACTCAATTGATTAAGAACGCGGAGCGCTCATCCGGCGCTGACTCAAGTAATCGCTCTCGTAATAATCCAGATCGTCACGAAGTTCTTCATATGTTTTAGTTACGTCGAGAATGATCTCACGCGCCGGAGCGGCAACTTGTTTGCGGAAGCGAATCGCTTCTTGCCCCGTATACGCGTAACGTCCGTCTTCGGCATAGCACTCATTTTTTGGATAAAAGAAGCTATTAATTACGTTATGGTACACCTTGTACAGAGTATCTTCCGCAGAATTCACATCGAAATTGGCACGGCGAAGCAGCACTCCGATTTTTTCGGAGGACGTTTCCGAGAACACAAGTAGATGGCGAAGATCAGATAAAAATCCTTTGTAGTAAGCGACTTCTTCCTCGTCTTGTGACTGTGCAAGCTGAGGTAGCGAATACTCATTCAAAAAAGCTTCGACTTTCAAGATGGCGGCTTTCAACTTTTCTCTGGTCGATTCACATAATTTCTGTACGTTAGGCCCTGACATAACGGCGTTTCCCCCTTGATATTTGATCGCGCACTCGGCGCGAATCGAGCTTCCTTGCAAACCCAATTCTTGCTCCGTCCATCGTAGCATAAATTTAAACCAAAAGCATCCAAGTAGAAGCGTTTAAGCGTAAGTGATAAATAATAATGATCACTTGTATTTATGATCAGGATGCAAAACGGCGTCCGCTTTCTTCAAAAATGAAGAAAGCGGACGCCGTCGATCGGATTGTTCGTGCAAACAATTCTCACGTCTTCTGTATCAAAGCCGATTACTCGGTGATCCAGAATTTTGTTGGGTTGCGTTAGTTCGGAAAGTTTACCGTAAGCCGGGTTCTGTGCTACTTTGCGGTGCAGCCGGGAACTACCCTCCCGCTTTGAGCGACAATCATCTGTCTAGGCCGTTTATTGCTAAACGGCTCAAGCGACCAACCTAAACGCACCCCGAGCAAGGGCTGTCTTCGGCAAGCCGAAAACTGCGTTTCATTAGGTCTTGCTCCGGATGGGGTTTACCAGGGACGAAGTCACCAGCGCCCCTCGGAGTCTCTTACACTCCGGTTCCACCCTTACCTGTGCACGCCTTGCAGCGGCCATCGGCGGTCCATTTCTGTGGCACTAATCCTTCAGCTCGCGCTGACTGGACGTTATCCAGCATCCTGCTCTACGAAGCCCGGACTTTCCTCCCGTGCCGCCATTACGCGACACCGGCGATTGTCTGTTAAACTCCCCTTAAGCAACGGCACTTAGTATATCGCAAAAACCAACAGGTGACAAGTCTTTTTTCTTTACAGGAATCTAAAAGGTTCTGTATTCGGCTCCGATGCGTGAACGGTCGTTTCGCTACCGGTTGCCGCAAGATCTGCCGCGATTTTGTTCGCGACTCCAAGCTTCATGATTTTTTCGGAATTATGTCCCGGATCGATGATCGTAAGCCCCGCCATCAACGCATCATGCGCCGTATGATAGTCGATATCGCCCGTAATCAATACGTCTGCACCTTGACGAATCGCATGGTGAATATAGCGACTACCTGATCCTCCGAGCACGGCTGCTTTTTTGATCGTTCGCTTTGGATCGCCGACTACGCGTGCCATCGGGACGTCGAATCCTTTTTTCACGACGTCTGTCAATTCACCCAAAGTCATCGGTTGCTGCAACTTTCCGATTCTGCCAAGTCCAAACGATTTGCCTTTTTGCTCTAACGGATAAAGATCATAAGCGACTTCTTCGTAAGGATGAGCTTTCAGCATTGCTTGAATCGCTTTGCTGCGGATACTTTCCGGCAATACCGTCTCAAGTCGAACTTCTTCGACTTGTTCAAGCTTCCCTACGCTACCTTGAAAAGGCTTCGTAGACTCCCCTGGAAGAAACGTTCCTGTCCCGTCCGCGCTAAAACTACAATGCGAATAATCGCCAATGGCTCCGGCTCCTGCATTGAGCATCGCATTTAACACCTGCTCGGCATGAGTTTTCGGTGCATACACGACCCATTTATATAACGATTCGCTTTGCAATTCTTCGAGCGGCTTAGGTTCTACGATTCCAACCAGATCCGCCATCCAATCGTTAATCCCGCCCTCGGCAACATCCAGATTCGTATGACTGATATAGACCGCAATATCGTTTTTGATTAATTTTTCGTATAAAGCGCCCATCGGTGTATCGGTTCGCAAATGAGGCAGTGGACGGAAAATAATCGCATGGTGCGCAATAATCAAGTTCGCGCCTAGCTCAATCGCTTCATCCACAACTTCCGGTGTCACATCAAGCGCGACCAATACTTTTTTGATTTCTTTATTTAACGTACCGAGTTGCAAGCCAATTTTGTCATTGTCGACAGCTAGCGATTTCGGTGCGAATTTCTCCATTAATTGAATAACGGTTTGTCCTTTGGCAAACATGCCAGCACCTCCTTCAGACTTTCGATATAACGTTCAAGCTCTGCTCTTTTTTCTTTGGCGTCTTCATTTTCGGAGCGCTCCATCGAACGTGCTACACGCTCGAATTTCGCGATTTCTCCGATCCATTTTTCATGAAAAACGGGTGAAGCTTGTTGCACAAGAAAAGGCCCGAACTGAAGCAACTGTTCGCGGCTCAGCTTCACAGGCGGTTCTCCGATCGTCGTTTCCGCATACAGTTTGGCATTTTCGGATTCTGCAACTTTACTGCGGTCTCCCGTCAATACTTCGTAAATCTTACCGTCTTCATGCAAAATCTGTTCGCTTCGCAGCAACCAGCCTTCTTCCAGCAGCCAACGACGAACCAAATCTTCGCCGACATTAGGTTGCAAAATCAGACGTTGGACACCTATAAGCTTTTCGCGACCTTCGGTAAGGATTCGTACGATCAACGCACCGCCCATACCGGCAATCGTAATCACATCGACTTCTCCGGCTTGAATAGCGGCTAATCCGTCTCCAAGTCGAACTTCGATTTTGTTTTGAAGCCCCGCTTCGGCAACTTGCTTGGTTGCGGCATCAAAAGGCCCTTGGTTCACTTCTCCCGCGATTGCCGAAACGACAACTCCATTTTGCACCGCATAAGTTGGAAGCAGCGCATGATCGGAACCGATGTCCGCCAGACGACTGCCCGGCGGAATTAATTTGCAAATCGTATTCAAACGTTCAGATAATTTCATACAGACACCCACGCAATCCATTTTTTTCGCCAGATAAATAACAAAACAAACGCTACAGCCAATTTCCCCAAAATATATAACACAATACCTTCCGGCGCTTGTTGACGCAGCAGCAGATCATCGACTTCCGGCATAAACCATAGTGTAACACCGACTGCAAAATAAATCGAAGCAAACCGCTTTGCTTTGTGATGAGCCAGCCAACTTAACCAAAGCAGCAGCGCACTAAGCGGAAGCCAAAGCAATTGGAGCATCGACCAAGATACAGACGGATTCATTTGTCCGAAAAACTTAGCGTACAGCAAAATCAAAGCTCCCCAACCGCTGTAATGCAGCAGCCCACTCGGTACGATCATTCCAATCGCCAACCATACGACGGCACACACGGCGATTAAAGCAAGCATTGCCATCTCGGTCGGCCATCCGTTAAGTCGAATCATCCATGCACCCAGCGCAAGCAACACAAGGCTTCCGATTGCATACAAGATCTGCCCACCCATACCGCCCATCCAAGCTTTTCCTCTGGCGTATGTACCGAGCCCGTAACAGAATGAGACAAGCGCTGCAATCGCTGCTGTTTGAAACGGCCAATCCAAGATCGGAAAATAAAATCCGATCAGAAAAATCAACGCGATACTGACAAACGACAATGCCCACAATTTAAAATTGCCTTGCTGCAATGCCGAGACAGATAACGTGCTTTTTTTCTTTGGCTGCGTTTGTTCGTCATCATATAAGTTTAACAAAAAATCGCAGTAATGCTCGGGCAAAAGTTTACTTTTACGCCAATTTTCGATTTCCATAATGATGACTCTCTTTTTTTCCCGTTCCAAAAGTGCTCCTCCTTATAGAAACCCCGTGTTTGTATCGCAATCTATGCGGATACTCTTCTCATTTTTTATATCGGCAGGTTGCTTCACTACGATTACGCATACAAACGACTCAGCATCAATTTGTGTTTATTGTACCGAAAAAAAACGATTCCGACTATCCAATGATTCCCTATATGAACAAAAAAAGACCGCCGAAGCAACTCTTCGGCAGTCTGATGTCTAGTCTATTCAAGAAAATCTTTGAGTCGTTTGCTTCGACTTGGATGACGAAGTTTACGGAGCGCTTTGGCTTCGATTTGGCGAATGCGCTCGCGCGTTACGCCAAACACTTTACCTACTTCTTCAAGCGTACGCGTACGCCCGTCATCCAGACCAAAGCGAAGACGCAGTACATTTTCTTCCCGATCGGTCAACGTATCCAAGACGTCTTCCAATTGTTCTTTGAGCAGCTCATAGGCAGCGGCATCTGCCGGCGCTAATGCTTCCTGGTCTTCAATAAAATCACCGAGGTGGGAGTCATCTTCTTCGCCGATTGGAGTTTCCAGCGAGACCGGTTCTTGAGCGATTTTCATAATCTCTCGAACTTTTTCTACACTGAGTTCCATCTCGGCAGCAATTTCTTCCGGCGAAGGCTCACGTCCGAATTCTTGCAACAATTGCCGGGAAACCCGAATCAGTTTGTTGATCGTCTCAACCATATGAACCGGGATCCGAATCGTGCGCGCTTGATCGGCAATCGCACGAGTGATGGCTTGACGAATCCACCATGTCGCATACGTACTGAATTTGAATCCTTTTTCGTGGTCGAACTTTTCTACGGCTTTGATCAGACCCATGTTGCCTTCTTGAATTAAATCCAAGAACAACATGCCTCGTCCGACATAGCGTTTGGCAATACTTACAACGAGCCGAAGATTCGCTTCCGCCAAGCGGCGTTTCGCTTCTTCGTCGCCTTCTTTAATTCGTTTCGCCAATTCAACTTCATCGTTAGCCGACAGCAAAGGGACGCGTCCGATTTCTTTCAGATACATGCGGACAGGGTCGTTGATCTTAATGCCCGGCGGCAGTGCGAGATCGTCTTCAAATTCCGATTCTTCACTGCTGTCTCGGTCACCTCTTGAACGTGGACGTTCTTCTTCGTCGTCGCTTTCGTCTCCGACTTCGATCCCAAGATCCCCCAATTGTTCGTAAAACTCCTCGATTTGCTCAGGGTCTTGATCGAACGGCGATAACTTCTCAGCAACCTCTTTATAACTAAGATGCGATCTTTTTTTGCCCAGTTCGATCAGTTGTTCTTTCACCTGATCAAGAGTTTGTTCGCCTTCCAATCCCGTAAGTTCCTCGTTCGCCATTCTGAGACCCCCTCCTCCCTGGAATTTGAACCTAAGACTCGTTCGTTATTGCCGTTCCAGGGCTATGATTTCACTTGCGATTTGAGCAGCCAACAGAAAATCGCCGTCTTTTTCAGCACGTATCATCTCTTCGCGTTTACGCTCGATTCCTCGTAATTGAGGAACTTTGCGAACTTCTCTGATGCAATCGTCAAGAACCTGCTCATTCCAGTCGCGTGGACCTTCCATCATCGCAATTGCGCTCACTGTCTTCTCTAACTTCTCGTCTTGCAAAGAAGAAATAAAGCGACTGCTGTCAGGCTCGCGATCCTGTGCGTAAAAAGCATACAGGTAAGCCGATATCGCGGCATGTTCAGGCATATTGAACTCGTTGCCAAGCCTGCGCTCCACATAATCGGAAGCTTGGCGATCTTGAAGCATCAAGAACAGCAAGCGGCGCTCTGCGGTCTGATAAGCCGGTGACAGATCGCGATTGACACGTACACGACGTTCTTGAGGAAAGAAGTTATCTTCGGCGTTTTGCTGATTGCGATTGCCGCCGCCAAAGTTTCCTTTTTTCCCATATCCACCTTTGTTGGCATAATCGTTGCGTTCTCGGCTTTTGCCACTATACGATCCACCGTATCCTCCAGGTTCGGAGCCGGAATACATAGGGCCGGGATCTTCTTGACCCGGAGCCGGTCTACTCTGTTCTTGACGCATCAAATTGCAATCTTGTTTCAAACTTTCGAAAGAAACATCGACTTCGGAAGAAAGTTCGCGCAGGTAGACTTCGCGTTCAGTCGGTGAATTCAAAGCCGCAATGACCGGCAAAGCCGCTCTGACATAATCGACTCTTCCACCTTCTTCGGAAAGTCTTTGACCGCGCCGCAGATTCGATAAACGAAACTTTGTCGTCGATGCGGCTTCTTCTACGATTTGGCGCATAAAACGCTCGCCGCCGTTCGAACGAATATAATCGTCGGGGTCTACGCCGCTTGGAAGCATCGCAATCTTAACTTGTAGACCTGCCTGCTCCAAAATCGGAATACTTTTCAGCGTAGCTTGTTGACCGGCATTGTCTCCGTCATAACAAACCAGTACTTCATCTGCCGTGGTTTTGATTAATGCCGCATGCTGATCCGTGAGCGAAGTGCCCATCGTAGCGACACCGTTATGCACGCCGGCTTCCCACGCTGCGATCACGTCGCCGTATCCTTCGAACAATACAGCTTGCCGCTGCTTACGGATCGCGCTTCGCGCTTGACCGAAGTTGTACAACACCCGACTTTTATTGAACAATCGACTTTCCGGCGAGTTTACATATTTGGGATGCCCTTCACCGAGTATACGCCCGGCAAAAGCAATCGTTTTCCCGCTTCGATTGGCGATCGGGAACATGATTCGTCCGCGAAAACGATCGACGTATCCGTCTCCGTTTTGCTTTGCCGAAATCAGCCCGCCTTTTTCCATCTCCGTCAAATCGAACGAACGCTTATCCAAAAATTGAACCAGCGTATCCCAACGATCCGGCGCAAATCCGATACCAAACTGGTCGATCATTTTGTCGCCGATACCGCGCCCGCGCAGATATTCCAGCGCCGGACGGCCGTGCTCTGTGTTTTTCAACAAAAAATGATAGAATTTTTCGCTCCATTCATAAGCTTGAAGGAGACGTCCAGTTTCTCGGTCTTGAGGCGATTCCGCTTTTCCTTCACTGCTTTGGAAAGGGATATGAACCTCTTCTGCCATAATCTTCACAGCTTCGGGGAAAGAAAGTCCTTCGATTTCCATCCTGAATTTGATGGCGTTGCCCCCCATGCCGCAGCCGTAGCAATAGAAGATTTGGCGATCCGGTGTCACCGTAAAAGAAGGGGTCTTTTCGGAATGGAATGGGCATAGGCCTTTCATATACTTCCCTTGTTTGGTCAAATGTACATGTCTGCCAACCGTATCGACGATATCGTGCTGCGTGAGCACCGCATCAATCGTTTCCTCCGGAATATTTCCGTATTCCGTACTCATGATAACCACCTTCTAATGAAAATAATATTCGCTGTACCTAATGCTTATCCTGCAAATCATGTAAAAGTTTTAAAAATTTTTCCGAAAAAGTATCTCGATCTTCTGTCGTGAATTTCTTGGGACCCTTCGTTCTGCCACCTCCGCGCCGTATTTTAGCGCTAGTATGACGGCGATCGAGCAAAAATTCGATATTATCTGCATCGTAGATGACGCCGCGCTCGGATAACGCGTAAGCACGTTTTGCCAGCACAAGAGCAGCCAATCCATAATCTTGCGTGACGACCACATCGCCTGCCCGCAGATGATTCACGATATACAGATCGGCACTTTCTTTGCCGCGGTCGACTTTCACGACTTGAATCCCTTCTTCTTCGCGTAGTGCATGATCGTAAGAAGAAACGAGAATAACGAGGACGTCAAACTGCTTTGCCGCAATTTTGATTTCATTTTTGACCGGGCAAGCATCGGCGTCTACCAAAACGCGCATCTTTGGGCTGTCCAAAGCATCCTCCTTCCGTAATCTGCAAGTGCACGTTGAGCTATGCGAAAAACGGAACGTTTCCCGCTAACTGCCGATCCATAAGCGAAGAACACTTTCTTTGCTTTGAATCAGGCAAAAGAGAAACAGGGGTTCCGGTGCTGATGTAAAAACGCCGGTCTTGCTCTCTGCGCGGGAAAAATTCCGTATCGATTCATTATTCAATTGGCGCAAAAAGCAAGAGGCTACTTTTATTTTACACGGTTCTTACTGCCAAACCAACTTTCCAAAGTCAGCAAACTGCTTCAGATCGCGATCAATGTTCCCAAGCAGAGCCAGTCGATTGGCGCGTACTTGCGGATCTTCTGCCATTACCATTACCCGGTCAAAGAAAGCCGTAATCGGTTGCTTCAAGCTCGCCAGCGCTTCTAATTGCGACTTCGATTGATCTTTTTGTCCAAGCTTGCTTTCCATCGACAACTGCTTCGACACTTTTTCATAAGACTGATAAAGTTCACGTTCCACTTCTTCTTCGAACAGCTCCGGTTTCACTTCCAGATGCTCGGCTTTTGCCGCCAAGTTGCCGGTACGCGTAAAGGACTCGACCGTCGTTTTGAAGTCGTCCATATGCTCTACAGCGTCCATCAGCGCGTGACCGCGAGCCACGACTGCGGCAATATCTCCGAAGCCTCCAGCGATAACCGCATCAACTACGTCATAACGCAGCGAATCCGACAGCAATTTTTTCACACGAAGTTCGAAGAAATCATGCAGGTCTTGACGAACTTTATCGGCAGGATGCTTGAGGTTGCCCGCTTGTTCATGTACCGAAATCGAAATATCGAACAATTGATCCAGCGTCAACTCCAAGTGATGATCGAGCAAGATCTGAACGATACCTGCTGCTTGGCGACGGAGCGCGTAAGGATCTTGCGAACCCGTAGGAATGATGCCGATACCGAAAAATCCGACGATTGCATCCATTTTATCCGCCAAACTCACGACAGATCCGACGATCGAAGCCGGAACCGATTCGCCTGCAAAACGCGGCTGATAATGCTCAAATACAGCGCGAGCGACTTCTTCTTTTTCTCCCGCTTTGCGTGCATAATCTTCACCCATCATGCCTTGAAGCTCAGGGAATTCGTAGACCATTTGCGTAACCAAATCGAATTTGCAAATATCAGCAGCGCGGCTAACGGATTGCGCGGCATCTGCATCCAGATTCAGCTTCGAAGCGATCACGTCTGCGGTCTGGCGAATCCGGCGCACTTTATCGCCTGTGCTACCTAATTCTTCATGGAACACGACATTTTCAAGTTTTGCTAATGCGTCGCTAATCGCGACTTTCTGGTCTTCCTCATAAAAGAACTGAGCATCGGACAGGCGGGCGCGCAGTACTTTTTCGTTACCTTTTGCGATAATATCCAGCGATTTGGCATCACCGTTACGCACGGTTACGAAGAATGGAAGAAGCTTGCCTTCAGCATCCAACACCGGGAAATACCGTTGGTGTTCACGCATCGATGTAATCAGCACTTCTTGCGGAATATTCAAGAATGATTCTTCGAAAGTACCGAACAACGCTGTAGGCGTTTCGACCAGGAATAATACTTCTTCAAGCAGATCTTCCTTGATCGCGATATTCCAGTTGTTTGCTTCAGCAAGATCACGAATTTGTTTGAGAATCAAAGCTTCGCGTTCTTCCACATCGACCAGAACATGCTGAGTGCGCAGATTTTCGACATAATCGGAAGCTTTCGCAATCGAAGTCTCGCTTCCGAGGAAACGATGTCCGCGAGATACCCGATTCGTTTCTACGTCTGTAATTTCAAAAGGCACGATTTCTTCGCCAAATAGCGCTACCATCCAGCGGATCGGACGGATAAAGCGGAAATCGTAAGCGCCCCAACGCATATTTTTGGGGAACGTCAGCGACGAAATGATACTTTTCAGACCTTCTGGCAGCAACGCGGAAGCTTCTTGTCCATTCAGGCTTTTCGTTGCGTAAATATATTCAACACCGCTTAGTTCTTTGAACGTGAAGTCGCTGGCATCGACGCCTTGGCTGCGAGCAAAGCCCAGAGCGGCTTTTGACCAATCGCCGTTTGCATCTTGTGCAATTTTACGCGAAGGGCCTTTGACTTCTTCATTCACGTCTTCTTGCTTTTCTGCGACGCCGCGTGCCAATACAGCCAAACGGCGAGGCGTTGCATAAGCTTCGACTTTATCGTAACTCAGACGCGACGCGTCCAACCATTTTTCCGTTTTCTCGCGCAATTGGTTCATCGCAGCGCGCAGGAAGCGAGCCGGTACTTCTTCAAGCCCGATTTCAAGTAGCAGATCTTTTGCCATTACGCTTCCTCTCCTTTCTTAATAAGCGGGAATCCCAATTTTTCGCGTTCTTCCACATAAGCCGCAGCGACTTTACGTGCCAAGTTACGAACTCTTGTAATATATCCGGTACGCTCGGTGACGCTGATTGCGCCGCGCGCATCCAATAAGTTGAACGTATGCGAACATTTCAATACATAATCGTAAGCCGGGAACACCAGATTTTCGTTTGCCGCACGCGCCGCTTCTTGCTCGTACATATTGAACAACGTGAACAACATCTTCACATCTGACAGTTCGAACGTGTATTTGGAATGTTCGTATTCCGCTTGACCGTATACGTCGCGGTACGTCATGCCTTCTACATATTCCAAATCAAATACGTTTTCTTTGTCTTGAATATACGAAGCCAGCCGCTCCATACCGTACGTAATTTCGACAGCTACCGGATTTGTTTCGATCCCGCCGACTTGTTGGAAATAGGTGAACTGCGTAATTTCCATACCGTCCAGCCAGACTTCCCAACCGAGACCCGCACAGCCAAGCGTCGGGTTTTCCCAGTTATCTTCAACAAAACGAATATCGTGGATCAACGGATCAACGCCAAGCGCTTTGAGACTTTCCAAATACAACTCTTGGATATTGTCCGGCGAAGGTTTGATAATGACTTGGAATTGGTGATGCTGATACAGACGGTTCGGGTTTTCGCCATAACGTCCGTCGGAAGGGCGACGAGAAGGTTCAACATAAGCCACTTTCCACGGTTCCGGTCCAAGCGATCTCAAATACGTCATTGGGTTCATCGTGCCAGCGCCTTTTTCTGTGTCGTAAGGCTGCGCGTTAATACATCCTTGATCCGCCCAAAACTGCTGAAGCGTCAAGATCATGCGTTGAAAATTCATTATAAGCACTCCTTTGCAAATTGGATCGGCTGAGCAGACGGGTTAATTTTTTGAAAAGTTAAAAAATGCACAAAAAACTCCCGTCCTTACGCCTGATTAGACAGACGTAGGGACGAGAGTTGGTTGCATCTTCGATGCATTCCCTTTTGCTTAACTCCGTCACACGTTCAAAGTTGAACGCCAGTTCGGACTCAGTTAAGCAAATTACACCCGCGGTTCCACCCTACTTGAATGCGCGGTGACGATCAAACGTCACGATTCGCATTCCTCTTTTCCGTATGCCGTTATTTGACTCGCTCCTGGAAATGCCGAATCATAGAAATCACGGTTTGTCCGGGCTTACACTCTCCCCGGCTCGCTGCTCAAAACCGCAGTTCGATCTCTATGCTTTCCATTCAACGCGTTGCCAAACACTCAGCAATAATTTCTTTATTGTACGGTCGCAATGCTTATTTGTCAAAGCCGTAATTGTCCAGTTGATCAAGAAATCGCTTCGATTTCAAATTCATCCCGATATGCTCGCGCATAAACGCTTCCAGCACTTTTTTAAGCTCGGCTTTCGTTTCCGGTTTTACGTCTACATTCCCGAGACGCCGCAGATCAAGCTTGGCGAAAATACGCAACAAAGACAACGTTCGCGCTGTAACCGGAACCGCATACGGGTCGGCAGCTCGAAACGGCACGCTCAGCACACCGCCAAGCCGGGGACTGATATACGCATCGCCTTCGACAGGTCGTTGACTGGCTGCGCATATTTCAAGTTCAGGCGCATAACCCGAAGCTTGCAAAATCTTCATTTCAAATAGGCGAATCATGACTTCGGGGTCTTTGCCTTCACGCATTCCATTCAAAAAAGCATGAAGCTGCTCAAACCAGAAGCTACCGGTATCTTCGTCTTGCAAGCCGCGATCGATCAACTCACACGCATAAGCCCCGTGAGCCGCCATCACTAAATCTTCGCGAAGTTTATGATTGGATTCGAAGATTTCGCCGTCGTTCAACGTCCCCAGCCCGCTTCCGCCTCGAAAAAAACTAAAGATGCCGTACGTAAAAGGCTGCGTTAACGAAGCGTGACGACTTTTGACTTTTTTCGCGCCGCGTACCATCACGCCGATCTTGCCATGTGTTTGGGTACAAAGCGTGATGATTCGATTGGTTTCCCCATAGTCCATCGCCCGGATTACGATTCCTTCGAGCCGGTATAACATCTAGGCGTCCCGGTGGAAGCCCAGATCGCGGAGTACGCGGTCTTGGTTACGCCAATCTTTTTTGACTTTAACCCATAGTTCCAAGAAAATTTTCGAACCGAGCAAGTTTTCGATATCTTGACGTGCGCGTTTACCGACTTCTTTTAGCATCGCGCCTTGTTTGCCGATCACGATCCCTTTTTGCGAGTCGCGCTCGACGAAAATAACAGCACCTACATCGACTACGCCGTTATTTTGTACTTTCATGCTTTCGATGGTCACTGCGATCGAGTGCGGGATTTCTTCGCGTGTCATTTGCAGAATTTTTTCACGAATCAATTCGGCAATAACGAATTGCTCGGGGTGATCGGTAATTTGGTCTTCCGGATAATACTGAGGGCCTTGCGGCAAATATTTGCCTAATTGCTCCATCAACGTATCTACATTGCTGCCGAACTTCGCAGAAATCGGAACGATCTCCGCAAATTCGTACAATTTACGATACGTGTCGATCAGAGGCAACAGAGCTTCCGGTTCAACCAGATCGATTTTATTCAAAATCAAAAAGACAGGAGTTTTGATCTTGGCAAGCTGCTCGATAATGTAACGGTCTCCGCCGCCGATTCCTTCTGCTGCATCGATCAAAAACATCGCCGCTTCTACTTCACCCAGTGTATTCAGCGCCGTATTATTCATAAAATCGCCGAGCTTTGACTGACGTTTGTGGATACCCGGCGTATCGAGGAAAACGATCTGTTTTCCTGCATCGGTGTAGACCCCGTGAATTTTGTTACGTGTGGTTTGCGGCTTGTCGGACATAATCGCAATCTTTTGCCCGATAATTTGGTTCATCAGTGTCGATTTGCCGACGTTAGGTCGACCGACAATCGCGACGAATCCGGATTTGAATCCTTTTTTGTTTTCCATAATAGCCCTCCTTGTTATTTCTCTAAATCCCATGGTCCAAAAGCATCCGGCAACAATTCTTTAATCGTCGTTTGACGAGTATCGCCTTTTAGATTACTTAACCATACCGGCATATCCGGTTTACACAATTCCACCAGTACTTGCCTACAAACGCCGCAAGGCGCAATCGGGCCATCTGTATCTCCTACGACAGCAAGCATCGTAAAACTGCCTGGCTTATGACCGTGCGCAACCGCGCTGAACAATGCTGTTCGTTCTGCACAGTTGGAAGGGCCATAAGCTGCATTTTCAATATTACAGCCGTGATGAATCTGCCCTTGATCATCAAGCAAAGCTGCTCCCACTTTGAACCCTGAATAAGGAACATAGGCTTTTTCTCGAGCGAGAATCGCTTCTTGAATCAAAGCGTTTGAATCGATCGTCATAGTTGCGTTGCCCCTCTCGGCTTGTTGCTAAGCTTATTCGTCTTCCCGCTTTCGATCTTATGAAAGGGAACTCTATTGTACATCCGTACAGCGCCTACGACCAGTCTCTATTGCAACTTATCAGACCTTTAAACAGCATTCTTATCTGATTACATCCAATTCAATGCTTTTGCCAAACGCAAAAGAGGCGGAACAAACACAATTAAGCCGATCAGAGCGGCAAAAAACGCGGAAGCCAATACGGCTCCCGCGGCAGCGTCTTTCGCTTTTTTCGCTAGCGGATGAAGCCGATCTCCGACCGTTAGATTCACAGCCGCTTCTACAGCTGTATTCATCAATTCGGCAGAAAGAACAAGACCGATTGCCAAGCATAGCAGTCCCCAGTCCAATCGGGGGACACGCAGCAGCGCACCTAGAAGCAATACAGCTGCGCATAGCGCCAGATGCACTTTGAAATTCCGCTCTGTCGAAGCTGTTGCCCGAACCCCATCCCAAGCATTCCGGAATACATCTCCCCAAGTACGCCGCTTATCCATCAGCGTGTCAATCCAATTTGCTGGAGCACGGCTTCTTGCTTACCCATCATTACGGCTTCATCTTCAGCTGTCTGATGGTCATATCCAAGCAAGTGTAAAAATCCGTGTACGAACAAGAAACCCAGTTCTCGTTCAACCGAATGTCCATAATCTTCGCTTTGCGCAATGGCGCGCGGCACAGAAATAATAATATCGCCTAGCATTTCGTCAAATTCAGGACCCACTTCATCTTCTTGCTCGACTTCGTACGTAATTTCTTGCTCGTCTTCCATCGAATCGCGCATAGCAAACGAAAGTACGTCAGTCGGACGGTCGATATTCCGAAACTCTTTGTTCAAACGGTGAATTTCTTCATCATTGACAAAAGTCAAAGCGACTTCGCCCTCGGTCACGCCTTCCGCTTCACCTGCTGCAGTCAGCAATTGATTGAATTGGGCGATCAGCGCATCGCTGATTTCGTATTGATTTTGCTCGTTACTCCATTCCAGTTGCAGACCCATACGTCAGTTCTCCTTTGTTTTGGGTTTATCTTCTTCGGGATATTCGATCCGCGAATGGAAAATACCCATGACCGCTTCTTTAAGCGTTTTGGCGATCACGTCAAGTTCTTTGAGCGTAATATCACACTCATTGAACTGTTGATCGTCCAAACGGCTTTTGATGATTTTTCCGATCATCGATTCGACTTGATCAATCGTTGGTTTGTGCAGAGAACGCACCGCAGCTTCGACGCTATCCGCAATACCGACCACAGCCGCTTCTTTCGACTGCGCTTTTGGACCCGGATAACGGAAATCAGCTTCCGTAAAATCAGGTTCTACGCCGCGTTCTTCCGCTTGCTTCATCGCTTTTTGATAAAAGAAGTACAAGAACGTCGTTCCGTGATGCTGCTCGGCAATATCGCGAATCCGCTTCGGTAACTTGTATTCTTTTTGCATCTCGACGCCATCTCTGGCATGCGCGACGATAATCGACTTGCTCAGCTTCGGATCGATCGAATCGTGCGGGTTTTCAATATTATTTTGATTTTCGATAAAGTAGCTTGGACGCTTCGTTTTGCCAATATCATGATAATACGATCCCACTCGGCAAAGCAGACCATTTGCACCGATCGCTTCGGCTGCCGCTTCCGATAGATTCCCGACCATTACGCTGTGATGGTAAGTACCTGGCGTTTCGATCAACAATTTACGCAGTAGCGGATGGTTCGGGTTCGATAATTCGACCAATTTGAGTGCGGACAAAATCCCGAAAGTGACTTCGAAAAACGGCATCAAACCTATCGCCAAAATAGCTGTTAGCAATCCCGAAGCCAGTGCAAAAGCAACCGGATACAAGATCGTTTCGCGGTTCAAATCGGCATCTCCGATCAGCGATAACGCCAGCACGGTGATTGCGCCAAACAAACTTACCATAATCCCTGCTTTAAGCAAGGTTGAACGCTGACTGGCACGATGAACCGTGAAGATCGCTGCATACGATACAACCAATGTATACAAACCAAAATGGAAATCAAAGATTTCGCTACCGGACTGCCCGGCATTCAGCACGATACTGGATAAGATCGCAAAAATGATAGCGCTGAAATAAGCAAACGAATTGTTAAGCAGCAATGCGATTAACGTACAGCCAATCGCCACAGGAGCCAGATACCCGACGAACTTCGACGTGTCGCTTTGTACCAAAGCCGTTAAGTGCATCGCAATGAGCATAATAAAATAAATAAGCGCAATCATTAGCAGCTGCGGGTTTTCGTAACGGAATTCGGTTCCGCCTTGACGCGTAAATAAAAACAATCCAAACGAGAGCAATACAGAAAGAAGCAACAGACCGAATTGCGGCCAATAATTAATTTCGGTTTTGAGCATTTCGTTTTCTTTTAACAGATTGTACATATCTTGCGTAATCAACTCGCCGCGCTGCACCAATACCTCGCCTTGCTCGATATAGACGGTTTCGGTGTTTTCCCGAGCTTGCACCGCCGCTTCTTTCGTCGCTTCTTCATCGTAAAAACGGTTGGGTGTAATCGCAAGCTTGATAAGTTCTTGCACGACTTCGCGCGAAGTCCGATCCGTAAGCGTACTCCGACTTACAAACTCCGCCACTTGGGCTCTTGCTGTCTGCGCATCGGTAATTTGATCACTCATCAGACGAGAAACGATTCCGGTCGCTTCCGATTTCATCTGCTGGATCTGCGAAGACGTCAGCGAAGGAATCTTATAGAACGTTTCTTCCGGAATATCGTATTCTTGTTCATTGACACGTGTTCGAACTTCTTGCAGCAAAGCCGCGGAATAAGCGCCGTTATTACCGCTGTTCCGAATCGAATTCGTCATAAATTGACTGACTCGCTGCGGCAATTCTTCTTTGTAGATATCGATCTTGTTCGCTTCCGTCAATTGATCGTCTTGATTGAGTGTATCAATACGATCCAATAGCTGACTGACTAGCGTGTCGTTACGAAGAGAAAAAATCCGATAGACTTGTTGAACTTTGTCTGCGGCTTCTTCTTGCGCTTGCAACGTCGCTTTGCTATTGGGAATCTGGGAAGGAGCCAAAATTTCTTTATCGCTTGGCATGTTGACCTGAATATCGTATTTCTCAGGCATCAGCTTAGGATAAAGCCCTACAAAAAACATCAGCGTCAAAAGCAAAAATAAAATCAGTTTGAAAACGCCGCTGTTTTTCCAGCCAGTCGATGTAGGATTAGTTTTGCTTTTCCATTTTTCTTTTGAAGCCATAGGGAAGAACCTCCGGTATTAGACTCCTAAAACAGCCTTTTACTCGATGCTTTCTGCCGCTTGTTCATAAGCCACAATGATTTTTTGAACCAACGAGTGTCGGACAACATCTTCTTGAGCAAAACTCACAAAACCAATGTCCGAGATGTTATTTAATACCAGACGTGCTTCCACCAGACCCGACTTTTTGCCACGTGGCAAATCGATTTGTGTGACGTCGCCTGTAATGACCATTTTCGAGCCAAATCCAAGACGCGTTAAAATCATTTTCATTTGTTCAGGCGTCGTATTTTGAGCTTCATCCAAAATGATGAACGAATCGTCAAGAGTACGTCCACGCATATACGCGAGCGGCGCGATTTCAATCAGACCCCGCTCCAGTGCTTTAGCGACCTGATCCGTTCCCATGATGTCGTAGAGTGCATCGTAAAGCGGACGTAGATACGGATCGACCTTTTCTTGTAAATCACCCGGTAAAAAGCCTAAACTTTCGCCAGCTTCAACAGCCGGTCGACTCAGTACGATTCGCTTAACCAAGCCTTCTTTGAGTGCAGTTACTGCCAATACAACAGCCAAATATGTTTTACCCGTACCGGCAGGGCCGATTCCGAATACGATATCTTTTTTCTTGATTGTCGTTACATAATGCTTTTGACCGATTGTTTTCGGACGAATAGGTTTTCCACGGAACGTCACCGCAATCTCGCCTTTGAATAAATCCAGCAATTGATCGGCTCGGAAATCTTTTGCCAAATCAAGTGCATATTGTACATCGCGTTCCGTCAAGTTATAACCGTTGCGTACCAATTGAAGCAGTACGTCAAACAGATGCTCTAATTGATCTGTATCCTGCGCAGGTCCGTGCACCGAAATTTCTTCTTCTCGGCTGTCGATACGCGCTTCAAATTGACGCTCGATCAGCTTGAGATAGGTGTCTTGCGGGCCAAACAGGGCCAAACCTTCCCCCGCGTTGTGTAGCGGGATCTTAATACTTCTCGTCTGTTCTGTCAAAAGCTCTCAGTCTCCTTAATCGATGTAGTCAGTGTCGTTCCCCGTTTTGAGATAGATGGTTATGCTTCAACTTTACCATTGTCGGACTCCCCATGCAAAAGATTTCGGGCAGGCTTTTTAGCTTTGTGTAATAAAAAACCGACCTTTCCGTTCGTAACGGAAAAGCCGGTAAGCAAGCCATATCAAAATCGCAACTTTACCGTATTAGGTGCGTCCAGAGGAATGCTTCTTTTTGGCGCGTGGTTCGCCCAACACTTCTGCCCACAAAATACCTTTTCGAAGATCATTGGCTGTCGGATTAGACAGAAGCGATGAAGCTGGCGCTGTGTTGGAAGTCGATTCTTGTACTTTTAACTGAGAAGAAGCGCGACTCGTTAAGCTTGATGTTCGTTGATTTTGACGACGAGGACCTTCTTGCTCCGAGCGTCGTTGCTGCATCGAAGGCTGTTCGCGCAAGCGTTTTTCAACCTCATCATTCATTTGACGAGAAGCTTGCTCCAAGTTCGTACGTTCCGCGCCCATATTGCCGCGGTCTTGAGGCGCAGGGCGACGCTGATTACCTGTATTTGTCGGCGCACCAGAGAACGGCGATTGACGCTCGTTACTTGGAGGTTGTACACGTCGTTGTTGCGGATTGCCTGGATTTCGCGGTGTAGCATTACGACCTCCGAAAGGTTCTCCACCTCCGTTTGCCGGCTTGTTCTTTTTGCTAAACACTGAAAACAGCACACCGATAATAACAACGACGATAAAAAAGTTACTTGCGATCCATTCTAAGAACTGGGGCATGGTCTCCCCTCCTGTTCTGCCGTTTGCTTACTTCATATCTTTACTTGTTTGGATCTTGCTTGTCTACATGTGTTACATTCATCCCGCCAAGCGATCCACGCATTTCGGTGTCGGCTTCGATGTTTTTCATGTTCATGTAATCCATGACGCCGAGTTTACCGTTACGCAATGCTTCTGCCATTGCAATCGGAACTTCGGATTCGGCTTGTACCACGCGCGCTTTCATCTCGATTACGCGTGCGTTCATCTCTTGTTCTTCCGCTACCGCCATTGCGCGACGTTCTTCCGCTTTCGCTTGCGCGATCCGCTTGTCGGCTTCGGCTTGCTCGGTTTGCAAGAAGGCACCGATGTTTTTGCCTACATCGACATCCGCAATATCGATCGAAAGGATTTCGAACGCTGTACCTGCATCCAAACCTTTTTCCAATACCGTACGCGAAATTTTATCTGGATTTTCCAAGACTTCTTTGTGCGTGTCACTTGAACCTACAGTCGTAACGATACCTTCACCTACACGGGCGATAATCGTTTCTTCACCCGCACCACCGACAAGTCGATCGATATTGGCACGTACCGTTACCCGTGCAATAACGACAACTTCGATACCGTTACGTGCAACTGCCGATACACTAGGCGTCTCGATCACACGTGGGTTAACGCTCATCTGTACGGCTTGCAACACGTCACGACCTGCAAGGTCGATCGCCGCTGCGCGCTCGAATTCCAATGGAATATTGGCACGGTGAGCAGCAATCAATGCGTTTACTACCCGGTCAACGTTACCGCCTGCCAAATAGTGACTTTCAAGCTGGTTCAGCGTTAGTTTCAATCCTGCTTTATGCGCTTTGATCATTGGGTTAACGATTCGAGCCGGCGTAACGCGGCGCAGTCTCATTGCCACGAGCGTAATAATTCCGATTCTCAGACCGGAAGCGAGAGCGGAAATCCACAATGCCACCGGGAAAAAGCTAAAGAATACACTCAATACGATAATACCAACAACGATAATCAGCAGCGGTCCAATCCAAGCTGCATCTGCCATAAATACCCCTCCAAATGTACGGTTCAGGACGCGGTTAAGATATGCTCAACGTTCTGAACGCCTTAATAGTTTTCATCCTCACAATTCTGGCGGATCTGATCTTTTTTAGATTGGTTCGATAGGTCCCAGCCCACTGTGCCACTTTTCTTGTACCACAACGCGGCTTCCTTCGGTTTTGACAATGACAACCGCTTTGTCCCGTTCGATAAAAGATCCTTCGCTTACGACGTCGATTCGTTCGCCATCGATCAAGACTGTACCCGATGGGCGCAGTGGCGTTAACGTTACGGCGTCACGTCCAACCAGTTCATGCCGCGTTACCGCAGAATTATATCCGGCTTCCGACGTCAAACTGTCGCTAAGAATAAAGCGATTCCATATTCCGCGTTCTTTGAATACAAAGACGACGATACCTACCGCTGCCGCAGCCAGCACGAAAGCGATCCCGAGCGTTTGCATAGCATGTCCCGTTGCCCATGCTGCCATAACCACTCCCCCTATCAGCGAGCCGGCTCCAAGCAGGCCCAGTATGCCGAAACTTGGTACGAACACTTCGATTGCCATCAAAATAATCCCTGCCGCGAACAATAACCAAACGTAAGGCCCGGCAAGCTGTTGGAACGTGCTTGCGAAAAAGTACAGTACGAATGCACTTACGCCAAGCACCCCCGGGAAAATAAGCCCCGGAACGAGCAATTCGATCACAACACCCGCCAGTCCAATAAAGAGCAGCAAGGTCAGCATCACCGGTGTCGTTAGAAAATTAGAAACGTTGTCTAAAAATCCGGATTGCTTCGCAGCCACTTCCGTCGCTGCGGAAGCAAAAGCTGACGATGCAAACGACGTGAACATAACCATTGGAATGCCAACGAACCAAACGGCGCTCCACAGCGCTGCTGCCAGACCTACCCACCATTTGGAACGCGCTTGTGTATTCATCAGATCTCCCTCCTTCTTCTGAATGTTCTCACATGCACCCAAATCCTTTTGTCTAACTCCCTCTGTTTGTACACATGCGAAAGTGTCTCACTACTTATATACGCACAAACAAGCATCACGTTTCAAAAAAGTCAGGGTTTTTTAAAAAGAATTTCAAAAAGATAACAAAAACACCTTTTCGAAAGTTCGAAAAGGTGTTTGTTTATTTCTTTATTGCAGGTACTGCTGAACCACTTGGTTAACCAATTTCCCGTCGGCGCGTCCTTTGACTTTCGGCATCAGAGCTGCCATGACTTTGCCCATATCGGCTTTGGAAGAAGCACCGGTTTCCTGGATGGTCTGCTGTACAATGGCTTTAACTTCTTCCTCAGTGAGCTGAGCGGGAAGGTATTCAGCAACAATAACGATCTCGGCTTCGACAGTCTCAGCCAAATCGTCACGACCTGCTTTTTTAAAGTCTTGGAGGGAATCTTTGCGCTGCTTGATTTCACGACTCAGAATATCAAGCACTTCTGCATCATCCAAAGTCCGCTTCAAGTCGATCTCTTGATTCATGATCGTTGCGCGAATCATTCGTATGGTCGAGAGTTTGAATTTATCTTTACTCCGCATGGCTTGTTTCATATCTTCGTTCAATCGTTCGCTAAGATTCATTTAAAATAAAGCCTCCTACTCGTGATGTGTTTACTGCCGAATACTCGGCAGAAATGTTCCAAACACATCGCAATGATGCAATCGAATACATCTTTAGAACTTTCTTTTGCGAGCCGCCTCAGACTTTTTCTTACGTTTTACGCTAGGCTTCTCATAATGCTTGCGCTTTTTGACTTCCGCCAACACGCCGTCTTTTGCAATAGAGCGTTTGAAGCGGCGAAGAGCAGCATCAATAGTCTCATTTTTGCGAACTTTAGTTTCAGACACCAGTTTCCCCTCCCTCCGACCAGACCGTCCAAGAGCATAACACGGTTAATCAACTTTCATTATAGGCGAAAATTCAAGCCCGTGTCAATGCTTATAAAAAAGGTTATAAGGATATCTTTAAACTTATCGATGCGATTCGGAAATTCCGGTGAGCGCGCCTAGCTTCGCGCCGCCGAGCAAATGAAAATGGAGATGATGCACCGTCTGTCCGCCATCCGAACCGCAGTTGTTAATGACGCGATACCCGCTATCCGCAATTCCGAGTTCTTGAGCCAATTGCACCGCAACTTGGTGGATTTCTCCGATCACTGCCAAATCTTCTGCCTGAATGTCATTCAAAGACGGAATTGGCTTTTTCGGTACGATCAACACATGGACGGGAGCCGCTGGCTGGATATCGTGAAAAGCGTAAATCCGTTCGTTTTCAAAAACTTTATTGCTCGGAATACTGCCTTCGATAATTTTGGTAAAAATCGTCTCGCTCATGAGTATGCCTCCTCGATTATGTACACGTAACAAGTGCTGGAATAAAGCCATTGTACAAATAAATACGAAAAAAAACAAAAGTAGCCTCTTCGCATGCAAAGAGACTACTTAAGCTATATAATTTCGGAACCGTGATTATACATTCCGTTTACATTTTCTCTAAAACAACCGTGGAACCTGCGCCTGTCGCTTCCGCAGGTTGAATCAGAAGTCTTCGCGGCAATCGAGCACGCAACTCTTGCACGTGGCTAATAACGCCTACCGACAATTTATCGTTATGCAGGTGTTCGAGCGACGTAATAACGGTATCGAGAAGCTCTGGGTCAAGCGTTCCGAACCCTTCGTCGAGGAAGAAAAATTGCAGCGGATATTCGCCTCGCAGTTGAATTTGCGCAGATAATGCCAGAGCCAGCGACAAAGAAGTCAAAAACGTCTCGCCACCTGACAACGTCGATACAGGTCTGCGCACCCCGCCGTTCGCATCATCGCAAATCACAAATCCACCGCCGGAATCTACTTCAAGCGAATAACGCTGCTTGGTCAAAAAGCGTAATCGGTTCGATGCAGCCCGGCTGATTTGAATGAGTTGTTCTTCCGCTACATACTCGACAAACGCGTTGCCTCGGAAACAGCTTTGTAATTTGGATAATCGGTCTAGCTCCGTAGCCGTAATGATTCGCGATTGTTCCAATTGCGACCAACGACCATGTCTCGTCGATACGTCTTCCAAATCCCGCTCGGCTCTGGCTTTGCCCGCAAGTGCTTCTTCATCCAACACTTTCGCTTCTTGCAGCTTGGTGACGCAGTCTTCCCATTGTCGCTCCGAAATCTGCACGCCTTCAAGCAAGTTGTCCAGTTCGCGTAGACGAGCTGACCATTCATTTTCGCGTTCCCGATGAAGCCGGACTTGATTTTCGGCTTCGACCATCCGGTCTTCGTTCATATGAGCGGATTCGGCTTCTTCTGCATTTTGGAACACCGATACGGCAAGCGCAGTCTGCCAAGCCGATTCCGCTGAAGTCGCATATTCGGCTCCCGACAAAGCCGCCTGATCGGCAGTGGCGGACTGATTCCCTGCCGTCTGCCAAGCTTCTCGCGCCGATTCTTGCTTGCGGCGCGTTTCTTGCACGGCTGCACGTAAGTTAGCCAATTGCTGTTCAGCGCTTTTTAAAAGTTCGGCAACCGAAGATTGACCTGCGATTTCGCGTACACGGCGTTCTTTTTCTTGCAGCATCTCGGTTCGCCCTTCGGCTTGCGCCGTCCATTGAACAAGATTTCGCTCTGCTTCCGCAGCGGCTTCTTCATGAGATTTAAGCGTATTTTCCATACCTTGAATAACAGGTACGCTTTTATCTAAGCGAAGCTTTAATTCTTCGGCTTGCGCATCTCGTTTGCGGATCTCTTCGCGCTGATGTTCCAATTCGTTTTTTTGCAGCTGAGCAAACGATTGGTTCCACCGTTCTTCCGCTTCGCGAATCCGCTCTTCCAGCTCAGTGAGCCGCTCGGCGGCGCGCTGACGCTGCTGCATGGCGCCGTCCAGGCGAATGCGAGGCGCAGCTGCCTCTCTTGCAGCTGCGCTATAAGCGCGCTCCGCGCTTCTTGCCTGCGCTTCGAGCCGGCTTCCGGCTTGCTCGAAGCTCTCCGCCGCGGCTTGCAGGCGCGCCCATCGGTCGGCGCGAGCCTGCGGCGCAAGCCCTGCGAAGTCGCCGTCTATAATCGGCGACTTTGTAGCAGGCGCCGAAGAAGGCGCCTGCTCCGCGGCTTCGCCCGCGGGAGCGCTATTCGCTTGCGCCAGTTCTTCGCGCAAGCGAATAGCCAGAGCTTCGCTGCTTTGCCGCAAGCGAACAGCGGCAAGGCGCAGCTCGCGCGCCCCGACCTGCTGGGCGCGCAGCGGTTCAAGCTCCGCCGCAGCTTCGGCGGCGGAAGACTCATCATCCGCGAGCTGTGGATGATGAGTCGCGCCGCAGACAGGGCAAGGCTCGCCTTCACTCAAGCTATGCGCGAGTTCCGATGCCATACGGCGCTTCGCCGAATCTAGCTGGCTTTGCTGCAAGCGAGCTTCTTCTTCTGCAAGAACTTCGATCCATTGACTAAGTTCACTTTCGAAGGAAATCAGATCTTGAACCTGCTTTTCCGCTTCGGCAATACGTTGCTGCGTTTCTTTTTCGGTTTGCTGCTGATGCTCTAGTGCAGCACCAAGTTCCCGCTGCGATTCTTGCTCTTGCCGCTCTGCTTGCTCCAGATCTCGGCGAATGACGATGCGTTGTTCATCCAATCCGTTGATCGTATCGGCAAGTCGCCCAGCGGCGTCGAGCCGTAAACGATCCGCGCTTCGTACTTCGCAAGCATTCAACTGCTGTTGCAGATCATGACGCAGAGTATTAGCTTGTTCTAATTTTCGCCGAAGGTCACTAGCCTCTTGCCGTGCTTTTTCAAGCCTTGAAGAAGCTTCATTTCGACTATGTTCCAATCGCTGACTTTCTTCGCGTAGCGTATGTAGCTCGCTTTCCAGTTGCAACGCTTGTTCAAGCTCCGTCGTTCGGCGAAGCCATTTTGGTTCTTCATCGGACAAAGCTTGATAGGCAATCTGCTCGGCAGCCGCCGCTTGCTCGTGAACCGTTTTGGCTTGAGCCAGTGAAGCGCGTAAAGTCTCCGCTTGAGCATTCAGTTGCTCAGAGCGAGCAATCGCTTCGCGGAAACGTTGAAGCGACGGCAACAATGTCGCGGAAACCCGAGCGCGCTCAGCGCGGTTTTTCAAAGCCAGCATATCTTCATTCTGGGCTTGCAGTTGTTCCAATGTCGCTTTTACCGTATTGCGTTCTTGACTACGCTCGCGAATACGAGACAACTTTCCGTGTTCGTCGACTGCAAGTTCCAATGTTTTTCGCCGCTGATCGGCAAGTTTAACTTCTTCGCTTAATCGCTGCCTGGCTTGTTCGACCGCTTCGGCAGAAGCCATACCCAGCCCTTGCTGCTCCGCTTCCACTTCACGCAATCTATTTTCTGTATCGCGTGCGCGTTTATTTAGCTTTTGGATCAACCGATCTCCATACTGCTCTAAATGAAAAAGACGTTGCAGCATTTGTCTGCGGTCGCTACCTTTTAACGATAAGAATTCTGCAAATTTCCCTTGAGGCAATACGACTGCACGCGTGAAATCGTCCATTTTAAGCCCGATCCGTTCTTCGACTGCTCGCGTTACATCCGCAAGTTTGTCGGCAACGACATCGTCGCCTTCCGGCTTCACTTCGATAAATCGGCTTAACGTATTGCTAACCGAGACTTCTCCGGTACGTTTGAAGCGTCGCTCCACACGAAAACGCCGCGTCCCGGAAGACGACTCCAATTCGAACGTGAACGAGACGAACAACGTATCTTCCGAATGGTTCATAATACCTTGCGTTCCGCCGTAAGCACGTTCGACTTTGCCGTACATTGCAAGCGTGATCGCATCAAGCACTGTCGATTTTCCGCTTCCGGTCGGACCGAAAATACCGAACAGCCCGGTTTCGCACAACTCCGTAAAATCGACTTCTTGCATGTCCCGATAACTTTGCAGCCCCGATAATTTGAGCGTGATCGGCTTCATTCAGCTTCGCCTCCTTCCGCTGACAAATCAGCATCTTCAGAAGCGAGTTCCATAAATAGATTTACCAGTTCGTCTTCCGGGTCTGCACCGCCGGTTTGCTTGCGATAAAAAGTCTTGAACAACTCGTGCATCGGCAATCGTACTCGCTCTTCAGGAGTATCGGCTTGTTCCAGTTGCGGATACACCGGACGAATATGCACAAGCCCTTCGCAAGATTTTCTTAACGATTGAATATCGCCAAGCGACATCGCTTCGGTCAACGTGATTTTCAGATCGATAAAAGCTCCGGCATCCCGACCTTCTTCCAACCATCGATACACTTGCTGCACGCCTTCTTTGGCATGCCATTCCACTAATGATCGACCGCAAGACAAAAAGATTTCTTGTATTTCGGGTGGTTTACCCGGCTCAATATCCATCAACATGACCGATTTAGCTTGCCCGGCTTCAGAAAAACTGTAAGCGATCGGCGAACCGCTATAACGAATAATGCCTTCGCCTTTGACCGATTGCGGACGATGGAGATGCCCAAGCGCTGTATATTGAGCACCGCAAGACAATGCGGACGGATCGACCGTATACGCCCCGCCGACTTGGATCGGACGTTCGGAATCGGATTCCAATCCGCCCAATACATAAATATGGCTCATCGCCAAATTGACGGTTTTCGGTGAAAATTCGGCTGCGAGTTTGCGCATCAGCAATCCGACGCGCTCACTGTACGCACGGCGCAGCAAATTCTCATCGGTTCCGTCAAGCGTTAACAACTCATTTAGCCGGGCTTCGGATGGATAAGGAAGCGCTGCAATCACCGCTTGTTCTCCGGTACGAGCAATATCCATTTTCAACGCTTGTTCCATCGGTAAGCCAACTAATGAAATACCGCTACTTTGTACCAAAGGTCGTACAGAAGCGACCCGTTCTGGATGATCGTGATTCCCAGCGATTGCAGCAAGCTGACAACCTTCAGCGCGAATACGAGCGACACTTTCATAAAAAAGTTGTTCGGCCGCCGCTGGAGGATTGACGGTATCGTATACGTCCCCTGCCATCAAAATCAAATCCACTTTTTCGCGCCGCACGATATCGACCAGTTCTTCCATAAATTTTTGCTGTTCTTCGAATCGACTTCGACCTTCCAGCGTTTTGCCTAAATGCCAGTCCGCCGTATGCAGCACACGCATGGTTCGCGCTCCTTTCTGATCTTTATTTCTGTCTATCTACGGCTTACAATCGAACGCCTTGTTTGGCATCAAAGAAGTATAACCATTTTTCCGCAATCGGTTCGCCGATCATCTCTTCGACCGCTTGCGCATAAAAATCAAGTTGGAATCGGTAATGTGCCGATAATTCCTCAATTCCTTTTTGCGGAGAAAGACGGTCTGTTTTGTAATCGAGCAAAATTAATTTTCCGTTCTCGCGGAACAGACAATCGACCACGCCTTGAACGAGCACACGCTCATCTGACAATTGCTCGACTCGAAGTTCTTCACCTTTTGAAGAAGAATGCCCGATCGCGGTTTCCCAAGCTCCAGCAGCTTCCCGCCGAACAGGCAATACTAGCGAACCTAATGCTTCTTGCGTACCGATTCCGGTACTGAAAGGCAATTCACGGCGTAGCCACTTTGCAGCAATCATCCGCTGCCCAATTTCGCTTCGAATAAACTCTGCAATATCGGCAGGATTCACCGTATCGGCTTCGACTTGAAGTAAACTATTTTTTTCGACCAGCACAGCCAACGTCTCTGAAGCTTCTCGTTCTCCGGTCTGCGAATCCAACGGAATATGCTGCATCAGCGTATGATAAGCGGTTCCGCGTTCGGCTCCTGTCAATCGACTACGCTCCATAAAGCGTGGACGACGAAGTTGCAAGGTCGGAGAAGCCGCTGGTTCCGATTTTTCGGAATCTACAGGTCGCGTCGATTGTTCGGAAGAACGCAATGCGGCTTCTAACGCATCAGCAGCCGGATAATCGCCTCCGGTAAAACGAGATTTGATCTCGGTTACCGATGTTTTGGCTGCGGCTTTTCCTGCTTCTGCATAAGGGTATTTCCAATTAAAACGCTCTGTGTATGCTTTGCGAGTTCCTTCGACTTGCTCGCCGCTCAAGATCGCTTTGAGTTGCTGAATACGCTCTGCGTACAATTCTTCTTCGGCGATTCGTTCCGAAGGGGTCGTATGATCGCTGCTGCGGATCGCAAAGCTCCAACCCATATCGGAAATCGGCGTGCTGGCGTCTACGACCCCATCGACCGTTTCTCGAAGTTCTTGCGCCCCAGCTTCAAAAATCAGTGCAGGGCCAACCCAATCCAGATAAGAGCGCGCTTTTGCCAATGTATAGTCGGCTATACCTTCTGTCCCGCTTGCAGATTGCATCCAAGAAGCGATCCGCTTAGGAATATCTTTGACTGCTGCGGTCAAAATCATTTTATCGCGTGGGCGAGTTAACGCTACGTACAGCACTCGCATTTCTTCCGCCAACAATTCCATATGCGCACGTCTACGAATCGCAAGCGCAGGCAACGTCGGATAACTCACACGAACTTTTTCGTCGACAAAACGGGGTCCGAAACCTAATTCTTTGTGCATCATAAAAGGCGCGTTCAAATCTTGCATATTAAAGTTTTTGGAAAGCCCTGCGACGAATACGACCGGGAACTCCAACCCTTTGCTTTTGTGAATCGTCATGATCCTGACCGAATCTTGCCCGACTTCGGACGGAGCTTCTGCAAGATCGCCTCCGTTTTCTTTTAAGCGCTCCACAAATCGCAAAAAGCGGAACAACCCTTGCGCCGAAGTCGATTTTTCAAATTGTGTCGCGCGGTGATATAACGCGAGGAGATTCGAGCGACGTTGCACACCTCCCGGAAGACCCGCTACCCAGTCCGCATACCCCGTTTCTCGGTATAACGTCCAGATCAGTTCGCTTAGTTCACCGCTTCGAGCTTGATCTCGCCAACGTTCTAAATTTTGCCAAAAGACTTGTAATTGCTGAGTTAACGGCGAACCTTCGGATTGCGCCGCTGCATAGACGGCTTCGTAAAATGACGATTTCGGTTTCACTAATCGAATTTGAGCGAGCTGGTCTTCGTTCAAGCCTACAATCGGAGAACGAAGTACAGAAGCCAGCGGAATATCTTGCTGCGGATTATCGATGATTCGCAGCAGCGACATCATAATCTCAACTTCGGTCGCATCGAAATAACCGCGCGCCGCATCGCCGACAGCTGGGATTCCGGCAAGTTTTAATTCTTCGATCATCATGGGCGCCCATGAACTTGCTGAACGAAGCAGAATCACGATATCTCCGTAATGGACCGGGCGTAATCCTCCGGCGGCTTTATCATAGATCGACAAAGCTTCACTACCCGCCGCGGCACCTACCAATTCGTGAATCCGATTGGCGATAGCTCTCGCTTCGATCCTCGCTGTTTCTAGTTCTGCAACTTCTGCGGCAAGCGGGCTTTCTTCTGATTCTTCCGCATCTGCCGGGTCTTCGCGCTCAATCAATAATAGCTCCGGTGCGTATTCATTATGTGTTGCATCCGTATAAGATTGTGCGCCGTAGGTTAGCTCTGCACGGCTATCGTAAGCAATCTCCGCGACGCGTTCGTTCATAATCCGGCGAAAAATTCCGTTGACCGCATCGACTACTTCTTGGCGGCTTCGAAAATTTCGTGCCAAATCTATACGCAGACCATTCTCCGCAAAATCTTCTCCATACACTCGATATTTTTGCAAAAACAATCCCGGTTCAGCCAAACGGAAACGATAAATACTTTGCTTGACATCGCCGACCATAAAACGATTGCCTGCCCCTTCACGAGCAATCAGCGAAACAATCTCTTCTTGTACCGAGTTCGTATCTTGATATTCATCGAGTAACACTTCATCGAAACGTTCGCGATATTCCAAAGCAACGATCGAAGGAACCGAGTTTCCTGGTTCCGACGAAGGATCACGCAAAATCCGCAAACAATAATGTTCAAGGTCTGAAAAGTCGACCATCCCCCGTGCTTTTTTCGCTGCGGTATAACGCTCTCCGAATTCGATCGTTAATGTCGACAGTTCTTCCATTAGCGGCGCGGCTTCATTCAACTCTGCCAAAAAAGCTTCGGGCGAACGTCCGAAATAAAATTCGCGGATTGCGGTTAATTCTTCTTTGGCTGCGTCACGCAAAGCTTTGGTCTGATCTTTGATCTGCGGATCGCATTGATCTTTCCGCACGGCATTAAGTTTGCCAAAAGTAATATGTTCAAAATGGGTATATAGCTGTTCCCAAGATTCATGTTGCGCTGCTGCCTGTAATCGTCGTACTTGTTCCAGATCATTTTGCACCGTATCCAAATAAGGCGCTGGTCCCTCTGGCGATGCTGCCAAATCGTAAGCCCGCAGCAGCAGATTTTCCGTACCCGCCAAAGCCAGACGCGCATCGTAAATGAGGCTACGCGTCCACTCGGTATTTCCAAGCGACTGAATATCCGGCACCCGAAAATCATTAGCGGACGTCTTCAGCCAATGTTCCGGCCACGGATGACTACGAGCAAAATCGTATAGCCGCTGCACGAGTGCAAAAGCTGGATCGTCCGAACGTTCGCCGCCAAACCAATCAATAAACTGTCGGAATGTTTGTCCGTCTTCTTCGCGTGCATAATATTCTTCGAACAACTCTTCCAAAATTTCTTGACGCATGATCTCGCTCTCATGCTCATTCGCGATCCGAAAAGCCGGATCGAGTGGAATCAACGTATAATGCCGACGGATTACTTCAAGACAAAAAGAATGGAGCGTCGTAATCGAAGCTTGCCCAAGCAGCGATAACTGACGCCGAATAGATTCATTTTGCGGATCGGCGCTCAGTTGTTTATTCAAAGCATCCCGAATCCGTTGACGCATTTCGGATGCAGCCGCTTTGGTAAAAGTCGCAATCAACATTCGATCAATACTGGTGCCTTGATCGGAATCGGTGATTTTACGGATGATTCGCTCGACGAGTACAGCCGTTTTGCCTGAACCTGCGGCTGCCGCAACCAACATATCGCCGCCGGAAACAGCAATCGCTTTCCATTGGTCGTCACTCCATTGGCTGCCTTCAGGCTTCTGTGCGTAAGTCATGCCCATTTATGAATTCTCCTCCTTTTGCTCTTGTGGATCTTGCTCGTCGAACATCTGCCAAATTTTATCTTTGCCTGGTTTACCCAGATGATTGTATCCGGCATGGTCCAGACTTTCATCGAACTGACAAACAGAATGATAAGGACAAAAATCGCAAGCGGTCTCTTGTTGAATCCGGTACGGACGTGCTTCCGATTCACCTTCTGTAATCCGTTTGCCGATACCGACGATGTTTCTACGCACGCCTTTGAGCAAAGAATCCCATTGATTCGGATCGGCAACAGCGGAACTTGCGTAAAAACTTCCGTCTTTTTTGATTGCTACAGGAACGACTGGCGATTGACCGCTAGCCAGCGTCCGATCCATTTTGGCAACCACATCGGAATCGGCAAGCACCAACCCTTTCATTTTGAATCGTTTGAGCATTTCTTGGACTGCCGCATCTTGCGCCAACCCGTTCGAAGAATTTAGCAATGGATTTTGCACATGGAAATACAACGTTCCCGCTGGCAACGCAGGAGCTCCGATCCATGCTTCCGCATGCGTTAAAATCACATCCAGATACGTCAGCATTTGCAGCGATAGCCCATAATAGACTTCATGTAACTTCAAATCTTTGGAACTTGATTTGTAGTCGATGACTCGAAGCAACAATCCTTCTTCGCCTTCTGCGACGTCTACCCGGTCGATGCGACCGACGATTTCCATCGTACAGCCGTTATCCAATTGAAAGGACAATGCCGGAATATCTTTGCCGGGACCAAAATCGACTTCGATTCCGATCGGTTCAAAATCGCCTCGCCGCGCATGTTCGCCCAAAATAACCGAAGCACGTCCGACGATATCCATCAGCTTACGCGAAATATATCCGTATCTTTTGGTACTGAACAAAATCTCGCCTTGAAGACTTGGCGCAATCTTATCGACAGATTCCCGCGCTTCCGCCAGACATTCTTCAACGGAAAGCGACCCCCAGCTTCGATTTTCAAGACGCAACCGCGTCGCAATATCGCTCAGTGCCGCATGGAACAATTGACCGATATCCGGCGCGTTTAATTTGTACACTTGACGTTCTTTAAGCTTAAGTCCATGCGACGCAAAATGAGAAAACGCGCAAGCCGTAAATTTCTCCATGCGCGAGACGCTAGAGCGCACATGCGTACCGTACAATTGCACACTGGTACTTTGCGTCAAACGATCCGACTCATTCGTATATACAAGAGAAGCCAACCGGCTTTGCAGCAGCTTTTCCAATTCTCCGCGATCTTGATAAGCGCCAAGTACATCCCACCATAACGAATCGATCGAAGCACCCGTTTTCCATAGTCGAAGTTGCGAGAGCAAATGCGGCAAGGTCGATTCCGGCAACGTAATAAAACGCTCGTAATCGTCGCGATCCATACCCGCTACGGGCAAGCTATGTTCTCGGCACTCGCGAATAAAAGGGAACGCCGCTCGAATATTCAGCACGATTTCCGAAGGAAGTAACGGCTTATCTTCATCGTCATTAAGCGCGTAGCTCAACCATAACTTATCTTGCGCGCTGGTCAGCGTATGGTAAATCAACAACTGTTCATCGAGTAATCGACGCTCTGCTCCCGGAGACAACTCCAAGCCGCTCTCGGCAAGTCGCACACGCTCCGGCTCGCTCAGTAATCCACTTTGCACAGGAGGAAGCGGAACGATCCCTTCGTTAAGTCCCAATACAAAAGCATATCGAATATCAAGCGGACGTGTCCGTTCGAAATCACCGACCAGTACTTGATCCAGCGCAGGAGGAACAAGCCCAAGTGTCAATCCGGCAATCCCGGTTTCCAACATGCCTGCAAATTCTTCGATCGTCACTTCTTCGTCGTCAATCAGTTCCGCAATCTGATCCAGCAGATCCAACAAAGCTCCCCAGATTTGCCGATCAATATCACCGGCTTGCGGATCTCCGGCGGCTACCGCTACATTCGCCAAACGATCTAATCGCTGTGGCACTTCCGCTTGCTCCAACATCCGGTATACCGCTTCGCACATTTCGCGGGCTGTTTTGGATTGCTTCAGCTGTGATTCGAAAGAAGATAACGGCAACACGACTCGGTTGCGGCATGCTTCCAACCGATCCATACGCGCTTTTGATTCATCGGCGGCTTCTTGCGGAACCGGGCGACCTTCGTCATCGAGCGACAACTTCGGCGCTTCACGCCACGGATTTCCGTCTGTCCATCGACTTCCTCGAATCCCAGAAGCGAGCACAAAGTTTTCTAACGTATCCAGATCAGCGCGTGTGATACGATCGTCTTCCGGTAATAGCAGATCGGTTTTGATACAACGAAAAACATCTTCGTATTGCCAGCGACGTAGCACGACATCCAGCGCGGCACGTACAAATTCAGCGAGCGGATGATGCAAAACGCCTTTACGTCGGTCAGCAAAAACCGGAATGCCATAGTCCTCAAATACCGGAGCTACAATCGATTCGTAATCGTCTAGATTACGCACAAATACCGCCATATCCCCGTAACGGGCGCCTTTTTCTCTAGCGAGCCTTAACATCTCGCGCGCCGCCGCATCGACTTCCGCTCGTCGGTTGTCTGCCATATGGAGCGAGATTGCTTGTTCGCCTTCTGCATTTAGTTTTTCTTGCTCGTTAAGAACACGGCGAGCCAAACGAGGTTCTCCGCGCAGCTCATTTTCAAGTCTGCCGAGCAAAGGGCTGGTTGCAAATCTAGGCAGTTCTGATTGTTCGGGTACGATTACTTCGCATTCCTGCTCCAAAGCTTCAGCTAGCTGGCGTAATTTTCGGTACGTACTTGCTGTCTGATAAAACAAATTGAGATCGCTGAGCGTTTCGCCTTCGTCATAAGGACGATCCAAGGTCAACGAACAAACGATCGACTTCGCCGCTTCGAGCAAAGCTCCGATGACTTCATATTCACGGGGCGTAAAATAATCGAACCCATCGATCCAAATCTGTGCGCCTTGAACAAGCGAAGATTGACCGGCTTGCTGGGCCAAAGAGATCAGGGTATCTTCGGAATCGACATAAAGCTGCGATAATTTCTGTTCGAAATCTTGATAGATCGGCAGCGCGTCTTCCAATTTTTCGCGAAGCAGCGGCGAATGTCCGACCGAAATCAAATCTTGCATATGTTCTTGCAACGTTATCGAATCAATCTTATATCGTTTAAGTTCCGTATATAAATCGTTTAGTTTAGCGATAAATCCGGGTTGTTCGCTCGAAGCACCGAACAAGCGAAGATCGCTGCGGCGCTCACGAAGCAGACGGTACAACAACATCCGCTTTCCTTCGTCTCCGATCGCCGTAAGTGCCGAACCGCCTGTTTCTTGCATGACGCGGTAAGCGAGTCGATGAAAACTAGCGACTTGCGCACGTAAACTCCCGCTGCCTTGTTGCTTGGCAAACAGCGCATATTCACTTTGAAAAGTCGCTTGTTCAGGCACGATTAACAAGATCGGTGGTCCTAACGGGTCGGCTTTCATTTGGGTACGAATTTCTTCCATCATTGAAGTCGTTTTGCCGCTGCCCGAACATCCGAGTCTGATTTGTAGCGTCATCCGCCGATGACCTCCTTATTTTGCAAACTTTAGCAGTCGCTTTATATGGTTTATTATACCTGATTTGCACAAACAAAAAAAGAACATGCGTTCTTATCTTTCTTTTTACAGATTCTTTTTAGAAAAAAGAGCTTGCTCCCGCTTAAAAGCGAAAAGCAAGCTCTATCTTTTTCTTACCCATCAATGTCTACGGTAATTAGCGACTGCGAACTTCAAAAATCGCAAATTTCAAATAATGGCTTTCTTCGACGCCAAGAATTTGGGGATGGTCTTTACCCGCAGCGCGCCATTCGATCAGACGTAACGTTTTGCCTGCATCGCGGGCGGCTTCTTGAATCGTCTCCAAAAAGAGTTCAGGGCGCATATGGTACGAGCAGCTTGCTGTAACCAGATAACCGCCTTCGCTCACCAGTTTCATCCCGTGCAAGTTGATGTCTTTGTATCCACGAACCGCACCTTTGACCGCAGAACGGCTTTTGGCAAAAGCAGGCGGATCGAGAATCACAACGTCCCAACTACGACCGCCTCCTGCCGGAATCGGTACAGACGTATCGACTTTGGATAAACCTTCTGCGCGGCGTTTGCGTTCTTCAAGACCTTTGACATTTTCACGCAAATAATCAAAAGCATCGGCAACGACAAATTCAACGCGTTCATCAAAACCGTTCAAGCTGACATTTTCGCGTGCGCTTTCGATCGCATGTGCCGAAATATCCAGACACGTTACTTTTTTGGCGCCATATTCACAAGCATGAAGCGTAAAGCTTCCGGTATGCGAGAAACATTCCAGAACGGTTGCGCCGTCCCAATATGGGAACTCAACGACTTTGCCTTTTTTATTCACCGGGCGGCTTTCGCCTTCGATTTCTTGCAGTTCGATCCCGCTACGTTCGCCCCATCCTGTCATCAATGGAGCTATCGAAGCGCGGTTTTCGCGTTGGTCGAAAAAGTATCCGGTTTTCTGACCTTGCTCGATATCGACTTTGATCAGCAGACCGTTTTCTTTGACCGTTACATGACGCGGACATTCGCCGTATAGAACCCCTGTCGTTTCTTCCAATCCTTCGAGCTTACGTACCGATACGTCGCTACGCTCGTAAATGCCAACCGGACGCATCACTTCAACCAACGCATTCACGATTTCGGAGCGACGACGATCCATGCCGAGCGTCAAAATTTGAACCACAAGAATATCGTCGAAACGATCTACAATGAGTCCCGGCAAAAAGTCGGCTTCTCCGTATACCAAGCGATAAGCTGTTCCATTTACAAAACGATTGCGATGGCTGAGGCAAGCCCGGAAACGCGATACGAAAAATTTCTCATCCATTTGCTCGATCTGACCATGCGACAGTAAGCGAACCGTAATTTGCGATTGTTCGTTATAATATCCGTTTGCGAGATATTTGCCTCGATGATCGGTCACTTCGACCACATCACCGGGTGTGATTTCTCCTTCTGTACTTGCGATCTCGCTTTTATAAATCCACGGATGACCTTCTTCAAGGCGCTTTTTCCGATTTTTATCTAAAATAACTTTTGCCAACTTGCTTCCTCCTCTATATCTTCAACCCTAGCATCTCCATTGCCGATTTCAAAATCGGATGGTTATTTTCGTACCCTGACTTTTTATGCAAAACGAGCGCTTCTTCTGGCGAAAACCATTCGACGCCCCGAATTTCTTCTTGCTGAGCGCGAAGTTCGCCGCCTAATGCTTCAACTAAATAATAACGGACTTCTTTGTCGACCAGCCCGTACTTTTCGTTCTGGTATTGATAGCGGATGATGTCTACAAGCTGAACGATCCGCCCTTCGATCCCTGTTTCTTCACGGATTTCGCGCAATGCTGCTTCGCGAGGAGTCTCGCCCGGCTCCCGTTTTCCTTTTGCCAGCGAGACTTTGCCGTACCGATCTTGGATTAGTTGGATTTGCAGTTTGTCGCCTTCTGCGCGATAGACGACACCGCCTGCCGATATTTCCGTTCTGCTCACCGTCTTCTCTCCTTATCCTACAGTAACCTTGCCGCAAGCAAAAAGACTTCGCAGTGTTCGGCGAAGTCTACTTTGCCCACGCGCTGCACACGGTTTATCGAATTAAACTTAAGATACCGATGTCGCAGATACTCCGTCCAGAACGCGCAGTAATTGGCCGCGACATTCATTGGCGTTCGCTTCTGTAATTTTAACACGGCACAACTGACCTTGAAGTTCTTGCGAACCTTCGAAAACAATCGTCAGATAGTTATCGCTATGCCCACCGACAAAACCTTGCGGATACGTGCCTTTTTCATTTTTCTCAGGAATCACATCAACGACTTCGCCGACAAATTTTTGAGCATAAGTCAGCTGCATCTGTTCAGACAATTCGATCAATTCGTGTACGCGTTGGTTTTTGATTTCGTCATCCACTTGATCGTCCATCCGCGCAGCCGGCGTACCGGTACGTTGCGAATATGGGAAGACGTGCATTTCGGAAAAGCCGATCTGCTGCATAAAAGCAAACCCGTTGCGATACATTTCGTCCGTTTCTCCCGGGAAACCTACGATCACGTCGGTTGTAATCGCCACATCGGGCATCGCTTGGCGAATACGGGCAATCTTCTCCGCAAATTCAGCAGTCGTATATTTACGGCGCATTCTTTTGAGTACCGAATCATCGCCGGCTTGCAGCGGAATATGAAAATGACGGCACATTTTAGTCGAACGATTCAACACGTCCAGCATTTTGTCATCGATTTGGCTCGCTTCGATCGAACTGATTCGAATCCGCTCCAAGCCTTCGACTTTATCCAGTTCTTCCATCAGATCGGACAATCGATAATTTTCCATATCGTCGCCGTATCCGCCGGTATGAATACCAGTCAGCACGATCTCTTTGTAGCCCGCAGCAACCAACTGACGCGCTTGCGAAAGGACGCTTTGCGGCTCACGGCTGCGAGACAATCCGCGTGACCACGGAATGATGCAGAATGTACAGAAGTTGTTGCAGCCTTCTTGAATTTTCAAAAAAGCACGGGTATGCCCGTTAAAGCTAGGCACGTCGAGTTCTTCGAACGTACGGGTTTTCATAATATTGCGTACGGCATTAATCGGCTCGCGCTTCGCGTGAATCTCGTCGACAAGCGGCAAAATCTTCTCGCGGTCCTGCGTACCGATTACCAGATCAACGCCCGGAATTTCCATAATCTCTGCCGCAGACGTCTGTGCGTAACATCCGGTTACCGCAACAATTGCGTTCGGATTCCGGCGTACGGCGCGGCGAATAATTTGACGGCTTTTTTTATCGCCCGTATTCGTTACGGTACATGTATTAATCAGGTAGACATCGGCAGTCTGGTCGAACTCGACTTGCTCGTATCCTTCGTTTTTGAACAATTGCCAGATAGCTTCCGTATCATAAAAGTTGACTTTGCAGCCCAGCGTATAAAAAGCAACAGATGGCATTATTGATTTCCTCCCATTTCTCCAGACTCGTATAAGATACAAGACAATGCGGTCATGCCCGCTGTCTCTGCTCGTAAAATACGTTTGCCTAGACCTGTAATTGCTGCGCCCGCAGCTTCCGCTTCAAGTGCTTCTCGTTCCGAAAATCCGCCTTCCGGCCCTATAATCAGCAAAATATTCGCTCCAGCCTCCGTATGGCTTTGCGCAAAAGGACGCACCGCATCTCGCAGTTGTAATCCGTTTTCTTTTTCGTAGCAGAACAAGATCAGATCATAATCGCCGAACCTCTTAAGCAATTGCTTGTACGTAAGCGGCTGAGATACATTCGGAATCCGGCTCCGGTGACTTTGCTCTGCGGCTTCTTTGGCGATCTTGCTCCACCGCTGAAGACGCTTTTCTTCTTTTTTCGCATCGTATTGAACGACGGTACGCTCCGATAAAAACGGTATAAATTCATGGGCACCGATTTCGGTACACTTTTGAATAACCGTCTCTAGCTTGTCGCCTTTCGGCAAACTTTGAGCAATACTTACTCGAAAACGCGCTTCGCTTTTTTCTGCGATTTCTTCGATAATATCCGCGATGACTTCGCTTTGTTCGACGGTCTCAAGCTCGGCAAGCACGACGAGATCCGCTCCATCGCATACGATAATCTTGTCGCCTGGACGACCTCGCATCACGCGGCTGATATGACGTGCATCTTCACCGAGGATACGCACTTTGTTGGCTTCGACTTGCTCTTTTTCCACAAAATATCTTTGCATCGCTCATCACTTCTCTTCCGTTTTTGACCAGATTCCATCATACACAATTTGCTCTCTGCTGACCAGTAGATCGACGCAAAAACCGGCGATTCCCTTAGGGAACGCCGGTCTGTAATCTTGCGCAGATAAACTCATTATCATCCGAAAATAGCGGCGCCCCAACTTAAAAATAGCTGCATGAGATCGCCGATCCATACATACATCCGTCCAATCGTATTTTCCCGAAGCGGCGGGATAAAGACCACCAGCAAAAAGATAAAGATCGAATACGGTTCGATTTGTTGCAGTTTGCGGCGAATCCGTAGCGGAGCGATATCTTCAATAATTCGGTACCCGTCAAGCGGCGGCAGCGGAATCAAGTTGAAGAAGAACAGCAGCAGATTCAATTGAATCAGATAGTTGAAGAAAATCAGCCCAGCTTCGGCAAGGCGCGAAGAATCCGCGTTTAGGAAAACGCCGTTCATATTCAATGCTTGGAAAACTAACGCGCCGATCAACGCAATCAGTAGATTGCTGAGCGGACCGACTGCCGAAACGATAATGCCCATCAATCGCGGCTTGCTAAAATTCTCACGCGTAACCGGAACGGGACGTGCCCAACCGAAGCCCGCAATCAGAATCAAAATCATACCTAGAAAATCGACGTGCTTTGCTGGATTCAACGTGACGCGTCCAAGCAATTGAGCCGTTGGATCACCGAATTTGTATGCCGCATACGCATGGGCAAATTCGTGAACGGTAAAAGCAATAATCAATACAATAAGGACAAACGGAAGTACATCCCATGAAAAAGCCAGAAAATTCATTTAAACCACCTTTTCCGCTACAAACGCTAACCATTCTTCTTCGCGGTGTACGTGGCGGATTGTCAATCCTGCGGCAATCAATCCATCATGTACGGCTTGTTCTTTGTCTTTATAGATCCCTGACGCCAAATACAGCCCACCCGGTTGAAGTGCTTCATACACATCATTTGTGAACAGCAAAATGATTTCTGCCAAAATATTGGCTACCACAATCTGTACCGGAAGTTGAACGCCAATATCTGCCGATGCGCCGTGACCTTCCGGACGAAGCACAGACAACAGATCGCTTTCTTTGACTGTGACTTGCTCAGACAAACCGTTTAACGCTACATTTTCTTGCGCGCTTTTTACAGCTACAGGATCAAGGTCGAGTGCCAGCACTTGCTTCGCGCCCAGCTTCATCGCGCCAATCGCTAAAATGCCTGAACCGGTACCGACATCAATGACATCTTCGCCGCCTTTGACGATACTTTCGAGTGCGCGCAAGCACAAAGCCGTTGTCGGGTGAGTCCCTGTACCGAATGCCATTCCGGGATCAAGTTCGATAATACGCTCGCCTTCGGACGCTTCGTATTCTTCCCATACCGGCTTAATAGTCAGCGTATCCGATACTTTGAGCGGCTTATAATAAGCTTTCCATGCTGTCGCCCATTCTTCTTCGTCTACGACTCTGGTTTCATACGTAGGATTGCCTGTGTCGATATTGTACGTCGCAAGCTCGATCGTCCGCGTTTTTACTTCTTCCAACACATCTTCAATATTCACATCATCGGAAAAATAGCCTTTGATCTCTGCGCGACCTTCTGGAATATCGTTCAGCGGTTGGTCGAACCATTCGCCATACGGACGTTCGCGTTTTTTATTCAAATTGCCTGATTCTTCGATCGAAACGCCGCCAGCTCCTGCTTCGTGCAAGAAGTTCGAGATCGCTTCAGTCGCTTCCTCAGTCGTATGTATAGTCAGTTCATGCCATAACATCGTATATCGCTCCTCAATAGTTAACTTTCACACCACTTTCATTGTACTATAGAGTGAGAAACAGTACAAAACCTTAACTTTTGCGAAAAGAGGATGAGTGCATGATCTATTGTACACACTGTGGATCCGCCAATTCGGCAGATGCCAATTACTGCGAGAAATGCGGGAAGCCACTACGTAGCGAAGGAACGATTTTGCCAACCCAGTCTTCAAGTCCAAAAATCACACATCAAGATGACCATACGGAACAAATACTCTGGGAAGGTCGTCCATCGGATCTTGGCGATCAAATTCGCACCGGTCTACTGATGAACAATATCCGTTACAAAATTACAAGTCAGCGCCTTATTATTACGACTGGGTTAATGAATAAAAAAACCGAAGAAATCGAACTGGTTCGTATCAAAGATATTTCGATGGAAAAAACGATGATGGATCGTATGATGGGTGTCGGTACAATTACAGTCGTGTCCAGCGATCCGACTACGCCAGAAGTTCTTTTGGAAGATGTGAAAGACGTGGAGACCGTCAAAGATCTGCTCCGAGATGCGGTTAGAGTCGAAAAAGAACGGTATCGTACGCGATATCGTGAAGATTTGTAGATATGCGAAGGTTATAATAAGCAGATTAAAAAAGCCCGCTCTCCAGAGATTGGAGAACGGGCTTTTTTATATACTTTTTGAAATTATAGGCTGAATCTTAATTACGCTTTTGCATTTTCGGATACCGTCGTGTGCACTTTGCTTGGAACGGTTCCTTTACGCTCAATCGCTACGCGTTTGATAAAGAACGCGAGTACGAATGCAGCCGCAGTCATCCAAGTCGCAACGACGAAGGAATGGTTAATGCCTTCAACCATCGCTTGCATACCAACCGTTTGCATTTGAGCCGCATTTTGCGGATCAACGCCCATGCTTACTACGAGTTGCTTCGCGACTTCAGCCGATTTGTTCGACATAATCGATACAAGAAGCGCTGTACCCAAAGCACCGGCAATCGTACGGAGTGTGTTCGACATTGCGGTACCGTGTGCGTTCAGGCGAGCCGGAAGTTGGTTCAGACCTGCGGTTTGGATCGGCATCATCATCAGCGACATCCCGAACATCCGAATTGTATAAACGGTGATCAGATGTGCATAAGTGGTATCAACCGTCAATTGGCTAAATTCGTAAGTGGTTACGGTCATGATTGCAAGACCTGCAACCGCCAGCCAACGCGCACCAATTTTATCGAAAATATAACCTGTAATCGGCGACATAATCCCCATCAAAATTGCACCTGGCAACAACATCAGACCCGATTCGATCGGTGTAAAGCCGCGAACATTTTGCAAATAAAGCGGCAGCAAAATCATACCGGAGAACAATGCCATTGTCGCAATCACGTTAATGATTGTCGTTAAGGTGAAGACATCGTATTTAAAGACGCGCATTTCCAAAATCGGAATATCCGATCTCAGCTGACGGATTACGAAAATCAGAAGCGCTACAGCGCCAATCGCGAGTGTCCACAATACTTCAGCTGATTGCCAGCCTTGCGAACCTGCTTGGCTGAAGCCGTACAAAATACCGCCAAATCCGATCGTCGACAACACAACAGCGAACATATCGAATTTCGGACGGGATGTCTCCGTTACATTACGCATAAACAGAGCACCTAAAACAATCGACAAAATACCGAAAGGCAAGATCAGATAGAACAGGTAATGCCAGTTGTAATGCTCAATCATCCAACCCGACAGTGTAGGACCGATAGCTGGAGCAAAGATCATCGCTACGCCGACCAGACCCATTGCGGAACCACGTTTTTCAATCGGGAAAATCGTCAAGATCGTGAAGGTCATCAGCGGCATCAAGATCCCTGCGCCTGCTGCTTGTACCATACGTCCTGCGAGCAGCAATCCAAACGAATCACTGAATGCACAAAGTATTGTACCTAATGTAAACAAAATCATTGCGGTCATAAACAAATTTCTTGATGTGAAGCGTGCCATCAGATAAGCCGTTACCGGTACCATAACGCCGTTGACCAACATAAAGCCGGTACTCAGCCATTGGATGACGGTAGTATCGACTTGAAGGTCATTTGCCATAGTCGGCAATGCTACGTTCAAGAGCGTCTGGTTCAACAGAGCGACAAAGGCGCCGATCAACAAAGCAACAAGGATCGGACCTTTTTTCAAATTTTGAATGTCTTGCACAGCAGTTTTACTCATGGTGGTTTTCATCTCTCACTTCTTCTAATTTTTTGATGATTTTGCGATGCGCTTGAAGCATCACTTGCAATTCTTCGGGATCAAGTTCTTTCAAACCTGATAAATGCTTGCGGTAAGCCGTATCCGCATCATGGAGTACCTGACTGCCTCTTTCCGATAATTTCAATACCAAAATACGTCGATTATTGGCTGGACGTTCTCGAATCACGAGTTCGGCTTTTACGAGTCGATCAATCACACCGCTGACCGTACTGCTTCCAAGCCTCATATGATCCGCTAATTCTCCAAGCCCTATCTCTGGTCGATCCCGCAAAGCTTTTAGCGTCATCAGTTGAATCCCTGTCACACCAAAACGACACGACATATCCGACATCAGTTGAAAAAAGAGCTGCTTCACTTCCCGAAACGAATCGACAATCTCATGCAATTCGATTTCTGTATTCGTACTCAAAGGTATCGCTATCCTTTCTGGTAACTAAACCGTTCTTCTGCGAATCATTCGCCTGTAAACATTTCGTATACGAACTATTATACTGCAAATTTTAACAATGTCAACATATACATATAAGAGAGACGCAGGATTTTCTGTTCTTCGCTCCGGCTTGGTTTCTGCTCGGGACTCTGGGAGTCCGCGAGTAGAGGAAATTCAAAAGTCGCTCAGCCCAGAAAATCCTGCGTCCAGCAGGGGGTAGAGATGGCGAACCCTCGGTTCGGTTCGCCTCATAATTAAAGGCGAAAGAAAGGCAGCGGCTTTGCCGACTGCAAGGGCGCTGGTAGCGGCTTTGCCGGCTACAAAGGATAACAGCAAGAGCAAGTTCGTAGTCGGGCTCCATTGGCTACAAGAGAGCTTACATTTCAGTTTTCCAGAAGTGTAGCGCCCCAACCATAGCACCTTAACTAGCTCTAAAACATAAAGCTCATACACACGAATACACGGATTGCTAGCGTAAAGAGATCGTTTTCGGAAAGTTGTCGTACTTTATATTTAATCCAAATAGAAAATTTTAATCTCTTCTCCAAAAATCGTAACCCAAAAAGACCTCACTTTTTAGCCGGAGGTCTTTTGGGATTGGAAAGATTTATTTTCGAATGATGCGTGGTGGCGAAGGCGGAGGGGGAAATTCAGTGGAGGAATGGAATGTTCGCCTTTGAAATTGGGAATATACAAATAAAACTTCAATCTCTTTTCCCAATTTCAACAAGCGACCGAAACGAATTTTCCCCGTAGCCGTAGCCACCCTCTCCAACGCTTCATACAACAATAAAAACTTTCCAGACGAGAAAAAAGACCTCCGGCTATTAACCGGAGGTCTTCCCCCTCTAATCAGTCGCCGCGAAAAGCACGCTTCATCCGATCAAAGAAAGATTGTTCTTGCTCATGAGTGTGTTCACCGCTCAGACCTGAGAATTCACGCAACAAGTCTTTTTGCTCGTCTGTCAATTTGCTTGGCGTTACCAATACGACCTTCACATGCTGGTCGCCTTGACCGGTTCCGCGCAAGCGAGGAACGCCTTTGCCGCGCAAACGGAAATACGTACCCGTCTGTGTGCCCGCTGGGATCTTCAACTTTACTTTTTCCGTCAAAGTCGGGATCTCGATTTCATCGCCCAAAGCTGCTTGAGCGAAAGTCAAAGGCACTTCGCAATAGATATCGTCGCCTTCACGGTCGAAGAACTCATCCGCTTTGACGCGAATCACGATATACAGATCGCCCGCAGGGCCACCGCGTAGACCGCCATCGCCTTCGCCGCTCATCCGAAGTTGAGCGCCGTCGTCCACGCCGGCAGGAATACGGATATGCACTTTGCGTTGTTTTTTCACATTGCCGCTACCGCTACAAGTTGGGCATTTTTCTTTGATAATTTTGCCGTTACCGCCGCAGTTCGAACAAGCTCGGCGATTCACCATACGACCGAAAGGCGTATTTTGAATCACTTCTTCTTGACCGCTGCCGTGGCAGACCGAACATACTTCGGGTTTTGTACCTGGTTTTGCACCGCTGCCGTCGCAAGTATCGCAACTTTCGGTACGTGGAATCGTAATATCCAATTCTTTACCGAACACCGCTTCTTTGAATTCAAGCGTCATCGTGTATTGTAGATCGTTACCGCGCTGCGGAGCGTTCGGGTTGCGACTTCTGCCACCGCCTCCACCACCGAAAAACATATCGAAAATATCGCTGAATCCGCCGCCGCCGAAGTCACCGCCGCCGCCAAATCCTTGATTTGGATCTTGGTGTCCGTATTGATCGTATTGCGCGCGTTTTTGTCCGTCGCTTAATACGTCATACGCTTCTTTGACTTCTTTGAACTTCGTTTCAGCATCGTCCGCCTTGTTGACGTCCGGGTGATATTTACGCGCCAGCTTGCGGTAAGACGCCTTAATATCTTGATCGCTCGCGCCTTTATCGATGCCGAGCACCTCATAGTAATCGCGCTTGTCCGCCATTGCTGTACTCCAACTCCTTTGTTTGATCTCCTATCGCATATAAAGAAAAGACGCAAAGCGCCTTTCCGCTGCTTCCTCTAACGAAAAGGGAAGCCGGATCCGGGATGACCCGGCCTGACCTCCCCAGCCGGCCCGTCCACCGCTCGGTAGAATCGGGCTCTTGTTGTATTGAGTGACGCGATCGCTAGAAGCGATTAGTCTTTTTTGTCTTCGTCTACAACTTCGTAGTCTGCATCTACAACGTTGTCGCGATTTTGTTTAGCGCCTGCTTCTGGTTCGCCTTCAGCTTGCGCACCTTCTGCATTGGCTTGCTCATACAATTTCACAGACAATTGTTGTACGATTTCAGTCAACTCGTCTGTAGCTGCTTTGATTTCGTCCACGTTTTCGCCTTCCAGCGATTTTTGAACTTTTTCTTTTGCAGCATTTGCTTTTTCGATCTCCGAAGCGTCAACTTTATCGCCCAGATCTTTGATCGTTTTATCTGCTTGGTAAATCAATTGGTCAGCGTTGTTTTTCGTTTCAACCAATTCTTTACGTTTTTTATCTTCTTCTGCATGCAATTCAGCGTCTTTCATCATTTGCTCAACTTCAGCATCGCTCAAGCCGCTCGAAGAAGTGATCGTGATTTTTTGGCTTTTGTTTGTACCTTTGTCTGTTGCCGATACGTTAACGATACCGTTGGCATCGATATCGAAAGTAACTTCGATTTGCGGTACGCCGCGCGGAGCCAAAGGAATATCGCCCAATGTGAAACGTCCCAGCGTTTTGTTGCCAGCAGCCATTTCGCGCTCGCCTTGCAAGACGTGGATTTCTACGCTTGGTTGGTTATCTGCATAAGTCGAGTAGACTTGGGATTTGCTTGTTGGGATCGTTGTGTTGCGGTCGATCATTTTAGTGAATACGCCGCCTGCTGTTTCGATACCGAGGGACAGCGGTGTTACGTCGAGAAGAACGACGTCTTTCACTTCGCCTGTCAGAACGCCGGCTTGAACCGCTGCACCCAATGCAACAACCTCGTCTGGGTTTACGCCTTTATGCGGGTCTTTGCCTGTCAGCTTTTTGATCGCTTCTTGTACGGCAGGGATACGTGTCGAACCGCCTACAAGCACGATTTTGTCGATTTCATTAGACGACAGACCGGAGTCTTTGATCGCTTGACGGGTCGGAGCCAATGTACGTTCAACGAGCGAAGCCGAGATTTCTTCGAATTTCGCACGAGTCAGGTTCAACTCCAAGTGTTGAGGAACGCCGTCAACCATTGTGATAAACGGAAGCGAGATTGTAGTTGTCATAACGCCCGACAATTCTTTTTTCGCTTTTTCAGCTGCGTCTTTTAGACGTTGTACAGCCGCTTTATCTTTGCTCAAGTCGATGCCTTGTTCTTTTTTGAATTCAGCAACCAAATAATCGATAATCACTTGGTCAAAGTCGTCACCACCGAGGTGGTTGTCGCCGCTTGTTGCTTTTACTTCGAAGAAACCGTCACCCAGTTCAAGAATCGAGACGTCGAATGTACCGCCGCCAAGGTCATAAACGAGGATTGTTTGGTCTTCGGATTTCTCTAGACCGTAAGCCAGTGCCGCAGCTGTAGGCTCGTTGACGATACGCAGAACTTCAAGACCTGCGATTTTACCCGCATCTTTAGTCGCTTGACGCTGAGCATCGTTGAAATAAGCTGGAACTGTGATAACCGCTTGAGTTACCGTTTGACCCAGATATGCTTCTGCATCGGATTTCAATTTTTGCAGGATCATTGCCGAAATTTCTTGCGATGTATAGTCTTTACCTTCTACTGTTTCTTTGTGGTTCGTACCCATATGGCGTTTGATCGAAGCGATTGTACGATCCGGGTTTGTGATCGCTTGACGTTTTGCTGTTTCGCCGACGATACGCTCGCCGTCTTTTTTGAAGCCTACGACCGAAGGGGTCGTGCGTGCGCCTTCCGGGTTAGGGATAACGACAGCTTCGCCGCCTTCCATAACAGCCACACAAGAGTTTGTTGTTCCTAAGTCGATACCGATTACTCTACTCACAGTAAATATCCTCCTCGATTAAATACATTTAATTTTTTAAAAAATATAAGTTTTTCGCGCTGTGTCCTGTAAACAACCTGCGGACCCTACGCTTTATCATAACGGTTTGAGACGTGTTTTCAAACTTTGCGTCGCCGAACGCATTGTTTAACGACGTAAAGTTTTCGATCCGTATCAATTAACCGCTGACTTTCACCATTGCAGGGCGAAGCACTTTATCTTTCAACATATAACCTTTTTGAAGTTCTTCAACCACGATTCCTTCTTCATGCTCGTCGCTTTCGACTTGCATTACAGCTTGATGGAATTCAGGGTTGAAAGGTTCTCCAACCGTATTCATAGCCGTCAATCCTTCGGCTTGAAGCACACTTTCGAATTGACGATGGATCATTTGCACGCCTTTCACAAACGATTCAGAACCTTCGCCTTCAGCAGGCGTGTCCAGCGCACGACTAAAGTTGTCGATTACCGGTACAAGCTCAGAAATCAACTTCGACGACGCATATTTTCCGAGTTCTTCTTTTTCGCGAATCGTGCGTTTGCGGAAGTTATCGAAATCAGCGTGCGCACGCGCAAGACGTTGATTATAGTCTTCAAGCTGAGCGGTCAACGCTTCAATTTTGGCTTGCAGCTGGTCTGCACTTTCTTCAGTCAAAATTTCAACATTCGATTCCTCTGTTGTTTGTGCACCTTGCTCTTCTTCCATCACTTCAACCTCTTCGTTCTCTGTATGCTGCGTTTGTTCCTTACTCAAGATGCGTTCACCTCCTTGTATAAATACAATCTGACAACTGTCTATGCGTGATTACGTTCCGTATCGACCTGTTAATGCTCGGCTCATTGCACGCGATAACAAATCGAGTGTTCCAATAACTTTGGCATATTCCATTCGGGTCGGACCCAGAATCCCGATCGTACCAAATGATTCGCCTTCAAGCGAATACGTCGCAGTAATCAAACTACAATTGGCAAATCCTTGATGAATATTTTCGCTCCCGATTCGCACATGGATTCCTTTTTGTTCGGAATTGAGCAACCGGGTGAGCGTCGGCGTTTCTTCCAGCAGATCCAAGACTGTTTTCAACTTGCCAATATCTTTGAATTCAGGCTGGATGAGCATATTGGTTGTTCCACTAAGAAAGACCTTTTGATCTTTACCCGAAATCAGGGCATCGTCAAGCAGTTTCATCAATTGCTCATAATGTTCGGCATGACGCTGAATTTCTTGTCCGATCTCGGAATAGATCCGAGGTTTTAGCTTGTGCATGGGCACACCTGCGAGTTTCGCATTCAACAAGTTCGCTGTCCGTTCCATATCCGAAGCAGAAACGCCCGATGGAATCGAAATTGTCTTGTTTTCAACTTCGCCCGTGCTCGTCACGATGATCGCGACTGCCGTTGTTTCATTTAGCGGAAGCAACTGAAAATGTTTGAGCGACGTATTGAACATTTCCGGTCCCAGCAAAATCGATGTGTAATTCGTCATCGAAGCCAAGATCGTCCCGGCATGTTGCACGACTTCTTCGACCGCGTTTAACTTTTCGGCAGCTAACTGCTTCAATAATTTCAAATCTTCCGCTTTGAGCGGCTTCAAAGGCGCCAGATGATCAACATAATAACGGTATCCTTTATTAGAAGGAATCCGCCCTGCCGACGTATGCGGCTGCTCTAGAAAACCAAGCTCCTCCAAATCCGCCATCTCGTTACGAATTGTGGCAGGACTGAACGCTACATCGCCCCGTTTGGAGATACTACGGGACCCAACCGGTTCAGCTGAACGGATATAGTCGTCGACGATAGCGTTTAGAATCATACTTTGACGTTCGCTTAACACGAAATCCCCTCCTGTCGGATCGATAAGAGCCAATCGGAACATTCTTCCGTTAGCACTCTATCTGAATGAGTGCTAAACTCTAATACAAAAATACCAAACCATGCTCGACGTTGTCAAGTTTGGTTTGGCAAGGTTGAATCCATTTTAAAATTGAAATCGATACCATTTATCCGATCATTTTGAGCACTGCGATTTCATCGCAACGATCGCGTTTGGCGCAATGGATACAATCTGTCCATACTTTCTCCGGGAACACGTCCATCGGTACAACGGTAAAGCCGTTTTTGACAAAAAACGAGACTTCATACGTCAGCGCAATAATTTTAGGAATGCCTTGCTCAATCGCAAGTTCGATCAATCGATCGACTAATTTCGATCCAACGCCTTTTCCTTTATTGCCGTCCATAATGCCAAGCGAACGGATTTCAACCAGATCAGGGCCGAGCAAGCAAAGTGAACCGCATCCGATCACCTTACCGTCTTCTTCGGCGACGACGAAATTATGAATTTGGCGTCGCAGCACTTCTCTAGAGCGTGGAAGCATAATTCCTTTTCGCGCATATTCTTCAATCATTAAATATAGCGGTTCTACATCTTCGAGATTAGCTTGTCTGCATACAACGGTAACGGCGGGCATCTGCCGTTCACCTCCTTATTCATTAAATGACGTCTTCGCGTCAGATTATACATATTTAAGATTGGATAAATATACATCAATACGTATAGTATTTCAATAGTTTTAACGATAAATGTTCAAAAAACCGAAAATTTTTTAGCATTTATTCACTTAGATACCTTTTAAACGTCGGTAATTAAATCAAAATACGAAGCTTCTGTCCGAAAATAATTTAAATCTTTTTCATTAATTTTTTTGTGCTTCATTGCCCCATAGCCACAATTCAGTAATCAGAAGTCTTTTTCTTTTTAAATATATCGGAATTTAGTTGTTCATTTATAAAAAGAAAAAACCGCTGAATAAATTCAGCGGTTCAATGTATAGAAAAACTTCATAGTAGCTAGAATCAAGCCTCGACCGTCAAATACCCAATAAATTCACCAAACACATCATTCCCAAACAAAATCCCTTTTTCACTCAAACGATAACCTTCCAGATCGTCTCGACGTTCGATCAGACCCAGATTCATCATCTTGTTAAGCGGCGTAGCAAAAATCTCTTCCACCGGTACACCGAACTGTTCCAAAAAGCGTTGGCTTTCCATCCCGTCCAGCATCCGAAGCCCCACCATCATAAAGTCTTCCATCGCTTCTTCGCGCGGGACTTCGAATTGATCGAGTCTTGGCAGACCTTTGGCAGCCGCTTCGTTATAAGGGTTCACGCCTTTGATATTGATATGGCGTTTACGACCTACGTAACCGTGCGCACCTGCACCAAATCCGTAATAATCTTCGTTTTTCCAATACGTGATATTGTGCTGACTTTCTTTACCCGGTTTTGCAAAGTTGCTGATCTCGTATTGTTTATATCCAGCTCCGCGCATCCGATCCATCAGCAATTTGTACATCGCCAACTCGTCATCTTCATTCGGAAGCGGTAATTTGTTTTTATTAAAAAGAGTATGGAACAGCGTGTTTTCTTCAACTTTTAAGCTATAAATCGAATAATGCGGCAAATCCAACTCCAATGCTTTCGTAATCGTTTCATCCAGCATTTCAACCGTCTGGTTAGGCAAACCAAACATCAGATCGATCGACAGGTTATCCAGCCCGCTTTTATGAGCGTTCTCCAGCGAACGATAGACATCGTCCGTATCATGAATCCGTCCGATTTCGCCAAGCAGCTTGTTCTGGAACGCTTGTACGCCAAAGCTCACCCGGTTCACGCCGCCGTCTTTCATCACTTTCATTTTATCCAGATCCGTCGTACCCGGATTGGCTTCCATCGAAAATTCAATATCGTCCGACCAATTCGGAAAATGTTTGCGAACCGAAGCCAAGAAAAATGCCATTTCGTCAGGCTTCAATACGGTAGGTGTGCCGCCGCCTACGAAAATAGTTTTGATCACACCTGGCGGCGTAATCGCAACGGTCTGCTCCATCTCCAAATCAAGCGCCCGCAAATAATCCATCACCGGCTGATCTTTGAGCACATAGGAGTTGAAGTCACAGTAAAAACATTTATTCGTACAAAACGGAATATGAATATAAACGGCTTCCGGCGCCGAGCCCGAAGTTCCGTGATTTATCGTAGTCATGGTATTCCTCCTAAACAACCTCAATACTTCAAAAAGGAAGCCGGAGTCCGACTTCCCTGAGTAACAAACCAATCTCGATCTTGAATTTCACTTCCACCCATCCCTACAAGGGACGAGTCAAAGGTTTGTAAAATGCGGATGTGCCCTATTCGTCCAACTTCAACACAGCCATAAACGCTTCTTGAGGCACTTCGACGTTGCCGACTTGCTTCATGCGCTTTTTACCTTCTTTTTGTTTCTCCAGCAATTTCCGTTTACGCGAAATATCGCCGCCGTAACATTTGGCAAGTACGTTTTTACGCATCGCTTTAACCGTCTCACGCGCTACAACTTTTGTACCGACCGAAGCTTGAATCGGCACTTCGAACATCTGACGTGGAATCAATTCGCGCAGCTTCGCACAAATCACTCTACCACGTTGGTACGAACGATCCCGGTGTACGATAAATGACAACGCATCGACTTGTTCGCCGTTGAGCAAAATGTCCATTTTCACGAGATTCGATTTACGGTAACCGGAGACCTCATAGTCAAACGAAGCATATCCTTTTGTACCGGACTTCAACTGGTCGAAGAAATCGTATACGATCTCAGACAATGGAATTTGATACGTCAGCGTTACACGACTTGTATCGAGGTATTCCATGTTGACGAACTCGCCGCGTTTATTTTGACACAGTTCCATAACCGTACCTACAAAATCATTCGGCACGATAACGGCTGCTTTTACATACGGCTCTTCTACATAATCGATACGACCTACTTCCGGGTAATGCGAAGGGTTATCGATCTGAATCTCCGAACCGTCTGTCAGTCCGACTTTATAGATAACGCTTGGCGCAGTCGTAATGAGCGGAATATTAAATTCGCGCTCGATGCGCTCTTGAATAACGTCCATATGCAGCAATCCGAGGAATCCGCAACGGAATCCAAAGCCCAGCGCGCTGGATGTTTCCGGTTCAAAAGTCAGCGACGCATCATTCAATTGCAGTTTTTCCAAAGCTTCGCGCAGATCGTTATAATCCGACGATTCAATCGGATACAGACCGCAGAATACCATTGGGTTGATCTTGCGGTAACCCGGCATTGGCTCAAGTGTAGGATTTTTGGCATCGGTAATCGTATCGCCGACACGCGTATCGCCAACGGTCTTGATTCCTGCAACGACAAAACCTACATCGCCGACATTCAGTTCGTCTACAATCGTCATACGCGGCATGAATGCCCCAACTTCGATAACTTCGAACGTCGTATCTGCTGCCATCATTTTAATTTTAGAGCCGGCTTTGATCTTGCCATCGAGTACACGAATGTATACGATAACGCCTTTGTACGGATCATAGTGCGAATCGAAAATCAGCGCTTTCAAAGGTTGATTCGGATCACCTTCGGGTGCTGGGACTTTCGCTACGACTTGTTCCAAAATGTCTTTGATCCCGATGCCTGCTTTTGCAGAAGCCAATACCGCATCGCTTGCATCCAGACCAATCACGTCTTCAACTTCTTGCTTTACGCGATCAGGCTCTGCACTTGGCAAGTCGATTTTGTTGATCACCGGCAAGATTTCCAAGTTATTGTCGAGCGCCAGATACACGTTTGCCAATGTTTGCGCTTCGATCCCTTGCGCAGCATCGACAACGAGCAACGCGCCTTCACAAGCCGCTAGCGAACGCGATACTTCGTAAGTGAAGTCGACGTGCCCTGGCGTATCGATCAAGTTGAGCAAATACTCTTCGCCGTCATCGGCTTTGTACGTCAAACGTACCGCTTGAAGCTTGATTGTAATACCGCGTTCTCGTTCGAGTTCCATCTGATCGAGTACTTGTTCTTGCATCTCGCGAGAAGTCAAAGCACCCGTGTATTCGAGAATCCGATCGGCAAGCGTAGATTTGCCGTGGTCAATATGCGCTATGATGGAAAAGTTCCTTATCTTCTTCTGTCTTGCTGCAATATCAGTCATTCCTTACCTCCGCCTCAATTTGACAAGCCGAATCAATCCATTCATTATAGCAGTTGGTCGAAATCCCATCAATCCCGCATTAAGCGAAAGCTTGTACTTTGGTACATTTTTTGTTGCCAGATTTACGTTTTTTTATATGTTAGAATAGTTGCTTTTTTGTCGCTCTCATGCTAAGATACTTTAAGTTGTGAAACTTTCGATGTTTCGTATATGCTTTACAGGAGGTGAATGCAATGCCTAATATCAAATCCGCTATCAAACGCGTTAAAACGAACGAAAAGCGCCGTGCGCTTAACGCTTCGCAAAAATCCGCACTTCGTAGCGCAGTGAAAACTGCAACGACAGCGCTGGAAAGTAACGACGTGGAAACTGCACAAACTGCAGTTAAGAACGCTTCGCAGAAGCTGGATAAAGCCGTAACTAAAGGTCTGATCCACAAAAACGCGGCAGCGCGCAAAAAATCTCGTCTTGCTAAAAAAGCGAATGCTCTGAAAGCTGAACAAGCTTAAGAACCGCTATTTGCGATATAGTCGTATGACCCCGGGATCCTCAGGATATCGGGGTTTTAAATTTGTCCGCCTTTTTTTTCATACAAAAAAAGAGGCGGCTTTTTTCTGTCCGAAAATCCTCGCCTGTCCTCTTTCTCATTTTTTATTTTATGCGCCCAATCTCAATAAAAACATCTCTAACCCAAACACTTTATCTACTGCGCCTGTTTTAATTTCATGATCCAGTTTGGCGATCGACGCCAAAATATGCCGCAGACGGTTCGATTCAAAACGCTTCGCTTGTTCAGACGCAATTTTGACCGCATAGGGATGAAGCCCAAGTTGCCCTGCCATCTGCTGTTGCGAATAATTTTGTCCCGACATTTCTTTCACTTGAAGCATAATTCGAAATTGCCGAGCGATCAGCGATACGATCTTAATCGGTTCTTCGCGTTGCTTCAGCAGATCATAGAAGATTGCCATCGCTTGTTGAAGCTTGAGATTCGCGATATGTTCCACCAAAACAAATACACTTTGCTCCGTTCCAATCGATACAAGTTTTTCGACATCACTCGGTTCGATTGAACCGCCATTCCCTGCAAATAAAGATAGTTTCTCAATTTCCACGGATAGCCCTGCAAGCGAAGTTCCAGCCCGTTTCAACAGCATTTCTACGGCACTAGAGCCAATCGATACCGAGTGGTTACCAAACTGCTTAGTGATCCAACCCAACAATTCGTTTTCGTTCATGGGCGCAAAAGACAGTACAGGAGCCGCAGCTTTGAACGCTTTGACTACTTTTTTGCGTTCATCCAATTTATCCGCATAAGCCAGAAAAACAAGTACGCTATAATCGGTAGGATTGCCCAGATACTCTAACAACTTTTCGACGCGATGCTCGATCTTTGTTGATTCTTTCCCCGCTATAAAAATCGTACTGTCTCTCACTACAATCAATTTACGATCGGCTAAAAAAGGAGCCGTTTCTGCTTCTTCCACCACAAGTTCGACCGGCGTTTCTGCCAAATCATAATGAATGATTGCAAAATCACGTTGATCTTCTTCAATGAGTTCTTCTTCAAGCAGCGTCACGAATTCTTTGATTCTGTATTTTTCAGTGCCGTAGCATAAATATAAAGGAGCTACTTCTCCGGCACGTATTTGTTTGACTGCTGTTTTTGTATCTGTCATCGTTTTAACCTCTTTCTGCGCGATCAATTTGAATCTTGTACTTCGACATACCAAATCCAAGCGACTGCCGAATTGAACATCGCTCTTGTGTTTCTATTGTATCGAATTTTGCTGAAAAAGGCACAAAAAAAGACCAATTCCTTAATTTTCATCTCCATGTTAGGGATCGAAAACCAGCGAATCGGTCTATTTGATATTGGATTATTTACTGCCTTGCTCAAGAGAAACATCTTCGATGTTCCAAATTCCTTGTGCAATCGTACCATCAGGTTTCACCCAATCATAAGTGAACGTTTTGCCGTCAGCCGACCATACGCCGTCTATCACGTCGCCGTCTACTTTACGGGTACTGATTTCTTTGGCACGATCTCCCGAAAGCAACTTGAGCGTGTTACGCGAATACGTAACAAGATAAGTTCCATCCGCAGATTTCCAATCAGAAGGCATCATCGTGATTCCGAAAGTCGGATTCGGTGCATCCATACTTGCAGCATCATCGCCAGAAGTATCGGTACCTGTTTCGTTTTCTTTCGTAGAAAGAGTATTGTCTTCTTGATCAACCGGATTTGCTTCGTTACTTTCTTCCGATTGTGAAGTAGCCGCTCCCTTTTCTGGAGTCGTCGGCGCTACTGGAGCTTTTTGGATATTCGTGCCGGATGAAGTTTTGCCGTCTTTCGATGTATCGCTTGCTTTTCCGGTATCTTTTGCCGAATTGGTCGTTTTGTCCGAAGATGGAGTGTTCGACTTTTGTGTTTCTTTCGATTCTTGTGGAGCTTGGGTCTTATTCGACTTATTGCTCGCACTTTCAGACGGTGTATTCGTTGCAGTTGATCCAGCTTGCGGTTCGTTGCTGGAAGGAATGTCCGCAGCAGATCGATCTTGATTTTCGACTTTTTCTGAAGGGTCGTAAGAAGGGATCTGCGTATCAGCTGACGGTTCTTCATTCTGAGGTACCGTAGAATCAGGTTGCGCCTGCTTATTCATATTGATTTCGCTATCTTCTGGCGCCAGCCTGGTTTGCGGTTGACCTTCATCCATTTTTATACTTGGGCTTGCTGTGTCTGTTGTTGATTCTTCGGCCGATTCTTCATTCGAAGGAACTAAGGTACTGTCCATCGCTCCACTAACCGACGTGCTTGGAGACATTTCTGCATTCGGCATTTCTTTGGGTTCATAAGTGGCAACAAAAATACCCAATACCGCAGCAGCAACCGCAGTCCCGCCAACGGTACGTCCCAGCGTCGAACGCCAGAAAGTAGAAGCTTTGCGACGTTTCGGTACTTCTTCGCCAAACATTCGCTTACTTTCCATTTCAGATAATTTTTCGGGTTGTGGTGCTTCCGGCGCGGCAGCGCCTCCCAACCGATCGATTTCATTCAATCTAGGCAAGATCGAATCGACAAGACTGATCGGCGGCTGAACATCAGGAAAAGATTCTAATTTATCGGATAATGCTTTTAGAAAGTCAAAATCTTCCCGTGCTTCGGGAGACTCGCCGAGATGGCGAAACAGCGTATCCGTTTCTTCTGCGGTGAGATCGTGGTCTAGGTAACGGTTCATCATTTCTAACGCTTGCTCGCGTTTCATCTACAGCGCACCTCCTTTCTGATAATCTCCTAACAATTGTTGTAATTGACTTCGGGCTCTAAATAAATACGATTTTACGGTATTGAGCGGCAATTCTAACGAGTCCGCGATCTCGCCATACGACATATCTTGTACATAGCGAAGAATGACGACCGTTCGGTGATGTTCCGGTAGCCTATTTATCGCTCGATCAATATCTTCGCGAGTATAAGCACGCATGACTTCACCTTCTACACTTTCATTGCCTTCGAAAACCATCTCATGTTCTTCGATCGACACCGTAGGTTTGGCACGTCTAAATTTATCGATACAAATATTCGTCACGATCCGCTGCACCCAAGTCTTGAACTGCGCTTTCTCTTCGTAAGAACCGATTTTAGTGTAAATACGGATCAGCGCTTCTTGCGCCGCATCCATCGCGTCCTGTTCGTTGTTGAGCGTATAATAAGCCGTTTTGTAGACAGCCGGTTCAATCTCTCGCAATAGGGTGACAAGAGCGTCGCGATCGCCCAATTGAGCGGCTCTAATGAGTTCCTGCTCGACCACTAAGGGTCCCCCTCTCTTGCAACCTCTCTGACGAGTCTTCTTTCGAAAAGGTTGCATTCTTTTTCTGTTTTTTCAAAAAATCGTTTCAAATTCAATTTGATCGTTCCATTGAAAAGCAGGCTCCCCAAAAAGCGGCTTTTCCGGGGCTTGCGCGTATCTTCAATCAGTCTACCAGAAACCGATTTACTCGTCATCTGCGTCTTCTTTTCCTGATCAAAACTTACTTCGCACGTGTAGCGGTTCTCCCGGCAAAGCTTGAATTTGTATCTCTCCATTCTGGTCCGTTCGACGAATTTCCGACCCCGATTGTTCAAGGCGATCGATCACGTCTGAATTTGGATGCCCATATGTATTTTTGGCTCCGACTGAAATAATCGAGAGCTGCGGCAACCAGCGCCGAACCCAAGCCTCCGTCGTCGAATGTTTGCTACCGTGGTGCCCTACTTTTAACACTTCGATAGGCTGTATATCGTCTCTTGCTTGTAAACGTTCCAAAATATCTTGCTCAGCACTTGCGCCAATATCTCCTGTAAACAAAAAAGAATGATCGTTCATCATTAATCGAAAAGCAACCGAGTACTCGTTCTGGTCTTCGAATTCAGGTAAATGCCCGGTAAATACATCGGATGGATTAAAAAATTCAAGTTCCGTATGATCATCCAATTGCCAACGATCTCCGTCTTGAGGCGCATATACTTCAGCACCCGAACGAAGCGTCGCCGCAAATAACTCATCCAGATCAAGATTGCCGCTGCGCGTGCCATTCATAATAAATCGTTTGACCGGAATCTCATCGATTACGGCAAGTAAACCTCCATAATGATCCCGGTCGCCATGTGTCAAAACCAAAGCATCCAATCGATGAACCCCGCGCTTTTTCAAAATGGGAACAACGACGTCTTGACCCACTTCATAAGGATCGATTCGTCTTTTCCACTCTTCCCCGGGACGTTCAAATGAGACTGTACCTCCCCCGTCTACCAGTACGTGTTTGCCTTCCGGTGTCGTAATCAAAATCGCATCGCCTTGACCGACATCGAGCATTTGCACCCAACCAACTCCCGATGTTCGCGGGTGATAAGCCGCAACAAGCAGTACTCCAATTAAACTTATCGACACTGCAATGCCCCACGGTCTGAAGCGATGCCGGAATGTATCCGGTATGCCACCGTAACGAACAGCCGTCTGATTAACTGGTGTTGAAGTCAAAGGACTACGCTGTGCTAAAGAACGAATCTTCATACCTTTATCTAACGCAAAAATCGCGATGCACAGTAAGATCAGATACATCGCAATCCAAAAGACCGAAGGCGTCGCCCATAAGGTTCGCGCCCAAATGATCGAAGACGTATGATCCGCGCACCAAAATACGAAAGCATTAACCAATCGAACAGGATACGCGATCCACTCCGCGCCTTGTATCCAAAATGTACCGATAATAAGCGAGACCGTTCCTAATGGAATCGATACAAAAGTGATAAACGGGACCAAGATCAGATTCGCAGCAAGCCCCAATAACGGATACTGATTAAAGTAGTACAAGCTAAGTGGAAAAGACACCAGATCGGCAACAACAGAGATCGCGACTGCTGCTGAGAGTGCTGTAGGCAAAAAAGATAAAATCCGCTGCATCGGACGCGACAACAAAATAATTCCTGCGGTCACGGCAAAAGACAGTTGAAAGCTGATCGACGTCAAATAGTACGGATTCACCATCAACATCAATAAAGCTGCCAAACATAAAATATGTAGACCGTCTTTGAGCCAACCTCGCCTTGCCGCGTATAAAGCAATCATACTCATAATCCCGGCGCGAACCGCAGACGGTGACGAACCTGTCAAAAGCACATACGGAGGTACAAAACAAAGCGCGGCAACCAGCGACGTTTCTTTGGTCAGACCGATACGCCGCAAAACCAACAATAAGGCGCCTACGTACAAGCCGACGTGCATACCCGAAATTGCTAACACATGCGTCATGCCTAAGCGAGCAAATTCAGTAAATGTCTCTGGATCAAGTTCGTCTTGCAATCCAAGCAGAAGACCTTGCATATAGCCCGCTCCGACACCCGGATACAGCTGCTTTAATACATCTGCTAATCTTGCTCGCAAATCGTCGTTGCGACGCAAAATTTGCAGACTTCCTTCATTTTTTTGTATCGTCACGACATTAGAAATGCCTTTCACCCGAGCGACCCAATGAATTTGTTTTTCCCGCAAATAATGACGATAATCGAAAGACCCGAAGTTGCGCGCAGTTGCAGGTCGTTCTAAATCAGCGGTGATCACAACATGGTCTCCTCTTCCTTTTGAAGAAGCGAGATCTTGTTCGGCTTTTGCGGCTAGTTTCACACGAACCACGACTTTCTCGACTTTAGGCAAAGCAATAAATGAATCTAAAGACGTCGAAACTTGTTCGACTTTCATCTCAAACATCGCTAAATCTCCGTCGACTTTGACCGGATCTGCAACTACTCCTTTCAATGCAATGCCTGTATACTTTTCATCGATTGGAGCACCTAACCGATCGGGAAGTACGGATACGTTACCCGCATCGCGAAATGTAGCGTAACTGACCGAGATCCATAAAGCTAAACCAAAAAGAAGCAATAGCTTGCGTTGCAATCGACCCAAGATGCCAAATGCGGTTAGCAGCAAAGTCAGCCCGATAGATACTGCAATCATTTGTATCCCTTCATATAAATGGGCAACCGTAGTTCCGATGATCCAACATGCGGTAAATCCGACAAGAGTTCTTTTATTCATTCAAGCCCCTCCTTACAACGCTAGATACGGCATCATTTTCTCTAACATTTTGGCGCCGATTCCTTTTACTTTCACAAGATCGGTCACATTTTGAAAAGCCCCGTGCTGAGTGCGATAATCTAAAATAGCTTGCGCTTTCTTCTCGCCAATTCCCGGTAGTTCCATTAATAATGTACGATCGGCTGAATTGATATGAATTTTTCCGTCGTTTACTGGAGCTACAGGTGGAGATTCAGCGGCTTGAGCATTGGATGTAGTAGGCTGCAGTGTGGCTGAGACTTGTGGTTCAGTCGAAATAGGAGTAATAGTCGGTTCAGAGGCGACTGGCTGAGTTTGAGAGACTGGTTCTTGAGGTGGACTGATCTGTGAAACCTCTGCTTGAACAGGTTGCGGCAAAGAAGCTTTTGAATCAGAAAGCGAAGGTTCCAGTGTCTTTTCTTCCGTAGCCAAAGCAACGCTTAACTGATCGTTAAGCGCTGTCCACGGCTCGCCTTCTGCCTCGCGATCTCCTGCAAAAAGAAGCACGCCTACGCCAAGTGCCGCCGATACACAAGCTGCCCACATTAATTCTTTTTTCATTATTTCTACCTCCCAAGTTGATTTTTATCAAAATTAAAACCAAAAAAGCCTTGCGTCTCCGGCATAATCGCCGGGGACGCAAGGCTTTAATTCCTACGTATAACTCCCCAGTTCGCAGTCTAGCGTGCTTCGCAGACTGTTCCCTTTCATCCGATAACGGAGATGACCCGATACATGTTAGAGCTATTATAAAGAAAGCAAGCGAGCGAAGTCAATGTGGAGAAAAAGTAATTTTATGTATATATTTTTATTTATTCAAAAAAAGTATTTTATTCCTATAAAAAAAGACGTAAGGTATAACTATATTCTGTTTTTAAATCCATCAAAAGAGAGGACTTACACATGAAAAAATTTGGAATTCCCCTTTTAATCTTTTCATTACTTTTGACTATGACCTCATTTTTATTTCCTTCCTATGCAAAAGCAGCAGCTACAGCGGATCTTACTGATATTAATGGCGCTCAAGGAACGATAACAGTAAGCAATGCGGAACCCGGTCAACTTATTCGAGTCTACGATAGTAACGATAATTTTTTACTTGTTCAAAAAGCAGCAAATAGCAGTGGTGAAGCCACATTGGACTTTACATTCCGGAACTCAGACGGCGATCTAGTGATTAAAAGTGTATCCAATGATGTAGAGTCGTTAATTGTCAACCTTCCATATAGCGGTGTAGACATTCCAGATCCTCCTCAACCTACGGCAGCCTTAACCGATATCACAGGCGATCAAGGAACCGTAACCGTATCCAACGTCGCTTCGGGGCAAGTCGTTCGGGTTTATAGCGACGTTAACGTGGAGCTTGCCCAAAAAACTGCGGATAGCGGTGGTTCGGCGACGCTTACTTTCACCTTCCCAACAAGTAACGGAGAATTGTCGATTCGCACCGTAGCAAACGGAACTGAAACTGAAATTGCAGCATTACCTTATAGCGGTATTACGATTCCCGTCATTCCTCAACCTACGGCAGTTATAACTAATATCGACGGCGATCAAGGAACTATAACTGTATCTAATGTCGCTTCGGGGCAAGTCGTTCGGGTTTACAGCGACGCCAACGTGGAGCTTGCCCAAAAAACTGCGGATAGCGGTGGTTCGGCGACTCTTACTTTCACCTTCCCGACAAGTAACGGAGAATTGTCCGTTCGTACCGTGGCAAACGGAACTGAAACTGAAATTACTACATTACCTTATAGCGGTGTTACGATTCCCGTCATTCCTCAACCTACGGCAGTTATAAACAATATCGACGGCGATCAAGGAACCGTAACCGTATCCAACGTCGCTTCGGGGCAAGTCGTTCGGGTTTATAGCGACGCCAACGTGGAGCTTGCCCAAAAAACTGCGGATAGCGGTGGTTCGGCGACGCTTACTTTCACCTTCCCGACAAGTAACGGGGAATTGTCGATTCGCACCGTAGCAAACGGAACTGAAACTGAAATTACTACATTACCTTATAGCGGTGTTACGATTCCGGTGATCCCTCAACCTAATACTCCTACAGCTGTTTTAGAATCTATCAATAGCAACCAAGGAGTCATCAAAGTAACTTATGCGCTAGACGGTCAACGTGTTCGAGTCTACAGTGATACCAATATTAAACTTGCTGAAAAAGTAGCAGACATCGATGGAAAAGCTACACTATCATTTACTTTCCCTAGTGCAAACGGAGAATTGTCGGTTCGTGTAGTTGATCAAATTACTGAAGTCGAAACACAAATTAAAAAACTTACGTATACCGGTATTGTGTTCCCGAATCCGGTTCCAACAAATCCGAATCCTAGTGTTCCAAATCCGCCGATAACTTTTATTCCGCCAGTAACCGAATCACCTAACGTGACGCCACCTGTAGTCATTCCAAATCCACCAATCACTTTACCGCCGGTTGATCCAGAACCAACTACAGGTCCGAAATCGATCACACTAACAATGTCTAGCCCTCAACTATTCGTAGATATAAATGGGCACTGGGCACAACAAGATATTCAACGTCTTCAAAGCCTAGGTGTACTCGCTGGTATCGGCAATGGACAATTTGCACCTTCAGCTCCAGCCACGCGCGCTCAATTTGTGCAAATGATCGGCAACTTATTAAAACTACAAGCCGGTTCTTCATCTACTTCTTATTCGGATGTATCGAACGACGCTTGGTACCTCGGTGCGATTCAAGCAGCAAGCGCCGCAGGCATCATCTCTGGTTATGGAGACAATTCCTTCAAACCAAATCGTCTGGTAAGCCGCGAAGAAATGGTTCAGATCATTGGAAATGCAATTCGCTATATCGATACAAATGCACCTTTGTTAGCAAATGCTAATACACAATCTTTATCTACATTCCGTGATGCTTCATCGGTTGGTAATTGGGCACGTAATAATCTTTCACTGGCGATCAATGCTGGATTGATTCAAGGTAAATCAAGTACAACACTTTCACCAAAATCGAGTACAACACGAGCTGAAGCAGCGGCTGTTCTTTCCCGCTTGATTGATCGAATGAATAACTATTTTAATATCAATTGATTAGAAAAACAAAAAGAACCTTCAACAGACAATCATCACGTCTTGTTGAAGGTTCTTATTTCTAGTTGAACGAATCTCCTAAACTACACAACCGGCTCTGTCGCCGGAGCGGGAGGACGATAATGCTCGATGCAGCGGAATAGGATTCCTTTTTGCTTCATCATCGTATGCACTTTACCGCTATCTTTTGGATAAGCTCGGCAATAAACGACTTCCGTAATCCCACTATTCGCTAGCATATTGGCACAAGTCCAGCACGGCTCATCGGTCACATACACCGTCGAACCTTCACGATCGGCGCGATCGGTGAACAGCAACAAGTTTTGCTCGGCATGAATCGTACGCACGCAACGTTGCTTTTTGACCACAACTTGCTTGCCGCCTTCATGAACCAACTCATACTCTTCCGCAATCATACAACCGTCTTCCGAACAATCCGGTACACCCATAGGCGCACCGTTATACGCGGTACCGAGCAACTTTTTTCCTTGTACTAATACAGCTCCGACTTGACGCCTCGGACATTGAGAACGCGTTGACACCATAAAAGCAATATCCATAAAGTACGTATCCCAATCTTTACGTGGATGGGTGCCCATCGTAATCTCCCCCGTATTTCCGTGAATGACGATTAGTTCGCGACGATGTTGACTAACTTGCCTGGTACTGCGATCACTTTGCGGATCGTTTTGCCGGCAAGTGCTTGCTGTACAGGTTCCAGACCCATCGCATGATCTTCCAATGCTTTAGCATCCCAATCTTTTTGAACATTGGCACGTTGTACGATTTTGCCGTTTACTTGAACAACGATTTCGACTTCCGATTCGGTTGTCCAAGCTTCGTCGAATGAAGGCCAAGTTGCATACGTTAAGCTGTCTGTACGCCCCATCTTCTCCCATAATTCTTCGGCAAGGTGAGGAGCCAGCGGCGACAGCAATTGAATAAAGTCTTGCATCGCTTGACGTGGCAACGTCTCTTGCTTATACGCATCGTTGGTAAAGATCATCAATTGGCTGATCGCCGTGTTGAACCGAAGGGCTTCCATATCTTCCGTTACTTTTTTGATCGTTTTATGCCAAGTGCGTTTGAACTCATCTGTACCTGCATCATCCGAGATTTTAGCGCTCAATGAACCGCTATCGTCTACGAACATCCGGTATACGCGAGACAAGAAGCGGTGCGAACCTTCGACACCATTGGTATTCCAAGGTTTTGTCGCTTCCAGAGGTCCCATAAACATTTCGTAAATACGCAGGGTATCCGCGCCGAACTCGTTCACGATCTCATCCGGGTTGATGACATTACCGCGAGATTTACTCATTTTTTCGTTATTTGGACCCAAGATCATGCCTTGGTTCACCAATTTTTGGAACGGTTCTTTGGTGCTCACAACGCCGAGATCGTACAACACTTTGTGCCAGAAACGTGCATACAACAAGTGCAGTACCGCGTGTTCCGCACCGCCGATATACAGATCGACCGGCAACCAGTAATCGGATTTTTCTTTGCTGCACAGATCTTGATCGTTGGTTGGATCGATATAACGCAGGTAATACCAGCAGCTTCCCGCCCATTGCGGCATCGTGTTCGTTTCGCGGCGTGCTTTCATACCTGTTTCTGGATCAATCACGTTCACCCAGTCCGTCGCGTTCGCAAGTGGCGATTCGCCTGTACCGGATGGTTTGATTTCGTCCATTTCCGGCAGTACCAACGGAAGACTTTCTTCCGGTACAGCTTTCATTGTGCCGTCTTCCAGATGCAGAATCGGAATCGGCTCGCCCCAATAACGTTGGCGGCTGAACAACCAATCGCGCAGACGGTAAGTCGTTTTGCCTTCTCCTTTGCCGCCTTCTTCCAACCATTCGATCATTTTTGCAATAGCATCTTCTTTGTTCAAACCGTCCAAGAAGCCGGAGTTTACGTGTTCGCCTTCGCCGGTATACGCTTCTTGTTCAATATCGCCGCCTTTAACGACTTCGATAATTTGAATGCCGAACTTTTTGGCAAATTCCCAGTCGCGTGTATCGTGACCCGGAACCGCCATGATCGCGCCTGTACCGTAAGCCGCAAGTACGTAATCCGCAATCCAGATTGGCAATTTCGCTCCGTTCACCGGGTTGACTGCGTAAGCGCCTGTGAATACGCCGCTTTTGTCTTTATTCAGGTCGGTACGTTCCAGATCGCTTTTATGCGAAGCTTTTTCTTGGTACGCTTTTACCGATTCTTTTTCATGCTGCGTCGTAATCACTTCAACCAGTGGATGTTCAGGCGCCAACACGCAATAAGTGGCTCCGTATAGCGTATCCGGTCTAGTCGTGAACACTGCGATGCTCTCGTCGGTTCCTTCGACTTGGAATGTGACTTCCGCGCCTTGCGATTTCCCGATCCAGTTACGCTGCATATCTTTCAAGCTTTCCGGCCAATCCAGCTCGTCCAGATCTTCTAACAGACGATCCGCATAAGCGGTAATTCTGAGCATCCATTGACGCATCGGTTTGCGGATAACGGGATGACCGCCGCGCTCGCTTTTGCCGTCGATGACTTCTTCGTTCGCGAGTACCGTTCCCAGTGCCGGGCACCAGTTGACCGGAATTTCAGCCACGTAAGCCAGATCACGCTTGTACAATTGCAGGAAAATCCATTGCGTCCATTTGAAATATTCCGGATCTGTCGTACTGATCTCACGATCCCAATCGTACGAGAAACCAAGCGATTTAATTTGACGACGGAAGTTTTCGATATTCGTCAGTGTAAATTCGCGAGGATGGCCGCCTTTGTCGATCGCATATTGCTCCGCAGGCAGACCGAACGCGTCCCAACCCATCGGGTGCATAACGTTGTAACCTTGCATCCGCTTATAGCGAGAAACAATATCCGTCGCTGTGTAACCTTCCGGGTGACCGACGTGCAGACCTGCGCCCGACGGATAAGGGAACATATCCAACGCATAAAATTTAGGTTTACTTTGATCGGTATCATCCGTTTTGAACGTTTTTTCTTGATCCCATTTTTGTTGCCATTTCGGTTCGATCGTCTGAGCGCGGTAACCGCCTACTGCCGCGCCTTGTTGTTGCTCACTCATCGTCATCTGTCCCTTCGCTTCTGAAATCAAAAAAGCCTCTCGTCCTCCGGCGTCGTTAAAACGCCAGGGACGAGAGGCATTGCTTCCCGTGGTACCACCCTGATTAGCGGACAAGCCGCTCACTCCATATCCGATAGCGGGGATGAGCCGATGTGACCGAACGCGTTGCTTCACGCAGCTTCGTCTGTCTACATATATCTCCGAGGCGAGTTCGTACAGGGTTCGTTACCGGGCTTGCACCAACCGCCGGCTCTCTTCAAAACGTCTACCTGCCTACTGTTCCTCTTCATCGACAATTTAATCTTTAAATCTTCGCAATGCCCTTATTATATAGAAAACAAAAGGAAAAAGTCAATGACTACGCGCCTTCTTCATACAAGCTGTGGTATACTGATAGGCGCTCCCGGTCGTGGTTCTTTTCTTGATTTTTTTTAAAAAAAGCTACGCCTATAGCCGGAACAAGTCTGACACCACAAAAATCAGACTTTTTATTACGAGGAGGAATCTCAAGATGTTCAATCCCGATCAAGTCAAACCGTTTATCACGCATGCCGATCCTTTGGTTAGCAATGCAGCGATCCGGTTTTTGGCAGAAACGTATAAATACCCGCAAGATATTTCCGCATTGGTCTTAGAAAAATTGGTTGCCGCTCCGCGCAAAGAAGATGTCTATTTGCACCGCGCGACCGCTTTTCCGCAAACCAAAATTACGGTCCAAGCGATGCTTCATTTATTAAGCGCAGGTATGGTGACAGGAAATGCTCGAATTTTCTTATCACGTATGCTGCTGAGCAGTAATCCTGATTTACTTCAACCGGTGTTGGAGCAGATTCAATCGCTAGATGCAGATTGGTATGAAGAAGCCAAACAACGCGTAGAAATCTCCAACCTAAGCGATGCTGAAGTTCGGAATGTATTTAATGAAGAAACACAAAAAAATACAGGATTAGATTATGAAGATATCGACTATGATCTGCTTGATTTACTGCTGGGCGAACTGATCGAACGTGAAATCCTGCAACCTCGCGAAACGATGGACGAATTGCAAGAAAACTACACGTTAGATCCGGAATCATTGCGTACCGTTTACCTTATTCAAGCCGCAGGAAAACTGAAAATTTCTTACGCTCTACCTTTATTTTATGATGCGCTTACATCGGATAACGATCTGGTTGCCGAGCAAGCAGCGGACGCTTTGGTTCGAGTCGGTAACGAAGAAGTGATCGAGAAATTAGTGCAAATGTATGTCGAAGAAAAAGACGGATTTTTGCTGCTGAATATCATCGATATTTTGTCTCGTATCCTGCTTCCTTCTGCGGAAGAAGCTTTGATTGCGTTGCTTGAAAAAGAAGACCATTTCACCCGGATCGCCAAACTCGCGGATGGTCTATGCCGCCTCGGCTCCGAACAAGCTTTGCCAGTCGTACAAGAACTGGTCAAAATCGGATACGATAAAGATTACGTCGAGTTAAAAGAATCGATTTACGCGTGCTGCGTCATGCTCGGTCGCGTACTTCCGGAACTTGACGAATGGCGTAGAGAAATCGCCAAAGAAGACGAAGAACGCGCAAACAAACTGCGCGGTTAATATTCGTCTTCTGCTTTCTTCTTCACAAAAAAGCCCTGAGATTCCATATTGGAACCTCAGGGCTTTTTCTTTTACCGCTACGCTGCTAATTACTGCTGTGCGTCCATTTTTGCTTTGTAGGCATCCAATTGTTTTTGCAACTCTTCTTTGACTTTGTCGTAACCCGCTGTTTTCAATTTCGCGCGGAATTCTTCAACTGCTTGTACAGGGTCGCTGACTTTACCGAAGTTGATCGCTGGGCCCAATTCGCCCGCAACTTGAGAGATTGCTGTCAGTTCGCTTTCTACAGGTGTTTTGTCGAATACGAATTGACCGTAAGGATAAGGGATTTTGATTTTGTCGTATTCTGCATACAACGTATCGATCTTATCCCAAGTCGTGTCGCTTGGAATTTCGAACTTGTCTACGCGTCCACCCCAGAAGTCGGAATAGAATTGATCACTTGCTTCATTGTAGCTTGCCGGCAATGTACGTTTGCCGTCTTTGATCTCGTATTGTACGCCTTCCATACCGTAGTTGATCAAATGATAGATTTCTTCGTTGTTACGAATCAAGTCATAAGCCATCAGTGCACGTTCTGGGTTTTTGCTATGTGCGCCAAGCGATGTGCCGCCGTGTGTGATCGACAGTTCGGTCAAGTTTTTGCCGCCTGTCATATTGAATGGGAACATTTGCAGTTCCGATCCCGGTTGATCGCGATCCATTTCAACGCGAAGACTAGAGAACGTTTGCGTGTGATGCTGATCCAAGCCCGACAGACCGGCTTTCAGTGCTACGCGGTTATCGTTTTTGTTGTTCAGTGCATCTTCACGCCAGAATCCTTTGTCCGCCCATTCTTTCATAAGTTTCGCGTAGTTCACCATGGTATCGCTAAATACAGGCTCAGCTACCGTATACTTTTCGTCATTGGAGACAGCCGTGAATACCGGCATATAACCTGTCGAGATCGGCAGATCCAGATTATCCGTATAAGACTGAACATAACCGCCCCAAGTCATTGCGCCCGAAGCCATATCCCAAGGGATTACGTCTGGTTTGTTGTCTTTGATATATTGCAGGTAATCACCGATTTGTTCCCAGTTTTTGATCGGTTCAGTAATGCCAGCGGCTTTTGCCCAGTCTCCGCGATAGAAGAAACCGTGGTTAACCCACTGCGTGTAATCGTTTTCAGGAATCAGAACGATTTTGTCGTTGTACTTACTTTCGTTCCAATCTTCTTCTGGAATCGATTTCCATGTTTCCGGTGCATATTTCGGCAGCAATTCATCCAAGTTCATGAAAGCGCCGCGTTGTGCGTTTGCCCAAGTATCGAGCCAATCCGTACCGATCGTAATCAAATCAACCGGTTCGCCGGAAGCTAACAGCAAGTTGTATTTCGTTTGCCAGTCTGCCCACTCGACCCATTTCCAATCGAGTTCGGCATTGATTTTTTCTTTCATGATGACATTGACTTTTTCCATTACTTTTTCGAATTGACCATTTTGCGGCTTGTCGCCTAATACGACATAACTGATTTTGACGAATTTCGAAGTGTCGCCGCCATCAGCAGAACCCGATCCTCCTGAACCTGTTGTTCCACCGCCGCCACCTCCACAAGCTGACAACACAACCAACATCGTCGCCATCAATAAAGCCATACTCTTTTTCTTCCATTTAAACATCTGTATACCCCCTCTGAACGATTTGGTAGATGCCAAAATCTTAAAACGGGTTGCCGATGAATCTGTAAAACTTGAATCTGGATTACGGTATGACCATGTATATGACGGGGAAGCGATCAGCCTTTGACCGCACCTACCGTAATACCTTTGATAAAGTAACGCTGAACGAATGGATAGAACAAAATAACAGGCCCTGTCGCAATAACCGCTATCGCCATTTTCATCGTCTCGATCGGCACATCGCTGAGCGGTACGTTGGAAGCAGCGGCGGAATTTCGGATCGCATCGGCTTTGGTGACGACATTATACAGATACAGCTGAAGCGGCCTATACTGCATATCGGAGGAAAGGAACAACATCGAGTTGTACCATTCATTCCAGTAACCCAGTGCGATAAACAATCCGATTGTCGCAAGCGCGGGTGTCGTCATAGGCAAAATCAGTTTGACGAAGATCGTAAAGTCGCCAGCGCCATCGATTTTGGCAGATTCGGTAATCGCGTGGGGAATCGAACGAACAAAACTTTTCATCATGATGATTAAAAATGGACTAAGTAAACCCGGTAGCAGGACTGCCAGATAGTTGTCTTTCAAATGTAAGTATTGGGTAATCAGCAGGTAGAACGGAACCAACCCGCCGGAAAACAACGTTGTAAAGTAGATGAAGAACGAGATTTTGTTACGGAAAAGAAAATCGGGACGTTGCAGTGCGTAACCGGTCATCGCGACGATCAGCAGACCAATCGCTGTACCCACCACTGTGATTCCGATCGTCACGATATAGGAACCCAAAATCTGTGCCGGGTTTTCGAATACGATCTTGTACGCGAACGTACTGAATTCTTTTGGCCAAAAGTTAAAGCCGCTTTGTTTGACGGAAGCTTCCGATGTGAAAGAGGTTCCGAGTACAAGCAGAAACGGTAGTAAGCAACAAAGTGCAAATGCTCCGATAAACACGTAACTGAATCCGCGAATAAACAAACTGCTTTTATCCGTCGTTCGACGTGTGCTTTGCACTTTTTCATCCATAACGCCCATGGCATGTTCCTCCTTCTTCTAGAAGAGTGAATTTTCTGGTGAGAGTTTGCGTACCAACCAGTTGGCACCTAATACGATCGCGAATCCAAACAAGGACTGATACAAACTAACTGCGCTACCGAGTGAGAAGTTGAAGTTCGTCATCAGCGAGCGGAATACGTAAGTTTCAATAATATCGGTTGTTGCATATAGCGCGGTGTTGTTGGCGCCGACTAAGTTGTAGATCAGACCGAAGTTGCCTTTGAGTACACCACCGAGAGAGAACAGAAGCAAGATAATGAAAGTTGGTTTCAACCATGGAAGAACGATATAGCGGATACGTTGGAAAGCATTGGCTCCATCAATTTCGGAAGCTTCGACGACTTCGTTATCCAAGCCCATGATTGCGGCAAAGTAGATAATCGAACCGTAGCCTGTCGCTTGCCAAAGATACGTCAGTACGATGATGAATGGCCAAGCATTAGGCGTGGAGTAGACTTTGAGAGGTTCCATCCCCAGCGATTGCAGAATTCCGTTCAGCAGACCGTAATCGTAACTCAAAATGTTGTACGCGATCAGACCAATCAGAACAGCGGAGATGAAATGCGGTAAAAACATAAGCGTTTGCGAAATCTTTTTGAACCATTTGCCTCGAAGTTCGTTTAGCAAGACGGCAACCATGATTTGCAAAAAGTTACCCAGCAGGATAAATGCCAAGTTGTACGCGACCGTATTAAAAGTCAATTTCCACAAATCGCCGGTGATTACGAGGAATCGGAAGTTTTCGAAACCTACGAATGGGCTGTTGAAAATCCCGTCGGAGTAATTGTATTTGATAAACGCTAGATACAATCCCGGCATCGGCAGATACGCGAATACGACGAAAAATACGATAGCGGGCAGACACATAATCAGCAACGTGCGGTTATTTTTGAACTTTTTCCACCACGTTCCCGTCCGCTTATCGGCAAGCTCCATCGTCGATTCTTTTTCGGTCAATACGGACAATACAATCCCCTCCTTATGAGATCGAGCAGCATTTCTCAAAATGAAACCGATTACATTTTGCTGTGATAAAAAAGGGAGCTATCCGATTAGGTTTATGCGTTATGCTCATACAAATATACGAGTTAAGCGATATTCCTGGATAGCTCCCTGATCGATCACGGCTTTTAGTGAAATGGGTTTCACTACAATCCGAAAATGTAAGGGCTTTCTTTTGACAACAGAATAATACTACTGCGTTATGGATGTCAATCATTTTTCGAAAAATATCTGGAAATTTATTTATGGAACTTGCGCCGTTGTTTCTCGAATAACCAACTCCGGCATCATCGATTGGAACAACGGAACCTTTTTCCCTGCGATCATTTTGTCTAACGTTCGAGCCGCTTGGCGTCCGATTTCTTGTGACATCAAAGACACGGTGGTAAGTTCTGGGATACTATAAGTCGCTTGCGGAATATCGTCATAACCGACAATCGATAACTGCTTTGGCACTTCGATTCCGGCGCGATGCGCGGCTTTGAGCGCTCCGATAGCAAGTAGGTCGTTCATACAAAAAATAGCGGTCGGACGATTTTTACCACGTAACAGCTGAGCGGCGAATTCTTCTCCTTTTGCCACAGAAAATCCTTCGGTCAGTACCCATTCTTTGCGCACAGGAAGCCCGGCTTCTTTCATCGCACTCCGAAATCCGGCTAGGCGTTGCTGCGTATTGGTCATTTTGGAATAGCCGCCGATTACCGCGATATCTCGGTGTCCGAGTCCAATTAAATGCTGCACCGCAAGCTCGGCACCGAACTTTTGATCCGCAGAGACCCGATTGAGCTTTGTCTTGGGTAGACTGCCGTTCAATAACAAAATCGGTACACGCTTCGCAAATTCTTCTAACTCTTGCGTCAGCTCTGGAGCGGGTTTCGCCAAGTCGACGCGCCCTCCGATCATGACGATCCCATCGACCTGTTTTTCCATCAACAGACTCAAATATTGCGACTCGCGTTCATACTGCCGATCATATAGACGCTCATTTTCTTCATTCGTCGAGATCGTATCGCACAAAAAATAGGTGTATCCCAGTTTACGCGCTTCGTAATCGAACCCGGATAACACCTCAGGGAAAAATGGATTGGTGATGTCCGGCAAAATGAATCCTATCGTTCCGGTTTCTTTGCGTGTCAGACTTCGAGCGAGTGCGTTGGGTTGAAATTGGTACTTCCGTATCAGCGCGACAATTCGTTCTCTTGTTTCTTTTTTGACGGGCGCGGTGTTGTTCAACACCCTTGATACGGTAGCTACCGACACATTGGCTTCCCTTGCAATATCGTATACGGTCACCGTTCGCATCTGCATTCCTCTTTCCCCGTGGAATCATCGATTTGTGAAATGGGTTTCATTATGGCTCCGATTATACCTTTGGAACTTGCCGGAAGCAATTGAAATTGTTTAGGACTTTTGAAAGAGAGGAAAAGTTTGGATTAAAGGGCTTATGCCTAAATAAAAATAATTAGATTATCAAAAAAATGCTTGACGACTGGCTTTGCCACGCGTATAATCTAATTTTGTAGGAAATGACTTTGACGGGATGTAGCTCAGCTTGGTAGAGCACCTGCTTTGGGAGCAGGGGGTCGCATGTTCAAATCGTGTCATCCCGATATATAGCTACACAACGAAAACGCGATCCTTGGGGATCGCGTTTTTTCGTCTGTGTATTTGCTTATTTATACCGAGTTTTCTTGTACTTGCGCTGCCTTAATGCGATCAATCTGCTGGATATGCCGATCCACATGCGCGGAGAAACCTTTGACGATATCGGTAATAGTAACGGGGTTGCCTTGCGGATGAATCCCGCTTTTTTGCCAATGATCGGCTTCCAGGCGTTGTAGCAATGCTCCGTTATACGTAAGCTGTGCTTGGAAAAAAGCTAAAATCGACGCAGCAGACTGAGCATGGCTATGTTGGCTGGTTACCCATTTTTCTTGATCAAAAGCAGGCAAGATCGATTGCGATCCCGCCAGTACAGCGCGAATCCGAAACGATACGACAATGCTATGATCGGCAAGATGACCCAACACTTCGGTCACGCTCCAACTGCTTGGCGAAGCTTTCCAGGATACATCAGATTCATCCAGCCCTTCGATTGCTTGAAACAGACGATGATGGGTATCCAAAAAATCATCGATAATAGGTTGGCTCATGTAACTCTCCCCTTTTTCACCATTTGTATTTTTTTCTATTTCGAATTTTTCATCATCTGTTTGATGTTTGGGTGATTTCTAGATCTATAGTCTTTAAATCGTATAATTCGCTTCCGGCGTAATCCGGCGAAGAAATTGCTTTGTCCGTTCTTCTTTGGGTCTTTGAAATACATCGTCAGGTGTTCCTTCTTCGACGATAACGCCGCCGTCCATAAATACGACGCGGTTCGCGACGTCTCTCGCAAAGCCCATTTCATGCGTCACGACAATCATTGTAATGCCTTCGCGAGCGATCGAACGAATGACTTCCAGCACTTCACCGACTAATTCCGGGTCGAGGGCAGAAGTAGGTTCGTCGAATAAAATCACTTCCGGTTCAAGCGCCAAAGCGCGAGCGATCCCTACACGTTGCTGCTGCCCGCCCGATAACCGGCTTGGATATTCGTCCAACTTTGCTCCTAAGCCTACTTTTTCGAGTAATGCCACGCTGCGTTTGCGGGCTTCGGCAAACGAGATCTTTTTGACCACCAATAAAGCTTCCATCACATTTTCCAAAGCCGTTTTGTGTCGGAACAAATTATATTGCTGGAACACCATCGCCGTTTTGCGGCGCAATTGCAAAATATCGCTACGCCGAGCTTGCGCGCAGTTCACTTTGAAATCTCCTACCGCGATCTCTCCGCTACCCGGCTTTTCCAGATAATTTACGCAGCGCAGCAACGTCGTTTTCCCCGAACCGCTCGGTCCCAAAATTACGACAACTTCTCCTGTATTCACGGTCAAACTAATATTTTCAAGCACCTGATGGCGTCCGAATGATTTGGAAATCTGGTTCAATGCAATCATGACACGCCTCCTCGATTATACGCTCCGACTCTTTTTTCAATCCCGGCAGCGACTCGTTCGATCAAGATCGTAAGTCCCCAGAAGATCAAAGCCGCTGCTAAATATGCCTCAAAAAACTTCCAGTTCGTCGAAGCCACAATCTGTGCTTTGGCATTGATATCAACGACCGATACCGCAAAAGCGAGCGTCGAACCATGTAACATACCGATCACGGAATTCGCCAAATTCGGCAATGCAGCAGCTAAAGCTTGCGGAAAAATAATGCGGCGTAGCGATTGAAAAGTCGTCATGCCAACAGATTGCGCAGCTTCCACTTGACCGCGATCTACCGCAAGAATACCGGCACGTACCACTTCCGACATATACGCGCCTGCTGTAATCGAGAACGAAATATAAGCAAATCCGATCATTGGAATGTCTACCGAACGGAAACTCCAACCGAGTTGCTGCGAGATGCCATCGATCAATACAGGTAAGCCAAAATAAATAAGAAGCAGATGTGTAAGCATCGGAGTGCCTCTTATAAAGGTTACATATGCTGAAGAAATCTGCGCCAACACCGGCACCTGGTACATACGAAGCATCGCAGTGATCGCGCCGATAATCAGTCCTGCTGTTACGGACACGACCGTGATCGACAAAGTCGTCGGAATCGCGCCAAGCAGCTGCCAAAAGGCGCTTCCGATAAACGAAAAATCAAGCTGCATCAGCGTATCCCTCCTTTTCCAATATCGATATCTGCCATTACCGTGCGTAACGATCCTCGTTTTTTCAATCGGAATAGCGAATTTGATCTAGATTCACGTATTTCATGGCGCGTCAAATGCCGTTCGGCGACGACCAGCAATTTTTCCAACGTAAAGCTGATTGCCAGATAGATGAGTGCAAGAGCCAGATACGTCTCGATAAAATGCTGAGTCAATGTCCCAAGCGTCTGCGCTTTGCCCGTCATTTCCATGACTCCAAGCGTGAAAGCGAGCGACGTATCTTTGAGCAATGCAATCACCAGGTTTGAAAAGACAGGAACGGCAATCGCCAAAGCTTGCGGCAGTACAATCCGGGAAAAAGCTTGATAAGGCGTCATCCCTGCCGCGTAAGCCGCTTCCACCTGACCTCGGTCAACGGCTGCGACGGAAGCTCGAATCATTTCCGCTGCGTAAGCTCCAGTATGTAAGCCATAGGTGAGTATGACGAAAAACATCACAGGCGCACGCGTCAGATCAAGCCCGACAAGTTTTAAAATCTCCGGTAGACCGTAATAAAATAAAAACAATTGAATCAAAATCGGCGTTCCGCGAAAAAAAGATAAGTAAATTCCGGCTAGCGTTCTGAGCACCGGAATTTTGTACATACGCGGAAGCGCCACAAGAAAGCCGGCTAAAATCCCGTTTAATAGCGAACCTGCAACAATCATCAGCGTTACGCCTAGAGTATCGAGCAATTTTGGCAAAAATGAAAAGACGTAGCTGATGTCAAAAGGCGCACCCATTGAAACTCTCCTTTCTTTCTGTTGGTTTAGAACCAAAAATCATTTTATGTTATTGTTCGTCCTTATTTGTCACGTCGCTACCGAGCCACTCTACGCTTAATTTGCTGATCGTACCGTCTTCTTTCAATTCTTTGACTACGCCGTCGATCGCGTCGGATAATGCTTTCTCATCCGCGTCGTCTTTACGTAGAACATAAAGAATTTCGCCGGATGTAAGAGCTTTGCCCGTTTGTTTTAATTGTTTTTGCGGATCAATAATCGGCAATACAAAATCTGCGGCGAGAGTTGCTTCTACGCGTCCTGAAGTCACTTGGCTTGCTGTATCGTTGGCTTGCCCACTTTGATATACGATATCGATCTTTTTATCATGTTCGTTGTTATAATTTTCTAACAATTGCGCTTGAGCGCTTGTCGCGCTTGTTAGCACTTTTTTGCCTTGCAGATCGTCTAACGTCTGAATGGAATCATTATCTTTTGCCACGACAATGCGGTTGCTCCAGTACGCATAAGGCTCAGAGCTAAACGCATATTTTTGTTCGCGTTCTGGATTTTTCTCCATAACGTGAGCGACCAGGTCGATTTTGTTCGTTTCCAAGCTGAGAAGCAAGTTGCCAAAATCCATCGTTTTGAATTCAAATTCATATTGCGGCAAACGCTCGTCGATCTGGCGCAACAACTCCACATCGAAACCTGTCAACTTGCCATTTTCATCAATAAAGCACACTTGCGGAAACCCTGTGCCGGTTCCGATTAAAATCTTCGTTACTTTTCCATTCGAGCCCGAAGTTGAATCCGATGCTTGAGCAGTTGGTTCTCCGTTTGCTCCGCATCCCGAAACCAAAATCATCAGACCCAGTGCAGAAGCGATCAAGCGGTTTTTGTTTTTTTGAAGTTTCATTGTTTTATCCCCTTTTGTTTTTCTATTTTTTGAAATCTTATGCTTGATTCAAAACTCCGCCTGAATACGCGTAATCCGCTATATTTTTGCGAAGTAGATACATAATTCCGTCTCCATTTTGCGTATCGATCTCCAAGATGATTTCGTAACCTCGACGCTCGTACATATTGACAAGCCACGGATGTTTTTGTGCGGTAGCCAGTGTCACTTGACTATGCCCGTGCAGATTTTGAATAATTTCTTGTTCGACCCAGTCCAGCAATTTACCGCCGTAGCCTTGGTTGGAATAGCTTGGATCTACCGCAAACCATTTCATGAAAGGAAGATCGGTAATGACTTTAGCTTCTCCACTCGTCGAATACGTGACGGTCGCGACGACCACTCCGTCTTTTTCAAGCACGTAACACTCGTTGTCCTCCATATTTTGCAGCACCATCGGATAGTCCGCGTGAGCTGCGGGCCATTGCAATCCCAGCTCACGAATCAGTGCATAAGCGGCATACGTAACTTCTACCAAACGCTCAATATCTTTAACTTCAGCTTTGCGAAAAACCTCACTCATGTTTGGCACCACCTTTTAATTTTACATTACCTATTTGTTTACTCGGGATTGATTGCTGTTAACTTTATCACGTGAATTGAACTTCGACTAATAGAGTTTTTCGATGCACATATATAAAATATTGATAAGCAAATAAAAAAGCGGCAGTAAGCTTTCGCTCACCCCGCTTCGAGTCCGTCCAACATCTCCAAATACATCACTTGCAAAAACTTTTTGATACTGACTTTGGTACGGCCTTCGCTTTGTTCTTCGTCGATTTCTTTCATTTTGGCACGCACATCTTCAAAATCGAAATAGAGCGGCGCATAATGTTCGAACTTTGGATTGCCGTAATCGGTTAGCCCTATAGAAGCCATATGACTCAGCGCCACGATAACGGTACGCCGAATCCGCTGCTCGACCGCTTTGATTTCCCGTTCGCTTCCTTGCATTTCTGTACCACGCTGCGCAGCCGCTTCTTCATACAATTGGCGCAGCGGCGGAAAATCACTTTGCTCTCCTCGCTGCACCAAATACTCCATAATTGCGGTAACATCGGTGCAACCCGCTTCGCCAAGAATACCAAGATTCATATAAATCGGACGTAGCACTTCCGCTACGCTTCGTCGTTTGGCAACAGGTGTACCTGAACGCCCTGCGGCTCCAATCTGATCCAATCTCGACAACGACGTTTTGAGTTCGTTCAAATATTGACTCAGCTCTGCATGTTCGCTCACCCGAGACAATACAGATTCGACTTCGATCCGGTTGATTGGCTTACGGATAAAAAATTCAATTCCTGTCCGGTAAGCTTCACCCACCATTTCCCGATCTTCGATCTGCGAAATCATGACGTATTTGCCGCGAAAGCCTTCCGCTTGCAGTTGTTGCAATGTCTCTAACCCATCTTGGTCAGGCATTAACCAATCAATCAAGACGACATCCGCTGATGTTTCGAGCGCAACGCGAACACCTTCTTCTCCACCTTTTGCTGTGCCTACGACCTCGCCTAGTCCACTATGTTCGATAATATTCGTCAGCATGGCACGGACAGCCGGATCATCGTCGATAATACAAAAAGACGCCATGCGTCTATTCCCCCTTTTTTAGCTGATCCGTCGGAAAATTCGCTTCAAATGCTGTACTCCATACTTCGCCTTCCGGTTGAAACCAGCGAATGGCTCCGCCTAATTCATGCACAATATCATGCACGTGCGATAATCCGATCCCTGTCGCCGCGACTCCGCTATCCCCAAATTTCGTTGTAAAACCCGGATCGAAAACATGGTCGCGGTCTTTAATCGAAATGCCTCGTCCGGTATCCGTTACCGTGATCCACGTTCGATCGCCTTCTACGCGAACTTCCAATCCGATCGCTCCAGCCCCTTCAATCGCTTCTACCGCATTCGCAAGCAGATTGTTCAGTAAAGAAAGCAACGGCAAATGTTGCGGCGTAGCATAATCCGTATAGACTCGAACATCAAATACAATTTGCTTATTTAACATTAACGCATATTTTCGATTGCCACGCACCGAATAATGAACGACTTCTTTGAGTGACAACAACACTTTGGACTCTTGATCGAATAACTTGAGCAATCCTGCGGCGATCCGCTGCGAATCTTTTTTGACTTCGTGCATTTCTTGCGTGATTCCGAGTTGCCTTTTGCCAAATTCGTCTAGCCCTTCCCGCTTCAAGTCTGCATATAATCGATAACTATTGCCGGTAACACGTTCAATCGTATCCATCGACTTATGCAGATAAAAGACTTCGCCATACAGGCCGGAACTAATCGCCAACATCTGCTCCATACGTTTGTTTTGTTCTATATTTAAAGCTCGGATCTGACTGACTGCGATACTGCTGTATAGCCCAGTCATAAAAAAACCTCGAACTCCGCCAACCAAAACAATATAACCCCAAGTCGCCAGATTGCTGATATCCGACCCTCCAAGCAACCAACGCGCCAACATCTCAGTCGTATTCGAGCCAATATCGATACATGCACAGATCACGCCAAGCAATAGCAGATTGATTTGGTGAATCCGGCGTTGAACGGTAAGCATGCCGCAAGCAAACACGAGATAATATAGACCGCTCGACGTATGCGTGCGCAGACTTTCCAGCCAATCAAAAGACTGAACCGGAAACAAAAAATCGAGTAAGGTTCGAATACCGATCACTGCCACTGCGGTCCATAATCCGGCTTTGATATAAGACAACCGATTCATCAGCAGCAAAAACAACAAAAACGTACTGCCGCCTAACGCTATTCGAAATAAATCGCCAGGCACCGGATTGATCTTAAACTCTCCAGCCGCTGCTGTACCTAACGCTACCGCGAGCAATTGAATTTTTTCGTTGCGGAAAAAAGCATACACAGCCCGCTGTTCCTCCTCGTCGATCTTTTGCGTGTTTCGCTTAGTGTCTGTCATTTAGCATCTGTCTATTTTATCATACGTAGCCTGATGTGTGGAGCGTTTGCTTTTATACCGTGCGAGCTTCAAGTCTGCGCGACAGCAAAGACAATGTATAGTTGATCACAAAATAGACGACAGCGATCAACAGCAAGATCGGAATCGGATATTGGTGATTTTGCGCCATGACGATCTGCGCGTTGTGCATCAGCTCGGCAAGTGCGACAATCACCGCAAGCGAGGTGTCTTTTAACAATGAAATAAACTGACTGACTAACGGCGGAACCATCCGGCGAAGCCCTTGCGGCAACACGATATGAATTAACGTCTGCAAAACGCCAAGTCCCGATGATCTCGCGGCTTCCGTCTGCCCTTTTGGAATCGAGGTCAAGCCTGCACGCACAATTTCGGAAATCATCGCCGCTTCGAACAACGTTAATGCGGTAATTACGCCAGCGGTAACCGTAAATTTAAACCCGATCTCGGGTAAAGCAAATTGAATAAAGAAAATAATCAGGAGCAGTGGCAAATTACGTAATGTCTCGACGATCACTGCCAGGATTGGCGACAAGATCGGAACTTTCATATACCGAATCGTACCGACAATTGTCCCGAATACAAAGCTCAGCACAATCGATACCGCTGCCACGTACAACGTGATTTTTAATCCTTCTGTCAAAAAGCGCAAATTATCCGGTGAATAAGCTCCTACAAAATCCATTCAGCACCCTCCTTTTGTGTTCCAACGTCTACCGAGATTACTGCTTATGCACTTCGAGCCAATCTTTTTTCCAAAGCCAAAGCAGCAAAACTAAGAGGCAACGTCAGCACTAGATAAAAAGCAGCGGCAAAAATATAAGTACTGAATGTTACATACGTATCGCTACTGATAATATCCGCAAAGTACATCAGATCCAGCCCAGCAACAATAGTTAATACGGATGAGTTTTTGATCAGATTGATAAATTGATTGCTAAGCGGCGGTATAACCAATTTGATCGCTTGCGGCAAAATGACATGTTGCATCGTCTGCATATAGCTCATGCCCGAGGAACGCGCGGCTTCGCTTTGCCCTTGGGGTACAGATTGAATCCCTGCTCGTATCGCTTCGGCAATAAAGGCGGCGGTATATACGGTAAGCCCGAGTGTCCCGGCAGTAAACCCATCTAACCGTACACCTAACGAAGGCAGTCCGAGGAAGAAAAAGAGTACGACGATCAAGATCGGAATATTACGAATAAACTCGACATATACCGCTCCGACTGCCCGCAATACTCGATACTTGCTAATCCGCATGACCGCAATGATCGTACCGAGTATAAAACTACCGATCAAAGCGAATACGCTCGCTTTGATCGTGTTCAGGAAGCCTGCCATATAATCAGGAAAATGTTCGGTCAAAATGGAGAAGTCCAGCATCTTTCAGCACCACCTTTTATCCTTTTGCTTAGTTGGTTACAGGTTCTTTTCCAATCCATTTCTTATAGATTTCGTTGTATTGTCCGTCCGATTTCAGATCAGCAAGCCCTTTGTTGACCGCTTCGACTAATGTCGTTTCGCCTTTTTTGATCGCAATTCCGTAAGGTTCGTCCGAGAATGGCTCACCTACGACTTCGTAATTTGGATCTTGAGCTGCCATACCGTATAAGATCGCATCGTCTGTCGTCAGTGCGTCGCCTTGTCCAGCTTTTAAAGCGTTAAACGCATCTTGGTAGTTGTCGAACTGAAGGACTTTGACGCCCGGTACTTTCGCTTCGATATTGTCGATCGAAGTCGCGCCTTTAGCTGCCATAATCGTTGTATCGGCTGTCACGTCGTCGATACCCGTAATCGAGCTGCCTTTTTTGACAAGTAGCGATTGTCCGGCTTGGAAATAAACGTCCGAGAAATCGACTTCTTTTTTCCGTGCATCCGTAATCGTCATCGTGGCAATGACCATATCAATGTCTCCGTTGTTCAGCATCGGAATACGCGTTTTGGACGTCACTTCTTTCAACTCGACTTTGCTTTCATCGCCCAAGATACTTTTAGCGAGTGCATGTGCCATATCGATATCGAATCCTTCCACATCGCCGCTTGCCGGATCTTTCAAGCCGAATAATTTCGTATCGTATTTTACGCCAACGACCAATGTTCCGCGTTCTTTGATTGCATCCAGTTGCGAAGCGGCTGCATCTGTACTTCCACCCGAAGCCGAAGTTCCTCCACCTGTGGATGTACAAGCACTCAGTAAAGCTGTGACAGAAACAATACCGGCAAGTAGAGCGGAAGACATTTTTTTCGAACGTTTTTTCATAGTAAAAACCCCTTTTAAGTTAGATTAGTGGTTAAGCAATCGACGAAGAAACAATTGCGCCCGTTCTTCGCGAGGCTGTGAGAAAAATTGCTCAGGCGGTGCTTCTTCGACAATTTTGCCTTGATCCATAAATACGACTCGATCGGCAACTTCGCGAGCAAATCCCATTTCATGCGTGACTACGACCATCGTCATGCCTTCTCGCGCCAATGTCTTCATGACGTCCAATACTTCGCCGACCATCTCCGGATCAAGCGCAGATGTCGGTTCATCGAACAACATAATTTGCGGCTTCATCGCTAGCCCTCTGGCAATCGCAACACGTTGTTGCTGTCCTCCCGACAATTGAGACGGGAACGATTGGGCTTTGTCGGCAATGCCGACTTTTTCTAAATAATGTAGAGCGGTCTTCTCTGCTTCGGACTTGGACACACCAAGTGCTTTGATCGGAGCGAGTGTGATATTGTCGATGACTTTTTTGTGCGGATACAGATTAAAATGTTGAAAAACCATTCCGATATTTCGTCTGAGCTTATTAAGGTCGGTTTTGCGATCATCGACCCGTGTTCCATTGACCGTCAATTGCCCCTTGTTCGTTTCTTCCAACCGATTGATGCAGCGCAGCATCGTACTTTTCCCTGAACCGGATGGCCCTAACACAACGACTACTTCTCCCGTTTCTACATGCAGGTTAATATCCGACAAGACTTGAAAATCGCCATAAAATTTGTCAACTTTGTGGAAGGTTATCATCTATATCCTCCTTTTCTGTATGTAATCTAAATTTATTTGTTAGTTTATCTAACATTTTTATTCATCTTAAATAAAACCTACAGAAAACTAGAGTATCCGACGTAAAACCTTTTAAATTCAGGACTATCGTTTAAATTTTAAGTCAAAATATACAAAAAAAGACGAACTAAGAGTCCGTCTTCGGTAAAATAAAGTATATAAACTAACATTTATCTAACATCCGAATTAAGTTACTACTATTTCGGAAAAAAAGTTGGATTCTTGTTTTTCGCTTTCTCCGAACGGATCAAGCAAACCGTCGAATTCCAGTAGTATTTTTGTTCCGCTCGAATTGGTATACAAAAACATCCGATCTGCCGAAGCATACATGACGCCAAATCCCCGACCTAAAGAACGTTTACTGCTGTAACCAGATACGACGAACGTTTTCGGTAATTCATGCAAAGAAATGCCCGAACCTTCGTCACAGATCAAAATTTGCAGAGCATCTTCCTGAGTGAAAATCGAAACTTCTCCGCCCAGCGCATGCTTGAGTAGATTGGTTGCCGCTTCGGATACCGCCAGCTTCACTTGCATAATTCGCTTAGGTTCATGATGAGAAATATAACTTGCCGCCAGATCGCGGCTGCGCGAAATATCGCTTCGTTCGCTGATCACCATACTTTCGCTAAGTTGCCCAAGCCGTGCCAGCAATTCTTGCGGAGTTAAACAAAGCGAGACTTTCCCTTCGGACAAAGCCGACATAATGCCTTGATACGTATGCAACGTCTCACTATTGAGCTTGTCTCGATACCGAATCGCCGGCGTAATATCTGTCAAAGCAATACGAACTTCTCCGTTTTCCGGATAAAAATGAGCTTCGTACGTCCGTTCTTCGCTAGAGATCAGCTCGTAAAAAGAAGTCTGCTCGCTATCGGCACGCTTCGCTAACCGAACAATTGCAGCTTCGAGCGAAGGTTGCTCTAAGCCGTATAATAAGCCGTCCGATGCAAATTTAAGCATCATACTAACGCCGACAAAAGAACCTTGTTCTTCTTCTTCGATGTTGTCAGATTGTGCTTCAGCTGTTAAAAAATAGGTAAGTCTTTTATCGACTTCCGGAACTTCTTCCGGTGTCCATCCATGCTTCTCCAGCTTTTCTCGAACCAATTGAATAAAGCTTAGATCCACCACACTTGCAAATTCCGGATCGCTTTCACGTCCAGATAGTCGCTGAACATACGCATAGACGGCTTCATCATTGCTTTCTTTTTGCAACACATGATCCAGCCGACTCGCCAACGATAATAATCTTGCTTCATACGGGATATTTTTGCCTTTGAGCGCATGAGGGAATCCTTTGCCATCCCAACGTTCATGATGATGACGCACCCATGAAGCGATTCGCTCATCTTGGGTCAACGTCAACATGATTTCCGCTCCTTTTTCACTATGGGAACGGTATTCGTCTTCTTCGGACAATGACAAAGCGCCGCGTTTATTGAATAAATAAGCAGGCAACGTCGATTTTCCGATATCATGCTGAATCGCAACTTGCACAAGCAGCCTTTTTTTCTCCCGAGGATACGCCAATCGATCGGCAAGTTGTTCTGCGATGACGCCGCTTCGAATTCCATGCCCTTCCAGACCTTTGGACAGTCGAGATTCGAACAACACACTGAAACGCTCGAATGTCCGTCGCCATCCAGTAACTTCGCGAACATAGATACGAGAAAAGTATAAAATAAAAAATAGCAATAAACCGGTATAGATCATTTCGTAAAACGTATCGTCTTCCAATATATTTCCGAGAAAATGAGGAATCACGACCACACATAAAAGAATCGGAATAATAGTTTCCTTGAGACGATCCAAAATCCCTAACCACCACGACGTGCCGGTCATCGCTTTTAAAATACCCGAGTCTAGCGGAAGTTTTGCGGCTTTGTATGCCAATGCAGCTAATGCCGCTTGAGCATACAAAGGCATACCGGGAAACCAAGTGATTCCGATCCCTAATACGATAGCCGCGCCGCATGTACTTAGCGTACTGATCGCAAGCCGAATTAACCATCGCAGTGGATCGACGTTTTTGAATCGGAATTCACTTTGCCGGGCTTCGTTCACTACAGCGCTAATAAATACCCCAAGCAGAGCCGTGTACAGACCAAATCCGATGAGTAACGATAAAAATCCGATGATGCTGGCTCCAAATTCCGTCCCGCTAATCAATCGAATCGGAAACAAATCCAGCATCAGCGTCAGAATCAAAATCGGCAAAAGTTCGACCCAAGAAATATGCCCGGCGCCGACAGCAAGAACTGCCCCGTACATAAATCCTGCCAAAGCCAAAAATAGATAAGGCGTCGAATTATTTAGATTAGGTGGTGTGTTCAAGCTTATCGGTTCCTTTCTTGTGAAGTACGATCCTACATCTTTTATTCACACTTATTCAAAAATATCTTCGCCCAGAATATCTCGGATTTGCAATAAGTCGAACACTTCCATCACTTCCGGGCGTACGTTCTGAATGTTCACAAGGCGTCCGCCTTCTCTCAATTCATCCACGGTACGAATAATTAAGCCAATCCCCGAGGAGTCAACAAAATACACTTCGCTAAAGTCTAGACGTACATGCGGATATTCCGATACGACAGGCAAAATGTCTTCTTCTAACACTTCACCGCTTTCGATATCCAGATCGCCTTCAAATACCACGACCGCTTCTTCTTCCGTTTTATCGATCCGATAAGCAAACATCTTATGCCCCCTTTTGAAATAAAAAATAAATGATGATCTAAAACAACAACAGTTCGCCGTTATGATCAAGACGCGCATGAATATTCGATGCCGCTTCGATAAATTGGAACGAGCGACGACCAACTTGAACGACCGTACCTTCCATCACGACTTGTGCACGAACAAAAGCTTTTTCAGGAACTTGTAGTTTGGTCACAATACCGCCCGGCGCTCCTACTTCTTTGAGAATAATTCCTTTAGCCGCAAAATAAACGCCACCTCGAACCGTTCCTTTTGCCTCTAATTCGCCTTGACAATAAATCGCTGCGTTGTAAGCGCCTTTCGCGATACGCACATTGCCGCCGCACGAAACATGGCTATTTTGAACGTATTGAAGTTCCGCGAAAATAGGGCGATCTTCCGGTCCGATTACCGATTCTGCGAGCTGTAAAGTACGGAGCCGGAAAGCATCCAATTCGCGGACGTCTCGTAAGCCGCCTTGCCGAAGATCGAGAAATCCATACTTTAACGTATGTGCGTAACTTTTCCATTCTTCATCAAGCTGCGCTTCGTTTTGCGTCGCCTGTTCGGAAAAACGGGTTAAAGCAACCTGCAAGGTTTTGAATTTACCTCGAAGCAATACGCTGAGCAGTGCCCCAAGCCCTGTTTTTTGAAGATCATTCAGCTTAAACGCAGCAGTCTGACCTAACTGTTCAATAGCAGATTGAAGGGATTGAGTTTGCGACGAAATTTCTAACAGTAGCGGCTCAACTTGATCGAAAAATTCATTTCTTTTGCCTACGCTGACCTGTGTATGAATTAGATTACCTGAAGCGATCAGCGAATATGCGGCTTCCACAGTTGCCGATTCAACCGCACCTCGAATCGCAATACTTCCGGTCGCTTCGACTTTCATCCCGGGATGTACACCGCCTGAAATCTCAACATCTCCGCGAAAACGAATATTGCCGGATTTCATATCGACATCGCCGCGATGCGATAACTTTGGAAGCACCGACAAATGCAATCGAAACCCTTGTTGCTTCACGCGAGGCATGCCTGAACGAATAGCTACCGCTCGTCTACCATCTTCGGTAATCGACACACCTTCGCCTGCCGCCAACTCAATCGAATGTACCGCGATCGGCTGAATCGGTCGATCCATCAGATCGCGTCCCGGACGTCCCGGTTTTGCCGGTAAGGTACGCACCAACACTTGACCTTCGATAGAAGTCGGAAACTCGACGATTTCTCGGTAATCGATCGTTCCGTCTTCTCGGCTTTGCGGGCTCATACGCTTGGTTTCGGTTTCAAAATTAGTCGTAAAAGTACCGTTTGCACCTTGAACAGCCGGTGTACCTTCGGCGATCACGAACACGCCTGGTTGCTGGGATTGACAAGCTTGCCCAATCTCGCTTGGACGAATCCCGTAGACGACGCCAAGTTCTTTCAAAGTATCTACGACTTGAACTTGATCAATCGGCAAAAATCTTCGTTGCTCGGATACCGGAACGACAAGATGCGCTTGCAGCTTAGAATCTTGGAGCGTAAACGTTTTTTCGAACCCGGGTCTAATATGCAGTTTGGCTTTCAAGCAAGCATCGTCGATCTCGATTTTCCAAACCCCTTCTTCTCGGATCGGCTCCGATTCCAGTTCCAATTCATCATCAGGTGCAACCGATATTTTCCCTTCCACCGGCGAACCGTTCCGATATAAGACAGCACCTACTGGAGGCGTTAACAGCGGAAGACGGCTACCTGTCGCTTGAATCCAAAACTTGCCGCCGCGAATACCGATCCCTCCTTGCTCGATCGAAGTTTCTTCTGATGCAACTTTAGTCAAAGCAGCGGAAGACGATGAACTTACAGATTGGCTAGGGCTAGGCGGAATACTAGGCGACGAAACTTGATCGGTTTGGATATTCACGGGTTCACGGAATTCATCAGACTTGATCTCGGCAGACTCTACAGGAATCGATGCTGATTCCGATGAATTTCGCTCTTGCGATAACACGGTGACTTTCACCACAGTGAGACGCGCCCCTAATCCAAGCACACCTTTTCCGCCCGGATCTATCACTTCGATCTGTACCTGTTCCCTGGAGACGGCGAGTAGTTTGAGTGCTTCTTCTACCGCAAGTTCGGCATTTTTGGCTCTCGTAATAATCGATCTTTCCATCAGCATTCTTCCTTTCCTACTGACTTGCCATCCTTAATCGTTTAATTGAATCGATACGATACAGACATCGTCGCTTTTGCCTTGTCCAAATACCGCTAACTTTTCAGTAAACCGATCATTTGGCAAGTATCGAATACGAGAGGCGTAATTTTCCAGGTGTTCGATCCCGGCACTAATCGACTTTCGCGGCGTCTCGACCAAGCCATCGGTATATAATAATATCTTTCCGGAACCTGAGTAGGGACAAATACCGCTACGGCTCGTAATTTTTTTGCGAATGCCTAAAGGCACACCAGTCGTTTCCAAATAATGTGCTTTCTGATTTTCTGAAAAAAATAAACCTGGTGGATGCCCGGCGTTGAAATATCGAATTTGTTGCGCTTTTTGATCAATCAGCAGATAGATTGCGGTCAAATAAATCGATTCGCGGCTTCCGCCGAACAAGTTAAACATTTGCCGATTTAATTCTTGGCATACTTCCGAAGGTTCGGTAATTCGCTTGACCATCCTGTCCAATAACGAGCGCACCGACATACTGATCAAAGCCGAAGATAATCCGTGACCTGCCACGTCGATTAGCATGACGCCGCAGCGATGTTCGTCGATTCGTGTCCAATAAAACATATCGCCGGATACTTCATCCGATTGGATATATTGCGCATGAATTTCGATCTTCGGTTCTAGCATCGGTGAGGGAAGTACGGTTTTTTGTACTTTTTTGGCAAGTTGTAATTCTTTGAGCAATCCGATTTCTCGGCTTTTTCGAATATCGGTTTCTTTTTTGAAACGAATCGCCGATTGTACGCGTGTAAGCAGTTCGTAATCCGGCGCTCCTTTTTCGACAAAGTCTATTCCGCCCGCGCCGAACGCTTCTTTGAAATGCCTTCGGTCGCTGGTTAGAAAAATAATCGGTAAGTCCATATAAGGCGGACAAGCTTTGATTAGACCGCAAGCTTCGATCCCATCCATATCCGGCATGACGATATCCAGCAAAATCAGATCGAAAGCTGCTGCTTTACGCGGAATACGTCCACCTGTCATGCCTAGCCGCTCCAAAGCCTGTTCTGCCGAAGAAGCGGTCTCAATAGCTGAGTAACCGGCTTCGGACAACACCTGCTTGAAATACGCGAGATTCATCATCGAATCGTCGACAATCAGTATGCTCATGGCGTTTCTCCTCCAGCGCGGCACAAAATCGTAATGACTCCACTTTTTTGTTAAAATGAGCCAAGGTTAAATCGGGTTATCTATATCATCGACCGTAATCGCCAAATTGTTGAGGGTATGGAATTTGTTCATCTATAAAAGACAAAACTCCGTTTCCTATAGAGGAAACGGAGTTTTTTAGAATATGACGATTCCGGCTACCGCGGATAGTCCTAAGACCATCAAAGGATGCCATTTGTATTTAAGCAGAGCGAATAGTCCGCCGCCTACAATCAAGACCATGCCCAATGTCTGTCCGTTGAGCCATTCGCCTGAGCTCAATTGTTCGTCGAATCCGAATCGGATCGCGGCATAGAGAATCAATGCGGTGACTACAGGGCGCAATCCGTAAAAAGCGGAACGAACGCTTAAGCGATCTTGCAATCGCACGAAAAAAGCGGCGAACAAAATAACCAAAATCAAAGAAGGTAAAACCATACCGACCGTCGCAACGATCGCGCCGGCGATTCCGGCTTGTTGATATCCGATCAAAGTCGCACTATTCGTCGCAATCGATCCTGGCGCCATACTCGACAATACGCCGATATCCCGGAATTGACCGGTTCCGATCCATCCCATTGCGGTTGCTTCTCGTTGAATCGAACTCATGACCGCATAACCGCCTCCGAACGCCAGACAGCCAATTCGGAAAAACACGATAAAAAGATTCCATAATACCACGTTTTATTCACCTTCAAATATAATATTCCGGCAACATTGCTTCTTGCGACACTTCTGACTTCGGTTCGGTACGCACTTCCAGTTGGTTGACATGACGAATAAGAATGACGGTAATTCCGATGATCGGCGCTCCGATAATCAGCCAAATGGAACTCCAATTCGTAAATAACAAAATACCGAGTGCAATTGCTGCGATGCCAATCGTCAACGCATCAAATAAAGACGCTTTTGCCATTTTCCATGCCGCAACCAGAATCAACGCGATTACAGCTGCATGAATTCCTTTAAGCGCTGCTTGGACTTTGGCATAGTCTTTGAACAACGAATACGTAAGACTCAGCAGCAGCACGATTGCAAGTGTAGGAAGTGTAATGCCAAGTACGGCTGCGATCGCTCCAAGCACTCCGCCCATCCGGTAGCCGACAAAAGCCGCCGAGTTTACAGCTACACCGCCTGGTGCAGAACCGGCTACCGACACCATATCGCTCATCTCATCTGCGTTCATCCACTTTTTGCGCTCAACGACTTCTTTTTCGATCGTCGCGATCATGGCATATCCACCACCGAACGTGGAAGGCCCTATTTTGAGAAATGTCATAAATATCGCGAGCAACATCCGTAAAGGTTGTTCTCGGGTTAACATCTTATTCATTTGATTCACTCTTTTCTACAAACCTCTTTCTGAAGCTCTCTATAAAGGAGTCCACAATCTTTTCATTATACCACATCTTTTCAAACTGATATTAAGTCTACGTATTATTTCTACATGATTCGAGTTTTAAATCAAAAAGCTCTATAATGAAACTATTAAAATTCGGAAATGGAGAACTACTTATGATTGCTCGTCCTCAAGCTTCAATACGTAAACAGGTTTACCAGCGCATTCTTGAACTCGGCACTGTATCGAAAGCCGATCTGATGCAAGAATTCCCGTTAACCAGTAGTAGCATGACCCGTTTACTTGATGATCTGGTGGCTCAACATATCATTCAAATCTCCGGGCTTGGCAGTTCTACCGGCGGAAGAAAACCGATCTTGTTTCAAACCAATCCGACTTACCGCTATTTGCTTGGTCTTGAAATCTCACGGATCTATTCGACGCTTGCACTCTATGATATGCAGTTGAATTTGATCACTTCGACTCGTTGGCATATGGATGCTCAAATGACGCCGCAACATTTCGTTGAGCGTGTCGGCGTCGAAACGCAGCGATTTTTGGACAATTACTCGTTACAATCGGATTCGCTTTTGGGAATTGGAATAGGCGCTGTAGGCCCACTGAACCGCGAAGCCGGCTTGATTACGCAACCTGAATTTTTCAAAGCCGAAGGTTGGGACGAAGTGCCGATCTGCGAATTGTTAAAACAAAAATTGAATATCCCCGCTGTATTGGACAATGGTTCGAATACCGCTTTGCTTGGCGAAAACTGGGCACTACGCGGTCAAAATGTTCAGCATCTACTTTATGTACATACCGGTGTCGGACTGCGTGCAGCGATGATGTCCGAAGGGCGTCTGATTCGCGGAGCCGCCGATGCGGAGATCGGTCAGATGATTATCGCAAAAGGCGGGACTAACTTTGAAGATCACGGCAATCATGGAGCTTGGGAAACGTTCGTATCGGTACGGGCATTGCAGCAACGAGTTCGCGATCTATTGAAAAAAGGTCATGCCAGTCTTCTTCAACACAAACAACCGGAAGATCTGACTTTTGCGGACTTGACCGAAGCACTGCATCAAGGCGATGCGCTCGTCAACGAACAATTTATTGAAGCCGCTGCTTATTTGGGATTAGGGCTTGCTAATTTGATTCATGTGTTGCATCCTGACAATATCGTATTGGGAGGTCCACTGATCGAAGCGCATCCCCTTGTTTTGGAAACTGCGATATTCACGGCGATGCAAAATATTAATACCGGACGCTCTTATACGCCGACTTTTTCTGTAGCTAAACTTGGCGAACACGCCGTTGCTGCGGGCGCTGCTTTGATGCTTTTACAAGAATGGAACGTATAGACGGGAGAATGAATATGCCGATTCAATCGCGATTTAACGACTATCCACTGGATCACGTACGTATCGATGACGCTTACTTACAGCAAGCTTTTGACCAAGAAGTACGTTATTTGAAAAGGTATCAAAATGATCGGTTGTTAGCGGAATTCCGGAATACCAAAGGATTGATTCCTCTTGCTGAAAGTTATCCGGGTTGGGAAAATACCGAAATTCGAGGGCATACTCTAGGGCATTATCTCAAAGCAGCGGCTCAAGCTTATCACGTATCGCATGATGCTGAATTGTTGGAAAGGCTAAACGACTTGATCGACGAACTTGCATTATGTCAGTTAGAGAGCGGATATTTATCCGCTTTTCCGCAGGAGTTATTTGATCGGATCGAACAGCGTCAACCGGCTTGGGTGCCGTGGTATACGATGCACAAGATTGTTGCCGGCTTAGTTGCAGTATTTGAGCATACCGGAAATTTGAAAGCGCTACATATTTGTGAAAAGCTTGGAGATTGGATTGCGGATCGGACTGCAAGCTGGACACCGGAAGTTAGGCAGATTGTATTGTCGGTCGAATATGGCGGAATGAACGATTGTTTATACGATTTGTACAGACATACAGGAAAACCAAGCCATCTGGATGCCGCTCATGCTTTTGACGAATTAAGTTTGTTTGAGCCGGTTGCCGCAGGGCAAGATGTGTTAAAAGGCAAACATGCCAATACGACGATTCCTAAATTTATCGGAGCGCTAAACCGTTACCGGATCTTGGGCGAAAACGAATCTTTTTATCTGAAAGCCGCAGAACAGTTTTGGACGATGGTCGTGGAGCACCATAGCTATATTACAGGCGGCAATAGCGAATGGGAACATTTCGGAGAACCGGACGAGCTGGATTGCGAACGCTCTAACTTCACAGCCGAGACTTGCAACACTTACAATATGCTCAAGCTGTCACGCGAATTATTCAAGCTAAGCGGCGATATGAAATACGCTCATTTCTATGAAAATACGTTTTTGAATGCGATTGTTTCTTCGCAACATCCAGACACCGGCATGACGATGTATTTTCAACCGATGGCGACAGGCTATTTTAAAGTCTATAGTTCGCCGTTCGAACATTTCTGGTGCTGCACCGGTACGGGCATGGAAAGCTTCAGCAAGCTAAACGACAGCTTGTATTTCCAAAGTGAAGACGGCATTGCGGTCTTGCAATATTTTTCTTCGGAACTAGACGCCCCTTCTTTCGGGCTAAAGCTCAAGCAGCGCGCTGCTTTGCCGGAGTCCGATACGGTGTCTTTCACCGTATCGACTACAGCGAAGCAGCAAAATCAAGTTACGCTGCGCTTGCGTTTGCCGGATTGGCTGCACGGCGAAGCTTCGCTCACGCTGGGCGGCGAAAGTGTGCCGATCGAAGCCATTGACGGCTTCGCCGTGATTCGCCGCCTTTGGGCAGACGGCGACCGGATCCAGCTTCGCTTGCCGATGACGCTGCGCGCGATCGGGCTGCCGGACGCGCCGCATACGGTCGCTTTCCGTTATGGGCCTGCTGTGCTCAGCGCAGGGCTGGGCACCGCGGACATGACCGAGTCCGCGACCGGCGTAGCCGTGAGTGTCCCGACGAGAAGCATGCTCGTCAAAGACTTTATTACCGTAGAAGGCAGCCCCGAAGATTGGCTGGCTTCCCTGCCTTCGCGCTGGATCAAGCGCGAAGATGCCCTTGAATTTGTTCTTCAAGGAACCGATGAAGATCATCGGTTGGTCTTTACGCCGCATTATAAGCGGCATGACGAACGCTACGGGATCTACTGGCGAATCGTCAAAGCCGATTCGCGGGAGCTTCAGGCGCACATTTGCGAAAGCAAGCGAAAAGGACGCGTCGAAGACGCTACGATCGACAGCTTGCCGGTCGGCAACGACCAATACGAGCTGGAGCATCGGATTCAAGGCGACCAGACATTCGTAGATGTCTGGGACGGCAGTACGACCCGCCGCGCCGAGAACGGCGGATACTTTGGCTATACGCTCAGCACACGTGCTGGCGAAGATCACGTACTGGAAGTGACATATTTCTCCGGTCATCGCGGAGATCGACCGATTACAGTAAAGGTCAACGATGTGATCATCGCTGACGGTATTCCATCATCGACGGTTGAAGGTGAACGAGGTTTCCATCACCATCATTATTTGCTACCGGCAGATCTGATCGGTAACCAAGAGACACTGGATGTGAGATTTGAAGTTAACGGAGAAGAAACCGGCATATTCGATATTTTGAGAATCATGCGACCTTTCGGTACGGACGCTTCGCTGAATTTGTTGGAATTTGATACCGGCATATTAGAGCCGTCTTTTGATCCTGCAATCACGGATTACACTCTTACTGTTCCAGCGCATACCAACACTGTGTTTTTACAAGCTTCGCTACGATCCAAAAACGGATTGCTCGTAGTGAACGACATTTTGGTTGAAGAATCGATCCGTCGTCCAGTTTTTGTAGAAGACAACATGACTTCGCTGACGTTAACTACGTTCGCTGAAGATCATCAGACGTCGAAGACGTATACGGTTCAGATTATCAAAAATTAATACCTGCTTCTTAAAAAGACGACTCACTTCCCTAAGGAAATGAGTCGTCTTTTTGTAATATCGTTTAAATCTTTTACGAACCCGTAACTCTTTGTATTTTCGACGGAGTACCATCAGTTGGAGCTTTCGAAGGCGCAGCGATCTGTTGTTGAGCTTGCTCAATCGCTTGATGAGCAGCTTTGTATTCCTCTATAAGTTGCTGTTTCGCTGCATCCGATTGCGAAGAAGAAGCTTTTTTCGCTTCGGCTTCTTGAATTTTTTTAGTCGCTTCTTCGATTTTTGCTTGCTTTTCTTTCATTTCAGCCTTTATCGCTTCTTGGCTGATCTTGATCTTGGCTTTTTCATTTCCAGTTGAGGCTTCTTTCGTACTTACAGCGAGTTGAGCCAAAATCAGTTGAATATCGACACTTGATGTTGGCGCACCCAATGAGAGTTTGCCTACATCTGTAGGCAACGAAGCCGCTGAAGCCGAAAACGGAGCAATCGCACTTACGAGCAGCGCTGCCGAGAATAAGCCTGCCATCGATCTTTTTTTCATTATTTTTCCCCTGTCTTTTATAAATTTGCAATGCTGGATTGCTGCTTTATTATAGTGGGGTAATAGCGGTTCGTCTATTGAAATATCAGCCAAAAAAATTCGTTCAAAACAATGATTTTGGGTAAAGAGTAAAGATACGCAAGGTCAAAACTTCTTTATTTATCCGAAAGGAGCTGTGATAGATCGTGTTTCTGTTTTTTCTGATTTTGGTTGCGATCGGAGCTGTCAATGTGTTGACTCCGCAATGGGTCTGGCGGATACGGCAGGTGATCCCCAAATCCGAAACGTCGGAACCGAATCCTTCTTTTATGGTATGGAGTCAGTTAGCAGGAATGATCGCTTTAATCGGGGCGGTGTTGATTTTGTCACAAGGTTTGTAACATGAATATTTATATGCACAAAGGTTGGGGATCGACGGGAGAAATAAGACTAGCTTCTTTAACAAATTTCTCCCGTTGCCCAAGCTCAAACGACTTTTGATCAGAGAATATTATTTCACCGCTACAAAAAACACACGTTCCGTCTCTTCGTCTGCTTTTTCCCATCCAAAATCCGCATAATATTCTGCACTTGAAAATCCTGCATCCAGCAGCGCCTGTTGCAACCATGTCATTTCATAAGCACGTTCTACATGAATTTCGTCAAAACGATCATATAGCTCTGCCGACGACGAATCTTCTTCGCGACGCACAAATATCCGCAAATGATGCTCGATTTCGATCCGCTCTTCGTCTAACCCACAAGTCCAAATATAAGACACTTGATCTTCATCCAAGACAAAAGGCTGTTCTTCTTCATATCGACGAAGCGTATTTGGATGATGAACATCAAATAAAAAGGTGCCTCCCGGCTTTAAACCCTCATACGTTCTACGGAATGTATCTTCGATCTGCTGAGGCTCCGTCAAATAATTCAGGCAATCGCAAAAAGAAATGACCGAGTCTACCGGTTCCGGCGTTACCCACTCGGTCATATCTTGACAAGCAAAACGAAGACTGCCGGTACGCAGTAACCCTTGAAGCATAGGACGCTCACTGGCTTTATGATGCGCAACGGCGAGCATATCTTCCGACAAGTCGATTCCCGTCATATGATAACCTTGCTCGGCAAGCAGGGTCGTAAGCGTCCCCGTGCCGCAACCCAATTCTACAACCTCGCTAGGGTTGCCGTGCTTTTCCCAGGCATCGAGTGCAAACCGTTGCCACTTGCTATACGGCATATCCTGCATCAATTCATCGTAAATATAAGCAAATTTCCCATAAGACATCTGATACAAAACTCCTTTCTGTACATCTTCATCTTTCCATAAAAAAACGGCTCTTTCCTGTCCGGGAAACGAGCCGTAGATTTGAAGATCAACTATAAAAAACGATTATTCCGCGTCTGGCGCCGTTTCTTCTGTAGCTTTCAGACGTGTCCAGTTCTCGTCTTGTTCGATCATCCCTTGTTTCATCAGACGTCCAAGCGCGCGCTTGAATGCAGACTTACTGATTCCGAAACGAAGTTTAATAATATCCGGCGCTGTTTGATCGGAATAAGGCATCGCTCCGCCTTCGCGGCTACGCATATAAGCCAAAATTTTCTCTGCATCTTCATCCATGCCGATTTCTTTCGGCTGCGCCATCGACAGGTTCACGCGTCCGTCTTCTTCGCGAACGCGGACAACGCGAACATCGACAACTTCACCAAGACGAAGAGGACGCGGACGTTCGGAAGAATGGATCAATCCGATTGCGCCAAAGCCCAATACGCCACCTTCGATAATGACGAAAGTACCCATTTGAAGCGGGCGATAGACCGTCGCTTTCATCCATTGGTTTTTCCAAGATTCCGGCGCGTTAAAACAAAGCGGAGACAATTCTTCTTCCCCGGATGTACGGGCAAGCAGACGACCTTGTTTATCGCGATCCATACGGACGTAAATACGATCGCCCACTTCCGGTTGAAGCTCCGGCAATTCAGGCAATTCGCGCTTAGGCAGCAACAATTGACGACCGAGTCCCATTTCAAGGAAACATCCAAGACGCGGATGAATATCTGCAACTTCCAAAACGCCGATCTCTCCGAACGTCAACAAAGGCTTTTTCATCGTCGCGATCAATCGATCTTCCGAATCATGATGAATAAACACTTCGGTTTCTTGACCGTTACGGAATTTCATATTGCCTGTACGTTCCGTGTACGGAAGCAAGACTTCTTCTTCACCGTCCGTCATAAAAAAGCCGTGCGGCGATACTTCGCGAGCGACTTTTAACTTAACGATTGTGCCGGCTTCGAGACTCATACGGTTTCCACCACTTTCGCGTCTGACCAGACGCGCTCGATATTGTAATATTCACGCTCGTCGCGATGGAAAATATGCACGATTACGTCTCCAAGATCCATCAGCACCCAACGTGCCGAGTCCATCCCTTCGATTCCGCGGATTGTACCTCCCGCATCCAGTACACTTTTGCGAACTTCGCTCGCAATCGCTTGCACTTGCGTATCGGAATTACCATGGCAAATGACGAAATAATCCGCAACTAGCGAAATACCTGTCAGATCCAGCGCGACGACGTTCATCGCTTTTTTATCTGCTGCCGCTTCTGTTGCAAGGCGAAGCAATTGTTCAGGTTGTACACTCATTCGTTATCCTCCCTTATTTTCGGACATTGGCTTTGCATGCGAAGCTTGCTCACGCTGAGTTAGCTGGCGAAGCAGATCATTTCGAGCCAATACCGTTGTCGGAAATATTTGTTGATTGCGTTCGACCAATATTCGTAACGTCGAATCAAATCCGGCAATCAATCCTTCTTCAAGACTTAATTTCGCTTTTTCGCGGATCAAATCAACCCCCGGAAAATCACGTCCCGGTTCGATATAGTCGGCAAGACATACGATTTTATCAAGCAACGTCATGTTCTCGCGCCCTGATGTATGATACCGAATCGCATCGATCACTTCGCGATCTTCAATGCCGTATTCATATTCCGCGACATAAGCCCCGACTTCCGAATGCCACATAGGCGCATCGTAATTGAGCAGATCCACATTCAATTGATTTTCCGCGATGACCGAGGCTTGACGCTGTACCGGCCAATACTTGGCGACATCGTGAATAATTGCGGCAAGCTCGGCGCGAACCGGATCTGCGCCATAACGTTGGGCAAGTTCTATCGCCGATTGCATCACGCCAAGCGTATGACGCCAGCGTTTTTCCGGCATCTGCGACGATACATGTTTGATTAGTGCTTCGCGATCAAATTCCATGATGACCGCTCCTTTGTAAATATTCATAGACCGAATCCGGAACCAAATAACGAGCCGAAGTTCCGTTACGCAGTCGCTCCCGAATCTCAGTCGAAGAAATCTGAAGTTGCGGCATATCGACATCGTCGATCGCACTTGCCACGTCTTCTGGAAGTTGCGATTTGTCCAGCTTGTATCCTGCTCGACCTACCGCAGCAAAACGTGTCATTTTCGCCAATTCTTCGATTCGTTCCCATTTCGGCAAATAGTTCACCATATCGGTGCCTATAATAAAATGAAACGAATGTTCACGATATTGATTCGTCAAAATCTCCATCGTATCTGCACTGTAGGAGACTCCGCCTCGGCGCAATTCGATATCGAGTGTCCGAAAAGCCGGTTGCGATTGAATCGCTAATTCGACCATCTGCAATCTTTCGTCGCCAGAAAATCCGGCTTCCGCTTTGTGCGGAGGAATATGAGACGGCATAAACCAGATCTCGTCCAGACGAAGCACCTCTCGCACGGTTTCGGCAGCAACCAGATGACCGATATGAATCGGATCGAATGTACCGCCCATAATTCCGATTTTCAAAACCGTTCACTCCTCCGCTACCTTCATTACGGCAATTCGATTTGCTTGTTCTCTTTCGATTCTTTATACAAAATGATGGTACGCCCAATCACTTGTACCAATTCAGCTTCTGCGTCTTCTGCCAATTGCGCACCTAATACTTTAGGTTCTTCCGCGCAGTTGTTCAAAACCGAAATTTTCATTAACTCGCGAACTTCAATCGCTTCGTTGATATGGCGAACCAACTGATCGTTGAGTCCCCCTTTGCCAATTTGAAAAATAGCATCAAGATGATGCGCTTGCGAACGCAAAAAGCGTTTTTGTTTGCCTGTAAGCATAGATGAATAGACTCCTCTTTTTGTTTATTTAACCATTCGTACACGATGTACGATCAAAGCTTCATATCGGCAAGTACAGCGTTTCGCATCACTTCAATCGGAGCGGAGACACCTGTCCAATATTCGAACGCGTAAGCGCCTTGATAGACAAACATGCCAAGCCCGCCGTGTGCGACGCAACCTTTTGCTTTTGCAGACTGTAATAACCGAGTTTCTAGGGGATTATAGATCAGATCGCTCACGATCTCTGTTCCTTTTAGCCACTCTATATCTAATGGAATACTGTCCGTATGCGGGTGCATTCCAATCGATGTCGTATTGATCACAAGATCGGCATCTTGAATAGCTGTTTTGGCTTCGGTCATAGGCAGCGCCGAAATTTCGGCAAGATCGCTCCATTCCCGAGCCAAAGCTTCGGCACGTTCGACCGTCCGATTCAGTAGCGTAATACGCTGCGGTTGCTCCGCAGCCAGCGCGTAAATGATACCGCGAGCGGCACCGCCCGCTCCAAGCACGACGATTCGGCGACCTTGAAGTTCGCCCGCCGCTTCTTCTTTGAGCGATCGTACATAACCGATTCCGTCTGTATTTCTACCGATCAGACGCCCGGCATCATTAATGATCGTGTTCACTGCGCCTATCCGGCGAGCTTCTTCGCTCAGCTCATCCAAATACGGCATCACATGTTCTTTGTGAGGAATCGTTACGTTAATGCCGCGATACCCTTCTTCGCGCATCTTGGAGATCATCTCTTCAAGATCATGCGGCTTCACATGGAGCGCTGTATAATCGCCTGCGATTCCTCGCTCGCGTAGAGCCGCATTATGCATAATAGGCGATTTCGAATGGGCAATCGGATCTCCGATCACCCCGAGTTTCAACGGTTCATTCAACGTACTTCCTCCTCTATCCCGATTAAATCAGCGAATCTCGCATAATGACTTTGACGCCTTTAGGCGCATGGATCGCAACTTTCGCTCCATTTTCGCCGTTCGCTTTCACCCAGCCCAGACCTGAGATAAACAAGTCTTGAGCGCCGCCTTTAGGAATACGGAACTCATGCCTTGTCCATTCCGGCATTTTTTCCGCTTCTTCACGCGAAGGTGGAGTGAGCAGTTCTCCGATATGATCGGTATACAATTCATCCGCACGTTCTAACTTTGTGCGATGTAGATTTAATGCTCCGCTTGTATAGAACGTAAACGATTGACGCTCACCTTCGATAAAGTCGAATCGAGCCAGACCGCCGATAAACAAAGTCTGACCTGCATTCAATTGATACACAGCAGGTTTGAGCGGTTTTTCCGGCATCACTTTAACCAGATCGCCTGGCGTCACAAGTTCTGTATAACGGGACGGATAGACAATCCCCGGCGTATCCACGATAAAATGTCCATCGTCCAACGGAATATTCACCATATCCAGTGTCGTTCCCGGATAACGCGAAGTCGTCAATTCTTCTTCCAGATCGCTATAATCGGTAATCAGACGATTGATCAACGTCGATTTGCCTACATTCGTTGCGCCTACGACATAGACGTCACGGTCACCGCGACGATCTGCGACTTCTTGTAGCAGTCGGTCAAAGCCCAAGTTCTTTTTAGCGCTGCAAAGCACGATTTCTTCGGTCTTGAGACCAAGTTCTTTGGCTTGCTTTTGTACCCAGTTACGCAATTTGTTCCAATTCGTTACTTTTGGCAATAAGTCGATTTTGTTGACCGCGAGAATAACCGGATTGCTGCCAACAAAGCGTTGCAGTCCGGTAATTACGCTGCCTTGAAAATCAAACAAATCTACGATGTGAATAACCAAAGCTTTGCGTTCACCGATTTGACCGAGCATACGCAAAAATTCGTCTTGGTTCATCGCCACAGAAGCCACTTCATTATAGTTTTTAATACGGAAGCAACGACGGCAAATTTGCGCGCCGTCGTCTTTTAGTTTAGGAATATAACCGACTCCTGCCGGGTCTTCCGTTTGAAGCGGCGCTCCGCATCCGCTACAGCGAAGAACTGCGGAGCCTTCAAGTCTTTCTGTCATTTCTTTTTATCCTCCTCAAGCCATTTGCCCATTTTGCGTAAACGCCCAATTGCGACTTTTTCCACTCTACGATTGAATCGTGTACGCCAACCTTCGTCGCCGATCTCGATCGGCAGCACCAGTACGGTATACAAGCCTAATCGATTTCCTCCGAGCACATCGGTAAGCAGTTGATCGCCGACAACGATCGTCTGCTCTTCGCTCAGTTGCATCAATTTCATCGCTTTACGGAACGGTGCATGAGACGGCTTACGCGCCGCATATACAAATCGTAGATCGAGCGGCGTCGCAAATACAGACACACGGTTCATATTATTGTTGGATACGATCACGAGCTGAAATCCGATTTCTTTCACTTTCGCAAACCACGCGATCAGTTCAGGAGTCGCATTTGGCGCTTTCGCTCCAACTAACGTATTATCCAGATCGGTTACGATACCTCGGTAACCTCGGTTATACAAGTCTTCTAAATCAATATCGAATACGGTATTCACTTGAAGTTTTGGTAACATCGCTTCGAACAAGTTAGGGTCACCTCGTTGATCTCTATAGTGTTCAAACTCAAACTATATCACAGCGAACGCTTCACGTCAGCTACCGGATTGCGGTAAATTCGGCAAAACCGGATAATAGCCTTTCCAAGTTTTGCGAAGTTCGGCGCAATACTGCTGGATCTGTACCCATTCTTCCTCAGTTACACTTTCCGGGCTATAGCGCGCTTTTTCGAATTTTTTCAAAATCGGAGCCATCGCAGCATCGGTTCCGTTCACTTCTTTTTGCCAGCGTGCTACAGATTCACGCAGGGTTTCGTGTTCTTCGCGATGTAAGCCTTTGCGCTTCAAAAACTTCAAGAAGTTTTCGGTTTCCAGCACGACTTTTTGGCCTGCTGTTAATTTACCGCCCATACGCAGACCCATAATGAAGAAATAAATCGATTGACGACGTACCCAGAGCAAGTAAGCTCCCCAAGCTGCCACAACAACCGCCGCTGCAGATGCAATGATCGGCATCAGATTGGAATTGCCGCCTTGATCTTGCACAGCCGCAGGCGTATCTTCATTTTCGTCTTCTTGTTGCTGTTCAGGTTCTTCTTCCGGCTCTGGCGTTGTATCGGAAGCTTCCGGTGCGGATGCTTCTTCTAACAAAGGTACCGAGAAACCGCGCGTTGCTTCAACCGGAATCCAACCGTAATCGCCAAAATAAACTTCAGCCCAAGAATGGGCATTCGCATTCGTAACTTCATATTCCATACTATTTTGACTGAATTGATCCGGCGTTTCACCTGTAGAACTACCCGGCGCATAGCCTTTGACCCAACGAGCCGGAATCCCTTGCGAGCGAGCCATCATGACCATTGCGGTTGAGAAATAATCGCAGTAGCCTTCTTTAATATCGAACAAAAAGCTTTCTACAAAATCGTTACTTTCGCGACGCGACAATGCAGGGTTATTCGTATATTGATACTTTTGTTGCAAGTGCTGTTGAAGCAGATACACTTTTTCGTAAGGCGTTTTGCCGTTTTTGGTCACATCTGTCGCCAAATCGGTAACACGCTGCGGAAAGCCGCGCGGAATCTGAACATACCGATCTTCTACACCTTGCGGATACAATTCTTCGAACGTTGCTTTTTGAAGCTCGTCGACCGGTACGACTGGAACTTCAGAAGTAATCGTGTAGGTTTTTGGATAGATCGTGGTGCCGCGCCCTGCACGTTCTTGCCAATGCAGTTCGCTTTGCTCCGGTTTCCACTGCATCCGCGATTCGCCATTTTCGATATCGACATTTTCGACTGTATTGATTGAATACGCGCCGAACAATACCGGGTAGGTCGCATCGCTTTGCATCGTTACGCGCTGCGTTACCGTTTTGGTTGGCATCTTCGGTGCAGCTTCACGTTCCAAATCTTCTTCGCGAGCTACATTTTCCAATGTGCCCCAACCGCTATCATCATCCCAACCGCTTCCGGTATAGGTCATTCTCGTTTCACCACGCCAATAGCTGCGCTCTGTCGATTGAATCGTCATTACAGGCGTATAGTCGAAATTAAATCCGCCACCTAGCTGCCCATCTTCTCGGCTATATCCCGAAGCAGAAGCTTGACCTTGCAGCAGACCATTGGCATTAAAAGCCGTATTCGATGTGCCTTGCAACTGCCGCCACGCGGTATACGGATCTGTCAGAATCGGCTGAACAAAAGGCATATTTACGCCCGCCAAGATCACCAACGAAAATACAACAGCCGTATTGATCAACAATTTGAACGGATTGCGACGAATCGCTTTCCAGCCTTTAGGGAAACGCGTTTGGAATCTGCGAAAATGATCGCAAGCCAGCCAAGCCATGGTCGCAAACACGATCCAAGCGACAGGTTTCCAAAGCGGCACGACCGTAAAAGAATCCAATGCCGCAAGCGGTACAATATTGAAAAAAGCAAACATCAAAATCCGACGTTGGCTATTCACCGCTCGAATACAAAATTCAAAAATCAACCAAGCAATCAAAGCAAACCAAATATAAGGAAACATCGCTTGCGAAAATTGCTCGGCTCTCGAAAACAATAGGCCGCTCGGTTCAAAAATTTCATATCGTTCTAATGTCGTGTACGCGACAAAAATAAAGACAACCGCTTTTACACCGAGACGAAGCCACGAATCGTTTGGAAGCAACACATGGACAATCGCCACGGCGGTCAATACGCCCAGTACGAGCGCATTCGTTTCATCGAACCAGAACGTCCGGGTATACGTCAGCCATTGAATCGCAATAATCATTAACCAGATCGTAGATACAGCTGCGTACCACGACGATTTGAACGATTCTTTCCAATTCTTCATCGAACTCCTCCTTCCAATACCATCGGCAACTCATCGAGACTTCCTACGCGGTAAGTCGCAACGCCTTTGGTCCAAAGTGAAGATGCCCATTGCCGAGAAGCATTTGAACTTTCGGAATCCGACGTCGATGTTTCATCGATCTGAACGTGGCAAAAGCTCATTTGATGCGTTTGCGAAAAACGTACCAACTCCATAATAGAACCATCAGAAAGTGGCGTTACGACGATCAAAATCACACCTTTAGGCAAACGGTTTAATGCAGATTCCAATCCGGCAAGCAGCGTCCCTTGACCTTTGGGATCAAGATCAACCAAATGATCCATCATCGCGTGAATACGAGCTCGTCCTTGCACCGGTTCAAATACATGCGTTGTAGCTCCAAGCGAACAAAGTCCCATCGGAGTCGATTGACGTGCGCCGTATTCCAAGATCGAAGCCGCCGTCGATACCGCCGTCTCGAATTGCTTCGCGGAGCGGTAATGATTTTCGTAAGTGTCGAGTACAACCATTGTTTTGGGAATCGATTCGTACTCAAATTCTTTCGATTTCCATTCCCCTGTACGCGCTGTCGCATTCCAATGGATACGCGAGATTCGATCGCCGTAGACATAATCGCGAACACCGCCTACTTGATTCGTTTCACGACCGGATACATGCCCGACCGACTGCGGTCCAAGAAGCCGATTGCGCCGGTCCAGCAGTTGCCATTTTGCAATATGAGACGTTCTTGGCATCACCCGGAACTCCCCACGCGCCGAAAACGAACCCCGATGCTCGACCAGTCCAAAAATATCTTCGGTAACACATTCGGTTTGCGAAAAGGCATAACGCCCACGCTCAAGCGGCGGTGTCTGAAATAACAACTCACCGCTACCATTCATACTCGGAACCAAACTTTCTTCGAACGACCAGGTTTCCCCGCTATGCCGTTTGAGCGTTTCTCGAACAATCACATACGGAACAGGCAAAAAACCCGGAATATGCAGATGTAGACGAACGCGAATCTGATCCCCCGCATGAAGTACGCCGCCCCATTCTCCCGGTTCTCCGGAAAATTGACGTTCGCCGCGAGCGCGTGCGATTCCGTTCAATCCACCAAACAACAAATACACGCCGAATAACGTCACCATTGCGAATAACATGACCGACGTTTTGCCACCTTGAAAAAGCAAATAAAAAAGGCAACATACCCAAATCGAAATTAACATCGACAATTTGCCTGCAGAAAGTTTCGGTTTGAAAAGTTTCCAAATTTCCCGCATCGCTTAGCGTCCTATCGATACCGGCACGCTGCTGGCTGCCAGCAGATTACGAACCAACGATTCGGCATTCAAACTATCGAGGCGCGCTTCCGGACGAATCAAGATACGGTGCGGCAAAACAAATGGAGCCAGTTCTTTAATATCGTCAGGCAAAACAAAATCGCGCTCGTTGATAAACGCGTACGCTTTCGCAGCCAGTGCAAAAGAAATCGAGGAACGCGGGCTTGCACCTAGCAATACGGAAGGATGTTCACGCGTGGCGCGAATAATTCCAAGCATATAAGACGTTACGGCATCGTTCATATGAACATCGCGCACTTCGCGCTGAATCGAAGCGATCGTTGCCATGTCCGTCACGGCATGAAGCTGATCGGCAGGCTGCCCGATACGGTTGCTGTCGATCAGACTTTTTTCGGTTTCCATATCCGGATACCCCATATGCAGTTTCATCATAAAACGATCCAGCTGGGCTTCCGGCAATACATAGGTTCCTTCAAAATCAATCGGGTTTTGCGTCGCGCAAAGCATAAACGGATGCGGCAGCGGATGAGTCTCTCCATCGACAGTCACACTGCGCTCTTCCATCGCTTCAAGCAAAGCGGATTGCGTCTTCGTTGTCGCACGGTTGATCTCATCGGCAAGCAAAATATTCGACATGATCGGACCCGGGCGGAACTGGAAGCGTTCTTCGCGGGGATGATAGATCGACACGCCCGTAATATCGGTCGGCAATAAGTCGGGATTACACTGAACCCGGCGGTAACCGCCTTCCATCGAACGCGCCAATGCTTTGATCAACTGCGTTTTTCCGGTTCCCGGTACGTCTTCGATCAATACGTGACCCCCAGCGAGCAGCGCGGTCATTAGCAATTTTATTTCAAAGGTTTTACCCAGTATGCACGATTCAAGATTTGATCGGACTGAGGTAACAATCTGCATGGATTCGGAACTTACGGACATATGGATAACCTCCTAAGTCATTCTCCTTGTTTACGCCAAAACTTACTTTTTTGATGGTGCTTATATATTGTACATGATCAAAGCCCTCAACGCACATCCTGTGGTGCAAAAGACAATTTGTTTCCTTGACCGTGACAATTGAAAGATCAACCCGCATACTAGAAGGGTAGGAAACGCGAAGATTTTCGCGTTTCGGATTTCCAGACGAGGAGCGTGTACAGCATGAATAACGAAACATTGGCTTTGTTTAAAGAGTTAACGGAATTTCCGGCAGCACCCGGTTACGAGCGGGATTTGCGTGCCTTAGTGAAAAACAAACTGTCGGCGTATACCGAAGAATTCGTACAAGATCGAATCGGCAGTCTGTTTGGAGTAAAGCGTGGACCAGAAAACAGCCCAAAAGTCATGGTTGCCGGACACTTTGACGAAGTCGGTTTTCTTGTTAACGGAATTACCGAGACTGGATTGGTTCGTTTTCAACCGCTTGGCGGTTGGTGGAGTCAAGTCGTACTCGGTCAGCGCCTTCAGATCATTACCGAAAATGGCCCTGTAGTTGGCGTTGTCGGCTCTACACCGAAGCATTTGCTCGGTGAAGCTGAAGCGAGTCGCCCTGTTGATCTCAAAACGATGTATATCGACTTGGGTGCAGATGATCGCGCGGAAACCGAAAGCTTCGGCATCAAAATCGGTCAACAAATTTTGCCGATTTGCGAGTTCACTCCTTTATCCAATCCCAAAAAAATCATGGCAAAAGCTTGGGATAACCGTTACGGCGTCGGGCTTGCGATTGAACTCATGAAAGAACTTCACGGCGAGCAGCTTCCTAACACGTTGTACAGCGGAGCTACGGTGCAAGAAGAAGTCGGGCTTCGCGGAGCCAGAACCGCAGCGAATATGATCCAACCGGATATTTTCTTCGCGCTTGATTGTAGTGCGGCGAACGATATGACCGGTGATCGCAACTTGTTTGGACACCTCGGTCAAGGCGCTTTACTGCGTATTTTCGATCCTACGATGATTACGCACAAAGGCTTGCTTGAATATGTACAAGATACGGCTTCGACACATAAAGTCAAAGTTCAACCGTTCATCTCTCCAGGCGGCACAGACGCAGGTCAAGTTCATCTTAGCGGAATCGGCGTTCCTTCGACGGTGATCGGGATTTGCGGACGATATATCCATACGTCGTCTTCGATCATTCATACCGATGATTACGCAGCAGCCAAAGAACTTCTGATCCGTTTGGTTCGCGGTTTGGATCGTACAACCCTAAATACGATTATCGAACGCGCATAATGTCAACTGAAATCGTGTGAATGATTAAAAAATTTATTTTTTTTTAATCTTTAAGTCTAAAAAACTATCAGAAAAAGATCATCCCGTCCGATATAAGTCTTAAGGGGTGGTTTTAGTGGCAACTAAAGGACAAACGTTTTGCAAATACAGTTATGAAACCAAGTTAAAAGCTGTTCAAATGCGTATGGATGGAATGACGAAAAAGCAGGTGGCAAAAGAGCTGGGCATCTACGATCTCAATCGTCTAAAAATTTGGATGCGTAAATATAAAGCCCAAGGCGAACTAGGTCTAATAGACCACAGAGGTAGACGGGAAGATTCACTTATGGAGTCTGACTTTGCTGAAGCCGAGCTAACTGCGCAAAGCGTTTAATGACCGGTTCAACGATTTTTTTGGTGCGTCATGCGCAAAAAGCGGCAAACCCGAATACAAGCTGATCTCCAGCACGGGAACGCCGCTTTTTGGCGTGTCTGAAGGAGGTATCTCGATCTGATGTTGACGTCTTTTTTCTCTTCAAATGTTGAAGATCCGTTTTCCGCATTTTCTTCAGCCCATATTATCGCTTTGAGTTTATTTGTCGTAGCTGCTATCTTTATGTTTACTTTTCGACATACAATCCGTAATCATGCAAAATTCGCTTTTATTCTGCGCTGGGTGCTGATCGGTATTCTTGTCATCGCGGAAGTTTCTTTACATATCTGGTATATCGTCACCGATGTATGGAATGCTCGTTATACGTTACCTCTTGAATTATGCAGCCTGATGCTTCTTGCTTCGATTATCATGCTGATGAGTCGTAGCCAATTTTTAGCCGGTGTTGTCTTTTTTGCTGGTATTGGCGGAGCGCTTCAAGCTTTATTGACACCTAACCTTGCTTACGACTATCCGCATTTTCGTTTTATTCAATTTTTTGTTGCACATGCAGCTATTATATTGTCCGCGCTCTACATGGTCTGGATCGAAAAGTTCCGTCCGACTTGGCGAACGATCTTGACCGCAATGCTTTCGCTAAACATCATCGCTCTGATCGTATATGGACTGGATTGGTTATTGGACGCCAACTATATGTTTCTTCGTCACAAACCGGATACGCCGTCCATTCTGGATCTATTCGGTGAATATCCGCTTTATTTACTCGTTGAAGAATTGCTTGCTTTATTTACGTTCACAACGTTGTATCTCGTCTTTTTCGTGATTCCTGACGCATGGCGACGCAAATAGTTGGCTGATTACAGCAATGATTCTGCGCCGTCTACATAGACTTCGGTGCCACTTACATGCGAAGAATCATCCGAAGTCAAAAACAAAACGAGCTGCGCCACTTGTTCCGGTTTGCCAGGGCCTTTTTCGAGCGGATGACTACCTTCGGGATATTCAACCGGGATTCTGATTTCTTTCAGGTCATCGCTCGGGAATGTGTTTTTACTAATGTTCGTTTCGATTGCGCCTGGGCAGATCACGTTCACGCGGATTTTGTAACGAGCCAGTTCAAGCGCCGCCATTTTTGCAAAAGCGACTTGACCGGCTTTGGACGAAGAATAAGCCGAAAATCCAGTGCCTGAAAAGGTACGGTTACCGTTGATTGAACTGGTGATCACGACGCTACCGCCTTGTTTTTTCAAATATGGGATCGCATATTTTACCGTAGCGAAAGTTCCACGGAGGTTCGTTTCGAGCGTGCGGTTCCAATCTTCGATCTCCATCGTCTCGATCGGAGCTGCCGCACCATTGATTCCGGCATTTGCAAATACGGTGTCGATCGTTCCCCATAACTCTCCGACTTGCTTGATCGCGGCTTGTACGTCCTGTGGCTTGGAGACGTCACATTCGATCGCGATTGCTTCGCCTCCGGCTTGCTGGATCTCCGCTTGAGTTTCTTTTGCTGAATCGGTCGTGAGTTCGAGCAAAGCGACTTTGGCGCCTTCTGCGGCTAAAAGAATAGCACTTGCTTTTCCGATTCCTGATCCTGCTCCTGTAACTACAGCTACTTTGCCTGCCATTCTTCCTGTCGCCATATGGTGATCCTCCCCATTTTTCTAGAATAGATGGTTGAATTTGGTTTCCTCATGTATCGGTAACCTTTCTAGGTTGGTCTGAAACCGCTTACGAATACGTTTTAGGGAGGCGCGGATCGAATAATTCGTTACGGTCGCTTGTTGAACTCAGGAAAATGGATTGAAATTGTAAGGGATTTTCCCGAATAGCGGTGCAAATTTAACGGTAGACTACCGGAAAATCTGCACCACAAAGGCGAACATTTTAAGCCTATGCTTCCGAAGTATCTTTTCTTTGAAAAGATTTTATTGCACTAAATTTCTCTCTCCGCTTAGGTTGAGTTGGGAGTGAATTTTAGATCAAAAAATTTTAGGTCAAAACAAAAAAGGTACGGGACATTTTTTTGTCCGCACCTTTTTTATTAATTATTGAATACTTTTTCTTGGGAGTATTCGAGTCCAGAGCGGTAGGCTTGTTCTAGCAAAAGTCGATAGTGTTCGGGTTCATTGTCTTCTGTTTCATAAAGGAATTCGACTTTGGAATTGGATACGCCGCAGTAATCTGCGATGCCGATATTCAGGAGTGTCTGAATAGACTCGCCGTAATTGCGTTTATCCATCTGTTCTTTCGATACGCCTGCGAGAGCTAACCACAGGATCTTCTGATGATGAAGTTGGTTTGTACCATAGGCGAATCCGTTATTCATCACCCGATCGATATATCCTTTGAGCATGGCAGGAAGATGCCACCACCAGATCGGGAAAACGAATGTGATCGCGTCATGTTTTCTCAGACGCTCCATTTCCGCTTCGACTTGCGGCGAAAAGTTATGGTTGGGCGTATTATGCTGAGCAGGCTCATCGATCCCTTGTAGTAGGGGATCAAAGCCGATTCGGTGCAAATCGAGTATCTCGTACGTATGCCCCGCATCGGTTAAGCCTTGAGCAAAACGCTGCGCAGCCTGAAAAGTCAATGAGTCTGTTCTCGGATGTGAAACGACGATTAATACGTTCATATCGCTGTAACCCCTCGCTTTCTAAACCTGTTTGGATAGTCATCTTATCGCTCTGATGCTATTATAAACACGGCTAGAGTATCCCGGAAGTACGCACTTTAATGTGCCCTAGGAACATTAAAGTGCCCTAGGCATACAGGAGGAATGACCAATGAACGAACAGACAGAACCCCATTCACCGAAAAAATACCGAGTCGGCGTAGAAGCGGCACTGGAAGTCATGGGCGGCAAATGGAAGCCACTCATAATCTACCATCTGATAGATGGCGCCAAGCGAACATCCGAACTCCGTAGACTGATGCCCGATATTACGCAAAAGATGCTCACCGCCCAGCTCCGAGCGCTTGAAAAAGACGATATTATTATTCGCAATGCATACAACGAAATTCCGCCTAGAGTCGATTACGAACTCACGCCTTACGGTAAAAGTCTTAAGCCTGCGCTGGATCTGCTGTGTTATTGGGGCGAAGAACATCTGGATAAAGTACATGGCGATAAATCCAAAGTATTGGAAGACTTTTAAGTTAATCTATCCGCTCCGACTAAATGTTTTTCGTTATCGTTTTCGATAAACCAACGATTGATACGGAAGTAGATCAACCTTTATAGGGTCTTCTTTTTTAGAAAAAACAGAATGCGTCAATACATCGGCTTTAGGATGGCTAATCAGACATTCCCCTTCTTCCCAGACGAAAGACCATTTGGCGTCGATAAGGCAGGTCTGCGGTTGGTCGGAGAAGTTTAGGATAATCAGCCAAGTTTCTTGTTCGTAGGTTCGCGTATAAGCAAGAATCCATTCTTCTTCAATAGGCAGCATATCCAAGTCGCCTTTGGTGAGAATAGGCGATTCTCGGCGAAATTGAATCAGACGACGATAATGATGAAAAACAGAATGTGGATCGCTACGTTCGGCTTCCGCATTGAACTCTTTCCCTTGCGGGCTCATCGGAATCCACGGCTCTACCTCGGAAAATCCTGCGTATTCTCCTCCTGTCCAGTGCATAGGCGAACGTGCGCCGTCTCGACTACGCGCGTGAAAACTTGCCAAAATTTCTTTTTCCGATTCTCCGGCTTGGATTCGTCTGTGGTATGCCGATAATGTGCCTTTGTCTCGATATTGATCAGGATGATCATAATCGGCGTTTGGCATCCCAAGTTCTTCGCCTTGATAGACGATCGGCGTTCCGGGAAGCGTATGCAAAAAAGTTCCGATTGCTTTGGCGGCAGCTACGTTTAATGCTTTTCCTTCTGCCCCGCCTATTTCGGACACATCGCCGAATAGAGTACCGATCATGCGAGGATGGTCATGCGTATTCAAATACAGCGCATAAGCGCCTTTTCCGAATACGTTTTTGTACCAACGCACAATACTTTCTTTTAATAACTCAGGCGACCAGTGAGGATCGTTTTTCCACGGATGACCATAATCTTTGCCGATACGAATCATTTCCATTTGCAGCACCATATCCAGCTCTTTGCGCTCGGGCGCAGTATAAAGGATCACTTCGTCCATCGTCACTGTAGGCGCTTCGCCCAATGTTAAGGTTCCCGGAACCCGTCCGAATGTAGCTTCATGTAATTCTTGCAAAAACTCATGGATCTTCGGGCCGTTTTTATAAAACTGCTGACCTTTTGGATGTCTGGCATCGTCAGGCGCATCGGGGAAATCTGGATGTTTGGAGATCATATTGATCGCATCCAACCGAAATCCGTCTACTCCTTTATCGAGCCAAAAATTAATCATCGTATAGAGTTCTTCCCGCATCTTCTTATTTTCCCAATTCAGATCCGGTTGTTTTTTATCGAAAATATGTAAATAGTATTCGCCTGTCTCTTCCTCCCATTCCCATGCCGAATCTTCGGAAAAAGATCGCCAGTTATTGGGAGGTTCACCGTTGCTGCTTGGAGGTTGCCAAATATAATAGTCCCGATACGGATTGGTTTTGGACGATCGGGATTGTTCAAACCATGAATGTTCATCCGATGTATGGTTCAAAACAAGATCCATCATCAATTTGATGTCGTGTTCATGCAATTTTGCGATCAACTCTTCCAACTGCTCCATCGTGCCGTACGCGTCGTGAATTTTGTAGTAATCACGGATATCGTATCCGTTATCTTCCATAGGCGAATCGCAGATCGGACCGATCCAGACCGCGCTGATTCCCAGCTCAGCCAAATACTCCACTTGCGCAAGCATTCCTCCCAGATCTCCCCAACCATCACCGTTACTGTCTTTGAAACTAGGGGGATACAGTTGATAAATTACACCTTCCAGCTTTGCTTTTGCTTGGTCTGTTGATCCCATCTCTCTCCTCCTCGCTGTTCTTGTTAGGGGATAACCTTAAATTCGTCTCGCTAAACGTCGTGTCGTCATATTGAAGGTTAAATGTCGCAACGTTTTAGTGAATCTGGTAGTTGTGTATGCTATTTTAAGTAGGGAATGTCAGAATATTGGACACGACGCATAGGAGGGAAACATCTTGAAAATTCGTATAGGTAAAGTAAGTCTTTGGCATGTGCATGCTTGGGATTATATCGCTCAAGCGCAAGAACATCCGGATACCGAGATTGCAGCGGTTTGGGACGAAGTTCCGCAGCGTGGACGTGAAGCCGCTGAGCGACTAGGTGTACCTTTTCACGAAACTTTAGAAGATTTACTCGCTTCCGACGATGTAGACGCCGTCATTATCGATGCTCCAACAAACCGTCACGAAGAAGTCATTGTCGCTTCTGCTCGTGCAGGCAAACATATTTTCACAGAAAAAGTCATTGCTCAGACCGAAGCCGAAGTAGACCGTATCCTTGCAGAAGTCGAAAAGTATGGAGTCAAATTGACGGTCTCCCTGCCTCGATTGAACGATGGCTATACGCTCGCGATTCAAGATATTTTACAGCGCGAATTACTAGGCACAGTTACTTACGTTCGCGTCCGACTGTCGCATGACGGGGCTTTGGCAAACTGGCTTCCTGAACATTTCTATAACGCAGAACAATGCGGCGGCGGTGCTTTGATCGATCTGGGTTGTCATCCGATGTATTTGTCTGCGCTATTCTTAGGTCAGCCGATTACAGCGGTCAGCGCCAATTTCGGGTATATCACCGGCAAAGAAGTCGAAGACAACGCGCTTGCTACTTTGTTTACCGCTTCTGGCGCAATTGCTTCGGTGGAAGCCGGATTCGTCAATCCATACTCGCCTTTTACGGTTGAGGTTCACGGTATAGAAGGTACCGTACTGTATGGAACACCGGATAACCAATTGCTGCTGCGTTCGAAAAAAGATCCTCAAGCAACCGAATGGACGCCTCAATCGATCCCTGATCCTAAAGTGAGCGCTTTTGAACAATGGGTCTCCCATATCCAAAAAGATACAATCGCTTCGGAAAATATTGCGATAGCGGCGCAGCTTACCCGTCTGATGGAAGCTGCGAATAGATCGGCAAAAACCGGTAGCGCCGAACGTTTGATATGAACGTACGTTTTGCGCAGTCTCCTTTTCGATATGAAACGATGTTCGAAAAAAGCGATCTGTTAGAACGATTGGATATTACCGTGGTCTGGGGACATTATGAGATTCGCGTGTTGCGTTTTCATTTAACATCGTTCGAACCGGGCAGGGTGATCGGCTTCCATAATCATTCGACTTACGAGTTTCATTTTATTCCTCGCGGAGCCGGTCGGGTTATTCTTGGCGAACAGCCCTACTCCCTTTCCGAAGGAATGTTATATCTGACCGGTCCCGGCGTCATGCACTATCAAGAAGCGGATTCGCAGCAAGCGATGGAAGAACTTTGTTTGCATCTGGATATTACATCGAAATTCAATCCTTCTGCCGATCCGTGGGATGCCGCGGAAGCCGAAGAATGTATTCAAAAATTGAAGGCGCTTCCTACAAGACCGACTGCCGATACGCAAGGTGCAATGCCCTGCTTTTTGGATGCGTATCAAGCTTGCGAAAGCAAACGGATCGGCTACTATACCGATATTCGGATGCAAGTCATTTCGATTCTGCTCAAAACGATTCAAGCTTACGATTCCGGCGATATGACGACGCAAGCGCCAAGCAGAGATATGGTCGCTTATCGGTACGAGTATGCGGTGCGCTATATCCAAGCTAACTATGCCTCCGGGCTTCGACTCGAAGATGTAGCGGAAAAGTTGGACTTGAGCGCCCGTCAGCTTCAACGAATTTTTCGCGATATCAATCCCGATCGACCGTTCAGCCGGATCTTGGAAGATATTCGTCTACAAGCGGTATGCGATCGTCTTCGCACCAGCCGTTTGTCGATCGAAGCGATTGCCGAACTGGAAGGGTTTTCGACCGCTGCGTATTTGCATACGGTCTTTCGCAAACGCATGGGCATGCCTCCTTCCGTTTACCGGAAAAAGAAAGAATCTGAACTGCACCGTGAACCGTCGGAACTCTCTGAACCTTTGCTTGCCTATACCAAAAACGAGGTGAACCCTACATGACTAAAATCTATAAAATCGGAATCGTCGGCTGCGGCGGCATTGCAAACGGTAAGCATCTGCCTAGTTTGAGCAAATTGAAAAACGTTGAATTGGTTGCTTTTTGCGATCTCGTTGTAGAACGTGCAGAAGAAGCCGCTGCTAAATATGGTACGGAGGATGCGAAAGTCTACAGCGACTATAACGAATTGCTGAAAGATTCGACTATCGATATCGTACATGTATTAACGCCAAACGAATCTCATGCCAAAATCTCGATCGCGGCTTTGGAATCCGACAAACACGTCATGTGCGAAAAGCCGATGGCAAAAACAGCAGCCGAAGCCCGTCAAATGGTCGAAGCCGCTAAAGTCTCCGGCAAAAAGCTTACGATCGGTTACAACAACCGTTTCCGTCCCGATAGCCAGCATCTCAAACAAATCTGCGAAGCCGGTACGCTCGGTCATATTTATTACGCAAAAGCTCATGCGATTCGCCGTAGAGCCGTTCCGACTTGGGGCGTATTTTTGGATGAAGAAAAACAAGGCGGCGGCCCGCTGATCGATATCGGTACTCACGCGCTTGACCTGACGCTGTGGATGATGGACAATTACAAACCGAAAGTCGTACTCGGCACAAAATACCATGAGCTATCTCAACGCGAAAATGCAGCCAACGCTTGGGGACCGTGGGACCCGGCTAAATTCAAAGTCGAAGACTCTGCTTTTGGCATGATCGTGATGGAAAACGGAGCGACTGTCGTCTTAGAATCCAGCTGGGCGATCAATTCGCTCGATGTGGATGAAGCCAAATGCAGCCTGAGCGGCAGCGAAGGCGGCGCCGATATGAAAAACGGTCTACGGATCAATGGCGAAGAATTCGGACGCCTGTATACCAAAGAAGTCGATCTGTCCGCAGGCGGCGTTGCTTTCTATGAAGGCACGGCCGAAAGCGATGCGGATCTCGAAATGTATCGCTGGATCGATTGTATTGAGCATGATCGCACCCCAACCGTAACGCCGGAACAAGCTTGCGTGGTATCGGAAATTCTCGAAGCCATTTACGAGTCTGCTCGTACAGGCAAAGCAGTATATTTGTAAGTGTAAAACCTCGGACTTAGTGGGGGATGGATGAGGGCGCGGCGCTATGCGAGAATTTCGTTCAAACCGCTGTTTCACTCGGAAAGTGGATTGGATTTGAATAAAGGATCTTTCCGAGTTCAAAGGCGTTTTTCTCTGAAATTCTCGCTTCGCTTGGGTCCTCGGTTTTGGTAAAGCATTGCGGCTTTCTACGAAAGCGCAACTAGATCGAATAGCTTAAAAAGCCCCGTGAACGCCACGAGGCTTTTTAAGCTATTTAGATTCTGGAAGTTCTGAGTCAATGACCTCTTCGTCTTCGCTTGGATCGACAGGCTCCGCATTAGCGTCGGCTAAAGCAAGTTCTTCAGCTGCCGCACGTTCAGCGGAAGCTTGTTCCAACTGAGCGAACTTGGCTTGTTCAACCGAGATTTCCGATTCTTCGAGCGCTTCCGACGTTACGCGGAATTCGCCGCTGCGAATCCGAATTCGCACCCATCCTCCTTTGATCGCCGCAAGATCGATATAACGATCGGCTGCGATATCTTTCTTTTCCCATTCTTCGTGTCGAACGATAAAGCCCAAGCTGGCTACGTCAGGTGCGACTTCAAGTAACGCAGCCGCTTTGTTTTCGCTAATATCGACAAAATCAACCCGCCGACTACCGAAAGCTGCGCCCCATACCCATAAGTTCCAACCTGCGTAATCTTGATCTTCGCGTTCATATTCCACAATTAAAGTACGTGGTTTAAAATCGCGCACTTTCAGCGCAAGCTGTGCTTGTACGCCTTCGCCTATGACCGAAATGACTGCGCGACCGGGCTGCACCCCTGTTACTCTGCCGGCTTGATTGACCGTAGCGATTCCCACGTCGCTGGAACGCCATTCCAGCCTTGAAGCCGACATTGGATTGCCGAACGGGTCTTTCGGCTCCGCTTGAAGCTTTAAGCTGCGTCCGACATACAACCGTTGTACGCCAGGTTCCACCGTAAGCCCGATCTGATGAATCGTCCGACGCTCAATCAATACGGCTGTACTGCTGCGCATATCTCCGCATACCGCCGTAATCAGAGCACGACCCATTCCGATTGCCCACGCCGAACCGTCTCTGCGAATAATAATCTTCTCAGGATCAGACGAGTGGTAAGACACTTCGGCTTCAGGCATACGCCGTCCGCGTTGATCGCGTACCGTCGCTTGCAAAAATAGCTTTTCGCCCGGCTGCACAACGCCCGGCATATTTTCCCACTCCAGTAGCGCAGGTTCCGGCTTGTAATCGTCTTCTTCATCGTAGAGCACCATGCTCGATAATGCAGGAACTTGCACCGAATCCGAAGCTTCGCCCAACACTTCGATACCCGCTTGCTGATGATTCACGACAATTTTCCACGGACGAACACGCGCAGGAAGTTCAATTCTTTGCTCCGATTCTGAAGCATTATGCACAACCGCTATCGTTCGCCATAAATCGCCGCCGGCATGATCATTAAGCGTAAACCCAACGACACCTCCGTGCATACGGAACACATCCATATGCCGCTCAATATCGCCACGTGTTTTCAAACGGAAAGCCCGATGCGAACGACGAAGCTCAATCAGCCCTTGAATATAATCGTTCACGCCATAAAACCGATCTTTGTTGCTCCAACGAATCGCATTCACCGCATCCGGGCTTCGGTAACTGTTATGATCGCCGTATTTACTGCGCAACATTTCATCGCCCGCTCCGATAAACGGAACGCCTTGTGCAGTCAAGACAAGACCATAAGCCAAAAGTTGCCTTTTCACCAGATCATGCTCTAACGGATTTTCACCTAAGATTCGATAAGGGTCGCATTGCTCCACCGCTTCCACTGCCGAAATGCCCGAAGCCGGTTTTCCGTTATCAAATTCGATGAGCCCTGCCGCTTCCCATTGTCCGCGTGATTTCACAAGCTTATCCCACAAAATCAGGTTATCGTGCGCCGTGACGTAATTGATGCTTTCCGCAGGTTCCGCTGCAAAATCGTGCACCGCTCCGCGCAGCCCTTGCGCAATTTCGCCTTCTTTACCGGGAGCGCCGGTAATAAAGCCGGTTCCCCAACCGTCGCCGTCGCCTTTTAGCGCGTTACGGAAGTTATCATTGAATACGGCGAAGCCTCCGCCTTGCTGAGCGCCTTTGAGCGTCAATTCGCGAAGCGGCGAATCCAGCGCTGTCCACGGCTCGCCGTAGATTAAAATCGTGGGATCGACTTTCTCATGGAGTACCGACGCAATCGTACGCATCGTCGTTGTATCGATCAGACCCATCAAGTCGAACCGGAATCCGTCGATATGATATTCTTCTGCCCAATAGAGCAGCGAATCGAGGATGTACTTCCGTACCATCGGGCGTTCGGTAGCCAGCTCATTGCCTACGCCAGAACCGTTGCTGAGTTGACCGTATTTATTGATTCGATAAAAGTAACCGGGTACGACCGGATCAAAAGGTCCGTCTTCAACGGAAAACGTATGGTTGAACACGACATCGACGACGACGCGGATTCCTTTGGCATGAAGCGCTTGAACCAGCTGCTTCAATTCGCGGATACGCGACTCCGGGTTATGCGGTTCGGACGCGTAAGACCCTTCGGGCACATTATAATTTTGCGGATCGTAACCCCAGTTGTACGATTCGGGCGTGATTTCGCATTCATTCACGGTGCAAAAATCATACACCGGAAGCAGATGCACATGCGTAACGCCGAGTTCTTCCAAATGATCGATCCCGATTTTCCGACCTTCTTTGGTTGTAATATGGTGTTCGGTAAACGCTAAATACTGCCCGGAATGATTCATTTTCGCATCTTCCGAAGACGAAAAATCGCGTACATGCAGCTCGTAAATAACCGAATCGACCGCGTGTCTGAGCGGCGGACGCATATCGTTTTCCCAGCCTTTGGGATCGGTACGCTTCATATTGACGATTGCGCCACGCTGACCGTTCGCCGAAGCGGCTTTCACATACGGATCGACCACATAACGGCTTTGGGTGTGATCGCCGATTTTATACGTAATATGGTACAGATAATAATGACCTTCAAGATCGCCGGGTACGACGATACTCCAGACGCCATACTCGTCTTCTTCCATCTTCAGTTCGCGCCCGCCGGAGTGGTCGGTTACTTTTCCGGCTTTATCGTATTGACCTTCGTCATCGTAGATGACAACCTGAACTTTTTCCGCACCGGGAACCCAGACTTTGAAAGTGCTATATTGCGGAGAAAAGGTCAACCCCAGATCGCCATAAGGATAAGCTTCGAAATCGGGACAGTCTAATGTATCGTTAAAGTTCAAAATATTCGACATCTTGGTTCACCCCTCTGATTTCTTTTGATGCTTCTTTTCCATACTTGGACGAGAATAGGCAAACGGACGCAAAAAAGTTTACTTTTATGATCCATTTTCGCATTTTTTTGACCAATCGAAAAAACGGAGCGTCGGTGACACTCCGTTGCTTGTGTAGATCTTTTCCGAGTGCGTACGTTGTAACTGTGACTAGGCTAGGCGCAAGCCCAAAATGATCAGATCGCGTTCGATTCCGTCCAATACGGCAACCCGCGGCAAATTCCCCCAAGATTGAAAACCGTACTTTTGTAGCAATCTCAAACTTGGCTCATTATGACCAAATACAAAACCTAGCAATGTATTTACGCCAAGTGCCGGGCTTTCGTCGATCGCTTTTTGTAACAAACGACTCCCTGCACCGGTTCCTCTTAACGATTCGTCCACATACACGCTCACCTCAGCCGTAGCATCGTAAGCCGGACGACCGTAGAAAGACTGCAAACTGATCCAAGCGAGTACACGCCCGTCTTGTCTCATCACCCATAATGGACGACGTGACGGCACATGTTCTTCAAACCAAGCATGACGACTTTCGACTGTGATCGGTTCAAGATCAGCAGTCACCATGCGTCCGGCAATCGTGGAGTTATAAATATTAACAATTGCCGGCAGATCTTCCATAGTTGCAAGCTCGATCTGTGGCAATGCGTGAGAGGTCTGATTATTAACTGTCGTCATGTGGTTTTCCCCCGTTATCTTGATCTGATTCGTTAAATTATTTGAACGTGAATCCGACTTCTTTTTCGCTCCATGCCCATAACTTAGCCGCAACTTCGTCATCCTCCGCTTTTGCTTGTAAAGATTGCGGTTGACTCCGGTAAAAGTATTCGCGCGAAATCCCTTCAACTTCAGCGCTATCGGCAAGATAAATCGCAGTCGAAGCGCCTTCCGCCGGAGTCTGGAACGAAGGCAATTTGCCGAGCGCCCGGTACACGCCTTGTCCGAATCCAGTCCCGCGATCAATCCCGAGCTGCGTTAAGACGGCTCCCGGATGAAGCGAATTCACCGAAATTCCTGAATGATAAGTGCGTAAAGCGAGTTCTCGCGCGAATAAGATGTTGGCTAGTTTCGATTGCCCATAAGACTTCACGACGTTGTATCCTTTTCGCAAATGGGGATCTGCAAAATGAATACGTCCGGCTTTATAAGCACCCGAAGCCACGACTACGATTCTTCCGTGATCTGATGCTTGCACGAGATCAAGCAACAGATTTGTAGATAAAAAATGCCCTAAATGATTGACGCCAAGCGCAAGTTCGAATCCGTCTGTTGTTTCTTGTCGTTTTGGACTAATTACACCTGCATTATTAATTAGGACATCAAGATGAGATACCCGTCCATGAATATCGTCTGCAAAATTTCGGATCGAAGATAAGTTGCCTAGATCGCCCAAAACCAGTTCAGCTGAACCGCTTCCTCCGGCAGCTTCGACTTGATGCAAAGCTTGTTCACCGCGCTGCGCACTCCGACAAAGCATCAGAACCCGGTACCCACGCTGTACCAATTCAATCGTAGTTGCGAGCCCCATTCCTGCGTTCGCGCCTGTAACCAGTGCCGTTTTCCCGTTCACTCTCGGTTCCTCCTTGAGGTCATCGTTTGATCACTTTTTTCGATACGTTAACTTACCCTCCATCATAAACCAGCGCCTTGTGAACTGACAATGCAAGCTTTGAACAAAACATAAAGAAAAGTCTTTTTGCTTGATAGCTAACTTCCTTATAACGTCAAAATGGGCAGCGATCTGCGCTGTGTTTTTCACAACGCGGATCGCCGCCCTTTTCTGGTTTAACCGTTGATGTTAGTCTTGTTGCTCCGCTTCGTATTGCTCAGGAGTCAGCAGACCTGCTAGCAGCGCATCGGCTTCACCGTCTGGCTGAATCTCAATCATCCAACCGTCGCCGTAAGGTGCGCTATTCACCAGTTCCGGTTCGCTTTCGAGCGCTCCATTCACCGCTGCAATCGTACCCCCAACAGGGCAGAACAGATCCGAGACCGTTTTAACCGATTCAATCGAACCGATACTTGCTTCTGCTGCGACATCTGCACCTTCTTCCGGTAATTCAACGAAAACGATATCTCCCAGTTGATGCTGGGCAAAATCGGTAATACCGAGGCGCAGATTACCGCTTGGCAGCTTTTCCACCCATTCATGATCTTTGGTATAGTACAGACCTGCTTTAACTTCGCTCATTGTGTAATTCGCTCCATTTCGCTGTATTTCCGAATATTCGGCTGATTTAAACTTTGTGTTGTTCGGGAATTTTCCGCGCTTTTAGCTTAAAGCAGCTTATTTAACGTGTCAATGTTCCTCACAATATTTTTGTTAAAATACAAACTTTTGTTGACAACACGCAGTCATATCCCTTAATAATTAGGATAAAGCATTTGAAGTGCATTTTGCAAAAAAACGAACATTTCCATTTAAACCTATAGGCGAGTGAACGCACAGGGAGAGAGTACCGGACGCTAAAACGTCGCAGGTGCCGCCGAAGGAGTAAACCGATTGATCGTTTGGAACAAGCGATACCGGTGAATCTCTCAGGCAAAAGGACCTTTGCTGGACGCCACTCTGGAGAGCATTCGCGCAGAAGTCGATCAAGATCGCGACTACTGTAGGCGGATCACCCAAGGTGTAACCTGCTTGAATCTTAGGCGGGGTAACTCTCAGGTATCAAGGACAGAGCCCTTAAGATCAGACCCTTCTTTTTTGTTTTTCAAAAAAAGGGTTGGTCTTTGGGCTCTGTCCTTTTTTGATGATTTTCAAACTAAAATTGCATGAATAAGGAGACTTTGAACCGATGACTTCTCTCAAACGAACTCCGCTTTATCCGCTCTACGCGGAAACGGGCGAACCTCGCTGCATCGACTTTGGCGGATGGGATCTGCCTGTTCAGTTTTACGGGATTCAAAAAGAACACGAAGCGGTGCGTGAGCGTGCAGGGCTGTTCGATGTATCGCATATGGGCGAATTTTTGTTGAACGGCGAAGAAGCTTGCGCGGCAATCAGTCGCCTGACGACAGGAGACATTGAATCGCTGCAAGACGGGCAAGCCCTCTATACCTTTATGTGTTACGAAAATGGCGGAGTTGTAGACGATCTGCTCGTTTACCGTCTGAGTCAAAATCGGTACATGTTGGTTGTGAACGCAGGAAACTTGGATAAAGACGCGGAATGGATCACTTCGCATCTGCCTGAATCGGTGCAATTCCTTAATGTATCGGACGACACGGCGTTGATTGCTCTTCAAGGCCCTGCGTCGACTTCGATTCTTCGTAAAATCAGCGACACGCCTAGATTGGAAGATTTGAAGCCATTCCATTTTATCGAAAAAGGTTCGGTAGGCGGTAAATCCGCTATCTTGTCTCGTACGGGATACACTGGCGAAGACGGATACGAATTGTATGTTTCTGCTGAAGATGCTGCGGCGATCTGGCGCGAAATCATTACAGCTGGCGAAGAATTTGGTCTGCTGCCTTGCGGATTGGGTGCACGCGATACGCTGCGTTTCGAAGCCAAGCTTCCGCTTTATGGTCAAGAATTGTCGCAAGACATTACGCCGCTTGAAGCAGGTCTGGGTTACTTCGTTAAACTGGGCAAAAACGACTTTATCGGACGGGAAGCATTGGCAGCGCAAAAAGAAGCCGGCGTGCCTCGCAAGCTGGTGGGTCTTGAGATGATTGATCGCGGGATCGCCCGGTCGCATTATCCGGTCTTTGCTAGAGAACGCCAAATCGGCGAAGTGACGACGGGAACGCAATCTCCGACGCTTAAACGCAATCTTGCTTTGGCTTTAATCGATACGGAGTTTGCTCCGATCGGTACACAAGTCGAAGTCGAAATTCGCGGCAAAAAGTTGAAAGCGGAAGTCGTTAAAGCACCTTTTTATAAAAATACACCCGCTCATAAAGCTCTGATTCAACAATCCGAAAAGGGAGTGAACACGCCTTGAAGAAACACCGTTATATTCCAATGACCGAACAGAACGAACGCGAGATGCTTGCCGTAGTTGGCGCCGAAAGTATGGAAGATCTATTTGTCGATATTCCGAAAAATGTTCGTTACCAGGGTACATTGCCAATGTCGTCTGCTTTGGACGAAGCGGGTCTACTGCGTCATATGACGCAACTGGCTAGCAAAAATGCGGACAGCGACCGTTACGCAAGCTTCCTCGGCGCTGGATTGTACGACCACCAAGTTCCGGTCGTCATCAACCATGTGATCTCCCGCTCGGAATTTTATACGGCATATACGCCTTATCAGCCGGAAGTCAGTCAAGGCGAACTGCAAGCGATCTTCGAATTCCAATCCTACATTTGCGAACTGACAGGGATGGAAGTCGCAAACGCGAGTATGTATGACGGCGCGACGGCTATGGCAGAAGCAGCTTCGCTCGCAAGCGCAGCGACTCGCCGCAAAAAGATCGTCATCTCTTCGACCGTGCACCCAGAGACGCGCGAAGTTGTTCGCACGTATGCTTACGGACTGGGTATCGAAGTGGTTGAAGTCGGCTTCGACAACGGCGTGACTGATCTGACTCAGCTAGAATCGTCGATCGATGGCGATACGGCGGCGGTACTTGTTCAATCGCCGAACTTTTTCGGCGCTGTAGAAAACGTGCGTGCGATCAGCGATCTGATTCATGCTCAAAAAGGATTGCTTGTCGTAAGCGCGAACCCGATCTCGCTCGGCTTGCTGGAAGCACCGGGTAAACTCGGCGCAGATATTACGGTTGGCGATGCACAGCCACTCGGGATCTCCGGCTCGTTCGGCGGCCCTACTTGCGGATACTTCGCGGTGTCCAAAGCGTTAATGCGTAAAATCCCGGGTCGTATCGTCGGTCAAACGACAGATAAAAACGGCAAACGCGGCTTCGTATTGACCTTGCAAGCTCGCGAACAACATATTCGCCGCGATAAAGCGACTTCGAATATTTGTTCCAACCAAGCGCTGCTGGCACTATCGGCTTCGGTCTACTTATCGATCATGGGTCGCCAAGGTCTGATCGACGTCTGCGACCTGAACTTGAAAAAGTCGCATTACGCGGCTAAGCAGCTGAGTGCGATTCAAGGCGCAAAGCTTGCGTTCTCTTCTCCTTTCTTCAATGAATTTGTTCTGCAATTGCCGGAAAATACAGATCTGCATGCATTGAACGAAAAGTTGCTGGAAGAAGGATTTATAGGCGGCTACGATCTGTCCCGTCAATATCCAGAACTAGGCCCCGCGATGCTGATTGCTGTTACAGAAAAACGTTTAAAAGAAGACATCGACCGCTTCGCGGAAATTTTGGAGGGAAGTCTATGAATACCACTCTTGATCTGACCACACCAACCATGCTCGATGGCAAAGAAGATTGCGCATTGATCTTCGAACTCAGTCAACCTGGACGCGTTGCGTATTCGTTGCCGGAATGTGATGTTCCATCCAGCGACGAAGAAATGTCTTCTTGGCTTCCAGCCGAATTCAAGCGTAGCGACGCAGCGGCACTTCCCGAAGTGTCCGAAGTCGATGTGATTCGTCATTATACCGGTCTTTCCCGCCGCAACTTCGGCGTAGACAATGGCTTCTATCCGCTCGGCTCTTGCACGATGAAATACAACCCGAAAATTAACGAAGATGTAGCGCGTTATGCAGGCTTCGCTAAAATTCATCCGTATCAACCGGTATCGAGCGTACAAGGTGCGCTGCAAATGATGTACACTTTGCAAAACGATCTCGCGGCGCTGACGGGTATGGATGCGGTGACGTTGCAACCCGCAGCAGGTGCTCACGGCGAATGGACAGGTCTGATGATGATTCGCAGTTATCACGAAGCTCGCGGCGAACACCGCACGAAAGTTATCGTTCCCGATTCTTCGCACGGTACGAATCCGGCAAGTGCGACTGTAGCCGGATTTGAGACGGTTACGATTCCTTCGAATGCCAAAGGCATGGTTGATCTTGATAAACTGCGTGAAGTGGTAGGTTCGGATACAGCAGCACTGATGCTAACCAATCCAAGTACATTGGGATTGTTCGAAGAACAAATCGTTGAAATTGCCGAAATCGTCCACGAAGCAGGCGGTCTGCTGTATTACGATGGTGCGAACTCCAATGCGATCATGGGAATTACACGTCCAGGCGATATGGGCTTTGACGTCGTTCACCTTAATCTGCACAAAACGATGAGTACCCCTCACGGTGGCGGCGGTCCCGGCGCAGGTCCAGTCGGCGTAAAATCGATCTTGATTCCGTATCTGCCAGCTCCGACGATTGAGAAAAAAGCAGACGGTTCTTATGATTTTGCCGAAGCTTCCAAAGATTCGATCGGACGCGTCAAAGCGTTCTACGGTAACTTTGGTATTCTTGTTCGTGCTTACACGTATATCCGCACTTATGGACCTGACGGTCTGCGCCGCGTATCGGAATGTGCGGTACTGAACGCAAACTATATGATGGCACGTCTGAAAGGTCATTACGAAGTGCCGTTCGCGGGACCTTGCAAACACGAATTCGTGATGAGCGGAAGTGGGCTTAAGCAATATGGCGTTCGTACGCTTGATGTGGCAAAACGATTACTCGATTTCGGGTATCACCCGCCAACAATCTACTTCCCGCTTAACGTCGAAGAATGTATCATGATCGAACCGACCGAAACGGAAAGCAAAGAAACCCTAGACGGCTTTATCGATACGATGATTCGGATTGCGGAAGAAGCGAAAACAGATCCAGAGTTGCTGCTTAACGCACCGTATACAACACCGGTCACTCGCCTTGATGAAACAAATGCTGCACGTAAACCTGTTCTGAACTGCGCTTGCAGCTAATTTTGATCTCAAAGCAAAAAGCCGCTTTCCCGGATTTTTCGGCAAAGCGGCTTTTCTTTTTGTTACGATCACTTCATAATAGAAAAAGGTCTATTTGCGCGTAGTCAATTAAATGTTGCAATGATCAGGTATATCTACAAATATTCAGGAAGTTGAGGGGTATTCAAATGGCATTGACCGATAAAAATTACCGAATCATGATGGACGATATTGTACGTGAAGGACATGAGATTTTGCGCCGCAAAGTCTCCGAAGTGAAATTCCCGCTATCCGATGAAGATCGGAATGCAATGGACGCGATGATGCGTTATTTGCACGAAAGCCAAGACGATGAACTTGCCGAAAAATACGAGCTACGTGCAGGCGTTGGTATTTCCGCCAATCAAGTCGGTTTAGATCGCCGCATGTTCGCGGTTCTATTCACCGATGTAATGGAAGACGAAAATCCAACGCTATACGAATACAAATTATTCAACCCGAAAATCGTCAGCCATTCCGCTGCGATGACATATTTGCCGGACGGCGAAGGTTGCCTGTCGGTCGACCGCTCCGTCGAAGGCATCGTTCCTCGTTACGAAAAGATCAAGCTCAAAGCTTACGACGAAAACGGCAAAGAGTTGCTGCTCAAACTCAAAGGCTACCCTGCTATCGTAATGCAGCACGAACTCGATCACTTGAACGGCGTCATGTTCTACGACCATATCAACGAATCCGACCCTCAAGCCGAACCCAAAGGCGTCAACATTCAAAGTCTTTGGTAGGTCTGTAGATCTCGGTTAGATTCTCAACTCGCCCACCTCATCATAGCCTTCTGTATTTGAAGTCTTGAGAGATCGAGAAAATCCAACGTAACTAGAAGCGAAAAGGTGGAGAATAATTCAGTGAAGGAATGAAATGTTCGCCTTTGAAATCGGGAACATACAAATAAAATTCCAATCATCTTTTCCCGATTTCAACAAGCGACCGCAACGAATTTTTCGGAACCTTTTCGCTTCCCCCACATAAGCAACTTTCTCGACAAAAAAGCCTTCCACTTACGGAAGGCTTTTTTACATATAAAAAAATCCGGTCCCTCAAAGGAACCGGATGGACGCAGCTTCGGCGTGCCAAGATGCTCGGCGCACACGCCAAAGCGACAGAGATCAAACAATCAAACGAATCACAACATACGTATTACGTTTGAATTCAAATTAGATACTTTCAACCAAAGCCACAACTTCTTCAGCAGTCGAACATTCCAAAGCTTTAGCTGCCAACTCTTGCATGTCCGCACGGGACAATTTGGAGATTTGGCTGCGCGCTGGCAAGATGGAAGTTGCACTCATACTGAATTCATCGAGACCCAGACCAAGCAGCAATGGAATTGCGACCGAATCGCCCGCCATTTCTCCACACATACCCGCCCATTTGCCTTCTTTATGCGCAGCTTTGATGACCATGTCAACAAGGCGCAAGATTGCAGGGTTATAAGGTTGGTACAAGTAGGATACGCGTTCATTCATACGGTCGGCAGCCATTGTGTACTGGATCAAGTCGTTTGTACCAATGCTGAAGAAATCGACTTCTTTTGCGAACTGATCAGCCAATACAGCAGTCGAAGGAATTTCGACCATGATGCCGAGTTGGATATTGTCCGCAACTTCGATGCCTTCATTTTTGAGGTTCGTACGTTCTTCTTCCAACAAAGCTTTCGCTTCGCGGAATTCCATCAGCGTTGCGATCATTGGGAACATGATGCGCAGATCGCCATGCACGCTTGCGCGCAGCAAAGCTCTCAGCTGAGTGCGGAAGATGTCTGTACGGTCCAGACAAAGACGAATCGCACGGAAGCCCAGGAATGGGTTCATTTCTTTTGGCAGATCGAGATAAGGAAGTTCTTTGTCGCCGCCGATGTCTAGCGTACGAACAACGACAGGTTTTCCTTCCATTTTCTCAAGTACCGTTTTGTAAGCATTGTATTGAACGTCTTCGGAAGGAAGCTTGTCGCGACCCATATACAAGAACTCTGTCCGGTATAGACCCACGCCTTCGCCGCCATTATCCAGAACGCCCGCTACGTCGTTAGGCGTACCGATATTTGCCGCAAGCTCTACGTGAACGCCATCCGTCGTAACGGTTGGTTCTTCACGCAGTTTGCGCCATTCCGCACGTTGCTCGTCATATTTGACTTGCTTTTCGCGGTATTCGGCAACCACTTCGTCGCTTGGATTGACAATGACATTACCTTCAAGACCATCAACGATCACGAGATCGCCTGGTTCGACTTGTTCAAGTACGTTCTTCGTTCCGACGATAGCCGGAATTTCAAGCGAACGTGCCATGATCGCGGAGTGTGAAGTACGTCCGCCGATATTCGTAGTGAAGCCTTTAACGTATTTACGGTTCAATTGAGCCGTATCCGAAGGCGTAAGGTCTTCGGAAATTACGATCACTTCTTCACTGATTTCAGCAGGGTTTTGTACATTCAGACCAAGCAAATGCCCCAAAATACGCTTTGTTACGTCTTTCATATCGGCTGCGCGTTCTTGCAGGTACGCGCTTTTCATGTTCTCGAACATGGATACGAATTGTTTAGACGTCTCGCTCAGTGCGTAGTCCGCATTAACTTGATCGTTCACGATCATGTCTTTGATCGGACTAATCAGCTCGGGATCGTTCAGAATCAGCAAATGCGATTCGAAGATCTCTGCTTTTTGCGCGCCGAGTTCTTTCAAGGTATTTTCTTTGATGCGCTCAAGCTCAACTTGCGATTTTGCAAGTGCATCGTCGAGCTTCGCGATTTCTGCTTCAGCATTTTGAACATGTTTTTGGGTTACGGTGTAATCCGGATGTTCAAGACGAAAAGCTTTTGCAATTGCGATGCCGGCCGAAGCCGCGATGCCAGAAATATTAAGCATTGACTTCGCCCAGACCTTCTCCGACCATAACATCTTCAAGAGCTTTGAGCGCTTCAGCTTCTTCTTCACCTTGAGTGATCAGTGTCAATGTCGATCCTTTTTCCAGACCCAGCGACAGAACGCCCAGAATGGATTTCAACGTTACACGTTTGCCGTTAGCTTCTGCGAACGATTCAGTCGATTTGAATTTGTTAGCTGTATTTACCAGCGCTGTTGCTGGACGTGCGTGGATACCGTCTTCGTCTACGATTTTAAATGTTTTTTCCATGAGTAAATTCCTCCAATAGGTTCTGTTTTTAAAGATACATACTTATTATAACTGACTCACCTTCATTTTGCACGCTTGCCTGGTTTTTGCTGTTTTGGCTAGTTTTGTGTGCCTATCTATATAGCTTTCCGAATTACTTAATCGAGATGATGTTTTCTTCGCCGGCTTTAACTGTGCCAGTTTTGAGCAATGTCACTTTTGCACCTTCAGGCAAATTAGAGAAAATGACTGGAGTCATAATCGAAGGTGCATTCTCTTGTACATAACTCAGATCGACTTCAAGAATAGGTTGACCTGCCATCACAGCATCACCTTCCGCTACCAATACATTAAACCCTTGACCTTTAAGTTTAACGGTATTCACGCCAATATGGACAAGAATTTCTTTTCCGCCTTCTGACATGATCCCGATTGCGTGCTTGCTTGGGAACACATTGAAGATCGTTCCGTTCACCGGAGACACAATCAGACCGTCCGAAGGAAGAACTGCGAATCCATCGCCTGTCATACGCTGCGAGAATACCGGATCAGGAACATTCGAAATATCTTGCAACTCGCCGCTTACCGGAGACACGATGATTTCTTCATCGATCACGTTCACGGCTTGCTGAGCGTCGGATTTTTCTTCATTCTTTTCAGGTAATTCGACAGCAGCGGCAGGCGCTTCAACCGGTGTACGACCCGACATGATGTCTTGAATTTGCGACTTAATCGTATCGGATCGTGTACCGAAGATCGCTTGAACATTGTTACCCACTTCAAGCACCCCTGCGGCACCCAACTTTTTCAGACGCTCTTTGTCGACATTACTGATGCTGTTTACTTCTACGCGAAGGCGCGTGATACAAGCATCCAGATTCGAAATGTTTTCGCGTCCGCCAAGTGCCGACAAAATATTCTGTGGCAATTCGCCCGCTGAATTTGCAGTTGGCGAACTATCCTCTGATTCCTCGGTCGGCTCTTCGCGTCCCGGCGTTCTCAAGTTGAACTTGCGAATCGCAAAGCGGAAACCGAAGTAATAAATCACGGCAAGGACAGCACCGACAATAATGACATACCACCAAGGCGTGCGGTTTTGCAGAACTCCGAACAACAGGAAGTCAATCAATCCGCCCGAGAATGTCATCCCGATGTGTACATCCAAAATCTGCATCAACATAAACGAAAGCCCTGCGAATACAACGTGAATCCCGAACAATACAGGAGCTACGAACAAGAACGAGAATTCAAGCGGTTCTGTAATACCGGTCAAGAACGAAGTTAATGCGGCGGAACCCATGATCCCTGCCACATACTTTTTATGTTCTGGACGAGCTTCGTGATAAATCGCCAAAGCCGCCGCCGGAAGACCGAACATCATGAACGGGAATTTACCGGTCATGAACATCCCTGACGTAAACGGTGCGCCGTCTCTCATTTGCGCCATGAAAATACGTTGGTCGCCGTGGAAGACTTCGCCTGCGCTGTTTACGTATTGACCAAATTCATACCAGAACGGCGAATAGAAAATATGGTGCAAGCCGAATGGAATAAGTGCACGTTCGATCATCCCGAAAACAAATGCGGATAACGCAGGTTGACCGTTGATCATCACGTTAGACAAAGCATTCAGTCCGTGTTGGATTGGAGGCCAAATAATAACGAGCAGCAGCCCGACCAGAATCGAAGTTACGGCTGTCATAATTGGAACGAAGCGTTTCCCTGCAAAAAATCCGAGATACGAAGGCAATTCGATTCGGAAAAACTTCTTGTACATCGCAGCGGCTAATATACCAATAATGATACCGCCGAATACGCCGGTCGATAACGTTGGAATACCTAGCACACTGGCATATCCCATACCTGCTTCGCTAGTCATTTCAGGAGTTACCCCAACGACTACGCCAAGCGTAACGTTCATAATCAAGAAACCGACAATCGCTGCAAGACCCGCGACGCCTTCACCGCCACTCAAACCAACGGCTACGCCGACTGCAAATAGCAACGGCAAATTGGTGAATACGATGTCCCCTGCTTTCATCAGTACAGTCGCAACAGATTGCACCCACTGTACATCAAGTGCAGGAGCCAATTCTAGAAAATCAGGACTGACGAGCAGTGTACCGATCGCCAGCAGTAAACCCGCTGCCGGAAGAATCGCTACCGGAAGCATTACAGCTTTACCCACTCGTTGCAGCAGTCCAAAAAGTTTTTTGAACATGAATGTAAACTCCCTCTAGGTGATATTTGATTTTGTTCCCTACATGATCTTCTGTAACGTGTACAAATAAACGCAAAAAAGGCATGAACGCACGAAAAATAAAAAACACGCTCAACAAGGATTCCCGGGTACAGCTTCGCCCTTGTGAGTACACTTTTTATCTTACGTATCGATTCATGCCTGATCGTATCAGTAACACATCGTTAGAAAGATCGTTTTCAGTTAACTTACGTCGCTCATTATAGCACCGCTTTCATGACTTGACAAGCTCTTTTCAAAAATAAATATTATCCGTGATCTCGCTCTGCCAAACGTTGCAAATGAACGGTCAAATAACTGGCTTCCGCTTTGTATACCGGTAACCCCAATCGCTTTTCCATGACTTTGGTCAGTTTCCACGCAAGCGAATACATTTCCGGATACTCATGTGCCAGCAATTCCGATAACCGGTCGGTCGCTTTTACTTCTTCGCCGCGATAAATCCGTTCTATAGCGAAACGAAGATGCGTCAGCAATCTCGAATAATCAAGACTGCTCCGATTCAAGCCGCCTTCCAGATTCTGTTCGATCAGATTCACTAAATCCGAGATCAATTCCGAATGCCCCCGAACTTCGTTGATCGGTCTGTTCGTAATCGCGCTATGAATATGCAGCGCGACAAAACCGATCTCATCGGCATCGAGGGACGTCCCGATTCGTTCTTTGATCAACTGCACGACATATGTCGCCAATTCATATTCTTCGGGATAAATCTCTTTCGTTTCGTACAAAAAAGGATTTTGGAACGAGATTCCTTTTTCCATCCGTTTGATCGCAAAAGCAATATGGTCGGTCAACGCGACGTGAATATGTTCGTTGAGCGGCGAAGCAATACGGCTACTGATGGTGCGAATCGCTTCATTCATCACTTCGATCAGTTGTTCATCGACTTGCGGAAGCAATTGCTTGTACTGCTCTTGTTCACGGCGATTCCGCAAAATAAACATTTTTTCGGCAGCTTCCGCGTCGATGATATCTTTTTCCGCGCGACCAAACCCGATTCCTTTTCCAATTACGACGACTTCCCCATAATGCGGATCGTCCGCAATAATCACATTGTTGTTCAATACTTTGGACACCAGCATCCGCTTTTTTCCGCTCCTCTTTACTTCGAAATATCGACAAACCCTTCTCCAAACACGTCGCGTACATCATGAATCGTCACAAAAGCGTCTTTATCCGCACCTTTGACGATTTTTTTCAATTGAGATACTTCTTGCTTACTAATTACGATATAGAGAACTTCTTTGGCTTCTTTTGTATAAAATCCATGCCCGGACAATACCGTTACGCCGCGATCCATCGCTGTAATGACTTGTTCCGCTATCGTATGTTGATGTTTGGAAATAATCATGACCGCTTTTTTCGGATTTAGGCCTTCGACGATAAAGTCCATCACTTTCGTTCCGACATAAAGGAGTACGATCGTAAACATAAAGTTTTCAACTTCAATCACGAGCAGCGAAGCGACAGCTACGATCACATCGAAAAACAGCAACCCGTAACTAATATTCCAATCCAAATATTTATTTGCCAAACGTGCCAAAATCACGGTTCCGGCAGTCGTTCCGCCTACTCGAACGATCATCCCGATTCCGACACCCGCAAAGATACCGGCGAAGATCGCATTGACTGTTTTTTCAGTGGAATGAATATCCCAACCTTCGGTAAGATGCAAAAATAGCGAGTTGAACGCAACCGCCAAAATTGTATAAATAATCGTCTTCCGATCCAAAAAACGATACCCGATAATGAGCAAAAATCCATTAATAATTAAGTTGACTAGCCCCGGTGACCATTGCAGCCAGTAGAACAAAATAATCGTAACCCCTGTTACCCCACCTTCGCCAAAATCATTCGGAATAACAAACAAATTGACTGCCAGCGCAAATATAAAGGCGCCAAGCGCGATAAACGCAACATCGGTTATCGTTTTGGTGACTACTTTTTTTCTCATCGTTAGTTTTCCCGTCCTTTTTCCGCATTTCACTCTAGGTAACGTTTATGTACAAAGTCGTGAAACCCTATGCAATCCCTTCATTCTATCCCATAAAAAAAAGGACCGTCAACCTGCATTTTCGCTGAGAAAACACAGGGTTCGGTCCTTTTTGCATACTTATTCGAAAACGATGTCAAAGACGTTCTGGATCAAAGTCGATTTTTAAGCTTGCTCTTCAACTTGAGAGCGATTCGAACGCGCTAATTCTTCGCTTTTCGCTGCTTTTTCGGCGGTTAAATTCGCTTCGATCTGAGCATCGGTTATGCCTTGATTTTTGTTGCCGCCGGTCAGATTTTGAATCATCTGTTCCAGATCAAGCCCCGATACGCTTTTGAGCATTTCCGGCGCTGTCGCCATCAGCTCCGTTACATAATTGCTGACGCGAGCGGCACCGCCGCCTTCGCCGCGACCTGTATCGACCACGGTAATCTTGTCGACCGCTGCAATCGGCTCCGCAATTTTGCCTGCAAGTTCCGGCAACATATTAACGATAATATCGAGAATCGCCGCTTCGCCATAGCTTTTGAAGGCTTCGGCAAGTTTTTCTTTGGCTTCCGCTTCGGCAAGACCGCGCAGGCGAATAACGTCGGCTTCGGCTGTACCTCTTGCACGTTCGGCATCGGCTGTCGCGATACCATCGAGTCGTTTTTGCTCCGCAGAAGCTTTGGCTTGCGTCTCAATCGAATATTGAAGCGCGTCGGCTTCGCGCATCCGGCGTGCTTTGTCCGCTTCCGCAGCCACTTCGACCGCGTAACGATCCGCATCGGCTTTTTTCTTCACTTCAGCGTCGTATTGTTTTTGACGAACTTGAATTTCTTTTTCTTGCAAATCGATCTCGCGGTCTTTACGTACCATCTCAACTCGCATCTGTTCTTCGACAGCGGTCTGCTTGGCACGCGCTTCTTGAATCATATAAGCCTGATCGGCGTCGGCTTTTGCCGTATCTTGGTCGCGTTTGAACGCGGCGATCTTCAATTCTTTTTCTTTTTGACCTTCGGCGATATTCGTATCTCGAATCAATTCGGCTTTTTGGCCTTCTTCTTCGGCACGCGCTTTTTGGATACGAGCATCTCGCACCGCTTCGGCTTCCGCGATCTCGGCGTCACGCTTAACCGCCGCGATACGCGGTTTACCTAGGGACTCCAAATATCCGTGCTTATCACGAACGTCTTTGATCGTGAAGGATACGATTTGCAGACCCATCTTTTTGAGATCGCGAGCCGCTACGCTTTGTACTTCTTGCGCGAACCGGTCACGGTTGCGGTACACTTCTTCGACCGTCATCGAACCGAGAATCGAGCGCAAATGACCTTCCAATACTTCTTGCGCTTCGGACTTCAGAGCTTCAATCGGCTTGCCCATAAATTGTTCGGCAGCTGTCGCTACGTCTTCTGTAGAACTGCCGATCTTGATAATCGCGACGCCGTCTGCCAAAACGGGAACGCCTTGCTCTGTGTAGACTTCGGGTGTTGTAACATCCAATTTGTGCGACAATAACGACAGATATTCGGCTTTTTGGAATACCGGTAGGATAAATGCACCGCCACCGCGTACGATCTTGATCTTGCGACCTGCTTCATCATCGGCAATATTTTTGGTACCGAGGAACGAACCTGTCACTACCATCGCCTCATCCGTGCTAACCGTCTTATAACGAGCCCAAAAAGCAAGACCCAGTACGAGCAGCACGGCTATGACGATACCCGGAATCAATAGATAATCCGGAATCTGATCGAAAATGTTCATTTTACTCCAACCCCTCTTCTTTTTTTTCGAGTTCGCTTACACCTAATGTGCCGTCAGCAATATCGATCACGACGACTCTGACACCTGCCGGAATCCATTCTCCATCGAAGCTGAATGCCGTATGTAGCGTGTTGCCTGACCCGCCCATGCTCACTAACACTTCGCCGTAGCCTTTTTCCGGGACAGGCACGGTCACTTCACCGATTTTGCCTGTTAGGTCTTTGATCGAGTAGCCTACCGAATTTTCGCTGCCGCGCATCGGCTTCACATAACCGAAGTAAAGCAAAATGCCAGAGAATAATGCACACAGTATAGAAGCCGATAAGCTCCATACCGAAGGCAACCCTGCATAACGCTCGATCAAAATACCCGCTCCGCCAAATACCGTCACCATACCGGCAAGTACGATCGGTTGCAGGAACTCGAGCGACACTGCGTCGAATACGCCTCCCAGCGCATCGCCGATCCAGTCCCCGAACACCACGCTTATCAAAGCAAATAACACGCCACCGACCAAACACCCTAAATATAACGCTTCCATAACCGCATCACTCCTTCGTTTTTTGGAAGCTATCTTTACCCTGTTTCGATATTTGGCGATTCTTCAGTCTAATCGCTGAAGAATCGCCGGAAATCGAAACGTAACTGAATGGGTATATGATTACATACGGATAGTTAGTGATTTGGTTTCAACTTTCTCTAAATTTATTCATTTTCCCTCTGAATGAGAAGCTTGTGCTAAAATTTCCAAAAGCTTTTCTTCTTCATATCCAGAGTTTGGAGTCGCTTGTAGCGTGTATGTCACATCATCAGGTCTTGCCGTTGCATAAAACAGATCATTCCCCGGATGCGCCAATTCAATATCAGTACCGTCTATCGACGTTTTATCCGCACCTTGAATGGTAGAAGGAAGATCGCTGAGCGTCAGTAGTACAACGCCATCTCCTTCGTAAGGACCGTAAAGTACCTTTTCAAAAGCCATTGAATCCTCAGACACCGCTTCTTGCAGTTCACCTTTTTCACGCGAATAAACAAGTACAATAGAATCTTTCTTTTGATCTGTAGAGTCACTTTCGCTGCTTTTTAACACATCGGGTAACGAAAAAGCTTCGCCTTGATACGCTAAAGTTAATTCCAAGCCATCGATCTTAGGTATATTGGCTTCTGGATATATGTTCTGCACTTCTTGCTGTGCTTTTGCCAATTCATCCGATTGACCTGCGGGTGATGAACACGCCGCCAGTACCCCCAGACCTAAAGCGCATCCAACCATATAAGACAGTTTACGAATTTTTTTCATGTTTTATTCAACCCCTCTCTATATAAATAGACGTAGCAAGCTTAATATTAGTTGGGAAAAATATTGGAAGGACTTATTCAGCATATAAAAAAGACGACCCGGATTAGAGATCCAGGTCGTCTTCCACGTCATTTCGTAGACGAATATAGCGGATTTTTCAGTTTACAGCGAAGCTTTGTAGATTGCGACTACATCTTCGCGTTGCAGTTTATTGAAGTTACCGAACGGTCCGAATTTCATTGCTTTGTCTGCCATTTCTTCGATACGGCTATCGTCGATTTCGTAATCGGCAAGGGTATTTGGTGCACCAATCGAGTTCCAGAACGCACGCAAAGCTTCGATGCCTTCCAGACCGACTTCTTCAGCCGATTTGCCGCTTGGGTCGATACCGAACACATTTACCGCGAGCTTTTTGAAACGCTCTGGGTCCACGCTCAAGCTATGCTTCATCCAGTTCGGGAACAAGATCGCGAGGCCGCCGCCGTGCGGAATATCGTAGACTGCCGATACCGCGTGCTCGACATTGTGCGTTGCCCAGTCACCTGTGCTGCCCATGCTCAGAACACCGTTCAGCGCAAGCGTACCGCTGTACATTACCGTTTCGCGCAGCTCGTAGTTTTCCAGATCGTCTACAAGTTTTGGACCTGCTTCGATCACTGCACGCAGTACCGATTCACAGAATCCGTCTTGCACAGGCGTATTGCTTTCGAGATGGAAATAAGTCTCCAAGACGTGCGACATCATGTCGACGATCCCGTAGACCGTTTGGTCTTTCGGCAGCGAATACGTGAACTCTGGATCGAGAATCGAGAAAGTCGGGAACGAATACGCGCTACCCCAGCCGAGTTTTTCCATCGTTTGTTCATTCGTGATGACCGACCCGCTGTTCATTTCCGAACCTGTAGCTGCCATTGTCAACACGACGCCTAATGGCAATCCGTCTTTGGCAACAGCTTTACGCTCTGCGAAATCCCACATATCGCCATCGTATTTTGCGCCAACCGCAATAGCTTTCGCGCAGTCGATAACGCTACCGCCGCCGACAGCCAGAATCAGATCGATTTGTTCGCTTTTGCACAGATCGACGCCTTTGTGTACGGTCGACAGACGCGGGTTCGGTTCAACGCCGGAAAGTTCGGTTACGTTCGAACCGATTTCTTTAAGCAGCGAAGTTACGCTCTCGTACAGACCCGAGCGCTTGATGCTGCCTCCTCCGTAAACAAGCAATACATTTTTGCCGTACTGAGGAACCAACGTGTTGAGTTGTTCCAGTTGGCCTTTACCGAAAATAAGACGTGTCGGATTATAGAAAGCAAAAGATTTCATAAGTAAATTGTACCCCTTCCTTTTCATAAGTTCGTATTCATTATATACCGTCTTCACGCAAAAACAAAAAAGCTGCCGCATCCACGTTCGGACACGGCAGTTTGATGATCATTTTCAACTATTGTTTGACCCAATTCAGATGATTCACATAACGGAAAAAGGCTTCGCGGCCGCTTGTATCCGTCTTGTATACGCCGGCATGACCCAAAATTTCTGTGAATTTTGCCCCGACTTCATGCTGAACGTATTCGTTTGCAGCTTCCGGTGTCAGATTCGATCCATATTTGGCGATCAATTCATGTACCCACGGCAAATGTTGATTCAGTCCGTGCGAAGCATTTTGCTCAGCCGCAGACAATACTTCTTGATCTCCGCTCAAGACACGTACCACTTGTTCCAGTTCGTCTTTGAGACGTCCCGGTAAAATCGCCAGCCCCATCACTTCGATCAGACCGATATTTTCTTTTTTCAAATGGTGCATGTCGCGGTGAGGATGGAAAATCCCTTCTGGATGTTGCTCGTTTGTACGGTTGTTCCGCAATACGAGATCCAATTCATAAGCACCGTCTCGGCGACGCACAATAGGCGTTACAGTGTTATGACGAACCTTCGCGCCATTTTGCTCACTGGATGCAAGAATCTCTACACGGTCGTCGCTATACGTTTTCCACGTTTCGTAGATTTCGTCTGCGGCTTCGAGCAATTCGGCTTGATCGCTACCCGTCAGACGAATAACCGACATCGGCCAACGAACAATCGATAACTTCACCGAAGGATACTGAGCATGAGCGAAGACCGCTTCCGTTGGTGCCTTTTCAATCGCAAACGTATGCTTGCCGCCTTGGAAATGGTCATGCGTCAAGATCGAGCCTCCGACAATCGGCAAGTCCGCATTGGAACCGAGGAAATAGTGCGGGAAACGATCGGTAAATTGCAGCAAACGACGCAGCGTGTCTTTCGTCAGCTTCATCGGAACATGATCGCGGTGCAGCACGATACAATGCTCGTTGTAGTAAACATACGGCGAATATTGGAATAACCACGGCTCATCGTTCAATTCCAGCGGAATCACGCGTAAGTTTTGACGTGCAGGGTGATTGATCCGTCCGGCATATCCGACATTCTCACGACAAAGCTGACATTTCGGATACAAAGGCGGTGGCAGCAGACGAGCTTGCGCAATCTCTTCCGATGTTTTTTCCGGTTTGGACAAATTGATCGTGATTTCGATCGAACCGAATTCCGAATCATACGTCCAATAGCGGTTTTTCGCAACGCGATCCATCCGAATATAGTTCGAATCGATACACCATTTGTAAAAACGATCGGTAGCTGCTGTAATTCCGTTCTTTTGTTCGGCTTCCAAAAACTCGCGTGTCACTTCCGAAGGACGCGCAAGCAGCAGTCCCATTAGCTTTGCATCCAACAAATCACGGTGGGTATCTGTATTTTCTGGAATCATCCCGATTTGCAATCCGTAATCGATTAACGTATCCAACATTGGCTGAGGGCCTTCCGGCAATGCTTCAGCTAAAGGATCTAACGAAGCTTCAATAGACGATGGGTCCGCTCCGTAAGGTTCGTCAAAAGAAAATTGCTCCAGCAAACGGTTGCGTCCGTAATCGTAATCGGCTGGTTCCAGCAATTTTTCGCGCAGCGCAAATGCGGTGAGACGATCAATCGCTCTCAAAACTTCTTGCTTGGTGACGTTCTCCGAGAATGCTTCCCCCGCCGAATGTGGTTGAACTTCGTTTGTGAACTTTTCGCTCATGGACACTGCCCCCGTTATCTTTTTTTGAAGCTAAAGTAAAGCTTAGTCGTTGTAACCGTTCGGACGAGATTGATGCCAGCTCCAAGCGCTTCCGATAATCGTCTCGATCTGCTCGCGGGATGGATTCCAACCGAGTACGCGGCGTGCTTTTTCCGAAGACGCGATCAATACAGCCGGGTCTCCTGCTCGGCGCGGTTCGGTCTGAACCGGGATTTCTTTGCCTGTAACCGTGCGAGCCGCTTCGATAATTTCGTGTACCGAAAATCCGCTGCCGCTACCGAGGTTGAATACGTCGCTTTCCCCGCCGTTTTTCAAGTAATCGATCGCGCGCAAGTGTGCGTCGGCAAGATCGCTCACATGCAGGTAATCGCGGATACAAGTCCCGTCAGCTGTCGGGTAGTCGTCACCGAATACCGAAATATGCGAACGTTGTCCCAGCGCTGTCTGAAGCACGATCGGAATCAGATGCGTCTCCGGACGGTGGTCTTCGCCGATCTTGCCGCTATCGTGTGCGCCTGCTGCATTGAAGTAGCGCAAAGCGACATAACGGATATCCAGTACGCGGTCATACCAACGAATCATGCGTTCCATCATCAACTTCGTTTCGCCGTATACATTGGTTGGCTCTGTACGGTCGGTTTCTTCGATTGGTGTTTTTTCTGGTTCGCCATACGTAGCTGCTGTCGAAGAAAAGACGATTCGGCGTACGCCGGCTTCGTTCATCGCTTCGAGCAAGCACAATGTGCCGTACATATTGTTATCGTAATATTTGCCGGGATTTTGCATACTTTCACCGACCAACGAATTGGCTGCGAAATGAATAACCCCTTCGATTTCATTTTCTGCGAATAATTTTTTTAGCAGTTCTTTGTCGCGAAGATCGCCTTCGTACAGTTTGCCACCGAGTAAAGCTTCTTTATGACCCGTTTGCAGACTGTCGATTACGACAACTTCGTCCCCACGTTCCAGCAAAGCCGCTACGGTATGGGAACCGATATATCCTGCGCCACCTGTTACTAAAATCGCCATTGTTTGTTCCTCCTTAAAATGTGTAGATTGCGTTTGTTTTTTGAAAATTCATACTGACTTAGCTCAGTTCTTCTACGCCTTCGCCTACGCCGCATACATAAAAGTCTCCGGTTAGCCCGGTGCGTGCCTGATAACGCTCTCCGACTTGTTTTACAAATTGCTCCACATGATCTTCATGGACGAGCGATACCGTACATCCGCCGAATCCCGCTCCCGTCATCCGAGCGCCGAGTGTTCCCGGAATTTGACGCGCTTCTTCGACCATGACGTCCAACTCTTCGCAGCTTACTTCGTATAGATCGCGAAGGGAGTCGTGAGACTGGTTCATCAGACGTCCAAATTCTTCGAGATCCCCTGCGGTTAAAGCTTCGACCGAAGCCAATACCCGTGCGTTCTCTTCGATAACATGCTGCGCCCGGTTACGTACGGTCTCATCCGTCAACGCGGATTTGAAATCCTGGAATTGCGAAGGCGTCACTTCTGCCAAATAATTCAGATCGGCTTTGCAACTTCTTAAGCGATCCAGAGCCGCTACGCATTGCTCGCGGCGTTCATTGTATTTCGAATCGACCAAGCCGCGGCGTTTGTTCGTATTGCCGATGACCAATTTGTAGCTGCCGGTCTGAAACGGAACATGTTTGTATTCTAGCGTATCGCACATCAGCAGGATGGCATGATCTTTTTTGCCGTTTGCGACAGCGAATTGATCCATGATGCCGCAGTTCACGCCGACAAAGTTATTTTCCGCTGCTTGCGAGAGCAAAGCGATCTGTACGGTATCGCGATCGTACCCACCGACCGCTAACAGACCATAACCCGTTACGACCTCGATCGAAGCGGAAGAAGAAAGCCCGGCTCCGTTCGGAATTTCGCCGTGGTAGAACAGATCATACCCTTTCGATACCGGAAAACCGCGCTCAGCCAGCTCAACCATGACGCCAACGGGGTAGTCTGTCCATTCTCCGCTTTTGTCAAGCCCGATCTCGCCGATTTTGATTTCGGCTTCTTCCGGCATGTTGGTCGAAGCCAAACGAATGATGCCGTCCTGACGTTCGCGAATAACAAGCGTTGTGCCAAACTCCAATGCTGCCGGAAGAACGTATCCTCCGTTATAGTCAATATGTTCGCCAATCAGATTCACGCGTCCGGGTGCATGGAACCATAAAGGTTCGATTGTAGACTCGCCAAACTTTTGTATAAACATTTGCTTGATTTGTTGCGTATCCATTAAGAAACCACCTCGTGATTGATTTGATTAGGTTGTGCTCTCAGTATAAAAGACAGCTCTTACTTTGATAATACATGAATGTGCGTATCACATGGACTTATATGACTTTTCTTTAAAAAGGCGTATACTGGATCAAAAAGGTTTTGAATCGGAAAGCGAGGATCAAATATGAATAACATTCTGCCTGAATTTTCGTATACCGTAGCTCCTAACCCTGTTTATGACGATACAGGAAGTTTACATGTATTGTTCGCCGGAGAAAGCCAGACACTGCCTGAGCACAAAATCGGCCCTAAAATTTACGATTACTTTTTGATGCACATGATTGAGTCGGGCTGTGGAATTTTTGTACACGAAGGTCAGGAAGTTCGATTAGAAGCCGGCGATGCTTTTTTGATCCGTCCCGGACGCTTGGTGAGTTATATTTCCGATAACCATCAGCCGTGGCGTTACCGCTGGATCGCATTTGCCGGTTCTTCCGCCGAAAGTCTGGTGCAAGGCGCGGGACTAACGCCTGAGCATCCCGTATTTCGCCCTGCCCCTCAATCGAATATCCCTCGTTTGCTTTCGGATACGTTAAATGCGTTTCGCGCTAGACGATCTGCGGCGCAGTTGTCTTCGCTCGGTAATCTCTATCTGATTTTGGCTTCTGCGGAAGATGTGGTGCGCGGCGACTATTCGTTGCCCGCTGCCGATACAGCAGGAAGTCTTGCCGTCAAGCAAATGATTCGGTATATGACCGATCAGTACGCGCATCCTGTATCGATTGAAGATATGTGTCAAAGTCTGGGGTATAACCGGGCTTATTTAGCGAGATTGTTCAAAAAAGAAACCGGCGTCGCGCCTGTCACTTATCTGCTTCGTCTACGCATCGATAAAGCACGCGGGTTGCTACGCGAACGCCCCGACTTGTCGGTGCAGCAAATCGCTTCTTCGGTCGGCTTGACCGATCCGCTTTATTTTTCCAGGCAATTTCAACGACTCCACGGGCAATCGCCTACCGCTTACCGCGAATCTGTATTGGGACGTTAACGATTCTTTTTATAACATAAAAAATCCCGCGTATCGCGACCGTTTATCGGTTCGCGGATACTACGGGATTTATGTTATTGTTCGCTTTCGGTTTTCAAAATTTTCTCGATACGATCAAGTTCTTCTGCCGAAAACTCCAATTGTTTTAAGGTCTCGATATTTTCTTCGATCTGTCCAACTCGGCTGGCACCGATCAATACCGAAGTGACGCGTTCGCCGCGAAGCACCCATGCCAAAGCAAACTGAGCAAGACTTTGACCACGCGCTACCGCCATTTGATTCAATGCACGGACTTTGCGCATCGCTTCGGGTGTAAATTGCGTCTGATCCAAAAAGGGTGAAGCACTCGCGGCGCGAGAATCTTCTGGAATCCCGTTCAAGTATTTGTTGGTCAGCAGCCCTTGCGCCAGTGGACTGAACGCAATACTGCCTACGCCACTTTCGTCCAATACATCTTGAAGACCGTGTTCAATCCAACGATTCATCATCGAATAGCTTGGCTGGTGAATCGTCAGCGGAGTCCCAAGGTCTTTCAATATAGCAATCGCTTCGCTGGTTTGTTCAGCCGAATAATTGGATACGCCTATGTACAATGCTTTGCCCGAGCGAACGATATGGTCAAGCGCTCGCATCGTTTCTTCAAGCGGCGTGTCTGGATCTGGACGGTGATGGTAAAAAATATCCACGTAATCCAGACCGAGTCGTTTCAAGCTCTGATCCAGACTCGATACGAGATATTTACGGGAGCCCCATTCTCCATAAGGTCCAGGCCACATATAATAACCGGCTTTGGTCGATACAATAAGTTCATCCCGATAAGCTTTGAGATCTGTCGACAGTACGCGACCGAACATTTCTTCCGCCGATCCCGGTGGAGGCCCGTAGTTATTCGCCAAATCGAAATGCGTAATCCCCAGATCGAAAGCCCGATGCACAATACTCCGCCCATTTTCGTACGTATCTACACCGCCGAAATTATGCCATAATCCTAACGAAATCGCCGGAAGCTTCAATCCCGACTTCCCGCTGCGGTTATATTTCATTTGGTCGTAGCGTTCTCCGCTCGCCTTATATTCCATCGATTTTATCCATCCTTTCATTACGTACTTGCTACCATCTTAGCGCTGACCTTATCGATAAGCAAGAAAACGATTACATCTTTTTTTCTAGCTAAGTTATTCATACTTCAAAAGTTGTCGAATTCGTTTAGCTACAACTCCCATCGATTCGGTCACCAGAAGATCGGCGTGATTATCATAAGGCGTCGGTGTGCGATTAAGCAGTGCCAGATGACCTCCGGTAAACATCCCTACCAGACTTGCCGCAGGTTGAACCGTTAACGAAGTACCGCCCACGATCATCAAATCTGCGTTTTCGATCGCTTGTACTGCCGTTTCGAGTACATCGGAATCCAACATCTCTCCGTACAACACAACATCAGGTTTGAGTATCCCCCCGCAGTCTGGGCAGGTCGGAATATTCTCCGTGTCCAAAATAACATCAAGCCCGTATTTTTTTCCGCAGGAAAGGCATGTATTCGTCAGGACCGATCCATGCACTTCTAACACTTGCTGACTACCCGCTTTTTGATGCAGACCGTCAATATTTTGCGTAATCACAGCCGTTATTTTGCCTCGATGCTCCAAATCCGCAAGCAAGCGGTGCATATCGTTAGGTTCCGCATTGGGGTGCAGCATTTTACTTCGATAAAAGCGATAAAACGTCTCGGTCTGCGCACTGAAAAATTCCCGGCTCAACATTTCTTCTGGCGCATAAGGAAATTCGTCTTGACCGCTTTCGTATAACCCGCCTGCCGAACGGAAATCAGGAATTCCGCTTTCGGTTGAAGTCCCGGCTCCGCCGAAAAAAACAATCTTTTTCGCTTCCGTTATCCACTCTGCAAGTTGCTCCGCAGGATCATGTGCCATCTGTTTTCCTCCTTTATGCGATCAGTCGATCCAAATATTCGCATCTTATCGTTAAGTCGTAATACCCAATGCTTCGTAATGATTAATCACGTAATCAGCGGTATTCAAATAAGAAGGAACCGAACGATCAGGAGCAACACCGATAGCAATCAACACACCTGCGCGCTGCGCCATCATCATATCCGCTTCGCTATCTCCAATAACGATCGTTCGCTCAGGCACTACGTTTAATTGATGACAAGTTTCCAGTACCAGATCCGGTGCAGGCTTGCCTTCCGCTACGGCATCGCGCCCTTTGATACATTGAAAAAAGCGGTCCAACCCTGCCCACTTCAAATGTTGAGTTGCCGCAGAAGTCGTATCCGATGTGGCTACCGCAAGCTTAATTCCTGCATTTCTCGCTTCTTCGAGCAAAGGACGCAGACCCGGAAGGGGTTGAACCGATTGGTTTTGGTGGATCTGCCGCTGGGCAAGCTCGGCAAACTCACGAATACATGTCACACTTTGATGCCACGGCAAGCCGGCAACATAAAGTTGCCAAGCCAATACCCCAACAAGTTCATCTGCGGTCGCCATCGCCAAAGGCCCTGAACGATCGTAATCGATCAACTTTCCTTGTGCGCTGCGTGTAATACCCAAGACCTGATCCACATCACCGGTCCAATCGCTACCTAAACTTTTCAGCTTTTGCCCGGTGCGTGCAAGTAGATCTTCTGCCCAGCTTCCCCACAATTCGATAAAATGCAGCAACGTTCCGTCTTTATCAAAAATGATAGCGTCACATTCATATACATGATCTTCTACCGTCAAATAAGGCATGCTTGTTCTCCTTTATTTTGAAGAAGCCGAAATCCCGTCCAACCAAGCCGCCATAAGCGATACGGTTTCTTTACGCTGTTCGTCTTCGGTAATCGAAGCTTTACCGTCTTTATTTTGCTCGCCGTAACTACCGAAATGACCGTGGTTCCCGCCTTCAATCACTTCATACTGCGTATCTTTTGGTAAAAAAGCTTTGCCTGCCGCAAAACTTTCCCGATTTAAAATCTGGTCTTGCGAAGCGGTAATCGATAAAGCCGGTAGTTTACTTCGACTCAAATCGCCTTTGGCTTCTGCATAAGAAGCGAGGAAAAAGACGCCTGCGATTCCTTCAGGATGAGCCACCGCATACCTTGCAGCAAAAGGCCCACCAAGCGAATGACCGCCAATTACGAAGGTTTCATCCGGATATTTATCTTGCACGTTCTCTGCTTCATTTTGACCGATAAAAGCGAAGTTGAACGGCATTTTCACAATAAATACATGTCGCCCTGTCGCTGCAAGATCATGAGCAAAAGGTGCATAAGCTTCTGGCTTGACTCGTCCACCTGGATAGAAAATCACACCGGGTTGTTTGCTGTCTGTATTCTCACTTGAGGTAATCGACGGCTGAAACTCAATCCAATCGTCGGTTTGCGACACTGCAACCTGATCATCGGTTTTCAAAGCATTCAATGCTTGTTCGGACGGCTTATAGGGCGTACTCACATAGACGACTGCCACAGCCAGTATAGCCAAAATCAGAAGCACTAAGATCGTTAAAAACAAGCGGCCTTTACGGCGTTTTTTCTTTCCATAAGATTGTTGCTTTCGTTTGCGTTTACCGCTGTCAAAAGGCTGAATAGGCCCTCTTGATCCTGTTAACATATCGGTTCCTCCCTAATCTTTCTCTCCTGTTTCTTGTCTCATTATAAAGAAAGAAAGGAAGCTCGGCAAAGATCAAACAGATTTATTACAGAAAAAGTTACATATCAAAAAACCCGAAATATCGAAAAATCGATACGACGGGCTGATGTTAAAACCTAACCTAGAATATGAAATTATTGTTGCTTCGCTTTACGGTAAGCTTCAGCATACTGCGCTGCTTTGTCTCGTACTTTGGTCATATCGCCGGTTTTCAATGCTTCAGTGGTCAAGTCAGAACCAATACCGACCGCTACAGCACCGTTCGCAATCCATTCGCCCAAGTTATCAACGGATACGCCGCCTGTTGGCATCAAGTTCGCTTGGGGAACAGGGCCTTTATACGTTTTGATAATTGAAGGATTGAACATATTTCCCGGGAAAAGTTTCATAATATCTGCGCCTAGTTCAAGCCCTTTTAACAGATCGGCAATCGTAACGATACCCGGCATCATGGGAATACGGTATAGATTACACATTTTGATCGTTTCTTCATTCAGGGAAGGCGATACGACAAATTGCGAACCCGCCATAATTGCCATACGAGCGGTAACGGGTTCCAATACGGTTCCTGCACCAATGACTGCAAAACGATCGGAATCTACCGGTGCTTCCGGGCTATATACTCGGCTCAATTGTTCAATGGCTTGCAGCGCGTTAGGCACGGTCATCGTGACTTCGATAATTTTAACGCCGCCTGCGATTGCTTGTTCCGCCATTTCGACGACTTGTTCTGGAGAGTCTCCGCGCAGTACTGCAACGACACCGCTATCCAAAATACGTTGAACAACTTTAATTTTTTTCATTATTTTTCCCCGCTTCTCTTTTAAAATTCGACTTGTTTTTATTGTGCTGTATACGCTTTTATACTGTCAACAAAAAAACGAAAATAAACCGATACGAACGTTCATTTATAACAGATCAGGTCTAGAAAAGAACATTTTTCAAAATATCCGTCATTTTATCTCGATTTTTAAGCCAATTTATTTAAAAAACGAAAAGTTTATGAATGCCTTTTCAAGCCGCGCGACTGCAAGGATTTGGAAAGGAAAGATTGCTCGGTAGGGTTTTTTTAAGCTTGCTCGGCGTTTCATCCTAAAAAGTCGGTGGTAAATAGTTGGTGCACGCGGCATTTACAACTACTGAGGAGTGATTGAGATGGCAAACAGTCAGTCGGGCAACAAGAAAATGAGTCGCGAAGAAGCCGGCCGTATGGGTGGAGAAGCTACGGCGAAAAAGCACAGCCGAGAATTCTATCAAGATATTGGACGCAAAGGCGGCAAAGCTACGGCGAAATCGCACAGTCGAGAGTTCTATCAAGAAATCGGTCGCAAAGGCGGAGAAGCCACTTCCAATTCTCACGACAAAGATTTTTATCGCGAGATTGGTCGCAAAGGCGGGCAAAAGTAATTTCAAATATGTGTAGGCAGCTGGATTTTCGCTTATGTTCCTCACGCGCGCCAACCGAAAGAACCGATCTTTAGAGACTCGGTTTTTTCGGTTGGACGTGCTTTTTTTGTTTGAAATTAAAAAAAGCCGAGAGAATGAAGTTCTCTTGGCGGTGGAAGCGAGTAGACTGCGAGGAATCAAGTCACGACCTCAGCAGGGTGAGTTTCTTTAATCGCAGGCTTATCTGGTGTATTCGATGGTTCCGAAGAAACATCAAGAGGCAGCGGACTATGATCACTTACCCTTTTGCGTTTGCGATCTTCGCGTTTATGATTTTTGAAATCTCGATTGAGTAGAACGTCCATAGGCATCAACATGATTTTGGGTACTAAAAGTTGGGATTGTTCGCCAAGCCTTGAAGTTCCCGAAGGATGCAATACGCTAAGTAAGATTTTAAGATAAACGCGTGTAAGTTTGGCAAAGATAGTTTCTGGCAAATCCAGCACTTGAAATCCGAATTGTTCGGGGCCACGATTGATCATACTGACTCCATACAATCCTTTCGTATCGCGAAGTTTCGGATCTTGGCGGATGTATTCCGCAATTTTGGGTAAACTCCGCTCGGTCTCGCGTACGATCTGAATCGCGGTTTGCATCGACGAGCGTGAACGGCTGCTGAACTCAAACAACATTTTATTATCCAAATGCAGTTCAACGACAGTATCGCCCTTTTTCAATTGCTGACCGTGTTCAAGTTCCAAAGTCTGACCGGAATACTTCGTTTTACGAAAATGGAAAAACGGAGCTCCTTCCGCTTCTTGAAGTCGGAATGCCCATTTGAATCCTTTTTCATATTGCAACCAACCGGCAACGAGCCATTTTTTGATCGGAGAAAGCTTGCGACCTTCGGCTTTGAATTTAGCTTTTGCCGATTGTTCGGTAGCTGCCATTAATTTTTTTACGGTTACGCTACTCAGCCCTTGAGCATACGCTTCTTCCAAAAACCGTTCCAATGCGCGCAACATATTTTCCGGTGCTTTATCATTAGCTCCAAGCGTAGCCCCGCAATCATGCAGTACGAGAACTTCTCCGCCCTTCATTTTGCGGCGCATTCGTTTCAATAGACGTTCTTCGCCGACATTTTTGCGCCAATCTCCGAAAATCCCTGACCACAATACCAACTTCAATTCATGTCGACCGACAAGGTCAAATAAATTCACGATACCCCACGGCGGACGGTAATACACAGCACGTTTCCCGGTTACATTCTCGATCACTTCGTTGGTACGATTAATTTGCTTGCGTACAGAACCTGGTCGCATTAACCAGTTGGAACGATGAATATAATTATGAATGCCGATGGCATGCCCTTCAGCCTGCATCCGTTTGAGCAACTCTGGATGTTGAACCGCATGTGAACCCACCACAAAAAACGTCGCTTTCGCCTCGTACCGTTTGAGAAGGTCAAGTAATTGCGCCGTATATTGAGGGTCTGGCCCATCATCAAATGTTAAAGCAAACTCCGTTTCACTTACACCTTTACGAAAAGCACGGAATCCAAAAATCCGACTGATTAGACCCGGAAGAAATGCGTAAAAAGAAGATAAGTAAAAGAGCCATATCAGTAATGTCGTTTCCATTTCTGCTCTCCGTTTCTCTTTTTTGAAATCTGAGCAAGAGGTAGGAATATCTATTGCTCGTTATCATCACTTTATTTTATCATAGGAATCAATGGAATCAATGCAAAAGTGATGGCTTCCATCGTCCAATCTACATAACAAAGGAGTTTGTTCATGATCTCGTTATACCGCAAATATTGGCGTACCGCGTTCGATATTGCACTACTTATTCTAACTGTCTATCTAGTCATGCTAAGTTTTAGCTGGTTGTACAGTATTGCCGCCCCTGTCTTTTTGTCGATTGTCGTATATTTGATTATCGAACCGTTTGCCCGTTTTTTGCACCGTCGAAAAGTACCTAAGCCTTTAGCTGCCGCGATTTCGGTTTTACTTTTTGTTTCTGTCATTTTAGGCGCAATATTCGGAGCCGGGCTCATTTTCGTGTCTCAAATTTCTCGTTTAACAGACAATTTGCCGCAGTATACGTCGATCATTCAAGTTCAGTTTGCATCGATCACCGAATTTTTGCATCGTGAACTGAATGCGTTTCCTGCCGGAACGGTAGACAAAGCCAACGAGTACTTCGCTTTGTTCACCGATCAACTGACAAACTGGCTCAAATATGCGTTCACGCACATTCTTGCTTTTATTACTTCGTTCTCAAGCTTTATCGTAAGTTTTGCGATCTCGATCATCCTTGCTTTTTTCCTCAGTTCGGAAATCATTTGGTGGAAAAAGATCGCGCAAGACAAGACGCCCAACACATTCAAGCAAGCTTATCAATTTTTGAAAAATCATGTATTCCGTTCAATCGGTTCGTATCTCAAAGCTCAAGCGATTCTCGTTCTGATTACGTTCGCGATCGTCTATATTTCGTTACTCATTTTGCGTGTCGATAACGCATTTGCGATTTCGGTCGTCTCGGCATTATTCGATATTTTACCGCTGCTCGGCGTACCTGCAATCTTTATTCCGTGGGTCATTTACTTGCTCATTATCGGCAACACTAGCCTTGCGATCGGATTGATTGTTGTTCTTGTGATCGTGATGCTGACGCGCCAATTGCTTGAACCTAAAATAGCGGGAAATTCAATCGGGGTGTCTTCGGCGTATTTGATGCTTTCTTTTGTGTTAATTTCAACTTCGTTATTTGGTGTAGCAGGGCTGATATTGGCTCCGATCTTGCTTATTCTGATCAAAGAACTGCTCCAAGAAGGATATTTGCAACGTTGGATTCGGATGCCGCAAGAAGAATTTAGTGTGCATCCGCTCAGCCCTTCAGGAACGCAGCCACCTTCTGCTACTCCACAGAGTCCACCATCGACACCTTCGTCTTCTTCTGATCCCAACTTACCGGATTGAGTCGGATGCTTCAAAACGTTGCGGATTGGGTATATAAATTGCGTATGTCCATTTTTATCCAAGTTAGCAAGTGTACTCCATTATCCGACCAGAAGGAAAGGGGATCCACATGAGCGAGGACAAAAAACCGCAACAAGACAATCAAGCACCCGAGGATATGACGTTGACGACTCGGCAAGGTCATCCGGTTCAAGACAATCAAAATGTACGAACAGTAGGGAGCCGAGGGCCTACAACGCTTGAAAATTATCAGTTTCTTGAAAAGATCACCCATTTCGACCGCGAACGCATTCCTGAACGAGTCGTTCACGCACGCGGTGCAGGGGCACACGGTGTATTTACGGCTTACGGAACAGCCGGCGAAGAACCGGTATCGAAATATACTCGCGCTAAACTTTTTCAAGAAAAAGGGAAAGAAACACCGGTCTTTGTTCGTTTCTCAAGCGTTATTCACGGCGGACATTCCCCGGAAACATTGCGCGATCCTCGCGGATTCGCTACAAAATTTTATACGGAAGACGGCAACTGGGATTTGGTCGGCAATAATCTGAAAGTATTTTTTATTCGCGACCCTTTGAAATTCCCGGATATGGTGCATGCTTTCAAACCAGATCCGATCACGAATGTACAAAGTATGGAACGGTTTTTCGATTTTGTCTCGCTCAGCCCTGAAGCTACCCATATGGTGACTTTCTTATTCTCGCCGTGGGGCATTCCCGCCAACTATCGGCAAATGCAAGGCTCCGGCGTCAATACGTATAAATGGGTCAATACCGAAGGTGAAGCGGTATTGATCAAATATCACTGGGAACCCTTGGGTCAAGGCGTGCATAATCTGAAGCAGCAAGAAGCCAATGCGATTCAATCAACGGAGTTCAATCATGCTACGCTCGATTTGTATACGGCGATAGAAAAAGGCGATTATCCAGAGTGGGAACTGTGCGTACAGATCATGGAAGACCATGAACATCCAGAACTGGATTTCGATCCGCTCGACGATACGAAGTTATGGCCGCCGGAACAATTCCCATTTCTTCCTGTCGGCAAAATGACGCTCAACCGCAATCCGGAAGATTACTTTACCGAAGTCGAACAAGCGGCATTCGGTACAGGCGTGCTCGTCGATGGATTAGATTTTTCCGATGATAAAATGTTACAAGGACGTACATTCTCTTACTCGGATACTCAGCGTCACCGCGTCGGCGCCAACTATTTGCAACTGCCGATCAATGCACCCAAAACGCATGTCGCGACAAACCAAAGCGGCGGACAAATGCAATATAAAGTAGACCGGGCACCCGGGCAAAATCCACACGTGAACTATGAACCTTCTTCAATGGGCGGACTGAAAGAAGCGCCAAAACCGGGCAAAGATCACGAACCCGAATACCACGCTAAATTAGTCAGAGCTCCGATTGATCGTCCGAACAATTTCGGTCAAGCGGGTGATACCTATCGCTCATTTGAAGATTGGGAAAGAGATGAATTGATCAACAATCTGATTGGCGCTTTATCTCAATGCAAAGCCGATATTCAGGAACGAATGATTGATTACTTTACCCAAGCCGATGCCGATTATGGTCGGCGTGTATCCGAAGGTTTGGCTGCCAAGTAAGTCATTATACGAATAGACGCAAAAAAGCTTTGGGCTTGAAGCCCAAAGCTTTTTGTTTTGCCTTTTTGAAACTAGACGAATTTGGGTTATACCGTGAATTTCGAGATCGATTCTTTTAATTCGCTCGAAACATTGCTTAATTTAGTCGACAATTCAACCAAGCGTACACCGACATTTTGCTGCTCGCTACTGAGGGAAGCCACTTCTTGCGACGTTGCAGAAGACTCTTCGGCAACCGCGCTGACACTTGTCATCGCTTCAGCCATTGTTTTTTGCGCTTGACCCAGTTCCCCGATCGAAGTCGTTACGCCTTGAAGTTTACCGGAGAACAATTCCATCTGCGTCTGAACCGAATCGAAGATGCCCGTTGTTTGTTTAACCGCTTGAACTTGTTCTTGGAACATTGGATAGACGGTCGACAATGTGCGCACCGTTTCATCCATTTCAGATTGAATATTATCCGTAATCTCTCCAACCATATCGATCGATTCGCGTGAACGATTAGCAAGCTGACGGATTTCTCCGGCAACGACCATAAATCCTTGACCTGCTGCGCCTGCTCGAGCCGCTTCGATCGCTGCGTTCAGCGACAAGATATTCGTTTGCTTCGTAATATCTTGCATCGCATTCAGCACTTTCATAACCGAAGATGTACTTTCTTTCAACGCATCTACTCTTGTTACCAGTGAGCGCACCATATCTTCCGTGCTGCCTGTTTGCGTCAGCAGCTTGTCGAGATGCACGGTACCTTCGCGGCTTGCAGTCTGTACCTGACGTGCAGAACTGTCCATCTCGCGGTTGGCAACGACTACATTTTCCATACGTTCGCCAATTTGCTCCGTCAGCTCGGTACTTTTCTCCGCTTCTTGCGCCAGACTGGAAGCTCCATTTGCGATTTCTTCCGTTGCTGTCGCAATCTCGCGTGCAGAAGTTGCCGTCTGTTTAGACGCTTGCTCTAATTCGTCTGCTGTATCCAAAACTTGCTGCGCCGTATCCGTCGTCTGACGAATCAAATCCGTAATCCGATCCATCATTCGGTTAAATGCACTTGCAAGCTCTCCGATCTCGTCTTTGGACTGATAATCCGTTCGTACGCTCAGATTGCCTGTCGCACCTTCTTGCATCAGACCTTTTAGCTGAGCCAATGGACGCCCGATCATACGAACCATCCATACTCCGATTGCTACAGCGACTACTACAGCTACGGCAATAAAGATCACAATCAGAATTAAAATACCGACTGCGCCTTCAAGCAATACTTGCATCGGAACCGTACCGATCAATTTCCAGCCGGATGTTTCCATCGTGTTGTACGCTGCCAATACTTTAATATCGAACTGCTTCGCTTCAAACTTGCCGCTGGTTCCTAAATTTTCTTGTTCGAATACATAAGTGCTCGGTTGACCCGCCGAACCGGTTACTCCGGAAGCTACGTTTGTTCCATCCGCTGATACCAACTCGATATGACTGCCTTCTCCGAAAGTGACCGATTTCAGTTGGTCTTCCAATGTCTTCACATCAAGTTGTACGCCGATTACGAACTTCTCGCCACTACCATTTGTCGTCGACATGATTCGAACCAAGCTATAACTGTTTTTTATCGCATCAGTAGGTAGCCACAATACGTTATTTTTTCCTTCAAGCAATTCTTTGTACCATGCTTCAGTCCGCACTTCTTCTGCTGTAGGCAATTGATTGCCTGCTGTGAAGAAATGATTCGTTGTTTCGTCCGTCGATAAGAAATACACCGATTGCAACCCGCTCGTTACGTTCACTTGATTGCTAAGTGAATCGTTGATTTGGCGAATCGCTTGAAAACGTTCAAAATCTGAAGTGGAACGCTGCATATTGTTGATCGCATCTTGAACTTCAGGATTAAAGAAAATCTGGGTCGATGTATCCATATAACGCTGCAAAATAATATCTAGCTTTTGCGACGTCTGAATCACGGTTTGTTCGTTTGCGGCTGCCGCATTATCTTTGATCGTATTGCGTGCTTTGACATAAGACATAATGCCAAGTAGTGATACGAATAAAACCATACTCGCCAAAAAGATAAAGAACAAACGGATTCCAACTGACTTGCGAGGATCGATAGCACGCCAATTTTTCACTAAACCGATCGTCGAATTTTTCAAGTTTCCAGTGAAACGTTTCGAACGATTAGGTTTATTGTTTTTTTTGCGTGTTAAAGAGGTTAGCATTTTACGAGTTTTTGTCTTTAAAGCGTTATCATTTTTAGAAATGCCAATAGAACTATTTTCTGTATCTACCGGTACCTGATTTAATGACTCTTCTTTAAGCTCGCTCAATTTTTTAGGTCTTTTTTCTTTTCTCAGCAATTTCAGCGAAGGCTTCCCTTTTCCTTCACGTTGAGTGCTTTTTGGCTTCACTACAGGATTTTCTCCGTTGCTTCCGCCTTTTTTTCTCATCATACCCATATTCCCCACCCGCCAGTCAGTTAGAATCAGCGCTGCAACACCGGAGTTGAGAATGAAATGGATCTACCTATGTACCTACTCTCTACTCTAAAAGTCCCGGATTACAAAATGCTGGTTACCCTTATTATCGGTCTTAGCAAGCAAATTGCAAAGGAAAATATACATTTTTTCGAAAAAAGTTAATATAAAATAAAAACCCTCCAAATCTATCAAAGATTTGAAGGGTTTTGGAAGTAATCTAATCAAACTGTGACATCAATCATTCATTTGTTACTTACTTTTTAATATTCTTTTTACGCATCATATCAAAATACCGTAGAGGTTGGTCAACTTTTATTTTCACGCGTTGCATCGGATGACGAGCCGCGTCTAATTCTTGACCTTCTTCATCCCAGATTGTACCGACAACTTGTTTGAAGAACGTCTCATTGGGGCCGAAAAATTCAATCTCGGTACCGGGTTTGAAATGATTGCGCTGCTGAATCGTTGCGATCCCTGTAGCTTCGTCGTAATCCAGTACAAGCCCTGCAAAATCGTACGGAACGGCTTTTTCTTCCGGTTCGTAAATATGATCTTCGTGATCCGGCGTATCGTAGAAAAATCCTGTGTTCAGCGGACGATTTGCCGCTTTGTTCAATTCTTCGATCCATTCCGGCTTCAATACATATCCTTCAGGATCAGCCATATAAGAATCGATCGCTTGACGATACACATTCACGACAGTCGCGACATAATGAATCGACTTCATACGTCCTTCGACTTTAAAACTATCAATGCCTACTTCGATCAAGTCCGGGATCGAACCGAGCATGCACAAATCTTTTGATCCCATTGTAAACGAATTATCGTCGGCTTGGAAGAGCGGCTGATCGCCGTTTTGATCTTGTTGTTGTTCTTCGGATACCCATTGCCCGGTTGGAGACGAATTTTCGAACAAATCGTATTTCCAACGGCAAGATTGGCAGCAGCCTCCGCGATTGGAATCCCGATCGGTAAAGTGGTTCGATAATACGCAGCGACCGGAATACGACGAACACATCGCGCCGTGTACAAACGATTCGATTTCGATGTCTACGTTTTTTTTGATTTCTGCAATTTCTTCGAGACTGGTTTCCCGTCCAAGTACAACGCGCGGCAGCCCTTCTTCTTTCCAGAATTGTACCGCTTGCCAGTTCAATGTCGACTGCTGCGTACTCAAATGAACTTCGATTAACGGCGCTGCTGTTTTGGCTGTCTCGACAATAATCGGATCGGCGGTAATAATCGCTGCGATGCCGGCTTCTTGCAGATTACGCAAATAATTAGCAATCCCGTCTAAATCTTCTTCGTGCGCGTAGATATTAGTCGCGACAAATACTTTTGCCCCATACTTTTTGGCGAACTCCACGCCTTCTTTCATTTCTTCGAAACTAAAATTGTCTGCGTTCGAACGCAGGCCGTAAGATTGTCCCCCGATATATACCGCATCTGCGCCATAATGCACAGCGAATTTTAATTTTTCCAAATTACCGGCAGGCGCCAGTAGCTCGGGTTTGTCTAACCGATACCTTTTCCCGATATGCTGTGGTTTAGCTTGCGTCATTTCCACGATACAGTCCCCTTCCCTTGCTTAATACACTTGTTCTTTATAGAAAAATCCAAACGACAATTCGCGGCGCGGATCTTGCAACTCCCGAATCTCATCCAACCAAGCTTCATCGAACGCGTACCCTTCTGGATCTGCGATAAAAGTATCGATCGCTGTGCGATAAGCTTTGGCTGCCGCTACGTTATAAGCCGTGCTTTTCAAAATACTTTCGATTTTAAAACTTTGCACGCCAGCTTCCATCATGAGATGCAAATCTTCCAAAATACAAATATCGCCGGAACTCATAATATGCGTACCGTTCGAATCTTCGTAGATAGGAAATAATTCGTCACGGCGCTCCGCTTCGATCAGATATAATCCACGATCAAGCCCAACCCGGTCATCTTCAACAGGTCGGCCTTGATTTGCCATATAGCTATGCACCAGACTGCGCTTGGAATGATAAATATTTGTCATCCCGTGTACTTGTACTTGAGCTTCTACATCCAGATGCGGCATCATGCCTGTGATTTCGTCCATATTCAGTTCACGTGCGAGTACAACCCGCGTAGCGCCGCGTTTTCCCCAATAGTTCGCTGTTCCATGATTGGTTGAAGTCATTTCGGCATTCCAATGCAGAGGCAAGTTCGGCAAAATACGGCGTGCTTGCATCAAGACCGAAGGATCGCCAAATTCAATGCCATCGACTCCAATCTCATGCATCTGTTCCAAATAACCCGGTAAAGAAGGCAAGACTTCATTATCCATCAAATTATTGACGCAGACATAAATTTTAATGTCTTGCGGATGCGCAAAAGCTACCGCTTCCGCAATCATCTCCGGTGTAAATTCGCCCGGCAGTCGCATCCCAAACTTTTCTTCTCCCAATAAAAAAGCGTCACATCCGGCTTGCGCCAATGCTTTTAACTCATCTAGTGTGCTGCACGTTGCCAATAACTCGGGCTTGTACCCCATAACGGCAACCCCCTTTTTTCTAAATCTGAACTAATTGCCTTCTTTGCTTTTTTCAATATTTTGTTCATGCTCAGCAAAGGTCTTCGCAAATAAATGTTCGCCTGAGCCGTCTTTTTTCGTTACATAAAACAGATAATCCGAAGCTTCCGGTTGCAAAGCGGCTTCGATCGATTTCAGACTCGGCGCAGCAATCGGTCCCGGCGGCAGCCCTTCGTTTCGGTACGTATTGTAAGGGCTATCGATTTTCAAATCCGAATAAAGCAATCGTTCTTTTTGTTCGCCAAGTGCATACTGAACCGTAGCATCAATCTGAAGTCTCATCGAATCGTCCAAACGATTATAGATCACGCCTGCAATCAGCGGACGTTCCGAATCGACTACGGCTTCACGTTCGACCAAAGACGCAACGGTTAGCAATTCATGAACACTTAGCCCACGCTCTTTAAGCAGCTGATCAAAATTCGGAATGGATTGTAACTTGCGGGTCGTCTCTTGAACTAACCTACGAACAAGATCTTCTTCACTGGCATTCGCTACAAATTCATACGTATCCGGGAACAAATAACCTTCCAGCGCGTATTGAAGATCTTGACTGTCCGGAATCGGCGCCGGTAAATCTTCACTGAATTTTTGCGGCTCACGAGATAGTTGACGGATACTTTTGGCATCCCAGTTCCCTGCTTTTTCAAAACGTTCCGCAATCTGCTTAATCGTCAATCCTTCGGGGATTGTCACTTTCACCGACGCATTAGGATCTGCCGAATTCCCGTTACCATTCGGTTTCTGATTAAGTGCTGCTGTGATCGAAGCATAATCAGCGCCTGGCATCAACGCATGATTGCCTACTTGGAACGAACTGCCTTCATTCTCGATTCGCAAATAAACCTTGTATAAGAGCGCACTTCGGATCAATCCTTTTTCTTGCAATTGATCGGCGATGCCGGCTGTACCGATTCCTTCTTCCACTACAAAATCGACCGCTTGATCCGAACTTTCAACCGGACGCATCGATAGATAGATAAATGTTCCGACCGAAGCAATCAGCAAAATAAAAATGAGTACAAACAAAAAAGGAGCTTTCGATCTTTTTTTCGTTCTGACCACAATAGCGCACATCCTTTATTAGACTTCCGAATTCACTAAGTCATTATTTTTGCGCACGGCAAAACGGACCAGGATAACCGGGTCCGCCTTGCTTCTTATTTCGTTAAATTTCTTCGGGGAAAGTCATTTCGTCGAACAATTCGGCTACATTTTCCCACTCGTCATCGTCGTCGATCGTTACCAATTGAACTTCGCCTGCTGAAGATGTCTCGATTTTGAGAATCTGAACATCGTCATCTTCTCCAGCATTTTCATTTTGAAGAACGGCGTAAGCACCACCGCCAACTTCAAATTCTTTGACGATCCGGTAGGTTACCGATTCGGCGTTCTCATCGATCAATTCGACAAACAATCCGTATACCTGCTCCAGCTTGTTCGTATATACGACTTGACTTGCGGAAAATTCCGTCATCGTTTCTATTCCTCCCCATCCAGTTCAGCAACAAGTGTATTGAAAGTTTCTTCAACGATCTGCCATTCAGCTTCGTCTTCAATGACATACAGCTTCAGATCGTCATCGTCTTCTTCGTAACGGAACGCATACACTTCGTCCGCTTCTTCATCTTCAGAATCCAAAGGAACGACCATCATGTATTTGCTGTCCGAACCGTCCACTTCGAATTTCATAATGACTTCAAAGCCTTCGTCTTGACCTTCTTCATCCGGAATATAAATAATTTCCGGTTCTTCGCCTACCAGGTTAGGATCATTTGCCATACCAGTCACCCTTTCAATGTTTCGATTTCGAATCGAGATAATTTTGCAGAATCAGACCCGCCGCGATTTTGTCGACGACCTGCTTACGCTTTTTCCGGCTCACATCGGCTTCGAGCAGTGTTCGCTCAGCAGATACCGTTGTCAACCGTTCATCCCAAAGGTGAACAGGCAGACCCAACACTTCTCGTAGCGATTCAGCGAACTCGATACAAAGTTCGCCGCGAGGGCCGATGGTACCGTTCATGTTTTTCGGAAGACCGACGACAACCTCTTCGACTTCGTTCGACTTCGCGAGTTCAACGATTCGCTCTAAATACGAATCGTTGCCTTCACGACGATGGATCACTTCAATGCCTTGTGCAGTCCAACCGAAAGCGTCGCTGACCGCAACGCCGATTCGGCGGTCTCCATAATCGAGACCCAGCAATTTCATAGTTACTATCTCCTATCGAAGCTTGGACAAATAAGAACGAACCAGCTCTTCGATCAATTCATCGCGTTCTTTTTTCCGGATCAGGCTTCGCGCATTGTTATGTCTCGGGATGTAAGCCGGATCACCAGACAACAAGTAGCCTACGATCTGATTGATCGGATTGTACTCCTTTTCCACAAGCGCGTCGTACACGGTCAGCAAAATTTCCTGTGCAGAAGTTTCTTCATCACCTTGTACGTTGAACTTAACAGTTTTGTCCATGGAATCCATAAGGATTACACCTCGCTTTACAAAGCGTCCGCATTTAAGCGGCATACTTCGATGCCTTAATATTTAATCTTAATTATCATATCACACTTTTAGCCGATCAAGAAACGGACAATCTGGATACAATGTCGATCAAAATTAAGCGTTAAGCGATTGTTCGAGCATCGATACAGCTGTATTCAGCGCTTCTTGCAACTTCGATGCGTCTTTACCTCCGGCTTGAGCCATGTCAGGACGACCGCCGCCGCCACCGCCGCATACGGTTGCTGCTTCTTTTACAAGCTTACCTGCGTTCAGACCGCGTGCCGTCAATTCTTTAGGAACGACAACAACGAAGTTCACTTTGTCATCCGAAGGTGCGCCCAGAATCAGTACCGCTTGTGGAAGTTTCACTTTCAATTCATCTGCCAAAGAACGCAGTGCGTCCATACCCGAAGCGGCTACAGATTCAGCAAGGACTTGGACATCGCCAACTTGACGTACACGATCCGTCAATTGACCCGCTTCGATCGCGCCAAGCTTACCGCGCAGCGATTCGATCTCGCGCTCTGCATCTTTCAACTGCTTGTTCAAACCGTCGATACGTTTTGGAACTTCGGTCACTGGAGTCTTAAGTGCAGCTGCCGATTGCTTCAGCAGTTCCAATTGATCGTCCAGATACAGATAAGCTCCGCGACCGGTCAAAGCTTCGATCCGGCGTACGCCGGAGCCGATGCCGCTTTCGCCCACTAATTTGAACAGACCGATTTCGCTCGTATTGCGTACGTGGCAACCTCCGCACAGCTCTAGGCTGTAATCGCCGATTTCGACCACGCGTACGATATCGCCGTATTTTTCGCCGAACAATGCCATCGCGCCCATTGCTTTCGCTTCTTCGATCCCTTTGAGTTCGATCTGGACGTGTACGCCTTTCCAGATTTGTTCATTAACGCGGCGTTCAACTTCGGCAAGCTCTTCCGGTGTGATGCTACCGAAATGCGAGAAGTCAAAACGCAGACGTTGCGGTTCAACCAGCGATCCTGCTTGATTTACATGGCTGCCGAGCACTTCTTTGAGCGCTTTGTGCAGCAAGTGTGTAGCGGTATGGTTTTTCTCAATCGCTGCGCGAGAATCACGTTCAACACTTGCGCGTACGTCGTCGCCCACATGCAATTCGCCGGATTCAACGGTTACTTGATGCACATGTTGACCGCCTGGAGCTTTCATCAGGCCTTCTACGTTCAATGTGCCCGTGAACGAAGAGATCGTACCTACGTCGCTGACTTGACCGCCGCTTTCTGCGTAAAACGGAGTGCGATCCAATACAACCAATGCCGAATCGCCTTCGCCTACCGACTCCACGATTTCGCCGTCTTTGATCAGTACAACGATTTTGGATTCAACGGATGTTTCACCATAACCGACGAATTCGCTAGCCGCTTCAAGTTCGGACAATGCGCCGCCTTGAATATTCATGCCGCCGCCTTTTTTATGCGCTTCGCGAGCACGCGTACGTTGCTCTTGCATCGCGTTTTCAAATCCTTCACGGTCTACCGTCATACCATGTTCCAATGCAAAATCTTCGGTAAGATCAAGCGGGAAGCCGTACGTATCGTACATTTTGAACGCGTCTTCGCCGCCGATCGTACTTTCGCCTGCTGCTTTTGCACGTTCAGCCGTTTCAGTCAGAATAGCCAGACCGTCCGACAATGTTTTGTGGAAACGTTCTTCTTCCAGACGGATAACACGTTCGATCAATTCGCGACTCTCGACGACTTGCGTGTAGTATACGCCCATGACTTCGCCTACCGTGCGTACCAATTCGTACAAGAACGGACGATCCAGACCGATTACGCGTCCGTAACGAACCGCGCGACGAAGCAAACGACGAATCACGTAACCGCGACCTTCGTTAGAAGGTTGAACACCGTCACCTACAGAGAAGGTTACCGTACGTACATGGTCCGCAATGACTTTAAGCGCGACGTCATGTTCTTCGCTCACGCCGTACTCAATACCCGCTAATTTCGCTGCGTGTTGAATCATCGGTTGGAACAGATCGGTATCGAAGTTCGAGTTGACGTCTTGCAGAATCGAAGTCAGACGTTCCAGACCTGCGCCGGTATCAATGTTTTTGTTCGGAAGAGGTGTGTAACTACCGTCTTTATTATGGTTAAACTGCGAGAATACCAAGTTCCATACTTCAAGGAAACGTTCGTTTTCGCCGCCTGGGTACATTTCAGGATCGTTTGGATCCAATGCGCCATAAGCGTCGCCGCGGTCATAGAAAATTTCGCTACAAGGTCCGCAAGGGCCTTCGCCGATATCCCAGAAGTTTTCGTCGCCAAGCTTGATGATGCGTTCAGCTGGAAGACCTACTTTTTCATTCCACAAAGTGAATGCTTCTTCGTCTTCTGCATACACCGTTACGCTGATTTTTTCCGGATCGAAACCGATCCACTGCGGCGAGGTCAAAAATTCCCAAGCCCAAGTGATCGCTTCTTCTTTGAAATAATCACCGATCGAGAAATTGCCGAGCATTTCGAAAAATGTATGGTGACGACGCGTTTTGCCTACGTTCTCGATATCGTTCGTACGAATACATTTTTGCGAGTTCGCGATTCTTGGATTTTCCGGTTTTACACGTCCGTCGAAGTACGGCTTCAGCGGCGCCATGCCGGCATTGATCCACAGCAAAGAAGGATCGTTATGCGGCACAAGAGGTGCACTCGGTTCGATATGATGACCTTTTTGTTCGAAAAATTCTAACCATTTAGAGCGGATTTCACTAGCTTTCATCATGTTAAACCTCCGTTTTATGAATATAAAAAAACATAAAAAACGCCCCTGAAATATTCAGGGACGATTGCTCGCGGTACCACCCTGGTTATCGTCCATTCCTTTTCAATCTGCATGCAGCAGTCAAAAAGCAAATCTTGAACGATCTCCTCGATTACGTCCGTTAACGGGGACAAGTCGGCTGCGGCAATCACTTGCCAAGCACTCCGGAATTAGCTTTCGGTTCGTCGGTTTTCAAGGCTCTTTCACCCATGCAAAAATCGCAAGGAGCCTTTTCGCTGAGAAAACGTCTCTTCCAAACGTACTGGATTCCTTCATCGTTTTGTTGCCTATAGTCAATACTTCCGTAAGTATATCGGGCGTCCGAATTTCTGTCAATGACAAAGCAAAGAAGATCAAGACAGAAGACGCCTATACAAAAAAGCCGAAAAGCAGGTAGAATCGATGGCTCGACCTTTTTTTGCTTTCGGCTTCGTTAACATTGTGTATTAAGATGTCGCTTGCAGTTGATGCGCAGCATCTGTGGCATTTTCCAAGCTGAACAGATCATCTAGCGAGCTCAATGTTCCGTCTTTTTCTACTTGGTACACCGACATTTTTCCGGCATTAACCGTCAATTCGATAAAACAACTCCAGCAATAAAATTGATGAGAGCCGATTTTTCCGATATCTTTTGAACTACAATTTGGGCATTTCATAATAGCATCACCTATCCGTCCGCTTATTTGAAGTCGTGAAGAATACGTTTCTTCCGATTGAACGATTATTCACAATACGAATCGCGGAGACAAGAAGTTCAAGCTTTCTTCATGATGTGGCGAACGTTTTGCTGGGCGTATCTAGGATCAGGCACGCACGCGTCCGATAATCGATTCAATTTTTTGAACGACAGTCTCGATTTCCTCCGAAGTATTACCCAACCCGAAGCTGAATCGAATCGCGGATTTCAAAACATTTTCAGATAAATTCATTGCACGCAATACATGTGAAGTTTCAAGCGAACCTGATGTGCAAGCTGAACCGCTAGCTACCGCGATTCTTTCCATATCCAAATTCATTAACATCGTTTCGGTACCGACTGCTGGAAAACTCACATTCACGATATGCGCCAACGTATGCGACGGATCACCGTTGAGCACAAACTTGTCGCTTCCGATCCGCTGCTCCAATTTCCCCAAAAACTCTTGGCGTAAATGGTGTAACTGGGCATGACGCTCATCCAGACTGGATACAGCTAGTTCTACCGCTTTGGCAAACCCCGCCATCCCCGCCAGGTTTTCTGTCCCTGCACGGCGTTTGCGTTCTTGATTGCCTCCATGCAAAAGTGCAGGCAGCTTAATCTTCGGCGAAACATACAAAGCTCCGATGCCTTGAGGACCGTTGATTTTGTGAGCCGAAAAGCTGATCAGATCCGCCTTCCACTTTTCACAATCAATGTCCAAAGAACCGAGTGCCTGTACAGCGTCGGTATGAAACCAAATATCCTGTTCGCGTGCCAAAGCTCCGATCGCTTCGATATCTTGCACCGTTCCGACTTCATTATTTGCCACCATCACGCTAATCAACGTCGTATCAGGGCGTATGTGGTCGCGAATCCATTCGATATCCACGCGTCCTAACGTATCCACGGGAATATATTCCACATCGTAGCCTTGCTCGGCTAGCTGCTCAGCCGCGTGCAAAACCGCATGATGTTCAATTTGCGAAACCAGTAAATGACGACCTTTGTCGACCCTTGCTGCCGCCGCGCCGAATAATGCCATATTGTCGCTTTCGGTACCGCCCGAAGTAAAGACCAGATCAGCTGGGCGAGCGTGAATCGCAGCCGCGATCTTTTCGCGTGCATCACTCACGATTCGCTTTGCGTCTCTACCGAAAGCATGTACGCTAGAAGCATTTCCGAACGTTCCTGTCATGATTCGCAGCATTTCTTCCGCGACAAGCGGATGCATTGGCGTCGATGCTGCGTGATCCATATAAATTCGATTCATCCGATGTTCACCTCAATCAAATGTAGAACATGTAGTTGTCCGGCTCGCCTTTATCGCGGTACGAGATCAGATCGCCCAATGTCGCCGAATCGATAACGTCCGCAATAGCATCGCGAATTTTTTTCCACAGATCGCGTTTTGCCGGATCATCTTCTTCTGCAAAGTCCACGACCGAAATCGGCCCTTCAAGCACGCGAATAATTTCGCCAGCAGTCACCGTATCCGGGTCGCGCGACAAAATATAGCCGCCGTAAGCACCACGAATACTTTTGACTAATCCTCCGTTACGCAAAGGGGCAATCAATTGTTCGAGGTAATGCTCAGACAACGAATTTTTTTCGGCAATACTTTTGAGCGATGTTGGACCTTCGCCGTATCTTGCCGCAAGTTCCATCATAATAGTTAAGCCATAACGGCCTTTAGTCGATATTTTCATATAGAGGCACCTCTTTCAGTTCATTCGGGGTTACATGCTGTGTATACTCAGACTATCGTAACATACCCGTAGAGTCAGTTGCACTACAGAATGTTGTGTCACATCCAAAATGTCTTTGCAGGAAAGACGAAATGATCACATATTCAAGTCGAAACAGTCGTAACTCTCGGTATTTTGTGGTAAAATATTGCGGTACAGTCGGTGAGAATTTTTCACTTACTTATTGTCTTGCTTTTTCAAACGCGCAAAGTTGTTCGTTGCATTTTGGTTTTTATTTTTATTCTTTTTACACATTTTATATAGAAGACGGTGATCCTTATGAATAAATCTCCTCAAGAAACACGTGTCGTCGTCGGCATGTCCGGCGGTGTGGATTCTTCGGTAACAGCGTTACTGCTCAAAGAACAAGGGTACGACGTGATCGGTATTTTCATGAAAAATTGGGACGATACAGATGAATTCGGTCATTGTACCGCTGAAGACGATGCGGAAGATGTACGCCGCGTATGCGAAAAAATCGGAATCCCTTATTATACGGTAAACTTTGAAAAAGAATACTTCGACAAAGTGTTCACGTATTTCCTCGACGAATACAAGCGCGGACGTACTCCGAATCCGGACGTGATGTGCAATCGCGAAATCAAATTCGGCGAATTTTTAAATAAGGCTTTGGATTTGGGTGCGGATTATGTAGCAACTGGGCATTATGCACGTGTTGTCGAAGAAAACGGCGAGTTCAAATTGCTACGCGGTGTCGATAATAACAAAGATCAAACCTATTTCTTAAATGCACTGAACCCTTATCAATTGTCCAAAACGATGTTCCCGATCGGACATTTGCCGAAGCCGGAAGTTCGCCGCATCGCAGAAGAAGCGGGACTCGCTACCGCACGCAAAAAAGACAGTACAGGCGTATGCTTTATCGGCGAACGTAATTTCCGCGAATTTTTGAGTGGATATCTGCCAGCAAAATCGGGCGAGATGATCGATATTGCAAGCGGCGAATCCAAAGGTCGTCATGACGGCTTGATGTATTACACACTGGGACAACGTCAAGGTCTGGGTATTGGCGGATCGGGCAACGGCGAACCGTGGTTTGTTGCGGACAAAGATTTGGAAAACAATATTTTGTACGTGGTACAAGGCGACAAACATCCGAGTCTGTACTCTACAGGTCTGATCGCAAGCGGCGTGACTTTTTCTTCCGGTAAAAATGAACTTGCCGATGGTTCGCTTGCTTGCACAGCGAAATTCCGTTATCGTCAACCCGATCAACAAGTGACGTTGACTGCTTTGGAGGACGGTTCGGTTCATGTCGCTTTTGCTGAAAATCAAAAAGCGATTACCCCGGGTCAAGCTGTCGTCTTTTACGATGGAGAAACTTGCCTCGGTGGCGGTACAATTGAAGTCGTAGAAAAAGTTCCTTACGAAAAAAATGCAGGGATCAGCGTACGCTAATTTTTGACTCTTTTTCTTGCAGATAAGTTGCATAACAAAAAGCCCGCTCTTCACCAAACCGGTGAGCAGCGGGCTTTTTATTGAAATTGATAACGATTTTTATTGACCGGTATCTCCTGCGGGTTGACCTTCTTGATCGGTATGCGAATCGCCGTCTTGGTCTGTGTCATCGACAACAAGATCAGTAGCAGTCGAGTTCGGGTCCAACCATTTCGTGATAGACTCAATCGTTGATTCCAAATCTTCATCATCTAAATCATAGTACCAAGCATCTCGAATCGCACCTTCGCCTTGTAACATATGGCTACTGATATCTGGTGTTGAATCGCTCATGATCACCGTTTTTGCAAGTGAAAGCATAAAGTCGGACGTCATGTTCGTTTTGAAGTTTTGTCCAGCGATCCCGATTAGCTCAGGAATTTTCGTCAAGTTTTCTACACTTTTCATTCGGTTTAACACTTGTTTCAAGAAAATACGATGACGTTCTGTACGTTTGAAGTCGGAATCTTCGCGGTAACGTACATAATTTAAAGCTTCAAGACCGTCATAAATCGGCTTGTTAGGTTCAATTACGAATTTGTCGTGATTGGCTTCTTTATTTTCGATCTTCTCTGTAATCGGCAGTTCAATACCGCCCATTGCATCGACTACGTCTTTCAATCCGTTAAAGTTGATCGTCGCATAATAATCCACATCGTGCTTGAGCAATGCTTCGACCGTATCGACACTCATTTGCGCGCCGCCGTAAGCGTAAGCTGCATTGATTTTCGTTTTCGAACGTGTGCCTTTGATCGTTGGCGTTCCCACCATATCGACATAAGAATCACGAGGAATCGAAATCAGCAATACTTTATTATCAGCAGGACGAACAACCGAGTAGATGATCGAGTCCGTTCTTGCGCGCTCATCGTCGCGTTGATCGGTTCCTAGCAGCAGTACGGAAAACGGTTCTTTTGTCAGCTCGGCTACGGTCATTTCTTGATCGCCGCCGCCTTTGCCCGGTTGGTCGATGGGTGCATATGAATTATCTAAAGATTCTTTGACAGTTCCCGCCAAGAGTGTATCAAAAGCCAACACCATCAATTCTTTACGCAAAATAAATCCGCCTAATCCTAAAATCAACACGACAGCTAGTGCAATTAGCCAAGCTTTGCCCCTATTTTTTTTGGCATTTGGCTTTTTTTTCTTATGCCGCTCTGCTCTTGTCAGTACTTGAGCTTCGGCTGGCTGGTTTTTATCCATTTCATCTGTACCTTTCTCTCCCCACAAAAGTCGATGAGGTCTCGACGTCCCTTATGGAAGCTAAAATAGAGTTTTACGGGTCCTTGCTGTCATTGGATCATTCTTGCATTTTTACAGTCACACTCTAGATTACTACAACTCGTATCGTTCTGACAATTGTAACATACGAAAGTGGTCACTTATCGTTGGATTATTTTCGGCGCCGCTGCTGGTTGAGACGAATCTTCGACTCATTGCCTTGTTCGGTCGCTTCGTAAAAAACAGTGCCTTGCAAGGAATCTGGCAGATAATCTTGCTCTACGTAATGATTATGGTAGTTATGCGGATATTTGTAGCCTTCATGACCTAGTTTTTCGGCGCCTTTGTAATGCGTGTCTCGCAAATGAAGCGGAACTTCGGTCGTTCCACTATGCGCGAATGCCGCTTCTGCTTTGGCGATCGCGGTGTACACCGCATTCGATTTAGGGCTTTCGACGGCAAAAAGAATCGCTTGCGCAATGTTCAACTTTGCTTCCGGCCAGCCGTTATTCCGATAAGCATCCAGCGCAGCTACCGCTTGCACCATCGCTTGCGGGTTAGCAAGCCCTATATCCTCGCTACTGGCTGCGATTAGACGCCGGATAAAAGTCATCGGGTCCATTCCGAGCTTTTCGACCGCATATAAAAACCAATATAAAGCAGCATCGCTAGAACCGCGAATCGACTTATGAAATGCGGAAAGCACATCATACTGCGTAGACTCATCGGCTTTCGCGATCGGGCGGCGTACCGATTCTTCGGCGACTTCAAGCGTAATGAGCACCTGTCCGTCTTGCTGAGGAGGCGTCGTTAACGCCGCAATTTCAAGCGCGTTCAAAGCTCTTCGTACATCGCCTCCGGACATCGCTGCAATATGTTCCAGCGCTTCGTCTTTGGCGCGAAGATCCATGTAACCCAGACCGCGTTCGGTATCGCTCAGCGCTCTACGCATCGCGATCAGCGCATGTTCCGCCGTCAACGGGTGAAGCTGAAATAACGTCGAGCGACTCATCAAGGCACCATTGACATAATGAAACGGATTCTCAGTCGTCGCACCGATAAAGACAATAATGCCTTTTTCGACAGCCGGAAGCAGCGCATCTTGGCGAGAACTGTTAAACCGATGCACTTCGTCGAGAAACAATATGGTTTTGGTGCCATATAAGGCTTTGTCATCAGCAGCTTGCTGAATGACTTCACGCACTTCTTTGACTGTAGCGTCTACCGCATTTAAACGAACAAATTTGCCTTGCGTATGATTTGAAATAATATGAGCCAGCGTCGTCTTACCGCAGCCTGGAGGTCCGTAGAGTACAATCGATCCGACTTTATCGGCTTCAATCGCTCGGCGAAGTAGTCGCCCGGGTCCAATGATATCGTCTTGACCGATATATTCATCTAGCGTTAACGGACGCATTCGATCAGCAAGTAATCCGCTATTTTCTTGCGGTTCTGCTCCGCCGTAATCAAACAAATCCAAACGTGTCACGTCCTTTCATGCCTTTATACAATATAATTCGCATTACAGGAGAACGCAAATTTGTCTGTTCAGGGTGAAAAATCATTGTTCTTTTTCATTATATTAGCCTTAAAAATAAAAGACCGCGGAAACTCCCACGGTCTTTTTCTATCTTTCACCAATCAGCGCAGCAAGTTCGTTTTCGCTACATCAATCAACTCATCGCCATGACCGCTGAGCATCGCTTTGACTGCCCAAAGCGAAAATCCTCCCGCTTGTTGAAGCGTGATTTTTGGCGGCATCGACAATTCTTGGCGATTCACCACGACGTCGATCAATGCAGGGCCATCATGATTCAGCGCATTTTGCACCGCTTCTTCCAATAAAGCCGGATCTTCGACTCGTACGCCGTAGATACCCATCGCATTCGCGATCGCGGCAAAATCGGTCGAACTCAGATCGGTACCCGTCTCCAAGTATCCGGTTGCTTTCATCTCAAGTTCGACAAAGCTTAACGCTTGGTTGTTGAAGACGACAACTTTAACCGGAAGCTTGTGCTGCTTCAGCGTCAGGAGATCGCCCAGCAACATCGATAAGCCGCCGTCACCGGAAAATGCAATCGTTTGACGTTCCCGCTCTGTCGCTTGTGCGCCTATCGCTTGCGGCATTGCGTTCGCCATCGTACCGTGATTGAACGAACCGAGCAGGCGACGTTTACCATTCATTTTCAAATAACGAGCTGCCCAGACGGTCGGCGTGCCGACATCGCAAGAGAATACGGCATCTTCCGTAGCCAGATCGCTCACGACTTTCATTAATTGTTGAGGATGGATTGGACGTCGATTCGATTCGCCAGAAGTCAGTTCATCCAATTCTTTGCGAACCTTCACATAACGATCGACCGATTTGCGCAGATGACTATCGTCTCGATCTTCGTCTAACAAAGGAAGCAAAGCTTGAACGGTATTGGCAACATCACCACAAACGCCCAGTTCCAGATTCGCTCTTACTCCTAGACGGGAAGCATTGATATCGACTTGTAAAATTTTTGCGTGTTCCGGGTAGAATTGACGGTATGGGAAATCGGTACCGAGCATAAGCAGTACATCGCAATCGGTCATCGCATGATAGCCGGACGAATATCCGATCAGACCATTCAATCCGACAAAATACGGATTATCATACTCCAAATATTCTTTGCCGCGTAACGCAACAACCATTGGAGCTTTAAGACGCTCAGCCAAAGATACGACTTCGGCATGTGCATCTTTGCAGCCGGCTCCGCATAGCAGCGATACCTTTTTGCCTTCGTTCAGGTAAGCTGCCAATTGCGCAAGCTCACTCGAAGAAGGTTGCACAACCGGTTTTGCCGGATGCACGACATGTTCGGGAACAGCATGACGGCTTGATTTTTGCGCGGCAACATCACCTGGGAGCACGATGACCGATACGCCGGAATGAGCGACTGCCGCTTGCAACGCCATCGTAATGGTACGTGGCACTTGACTATCCGACATGATCGTTTCGCAAAATACGCTGCATTCTTGGAAAATCTGCTCAGGGTGCGTAGCCTGGAAATATCCGCTGCCGATTTCGTCACTCGGAATATGCGCAGCAATCGCAAGCACCGGTACACGGCTGCGACTACACTCATACAATCCGTTGATTAAATGCAAATTACCCGGTCCACTACTTCCCGCACACACTGCAATCGACTGACTCAAATCCGCATCAGCTCCGGCTGCAAAAGCCGCAACTTCTTCATGCCGAACATGAATCCATTCGATTTTACCTGATCGACGAACAGCATCGATAACTGCGTTCAACGAATCTCCTGTAATTCCGTAAATTCGTTTAATACCCGCATGAATAAGGACTTCAACTAGCGAATCCGCAATAGTTTGGCTCACGTTCTCCATCTCCCGTTCGTTTTTTGAGCCGATACTTCTGTCGATCTTGCTGCGTGTTGTACCGGTTTCTTCATTTACTTACCCGCTTCTTTCGACATTTAACGCGAATTTTGAGTAAATCCCGACATAACATGCTTTGTAATCCCTTACAACTTCTTGCCTTTTAGCCGATATAAATCTTGCCTAGATTCGCTCAACGCGATCAGAACGAATATAAAGCAACAACATCTGAATGAAGGAGCGATACGCATGAGTTTTCGCAGCCTGTTTCGAATCGATAACGAAACTAAATTGGGCTTGCTGCTAATCCGATTCAGCATAGCTTTCTTAGTGGTATTCGCGCTCCTGCTAAGCTTTGGCTATCTGTTTCAACATCAAGTGATTACAAACAGCTATTTGCATGTACGTAATTTAGCTTTATTGAGCGAAAATCTAGATTCTCTGGAGAAATCGATGGTCGAACAAGAAAGCGGACAGCGCGGCTTTACGTTAACCGGGCAACAGTCTTTTGTAACATATTACGACCGCGGGGCAAAAGACTATGCTCAAGTGTCTCAATTGCTCAAAGAAAGAAGCTCTTTGACACCTGCTTTTTCTGAGGAAATCGATGCTTTGATCGTCGAGGCCAACCATTGGCAAAATCAACACAGCCGTTTCATGATGGAACGCTCGCTTCGCGGCGAATCGGTAAGCCCCGATATGTTGAAAGAAGGCGAGCAGACTTTTACCGCTTTGAATACGAAATTCGATGACCTGTCCTCACGCATTACAATTAAAAGAAATCAAAATCGGGAAAATTTAATTTCTCGCATCACAATGACTTTGACGTTGACGGGGATCATAGTGATGATCTCAATCGCTTTTTACGTGCTGTTTATTATCAAACATATCCGTCGTCTGATTTTGCCATTGACCGGTCTTGATGCTGCCATTGCGGCTTACGAAGGCAATACGACACAATCAGATCGACATTCGTACACGACATCCAGCGAACTCAGTCGATTGATTCAAGCTTTCGATCGAATGGGCGAAGATTTACGTTATGAGAGCGGACAACTCGAAGACACCTACAAAATGATCAATGCGTTAAATCAAGCGGGTTCGGTGCAGGATGTGTATCGGGAAACGCTGCTACATATGCGCAACCTTGTGCAATGCGATCGAATCAGTCTGGCTATGCAAAATAATGATCGACGCTTTACATCCAAAGCGGTTATTCGGGAACATCATTTGAATCTCAAAGAATCGTTGTCCAATGAAGAACAACGGATTATGCGCATTATGATTCAAAGCGGAAAATCTTTTCTTTATGAAAATTGGGAACATAAACGTCCTTCAGGCGATGTCGGAGAAATGTTATATGGAGAAGATATAAGGTCTTCGATGCACTTGTTATTAAAAAAAGAAGCACGTGTCGTCGGTATTTTAAATTTGTATGCGGTACGTTCCGAATTTTTCACTCCAACTCATATACAACGTTTAGAAAAATTAGTTCCTTTAATCGCAACCGTGATCGACAATGCGCTAAAAACAGACCGCATTCAGTCGTTGGCACTGCGTGACGGTTTAACCGGGCTTTGGAACCGCAGACACTTTGATGAAAATATTGCTCGTTTAAAAGACGAAGCTTCAGCGGCTCCAGACTCTAACCTTCCATTTTGCCTGATCTTGCTGGATGTGGATCGCTTTAAGTTATTTAACGATACAAGAGGTCATCAAGAAGGGGATACCGTACTGCGCCATATCGCTTTATTGCTGCAAGCTTATAGTCGATTCGGCGATCTACCTTTTCGATTCGGTGGTGAAGAATTTGCGGTGTTGCTTCCGAATACACGGCTTGGCGAAGCTGTTGAAGTTGCGGAGCGATTGCGTAAATTGATAGAATTCGATTCACCTTCTACCGAATATAAAGTAACCGCAAGTTTTGGCGTATCTCAATTTCGTCGTAATGAAGAATGCCAAGAATTAATCGGAAAAGCAGACGCTGCGTTATACCGTGCCAAAGCCGCAGGACGCAACAGGGTCTATACCGAAGATCAAGGGTTAGACGACTCGACGTTGACTCAACAATCCGTGTAAGCAAAAAAAGCTGAGGCGCTATCGCCTCAGCTTTTTCTTATTCCGGTAATCCAACTTCGCTCCAAGCTTCGACGTCATGCAAAAATTTCGGCAGCTCGCCGCCATGCAAGACCCAGAGTTCGTGTAGGGCACGCGTACATCCGACGTAAAGCATTTTGGCATCCCATTCCGATTCTCCGTACTGCTTCAATCCGGCATCCGCAAGAATGACCGCGTCAAATTCTAGCCCTTTAGAGAGATGCAAAGGCAATACCGATAACCCGCCTTCGTATTGCGTCATACTGCCGTCGATCAGATTCAGCTCCGGGAATATCGGCTTCAATACTTCATAAAGCTTAGAAGCTTGGGTTTGAGTACGTGTTAGCACCGATACCGTCTTATGCTCACGCCCCCAAAGACCACGGATCGCCTGAGTAACCATCTGCTCGCCCCCATGTTCATTTTCGGTGCCAAAGTCGATCAATCGTACTTTGTTCCCGCTCCGAAATACAGGTACAGCTTGGATCGCGTCTTGAACTCCGCCTGCTAATATCGCATTGGCAAAACCGATAATTTCCATCGTCGAACGGTAACTTCGAGTAAGTGCATGGTACGACGTTTCGTGTTCGCCGAACAGATCGCTCATCTCGCTCCAGCTGTGTACCCCTTTATAAGCGTGAATCCCTTGAGACAAATCGCCCAAAATCGTAAACGAATGCCCTCGCACAAATCGATCCAATACCGATACTTGCAGCGGCGAAAAGTCTTGGGCTTCGTCGATCACGATATGGTCAAACCGTTCGATCCCATCGACGCCATTTAACTTTTGATGAAGATACAGCAGTGCCGGTAGATCTTCTTCGCGGATCCGACCTGATTTTAGATCCGCACGGGTCGACTTGATGATCGATGCCGGAATCTCTGCAAAAGAAGCTTCCGGCAGTATCCCGCGTGTATCTTTGAGTGCTCCGAAAATTTGCTTGTATAACGTCAGCGGGCTGAAATCCGGCCATTTTTTCGCATAGGCTTTTTCGCGTGCAGATGCTTTTTTCTTATATTCTTTACGTAATGATTCAGGTTTTACCGATTTGAGTTCCATCTCGATCCAGCGATGGATCCGAGCCAGTACCCGCTCTTTGCGTCCGGCTGCGGAATAATGCTTATACTCCTCCCTGTACCAATGCAAGATCGTCTCATAAGGCAGCACCGCGTCTTCCCACGGCGAAAATTCAAGTTCCGGCGCACCCGAGGCTTCAAGTGCCGAAGCTGCTGCATCCAGCATATCTCGGAACATAGCCGAGCCTTTGAATCTTCCCGGTGCATCGTCGCCTGGAGCTACTCCTCCGGCTTCGCCAAACCATAAATCCAACGTCTCCGCAGGATTTGCCAACATGGATTCGACATCCATTAGTTTTGCTGCCCAATCGGTAAACGTCCGCTGCTGGATATCGCCTACGCCAAGCTCAGGAAGTACGCCCGAAATATAATCAAGGAACATACTGTTAGGCGCGAAAATAATCATTTTTCCTGCCGAGACTTGTTCTTGATATTGATACAGTAAAAAAGCAAGGCGATGCAGCGCTACGGTCGTTTTCCCACTGCCGGCTACACCTTGAATAATCAGCGCTTTGTTTTTGTCCGCACGAATAATCTGGTCTTGTTCGGCTTGAATCGTCGATACAATATCGCGTAGTCGATTGTCTTTATTTTCGCCTAATCGATATAGCAAAAACTCGTCCGATACCGCAGGTTCTTCGCTTCCGCGTACATAAGTATCCACGACGCGCTCAAGTTCGGATTTGCGCACCATGATATTTCTTTTGAGATGTACTTCGCCGCCGATGATACCTTCAGGCGCTTCGTATTCGACTTTTTCCTCACCGCCGGTAAACGAATAAAACAAGCTCGCTACCGGCGCACGCCAATCGACGACAATCGGCAAACTGCCCGGTTCCAGATTGTCCAATCCAGCTTTGCCAATGTACAGCGCCGACGGTTTGTTTTTGCCCGCTTCTTCAAAATCCATACGCCCAAAATACGGTTCCGGCTCTGACTTCATTAAGCGTTGTCTACGTTCTTCGCGTCCGGCTTCCAATACTTGCTCGGTAAAATCATGCCCGGTATAGACCGGAATCGCCCGAAGGCGCTCAAGCTGTGTTCCAATCTCTTCTAGAACGGTCGACAACTTGGTTTGCTCTTCCCGATAGGCACTTTGAACATTTTCACTCATTTCAGTTACCTCCTAAGATGAGCATTTTGCACCTCGATCTTCACAATCGATAGATTCTTTCGAACCTTGCGTAACAAATCTTTATACAAGTTTTTGCTACGTTGTACAAAATGCCGAGAAATCATTACGCGATAAGCGCAAAGGATTACCAGCATAGCATATTTCAACAGCGCTTGCCGACTTTATTTTTGGAACTCTTATCAAAAAAGACGCAAAGCCCTCTGTTTGAGAGCTTTACGTCAGTTATAGCGATATGCAGTTCTTCGCCTATTTACTCTTGATCCGGCAGCGGATGCCCGGCATTAATCATCAAATCTTTAACCACTTCACTCACCATAATCAGACCGGCAACTGGAGGAACATACGCATTACTCGCAGGTGGCTGTTTGGCTTTACGGATTTTAGCGCCTTCCGGTGCAATCTGCTCCGTTACGTCTTGACGTGGCTTGATCGGTTTTTCTGTGGAAAATACGACTTTTACGCCTTTTTTGATTCCGTCTTCTTTTCGAAGTTTGTTGCGAATGATACGGGCGATCGGATCGACTTTCGTTTTCGAAATATCCGCGATTTGGAACCGGGAAGGATCCAGTTTGTTCGCCGCGCCCATACTCGAAATGATCGGAATCCCGCGGCTTAGACATTCTTTGATGATATGAATTTTGTAGATAATCGTATCGGAAGCATCGACCACATAATCGATCTTATGCTCGAATAGCTTTTCGTACGTTTCTTCGGTATAAAACATATTCAGCACGATCGCTTGAATGTCTGGGTTGATCAATTTGATCCGCTCTGCCATAAGTTCCGTTTTTTGTTGACCGACTGTAGTCGTCAGCGCATGGATTTGACGGTTGATATTCGTAATGTCTACGACATCTTTATCGATCAAAATAATCGTACCTACACCGGAACGTGCCAGAGCTTCGACTGCCATCGCTCCAACTCCGCCAATGCCCAACACAGCTACCGTACTGTTTTTTAATTCTTGAATTCCTTCAGGCCCAAGTGCAAGTTCGGTTCTGGAAAAAGCATGTAACATGCTGCATTGACCTCCTTCAATTTTATCGTTGTCCAATCAAACGGAAAAGGCATACCGACGAAAATCGGTTGCCTTCTCTGTATTTACAATTTTTAAGCTTGCTCGGTTTCGGAAGCTTTTTTCGCAGGTTTTGGAGCCAATTTGATATGCAGCTGATCCAATTGCGCTTTTTCCACTGGCGAAGGCGCGTTCATCAGAACGTCGGTTGCGCTCGCTGTTTTCGGGAACGCAATAGTTTCGCGCAAGTTCGTACGTTGCGTCAACAACATCACGAGACGGTCGAAACCGAATGCGAAGCCGCCGTGTGGAGGTGTTCCGTATTGGAACGCATCCAGCAAGAAGCCGAATTGTTCTTGCGCCGTTTCTTCGGAAATGCCCAGCAGACTGAACATTTTTTGTTGCAGGTCGTGTTCGAAGATCCGCAGCGAACCGCCGCCGACTTCATAACCGTTCAGAACAAGGTCATACGCTTGCGCGCGAACCGAACCCGGATCCGTCTCGAACTTATCCAAGTCTTCCGCAAGCGGACGTGTGAATGGATGGTGTTCTGCGACATAACGTTTGGATTCTTCGTCGTAGCTGAGCAGTGGGAAATCAAGCACCCAAGCAAATTTGTAAATGCTGTCGTCGATCAATCCAAGTTGACGACCGATTTTCAGACGAAGCGCGCCGAGTACATCGGCTACTACCTGCTTTTTGTCGGCGGAGAATAACAGCAAGTCGCCAACTTCGGCATCGGTACGCTCACGCAGCGCTTGAATGACTTCTTCGCTCATGAATTTAACGATCGGGCCTTTAAAGCCGTCTTCTTTCACTTGAATCCATGCCAGACCTTTTGCTCCGTAACGAGCCGCGTAAGGACCCAGATCATCGATTTCTTTACGTGTCCATGTTCCGCAGCCTTTTGCGTTCAATACTTTAACTTGCCCGCCGCCCGCGATAACAGAAGCAAAGACTTTTACTTCGCTGGTTTCGACGATATCGCCGACATCAACCAATTCCATACCAAAGCGCAGATCCGGTTTGTCCGAACCGTATTTGCTCATAGCTTCAGCATGTGTCAGACGTTGGAACGGAAGTTGAACATCTACGCCTACCGTTTCGCGGAACAATTTCGCCATCAATTCTTCGATCATACCCAAAATATCGTCGCGATTCACGAAGGACATCTCCAAGTCGACTTGCGTAAACTCAGGTTGACGGTCAGCACGAAGGTCTTCGTCGCGGAAGCAGCGAGCGATTTGGTAGTAACGCTCCAAGCCGCTGACCATAAGCAATTGTTTGAAGATTTGCGGCGATTGCGGCAATGCAAAAAATTCTCCGTCATGCACACGGCTTGGCACCAAGTAATCGCGTGCGCCTTCCGGCGTGCTTTTAGTCAAAATCGGAGTTTCAACTTCAACAAAACCTTGATCGTCAAGGAAGTTGCGGAAAATTTTTGCCGATTGCGAACGCAGCATCAATGTTTTTTGCATTTCTGGACGACGCAAGTCCAAGTAACGATATTTCAGGCGCAACGCTTCATCCACTTCGATGCCGTCTTCGATAAAGAACGGAGGTGTTTTTGCAGCGTTCAAGACTTCGATCTCGGTTACGCGAACTTCTAGCTCACCCGTTGGCAAGTTTTTGTTCACGGTTTCTTCTTCGCGTTTCACCACGGTTCCTTTTACAGCAAGTACATATTCGGTACGTACACGCTCTGCGGTTTGCAAAGCTTCACCGGAGTAAGCCGGGTTGAATACGACTTGTACGATACCGCTGCGATCGCGCAGATCGATAAAGAGTACGCCGCCGAGGTCACGACGAGTTTGCACCCAGCCGTTCAGCGTTACCGTTTCTCCGATTTGATCGGACGTAATTTGCCCGCAATGATGAGTTCTGAGCATCATAATAGTAATCTCCTTTTTATCTGAAAAGTTTTATCGTATTCTTCTACTTCAGTGCCGATGCTAATTCGCTCAGCGGTACCGTTACTTGTTCACGCGTTTCCATCGACTTCACCGCAATTTCGCCGCGTTCTAATTCATCGTCGCCCAAAATAGCGGTATAACGCGCATTCAGGCGATCTGCCGATTTCATTTGCGCCTTCATTTTACGGTCCAGATAATCGCGCTCTGCGGAGAAGCCCAGACGACGAAGTTTATGAAGCTGCTTCGTGATTTCTTCGTTCGCTTTCTCGCCCAGCCCGATCAGGTAAATATCAAGCGGATTCGTAGCATCGATCTGCGTTTGTTGATCGGCAAGCAGCAGTTGTAGACGTTCCATGCCGATTGCCATCCCGATTCCCGGTTGATCCGGGCCGCCGACTTCGGCAACCAGTTTGTTGTAACGACCGCCGCCGCCGATTGTATCAATCGCGCCGATGCCGCTTTTTGTTTTGAACTCGAACGCCGTTAGCGTGTAATAATCAAGCCCACGTACCAAACGGTGATTGATCGTATACGCGACGCCCATCGCATCCAAATTACGTTGCACCGCTTCAAAGTGGATTCGGCTTTCTTCATCCAAACTATCCAAAATCGAAGGCGCATCCGTAAATTTATCATGGTCGACTTTGCAATCCAGTACACGCAGCGGGTTGCGGTCGATCCGGTTTTGACAATCTTTGCACAGACTATCGCGCATCGGATTCAAAAATGCCAACAGCTTTTCGTTGTAATCGGCGCGCGTTGCCGCGTTGCCGACCGAATTGATTTCAACGCTTGTTCCTTTCAGACCGATATCTTCGAAAAATTGCAAGCCGAATGCAATCACTTCTGCATCGATCGCTGGTTCGACCGAACCGATTGCTTCGATCCCGAACTGATGGAATTGACGATAGCGTCCAGCTTGCGGGCGTTCTTGACGGAACATCGGTCCAATATAATAGAGTTTGGATACATCGGGTTCGCCGTAAATTTTATTCTCCACATAAGCGCGAACGACGCCTGCTGTTCCTTCCGGGCGAAGCGTCATGCCGCGTCCTCCCATATCTTGGAACGAGAACATTTCTTTTTGGACGATGTCTGTCGTTTCGCCTACACCGCGTTGGAACAATTGCGTGTATTCGAAAATAGGTGTACGAATTTCGCTGTAATTAAATCGTCTGCATAAATCGCGTGCTTTCGTTTCGACATACTGCCATTTTTCTACCGTACCCGGCAAAAAATCGAGCGTGCCTTTCGGTTTTTGAAAATCCATGGTTTCCGTTCCTTTCTTTTTGGCTCATACAGCCCAAGTTCTCATGATAAAAATACCAAAAAGCCCCCGTCCGCTGCCTATGCCGTTTTTCGCATAGTACAGGGACGAGGGATCGTATTTACGAATCTCCCGTGGTGCCACCCACATTTCGAGTATGTTCCAAAGAACGCCTACTCGCTTCATTAACGACGGTTAACGCCCGCCTATTTCGCGCATCGGCTAATCATCCTCCAAAAAGTGCGAATTCCACTGCGGTGCTTCGCTGCTTTTTCCGGTTCTCGCCGTGCGTTCTCAGGGAGGTCTTTCGCTTGGTCGCTGCGCGGAATTCTTCCAGCCACGGAATTCCTCTCTTGTGCGCTTCAAAATCCAAGATACTTTTTCCCATCATCGAATCGTCATATGCGCAATAAGATGATCAGCTAATTACAGACTGAAAACTCTCACCGCGTTTGTTATATTTTATGATTGTAATCAAGTACATGACTAAAGTCAACCATTTGAGTAATGTTACAAAAAAAGAGACCCACAGCCTGCTGCTGTGGGTCTTCCAAATTTATCTAAGGGGGTCATGCCCTTACTATAACAATCTCTTGTTAAAAGAACATGTTTCTTAGATTACAGTTGTATGACAAATGATCAATCGTAGACGTGTACAAATCCGTTGTTATTACGAAGTTTACGCACGACATCCGCATAATCTTCTTCTTTGACTTTTGCAGAGAGCGTATACGTCAGATCGCGTAGATCAGCATCGGAAGCGTTCTCATTCACGTCTTCGACATCGTCTTTATCGACAGGACGCCCACCTACATCGCGACTTGCGGCCGGAGAAGGTACAGGTACAGCTTGATCTCCGATCATGCTTCCCGCGCCGCCAGCAGCAGCGGTTCCGCCTGTATAGGTTGTGTTATTCGCTCCGGTCAATGGCAGCAAAGGCACGACGACGCGACCGCCGCGATCCCCGCCAAAACCTACACCGCCTTGCAGTTCACCAACTTCAAGCTGCTCTGTTGTGAACGTCATTAGGCTCATTCTTGCACCTTCGGCTTCGCTTTCTGTTTTAAAATAAGCTTGGATATGTTTCGACATTTCTATTCCCTCCTTTAGTTGGATGATTCCATGTTCATCTATAGGGATTTCATGTATAACCGTAACTTACAAAACGTTCAGCAACTCGCGTACAAAAGCGGGTTCATCGTCAGGCGTACGCGAAGTGATAAAGTTGCCATCGACAACCACTTCTTTATCGTTGAATTGTGCGCCTGCATTTTTCATATCGTCTTGCAAAGCTGGATATGAAGTGATGGTGCGACCTTTGAGCAGATCAGCACTTGCCAAAATTTGCGGTCCGTGACAAATCGCTGCAATCGGCTTTTTGGAAGCATTGATGTCTTTTACGAATTGAATGATATGTTCATCCAAACGCAAGTTTTCTGGAGAAGAACCGCCTGGAATCACAACAGCATCATAGTCCGACGCATTGACATCGGAGATTGCTTTTTCCGTTGTATATTCTTCTTTGCCCAGTTTGCCTTTGACCGTCTCGCCGGCTTTAAGACCGATAATTTCAGCGGTATGCCCGGCTTTTTTCACTTCATCGTAAGGAACCTGCATTTCGGAATCTTCAAATTCGTTGGCAAGCAAAAATGCGACTTTACTCATAATGTTCAAAACTCCTCTCGGCAGTATCCATAACTTGATAGGATTGGTTCTCGCTTTCTTATTACCCTGCCGTCTTGCACTTCTAACATCGAAAAGTTGGAAAAAAGAAAAACCGCTTGGCTTTGCCCTAAGGCTATCCAAGCGGTTTATTCTACTCAATCGCGGCTATCAATGATTAACGTCACTGGCCCTGAGTTCACTAAAGATACATCCATCATCGCACCGAACACACCGGTTTCGACAATCAATCCTCGCGCACGCAGCGCTTCGTTAAAAGCTTCGTACAACTCCAGAGCAGGCTCTGGCTTTGCCGCAGCCATAAAGTTTGGACGACGCCCTTTGCGGCAATCTCCGTACAACGTAAATTGCGAGACCGACAAGATCGAACCCCCGACATCTTCAACGCTGTGATTCATTTTTCCGGCTTCGTCTTCGAAAATCCGCAGCCCTGCCGCTTTATCCGCTAAATAAGAAGCGTCTTTAAGCGTATCGCCTTCGGTAACTCCGACTAGAATCATCAGCCCTGAGCCAATCTCGCCGACCGTTTTGCCTTCGACTTCTACCGAAGCCGATTTACAACGTTGAATTACGATTCGCATTTCAGCCAAACTCCTTTTCCAAACCGATTACCTTTGTAGAAGGCAACCTTTTATTGCATGATTCGATGCACCGTATAGACATCACGTACGCGTTTGATACGTTCAACAACCGACTGCAAATGCTCGGTGTTGCGAATCAGGATCGTGATATGCACCAAAGCCATTTTATTTTTGTCTGCGCGTCCAGAGACCGCAGTCATATTTGTTTTGCTTTCCGATATGGCTTGCAGCACTTCGTTCAAGAAGTCTCGACGATCAAGGCCCGTAATCTCGATATCGACGCTAAAGCTCGATTCGACCGCATCTTCCCACTCCACTTCGATTACGCGACCTGCTTCGGCGCCATCATTGGCCCCCGGGATATTGGTACAATCCGTGCGGTGTACAGATACGCCGCGTCCTCTTGTGATATAGCCGACGATATCGTCGCCCGGAACCGGATTGCAACAGCGCGCAAAACGAACAAGCAGATTGCTGGCTCCTTTGACTTTGACGCCGTTCGTCGGACGCTTTTTGTCTTTATCCGCAGGAGCGGCTTTTACTTCGCGAATCTCGTTCGTCAATTCCAGATGATTGCTGTTTTCTTCTTGTTCACGGCGCCATTTTTCGGTCAATCGCGTTACCACTTGTGAAGCGGTAATCCCGTTGAAACCAATCGCAGACAACATATCATCCGTATCATTGAACGAGAACTTATTCGCGACTTCAAGCAATTTATCGTCACTCAGCCATTCCGACACTTCAAGCCCAAGTTTTTTAATCTCGCGCTCCAGTCCTTCACGGCCTTTTTCTACATTTTCTTCACGACGTTCTTTTTTAAACCATTGTTTAATTTTACTTCGAGCATGAGACGATTGAGCAATTTTCACCCAATCCTGACTCGGTCCATACGAATGTTTGGATGTTAAAATTTCGACGATATCGCCCGTTTTCAGCTTATGATCGAGCGGTACAATACGTCCGTTGACTTTGGAGCCGATTGTACGGTTGCCGATCTCCGTATGAATCCGGTAAGCAAAATCAAGCGGTCCCGACCCATTGGGAAGTTCGATCACTTGACCTTTAGGCGTAAACACAAAGACGAGGTCGGAGAAGAAATCCATTTTGAGCGATTCCACGAATTCCGATGCGTCTTTCGCTTCATTTTGCAATTCGATAATTTCTTTGAAAAACGGCATTTTATTTTCGATGCCGCTAGAAGGCGAAATAATCGTACCTTCTTTGTACGCCCAATGCGCCGCGATACCGAATTCCGCGGTGCGGTGCATATCCCATGTACGAATCTGTACTTCGGTCGGTTCGCCGTTTGGACCGACAACCGTCGTATGCAGCGATTGATACATGTTCGCTTTTGGCATGGCGATATAGTCTTTGAAACGTCCTGGCATCGGCTTCCACAACGTATGGATGATGCCAAGCGTCGCATAACAGTCTTTGACATTATCGACCAATACTCGAATCGCAAGCAGATCATAAATTTCGTTAAACTGCTTGTTTTTGCTTGTCATTTTTTTGTAGACGCTATAAATATGCTTCGGACGTCCCGAAAGATCCGCTTCAATGCCCATTTCCGCTAGCTTCTCGCGGATCCGACCGATAACATCGGAAATGAACTGCTCGCGCTCCGCGCGCTTTTTGTGCATCAGATTGGCAATACGGTAATACTGCTGAGGATTCAGATACCGCAGCGCAATATCTTCCATCTCCCATTTGATTGCCGAAATACCGAGACGATCCGCAACCGGACAAAAGATTTCCAGCGTCTCATAAGCAATACGCCGTTGTCCTTCTTCCGATTGGTGTTTCAGTGTACGCATATTGTGCAGACGGTCTGCCAATTTAATAACAATTACACGGATATCTTGAGCCATCGCGATAAACATTTTGCGATAGTTTTCATTTTGCTGTTCTTCTTTGGAACGGAACTTAATACGCTCAAGCTTTGTAAGCCCGTCCACAAGCATCGCGCAAGTTTCGCCGAAATGGGTACGAATCTCTTCCAACGAGACAGTCGTATCTTCGACTACGTCGTGCAATAAAGCCGCTTCGATCGAGGTCGTATCCATCTGCATACCCACAACAATATCTGCAACCGCCAGCGGGTGCAGAATGTACGGTTCGCCGGACTTTCGGACTTGGCCGTGATGGGCCTTATCAGCAAATTCGTAGGCTTCCCGGATACGCGGAAGATCCGACTCTCGGATGTAAACGGACGCCTTTTCAAGTAATCGTTCAATGCCCATTTAGTCCTTCAAGATTCCTTTCTATAAGAAAATGAAGCCTGTCTGCGAATAGCGCATTCAGGCATGTTCGATAGAGTTTCCTTTCATTATGCCTTTTAGCCCAATCCGCGTCAATGCGTGCACTTAAATAATTGCTTTCTTCATGAAAAGCTCATTGAATACCATACTTTGTTCTTAGACTATCGATCTATGCTCTAAATCCGAAAGATAATCCGTATTTTCTCGAAAATGTTATTGAAAAAAAGAAAATTTGTCTGTAATCTAGCTAAGATGATAAATTTCGTGCGGATGTAGCGGTTTTGATTACGATCTGTCGCTGCGGTCTAACGTCGTTTTTTGTTCAAAAGCCGCTGCTTGAATCTTTCAAAGCGGCTCTATCCTATGTCTTTGAGGAGTGAGAATGTTTGCAACGCGAAATCCAAGTTCATGAAAGACCTGCATTCGGTCCCGGTCTGTTACTCAGTATCCAGCATTTGTTCGCCATGTTTGGCAGTACGGTTTTGGTTCCGAATATTTTCGGCGTCGATCCAAGCGTCATCTTGCTGATGAACGGTATCGGCACCCTGCTCTACATCCTGATCTGTAAAGGTAAAATCCCGGCTTATCTCGGCTCGAGTTTTGCGTTCCTTGTTCCAGTCGGAGCAGTCCTTGTTACGCCAGGTAATATGGAGAACTATTCCAAAGCACTCGGCGCTTTTATTGTCATCGGCATCGTGTTTATCCTTGTCGCTTGGATTGTCAAAGTCGCAGGCACCCGCTGGATCGACTTTATGTTCCCGCCAGTTGTTATGGGCTGCGTAGTCGCTCTGATTGGCCTTGAACTCCTTCCGGTTGCTGCCGATCTTGCCGGTCTTCTGGGAAGTGTGGATCCAGATACAAAAGCAGTCGTATACAGTTCCAATGCCATTATCATTTCGCTTGTCACTTTGGCGGTTACCGTATTGGGTGCTGTATTATTCCGTGGCTTCCCGAAAATCATACATATTCTGATCGGGATCGCGGTCGGTTATATCTTGGCTTATGCGTTAGGCGAAGTAGATACTGCCGCTGTTTCCGAAGCCAGCTTCTTATCGATGCCGAACTTCACGACACCGACTTGGGATATCGCCGCTATTCTGACGATCTTACCGGCTGCTCTCGTCGTTATTGTCGAACATATCGGTCACTTATTGGTTACAAGCAATATTGTCGGCAAAGACTTGTCCAAAGATCCGGGGTTGCATCGTTCGCTACTCGGTAACGGCGTATCGACTGTATTGTCCGGTTTTGTAGGCTCAACTCCAAATACGACTTACGGCGAAAATATCGGCGTTATGGCGTTGACTCGCGTCTACTCTGTATTCGTTGTCGGCGGAGCTGCGATCATCGCAATTCTACTATCGTTTTCCGGTACGTTTTCCGCAGCTGTTGCGAATATTCCGGGTCCGGTTATGGGCGGCGTATCGCTCTTGTTATTCGGTGTTATCGCGGTATCCGGCCTACGTATCTTCGTCGAGCAAAAAGTCGATTTTTCCAAATCGGTCAATATGCTGCTTGCAGCTGTTATTTTAGCCACAGGGCTTAGCGGCGTTACATTGACGATCGGTGAAGTTTCGTTAAAAGGTATGGCGCTCGCTACCATCGTCGGCATCGTATTGAACCTGATTTTCCGCTTTATTCAAATCTTCGGGATTTCTAATGAAAAAGAAGAATTGACTACGGAAACCAAAACTCCAGATTTGTAAAATCAACAAAAGACCGTGTCATTCTTCGCCAAGAAGAACGCACGGTCTTTTTTCATACACTTTTTTTGCCTCATAGGCTCACGAGTTATTTTCCCATGATACGGAAACCCGGAATCACAGTCACTGCCGATCCATGTTATAGGAAAATAATTCCTGTCTCTCATTTTTCTTTATCTCTATTGATTAGGTTACTGCAATTTGTCTCCACCGCTTTTGGCTTTCATCCATTTGATCGGAACAATCTTGGTCACGAACTTATGCACCATTGCTGATTCTTTCGTCAAGAAAGGCCCGAGAACAGCTAAGATCAAGACATAGATAGCTGCAAAAGGTTGCAAGATCGCCATCAGACCGCCTGCTGCGCCGAGATTCGCCATAATGATCGAAAACTCACCGCGAGACACGATTGTCAAACCTACGTTAGAAGAAGCTTTCGGTGAAAGTTTGCCGCTACGCCCAGCCAACATTCCCGCTGTATAGTTACCGATAATCGTAAGAATCACCGCACCAATCGCAAGCCATACCGCATTTCCTTTTAGACTCAGTGGATCGATCGTAAGACCGAAGCTGAAGAAGAATAAAGCGCCGAAAAAATCTCGGAAAGGCAAGATCGCTTTTTCAATCCGGTGCATATGCTTGGTTTCGGCTAATACCAGACCTACCAATAAGGCTCCAATCGCTTCCGCCACATGAATCGTTTCCGAAAATCCAGCTACGATAAATAGCATGGCGAACACGGTAGTCAAAAAGATTTCGTTGGAAGAAACGCCAAGTAGCTTGTTCAAGACCGGAATCAGCAATCTGCCGACAATCAGTACAAGCAACATATAGCCAAGCGCGATTCCCGCAGAAAGAAGTACGCCGCCGAGTGTGGTCGCGCCGCTGAGCAGCAAACCGGACAAAATCGACAGATACACAGCAAGGAATACGTCTTCGAACATGATAATACCCAAAATCATTTCGGTTTCCGGATTAGCGGTTCGTCTTAGATCGACTAGCACTTTAGCTACAATCGCACTAGATGAGATCGTCGTAACCCCTGCAATCACGAGTGTTTCCAAAATCGGGAATCCACAGATCAGACCGAACAACAATCCGAGCGTAAAGTTAATCCCGATATAGATCGAGCCGCCGATTGCAATTGATTTACCGGCTTTCGCCAAACGTCCGACCGAAAATTCAAGACCCAAGTAAAACAGTAAAAAGATAACGCCAAGACGACCCATAAAGTTAATCAGTTCCGCACTTTCAATAAATCGAAGGTCGATCAAACCAAAATGCGGAGCATGCGGTCCGACAGCCATACCTGCGAGGATATAAAAAGGAACTACGGAAAAGCGAAGTTTAGCGGAGAGGAAACCGGCGAGCGCAATCAATAAAACCGCGATCCCGACTTCGAACACCATATGATCCATCAAGCCTCACCTACTTCCAATATCCTTTTCAACTTCTGAATATTTTGGCGTTCGCCAGCTAAGACTAACGTCATGCCTTCAGCCAACACATAATCAGGCCCTGGGCTAACCGTTTGTTTGTGCATTTTGTCGAGCGAAGCGATCACGACTGTTCCTGTATTCTCGCGGACTTTCAGTTCACCGATCGAACGACCAATCGCTTTGAAGCCTTTTTTGAGCTTGTACCACTCAATCGACAATTGATCGATCGTATGCTCGACTTTTTCCAGTGCTGTTGGCTGGTAGTTCATCCCGCCTACAATACCGCCAAGCTGACGAGCTTCCGTATCGGTCATCGTCATCACGCGCATCAATTCTTCCGGTTCCTCCGGCAATGGGCAAAACAGTTCTCGCTTTCCGTCTTCATGGACGATGACGATAAAGCGGTCTCCTTCTTCCGTGTCGATCAAAAACTTACGTCCAATCCCCGGAAGATCGGTTTCTCTAATTACAGACATTTTATCCCCCTCCTTAACTCTAAAATATGGACTGCGGAAAAAGTGACGCCAATACGAAAAGAGGCTCATCCGCCGAGTCTCATTACGTAATACGTGACCCAACCCAAAGGGTTTCAAAAAAATTCGGGTTTTCGTTCTTTTTTTATCTTTTTTGGCGAAAAAGGTTCTGAAAAGACGAAAAACCCGTAATTTGCTCCCGCTTGCTTCGCGGGGTATCAAATCACGGGTTTTTAAGCACATTCTTAGTTATTAAAAGAATAATTGCTTAGCCTTTGATTAGGTTAAACACTTCAATATCGTTCAGACGGCTGCGTCCGTTTAACTCTTCCAATTCGATCAAGAAAGCTGCGCCAACGACGTTGCCTCCCAATCGGTGAACCAAATCCACAGACGTTGCAATCGTACCGCCAGTTGCGAGCAAGTCGTCAGCGATCAGGACGTTTTGCCCTTTTGCTACCGCGTCGATATGCATCGCCAATTTGTCTGTTCCGTATTCCAATTCGTATTCGACTTCTACCGTTTGATAAGGCAGTTTGCCGCTTTTACGAATCGGAACAAAGCCAACGCCCAGCGCATATGCCAAAGGTGCCCCCACGACGAATCCACGAGCTTCTGGCCCTGCAATCAGGTCGATTTTCAAATGCTCTACCTGCTTTTTCAAAGCGTCGATCGCTTCGCGGTAAGCTGGTCCGTTGCCAAGCAACGTTGTGATGTCTTTGAAACTAATCCCCGCTTTTGGAAAATCAGGAATCACGCGAATATGTTGGTTAAAATCCAAATGAATCTCCTCCTAAATCTTGTTCCCGGATGGTTCGACAGAAGAAATAGCGTTATCCCGTTTGATGACGAAAATGATATAACGTTTCCGCTACGAAAGCGAAAAAGATAAAGTCGTATCCGCATTTGCGGTTCGGACATGGTGTAATCGCTGCGTTAGCCATATTCCGAGATCTTCTCCCGGCCCTAACATCACTCGCTCAACCGCTTCCGCTTCTTGCAAGTTGCGGTACGCAGCCGCCGAATCTAGCGCCGCTTTCGGCGGAGTCGGATTGGCGGTCACTGTCATCTCTTCTCGAATAATAAACTGCAATTCTTCGAATACGTCCAGCGTCATTCGAATCATGCGCAGTGAAAAACCCGAGACTTTAGACAGATGCCGAATTAATTGTTCTTCGTTCACCTTGCCTCCCGCAGCGCGCCTGAGCTCGACATAGATCGTTTTGATCTTTTCCCGGCTTGGTTCGCTGAGTCGCTCGGCAGAAGGCCCGCTTGCCGGATACAGCAGCACGATATTTTCCAATATAGGAAAGTTAGCCAATAATTCATCCAGTTGCACAGAAGTATCCGGCAAATCCAGTAGAAATAAAGTACGTGTCTCGGTCGGCTTGATAAGCGGCTGCTCGCTTTCCGTTCCTTGAATCCCGGAATATTTATCATACAGCCAAAGCGGCAGATGCGCTAGGGTCTTCTGTGAAACTTTTAAAGTCGTTTCGTTCAAAGCCACCATGACTTGCTGCGGTTCACATGCGATCCATTGCTTTGCTTTTTTGCAAAATTGTTCGACAGTCTCTGCCGAATTCATAGGAGAACGTCGATCAAAGACTTGAAAACCAGGTAAAGCGAGGTCGCGTACCATCAATTGAGGTTTCCGGTTGCCTCTCCATTCATTGATGCTCGTCTCTGCCAATATATCCAATAGATCACCTTCGCTCAGATAATCGGCTAATGCGCCTTTACCAAAAGCGACTGCTTCGACGACGCATCCGTCTTGCTCGATCACCAACTTCAAATGATTATTCGTTTTTCCCATCGTCAGCACCCGTTGAAGTTTGACCTTGCGGAACACAAGCTGAGGTGTCGGATTGCTCATCCCGAATGGAGCCAACCGATCCAACTCTTCGATCACCTGGATCGGAATGTCTGCCAAGCTACATTCGGTCTCTGCTTCGATCACAGGAATCAGATCCTCGGGAAGCAGTTTGTTTGCTGCATATTCATTCAATCCTTGATCGAAAGCTTCAAGTTGTTCACGTTCCAGGCTCATTCCCGCTGCCGCAGGGTGCCCGCCAAAATGCTGCATCGTATTTTCGACAGATAGCAGCGCTTCATAAATATCGAAGTTCGGAATCGAACGCGCTGATCCTTTGCAGGTGCCTTTTTCTGTATCGATGCCCAATATAATCGTTGGACGATAATACCGCTCCAAAATTTTTGAAGCGACGATCCCGACCACGCCGACATTCCAACCTTCGCCCGCCAACACAATGACATGAGGAACGACGCCGTCTGCCTCGGCAATCCGACGCTCTAACTTTCGGATCGCTTCCGCAACAATGTCTTCGACATTTTTTTGACGATCTTTGTTAAGCAGATCCAGGACTGAAGCCAAATGCTCTGCGCGATCAGCTTCATCCGTAGTCAACAGGTCGACCGCTCGGTTCGCATGATCGAGCCTACCGCTAGCATTGATACGCGGTGCAATCGCAAAAGCGATCCCGACCGAATTGAGTTGTTCCGGTTGACTTCCCGCTACGGCTAACAATTCTTTGACCCCGAGCGACGGATGAGTTTGCATCTGTTGAATACCTTTTGCCACCAAGATCCGATTTTCGTCTACAAGAGGCATAAGATCGGCAACCGTACCGATCGCAACCGTATCCAGCCATTCTTCCGGCGGCGCGCCTAACAAGGCATGACATAGTTTAAAAGCAACCCCTACCCCGGCTAACCCTTTAAACGGATACTCGCACATTGGAAGTTTAGGATTCACGAGCGCGATGGCTTTCGGCAATACTGCAGGAGCTTCGTGGTGATCGGTTACTACAGTATCGATCCCGAGTGAAGTCGCATAAGCGATCTGGTTAACGGCACTGATGCCTGTATCCACCGTTATAATTAGCTTGACGCCTTCTGCGGCTGCTTGATCGATTGCGTGGTTATGCAGCCCATATCCTTCTTTGGAGCGATGCGGAATATAAGTTCCAAAGTTCGCTTGGAGTCGCGTGAGCAAACGGATCATGAGCGAGGTACTGGATACTCCGTCCGCATCATAGTCACCGTACACCCAGATCCGTTCTTTTTGTTCCAAAGCCTCGCGAATACGTTCTACAGCTTGCTTCATTCCGTGCAGTAAAAAAGGGTCGTGCAGCTTCGTCAAATCGGTATGATCTTGCAAAAACTCTGTTGCGGCATCTGGCGTATCGTATCCTCGATTAACAAGTAGCGAAGATAATAACGGAGATGCGCCAATCTCCTCGCTTAATGTATGAACCGCTTCTTTTTCCGGCGTTGCAATCTTCCATTGATATTTGGAATGAAGCACACACTCACCTACCTTTTTGAGACTTAACTGGATAAGGTCTAACATGATAAAACCGAACGCAGCGAAGTACCACGTCCGGTATTATTGAACAATTGTTGGCTCTTCTTTATTGTCAGGAAGTTCTTCATTAGATTTGTACGGATAGCCTGTATGATAAGGTTCGATTCTAATCCGCACTTCAATGACTTGCACAAAACGTTGCATCAACAAATCGCGAGCACGCTGAGAAATATCTTCGGCTTCTTTGACCGTGATCCGAGGGTTGACGCTAAGTACGGCTTCGATCGTCACCGTTTCAAAAGATTCGATAGCTTTCAAAGCTCGAACTTCGAGAACGCCTTGAATCCGTTGAACCGTCTCGATAAAAGGTCTAGAGTCAACTGTACGTAGAGGATCTTTTGAAGACGTAGCGGTTGTGGCTTGCAAAAGTACTAATCCTTTAACTGCAACAAATACAGAGACCATTAAAGCGACCACTGAATCTGCATACGTGAGAAAAGAAATATCAAATCCGCTTCCTGCGATCGATAAAGCCATGCCTAAAGCTACGCAGATCCATACATACATAGACATCCGATGCTGAGATAGATAAAAGTAAGCCTGTTGACGATCACCATACAGCCGGCTTCGATACCCGAACATAAAAACGATTTGGCTGATCACTACCGTAACCAAAAAAGCAGCAACTGCCCAACCATTAGGTACAAGATTCATACCGCTTTGTATATTCTTAATCGTTTTTATAAAAACTTCGATTAGCCCCACGATAATCAGTGCTACAACTAAAGTTCGAACCCCTAACATCGAAGAACGAGATTTGGAATTTCTGCTGTGAAAAGCATCAGAAACGGAATTTAGCGCATCCACCAACAGAGCTTGGCTCCCCCCAAACCAGCCTCCGATACCTTTTAACAATATAGTAAAACCAAGCAGATAGGTACCGGCCCAACCTGTAGAGTTCATGCTGCTTTGTTGACGGACCGCCATATTGATTCCCCTTTCCCAGCGAACTTGATTGTGTTTAAAAAATAACAAAAGCCGCGTCTCAAATATAGGACGCGGCTGCCGTAAAGATATTAATTCGTCGCTTTGGACGGTTTAACCGCGGACGGCTTTTTTTTGTTTCTTAACGCCAACCACAATGGGCTTGCGATAAAGATCGAAGAATACGTACCGAACAGCAAACCAAGAACCATAGCCAACGAGAACATACGGATCGATTCGCTACCTAAGATCAGCAACGCGAAAGCTGCAATGAATACGGTGAATACCGTACCGAGCGAGCGAGTCATCGTTTGCGAAATACTTTTGTTTACGACATCTTCGAGATCGCCAGGCGTTTGCTTTTTCGCAAAGCGCAAGTTTTCTCGAACTCGGTCGAAGATAACGACGGTATCGTTAATCGAGAAACCGATAATGGTCAAAATCGCAACAATGAAGGTTAGATTGACCTCGAGACGCAAAATCGAGAATACGCTGATAACGAGGAAAGCGTCATGCAGTAAAGCGACGATTGCCGACAAAGCAAATCGCCATTCGAAACGAATCGTGATATAAATCATGATTCCGACACTTGCCACGATAATCGCAAGCAAAGCGTTCCGTTCCAATTCTTTTGCCATCTCGGTGTCTACGGTATTGATCTCGTAAGAAGCTTTATCGTCGATTTGGCTATTGAATGTCGATTGAAGCGCCTGCGATTGTGTATCGGTCAGCACTTCCGGGAAACGGATATTCACGCGGTCATTACCCGCCGTAATATTTGCTTCCTGATCAAGTTTCGCATCACTCAGCACTTTTTCGACTTGAGCTTGCGTTACAGCTTTAGATACCGATACGTCTACGTTCGAGCCAGAGCGGAAATCAACGCCGTAGTTCAATCCGAAGATCGAAAGGCTGATGATACCAGCCAAAGTAATCAACAGCGAAAATCCGTAAAAGTACTTACTCGATCTGATAAAATTGAAATTCCATTTGGAACTTGATGATAGATTCTTAGAGCTCACGAATTTCACTTCCCTTCACTCCGAAATACGATGGCTTAGTCAAAGATTTCGCTTTGATCAGCAACGAGAGCAAGTAACGCGACAGGAAGACGTTCGTGATGATACTCGTAACGATATCGATCATCAGAACCAACGCGAATCCGCGAACCGATCCTGTACCGAGCCAGAACATTACGGCTCCGGCAATCAGTGTTGTAATTTGAGCGTCCATAACGGTACGGAACGAGCTTTTGCTACCGGCACGGAATGCCGACAAAATACTTTTTCCGCTTCGTATTTCTTCTTTGATCCGTTCGGAAGTAATGATATTGGCGTCGACCGCCATACCTATGCCCAATATGAAAGCGGCAATACCCGGTAAGGTCAGCGTTATATCTGCCCATATGAAGACCAGAATCGTCCCCCACGTATGAATAATGAGACAGAATGCAGCAATCAGACCTGGAACCCGATACATAAAGACCATGAAAATCAAAATAATAATCGAGCCGATAATACCTGCGCGAAGCGTCTGGTCAAGAGACAATTGACCGAGCGTTGCGCCTACACTTTGCGAATATTTTTCAGTCAATTTAAGCGGCAAAGCACCTAAATTGATCGTATCGCGCAAGTTTGCTGCTTCTTCGCGTGTGAAATCACCTGAAATTTGTGCGCTTCCGCCTGAGATTTGTTGTTCGACTCTAGGAGCGGAAAGCAATTCGTCATCCAGGAAGATCGCCATCGGTTGACCAACCAAACGACCTGTCACTTCTGCGAATTTTTTCGGATCGTTCAGTTCAATCGAAATCATTGGACGTTGCAAAGAATCCAATACAACAGTAGCACCGTTAGGCTTGAAATCTTCACCTGTCAGTTCGATCTTATCAAATCCTTGATAAGGATCGGCTGGTGTAGCCGTTTCCGTATCTGTACCTGCTGCTTCATCGGTACCGGTTCCTGTAGAATCGGTATTTGCTTCTGCTGCAGGTGTTTCATCCGTACTTGTAGCTTCTTCTGCATCTGTAGCTGCATCCGTATTGGCAGCATCCGTGGAATCTGGAGCTTCTACCGTTGCTCCATCTTCTGTTTCTGTAGCCGCTTCGTCTTGCGCGCTTGTGTCCGAAGTGTTCCCCATGCTACGGAACGTCAAGTTAGCGGGTTCTTTAATTCGTTCCCTTACAGCTTTCTCGTCGGTAACTCCCGCAATTCGAAGACGAATCCGGTTGTTTCCTTCGGTTGTGATCTCGGGCTCGCTTCCTCCGAGAGCATCCACACGTTTTTCGAGACTCTTTGCTGTTTCAAGCAGGGATTCTCGGGTGACTTCTGATCCGCCTGTCATTGGTGACGCCTCGTAAAGAATCTCGAAGCCCCCTTTTAAATCCAGTCCCAATCTTACTGAATTCAATAAGTTAGGCGTGCTCCATATCATGACTCCGATCGAGACGAGCACAATAACAATGAAACTGACAATTCTCTTCATGCCGTTTCTGGTTCCCCCTTTTTTCTCAATATTCCCATTATAGCGACGCCGTAAAATGGAGTCAATGAATCAAAAATAAAGGCTGCCCTTTATGAAAAGGGAGCTTCTTTCAATGCGGCAAGAGTCAAGTAGTTCATCATCCCGTCTGCACGCAGTGTTAAAATATCATTGACCATTTGGTGTAGCGGTGGTTCAGGTTTATTGACGTATTTATGATTAACGCAGTTCCATACTTCTTCCCAAGTTGTATGCTCATAACCGAGAAATTGAAATTCCTCTGCTTTGCTGCGGCAAAGATCGATCACAGCTCCCGTCAATTCTTCACCGATCAATTCCGGTTCGACAAGTTGTGAGACTTCCCATCTGTTTTCTGTCGTCATAATCGTCCCCTTTCCAAGATCTTATTATAAAATATACGTGTATAAATACCATCCGCCTAGTACCAAAGCCAATAAAGTAAGCGGCAAAGCGATCAGCAAGTAGGATAGATACGAAAAGCGATACCCTTCTTTGTATGCAAAACCTGCGGCAAGCACTCCAGCTACCGAACCTGCAAGCGTACCGCTTGAACCGATTCCGCTCCCTAGCGCCACAGCTAACCATAGACTTTGCAAATCTTTTGGACGTACGACTTCCATCTGAAATCCGATCGTTTCGATCAAAGGAATAACGCCTGCAATAAGCGGAATCGGATCGAGTACCGCTGAGAAAATACCAACAATCGCAAATAATACTAGAGCGGTCAGACTTTTGTTCTCATTGGTCAATTCAAGTAACCGTGCTGCCATTTCTCCGGTAATGCCTGTTTCGACCAAACCCGCAGCAATCACATAAAATCCAGCAATGACTCCAAGCGTTTTGAAGTCCATGCGTTCACGGATTTTTCTGACATCCTCCATCGAATGGACATTGACGACGATCATTGCCAGCGCTGCGATCGAAGCTACGGCTGAACTCGTCATATCAAGCTGTTTATGCCAAATCAGACCGATTATCAGCACAACAAGAACAATTAAAGACCATACAGCTTGACGACGACCTGCCAAATAAGCATAAGGATCAAGCTTGGCTCGTTCTTGCTTTTCCGTAGCAGATGTACGTAGTTCCCGACGGAAAATTAGCAGTAATATCGCCATATGAACGAGTAATAGAAATACGACAGGCAGCAGCAAATAAGAAGCGAAAGCCCGAGTATCCAAATCTGCCGCTGCACCGATCATCATATTAGGCACACTACCGACAAGCGTCGTCATTCCTCCAAGATTACAAGCAATCACACTCATAATCAAAAAAGGTACCGGACGAATATTCAGAAGTTTGCCGATTCGCAAAATAAGGGGTGCCAGCAGCAACAGAGCAGGGCCGCTACCCAACAAAGCCGCCGCTACCGCAGCAACTAAAGTCATAAAGCCTAATATAATAAAACCATTTGACGAAAAAAGTTGAACGATGCGTATTGCTGCAAAATGTACGATACCGCTTCGATCTATCGAAGCCGCTATGATCATCATATTTGTAATCAGCCATAACGTATGCCATCCAATATGCTGCGAAAAAGCAGCGTTCCAATCTACGATCCCTAATATTAATAGCAGGAGCCCTCCTGTAAGAGCAGCCACACCTGCATTTACTTTTTCCGTTACGACCAACAGATAAGCGATCACAAATACAGCAATTGCCGTATAGATCGGCCAAAATGCGGGTTCCATATCGGAAATCATACATTCACTTCCCCTCTAAATCGTTCTTTGCGCATCCTATGTATGTGTATCGAAGAACGACTCCTAATGTGTATAGTTTCTTTTTGCAAAAAGGTTTCGCTACATCTTCTTTTCGCTAAAAAAAGAAGCTACTGAAAAACGGAATATGTCCGTTAATCAGCAGCTTGCATAAAAGTCGTGGCAGTCTAGCCTTCAACTTTTCTTCGATCATTCAAACTTACTTTTTATCGAGAACCACATCGGAGCTACCTGCCGTTGTTACATGGCTGATCGCGCTGCGGTCAAACGTCAATTTCGTAACGTCATTGACACGCAAAACAGCGATGTCGTTTGTGATCTCCAAGATTGTACCGTGCAGACCGCCGATTGTGACGATTTTATCGCCTTTTTTCAGCTGTCCGAGCATTGCGTTACGTTGTTTTTGCTTTTTTTGTTGCGGACGAATCAGCAGGAAATAGAAAATTGCGATCATGAATACGAATGGAATGATCGTCATGATCAGCCCACCGCCACCTGCGTTCGCTGCAAGAGTTGCATGTTGAAGCATCGTGAAATCCCCCTTTAAGATACGAATGGCCATACGAAATAAATCGTACTGGACTCGTGGGGTCGTTTAGAACCCGTTGCTGTTGGCGTGCATGCCATACTGCTCAAAAAATTCATCGCGGAAATCAAGCAAACGATCCTCACGGATAGCTTGACGAACGCCGCTCATCAAATTGAGCAGGAAGTGGAGATTATGATAAGTTGTCAACCGGAGGCCGAACGTCTCGTCAGCTTTGATCAAGTGACGCAGATATGCACGGGAATAGTTCCGGCAGGTATAGCAATCGCAGTTCGGATCGAGAGGACCGAAGTCTCTCGCGTACTGGGCATTGCGTACAACCACCCGGCCCTGGCTTGTCATCGTCGTTCCGTTACGCGCAATGCGTGTCGGCAGCACGCAGTCGAACATGTCGACTCCGCGAATGGCGCCTTCGAGCAGAGCATCCGGAGAACCAACGCCCATTAAATAGCGGGGCTTGTTCGCCGGGAGCAGCGGTACCGTATACTCCAGCACTTCATACATCAGATGTTTCGGTTCTCCCACACTCAGTCCACCAATAGCATACCCCGGGAAATCCATTGAAGTCAAATCAGCCGCGCTCTGACGACGCAAGTCTTCGTGCATGCCGCCTTGAACGATCGCAAACAATCCTTGATCTTGCGGACGAGCATGAGCTTCCAAGCAACGTTCTGCCCATCTGGAAGTCCGTTCCAAGGAACGTTTCAGATACGCATGTTCTGCCGGATAAGGCGGGCATTCATCGAATGCCATCATAATATCTGAACCTAAAGCATTTTGAATTTCCATAGCCACTTCCGGCGACAAGAACAGCTTATCTCCATTCAAGTGGGAACGGAAATTCACGCCTTCTTCGGTGATTTTACGCATTTCAGCCAAACTGAATACTTGAAAACCGCCGCTATCTGTCAAAATCGGACGATCCCAGTTCATAAATTTATGCAGACCGCCTGCTTCGCGAATGATTTCATGTCCAGGTCGCAAGAACAAATGATACGTATTACTCAAAATAATTTGGGCTTCCATTTGTTTGAGTTCTTCCGGGCTCATCGTTTTTACCGTTGCCAATGTACCTACCGGCATAAAAGTAGGCGTTTCAATAATACCGTGCGGGGTGTGTACACGCCCAAGTCTTGCTCCGGATTGCTTACAAGTTTTGATATGTTCGTAACGAATAGCTGATGTCATCGGATCGTTCCTTTTCAAGAAAATTAGGGAGCTTTCGCTCCCTGTAGATTAATAAAATATCAATAAATAAACATCGCATCGCCAAAGCTGAAAAAGCGATATTCTTGTTCAACAGCTTCTCGGTATGCAGCCAATACATGATCTCGCCCTGCAAGTGCGCTAACCAACATCACAAGCGTAGACTTCGGTAGATGGAAGTTGGTGATGAGTGCATCTACGAGTTTGAGGTCTTCGCCGGGATACAAAAAGATCTGCGTCCATCCGCTGTCTGCATGCAGTTTCCCTTGTTCGTCCATTGTACGTCTCGCTGCCGATTCTAAAGTACGTGTCGAAGTCGTGCCTACCGATACGACTCTTCCGCCGCGCTCGCGAGTACGGTTGATCAATTCGGCAGTCTCCGAAGGAAGTTCATAATACTCTTCGTGCATGACATGTTCTTCGACATTTTCCACCGAAACCGGACGGAAAGTGCCTAAACCCACATGCAGCGTCACAAACCCGATGTCTACGCCTTTATTTCGTAACTGCTCAAGCAGTTCTTCGGTAAAATGCAGACCCGCTGTTGGAGCTGCTGCGGAGCCTTCATGCTTCGCATACACCGTCTGGTACCGCTCACGGTCATCCAGACGTTCTTTGATATAAGGCGGAAGCGGCATCTCGCCCAGACGATCCAAAATTTCTTGGAAAATGCCTTCGTAGCGGAACTCAATAATTCGCGCGCCCATATCGCCTTCTTCAAGTACAACGGCTTCAAGTTCATCACCGAAACGCAATACAGCGCCAGTTTTTACTTTTTTGCCTGGCTTCGCTAACGTCTCCCAACGATCGCCTTCGATATTTTTCAGAAGCAGCAATTCAACGCGCGCACCTGTTTCTACTTTGATTCCGTGAAGACGCGCAGGCATAACCCGCGTATCGTTCAGAATCAACGTATCACCCGCATTCAATTTGTCTAAAATATCGTAAAAATGCAAATGTTCCGTCTCTCCGCTTTGTTTATTCAACGTAAGCAGACGAGAAGCCGTGCGCTCTGCGAGCGGGGTCTGTGCAATTAGATGTTCGGGTAATTCAAAATCATAATCTTCTACATTCATGTGGTCTTCAGTCCTTAATCAGTTCTACGTTATGATAGTAATGCAACAAAATTTGATCGTAAGTCTGGCCTTCATCGGCTAAGCCTTTGGCTCCCCATTGGGACAAACCAAGACCGTGTCCGTTTCCTCGTCCGACAAAAAAGAATCCGGTACCCGAAGATACTGCCGGTGTCGTCGTCCCAACCGCAGCTAGGCTACGACTGATAACGCCCGATTTTGCAGTAGCTCCGATATTTTTCAGCGCAGCTGTTTTGTTTTTCGACGTTGTCGCGGAAGTGATTACGGTGTAAGCATCCGCAGATACAACATCGAACAAAGTACTTGGCAATCCGTTCAGAGCGGAACGGAACATATCCGGATATTTGACATCGACTTTTGTTCCGTTGACTTTCAGCTCGGTTGCCCGACCGGAAGGTCCACGATCACTGACCTGAATACTTTGAATTGTCGCAGGTAACTTCGTTGTTGTACGCCCTTTAAGCGAAGTTAACAGTTGAGAAGAGGTATACGGTCCGCGAATCCATTCATACGTACTGGATTCACTGACGACTTCCAACACTAATGCTTCATCGCCCGGATTCATTTGCGATAACTCTGAGACTGCACTTTGGATCATAGGTAGCGGGCGAACTTTCGTTTTTGCCGATGTTACCGTCATTTTTCTAAATCCAGTAATATCGGTACCTTTGTCTTTCACGTTATCTTCGCGTACATAACCGATTGTGCCATTCGCAAGCGCAACATGGTACCACTTTTTCAAGTTAGCGGCTGCGGCACTGTCCGATTCAGAAGGTACGCTGGAGAACAGATTGCTGCCTCCGCTGTTCCATACTTCTTTCGGATCGGAAGTCATGCCCCCCGCATTCGAAGAAAATAAAGCTTCAACCGCTTTGCCATTTTGCTGCAATATCTCGCCGGACGTCGCATCAACAGCTTCATTCACCGATTTGCTTTCAGAACCTATTCCATTATACGCCTGACTGAGCGTAGAATCGACTACATCTGCAACTTTAAACTTCGTTGTCGTTTGCGTCTGTACCGTTGCATAACTACGAGCCGCAACCGCTTGGGCTTTTAACGATTCTTTTGGCCAAGATGCCGGCACTTCAGAACCAACTACCGAATACAAATACTGCTCCATCGGCAATTCGTTCACTAGATACAACTGCCCACCATATACACCAATCTCCAGATCGCCTCGATACGAGCGTTTCGAACGTTCCTCGACGCGAATTCCTTTGTCAGCCGTACCGTCGATCCAAATTTTATCTTGTTCGCCCAATGTCAGCAGATACGTCGGAACCGCCGTCCCTGCAAGATCGCCTGTCATTTCGTTGCGGATCACAGCCGTAGCGGTCACATTATCGACACTCGACAAAGTAATCCCCGGCAAGCTTGCCGCAACCGAACTTTTCAGCGATTCTCGCGCGGAAGCATTGACCGCTTCTCCGACCTGTACGCTGTATACCGCTTTACCATTCACTGTAGATACTTGTAAAGTTCCGTCTAATCCGGCGTTCAAGACTTTTTGCAACGTAGCGTTTGCCGCAGCTAGCGTTCCGTAATTGCCGGCTTGCAGCGAAAATGTACCTACAGCGACAGGATTCAATCCAGTTGTGGATTTGATCACCGAATCCGCAGATAGACGCGTTGCCGCGTCGGCTGCCGCTTTATCGCTCGCATACACGCCTGCATACAATTGATAGACGTCTTGTCCGTTTCGGACAACCTTGTATACGGTAACTTTATCGGAACCTGATTTAAACTTCGCCGTAACAGCAGTAACGACTTTAGGATCGCTCGTTTCTCCGACTTTTACACGTGGACCGTTAAGACAAAGAGAACTTGCCGTTCCAGCGGGAATCGAGAACCATTTTAAATATCCGGTATTCGTTTTTTGTCCGACTGCTACGGCTTGTTCCGGTGTTAATGTAATCTTGGAAGTCGTCTGCTTATACGTACTTCCCAAATTCAAAAACAACCCGACACGCACGTTGTCATCGGTCGTTGCAGCTTGTGCAGGTGTTGAAATCGGCAAAAAAGATAACGCGACAACCGCTGCAAGCAGCGGCTTTCCCCATTGAACAGACTTTCCGTTTGAACGTTGCTTGATCATGCTAGCGTTCCTCCTTGAGGCGAATTATTTTCCGTTTTCCGGCATCGGCAATCCCAAGTGCGAATAAGCTTGGGCGGTGACAACGCGGCCTCTCGGCGTGCGCTGGATAAACCCGCTTTGCAGCAGGTAAGGTTCGTACACATCTTCAATTGTTTGACTTTCTTCTCCAATCGTAGCCGCAATCGTGTCCAGACCCACAGGTCCGCCGCGGAAACTTTGGATCATGGCTTTCAACATCTTATGGTCGATATTATCGAGACCTCTTGGGTCGACTTGCAGACGGGTTAGCGCTTCGGTCGCAATTTCCGGTGTGATAATACCATCTCCGCGGACTTGTGCAAAATCGCGTACCCGTTTGAGCAGACGGTTCGCAATCCGAGGTGTCCCCCGAGAGCGTAAAGCGATTTCTTCAGCAGCGTTCCCGATAATCTCGATATCTAATGTATCGGCATTTCGAGACACAATAAAAGCAAGTTCTTCAACATTGTAAAATTCCAGACGACTCACAACGCCAAAACGATCTCGTAGCGGCGCTGACAACAGACCTGCCCGCGTCGTTGCACCGATCAACGTAAATGGAGGCAGATCAAGTCGTACCGAACGAGCACTTGGCCCTTTACCAATCATAATATCCAGCGCAGAATCTTCCATCGCGGGATACATGACTTCTTCAACGGTGCGATGCAGACGATGGATTTCATCGATAAATAATACGTCGCCTTCTTGCAGATTCGTCAACAATGCAGCCAAATCACCAGGACGCTCGATTGCAGGCCCCGATGTCGTACGCAAGTTGACTCCTAGCTCATTTGCAATAATGTTCGCTAACGTCGTTTTGCCAAGCCCTGGAGGGCCATACAGCAAGACATGATCCAGCGCTTCGTTTCGCATTTTTGCAGCTTCGATATAGACTTTCAAATTTTCTTTTACTTGGTTCTGACCGATGTATTCCGCTAAGTAGCGAGGGCGCAAACTGAGTTCTGCAGCTTGGTCTTCCATCATCAGATTTGCCGATATGATCCGGTCGTCTTCCATAACCTCCACCGTTCCTCCCCGTTCTTCTTTACTTTACCTTATTTATCCGCGATAAAGAACCTTTAAAGCTCTTTTCATCAACGCATCCACCGGTTCACCCGGTTTTAAATCTTCTTTCAGCTCGCTCCAGACCTTATCCAGCTCTGCATCGGTATAACCCAATACTTGGAGACCTTCGCGCGCTTCTTTCCATCCGCCGCCGTCGAGTTCCGCTTCCGCCGCAATAGTATCGTCGAACAATCCGCCAAGCGAAGGCGTAACGAAAGAATCCAACCGATCTTTGAGATCCAAAATCATACGTTGTGCCGTCTTTTTCCCGATCCCTGGCAGCTTCGTCAAAAACGTTACGTTTTCTTGTTGGATCGCAGAAACTACTTTTTCCGGAGAACCGCCTGCCAAAATACCAAGCGCTACTCTAGGTCCGATTCCGGTTACATCGATCAGACGCCGAAACAATCTTTGTTCATCACGCGTTGCAAATCCATACAGCGAAATCGCATCTTCTCGTACGCTGTGGTGCGTATATACCGTGACCGGCTCCGAACCTTTTGCAGCAAAAAAATAAGGGTTGGGACAAAATACGCGATAACCCACGCCTTGCACATCGACTACGATATATTCATTTTCCATATGGGCGACTAAGCCACGTACAAAATCGATCATTTTCGCAATACCTCGTTTAATTTGGAATTCAAACTTACCGAATGAGCATGACAGACGGCAACAGCCAAAGCATCCGCCACGTCATCGGGTTTGGGTACTGCCGACAATTTAAGCAATAACTTGACCATCTCTTGTACTTGCTTTTTTTCCGCTTTACCGTAACCCACAACTGCTTGTTTGACCATCATCGGTGTATACTCGGCGATCGGCAGATTTTTTTGCACAGCAGCGAGCAACAATACTCCACGGGCTTGAGCCACCGGAAGAGCTGTCGTTACATTTCGGCTAAAAAACAGCTTCTCTACCGCGACTTGATCCGGTTTATATTTTTCGATCAGCTGTACCATACTTTCATAGACGTCTCGCAGACGTTCTTCTTCCGGCGTATGCGCCTTCGTCTGAATACTTCCATATTGCACGGGAGTCATTTTATTTCCTTCTTTATCGATAAACCCAAAGCCGACAATCGCCAGACCCGGGTCGATGCCTAAAATACGCAAATCCATCTCTCCTCTATCTTTTAACGGCGAATTTTTCAAAGGAATGTAGTGTCAAAATCATGGAATAAAATGCGCAAAGCGAACATATGTATTCCTTCTTCTCATTATAGCAAAAATCGATCTTACCGGGAAAAAACTTTGCCGATTGTTAAAAGCACTTTGAAAACAAAAAAACACCGGTTCGGTGTAGAGTACCTACATCCAATCCAGTGTTGTGATTTAAAATAAAATGGCGCGCCCTGAGAGATTCGAACTCCCGGCCTTTTGATTCGTAGTCAAACGCTCTATCCAGCTGAGCTAAGGGCGCAAACAAAAATGGAGCGGACGACGGGAATCGAACCCGCGACCCTCGCCTTGGCAAGGCGATGCTCTACCGCTGAGCCACGTCCGCAAAACTTATGCGATAAAATAAAAATGGCGGAACCGACGGGATTTGAACCCGCGATCTCCTGCGTGACAGGCAGGCATGTTAACCCCTACACCACGGTTCCAGACCATAAGATGAAACAATTGCGGGGGCAGGATTTGAACCTGCGACCTTCGGGTTATGAGCCCGACGAGCTACCGAGCTGCTCCACCCCGCGTCAGAGTGTAATTCATGTATTTCGACTTCCGTCACTGAAGTCTTCATGGTGGAGGCTGAGGGGATCGAACCCCCGACCCTCTGCTTGTAAGGCAGATGCTCTCCCAGCTGAGCTAAGCCTCCGTATATGACCCGTAGGGGATTCGAACCCCTGTTACCTCCGTGAAAGGGAGGTGTCTTAACCCCTTGACCAACGGGCCTTAATCTTCAATGTCTACCGTTTAGCTTTCGTCTTTTCAAAAGATGTTGTCCGCGGCGACAAGAATTAATATACCATGCGAGCATTTCAAAGGTCAAGCTTTTTTTTGAAATACTTTTAAAAGTTTAAGTTTTCAATGTCATAAACGTTATTAAACCTTTCGTTTATCGTACCAAACGTATATCGCTTGCTAGAATTAGAACGAAGCAGAATCGCACAACCCCTGCAACTATTGTGCGATTCTACTTTCCAAGGTTGCTTGGTTGAGTTGATCTTTACTTTTCCTGTTCCGCCCATAGCTTATATAAGGCTTGCGTTCCTTTGTCTTCATAACCAGCATCCGCCAGTTTTCGATATAACGATTCTGCAAGCTGTAGACCCGGCAATTGCAGCTTCATCTCATTTGCGGATTCAAGTGCAATCCCCATGTCTTTGATAAAATGCTTGATATAAAAGCCCGGTTCAAAATCGCCATCCAACATACGCGGAACCAGATTGCTTAACGAAAAGCTTCCCGCTGCGCCTGTCTCGATACTTTTCAGCACTTTTCTCGGATCAAGACCTGCTTGCTCGGCATAGACGATCGCTTCTGTGACGCCCATCATATTCGAAGCGATAGCGATCTGATTACACATTTTCGTATTTTGTCCGGCTCCTGCCGTTCCTTGATACACGATATTGCTTCCCATGATTTGCAAAAGTGGCAATACAGCTTCATAGTCTGCTTCTTCCCCTCCAACCATAATCGAAAGCTTCGCATTTTTAGCCCCTACGTCCCCACCTGATACCGGAGCATCGAGTACGCCAATCCCTTTTTCTTTGCCCAGATCTGCGAGACGCTTAGCGAGCAGCGGGCTAGAGGTCGTCATATCGATCAGATACGCTCCCGACTTCGCAAAAGGAATCAGACCTTCTTCTCCTGTATAGACCTGTTCTACATCTTGCGGATAACCTAGCATCGTAATAATCACATCACAAGCTTGTGCAAGCGAAGATGGAGACTCATGCCAGATTGCGCCGCGATCAATCAACTCTTGTGCTTTGGACGGCGTCCGATTATACACATGAACTTCGTAACCTTGATCTAAAATATGCCCTGCCATACTTTTTCCCATTACACCGATTCCTGCAAAACCGACCACTTTTTTTGTAGCTTCCAACTTTCTTCACCCTTTCTATCCTCTATTTCTTTTAAACTCTATCATATATTGATCGATTCCTGTAAAGCTTGCAAAACGTTCGCCAACCTTTTATATTAGTACCAGGTACTAAATTTAAGTGCTAAAGGAGCTGACTGCATATGAACCTTACTTTTTCGAACGCACGTATCTCTGCTTTAGGCACTTACGTCCCCGAGCGGATTCTAACGAATCATGATTTAGAAAAAATGGTGGATACTAATGATGAATGGATTGTGCAACGTACCGGAATTCGCGAACGGCGTATTGCTGCGGAAAATGAATTCACTTCACATCTATGTATCCAAGCAGTCGAAGACCTAGTACGACGTTATCCAAACGCACTAGAAGGCGTAGATCTGATTCTTGCCGCGACGACTACACCGGATTACCCTTTTCCTACCGTGTCTTGTCTCGTACAAGATGCTTTTAAACTACAAAATGTAGGGACGCTTGATTTGAGCGCAGCTTGTGCAGGTTTTACGTATGCTTTGCATCTTGCCAATGGCATGGTTACAGCAGGTTTACATCGCAAAGTTTTGATCGTCGCTGGAGAATGTATGAGCAAAACCGTTGACTACACCGATCGAAACACTTGCATCTTGTTTGGCGATGGAGCCGGTGCAGCAATTATTGAATATGCGGAAAACGGTACTTTTCTCGGCAGCCATATGGGTAGCGACGGAAGTGGCGGACAACATGTATACCGAAGCGGCATGGCGAATACGTTAAACGGAGAAGCTTTGGCTGGAGACGGAAAAGTTTTTCAAAATGGTCGTGAAGTCTATAAATGGGCAGTACGTACCGTACCTGAAGGCGTGCAAAAACTTACTCAATCTTTACCTGACGGCATTTCAGACGTCGATTGGTTTATTCCTCATAGCGCTAATTTGAAAATGATCGATTCGATTGCAGACAAAACAGGAATTGGTAGTGAACGTACCTTAACCAGCGCCGAATTTTATGGCAATACTTCTGCGGCTTCGATTCCGCTGGCTTTGCAACTTGCGATTGATGCTGGCAAAGTAAAAAAAGGCGACTTGCTTTTGATGTATGGATTTGGTGCGGGATTGACGCACTCGGGGATTTTGGTTCGATGGTGAGCGAGAGCGAGCCTGCTTTCAACCTGCGATTCGTTGTCCTTTCCCCTTTCATTTGAAATAGAGCTTGGAGGTGAGGGGAAAGGGCAAAGGCGCTTCGGTTCGAAAGCAGGCTCGCTCCTGGGCCGGAGGTGAAAGCTGCTCAAGCCTTTCGGCGCTTGAGCGGGTGGAGCAGGGCGAAGGGCTTGGCGGCTCAGAATCGCCGCCATTGGGAAAGAGGCAGCGGCGTTGCCGGCTGCAAAGGCTTTAAAATGAAAGGAACAAAAGCAAAATAAAAGATAGCTTTAAGACGCTTAATCTTTATGGCAACGTTTCTGTTCGAGTGAACTTTCACTCTTAACATTCTTTACTTTGCTTGTACAACTCAAAACATTCTTTAAAGCTTAGAACCTACATAAACTTCATCTTTTACGCATACAAAAAAGCCTGATCCGCAAATGCAGATCAGGCTTCTTCTTCGGCTTGGCAGCTTCCTACTCTCCCAGGACCCTGCGGTCCAAGTACCATCGGCGTAAGAGGGCTTAACGGTCGTGTTCGAGATGGGAACGTGTGGAACCCCTCTGCCATCACCACCAAACCATTTGTAGTTGACGAGCAACTACGCACAAGGCTTGCACCTTGAAAACTGGATCCGAAACGATCTCTTCGCGTCTTTCGAAGCGGTTTTCCGTAGAAAACCAAAAGGATAAGCCCTCGACCGATTAGTACTTGTCAGCTGCACACATTGCTGCGCTTCCACCTCAAGCCTATTGACCTCGTCGTCTACAAGGGGTCTTACCAATTAAGTGGGAAATCTCATCTTGAGGGGGGCTTCACGCTTAGATGCTTTCAGCGTTTATCCCGTCCGCACGTAGCTACCCAGCGATGCTCCTGGCGGAACAACTGGTACACCAGCGGTGCGTCCATCCCGGTCCTCTCGTACTAAGGACAGCTCCTCTCAAATTTCCAACGCCCACGACAGATAGGGACCGAACTGTCTCACGACGTTCTGAACCCAGCTCGCGTACCGCTTTAATGGGCGAACAGCCCAACCCTTGGGACCTACTTCAGCCCCAGGATGCGATGAGCCGACATCGAGGTGCCAAACCTCCCCGTCGATGTGGACTCTTGGGGGAGATAAGCCTGTTATCCCCAGGGTAGCTTTTATCCGTTGAGCGATGGCCCTTCCATGCGGTACCACCGGATCACTAAGCCCGACTTTCGTCCCTGCTCGACCTGTCCGTCTCGCAGTCAAGCTCCCTTCTGCCTTTACACGCTACGAATGATTTCCAACCATTCTGAGGGAACCTTTGGGCGCCTCCGTTACATTTTAGGAGGCGACCGCCCCAGTCAAACTGTCCACCTGACACGGTCCCTGTACCGGATCACGGTACGAGGTTAGAACTAGCATGCGATCAGGGTGGTATCCCAACGGCGCCTCCCCCGAAGCTTGCGCTCCGAGTTCTACGGCTCCCACCTATGCTGTACAAATCGCACCCCAGTCCAATATCAAGTTACAGTAAAGCTCCATGGGGTCTTTCCGTCTTGTCGCGGGTAACCTGCATCTTCACAGGTATTAAAATTTCACCGGATCTCTCGTTGAGACAGCGCCCAAGTCGTTACGCCATTCGTGCGGGTCAGAATTTACCTGACAAGGAATTTCGCTACCTTAGGACCGTTATAGTTACGGCCGCCGTTTACTGGGGCTTCAATTCAGAGCTTCGCGTTACCGCTAACCCCTCCTCTTAACCTTCCAGCACCGGGCAGGCGTCAGCCCGTATACTTCGCCTTGCGGCTTCGCACAGACCTGTGTTTTTGCTAAACAGTCGCTTGGGCCTTTTCACTGCGGCCCCCTCGTGCTATTCACACTACCGGGGCACCCCTTCTCCCGAAGTTACGGGGTCATTTTGCCGAGTTCCTTAACGAGAGTTCTTCCGCGCGCCTTAGAATACTCTTCCCACCCACCTGTGTCGGTTTGCGGTACGGGCGCCTTCACCTGGCTAGAAGCTTTTCTTGGCAGTGTGAGCCCAGGACCTTCGCTACTGTAATTTTCGCTCCCCATCGCAACTTGTCCTTGAAGTACGCGGATTTGCCTACGTACAAAACTCGTTACTTGGACGGACATATCCATCAGTCCGCGTCCCTTCCCTCCTGCGTCACTCCATTGCTCGTAACGGTTTACGGCGGTACAGGAATATCAACCTGTTGTCCATCGACTACGCCTTTCGGCCTCGCCTTAGGTCCCGACTAACCCTGAGCGGACGAGCCTTCCTCAGGAATCCTTGGGTTTTCGGCGGATCAGATTCTCACTGATCTTTTCGTTACTCATACCGGCATTCTCACTTGAATACAGTCCAGCGCTCTTTCCAGTACACCTTCAATCCGTATTCAACGCTCCCCTACCCCTGATGCAA
>NZ_JANFNS010000002.1:0-793248 GCF_024436065.1 Saccharibacillus sp. JS10
CCGTTAAGCCCTCTTACGCCGATGGTACTTGGACCGCAGGGTCCTGGGAGAGTAGGAAGCTGCCAAGCCGAAGAAGAGGCCTGATCTGCATTTGCGGATCGGGCTTTTTTGTGTTTATTTCAAACCTCATAAACAGCTTCTTCACAAAGTGTGTGTAACCGCGAATCACCACTCCATTTTTATCCCCAGTTAGCAAGTTATTCACAAATTTTAGTTGCAAAAAATATCTACCCACAGGTTCTCCCCAATATACGAAGTCTTACAATGCTGATCTATGTGTTTGTCCTCTGTCACGAGACAATTTAAACCTCTATTTTATAAACAAGTACATATGTTCCTAGATTTATATAAACTTTCTGTGTATTGAGTTGGGGTTTTTTATGAACCAATTGGGTCTTTTGATTCGTTAAGTTTCTTTGCTGTAACTTCCTGAAAATTGCGGTCGATATAAATATCGTGGATGCGTAATTTCATTATCGAATATAAATAGATATGTATATTTATTTAAAAATTCATTATGGAAAAAAGCATTTTATAAAGGAATACGATGTCTTAGATCTTTATTCACTTTTCGGTTTTTACATCATGGGAGGGATACATCTTGAAAAGAAAGAAAGTTATGATCGCACTCGTAGCACTAGCGCTTGCAGTAAGCGGAGGTAGTGTTATTTCGGGGAAAGTACATGCAGCTTCTTCAGAAACGTACAAAGCTTCACCGAATTTTAGTCAGACTACGCAAGGAAATAGCAATTGGTATTATCAACAAAGTGTAACACTTCAATATTCCGATCTTCAGTATGATAAAAATCAAAAACGTTGGAGTACCTCTTCTGGATTTCCGTGGGTGAGTGCAAGTGCTCAATATCCAAGCGCTCAATCAGATGCTGTGCGTAAATGGGTTGCACCGAGTACCGGTATCGTTGAAATTACAGGGATCGTCAAAAAAAGCGGAAATAAAGGCGACGGTATCATAGCCAGCATTTCAAAAGATAACACTGTACTTTGGAGCTCATTAATCACAACCAAAACAGGCGAAAAACCTAAAAACGTCGATCGGATTTCGGTACAAGCCGGAACAGCCATTTACTTTAGTGTAAATAAAAACGGAACAACCGAAGATGACGAGACGCTGTGGAATCCAAGTATTTCGTTTACGCCGACCACTACTGTACCTGTTGAAGTAGCGGTACCACCGACTACGTCTCAACCTGTAGTCAGTATTCCTGTAGAAGAGAAACCAGTGAATAACGTAGAGATTCCTCAAAGCTCAGTGACCCCGGTAATTACAGGGTTGAGCGTAACCGATTTTGGAGCCGTAGCGAATGATGGAAAAGATGACTATGCTGCTTTTGTCGCTGCAATCAAAGCCGCAAAAGAGCAAAAGAAAACTTTATCTATTCCGGCTGGCGAGTTTAGTTTAAGCAAAATTTTAAAAATTGACGGGATTACGGTAGTCGGTGCGGGAAAAGAATCGACAGTCCTGGTTTCTACGGATCCAAATGGCGGCTCAATCGATCTGTCAGGTGACGGCGTACAACTTCGCAACTTGACGCACACGTATCAAACGACGGTGCCAAGAGGAAACGGTTCGCATGATAAAAATAGTATTACTGTGCGTGGCGCGACTAATTTCGTGATCGACAATGTACGTGTGAATAAATCGAGTACGGCTGGAATCATGATGGCTTACGGTTCCAATAATGGAGTCGTGTCGAACAATACGGTTGAGAATACAAACGCTGACGGGATTCATATGACGACAGAAAGCCATCATATTACGGTGGAGAATAACACGGTGATGGGGGTTGGAGACGATGGAATCGCAGTGGTCAGTTATGACACTAGCCCTTCGCCGGTCAACAATATCAAGATTCGGGGAAATCAGATCGGAAACTTTTCAAAAGCTCGCGGGATTTCGGTCGTAGGCGGAACAGATGTGTGGATCGAAAATAACAAAGTTGCGGATACGATGATGGCAGGTGTTTATATTTCGGTAGAAGGCTCATACAATACGCTGAATGTAGATCGAGTGAAAGTAGTGAACAATACAATCCACAATACTGGAATTCAATCACCGCAAAATCATCCGAATGTTTTAGTTTACGCGGGCAAAGGAAATATCGATCATATCGAATTTATAGGCAATATGATCACAGACGGGGCTCATCGCGGTATCGGGATATGGGGAGACGGTACGATTAAAGCCGTAAAATTCGAACGTAATACGCTGATTAACAAAAACGGCGCAGCTACAACTTTCAAGAACGGGATTATCACACTTGTTGATAACATCGGCTTCTGATTCTTCAAATCTTCTCTCACAAAGATTCTTTTTCAGCGGGGACCAGCTGCAACTGGTTCTCGCTTTTATTTTTGCCGATTGCATCCCGTTATTCAAAGTTATACACTACACCGTAAATATGTTTGCAAGTAGTTATACCCGTGATAAACATAGATGAAACATTAACTTTTAAAAAATTAAAATAAAAAATAAATACATAGAGTATCGATACCGCTTATTTATCCGTTTAAGCTCATGAACCCTACGGAAAGGAGGAGACGAATGATGAAGAGTTCTAGCCAGATTGAAGGGAACAAACGTCGCGATGAATTTGAACAACGGATTGCTGAGCATGATGTCGCTCTTACTAAGTACTGTCGGTTTTTAACGGGTTCGATCACGGCTGGGGAAGATTTGCGACAAGAAATGTGGATGAAGGCTTGGGCATCGTATCGGGAAAAAGGCGGTATTCAAAATCGTAGCTATCTGCGGCGGATTGCTTATCATGCCTGGATTGACGGGATGCGCAAAAGTACAGACGAAATAGCGACTACGCAGGATCTAGCAGAAGAATTTAGCTTGGAAGCGGGCATGATGAATGTGGATCGTTCAGATCCTCTTCGATTATGGTCAGCGGCAGAACTGCTAGTACGATGGCTCACTCCGGATCAACGAACGGTTTATTTGTTAATGGAGTATCTACGTTTTACCGCTGCGGAAACGGCTGAGTTTTTGAGAACGACAGAAGGCGGCGTGAAGGCTTCGCTACATCGGGCACGCAAAAAGCTGGAGGAGTACCGAGATTCTTCAGCCAATTTCAATAAGGTTGCCAAAAAATCGAATATCGTCGATGAACAAGTCGTTTTTGCTTATATGCAGGCGATCCAACTTCAAGATGTACGTGCACTGATGGTTTTGTGGAATGGCGGGAGCGGAGAAGAAGCTTCGCTCGCTGTACGATGCGCGGTACCTGTGCCACAACCGAAACGTCAAAGCGATCGACTTTCTCATTCGTCTACCCTACAGCAGATGGTCGAATACCAAGCGGCGGCTTAGTCTTTCCTTTCCGGCAGAGATCAATAGCGAGGCAAGGCTTAAGGAGGCGTAATAGTGAGTACATTTATCCCTTATGTAGTGGAACAAACAAGTCGCGGCGAACGTTCGTACGATATTTATTCCCGGTTGCTCAAAGACCGTATCGTGTTTTTGGGTTCGGCCATCGATGATCAAGTCGCAAATAGCATTACGGCTCAATTGCTCCTTCTGGAAGCGGAAGACCCGGACAAAGATATTTACTTTTATATCAACAGCCCAGGCGGTGTAACGACAGCAGGATTTGCGATCTACGACGCGATGCGACATATCAAGCCGGATGTGCATACGATCTGTACCGGAATGGCAGCTTCTTTTGCGGCGATTTTGTTACTGTCGGGTGCGCCGGGTAAAAGAGGAGCTTTGCCCAATAGCGAGATCATGATCCACCAACCGCATGGGGGAGCTCAAGGGCAGGCAAGCGATATTGCGATCAGTGCCAAACGTATTATCCGTACGCGGGAACGATTGAATGAAATTGCAGCCAAGCATACCGGGCAGCCTTTGGAAAAGATTCAGCGGGATATGGATCGTGATTATTTTATGTCGGCGGAAGAAGCTTTGGAATACGGAATTCTGGATCGAATCATTGACCGTTCCAAATCATAAGCCTATACAGATGAAGACCCTACGCTTTAAGCGGCAGGGTCTTTTTTGATACCTATGCCTACCTATTCAGGGACTTGCCGATGTAAGCCAAAAAGAAGTAAGGTTAGAGTTGCGAAGCAAGATGAAGTGAATGCCTATTAACCGCATCGAGGGGAGCCGAAAAAGTATGGAAATTAGACGTCTCAATCAACAAGATTTCGATGCGTATATCGCATTGGACGAGTATGCTTTTTTGTATAAGGTAAGTGAAAAAGATAAAGAAGAAGATCGCCGTAATTTTGACAAAGAAAAGGTAATCGGAGCCTTCGAGAACGAGGAGTTAAGCGCGAAGTTGGTGCTGCTTCCTTTTGAAGTCTATATTCATGGTCAAGTGATGCAAATGGGCGGTATCGGCGGTGTGGCAACATGGCCGGAGAAACGCCGTCAAGGCATGGTCTCTCAGCTCCTCAGACAAGGTCTCGAAGAAATGAAAGGTCAAGGTCAATTGATTTCGTATCTGTATCCGTTCTCGGTAGGCTTTTATCGGAAATATGGATGGGAGTTATTCACAGACAACAAAAAGTATCAGATTCCTGTTGAAAAATTACCTCCACTCAAAAATGTACCGGGACGCGTTGTTCGCGAAGTGCGAGATATTGAGGTATTGAAGTCGATCTATGACCGCGCAATCGTACGTTTTAACGGTGCAGTCGTCAGAAGCGAAGAGTGGTGGACGAAGCGGGTACTGAAGCGTGCGACCTACACAGCCGTTTATTATAACGAAGCCAAAGAGCCGGAAGCTTATGTGATGTATAAGATCGAAAATGAGAAGTGGATGACGAAAGAAATGTTTTGGATCAACGAAACAGCGCGGCAAGGCATTTGGGACTTTATCGTAAATCACGATTCGCGGATTACGGAAGTTCAAATGAATACGCCTGTAGACGATCCGTTTTATCTGCTGTTACCTGATCCGATTGTCAAACAAGAGATTCAGCCGAATTGTATGGCAAGAGTGGTAGACGTTGTACCGTTCGTTGAACAATATCCGTTTGTACAAACAGGGACAGAACATGCTTTCACCGTACATATTCAAGATCCTCATGCACCGTGGAATGACGGCTTATGGAACTGGCAGATTTCTCGGGAAGGAATCGGTCGCTTGGAAAAACTAGAGTCCGGCGAACACGGCTTGTCCGAAGCAACAGACGTTACTCTTTCGATCGGTACGCTGACTGCGATTTTGCTCGGCTATCGTCGTCCTGCGGAACTTCAACAGATCGGATTGTTGGAGACTTCGGAGGATACCGCGCAATTACTGAATCAAGTGATTCCGGTACGCACGCCATTCATTGTCGATTTCTTTTAACAGGTTACGCACATAACTTGGATAACTTTATCGAGAAACTTAAAAAAAAACCGCAAACTATCCACATGTGGATAAGATTTTGATACGATCAAGAAAAGAGGAACAAACATGACATTGACGATTCCGATCAGTGTTCTGGCAATCGCGGCTTGGCTGATTTTGCTAAACCTGTGTTCGTACGTCGTAATGACATCGGATAAACGTAAAGCCAAACGCAATAAACGAAGAGTACCGGAGCGTACCTTATTCATATGGGCGGCAGTGGGCGGTGCGCTTGGCATCTGGATCGCGATGCGGGCAAAAAGGCATAAAACACAGCATAATTCGTTTAAATTCGGAATTCCGGCTTTGTTTTTACTGAATATTGTCATCTACGGAACACTGCTTTATTTCGCCTCTTCTTATTTCTACATCTAAAAGGCATTTGGGAAGCTAGGTGTTTAAGTCTTCGTTTTGAACGGGTAATAATAGACATACGAAGCAGCGGTTATATTCCAAATTCGCAAGAAAAGAAAGAGGTGCTTGATTATGCTATTTTCTAGAGTGTTAGTCGCTTACGACGGTTCTAAAGCTTCCAATAAAGCGCTCGATCGTGCAGCAGCGCTCGTCAAAGCTTCGCCGGAAGCGGTACTGGAAGTGCTGCATATTTATGATTATCCGCGCTTTTTCGTCGGAGACGGGATTGCTCCGGTTCCGGGTAGCGTAAATAAAGAATTTTTCGATCTTGCTGAGCAAACGGTGAGCGAAGCGCGTCGCCGCATCGAATCTGCCGGTGTGCAAGCGAATATCGAAATGCGTCAAGGTGCGCCTGCGGTACTGATTTTAGAATATGCAAAAGAACTGGATGCGGATTTGATCGTGATCGGCAGCCGCGGTCTAGGCGCGATTCGTGAATTTGTACTGGGTAGTGTCAGCCACAATGTTGTGCAGCAAGCGCAAGTGCCGGTATTGGTCGTTAAATAAAAAGAAAAGGGTCGGAAAACGCATCGCGTTTTTCGATCTTTTTTTATTGAAAAAATAGACAAGTTATACGCTATTTAACGTAAGCCAAGAAGGAATTCAAGAAATTCGGCTTGTCAATTGTGTAAAAACGAACATTCAGATTTTACAATTTTAAAATGTTCGGTTTTTAATTTGACATAGCGTGTACGGAATTGTTAAACTGGAACAGAAGTCGAGCGTGTGAACACCGCGCTTTCGACACTTAACTAAATGATTCTTTTGACCGTATAAAGCTGAGGATAAGGCTCGGCAGTATCTACCCGGGAACCGTAAATCCCCGGACTACGGAAGTCAACGAACAATCTGATCTCAATTTGAGACAAGGTTGGGCGCCGGGTTAACTGGTTGCCGGTTCAACGCGTTCCTTTAAACGAGAATCCGTTTTTTCGACGATAGTTGCATGAGTTGCAGCTAGATGAGATAAAAGCGCGTATTTTCGTCTTTGTGCGTCTAAGCCTTTCTTCTTGACTTCTACAGCCCGGATTCCCGAGAGATCTTTACGATTTTGCGGCGATGTCCGGGCTTTTTGTTTGGACAAGTCAAAATAATGAATATTGGAGTGTGAATGATGTCTTTGCAAGTAGCCGTTATTATGGGCAGTACATCGGATTGGGAAACGATGCAGCATGCTTGTCAGATTCTCGAAGAACTTCAAATTCCGTATGAAAAAAAAGTCGTCTCGGCGCATCGTACGCCGGACTTGATGTTTGAATACGCGGAGCAAGCTCGCGGCAAAGGGTTTAAGGTCATTATCGCAGGTGCAGGCGGAGCCGCGCATCTGCCGGGTATGGTGGCAGCGAAAACGCCGCTGCCGGTGATCGGAGTGCCGGTGCAATCGGCTGCGCTGAACGGATTGGATTCGTTGTTGTCGATCGTGCAGATGCCAGGCGGCATTCCCGTGGCGACGGTTGCGATCGGCAAAGCCGGCGCCATCAACGCCGGCTTGCTGGCGGCGCAGATCGTCGGCGCCGCGGACGGCGAGGTGCTCGACCGCGTCGTTGCCCGTCGCGCGAGAATCGAGCGCGAAGTGTTGGAGGCGGAGTTGCCATGAGCGAAGCCGGCAACGTTAAAGTAGACGGCGCTAACCAAGCGCGCGTCATCGCCCCGGGCAGCACGATTGGGGTGCTGGGCGGCGGGCAACTGGGCCGAATGATGGCGCTGGCAGGCGCGCCGCTCGGCTATCGGTTTGTCGCACTCGATCCGGTCTCGGACGGACCGTGCGGACAAGTATCGGCGCAGATCGTCGCCGCTTATTCAGACAAAGACGCGGCGGCGCAGCTCGCCGCGCAAACGGATGTGATCACGTACGAGTTCGAGAACGTGGACGCGGAAGTTGCCGCTCTGCTGGAAGAGCGGTCGTATGTGCCGCAAGGCAGCCGGCTGCTCTACACGACGCAGCACCGCCTGCGCGAGAAGGCGGCGCTGGAAGCGGCGGGGGCCACGGTTGCGCCTTACGCGGCAGTTACAAGCGAAGCGGAACTAGACGCGGCGTTGCGGCGTCTCGGCACGCCAAGCGTGCTGAAGACCGCGACCGGAGGCTACGACGGCAAAGGTCAATTCGTTATTCGAGACCGCAGCCAAGTCTCGGCGGCTTATGCAGAACTGTCCGCTACCGGCGCGGAGCTGGTACTGGAACAATTTGTTCGGTTCCAATGCGAGATTTCGGTGATCGCGGCGCGTAGCTCTAATGGCGAGACAAGCACGTTCCCGCCAGCCGAAAATATTCATCGCGGAGGCATTTTGCACGCTTCGATCGTACCGGCACGAGTGCCTGCGGGCGTGCTTGCCCAAGCGGAGCAATTGGCAGCGACGATCGCAGAATCGTTCGGAGCGGTAGGGCTGCTAGCCGTTGAAATGTTTTACGGTCAAGACGGCAAGTTGTACGTGAACGAAGTCGCGCCGCGTCCGCATAACTCGGGTCATTACACGATGGAAGCTTGCGTCACTTCCCAGTTCGAACAGCATGTACGCGCGATCTGCGGATTGCCGCTTGGCGCTCCTGATTTGCGAACACCGGTCGTCATGGTGAATGTACTCGGCGAACATCTGGAAGGCGTAGAAGCTCTGATGCTATCGCCGGAAAGCGCAGGTTCCGATCTGGTGCGTCCGAAGTTCCATTTATATGGCAAAGCCGAAGCGAAAACCGGACGCAAAATGGGGCATATCAATCTGCTCTGCGGCGATGTAAACGATGCGCTTGCTTGGATCGATGAAGCTGGAATTTGGCAGAGTGCGGACAAAGACTAAAGACATTTTCCTTTTTGCTTCAGAATGAACTTTTTTATCGGAACCGATTTTATCTTATATAATGAAAGAAAGCTTTGCGATGCTTCGGAAGTTTCGATTCGAAACAGTGAACGCCGCAACGCTAAAACTTAAATTTTGGAGGCTATACCCCTTATGATCGAACGTTACAGCAGACCGGAAATGCGCAGCATTTGGAGCGAAGAAAACAAATTCAAAGCGTGGTTGGAAGTTGAAATTTGTGCTTGCGAAGCTTGGGTCGAACTTGGTGTCATCCCAGCGGAAGACGTGCAAAAAATCCGCGAAAACGCGACATTCGATATTGATCGTATCTACGAGATCGAACAAGAAACGCGTCACGACGTGATCGCTTTCACCCGCGCCGTATCCGAAAGTCTGGGCGAAGAACGCAAATGGGTGCATTACGGTCTGACTTCGACGGACGTCGTCGATACTGCAATGGGTTATCTCCTGCTGCAAGCGAACCAAATCTTGGAACGCGATATTGTGAACTTTATCGAAATTTTGAAAAACAAAGCGATCGCTTATAAAAGTACCCCGATGATGGGACGTACACACGGCGTACACGCGGAACCGACTACATTCGGTCTGAAAATGGCGCTCTGGCATGAAGAAATGAAGCGTAACTTGGAACGTTTCCGTCATGCAGCGGATGGCGTACAATACGGCAAAATGTCCGGCGCGGTCGGCACGTATGCGAATATCGATCCTCGCGTCGAAGAAATCGTCTGCGGCAAGCTCGGTACAAAAGCGGCTCCGATCTCGACGCAGACGCTGCAACGTGACCGTCACGCCGAATATATGGCTTCGCTCGCGTTGATCGCGACGTCGCTCGACAAATTTGCGACTGAAGTACGCGCTTTGCAAAAAAGCGAGTTCCGCGAAGTGGAAGAAGCTTTCGCTAAAGGGCAAAAAGGTTCGTCGGCAATGCCGCACAAACGTAACCCGATCGGCAGCGAGAACATTTCCGGTCTGTCCCGCGTAATTCGCGGTCATATGTTGACGGCTTACGAAAACGTAGGGCTGTGGCATGAACGCGATATTTCGCACTCTTCGGCAGAGCGTGTGATTTTGCCGGATGCGACGATGCTGCTTAACTACATGCTGAACCGTTTCGGCAATATCGTAAACAACTTGACGGTATTCCCGGAAAACATGAAGCGCAATATGGAACGTACTTACGGCGTACCGTTCTCGGGTCGCATTTTGACGAAGCTGATCGATTCCGGTATGAGCCGCGAGCAAGCGTACGACACGGTGCAGCCGCGTGCGATGCAAGCTTGGGAAGAACAACGCAGCTTCAAAGACATCGTATTGGCAAGCCCGGCGATTACAGACGTACTGAGCAACGAAGAAATCGAAGATGCGTTCAATCCGGCTTGGCATTTGAAGCATGTCGATACGATCTTCGCGAAATTGGGTCTGAATTAATTCATTATCCGCATTTCATCGTTAAGGGGGAAAAGATTCATGTCCGCAACTACGCAGGCTTTGTCCACCGCCGAACATCTAGTGGATGCGCCGCTGCTGTACAAAGGAAAAGTGCGCGAACTGTACGATCTGGGGGAGCATTTTCTGATCGTCGTGACTGACCGCATTTCCGCATTCGATTATATTCTCGATCCGGCGATTCCGTATAAAGGCGATGTGCTGAACAGTCTGAGTGCCTACTGGTTTGAACAAACGGCGGATCTGCTCGAAAACCACGTCATTCATACCGATGTGGATCAGCTCGGTTCGATTGCCAAAGATCCAGAAGCGCTAAGACGCCGCATCATGGTGACTCGCAAAGCAGAGCGGATCGATATCGAATGTGTCGTTCGCGGTTATATTACAGGCGGCGGTTGGCGTCAGTACGAAACTAGCGGCGCGGTAAACGGGATCGAGCTTCCAGCGGGGCTACGCAAAAATTCGCCACTGCCGGAACCGATCTTTACGCCCGCTGCCAAAAACGACGTCGGGCACGACGAAGATATTCCGTTTGAGAAAATGGAAGAGTTAGTCGGCGCGGCATTATCTGCGGAGTTGAAAAACAAAAGTCTTGCCCTCTATGCGTATGCCCGTAAAGTCTGCGCGGAACAAGGAATCATCCTTGCCGATTGCAAATTCGAGTTCGGTCTGATCGACGGCAAAGTGATTTTGATCGACGAAATCTTCACGCCGGATTCTTCGCGCTTCTGGGCAGAAGACAAGTACGCGCTTGATATTGAGATTGATAGTATGGATAAAGAACCGGTTCGTACTTATCTTTCCGGTACGGATTGGGATAAAAATAGTGCGCCCGATCCGTTGCCGGATCATGTGGTGCAAGAAACATCGAGACGTTACCTCGGCATTTACGAACGTCTTACCGGTCAAAGTCTGATTTCCATTTCTTAAACCGTTACCTGATTCACCCACTATTACACAGCCGACTTCCCGATTTCGTGATTTTTCAAAAAGCCAAAAAGATTCGGGAAGGGCTTATTCAGGAGGATATTCATGAAAGCCAAAGTCTATGTGACCATCAAGCAAAGTGTACTCGATCCACAAGGTGTTGCTGTTCAAGGGGCGCTGCATTCGCTCGGATTCGAAGAAGTGGAAAGTCTGCGTGTCGGCAAGTATATGGAATTGGAACTCGGTGACGTGAGTCAAGAGGCTGCCGGAGAGCGCGTCAAAGAAATGTGCGAAAAGCTGCTGGCTAATACGGTTGTCGAAGACTACCGCTACGAACTGGAGGGTTAATACCGATGAAATTTGCTGTTCTCGTATTTCCCGGTTCCAACTGCGACGTAGATTGCTACAAAGCGGTTGAACAGGTTCTCGGCGAACCGGTTGATTATGTCTGGCATACGGCGACTGACTTGTCGGCTTACGATTGTATCTTGGTACCGGGCGGTTTCTCTTATGGCGATTACCTGCGCTGCGGCGCGATCTCGCGTTTTGCACCGGTGATGAACGAAGTCGCAAAAGCGGCTGAAGAAGGCAAATTCGTACTTGGGATCTGCAACGGATTCCAAATCTTGACCGAAGCCGGATTGCTTCCAGGCGCGCTTCGCCGCAATATGTCGATGAAGTTCGCTTGCCGCGATACCGTGCTCAAAGTCGAAAACAACGACACGCCGTTTACTCGTGATTATGCAGCGGGCGAAGAAATCGTAATTCCGATTGCACACGGTGAAGGCAACTACTACTGCGACGAAGAAACGTTGGAAGAATTGCGTGCCAACAATCAGATCGCTTTCCGCTACAAAAGCAATCCGAACGGTTCGGTTGAAGATATTGCAGGCATTACGAACAAAGCGGGCAATGTGCTCGGTATGATGCCTCACCCTGAACGTGCAGTTAACGAAATTTTGGGAACGACAGATGGCAAAAAGATGTTCACATCGATTATTAATGCTTGGAGGGAACAACATGACGCAGCAAATGTCCGTTAAAGAACCGACGGCGGAGCAAATCGCGGATCAACAAATTTACAAACAGATGGGTGTGTCGGATAGCGAATTTGAACTCATCTGCGGTTTTCTCGGCCGTAAGCCCAACTACACGGAAATCGGCGTTTTCAGCGTAATGTGGTCCGAACACTGTGCGTACAAAAATTCGAAGCCGTTACTTCGCAAATTCCCGGTTACCGGACCTCGCGTTCTGATGGGACCGGGCGAAGGCGCGGGCATTGTCGATATCGGCGATAATCAAGCTGTTGTATTCAAGATCGAAAGCCATAACCACCCTTCGGCAGTCGAGCCTTTCCAAGGAGCGGCTACAGGCGTGGGCGGTATCATTCGCGATATCTTCTCGATGGGCGCACGCCCGATCGCATCGCTGAACTCGCTGCGTTTTGGACGTCTGGAAAGCGACCGCGTGAAGTATCTGTTTGAGCACGTCGTAAGCGGTATCGCGGGATATGGCAACTGTATCGGGATTCCGACAGTCGGCGGCGAAGTCGTATTCGACGAAAGTTATGAAGGCAACCCGCTCGTTAACGCCATGTGCGTCGGTCTGATCGATCACGATAAAATTCAGCGCGGCGTAGCCAAAGGGATCGGAAACCCGGTATTTTATGTAGGCCCTCCTACGGGACGCGACGGAATTCACGGCGCGACGTTCGCTTCGGAAGAATTGACCGAAGAATCGCAAGAACGCAAAACAGCGGTTCAAGTCGGCGATCCATTTATGGAAAAGCTCGTTATGGAATCGTGTCTGGAACTGATCGACAGCGGTATCGTGGTCGGCATTCAAGATATGGGCGCAGCCGGTCTGACTTGCTCCAGTTCCGAAATGGCAAGTAAAGCGGGCAACGGTCTGGAGTTGTATCTGGATCAAGTGCCGCAGCGCGAAGAAGGCATGACCGCTTACGAAATGATGTTGTCGGAATCGCAAGAACGCATGTTGTTCGTCGTGGAACCAAAAGACGAAGCGCAAGCGATGGAAATCTTCGAGCGTTGGGGCGTAATTTGCGCGAAGGTCGGTAAAGTTACAGACGACGGACGTCTGAAATTGCTGCACCACGGCGAAGTTGTCGGCGATATGCCGGTACATGCGTTGGTAGACGAATGCCCGATTTATGATAAGCCTTCGAGCGAACCTGCTTACTATGCGAAAAATGCAACTATCGATACAACCGCTTATAACGAAGTAACCGATCTTGGCGGTGCGTTGAAAAAAGTACTCGGTTCTCCAAGTGTCGCGAGCAAAGCTTGGGTCTACGAGCAGTACGACTACATGGTGCGTACCAATACAGCGGTTCGTCCGGGTTCGGATGCCGCGGTCGTCACGATCGACGGTACACGCAAAGCGCTGGCGATGACGACAGATTGCAGCGGGCGTTTTGTATACCTTGACCCAGAAGTGGGCGGACGCATCGCAGTCAGCGAAGCGGCACGTAATATCGTCTGCTCCGGCGCAGAGCCGCTCGCGATTACCGATAACTTGAACTTCGGTAGCCCGGAAAAACCGGAAATCTTCTGGCAAATGGAAAAAGCGGTTGACGGTATGGCAGAAGCTTGCCGCGAACTCGATACGCCGGTTATCGGCGGTAACGTGAGTCTGTACAACGAAAATGCCAAAGGTTCGATCTACCCGACTCCGGTCGTAGGTATGGTTGGATTGGTACACGATGTGGATCATATCACGACGCAGCATTTCAAAGGCGAAGGCGATATCTTGATCTTAACAGGCGTAACGCGCGGCGAGCTTGGCGGAACGGAGTTCCAACAAGTGATTCACGGCGTGACCGAAGGACGTCCTCCGCAGCTGGATCTTGCTGTCGAGAAGAAACTGCTTAGCGGCGTGCTTGAAAGTATTCAAAGCGGTCTGGTTCGTTCGGCGCACGATTTGTCGGACGGCGGTCTTGCGGTTGCCGTAGCGGAAAGCTGCATCGGCGGCGGATTCGGCGCACAAGTGAGTCTGCACACCGAAGAAATCGGCGAAGCCGGTCTTCGTCCTGATTTGGCATTGTTCAGCGAAAGCCAATCGCGTATTTTGCTGTCGGCGACGCCTGAAAACGCGGAAGCACTGCTGAGCAGTCTTCAAGCACACGGCGTTCCGGCTGCGAAGATCGGACGCGTATCGGGTCTGCAACTGCATGTTACGGTAGACGGCAAAGAAGTGCTTAGCGAAGAGATTCATACACTTAAACAGGTCTGGGAGGATGCGATTCCATGTCTGATGAAGTAAAGCAGCCGTTGTGGACAGGGGATTACTACAACGAGGGAATGGATCAGATTGATCCATTCGACACCCTGCGCGAAGAATGTGGTGTGTTCGGAGTTTACGGACATCCAGACGCCGCTTCCCTGTCCTATTACGGTTTGCATGCACTTCAGCACCGGGGAGAGGAAAGCGCGGGGATTTGTGTCAGCAACGAAGACCACTTCAATTATCATCGCGGCTTGGGTCTGGTCAAAGAGGTTTTTGACAAAGACACACTCGCTCGTCTTCAAGGTCAACATTCGATCGGGCATGTTCGTTATTCGACTAGCGGCGGCGGAGGTCTAACCAATGCCCAGCCTTTAGTGTTCAAATACAAAGGTGGCGATCTGGCGATCGCAACCAACGGCAATATCGTCAATGCTCCGGAAATTCGCCGCGAGTTGGAAGAGAGCGGTTCGATCTTCCAAACGACGAGCGATACGGAAGTCGTGGCGCACTTGATCGCACGTTCGTCGAAAGACTTCGTCGAAGCGGCGAAAGATGCCATGAACCGGATCGTCGGCGGCTATGCGTTTATGCTGCTGACGCATGACAAGTTACTCGTAACTTGCGATCCGAACGGGCTTCGCCCGCTTACGATGGGACGCCTCGGCGATGCGTACATCTTCACGTCCGAGACTTGCGCGCTTGAAGTGATCGGCGCCGAAAGCGTACGCGATATTCGTCCGGGCGAATTGTTGGTGCTGGATGCCGACGGATTGCATGAAGATCGTTTCACAGAAAGTCAGCGCAAAGCGTTATGTGCGATGGAATATATTTATTTCGCACGTCCCGACAGCGATATGAACGGTTCAAATCTTCATTCGGCGCGCAAACGGATGGGTAGCGTGCTCGCACGCGAACAATTCGTCGATGCCGATATCGTGACCGGCGTACCGGATTCCAGTATTTCAGCCGCGATCGGTTATGCCGAGCAGACGGGGATTCCTTACGAACTCGGATTGATTAAAAATAAATATACCGGCAGAACGTTCATTCAGCCGAGCCAAGAACTGCGCGAGCAAGGCGTGAAAATGAAGCTGAGCGCCGTGCGCCGAGTCGTCGAAGGCAAACGCGTCGTCATGATCGACGATTCGATCGTGCGCGGTACGACTTCGCGCCGAATCGTGAGTCTGCTTCGCGAAGCGGGCGCGACCGAAGTTCATGTGTGCATCACTTCGCCGCCTTTTAAAAACCCTTGCTTCTACGGCATCGATACGCCGGATAGCCGCGAGTTGATCGCGTCTTCTCGCAGCGTCGAAGAAATCCGCGAAGAGATCGGAGCGGATTCCCTTGCTTTTCTAAGCTACGAAGGCTTGGTGGAAGCGGTCGATGGCGATGATCGCGAATCGTATAAAGGCGGGCTGTGTATGGCTTGCTTCGATAATGATTATCCGACTCAGATTGATTTTGGTGGGGAAGAGAAGTTCGGGTGCGGGTGCTAGGAAGGCGCTGCGGGTAGAGGGGCCTTTCGATCGCTGTTTCAATCCGATTCCTTTATTGGAGTAAGACATTTTAAAGGTTGGAATCAGATTTCAAAGGCGAGCTATAGTTTATGCTTCCGATGCAGTTTTCCTACAGAAAACTTTTAGCTTCTATAGCTCCCTCTACCCTCCGCTTACTCCGGCGCAATCTCACTCGGATTTTGTAGGGTGAGAGGGTAGGTCCGCTTTTTCTTCTGGAAGAAAAAGCGGAGAGCGAAATTACGATTTGCTAGTTTTCGTTAACGAATTTATACAATCATTTTATCCTTATCCTTATCCTTATCCTTATCCTTATCCTTAGTAGTCGTTACAATTACGAGCTGGGTTCCCCAGCAAGGTCGGCGGCAAAGCCGGAACTTAAGATAGAAGTTGTACCTTTTCGAATGAAATCGAAAAGTTCTTTAACCCCTCTCCAAAGCAGATACAAGCGCCGCCTGTATCTGCTTTGGAGGAAGTGCCGGGAAGCGAGAGCGAAGGGAGAAATTCAGTGAAAGGCGCCTTTGAACGCGGAGTTGACCATTGGGAGGAACATTCCAATAGTCAACTCCAAAGTGAGACAGCGACTTGAACGAATTTCTCCCGCAGCGCCCCTGCTTCCCCCACAAATCCAATTCAAAGATAAAGGATGTGTCGGTTGTGTCTGAAGCCTACAAAAATGCTGGAGTCGATATCGCGGCGGGCAACGAAGCGGTCGAACGAATGAAAAAGCACGTAAAGAAAACGTTCCGTCCCGAAGTGATGACGGATCTGGGCGGGTTCGGTGCGTTGTTCGGCCTGAATAAAAATGCCTATGAAGAGCCGGTGCTCGTCTCCGGAACGGACGGCGTCGGCACGAAGCTCAAAATCGCGTTCGCGATGGATAAGCACGACACGATTGGGATCGACGCGGTTGCGATGTGCGTGAACGATATTATCGTACAAGGCGCAGAGCCGCTCTTTTTCCTCGATTATCTGGCAACGGGTAAAGTCGTACCGGAAAAAATCGAAGCGATCGTTGCAGGGATCGCCGAAGGCTGTCTGCAATCCGGCTGCGCATTGATCGGCGGCGAAACAGCGGAAATGCCTGATATGTATACCGAAGGCGAATACGATATTGCGGGCTTTACGGTCGGCGTAGTTGATAAAAAGAAAATCATCAGCGGTCAGTCGATTTCGGCAGGCGACGCTGTGATTGGTCTGGCTTCAAGCGGCGTACACAGCAACGGTTTCTCGCTCGTACGCAAATTGTTGCTGGAACAGCATGGCTACAAGCTGACGGACGAAGTGGCTGAGCTTGGCGGAACATTGGGCGCAACTTTGCTTGAGCCAACTAAGATTTATGTGAAGCCGCTGCTCAAATTGCTGGACGAAATCGAAGTCAAAGGCATGGCGCATATTACAGGCGGCGGCTTTATCGAGAATATTCCACGGATGCTGCCGGAGGGCGTTAATGTCGAGATTCAATACGGTACATGGCCGGTACTGCCGATCTTCAAGTTGATGCAAGAAAAAGGCAATATTACGGATTCCGATATGTACACGACATTCAATATGGGCATCGGTCTTGTACTCGTTGTCGCGGACGAACACAAAGAAGAAGCGCTGCGTGTACTGAAAGAAGCAGGCGAAAACGCTTATCTCCTCGGCGGCGTGACGACGGGCGAGAAAGTCGTAACGTTCACAGGAACAGCGCAATGAGTAAGCACGAAAACAACAACATTCCAGAGCAAGACGGAAAGTTAAATGAAGAAAACGAGCCGCTGACGATGCCTGCACTTCCGGCGGTCGCCGATTCTGATGTTGGTGATGCAACTGATGTGGAAGGCGATCCGGCTGCACAATTGCTGGAGCTTGAACAAACGTTGCCGCAAGGCGATGATCGTAATGCTCCGTACCGAGTAGCGGTCTTCGCTTCCGGTTCGGGCAGTAATTTTCAAGCATTGCTCGATTCTTCAAAAGCCGGAAAGCTCGGCGCCGAGGTAGCGCTGCTGGTATCGGATAAGCCGCAATGCAAAGCCGTTGAACGGGCTCGCGCTGCGGGTGTTCCCGTATTTGTATTTACGCCGGCAGAGTACGAGTCGCGCGAAGCGTATGAAGTGATTATTTTGGAAGAACTGAAGGCAGCGAAGATCGATCTGATCGTTCTCGCGGGATATATGCGTCTGATCACGAGTACTTTGGTCGAGCCGTATATGGGCAAAATGATCAATATTCATCCGTCTTTACTGCCGTCTTTCCCCGGGAAAGATGCGGCGGGGCAAGCGATTGCGCATGGCGTCCGAGTAAGCGGAGCAACGGTACATTTCGTCGACGGCGGAATGGATACGGGGCCGATTATCGCGCAGCGCGCGGTTGAAGTGACGCCGGAAGATTCGGCGACCGAGCTTCAACTTCGGATTCAAGACCAAGAGCGTCTGCTCTATCCTGAAGTCGTCTCTTGGTTTGCCGCAGGTCGTGTCAAATTAGACGGTCGAAAGGTTTGGGTATTTTAATGGGCATTGTAGTCGGAGCCGGAGCGGTTCTTTTGAATGAAAAAGGACAGGTATTAATGTTACTTCGTAACAAAGAGCCTGAACGAAATAAATGGAGTATCCCCGGCGGCAAAGTCGATCTTTTTGAAACGGTGGAGCAAGCGATCGTTCGGGAAGTCGAAGAAGAAACCGGTCTGATCATTGAGATCGAACAACCGCTATGTATGGACGAACTTATTGTTCCTGAGCAAGAAACTCATGTGCTTTCACTGATCTATAGCGCGCATCAGATCGGCGGAGAACTTGAAAATCGCGAACCGCAAAAACATGCGGAACTCAAATGGTTTTCGCTAGAGAATCTACCCTCTGATTCTGAAATTGCTGCTTTTTCCAAAAAAGCGTTAAGACTGACCCGAAATCATTCATCCCATACCTTGAAGGAGGACTTTTCATCGTGAGTATCAAAAGAGCGTTAGTCAGCGTATCGGACAAAACAGGTATCGTTGAATTTTGCCGCGAACTGTCTCAGCTTGGCGTCGAAATCATTTCTACCGGGGGCACGAAAAACCTACTGGCACAAGAAGGCGTTCCGGTGATCGGAATTTCGGATGTGACCGGGTTCCCGGAAATTATGGACGGACGCGTCAAAACGCTGCATCCTGCTGTACATAGCGGTCTGCTTGCCGTGCGCGACAACGAAGAACATACTCGTCAGATGAAAGAACTGGGTTTGGATTATATCGATCTGGTCGTTGTGAATCTGTATCCGTTCCAAGAAACGATCGCAAAACCGGATGTCGCTTACGAAGACGCGATTGAAAATATCGATATCGGTGGCCCGACTATGCTGCGTTCGGCTGCAAAAAACCATGCGTTCGTGAGCGTAGTGGTAGATAGCGGCGATTATGCGACAGTCATCGAAGAAGTGCGCGCTGAAGGCGACACGACATTGGATACTCGCAAAAAGCTTGCCGCGAAAGTCTTCCGTCATACCGCGTCTTACGATGCGTTGATCGCGGATTATCTTGCCAAGCAAACAGGCGATCCGCTTCCGGAACGTTACACCGTCACTTATGAGAAAATCCAAGATCTGCGTTACGGCGAAAACCCGCACCAGACAGCCGCTTTCTACCGTGCGCCGCTTGCACCGTCCGGTACGCTGACGACTGCTGAGCAATTGCACGGCAAAGAATTGTCCTACAACAATATCAACGATGCGAACGCAGCTCTTCAGATCGTCAAAGAATTCAGCGAACCTGCTGTAGTCGCAGTTAAGCATATGAATCCTTGCGGCGTTGGCGTTGGTTCGACGATCGCAGAAGCGTATAACAAAGCGTACAGCGCGGATCCGGTATCGATCTTCGGCGGGATCGTAGCGGCTAACCGTACAATTGACGCAGAGACGGCTCAGCCGCTTAGCGAAATCTTTTTGGAAATCGTGCTTGCGCCTGACTTTACGCCGGAAGCGCTTGAGATTTTGACGAAAAAGAAAAATATCCGTTTGCTCAAAATGGGTGAACTCACTTCGGCAGAAGGACGTCAAGCGGTTCATGTCGTGACTTCGATCGAAGGCGGTATGGTCGTTCAAGAAAGCGATGTTCATTCGCTGAGCGAAGCGGATCTGAAAGTGGTGACGAAGCGCCAACCGACCGAAGACGAATTGAAGCAACTGTTGTTCGGATGGAAAGTCGTGAAGCACGTCAAATCCAATGCGATCGTACTCGCAGCGGACAATATGACGATTGGCGTCGGTGCGGGTCAGATGAACCGTGTCGGTTCGGCAAAGATCGCGCTAGAGCAAGCTGGAGACAAAACGAACGGTGCGATTCTCGCTTCGGATGCCTTTTTCCCGATGGGCGATACGGTTGAACTTGCAGCCAAACACGGAATCAAAGCGATCATTCAACCGGGTGGTTCGATCAAAGACGAAGAGTCGATCCAAGCGGCAGACGCAGCGGGCATCGCGATGATCTTCACGGGCGTTCGTCACTTCAAGCACTAAGTCAAAAGTATTCAATTAAGTACTCAAGTCTTCAATCGACGCGCGTCGCGCCGGCGAATCGGGTCTGCGTCAGGCGGACACATTCACGGAGCGACGCGTGTTTTTGCATAATGATAATGACTAGATACGTAAGCGAGAGGGGCGTTTAATATGGATATTTTGGTAGTCGGAGGCGGCGGACGTGAACACGCGATTTGTCGATCGTTGTCGCAGTCGAAGCAAGCAGGGAAAATTTATTGCGCACCGGGAAACGCCGGAATTGCGAATGTAGCGGAATGCGTAGATATCGGCGTATTTGATTTTGATGCGTTGACTGCTTTTGCACTGCAAAAAGGAATCGGGCTTGCGGTTATCGGACCGGATGATCCTCTTGCGGGAGGAATCGTCGATGCTTTTGAAGCGAAAAAGATTCCGGTATTCGGACCTCGCGCCAATGCCGCAGAGATCGAAGGCAGCAAAGCGTTTATGAAAGACTTGCTCAAAAAGTATGAGATCCCGACAGCGGCTTATGAGACGTTTGACGATTACGAAAAGGCTTTGGCGTATTTGCGCTTGCAAAAAGCGCCTATCGTAGTCAAAACCGACGGGCTTGCCGCAGGCAAAGGCGTAACGGTCGCACAAACGTTGGAAGAAGCGGAAAAAGCGTTGCATGACGCGATGGTCGGCGGTTCTTTCGGAAGCGCAGGCAGCAAAGTCGTGATCGAAGAATTTATGGCGGGCGAAGAGATGTCGATCTTGGCTTTCGTCGACGGGGAAACGGTTCGTGCGATGCCTGCGGCGCAGGATCACAAGCCGATCTTCGATGGCGATCAAGGTCCGAATACCGGAGGAATGGGCACGTATTCGCCGCTTCCGCATATCGATCCCGCAATTATCGAGCGTGCGATCGAAGAGATCGTGAAGCCGACGGCAAAAGCGATGGTAAGCGAAGGACGTCATTTTACCGGCATTTTATTTGCGGGATTGATGATCGAAGCAGACGGTACGCCGAGAACGGTAGAGTTTAACGCGCGTTTTGGCGATCCTGAGACTCAAGTGGTGTTGCCGCGTCTACAAAGCGATCTGCTGGAGATTTTCTTGGCGGCGGTGAACGGAACGCTCGATCAAGTAGAGATCGAGTGGAGCGATGAAGCGGCGGTATGCGTCGTGCTAGCGTCCGAAGGATACCCGGCTGCATATCCAAAAGGAAAAGTGATTACCGGAATCGAAGCAGCAGAGCAAAATGGCGGCTTGGTCTTCCATGCGGGCACAGCGCGTAGCGAAGCTGGGGAATTGGTGACAGCGGGCGGCCGTGTACTTGGCGTCGTCGGACAAGGGGCTGGAATCGCCGAAGCTCGTGATGCAGCTTATGCGGCAACGGAGTATATTAGATTCGAAGGCGCTTATAAGCGTAGCGACATTGCGGCGAAAGCTTTGAAATAGTATCGGTCGTTTCGTGAAAAAGAAGCGGAGTAGCGCCCTGATGAGCGCCGCTCCGCTTTGTGTTTTCTATCCTTTTAGCCAAGACTCAATTTGATTGCTTTTCAATCGGGACGTACAGATCCATCTGCAAGTCGGTGTCGCCATCGCTGCGTTCGTCGTACAGCTCAAAATCGACGCCGCCGTTGGCATACGCATAGCCGGAACTTGGGAACCATTCATTGTAGACGTAAGTCGTCATGCCTTGAATCGCATCGCTGAACGCGCCGTTGGCACGGTCTGCTTTTGGAGAAGTGAAGACCGCGTAAGTAGAAGCCGGTAATGTCGCTTGATGCACGCCTTCCGGTACGTTATCGAACGTGTCCACTTCAAAGCCGATGAGATACAGGAAATGCTCGGGTTTATGCGGCAACATGATGCAAGCTCCGTATTCGGCAGGAGTAACAGGTTTAATCTGCTCAAGCAGCTTTTTGCCCCATTGCTTCTCGATATACTTGTTCCAAAAAGCAGGGATTTCAACGAAGTTTTCACCGTTCATTTTCGTTTCTAAAGCATAGCCTACCAGTTTGATTTCAGGTTTGTTTACAATCGTAGGTCGCATCATCATTCCTCCGGTCATTTTATAATGGGCAAGTTTGGCAAGATCGATTCGTTCGGGAACTTTGCCTGTTGCATGAAGACGATATTGTTCGGGCGGAACGCCGTACACTTTGCGAAAAGCTTTGGTGAAGCCGGCATGGGTACCAAATCCGTAATCAAGCGCGATATCCAGCAACGTTCGATTTCCGGCTAGATCTGCCGCGGCATAAGCCAAGCGGCGACGACGAATATACTCCATGATCGGCAGCCCTGTTCTGGAATGAAAAATTCGATAAAAATGGTATGGTGAAAATCCGGCTAACTGAGACAGATGTTCAGCGGTTAATCGTTCTTTGAGATGATTGTCGATATAATCCAGTGTACGCTGGATCGATTCACTATAATCCATAATGAAGCTTCCCTCCCGGTCGGTAATTTGATCTTAGCAGAATTAAAAAGCTGGCGTTTGTCCGTTTTTGCGATGTTCGCGCTATGATAAGATAAGGATAGAAAACTTGAATTTTTTTTGGAATCGCGTTACCTTTAAATTTAATTCAAGTCTCAAAAAGATCGTATACAAAGAAACAATATGTGGAGCGAGGAGAACGACATGAAAACGGAACCTACTATAGAAGCGAGCGATCGTAATCAAGACGGTTTGGTAACGATGGAAGATATCGTTCGTGCCCATCATCGTCTGCGTGAAGCGATTGTTCATACGCCGCTGCACCGAGATGCGACGTTATCGGCGAAATATGAATGTGATGTTTATTTGAAGCGTGAAGATCAGCAAGTGGTGCGTTCGTTCAAAATCCGTGGATCGTACAACAAAATTCGCAGTTTGACCGAAGAAGAATGCGAACGCGGCATCGTGTGCGCGAGTGCGGGTAACCATGCGCAAGGCGTCGCTTTTTCTTGCCAAGCCCTCGGGATTCACGGAAAAATCTATATGCCAAGCACAACGCCGAATCAGAAAGTCAAAATGGTTCGCAAATTCGGCGGTCAAAATGTCGAAGTCATCTTGATTGGAGATACATTCGACGATGCTTACGCAGAAGCAATGACCGCTTGCACGGAGCAAGGTATGACGTTTATCCATCCGTTCGATGATCCGATGATTATCGCAGGGAACGGTACAGTCGGGATGGAGATCATGGAAAGTCTGGAGCAACCGGCGGATTATGTATTTCTGACGATCGGCGGCGGCGGGCTTGCAGCAGGGGTATCGCAATATATCAAAACGATGAGCCCAACGACGCGGATGATCGGCGTAGAACCGCTCGGAGCGGCTTCGATGAGCGAAGCAATGGCACGCGGACAAGTCGTTGCACTCGAAGAGATCGATAAATTCGTCGACGGTGCAGCCGTAAAAAAAGTCGGTAGTTATACGTATGACATTTGCAAAAAAATGTTGGATGAAGTGGTAAAAGTTCCGGAAGGAAAAGTCTGCACAACGATTCTCGATCTGTACAATGAAAATGCGATCGTTGCCGAGCCGGCAGGCGCGATTCCGGTTGCTGCTCTTGATCTGTACCGCGATGAAATCAAAGGCAAAACGATTGTCTGCATCATTAGCGGCGGCAATAACGATATTGACCGGATGCAAGAAATCAAAGAACGTTCGCTGATCTTTGAAGGGTTGAAGCATTATTTCTTGATCAACTTCCCGCAAAGAGCCGGAGCGTTACGTGAGTTTTTGGAAAAAGCACTCGGTCCGAACGACGATATTGCACGTTTTGAATATACCAAAAAAAGCGACAAAGAAAATGGCCCTGCTCTGGTCGGAATCGAACTGACGTCGCGTGAAGATTACGAACCGTTGATCGCCCGTATGGACGAACAAGGAATTAACTATACCGAGCTGAACCGCGATCCAAGCTTGTTTAGTTTATTGATCTGAGGAAGTCGTACAAAAAAGCCTGTCTCAAGCCGGAACTTTCGTGCTTCGAGCAGGCTTTTGCGCTTACATAGAAAATGAGGAAATTCATAGATCCTAAAGGAGATTTCATTATGATTCGTTATCCGCAGCTGCAAAAAGGAACCAAGATCGGCGTTACGGCGCCGTCGTCTGGAGTGAAATCCGATCTGCACGATCTGCTCAAACAAGCGATGGCACGTATGGGAAACGAAGGGTTTGCGGTATCCGGCGGGGATACGGTCTGGACGCAGCATAAAGCCAAATCGGCGCCAGCGGTTTTGCGTGCCAAAGAACTCAATCAGATGCTGCAAAATCCAGAGATCGGATTGATTTTTCCTCCGTGGGGCGGCGAGTTATTGATCGAAGTGTTAGAGCATATTAATTACGAGGCGATGGGCGATAAATGGATACTCGGCTACTCGGATATCAGTCTGTTGCTGCTTGCAATTACATTGAAGACCGGGCTGGCTACCGCACATGGTACAAACCTGATTGACCTTCGCGGCAATCCAGACGATGAGACGACAGCCAAATGGCTCGAAGTGCTTCAGACACCCGCTGGAGGGTCGATTGAACAACATTCTTCCGAAAAGTATCAAGTGGAATGGAAAAGCGCCTTAAGCGAATTGGAGCAAGAAGCGTTAGGAGAACAAGTCTTCAATCTGACAGAGCCTACGGTATGGAAAAGTATTTCCGGCAGCGATGTGGGAATGAAAGGACGGCTGCTTGGCGGCTGTATCGATGTGATCCGTCATCTGATCGGTACGCCTTACGGCGACGTACAAGGTTTTCGCGAGCGACACCTACCGGGCGAGCCTGTGATTTGGTATTTGGAAAATTGCGAGATGGATACGACGGATCTGCGCCGTTCGTTGGTGCACATGAAACTCGCAGGATGGTTCGATAACTGCTCCGGTTTCATGTTCGGACGAAGCGCGGCGAATACCTCTGTCGACGGCTATACCGCCGAAGACGTGTACCGCGATCTTGCGGAAGAACTTCATGTTCCGATTCTTTACGATATCGACTGCGGTCATATGCCGCCTCAATTGACATTGATTAACGGCGCTTTGGCGCATCTTCATTTTTCGGAAGAACAGAGCACCGCAAGCGTCCTACAAATCTTTAAATGATTTTTTCGATCCAACCAATCTCATCGTTCATTTCAGATCTTCAAAGTAATCTCGATTATCTCCTCCACAAAAAAGACCAGCCGCAAAACCTCGGCTGGTCTTTTTATCATTCATCCCTTATCTTTTGTCCCTTGCCCTTTCCCCCTCGCCCCACAACCGCAAGGTGCGCAGCGAAGGAAAAATTCAGTGAAAGAGCCTTTGCCCAGAGGAAGCCACCTTCCAATTCCAATCCAGCTTCCTCTGGGCAACACGCGATTGAACGAATTTTTCCGTAGCGATCAGCTCCAACTTGCGCTATCCTCACTGAGCTACTGTACTATTATACTCCTGAATCTTCTGCGTGATCTCTGCCGAAGCGCGATCCAGTGCGTCTTGCGGCGAAGCTGCGCCAGTCAGCGCTTCTTCGATCGCGGTTTCCGTAAGCTGGCGAGCTTCAGGGAATACGCCCATAACCGCACCTTGCGTTGCCGGAGTCAATTCCGTGCCGTGCAATTGATCGATCGCAGTCTGGAATTGCGGATACTTTTCCAAGTTTTCTTTAACGATATCTTCGTTATAAGCTTCTTTGGTGATCGGGAAGTAGCCGGTATTCACATGCCAGAAAGCTTGAGTAGACGGTTCAGCCAAGAACTTGATAAACTGCCAAGCCGCTTGTTGTTCCGCTTCGGGACGGTCGTTCATCATCCATAAGCTTGCACCGCCTACGACTACGCCGCCTTTGTCGGCATCGGCTTCCGACGGTTTTGGCAGAGGAGCTGTGCCGACTTCGAATTTGCCTTCGGCAGCTTGCACGATCCCGCGCAGCGAAGCTGTGCTATCGAGGGTCATCGCGATTTGTCCGGCTGCAAAAGCTTTTTTCGTATCGTCTGTTTTGCGACCGAGGTTCAACATCGTACCGTCATCGACCATCTTTTTCCACCATTCAAGGGTGTTAACCGCAGCAGGAGCGCCGAGTTGCGCTTGATCCGCGAGCCCTGCGCGTCCGTTGCTGTTGTTGAGCAATTCGGCACCTTGATTGGCAAGAAGTTGCTCCATGAACCAACCGTAGATCGCAAACGATCCGCCGGTCACGCCGTCTTTCGTCAATTTTTTAGCTGCCGCTTCAATCTCTGCGTAGGTCGTTGGTGGATTTTCCAGATCAAGCCCTGCTGCTTTGAATGCGTCTTTGTTGTAGTAGAGGATCGGATTCGACGTGTTGAACGGCATCGAATAAAGACGATCGTCGAATGTGTAGTAGCCGAGAATGTTTTCTTCCAGATGGGAAACGTCGTAACTTTCTTTGTCGATAAATTGTTGCATCGGTGTGATCGCGCCTGAGTCGATCATAAAGCGGCTGCCGATCTCGTAAGTTTGGATCATCGTCGGGCCTGTACCGGAACCCATTGCGGTTTTGAGCTTATTCAAACTTTCATCGTATGTACCTTGGAATACCGCTTCGACTTGAACATCGTCTTGCGAATCGTTAAACTTTTTGACCAATTCGTCAACGACTGTACCAAGTTCGCCGCTCATCGCATGCCACCATATCACTTTGACCGGTTCGCCGCTTGCTGCGGGTTCAGTACTTGAAGCATTGTTGGAAGCCGCTTCCGCGACTCCGCTTGCCGTGGATTGATTTCCGCCGCCGCCGCAAGCCGTAAGAACAACCATCAACATACATAGACACGCAAACATCCACTTTCGACTGCTTTTCATAGAAAAATCCCACTCCCTTTTATATAGTCAAATTTTTTGCATAGATCCTGTAAAAAGGACCCGGAGGAAGGCGGAGCTAACAAGCTTTCCGCGTGTCCGTCCGGGTGACCGGAGATCCGCCGCACCACGCGCAAGGTAGGGGGGAGCAGCAGTGTTGGCGGATTCCACGAGAACCGTGTTTCGCACAAGGCGACGCACAGACCGTTTCGAAGTTGGTCGAAACCGGCGAGATCACTTGGGCGCGCTGAACGCCAAGCAGATCGAGAGCGATCCGGCGAAAAGCACCGGATCAGAATTCGGACGGGCGTTTACCGTCTCTGCTACCGCTATGAACGCGACGTTCTTAGGGGGAGCGGAGACGGCAAGCCGTATCCCGTTCAACCTTTGAGAGCACCTGCGGTCAATCCTCCGACCAATCGGCCCAGACCAAGCGCCAACATAATCAGCGATGGCAAGAGCACCAGTACAAGACCCGCCATTACCAGATTCCAAGCGGTCATTTCCGAAAATTGCAGCATGCTAACGCCGATCTGCACCGTACGCATTTTCTCGCTGCTCGTAACGAGTAACGGCCACAGGTACATATTCCAATGATTGAGGAACGAATAGACGCCGAGCGTTGCCAGACCTGGCATTGAGAGCGGAACAGCGAGCCGCAAAAAAATCCGCAGATGTCCGCAACCGTCGATCCGCGCGGCTTCCATTAATTCTTTGGGAAGTTGAAGGAAAAACTGTCGCATCAAAAACACGCCGAAAGCGGTAGCGAGAAAAGGGATGGTCAATCCCGCATAGCTATCGAGCCATCCCCAACTGCGAACGGTTAAGTAATTCGGAATAACCGCAACTTCCCACGGAATCATCATCGTCGAAAGGAATAAAGCGAAAATGATTTTTTTGCCGGGAAATCGCAGGAAAGCAAAAGCATAAGCTGCCATGCAAGACGTGATCAGACAGCCGATCGTAATGACGCTGCTGACGACAAAGCTGTTCCAAATAAACGTTAAGATCGGAATCGAAGAAAGTACGCCGGAAAAGTTATCCCAATGCAGACCGGTCGGCAAAAATTTAGGCGGATAGGCAGCCGATTCGGCTTCGGTCATGAACGCGTTCGATAACGTGATCCAAAACGGAAACAAGATAAAAAGCGCCGCGATTACCGAGAGTATGTAAGCAAATATGCGAGAAACAGAATGTTTGTTCATTGGTAATGCACCTTCCTTTCCGCGAATACGAATTGCAGTACGGTAATCAGCAGCACAATCGCAAAGAGTACGAGAGCTTGTGCACTGCCGACGCCGAAGCGGAAGTTGACGAACGCATCTTCATAGAGGCTGAATACGAGGACGTCGGTGCTGTTGACTGGGCCGCCTTTGGTTAAAATATTAATTTGTCCGAAAGCTTGGAAGGCGCCAATCACGGAAGTAACGGAAGCGAAAAAGAGCGTTGGTGATACAAGCGGCAAAGTCAGTCTCCAAAAGGTACGCAGAGGACCGGAGCCGTCGATTTTGGCGCTTTCGTAGATATCTTCGGGAATGCCTTGCATGCCACCAAGCAGCAAAATAAACAAGAATCCGATATTCATCCAGACCGTCATCAGGGAGATCGACAGCAACGCCATATTGGGGTCAGTCAGCCATTGGATCGGAGCGAACCCGATTTTTCCAAGCAAAACGTTTAGACTTCCGAGCGTTGGGTGAAAAAGAACCATCCACATAATCGAACCTGTACTCACCGATACCGCGATCGGAAGCGCGAAAATGAACCGGAAAACTCGCATCCCTCGGATTTTGCTCCGACAGATCGCGGCGAAAGCCAGCGCAAGCGCAAGGCTTGCCGGAACGGTAAACAAAATGAATTTCAAGGTCACGATCAGACTATTCGGAAATCCTGGCGAAGCGAAAAGGTTCCGAAAATTGGCAAGACCTACAAAGTTCGCGACTTGTCCGCGCGGATTGGTCGAATGCAAGCTGAGATAGACCGATTGGATCAAAGGATAAAATAAAAAAATACCGAATAGCAGTAAGGCAGGAGCGATAAATACCGCAGCCAAAGCAGGTTCACGCAAACGGCTGAAAAAAGTCGAACGGGATGGGTCGCCGCTAAGACGATTTGTTATCGATGAGGGTCGTCCCCTTTTTTTATCGAGTGAAACTGAAGCCGACTTATCCATGTTTTCCATATGTAGGCGTTGCCTCCTTAGGTATTGCTGAATGTCGAACGCTCCGACCAGACAACCCCAGCGTACCAATGCTTTGTTAAATAAAACCCCTATGTTGTGTAAAACATCCATTTTACGGTAAAATATTAGGTTTAACATAGAATTTACGTAGGGTAGGTATACTAAAAGAAGTAGATAAGACGAAGAGAAGAGGGATAATGATGAATGATATTCAAGATAGAAGTACCGCTGAGCTTACTGAAACCAAGTCGATTTCACTTTTGGGCAGACCGATCATTTTCGCGCATCGCGGAGCTTCCGGCACACGTCCCGAAAATACGATGTCGGCGTTCCGCCGCGCGATTGAGCTAGGCGCAACCGGAATCGAGACGGATGTCCAATTAAGTAAAGACGGTGAGCCCGTGCTGATCCATGATGAGACGCTCACTCGTACCGCAAGTTCTTCGGGCTGCGTGATGGATAAGACGTATGAAGAACTGCGTCATTTGGATGCAGGGAGCTGGTATCATCCTGAATTTATGGGCGAGTCGATTCCTCATCTGAACGAGTTGCTTGCTTTGACGAAACAGACAGGCATTATTCTGAATCTGGAACTGAAAAATACGGTATGCGATTACCCGGGGCTTGAAGAAAAAGTGATTGCGGCTGTACGTGAGCATGGTCTGGAGAAACAGACCGTTTTGTCGAGCTTCAATCATTATTCATTAGCTTTATGCAAAAAGCTGGCACCGGAAATTCGAACAGGTATTTTATATATGGAAGGATTGTATCGTCCGTGGGATTATGCCAAATCGATCGGCGCCGATGCGCTTCATGCTTATCACCCGGCGGTTCGGGCGGAATGGGTAAGCGAAGCGAAGGCGGCAGGCGTAGATTATCATCCATTTACCGTAAACGATGAAGAACAGCTGCAAACATTGATCGATATGGACGTAGCGGGCATTATTACCGATCATCCTGATCGAGTCGTGCGACTGCTCAAACAGACAGAACAATAAAACCGATGTTCAAAAGAGATTAGACGCATAGAAAAGTAAAAACAATGTAAAAAAACAAGGCGGTGCGCATTGCGCCGCCTTGTTTGGTTTGCTAAGGTTAAGGCTAATGAGAAGGTTAACAACCGGCATCAATTACGATCCGGCAGCGTATCAAGCTGCTGGGGATAAGGAGTTGTCTATTTCTATGATGACACGATCTGAAACCGAACATCCCAAGGCGACGCAACCGAGCTTGCGAGCGGGTATTATCGATATTGGTTCCAACTCGATTCGGCTTGTCGTGTATGAGAGCGAAAGCGGCGGCTCATACCGCGTATTAACCGAGTCTCGGGAAGCCGCAAGGCTGAGTGCGCTTGTGACGGCAGACGGGATTATGCCATCGCCGGCTATTCATTCCGTTGTTCCCGTGCTGCGACAGTTTACTGAGATTTGCAAAGCTTATGGCGCTACGCAAATTCGCGCGGTAGCGACAGCAGCGATTCGCAACGCAGCCAATTCGGGTCAAATTATCGAAATTTTGAACCGCGAAGCCGGGCTGGATATTGAACTGCTGCCGGGCGAGATGGAAGGGCATTACGGATTTATCGGTGTCGTGAACAAAATCGATATTGCCGAAGGTTTTATTATCGATATTGGCGGCGGCAGTACCGAAATCACTTTGTTCCAAGAACGCAGACGCGTATCGAGCTTCTCGTTCCCTTTTGGCGCGGTAAATATGAATGTTCGTTTTGGCGGCAAAAAAGGCGAATGGAACGAAGACGATATTAAAGACTTGGAGCAGTTCATTCTGGCTGAAGCGCAAAAGCACCCGTGGATGTCTGAACATCCAGATCTGGATCTGGTAGGGTTAGGCGGAACGATTCGGGGACTTGGCAAAATGGATCAACGCCGCCGTAATTATTCGTTACCGTACACGCATAACTATGTGATGCAAGGCGAAGATGTCGACCATTTCTACGAATCATTGCCGAGTATGGATAATAATCGCCGTAAACGAGTTCCCGGTCTTTCCAAAAGCCGAATCGATATTATTATTCCGGGCATGATCATTTTGCGCACCTTATTCCGGCATATGAAAGCCAAGCGCTATATCGTCAGCGCGACGGGTCTGCGCGAAGGTCTATTCTTCGAATTGCTGAGCCCGGAGCAAGCCGTTCACGAAAGCGTGCTGGAATTCGAACTACGTGCTTTGCTAGCGAATACGCCGCAGCAGCGGCAGCTTCATTTGCGGCAAACGGAGCAGTTTTCGCGTATTTTGTATGAAGCGCTATGTGAAGGTAGCGAAGACGCATGGAACCGCAGACTCCTTCGCGTCGCGGCTTGGACGTATCAATCCGGTACCGAAATCAGCTATATCGATTACGAAGAACATACGCAATATTTGCTGACCAAGCGTCCACTGGCGGGGCTAACGCATCGCGAAATTATTTTGACGGCGTTGATTGCGGGAATTGCCGCCAAGTTCAAATGGCGCAAAAGCACGACGGCTCAGACCTACAAAGATATTTTGCAAGAAGGCGACGAAGAACGTACGCGTAGGCTTGGCGTCGTGCTTCAAATGGCAGCCGCGCTGGATTCGAGCGAAACGCAAGCGATCACGAATCTGAACTGCAAACGTGATGGCGATCATTTCGAGATGGAATTGACTTGCCGCACCGAAGCTTTTATGGAAATTCGCGATTTGAAAGCCGCTTCCAAAGACTTCGAAAAAGAATGGAATGTAAAGATTGATTTGAAGATTCTTTCGGAAAGCTAAGCTTAAGTCGCATAGGATATGTTGTTCTGACTGTTATATACAAAAAGCCGGATATTCGTCCAAGACGAGTATCCGGCTTTTTGGATTATCGAAGTTTATCCATTACAAAGTAAGAAGATTTTACTCAAAAAACGGCGCTTTCCATGTCCGAATATCTTCGGCGCGGAATTGGCTGCGGAAATGTTTTTCGCCGTTTTTGAATGGTTCGTAGCTGCCGCTAGACGTCAAAATACGAGCTTTGACATTGTCTTTGAGATACAGCTTCACAATATTGAGTAACGAATCTTTGCATCCCGCATCGCGAATCGGGCACATCAGCTCCACCCGGCGCGTCAGATTGCGCGTCATCCAATCGGCGCTGGCGAGGAAAATTTCCGAATCATCGCCGCCGCCATTTTCGAAGTAGAAAATGCGCGAGTGTTCCAAGTAACGATCGACAATACTGCGTACCGTGATATTTTCGCTCAAGCCGGCTACGCCTGGGCGCAAGCAGCATACGCCGCGTACGATCAGATCGATTTTGACACCTGCTTTTGAAGCTTCGTACAGTTCATCAATGATTTGCTGATTGGATAGCGAATTGAATTTAGCGATGATATGCGCTGGACGTCCTTCTTTGGCATGTTCCGCTTCGCGTCGAATATTGGTCACGAATGTGCCCATCATCGTATCCGGTGCGACCGAAATTTCTTGCCAATCCGGGTGACGCGAATAACCCGTAATATGATTGAACAATTCGGAAGCATCTTCGCCGATCGAGCTATTGGACGTCATCAAGCCCACGTCCGTATACAGCTTCGCCGTCGAATCGTTGTAGTTGCCTGTGCCTACATGCACGTAACGACGTAGCCCGTCTTCTTCGCGGCGCACGACGAGAATCGCTTTGGCATGGGTTTTCAGACCGACTAGCCCATAGACAACGTGGCAACCTGCTTTTTCAAGCTCCCGTGCCCACGTAATATTACGTTCTTCGTCGAAGCGGGCTTTCAGTTCGACGACGACCGTCACTTGTTTTCCCGCTTCTGCGGCTGCGGCAAGTGAACGAATAATCGGCGATTTGTTACTGACGCGGTAGAGCGTCATTTTGATCGCCATAACATGTGGATCTTCGGCGGCTTGCTCGACAAAATCGCTAACCGCGTCAAACGATTCGAACGGATGATGCAGCAGCACATCGCGTTCTTTGAGCGTCGCGAAAAAGTCGGTATCTTCGCCGTCTGCAAATTCCGGCGGATAGATCGACAAAGCGGCTGGATAACGTAGCGAATCACGATTTTTGATCGACCCGGCAAAAGACGTCATAAATCCAAGATCAATCGGACCATCGATTTCATATACGGAATCGTCGATTTCGAATTCTTCTAATAAGAGCTGCAACGCGTACGGATGGAAGCCTTTTTCCACTTCAAGACGAACCGGTGCGCCGCGGCGACGCTTGCGGAGCTTGCTCTCAATTTCTTCGAGCAAATCTTCGGCTTCTTCTTCGTTGATCTCCAGATCCGCATCGCGCGACAAGCGGAACGCATGAACCGCTACCGGCTTATAACCGCTAAACAAGGTCTGGATATGATTGCAGATCAGTTCGTCAATCAAGACATACACTTGTTTTTTGCTATGGCTGCGACTTGCGACCGGAATGAGGCGCGGCAAGATCGACGGAACTTGCACGATGGCGAAATAATAACGTTCTTCGTCCGTGAGATCGGATGTCGCTTCTTCTTTTTCCAGAAGTGCCGCCAAATAAACGTTTTGACTATGAACCAGCGGGAACGGACGACTGAGATCGACCGCCATCGGCGTCAAAATCGGGAAGATGACATCGTGGAAATAATCATCGGCAGACTTTTGCTGAGTTGCGGTCAGATCTTCGTAATGGCTCAGTACGATATGTTCTTTGGCAAGCAAACGGATCAAATCGCGGTATGTCCGGTATTCCGCCGTTACCATTTTTTCGATACGTTTGGACAAGCGTTTATACAAAATTTGCGGCGTATAGCCGGAGAAATCTTTTTTGACGATACCCGCTTTAAGTTGATTACGAATACCCGCGACTCGAACACTCATAAATTCATCGAGATTCCGAGAAACGATTCCGAGAAACTTGGCTCTTTCAAGCAGTGGAGTATCTGGATGCTGAGCTTCTTCAAGTACACGATAATTGAATTCGATCCAACTGAGATCACGATTGATGTAATACGGGGACGATCCCCTCTGAGCGGTATGGTTATCCATAATTCCTCCAAATTAAATGGTTCGCGCAATGAGACTCGGCACAAACGTAATTTGTACAAGTTGTAATGATAGGTATTTGTCAGACTCTTTTTTAGTATACCCTCGAATTGTTAAATGAATGTAAAATTCAGTATATTCCATTTTACTTCCAGTGACACTATTCAATGTTCTGTTCGAGAAAACCCTCCTACTCAAAAATAAACAAAGATGGATAGGTTGTAAAACATAGAGCTGTATTTTTTGAAAAATAGATCACTTTTGTATGAAGCCACGCTATGATAAACATAACCAAGTTAATACTAAATAATAGTAAAATTGATTTGCTTATAAAAAGGAGTTTAGTAGAAATGGAAAACAGCACATACATCCTTAAAGGCGAGGAACTTACCGTTACGATTCGCAGACCTGAAAGTTGCACAGGAATGCGTTTTGACCGAACAGGATGGATTACGCAAGTGGTATTGAACCAACCGGGCATTTCCTTTTGCGTACCGGAAAGTCTGATCGAAGGGCAAGGCACAGGCGGCGAAGGATTATCTGGCGAATTCGGAATCGACAAGCCTGTTGGGTATCAGGAAGCCGCGATCGGCGATACTTTTGTCAAACTAGGGATCGGCGCGTTAACGAAGATTCAAGAAGAAGGCTATAACTTTGCAGGAACGTATCCTTTGCAAGCTTATGAGGTTCAGACCGAAGTCGGACACAGCGAGATTACATTTACCGTGAACACGCCGGAACATAACGGATACGCGGCAACTTTGGTGAAGCATATTATGGTAGAAGGTCGCTCTATACATATGACATACCGCCTTGAAAATGAAGGTCAGAAAAAAATCTCTACCAATGAATATGTCCATAATTTCGTTGCCGTTAATCAACATGCGGTAGGAGCAGATTATGTACTGAAACTTCCTTATGCACCCAAATTGAAGATGATCGGCGACGGCGGCGTAGAAAAGAAACTGGAATCATCGCCTGACCAATTGACGTGGAATGAAGATGCAGGCGGCGAGTATTACGCGCTGTACGAAGGCTTCGAAGGTGGAGAAGCTCCGTACTGGGAGCTGCTACATACGCCGAGCGGAGCAGGTATGCGAGAAAGCGGAGACTTTGACGTCTCGAAGTTTGCAGTGTGGGGCTCTGGGCATGTGATTGCGCCGGAAGTGTTTATCGATCTGGAGTTGGAAGCGGGAGAAAGCCGCACATGGACACGCACCTATACGTTTTTTGCGTAAGGCGGTGAAGAAATGAACGATAAAATTCGACGACCGGATCGGCTGATTTTTCCGTCTATCCGGTTATGTTATGGAGCATGGGATCGAGAAGGGACGTTAAAGCCGCGAGTGCGTGATCGCGGTGGGGTGCTGCTTGTGGAAAAAGGGCAGGCTACTTTATCGATCAACGGACGATTGCACCGAATCGAAGCAGGCGATCAATTTTGGATTGCGCCGGGAACTGAATACGGTTGCCAGTGGGAAGAAGGATTTCGTTGTTCGCTGCTGCTGCTTGCCTGTCGGCAAATGAAACGTTTTGGAAGGCAGTGGTTAGCCGTCGAAGCGAAATTGCCTTCATCAAGACCATTAGATCCAGAAGATACAGAGCTGAATCTATTCCCGGAAATCGTAATAGGTACTGAAAATGCGACATCGTCACGAAGTCGATTAGAGAATCAGCAAGCACTGCATCGCTGGATGATCGCTTTGATGAACAAGTCGTCAATGATCGCGGAGCCTAACAGACCGTTGCCTTTTTCGATCGACAAGACTTCCGGTATAGAAGCCGTGTTGGACTATATCGCTGCGCATTATGCACGGGAGTTAAGCGTTTCGGAGATGGCGGCGTTAGTCGGGATTAGCGTGAACCATTTTATTCGACTATTCAAATCAGAGACAGGGCTTACGCCTACCCAATATGTGCTGAATCTTCGGATGAAAAAAGCACGCCAGCTTCTTTTTTCTACAGATAAAATCAAGACGGTAGCGCGTAGTGTCGGTTATCGGGACGAACATTATTTTAGCCGAGCGTTCAAAAAAGCAGAAGGTGTTGCGCCGGCTTTTTATATGCAGTCCCCCGAGCGGCGAATTGCCGTGGTCTACTATGGGCTTGACGATTATCTGCAAACTTTGGGCATTTCTCCGGTCGCCGCTGTGTCTTCCTATCGAGAACCGATCCAACAAGTGCATAGCAGGAATACGAAATCAGATACCGTCTGGCTAGATGGTCGAGACTTAAGTTATGCAGCGCTTCGGCGAACTGAACCCGATCTGATTTTAACGAGCAGCCAATTAGAAGCAGACGAGCGCTTGGAGCAGATTGCACCGACGGTCACGATTCCGTATACGCAAGATTTGCCGCGTCAACTCAGGAAGATTGCAGAGATTTTGGATCGAAAAGAAGCCGCGGAGCATTGGATCAATAGGTATACGGAGACCGGAATACTGCTGCGTCAACGACTTGCGAAGCATCTAGGACAACGAACCGCTTGTTATATTCGCGTAGGAGCGACATTTTGCCGAGTCTACGGGAAAATCAATCAGACCGGAGCTTTGTTATACGAAGATCTGGGCTTGGAACTGCCTTCTAATTTTCCTTCTGGGGAATGGGCAGTCACGATAAGCCAGGAGCAATTGTCCGAATTCGATGCGGATTATTTATTTGTCGCAGTCGAGCCGACACCCGAAGCTGCTGGACGAATGAACGCGATCGCGGATTCACCCCAGTGGCGTTCGCTGCAAGCCGTACAAAATGATAGGGTCTACGATGCGGCAGATTTGTTGCTCGAAACGTTGGGGCCTTCCGGGCGACTTCAAGCCATGAACAAAATTTTTGACTGGATGATGTTGCGCAGTTAAATGCGGTAGAGTGAATTTGTCCACGTAAAATCAGTGATAACGTCTATGGAGCTTCGCCCTTTTCTTCTCTAAGATAGTGATAATTATTATCATTTACCGAAGGGGAGTTTGAATATGAATAAAAGTTTGAAGTGGGCATGGACTTGCGTAGGTCTGCTTGCTGTAATGATGATCCTTGCGGCTTGCGGAGCAACATCCGCCACGCAAGTTCCGGCAGCCAATTCAGAAGAATCTGCAACACGCACCATTACCCATTTAAAAGGTGATTCCAAAATTCCGATGAAGCCGCAACGTGTGGTGGCTTTGTCAGCCGCTTATATCGATCATCTCCTGACCATCGGAGAAAAGCCAGTCGGTGTGAATAACGAAGAGCGTTACGGCGCAGATTATCTGCCTTATTTGGCGGATCAGCTTCAAGGCGTGGCAACGGTCGGTTCGGCAGAAGCCCCAAATTTGGAAGCGATCGTGCAATTAAATCCCGATGTGATTTTGATAGAAAGTCGCACGGCTGAAAGTATGTATGACCAACTGAGCAAGATTGCACCGACAATCGTACTTGGCAACGAGTGGGAAGAGTATGACGAAAATCCGGATTTTTGGACAGAAGATCTGCTGAAAATCGCGGAAATGTACGATAAGACGGAATTGGCACAAACGAAAATCGACGAGTTGAAAAAAGAAACAGAAGCGGTTAAAACGTTAGTCGAAAAGTCCGAGCATCGCAAACTCGCGTATATCCGCGTACGTCAAAAGCTATTCCAGATCTATCCGCAAAACGGACATCCGACGAATGCATTGTTATATCACGACTTAGGCTTCGAGCCTTCCTCTATTACGCCGAAAGAGCAACGGGAAGATTTGTCGCTAGAAGGGGTTGCGGATCTGGATGCGAACCAGCTTATTTTGGAAGTCGATCCGAACGGAGCCGATTTTTTGCAAGCCGCAGAACAAAGTTCGCTATGGAGCAAAGTACCGGCAGTTCAGCAAAAACAAGTGTATCAGACCGATTCGTTCTGGTTGTTCAAAGGCTGGGGCGTAATCGGTCGCACGCAAATCCTTGAAGACGTGCGGAAGCTGGTCGAGTAGATGAAGCCAGAGCAGCAGTATGAATTTCAAGAGTTGCTGATGCAACAATTTGCGATCCGGTATGTATCTTCGATTAGCGAAAAAGATTCAGAGCTTTTCCCTTATGCCACAAGCGATCTGCTTGAACCGAGTGTGCTTCGCCATGTATTGAATAAACAAGCAGAGCAGCTTGGCGGCGTATCTTTAGAAGTCGCGAGTACGATGTTCGCAAAGCGTTATTCGGTGCTGATCGCTGGTATGTTTGCTACATATACCTTGTATGACATTCCGTTATCTACGAATCCGAAAGATATTCGAATCCGGCTTGAACGCAGTGGGGTCATGGCTTATGAAGTTCGGCGTCATCCTAAGAATCTAGAGCATACGGATTTGAAATTTTCGGCGTATGTTCAAAATGTTACCGTGCATATGGAACTGATCGTGCAGGCAGTTGCAGACACGAGCGGCGTTCCCGTCAAAGTGTTACGTTCTCTGATCTTACATCAGGTTCATACGCTGTATGCTTGGCTTCAATGGGAAGCGGCAAACCCGGAGTTTCGTCCGCAGGGACGCCAATCCAAGATTGCCGCTGAGCGATTTGCTCTGAATCAATCCAAAGCCGCAGTAGGATTTGCTGCAAAATTCCGTCTGATTCAGCATTACCCTAACGAGCGTCCGCTATTGATGCGACCGTATTGTTGCCAAGCTTATCGAACGGACGATCATGGGTATTGCGAAACTTGTCCAAAACCAAGTAGAAGCGTATAGCTTCTGCTTGGTTTTTTGCTAGAGTGCTTCGTGATTGTTACGCTATAAATGTGTTAAGCTAGTCATACAGACCGGTGCGGATTAGACTCTGCCGGACGAGTGAAGGAGGATGTTCGATGATTGTGATTCACGCGGATATGCAGATCAAGCCGGAAAAAAGAGAAGCCTTTTTGCAAACGATTCAATCCCTTGTTGTCGCTTCGCAAGCCGAAGACGGGTGCCTGCGTTATACGCTCACGCAAGACGTCGCGAGCACCGATCGTTTTACGATGATTGAAGTCTGGGCGGATGAAGCAGCAGTCGAACGTCATAATGCTTCTTCGCATTTCACCGGATTTTTTAAAGTCGCGAACGACTTTTTTGCAATGCCACTGAAAGCCGAAAAATTTAGCGCAGCAGATTTATAAAATAGGGGGCTATATCTTGGGTAAAAAAGTGAATTTGTATTTGATTCGGCACGGCGAGACGTATTTGAATCGGTATAAAAGAATGCAAGGGTGGTCAGACAGCCCGCTTACGGAAGAAGGCAAGTTGGTAGCCGTCGAGACAGGGAAAAAACTTGCCGATACCGTATTTGCTCATGTCTATACGAGTGATTCGGGACGTACGCTGGAGACTGCCGAAATTATTTTAAAAGAAAATAATCATTCTGTACCGACGATCAATCGCAGAAAAGAATTCCGGGAAACGTTTTTCGGAGGTTTGGAAGGCGAATATTCGCAAGTCGCTTTAGAAAAAGTCGCCGAAGCGGCAGACGTATCGAGTTTCCACGAATTACGTCAAAAACATACGGTGAAAGAAGTCGCCGATTTTATCCATAAAGCCGATCCTTACGGTCATGCGGAAAGCTTCGATCAACAATGGGATCGGATTCAAGCGGGTTTAGAAGAAGTCGTTGGACTTGAGTACGAAGACGAAGCGAATATTTTGATCGTGACACACGGCAATACGATTCGAAATACGGTCAGCCAACTATGCAAAGAAGTCGACTTGTCCGTCGATATTCGTAACGCGAGCGTGACGGTTATCCAGCACTTGGATCGTGAATATGCGATGGTTAGTTTTAATCAGTAATAGACAGCAAAGACGCCAGTAGAATACTGGCGTCTTTGCTTCTTTATTCATAAATATCTTTACGGTGTCCAACATCGATAACCGTAATGACAATCTCTTCATCTTCAATTAACGCCAATATTCGGTAGTCGCCTACTCGGTAGCGCCATTTTCCCTTATGATTGGCGACGAGAGCTTTTCCTTGTGCTCTTGGATCGCTACAGTTCATTAAGTTTTTTTCAATCCAACCCACTAACAGGGATGCCTGAAAGCGATCCATCTTCTTTAATTTTTTCAATGCCAAGTCTGAAAATCGAACGGTATACATATTGTCCTACAATCCCAATTCTTTTTTAACTTCATCAAGAGAATAAGTCTTTTTTGTATCAGCGATTGCCCGATCGAAGGTTTCCAAATCAATTTCATCCTCGATTTTTTCGATAATCGCATTTCGCATTAAATCGGATACCGATGTGTTTTTGAGTTTCGCGTAATCTCGAATCAACTTATTGTCGCGATCATCTACTCTAAGAGAAATAGTAACCATAGATAAGCCTCCTTTGTTTCTTTGTAATACATTGTATTACAATGTTGTGAAGTTGTAAATTCATATTCATGAGATTAAAACAACTTAAAAAGAGATTATTGAGCCTCCAATCTTACAGGTTCAATAATCTCTTTTTTAAATTTTATGATTTTCGAATGTTAGCACTTAATTTGCTATCGTAAATGTCTTGCCTACGTTTTGATCACGCCTTTTTTCAAAATAATATTGCCATACAGCGCCTCTTCTCCGGTCATGACGACCAAGTAGGCGTTTTTCGCACGTTCGTAAAAAGCAAAACGTTCTTCGAAAGCCAGTTTGGCGGTATCATCGTGTTTCGCCACGATATCGCGGTATGTATCCCATACCGTCGGCACGACCGGATCGCCCGGAACGACGCTCATCAGTGCCGCTTGATGTTCCGCATACGGATCAAGAGGAAGCAGTTCCAAAATCGCGTCCAGCAAAGGCGGAATGCCGAATCCGTCATAACGGATAACGTTATCATGCAGCGAATGACCAGGGAAGTTGGCATCTGCCAAAACGATTTCGTCGCCATGACCCATTTTCATCAACGCTTGTACCAGATCTGGGGAAAGAATTTTCGGGATTTTTTTCAGCATGTGAACATCTCCTTTTATCTTCTTCGTAACAAAACGACTTGCCCAATAAATCCAATCGCAGCGAGAATCAAGCTTACCCAATATGGAATAGTCACGATCGGCAATATGCGCAGAAGCAACAATCCAATAATCGTGATTCCGGCAAGTACAGCCAATGAAGCGCCGATATTGCGTATATTAAATCTTGGCGGAGCCGGTACGCCTTCTTCGGGATCACGGCGGGTAAGGCGCAGTAACACTTCGACTAAAGCAATTGCGCCGATTACAATAAGTAGCAAAACGCCGGTGCTCATTTTTTCGGTGTCTTTGTCGAAAATAGCGAGCAAGCCGAGGATCAAAAAAGTCCAACTTAACGCGACCCACGGAGCCAGCACATAAGGACGAATTTTCGGCGAGTCTTTGCGCTGCGGCAATTCGGTCAGAGCACGATCGGCAAAAGCGATCGGATCATCGCCAAACAGCTTGGACGCCGTTTTTCCTTTTTGCTGAGCGGCTAATAGTTGCTGGGCACGTTCGAGTAGCCACGTTTCGCCGCTATCTTCTTGTACCCGGCTAGAACGGATATGCACGATCACTTCATCTAAATAATTGCCGTTTTTTTGACTTAACTGATCGCGGATCGTATTGATCTCACGGATTTTTTTTCGAATACTCAAACTCAAAATCCTCCTTCAATTAGTTACGTGACTCTATTTAATCGGCAGCTTGTCCCAGCTCGTCGGTTGTCCACGATTGAGACTGAAAAGCTAGAAACAGACCGACCCATCGATCTTCTTCGGCAAAATGGATCAAAATTCCGCCGTCGCGAAACGTTCCGTTGTCCCGTTGCCAAGCTTCATGGTTGCCTTGATTCATATGAATATTGTGCAAGCCGCGTCCGGGTAGAAAGCCAAAATAATAATCTTTCGTTTCATTCTCCGGTCCCCAGCTATCTCCAAACACATACAGCTCAGCATTGGCAGATATCGCTTGATCGATCAACGCCACAATTTTTTCATTCAAATCGTTATCGGGTCCGGGAAGGCTTGCAGGCATCGGGATCATATCGTTCTTGGCGCAAAGCGGCCTACGAACAAAATCTAGCCCATGTAGCGGCAAGTTTCGCTCAATCGAAGTCAGTCCGCTGGGAAGTTGCTTTAACGCTTCGGCTTCATGCGGATCACAAGGGTTAATGCTGTATAGCAGCTCAGACGGGTACGATTTGGACTGAATATTAATCGAAGCCCGATAATTCAGATCCCGGTCGTCTTGCAGATGGATATGAAAATGAGGCTGCTGACCAAACCCGTGGATATAGCGAACCGCATGGGCTTTCAGCACTCCGTAACGATGGCGATTCAATAAGGTTCCCTCCCGAGCATATTGACTGTCTCTAGCATAGCGTAATCTACAAAGTCGGTCTACAAGGCAACATGGATTCCACCTCTTTTTCAACCTGAAATCACGAAGCTCTGAATTGACAAAAAAAGCTTGTACACGTAAGATAAGAGTAATTCATACTATTTAACTAGGGATTAAAAATAGACAGGAGGCTGCTGCTATGGAACGTCAGATTTTGATTCGTCACGACCAACACGAACTTGCGGCTACTCTTCATTATCCGACATCGGATACTTGCGAAGGACGTCTTCCGTTGACGATCATTTGCCACGGGTTTGTCGGTAGCCGAATAGGCGTTGATCGGTTATTCGTTACGACGGCGCGCGAGTTGGCTGACGAAGGGCAATTGGTCGTCCGGTTCGACTATGCCGGTTGCGGCGAGAGCGACGGGGTGTACGGAGAAGAAGGCATCGAATCGATGATTCGCCAGACTCGGACGGTGCTGGATTATGCGTTGACTTGCGCCGATATCGACCCGAGCCGCGTGACGTTAATCGGGCATAGTCTGGGCGGCGCAGTTGCGCTGCTTACCGCTGTGCGGGATCGACGGATCAAAAGTCTGGCTTTGTGGTCGGCAGTCGGCTATCCTTTTAACGATATTGTGAAAATTACCGGACGTGAGCGATATGACGAATCCGTACGCACGGGCAGCGCGGATTACTTGGGCTATTCCTTCACACCGGGATTTTTCGAATCTTTGGGCGCTTTTCAGCCTTTTCAAGAAGCGAGTAAATTTTACGGCGACGTCTTGGTCGTACACGGCACATCCGATGATGTGATCCCGGTCGATTATGCGTTTTTGTATCAAAAACTGTTCTGGACGAGAGAAGATTCGCGCTGTGACAAAGAGATTATATTTCAGGCAAACCATACGTATTCATCCGGCCCGCACCGACGCCAATTACTTGATATTACAAAGCGCTGGCTACAGGATCGGCACAAAAATGAAATCGACTGGCAGCACTGGACGATCTAACAAATGAATGAAAGAAGATAGAAGCCGGGAGCGGTATCGCTTCCGGCTTTTTGTATGCCAAATGTAAACAAAATGAGAGCAAGCCAACGATCAAAATCACGAAAAAAAGGCTGAAAAGCCGCTTCAATGCGCATTTTGTTAAAAAGAGTCGATTTTTGTGTAAAAACATTATGAAAATCGGCATAAGTTTTCTTTCAACCCTTACATCGTTGTGATAAAATGATGGAGGTCGCAGAAGCGACTTCAAAGCCTTGCCCATTTTTGGTTTTGAACATTTGAAAAGGGGTTTTAAAATGCGTGCAAAAAAGAAGGATATTTTCTTTCAAACACTCGAAGATATGGCGGATACAATCGTCAAAGCTGCAGATTACTTTTCGAAGCATGTAGCGGATCTAAAAGATGTAGATGTCTTTGTTAAAGATATGAAAGATTATGAATCCCAGTGTGACGGATTTACGCATACGATCATTACCGAACTCAACAAGACGTTTATTACGCCGCTTGAGCGTGACGACATCTTGAAACTGGCAACGACGCTTGACGATGTATTGGACGGCTTGGAAGCTTCGGCTTCGCGCTTTTACATGTACAATCTCGGTCAGCCAGACAAATATATGATTCAGTTCGGAGAAATCCTGCGTGAGTCGGCTTACGAAATTCAAAAAGCGATTCATTTGTTGTCGCAAAAAAAATTGCTCGCGATTCGCGAATATACGATTCGTTTGAACGATTTGGAAAACCAAGGCGACGATTTGCTGCGTGTATCGATTAAAGAATTGTTTGCGACAGTAACCGATCCGATTGAACTGATTAAGCGTAAAGAAATCTACGAGCGTCTTGAGACGACGACCGACAACTGCGAAGACGTTGCCGATATTCTGGAAACTATCATTATGAGCAACTCCTAAGCGGAGCCTGCCATTTTAGGGCTAAAGGAGGTCAGGACCGCTTTTTTCCGGAATTATGCTTCTATAAAAAGCAGGCGTTTTGCCTGACAATCGGCAGCAGCAATTTCGTAAATAGATAAAACGGCACGGGAACTACACAGTTGGTGTATGCAGCGGAGCCGTCTTTCTTGATGCGGTCAACACACTATGGAAACCACTTTTATCATCCTTGCGGTTGTCGTTTTTTTGGCGCTCGCATTTGACTTTATTAACGGATTTCACGATACGGCGAACGCGATTGCGATGTCTGTATCGACTCGGGCGCTGAAACCCCGAACCGCGATTTTGCTGGCTGCGGTCATGAACTTTATCGGCGCGATTACGTTTACCGGCGTGGCAAAAACGATTGGCGGCAGTATCGCCGACCCCACCAAGCTCGACAACGGGATCGAGATCGTAATTGCGACGTTGATCGCGGCGATCATCTGGAACTTGGCGACTTGGTGGTTCGGCATTCCGTCTTCGTCTTCGCACGCGATGATCGGTGCGCTTGCGGGCGCGGTATTCGTCGGAGCGGGTTCGGACAGCGTTAACTGGAGCGGATTTATCAAAATTATCGAAGCGTTAATCTTCTCTCCATTGATCGCGTTCGCGGCTGGTTATGTCATCATGATGGTTCTTAAATGGACACTCGGACGACGCAGCCCGCACACGGTCAACAAAGGTTTCCGTTTGATGCAGATTTTCACGGCGGCCCTTCAATCGTTTGCCCACGGTACGAACGACGCGCAAAAAGCGATGGGGATTATGACGTTTGCGTTGATCTCTGCCGGAGAATGGAGCTCGCTTGAGCCTCCTCTTTGGGTCAAACTCGCTGCGGCTACCGCAATTGCGCTCGGTACGTCGGTAGGCGGCTGGAAAATTATCAAAACGCTCGGAACGAAAATTTTCAAAATCGAGCCTATGAACGGTTTTGCGGCTGACGTCGCTTCGGCTTCGGTTATTTTCTCGGCTACTATGCTGCATTTGCCAATCAGTACGACGCACGCAGCAACTTCTTCGATTCTCGGCGTAGGTGCAGCAAAACGTTTCCGCGAAGTGAAATGGGGCATGGCGGGACGTATTATCGTCGCTTGGTTTATTACGATTCCGGTCGTTGCCGTTATGTCCGGTCTGATCTTCAAATTACTTTTTTAAACTTCACTAAATTCCAAGTCTGCCGGATCATTCGGTGGGCTTTTTTTGATCGAATTTGAAAAAGTGTAACATCAATCGACCCTTCTTCGTCTAATAGATTGGAGGTGTTGAAAATGAACAAGAAGAAAATGATGACATTAAGCGCTGCATTGTTGTTGACGATTGCTCTCACAGCCTGCGGACAAGGACAAAGCAATACACCGGTTCCTCAAGAAACGGATACCGAGACGGTGACGCCACCGACAGCCGAAACGGATACGACGCCAGACGATCAAACAGAAGAGGAAGACCAAGTGATCCAAGCCATGGGGACGTACAATGGACAAGCCGATCCTCATACGATTGAAGTCGAGGTTGACGGAATGCCGACTTCCTTCCAAATTTCAGAAGATACGGCGTCTCAGCTTCAAGATTTAAAAGAAGGCGATGCCGTCACGATCGAATATGTGCAGCAAAAAGTAGAAGGTAGCGACGTTCCTGTATTGCAAATTCAAACGATTACGCCGGGAGGCAGCTCCAGTTCTGCATCTGGAGGAGAAGGGTCGGAAGAGGGGGCGACTTCGGAGCGTCCGGCGACCGAGACTTTTGAATTGATGACTGAAGGCACGCTGGATAAGCGTACAGCAACGCTTGAGCAAGGAGACGGCTACTCGTTATATGTGTTTGATGCGTATAGCTTTGATGCAGCGGAGAACAAACTATTTTTGACGGCTTACCCGGAATACGAAGCGGATATTGAGAAATTACCTGCGGATTTCGATCTGGATGAATGGCGTGCAAAATTGACGAACGAACTGAAAGAGTATGGCGAAGTTCGAGAATATGCAGGCGATCAATTGGCAGAAGGCCCGATGTCCAGAGCCACTCTGGTGCTTCAAGTATCGGATGAAAAAGGGATGCACGAATACGCGATATGGGAGCCGGAAGGCGAGAACGGCTATGTCTTCCGCCTACACGCACCGGAAGGTGAAGCTTCCGAAAACTTCGCAACGCCGGCTTTGACTTCGCTCACTACGATCAAAGCTGATCCAGCTGCTTCGAAATAAAATTAAAAAAAAGCTGTTTCCGATATTTTTTGGGGACAGCTTTTTTAGCGGAGGAAGCGAGATGACTGCGAGAGAAATTCGTTTCGGTCGCTTGTTAAAATCGGGAAAAGAGATTGAATTTTTATTTGGTTCTTCCCGATTTCAAAGGCGAACACTATCGTTCCTTCACTGAATTTCTCTCTCCGTCATCTCGCTTCTAGCTACGTTTGGAATTTTAAATATGTTGGCTGTCCCCAAATAGTTGGGGATAGCTTTTTTATTTATCGCTCAGCGACCGAGTCTCGCATCACAAGTTCAGACGCCATCAAGATTTTTTCTATCGGCGCTTTGCGGTCTTGAGAACGTTCGACGAGTTTGAGTGTCGCGCGGCGACCTAGGGCTTCTTTGGGAACATGGACGGTCGTGAGTTCCGGTGACGTGCCGCCGCCTGTTTCGAAAATATGGTCGAAGCCGACTAACGAGACGTCCTCGGGAACTTTCACGCCAAGCGGTTGCAGATTACGCAACGCAACGAGCGCTACATCGTCATTGGCGCAGACCAGAGCGGTCGGGAGTTTGCCTTGCTTGTGCTTTTTTTCTAGCCATATCCGTAAATCCGGTTCGTAGATCGCGCCGTCTACGCCTTCTAAATGACTCATCGGATCATGGGCATTTTGCACGGGTAGATTGTGTTCTTCCATCGCCAGGCGATACCCGATCCAGCGATCGCGGAAACTGCGGGAATATAGACTGTTGCCCAAAAAGTATAGGTCGCGATGACCGTTACCGATTAAATGAGCCGTGAGTCGGGCGCTCGCATCGACATTCCCTGCAAAGACCGTATCGGCTGGAATCAGTGGGTCTTCGTGATCGATCAGTACCATCGGCAGACCGGTCTGATGAACTTCCAGCAGCATAGCTGTCGATATCTGTCCGATCCCGATCAATCCAAGAAAACCGTCAGGATTCAAAATACGTGTGACCGCATCGGTTCGTTGTTCCGAGATAATGACGACGCCAAGCCCCAGTTCTTCGAGCGTTTCGGTCACACCGTTTAAAATTTTGCCCCAGTACAAAGAACCCGCCGTTTGAAACCGGACATTCGGCATCAAGACGAGCACTGATTGTCTGTTATCCTGTTCGGAATCGGCTGACTTGCGATGTTCTCCATATCGTCTAGGTTGGGTGAAGTAACCGAGCTGCGAAGCGGCTTGAATGACTTTCTCGCGGGTGAGTTCGCTGACGCCGCTTTTGCCGGAAAGGGCTTTGGAGACGACGAATTTGGACACGCCGAGTTGGTCGGCAATATGCTGCATCGTCACTTTTTTTACCATGAATGCCGTCCTCCGCTTCGTTAGATAACAAAAGTATAACAAAATCGCTTTTTTGTCGTCTATAGAAGCAAGCGAAGATTGCAAGGTTGTGTTCGAAAGATTACGATAAGAAGGTGCTGGATAGAGTCAAAAGGAGGCGTCGTCCGTGATTCGGACTTTGGCGGTAACGCATGATCATCAAGTCGTTTTGGATATTCCGCTGACGAAGTTAGACCCGGCGGATTTTCGTTGGTTTTGGGCAGATTTTACCGCGCCGAACGCGAAAGAAACCGAGCTGCTCGATACGTATTTTCATTTTCACCCTTTAGAGATCGAAGATTGCTTAAATGATGTGCAGCGTCCGAAGATGGACCCGCATGAAAAATATGTGTTTTTGATTACGCACGCGCTCGAAAAAGGCGGCAAAGAAGCCGGGGAAGTCGATCTTTTTATCGGGCAAAGCTTTTTCGTGACGTTCCATTTTAAACAGATGAAAGAAGTCGACGAAGCTTGGGACCGGATTGTGTCTCGCTCTCAAGATGCCCACAAAAAAACATCGCCAGTCACTGCCGCTTATCTACTCATGGACGCATTAGTTGATGAATATTTCCCGTGCGTATTTGGGATTGAAGACGAGCTTGCGGATCTGGAGGAAAAAGGACGCAGCGAATCGGTCGAAAAGTTACTTGCGCAAGTGTTTGATTTGAGATCGCGTCTGCTTCGATTACATCATACGGTGGTGCCGATGCGCGATCTGCTATACCGGATCATCAACTCTCATCATGTGGACGATGCCAACGAATACCGGGTCTATTTTACCGATGTATACGATCATTTGTTGAAGTTGTCGGAGATGCTTGAATCCAATCGTGAAATGACCGCCGACCTGCGTGATAGTTATATTTCGCTGAACTCCAATCGCATGAACGGAATCATGAAGACGCTGACCGTCATTACGACCGTCTTTATGCCGCTCACGCTGATCGCAGGGATCTACGGAATGAATTTCGAGAATATGCCGGAACTTCACTGGAAATACGGTTACTTCATTATATTGGGGTTGATGGTGTTTTTGGGCGGGGCAATGATCGGATGGTTTTGGCGCAGAGGTTGGTTTAAATAAAAAGGAAGCAGTTGTACACGACTGAACGACACTGTAATTCGTTGGGTCTGCATCGCGTGAAACCGTTAACGCTTGAAAAACGTAACTTGTATCGCTACAATGAGAAAGAAGTGAAAATAAACGCGTACCCGGGCAGATCTGATGATTCTCGTAACGTTATGGAGAAACACAAATCCCCGTTCGTCCGTCGCTTAGAGTCTATAGACCAGTAAATACTAGGGGATGATCTTTCCGTGCAATTGAAAAAATTAAATGATAAAAGTGTCGATCAACTATTCGAAGCGATCTTGACGCTGAAAAACTTGGAAGAGTGCTATGTCTTTTTCGACGATCTATGCACCGTTAACGAAATACAGTCGTTATCGCAACGTCTGGAAGTGGCGCGTATGCTGGGCAAAGGCAGCACGTACAACCAGATCGAAGCGGAAACCGGCGCAAGTACGGCGACCATCTCACGCGTCAAACGTTGCCTGAACTACGGCAACGACGGCTACAAAATGACGCTTGAACGTCTGGGACGTTAAGCGCCATGAACAAAGCAGGCGCGCTGATTATTAGCCACGGTTCGCCGCAGCCGGAATGGGTGCAGGCGGTTGAGGAAGCAGCCGGCGAAGTTCGAATGAAGGAACATATGCCGGTTGCGGTATCGTTTCTCGGAAATGTAGAACATGCGTCGATCCAGCATGGAATCGATGCACTGGAATCCGAAGGCGTGACGGATATTCTTGCCGTGATGCTGTTCGTGTCGGAAGGCAGTACGCATATCGACGAAATTCAGTATGCGCTAGGCTTCAAAGACGCTCCAGACAAAGAAACGGATTTAGAGCCTTTTGCGATCTCGGCTCGTATGCACGTCGGGCGTCCAATGGGCGACGATTCTGACGTAGCGAGAATGGTCTGGGACAAAATCGAGCCTGCTTCGGTTGATCCCGAACGTGAAGTGATTTTACTTGTCGGTCACGGCAGTATTCACGACGGTTTCCGTCAACGCTGGGAAGCAGGAGCCGAGGCTCTTGTGAAACGGGTTGGCGAAACTAGCGGCTTGGTCTGCGATTATGCGCTGCTGAATCCGGACAATGTGCGAAGCAAAGCGCAGGAATGGATCGAAAAAGGTCGCCGCGTATTGATTGCGCCTCTTTTCCTGAGTACCGGGTACTTTTTGCAAACGGTGATTCCTCGGAAATTGGAAGGGCTAACGTATGGGTATACAGGCGAAGCGTTGCTGCCTCACCCCCTGCTGCCGGTCTGGATCGAACGTCAGGTCGAAGATCTGTTGTCACAGGCACGTGCAGAGCAAGAATCGAAAAAAGGATAACCGCCTATGCAGAAGCGAAGATCCCATCCGTGGGTCTTCGCTTCAAAGTGTATGAGCGGCAAGAACTTATAAAGAACAGGTGGAGTTTGATCGATGAGAAGAGCGAGGTTGATCTATAATCCGACGTCCGGACGCGAAGAGATGCGGCGAAGACTGCCGGATATTTTGCAGCGCCTTGATCAAGGCGGAATCGAGACAACGGTGCATGCGACGACCGGCGAAGGCGACGCGACACTCGCGGCGATTGACGCGGCGCAGCGCGGTTATGATATTGTGATCGCGGCAGGCGGCGACGGGACGATCTACGAAGTAGTGAACGGGCTAGCGGATCAGGAACATCGCCCGGAACTCGGCATTTTCCCGGTCGGTACAACGAACGATCTGTCGCGAGCGCTAGGGATTTCCCGTCAATGGGAAGACTACTGCGATCTTGTACTGCGCGGCGAGTCGCGTCCAATCGATCTAGGACGCGCCAACGATCGCTACTTTATTAATATCGCAGGCGGCGGCTCGTTGACCGAGCTGACGTACGAAGTGCCAAGTCGTCTCAAAACGATGATCGGGCAGCTTGCGTATTATTTCAAAGGGATCGAAAAGATGGTCAATCTGACGCCGATGCAGCTTAAGATCGACGCGGAAGGTCAAGAACCGATCGAAGGCGAGTTTATGATCTTCCTGATCGGGAATACCAATTCGGTCGGCGGGTTCGAGCGTCTGATGCCGGATGCCAAGATCGACGATGGCTTGCTGGATGTCATTGCGCTCAAAAAGTGCAATCTTGCCGAACTGATCCGCGTCGTCTCGATGGCGCAGCGCGGCGATCATTTCAATGATCCGAAAGTGATGTATTTCCGTACGAAGCGGCTTGAAGTGACTTCACCGAATAATGTTCTGTTGAATTTGGACGGTGAGCTTGGCGGTCGTCTGCCGGGCGTATTCGAAGTGCTGCCGCAGCATTTGCGGGTATTTACTTAAAAGATAGATGTTGCGTGGTTTTTCGGTAGAAAGCGCTCAGGAAATAGATGCTACCGCCGGAAAAAACGTGTTACAATACGGAAGGATGGATCGTGTAGATCGGCTTCGATAAGCCGAGAAGTCGCGAACCTCCTTCTTTTTTGCGTGCTTGGAAAAAGATAAGGTTGTAAACCGGGCAACATTTGGATGAACATAGGTGATCGATAGAAGGGCATAGATGATTATAAGTGAAAGAAGTGAGTATAGATATGGCAGACAATCGAGGGTACGGGGGTAAGCGCAAGTCGTCTTCGGGCGCTTCTTCGAATAGAGGACGCGGAGGATCGCGCGGACGAGGAACTTCGTCTTCAAGACCGCAAGCCGCTGAGATTACGGGGCTTCCCGTTGCGAAAAACGATGAAGTGACGTTGGATATTATCGGGATGAATCACGACGGCGAAGGCGTGGGTCGAGCGGACGGGTATACGTTGTTCGTGCCGGGCGCATTACCGGGTGAGCAGATTTCGGCTAAAGTGTTAAAAACCAAAAAGCAGTACGGGTATGCGAAGCTTCAGACGTTGATCCAATCCAGCTCTTCGCGTGTCGAAGCGCCGTGCGAAATCTACGACCGCTGCGGCGGTTGCCAGATTCAGCATATGGATTATGCCGCGCAGCTAGAGTGGAAGCGGCAGCAGGTTGTAGATAGCTTGCAGCGGATCGGGAAGCTGAATGTACAAGCAGTTGGTGCGGGTTCCGGGTCTGCCGCAAATGGGGCTTTGGGAACTCAAGCATCTTCGGCTACTGCGGAAGCCGGAGCCCATGCAGCGGGACCGGGCGAAGCGGAACATGCGCGTAGCGAAAGCATGGAATACGCGGATACGACCGCGACAGGCGGAACGCCGGAAGAAGCGGCAGTGGCGTTCGGCGGCGGCGAAGGCGATGAGAATGCCGGAGCAGTATCCGGTGCAGCGGGATTTGAACGCGGCGAAGAAGCGCAAAAGCCCGCTGCGGCGCAAGATGCGCAGCCGCCAGCAAGCGGCGCAGCAGCGGAAGGCATTGTCGTGCCGGCGACGCTGGGCATGAGCGAGCCGTGGCGTTATCGGAACAAAGCGCAAGTTCCGATGGGTCAAGAAAATAGCCGCTTGATCGGCGGGTTCTACGCGCGCGGCAGTCACCGCATCGTCGATATGGAGACGTGCATCATTCAGCATGCCGACAATGACGAGATGGTCGAGGCGGTGAAGGCAATCGGTCGCGAGCTGGGCATCAGCGCGTACGACGAAGAAAGCGGCAGCGGATTGCTGCGGCATGTCGTGGTGAAAGTGGCTTTCGCGACCGGAGAAAAAATGGTCGTGCTGGTGACGAACGGCGATCAATTGCCGCACGCGGACAAATGGATCGAAGAAATTCAGCGCCGCGTTCCGGGCGTGAAAAGCATCTGTCAGAACGTGAACACGCGTCAGACGAATGTGATCTTCGGCGACGTCACGCGCGTGCTATGGGGCGACGAAGTCATTCACGACTATATCGGAGACGTGAAATTCGCGATCTCCGCGCGTTCGTTCTATCAGGTGAACCCGGTGCAGACGGAAGTCTTGTATGGCAAAACGTTGGAGTATGCCGGGCTGACCGGCAATGAAACGGTGATCGATGCGTACTGCGGCATCGGCACGATCTCGCTGTTCCTCGCGCAAAAAGCGAAGCGCGTATACGGCGTCGAGATCGTCAAAGAAGCGATCGAAGACGCGCGCAAAAATGCGAAGCTGAACGGTATTGAGAACGCCGAATTCGAAGTCGGCGCTTCCGAAGACGTGATCCCGCGTTGGAAAGAGCAAGGCATCACGCCAGACGTGATCGTCGTCGATCCGCCGCGCAAAGGCTGCGATCCGAGACTTTTGGAAACGATTCTGGAGATGAAACCGGAGCGTGTCGTGTATGTGTCGTGTAATCCTGCGACATTGGCGCGGGATTTGCGGGTGTTGGAAGATGGCGGGTTTAAAACGGTGAAAGTGCAGCCGGTCGATATGTTCCCGCAGACGGTGCATGTGGAGGCTGTGGCGTTGCTTGAGCGGCAAGATTAATGACAAATAGATCAATGAGTTTGAGACGGAGGTTACTTCCGTCTCTTTTTTATTTCATGATCTTCTCTAACTGCATGATATTCGTTGAATTTTTACATATCATTTAAAAACTCATTTATTCATTATCTTTTCAAAAATAAACTTTTTAATTATAATCCCGACTTTCCGCCGAAAACGTTGAGAAAAACCAAGTTAAGGTTTATGCTTGAGAAAAATACACTGTAAGGAGAAGAAGACTTGAAAAAGATTACCTTGCAAATGATTGCTGAGCACGTAGGTGTATCGAAAGCCCTCGTTTCCAAGGCACTTGCCAATGATCCTGCCGTGAACAATAATACGCGCGAAGCGATTTGGAAAACGGCGCAAGATATGGGATATCGATTTGATAAATTACGCAAATCTTCTTTATATGCGAAGACAGGCAATATCGCGGTGCTGATGCCGGAAGCTTATTTGGAAGATATCGAATATTGGGGCAAGATTATTCGGGGAATCGATAAAGAGTTGTCGACTCACGATTTTAGTATGCTGCTATCCAGCGTCAATGTATCGGTCGAGAATAAGGGCGAGCTCCCTTCTAGTATCACCGAAGCCAAAGTGGACGGAGCGCTGTTGTTAGGGCATATTCCGGAATCGTACATGATCGTGCTTGAGAAAAAAGGGCTGCCTTTCGTACTCGTAGACTCCAATATCCAGAACGTCGAACACGATCATATTTTGGCAAACAATTATTTAGGTGCGTACAGCGCAGTTCAGCAGTTGATCGAACAAGGGCATCAAAATCTTGCTTTTGTCGGCGATGTCGAGACGGCGTGGAGTTTCAGAGAACGGGAAAGAGGCTTTGCCGAAGCGATCAAAGATCATGACGATGCTTATAACATCCAGATCACGTACGTGCGCGGCGTCGGCGTGAGTGGCAAAGGCAACTATATCACTTCGGAGTTTGAAGAAAAACTGCGTGCATCTATATCGGAAAAGAAAGTAACGGCGTTCTTTTGCGCGAATGATATGTTGGCAATCGAATCTTTGCGGTTTTTGACCGAATGGGGTTTCCGTTGCCCGGACGACTTCTCGATTGTTGGCTTCGATAACTTATCTTTATCTGAATACATGATCCCTAAACTGTCTACGGTAGAAGTGCCGAAAGAAGATATGGGTTCGAGAGCCGTTCGTTCGGTGCTGGAGCGGATCAAAAATCCGGAATCCGTGACCGAGCAAGTCTTGCTAGCTACCCGGTTTATTGAACGTTCTTCCGTGAAAAAGATTGAGCCGATTGGCGCTATATCCGAGTGAAAAAGACCTTCTTGAGTTGAACGTTTAACTTGAGAAGGTCTTTTTTGTATACAAAATTAATTTTAAGTTTAAAAATTTAATTAAATTAATTAAAAAGTTTATAAAAACAATTGAATTAAAAAAATCAACATGGTAGTATTTTTCTGTAAGCGATATCAAATGAACGTAGATGAAAGAGAAGGAGGGCTAATTATTTCAAATAAGCCGTTTATCGAGAACGTGCAATCGGAATTAGAACGTATTCTTGCTTATTGGAGCGAAAAAACGGTAGATCATGAACATGGCGGATTTTATGGAGCATTAGATGAGTATTCAGAAGTGGTTCCCAATGCCGCAAAAGGGCTTGTGCTCAATGCGCGTCTATTATGGACATTTTCCAGAGCCTATAGATTTGATCGGAATCCCAAATGGATAACGCTTGCGGAGCGAGCATGGCAGGTACTTGAACAACAATTTTCGGATCAAGAATACGGCGGCTACTATTGGATGCTGAATCATCTTGGAGAACCTGTGCATACCAAGAAGCAGACGTACGGACAAGCTTTTGTTCTTTATGCTTTGGCTGAATATATACTCGCGACTGGCAACCAAAAGTTGCTGCCGAGACTTCAACAGATTTTTACGTTTGTTGAGCTGAGCTACGATCCGCTGAACAACGGGTATTACGAAGCGTTCACTCGTGAATGGGAAGCCGAGCAAGATTTGCGTCTAGGCAGTCACGATCTCAATGAAAAGAAATCGATGAATACGCATCTGCATATTTTGGAAGCGTATACGAATGCCTACCGCGTCTGGAAGTCCGATATTTTACGCCAACGTTTACAGAATTTGATCGTACTGACTGCCGAGCGGATCGTAGATCATGATACCGGGCATTTTTTACTCTTTTTCGATGAATATTGGGCCGTGAAGTCGGACAAGATTTCGTACGGTCACGATATTGAAGGCAGTTGGTTGTTGTACGAAGCTGCCGAAGTGCTTGGCGATGCCGAGGTTTTGGAAAAAATCAGACCGATTACGCTGGCTATGGCAGATGCTGTGCTTGCGGAAGGCATAGATCAAGACGGCGGCTTGTGGAATGAAGCAGATGCGACGGGGCTGATCGACCGGGACAAAGATTGGTGGCCTCAAGCGGAAGCGGCGGTCGGATTTATCAATGCTTGGCAGATTACAGGCGATCAGAAGTATTACGCAGCCGCCGAAAAAAGTTGGAACTTTATCGAAAACCATATGCTAGACCGGGAGCATGGCGAATGGTTTTGGAAAGTTAGCGAGACCGGTATTCCTTATCCGGAGCCGAAGGTGAGCGAATGGAAATGTCCGTACCACAACGGGCGAGCTTGTTTTGAACTACTAGAGCGAATGAAAGTAGAGGTCGAACATAATGGATCGCAATTTTAATACACGGTATGAGCAGATGAAGACGCGCTACGAAGAAGTAGTGGGTCGCAAAAACATTCCTTTGTTTTCCGAAAACGGTATCTATCAACGTTATGAGTATCCGGTGCTCACGAATGCGCATATCCCGCTGACTTGGAAGTATGATCTCAACCCGGAAACCAACCCTTATTTTATGGAGCGTTTGGGCGTGAACTGTGTGTTCAATCCCGGGGCGCTTTATTTGGACGGCAAGTTTTATCTGGTGGCACGGGTCGAAGGCGCCGACCGCAAATCGTTTTTTGCTCTTGCGGAAAGCGATAACGGCGTCGATGGATTTACGTTTTGGGATTTTCCTATCACGTTGCCTGAGACGGCTGATCCTGATATTAACGTATACGATATGCGATTGGTTAAGCACGAAGACGACTATATCTATGGGCTTTTTTGCACGGAACGCAAAGACCCCGAAGCTCCCGCAGGCGATCTCTCCAGTGCCATCGCGCAATGCGGCATTGTACGGACAACCGATCTGAAGACGTGGGAAAGATTGCCCGATTTACAAACGAAGTCTGCTCAGCAGCGCAATGTCGTGTTGCATCCAGAATTCGTAGACGGCAAGTATGCTTTTTACACACGTCCGCAAGATGGATTTATTAACACGGGATCAGGCGGAGGGATCGGTTGGGGATTATCCGAATTGATGGAGCCGGCTGTGATCGAAGAAGAAATCATTATCGACGAACGTGCGTATCACACCATCAAAGAAGTGAAAAACGGGCAAGGCCCCGCACCGATCAAAACGTCTGACGGCTGGCTGCATATCGCGCACGGCGTACGGAATACAGCGGCGGGACTGCGGTATGTGCTGTACGCCTTTATGACGGATCTACACAAACCGTGGATACAAACACACACTCCGGGCGGGCATCTGATTGCTCCCGAAGGCGAAGAACGAGTAGGCGATGTATCGAATGTGGTGTTCAGCAATGGCATGATCGCGGCCGGCGACGGAAAATTGTTCATTTATTACGCTTCTTCGGATACACGCTGTCATGTGGCGACGACGACAATCGATCAGTTAGTGGATTATGTCAAAAACACACCGGAAGATGCAGGACGTTCTTATGCGTGTGTGCAGCAGCGAAGTACGTTGATCGAAAATAATTTAAGTTATCTTGCGAATAAAAACCATAAACAATAAGGAGGGTTACGACACTTATGCAATTTCGATATCTCGATCATCCGGTACTGGAACCTGTAGCCGGATGCGACTGGGCAGACAAAATGGTGTTAAATCCCGCGATTGTCAAAGATCCGAGTTCCGATACAATCCATATGCTATTCCGCGCGACAGGGCCGTGGCATCAGAAACGCCGTGAAGGTTGCCATGATCCGTACCCGATCTTTTTGGGATATGCCAAAAGCGAAGATAACGGTCATACATGGGATGCGGATTTTTCTCGTCCCGCGTTAGCTCCGGCGATGGGGTATGAAGAAGACGAACTATATACGACAGATATTCACGGAAACCGCGTCCGTAACTATGCGAACGGTTGTATCGAAGATCCGCGGATTTTTCCGATTGAAGACGAGCTATATATGACCGTAGCTTGTCGGCCTTTCTCGCCGGGGCCTTATTGGCTAAGCGATCAAGATCCGCCTGTAGAGACGCGCTTCGAATACGTACCAGAATGGATTTTTGAACAGAGCGACGAAGATCCTTTTATCAAAACGAGCCGTGAGAACGATACCGTTACCGTGCTGTATAAGCTTGATCTGGACGAACTGAAAGCAGGGCGTTACGAGAGTGCTTTTCATTATATGGGACCTTTGACCGAAGGGCATGTGAGCGATAACCGCGACGTCTTTCTGTTCCCAAAACGGATGCTTGTCGACGGTGCGGAACGTTACGTGATGCTGCATCGTCCGATGAACGTAGAGCCTTTTCCGGATGGAGATTTAGCGGGCAAACCTTCGATTTATATCGCTTATGCCGATCAGATCGAAGATTTCGCATCGCCGCGTGCCGTCCACAAATTGTTGGCAGCACCTTTGTTCCATTGGGAAGATAACCGTATTGGTGCAAGCTGGCCTCCGCTAGATCTAGGCGATGGAGAATGGTTAGTGTCTTATCATGGCAAAAAAAACGTAGAGTTTGGCTATACGCAGTCTTTTTTGATCGTGCGTGAACAAGACGATGAATTACCCGTTGTCGTGAACCGCTGCCCGGATCGCCTGATGTATGCAGAGCGCGATTGGGAAATGCCGTCCGATTATCCGACTCCGTGTCTGTTCACGACAGGCGGCATTGTACAAGGCGAAGATCTGATTATGTCCTACGGAGCTGCCGATCAGAAAGTCGGTATTTCGTGGGTAAACTTTAACGATCTTGTTGCACATGTACGTCAATATGATGCTTTTGGGAAACTGTTATAAATTTTTATTTACACTAAATTTCATGCTAAAACCGAACTCAGTGGGAGTTCGGTTTTTTTACGTCTAGTCACAATAAATTAAATTTTTAAACGAATAATATTTTGTTTCAATATAAAGTTTAATTAAATAAACTTATTTGTTGAATTAAACATTTCCTTATGTTAAACTCGTTTTGTAAGCGATACCACTTCTATTTGAGCAAACTTCAAGGGTCTATTTTCAAAAAGAAAACGAAAGGTGGTAAGTGGATGTAATTCAACTTATTGCGCAAATCAGTAAAGAAACCGGCAAAGCAAATCGTACGCTGGTTTGAAACAGGAGGTAGTGCCTTGAGTGGCTCGTACAAGAGACAAAGAGTAATCATTCTTATTGCATTTTTGGCTATTCCGCTACTATTACTCGGGACGTTCTCTTACTATCCGGCGGCTAAGCTGCTTTACCTTAGTTTTACCGATTGGGACGGGATCAGTTCGACTGTTGAGTTTTTAGGATTAGACAATTATCGAGAAATCTTTTCGAACCCTGATCTATTCGGTGTATTTTTGCATCAGATTCCTTATGTACTAGGCGGCATTTTGCAAAATATTATCGCGATCACGTTTGCGGTCATTTTGAACTCCAGAATCAAAGGACGCAACTTGTTCCGGGTGTTGTTGTTCGTACCGTACATCATGAACGGCGTAGCGGTCGCTTTTATGTTCCAGTATGTATTCGATACGAACAACGGCTCATTGAATGCGCTGCTTGGCAACTTGGGTCTGTACAACCTACAGCAAAGTTGGCTAGGTGAGACTTCGCTCGTAAACTTCTCGCTGGCGTCGGTCAGTATGTGGCGTTATGTCGGCTACACGATGATTATCTATCTCGGAGCTTTGCAATCGATTCCCGGCGATATGTACGAAGCCGCGACGATCGACGGAGCGAATCGCTTCCAGTCGTTCTGGCATTTGACGCTACCGAGTCTGAGCAACGTGATTCAACTCAATATGTTCCTTACGCTCAGCGGAGCTTTGGCGGTCTTCGATCTTCCGTTCGTACTGACCAAAGGCGGCCCGGCTGGAGCGAGTGAAACTTTCTTGCTCAAAACAACCGAAACCGCATTTACGTTCAACAATTACGGATTAGCGTCCGCGATGAGTATCGTATTGCTAGGTTTGACGATTGTGATTTTGCTCGTACAGAATCTAGTGCTTCGGCGCAGAGGGAGGGACTAAAAAATGAAGAAGAAATGGGATTTACTTCAGGTCATCAAATACGTTTTGCTCGCAATTGCGAGTCTGGTCGTACTGTTCCCTCCCTATGTGGTCGTGCTCAATGCGTTCAAATCAACCGACGAAAACTCAAGCCCTTTTGCGCTGCCGGCAAGCTTTTTGAACTTTGAAAATTTCCGTATCGTATTTGAAAAAGCGCATATTCTTCAAGCATTCGGGAATACGTTTCTCGTGATCGGAGTATCGCTGATCGGAAATATCGTGTTCGGCACGATGGTGTCTTACGCAATCGGGAGAATTCCTTTTCGAGGGAAACGCCTAATAATGGCTCTATTCTTGATCGCGAGTATCATCCCTACGATTACGACGCAGGTCGTGATTTTCTCGCTCATTCAGTCGCTTGGATTGTTCAATACGTTAATGGCGCCTATCGTTCTTTTCGTCGGAGCGGACGTGCTTCAGATCGTGATCTATATGCAATTTATTCGCAACATTCCGTATGAGCTGGACGAAAGCGCCATGATCGACGGGGCAAGCCTGCTGCGGATTTACCGCTCGATCATTTTGCCGTTACTCGGTCCGGCGACGGTCACCCTTGTCATTTTAAAAACGATCAATATCTATAACGAGCTATACATTCCGTTCCTTTATATGCCCAAGCAGAACTTAGTCATGGTCTCGACGTCGATCATGCGCTTTGCAAGTAACAACCAAGCTCAATGGGGATACATTTGCGCAACGATCTTAATCATCATGATTCCTACCGTGCTGCTGTATTTGTTCCTTCAACGATATATTTTTGCGGGCGTCACGAATGGCGCGGTCAAAGGCTAGACGAATAGGGGACTTAAATTTAAGGAGGATAAATGATGAAAAAAGTGACAGGGTATATGCTTGGAATGCTGATGGGAGTCTCACTGCTGGCAGGATGCGGCGGTAAAACAGATTCGGCTGACGCGCCGGCGCAAGGCGGAACGAATGCAAGCGCGAACGGAGGCGAGATTATCGGTACGATCACGTTCTTGACCAACCGTACCGATATGGTAGGCGAAGTGTACGACGATTACGCAAAACGTTTTAAAGAAAAATATCCGAATGCCGAAGTGCAGTTTGAAGCGATCACAGATTTGGATAAAACGACTAAGATTCGGATGTCTTCAGGCGATTACCCGGACGTTGTATTGATCCCGACGATTCCAAACTCCGATCTGCCGAAATATTTTGCTCCTTTGGATGATTTGGGGCTTGCCGATTCGATTTATTTCAAAGAGTTCAAATCTTACGAAGATAAACTGTACGGGATTTCGGTAGGCGCCACGACAACCGGCATCATCTATAACAAACAAGCATTTAAAGACGCGGGTATTACAGAAGTTCCGCGTACGTTGGACGAATTTTATGCGGCATCCAAAAAGTTGAAAGACAAAGGCATCGTGCCGCTGGCTTCTAACTTTAAAGACCAATGGCCGCTGTATCCGTGGTCTTCGGAAGTGCCGACAGCGATCGCGAACGACGCGCAGTTGAACAATAAGCGCAGCGAGACGGACACACCTTACACGATGGATAATGCTTACGGTCAAGCGATGTCGATCATCCGCGAGATGAATCAACAAGGGTATCTGGAACCGGATATCAATTCGACCAACTGGGAACAGTCCAAAAAAGATATCGCGACCGGTAAGTTTGCGATGGCGATGCTGGGCAACTGGGCGATTCCTCAGGTGATCGACAGCGGTACGGAGTCGGACAATATCGGATTTTTCCCGCTTCCTTACGATAACTCCGGCAAAACCAATGTTACGCTGGCTCCTGACTGGGCATATGGCGTAAACAAAAATAGCGAGAATATTGCTACGGCTAAAGCTTTTGTGAAATGGATGCTGGAAGATTCGGGGTTCGATGAATATGCGGGCTTTATCCCTGTGTTGAAAGATAAAAAGCCTGCGGTAGATCAACTCAACGAATTCAACAGTTATGAGCCTGTCTATATCGAAGCTGCGGCAGATGATCCGAAAACTACAGATATCGTGAATAAAGCTCAAATTACAAAAGAAGCTTTGGTGCAAGAGTTTGTGCTTGCGTCCAATCCGCAAAGTGTATTGGACAAATACAACAAAGCTTGGGCTAAGGCGAGAAAAGATGTTATGAAGTAAAAGTTATCGGGGTGGAGATAGAAAGCAAGCAGCCTTCGAGGGGAATTCGTTTCGGTCGCTTGTTGAAATCGGGAAAAGAGATTTAAATTTTCAGTTGTATTTTCCCAATTTCAAAGGCGAACATTCCATTCCTTCAATGAATTCACCTCTCCGTCTCCTTGCTTTCAGTTAGGTTAGAGTTTTAACAAAAAACCACCCAAGCGTTTATCCGCTTGGGTGGTTTTTTTGTTCTTTTGCTTTGAAATCAATCGAGGTTTACATCAAAACTAGCGGACTCAATAGGAGTCAAAGTCTCTCCGTCTTTTTTGACTAAAGAGACGGTGACCGTGATTGATTTTTGATGATCTAGATCTACATCGATCGATCTTCGTTGAAACTCGTCGAATACTCCGGTTGTTTTGGTGAACGTATTGGTTTCGAATAATTTTCCGTCTGGAGTTTTTATAATCACATGAAAGATTTGATCTGGAATCTGTTTAATCGGATCAGTATGGTATTTTTGTTTGTTATACGAGAGTCCAAACTGAACCTTTTTAGATCGCGTTAGATAGTAGACAGGCGTGATCTTCACATCGGGATTGGACAAAGTCTGATGATCTTCAGTAAGTTGTATCACTTCTTCTTGCGAGTAAGGGCTGTCCCATTGTAATTATTTACTCCGTTGCTAGCCACTACAGTGTTAGCCATATCTAAAGCAGAAGAACGTGTAGTATGACTCCATCGAGGAGCTTGATAACCTGTTGAAGAATTGTAAGTCCAGCCTAAAGTGATTCTGCTTCACTTTTATAGACGCAAGCCAAAACCAAAAAGTAGTTTCATTCTTGCAATCAAGATTATTCAGCCACAATCGCCTCCAACAATGCTATCATTTGAATCATTAATAGGCTTGGCTCTTAACGATAGGAGTGAGTGGTTTGATGAAGGGGAATGTTAGGTTAGGTTCACGAATATTGTGGATTTATGTGCTTGCAGCGCTTGTCGGGGGACTGGCTGTGAGTTATGTGGTGTTGACTGCGCTGGATTCGCCGAAGTTCGAAAGTCGTGAAGGGATATTAGACTTGACGCAGGTTGAACTTGAGAAAAATCCTCAGAAGTTAACAGGGGAATGGGCATTCTACTGGCAACAGCTCCTTTCGCCTGAAGAACTTAAAAGTGATTTGCCGGAGACCGATCGGCATTGGATCAATGTTCCCGGTTCATGGTCAGGCGAAGAATGGGATGGAGAGCTTCTTCGCGGAACCGGATATGGAACATATCGGCTGCTTGTAAAGCTGAGCGACAAAGATCAACAAGAGCGTCTTGCGCTGCGGATTCCGAGTATTTTTCATGCCTATAAGTTATGGGTGAACGGCGAATTGTTGGCAGAGGTCGGTACGGTGGGAACAGATCAAGCAAGCATGACGCCGCATCTGTCAACGAAATTCGTATTTGTACAGCCGCGCAGTGACACGATCGAACTGGTGATGCAAGTCTCGAATTTTCATCACCATCGAGGAGGAATCACCAAAAGCATCGATCTTGGCGGAAGCGACTTTCTGACGACCAAAACGAATCTGAATCTAGCGATGGATATGTTCATTACAGCAAGCTTGCTTGTCGTAGGTCTATATAATCTATTGCTCTTTGTGTTGAGACGCAAAGACCGGGCACCGCTATATTTTGGCATATTCACCGTGCTGCTTGGTATTCGTTCTTTGTTCAATGGAGAGCTGATTTTCAATCAGTGGGTGCCTCGGTTTCCTTGGGAAATGCAATTCAAGATCGAATATCTAATCCTTAGTCTCAGCGGAATGATCATCATGATGTACTTCGATAGTATCTTTCCTAACTACGTATCCAGATGGTTCCGCCGGAGTTCGCAAATCGTCACAAGTGTATGTTGCTTGATTATTTTGGTCACGCCTGCATTGATCTACACGCAATTGCTGCTTCCGATCGGTGTAGTCGTCGTTGCGCATATGATCTATCTGATGATTGGATTGATTCGGTTAACTGCAAGGGGTCAAGATGGCACGTCGATCTTTTTATTGGCATCCGTGATTACTTTAGTGACTGTTGTGAACGACTTTTTATATTACAATGGCTTATCTTTGATCGAAAATGCGTCACCGCTCGGGCTACTCGTATTTACGATTGCGCAGATGATTTTGCTTTCTTCAAGATTTACGCGCACGGCGGCAAATGAAGAACGGATCGCAAGCGAACTGCAAGTCGTCAATGAAAAGCTGATCCAGATGAATATGAATTTGGAACAGACCGTAGAGGAGCGTACGCAGGATCTATCGGCTGCGCATCATGATCTTCGCAATTCTTACGATCAGCTTCTTCATTCCGAGCAAGGACGCAAAAAGCTGCTGGCGTATATTACGCACGATTTACGGATGCCGCTTGCTAGTATGCTCGGGTATGTGGAAGCGGTGCAAGACAATGTGAAGCCAGAGCGCAACGAACGGTACCTCAAATATATTCGGGAAAATACAATCCGTATCAATCGCATGATCGAAGAATTGTCTTTTTTATCGCATTTGGAAACGGGGCAAGTGTCTTATCGCCTGGAACAGGTGTCGGTGAAGAAGTTTTTACGCCATTTTTTTGAACAATATGAACTGGTCGTGCGGGATGCGGGACTGGATTTCGTTTTGGACATAGCAGATACGCAGGATTACGGAGCAGGTTCGGCAATTGCCGCGATCGATACGCAAAGACTGGATCAAGCTTTATTTAACCTCATATCGAACGCGATGAAGTTCACGGCTAGAGGCGGAACTATACGGATGAGCTTGCAGATGGAGCAGAGGAATGAAGCCTACTTCGCGATCATCGGCATCGAAGATTCGGGAACAGGAATTCCGCCGGACCAATTGGAACAAATCTTCAACCGTAATTACAGATATGATCAGCCGGGTATGGAAAAAGGCGTGCAAGGAAGCGGGCTAGGGCTTGCGATTTGCCGCGAGATCATACTGGGTCACGGAGGCAATGTTCGGGCGGAAAGCGATGGCAGCAGGGGCGCTACATTCTATGTGACGCTGCCTTGCATCAACGATGAAGGAAGGGATGCTTGAGATGGATGCGCACAAAATCATGATCGTCGATGATGATCCGCATATTTGCGAAATAGTCGAAGTGTATTGCGAAAAAGAAGGATTTACAACCGCCTACAGCCACCAAGGAGCCGAAGCGATCCAATTGCTGAAATCTTTTGAACCGGACTTGATCGTGCTCGACGTGTTGCTTGCGAATGAAAACGGGATCGATTGGTGCAAGCAAGCCCGTCAGTTTACCGATGCGCCGATCGTGTTTTTGAGTAGCCAAGATGAGGACGAAATCAAGATTAGCGCGCTGACTTACGGCGGGGACGACTATGTCACGAAGCCTTTTAGCCCGGGTGTATTGATGGCGAAAATCAAAGCCCATCTGCGCCGTGTATCCAGCGGGAGAAAAGAACAGCTATTGGAATTGCCGGGCTTGACGCTAGATTATTACACGCAGTCCGTGAACATGGGCGACACTTCTGTTTTTTTATCGAAAAAAGAATTTAGCCTGCTGTCTTATATGGCGCAAAACGTCAATCGCGTGATCGGAGTCGATACGTTGTTCCAGATTATTTGGGGCATGGAGAGTCTGGAAGATACGCGCACGGTCGCCGTTCATATCAGCAACTTACGCAAAAAAATCGAGGTTGATCCGGCGCATCCCGAATTGATTGTGACGGTACGGGGAAGCGGATATATGCTCGTGATTGAAAATCAGTCTTCATAAAGGAAATGGCGGTGTAGGGATAAGGATCTCTATACCGCTTTTTTGCGTCTGGTTTTTGCAGCATTGGGCTGGTTGTCAAGACTTAAAGGCTTACTTAAAGTTTTCTTTGTAATCCGTAAAAGGCAGGTGTGGCGTGATACACTTCGTGCAGGAAAACGAATTTTGAATTCTCCTACTCCCCGCTTCGTCTCCCCCAAATTTCAAGTAAGCCTAGTTCGATAAAACAAGTGATCCGAACCGGGTCACTTGTTTTGCGTCTAGGGCAATGTTTATGAAAAATGTTTCGTAGTCCGCTACGCAAGCTTCTATTTCGCTGATTAGTAGACGTAATTAAATATGTATTCCAAAATAAAAAATTCTGCTTGCTTGTCATTCTACTCTGCTTATATGATGGCGATAGACAACGGGTGTACACAAAAAGGAGAGGGTTATTAGTGAGAAAAAGTTTGTCTATTCGCGTTTTAATGATTTTTGCTTTATTGAGTCAATTGGCGTTGCCTTTTGCAAGTGCGGCTTCTGATGGACCGCCTTCGATCGACAATAATTCAAACTCGGCTTACGCTACATCGGCAACGACTGCGTCGGTTTCAACTAAAGTCAGCGCTAACGGAGCGACGACAAACGTGAAGTTCAAGTATGGTTTGACGAACAGCTATGGCAATGAAAAGGTAGCCGATGTAATCGTACCTTCAGGTTCGAGTTCCGTACCCGTATCGGCTACGTTGACAGGTTTGCGACCAGGTTCCACCTACTACGTTTCGGCGGTAGCCGAAAATTCGTTCGGACCAACTAGCTCTACCGAAATGACCTTACTTACCTTTCCAGCCGCTGATCCTACAATCAATCCAACCACGGCAAGTTTCGATAAAAATCCTGCTCAACAGTCTGACGTTTCCACAACGTTAACGACAAACGGTTATACCCTTACCTCGGTTGAGTTTTCAGGTTCCCCTATTTCTACATCATTCTATACGCTTTCCGGTTCGACGTTAACGATCAAAAAAGAATTTTTATCTGCTCAATCTACAGGTTCCACTGATTTGATCCTTAAATTCGATAGCGGTACGCAGCAGGAGTTCAAAATCACGGTTACAGATACGACTCCTCCAATTCCGCCGGCGCCTTCGACACCTATGCTATCAACTGCGGACGATACGGGTGCATCGGCATCTGACGGAATTACGATGCAAAAACAACCTACTTTTGCAGGCACCGCCGCTGCAAATTCGACTGTTTATTTATTTGACGACCTGAACAGCGACGGAATATTCGATAACGGCGAAGGTTTAGGACAGGGTATAGCCACTTCTTCAGGAGATTGGGTCATCAAATCTTCGCTGCTGATCGATGGCGATCACAATATTAGAGCTGTAGCTTCAAATTCTCCAGGTCAATACAGCGTTGCTTCTGGAGTGAAAGTTGTCACGATTGATACCGCGGATCTTGTGGTGAATAGCTTGGCTGTTCCGGCAAACGCAACCTATTCGGCTGGAGATAATCTCGATTTCACTTTGAATTTAAGCCGAGCCGTTGATGTTAGCACGATAAACGGAACGCCTTATCTGAGCTTAGACATAGGCGGAAAAGTAGTAAAAGCTTATTATGTATCGGGAAACGGAACGGATGCTCTCACATTCCGATATACCGTTTTGAAAGGTGACCTTGATCTAAACGGGATTACAATCTATGCGCTAGTGTTAATTAATCCTCAGCAAATCCAGACTGTAGCCGGAAAAAAACTGGATACGACATTAAACAGCGTAGGCAGTACGGCAGGTATCCTAGTAGCCGATAATACGAGAACGTTGAATGAATTCGAATTTGCGGGACTTACCTCTGCCGCGATTGGAGTCGTGAACGAAACAGAAAAAACGGTCAACGTTGTCGTTCCTTATGGAACGGACGTGACCAAGCTAGTTCCTACAATCGTGTATGATGGGCAAAGTATCTCCCCGATTGACGGTATGGCTACAGATTTCAGCAGCCCGGTTGACTATAACGTATATGCGGAAAGCGGCGCGAGCGCAACGTATACCGTGACGGTTACCGTGGCTCAAAGCCCATCCAAACAAGCGTTAGGTTTCCAATTCGTAGCTTTGTCTCCGATCGTGAATGGCGTCATCAACGAAGAGGATAAAACGATCACAGCAACCGTACCTTACGGAACCGATCTGACGGCGCTGGTTCCGGCTTTCTTGCATAGCGGCGCATCGGTATCGCCCGCAAACGGAACGCCGCAAAATTTCACAAGCCCGATCGACTATACCGTAACCGCATTGGATGGTTCGAAAGTCATTTATACCGTCACGGTGAAGACTGAAGAACCTTCGAATAATGCTCTGCTTGAAGGGCTGCAGGTAAGCGCAGGTCAACTTGATCCTGAGTTTTCGCCTAACGAAAAAAACTACAAGGCATCCGTTGATTATAAAATCTCTGAACTAAAAGTAACGCCACAAGTGCAGAATAGCGGAGCTACTGTGCGTGTAAACGATATTCTCGTTACAGAAGCTTCGGGAGTTCCCGTTAAGTTGAATGTAGGCAGTAATAAGATCACCGTAAAAGTGTCTGCGCAAGACGAAGTTACGTTGGAGACCTATACATTGGATGTAACACGGGCGGAAGAACCTAAGCCGACCAATCCACCGACACCGACACCTGCACCAGGCGGTTCCGGCAACGGTTCATCGTTTATCCTAACGCCGGCGCCTCTAAATCCGACTGAACGTATCGAAGTCAATATCGATCTGGGCGGCAGCAACCGAGTCGTGACCAAAACGATTGTGGAACGTACAAAAACAGCCCAAGGCGCAATCGATTCGGTTACGTTGAGTCCGACTCAAGCCAAGGAAGCGGTTGATCAAGCAGCGGCGAGTGAAGAATCGACGGTGCGGATCATATTGCCGGATGTTTTGGACGAAGTGATTCGAACCCATATGAAGTTGCCAGTGAGTTCGTTGCAAGAAATGGCGGCACGTAGCAAAAATCTGGAGATTGTAGCTCGCGATGTGCAGATTGCGATTCCATCCAATTCGCTTTCCGGAGTAAGTCAAGAGTTGTACTTTAACATAGTTGCGATCAAAGACGCAGACAAGCGTGCCGAAGCTTTACGCCGCGTAACCGGTGAAAATTTGGTTCGCGAAGCTTCAAGCCGTGCAGGACTAACTCCATCGTTAATCGGTAGACCGATAGAAATCGACACGAATCTCCAAAATCAAAAGGTAACTTTGAGAATGCCGATTCCAAGCGCAGAGTTGCCAAGCAATCCGATCCAGCAGCAAGCTTTTTTAAACTCGTTGGCGATTTATATCGAACATAGCGACCAAGATCGGGAACTGCTTCGTGGTAAAATCGTCAAATACGATGATGTGAAAGTAGGTCTTGAATTCGACGTCGATAAGTTCAGTACGTTCACGATTTTGAGCTGGAAAGGCGGCAATTTGCAAGAGTTAATCAGTTCGATCGACGGTGGTGGAACTTCGAGTGAGAATCCTGCTTCCACAGAAGGAAACAGCGCGTACATTCAAGGCTATGCAGACGGAACATTCCGTCCAAATGCTTCTGTTACGCGCGCACAGCTCGCGGTCATGGTGGCTGCGTTGCTCGGGTATGACAAGACTGCATTTGTTGATAACAGTGGATTCTCAGATGTTGCTTATACGCACTGGGCGGCAGGAGCAATCGCTTATGTCAATCAAAGTGGTTATCTGATCGGCGATGCTCAAGGGAAATTCCGTCCGAATGCAGCCGTAACGCGTGCCGAGATGGCAGCGATTGCTAGCCGATTGAAAGGTCTGCAAAATGATGGCTCTACAAATGCGTCATTCTCGGATGTGCCATCCGGTCATTGGGCGTCTTCCGCGATCCAGTCTGCGCGTCAAGCTTCGCTGATTACCGGCTACGCAGACGGCATGTACCGTCCATCGCAAACGATGACTCGCGCCGAAGCGGTTACTGTGCTGAACCGCGTATTTGATCGCTCGCCGATCACTAGCAGCGTCAAATCTTCTTGGATAGACGTATCTCCTTCGTATTGGGCTTTTGGCAATATCGAAGCCGCTTCAAGTCAATAATCGATAATCTCTAATGATTTAAAAAGAGACGCAACCAATTGCGTCTCTTTTTTCTATTAATCGCTGGTCGTTCCTGTGTAAAGCCGATATAATGATTCTTTGTACAAGCACCTTTTAAATGGATGGTATAGGAATAGGAGGACCCTTATGTCCTGGAGTAAATTGCAACAACAATTGGAAAGTTTTCTAGCTCCGTCACTGAGTAGCCGAGTCGAATACCAGGCGACCAGCTACCGTTACCTACTTGATAAATCCGGCACTTGCCATATTTCTGTCGATAAAAAAAACATCCTCAATATGAGCGACAAAAACAATCCGATTCGATGGTTCCAAAGCGAGATAGAGATCAAAAATGATCCCGAGCTGTATATCCCGGTCAAGTCGGAAGACATCGAAGCCGTTCGTAAAAGCGCCAAAGGCCCGATCCCCGAAGACCGGCTTAAAATCATGGCGCGCAGTCGCAAAGCTTCCGAACATGCCAAAGAGATGATGAACGTGCAAGCGGCGCTCACCAAATCCAATTTTGCCAAAGACGCCAACAAGTTTTTGACGACGCCGATTGAAACGAGCATCGAAAGCTCCGATATTCTGTTGAACATTCTGGCTTTGATGGATCGCCGCGTAGGCAAAAAGCGGATTTTGAATATGTCCGAAGCGATGAAGCTCAAGCATCCGATTGTCCAATACTTTTACGAACTGCGCCGGGACGCATGAGTCGCTGGATCCAAGCTTTGCAGCGAAGTAGTCATATCGCGTTGTGGAGTACGTTTGTTAAATGGATTATGCTCGGTGGAGCCGTCGGCGTGCTTGCAGGTACAGCATCCGCTTTTTTTCTTCATAGTCTGGATGCCGTAACCGATCTTCGCATGAAGCATGGCTGGCTTTTGTTTTTGTTGCCGCTCGGCGGAGCGTTGGTCAGTTATCTGTATCTCAAATTCGGTCGCAATAGTGCCAAAGGAAATAATCTAATCTTGGAGCAAATCGCGGACGGGCAAGAAAAAATCCCGCTTCGTATGGCTCCGCTTGTGCTATTCGGAACCTTGGTCACGCATTTATTCGGCGGTTCTGCCGGACGTGAAGGTACAGCGGTGCAGATGGGTGGAAGTCTCGCGGAATGGTTGGGTGAACGGATCAAAATCAATGCGGCTGATCGTAAAATATTGTTGATGTGCGGGATTAGCGGAGGATTTGGATCGATTTTCGGTACGCCGCTTGCAGGTACGATCTTCGGATTGGAAGTACTCGCAATCGGATTGATTAGCCACCGAGCGTTACTGCCCTGTTTTACCGCAAGTTTCGTAGGAGATTTAATCGCGACTCGGTTCTGGGGAGCGCATCATATCCATTACACGATTGGCAATGTGCCGTCTGTTCAGATGTCCATTGTCCTGAAGGTCGTGATCGCTTCGATCTTATTTGGTCTAGTCAGCTTACTCTTTAGCGAACTGACTCATGCGCTTAAGCGCGGCTTTACCTTTTTGTTCAAAAATCCGATGCTGAAAAGCGCCGTCGGCGGTCTGATCATTATTGCGCTTGTAGCCTTTACGGGAACGCGAGATTATCTGGGGCTGGGGCTTCCGTTGATTCAGCAGTCTTTTGAAGGCGAAGTATCGCCGTTTGCTTTTATCGGGAAATTATTGTTTACTTCGGTGACTCTAGGTGCAGGCTTTCAAGGCGGGGAAGTCACGCCACTGTTCGCGATCGGAGCTACGATGGGACATACATTAGCAGGGTGGCTTGGCATATACGCTCCATTTTTGGCGGCGCTTGGATTTATTGCGGTATTTTGCGGAGCGACCAATACGCCGATCGCGTGCTTCGTCATGGGAATCGAGTTATTCGGTTCGCAAGCGGCGGTATATCTGTTTATCGCGTGTATCGTCAGCTACCTGTTTTCGGGGCATAGCGGGATCTACACGTCTCAACGGATCGGAGTTCCGAAAAGCCATCGTTGGAAGGTTCCGGAAGGAACGACTTTAGCGGCAGCCAAAAAGCTTCGACAACTTAACGAAGTGAAAAAGGACGAGCAATCCGATCGGGACAACTGATTGGAAATGCGGCGAGTATCAAAAAACGAGCTTCGCGTTATCGCGAAGCTCGTTTTTTGATGTCTCTTTTATTGTCCCGTAAAATGCAAAACGACGCTATACATCATCTTGTTGCGGACAGGATCGAACGTTACCTGATGTTGGACATTTTTGACCCGAAGCATGAGCGCTTTATTGATTTCCATCCGCTCTTCAATCAAGCGTTCCAATTCACGAAAATCATAGGATTGTAGACACTCTACTTTATCTTGCATGTTATCTAAGATAATCCCCATTGATATAACCTCCTTTATCTATGTATGATTATTCGTTAACTTCAGTATAGCGCGAAAACAAAGGGACTCGAAGCTTTATCATGAAGAAAGATGAACCCAATAAAACCATGCCCTAATACCCTTGAATACCTAGTAACAAAGTAGTAAATTCTCACTACATGAAGCAGTGAGATGACGGCGCTGTTCATTTTTGAGAAAGGAAGATGACTGATGAATATTAATTCAAGCCCTGATTACGCATCTACTTTTAGTTATACTCGAAGTTATGCTGATCCCAAGAATGTAGACAGCGCCGCTTCAAGCGAACCGACTGTTTTACCTGCAAAATCGGATAATACCGACCCTCAAATACAAGCCGAGAAATCCAAAGAGCAAAAGATCAAAGATCGAAAAGAACGTGAAGCAAAGCAACAACATCAACTTGAGCAGCAGCATAAGTTAGAAAAGAAAGAAACGTATCACAAAGAAGACAAAGTAAAAGAAACACGGGAAAAAGATCTGAAAGTGTTATTTGATCAGCAGCAGCAAGTTCAACAAGATGATGCAAAAGCTGAACATGATTTGATGGTCGAAAGTATTTATAGTCAACTTGGCGCAAATAGCCAACTGGCGATTACCAAAGATAATTATGAAGAAACGATCAAAGGTTTGGTGAAACGAGGATTTCAAGTTCGTGCAGACGAAGAACGGATGATGATTTCGTCCAAGCTTCACCAATTGAAGCTGGAGATTAGCAAAGATTCGTATACTCGGTATATCGAGTCTTTGAACAAGAAATCTTTTGGGAATACAGGAACTGCCGAGACGGAATCGCCGCAAAACGCGCCGCAGGAGCCGGTTCAAGGCAATACCGGCACAACACCTTTGCCGTCTCAGCCACCGATTAACATCACACCTTCGCCAAGTAGCGGAACAGGAAGCGAAGAAACCACGCCGCCACCGAGCAGCGGAACGGGAAGCGGAGAAACGACACCGCCACCAAGCAGCGGAACAGGAAGCGAAGAAACCACGCCGCCACCGAGCAGCGGAATAGGAAGCGAAGAAACCACGCCGCCACCGAGCAGCGGAACGGGAAGCGGAGAAACGACACCGCCACCAAGCAGCGGAACGGGAAGCGGTGGAACGACACCGCCGCCGAGCAGCGGAACGGGAAGTGGTGGGACTACGCCGCCACCGAGCAGCGGAACGGGAAGCGAAGAAACTACGCCGCCACCAAGCAGCGGAACCGGAAGCGGAGAAACCACACCGCCACCAAGCAGCGGAACGGGAAGCGGAGACACGACGCCGCCACCAAGCAGCGGAACGGGAAGCGGAGACACGACGCCGCCACCAAGCAGCGGAACAGGAAGCGGAGAAACGACACCGCCACCAAGCAGTGGAACGGGAAGCGGTGGAACGACACCGCCGCCGAGCAGCGGAACGGGAAGTGGTGGGACTACGCCGCCGCCATCTAGCGGTACCGGAAACAATGGTTCAAACCCAGGCGTAGGAGATTTAGTCGGCGGAATTTTCAAATAGAATTTTTATTGTATATATGTACCCATCATTAAAAACCTGAAAGTCTCATAGACTTTCAGGTTTTTTGTCGTTACCTTGCCATTCCAAAAGGACATGTGTCGTTGACAGTCTCTTCCATGACTTATACAATTCTTTTTATGAATATCCATTGGATAGAGGGAAAAGGAGAACTTTTTAGCTATGCTGCATAACCCTACAGGACGCGAGCGATTGGGTCTCGCTCTGTTATTGTCCACGCTTGGCATACTCGGTCCGCTCAACATCGATATGTACTTGCCGAGTTTCCCCGGTATTTCTGCTGATCTTGGCGCGCAAGCCTCGCTGGTACAACTCAGCCTTACCGCTTGTTTAATTGGTCTGGCAATCGGTCAGATTATCGTCGGCCCGATCAGCGACGCACGCGGACGAAGAGGTCCGCTGCTGATTTCGCTTCTATTATTTGCTGCATCTTCGGTGATGTGTGCGTTATCGACAAGTATCGAAATGCTGATTGCGGCTCGCTTTTTGCAAGGCTTAACGGCTTCCGGCGGTATTGTCTTATCCAGAGCCGTAGTACGCGATGTATTCAGCGGCAGAGAATTGACCCAATTTTTCTCGCTTCTGATGGTCATTAACGCGGTCGCGCCGTTACTTGCGCCGATCATCGGCGGAGCCGTATTGCTGCTGCCCGGATCAAGTTGGCATACGATTTTTTACGTACTCGGTTTGTTCGGTTTTGCTATCTTAATGATTGTTGGATTTAGACTCAAAGAAACGCTGCTGCCCGAAAAAAGACAACCCAGTTCGATCGGTCATTCGCTCCGTACGATGGGCAGTCTGATGAAAGACCGTTCGTTTATGGGTTATGCCCTAACGCTTGGTTTTATTCACGGCGGCAGCTTCGCGTATGTATCGGGTACACCTTTCGTTTATCAGGAGATCTACGGTGTATCGCCTCAAACGTTCAGCATATTGTTTGGGATCAACGGTATTGCGATTATCGCAGGTAGTTTTATTATTGGACGTTTTAGCCACTTTGTACCTGAACGCAGTTTGCTGCGAATCGGCGTGATTATCGCATCGTCTGCGACGTTGCTTATGCTGATTGCGACCATCGTGCAAGGGCCGCTGTTTACGATTGTCGTTCCGTTATTTATCTACATGGTTACGATCGGGATTACCGCGACGAGTACTTTTACACTGGCGATTGCACGTCAAGGTCATCGCGCGGGAAGTGCGAGTGCCGTACTTGGGTTGTTCCCGCTATTAATTGGTTCGATTGTATCGCCGCTGGTTGGATTAGATGAGAGCACGCCGGTTCCGATGGGAGCGATCTTGTTCGTGACTGCGCTGCTTGGCGCGGCGGCCTTCTTTATTTTAACGCGTTCGGAAAAAGAGCAAATATCTGCTTCTTAGACGGTTTACGACTAAACTTCTGCACGGACTTCGGTCTATGTAGAAGTTTTTTTTGTCTTTTTTAACGAGACATAGGTGTTGAATGTTTTGATTTGAAGCTTGATTTCTTTTCTTTTGCTTTGAACGTTTGTCTTTTCAGTGCGGACAATTGTCTTATCTACCTATCATAGCGGTGTGAAAGGCATGATAATATTGGTTGTTTTTTTGAAAAGCTTAGCATAAAATTTGCTAATGCGATTCTGCGACGCTTTACCGCAAGATGAAACAATGAGAAAGACTTGGAGGCAAGAAGATGGAACAAACACAATTAAGTAGAGGATTAAAAGCTCGTCATATCGAGCTGATTGCTTTGGGAGGAACAATCGGAGTCGGTCTGTTCATGGGGTCTTCCAGTACGATACAGTGGGCAGGGCCTTCGGTATTGCTGGCGTACATGCTGGCGGGACTTGTTATGTTTTTGGTGATGCGAATTATGGGAGAGATGTTGATTGCCGAACCGGTAACCGGATCTTTCGCCACTTTTGCGCATCAATATATTCATCCGGTCGCTGGATATTTAACAGCTTGGAGCTATTGGTTTTTATGGGTGACGGTCGGGATGTCCGAAGTTACGGCAATCGGAATTTATTTCGGATACTGGTACCCGGATATTCCGCAATGGATTCCGGCATTGGTTGGCGTAGGGATTATCGCGGCAGCAAATATGGCAGCCGTCAAATTTTACGGAGAATTCGAATTTTGGTTTGCGATGATTAAAGTTGTCGCGATTGTCGCGATGCTAATTCTCGGTACGGGGCTAATCTTTTTCGGATGGGGCAACGGCGGAGTTCCGATCGGATTCCAGCATCTATATGCGCATGGCGGATTTTTTGCAGGCGGGTTAAAAGGTTTCTTGTTCGCCTTATGTATTGTCACGGCGGCGTATCAAGGGATCGAAATGATCGGCATTACAGCGGGCGAAGCGGAGAATCCGCAAGTGACATTAAAACGTGCGATCAAAAATATCGTATGGCGGATACTCGTCTTCTACGTCGGAGCGATTTTCGTCATTGTCACGATCTATCCGTGGAACGAAGTAGGCGTTACCGGTAGTCCGTTCGTATTGACGTTTGCTAAAGTCGGAATTGTAGCGGCGGCAGGAATCATCAACTTTGTTGTGTTAACCGCAGCGATGTCCGGCTGTAACAGCGGCATTTACAGTGCAGGGCGTATGTTGTTTACACTGGCTGAGAACGGTCAAGCGCCGAAGTTTTTCGGCAAAATTTCAAAAAGCGGCGTACCGCGCAATAGCATCATGACGACGATCGCACTGCTTTTGATCGGCGTCGTACTCAACTACCTGATGCCTGACTCTAAGCTGTTCTTATACATTTATAGCGCGAGTATTTTACCAGGCATGATTCCGTGGTTTGCGATGGCAATCGGTCAATTCCGTTTCCGTCGCCAGCAAGGCGAGCAGATCAAGCAGCATCCGTTTAAATCGTTATTTTTCCCGGCAGCCAATTATTTCGTTATCGTCTTTTTGCTGCTGGTGTTAGTGGGGATGGCGATTAACACAGATACGCGTGTTCCGCTTATGGTCGGTGCGGCGTTTATTTTGATTATGTTCGTGATCTATTACGTATTTGGGATCGGCAAAAAAACATCGAATACTTTTAAAAACTAAAATACTCATAAAAACCAGGAAAATAATCTTATTCATATTTGTCGGATTTTGACGATAAATAGGATAAGATTATTTTTTATTCGGAAAGGTGGTTTTTGAAATGTTCAAATGGATCCGTTTTAATAATATGCCACTGAAATTCAAAATGTTGCTTCCTCTGATTGCTCCTTTGCTGGCGTTGGTATTGCTTGCAACGTTGTCGGTCGCAATGGTCTCCCAATTGTCGGATCGTTTGATTGATCGTCTCTATAACGAAGCACATCAAAGCGTAGCTTGGCTGCTGAACGCAGATCGCGATTTTTATCAAGCCTTAACCGATCAGCAATCGATGGCAGCCGCATCCGGGCAAGCTTTAACAGACATCAAAGCCGATTACGAAGAAAACGTTGCTCAGACAGCAGAACGAGTGGGTAAAGCAGAAGACATCATGAAAGCGCACCCAGAAAGATTCGAAGAATACAAACATCCAGAATCCGGGCAAACAGCGTTCCAATTGTTCGATGAATTCGAAAATAGTTTCGACACATGGAAAACAAGCGGAACGATGGAAGCTTTCGATACTGCTCGCGACAAAATCAATCAGATCGAAGAAATTCTGGATACGTACAGCAATGATGTAATTGCGGAAAGCCGGGCTTATCAACAGCAACTGGAATATATCATTTGGATTGGGCTTGGCGTATCGCTACTGATTTCCGCAATCGTCGGCATTATCGTAATTCGTAATGTACGCAAACGTACGGATGTTGCAGTCAGTTTGATTCGCAAAACCGCGGAACTGGATCTTAAGTACGACGATTCTTACGAACACTTTTTAAGTGAAAAAGACGAATTTGCTTTGTTGATCCGTTCAGAAGCAGAAGCTCGCAAAGCTTTCCGTGAAATTATCGAAGACGTACAACGCGAAAGCCGCGATATTCAGGAAGTTATGGACAATGTGTCGGGACGCATGGCGAATCTCGACGATAGCGTGCAAGAAATCTCGGCAACGACGCAGCAATTATCGGCAGGAATGGAGCAGACTTCTTCGTCTACTCGGGGAATGAGCGAGACTTCGTCGGAGATCGGTAGAGCGCTGGAATCGATCGCGCTGAAAGCTCAAGAAGGCGCTCGTTCGTCGGAACAACTCAGTATTCGTGCATCCGAATTGAAATCGACATTCCAACAATCGTATCAAGCAGGAAATGCTTCGTATGAGTCCGTAAAAAGCAATCTGGAGCAAGCGATGGAAGAATCGCGTGCGGTCGAACGGATTACGTTGCTTGCGGAATCGATTCTGCAAATCACGGCGCAAACGAATCTGTTATCGCTGAATGCGTCGATTGAAGCGGCTAGAGCGGGTGAAGCTGGACGCGGGTTTGCCGTCGTGGCTGCCGAAATTCGCAAATTAGCGGAAGATTCCAAAACCGCTGCTGATGAAATTCAAGAAGTGACAGGAGCTGTGCTGAATTCGGTAGGCAGCCTGAAAAGCAACTCCGAAAGTCTGCTTCAGTTTTTTGCAGCGAGTGTTCAAAAAGATTACGCACTTATGCTGCGTGCTTCGGAAGAGTATGCGGCAAGCGCAGATGAGACTGAAGCTTCTTCCACAGATTTGAGCGCGACAACGGAACAGTTGTTGGCTTCGATGGAAACATTGGTCAAAGCAACAAATGAAATCGCAATGTCCGCAAAAGAAGGCGCAAGCGGAACCGGTACAATTGCGGAAAAAGCAGGATTGACCGCAGAAAACGCATCCGATGTACTCGGCGGCATTCAATCGTCTAAACAAGGCGTTGAAACGTTGGCACGTTCGGTAGAGAAATTCAAACTGTAAGACTTCAGAGGATCAATCGAATGTTGAAAAAGAGATGCCGCCAAGGTATCTCTTTTTTGTAAGCTCTATATCGTTCTTGCCTATGGTCAACAAAGTTTGGTCCAGGTTAGACTATTTCACTAGGCATACAACGTTCCCCTACGGCTATAATGTTGCTGTAGACCCACTGCAAACTCGCTTGTTATGATGAACAACGTTCAGGAAATCAGCGACTTGGAGGCACCTACTCTCATGGTGGATGTATACGAAAAAATCAAAGAAGGCGAACGCGGAGCTTGGGTCAGTATTATCGCGTATATCGTGCTGTCTGCGGTTAAGCTTACGATCGGCTATGTGTTTTTTTCTAGCGCTCTAAGAGCAGACGGCTTAAATAATTTGACAGACATCGTGGCTTCGATCGCGGTATTGATCGGGCTGCGCATTTCGCGGAAACCGCCGGATCACGACCATGCGTATGGGCATTTTCGCGCCGAAACGGTTGCGGCATTGATCGCGTCCGTCATTATGGCTTTTATCGGTCTGGAAGTGTTGGTCGGAGCGGCTCAATCGCTTGCGAGCGGTACGGAAGAAGCGCCGCAAGCTTGGGTAGCGGCTGTCGCTTTGGGTTCGGCAATTGTGATGTACGGCGTCTATCGATACAATCGCGACCTGTCGATCAAAACAAACAGCCAAGCTTTGATGGCGGCGGCAAAAGATAATTTGTCCGATGCGCTCGTCAGTATCGGTGCGGCAATCGGGATTCTCGGTTCGCAGTTCGGGATGCCGTGGTTAGATGTTGTGACGGCTTTTGTCGTCGGGCTAATCATTTGTAAAACAGCATGGGAGATCTTGAGTGAATCGCTGCATCGGTTGACAGACGGTTTTGACGAAAAAGAGTTGGATGAAATTCGACAAGCGATTGCAAATGTGGAAGGGGTAGAATCTGTTCGCGAAATCAAGGCGCGAGTAAATGGAAGTCAGACTGTGTTAGACGTGACGATTGAAGTTCCGCGCGATCTGAATATCGTAGAAGGTCATGATATTGCGGATCGGGTCGAAGCCGAAATGAAAGAGAATCATTCGATTTATTTCGTCAGCGTGCATGTGGAGCCTGCGGAATAACATCAAAGCAAACTCAGTGCAGCGGTTTTTTCGTTTCAGCTTCAAGAGGACGGGTAAAGATTAAGCAATCATAGACTGCCTATTTGAAGGAGGAAAGTATCCGATGGGAAATCCGAAAGCCTTGATCTCTGGAGGAAGTATTGCAGGTTTGAGTACCGCATTTTGGTTAAGCCAAGCCGGGTGGGACGTTACCGTGCTGGAACGTGCTGAAGCATTTCGCGACGGTGGGCAAAATATCGACGTTCGAGGAACCGGACGCGAAGTACTGAGAAAAATGGGGCTCGAAGATCAAGTGCGCGCAAATACGACGACTGAAAAAGGAACCGTATTTGTAAATGAAAAAGGAAAAAAAGTAGGTGCTTTCCCGGTTGAAGATTCCGACGGAATGACGGCAGAGCTAGAGATTTTGCGCGGCGATCTGGCACGTATCGTGCTTGAAGCATTGCCAGATCAGGTTGAACTTCGTTACAGCGATTGGATCGAGAATGTGAATGAACGCGGGGAACAAGTCGACGTGACTTTGCATTCCGGCAATATCGAAACTTGGGATTTGCTGATTATTGCTGAGGGAGTTCGCTCGAAAACACGCGATAAAGTCTTTCATCATGAAGTATCTCGAAAGGAACTTCGTTTAAATATTGCCTACGGCACGATACCTCGATCTTCACAAGACGATGATTGGTGGCGTTGGTACACCGCGACAGAGCGGCGTCAAGTTTCGCTCCGTCCTGATAATCAAGGTAGTATTCGTGCAATGCTTGCTTTTAGCAGTGACGATCTTAACCTTGCTGCGATTCCGGTGACGCAAGCACAATCTGAATTGCGAGAAATGTTCGCAGATGCAGGCTGGGAAGCAGAGCGAGTATTGGATGGATTTGCGAACTCTGAAGATGTGTATTTCGACTATTTGACGCAGATCATGATGTCTACATGGTCAAAAGGCGCCGTATGCGTAACCGGAGATGCCGCTTGGTGCGTAACACCTTTGGGCGGCGGCGGTTCTTCGTTAGCGTTGATCGGCGGATATGTGCTCGCCGCATTTTTATCTCAAGCTTCGGTTCATGAACCGGGAAGTATCAAGTCTGCTTTAAAAAACTACGAAGACTGGATGCGACCTATAATCGAAGACTCGCAAAGCTTGCCGCCGGGCGCACCCAATCTATTTTATCCGCAAAGCAAAGTCGGGGTTAGTACGATGCAGACGATGATTCGAATCGCAAGCTTGGCTCCGTTTCGTAAATTGGCGGCTCGAATCGGTCACGTCGCGAGGTCGAAGCAACAACTTCCGGAGATGATTATAGCCAAAGAAAAAGTGACCGTGTAATCGTCTCAACAATAGAACTTATATTCATCAAAAAAGACTTTGTCTAAGCGCTGTTACGCGTAGAGACAAAGTCTTTTTATTGGAATGATTTATTTTTAACAAGAGTTTGTGCATGTTCGATCTATTAAACTTTGCCCAGTTCTATATCCTTTTGTTGATCGCGTCGACCGACGCCGAGTACCAGCAAGAAGCATAAGAACAATACGATAGCCGCTGAAGCATAAGGATAATTGATATTCACATCAAATAAAGCTCCGGCAACGATAGGTCCAGCGATATTACCAAGACTGCTGTATGCCGAGTTCAAGCCAGCGGCAAACCCTTGTTGATCGCCGGCGCGTCTCGAAATTTGTGTACCGATCGCCGGACGCAAAATATCGATAGCCAAAAAGACGATAAATGTCACGGTCACAATCAACCAATATTCATGGACAAACAGCGTCATCATCACAAAAATCGCCGCCGCCGCAAGACAGATCGAGATGACTTTTTGCTCGCCGAAACGATTCAGCAGCCAGCCGAAGACGGTTGCTTGAACGACAGCGCCTGCGATCGAGCCGAATGTAATAATGATCGCAATATCTCGCGCGGTGAAGCCGAATTTATGATCGACGAACAATCCGAATACGGTCTCGTAATTCGCAAGCCCGAACGCACTGACAAATACGATCACCAGACTTAAAAAATAAGGCGTGCGATACGAAGTCAGCAATTGTTTGAATAAACTTTCGCGTTTGCCGACATTCGCCGCAGCAATCTCCGCGCGGCGCTCGACGCTCAGCGATTCCGGCAAAACAATCAACGTGATAATCCCCGAGATCAAAGCCGCGATCCCCGCAGCGAAAAACGGAACGCGAATCCCGAATTCGACCAAAAATCCGCCGATTCCCGGCCCGATAATAAAGCCTGTCGTAATCGCGGCGTTAATATATCCCATGCCTTTGGCGCGTTCTTCATCCGTTGTAATGTCGGCGGTATACGCCATAACGGCTGGCATGATTAAAGCCGCGCCGACGCCGCCCAAGATACGCGAAACGAACAGCAACCAAGGAGCTTCGGCAATACCGAACAGAAACTCCGATACAGCGAAGACCATCATGCCGACGATAATTACTTTTTTACGACCGAGCTTATCGGACATCCGTCCGGCAAACGGCGAGCAGATTAACTGCGAGACAGAGAATGTCGCAACGAGCAACCCGACGATACTGCCGCCGATTTGCAACGTATTCATGTAAGTCGGCATAATCGGTACGACCAATCCGATGCCGGTAAAAACGAGGAAAATATTGAACATAAGCAGCAGGAGCGCCGCTCGATTGCGAAGCATTAAAGCCATGATGACATCCTCCATAGTTCTGTCGATATTCTTTTTTAACTTACAGACTGAATGTTCGGTCTATATTAAGGCTGCCGAAATCATGAATTAAGATTCCGGTTTTGCGGCAATCCCATGTAAAAAGACTTGGATTGCCAATCGGTACGTATCGAGTGCTTGCGTAATATCGATGCGGGGACATATTTTGCTCAGCCCGATCACAAGCGCTTCCAATACGATAGCGAGACTTTGTACGTCGGTAGCGCGGAATTCGCCGCGATCTACGCCTTGTTGGATCAATGTGCGATTGAATGACAGATGTTCCGCGACCATCTCCGCAATGCGATCTTCGACTTCGCAAGTTTTATCATCGCCGGTGAAAAATTCGTCAGCCGCTTTCGTTAACGGATGGTTTAAGTCTTCGCGTACCATCTGCTCGGCAAAGCCGTACATTTTATCCGCAGAGGTCGTGTACAGGTGTTCTTTTTCTTTCCATTTCGCAATCCATTCCCGGTCCCATTCGTCCAACAAATATAAAAATAAACCTTCTTTGCTTTTGAAATGGTAGTAGAGATTGCCTTTGCTACTTCCGGTTGCGGCGGTGATTTCTTCGATTGAAGTTGCTTTATAACCTTTTTGCACAAAAAGATTTCGTGCGGCTTCGGCTATTTTTTTGCGCGTTTGTTCGCTTTGGATTTGCTTTTTATTCACATGAACTCACCCTGACTTTCTGGTTGGAGGTTTATGATAATTTCGTATACTGAACGTTCGGTCAATATCTTATCAAATTCTAAAAAGAACTGCAATTGTCCAAAAAAAAGAAAAGGTTTTGAAAGGTTGATCCTTTATACTTTTGATAAGGGAAAAATATTACATCGATATAGATTGGAATGTTAGAGATGAATTTACGAAATGAGATCCAAGCCAGCATAGAAGAATACGGAAGTACGATCAAAGTTATAGACACAAATTTATTAGATGAAGAAAAAGGTCGGTTCAGAGTACTGAGTTTTGCCGACGACGATATTCAAGGCGTGATCGATCTGGATGATCCCAAGCGTATCGTACTGGAATATCCTCGCGCGATTATTCATTTGATGGAACAAAATTCGCCAGACTTCGAGCGTGCTTTTATTATTGGGCATGGAATCGGTACGATAGCCGGATATTTTGGCGATCGGGATATGCGTACGGCAGAAATCAGCCCGACCATTGCTCAGTGGAGCCGGACGTATTTTGGATATGACGGTGCTGAGGTTCAGGTCGGAGACGGTCGTGAGCTGTTGGAGCAAGAACCGGATGGTTCGCTGGATTGTATCGTGTTAGACGCGTTTACCGAAAAAGGTACACCGTGGCATCTGTTTACTTCGGAATTTTGGAATCTTGCGAAAAAAAAGATGAATGAACGCGGGATAATTTTGCTGAATGTGTTTGGACGCGGACAACGCGATTCGTTTGTCGATGCGGTATGGGCAGGAGTGTCGGAAGTTTTTGAGCATACGCAAGCTTTTGCTTTGCCGCCTGACGATCCGCGCGATACGACGAATCGGATTCTTGTAGGAAGTAAGCGCGAGGTATCGTTTAAACTCGGTCAGATGGCTGGATTTCAGATTTCAGAGCCGGATATCGGGACGGTTCTTGAAGACGAGATGTTTGGATATGCGCAGAAGTAAATGACGGGGAGTGAAAAAGATGCTGGCGTTGAATAGCCCTGAATGGAGCCGTCTAATTAGCGCCGCTGGAGATGGGGATGAAGTTGTTAATTTGCTACGCCAATTGCAGAGCGATCAAGCAAATGAAGAAATCCGGCAAGAGCTTTTGGAGCTAATCTTGCATCAAGATACGATCTATACGTCTACGTTGGCAGCGATGCCGTATTTGGCAGAACTTGCGGAGAGCACTGAACATATCGATACTCTTGTTGACCTGTATATCTCTTGCGGGTGGATAGAAGCTAGCCGGCAGCACGGATCGGATCGATTGGATATTGCTTCTTCAAGTGAATTTTTTGCGGAACGACAACCTTTGCTTACAGCGGAAACGACTGCTCGGATTGCAAAAGGTTATAAACAGGCTTTGGAGCGAATAGGCAGCTTGTATGCAACATTCAGTCAACGAGCTTCTGATTCGGAAGTGGTCTATCTGCTAGCGGCACAGGCTGCTTTTGCAGGTGAAATGACTGTGGCAAGGTTGCTTTTTACTCATCCCGAAGGCGACGAATATAACGGGAATTGTCCGTCTTGCGAAGTGGATTGGTATCTATGGCAGAGACAATCGAATGTTACTGAATGGGTGATATATGCGCAAGATCCTGTATATGCGGATCAAGAGCAGATGGTGTGCTCGGAGGTACAAGCGGCATCGCCATCTCAGTTGCGAGTAGAACTTCGAACCTTGCTGGATAAAGCGAAAAAAATCGGCGCAGTACATCTTGCCGAGACCGTTCAGTTTTTGGACGGACTTGCGGTTTGCCCGGATTGTGGGGAAAAGCAGTCGGTGTGGGCGGCGTTGGGTTAGGGAGAGAGTAGCAATAGACAGAGCATATAAATGGAGGCGAAGTCCAATCATTCATACAGATAAAAAGATGTTGGCTAGAGAAAAAATCGCTTTGGCTACACTGATTTTATACATATTTCCTTATACTGCGGTGCTGATGGAGATTCATTACCGGGGGGAGCTGATTTTAGGATATTTATTGATTCTTTTAGTTACCGTTTCATTGACGATTGCCATTCAGATCTATGGATCGATCATTTATCTGGTCATAGGAAGCGTAATCTCACTGTATATTTCTTACCGCTTTATAACGGAATGGGCACAAAGTTCATCAGCTTGGACTGCCTTTTTCGAGCCGTTCTCACCTATACAAGCTATGTTTATATACGCGAGTTCGATATGGATTCCTCAGGTGTTGACTTGGACAGTTGTTAGCATATGGCGAAGTCGGAAAAATAGCGCTATACGAACTGGGGGTTGAATAAATAAAGGTATAAGATCGAAGAGCTGAGTGCTCCCCTCTTCAAGGTTCGCTTAGCGCGAGCACCGATTTTGATCCACACATAGTGAAGGACCCAAAATCTGGTGCCTTGTTCAGAAAATGTTCAGAACGCTATTGTATAGTACATTTTGCAAGCTGAAAAGTTTGTTACGGAGTGATCTCATATACAGAGGGGAAGAATGTACATTTATGAAAAGGCTTCTGAAACCTGCACTGTCTAAACGTGCCGAAGTAAAAGGTTTGCTGAAGAAAACAATGCTAGGTTCGTTGGTCGGTGTGACGCTTTTGGGGACATTGCCGGGCACAATCGGTGTAACATCAGCAGAACCGCAAGAAGTTCAACGTCCTTTGGTTTTAAAGGGGGGCTGGCAGCCTGCGCTGAAAGAAATAAGCGTATGGAACAGTACGCAACCAATCAATCTGGATAAACCGCGTGGATTGATCGCTGTATCTACTCCGAATGAATTTGAAGATACTTTGAGTTCTACGCTTCTTTTGAGTAACTTCTCAAATCCTTCTCTTGTTTTTGGGAATCAGCAAATGAATCAAGAATATATATTCAATCAATTATATGCTTTTACAAATCCGAATGCCGGATTGGTCATTAAAGATTTAACGATAGAACCGTTCGCTCATGTAGAATCTACACCGCCTTTGTATGGTACCGGACAAGAATTGAACGGCTCGACTGTAAGCGGTCAATCGAATGTTTACCGACTTTTTGTCGATTCGATGGGAGTCACGTCTATGCCGCTTTTAAGCGCTGATGCAATTCCAGATGCCGAAGGTATCGATTATGATCCAGTTAGCGAAGCTTTGTACGTAGCGGGTGGATCGGATAAAACGATTTGGAAAGTGACGGAGAACTTTAACAGATTGGCTAACGAAGATTCGGTCTTGGATTCTAATTCGACTACGCCGGAAAGCGATGAGCTAAATCCAGCAGACTCCGAAAATAATGATCCGAATCCAAGTAATGAAGAAGCAGATACCAACAACGAAATCCATACAAACTCTACTGATGTTCACATTATGACTCCAGTCCAGTATACGGCAGAGCCGGTTTTCACCTTTGAAACGGGTTCGGACGTATCGGATGTTGAAGTCGTCAACAATGAGGTATACGTAGCGGATAAAGGGCTTAACCGTGTCGTTAAATTTGACCTTTCAGATCCTACGAAATCCGAAACGATTGCTTCTAATCTAAGCAGACCTGAGTCGATCGCGGTAGACAACAATCAAAATGTCTACATCGCGGATACAGGCAATCATCAATTGAAAAAATATGAAGCTTCTACGAAAACGGTAAGTGTTGTTGCAGGAACCGATAAACAGCGCGAAGGCGAACGGTACGAAGGGGTTCCTGCTGTACAGGCGACACTTTCGGAACCAACAAGCGTAGCGGTGGATCAAACGACAAACAAAGTTTACTTTACCGATTCGAGTCGCGTGCAGACGTTAGAAGATCAATTCTTTTATAAGCAAGAGCGAGACCAAGAAGGCGCAGTCTGGAACTTGGTAGAGAATGCCGAAGGTCTGGATCATATGCGAGATAATTTGAGTGGCAACTATCGCCTGACTACAGATATTTCTTTTGAAAAATCAAACTCTTTTTGGACAGCGATTGGTCCAAATGGTGAATTGCCGTTTACAGGTAATTTTGACGGTGCAGGTCATACGATTAACGGATTGACTATTTCCGCAGAGTTTGAAGAATCTTATAGAAGCGGTCTTTTTGGATATCTAAGTAAAGCAACGGTCAAAAATGTTCGTCTAAAAAATATCGATTATACGAACTCTGGAAATATTGGCGGTGTAGCAGCTTACGCAAGAAATTCGACCATTGAAAAAGTTTCTGTTGAAGGTCAGATTCGAAGTCAAGGAAATGGTAGCGTAGGCGGTCTGATCGGACAAGCCGTAGATACTTCGATCAACCAAAGCTACTTCAACGGTAAACTTGAAAGCGGAGGAGCTATCGGCGGTCTTGTTGGTAGCATGGATATACTGCGTGTAGTCAATGCGCAAACGATCCAAAATAGTTACGCATGGTCTGAAATCACAGACAATTCGTATCTACTACGTCGCTCTGGTGGAATGACGGGCGGAATTGTAGGGGTGTATAACTACGAGTACGATTCCAGTGCTAATGTCATTCAAATTCCAATCACTTTCAAAAACACGTATGCTTCGACTGAATTCAAAGGTCAACTTCCTTCATTAGTTCCTTCTTCGGGAGCTCTGTTAGGCGGACCTTTTGAAGGCGATGCATTCGATATGCCTGAGATGCAAGGGAAAACATCCAGCTATTGGGACGGTACTTTCCCATCTACAGAAATTTCGAAATTCGCTAAAAAGTTGACGACGGAACAAATGAAAACCAAATCTTCATTCGAAGGCTGGGACTTCGATCAGATTTGGACGCTTGAAACAAAAGACGCAAAACGTGGCGGCTACCCAACGTTGAAAGCTTTTGCTAAAGAGCAAGTAACACCAGCTCCAACACCTACACCTGTACCAACACCTGTACCAGCACCAACGACAGGCGGAGGAACTTCGGCGCCAATTAGTACACCGGCTCCAACCAACACAACGACGATCAACGTCAATGTGCAAAACAATACAGCAAATAACGGTTCTGTAGTGGCATCGCTCGCGATCACACGGACTAAAGGCGCAGACGGTTCGCTGAAAGACCAACTGCAATTCACACCAGCTAAAGCGAAAGAAATTATTGATTTGCTGAAAACAAGCGGTTCGAAAACGGCTGCAATCGTCTTGCCAGATGCGGCAGACGAAGTGTCGGAATGGAGCGTAAACGTTCCTAAAGACGCATCGAACACGCTGACTAGCGAAGGCGTAGAACTGGTCATCTTGAATCCGAATGTCAACATTAAAGTACCGGCTTCGTCCCTAACGGATCTGACAGACGATCTCTACTTCCGTCTGACACCGGTGAAAAGTACAGCAACAAGCACCGAGATTCAAAATCGTGCGCTAAGCAATCCGCAAATCGTGGCATCGGCAAACGGCGGCAACATCACCGTAGCAGGTCGTCCGATGACGATTGAAACGAATCTGCAAAGCCGTCCCGTGACGCTGACCTTGCCACTTGCGCAAATCGGCATCCTGACAGCAGCGCAACAACGTAAACTGGGCGTCTATATTGAGCACAGTGACGGTACGAAAGAATTGGTACGCGGTACAGTGGTAACACAAGCAGACGGCAAACTCGGTCTTGAAATTACGGTGAACCATTTCAGTACATTCACCGTTGTAGATGTCGAGAAATGGGGCGGATCGCTGAACGCATCGCCGTATATCATGGGCTATGCAGACGGCAGCTTCAAGCCGGCACAAGCGATTACGCGTGCGGAACTTGCGGCAATCGTCGGACGTATCACAGGCGTAACGCAAGGCAATGCAACATTCAGCGACGTGAAAAACGGAAGCTGGGCAGCAAGTGTGGTAGGACCGGTTGCGGCATCGGGCATTATGACCGGCTACAATGATGGCACGTTCAAACCTAACGCGTCGATCACGCGCGGTGAATTGGCTGCGGCACTGGCGAAATTGTTGCCACAAAGCGGGCTGGAGATGAGCGGTTCAAGCACTGGATTCAGCGACTTGGCAGCGAATCACTGGGTCACGGAAGCAGCGAAGCAATTGCAAGCGGCAGGCGTAGTAACGGGTTATGCGAATGGCAGCTTCAAGCCGGAGCAGAACGTAACCCGTGCGGAAGCCGTGACGATGATCAATCGTCTGGTGGGCTTGGCGAACTCGAACGCAACGTCGGGCACATGGAGCGATGTGGCGAGCGGGTACTGGGCTTACGATGCGGTTCGTGCAGCTTCGATGCAGCGTTAAGACCTAGAGATTAAGGTCATACCGTACCAAATGATTAAAACGAAGGAGACCGGGCAGATGCCTGGTCTTTTTCTATTCTTAAAAACGTTTAAGCCGAATTTTCGGCTAACGTTTTTGGGGGGGAGCTAGGCGCTCCCCTTTTTAAGATCTGCTTGGCGCAAGCGCCGATTTTGATCCACACATGGTGATGGACCCAAAATCGGGCGCTTTGTTCAGAAAATGTTCAGAGCCCAATGCTATATTGCTATTTGAACAAACTCTGGAGTTGGCAATGATAATTCACACAAATAGGGGATGAGTATGAATGTCACAAAAAGGATTTGAATTTTTAAGGTCAACAAGATTTAACGTGAAAAATGTATTGAAAAAAGTAGCCATCAGTTCTTTGGTTGGCGCTACGGTTTTGGGGACACTGCCAACGTTGGGTGGGGTCACGCATGCAACGGCGTTGACAGCGAATGATGGAAAAGTCTATTTAGATGATTTTTATGTTAAAGTCGATGAAAATTACGTTTACCCACAAAAACCTAGAGGTGTAGTTGCAACTACGCTTCCTGGAGGGGCTAAGCCAATGACTATTGTTGCATTTAGTGATTATCTCGATAATGCCGTTTATCTAGGTGCAGGTCTCCAAAATGCAATTAATTTTTCTAAATTTAAACCCCAATATGAAAACGATCCTTTAAGATTTAGAGATTTAGTTTTCGATACGGTAGATATGAAGTCAAGCCCTAAAATCTATGGCTCGGCTCTAGGGGAAAACGGAAATAGTCGAAACGTATACATGCTTAGCGTAAAATCGGATATGACCGCTATTCCATTACTCGAACCTGGACAACTTGAAGATCCCGCAGGAATCGACGTGGGTTCAAACCATGAGCTTTATGTAGCTGGAGGAAGCGATCATACGATTTGGAAACTGACGCCTAATCCAGATTACGGACAAACTTCAATTACGGAAGAAAGCAATGACGATTCCAATTCTGACAATAGCATAGCTGATACGGAAAATAGCGAAGTGGCAGAAGAAAATAATGATCCGGTAGTAGAACCGACAACTGAAGAGACTCCAGCAACAAGCGAAGAGACTCCTGCAACAGGCGACGAACAAAGCGACAATCAGTCCGAGATGTCTGCTTCGCATGAATTTTCTACGCTGAATACGTCCAATTCTGACGTCAATGTGCAAGGAGCGCCTGCTTCCCGTTACATTGCACAAAAAGTGATCACATTAGGCGAAGACTCAGTATTGAGTGATGTTGTATACGATGGCATAGGCTCACTTTATGTAGCGGATATAGGGTTGAATCGTATTCTCAAAGTCGATATACAGAGTTCTCCTGTTGAAGAAACTGTATTATATGATATTGAATTGAATGGACCACAATCGATCTCTTTGGATAACAGTAATCATTTGTACGTAGCAGATACGTATAACAATAAAGTGAAGATTATCGACACCGTAACGAAGTCTAAAGAAGAAGTTACGACCTCAACAGGTATGTATTCGCTTGATTTACCAACAAGCGTGGCAGTTGATAAAATTACGGGAACCGTTTATGTCGCTGATAATCATCGCATGCGAACAATTTCGAATCGAGTCATCTATGAGCAAAAGCAAGATACTCAAGGTAAAACGTGGAATGTAGTCAAAAATGTAAAAGACCTGCAAAATATAAAATATGATCTGAGTGCTAATTATGTGCTAGCTAACGATATTTCGTTGGAAGGCGTGAACACAGATCAAGGTGGATGGGTACCGATTGGTGGGTATGCTCCTTTTTCTGGTTCGTTTGACGGAGGAAAGCATACGATTTCTGGTTTGACCTCAAATAAGACGGAAGAAAGAAGAAATGGACTTGGTCTTTTTGAGCAATTAATCGAAGCTACAGTGAAAAACCTTTATTTGACGGATGCAAATATCAACGGTAATAGCAGTCTTGGGATTTTAGCTGGCGAAGCCTATGACTCTACGATTAAAAATGTTCAAGTACAAGGAAACGTGCAAGGAGGACGATATTTAGGTCTTCTGGTTGGAGAATCTGCTGGAAGTACGTATATCAACAATAAAGTAACAGGTAGAGTTGGTATCTCGGCAGAAATTGAGGAACATGATGACGATACCAGACAGCTCGGCGGTTTGATTGGCAGTGGCAGTCATGAGACTATTCAAAACAATACAGTTCAAGCCGAAGTAGTTGGAATATATGACAGTAACGATGTCGGCGGATTAATTGGACGATTAGAAGAAAGTGGAGTTGTGCGTCAAAATGCGGTCACAGGCATGGTTTCGGGTAGCGCTTCGGTCGGTGGTCTTGTTGGTCGCTTAGAAACTGACGAGAACACAATTGTGTCCGACAACTATACTTGGAGCAATATTTTAGTAAACAACGATTCGGAGTATGTAGATGAGGAATACTTTGGTAGCTCGATCGGTGGATTCATTGGCGAGCTTCATAGCGATTGGAGTGATCAAACAAGCGAGAAAACGCCGCTGATCAGCAAAAACTACGCTTCTAATACCGTAAGTCGCGTAAAAGAGCATGAAGTTGGCAATAAATCGGAAGTAGATCCTTTTGTTGGAGACGATCGTGTTCTAAGTCAATTTGAAGACTGGGAAGATGAAGGTTCAATTCCAGAAGAGAAACCTTTGGAAGTCCTCTTTAACGATAACTTCTGGAATCAAGAGAAATTTGCAGGAACTGATCGCACTTCGAATTACGCTACAGGTCTCAAAGACATAGACATGAAGACACAAACAACTTTCACTAACAAAGGTTGGGACTTCGATAATATCTGGATTATGGGAGAATCGTCGAATGTTTCTTCGTATCCAGTGCTTCGACCTTATAAAGACGAAGATGTAACACCGATCCCAGACCCGGATCCGAACCCGACTCCGGTTTTGGCAGCACCTCAAAATGTTCAAGCATTCGCTCAAAATGCCAAAGCACAATTGAGTTGGAGCAGTGTAGCTGATGCAACAGGTTACGACGTGTATCAGTTCCAAGGAACTGCGGCACCGAATGATTCTAGCCAATGGATATTGATTGGTGAAAACGTACCGAATGCGGCTTATCTGGCGACTAATCTTACAAACGATAAAGCTTATGTATTCGCGGTGAAATCGTTGCGTTCTAATGAAAAATCGACATTCTCAAGCGCATCTGAGCAAGTTACGCCAAAAGGTCCAGCTCAATACGAATACGAGAAAAAAGAAATCAATGGTGTTCTTTGGAACGTTGTGAAAACTCCAGCCGATTTGGATCATATTCGCGACGATCTGACAGGCAAATACGTGTTAAACGGAAATATTTCGAAACAAGATTTGAATCAATATTTGCAGACTCAAGAACAAAATTCTTGGACACCGATCGGTCACGAAAAAGAAGGATTTAGCGGATCGTTTGACGGTGGCGGTCATACTATCGACGGTTTGAAAGTTGACGGCGAGCAAATGGATTTGACAGAAGGCGGATTGTTCGGTTACTTGAATAATGCGACTGTCCGCAATATTCGTTTGACGAATGTTCAAGTTGCGCCTTCTTACACGTCCGGCGGTCTTGCTAGCGAAGCCGTTCAATCGACTATCGAAAAAGTTGCGGTCGAAGGTACGGTTAGAGGCTCGATGTATGTAGGAGGTCTGATCGGACAACTGTACGACAGTACGGTAAGCGAAAGTTATTTCCAAGGTAAAGTAAGCGGTCACGGCTTATTAGGCGGTCTGATCGGTTCGATTAATATGAATAGCGGCAAAGGTGAGCATTCGATTTCCAATAACTATGCTTGGGCAACCGTAATGCCGGATTTACCAAACCTATTGGCTCGCAGTATGAGCACGAGATCGGGCGGTTTTACTGGAGAAGTGAACTATCAATTCTCGCAGCCTAACGGAGCCAACGTTTCGGTTAAACCTGTCGTTTTCAAAAATAACTACAGTTCTTCGGAAGTTTTTGCACTTGCCTCTGTTATGAATAGCGAGATTATCATCAACAACATGGATATGTTTGCAGATGCTTGGCCATTCGAAGGTCCGAGTTTTGAATCCGATACGGCTCGTGCTTTGTCTAACTATTGGGATGGTACCTATATCATGCCAACGAACCAAACTTCGGAATTGGCTAAAAAGCTAACGACGGAACAAATGAAAACCAAATCTTCTTTCGAAGGCTGGGATTTCGACAAGATTTGGACGCTTCAAACGAAAGATGCAAAACGTGGCGGCTATCCGACATTAAAAGCTTTCGCTACTGAGCAAGTTACACCGACGCCAACTCCGACACCAACGCCGTCAACAGGCGGAGGAAGTTCGGCGCCGATCGGTACGCCAGCTCCAACGAACACAACGACAATCAACGTTAACGTGCAAAACAATACCGCAAGCAACGGCTTGGTCGTGGCTTCGCTGGCAATCACACGGACCAAAGGCGCAGATGGTTCGCTCAAAGACCAACTGCAATTTACCTCGGAAAAAGCGAAAGAAATTATCGATTTGCTGAAAACAAGCGGTTCTAAAACAGCGGCAATCGTACTTCCAGATGCAACAGACGAAGTGTCCGAATGGACAGTCAATGTGCCTAACGACGCATCGAACACGCTGACAAGCGAAGGCGTAGAACTGGTCATCTTGAATCCGAATGTCAACATTAAAGTACCGGCTTCGTCCCTAACGGATCTGACAGACGATCTCTACTTCCGTCTGACACCGGTAAAAAGTACAACAACAAGCACCGAGATTCAAAATCGTGCGCTAAGCAATCCGCAAATCGTGGCATCGGCAAACGGCGGCAACATCACCGTAGCAGGTCGTCCGATGACGATTGAAACGAATCTGCAAAGCCGTCCCGTGACGCTTACCTTGCCACTTGCGCAAATCGGCATCCTGACAGCAGCGCAACAACGTAAACTGGGCGTCTATATTGAGCACAGTGACGGTACGAAAGAATTGGTACGCGGTACAGTGGTAACACAAGCAGACGGCAAACTCGGTCTTGAAATTACGGTGAACCATTTCAGTACATTCACCGTTGTAGATGTCGAGAAATGGGGCGGATCGCTGAACGCATCGCCGTATATCATGGGCTATGCAGACGGCAGCTTCAAGCCGGCACAAGCGATTACGCGTGCGGAACTTGCGGCAATCGTCGGACGTATCACAGGCGTAACGCAAGGCAATGCAACATTCAGCGACGTGAAAAACGGAAGCTGGGCAGCAAGTGTGGTAGGACCGGTTGCGGCATCGGGCATTATGACCGGCTACAATGATGGCACATTCAAACCCAACGCGTCGATCACGCGCGGTGAACTGGCTGCGGCACTGGCGAAATTGTTGCCACAAAGCGGGCTGGAGATGAGCGGTTCGAGCGCTGGATTCAGCGACTTGGCAGCGAATCACTGGGTCACGGAAGCAGCGAAGCAATTGCAAGCGGCAAGCGTAGTGACGGGTTATGCGAATGGCAGCTTCAAGCCGGAGCAGAAGGTAACCCGTGCGGAAGCCGTGACGATGATCAACCGTCTGGTGGGCTTGGGAAATTCGGGCGCAACGTCGGGTACATGGAGCGATGTGGCGAGCGGGTATTGGGCTTATGACGCGGTTCGTGCAGCATCGATGCAGCGTTAAGATCTAGAGATTAAGGTCATACCATACCAAATAATTGAAACGAAGGAGACCGGGCAGATGCCCGGTCTTTTTTTGCATAGATTAAAGATAAAAGCTTAAAACTAAAAGCTTAAAAACGTGTAAGCCGACTGTTCGGCTAACGTTTTTGGGGGGAGCTGGGCGCTCTCCTTCTTTAGGGTCCGCTTGGCGCAAGCGCCGATTTTGATCCGCACGTGGTGATGGACCCAAAATCGGGCGCTTTGTTCAGAAAATGTTCAGAACTCTATGTTATATTGATTCCGTTGTAACCCGCAGGAGAACCCCAACTCTCTCCTCGGTACCCCGTCGAAACCACCCCCAACTCAAGGTTTCGAGTAATTTCTAGCACTCGCGCTACCCTCCTCTGCGCGGGTGTTTGTCATGTTTATCTTTATTTCTTGTCTTTTTTACATCGCTTGCTTGCCAATATGCAGGAATACGGGTAATGAAAAGAAGAGAATATTTTCCAAGCCCCTCCAACATTCAATGTTCATGTCTCTCGACACCTATTTTATAAAGAAAGGTGTGACCGCTATGAATCGCATCTCTCGTATAATCTTACTCGTCGTCTGGTTAGCTTTTATCGGATATGCGTTGTTTTTCGCACCAGGAGCAGGTAGTGGGCAAGATCCGTGGCTGATGCCGCTTATCACGATGCAAGCGAATGAACCTTCGTTGATCGCCATGTTTAGTTTGCTGGGCGTGTTCCCTTTGGCATTCGCATGTATGTTACTTCGGCACGACGATCGCAAAGTTCCGGCTTGGCCGTTTGTTTTGCTTTCTTTTGGATTTGGTGCATTTGCGCTGTTGCCGTACTACATTCTCACTTCGCATACCCATGCAGGTTCGCATGATCTTCGATTATCGGAAAGATTGCGTAAAGCGACAGAATCTTCCGTCATGCACAGCATTCTTTTTGTACTGGCTGGGCTACTCATGGTTTGGGGATTGGCTTTCGGGGATTTCGGCGTATATCAGGAAGCATTCCGTACTTCGAGGTTTGTGCATATCATGACTATCGACTTTTGTGTGTTGACCTTGCTGTCGGTGTATGCAATTTATACAGGGTCTCGCAGACGTTCGATGCCGCAAGCGATGGCGCTGCTCGGTCTGATTCCGATCTTGGGGTTATTGATCTATATTTGGATGACGCGTATGGATCAGAGTGCTTCGCCTTATGTCCCATCGACACCCAAAGCCAAAAATAAGCGTAAAGCTCGTATCGGCTAAAACCTCTAATCCATATTCACTCATTCGTATTCATGATGAAATCCCCACGATGATGGTCAAAGTGGGGATTTTGCTATGCACCTATGTTTTCCGATAGTTAGAGCGAGCAACGCTTGGTTCGATAGAAGTGTGGTGGATATAGAACAGCAGTTGTTTTTCCATATGTTCGGGAGAATGAGCAAATCCGCTTTTGATCCATGCCAAAATAAGTCCCCATATGGCGTAAGACTGATAGCCTACATAGAGTTCACGATCGATTTCCGGGTTGATCTCGATGAGTTGCAAATCATGCAAACATAATTCTTTGATAACGCTACAAATTCGGTTAGGAAATCCAGGAAGGGCTTGAGACTCGACAATCAATGTATAAAAAGCAGCATGACGATAAACGTGTTTGAAAATTTTGATGCCCGATGCAGTCAATTGACGGGTATCAAAAAAATCATCGTACGCATAAGGTTCTCGAAAAGAAGCGATCAAATCGGTCATGGCATCGTCTACCGTTTCGGCAAGCAAATCTTCTTTGTCGCGATAATGTTTGTAAAAGGTTCCTCGGTTCAGATCAGCTCCTTTTACGAGGTCACTAATCGAAATATGTCTGAAATCGCGTTCGTGCATCAGAGCGATCAACGTTTCTTTCAGTGCCTTTTTAGAACGACGAACCCGTCGATCAATAGGCGTTTCGTGTGCAGAATCGATCATGGTTTACCCTCCTTCTTTATAAAAAAACAAACAAATGAACACCTAAGCAAGCAATTGTTGATTAACGTACAAAATCCTTGTTTTTTGCCGATTGAGAACGCTATCTTTTATTGATTATACTTAATGTATCAAAAGATAATGAACATTTGTTGATGAATTCGAAACCTAATATCCGGGAGGTTATCACGATGAAACTTCAAAACAAAATTGCGATTGTAACGGGAGCGGCATCCGGGATGGGACGTAGTATCGCACACTTGTATGCAGCCGAAGGTGCGAAAGTTGTTGTGTCCGACATTAATCTTGAAGCGGCTGAGCATGTAGTGCAAGAAATCCAAGATGCGGGCGGCGAAGCTTTTGCGATTAAGACCAATGTAGCGTCCGAAGAAGATATTCAAACCTTAGTCGATACGACAGTCGAAAAGTACGGCACACTCGATATTTTGGTCAACAACGCAGGGATCATGGACGGGTTTGTACCTGCCGGCGATCTTACAGATGAACTGTGGGAACGGGTTTTTGCAATCAATACGACAGGGCCTATGCGCAGTATTCGTAAATCGCTACCGATCTTTATCGAAAAAGGTCAGGGCGTCATTGTCAATGTGGCTTCGGCAGGCGGGTTAAACGGTTCTCGCGCAGGTATGGCATATACGGCATCCAAACATGCAGTAGTCGGCATGACGAAAAATATAGGTTTCCAATACGCGGCGAAAGGAATTCGTTGCAATGCGATTGCACCAGGTGCCGTAGAAACCAATATCGGAGCTTCAATGGGTCAGCCTAATGAATTTGGAGTTGAACGTGCTATGGCAGGCATAAATCTAAATCCGCGCGTGGGCAAACCTGAAGAAATTGCAAAGGTTGCTCTGTTTCTGGCTTCAGAAGATGCTAGTTTTGTAAACGGTATAGTATTGGTGGCAGATTCAGGATGGAGCGCATATTGATTCGAAGTCACTTCGCAAAAAACTCTTTCAGTTTCAACTGAAAGAGTTTTTTTATTTGATCATTTAACTCATATTTTTTTAATAAAAACCCTTTTCTCTATACGGGATGACCGACTTTTTTCCGATAAAGTAACGTAGAGAAAGCAGTCGTGACAGGGGGCTTAGTTATGAATATTCATGAAGAATTGGCAAAAGTAACAGGGCGGGAAGAATTTGTGGCGTTTGTACATCGTTTAACCGAAGATTTGCAGAAAAATCCAGACAAATGGGCGAATATAACGCTGGAAGATTATTTGTTAAGTATCGCTTCTTGGGTCGAAGATGGTTCGCAAGTGCAAGAACGTATCGAGGAATGTCGCAATGTTTCTACGGCGCGTCCAGTGAATGTACAGTGGGAACGGTTGGCGTTTTTGCTTTTTGCAGCTGGACGATACGAATAAAAATAGCGGACAAGAACTTTTTTGCTTAGATGCGTAGACAGAAGCAAAAAGGTTCTTTTTTTGCGGTAAAATGGTATAGTGAACACGGAAACAATGCGGACGGACGTTGGACAAGTGCGAGTAGTATCCAATTTTAATATAGATGGAGAGTTAATGATTATGAGCGAGAAAAAAAGCAAGGCAAATGAACTGAGTCGCAAAGAGCGCAAGCTTCAATCGGCGAAAGTTGAAAAAAAGAAACAACAAGCATCTTCCGGCAAAAAGAAACCGGGCGTGAAACGTCGCGATTTGCCAGCAAAAGAGCGTAACAGCGAACAGCCAGTCGTTTCTTCTACAGAGCAACCGAAAACAAACGAAGTTGCCGAGAAGCCAAAAGCAAGTGAAGCTCCGCGCAAAGAGCGTAGCACGCGTACAGAAGCTGCAACACGTAGCCGTACTTCGCAAGCGCCTAAAGCAAAATCTTCATCTTCTTCAGAGCGGATCAGCCCAAGTGAGCGGTATGAACAGCGTCAAAAGGAACGAGCTACAACTGCGGCAAAAGCGAGTTCAATCCAACCTAAAATGAAGCGTCCTAAATCTGCGTCTGGCAAACCTTATGCAGCGGCTTCGCAAAATGCATTATCTGCATCTACGAACATGGCAAGTCGCGGACGTTCGCAAGATGTAGCTGCGCAGACTTCTTCTCCAGCTGATGCCGAACAAGTGAAAGTCGGCGATGTCATTATCGTGACGATCAAGCGGATCGGGATTAACGGCGAAGGCGTGGGTTATTTCCGCCGCAAAGCGGTGTTTATCGACGGAGCGATTACGAACGAAGTCGTCAAAGCCGAAGTGCTGGAGACGCAAGCGAAATTTATCAAAGCTCAATTGATCGAAATCGAAAAAAAATCGAAGCATCGCGTAGAACCGCCTTGCCCGGTATACGGCATCTGCGGCGGTTGTCAGCTTCAGCATATTTCGTACGAAGGTCAGTTGATTGCCAAACTTGAGATTGTCCGCGAAGCGTTTAGCCGTTATTCCGGTCTAAATGATCTGAAGATCAAGCCAACACTCGGTATGGATCGTCCGTGGGATTATCGGAACAAAGCACAGCTGCAAGTGGAGCGCCGGGACGTCAAAGGAGCGAAAAGCGAGATTATCGCCGGGCTGTACGAGATCGGAAGCCATGAGATCGTCGATATTAGCGGCTGCCCGATTCAACATCCACAAGTCAACCGCGCGGTGGATAAAGTGAAAAACGTATTGGCAGAGCTGAATATTCCATTGTCCAAAGGCGATAGCCGTGGTGGACGCAGCGATATCAAAGACAGCGGACAACGTAAAGGCGTTCGTACCATCGTAGTGCGTAACGGTTTCCAATCCGGTGAAATTCAAGTCACTCTCGTGACCGAGACTGCCGATCTTCCGCGCCAAGAAGATCTGGTGGAACGTCTTCGCCTTGAATTGCCGGAAATGAGCGGTTTGTCGATTAACGTCAATCCATTCAAAACGCCGTTGATCTTCGGTGAGCGTACGATCAGCTTATGGGGCACTGAAGCGATGAACGAATCGCTCGGCGATCTGAACTTTACATTGTCACCGCGTGCCTTTTTCCAATTGAACCCGGAGCAGACGATCAAGCTGTATGAAACGGTCAAAGCTGGAGCAGCATTAACAGGCAAAGAAATGGTCGTCGATGCGTATTGCGGTACAGGAACAATCGGATTATGGCTCGCTCCTTATGCGGCTGAAGTTCGCGGAATCGAAGTGATTCCGGAAGCTGCGGAAGATGCACAGCGCAATGCCGAGCGTAACGAACGCAGCAATGCTCAGTTCTTCGCTGGTGAAGCCGAAGATTTGCTGCCACGTTGGGCAAAAGAAGGCTTAAGCCCGGACGTTATCGTTGCCGATCCGCCGCGCGTAGGTCTGGATCGCAAGTTCTTGGATACCGTGCTTCGCACGAAGCCAAGCAAGTTCGTTTACGTTTCGTGTAACCCTTCTACACTTGCAAAAGACTGCAAAGTGTTGCTGGACGGCGGTTACGAGATTCAATCGGTACAGCCAATCGACATGTTTCCGCAGACAAGTCAAGTGGAATGTGTGACGGTGTTGGTGCGTAAATAAGCAAAAGATTTGACTTGATCGTTCTCTTTCAAGAAGAATTGAAGAAATGCACAATTTATGTTATAATTTAAAAAGAAAAAGAGGACTGGTTAACAGTCATTGGGGTAGTGATCCTCAATTCCACGCCGTGGGGACGTTAAATAAGACACGGAAATGAGTTTTTAGTCACTGGACTTTTTGGTCACTGGGGTTGGCGACCCTCAGTTCCACGCCGTGGGGACGTTAAATAAGACACGGAAACGAGTTTGTAGTCGTCGTAGTCTTATATGTTGGACCCTGATGCAAACGGCATCAGGGTCTTTTATTTATTGAAGGAGAGAGGGCAAGTAAATGATACCTAATGCAACTGCCTTATTAGCACTTACTTCAAAACCAAAGATTGATGAAATAAACTTGAGGCTTTTGCAGGAATTTTATGCGCAATACTTAAATCCGAAGACTTATACATATACTTTAGCAGACGAAAATGTAATCATACTTAAGTTTGAGGAAGATAAATTTTGTCACCTGGTTGGAGTTGAGCAATCAGTTAGAGGTTCAGTGTCGCCCAACGTCTTAAATAGTTACAAAGGAAAAAATGGTTGGAATCGAATTAAGAATGAAGAAATTACGTTTGCACATTTAAAGGCGACAGGAGGTAAAGCAAAATTTGGAGATATTAAAATCAAGTTAGTTTATTTCTATTTGCTCCCTCATATTTTATCGTCACCTAACAAAGTGGTGTACTATAATGTGGTTGTCAATCATATAAACTGTGAAATTTTAATTTATGATATTCAACAAAATGCTTATATTCATCTTGGTATTGAAAAAGGAAGCGATGGAATTTATTTTCCACGTACATTTCTGATCGAAAAAATCACAGCATCTAGTAGCGGAACTAAATTTATCGTTCCACAACCTGAGCCGGTGAATGTTATTAAGACAGTTATTTCTTAAAGAAATTGATGTAATTTTTATTTATTGATCAAATGCTGAAGCAAGTTGCCTAATTCTGATATAAAATCATAATCAAAAGCCGTTTCCGGATATCCGAGGATGCACTAGCATCTTTCGAATCGGAAACGGCTTTTTTGTATCGAACATAATAGATCACACAACCGTCAATACACCGCAATCGCCCCATAAGGCCCTTCGATAATCTGAATCTTCGTTTCAAAAATATCAGTCAGCAGTTCGGGCTGCATCATCTCTGCCACGGTTCCGAATGCCGCGATCTGCCCGTGTTTCATCGCACAGATTCGATCGGAATATTTAGCGGCAAAGTTGATGTCATGCAGAACGGTCAGAATAGTGCGACCGAATTCGGCAGCGGCGTATTTCAGATGCTCCATCATTTGCACGGAACGAGCCACATCGAGATTGTTCAGCGGTTCGTCCAGCAGGACATACTCGGTTTCTTGGCATAACACCATCGCGACGTAAGCGCGCTGACGTTGACCGCCGGAAAGCTCGTCCAAATACCGATTTTCAAGCGCGGTAAGATCAAGAAAATCGATATATTTCGAAATGATTTCTTCGTCTTTATTCGTCAGTCTGCCTTTGGAATACGGAAAACGTCCGAATCCCGCAAGTTGCCGTACCGTCAACCGGGTAACAAAATGATTTTCTTGACGAAGAATTGTCATAATCTTGGCTAGATCTTGCGACTTCGACGCCGCGATATCCATATTGGCGACCGTAATCTGACCTTCATCCAAATCGAGCAATCTACCAATCATGAGGAGCGTAGTCGATTTCCCGGCACCATTTGGACCAATGAGCGAAGTCAGCCCGGCTTTTGGAATTTGAATATTAAGAGGGCCTATTTGTACATCTGACGTATACGACTTTTTCACATTATCGATCTGGATCATAGACTACCCTTCCTTAAAATCACGATTAAAAATAAAACGCCGCCAAATAATTCGATAATAATCGAGACAACGCCTTGCGCGTGGAACACATGGTACATCAGGAAATAAGCGCTTGTGAGAATGACAAAAGCAATCGCAAAAGCCATAGGGAACAAGTACCGATGATCGTAAGTTTGCGCCGCTTGATACGTTAAGGTCACGACCAGAAATCCGTAAAAGGTAAGCGGACCGACCAGAGCGGTGGACACTGCCATTAGAATCGAGACTAAGATCAACGTGTAAATCACGCCGAATTTATGTTTGCTGCCGAGTGTCGTCGAGACTTCTTTTCCTAAAGACAGTACGTTCAATCTTTTTGCATGGATAAGCATTAATGTGGCAATCAAGGCGACAATCGGAATGGCAATCGGGAAATAAGCGGCATCTGCGTTGTTGACCGAAGCGAACAGGCGAGTTTGCAGCAAATCAAATTCCGAAGGTGCCAACACTCTACCCATAAAGGAAGAAAATGAGCGTAGCCCGGTTCCGATGATAATTCCCACCAGCAACAAAATTTGCAGATTCCCGTATTTACCCGACAACAGCCAACCGTACAAAATCAGACACATCAGCACCATCGCGGCAATTTGATACAAAAAAGAATCGACACCGCTGAAATGAATAAACGCCGAAGCCCCGAGAAAGAAAATCATGCTGGTATGGATCGTCGAATAAATCGCTTCAAAACCAAGCAGAGAAGGCGTAATGATTCGGTTATTCGTAATACTTTGAAAAGCAAGCGTTCCTAGACTTTGACAGATCGCCGCAATCAGCATCGCGATAATCGCAACCGCTCTACGTTCGACAACTGGAATAAACGAAGGCGAAGTGATCGGCACCGGATTGCGGTAAACGAGCAGCCCATACGAAGAAAGAAGACCAATAGCCATTAATGCGAGCAATAATATCCAGTAGTTTCTGGCTTCTTTTGACGTACGAAAAGCTCGAGCCGATCTTCGTTTGGAGTAAGTAGCATTAACCTTTTGGACAGTCGACAGGTTGTTGGGGGTATAGGCACTCATCGTGATCTAGTATTTCCCCTCCTTTGCCGTAACAAAATCATAATAAAGACGACCGAACCGATTGTTCCAAGAATCAAAGACACCGGAATTTCAAAAGGCATAATTAACGTTCTCGACAGCAGATCGCAGATCATAATCGTTCCCATCCCGAGCAGACAGACCCAGGGGAGATTGCTTCGAAGATCGTCACCGCGAAACATCGATACGATATTCGGTACGATCAATCCGAGAAACGGCAGGTTACCAATCACCGCCGCCACGATCCCGACCGTAAGTGAAATAAGCGCCGTGCCTACGAAAATAATCCGGTTGTAATTCGCGCCGACACTTGTTGCAACATCTTGTCCGAGACCTGCGAGGGTCAACCGATCCGCATAAAAGAAGATGATAATCGTGACCAGCACAATGATCCATAAATATTCATAGCGACCGATTTGGATATTGGAAAAAGAACCGATATACCAATTTTGAATATTTTGCGTCATCTGAAAAGTTAATCCGACAAAGTTCGATACGGCGGAGATAACCGCTCCCAGCATCATTCCGATAATCGGAACGATCAGCGAAGAACGGAGTTTCACTCTTCTTAGTAGCAAGAAAAACAACATCGTACCGATAAAAGAAAACACAATGGCGCCTGTCATGCGCATCAGCAAACTTGGAGCCGGTATCAGTAAGTAGACGAGTAGAAGACCAAGCCCCGACCATTCGATGGTTCCGGTTGTTGTCGGTTCAACCAGACGATTTTGCGTCACCAACTGCATCACAAGCCCCGACATCGCCATAGCGGCACCGGTTAGCATAAGCGACAGCGTTCGCGGAACGCGCGTAATCCAGAACATTTCTTTTCCGTCTGCTTGCCCCCGTATATCGTACACGCCCGTAAGCAAAGAAAGAACGCCTAAAGCACCAACGACAAGAAGCGCAAGGATAAAAGGGAACGTCCATAGTTTGTTGGCAACCTGCCGAGGCTTTAAAGTTAACGTTGCCTCGGCAGAAGGAGAAATTTTGTTTTTCAGCAACATACCAAACTCCTTAGATTACTTTCCCAATGAAGCGGCAAGATTATCGAACAATTCGATATAGGTCTGGATCGATTCGTTCGTGTACGTATCGTTTGGCGCGTAGATGATATGATCTTCTTTGATCGCTTTTGTATTTTTAAGTGCAGGAGCTTTGTCGATTACGTCTTGAGCCGGTACGGATTCACTGTCCAAGCTTGAAATCGCGGCATCCCGGTCTAAGACCAAAATCCAATCGGGATTGCTTTGCGCGATCGCTTCGACCGAAATATCGTCGCCTTCATGATCCGAAGAAGCTTTATTGATTTCAAGTGCCGGAGTCCAGTTGAAGATTTCATACATCGGGCCCCAGACGCGTCCATTATGCGGAGCTGCAAAGCCAATACTGCCACCGGAAACAATCACGCTCATCATCGTGTCGGTACCGTTATAAGCCGCTTTGGCTTTTTCGATGGAAGCATCGAAGTTGGCAATCAATTCATCCGCTTCTTTTTCTTTATCGAAAATTTTGCCTAAATTCATCGTGTCGTTTTTCAGACCGTTCACCAAATTTTCGCCCGGCGTTTCTGTTTCTTCGGAGACATCAAAGTTAAAATCGATAACCACGGCGTTCGGAACGAGTTTTTTGATATCTTCATAGTAAGTGCCGAAGCGTTGACCGATAATGACGAGGTCTGGATCTGCCGCTGCCAAAATTTCTAAATTCGGCTCGCGGTGATCGCCAATATTTTGTACCGATTCATCTGCCACATAAGGCGAATCGGCAGGCATGACCGTTTTAGGTGCAGCCGCGAGTTTGATGCCCCAGTCCGACAGCGTCTGGAAGGTACGGCTATCAAGCGCGACCACTTTTTCTGGATTAACTGGGACGTTGACTTTGCCGTGAGCATCGGTGATTTCAACGGTTTTTTTAGCAGCGGTAGTGCTTGTGCCAGATTCTGTAGCAGAAGCTGCTTGAGACGCAGTGCTTGAAATACCTGAATTGGAGCAAGCCGTCAGTGTCAATGTAGAAGCGAGCATTAGAGCAGAAATCGATTTGAGCCAAGTTGTTTTTTTCATCTGTAAGTCCCCCATAGATTTAAAATAAATTTTTGAAAAAACGAATCATTCATGCTTATGTACGCGAAAAAAAGTGATTCAAAAACCTATCATGATAACGATTATCATTATCACATGAGGTTCATTATATCAAAACAAATCCATTTATCAACCAAATGAAAGAAATTGTTTGAAATAGCATTTCGTTTTTCATTTCAAAATTGGTATGATAGGTGAGTAATTTTCAACCGATATAAACGTAAGATTCTATAAATAGCGAGGTTTTTTCGAGATGAAAGCAAACTTTTGGCAAGAATTGCCGAAGCCTTTTTTTATACTGGCACCGATGGAAGATGTGACGGACGTTGTGTTTCGACATGTCGTGAGCGCGGCAGCGAAGCCGGATGTCTTTTTCACTGAATTTGCGAATACGGAAAGTTATTGCCACCCGGACGGGCGGCACAGCGTACGCGGACGATTGGCGTTTACCGAAGACGAACAACCGATTGTCGCGCATATTTGGGGAGATAAGCCGGAGCATTTTCGAGATATGAGTATCGGGATGGCGGAAGCAGGCTTCAAAGGTATCGATATCAATATGGGCTGCCCTGTACCGAACGTTGCGGAAAACGGCAAAGGGAGCGGTTTGATCTGTCGCCCCGAGCTTGCGGCGGAGATCGTTCAAGCGGCAAAAGCAGGCGGATTACCGGTTAGCGTGAAAACCCGGCTCGGCTTCACCGAAATCGACGAATGGCGAGATTGGCTGACGCATATTTTGCGGCAAGAGATTGCGAATCTGTCGATCCATCTGCGTACGCGAGAAGAAATGAGTAAAGTCGACGCGCATTGGGAACTGATCCCGGCGATCAAGCAGCTGCGTGACGAGATTGCGCCGCATACGCTGCTGACGATCAACGGCGATATTCCAGATCGGCAAAAAGGGTTAGAATTAGCGGAGCAATACGGCGTCGACGGAGTGATGATCGGACGCGGCATTTTCCATGATCCTTTTGCTTTCGAACAAGAGAAAAAAGAGCATAGCAGCGATGAACTGCTTGATCTGTTGAAGCTGCATTTGGATCTGCACGATCATTACTCCGAACATCTGGAGCCGCGTCCTTTCAAAGCATTGCCAAGATTTTTCAAAATTTACGTGCGCGGTTTCCGAGGCGCGAGCGAATTGCGAGCGAAACTGATGGAAGCGAAATCTACCGATGAAGTTCGCGCGGGATTAGCGGAATTTGAGCAGAAGTCCAAGTCCTAAATTGAATTTCGAAGCTTTACTGCAAAAGCCGCTTCAAAAGCAATTGGCTTTCCATTAAGGCTGCATGAATAGACCGCTACCTTTGGTCAGGGCGGTCTGTTTTTTACGTAAAAATAATCTTTTATCCCTCGTCCTTTTTCCTCCAATCTGTGTTACGCTTATCCGATGTTCGTCTATCTACAGCAAGACTGAAGGAGTTAACCTATTTATGAACGAAAATTCAGAATCAACCATTTCAAATAACGAAGCCTCTTTTGCCTCTTACAACCTTAGTTCCGAAATTACACGTGCGCTTGATACGTTAGGCTATAAATCTCCTACGCCTGTTCAACAGCAAGTGATCCCGCAAGCTCTTGCAGGTCACGATATTACGGTCAAATCCCGTACAGGCAGCGGCAAAACGGCGGCTTACGGAATCCCGCTTTGCCAAATGATGGATTGGGAAGAAAGCCGTCCGCAAGCGCTCGTTTTGACCCCGACAAGAGAGCTTGCCGATCAGGTCAAAGAAGACATTATGAATATCGGACGATTCAAACGGATCAAAGCCGCTGCGATCTATGGCAAACAGCCATTCGACCGTCAAAAGCGCGAGTTGATGCAGCGTAATCACGTCATCGTCGGTACGCCGGGACGGGTGATGGATCATATTGAAAAAGATACGATTGATCTGGAACGGATCAAGTATCTGGTGATCGACGAAGCGGACGAAATGCTCAGCATGGGCTTTATCGAGCAATTGGAAAAGATCATTCGCGAATTGCCAACCGAGCGCGTGACGATGCTGTTTTCCGCTACGTTGCCGCAAGACGTCGAACGTCTTTGCCACCGTTACATGAACGATCCGGTCGATATCGAGATCGGATCGCCGGGCGATAAGCGTCAGACGCAGATCGAACATCGTCTGTACCGGGTGAGTGAGAAAGCGAAAGCGGCATTGCTGCAAAAAGTGACGGTAGTTGAAAACCCGGATAGCTGCATCATTTTCTGCCGCACCAAAGATAACGTGGACGCGGCAGCCGCTCATCTGGAACGTCTCGGTTACCCGGTCAATAAGATTCACGGCGGCATGGAGCAAGACGATCGTAATCGCGTCATGAACGAGTTCCGTATGGGGAAATTCCGGTATCTAGTCGCGACCGACGTTGCGGCGCGCGGGATCGATATCGACCGTATCACGCATGTCATCAACTACGATCTGCCTATGGAAAAAGAAAGCTACGTTCATCGCACCGGACGCACCGGTAGAGCAGGTCAAAGCGGGATCGCCATTACTTTCGCTACGCCTTTTGAAGATAAATTTTTGAACGCTATCGAGCGTTATATCGGCTTCGAACTGCCGGTTGCCGAAGTCCCTTCCGACTACGCAGTAGGCGAAGCGCAAGCTTCTTTCGATAAAAAGCTTCGCGATCGCCCTGTAGCGAAAAAGACCAAAGGCGAAGAATTGAACGCCGATATTATGAAGTTGTACTTCAACGGGGGAAAAAAGAAAAAATTGCGTCCCGTAGACTTTGTGGGTACGATCTCGAACATCGAAGGCATCAATGCCGACGATATTGGGATTATCAGCGTGCAAGAAACGGTGACTTACGTCGATATTCTCAATGGCAAAGGCAGCAAAGTGCTGCAAGTCATGCAGGATACGACGGTTAAAGGAAAGCTGCTTAAAGTGCAAAAAGCGCGTACAGATCGTTAAATTCTAACCTTCACAACGTTACAAATCACAAAAAGACCGCTACTGATCCTCGATCAGCGAAGCGGTCTTTTTTTACTTCTGTTTGATTCGACGTAGTTCCCGATTCAGCATCTCCGACACTTCCCCAACACCCGGCAAGTCTTCAAGCAGTCCGAAAGTCTCGCCGCCCCATTCGCCATCGGCATCCCATACCTGGCGCCCAACTTTCACTTGTCCATCTTTTTGATAATCAGCAAGCCGATTCGATGCTTCCGCTACAAATCCTTCCGGAAGACGCTGATTCCTCACCTTCGACCAATCGACCAAAAACGAAAGCCCGCGCAGCAGATCGTATTCGAAAAACCGTGGGGAACAAGGCTTTAGCCAGTCTTCATTAATGACTTTTCCTGTAGACTTCGAGCAGACTAACTGGTGCTCGATCAAATAATGGGCGCCAGCATCCAAAAACTGTTGTTCGCGCTTGGTGAACGGACGATCCGTATGGTACAAGATCGCTTCTAGCGGCGGTAGAGTCGAGACGATTGAACTTTTGTGCGAATGTAGATACGCCTCAGGCTCGCAATTTAATCCGCCGTCTGGCAGCTGATGTTGCAGCAGCCAAGCTCGAATCCATGGCATTTCCTCATCAATCTCACAGCCGTAAGCTTTCAAAATGCGGTAAAACATCGCAAGTTCGCAATGACAGCAATCCCATAGGTTTTGATCGGCTGCAAGGCTTGGCGCGTCGCTTGGCTCAATCACGAAAGTCTTCCAAACACGCGTCTGAAGAAGCTTTTTTGCCTGAGCGATTGCCGAGCTTGGAATACGCTGAACTTCGCCCATTTCAAAAAGCGCGCACATTTGCCACCAAGCGCCGTTCCATTTGTTTCGGCTGTCTTCGTCATGTTCCGGTTCAAAATGAGAAGTGGTTTCCAAAAAAGCGATAGAAGCTTCAATCTCATTTGCGATCTTGCTCATATCAGCCATCTATAAGCTCCTTATTCATTCGAAATCGTGGTATGCGCTTTGACGCCAGAGTGAGACAAATCATCGTCTACAGCCAAAGGCAAGGTGACGGTCACTGTCGTTCCAACGCCGTATTCGCTTTCGATTCTGATCCGCCCGCCGTGCAATCTGACAATTTCTTTGCTGATCGCAAGCCCTAGACCGCTACCTGACATTTTGGAACTGCCTTTGTAGAAGCGGCGGCCTATTTTCTCAAGATCTTCCGCAGGAATGCCTTCGCCGTCGTCTTCTACGGATACATGCACTTGTAGATCTTCGCGGGAAGCCGTTAAACGAATCTCACCGTTCAAATCAGAAAATTTAATCGCGTTGTCGAGCAGGTTAACGAACACTTGCTTCAATCGATTCAGATCGGCGTGCATCGGTAACGGATCTTCCGGCAAAAAAGTATGAAGAGTCACGCCGCGCTTATTGCCTGACCAACTGTATTGGAGATCCAATTGCTGCAGCAGCAAATTGAGATCGACCGGAACCGAGCGCATTTTGATTTCACCCGCTTGATATTTGGAAAAGTCCAGCAGATCTTCGACCAGACCGATCAATCGATCCGTTTCGTTGGTGATTACGCTAAGACCTTGCATCGTCGTCGGCTCGTCGTCTAATCCGCCTACGACAAGCGTTTCGCCCCAACCTTTGATCGAAGTAAGCGGCGTACGAAGTTCATGCGATACCGTTGAGATAAAGTCGTTTTTCATCTTTTCGCTTTTGGACAATTCTTCATTCATATGATTCAAGGAATCCGCTAACGTACCGACTTCGTCGTCATGTTGACGTACCGCTCTTACTGTAAAATCGCCGGTTGCCATTTTGCGTGAAATCACGGTAAGTTCCTTAATCGGTCCTACGATTTGACGCGCGATGATGAGACTCAGACCGAAGCCGAGCAGTAATACCGCCGCTCCGATCGCAATCGCCCAGCCAATGAGTTTAGCAACTTCGGTATATAACGGTTCGGTCGATACGGAAAACCGCAAGGTTCCGATCACTTCGCCGTAACTGACGAGTGGGCTAGATACTGCCATAATTCGTTGCTTGAACGCATCCGAATAACCGGAGTAGCTGCCGACTCCGCCTTGCTGCGCCGCGCGAACGTCGGCGGTACGTACGCGTTTTTCCGAAGAAAAGCCGTAGGAATCGACGACCGTGCGTCCTTGCAGATCCAACACTTCGACGCGGCTGCTTTCGCCCGGTACGAGATTTTCCAAAATATAACGCGCACGTTCGGGTAGCGTATAGCCTTCCATAAACTGATTGGACAACGTGGCAGCGGTCACCGCACGTGATTGGACAATTTGACGGGCGCTGTCGAAGTAATACGTCGATACCGCCGCCGCAAAAACAACTTCAAGTACCAATACGATCGTCAGAAGCAGCAAGCCGATCTGAAGCAGTAAGCGACCTCTAATACTTTTCAACATCGCGGCTTGCCTCCTCTTCATCGTCGGTGTCGATACCCGCAAGCTGTCGAACTTCATCGAGGGTCAAGCGAAGCGATTCGTAATTTTGTAAAGCTTCTCCGGTTAGACCGGCATTGTCTTGCGGCAGTAATGCAATGGTCACTTGGGAAGAACTGCCTGGAGTAATCACTCGGGTGTTACTTAATACGACATACTCGTCTTGCCTATTTTCAAGTAGCGGTTCGAGCATGTCCCAAGCTTCGGCAGTCATTTGGCGTAATGTTAATAACGGAATCGCTTTCGGCGTTTCGCTATTGTTTGGATCATTCGTCATATATACAAATCGAACTTCGCTTGCCGTGTTTTCTTGCTCGTTTGGAAGCTCGATTTCATATTTGCCAAGCCAACGACTTGGAATCCGTAGATCGTAACCCCATTGCCAGAATCGATCTTCGACGAAGGTCATGGTACTTTTGCCGTCCCAACGGTAATACGAATCGCTCCAGAGCTGCGGAGTGCCCGAAGGTTTTTCCAGACTCGGCACAGGGGTTGGCAAAGCGACTTCCCAAATCCCGTCACCGTCGACGTCGCGATTTTTTGCTGGATAATCGATCCACCATTTATTTTCGGTTGCTGACAAATCGGGATGATCGTCCGGCTGTTCTAGTTTTAGACTTTTCCGAGATAAGCGTTTGTCATAAGATTGTTGAGACAAAGACAATAGATTGACTAATTTGTTATTGTCCCAAGTCAGCAATATCCCGTAACCGGAACGCGTCGTGCTCATCACTTGGGCAAAAAGGCCATTGACCGAAGAAGCGGATGCCGGTTCGATGTGCATGTCCAGGACAGAGCCGTCCGTTTGACGTTTCGCAAGAATACCTAAAGCCCCGTTTTGTTCGCCGATCAATCGAATTTGAGAATGTGGATCTTCAGCGTCAGCATTCGGCGGAACAATCGCGATTTGATCTAGTCCTTTGCCGATTAAATCGCCTACCGCAATTTGATCGTACGATTCATGAAAAAGCTCTTTGGCTTTGCCGTTAACGAAGGAGTATACGAACAGTTCGCGTGGCAGCCCCGAACCGCCGCTATCGTAACCGAGTAACAACTCGGACGAAGATTGATGCAGAAGCGGCTTTACACTTAGATAATCAAGATCCATGGCGCTGCCTGTGATCTGATCGGCTTTTTGCCAGGTGTCGCCTTTTTTCGTTAAAATCATAATATTCACTTCGTAGTCGGTGTCCGGTTTTTTGTAAGAAACGATTAATTCGGGCTCGCCGTCTCCATCGAGATCGGCTAGACGAATCGCGCTTCCTTGATCGGATTGATCCGGGGTGGTGAGCTGGTAGCCCGCAGGTAAAAAAGGCTGTACGGCGCGGTACAACGATTGTTCTTCATTGACGAGATTGGGAGCATGCAGTAGATCACCGGGTGAAGCGATTCTTCCGCATCCACTGACAGCCAACAGAGTCAGCAGTAGACCGGCGATTTTGATTGCTTTCATGAGCGGGTTCTCCTTAACAGAATAAGCTATTCTTTTATATCGGCTTCATGCCGGGAATTTAGTAAATAAAAGGGTTCGGCGGTTCATTCTCGCAGTTAAACGTACATAGGTCAAGGATAAAATTCTACTCATTTAACTTTAAACGAAATAAACATAAAAGGAGTGATTTTTTGTATTACGATACGTCAAATATGCTAAATATGATTCAACAAGCTTATGCCCAAGATGATGAAGCGATCCAGCAGATTACAGGGCTCCAAACGCTACGCGCTTTTTCACCGGATTACGCCCATCTGATTGTGATTCAGCCCAAACATGCGATCATAAAACCTGATGGACGAATCCGTATTTTAAATCAAAAAGCTGCGGATAGCAGTCAGTCTTGGTTATGCGCCGATCTGTATCGTTGTTTTCCGTCTGGCGGCGCTTCTTGGACGCATATTCCTTTTCCGGCTTCGTTTGTTCCGGTCAACATCGATTATGAACAAAAGGAACAGAGTGGTGGGAGTGGGCAATTTGTATTTCGGTCTGATCAAGGGGATATCGTGCGCGCTACTCCGATGCAGATCGGATTCGCTTTTCGAGACTTGGATCTGGTGATGGGCGGAGTAACCGAAGAAGAGATGGAGAATGAGTTTTTGGGTATGGCGGAGATTGTCGTTCCTGCACCTCCGATTGTTCGAACCGCTCAAGATAATCCGCCGATCGACTGGGCAGACGGTACTTTTGTTTTTCAGCCTGAAAGCCAAGTTTTTAGTAGCGAATATCAATTTGGAGAGCATAGAATCGAGATTCGGCTTGAGCAATCAGAACGGAAGCAAGCATTGGAATCATTGGATCGGTTAGAAAAGATAGTAGGAGAGCTTCCGAACCTTGATCTGGCGGCGCGGTGTTACGCAGCAAAGGAGTTGCTAGAACTCAAAAACGATTCTTGGCTGGACGAAGATGAAGAAGAATGCAGCGAGACTATATTTATTCAGCGTATGCAATTAGAGTCTTTGACACTAAGCGAAGACGGAGACTTGGCATTCTGGTACGAAGATGGCGATTTATTTTGGGGACATTCGATTTGTGTGCACAGAAGCGGAAAAGAACAATGGCTTTCAGCAGATATGATGGGCTAGACTAAAGTCTGAATTTTTATAGGGAACGAACCGAATTTATTATAATCGGTTCGTTTTTTTACGTGTAAAAGTGGTTACAAATACCTAAGAGGTGCGAGGTTGGGACAATTATAGTAGCCGTCGCAGATGGGAGACAGATATGTACAGAAAGCTAATCGCAACTTTGGGGATCACCATTCTGCTTGGCGGCTGCGGAAGTCCAGTGCAACAAGCCGCAAAACCGGATCAGGATTCAGTCAAGACGCCGGAAGTCCGGGAATACGAAGGAGCCGGCAAAACATGGAGCGCCGAGTATTCGATGTATATGCCAAAAGACGGAGGGCATTTGCGTGCACGCTTGATTGCTTCTTATGAAGGTTCGGGACCTGCTCCGATCGGCGAAGTGAAATATTCGTATTATGGCGAAGATATTGAGTCAGGTAGCGGAGGAAAACATATTAAAAAAGCGCCAGAAAACGGCGTTTATTCGCTGCGCGATATGGTTACAACGCAATACAAGCCCAATGATGCGGGCACTGTAGAACTTTTGCTGATTTGGAACAACGGCAAACATTCGGAGACGATTCGTTTAGAACCGACAGAAAGTTAAGTGTGGGCGTCTACATCTTATAATATACATACGGTTCAAGCGGCATTGCCTTCTGCAAAGGCGATCCGCTTTTTTCGTCGTTGCTCGGTAAATTTCATCTGAATTTCAGATTTCTTGCCTATACTGATTTCAAATGAAAGCTTACAGAAGGAGATGCACCATGCCGCAATTATTGAAAAAAGCATTTTATGGATTATTGCTCGGATTTTTCGGCTTGTTCGTGGTTTCTTCGTTGTTCGTTCGAGCGGAGTATAACTTTGCCGCTTACGGCGATAACCCGATTTTACATACGCAGCGTCCGATCATGTTGATTGTGCTGTTCATTTTGTTATTGGGATTGTCGGTACTTGGCTATAAGATTGTTCGAAAACTGAATGTCTACTCTGCCAAGATCGTCGTCCCTATCGTGTTAGGCATCTCGATGATTCTACAAGTTACGTTGATTTTTTTGCTGCCCCGATTGCCGACGGATGATTCGCAGACTGTCGTTTCCCTTGCGCTTGATATGCTGTATCGCCATGATTATTCGTCTTTTGATACCCATGGGTATTTGCATATGTTTCCGTTTAACTTCTCAAGCGTACTCTATATCCAAACTTTGCTAGCCATCTTCCCGGATAACTATATCGTTATTAAACTTTTTAATATCGGATTCTCGCTACTGACGACTTTTATGATTCATCTCATTTATTTGGAACTTAGAGACGGGAAAAGAAGCAACGATTACGGGGTATTGCTATTGGCAGCTTTTTATATCCCGTCGTTACTTATGCCGAACTTAATCTATAACGATGTGATCGGTACAGCTTTGCTCACGTCTGCGATTTATTTCGTTATTCGATTCGTGCGTGTTCGGCACTTTCGGGACATCGTATTTGCGGCGCTGTTACTTGCGGTCGGCAATTATTTCCGAGGTATCGGAGCGCTGATCTTGATCGCCGCAGCGGTTTACCTTCTATTGAATCTCGTCAAAATTGGAGTCCGCCGAACTTTGCTGTCCCTGCTTGTGCTCATCGCGTTGTTTAATGTTCCATCTTGGACACAGACCATCTATCTTCAAGCGACAGGTGTGACCAACAAAGAGATTTCTGAAAACGCGGCTCCGGTCTATATGTGGCTGAATATGGGCATTAATTTGGAGCGGTTCGGATTTTGGGATGAGATGGAAAGTTACCGGATTTATCAGCGTGAAGCGAAGTTCGATAAAGCAATCAGCACAGAATTGTACAAAGATTCGATTCGTGAAAAGTTATCGGACGCGTCTTGGAATGAACTGCTGAGCATGTACTATAAAAAGCTAATCTGGGTCTGGACGGAAGGAACGTATCAGATCGATCGTTACGGAATTGGAAACGAAACGGCGACAGGGGGACGAATATTCGGAACGCCGATCGGAGGCAGTTATAGCTACGACACATGGATGACCCGGTTGTTCCAAGGGGATTCTATGGCTCGCTCGATCTTATTATGGGTGCTGTACGCGTCGAGTATTCTGATGTACGCGTTATCTGCGGTTCGGCTATTTACCGGAATCCGAAATCGACGGTATACGGAGGTTCTACCGGTATTGATCTTGCTCGGATTTATCGCTTTTTATCTGCTATGGGAGATTAAGTCGCGTTATTTGTATCCGGTCTATCCGCTGCTCTTGCTTTTATCTTATCTGGGATTCAAAGACACGTTAGCGTTACTTGCGAATACGACATTTGGCAAAAAAATAGGTCTAAGCAAGGAGGAAGACGTTCATGCGTAACCTTAAGCAAAAAGCGTTGCTTGCAACACTTACGCTTCCGATATGGACGATGCTTGCGGCATGCGACATGATTGCGGCGCAGCATATTCCGAGCGATACGACAACCTCTTTTGGCAACGGAAAAGGTCTGGGTGGTTCTCAAGCTACGCTCAGTATGCCGGGCGAAGATATTTTGGGACGCCTGAGCGGAACCGTTCGAGAGATTGAAGAAGTCACAGAAGCGACAGCCATCGGGCAGGTGGTCAGTGTGGAGAAAGATACGCTTACACTTGAAGTGTCCAAAAATGAAGGGTCGAATAACAAATCTGAAGGATCTATGCCGCATAAAAAACTAAAGTGGGACGAGCTAACTATGATTGTGGGCGATTCACAAAATCGCGGATCAGTAGCAGAATTAAGCACAAGTCTGATCGGGCAAACAGTAAGCGTTCAATACGAGAAAGAAACCGACCGGATTATAGAGATACGTTTTATTCATCGCCGTAAATGAAAAGCAGCGACTACATTTTCTAATGATGCTATACTAGACAGAACTTAACGACGAACGGGGGAAATGGATATGAGGGACTTCACACAATCATCCAATCAACAACAAGGTGCAGGGCAAGTAAGTGAATAATGGAAAAAGACTTACTTGAACCGGCTTTCTATAAAAAAACCGGGAGAGTGAAGTTTTGAAAAATTTATCCGTAATGATCGCTGAACACCGTTATTTAAAAGGAAAGCGTATTTCGCTGCGCCCGATTGAACTTTCGGACGATGCCCAAATGACTGAATATACGTCTGATGAAGAAACGACACGTTATATTTTTGCCGAACCCAAAAATTTAGAGCAAACCCGTCGATTGATCGCAGGCTACTATTTGCGTGAACCGATCGGTAAATACGCAGTCGTCTTGAACGATAGCGGTAAACTGATCGGAACGATCGAATTTCGGATCGAAGACCAGACGCGCAGCGGCGATCTAGGGTTTACGCTTAGTCGTCATTATTGGGGACACGGTTATATGACCGAAGCGGCCGAATTGATCTTGGATTTGGCATTCCGCGTACTTCAACTTGAGCGCGTCCATGCCGCCCATGAGACCGCGAACTTGGCATCCGGTCGATTGCTTCTTCGTATCGGAATGACCCATGAAGGCACTCGCCGCAAAGACCATCTTGCAGGCGGACGCCTGGTTGATAGCGCATATTATTCGATTCTAAAAGAAGAATATGAAGCTTAAAAAAGTTCTCTAAAGAGATATTTTTGCAGAAATTCTAACGTAACTAGAAGTGAAAAGGTGGAGAAGGAAATTCAGTGAAGGAATGTAATGTTCGCCTTTGAAATCGGGAAAATTCCAATCAAAATTTAATCCTTTTTCCCGATTTCAACACGCGACCGGAACGAATTTTCTTCGGAATCTTTTCACTTCCCGCGCAAAAGCAAATTCTCCAAAATCTAAGCTCTCTTAATGAGAGCTTTTTTTAATGAAATCACACAATTAAGCCGATATAAATTGAATTGGAGCGCATTTAACCTTCTCAGGTCAAAGAATAGGAAAAATCGCGAAGAAAGTAGAAAATATTGTCTGAAATGCGGAGTGACGCTTGCTTGCTTATCGTCTATAATGGGCGTATATACCTATGATTAGTAAATCTTAAGACTCATGGAGGGTTTTTATGAAACCGATGAAGGAACAGCGTGAGGATTTGATTCGTGTCACATCCAAGACGCTGTTTTCGCTATTGGACTCCGTTATCGATGCGAACACCTTTTTTATGGCTTATAACAATGGCAGACAAAATACAATTTTAAGTGCTTGGAATCGCGATGAAGAACTGATTACAGAAGGAGCCGTCTTACCTTATTCCGCTTCTTATTGCAGTCTGGTTGGCGAGAAAGACGCTCTCGTGATGATTGAAGATACGACCCAATCGCCGCTCACTTGCGATATGCCGGTTACTGTAGATATGGGCAAAGTCAGTTTTTTGGGCGTGCCGATTCGTTTGAAAAACGGAGATCTATACGGAACGATCTGTTCGCTGGATCGCGAGCATATTTTTACCGATCAAGATGGAGAGCGGTTAATGCACGTTGCTTCGGTCGTATCGGGTCTGATCCAATTGGAAGCTACGACGTATTTTGACGATTTGACCGGATTTTTGCGGTATAGCGCATTGGAATCGCTTTACGAACGAGAACTATCGGACGTAGCGACCTCTGTTATTTTTATGGATTTAGATAATTTTAAAGAAGTGAACGACGGCTATGGACATTCTACAGGAGACCGGGTTCTTCAGTCGCTGGCGCGCGCGATTCGCAAAGCGGCTGAACCGGATTGGTTATTGTGCCGCTATGGCGGCGATGAATTTGTCGTCGTATTGCCTACGAACGATGCAAATAAAGTTCGAAAAGCCGTAGACGATCTAGTAGAGGCGTTTCGGGAAGAAGATATGCCGCTAACGGATGAAGAAGAATCGCCGACGTTATCGATTGGCGTATGCCTCGAAGCGGATTCGCTACGTGAATATATCGAGCGCGCAGATATGGCGATGTATCGAATTAAAAAAGGTGGCAAAGCAGGCGTCAGCATCTTCCGCGTCGAAGACGAGCAAGCGGAACTCGATATGAGACAAGCGCTTCAAGGCGGCGAATTAGAACTTCATTTTCAACCGATTGTCGATGCGGAAGACGGACATTCTCTGGCTTACGAAGCTTTGCTTAGATGGAATCACCCGACGCGCGGCAGCGTACCTCCCGGAGAAGCGATCGAAGCAGCGGAAAAAGCGGGTCTGATCCAACAAGTCGATTTGTGGGTTCTGCGTGAAGCTTGCATGGCGACCCATCTGCTACGTCCGATTGAACGGATTCATGTCAATATTACGGTGAAATCACTTCGTGATCCGTATTTTGTCGAACAAGCGGAACAAGTTTTTTTCGAAACCGGTTGTTCGCCAGACAAAATCGAAATTGAGTTGAATGAAACGACGCAACGTTTGGATGCTTCGCATATTTTGCCGCAGCTTCTTCAATTACGTGAATGGGGCGTGACGTTCTCGCTGGACGATCTGGGAAGCCAATCTTCTTCGGGAATCGGTCTGCTGCAAGAACTGCCGATCTCGACTTTGAAAATCGATCGCGTGTTATCTCAAAATGCGGAGCATAACCCGATTAGTCGAGCGATGATTCGCGGAGTTGTCGCTATGGCGCAAGAACTGCAACTTTCTGTAGTGGTCGAAGGAGTCGAGACAGACAAGCAACATCGATTACTGCTATCGCTTGGATGTTTGCATATGCAAGGGTACTATTTTTCCAGACCTAAGCCGCTTCGGCAATTGCGTTTGGAAGAAAAACAAAGAAATAAAATCGCTTTTACCTCATAAGCCAAACAGGGTTTCCGAAAAATACGGGAATCCTGTTTTTATTTTTTTGAAAAATGTCTACAAGCTACCCCAAATTGTATCGTTTAAATCGCTAACGTCGCGGTTACATAACAAACGAGACACCATGGAAAATCGAGATTCGTATACCCGAGGAGGAATTCAACATGAGCGACTTGTACAAAATGCAAGACCCTACAACTCAGTTTACGAAAGCCGGACCGGAATTCGAACAACAACAAGAAGGTCCAGGTCTACAAAAAGACATGACTCCGATTCCGGATTCAGGTGAAACGTCTTATGTCGGCAAAGAACGTCTAGTCGGTCGTAAGGCTGTCGTAACTGGAGCGGATAGCGGGATTGGTCGCGCCGCAGCGATCGCTTATGCAAGAGAAGGCGCCGATGTGGTATTGTCGTATCTGCCGGAAGAAGAAGCCGATGCGCAAGAAGTCGTGAAGTTGATTGAAGCCGAAGGACGTAAAGCGGTAGCGATGCCGGGGGATTTAAAGGACGAAAGCTACTGCGTGAATTTGATCGAAACTTCGGTAAAAGAACTTGGCGGTATCGATATTCTGGCGATTGTAGCGGGTAAGCAGCAGTTCCGCGAAAGTATCGAAGAAATCACGACCGAGCAATTCGACGAAACGTTCAAAACGAATGTATATTCGATGTTCTGGCTGTGCAAAGCGGCGATTCCGCATATGAAGCCGGGTAGCTCGATTATCAATACTTCTTCGATCCAAGCTTATAGCCCATCGGAAATTTTGCTGGATTATGCGACAACCAAAGCCGCAATCAACACATTCAGCAAAGCATTGGCACAACAATTAGGTCCGAAAGGTATCCGTGTCAACGTGGTTGCTCCGGGTCCAGTCTGGACACCGCTGCAAGTCGCAGGCGGTCAACCACCGGATAAGTTGCCTGAATTCGGTTCGCAAACGCCGCTGGGTCGTCCGGGTCAACCGGTCGAAATGGCTCCGGCTTATGTCTTCTTGGCAAGCCAAGAGTCCAGCTACGTAACAGGCGAGACGCTGAATGCCAATGGCGGTATGGTTTCTCCATAACTATGAGTTCTGTATCAATAAAAAGGATGTTTCCCACATGGGAAACATCCTTTTTGTATTTATTTCTTTTACAGCGTCTTCGTCATAAATAAACTATTTACATCCAATACATAATCTCCAAAAGGTTCACATTCGACAAAACCATGCTTTTCATACAAGCGACAAGCCGGTGCAAAAGCTTCCATCGAACCGGTTTCCAGACTGATGCGTTGATATCCACGAGCACGTGCTTCTTCAAAGATATGCAGTAATAACTTCTCGGCGACGCCTTTACGCAGATGATTGCGGTCGGTCTTCATTGATTTCAGTTCGACATGGTGGTCGTCCAACTGTTTGATCGCCCCGCAGCCCATCAGTTCGTTGTTGTCCCACAACGTCCAAAATGTAATCTCCGGTTTGCGAAGCTTTTCCAAATCAAGCGCATGTACACTTTCCGGCGGCGAATGTAAGTGCATTTGCTGAAGATGATCTTCCAGTAATGCTGCGATCTCAGGTCCTTGCAGGTCGTCTATTTTGATTTGCAATGCGTTCCACTCCTTTAAGTGTCTCCAAAAGACAAGTTAGAGATCAATCATTTCTACTATTTAACGCGAATTTTTATGGAAAAACAAGAATAAACCTAACACCAGATCTATCTTTTATTTTAGCTCGCGATGAAATTCGATTTCATTTTTCTAACAAGGTGAAAGGTAATCGTGCAAGCGGCGACCAATCTCTTTTTAAATGCTTTATACGGAAGTTTGTTCAAGTACGATAAAGATCAAATGGAGTAAAAATAGGAGAGATAACTGTGATGAATATAGGAACGATAGGTACAGGCTCAATCGTAGAAGCTACTTTGTCTGCAATCGAACGATTGGAAAAAGTCACATGTACAGCGATGTATTCTCGGAAAAAAGAAAATGCAGAGATGCTCGCGAATCGATATCAAGTAGAGAATATCTATACGGACTTAAATTCTTTATTTACAGATTCCAATATTGATTTGATTTATATCGCTTCGCCTAATAGCCTGCATTATGAACATGCGTATCAAGCGCTGCAGCACGGCAAACATGTCGTCTGCGAAAAGCCTTTTACTTCGACGCTGCAAGAAGCAGAGCAATTAATCGCCTTAGCAAAAGAAAAAAACTTATTTTTATTCGAAGGTATCTCTAATATCCACCTGCCTAATTTGAAGATCGTACACGAACAATTGGACAAATTGGGACCGATTAAACTCATCCAGTGCAATTACAGTCAATATTCGCAGAGATATAACGATCTATTGGCAGGGCATACGCCGAATGTATTCAATCCTCGATTTTCCGGCGGCGCGCTGATGGATATTAATAATTACAATCTTCATTTGATCGTTGATTTGTTTGGGTTACCTGATTCTGTATCATACACCGCTAATCTTCATCCTAACGGAATCGATACTTCCGGTGTTGCAATATTGAAATATCCGCAGTGGATTGCGACTTGTACAGGTTCCAAAGATACGAGCGGGCTGAATTTTGTCTTGATCCAAGGAGAGCAAGGGTATCTTCATATTGTAGACGGAGCGAACGGCTGCAAAGAAGTTCGGCTGCATTTCCGGCAAGAGCCTGTCCAGATTTTTAACGCGCAGACTCAAGACGATCGGTTGTATTACGAATGGGAGCATTTTCGAGACGTATATATAAACAATGACGTAGCCAGATGCCATGAATTACTTGAACATAGCTATAGAGTGATGAATGTACTTACAACTGCTCGAAAAGACGCAGGGATCGTTTTTGCAGCAGACCAGTATCGATTGCGATCAATACGTATCGGTAATACTGCTCATATACAACATATCGAACAAATACAATGTAGAGATCATGGATGACATTTTGGAAAGGCGCAATTGTTCGTGATAGCCATGCGTGAGTAGCGTTTCGGTGCAAAGTGCAGCTAACGTCGAATCGTTGGCGGAGGTTACAGCGACCGTATTCATATTTTTATCACGAAGCGATGCAGCGACTTCGATCATCGAACGATTTTCTCCGGTATTGGAAACGATAAAAGACAACGTCGATGTATCGGGCTTCAAAGTCAGCAAGTAATGTTGATTCACATGGTTATGAGGAATAGCCGCAATACCGAGTTCATTCCATTTGATACAAGCTTGCTGCGCGATATAGTAATTGGTGTCGCTACCGTAGATATCGATCCGATCGGCGCGTTTCACCCAATCCGCGATTTTGGTCAACGTCGAAAGATTGAGCGAGCGACGTGTATCGTCTAAGGCTTGTCCATACAGATAAGGAACCGAATCGATAACTGCTTGGATATCACCTTGTTGAAGCGGAGGTTCTTTTTCAGCTTTCATCGAAGAAGACGTTTGCCGATATTGCAAAGCAAGCTTAAGCTGAAAGTCTGGATACCCTTGGGTACCCAGCTTTTTGCATAGGCGAACAATAGTCGATGCGCTGGTTAACGTTTGCTGAGCTAATTCATGCGCGGTAGAATAAAACACAACTTCGGGATCTTTTAAAATATAATCAACGATATGCTTTTCTTGCGAAGTCAGCTGAGAAGCATATTTTAATCGTTGCAGTAGATCGAACTCCATATTTTGCTTCATTCCTTTCTCAAGCCGCAATCTGTATCTATTTTATACTAAAATGTCTGATTTTCATGTACAGCATAGGAGGACGCCATATGTCCGAAGCTCGCGGAAGTCTGTTTCAACAGAACTTGTTACACAGCGGATTCAGCCCTTTTTTCCATGCCTACTATTATAAACAATGGAATGCTTATCAAATGGATTATCATATTCACGATTCGACCGAGATTATGTATTTGATGAGCGGAAGTTGTAGGGTCGACGTGAAAGTCGACGAGCGCGAAGAACATTATCGGTTAAAAAAAGGCGAGTTGATCGTACTGGACGCCAACGTGCCGCATCGATTGATTGTGGAGTCCGGTATGACGTGCCGGATGCTGAACGTCGAGTTTTCTTTTGCTCCGTTATCGTCGGACGAAGAATCTTCGCTGAGTATTCAAAAATTAGCCCATCAAGAATCGGTATTGGAGGAATTTCTATATACGCCTTTCTCAAGTCTGGTATTGCCCGATCCTGAAGAAGTCCTTTATACATTAAAATCGCTCGTACTGGAGTTAGATCGGCAGCATAATAAGTCTAGTATCATGGTGAATTTGTTATTCGCTGAATTATTGCTGCGTCTTGCACGATTGCACCGCGAACAGATTAATCCAAGTCGTCAGCAAGCCCATCATTATATCCGCAAAGCGACCGAATATTTGCACCAAAACTATGACCGAAATATTCGAGTCGAGGATATAGCGTCGGCGGTGAATTTGCATCCGGGATATTTGCACCGTTTGTTTAAACAGCAGACTGGGCGCACGTTAACCGATTATTTGAATCAACTTCGGATCGATAAGGCGAAAATGTTGCTTGCGGGAAGCGTGATTCCGATTGCCGATATTGCGGACTATGTAGGGATTGGTAGCCGCCAATATTTTCATCTGCTTTTTCGAAAATATACACAGTGTACGCCGACCGAATACCGAGCGCGCAATGAAGCAAACTCGTGGGCGAATGATTCGGAACTTTCAGACGAAATAAAAAGTGAGGATTTTTGACACTTTTTCATCCAAAGAGTCACGATATTGATAACGCTTCCCGATTCCCCTTTGGTAAGATGAGAACGTTAAGGTTCAGCACCAGAAAGCATCTACCAGCGGATATAGGGGGAATAGAAGATGGCGTTCAAAGTAGCTTTTATCGGGGCGGGAAGTATCGGATTTACACGAGGGTTGCTGCGCGATCTACTCAGCGTAACGGAGTTTGCCGATATCGATGTATCGTTTATGGATATCGATCAACGGAATTTGGATATGGTGACTGAGCTTTGCCAACGCGATGTGAATGAGAATGGGCTGTCCATTCAGATCCATTCCACGACGGATCGCAGTGAAGCCTTGCAAGGCGCCAAGTACGTATTTTGTACAATCCGCGTGGGCGGGTTAGAAGCTTTTGCTACGGATGTCGATATCCCGCTCAAATACGGCGTCGATCAATGCGTGGGCGATACGTTGTCGGCGGGCGGCATTATGTATGGACAACGCGGAATCGTAGAGATGCTCAATATTTGCCGAGATATTCGTGAACATGCGGCGCCGGATGTACTGCTGCTCAATTATTCGAACCCGATGGCGATGCTGACTTGGGCTTGCAACGTGTATGGCGGCGTGCGTACGATAGGGCTTTGTCACGGCGTACAGCACGGTCATCACCAGATTGCGGAAGTATACGGTTTGGAGAAAAAAGACGTCGATATTATCTGCGCGGGGATCAATCATCAGACGTGGTATATCTCAGCTACGCATGAAGGGCGCGACCTGACCGAAGGATTGCTCGAAGCTTTTGAAAATCACCCGGAATATAGCCGCACAGAAAAAGTTCGGATCGATATGCTGCGCCGATTCGGCTATTACAGCACAGAGTCAAACGGGCACCTCAGCGAATATGTGCCGTGGTATCGGAAACGCAGCGACGAAATCCAAGACTGGATCGATCTGAGCAGCTGGATCAACGGCGAGACCGGAGGATATTTGCGCGTATGCACCGAAGGCCGCAACTGGTTCGAGACTGATTTTCCGAACTGGCTCAAAGACCCGGCGTTCGAATACGGAGCTGAACATCGCGGCGAAGAACACGGTTCGTATATCGTAGAAGGTCTGGAGACCGGGCGCGTATACCGCGGGCATTTCAATACGATTAACGGCGGCGTCATTACGAATCTGCCTGCGGATGCGATTATCGAAGCCCCGGGTTATGTGGATCGCAACGGCATTTCGATGCCAGTCGTCGGTGATTTGCCGCTTGGAGCCGCGGCGGTCTGCAACGTGAGTATTTCGGTGCAGCGTCTAGCCGTCGAAGCAGCCGTACATGGCGACGACAAACTGCTGCGTCAAGCGTTTATGATGGACCCGCTTGTTGGCGCAGTCTGCAATCCGAAAGAAATTTGGCAGATGGTTGACGAGATGTTGGTCGCGGGAGAAGCATGGTTGCCGCAGTATGGCGATGCAATCGCATCAGCGAAAGAACGTCTGAACGCAGGTAATCTGATCCCGACGCGCGAAGGCAATCAAGGGGCGGCACGTCTCAAAGTCAAAACGGTCGAAGAAATGCAGCAAGACCGCGAAGCGGCGAACAAAAATGCGGGAGAATCGGATAAAGGCAAAGACCGCGAGAAAGTACAAGAAGTCTAAAATGGTCACGTCTGCATAGAGATGGATGAAACGAGCATCGTTCGCCTTAAAGCGAGCGGTGTTTTTTTCGATTTTGCGATAAGGATCGGGTACACTTAAAGAAAAGTTACATTTACGTTTTCTGATCGAGTTTGATAGAGAAAGGATCGAATTGAACATCATGAACAAAACGATTGGCATGCTCGCTCACGTAGACGCAGGCAAAACGACGTTCGCCGAGCAATTGCTTTATCATACGAACAGTATTCGAAACCGTGGACGGGTCGATCACCGGGATGCTTTTATGGATAGCCATGAGATTGAAAAAGCACGCGGAATTACGGTATTCGCCGGGCAAGCGGTAATGAGTTACAGGGATTCTATCTATTATATGCTCGATACGCCGGGTCACGTCGATTTTTCTGCCGAGATGGAGCGGGCGCTGCGCACGATGGATTATGCGGTACTGCTACTCAGCGCGGCAGAAGGCGTCGAAGGGCATACGGAGACAGTCTGGCAATTGCTGCGGCGTTACAACGTTCCGACATTCTTTTTTATCAATAAAAGTGACCGGGAAGGTGCCGATGTAGAGCGGGTACAGCATGAGATTCGCAGCCTGCTTACAGAAGATATGATCGATCTAAGTACGCATCTGGAGATCGACGAACTGGGGGACGCTCTAAAATTAAGCGAGACGCTGCAAAACTTTTTGGCGGAACGAAATGAACCTCTGTTAGAAGCTTATTTTGAAGAAAAAGTTACGAATGAGCAGTGGGACGCTGAATTGATTGCGATGATTGCACAGAGCCGTATTTTTCCGTGTCTGCATGGTTCGGCATTGCTTGATATCGGGATTTCCGATTTTTTGCACAAGTTCGATCGGCTTACGACCACGGATTATCCGTTGCAAGAACAAGCGCTTCAGCATTCTTTTGCCGGATATGTGTACAAAATCGGGTACGATGCTAGCGGAACACGGCTGACGTATATCAAAGCGCTGCAAGGTTCGCTCGGGGTACGAGAAACGGTAAGCTACATCAAGCGAAACGAGGAGCAGCAAAATTCGACTGAGGAAAAAGCAACGGCTCTTCGAATCTATAACGGCGAACGGTATACGCAAGTGGAGCGTGTATATGCCGGAGATCTATTTGCCGTTGTAGGCTTGAGTGGCACATATGCCGGCGGTTCAGTGGGTGAAACGATAAATGAACCGCTGCCTTTTGAAATGACGCCGACATTGACCGCTCATGTCTCTTTTCCAAAAGAGCTGCCGGTCAAAGACGTCCTGCATGTTTTTCGTATGCTAGAAGATGAAGATCCGGCGCTAGGTGTGATCTGGGAAGAAGAATTGCAGCAGCTCCATATTCGCGTAATGGGTTCGATTCAGCTTGAAGTGTTGACCGTCGTGTTGAAAGAAAGATTCGGCATCGATGTGGGATTCGGAACACCGGAAATCTTATATCGGGAAACGATTGCTGCGCCGATTGTCGGATATGGTCATTTCGAGCCGCTACGGCATTATGCGGAAGTCCATCTGCATATTCAGCCTGGCGAACGGGGGAGCGGCGTGATTTTTGAAGATCGGTGTCATGCCGACGATCTATCGGTAGGGTATCGGAATCTAGTCGGTCAGCATGTGCATGAACGCGAGCATCATGGGCTGTTGGCAGGAGCGCCGCTGACCGATGTGAAGATGACGCTACTGACAGGACGCGCGCACAATAAGCATACGCATGGCGGCGATTTTCGCGAAGCGACGTACCGGGCGATTAGGCAAGGGCTGGAGAAAGCGGAGAATATTTTGCTAGAACCTTGTTACCGATTTCGGATTCGCGCCGAATTGGAGCATATCGGGCGCATTATGGCAGACGTGCAGCAAGCGCATGGAATATTCGATCCTCCAGAAACGAGCGAGACGCATATGCTATTAACGGGAACGGTACCAGCTTCGACGTTTATGGATTATGCGGCGGAACTGGCTTCTTTTACACGGGGAAAAGGAACGCTGAGTCTGACCTATGGCGGCTATCAGCCTTGTCATAATTCAAGCGAAGTGATCGAACGCCGCGGCTATGACAAAAATGCCGATCCGATGTACACGTCTTCGTCGATCTTTTGCGCCAAAGGCGCGGGGTATTCGGTGCCGTGGGATGAAGCGGAAGCCGCGATGCACCTTGAGCTTCATTCCTAGGATGTTGCAAGCGTCCGCGTTGCGCGTTATCCTTGTAGATATACTTAAATTTATAAGGAATCGAGCGATAAATCGATGATTACACTGAAAAGCGAACGTGAAATTCAGAAGATGGACGAAGCTGGCGATTTGCTCGCCGCTTGTCACAAAGAAATTGCGAAGATGATCAAGCCGGGCGTAACGACGATGGAAATCGATCGTTTTGTCGAAAAGTTCTTGAAGCAACATGGCGCAACACCTGAGCAAAAAGGCTACAACGGTTATGAATATGCAACATGTGCGTCGATCAATGACGAAGTTTGTCACGGTTTTCCGCGTCGTCAACCGCTCAAGACCGGGGATATCGTAACGATCGATATGGTCGTGAACTTGAACGGCGGCTTAGCGGATTCGGCTTGGACGTATGCAGTCGGCGAGATTTCGGAGCAAGATCAGCGCTTGATGGACGTTACGCTTCGCGCACTGGAACTTGGAATCGAGCAAGCCGTGGTCGGTAATCGCTTAGGCGATATCGGGCATGCGATTCAAAGTTATGTGGAAGGCGAAGGATTTTCGGTCGTGCGCGAATTTACGGGGCACGGAATCGGGCCGACGATTCACGAAAAGCCGCAAGTTCTGCATTACGGAGAACCGGGCAAAGGGCAACGACTCAAAGAAGGTATGGTCATTACTATTGAGCCGATGGTGAACGTGGGAGTCTGGCAGACTTCGCGCGATGACAATGGCTGGACAGCGCGTACGCAAGACGGATTGAATTCCGCGCAATATGAGCATACGCTTGCGATTACCAAAGACGGCCCACGAATTTTGACGTCGCAAGATTGAGTCGTTTTTTGCAAAAAGAGGTACGAAAAAAGCACGGGATCCGATGAATATCGGGTTCCGTGCTTTTGATTTATCTTTAACTTTCCTCCATGCCGAGTTGTTGTTTGAGATGAGCGATGACCTGATCCTGGCTAAATTCCTCTTCGTCAGACATTGCATGGGCATACACTAAAGTGCGTCCGTTTACATCAAAGTAATCGGCATGTACATAAAAGTCGTCGCCATTGGCTACTAACGGTCGATCTTCAATCGCGACATAGGCGCTCGCGAAAATATGTTTCTCCGTATAACTTTTCTCGCCCCAATTTTTGACGATCGGCAGATAAACGGAAGCAAATTCGCCGTCTTGCGGATTTTCCAAAATCGAGACAATCGGATCATGTTCCCAGACGCCTAGGCCTTTACCGTCTAAAACAACAATCCCCATTCGTTCTTCATTGGCAAGCAACATGAGTTTGGTCGGATGCTCGGCATCGGTCGAATATCCTTCGTCCACGATCGTATCATCGGGATGAAACCCGTATGTTCGCAGATTCGAAGAAATATTGAAAATAAAGAAGTAAGAAAAGAGCAGGGCGGCAATCGCAACAACTAGAGTGAGCTCAACGCTGCGGCGTACTCTCATGTGATCCCTCCTTTGTATGTTGGGGCAACCTACAAATTAAGCAAAAAGCCCCTCCCTTTTATTGTAAAGGTCAGCAGTACAAAAGACCAGAAATTTCGCGATTTTCGGCGAAAAAAAGCCGCTTAACGGGAAAATTAACCGTTAGCAGCTTTTTTTGCGTTATTATGGCCCTAAAAGAACTTTTTTAGCGAAAATTTAACCTTATTTATGCATATGTCCAAAGTTAGATACTACCTGCACTGCCGTCTGTTGGTTTACCGCCTACGCCGGAAGTACGCATCGAATCTTGAACATCCGATTTTACGTCACGAGCCGCAGATACCGTATCTTCTTTCAATTCTTTGACTGCGCCCAGTGTTTCTTTGACAACTCCGGTCACTTCTTGGCTTTTTTCAACCAAAGCATGTCCATGTTCATTGATCGTTGGGCCGCTAGCACGTAGCGATTCTACAGCGTCCATTACCGTCAGGCGAATTTGCTCTCCTTTTTGCGTAGAGACGAGTACCGCTGTTCCGGCACCGATCAAAGCACCAGCCGCTGCTCCAATAACCGCAGTTGAAACAAAAGATTTATCCATAATTAAAACGCTCCCTTCGATTATGTTCTCTGCTCGTTATTACCCCAAGAAGAGCGGTTGTAACAAGAACTCTACATCGACCTTTTTACTTTTTACAAAAATCGCGATTTTTGAAAACCGCTGCTTAACATTTCATTGGTATCGTTGTACCGGACTGGATACGGTTTCCAGAATACAGATCGGGGAGCGGATTATGCTTAAAACTTACACACGTACACTGTTTGTCGTTCTAGCTTTTGTTTTATTATTAAGCGTAATGTCTCCGGCTTTATCGATGCGGTACGCATCTGCTGAAAATGAAGAACTTTCGACCAATGTGGCATCGCAAATCAGCAAAGTCACAGCAACGTTCCACGGAAATACGCAAACATCGAAAGGCTTCACTTGGCATACGCCATCTGACGTAACGAATACCGACGTAGAAGTCATTGAACAAGGTACAGCCGACTTTTCGGAAGCACTTAAATTCAAAGGGGAAAGCTACACTTCTACGAACTCCAATCTGGAAACGGTACATAAAGCAGTTGTAACGGGGCTGAAGCCAGGTCACGTTTATCAATATCGCGTTGGTGATGCTGAGCTTAACGTATGGAGTGCGGTCGGTACATTCCAAACCGATGATGGCAATCCATCGTTTACTTTCGTCGACCTTGCAGACACGCAAGCGAAAGAAGAAAGCGAAGCGATGTTATCCGCCCAAACGCTGCAAAAAGCGCTCCAAACCGTTCCGAATGCTGAATTTATCGTACATAACGGCGATATCGTAGATACAGGAACGAAAGAATCGCAATGGGATTGGCTGCTTGGTCATTCGCAAAATAGCCTGTTGCAGACGACGATTGTTCCGTCCGCAGGTAATCACGAAGACGAAAACTATGCGTTTATCGATCATTTTAACTTGGATACGCCGGAAGGTTCGGCAACCGAGACCGGAGCTTATTACTCGTACGATTACGGTAACGCTCACTTTATCGTATTAAACTCGAACGAAGATTCGGAGCAATACGCGAACTTCTCGGTCGATCAGGTGGAATGGATGAAAAAAGATGTCCAAACTGCAAAAGCAGCAGGGGCAGAATGGATTTTGGTCAATATTCATAAAGGGCCTTATACCACATCCAATCATGCGACAGACTCCGATATTATGGGTCCAAACGGGGTTCGTAACCAAATCGCTCCGCTGATGGCAGAGCTTCAAATCGATTTTGTTATGCAAGGGCACGATCATATCTATGCACGTACGAAGCCTATTAAAAGCGACGGCACGGCGGGGCAAGCGACTGTAATCAAAGAAGTCGTCGATGGGCAAACGGTTGAATACACAGTAAATCCAGACGGCAGTATCTATCTGATTCCTGCTACGGCTGGAGCGAAAGTGTATTACAAAAATGCAAAACCTGCACTCGGCGATGCTTATTACGCACTGTTTGAACGCGCTGAAGAAAATCACGCGGCTGAATATGGTCCAGATCCATCGAATAATACTCGCCCTGTACGCGGACAAGTTCAGAACTTTGTTGCGATCACGATTGACGGCGGTCGTATGACGGCAACGACGTATGAGATCGATCAAAATAAAAATGATGCAACACCGTTTGTAATCGATCGATTCGGAATCATCAAAAAAACCGAGTCGCCGGGTGGAAATGTACCGACGGTTCCTTCGGAACCATCGAACCCAGCGCCGACGACTCCGGCACCGACGTTCCCGGTTCCGTCTTCACCGGAACCATCTGTACCGGCGCCGTCGCCAACGCCTAACGTGCCGACGCCGGCTACTCCGGTTCCAAGCAATCCGGTTCCGGCGCCTACGAACCCAACGCCTGCACCGACAGACAACGGAAGCACGCCGCAACCTGCGCTGACGGACATCGCTGGGCATTGGGCGGAATCGGCAGTACGCCGAGCGCTGTCGGCTGGATTCGTTACGGGTTATGCTAACGGCGATTTCCGCCCGGAAGCAAAAGTCACTCGCGCTGAATTCGTTACGATGATCGTTCGCGCGCTTGATTTGCCCGTCGATCTTGGCACGTCATCGTCGTTCAAAGATCAAAATCGTCTCGGCACTTGGGCAGCGCCTTCTGTCGTTGCCGCTCTTGAAGCCGGGCTGATTAATGGCTATGCCGACGGCACTTTCCGTCCAAGCACCGTGATGACTCGCGCTGAATTGACGGCTACAATCGCACGCGCAGCCAAGCTGCCGATCGATCCTGCGGCGAAGTTGTCTTTCGCGGATGCGAACGACATCCCGAAATGGGCAGTTCCATATATCGCGGCGGCTCAAAAAGCCGGTCTTGCGAGCGGTACAGGCAATAGTCGTTTTGCTCCGAATCAACAAGCGACGCGCGCCGAAGCGGTAAGCATGATTTTGGCAATGGTGAACAACGGATAAACGTTTACTAGCTAACCACCAACATGATTCAATCAAGACCTCATTTTCGTAATTATGAAAATGGGGTCTTTAATTTGTTATGCTACATATACCGAACTATGCAGATTATCTGAAGGAGCTATCCTATGAATATTCAGTATCAGGATCAAACGATTTCTTTTCATGTCGAATACGCCAAACGCAAAAAAATTCATATCCATATCGAACCGAATGGCTTAATTACGGTAAAAGCGCCGAACGGAACGACTGACGAACATATTATTCAGGCCGTTACCGGGCAAGGGGATTGGATTTTGAAAAGTCTGGCGCAGCAACAAAAAGCACGTCAAGCTCCAAAACCGAAAGAGTACCGCGAAGGTAGCGAAGGCGATTTTCTGCATCTAGGTCGCCGCTGTCGTCTGGACGAATTGATTCACACCGAAGGGAGAACCGAAGAACAATTACGCGTCGATCTGAAAAAGTTTTATTTTGCTAGCTGCAAAAAAGTCGTCCATGAACGGATCGCCGCTTATGCCAAACAACTCAAAGTCGAGCCGAAATCGATCGAAATTATGGAATCGACCACCAAGTGGGGGAGTTGCGATTCGAAAAAACGACTCAACTTCAACTATCTACTGGCGATGGCACCCGTGCCTTTGATCGATTACGTCATCGTGCATGAACTTTGCCATATCCATCATATGAATCACGATCGCTCATTTTGGCGCAAATTGGGCAGTATCATGCCGGATTACAAAGAACGCGAACAACAATTGAATCGATATGGTAGTTTTATGGTGATGTAAAAAAGGATTTAACAGAGTTATGACCGAATTTTAACCTTAAAATGACAATGCACATGCGTACTGTCACTTTCGATCTTCCAGAGTTTGTTATACTGGCGGCGAACGAGGAGGTTAAACAAATGAACAAATATCATCGCTTTTTTATACATGTAGGTTGGTTAACTTCTTTGGTCGTTGCCGGAGGGCTGATTGCAGGAAGCACTTGGGACGATCAAATGACGGAGCCTAGCTCACCGCCTTTATCTATAGCTCCTTCTAATATCGCTTATGATCTACAAATCGATTCAACGAATTCTTTACAGAATCAGAAGCAAGTTTCCACTACACCTTTCAAACCTTCGCAAGAAATTTATTTGGACAATGGATGGACGGGGTGGAAAATAGAATCGAAAATCGATACGGATGATGAAGTTCAGAATATCCTGTACCGAACAGAAGATGCCGGAGCGACATGGATAAAGCTTGGCGATTCGGGCACAAAGACATTTCCGTCTGGAATAGTCGGAGCGATTCGTCTGGTGAATGAGCAGCAAGGTTGGATTGCGATTGATAACGACCAACCGGGCGAGCCGAATATTTATTCGACACAAGATGGAGGAGTCAGTTGGAGCGTTGCGGAGATGAAGATTCCTGCTGACTTTCGGCAAGCTAGATTTGAACCGAAAACTCCGATTTTATTCGATGGAACACAACTAGGGATCTATATCGCACAGACTGGATATGCAGCCGATAGGCACGACGTCAACCCTCTTTTGTTTTATGTGACAGCCGATGGGGGAAAAACTTGGTCAGATCCGCTTCAGAGCGAAAATGGCGAATGGAACGGTCTAGTATGGAAAACAAAGCGAATGGCTGATGGTGTCGGACGAAATTGGTCGATTACGATTGATGGACGTACCTGGACATTTGAACGCAATGGTTCGGTGAATAAGGAATAATCGAAAAAGTAAAAAGAATCCCTCCCAAATGGTTAGATAGCGGGTAAAATAACGGTAAGAAGAAGGGAAGTTGGCTTAGCCGAACCTAACCTTCGAAACTGTTATCCACTAGCCGATAGGGAGGGATTTTTGATGTGGAGAGTATTTTTCGGACCGAAGCAAAAAAAGCAGCCCAAGCGCCATATACCAACCCCAGAAGAAGTCGAAGAAATGTGGTTTCGCTACTTCTATGAAACGCATCCGAGACTTGAATTGAAAGAATGGGCACGCAGATTGCATATTTTTCGGTTTTGTCGTGCCAATGCGGATCAGACGGGAGACCGGGATCGCTTGATGGCGGCTTTTCGCGTGAACTCGTTGCAAGAACTGGAGCAGATCTGCGCTGAACTAGGCATTACGCTGGAACATTTGCCGGAAGTCGATGAAGCAACAGCGGCTGCCGACGGATTCCGTATTCCGAACTATATTCATTTGCGTCAGCCCGGTCATCTCAAGTTGTTCGGATTGCCTGCACATGTCTGGGTACGCCGCGAACGTCTGCTCATTACGATCTCGGATGCAGATAAGCCTTTCGATGTCACGCCGAGCACCATCAAAGCAGTCGAAAAAATCGAACGTAAACTTTTAGAACTGGGTCTGACCGAAAAAGTCGTCGATCCTCCGCTCAATGACAAACATTGTTTGGCGCCGAAATTTTATCCTGAATATTTCAACTGAGTTTCGGTTTTCTCTTTCTTCTCTTTCTGTAGCGTGCTAAAATACATCAGTTGTCTATAGAGAGAGTACCAAGAATTTAGGGGGAGAAAGAGCGCATGACACTTGCACCACGTATGTATGCCACGATTCAACATTTGTTTATGAAAGGCATTATTGAGACGGTTGAACTTCGCGAACAGCCAGAGAGTGAAGACGAAGGAAAACGGACTTACCTGCTGACTGCCGATGGCAAACCGAAATATACGCTTCGTATGGACGCACCGGAAGAAGTCGCGATGACGGAGCAGTTGTATAAATCGTACTCGGAAAGCCCGTTGTTGCCGAAAATGTTATATGCCGATCCGGTCAAAGGATATTGGGTTCAACCTTATATGAACGGAGAAACAGGCGAAATATTTGAACATCGAGGTTCGAAAAAAGTCTGGTTACCTCTGCTTGTCAGCGAGTTGCTGAATAAATATGAAGCGGACGAAGCCGGAGGCAAATGGGGACGGTTAACCGAACCTTGTTCGTCTTGGAGCGAATTCAACGAGCATGAATTGTCTAAAGCGCGCGAAAATCTGGAAGGGTTACAACCTGCCGAAGATTGCGAACGTGTTGCGTTACTGCTTGAGCCTCTAGCTCACACCGGAGATAAGTTCTTGTTGCATGGCAATATGGATGCGAGAAGTTTTGTTTTCCAAGAGCAAGAACTGGTGAACATTCTTGAATCCAAGCCGACAGCGGGACCGGTATTGTATGAGTTGGTACAAGCTTTCTGCTCGACGCCGGACGATCTTTCGCTCGAAGTGCTATTCGAAGCCTACGGGATGCTAGAACACAAAGCTGTGGATCAAGAGCGTTTGGTACAAGAAGCGTTGCTGCGCCTTTACTGCCAGATGGGCGTATGCGCCGCTGAAAAACGCAGCGAGTTAAGCGAGTATATGGCGGCTTGGCAATTTTGGCGGATGCTGTTGCCCGAAGCGTAATGCGTCGAAGATTTAATTTAGGTATCGAAAAAAGAAAATAAGCAAAGCGTTGGCTAAATTATAGCTAGCGCTTTTTTTGCGTTGACAAAATAAACATTCACGATTAATATCTAATTTAACGAATGACTAATTAGATATATGTTGAATTTGATAAAGGGGGTTAAATGATGCCGCAGGAGCAAGATCACAAACAAAAAGATTCGATCATCCGTAATTTTTTTGATGCCGAAGGATGCTTGAAAAGTATTCCGTCTCAATTGAAAAAGAAGCTGATTATACTGGAGCATTTGGTGGATCAACTAGACATGGATAGAGTGTATGAAGAAAAAGAAATCAACGAATTTATTCGGCGCTATCATGCGGATTTTGCCACGATTCGGCGGGAGTTTATTGTGCAAGGATTCATGACGAGAGAGAACGAAAAATATATTCGTCATCCATTGTCGAAAGCGCGTCGTTGGGAAGAACTATCTTGATTTGAAAGGAGTGCACAGCCTATGCAATTAGAAAAATTAGTCGCCTACCATAAAGCATTAGCCGATCCTACGCGTATACGTATGTTGATCTTGCTCAGCGAAGGTGAGCTGAATGGGCAGACGCTAGCGCAGCGCCTTAGCGTCACGCCTGCTACGATTACGCATCATGCGACAAAGCTCCGTGCAGCGAGTTTAATTCAAGAGCGGCGGGATAAAAATACGATTTATTTTTCGCTTGACGATTATTTTATTCGCACAAGCGGTTCGGCGACAGCGGATCTGATTTATCGGCGTACGGCTGAAGGTAGTGCGGGAGAAGTCGATCCGACGATCAGAGAGAAACGGGAAAAATTACGCGTCTCTGTATTAAAAAACTTTTTTACCACAGAAGGCCGCCTGAAAAGTATCCCGGCGCAGCTTAAGAAAAAGTTGATTGTGTTAGAAGAGTTGGTACAACGACTGGAACGAGGACGCAAATACGAAGAAAAAGAAATCAATACGTTTATTCAAACGTTCCACGAAGATTTCGCTACCTTGCGCCGCGAATTTATTATGCACCAGTACATGTTCCGCGAAAACAACATCTACGAGCTGAATCCGCCAGAACTTTGGCAGCGTTGGGAGACGTTGAAGTAAAAAAGCTGCCGGAAAAGTCCGACAGCTTTTGCATGATCGATTTACCGCTTGTCTTTCGGCACCGAAGTTGCCCACATGATCCACCAGATGAATAGCGGCTGAACAAGCAAGCGAAGCCACAAGTAAATCGGCGACGTGTAATGTTGACCCGGCATCGGAATATTCATGATTGCCGAGTAAATGTTCGCCGGGAAAACCGCGATCAGGAAGATCGAAATGATAATGCCCATCTTTTTGCGAATCGGCGGCACGAATAATAGAATCGCCAATATCCATTCGGCAACGCCAGAGATCCAGATGATCCATTTACGCAGTGGCACAAAATCAGGCAGCATTGCGGCAAAGCCGATCGTTTCTTGAAAATGATAAATTCCTGCTGCTATGAAAAGTAAAGCGAACAAGATCCGTCCAATCGTACGCGGGACGGTAGTGGGGGGATTACGGTCGGTCACGGCGTTCATCTCCTCATTGATGTAATCAGAGCTGTAATGGAAACTACCGTTTATTACCCGACTGAAGTTTGATGTACGCGCAAAATTATCTATAAAAAGGTATTTTGTATGAGTCTATCCAATTAGGTTTTCAGGATTCAATCCAGCTAAAGAATCGATGACAAATTTTCCGTCTTGGCTGATCAGCACATCGTCAAAATAAATCTCGCCACCGCCAAATTCTTTTTTCAAAAGCAAAACAAGATCCCAATGGATATCGGAACGGTTATCGTTGTCTGCATTTTCGTAGGCTTGACCCAGTGCGATATGCAGACTTCCGTTGATCTTCTCGTCAAAGCCAATATCATTCATGACCCGATTGATCGTCGGATGGGTACCGATTGCAAATTCTCCGATAAATCTAGCGCCTGCATCGGTATCTAGCAGCTCATTGAGCTTGATATTGTTGTCGCTACGGCAGTCAACGATCTTCCCTTGTTCAAACGTAAACGATACATTGTTAAAGTTTTGACCGAGATAAGAAGCGCGTGTGTTAAAAGCAATCGTGCCTTCTACCGAGTCGCGTACCGGCGCCGTATAGACTTCGCCGTCCGGCAAATTGACTTTACCGTCGCATTTGATTGCAGGCATATTTTGAATCGAAAAACGTAGATCGGTACCCGGCGCAACGATTCGCACACGTTCCGTTTTCGTCATGAGTTCTGTGAGCGGGTTCATTGCTTCCGACATTCGGCTGTAATCCATGGTGCAGGTATCGTATAAGAATTGCGTGTAGCTTTCGGTGCTCATCTCCGCCAATTGCGCGTAGGCTTTCGTCGGATAATTGAATAAAATCCATTTTTTCTTCGTTTGTTCTTCATTCACGGGGCGATACCATTTACGGTAGCTGTCACGCTTTTCAGCGGGTACGTCCGCATATTCCGAAATATTGTTTTCTCCTAAAATTAAGACGACAGCATCCATTTGCTTCATTTGTTCTAGTTTCATTTGAGCATCTAATCGGAATTGTTCTTCCGTACCGCTCAGCATCATGCGACGGTTCACCGCATAATCGCCATAATCGAGAAACGCGTAACCGCCTGCTGCATGGATTTCATCGATAAAAGGAGCCAACACATCGGCATTGTGAATATCCAGCGCACGAATTAAGACTTTTTCCCCAGGTTGAACACTTGCTGAATAATGAACAACAGTGCGAGCCAGTTGACGCAAACGCGGATCGGTCATGATTAAATTCCCCCTAAACATCTCATTCTTCGTTTTATCATAAAGTAAAACAGCAAACTTGTCTGTTAGCAAAAAAAGCCGCTCGAAATCCTTGATTTCCAAGGGTTCGAACGACTGCATAGAGAGCTTGCCGATTAAGGCGTAGGCTGTCCGGTCACGTTTGAAGCATTTTTTGTAACCGTATAGTTCAATGTATCTCCGCTCCAGAAGTAGAACGTTAATTTTACGGTTTCGCCGTCTCTAAGCGTATCTAGCAAAGCCGGTCGCAAAGTGATCGTACCCTTGTCGTAATCCGGGCTGAATGTCGATTCGAATTCTTTGAACGACGTCCAATCGTTAGGTCCTGCATTACCGCCTGACACATATACCGCTTCCATCGTCGCAAGCTTATCTCCGTTCCAAGTCACCGGAATAGTGAAGTCGGCATGCGTGCCTGCTGCGGCTTGAAGGACAGGCGTCTGATGAACGGTCACATAAAAGTTCCAATCTGGGCCTTTAGTAAATCCTGCGGTGATCACGCTATTGGTGCCCAATTTACCCGAAGACGTCAATTTTTTCAGCGTTGCGGCTGGCATCGTAAGGGTCTCGCCGTTTAACGTATAATCTTTGTTTTTCGTCAATCGCTTGCCGTCCGCTTTGAGAGAAGTGAGCTTATTGCCGTTCAGTTGAAGTTTTACGGCTTGATCTTGAATGGCTTCACCTTGTCTCAACTGAATCAGATCCGATTCCGCTACGGAAGAACGTTGTTTTTGACCAGAACGAATGATTTCATAGAGTTCCGGATCAGACCATGTGTACGCAGTACGGTTAAAATGCTGCCCGTTGTCCCACCACATCGTGGTCATCTGTTTTTGTTTGGCATAATACGTGAGGAATTCGAAAAACTTGAGCTTCTCGCCTTGCTCGATCGTATTGATATTTTTGTCGAAGCCGAGTAGCCCATATTCACCGAGAATGACCGGGATACCGCGAGCGGTGAACGTATCGTACACACGGTCGAAAGTCGTCACGAGATCGTTTCGCGTTGTCTCATCAAAAGTCGTCGTTCCCGCAATATTCACGCTAAAAGGCCAGTATCCATAGTAGTGGACGGTTGCAATCAGGTTTTTATCAGCTTTCAATTGGTCGAATGTTTGGTATAGCTCAGTCATACGCTCTTGGCTGGGCGAAGATTCAAGAGTAGGCAACACCAGCGGACGATCTACGTTTTTGCCGCCCGAGCTGCGTACGATTTTATGGAAAGACAAGTTTAATTCATCCAGTAAATCTTGCGCGACTGCTTCGTCTGTCGTTCCGCCATCGGTGAAGCGAGGTTCGTTCACGCTTTCAAAAGAAAGTTTGTGCGACTCGTTTTTGAATTTGTTCGCGATTTGTGTCCAGACTGCATTGTACCTAGCTAACGTCTCATCATGATTGTTTTCCATTTTGCTGATCCAGACCCACGAATCGTGATGTACGTTGATCAGCACATACAAATTCTCGGAACGTGCCCAACCGACCACTTCTGCGACGCGGTCCAAATAAGCCGGATCGATTTTGTAATCGGGAGCGGGTCCAATATGATTGTCCCATGTGACCGGAATCCGAATACTTTTGAATCCTTGCCGGGAAATTTGCTTGATTACCTCCCGCGTCACGCGCGGATTGCCCCAAGCCGTCTCGTCTGCACCGACAGAATCGAGCGTGTTCCCTAGGTTCCAACCCGGCTGCATCTGATCGACGTATTTCTGCATCTTGCTTTTCGGAGCGGGCTTGGCGGCGTTAGCGGTTCCTGTACTTAAAGGCGAGATGACCGTCAAAAGCACAGCAGCGAGCAGCAAAGCAAAAGCCGATTTTAAACGTTTCTTAACCATGTAAGCCTCCTTGGTATGTAGAAAATTTTAGCAGACAAACTTTTTTTGTAACCGCTTTATTATTACCCTGGCGAAGGTTAGATGAATATAAAACGTTATCGAAACAATACGGAAGATTTGAAAAAGCGTTGAACTCAATTTCACTGAGTTCAACGCTTTTTCTATGGCCTCATTACATTCTAAACCGCTTCATGTTCTACGCCGTCTTTACTCCACAGCTCTCTAAAATATTCGCTACGCTCCAATAACTCTTCAAAACTCCCTTGATCGATCAGTTGACCGCCGCGCATCAGCAAGATCAGATCTACTTGTCGAATGGCATGTAGACGGTGAGCGACGATGATTAGCGTGCGATCGCGGAAGGTCTCAAGCACGGTCTCCATTAACTGCCGTTCGCTGATATTGTCGAGTGCCGATACCGGCTCGTCGAGGACGATCAGATCGCGGCTTTGAGCCAACATTCTAGCGAATGCCAAGCGCTGCTTTTCGCCGCCGGATAGCTTAAGCCCGCGTTCGCCGACTTGCGTATCCAGACCTTCCGGTAAACTGCGTACTTTCGATTCCAATAGCGCGAGACGCAGAATATCATACAGCTCTGAGTCGTCTTTGACTTCGTCAAAGATCAGATTACCGCGCAGTGTATCGTCGAAGATCGGCGCATCTTGCGAAATATAAGAAAGATGCTGATACAGACTATCCAATTGCAGCTCGTCGATTTCGGTTCCATCGATGGTCAAACGACCGGAATCTTTTTTAAGCAAGCCAAGCAAAAGTTTAACAATTGTCGATTTTCCGCTACCGCTTAGTCCGACAATCGCAGTCGAAGAACTAGCCGGCAGTGAAAACGAAACTTGTTTGAGCAAAGGCTGATCTTTCTCATAACCAAATGATACATCCTCAAATACAATCTTCCCTTGGAGCTGATTCACTTGCATGCCTTGCTCCAAGTTACGGTCAGAAGGTGCATTTAATCCTTTTTCAAAGCGACGGTACGTGAGCGCATCTAATTTGTAATCGATATAGATCACATTGAATATCGCAATTGGCGAGTAGACTTTGTCGATCAGCAGCAGTAGAGCAAGCGTTACTCCGAGCGTAGAACGTCCGGCTACAATGTCTGTGATACCAACCGCAAGTACCACGATTTTGACTCCAATGATCAACAGTTCAAATAGCGCAAAAAAGGACTCATGGATCAACCGAATCTGCACGTTTTGATGTACGATCTGATTCGCGGTTCCGGTAAGTTTGTCGATTTCTTTTGAATATCTGCGATTTAAACGAAATACAACAAGCTCCATAAAGCCGCGAACCGAATAGCGGGAGAGCTTTTCTTGATGAGCAAGTAACGATTCTTTGATCGAATACAAAAATCGTAGCAGCAGCCGAGTCATCAGAAATACAACGATATAGCCGCCTGCAATGACCCACATGATCGTGGAGCTGTAAAATCCGATAAATACTAGGCTGAATAATAAGGTAGGTAGTAGTTCGGCGAAAATCCGCAAATAAAAGTTGTAGACGATGCCGGATCCGGCGCGTGCACCGTTCTCGATGACTTGAATCCATTCGCCTGTTCCGATATGGCTGTACGCTTGGTAATCCATCCGAGAGATTTTGCCTAGCGCCAGCAATTTGAGACGTTCTGTGATGCTTTTAGGAAGAGAGGTTTCCGGAGAGACCATGACGTAATTCAAAATAGCGCAACCTGCAAGAGCCAGTCCATATCCGATTAGCAATCCGGTAAGCTCGTTGATCCCCGAAGAAAAAGGAATGGCATCCAATAGACGCTGAAACGTATGAATGCCGTAAGCACTCAATAATTGCAAAGAAAAGCCCAACACAATATAGAAGAAAATGATTTTTTTATAAGGAGAAATCGAAGATTTTAACATGACAAATCCGCCTTTCGAAAATAGGTACGCGCAGTTAAGCGCAGCAAAAAGAGAATGCTTCCGCCGATGTGAAATTAAAGTGAATATGATCCAGAAGGCAGACTGCCCCCTTGATAGCCGGTACGCGTTTAAATCCGGCCCGAAATTCACTTACTCACAATCGTGTGGCGGAACATTCTCCTATTCACCCCGTTTCGAAAAGTTACATTTACTATAGCAAACGAGAGAGTGTAAAAAAAGAATTAAATTATTTTTAGAAACATGCAACTAAATCAGCAACTTGTCCGTCTAATAGATAACAGAAGATGATCGGAAAATATAAAACCCGTTCCCCGGCTCATGCGCCGAAAGGAACGGGTAAATGGAAAGGTCTAGTTTGCAATTGATAATTAGATGCTAGTCATTTGACCGAATGTCCATTCGCTAGTTACACGCTTCGCTGTGACATAACGGTTCGCCCAATACGAATTGGACAGACTTGCAATACTAACGCCTTTGCTGCTCGACGAATTGGCGAATTTGCCATTACCTACATAAAATCCTACGTGAGAAATACCGCGCCCCGTTGTGTTGAAGAACACAAGGTCCCCGACGCGAAGATTCGACTTTGCTACTGTTGTCCCCTGTTGTGCTTGACTAGCAGCGGTACGTGCGAGAGTAACCCCGAACTTTTTGAAGATGTACCGAGTGAATCCGGAACAATCAAAGCCTGCTGTAGTTGTGCCGCCATACTTATAAGGAGTTCCCGAAACTTGACTAACTGCTGAATTGATTGATGTAGAGCTGGCAGCATATGTGCTTGTTGCTCCAGATGTTAATACGATTGCTGCACCCAATACTGAAATCACGAGCTTCTTCAAAAATTTTTCCCCCTGATGCCTACGGAGTTAGCTAAGGGTTCGGTGGAAGGATTTTCCCTATATTCCCTCTGAGACAAGAATAATTCACCCGACATGGTTCCCCCGTTTTCTTGCAAAAAGAAATTCGGCAGTTATTAAGATTTTGTAACTATTGATACTTTAACTTATTGCCTGCTATTTTGTCAAACCTCGGTTTAAAGTTTCTTCTACCGCATGATTATAACAGTCCAAAAATGAAACACAAGTGACAAATTTGTAATAAACGCTAGGAAAAACGTCTGATTTTGTTACAATTGACGAAAATGAATTCAAATTTTGCCCATATTCTACAACTGATGTATGATAGGCTTATTCAAGCGGATGGCTAAGTTCTATCAAACTTTGTTACAAAGAAACCTTTTATGTTTTCGGCAGATCGACACGATTTGCAAAGAGGTTTTTCAAATAAAATTAGATTGGATATCAAATCCTTTCTCTAAGATTTGCGGATTTAACGTTACAAGATGCAGGATTCGAGCCTGGGAGGGCAGGGCGATGAACAGCAAAGAAATTCAAACAGAAATGGAACGTCAACGCATTATTCTTCATCAATTGGCGGATGAGTTCGGTTTTTTGGATGAACGTGTTTTGATGCAATCGCAAAAGCTGGACGAATGGTTGAATGAGTACGAGCGACATAAAAATCCGTAGACCCTATTTTGCGTGCTTCTATATAGAAGCATGCTTTTTTTATTTTTCAGGGTATACTCATGTATAGAATGAAAAAGAGCAGGAGGAATCCATATGGCTTTAGAAATCGAACGTAAATTTTTGCTGGATCGGACTCCGGATGAATTAATTGCCGAAGGCATATTTAATCGTCATTTGCAGCAGCGGATTGATCAAACGTATCTGGCACTCGATGAACAGCAAGAAGTTCGCGTACGTCGTCTGGTAGATACCGATACAGGCAAAGTCGAATATACGCATACGTTCAAGCAAGGCAACGGGATGAGCCGAGAAGAAATCGAATATTCCATTACAGAAAGTATTTACGAGCAGTTATTTAATGCTTCTGGCGCCGTGCCGTTAACCAAGACGCGTACAACTGGCGAATGGAATGGCTTGACGGTGGAATTGGATCATTACGATCAGCTCAATCTCACCGTTGCGGAAGTCGAATTCGATTCGATGGAAGCTGCCGAAGCTTTTGCTCCGCCGCCGTGGTTTGGCGAAGATATTAGTTCTCAGCGTCAGTATAGTAACAAGAAAGTATGGAAAGACCTGCAAAAGCAGCACGGAAAATAAAGAACGCTTATCGATTCGTCGCTGTAACTACAATCCTGTGATACACTAGGCAAGACGAATCATTAGAAAGAACATGTCTATAGAAAGAGGTGAGGATCATCGCAGTTCAAATTCATATCCAACACACGCCGAATCCGAACGCGGTTCGGATCGGAGCAGATGCGGTACTTTTCGAAGGTCCAAAAAGTACATCGGTGAAAGCAGGAGAAGAGACTGACCACGAACTCGCTGCAGTGCTTGTTACGATCGACGGCGTCGATAACATTTTCGGTATGCGTGATTTTGTAACGGTGACTAAACTTCCGGATGCAAGTTGGGACGATATTCTTCCACAGGTGGAAGAAGCGTTCAGCCAAGTCTACGCTTAAATTCGAAAGCGCTCCTTATAGGAGCGCTTTCGTTTTTTTAAATCCTGTATATTTTCCGATTAAGGTTGCAAGCATCGGTTATTACTATATATGAAGCAAAGTCAGCAGTAAGGCAAAAAGAAAGTAGGTATCACGTTGCGCATCAACAAATATGTGAGTGAAACAGGCTTTTGTTCTCGCAGAGCGACAGATCGGTTGATCCGTGAACAGCGTATTACGATCAATGGCGAAATTTGCGTAGCCGGAGCAGAAGTGGAGCCGGGAGACCTTGTTCAGATCGATGGACAAAATCTTCCTCCCAAAGAAGCGTCGGTATACCTAGCGCTTCACAAACCGAGAGGCATCGTGTGCACGCATGCCGAAGATGTAAAAGATAATATAGCGGATTACATGAATTATCCGGTGCGCATTTTTCCGATCGGTCGTCTGGACAAAGATTCGGAAGGATTGATTTTGCTGACGAACGACGGAAGTATCGTCAATCGAATGATGCGCGCCGAACACGGTCATGAAAAAGAATACGTCGTAACGGTAAATAAAGAAGTCACGGAAGAATTTTTGCAGCAAATGGCGGAGGGCGTCGAGATTTTGGATACCGTGACGCTGCCTTGCCGAACGTACCTGATTTCACCCGATCGTTTCGGTATTGTACTGACGCAAGGGATGAATCGCCAAATTCGCCGTATGTGCAAAGCTCTTGGATATCGTGTCACTAGACTTCGCCGGGAACGCATCATGAATATCGAATTGAGCGATCTACCCCTTGGGCAATGGCGCAATCTAACGGATCAGGAATTACAAGATTTGCTACAATTGCTGACCGAAAAAACCGAGTTAGTAAGATAAGCCGCCGCAAACCGCGTAATCCGTGGTAAAGTGGTGCAAAAGGCTACAACTGACTTAGAAGATAATCTATCTAATAGAAGCGAAGGAGCTGCTTTCCATGTTCGAATTCGACCAAATACCGTTTGCCGCAGAGTTTGCGGAAAATCCTGAGCCGAGATGTCCTTGTATTTTGCTACTCGATACGTCTTACTCCATGAGCGGACATCCGATCGAAGAGTTGAATCGTGGACTTTCTTCGTTCAAAGAAGAATTGATGACCGACAGTATGTCTGTGAAAAGAATTGAACTTGCAGTCGTTAGTTTTGGACCGGTGCAAGCCACTTCTGATTTCGGTACACCCGATGACTTCTATCCGCCAAGACTTACGGCGAGCGGCAATACCCCGATGGGAGCCGCGATTGAAAAAGCAGTCGCGATGCTGGAAGACCGCAAAAATGTATACAAGCAAAACGGGATTTCGTATTATCGTCCGTGGATCTTCCTGATTACTGACGGTGCGCCTACCGATGATTGGCAGCGTGCAGCTGCACTTGTGCGTGAAGGCGAAGCCAATAAATCGTTTATGTTTTTCGCAGTGGGAGTCGAAAGTGCCGATATGAATGTACTGAGTCAGATTGCGACGCGTACTCCGCTTAAGCTCAAAGGATTACGTTTCTCCGATCTGTTCTCTTGGTTGTCGAACTCGTTAAACTCTGTATCGCATTCGACGCCCGGCGATCAGATTCGGTTAGAAAATCCAGCTACGCCAGAAGGATGGGCATTGATCTGATGTGGAAGTACAGCAACGCTTCGGTCACAGGCACGTCGCACGCGAAAAAGGATACGGGATGTCAAGATTATTCGTTGTGCCGAACCTTGACCGATCCAGAAGGAACAGAAGTGCTGCTTGCCGCGGCTTCGGACGGAGCGGGTAGTGCTTCGTATTCGGATATCGGTTCCGGGCTTGCTTGTTCCACGTTTGCCGAAGCGGTAGAGCAGCATTTAAAAGACGGAGGCAAAGTCGAGACGTTGACTCGGCAATTTTGCGAAGATTGGCTGAGCCGTTTTCAACGTGCTATTCGCGCTAAAGCAGCTAAAATGAATTCGCGTTCGCGTGAGTTCGCCTGCACGTTTTTGGCAGTTGTAGTCAGCGGGGAAACTTCGGTTTTTCTACAAATCGGAGACGGTGCGATCGTACATTCAGAAAAGGAGGACGCGTATATGTGGGAATTTTGGCCGCAGCAAGGCGAATATGAAAATACAACGTATTTTGCTACGCAAAAAAGCGCAAAAACTTTTTTGCAGCACCAGATGTATGTCGATCGCTCTTTTGAAGAAGTGGCGGTCTTCACCGATGGGTTGCAACGTTTGGCTTTGCATTATCAGACGAAAACCGCATACGCTCCTTTTTTTCGTCCGTTTTTCTCTGTGCTGCGCCGCTTGGAAACGGAGCATGACGACCGTTATGACGAATCGCTGCATGCTTTTTTGAATTCCAATCGTGTGAATGAGCGGACAGATGACGATAAAACGTTAATTCTGGCAACTCGAATGACGCAAAAGGAAGAGTTGTCATGAAACGGGCGGCGCGTATCGTAAATGGGAGCGGCGTAGAAGTTCGTTTTGGTCAAGAGCTGGGTCGAGGCGGAGAAGGATCTGTATTTGCGATTGAAGGTCATTCCGACTTGGTCGCAAAGGTATACCATAAGCCGCTGTCCAAAGACAAACAAAGCAAGATCGAAGCGATGGTCAGACTTAAAACGGAGCAGTTGTTGCGTTTTACCGTCTGGCCGGTCGATGTGCTACGCGATGCAACGCGCCATGTGATTGGATTTGTCATGCCATGCTTGAAAGGGCAAGAGATTCATAAGCTTTACGGACCCAAAACGCGGCTCACCGAATTTCCGCAAGCCGGTTATTCGTTTTTGGTACATACTGCTGCTAATCTGGCTCGTGCTTTTGCAGCTGTACATGAAGCCGGGCATGTCGTAGGCGATATTAATCACAGTAATTTCTATGTCACCGATCAAGCGACTATATTGATGCTGGATTGCGACAGTTTTCAAATTCAATCCGGCTCGACTCGCTTTGGATGCGATGTCGGCATTCCGATGTATATGCCGCCTGAACTTCAAGGCGTGACGTCGTTCCGTGATATGGTTCGCAGCCGCAATCATGATAATTTTGGTTTAGCCGTCTTTATTTTTATGCTGCTTTTTATGGGACGTCATCCTTTTGCCGGTAAATATTCGGGTGCTGGGGATATGCCGATCGAACGTGCGATACGCGAATTTCGATTCGCTTACGGGGCGACAGCGCGTACGAAGCAGATGGAGCCGCCGCCAAGCGCTTTGCCGATCCAAGTGTTACCGGCAAATGTACGAAACTTGTTCGAACGTGCTTTTGCCCAAGAGTCTATGACGCGCAGACCGGATGCGCAAGAATGGATCACCGCCCTGCAAGAAATGAGTGCAACGCTCGTTACATGTACACGCAACCCTGCGCATCAATATCCAAGTCAATCTTCGGCTTGTCCGTGGTGTGCGATGGAATCGGCTACCGGCGGATTATTGTTTCGCTCCGCCGATCCGGCGCGCCGAACTTCTTCGCAACATGGAGCATCCCATCATACGTCGTCGGCGCACGGCAATCACCGCGTTGCTGGATTTCAATTATTTCAGGTTTGGACACAAATTCAGCGTGTACCTACGCCTACACCGGCTCGAACGCTTCCTGAACCGGCTACTCTGGCTTCGCAACCTTCGGCGCAAGTCGCTGCTTATTTGAGAAAAAGAAAATGGCGTGGTGCTTTATCGGTAATCTCTCTAGTCTCCGCAGTCGGAATTTATTTCTGGTTGCCGGGATTTTGGATGATTACAGCCGGAAGTTTTGTAGGGTTTAATCTGTTGCTGTGGCTTGCTGGATTCGGACGCCGTTCGCTACGCGACACGCGCAGCGAAGAGCGTGATCGGTTGCGAGAAAAATGGAACGACGTTTCTCGCCGATACGCAGAAGCATGCCGTTCCACAGCGTTCACCAAAAAGCTTCAAGAACTGGAGCAGGCGAAGCAAGATTATATGAGTCTGGAAAGCTTCAAAGCCAAAGAGTTAAAACGACTTGAGAAAAAGCAGCGCAGCGGACAAATCCAAGCTTATTTACGGCGCCATCGGATCGAACAAGCTCAGCTTGACGGAATAGGGCCAGGACGCAAAGCATCGCTTGCGCTATTTGGGATCGAAACGGCGTTGGAAGTTGACCCTAAGCGTCTGGCTAGAGTCCCGGGATTCGGACCTGCGAATACGCGTATGCTGCTCGCATGGCGGGATCGCATTGAGCGTCGCTTCGTATTTGATCCTACATTGAGTCGGATTCCGCAGACCGAGATTTTAGCGGTAGAGCGCGCGGTCGAAGCCCGAACCCGAGAACTAGAGCGTAAGTTGAGTCTGGGAGAATCGGAATTGACCCGGTTGTCGCTCGGTATCCGTTCGCGCCAAGAAACAGCGTTGCGCGAAGCCGGCGAAGCCGCGCAAGCTTTGGCACAAGCCGAACTCGACGTGCATATTTTATAAACAAAACAGAACTTTCAAAAAATGCAAAATCGGCGATCTATCTAGGTTGTCATGATTTTGCATTTTTGAATTTTAATTTCTACGTATTTTGCTATCGCATATTGAAAGAAGTTACAGTATACTAAATTGGAATGCTCATATTCGGCTGCCTCAATATTGGGTCGTAGAGCCGATGTGTCCGAATTCTGGGCATATCTTGATAAGCTGGGCCGGTGCTATTATGAACGAAAAGGAAACAATCAGCCTGGTGACGAGTTACGTCGGAAAGTTGCTGAGAAGACGCTTCGGTAAAGGCCCCGAATCCGTTAGCGTATTTTTGAATGAGCGTTGTATCGTGTTTCATTTGCGTAATTTTATGGGACCGGTCGAAAAGTTTTTGCTCACTCAAGAAGAAGAAAAAGCATTTCGGTATACGCGCGAACTTCTTATGGAATCGCTGCTGCCGGAATTACAAGTTTTTTTAAGAGAACATGCTGAGATTCAGGTGTCCGAATTTTATTACGACTGGGGCGTACATAATGCTTCCGGTGCAATCGTGGGACTGTTCCATCCTGTATCCGAACCTGCACCCGATTATCCGGGCAAAGCGGATGTTCATGAAAAAGTAATCGAAGTCACTGCTGCTATTCAGAAAGTTCCGGAGTATATTGATTCCTGGTGGGTCAATGCTCGAATGCTTGCCGTCTTTAGACAGGGTATAACCGTACTGCTGGAAAAAGAAATGGTGGAGCTAGGCTACACGGAAGTCTTAAAATCGGCAAAGCGAAGATTGGAAAAACGGATGTTGGAACAACAAGCCGATGCCGGCATTATTTTAAACCGAACCTTAACAGATTTGTATGCTGATTGGGACTTCAATATCGACCGAAGCATCGTCATTTACATATTTGAGGAATAAATTCGATAACGACTAAGATCGGTAACGATTCAGACATCTTATAGATGCGCTGATTAATCGGGCCGAAGAAGAGGTGCTGGCAACCTCTTCTTCGGTCTATTTTTATGGGGAAAGGATGGTCGGAATGCAGGAAAATGCGCGATATGTACTTTACATTGAAGACGATCGCTCTAGCATGTTGTTAATGCGTCACATTTTCAGGAAAAAATTATCTGAAATCAGGCTGTTGGAAGCAGAAACGATGGAAAAAGGCATGCAGCTTATTGCTCTGCATCGACCTAGTCTGATCCTTATGGATATTCAGCTTCCCGATATGGATGGGTACGAGGGGCTGCAACGATTATATGCCGATCCGAATACGTCGACGATTCCGATATGGGCGATCAGTGCAAGTGCGCTAAATGACGATGTGGAAAAAGGATTAACAGCGGGATTTCAGAAGTATCTAAGAAAGCCGCTGATGATGGAGCCGTTTGTTTATCAACTTCGAACTAGCCTTTTGCTTCATGAAATTGAAGAATAAACCTAACATGAATAAAGAAAATGTTCGTAAATCGTCGTATAATGGCGTTGAATGCTCACGTTCGATCATCTTTCGTCGTAGCTATACGTACAGGCGATCTTTACCGACTTTCTTTTTAGAATGTTAAAAGGCTGTACGCCTGCGCTTGGCTCAATCGTGATATAAGCCAAGCGCAGGATTCTGAACGCCGGGTATATCTTCGAAACATGAATGCGGGTGCTAAATTACACATGAATCATCCTGAAATCGTAGCTGCGACGACTCGCCACGTCGGAAAAATGCTCAGACAAAGTTTCGGTAAGGGGCCCGAAGCGCTGGACGTTTTTTTGGACGAGGTCAGTATTGTGATTACGCTGAAACGTTTTGCCAATCCGGCAGAAGACGCTTTATTAGCTCGAAAAGACGAGAAAACATTTCGGTATACGCGAGAATTGTTGATGAAATCGCTAGTTCCGGATCTCCAAACTTTTTTCGAGCTGGAGCTGGGTCTTCCGCATATGTCGATCTTTTACGATTGGAATATCGACCAAGCTTCAGGTGTGCTTGTCGGATTGGTGCAAAACGATTCTCAAACAAAAGAAGTCACGCAACCGTACAAGGGTCAAGAAGAAGTGCATGCACAGATTGCTGCTTTATTGGGCATGGTGCAGCGCGTTCCTGATGTTGTGCGGTCTTGGTGGGTAGATCCAAGCACGCTGCTTGTTTTTCGTAAAGGGCTGACGATTTTGCTTGAAAAAGAACTAAACGAAATCGGACAAGCAGATGCGTTAAAGACTGCCAAGCGAAAATTAGAAAAAAAACTCTTATGGCAAGAAGCGAAAATCGGCGATGCACTGGATCGAACGCTGACAGAGCTATATATCGATTGGGATTTTGATCGAGACGACAGTGTGATCGTATGTCGATTTAAGTGATGAGTGAGACTCTTGGGGGAGTCTCTTTTTTGTTTTGGGTGAGAGAGTAAATTTAAAATGCTTATCCGGTTTAGTGTGGAGCTGTGATACAATGTTGTACGGTGTCCGGCGGTAAGTCGGCGCTTTAATTTCAGGACGAACCGTAAGAGCGGTTGAAGAGGCAGGAGGCTTCCTATGAATCAAGTTCCTTTTATAGCGGTGGAAGGGGCGATCGGGGCAGGTAAAACAACGCTTGCTTCGATGCTTGCCGCAGAGCTGAATATGCCTTTGTTGAAAGAAATCGTGGAGGAAAACCCGTTTCTGGATAAGTTTTACCGGAATATCGACGAGTGGAGTTTTCAGTTGGAGATGTTCTTTTTGTGTAATCGCTACAAGCAGCTCGGCGATACCCAGTCGCAATTGATCGGGCAAGGAAAGCCGGTCGTATCGGATTATCATATTTACAAAAATCTGATTTTTTCCGAACGCACACTCAAAGGGCGAGAACGCGAGAAATACCGTCAGATTTATCATGTGCTGACTGATGATTTGGCTAAGCCGGATATTATTGTGTATATCAAAGCGAGTCTGGATACGTTACTTGCACGAATCGCCAAGCGCGGTCGTTCGTTCGAGCAAGCGATGGATCATGGATATCTGGAGCAACTGATCGAAGATTACGAATCGGCGATGGCTTCGCTTGCGATTACGGAGCCGGAAACGACGATTATTACGGTGGATGGCGACGATCTGGATTTTGTTGCGGAAGCCGACCATTTTGCCTATATTGCGGAGCAAGTGAAATCCAAGCTTGCCAGCGAGCACCTTCGCTAATCGTTGATTTGTTTTTTTATGAAATGATTTGATAAAAGGAGTTTGACTTTAATGACGACATATCCCTTGATTCCCAACGATGCTTTGATTACCGTAGCCGGTACAGTCGGCGTAGGCAAATCGACACTGACAGCGGCTCTCGCTGAACGATTGAGTTTTCAAACTTCGCTGGAAAAAGTTGACCATAACCCTTATTTAGAAAAGTTTTACCATGATTTCGAACGTTGGAGTTTCCATTTGCAAATCTATTTCCTCGCAGAGCGCTTCAAAGAACAAAAAGCGATTTTCGAAGCAGGCGGAGGGTTTGTACAAGACCGTTCGATCTATGAAGATACCGGTATTTTCGCAAAAATGCACGCCGATCAAGGTACAATGTCGGCTGTCGATTACGAGACGTATTCCAGTCTGTTCGAAGCGATGGTCATGACGCCGTATTTCCCGCATCCAGACGTACTGATTTATTTGGAAGGTAGCTTGCCTTCAATTCTAAGTCGCATTACCGAACGTGGTCGCGAGATGGAGATTCAGACCGACGTGACATATTGGGAGAAAATGCACGGACGTTATGCGGATTGGATCGAAGGATTTAATGCTTGCCCGGTGCTGCGACTCAATATCGATGAATACGATGTGCATGATCCGTCTTCGCTGGACGATATTATTGCGCGTATCGGAGTGGCAATCGAGCAATCCCGCAAAGTGAAAGCCAGCCTGAACGTCTGATTTCAAAGATCTGATTTTATTTCATTATCGGAGTTGATCGGCTATGAAGTTGTTTCGCCTATCGGCATGGATTCAAGATCGCAACCGAATTCAAGAGTTTTTACAAGATTGTTTTGTGAGTATCGACGTAGCAGGTGAACCGCAAAAAGAGTCGCTGTCGAACAATCTGGAATTTTTCAAAAACGAAATCCATGATGGCGACTACGTAATCGTTCCGATTGGCGGAAGTGTCTGGCTTGGCGATCTGGGCGATTATTATTACCGTGAAGATTACGAGCATCCAAGTGAACAAACGGCTCATCGAAGAGGCGTAACTTGGCTTGGCGTATTGCCGCAGGAAGCTCTAAATCCGCAATTACGCCATTTCATCGCGGAACATGAAGAAAATGAAGCTGAAATAGCCGAATTTTCGTATCCGATTGGACTTGCAGGGCTAGATGTTTTCGCTGCACAAGCACCGGGCGGGATGCTTCCTGGAATCGAACCTCACTCGACGGGTTCTACAGAAAGGTCAGATTCGTTCGCTAACGAGCATCAAGCCAAAAAGTCTACTTCGCTTATCGATGATGAGAGTGTGGATGCCGCGATTACAACATTGCGTGAGCTGCTTCAAAATGATGATCCCGAGCTGCGTCTTCGCGCAGCGGAGATCTTGTTGAAGTATGCCGCATCAAGCAAAAATTCTTTGCCAAACAAGTAAATAATCAGAGCTGGAAACCGCAGGGAGATGGGGTTTTCGGCTCTTTTGACGTAAACTGGTTTATGAGCTTCCGGCGTGCTAATATGAGTTGAATCAGACAAAAGAAAGTGGAGAGGCGTGAGAGAGTGGATTGGGATTTATTTTCGTTATTTAAATCACTGATTCTTGGGTTCGTCGAAGGGATGACTGAATTTGCACCTGTTTCCTCAACAGGGCATATGATTATCGTCGACGATCTGTGGCTGAAATCGAAAGAGTTTTTTGGTTCATCTTATGTAGCCAATACGTTCAAAATTGTCATTCAATTGGGTTCGATTTTAGCGGTCGTTATTTTGTTCCGAGAAAAGTTTTATGAACTTTTGGGACTCAAAGGTCGTCATTCCGGTGCTCCAAAAGGTACGCCGAAACTGAACTTGCTGCATATCTTTATCGGCTTGTTGCCAGCGGCTGTACTCGGACTGTTGTTCGACGATTATATCGATGAACATCTCTTCTCTCTTGCTACGGTACTGGGCGCGCTTGTGATCGGCGCAATCTTGATGATTGTAGCGGATTTGGTCATGCGAAAATCCAATCGTCGGGTTATTGAAAATGTAGATGAGATTACCTACGGAAAAGCGTTAGCGATGGGGCTATTCCAATGTATTTCGCTCTGGCCGGGATTTTCCCGCTCAGGAGCTACGATCTCCGGTGGTGTATTGGTTGGCATGAGTCACCGCGCGGCTGCCGATTTTACGTTTATTATGGCAGTTCCAATCATGGCGGGGGCAAGTCTATTGTCGCTGGCGAAAAACTGGCAGTACTTTACCCTTGATGCGCTGCCGTATTTTATCGTTGGTTTCTTAAGTGCTTTCGTATTCGCAATTATTTCGATTCGTTTCTTCTTGAAGCTGATCAACCGAATTAAACTGATTCCGTTTGCGATTTATCGGATCGTATTGGCGGCAGTCATTTACTTCGTATGGTTTTTCTAAAATGACAATTCAATAAAAATAAGTCCGTATGGCTTTGATGCCATGCGGGCTTTTTCATATCGGACAAAGGAGGTATCAGATTCAGATGAGGGTATCCGCTGCACTCAAAAATATACTTAAAGCATTCGTGTTTGTGATTTATTTTCCGATTTATCTCATTCAGACGGTCGGCGGTTGGTTATGGTCCAAAGTGCTAGAGCCTGTTATATCTTGGTTGATTGTACGAATTATTTATCCGCTCGTCGCTTGGGTCTGGACATCTATATTAGAGCCGATTTGGCGCTACGTACTGGAAATTCCGGGGCGTTGGATCTGGAAGCAAGTGCTGAGACCGCTACTTCGTTCATTATGGACCTATATCGTCTACCCGATTTTTTATACCTTGATCTACATCCCATTGCGGTTTTTGTGGAAATACGTGCTTAGAGGGTTTTATATTCATATTTTGCATCCCGTGATCCGTGCTTGTCGCCAAGTCGTACTCTGGATTCTTAAACTTCTACGTACAATCTGGACTTATATCGTCGTACGTCCGTTGGTTTGGCTATGGAAACACGTACTTTCGATTCCTTTTAAATGGTTAAACAAAGAAGTCGTGCAACCTATTATCCGTCAATTTCGCAAGTGGTTCCGATAAAAGTCCAATAAAAATGTTTACGATTCGGATACATTTCGTTGGCGTTTTCGAAACAAGGGGTGTTTACAATACAGGTATAGCAAACGTCAGCATCTTAGGAAAAGATACAGTTTTGACGCTTTTGTTCAAAAGCATAGCAAGCCGTTTGGTTTGGGGTAAAATAAGAAAAGAGGTTGGTTGATATGAATGAATAAGGGAAAACTTGTCGAATTGTGCAACTTATTTTGGTTAACTGACGTCTAAAAGGATTAGTAGTCTTTTCTTTATCACCTATACAGCGCATGACGCATCAGGAGGAATCAATATGAAGCATTTAAAACAATGGATGACGGTACTTACTTTGGTCGCTTTGGTTGTCGGAAGTTTTTCTTTTGCCGGAGCTGCGCAAGCTGCTGAAAGCACAGGGCAACTGATTATTATCAATAAAAAGACGAATCAACTCGCATTTTTCGATAACGGAAAGTTGAAAAAGACTTACTCGGTCGGAACAGGTCGTACGAATGATCTGACACCAGAAGGTAAATTCAAAATCGTAAACAAAATCAAAAACCGCCCGTATTACAAAGACAACATTCCAGGTGGCGATCCAAAAAACCCTTTAGGCGATCGTTGGCTCGGTCTTGAAGTCGGCAACACTTACGGTACGACTTATGCGATTCACGGCAATAACAAAGAAAGTTCGATCGGCAACTATGTAAGTTCGGGCTGCATTCGGATGCACAACAGCGAAATTCGCAGCTTGTTCGAGCAAGTCGACAAAGGGACATATGCGGTCATCACAAACTCAAGTCTGAGCTTCCAACAAATCGCGGCTAACAATGGCTACTCGGTAAGCGGCGATGGCGAATTTAAAGGCAACGTATTCGTAAACGGTAAGCTGCAAAAGATGGACGACAAAATCATGAACATCAATTCGACGTTGTATGTACCGCTTCGCGAAGGGTTCGAAATGCTGAACGGTAACGTAAACTGGAATGCCAAAAACATGACAGTAACCGCGACGGTCGGCAATAAAACGATCGTTCATACAGCAAAATCGAAAACAGCCAAAGTAAACGGCAAAACGGTGAATATGACAGCTTCACGTTTTGTTGGTAACAAATTGTATATCCCGCTGCGCGATGTATCGAAATTGTCGGGTTATACGGTGAAATGGTACGGGAAAGAAAATGTAGTGTCGTTGGTGGCGCCGAAGAAGTAAGGCGCTGCGGGGAATATTCGTTTCGGTCGCGTGTTGAACATTTCATTCCTTCGCTGAATATTCCCCTCCGCTAGTATTCTTCGTTGGGTATAGGGTCAAAAAAGTCCGTTTTCCACAATCGTGGGAAAGGGCTTTTTTTGTTGTTTATGCAAATACTATTCATTAATGCCTGCTAAATATCGATAATAAAGTGTTATTCCTTTTTTTAAGAAAGGAACGATCCATATAAAGATAAAAAGCACAAGGTGCAAAAAAACTTAGGGGGCTTACAGATGTCATTTTTTCGCAACACGAAGCTCGCCGTAAAGCTGGGATTGCTGCTTGGATTAGTACTCTTTTGCTCGATCGGTGCATTGATTGCTTTTAACACCAAAGCCGTCTACGACAAAAGTCTTCAGTATGGGGAATCGGTAGCGGGACAATCCGCGAACACAGCGACAAGCGAATTTATGACCGATATCAATCAAGTGACGAATACGCTGGAGAGTTTGAGTACGACATTGCTGGACGCTTCGAAAAATGGAACCATGAGCCGCGAAGATATTGTTCGCCTTTTGGAAGAGTATTTAAAGAAAGACGAAAAGGTATTTGGTTTTTATACCGGATGGGAGCCTAATGCTTTTGACGGCAAAGATTCCGAACATGTAAGCAAAGATGCGTACGATGATACAACAGGACGGTTTGTCCCTTACGTTGTGCGAGACGGAAGCACATTCCATTTTGAACCGATGCCTACGTATGAAGGGGCTGGCGAAAGCAGTAAATATTATGAGGAACCGAAAGCGACCAAAGCGATTTATTGGTCGGAGCCAACGACGTACGAAGTTGCCGGCAAAGAAACGTTGCTCGTATCGATCGTCGTACCTCTGCTAGACGAAAGCAATAACTTTGTTGGCATTGTCGGAGCCGATTTTACGATTGACGGGTTCCAGCAAAAGATTGCTTCACTGAATCCCGATGAAGGTTATGCGATGCTGGTGACAAGTGAAGGGTATATCGCTGCGCACGGTTCTAACCCTGAACTGACCAAAGCGGATGCTGAATTATCTGCCAGTGCTCAAGCTGTTATTCAGCGCATCAAAACGAATGAAACAAGGTTCTATGCTACAGTTGACGAGGGCAAGCCTGAATTGTTTATTTCTGAACCTGCCAAGCTGCAAGGCTCTGACGCTAACTGGCATCTCGTATCCGCATTACCGAAAAGCGTAATCCTTGAACCTTTTTACGATAGCTTAAAAGGGTCGGTCATCATCGCGATCTTGGCGGTACTTTTGCTAGCAGGCGTAGTTGCTTACACGATTGCATCGATTGTGAAGCAATTGAATCGTGTCAATGTTGTCGCAGGGCAGCTTGCACAAGGCGATCTGACACAAGAACTGCCTGTAAAATCGAAAGATGAATTTGGAGTTATGGCTGTGCATATGAATGAGATGATGAACACTTTGCGCCATACCATTTCGGTCATATCGGAACATGCTTTATCGGTCGGCTCGACTTCCCAGCAGTTAACCGCAGGAGCGGAAGAAACGAGTAAAGCCGCCGAACAAATGGCACTTACCGGAATCGAAGTCGCAAACAAAGCAGAAAAGCAGGTTGAGGAGTTAGTTCATTCTTCTCGTTCGATGAACGAAATTTCTACAGGCATCGGACGGATCGCGGAAGCAGCTTCCGAAGTCAGCAGTGCTTCTAAATCCGTGACGGAGCGAACTTCGTATGGATCCGAAAAAATGCAATCGGCGATCCATATGGTAGAGCGTGCCAATACATCGGTTCAATCTTCGATGACTGCGCTAGAACAATTTAAAAAGCGTTCCGAAGAAATTGGCCGCATCACGGGTATGATTACCAATGTAAGCCGTCAAACGAACTTGCTTGCGCTTAATGCTTCTATCGAAGCTTCGAGAGCAGGGGAGCATGGACGCGGATTTGGCGTTGTCGCTTCGGAGATTCGCAATTTGGCTGAGCAATCCAGGCAGTCGGCTGAAGATATTGCGGAGTTGATTCAAGCGGTTCAACAAGAAGTTTCGGCGATCGTTGAGAATATGGAAAAAGGAAGTACCGAGGTAAATCATATTGCCGAGGTGATGGACGAAAGCGGACAGCTATTCTCCTCTATCTCTTCCCAGATTGCAGACGTCAATCAACAAATCGAAGAAGTCTCTGCAATCGCCAAACAGATGTCGAATGAGTCCAATCAAGTCGATTCTTCACTGGAACAACTTAAGGCAATTGGTCTTGAAACGGCAACGAATGCCAATGAGGTCGCTTCATCCTCCGAGAAACAACTCGCTTCGATGGAAGAAATCTCAGCTGCATCGACTTCTTTGGCTAATCTCACACAGGAACTGCTAGAGTTGATTCAGCGTTTTAGAACTTAAGGCTGACAGGAATATAAATCTTTTGACTATGTACTTTTTGATATCGAACTTAAGGCTGGGCTGCGAATATGCAGTTCCAGCCTTTTCTTTTTACAGCTTTTAATTTTGCTGGCTTCCATCTAGCAATTGACGCGTATATGCGTTACCGTAGAAGAATAGATCGATAGGGAAGTACGGGTTGTGGAAAGGGGAAAAAGAATGGAACATATCGTAGAAATTCAAGGAGTCCGCATAGGCGAAGGAACACCGAAAATTTGCGTATCGCTGACCGGCTCAACTCAAGCAGAATTGAACGCGGAAGCGAAAAGTTTAGTCGATATCGAATTGGATATAGCCGAGTGGCGCGTCGACTTTTTTGACGAAGTAGAGCAGGTTGAATCTGTACTTGCTCAGCTTAAGGAGCTGCGGGAATTGCTTGGTGAGATTCCGCTTGTTTTTACATTCCGCAGCGCGCGTGAAGGTGGACAACGTGAGTTGCCGCAAGACTTGTATATTCAGTTGAATATGGCTGTAGCGGCTTCGGGGCATGCGGATCTGATCGATATCGAACTGATGATCGGAGATGATGTCGTACGTGAGCTTGCGGCCGAGATTCATCGTCTTGGCGCATCTACCATCATATCGAATCATGATTTTCACGAAACGCCTGCGCGAGAAGAATTGGTATCGCGTTTGCGCCGCGCACATGAATTGGGCGCGGATTTGCCGAAGATCGCCGTGATGCCTCAGCATCCGGGCGATGTACTGGCTTTGCTCGCTGCAACGTACGAAGTGAGTTCGCAGCTTCAAGCGCCGATCATTACGATGTCGATGGGCAAGATGGGCGCCGTTAGCCGAATCGCCGGAGAAGCGTTCGGGTCTGCGGTAACTTTCGGCGCCGCGAAAAAGGCGTCTGCACCAGGGCAGATTGCGGTATCGGAACTGCGTAGCATGTTGAATACACTGCATGATTGATGGTCTGAGAGTCTCGCAATTGAAATAAAAATCATATGTATAGATAGTAAAAAGCTGCGAACCGATAATGCGTTCGCAGCTTTTTTACATGATTACATAAGAGTAGCCGAAATCGATCTTCAAGTTTTGTACGATTCATTTACGAACCTAAATATCGATACAAGGTCGTTTTGCTAATCCCTGTTTTTTCGCGTATTTCAGCGATGCTAAATTCTTTACTTTCATACATTTGTATAGCTTTCATCACATTAGCATCCAATTTACGCGGGCGACCTAGCTTTGTGCCTTTTTCTTTGGCTTCGTCCATGCCTTTTTTGGTCTGTTCGCTTGTTAAATCAGCTTGCAAATCGAGCAGAGCTTTGACGTGTTCCAAAAAGTGATACCCTGAGCCGTCTTGAGTATTTATATTTTCGTTTAACGAATAAAGGTTAACTTTTTTTTGCTCAAGCTTTTTTAACAGATCGGCAAGATGTTTCATCGAATCGGCTAAAGAAAATAAACGAGTGACTACAAGTATATCGCCAGCTTCAACAGTATTCATCAGTTTATCGAATTGGATTCTCTGTTTGGCGGAAGAGTGTTCTTCTTTCAGAATCCGATCGCAAGATTTGCGTTTTAAAAGTTGGTTCTGATTTTCGCAGTTTGGGTCGTCTTGAGAAGGTCGCATGTAACCAATAATCATCTTAAAACTCCTAACTTCGTGTAGATAAAAAAATTATACCACATGTTTAGTTCCAAAATGGTTCCTTTTTGGTTCGAAAAGTGATAAGATCGGATTATTCGAATGACTTACACTCAAAATGAACCGGTCACATATCAAATAAAGGAGTAGATAGACATATGGTAGAACAGATTAAAAAAGATTGGTTTTCTAATATTCGTGGTGATGTATTAGCTGGAATCGTAGTGGCTTTGGCTTTGATTCCCGAAGCTATTGCTTTTTCAATCATTGCGGGGGTAGATCCTATGGTAGGTTTGTATGCGTCATTTTGTATCGCGGTCATTTTGGCGTTTATCGGTGGAAGACCGGGTATGATTTCGGCAGCGACCGGAGCGATGGCATTGTTGATGGTTCCTTTGGTTAAAGATCACGGTGTGCAATATCTATTGGCAGCGACTATTTTGACCGGTGTTATCCAATTGCTTTTTGGTATAGCTAAGGTCGGTAAATTAATGAAATTCATACCGAGAGCCGTGATGATCGGTTTCGTCAATGCTTTGGCTATTTTGATTTTTATGGCACAAGTTCCTCACTTCTTGGGTAGTTCGGTTTTGACTTATATTTTTGTTGCCGTCACTTTATTGATTGTGTATATGTTACCGCGATTTTTTAAAGTGATTCCAGCTCCTTTGATTGCAATTGTCGTTCTTACCGCTGCCGCGATTTTTGGGAGTTTGAATTTAAAAACAGTTGGAGATTTAGGGATCATCACGCAATCGCTACCTCAGTTTTTGATTCCGGATATTCCATTGACTTGGGAAACGTTGAAAATTATTTTTCCGTATTCGATCTCATTGGCAATCGTCGGCTTGGTGGAATCTTTGTTAACAGCTTCGATCGTCGATGACATGACCGGTACGGACAGCGAAAAAAACAAAGAAGCTCGCGGACAAGGCATTGCCAACATGGTTACCGGCTTTTTCGGGGGTATGGCAGGTTGCGCGATGATTGGGCAATCCGTAATCAATATCAAATCAGGCGGGCGGGGTCGGTTGTCTACGCTAGTTGCCGGAGTGTTCCTGATGTTTCTCATTTTGGTGCTTGGCAATATTGTCGTTCAAATCCCGATGTCCGTTCTTGCCGGGATCATGATTATGGTAGCGATCGGAACTTTTGAATGGTCTTCGTTTTCCTATTTGCGAAAAGCGCCTAAAAGCGATGCGTTGGTCATGATTGTTACCGTTGTGATCGTCGTAATGACTGATAATCTGGCGATCGGCGTTATCGGCGGTGTTATACTCAGTATGATATTTTTTGCCACTCGACTTTCTAAAGTAAGCGTCCAACGTATTTCTACGCAAACAAATATCACTTTCGAAGTGAGCGGGCAACTGTTTTTCGCATCGGCCGAAAGTTTTGTGCAAGCTTTTGCGTTTGACGTATCGGATGCCGATATTGTGATTGATTTTTCGAACGCGCATATTTGGGACGATTCAGCGGTAGGCGCAGTCGACAAAGTTGTATTGAAATATCGTCAAAAGCTTAACCGAGTTGCGATCATAGGGCTAAATACCTCCAGCGAAAAATTGATTCATCGGCTAGCGGTATGCCATGATCCGAACGCGTCGCTCAAATTACATTGAAGCGTTACTTATAGAACTGAAATCAATAGATGCAGGATATCAAAAAACGACCTCCGAATCCACATGAATATGGAATCAGAGGTCGTTTTGTATATGGCGTTATGCAGTAACTCGGTTATTCGCAGTCGCCTTGAGCCGCTCTTTTTAGATCAATCTTCGGATTCAGCGTGATCTCGAACGCCCGCCACCAGATAAAGCCCGGATCGTTTAGCGGAAGCGAAGCGCTGTCGTATTTCGCGAAGCGCCAGTCGTTAGAGTTCGGCGCTGCCTCGCCTTGCGGAACGCCAAAGCGGCGAACCACGCAAGTCGGAGCAGAGGTACCGATTCCGAATGCGGGCATAGCCGCGAGTTCGGCTGTGCGTGTCTGCATGTTGGTACGCAGCAGTTGCGTCAAATCATCGTAATCTTGCGGCGTATTGAAGATTTTCATGTTTTGATCGGCGGTCACATTCGTATACGGCGTGCGAGCACGAGATTCGGTGCGAATATTCGCGATCTCGATCGTTTTATACGAATAGTCTTTCAAGAAACGTTTGAACAACAGCGAGCCGTGCGCATCCAGCGCGATGCCGAGCGGTCGTTCCTGCGTTTCTTTTTTGAGGAAAAAGAAGCGGGACAATGCCATGCCAAGTCCCATTCCGATCTTGTTCCCCGCTGTATTCCAAGCGCTATACCCGAACAGACTGCCTGTTGCTGGCGAATTGAGAAGTTCCGGCGTCGTGACCAAGCCTGCCGAGCCATTGCGCGTGAAATCGACGACAATCGTTGGCATTTTAGCCTCGCGGTTAGCTTCCAGATACGCAATCGCGGCACCGATCTGATCTTCGCTCGTAAGCGCCAGCAATTCTAGTTCATAATTCGGATTGTTGATCGAACGGCCGTCTCCGGTAAACGTTGCGCCGACAATCTCGATATGGCGCAAAATATTCGTATGCACATCCATGTATTCGTACGTGTTCACAATTTCCGAACCGTCGCGGCCGAAATAGCGCACCGCTACAACCGGCTTGACCGGTTGAGTTGGAGCTTCGGTATGCAATTTCCCTGCCATACGAGCCATAAGCGAATGACCAAGACCGTCTGCATCCGGCAAAATGATCGCACGTTCTGGATTTTGCCCGCCGTTTCCGCTGAGCCATTCGTCGATATGATTTTCGATCCAATGAATTTCATTGGCTTGTACGCCTTGCGTCGAAGCATCGTCTACACCAAAAGCGACAAAATCAACGCCGGCATCGCGCACCAAAGCTTCCAGTACATAACGGTTGGTTTTGAATTTATGTTTGCGAGCATTGTAATAGTCTTCTTTGGAAAAATGAATCGTATCTTCGTAAGGCGTACCGTCTGGCTGTAGATCGTAACCGCTCAGCACATCGTCGAATTCGCTTTGAGCTAGACGAGGCTTCATCATGAGCGCGCGAGATTCATTGTAGGCTTCGATACTGAGACTTTCCGCCATCGTAGTCGTTGCAAGACGCATAACGGTATCTAGCAAAAAGACTGGTTTATTCGGATACTCCGTCTTCAATTGAGCGATGGTATCAAGCAACGTGGTTGTGGTTGGGTCGTAGGTTGGATAATCGCCGCCGCCATCTTGGCGCAATCTGCGACTGCCGATTAGACCGCCGTAAGCGAGCATATCGATCGACAAAATAAAACCGTCTGCTTCCGCGGCATGATCCTGTACAAATTGCCCGGCAGCGGAGGTATCGCCATACACGGCACCGCTTGTACCCACGACTTCGGTTCCTTCAATTTCTCCGGTGTCATCCATACGGTTTCGAATCACAGACGCATCCGGCGTCAACACTTCCAAGCCTGCCGCGTGTCCTTGCACAATCACATCATCCAGATTAGCTGGACGATCATCTAACGGAATATATACGATTTTTTTCATCAGAAACACTCCTTCGATTTTTGATTTGACGGTTCTTGCTACGGATCGATTGAGCAATTTGTCCGCCTTTACTCAATAAGGAGAAAATTCGGAACCTTTTACAACCGCTCACCCAAATAAATTTTTCTTCTCCAACCCCTCTACACGATGTACGCGAGATCACTTGTAGGGTTGTGCCTTTTTCGAAAATGGTTCTATCCAAATAGCAAAGGTTATAGTATGTTAATAAGAACAAGTGTTCTATTTTTGGTTGGCTAAAAGTTAATAGGAGGAGAAAAATATGCAAAATGAAACGATTGATCAATATCGACAAGAACTTCAACGTATCGCATGGCGAGCGTCTTATCAGGAGCGGAGACGCTATCGAAATGAAAAGATCGGTTTTGACGAGGCTATGCAGATTCAAGCAAATCTATCTTTTTACGAACCTATAAGATCTGATTTGAACGAGTATATTGAAATGATCCCTTTTGACAAAGGTAAGCAAGTAATCGAATCTTTATTTGCAAAAGGAAGTACGGAAGCGGAAATCGCGAAAAGTATGAAAATCAGTCAACAGGGGGTGAGCAAATGGAAACGGAAATCTCTGCAACATCTACGCCAAACGATGAATTCGTAAACTTGATTCAACGTTCCAGGGGCGGAGATCATCAAGCTTTAAGCAAAGTCGTAGAATTGTTAGAACCGGATATTCAACTATTAAGCCGCACCATGCGTATGGAACGTAGCGATGCTGCGCAGACTTTGAGGATGCAGTTAATCGAGCTGATCTTGGACAAGTGAAATTCAGGGGTTGAGCTTTTGCGTGACGACACACATAATAGATAAAAGAACTTCTTCACGTGATCCGCGCAGTACCTCTATATATGGCGGATAATTTCATGAACCGGAAATGGAGCGTCAATCCTTGCGAACATTTAAAAAAGTCTATATCGAAATTACGAGCGTATGCAATCTGTCTTGTCACTTCTGCCCGCCTACTGAGCGTCAAGCTAAGTTTATTAAGCCGGAGACATTTGCACAAATTTTAGATAAAATCGATCCACATACAAACCATATTTATTTACATGTCAAAGGCGAGCCGTTGCTGCATCCGAAGATCGATCTTTTACTCGATTTGGCACATGAAAGAGGCTTGAAAGTCAATATTACAACCAACGGTACGCTGATTACGAAAAATCGTGAAAAGCTGCTTGGCAAACCGGCGCTGCGTCAGATGAACTTTTCATTGCATAGTTTCGACGGTCATGCCGGATCCACGGATCGCGACGGTTATCTGAATGAAATTTTGTCTTTTGTACGCGACGCTTCGAGCCATGAGACATCCAGCAAAGTGTTATTTTCATTCCGTCTTTGGAACTTAACCGAAGATAACATGACCAACAACGAACGCAATCGTAACCGCGAGACGTTAGAACTGATCGAACGCGAATACGGTCTTGATTACCGGATCGAAGAAAAAGTCGAACGTGGTAAAGGGTTGAAAGTATCGGATAACGTCTATCTGAACCAAGACCACGAATTCCAATGGCCAAGTCTGAGCGCACCTGAAGACGATGGGAAAGGATTCTGTCACGCCCTTCGTAGCCATGCGGCGATTCTTGTCGACGGCACGGTTGTCCCTTGTTGCCTAGACGGAGAAGGGGTCATCAACCTCGGCAACGTCTTGGAACAAGAATTTTCCGAGATCGTCGAAAGCAAACGCGCCAACGATATTGTCTACGGATTTTCCCGCCGCGAAGCCGTCGAAGAACTATGCCGCAAATGTGGATATCGGACTCGGTTCGGCGCTTAGGAGCGCTACGAGTGCTGCGGGAGAAATTCGTTCAAGTCGCTGTTTCACTTGGAAAGCCTGCGGGATGAAGATTCGGGGAAGAAGCTTTCCAAGTTCAAAGGCGCCTTTCACTGAATTTCTCCCTTCGCTCACGCCCTTCCGATTCCATGGGGGAGAAACTCCAACGTAGCTGGAAGCGAAAAAGCGGAGAGAGGAATTTGATGTAGGAGCGTTAGCGTTCGCCTTTGAAATTGAGAAAACTCCTATATAAGAGTCTAATCACTTTTCTCAGTTTCAACACGCGACCGAAATCAATTCCTCTCGGAGCCTTTTCGCTTCCCCATGCAAAAAGTACCTTTCTCCACCTACCAAAACCGCTGAAACAAGCGGTTTTTTTACATTCGATTTGAAGGAGATTAATATGGAAAAAAGAAAAGTGAATTTAGAGCCGATGAATGAAGAAGAGTTTCGCGTTTATCGAGCGCGTGCGGTAATCGAGTTTGCCGAAGATAAGGTGAAAGCGGGCACTTGGAACGAAGAAGAATCTCTGAAGTTGTCGGAAGAATCGTATCGGAAATATTTGCCGGACGGTATTCATACAGAAGGTCATCATCTATACATGATTCGTCAACCGAATGAGCAAAAGCAGATCGGCAATATTTGGTTACATGTATCAGAAGCGCCAGCGGGAACCGTCGCTTTTTTATACGATATTGTAATCGAAGAAGAGTATCGCGGCAAAGGATTCGGACAAGCCACGATGCAGGCGTTGGACGAAGCGGCACGTTCACTCGGCGCAACGACGATCGGTCTACATGTATTCGGTCATAATGAGACTGCGCTTCATGTATATCAGAAAGCCGGATATGTTATTACCGATTATCAAATGTCCAAAAAGCTTTAATAGATGATATAGAAGAAAGACATCCCAGAGAAAGTGGAAGGGTGAGAAAACTTGAGAAAAAAAGCGATCGACGCATTCGTCAGAAACGAACGTGAAGCCAAGCTTGCGAGCTGGGCAGATACTTTAGCCGAACGTTTTGCGCAGCGCGCTGCCAAGCATGACCGCGAAGGTTCGTTTCCTTTTGAAAACTTCGAAGAACTAAAAGCGGCGGGTTATCCGAAGCTCACGCTTGCCAAACGTCAAGGCGGCGACGAGCTTTCGCTGTATGAATGGCTGCTTGTCCAAGAGCGAATAGCGCGCGGCGACGGCTCGACAGCGCTAAGTGCCGGTTGGCACGGCGGCATGATGCTTCATTACCGGGAAACGGATATTTGGCATGAGCCAAGCTATTCGCTATTTTGCCAAGACGTTCGAAATTCCGGCGCGATGATCAATAAATTCGCGAGCGAACGCGCGACCGGAAGCCCGACGCGCGGAGGTCGCCCCGAGACGACAGCTGTTCGCGTTGACGGCGGGTGGGAGCTGACGGGGCGTAAAACCTATAGCACGCTAAGCCCGATGTTGACTGATTTTATTGTGAGCGCAGGAATCGAAGATTCGCCGGAAATGGGTGATTTTATCGTTCGATTAGGAAGCCGATCTGAGACAATCGATGCAGTAGACGCTTCACCTTTTAGCGAATACAGCGGACAATTGCCTGATCTTGCCGAGATCGAGCGCCGCGCTGAAATTTCCAAGCGACACGCCGCTGAACTTCGCCAAACTGCGGGGGTCACATTGGAAGAAACTTGGGATACACTCGGAATGCGTGCCACAGGAAGCCATGATATCGTGTTGGATCAAGTCTTCGTACCGGACAAACACGTGATGAGCTTTTATGCGCCTGGGCAAAAAAAGGGCAGCATAGACGACGCTGACGGGTGGATGCTGCATATTCCGGCATGCTACATCGGAATCGCTTATGCAGCGCGCGACTATGCACTGGATTTTGCCAAAAGTTATACGCCGAACAGCTTGAATGAACCGATTATGACGTTACCTCATATCCGCCAATGGATCGGACAGATCGACAGTGAATTACGGCTAGCGCGTACTGCGCTATACGATATCGCGGATCGTTGGGATCGATTGCCGCATGAACGTTCTTTAATGCGACCCGAACTTGGCTGGGTCAAATACAATGCGACGCATCTGGCGAACGAAGTCGTAGACAAAGCACTCAAGATCGTCGGCGGTACAGGTCTATCCAAAAATTTGCCGCTAGAACGTTATTACCGCGATGTAAGAGCGGGTCTGCATAATCCGCCGATGGAAGATGCTGTGCTTCAAATGTTGGCGCAATCGGCTTTGAACGAATAGATTATGGATGTTCCGGATCATACGTAAGACCTGATTTTTTTATCTATTTTATTAAGTCTTACAAGGCTTCACACCTACTCCCCGACCGCTCTTGCGTCGGGTTTTTTTATGTGTCGGATTCTGGTAGAATAATACGTAAGTAATAAGAGAACAAGTATTCGCTTTTTTGGATATATGATGATTGACAATCCGAGGGTCGGGGAGGAAGTCAGATGAAGCTAATCGCAATGGTGAAAAGCCCGGGGCGTAGACGCGGAATTGCCGGGCAGGAACTAGACTTGCCAGGGATGCCGCGTACGCTGCGCGAATTAATTGAACAAATCGTGCAGCTCAGGGTCGCTCAATTTGAAGAACGTCGAACGAGCGACGAATTACTGCATGTTTTGACAGAGCAAGAGATTGATACGGCAGCGGCAGAGGGCAAAGTAGGTTTTCAAGCGGTGTATGGAGAGCAGCCTGCCGATCAAGCCAAAGCGGTAGCAGCGGCAATCTTAGGATTTGAAGACGGGCTTTACCGGGTCTTTTTGCGGGAAGAAGAAGTGACAGGGTTAGATATTCCGTTGACTTTGGCAGATGGAGACGAAGTTGTGTTTATGCGCTTTACGATGTTGGCAGGCGGGCTTTGGAATCGTTAGAAAAAAGGAGGAATACCTAAGATGAATCATGAGTTGCAAGAGCAGCAGGAACGTCAAGAAGATCAATATTTTGAAGACTTGAAGCAGCGTGCGAATCAGCTACAAGGTCAAGAAGCACGGCTTGCGAATGCTTTATTGGAGCTGTGCGAATACGGTTATGTCCATGCGCATCACGATTCGGTGCAGCAGTTGAAGCAAGTGCTGAAGCAAGCGGCTGGTCAGCAACCCGAGAAATTATTGGAGCCACTTGAAAACGTCGTGCGCGTATTAGCTGGCGAAGAAGTTGCAACGCGATTAGAAAAAATTCGCAAACAAAGCCCCGAGTATCCGTATGCGAATGGCTATATGCGCAGACCGTTTCGGACTTCCGATCCTTCGGCGCATTTGGTACGCATGCTGAGCAAGCTCATGGGCTTGTTGTGGATCGAAGCTTCGAAGTTTTCTTTGACGGATTACTTAACGCAGCGCGAATATTCTTCGACGCGTACGCGCTCTTTTTATCGAAGCAGCCAAGTATTGCCGGATCTGATTGCCCAGCATCTGGATGATCGCGACGAAGCGGTCGAATCTGCATTACGCGATATTATATTTGGCGAGAATCAGACAGCGTTACTGAGCCGGGAAATGATTTCTGGCATGTTAATGAGTCATCGCCCCGATGTGTATGAATGGGTCGGTAATTTGCTCGTTGCGGCTCGTCTGCAAGAAGGTCTGCGCCAATCGATTGTAGAAAGCGTGGATTTCGGAACGACCGAAGCTTTTATGTACATGCTCAAGCTGATTTTGGATCAAGGATTTGTACGCTATAGCTCGATTGTTCGCGCAGCTGCGGTCTGGACAGGGCTTCCGCTAGAAGTGACGGATGAACGAATCGTCACGCAGTTGTTGGAGAAAATGTACAGCGCCTTAAGCGATGCCGAGCTTCGAATGAAATGGACACAATCCAGCAACGCCCAAGAGGTATTTATCGGATTATTCGCTCAAGCGTTGATTGAAGAATCCGAAATTCCTTTTATTGTAAAAGGGATTATGGAACACGGTGCGCATTATAACAAAGTTGCCGCGCAGTATATGATTTCGATGAGTCAATACGAAGAACTGAAATATATGTCGGCATTAGATATTTTGAGCAGCGGCGAACGTGATCCGGAATTGCTGTATTGGATGATGAACAACTATACATATGATTATCAGCTTGAATGGAAGTCTGAGGAAGAATCGGACGAGCAGCAAAATCAGTTCGACAAAGACACCTTCCGGCTTAAAGTACTTCCGGCTCCCGGACTCGATGACAAAGAAACGCGGCGTCAACAATTCGAAGCTTTGTCTGCACTGCTCAGCGATAAATTAACGAAAGTAATCAAAGGCAATTCGGGAGCGCTCGACTTTTTATCGTATACGTACGATCCGGCGGGCATTTTGCGTAAAATGATGTATTTGACCGCTTACGATATGGATACACAATGGGTATCTAGATTGATCGATTTGGCGCCGATGATGAATGCGGATCGACGTCATGATCTTCTGCGGTTTTTCCTGAAAGATCCCGAAGATTCCAAGCAACGCGAGTTTGTATTTGCGATGTTTGCCGACAAAAGCTTATCGAACCGTGAATCGGCACTGAAAAGAGCGCGTAAGTTTGATCTGACCGATCATGAGCTTGAACGCGTCGAAAATATTTTGAAATTAAAAACCGGAGCGTTACGTCAAAATGCGGTTGCATTGCTGCTTGTACAAAATCGAGCTGCGTTAGAAAGTTCATTGAACCGCTTGCTGAGCGCCAAAACCGAGCTGCAACGCATCGCGGGGTTAGAGCTTTTGACCGAGCTATCTGCGGATGATCTGCGTTCAGACGATTATGAAGCATTGCGACCTTTGAGTGAAAAAATCGCATCGCCTACTCCGAAAGAACAGCAATTATTGAGCAAATTAGAAGTATCCAAAAGCAATGATCGCTATACAGCATCAAACGGTTTTGGATTGTACGATCCGAATCAGACCGAAGCTTGGCTGAAAGAACCTCAAGGAAAACCTGCGGATTTTGCACGATTTTTCGCTTGGGATGACGCTAAAATGACCGATTTTATCAAAGGATTAGATCAGTTGGTACATTCGCTTCGCGATACGGAATACGAAGTGCAATATTATAACAATTCCAAAGAAAAGTTATTGCTCGGCACGCAGTTCCGTCCGCTTTCATACAGCTTAAGCCAAGAGTTATCTATCTTGCAGCCGGAATACGCGCGATATTCGTCTATGGACAACTATCCGTTGGCTGATGAATGGAAAGCTTATTTAGCAAACAGCGGATTTGGTGCGAAAGAGCTTCTGGGTCTGCATATGATTGTCGAAACCAAAGAATTATCGGGCATGCTGGACGATTTTTATGGCGAGTTTTCCGATTATTACGATTATGACAAGATGCGCAAAACCCGTCTGTTGGACGGATGGCGTGAGCAGTATGTGTCAGGTCTATACCCGATCGAGCGTCTGAAGAAGTTATGGAAGGTTTTAGACAAATGCAAATATACGAGCACAGTGGGCACGCTGCTGAATCTTTTTTATGAAGATAGCGAACCGGAGTATCTTTTCGATACCGCTGCGGCTTCATTGGAAAAACTGTTTATCGAATTCCCGTCGGATGTACCGCAACAAGAACAAGCCGTCTGGCTGACTCTGGCGAGCGATTGGATGTGGGTGTTACGGCGGAACGTCTATAATGATGCTTCGTTCAAAACGTTTGTGTCGTGCGCGTTCCGTTACGACGATCGGCGTAGAGAACTGGGAGGAACGCATATCGGTTCTACACTCGACATACGGATGTTTTTCAAAGCGCATAGTCTCGGACTGCTTGGCGATAACGAAATCTATAAGCAGATTTTAGGCGAAAGTTCGAATTATATTTTACGTAATCTGACCACTCACGCGCCGGAAGAACTTCAAGGCAGCGAGCGTCTACAACAGATCATGAAGTCGATCGTGGATCGTTTGTTAGAAATCGAACTCGCACGCGGCGATCTAGCAACCGAAGTCACGCCGCTTACGATGTCGTTGCAGCGGATCGAAGGCTTGGATGCGTTGATTCGAATTTTAGTCAGTCTTGGCGGAGAAACGTTCGTACGCGGTTATATTTACAGCTACGGTCATAATCAGACGAAAAAAGAATCGCTTAGTCATCTGCTCAAAGTCTGCTACCCGGCAGAAGGTGACGATGCAGCGAAACTTGCCGAGAATCTAGAAGGTACCGGTATTTCCGAGAAAAGATTACTTGAAGCGGCGATGTATGCCCCGCAATGGATCGAGATCGTCTCGGCGCATCTAGGCTGGGAAGGGCTTCGCAGCGCAGCTTGGTACTTCCATGCGCATATCAACGAAAGTTTCTCGGCGGAAAAAGAAACGATTGTCGCGCATTATTCACCGATTACGCCGCAAGAATTCAACGATGGCGCATTTGATGTCCAATGGTTCGAAGAAGCTTATGCGACGATTGGAGCGGAGCGCTTTAAGCTGCTCTATGATTGCGCCAAATATATCTCGGGCGGGGCAAACCATCGCCGTTCGCAATTGTTTGCCGATGCGGTACTTGGGAAGTTGAATCTTGCCGATACGCAAAAACAAGTCGAGACCAAGCGCGGCAAAGATCAATTGCTTGCATACAGCCTGATTCCTTTGTCCAAAAAGAAAGAGTCGGATTTGCGCGAACGGTATGATTTTATTCAGAAGTTTTTGCTGGAAAGTCGTCAATTTGGTGCGCAGCGCCGCGCAAGTGAAAGCGCAGCGAGCCAGATCGCGTTAAGCAATCTCGCGAGAAGCGCAGGATATGCCGATTCGACACGCCTGCAATGGGATATGGAAGCCGGTAAAGTTGACGAGCTTCAAGCTTATATGGAGCCACACGCAGTAGATGACGTCGAAGTGCAGTTGGTCGTAAATGAACTGGGCTTACCGACGATTGTCGCTACGAAAAGCGGTAAAAGTCTCAAATCTGTTCCGTCCCGTTTGAATAAAAACGAATATATCGTACGGATCAAAGAAGTCAAAACCGAACTGACCGAGCAGCATCGTCGTTTTGTCCGTGAATTGGAACGTTCAATGGAGAATGGAGCGACGTTCCAGCTGGATGAATTGACGAAGTTATATCGGAATCCGGTGGTCGCTCCGCTCCTGTCCAAACTCGTTTTCCGGTTGCAGCAAGAGAGCGAAGATACGCCGGTTGTCGGTTATTTCCAAGCAGATAAGCAAGAGCTTGAGGATATTCAGACGAAGCAAGGTCGTTCACTGGATGCGAAGTCGAAACTGACGATTGCGCACCCGGTCGATCTGTATGGTAGTGGACAATGGCAAGAATTCCAGCGCGATATGATCGAACGTAATCTGCAAGCGGAAGCGAGCGAAGGAAATCCAATCGCGAAGCAGCCGTTCAAGCAGATTTTCCGTGAATTGTATACGCCGAATGCCGATGAATTAGCCGCTGTGACTTCTTCCTCGCGTTATGCCGGTCATCAAGTGCAGCCAAGCAAAACGGTAGCGCTGCTAAGAGGACGCGGCTGGACAGTGAGTTACGAAGAAGGTCTGCAAAAAGTGGATTACAAGCATAATGTGATCGCGACCTTGTATGCAATGGCAGATTGGTTCTCGCCAGCCGATACCGAAGCTCCGACGCTAGAATTGATTCATTTCAGCGATCGGCGTACGCATCAATCGTTAGCTTTAAAAGACGTGCCTCCGGTACTGTTTTCCGAGATTATGCGCGATGTCGATCTGGTTGTCAGCGTCGCTCACGTCGGCGGCGTCGATCCGGAAGCAAGCCTGACAACGGTTGAACTTCGCACCGCGATTCTAAGCGAGTCGTTATCGCTTCTTCGAATCGACAATGTGCGGCTGGAAGGAAGTTATGCTCATATTCAAGGTTCGCTTGGCGAATACGCTGTCCATCTGGGAAGCGGCGTTGCTTACAAGCAAGCGACCGGAGCGCTCAATATTATTCCGGTACATGCCGGGCAGCGAGGTCGATTCTTTTTACCTTTCCTCGACGAAGATCCGCGCACTGCTGAAGTCTTGTCGAAGATTGTGATGTTGGCGGAAGATACTAAAATTAAAGATCCGCAGATTTTGGAGCAAATTAAACATTAAATTCCATAATAGAGGATGTTGCCTGGTCGAAGAACTCGAATTTATCGAGGGTTCGATCAGGCTTTTTTAAGCGATTTTCGAAAAAGATTGACCCAATTCCCCTGTTCCGGGGTAATCATAGGTAGAAGCTGACGATTCGGCAATTTGCCGAAAAGCAGACAGCGATTACGGAAGGAGCGTATCAATATGGCAAAAACGATTATGGGCAAAATTCGTTCGAACGAAACAGGAGAGGGACAAGCGACACTCGGAACCTTTTTATTCGATTGTTTGAAAAAAGAAGGCGTCACCGAAGTGTTCGGCGTTCCCGGCGATTATAATTTCACACTTTTTGATACGTTGGAACAATACGAAGGCGTCAAAATGGTTCCTGCTCGCAACGAACTCAATGGCGGGTACGCCGCTGACGGTTATGCGCGGGTCAAAGGATTAGCGGCGCTGATCACGACGTTCGGCGTCGGCGAATTGAGTGCGGTCAACGCAATCGCCGGAGCATACAGCGAGAGTGTACCGATCGTGCATATCGTCGGATCGCCTAAATCTCAAAAACAAAAACAACAAAAGCTGATGCACCATACGTTAATGGACGGAGATTTTGATGCGTTCCGCCGCGTGTACGAACCGATCTCTGCATACACGGCAATCTTAACGCCAGACAATGCAATGGTCGAAATTCCGAAAGCGATCTTTATCGCGAAGCAAACGCAAAAGCCGGTTTACCTTTCGGTAGCACTTGACTTGGTTCAGCAGCCGATCGCAGTGAAAGCACCTAAATTAACGCCGCTCAAAACGAGCGATTCTTCGCTTAAATCCGCTATGCGCCATGCACGCAAAATGTTGAAAGCGGCAAAACACGTCGTGGTCGTCAGCGATGCTCAAGTGAAAAGTTGGAAGTGGCAACCGCTTGTACGTGATCTTGCGCAAAAAATGCAAGTCCCTGTAGCCACGACAATCATGGGGAAAGGCGGCTTTGATGAAAGTCATCCGAACCATATCGGGACGTATGGCGGTCCGACAGGCAGCGAAGGAATTCGTAAAATTGTCGAAAGCGCAGATTGCTTGATTATTCCGGGCTATGTTCCGTCTGACACCAATACGGGCGGTACCGGATCAGAGTTGAATGCGAAAAAAATTATTGCGATTCATCCGACTTCAACGGTGATTAGCGGGCAGACCTATTCCGATATTTTGGGAGCGGATATGCTGCGCGAACTGACGGAATCCGGTCTAACTGCCGAAGAACCGATTCCGGCTGCCGATTATCCTTATGATAGCGAAGCACAGCTTGCGGGTAGCCATGCGTTAACAGCGGATGAATATTATCCGTTGATCCAGCGTTTGCTGCAACCAGGCGATATTATTTTAGCGGAAACCGGTACATTCGCGTACGGCATGTCTCAGCTTCAACTTCCGCAAGGCGTGACATATATCGCGCAAGGTGGATGGCAAAGTATTGGGTACGCGACGCCTGCGACGATGGGTGCATGCACAGCTGCTCCTAAACGCCGAGTGTTACTATTTACCGGTGACGGTTCGCTGCAAATGACGGCGCAAGAATTAAGCTCGATGATGGCTTATGGTTGTAAACCAATCATTTTCGTGCTCAATAACCGTGGCTATACGATCGAGAAACATCTGAATTTCCGTACACCGAAAGATCAACAACCTTATAATGAGATTCCGGGTTGGGATTATCTCAAGTTGATCGAAGCGTTTGGCGGTCAAGCGTATACCCAGCGCGTTCATACGGTCGGGGAATTGGCGCGTGCTTTCCGCGATGCCGAACATCAACGTTCGGATAAGCTGTGCTTGATTGAAATGATCGTTCCAAATGGACTGGATGCGCCAGAGTATTTGCAACAGGTGAGCAAAGAAATGGAGCGTCAAGAAAAGAAATCTTAATCGATAGCGATGCCGACAAAGCGGGTGACCGAACAGGTCATTCGCTTTTTTTAGATCACAGATTTTAGAGCGCACTACATCATATAAGGAGGAACACGATGAAAAAAGTGATGTTTTTGATTGCCGGATTATTTTCAGGAATTTTGCTTGGCTTGATGCTCAAAGCTGTTCAATCGTTCAGCGGTCATAAAGTCTATCGATTATTGCTTAACGCCGATTACGTCCCGGTTTTAAAAGAATTTCGGTTAAGTGAATTTACGGAGTTCGTCATTCATCTGGTGATTTCAGCCGTCTTGGTCGTTGTGCTCGGAATCTTTTGGCAGTACCTGTCTTATCGTCCAAATCAGTCAGCATATACAGCGCGAAAAGTAATCGCAGGGACTGCACTGATTAGTATGGTGATCGGAGCTGCTTTGTATCCGAGGACTTTGTTGTCTTCAGGCGGTACACCTCCGATCAATAGCGTGCCGGCTTGGTTTTGGTGGCTATTCGCACATAGCATGTATGGAGCGATATCTGGCGTCTTGATTTATTGGATTCAAGGCAAAAGGAATAAAGAGAAAGGCTAAACTTAATTGTGATGCCACCCGCCCGATTCAATATTTATAATAATTTTTCCATAGCCATTACACTCACGAATTTGCCGTCTAAAACTCCTTGGTTTTGAAATATACCGACTTCCCGATACCCGGCTTTATGATATAAGCTTTGACCTAACATATTAAATGGAAAAGTGAATAGGACGAACTTGTAAAAGTTATTTTGCCTACCGCTCTCTTCTAACTTTTGAAGCAGTCGTTTCCCTATTCCTTTTCCGCGGTAATCTCGATGGATATAAATTGAAAGGTCGCCGACGCCGTCATACACGCTTCTTGTGCTATATGAATTGATAGAAGCCCAGCCGACGACTTGATTATTTTTTTCGGCTACAATTACCTGATAACGTCCTTGATGTTTGGCAAACCATTCAGACATATAAGCTTCATCTTTTAGATCCGTTTCTAGCGTAGCAATGCGGTCTTGAATGCCTTGATTATAGATTGTCAAAATGCTGTTCAAATCAAATGGGGTAGCTTGTCGCAAAATGATCATTTTGATCGCTCCTAGACATTAGACTTAGATTTTTAATAAACATTATATATTTTGCATAGAAATATAAAAGAATGCAATGAAATTATTTGCATTTTGCAAATTTAAAAGATATAACTGTATAAAGAGGTGAAGTGAATTGGAGAGTAACAAAAGAGAGATGTTTCAAATGATGACGCGGCGTTTGGGATTGTTGGACAAAAACTGCTGTAACGCGGGAGGGATAGGCATCTCGCTTGTTCAAAGTCATATCCTTTATGAAATTGATCGTAGACACCATCCGTCTATTCAGCAAGTAGCGGACGCACTCGCCATAGATATTACGACATTTAGCCGCCAAATTCAAAGTCTTGTCAAATTGGGTTTAGTTCAAAAAACTCCGCTGCCTACAGATCGGCGTATTTACATTTTATCTTTGACTACGCAAGGGAAGTTTGTGGCTACAGTTATTGATGAGCAGATGAATCATTATTTACAAGAAGTTTTTTCGCATATGTCTGAGTTTGAACGGGACATGGTCATCAATGCTGTTAAGTTGTTGAACGAAAGTATGGCAAAATCTAGCGTCTGTTGTACGCCAATAGGATAAGAATGATCCTGTTGGCTTCGTTAAATAATTGCAAAATGCAAATAAATTTTAGGAGGAATAATCATGCTTAACCCTATTTTTTCGAATATAACCAATGGCTGTGAAACGTTTTCACCAGAACCGGATAGATTACCCGTTGCAATCATTGGAGCTGGACCGGTAGGTCTTGCGGCAGCAGCTCAACTTTTCTCTAAAGGTGAACCGTTTATGTTATTTGAAGCTGGAAATGAAGTAGCGGCGAATATTCGAAAATGGGAACATATACGACTGTTTTCGCCGTGGCAGTATAATATCGATAAATTTGCTAAAGCGTTGCTGAACAAGACGAATTGGGTCGCGCCGCAAAACGAAGAAATTCCAACGGGAAAAGAACTGATTGAGCATTATTTAAAGCCTTTGGCTGCGTTGCCTGAATTAAGTCCCAATCTATATTTGAATACGAAAGTTACCGCGATCAGTCGTAAAGGTTTAAGCAAAGTAAAAACAAATGGACGTGAAAAACTTCCTTTCGTGATTCATACCGAACAACACGGATCTTCATTTATTTATGAAGCGCGTGCGGTTATCGATTCTTCCGGGACGTGGTCGAATCCAAACCCGCTTCGTTCAGACGGTATATGTTCTGATGGGGAAAAAGCATTTCGTGAAAATATTTTATACGGTATTCCTGATGTACTCGGCAAAGAAAAAAATCGATATAGCGGTAAAAAAGTGCTTGTCGTAGGAAGCGGACATTCTGCGATAAACACTTTGCTTGAACTTGTAGAGCTTCAAAAAGAAGAATCAGAAACTGAGATTGTATGGGCAATTCGTAAAGCGAATATTGAAGAGGTTTATGGTGGGCGAGAATTGGACGGGCTTCGGGCAAGAGGAGAATTAGGCATTCGTCTTCAAACAGAAGTCGAAACCGGCAAAATTAAGGTTCTTACCGCTTATCATATTGAAAACATTCAAAAACAAAATGGACAGATTCAGGTTTCTGGAATGGCAAAAGATGAACGGGTCGTTGTTGAGCATATTGATGAAATTGTAAGCAATACAGGTTCGCGCCCTGACTTGTCGATCATGCAAGAAGTACGAGTGTTGATAGATCCAAGCTTAGAATGTGCATATGAACTCGCGCCACTGATTGATCCTAACCTACATAGCTGCGGTACCGTTCGACCGCATGGAGAGAAAGAGTTACGTCATCCTGAAAAAGACTTTTATATCGCAGGCGCCAAAAGTTATGGAAGAGCGCCGACTTTTCTCATGGCAACCGGATATGAGCAAGTCAGATCTATCGTAGCCGCTCTAGTCGGAGATATGGATTCTGCGCAAAAAGTAGAGTTGGAACTCCCCGAGACCGGAGTATGCAAAGTGAACGCTAAACGTAAGGAGAGTTACTATGAATTGATGCAGGCAAAAGAAGTTATCCATTGCTGCATTTCTTCAAAAAGCGAAAAAAAGGAGGTCAAGCATTGAACCCTACAATTTACGATTGTATTGTAATCGGCGCAGGTCAATCTGGTTTGGCAACCGCTTATTATTTACAGGAAGCGCAACAAAATTTTATTATCCTGGAAAAAAGTCAAGAACATTTGGGATCATGGGCAAACTACTACGATAGCTTGACATTGTTCTCGCCCGTCTCGTACTCCGCATTGCCAGGACTCCCATTTCCAGAAGGTTCAAATGTTTATCCTCATCGAGATGAGGTTGTGCAATATTTGAAGTCTTACGCGGCAATGTATCGTTTTCCGATATACCTAGGGCAAGAAGTCATCCAAGTGGATAAGAAAAATCAGATTTATACGATCCAAACTGCCAGCGGAGAACAATTTTTCACGCGAGCTATCATTTGTGCAAGCGGATCATTCGTAAATCCTTATATTCCAGACATTTTGGATAGGTATAAATTTAGAGGAGAAGTGCTACATTCAAAAGATTATCGAAATGAGGAAGGCTTCCCAAATAAAAGGGTTATTGTTGTAGGAGGAGGTAATTCGGCAGTTCAAATAGCTGTTGAACTCGCTAAAGCAGCGAATGTTACGATGGCATCCAGAGGCCCAATCAAGTTCAAACCTCAAATCATTGCAGGAAAAGACATTCACTTTTGGCTAACGTTCCTTCGGCTTGACCGATCTCGGTGGGGCAAACGACTATTGAAAAAAAGCAGTGAGAGCGTTCTTGATACAGGAAAATATAAAAAGGCTATTAATCAAGGTAAGCCTGACGTCAAAAAGATGTTTAAATCATTTACCGAATATGGGGTAGTATGGGAAGACGAAACTCATGAACAGATCGATACCGTTATTTTTGCCACAGGCTATATTTCGAAGTTTGAATATCTCAGTAACCTAGGCATAGTCGATTCATCAGGAATACCTGCAACGTTTAACGATGAAAAGATTTATTTCGTAGGCGTGCCGTGGCAAACTTCGTTTGCTTCCGCAACCCTTAGAGGCGCTGGAAAAGATGCTCAAAAAGCTGTACGATCGCTGCTTGAAAAGAACTAATTCTTTTTGTGTTCCCATTATATTCATTGTTGCTTATATAAGTGATTCATTATATGATTATATAAAGTTTGAACATGAAAAGAATCGTGACTGGGGTGTAGCTATGGAAAAAAGTATTCAAAATATGGCAGAGGCCTACAAGCTATTGGCTGATAAAACGCGTTTGACGATCATTGCATTGCTTCAGGAACAAGAGCTTTGTGTTTGCGATATCACAGACGTTATTGGAATGTCACAGCCTAACGCTAGCCAGCATCTGCGAAAATTGAAAGCAGCGGGTCTGCTTAACGAAAAGAAAAAAGGGCAGTGGGTGTACTACTCCCTCAACCCGGATGCAGAATCCTATGTTCGTTGTGTGTATCCGTATTTGCCATCTATGAAAGACGAAATAGCAAAATCCAAAAATTGTTGCGATTCTCAGGCGGACGCATGACGTTTATCGCGATCATCATATTTTTGCTAACGTTGACGTTTGTGATTTGGCAACCTAAAGGGCTTAATATTGGATGGTCTGCTTCAGTTGGAGCTATCCTTGCACTTCTTTTTGGAGTCGTCCATTTATCCGATATAGGGATTGTCATAGGAATTGTGTGGAACGCCACGCTTGCTTTCGTAGCTATTATTTTAATTTCGCTTATTTTGGACGAAATCGGATTTTTTGAATGGGCTGCTTTACATATGGCAAAGCTTGCAAAAGGTAATGGTAAGCTGATGTTTGTTTATGTTGCACTGTTAGGGGCAGGCGTTGCGGCGTTTTTTGCAAATGACGGGGCAGCGCTCATTTTAACGCCTATCGTACTCGCTATGGTTCGAGCGCTCAAATTTGATGCAAAGATGATTTTGCCTTTCGTTATCGCGAGTGGTTTTATCGCAGATACCACTTCGCTTCCGCTCGTGGTCAGCAATCTGGTTAATATCGTTTCTGCCGATTATTTCGGGATCGGTTTTATCGAATATGCCAGTCGTATGATCGTTCCCAATGTTTTTTCAATCCTAGCAAGTCTGCTGGTATTATTCTTGTTTTTCAGAAAAAGTATTCCCGGCTATTACGAAGTTAGCCATCTCAAAAAGCCAGCCGAAGCGATCAAACATAAAAAACTATTTAACTTGTCTTGGGTGATTCTATCTGTATTGTTGATCGCGTATCTGATGAGCGAATTTATTCAAGTTCCCGTTTCCATAATTGCTGGAATCGTAGCGATTTTATTTATTTTGGCTGCAAGACGCAGTCAGGAAATCCAAACATGGAAACTGATCAGAGAAGCGCCGTGGGCGGTCGTGATTTTCTCGATCGGTATGTACGTCGTTGTTTACGGACTAAGGAATGTAGGATTGACGGATGAACTTGGTAAGGTCATTCAAGTGATTTCCGATCAAGGGCTTTACGTATCTACACTCGGTATGGGCTTTCTAGCTGCCGCATTGTCTTCGGTGATGAACAATATGCCTACGGTGATGATTAATGCGCTTGCTATCGATGGAACGAGCACTCAAGGAATGATTCGCGAGTCGCTTATTTACGCCAATGTAATCGGGAGTGACTTGGGACCCAAAATTACACCGATCGGATCGTTGGCTACTCTTTTATGGTTACATGTGTTATCGCGTAAAGGCATAAAAATTACTTGGGGAAGTTATTTTAAAACGGGGATTTTACTCACGATTCCAACACTGTTTATCACGCTAACAGGACTATATTTATGGTTACACTGGATTCACTGAACGCTAACTTCACGATAAAGGAGATTTACAACCATGAATAACAAACCGCTTGTTTACTTTTTATGCACAGGAAACTCTTGCAGAAGCCAAATTGCCGACGGATTTTTACAAGCACTTGGAAGCGACAAATATCAGGTGAAAAGCGCAGGACTAGAAGCGCACGGTTTGAATCCTCGTGCTGTTCAAACGATGAAAGAAGCAGGTATCGATATCTCGAATCATACATCGGACGTCATTGATCCTGAAATTTTGAAACAAGCCGACTACATTATTACCCTTTGTGGTCATGCAAACGATAATTGTCCGGTGGTACGTAACGATAAAGCTGAACGATGGCATTGGGGCTTCGACGATCCAGCTAAAGCGACAGGTACAGAGGAAGAAATTATCGCAACATTCGCTGAAGTTCGTGATTCGATTAAAGCGCGAATCGAGCAGTTCCTGAAAGAAGGCAAGTAAAACGGGTCACGCCGAAAAAATCTAGTCTTCGTAAAGTTAACTACAAAACGAATATGCTCAAGGATAAAAAAAGATCGTTGCAGAAATGCGAACGGTCTTTTTTGCATGAAAGTTTAGGCAAGCGTAGGTCTAATCATTCAGAAAAACGTTTCGAGAAATTTCATTGTATCGACAAGCATATGCGTTATCATTGGAATTGTAAAAATATCTTTAAAATTATTTTTGATATTAGTGACACAGAGCGAAAATTACCTTATAATTTAGTCGATTAAAGAATATAACAGTGAAATGAAATTACTAATACAAGGAGGGAGCGGCAATTCTATCTCTGCAAAAAGTCAGCAAGTCGTACACGGCGCAGGGTCAGACTTTCCAAGCTGTTCTCCCTGTCAGTATGGAGATCGAGACAGGCGGTATTCATGGCATTATCGGTACAAGCGGAGCAGGTAAATCGACTTTGCTTCGGCTGATGAATATGCTGGAACGACCGGACGAAGGAAAGGTATGGCTGGACGGTCGGGATCTGATGACGATGAGTGAACGCGAACTGCGTATCGTACGGCGCTCGATCGGAATGATTTTTCAACAGTTTAATCTGGTGCATAACCGCACGGTACACGGGAATGTCGCTGCGGCACTGGAACTGGCAAGAACGCCAAAAGCCGACCGCGAACGCCGGATCAAGGAAGTGCTTAGTTTTGTCGGATTGGAAGATAAGATTCGGCAGTATCCGGCGCAACTGAGTGGCGGTCAGAAGCAGCGCGTCGCGATCGCAAGAGCCATTGCAGGTAATCCGAAGTTGCTGCTTTGCGATGAGCCGACGTCCGCACTCGATCCACAAACGACGGAAGAACTGCTGAATACGTTGTTACATATCAATCGCACGCTAGGTGTCACAATCGTTATCGTGACGCATGAGATGGAAGTCGTGCGGCAGATCTGTACACGCGTATCCGTCATGGAAATGGGCGAAGTAGTCGATACCTTCGATCTGCCCAAACGCTCCGAAGAGATGATCCGTCCGAAGCTATCCTATCGGGAACAAATTCTCGGTCTGGTAGAAAAGGAGGAATCGCAATGAGTATGCAGCGGTTGATTGAGATTTGGACACAGTACCATGAACAGATTTGGGAAGCGATCGGTCAGACCTTCTACATGGTCGGGATGTCTACAATTGCGGCTATAATTCTGGGCATTCCGCTAGGAACGCTAATCTTTGTCACTCGTCCGGGTGGTATGTTGCAGCATCGGGCAGCTTCGACATTGTTGAACACACTGGTGAACGTGATTCGCTCGTTTCCGTTTTTGCTGCTTGTTGTCTTTATGTTTCCGTTCACGCGTGCTATTGTGGGTACGACTATCGGCACAACGGCGGCTACTGTTCCGCTTGCGATTGTCGCGATTGCCGGATATTCACGATTGGTTGAGCAAGCTTTGCTCGAAGTCCCTCGCGGCGTAATCGAAGCGGCTCGTTCCATGGGTGCTTCACGCCTGGAGATTGTCTGGAAGTTTTTGTACGTAGAAGCCAGGTCGGGTCTGGTACTGGGTTTGACGACGTCGATCGTGAGCTTTATCTCGTATTCGACGGTTGTCGGTATTGTCGGCGGCGGTGGTGTAGGCGATTTTGCGATTCGTTACGGATATCAGCGTTTTGAGATGGACGTTACGATCTGCATGATTGTGCTGATGGTTATTCTTGTCCAGATCGTTCAAGTCTTGGGTAGTACGCTTTCTCGTAAAATAGATAAAAGATAACGCAACGCAGAACAACAAAAATTAGCTTATGGGGGTCAGACATCTTTATGAAAAAGACAATGCTTTTGATTTTGACAGCTGTATTTCTGGTTTTGGCAGGTTGTGGGCAAGGCGCAACTCCTTCTTCGAATCAAGCCGCTAACACGAACGATTCCGGTGCTACCACAGAGAACACAGACAACAAAGAATTGACGACGCTCAAAGTTGCTTCGCTCCCTGCTCCTATGGATGCGATCTTGCTGCTCGTAAAACCACTGTTGGTTGAAGACGGCATCAATTTGGATATTGTTGAAATGTCCGATAATATTCAGCCGAACGATGCACTGGCAAACAAAGAAGTAGACGCGAACTTCTTCCAACACGTTCCTTATGCAGAAGCGTATAATGAAGCTAAAGGGGCAAATATCGTTCCGGTGCAGCCCGTTTACAACGCATTGTATGCCGGATATTCGAAAAAGTACAAATCGATCGATGAGTTGCCAAACAAAGCAATCATCGCGATTCCTAACGATCCGCCGAATATCGCGCACTCTTTGCTGCTGCTTGAGCAAAACGATATGATCGAACTTAAAGAAGGCGTAGGAATCAAAGCAACGCTGCAAGACATCACGTCGAATCCGAAAGACTTCCAGTTCAAAGAAGTCGATCTGTTGACGCTGAACCGTATGATGGACGATGCCGATCTGGTAACGATGTATCCCGCTTATGCAAAACCGCTTGGATTGTCGGCGAAAAAAGACGCGTTGATCGTCGAGAAAGACATGCAAGCTTTCGCAATCACGCTGATGGCGCGCGAAGATAACAAAAACGACCCGGCGATTCTCAAACTTGCTGAGCGCATGCGCGGACCCGAAGTCGAAAAGTTTTTGAAAGAAGAATATACGGATACGTATCCGGCGTTCTAAGAATTAAGAAGTTATAGCTACAATAGATTAAAGCCTTGCGGCGATGCCGCAGGGCTTTTTTTATACAATTCTTTGATTCAACCGATAAAAGAAAAGAGTGTGTTCGAGGAAGCTATAGACAGAGAAATAAGGGGGATGAGTTTTTTGATCAAACAAGCTTTTAAAAAATGGGGAAGCATATTGCTCGCTACTGCTTTGCTAAGCGGCGTAGCCGTATCGCTACAACCGCCCACGGTTCAAGCTTATAGCGTGTGGAATGTCTACAACGAAGCAATGCGACTAGACAAGCAAGGGAAATACGCACAAGCGATTGCCAAGTACGAGCAAGCCGGACGCGAAATGGCGGCAAGCGGCGAATACGGTAACGCGGGGCGAATGTACCGCAACGCGGGCGAAGCTTATGTGAAGCTCAAGCAATACGACAAAGCCGTGGTCAGCTGGGATTTGGAATCGGCGTATTATGCCAAAGTCAATCTGGTGCAAGACAGCATCGCCGTCAAAAGAAAAGCCGATGCGCTGCGCAGTTCGGTACAACTTTATTATGCTACGGGGCTATCATCGGGCGGGATGAAAAAGCGCAGCCGCAACCTGGCTCCTTTGGAACCGGCTAACGGTATTTTGCTGGGGGCGTATGCGGAGCAAAACAAAAAAGTACATCAGTCGGCGAGCGGGAAATTTTATACCGATAACTATCCGACATTCACAGGTAAAAAGCACGCCGGTTATCTGATTTATTTCACTTACGGTACGCCGCTCTCAACCATTCAATCGCATATCAATGCGGCAAAACGTAACGGAACCGCGATCGAACTTGGCGTACAGCCGCTTAAAGGCATGGGCGAGGTGCAAAACAACGCGTATTTACATCAACTAGCCAAAGACGCAGCCGCTTCGGGTGTGCCGATCTTTTTGCGTTTTGCCAATGAAATGAATGGCAACTGGACACCGTGGAAAAGCACGCCCAAAACCTATATCGAAAAATTCCGTTTAGTCGCGGACGTTTTCCACAAAGAAGCACCGGACAACGTAGCGATGCTCTGGGCACCCGGTGCGAACCCGATCGACAATCTGCAAAGTTATTATCCAGGCGACAAATATGTCGATTGGGTCGGCGTCAGTCTGTATTCGATCTACAATCCGACTGCCGACCCGCTTAAGCAAGGGATTGACCGAAGCAGTCATATCGCAAAATTGGACGCGGTGTATCAATGGTATGCCGACCGGAAGCCGATCATGATCGCAGAAGGCGGCGTCTCCTATATGTATCCGGAAAAAATGCGCGATGTCACGGATTGGTCGGTGTATCAAATGCAGCAGCTATATGCGACACTACCGATGAAATATCCGAAAGTGAAAGCCGCGTTCTGGTTCGATGTAGATGCCAAAGGAACCACGGATCGCGTCAAATATTACGGATTATCCAACAACGACAAAATGCTCAGCGCGTACAAAAAAGCGATTGCGAATCCGTATTACCTAAGCGCAGTCGGTGAACAAACGACGCTGTCGTACAATCCAATCACGACAAGTGTTCCAGCGGCAAAATTGAGCATATCCGGCTATGTCAAAACATGGTCGCCCACGTTAAGCAAAGTAATTTACAAAATCGGCGGTAAACAAGTTGGCGTGACGACTTCGGCACCGTGGACAGTCGAGATCGACTTCACCAAATATAAAGGCAAAACGATCACCATCGACGTACTGGCTTACGATAAATCGGGTAAATGGGTCACGATGCAATCGGTAAAAGCGAAAGTGCAATAATGAAGAAAAGCTTGCTCCTTACATGGGCAGGCTTTTTTGCTTTTGTGGTGACGATCTTTTAGATTAGAATAACGTGATAAAGAGCGAGCATGAAAAAAGCTTCGCTGCGTACACTTTCGCAGCGAAGCTGTAAATCTCATTTTTCAAAAAAGAAAATTAGTTATTTCCCGCTCCATACCACGTCAACGACATTAAATCCTTTTCGGCTGCCTGTGCCGGGTTTACCGTCAATCGTAACGGAGAAGGTTCCGCTAGAGTCTATAATAGTGATACTCGATGCGCTGACTTCTTCGAATTTACTAGTCGCGCCTTTTTTCGCAAAGTATTGTTTGTACGTATTTCCGAGCGTTAACAAACTTTGTTTGGTCGTGTAGCTGAACGTTGCAGACGGTTTACCCGTTGCGCCAGACGAACCTTGGATTAGATCGAAGACTTTTGCGTCAGACGTTAACGGGAAATCGGCAGGAATACTGCTTGGGCGTTGTACCGAAGAAGATCCGCCCGTGCTACCCGAAGAAGCAGAACCTCCGATAACGACGCGGCTATTTTTAGCATCGTATGTAACGGATGTATTCAGAGCTTCACCAATCGAACGTACAGGCAGATACGTGGTACCATTGTACGTGATCGGAGCAAGCGTTTTGCCATTGCCGTCTTTTGGCGCATAAGTTTTGCCATTCACGACAATGCCCAGACCGTAATTTAGCGAAGCGCGGATTTCTTTAATATTGGCTCCTGCGTACACCCCTGCTGATGCGGTGAGTGTAAGTGCGACACCGATTGCCGCAGCTGTTAACTTCTTTTTCATGAATAGATTCATCCTTCCCAAAATGTGATTGCCGACATCTTGGATGTAGTAGACTATTTGAATAGTAAAACCTGCCTGAATATGTAAGGTCGGCATTTCTCATTAACCCGCTTATGAAGTCATTAAACGAAGAAGAAGAAAATCGGGACAATTAGCGTCCAAACGGGATTTTCAAGCTTGAAACGGGTAAAAAACTTAGGTAAATGGTCGTGTGAACGGAATACATATGAAGGTAGAGATTGGAGTGGATATGAGATGGAATTATATTTTTCAGATAATTTTTTTAATGCCGGTCAGACCGAGATTTTGAACGAAGCCGGCGAAGCGGTAGGTCGATTGGATTTGCGTAGTCTGTTCGGTTCTGCGCTGGACATTTATGGCGCAGGAGGAGAATTGCTGTATACCGGACGTTTTCAAATGATGTTGCGTCGTTGGAAAGTGTTGAATGGAAATAACGAAGAAGTTGGAGTCCTTCGACCACGATTCACCATTCTCACCAAAAAGTTTAGTTATGATGCGGGAGTGCGCGGCGAATACGAGATCGAATCCCCGAATTTTTCGAAAGATTATGTGATCACACGAGACGGATCGGTAGCCGCAGAATTTTCGCGGACAAGCGGCTGGATTCGGAGCGGAGCATATCGGTTGCAAAATTATTCGGAACTGCCGGATTATGAGCTGATCGCGGTCGTGATGGGCGTGAATGCGATTCGCAAACGTCAACGTTCTGCGTCGAGTTCTTAGTAGGGAGGCACACTACGCGTGAAAAATTTGCTAGTCACCGGTTATCGGGCAAATGAGTTAGGTATTTTCAATCAAAAGCATCCAGGGATTCCTTTTATCCGGGAAGCGATCAAGCGTCGGTTGATTCCATTGATTGAAGAAGGACTGGAATGGGTGCTCACTCCCGGTCAATACGGTGTTGATCTATGGGCTTGCGAAGCGGTAATTGAGTTGAAAAAAGACTATCCGCAACTTAAATTATCCGTATTGGCGGCTTTTGCCGGGATGGATGAAAAATGGAGCGACGAGAAAAAAGAATATTGGCAGGATTTGCTCAAAGAGATCGATTATTACGGCTTGGTGAGTAAAGAATCGTATAGCGGGCCGTGGCAGTTCAAAGCGCGAGACGGATTATTGCTCCGTAAAAGTGACGCAATGCTGCTCGTCTATGACGATGAAGCATCGCCAGGCAGCCCGCGTTATTTCCGCGAAGCAGCACTTCAGATGCAGGCAGAAGTCGGATATCCACTTATACAGATTACGCCGGAAGATATTCAGTCGGTTGCTGAAGATATGCAGATGGACTTGACCGATGCCACTATGGACGGAGACGATTGGAACTGACTTTTATCAACAATGATGGTTGGAGCAAATGAAAGGAGGCAGTGAAGATGGAACTTTATTTTCGCGGAAATCAAATGCCGCTTGGCAAAGGCGTGATCCGTCAGATTGGCGGGGATCGTAAAGGATCAATCGATTATAACGGAGATAGCAAAAAAGGCATTTTTATTTTGGATGGCGACGATTATGTGCTATATCGCAGCAGCTTCGACCGTTCAACGAAACAATGGCAGGTTCGAGATGCCAGAGAAGAAATCGTAGGTTGGTTAAGCCGGGAAAAAGAGTTTACGAATTCGTATTTCGGATATGATGCGGGTCACCGCGGGTATTATCGGATTCTAAAAGATGCGGGCGGTTACCGGATCGAAGGAACGAACGGCGAAGCGGCTTTCGTCGATGTCAAAAAGCATTGGATGAGATCGGGCGAACACTGGCTTCAAACCGAAGAAGGTGTAGAAGTGAAAGTGAACGAGTATGAATGGGTCGCGGTGATGCAGAGTATAGAATGGTTTAATCAGAATCCGATGTGGCTTACGGCAGCAAGTGGAATGCTTCCATTCATTGTAGGTGGTGGACGTTAATCAATAAGAAAAGCGTAAAGATGACGGCAACCGCATCTTTACGCTTTTTTTTGGGTATATGAAAATACTTTGACTGCTATACGGAGATTATTTGCGGTTAAACGTAAATCCTTCTTCGATCAAATATTCTTCGGTTTCTTCGCGCGTCTCGAACGCCATCTCCAAGCTAGCACCGGAATAAATAAAGAATGTCTCGTCTTCGAATTTCAAAATCAATTCTTGTCCATCGCCGTCTGTCCAAATCTCGTCACCTGCTTCTACGATCGAAGCGGTATCTGTCGATTTTGGCGCTGCGGAATCTCCGTTTGGCGACAAAGAAAGAATCGAAGCTGCTAAAATTTCACGCAGCTGTTCTTCCGTGAAGTCACGTACGTTGACGAAGCCTTTATCATCCGTGTCATAACCGCCGATAAGCCCTGCGAATATATAACCGTTGCCGTTCGGATGGAAGCGATAGCCGACTGTTTTTTTCTCGTGGGCGCTGCCTTCAAAATGATAATTCACCCGTCCTAACGAAACGTCTTTCCGTTCCAGTTCAGGGAAGGAATCTAAAATTGCGATTTTTTGGTCAAAAGTAAGCATAATTAAGGTGAACCTCCAAAGATGTAAGTAGTGAACAAACCGATCTTGCTTAAGTCTCCGATTCGTCATTCTTTTGCTAGTATATCATTATCTACTTCTTGTTATGGGGAAAGATGATAAAAGTGTTGTTGGGTGAGGGAAGCGAAAAAACTGCGGGTAAAATTCGTTTCGGTCGCTTGTTGAAATCGGGAAAATTTGATTGGAATTTAATTTGGATTTTCCCGATTTCAAAGGCGAACATTCCATTCCTGCACTGAATTTCACCCTCCGTCTTTTCGCTTCCAGTTAAGTTGGCGTTTGAATAAAAGAAAGACGGCGAGATCGCCGTCTTTCTAGATGCTTAGATTATAACTGCTTATAGTAAGCCGACTAATTTCAAGCCATGTGCAATGCCGTCGTCTTCGTTGGTTTTGGTGACGAATTTGGCGACGGCTTTGACTTCTGGGAGGCCGTTGCCCATCGCGACGCTATTGGTGATTCCGCTGAGCATTTCCATATCGTTCAGAGCATCGCCGAACGCGTATTGACGCTCCGGCGGGATGCCGAGCTTTTCGGTAATTTTGCGAATGCCTTCGAGTTTGCTTCCGCCTGCCGGAAGAACGTCTGCGGAGATCGGGCTCCAGCGGATGAACGACAATGCAGGGAAGATCGCGTCGTATAATTGCTGATCTTCGGTGCTGCAAAATAGAGAAGCTTGATAGACCGAACCGGTTTGAATAAATTCAGCTTCGACTTGGGACAGCTTTACGTAGTTCAGCAGCATCCCAAAGCCTTGCGCGACGAATTCGTCATCGGGTACGGTCGCTCTCATTTCTTTGTCATCAATCAGAAGAACCGGGTGATTATGTTCCAGCGCGATTTTCGTCAGTTGTTCCAGCGATTCTTTGTGAATCGGGTTGGTGTAGATGACCTCACCGTTCAACACGACATATTGACCGCTATAGCTGACATACGTATCGATACCGAGTTGTTCGCGAATTTCTTTGAACATAAATTGCGGTCTTCCGGTTGCGATCGCGACGATATGCCCTTGATTTTGCAATTCGCGGATTGCGTCTTTAGCTGATTGGGGTACATTTTTTTGCTCGTCTACCAATGTACCGTCGATATCGAAAAAGATAATACTTTGTTCCATGTTCACGCCTCCGCTTATTTGATAAAAAAGATTAAAGCAATCCAGCCAACTTCAGCCCGTGTGCGATGCCGTCTTCGTTATTCGAAGTCGTCACCCATTTCGCAGCGTCTTTTGCTTCTTGCAGACCGTTGCCCATCGCGACGCTGTTCGGAATCCCTTGCAGCATTTGCAGATCGTTCAGCGCGTCCCCAAAAGCATATTGACGTTCCAAAGGAATCCCGAGTTTTTCTGTGATTTTACCGATGCCTTTGAACTTGCTCCCGCCAGACGGAAGAACGTCTACAGAGACAGGATGCCAACGAACAAAATCAAATGCGCTCACAAGCGATTCGTAAGGTTTTTCTTCGCCTTCTGCGCAGAACAGCAAAGATTGATAAATAAAGCGATCTTGATAATATTTCGGATCATGCGAAGGAAGCATCCCGATATTGAGGGTCGTAATACTTTCTGTCACGCGTTCGTGATCCGGCACATTCGCACGCATATCTTCATGATCCATATAAACGATCGCATGGTCATTTTCCAACGCAATATCCGTCAATCGTTGCAGAGCTTCAGCGTTTAACGGGTTCGTGAACACGACCTCGCCTTCAAGTACCACATACGATCCGTTGTAGCTGACATACGTATCGATATTCAGTTCTTTGCGGATATGCTCAAAAAAGAACGGTGCGCGTCCCGTTGCGATCGCAACGATATGCCCTTGTTTTTTTAAAGCCGCAATCGCTTCTTTGGTAGAATCGTTGAGTTGTTTCTCGTCGTTCAGGAGTGTGCCGTCAAGGTCGAAAAAAACAATGCTTCTCTCCATATTCGTGTCTCTCCTCCATGCGGATGTTACGACAAGTAGTTAAAGTGTCGCAGCAGTGCCGCTTTTTATATTGATTTATTTATCTCTTTCCATGCGCTCTCTGTCTATTCTAGTATAACACGACAAGGTCATGGGAACATTTGGTGAAAGTACGAATTTGTAATAAATGTCCACTCCAGAACATGCAATGCTTAAAGCGGAGAATAAAAAGGTGTGCTATAATAATTGCGAATTGGGTTGTAAGCGTTAACAGGTTAAAGATGGAAGGTTGGAACTTTCCTTTATTTCGTATCCACAGGAGGTAGACGATGGCACTTGGAACGAGCATGATTATACGTTTGCAAATGGATAAAAGACAGGTCACATTCGGCGAGGTAGCAGGTGCAATCGGCGATGGCGGCGGCGACGTGGTCGCGATCGACGTAATCCACGCCAGCCCTGAGCATACGATTCGAGATTTGACCGTCAATCTACCTGAAAAAATGCGAGATGCTGTACTGGAAGCGGTCGAAGCGTTACCGGGCGTAACGGTCGTGAACGTATCGGACCGAACCTTTTTGGCGCATTTGGGTGGTAAAATCGAAATTCAATCGAAATCGCCAGTCAAAAACCGCGAAGATTTGTCTCATGTCTATACGCCTGGCGTAGCCAAAGTATGCCGTGCGATTCATGAAGATCCGCAAAAAGCGTTTACGTTAACGATCAAGCGCAACACGGTGGCTGTCGTTTCTGACGGGACAGCCGTGCTAGGGCTTGGCGATATTGGACCGAGAGCCGCGATGCCGGTCATGGAAGGTAAAGCGATGTTGTTCAAGCAGTTCGCAGGCGTGGACGCATTCCCGATCTGTCTGGATACAAAAGACACCGAGGAAATTATTCGTACGATTAAATTGATCGCGCCGGCTTTCGGCGGAATCAATCTCGAAGATATCGGCTCGCCGCGCTGCTTCGAAATCGAACGTAGACTTTCGGAAGAATTGGATATTCCCGTTTTCCATGACGATCAGCACGGTACGGCTGTCGTAGTACTCGCAGGGCTTCTTAACGCGCTGAGCATCGTCGGCAAAAAGTTGGAAGATGCCAAAATCGTTTTGCTCGGCGTCGGAGCGGCAGGTTCGGCTTGCATCAAAATGATGTTGTCTGCGGGAGCGCGCAACGTCATTGCGGTTGATCAATGCGGTGCTCTGCACAAAGCGGAAAAATACGATAATCCAATGTGGGAATGGATTGCCGATAACTGCAATCCGAATGGCGAACAAGGCAAGCTAGATGAAGTCATCGCAGGAGCAGACGTCTTTATCGGCGTGTCTCGTCCAAATTTGCTGACTTTGGATCATATCAAATCAATGGCGGCTGATCCGATCGTGTTCGCGATGGCGAACCCTGATCCTGAGATCGACCCGGAACTTGCAGAAGCACACGTCCGCGTACTGGCGACAGGACGAAGCGATTTCCCGAACCAAATCAACAACGTACTGTGCTTCCCAGGCATGTTCCGCGGAGCTTTGGACTGCCGCGCGAGTGTGATTAACGAAGCGATGAAAGTAGCGGCGGCACAAGCGATTGCTTCTGTTGTCGAAGACGACGAACTGAACGAACAATATATTATTCCGAGTGTATTCAATGATAAAGTCGTAGATCGTATTCGAGATGCGGTCGTTAAAGCAGCGATGAAAACCGGCGTCGCACGCAGAATTCCACCCGAGTTTCGTTAAAAGTGTTAAGAGTTCGGAGATTTCGGTTAATAAAAAAGCGGATAAACCCGCTTTTTTATTAACAAAGTGAATGTTATGACAATAATATGAATTTAAGCTTTTCAAATCCATTACAAAGGTGTAATATAAATATATAAGCTATTAAAAATATAGTAACTACAGAAAAGAGGATGTCTTATGCAATTCGAAAACAAAGTCGTATTAATTACCGGAGCTGCCGGCGGCATCGGAATCGCTGCTGCTCAAGCTTTTGCCAAAGAAGGCGCAAAGCTAGCATTGGTTGATCTCAAACTCGAACCGCTGCAAAAAGCGGCTGAATCGTTGTCCGCAGCGGATGTGCTGCTTTTAACCGGTAATGTATCCAAAGAAGAAGACGTACAAAAATACGTTCAAGATACCGTCGACAAATATGGACGAATCGATGTTTTTGTGAACAATGCGGGTATCAATGGCGCTTTTGCTCCAATCGTGGATCAAACCGCAGAAAACTACATGAACGTGCTCGGTGTTAACGTTATGGGGGCATTTTTCGGACTCAAATATGTCCTTCGCGTCATGCAAGATCAAAAATCCGGCGCGATCGTCAATACCGCATCGAATGGCGGTCTGCTTGGAGCACCGGGAATGTCGGCTTACGTCGCATCCAAACACGCTTTGATCGCGCTTAACAAGACAGCTGCTCTGGAAGCGGCTGAATATGGAATTCGCGTGAACGCCGTAGCACCTTCGGGCGTAGATACCAACATGATGCGTTCGATCGAAACAAATGCTTCTCCGGGTCAAGAAGATTCGGCAAGAAAAAGCTTCGAAGCCAGCGTACCGCTGAATCGTTATGCGGAAGCTTCCGAGATCGCGGATCTGATGGTATTTTTAGCTTCTGAGAAAGCTTCCTTTATCACAGGTTCCTACTACCGCATTGATGGCGGACAAGGGGCGACTTCGGTCTAAGCTGAATCTATTTTGTGTATATTCCACAATAAAGATTGCCAAGAACCTTATCTTTCCTTTCAATAGGAGAGGTAAGGTTTTTTGTACGGTAAAAACGATCTCGACTCGGAGGGATGACGATGTTGCTGGAAGTGATTGCCTATACACCGGAAGACGCTGTCTTGGCGGTGCAAGGAGGCGCGGATCGGATCGAATGGATCGCCGATCCGTTATCCGGCGGTGTCACGCCGGATCTATCGCAAGCCGCGCAGATGCGTAGCGCGGTGCAAGTACCGATCCGCGTCATGGTACGGACGCGGGGAGGTTCGTTCGTCTACACGGAAGACGAACTGCGTGGGATGCGGCGAGATATTCGCCGCATCCAAGCCGTAGGCGGGCTTGATGTAGTGACCGGCGTATTAACGCCGGACGGTGCGGTGGATACCTCCGCACTGGAAGAACTGGTGAACGCGGGGCAGCGCCTTGCGTTCACGTTCCACCGCGCGTTTGACGAAGCGAAGCCGCTTCACCGCGCGCTGGAAGTGCTGTCCGTCTATCCGCAGGTGACGGACATTTTGACCTCGGGCGGCGCAAAGGCTGCGCCCAAAGGAGCCTCCGTGATTGCCGAGCTGCTGCGCCGCTCCGCAATCACGGAATCCAAGCCAGCACCGCCGCGGATCCTCGCCGGCGCCGGCTTAACAGCGGACAATTTGCGCCCTTTTTTGGACGCAACTCATGCGCGGCGCATCCATATCGGATCGGCGGCGCGCTTCGGCGGTAACCCGCTGGCGCGGATTGATCCGCAGCGGATCAGTGAGATCCGCCGAATCCTACAAAGTCATATTGAGCAGCGGTAACAAAGAAACCCGAGTTCGGTTCGAAGAAATCGTTCGTTCGGTGTATAGAGCATGAATCGGATATAATAAATAAGCTTCGCATGATCTGAATACTCAAAAAGGAGCTGAATCTATTAACTATGAAGCTTAACATTCGTTCTTCGCGCACAACCTTTATAGGCTCGATTTTATTTATACTCGCTGCAATCATCTATGTATTGACCGAAGCGATCGCCGCTTACGCGTGGCAAACTCCGCCTTACCGATATGCGTACAACTATATTAGCGATCTAGGCGTTGCAGGGCCGCTGAATATCGACGGACGCGAGGTGTTTTCGCCGCTTGCTTATGTAATGAACTTCGGATTTATGATGCACGGGATTTTGTTTGCTTTGGGGTACGGGTTTGCCTTGCCGCTGCTTACAGGGAAAAGTAAATGGATCGCTTTTGCCGCAGCTTGTGTTCACGGAATCGGAAATATTCTGATCGGAATTTTCCCCGGGGTTTCTTACGAAGGAGTAAGCCCGCATCTAACCGGTGCAGCGCTAGCGATTATCGGAGGGAATCTAGCTTTGATTTTTGCCGGATTATCGCTGCGTAGCCTGTATCCGCGTTTGCGCTGGGTTGGGGTCGGGCTCGGTATCTTCGGTATTTTGGCTTTGTTGATCATGGTGTCCGATCTATTCGGTCATCCAGCCGTGTTCGAACGGTTGTCGGTCTATACGATGACGGCTTGGGATCTGATCTTCGGCATAAGCTTGCTTATAGCTTCCGGAGTTCGATCCAAATCTATATTTTCGTAAAAAGCTAAAAAAGCTGCACACCGTTTTCCCATCTATAACGATGGAGAACAGTGTGCAGCTTTTTTACGTGTTGATCAAGCGTACCTACAGCATTTGAAAAGATTAATTTTCTTCGCCATGCGACAACAAAGTATCTAACGCACGGCTGTATTTCAGTAGACGCTTTTGATCTTTTTCCGAAGGCTTTTTGATCCGGGTCAGATCCATATTGTCTTGCAGATCCAAAATTTTCACCCGCGCCGCTAGCCTGTTCGGTTTGATCCGCAAAATGAACGCTGAATACGATTCGTTTTCGCGGCGAGATAGACGGTCAATCGCTTCGACGATTTCTTCCGAGAACCCTTCTTTGCGCAAATCTTCCAGCGTAAGCGGCGTATCTTCGACCACGTCATGCAAGACGGCGACGATCTGTTCTTCTTCCGTGAGCGCTTTGAGCATCAAGCGTACCGGATGAAAAATATAAGGACGTCCGCCTTTATCGGTCTGACCTTCATGATACTTGGCGGCAAGCGATATTGCTTTTGCAAGAGTAGCCATTGCGCTTCCTCCTTACACGGATCTATGATTTGAATCTACAACTTCGCTGCACGTCTGGGTCTACGCGTAGTCGGTCCCATTTCATGCGAATCTTTGTTTAGCGTTTTGATTAGACTGAACGCCATCATGATGATGACAAAAGAGAATGGGAACGCACATATAATCATCATGTTTTGCAGAGCTTGAAGCCCGCCTGAGTACAGCAATACGAGTGCCATAGCAGTCAGCATCAGACCCCACACGACTTTCAAAATATTATTCGGATTCTGTGCACCGCCTGTCGTCATCATCCCCAGTACAAATGTACCGGAGTCTGCGGAAGTGACGAAGAAGATTGCAATCAGACCAACCGCGAGGATTGAAGTTGCCATGCCAAATGGGAAGGTATGCAACATGCCGAACAGCGTTTCTTCAGGAATGAGTTGAGACAGCGTCGCTTTTCCGCTACGTTCAATCGCGATCGCAGATCCGCCAAAGATCGAGAACCAGATAAAGCCGATTACCGAAGGAGCCAGCAACACGTAAGCGACGAACTCACGAATCGTACGACCTTTCGATACCCGTGCGATAAAGATTCCGACGAATGGCGACCAAGAGATCCACCAAGCCCAATAGAAGATCGTCCAGGTGTTAATCCATTCGCGATTTTCCGGGTTAAGCGGTGCGATACGGAAACTCATGGTTACAAAGTTTTGCAAATAACGACCAAATGAATCGGTAAAAAGATTAAGCGTCAGTAGCGAAGCGCCGAATACAAATACAAGAAGACACAGCGCGGCTGCCAAGATCATATTGACGTTACTTAAAATTCGGATACCTTTATCGAGACCGCTCAGAGCAGAAGCCATAAACATGACGGTAACGATCAAAATAATAATGAATTGAATTAAAATATTGTTTGGAATTCCAAACAGATAAGATAATCCGCCGTTGATCTGCACAGCGCCGATACCAAGCGACGTAGCCACGCCGATTACGGTCGCAATAACCGCGATAATATCGATTGTTTTACCGATCGCGCCTTTTGCGTGGCGACCCAAAACAGGCGTCAATGTCGAGCTGATTAGTGCCGGTTCGCCTTTGCGGAACATCACATAAGCCAAAGACATGGCAACGAGACCATACACTGCCCAAGCATGAACACCCCAATGGAAAAAGGTATATTGCATCGCTTCGCGTGCGGCTTGTTCAGTTCCGACTTCGCCGGTAGCTGAACTTATCGCATAGTGATTAAGCGGTTCGTACGCGCCGTAGAATACAAGACCGATACCTACACCCGCGCTAAATAACATCGCAAGCCAAGTCGGACGCGAGTAGTCGGGAGTATCTTCTTGTTTCCCCAATTTAATTCTTCCTAAAGGGCTGACCAGTAAGTAAATACAGACTGCCACAAATGCTGTAACGGCGATTAAGTAATACCAGCCAAAAGTATCTGTGATCAAAGATTGCACATAAGCTGTAGATTGCTCCAGACTATCTGGGAAAAGAACCCCAAAAAGTACAAGCACAACAAGGATCGAAGCAGATATGTAGAATACACTTGTCGCTTGCTTCATTTTTTCACTTCCGTTTCGGATAAGTTTTCGGGATTGGTTGCTTGATATTACATACACGTAACTTCATAAAACGACGCAGCAATTCCACTTACCTTTTGCACAGAAAACGTTATCAATAGCGATATCATAAGAAATTTTTAGGGAAAAAATAAAATTAAAAAGCCGCTTTCCCAAAAGGAAAACGGCTTGGAGTCTTATCGCTTTACTTTTTTCTACAATTAGAAGTTGAAGTTATCCGGGTCTGGACCTGTGCGCTGATTATTATTCAGTGCTTCCAGCGAAGATACTTCTTCTGGCGTCAGGACAAAGTCGAACAGATCGGCATTTTCGATAATGCGGCTTTCTTTGACCGAACGAGTCAATACGACTACGCCTTTATCGAGTACCCAGCGAAGCAGGATTTGCGCTGGCGATTTGCTGTATTTCTCGCCCAATCCTTTAACTACTTCGTTGTCGAACAGTAGACCGCGTGCCAGCGGAGACCAAGCTTCCACTTGTATTCCTTTTTTCGCGCAATAGTCCAGCAGTTCGTTTTGCGTCAGCAGCGGGTGGAATTCCACTTGGTTGACAGCCGGTACGACTTCCGCGTCTTCCAGCAGATCATCGAGATGATGCGGTTGGAAGTTGCTGACGCCGATCGCACGAATACGTCCGTCTTTGTACAGCTTTTCCATTGCGCGCCATGTGTCTTTGTATTTGCCTTTTACAGGCCAGTGAATCAAATACAGATCCAGAACGTCCAGATCCAATTTTTCCATCGTCGCTTCGAAAGCCGCCAATGTTTCTTCATATCCTTGATCGCCGTTCCATACTTTTGAAGTGATAAATAGATCATCGCGGTTTACGCCGGACTCTTTAATCGCTTCGCCTACGCTTTTTTCATTTTTATAAGCTGCCGCTGTATCGATTCCGATATAACCGGCTTTAATCGCTGCGTTTACGGAATCTTTCGCTTCGCTTCCGTCTTCTACTTGCCATACGCCCAGACCGAACCAAGGCATTTCCACGCCGTTATTCAACTTCACTTTTGCTTTCAAATTCGTAGTCATCGAAAATTCCTCCTTATATTGTATTGCATCTAAATTTTCATAAACAAACCCATCTATAAGATACCCTTCGTGTCAAAATTTAATCGTTTTTTGCAAAAGAAACGAAAGTTTCGATTAGATTTCAGAGGTTTCGATCGGTTTGGTGTACGGCACTTTGATCAACACCAGAAGCCCGATCATCGCCATGATTACGAGCGAAAGTAACGCTGCTCGGCTTGCTAGAGTGCCATATCCCGCCAATGCCCAAGTGACACTGCCGTATACAAGCGGACCGAGTACGGAAGACAATTTGCCGGAAAACGCGAATAAGCCGAAAAACTGACCCCTTTTATCCGGGGGCGAAAGTTCGACGATCATCGTGCGGGAAGTCACCCAGAGCGATCCCATCGCAACGCCGTACAGACAAGCCGCAGCCCAGAAGACCGCATTCGAGAAAGCAAAAGCGGCAAGCACCAATGCGCCGATCAATACGAATGCGACGAGTGCGGAAGATATTTTGCCGCCGACTTTGCGTGTGATATGGCCAAATACGAACGAGCCGATAATCGCACACACCGTCGCGACCAGATACAGCAAAATAAATTGCCCGGCGCTAAAACCCATCACGGCGGTCGCATAAATACTCATCATCGCAATCGCCGTTGCCACGGCATCATTGAAGAAGAAGTACGCGATCATGAAGATGAACACGGCGCGATGCTTTTTGGCTTCTTTGAACGTGTGATAAATCTCGATATAGCCGCTGAAAAAAGACTTTCTTTTTCCATGTACAAGCCTTTCAGGAGCAGCAGGTTTTTCTTTGTAAAGCAAAAAGATCGGCAAAGAAAATAGAAGGAACAAAATAGCCGTCAAAATAAAAGCAAGCGGGTAATCGCGGCTGCCGACAATGCCATACACGACAAGTCCCATCAACGTTCCGATATAGCCGACAGCGACGCCAAAGCCGGATACAAGCGGAACTTGATGCCCTGTCGCAATATCCGGCAGCATATTATCGTAAAACAACTGACTGGAATTATAGAAGAACTTTGCAGCGGTAAAAAAGAGCAAGACCATCACAATCGACAAGGGTAAGCCAAACAAAGAAGAAGGGCTATCCGTATACGCGGTAAATCCCATCAAAAAAGTAAAGCCGATCGCTGCGATCGCAAAAGGAACTAAAAATGCTTTTTTGCGTCCTGTACGATCCATCCATACGCCAAGCAGCGGAGTAAAGATCACGAGCAGTAAGCCTGCCGCCGCGTTCGCATAACTGATAAAGGTACTGGAGATCTGATCCATCCGGGCATCGCCGCCAAGCACTTGCTGTAAATACAGCGGGAAAAAGATCGTGACGATATTCGACGAAAAAATCGTATTCGCAAAATCGAACAACGCCCAAGACAAAACCGGAAGCGACAAAAAGAGCCCCGCGAGACTCTCTTTTTTACGAGTGCGGCGAGGCGGTGTAGAAGCGGCAAACCAAGACATGGAAATCCCCTTTCTGGATATGACTCATCAATGATTGGATCATACCATTATCCGGCGGACTCTTAGTTGGTAGCTGGGCAAAATTTACGATCTACAAACAATTTTGATATTACGTTAACGAAGTCGTGCTCAAATCCAGCCAATTCACTTCGTCCGCGGTCAATTCGATTTCTGCACCTTGCTCGCAAGACAGCAATTCTTCGCGGTTTTGCGCCCCGATCAATGCGCACGTCGGGAACGGTTGATTTAACACGTAGGCAAGAGCGATTTGGATCGTCGTCGTGTTTTTTTGCGCGGCAAGCTGCTCAGCGCGGTTCAGGCGTTCCCAGTTCTCGTCGCTATAGAACACTCTGACCAGATCGGCGTTGTCACGAACTTCTTTGGTAAATCGTCCAGTGAAAAATCCGCGCGCTTGAGAAGACCATGATAATAGAGGAAGCTGAGTTTTTTTGTGCCACTCTAAAGTCTGCGCGTCTGCCGATACACAACCTGCCCAGAACGGTTCATTGGCTTTGGCGAGGCTGAGGTTCGGGCTGCTGAACGTAAATCCGACCAATCCATGCGACGCCGCGTAATCGTTCGCTTCTTGCAGGCGCTGCCAACTCCAGTTGGACGCGCCAATCGCGCCGATACGTCCAGCTTCGATATGCTCGTTAAGCGCTTCCAAGAGTTTGGCGACCGGTACAGATTCATCGTCACGGTGCAGCGCGTACAATTCAACGAAATCCGTCTGCAGTCGTTCCAAGCTTGTCATGAGGTCGCTGCGAATATCATCTGGCGTAACGCGGGGACCATTCTCGTCATGATGCGCGCCTTTTGTCAAAATAACGAGTGAATCGCGATTTCCGTATTCTTGCATATATTTGCCGAGCACTTGTTCACTTTGTCCGCCGCTATAAATATGTGCCGTATCGATCGTATTGCCGCCGATTTCCAAAAAGGCGTTCAGATTTTGAGCGACTTTCTCGTAACCGTCATGCGTAAAATAGTCAGAGCCTTTGATGAGTGTAGATACAGGTTTTCCAGCGCCTTTAATTTGGATATGTTTCATGAAGATCAACATCCTTTCGAAAGCAGGTTTTTAATATGCAAAAAGCAAAAGAGGATATTCGTTCAAAGAAGAACTGCTAGAATCTTGTTCTATGATGCGATTATAATGAATGAACGGAAGCTTGAAAATAATAATATATTGAATCGAATTAACACAATATTGTGATTAAGGAGTTCTCCATGAATAGACAAAAGGTATGGCTAACGTTGAAGCGACAAGCTTATTTTTGTTTGCCTGAATCTGTGGGTCATTACAGTCATCAACCGGAACATCACGTGAAGCGGGAAGAAGGAGCTTCGAACAACTTTAATATTCATTATGTGGCGTCTGGAAAAGGATACGTGGAAATCGACGGTACGGTACACGAACTACGCAGCGGGCAAGCCGTCTTGTACTTTCCGCTTCAGAAGCAGCATTACTACAGCAGCGAAGATGATCCGTGGGATATAAGGTGGATTCATTTTTACGGAGACCGATTGCACGATTATATGATTGAGCGCGGCTTTCATCGTCATTCGTTATGGACGCTTCGACAAAGCTCCAACTGGGAGCAAGCCCATCTGGAATTGCTGGATGAAGCGCAGCGCGATCAGATGCTTCATCAATCCAGGCTTTCCACGCTCACGTACGGGGTATTGGCAGAGTTCGTTCATCAAGCCGTTCCGTTAAAAAAGACGCGTATGGGAAAAGCAGAAAATCGAATTTTAAATTTGCTTCCGCAGATGCAGAGTCAAGCTTGTGAACCTTTTTTATTAAGCGATTGGTCAAAACAAGCAGGGGTAAGCGATTATTATTTTTGCAAACTGTTCAAAACGTTAATGGAAATGACGCCGATGGAGTTTATTACGCGTTCGCGTCTGCAAATGGCAAAACAATGGCTGTTGGAGCATCCGGATCGCAATATCGGCCAGATCGCCGAAGACGCCGGGTACCCGAGTGTAAGTTATTTCAATCGACAATTCAGAGCGAGCGAAAATAAGACGCCGACAGAATATCGTAAGCTTTATTGATTCGACAAAATCCCGCGAAAATAATAGGATACTAAAGAGGTTGATTGGAAGGAGAGAAGGAAATGGGATACACAGGCGGTTACGGATTTTCGTCTTCTGCGAACAATCGTAGAGGAGGTCGAATCCGCACGTTTGGCACGATAGCGTTATTGATTGCGAATCTGATTGCGCTTGCTCTGGGAATTGCCTATCTGTTCGTCGATTCGCCAGCAGGGATATGGAATCTGTATGGGATATTGCTGTTGTTTGCGCTACTTGGCAATCTGCATCTGGCGATGGGTAGAGGTGTACATAAAAGTTGGGAGTATGTGTACTTGGCGCTGCATGCGTTAGGATTAACAGCGGTGCCGATCTTGAATACGTTGGCTTCTTCGGCGGTACGCGATTACGATGCCCGAAGCACAGTGACCGTAGTCATTATGCTGGCTTTGTTTGCACTTGGAGCCGGGGTTTCTTTTTTGCGGCTGCAATACGGTACAGAAGAACGTGAAGAACGAGGCGGTGGACGCGGATATTCTTCATACGGATCGCAAAGCAAACGTTCCGGTAGCAAAATAATCATATCGATCGTTAAAGTGTTGCTGACCCTATGGTTTTTAGCTAACTTGTTAATTGGCTTATATTTCTCGGCGATTTTGCTGGGCGGTGCCAAAGCCGGATGGATGGAAACGATCTTGCCGGAATATGCGTTGTTTTTCGGGTTGAGTTTTTTGGGAGCGGCGGCGCTACTTGTTAAAATGTATGGTCGTAAACGTGGATTCTTGATCTCGTTATTCCGGGGTACGGTTCGCGTATGCGGATTGTTGATTTTGCTGATCACGGTACTTCCGCTTGCTTCCACGCCAAAAATTGTGAATGAAGCGCAAAAAGCGTATGAACAAGGATTTGGCAAAGATCCGATGAAGATTCAAGGCGAAAATATGATGCGTAGCGCTTTTTCGTTGCCGGATTATTTTTATGGCGCACGTAACGGCGATTACCGAGTGAAGACGGATATCGTCTTTTACGAAGGGCAAAAAAGTACCGGCGACGAAGGATTGAAGCTTGCGTTCGATGCGTATATGCCGCTGAAAGACGCCAAAAACTTGCCGGGTAAAGGTTCTGTCTTGATCCGTATCCACGGCGGCGGCTGGACGATCGGCGACAAAGGCGCAGGCAACTACGCACAGATGAACAAATATTTCGCTTCGCGCGGCTATGTCGTGTTCGATGTCCAATACGGACTGAGTAACGCGAAAAAGTTCATCGAATCCGCTGTCGTCCCTCCGCAAGTGGTAGGCGATTACGGGATCGACGATATGGTACGGCATATCGGTTTGTTCACGACGTATCTCGAAGAACACGCCGCAGAATACGGAGCGAATCCGGCTTCGGTGTTTATCTCAGGCGGCTCCGCAGGCGGACAATTAGCCGCAGCCGCAGGTCTTGCGCCAACGACGCAAGACTATGCCAATGTATTGGCTCCAGGAATCACCGTCAAAGGCATTATTCCGTATTATCCGGCAAATGGCTTAGCCGCTGATGTCAATGTCAAAGACGGACGACTTGGCGATCCTGCGACGTTAGTCAACGCAGACAGCACTCCGGCTTTGATCTATCAAGGCGAAAACGATAGCATCGTGAAGCGCGAAACCGCTGAAGCTTTCGTCAAAGCGTATCAAGAAGCGGGCAACAAACAAGTGGCTCTGGTCGAAATGCCGTTCGGTACGCACGGTAGCGATATGTATTTTGCGAGTTATTATAACGAGCCTTTCACTTATATGATGGAGCGTTTTATGAAGCAGTATCAGTAAATAAAAAAAGCCGCCTGTAGAAGACGGCTTGAAAATGTCGAGAAAGTTAGGTTGGTGGGGGAGCGTGCTGACTTCGAGAGAAATTCGTCAGCGTATGCTTACGATGTGTCTTTCTTCGAAAGCCTTTAGGTCGCTTGTTGAAATCGGGAAAAAGGATTAGAAATTTTATTGGAATTTTCCCGATTAACGATGCAAATTTGACGGTGTATGACCGGAAAATCTGCATCACAAAGGCGAACGCTTACGCTCCTTCACTGAACTTCTCTCTCCGCTCCTGTTTAGCTATAAGCTTAAACTTCTCACTAAGAAAGCCGTCCATAACAGGACGGCTTTCTTTATATTTAAAAAAAGGTAACTGTACGCACTTAGCGGAGGGAGACATTTTGTGAAGGAATGGAATGTTCGCCTTTGAACTTGGGAAAAACCAAATAAAAACTTCAATCTCTTTTTCCCAAGTTCAACAAGCGACCGAAACAAATGTCTCCCGCAGCGATGTAGCTCCCCGCCCGTACAGTCACCCTTCCTCCAACGGATAAGCAATGTCCGTCGGCACAACCAAGCCCAGCGCCTGAAGCTCGCCTACAATACAAGCCACATGATACCGATAAATTACAGCTTGCGACTCTTGAGACAGCGCCTTTTCTGCTTTTACGCTAGAGTCTTCTAATAAACTGTGACCGAGATGCGCGAACTCCTGCGAATCAGGATCGGTCAACAAACGAATCATCCGCATATGCGAATACGTATTGCGATATACGTCTAATTCTTCTTCGATCCGGCAGACTAATTCATCGTTTTTGCTCCGCGCAAAATCGAACTCTTCTTTGTACGTATCGTAAGCCGTTTGTAGGTCGGATAGATCTTTTTTGAGCGGGCTGATATGAACGCCGCCGCCTTGCTGCAACAATTGCTGAGCAAGCGAAGAGAGATGCTGCCGTACTTGCAAACGCGCTTTTTCCAAATTACGATCATGTTTGGGCGGGATCAATACGTAATTGACAAATACCGCTACGCCGATGCCAAGCAGCGTATCCAATACCCGATGCAGCGCATAATAGAAAGCAGATTCGTTAGCGTTCAAATTCAGCATAATCGCCAAAAACACGATACAGGCAATCGAGATCGATTTGTTCCAATTTAGCAAATTACATACGGCGATGACACAAATGATCCCGAAAGCTGCCAAATACGCATTATGCGGCAAGATAAAAGCGAATAGACCGCCAAGCGCAGCGCCGACCAAAGTGCCCATCGTACGGTTTTTGCCTGCTGTATAAGAACTGCTGATCGAGCTTTCCATCGCAATGATCGTTGCAATCGTCGCATAAAACGGATATTCCAATTGCAAAGCAGAAGAAATCAGTATGCAGAGCAGTACGGCTACCGCTGTTTTGATATTCCGCATCCCGATAGAAAATTTCATCTGTATTCAAGCCCTTTCGCGGCAGATTTGAAATAGAACGATCAAGATCCATTTTAATTCAAGGTATGTGAAATATTATACGTACTCTATGTATGAAGAGCAAGAATCGTCACAAAGTTGCACAGTTCCTTTCACCCAAGTTAAGGTAAAAGAAACAATAGCGTCACGAAAGGGGTAGTCACTCTTATGATCGAAGCTTTTATTTTTGATATGGACGGCGTAATTATCGATAGCGAACCGCTGCATTTCGAGGTGGATCGTCAAGTGATGGAGCATTATGGACATCTGACTACACAAGAAAAGTTAGAAGAGTATGTAGGGATGACGAATCCGGAACTCTGGAAAATTATTCGCGAAGAATACGGAATAAGTCAGTCGGTCGAAGAAATTATCGAATTTCAACTGAGTCACAAAAACGAAGTGCTGCGAGCTACGCAGATGGAGCCGATCGACGGAATCCGAGAATGGATCGCAACGCTAAAAGAAAACGGGATTCCGTGCGCGATTGCTTCTTCTTCGCCGCCGATCTTTATCGAAGCGGTGCTTAGTAAATTCAATCTACAAAACGAATTTCAAGTGATCGTAAGCGGCGAACAAGTTCCGAAAGGCAAGCCTGCTCCAGACGTTTACCTGCGTGCTGCGGAATTGCTTGGCGTAAATCCAGCTCGCTGCGTTGTGCTCGAAGATGCGCGTCACGGGATCGCGGCGGCAAAAGCTGCTGGCATGTATTGTATCGGCTTCGTTAATCTCAATTCCGGCAACCAAGACTTGAGCCAAGCGGATCGGATCATACAAAGTATTCGGGAGATTCAGATCGAAGACTTGAAGCAACTAGAAGCTAAATAAATAAAAAATCGAGAAAGCTACGTTAGGGAATGTCTACTAATGTAGCTTTTTTGTGCGAAATCACTTCTTGCCTTCACAATGTTCCGTTTGCTTCATGGATAAAAAAGGTAATAGGACAAGAGAACTTTCGATACTCTGCTTAAGCAACGAACATCAAAGGAGGATTCATCATGACGAATAATGAGCAAACCCCTCAAGAACATACGCTGGATCAAAGTTTAATGCTACTCAAAGATGGTTACGATTACATATTCAAACGGCGCAGAGAAATGGACACAGAGATTTTTCGTACGCGTCTGCTTGGACAACCCGCAATCTGCATAGGCGGTAAAGACGCGGCAGAATTGTTTTACGATACGACAAAGTTCAAACGTTCCGGAGCGATTCCGAAACGAATTCAAAAATCGTTGTTTGGCGTAGACGCTGTTCAGACCTTAGACGGAGAGGCTCATCGCCATCGCAAAATGTTGTTTATGTCTTTGATGTCGCGCGAACGTCTGGATGACTTTATGGAGTTGCTGCGTGAAGAATGGGAAGCGGCGGCGAAACGTTGGGAGCAAGTCGAAGAGATTGAATTATTCGGCGAATCGCAAGAATTGCTGTACCGCGCAGCTTGCCGCTGGTCAGGGGTCCCGATTGAAGAAGAAATCGTACGTGAGCGAGCCGACGATATGGGCAATATGGTCGAAGCTTTTGGCGCGATCGGACCTCGTCATGCGGCAGGAAGAAGAGCGCGGCGCCGTACCGAAGAATGGCTCGAAGGATTTATTATGGATGTGCGAGCGGGTGAATGTAAGGTTGCTGAAGACACGGCGGCGTATGCGATGGCGTTTCATCGGGATACGCAAAACCGGGAGTTAGATGCACGGATGGCGGCAATCGAGCTAATCAATATCGTTAGACCGATCGTTGCGATTGGTCGCTATGTCGTGTTCAGCGCTATAGCGCTACACGAACATCCGCAGTATAAGCAAAAATTAGCGGATAATGAACGTGTATACCGTCAATGGTTTGTTCAAGAAACGCGTCGGTATTATCCATTCACACCGTTTCTGGGTGCTTCGGTTATTCATGATTTTACTTGGAAAGGGCATGAATTCGAAGAAGGCACAATGGTGCTGCTCGATATTTACGGTACGACACATGATCCGAAATTATGGGACGAAGCCGATCAGTTCAAGCCTGAACGATTTGAACATTGGGGAGGTAGCCCGTTTGATCTGATTCCGCAAGGCGGGGGAGATCCTTATACCGGGCATCGCTGTGCAGGAGAATGGATGACCATAGACGCGATGCGAATCGGATTAGACTATTTGGCGAAGCGGCTGACTTACGAAGTACCGGAGCAAGATTTGGAACTGAGTTTGTCGCGGATGCCAGCTTTGCCGGAAAGTCGCTTCAAAATGAAAAATATACGCAGAACCGATAGCGCAGTGATGTCCTGAAACTAAAAATCCCCTAGCCTTTTTTGCAATAAAGGCTAGGGGATTCATATGTGATTATTTCGATGAACGAAGTTCAGCTACAGCTGCTTTTAACTGCTCCATCGCTTGTTCGATAACGCTTCGCGAACACGCAACGTTCATTCGCATATATCCGGCACCTTCGATACCGAACATGGTGCCGTCGTTCAGTGCAAGACCCGCTTTATGCAGCAAAAATTGCATCAAATCTTTGGCATTCATATTTAAGCCACGGAAATCGATCCAAAGCAAATAGGTCGCTTCTGGCAGTTTCACCGATAACTCCGGCAAATATTCTTGAATTTGCGCTTGTACGTACTCCATATTGCCGCGCACGTAGACGAGCAGTTCATCGAGCCATTCGCCGCCGTGACGGTAAGCCGCTTCGGTTGCAGTTGCACCAAGGGTGCTGATCGAACCTAGCCCGTGCATTTTGCTGACGGTACGTTCAAAAGTCAGACGAAGTTTACGATTTGGGATGATGATATTCGATACCGACAATCCCGCAAGGTTAAACGTTTTGCTAGGCGCGGTACAGACGATACAGTTATCGCGTGCAGCGTCAGATACGGCTGCAAACGGAATATGTGATTGCGCTTCAAAGATCAGATCGGCGTGAATTTCGTCTGCGATAACGAGAACTTCATGCTTCAAGCAGATGTCGGCAAGTTTTGCCAAGTCTTCGCGCGACCAGATATTACCGACCGGATTATGCGGGCTGCACAAGATCAGCATTTTCACGTCGTCGGCTAATTTCGATTCCAGATCGTCGAAGTCCATCGAATAATCGCCTTGCTCCGACACGCGGAGCGGGTTCATCACTAATTGGCGTCCGTTTTCGCGTACTACATTATAGAAAGGCGGATACACCGGAGTTTGAATCGCAATTTTGTCGCCCGGTTTTGTAAAAGCTTCTACCGCAAAAGCAAGCGCAGGCACAACGCCCGGTGTAAACGTGATCCATTCCGATTCAATACTCCAGTTGTGTCGGGTCTGCATCCAGTTCACCACAGCTTCGAAATATTGCGGAGTACGGAACGTGTAGCCAAATACACCATGCGTCACGCGTTGCTGCAAAGCATCCAAAACTTCTTGAGGGGCAGCGAAGTCCATATCAGCTACCCAAAGTGGGAGTGCGTCCGGCGCACCGAAAATCTTTTCGCGTCCGTCCCATTTTTCTGAAGCACTTTGTAGTCGGTCGATTTGTGTGTGAAAGTCGAAACGGCTTTTCAATGTCATTAGAAAAATCCTCCTTGATTCGGTAAGTCTATATCTGATTTATTATGAGACAGAACCTATTTAAAATCAACAAGCGAATACTCTCCAATTTTAGAAGTGAGAATGCTCTTTTTGCTGGATTTTGCATTGAAAGAAAAATTTTTGTAAGGTAGTACAGGGAATGAAAGTTCAAGATGAATCTGATAATTTCTAATGAATACGCAACTGCCAAGGAGGAAAAGAAATGATGAGTAAGTATAAGTTTACAGTCAGCAATTATCGAAAAAAAATCTTAACACTGGCTGTTGTATCTCTGTTAGCGGCTCCAGCTTTACCGTTTTCAAGTGCACATGCAGCAGCGCTGAGCCCTTCAAGTACGCCAGCTCCAAAAGCTTCAACGAATACAGCTCCAGTCAAGCCTGCTGCGGGTACACCTGCCAAGCCTGTTACGCCGGAACCTTTTTACGATATTGTTAAAGATCCGAACCGGGATGCAATCATGACCCTGTACAAAGAAGAAATCGTGAAGCCGGCAAAAGATCGCAAATTCCGCCCAAAAGCTGAAATCGGTCGCGCGGACTTTACCGTAATTTTAGGCAGAGCGATGAAAGCGAACGGTAGCATTTTCGATGTTTATTTCACCGATCCGATTCCGGATTGGGCGATTCGATATGTTGGAGGATTAAGCGCAGCCGGTATTTACGACGGTTATTTGGATGGAGGAAAATTTGGGCCGAAGCTTCCTGTAACGCGTGCCGAAGCGGCGGCAATGGTTGCGCGTGCCGCTCATTTGGAAGCACAACCTCTGCCTGAAGGTCTCGGCGGGATTCGCAATATTCCGGCGTGGGCAATCGACGATGTAGGCGCGGCTTATGCAGCGGGTCTAATCCCGGTGACAAGCACTGGAACGTTAAACCCGAACAAAAAAGTTACCCGTAGCGAAATGGCGGGCATGATTGCTCCGCTGCTGGAATCTGGTGCGTTTAAAGAGCCGTTTGTGCTGGAAGAAGATATTACGTTGCCTTAAATGCGAATGTTGTGGAGGTTGAAATTTCAATCTCTACAACATTTTTTTATTGCAGACAAAAAGTAGCTTTCTCCGAAAAGGTTTTATATACTGGAAAAGAAAAATTAAAGCGTTTACATAAAAATGAGATATTTATATTCCAAGAGGGGGTCATTCATCATGATATACAAAGACGCATCTCAAAAAGCGCAAACTCGCGTAAGCGATCTGCTTGCTCAAATGACGCTGGAAGAAAAAGTCGCTCAACTTACCTCTGCTCGAACCGGCAGTATGATTTCCGATGTACAAAATTTCGTTTTCTCTGCCGAACTGACACGCGAAAAAGTCCCGCACGGTTGCGGATATATCGGCAGAATAGGCGGCGCGACCGATCTATTACCCGAAGAAATGGCGCGCGCCATGAATCGAATCCAAAAACATTTCGTGGAAGAAACCCGGCTTGGGATTCCGGTATTGTTCATGACGGAAGCGACATCCGGCGTACTAAGCCGTAACCATACGCTATTCCCGCAAAATATCGGAGCAGGCAGCATGTTCGATGAAGAACCGATCCGCCGTATGGCTGATGCGATGCGCCGCGAAATGATCGCGACAGGCGAACGTTGGGCGCTTGGACCCGTCGTCGATGTGATTCGCGATCACCGTTATGGTCGATATGAAGAATCATTTGGCGAAGATGCGTACTTGGTGAGTCAATACGGCACTGCTTATGTACAAGGGCTGCAATCCGAGGATCTAACGCAAGGAATTATCGCAACGCTTAAACATTTTGTTGCGCAAGGCATCAGTGACGGCGGACGTAACTGCGGACCGGTGCATGTGACCGATCGCGAGTTGCTCGACGAATACGCCGTACCTTTTGAAGCAGCAATTCGTGATGCGGGCGCGCTATCCATCATGGCGGCGTACCATGAGATTGACCATGTACCGGTTCACGCTTCTGCACATGTTTTGCGGCATTTGCTTCAAGAACGATTGGGCTTTGAAGGGCTGACAGTATCGGATGGCAACGGCATTCAGTTAATCCAGTCGTTCCAAGAATATTGCGAGACGCAAGAAGAAGCGGTGAAGCTCGCACTCGAAGCCGGAATCGAATGTGAACTGGACTTTATGTTCGAAAAGTATTTGCGGGGTCTTGTTGAAAAAGGTGACGTCGCTATTGAACTGGTCGATTCTGCCGTGCGCAAAGTATTGGATCTGAAATTCCGTCTCGGACTGTTCGACCAGCCCTATGTAAACGAAGAAGCTACATCTTCGTCGGTCTGCACGCCGGATATGGTGGAGCTGTCCGAAGAAATGGCGCTGCGCACAATGACGCTGCTTAAGAACGAATCCAATCTTTTGCCCCTTGATCCGGCGCTCAAAAAAATCGCCGTGATCGGACCGCTTGCGCATGTCAAAGAATTTGGCTACAGCGATTACTCTTATCCGGCGCATATCGAAGATATGTATTATCATTCCGAAGGGTTGACGGAAGAAGAAGTACTAGCGCGTACGCTCTTTTTCAAAAAGAAAGATACCCGTTACGAAGATTTGTATCATCAAGATATGCCTACCGTATACGAAAGTATCGCGCAAGCGTTGCCGAATAGCGAAGTCGTTTACCGAATCGGAATTAAAGACACGACCGATTACGAAGGCAATGCAGACTTTTACCAGATCGAAGAAGCAGTGGCAGCAGCGCAAGATGCGGATGTCATTATTGCGGTGTGCGGCGATACAAGCGGGATGGGACGGCAAAACGATAGCGGCGAATCGACCGACCGCGTCGAGATTACATTGTCGCCTGAGCAAAAAAAGCTACTCCGCGCATTGAAAGAAACCGGACGCCCAGTCGTGTTAGTCCTTTGCAACGCACGTCCATTAGAGTTATTGGAAGAAAGCCAATCGATGGATGCGATTCTCGAAGCTTGGAAACCGGGAATGCGCGGAGGCAGCGCGATCGCGAAGACGCTAACGGGTGCATATAATCCGGGCGGGAAATTGTCGGTGACATTGCCAAAAGCCTTGGGACAATTGCCTGTACACTATGCACAACTTGCGACGGGGCATAAGCAATTTTGGCGTGGGAAATATTTGGAGATGGATTTGGCGCCGTTGTATCCATTTGGTTATGGTCTAAGCTATACGACTTTTGCAGCGGAAAACGTAACGTTCCAGCAGACCGATACCGGCATCATCGTGAACGCAGATATTCGCAATACCGGCGACCGTGAAGGCGATCAAGTCGTACAAGTGTATGTGCGTAAAAAATACGCAAGCGTTCTGCAACCGGAACGCGAATTGAAAGCTTTCAAGCGCGTATCGATCGAAGCGGGTCAGTCGGCATCGCTGGAATTCAATATTGATTTTGATTCGATCGGCTATCACGACCGCGATCTGAAGCTGGTGCTCGAAAACGTACAATTGGACGTGATGCTTGGATTTTCTTCGCAAGATATTCAAGCGGAAAAGACATTCCGATTGGAGTTTGCAGGCGGCAAACGAGAAATTCAGCGTAGAGTGTTTAGTAATTCAGTGTCTATTCGCTAAATGTAGGGCTCTACAAGCAAAGCCGCTTATCATCGCGATAAGCGGCTTCCTGCTTGCTAGAACGTCTAGTACAGAATTAAGCTGAACGCTGCGAATCAGCAGCTTTACGCAGCACGATAAAAGCAATCAGCGTCAAGATCAGATTGACGACCGCAACGATCCAATACGGCATTTGCAAGGCGGCGACTCGGCTTAAGCCTAAAGAGTCTTCGCCGAGCGATACGATCAAGCCGCCGAGCAGTGCGCCGATCGCGCCCATGCCCAGTGATAAGAATCGGAATACACTGCCGACTCGTCCCAGCAGATGATCGGGAACGGTACGCTGAATAATCGACGAACGCACGACATTATAGGTCACGATAAAAAAGGCGGCGCAGAAATAACAAACTCCTACGATATAAGGGCTACGCGTAAATCCTGCGATGCCATAGAAGATGCCTAGCGCAAGAAGCGACAGCAACATGACGGTGTTGGCTTCGTTGCGTTTGCGCCAGCGAGATACGGCTTGACTACCAATCACACTGCCTACCGTTGCGATTGCCAGCAAGATTCCGAAGCCAAACGAATTTAAGCCGAGTACGTCTTGTACGAAAAAGACTTGAGTAGCGACCATGCCTGAGAAAGTTAGCGTTACCAGAACCGACATAAGAGATAGTACTTGTAGTAAGAGGGTACTGCGTATGTATGTGAAGCCTTCTGACATTTCCCGAAGCCAACTTTTGCGCGAAGTTTTGACGGATGAGGTTGGCTCTGTCGGTGCAGCGTCAGGTCTGAAAGCACCGCGTAGCGTTAGCAAAATCAATATCGAAATCACGGCTGTAAAAGAATCCAGCATAAACGGGATAATCAGCCCAATCGTAACGATTAACCCGCCGAGCGATGCGCCGAGAATATCGCTCGTAATCAGCTGCCCTGCGGTAAATTGTCCGTTGGCTTTTTCAAGTCGGTCTGAATGGACGATGCGCGGAATCAAGGTCTGCACCGTGCTGTCGAAAGCAACCCGGCTCACGCCGATCAAAAAGGTGAATATCATTAAAAGCGGAATACTGATCATGTCCAGAGCGATACAGAGGGTCAATGCAATTAACGTAATCGCACGCAGCAAGCTTGAGACGACGACGATGTTTTTACGCGAATACCGGTCGATCAGTACGCCAATCGGGAGGCTGAATAGCAGCCACGGCAGCCGCATCGCAGTCGTGACGAGCGAAGCTTCGAATGTATCGCGGGTCATGTCGGATAGAAGCCACGGTACAGCCGTTAGCGTTAATCCATCTCCCAAAAAAGTGAGTGCTACAGCGGTAAACAACTTTTTGTAGTTCGAATTTTGACTTAAACTCAAATCCGGTGAAGGTGCTGCGGTCGTGAAAAAAGGCTTTTTTCCCATTTTTCGAAATCTCCTTTGACAAAATTTGAAATTTCCGAACATCAGATCGTTATTTCCAAACTAGGAAGGGTAAATAAATTTTAACATATACCTGTATAAACGCGCCGGTTTGTAAAAAGGTTAACGTTTGTCAGCCTCATGTGAATTTTAATTCGGTATAATGAATATATTGTCCGTCGGTTAATTCTTTTTCCACTACAGTAGCAGGGGTCGGAGGAATCATTATGTCGCTAGTCTTTGCCTTTTTAAAGAAGTACCGCACTGCATCTTTGCTGGCGCTTCTCATGATGGTGATCGAGCTGACCGTCGAGTTGGCACAACCTTACTTGATCTCGAAAATCATTGATGATGGCATCACCAATTCGAATTTAAGCGTCGTCTGGATGTGGGGAGGCGTGCTGCTGATCGGAACCTTTTTCGCTTTTGCGGCAGGGGTTGCCAGTTCTTTTTTCGCATCGTATGCCAGTCAAGGATTTGCAAGCGATTTACGGGAGACGCTGTATGACAAAGTGCAATCGTTCTCGTATTCGGTATTTAGTAAGTTCGCCACGTCTTCGCTGATTACACGCATGACCGGCGATATTACGATGCTGCAAGACACGATCTTCATGAGTTTGCGTTTTATGACGCGGGTTCCATTGGTCGTCATCGGTAGCGTGGCAATGGCGATGGTCGTCAATTTTAAATTGGGATTAATGCTAGCGCTTACCGTTCCACTGCTATTGGTATTCGTGCTATGGATTATGCGCCGCGCAGGTGCGATGTTCAAAAATGTACAAAAACGCCTCGATAAAGTAAACGGTGTGATTCAAGAAAATCTGACCGGTATTCGTCTGATACGCGTTTTTGTACGGATGAAGCATGAAAATGGTCGTTTCGCGGCTTCCAGCAATAAATTAATGAAAAACACGGTATCGGCTTTGCGTTTAACCGAGACTACGATGCCTTTCATCATGCTGGTGATGAATGCGTCGATTATCGCGGTATTGTGGTTCGGACGCGGATATATTGCATCGGGTAGCGCGAGTGTCGGCGAAGTCGTTGCGGTGGCAAACTACGCGCTGCGCACGATCGGAGCATTGTCTGCATTTTCGTGGATTGCGGTTACTTTTTCCCGCGCAGGCGCTTCGTCTCAACGGGTTAAAGAAGTGCTGGATACGTCGGACGGCGAATTCGTACAGACAGATGCTCAAGCCAAACCTATTTCGGCGGAATATCAATCTAAAGAAGTTGCGATCGCAGGTGCAGTCGAGTTCCGTAACGTCTCGTTCAACTATCCGACCAGCGAGATTCAAGTGTTGGAAAATATCTCGTTTGGAATCGGTGCGGGCAAACGGGTAGCGATCATGGGCGCGACGGGATCAGGCAAATCGTCTTTGGTGCAACTGATTCCGCATTTGTATGATCGGGAGGAAGGCGAGATTTTGATCGACGGTCGAAATATCGATGACTGGGATACGGAGCATCTACGCCGCAGTATCGGGTATGTGCCGCAAGAAGTATTGCTGTTTACCGGCTCGATTCGCGAAAATATCGCGTGGGGCAGAGAAGATGCTACATTCGAAGAAATCGTAGAAGCGGCTAAAATTGCACAGATTCATGAAACGGTTGAAAAGTTGCCGAACGGTTACGATACGCAGCTTGGGCAACGCGGCGTTAACTTGTCAGGCGGACAAAAACAACGGTTATCGATTGCTCGCGCATTGGTGCGCCGTCCGTCGATTTTGATTTTGGATGACAGTACAAGTGCACTGGATTTGGCGACAGAAAGCCGATTGCTTGGAGCTTTAGAAGATATTTCGTGTACGACATTTTTGATCACGCAAAAGATTAGCTCGACGCAAGCTGCCGATCTGATTTTGCTGCTGGATGAAGGGCAATTGATTGCCAGCGGTACTCATCAAGAATTGATGCGCACATCGGAACTGTACCGTCATATTTACGAATCTCAATTCGAACAGGGGGAAGCGTTGCATGCCTAATGGATGGACAGAAGCTTTCCGTCAGCCCAGACCGCCCGTTATTGCCGATCCTTCCAAAGCCAGCGGCGAGTATAAAAAGAAAAAGCGGGCGAAAAATGTCTCCGGCACGTTAGCTCGGATCTGGAAGTATTTAGCGCAGCGCAAGCTGAAGTTGAGTCTGGTTTTGTTTATGGTCGTGCTTAGCTCGGCTTTGTCACTGCTGGGTCCGTATATGATCGGCGTCGCGGTCGATGATTATTTGAGCGGCGACGGAGCTTTTTGGGGACTGGGATGGGTGTGGTTCCTCGTTGTACTTGGCATCGTGTATGTACTTGGACCGATCACGATGTTTTTACAAAGTATATGGATGATCGAAATCGCACAAGAAACGGTGTACCGGATGCGCGTGGATCTATTTTCGCATCTACATAAGTTGCCGATTCCGTTTTTCGGGAAACGTCAGCAAGGCGAATTGATGAGCCGGGTGACGAACGATATCGAGAACGTGAGCGCGACGCTGAACAGCTCAGCGATTCAGATTTTTTCGAGTATTCTGATTTTGTTCGGGACGCTTGGCGTAATGCTGAGTCTAAGCCCGCTGCTTACGCTGCTAACTTTTATCGTCGTGCCGCTGATGGCGGTTGGGATGCGCTGGATTACACGCCGCACCGGGCCGCTGTTCAAAGAACGCCAAAGCAATCTCGGTGATCTGAACGGTTATATCGAAGAAACGTTGTCGGGTCAACGCATCATTAAAGCTTTTTCGCAAGAAGACCGGGTAAAAAAAGAATTCGCCGTACGTAATGAAAAAATTCGGTTGTCTGGATTTTGGGCGCAAACGATCTCGGGCATGATCCCAAAGCTGATGAACAGTCTGAACAATCTGAGTTTTGCATTGGTTGCGGGGATCGGCGGGATTTTGGCGATCAACGGTCAAGTGACGATCGGCGTCATTATCGTATTCGTCGAATACGCGCGTCAGTTCACGCGTCCGCTGAACGATCTGGCGAACCAATGGAATACGCTGTTATCTGCGATAGCGGGTGCGGAGCGGGTATTCGAGATCATGGACGAAGAAGTCGAAAACAAAGACGAAGGCAAAGCATCGAAGCTTGAACATATCGAAGGCGCGGTGAAGTTCGAACGGGTATCTTTCGGCTATGACGAAGGACGCAATACATTATCGGATATTTCGTTTGAAGCGAAGCCCGGCGAGACGATTGCTTTGGTCGGTCCCACCGGAGCAGGCAAAACGACGCTGATCCAACTGTTATCACGTTTCTATGATGCAAGCGGCGGCAAAATCACCATCGATGGCAAAGAAATCGGAAGTATCCAGCGCGAAAATTTACGTTCGCATATGGCGTTTGTGCTGCAAGAAACATTTTTGTTCGAAGGGACAATTCGCGACAATATCCGGTACGGACGATTGGATGCGACAGACGAAGAGATCGAAGAAGCAGCGAAGCTTGCGAATGCCCATTCCTTTATCGTCCGGCTGCAAGGCGGATATGATAAAATGCTAAGCAACGGCGGTAGCGGCATCAGCCAAGGTCAAAAGCAATTGCTTGCGATTGCGCGCGCGATGCTTGCCGATCCGGCGATTCTGGTACTGGACGAAGCCACGAGCAGTATCGATACCGTCACAGAAATTAAGATTCAGCAAGGCTTGCAGCGTCTGATGAAAGGTCGAACAAGCTTTGTGATTGCGCATCGTCTCAATACGATTCGGCAAGCCGATCAGATTTTGGTACTGAAAGACGGCGGGCTGCTTGAACACGGTTCGCATGACGAACTCCTTGAGCAAGGTGGATTTTACAGCGGGCTGTATCACGGGCAAGGCGTGGAAGGCGAAGCCGGAGATTGATAAGGTGGAGGGGGATTTAAGATTTGTTGATTTACATCGTACTTGGATTGATGGTCATCTCAGCTGCGATGATCGGATACCGCTTCAAGCGTTACGGAGCAGAGTATCGCTTGGTCGAAAATGCCGCGATGATTATCGTGGTAGCTGTCGCGGCTTCCGTCAATGCGGAGGGCGGTTGGTTCAGCTGGATTAATTATATCTATATCGCGCTTGGAGCGGCGTATATCGTGTACGGGGCTTATGGGAAATATAAAGGCGGTACAGACGGATACGGACAATGATAGCAAATAATAACGAGTAAAAAAGCCGGAACCTTTTCGCTTAAGCGTAGAGGTTCCGGCTTTTTTAATACGGACGAACACAGTCGCCTAAACAGTTGTTTCTGTTTCAGTCGAAAAGAGCGCTGCCTCATACTCGCTTTTTAATATCGAATAAGCGGCAAGATCGACGTAACGTCCTTTTTCGAATTCGTGTTGGCGCAGGATGCCTTCTTGAACGAAATGAAGTTTGTCCATCAGCTTAATTGAAGCAGCATTGTCTGGATCGACGCGGGCTTCGATCTTGTTCGCTTCAAGTGAATGAAAGCCGAAATGCAAGACAGCGCTGATCGCTTCTGGCATCAAGCCTTTTCCCCAATGTTGCCGAGCCAGATCGTAACCGATCTCCATTCGGTGATGTTCTTTTTCAATACCAAGAAAGCCGCAAGTTCCCACAAAGTCACCGGTCGCTTTTTCTTCGATCATCCAACGTAGACCCGTCTGCTCTTGGAAAATCCGAGCGTGCCAGTTCATTTCGTCGTCGGCTTCTTCAATCGATTGAAAAGCTTCAAGCGGGAGATAACGCATCACTTCTTCATCTCCGTATAAGGCGAATAGCCCTTCGCGGTCGCTAGGCTTCGCTTGTCGTAATAGGAGTCGCGGCGTCTCTAACCTCGGAAACACACTCCAATCGAAATTTATCGATTCAATCTTGAATTCACTCATCTTTTTAATTCCTCCAATGTTTCTTGCCATCTTTGAACAACGGCTTGTAGATCATGAAGCTCAATCGTAATTCCGCTTGTTAAAGTCGCATATTTTGCTACATCAGCACGCACTTCACGTATTTTTGCTACGAACCGTGCGCGAGGATGCTTGGATTGTTCAAGCTCTGGTAACGTTTGGGCTTGTAGGGAGATCGTATAAGAGACGCCTTCGTATACGACTCCAATTAACGCTTTGCCGGTGCGGAGCATATTTCCGGTCGTTGTGGTTCCGAGCCACAAAGCAATCCGCAATTGCTCGGAAGATTCCGCATACACTTCGCCTGCACTTACCATCGCTTGATGCGGATATCCGTCTTCGTCTACGGTATGCAACGTCATCGCAAGATGCGCTTTATCTTGCAAATGCGTACCGTCAAACAACTGGTATAGCGTATCGTCTAGATTCATTTGTGCCTTTTTTGTCATCCCAATCGCCTTCCTTATGTAAAAAGTACGGGCAGCTCTAGAGTGCGAGTCTGCCCGTTTTCTAACCTTTGATTTGCTTACACCGGGTCTACTTGTACCGCGACTTGCTTGCCGCTGACTTGAATTCCGGTTTTTTTCGTGCCGCTGTCTTTGAGATCGCGCAATAATTCTTCGAGTAGTTCTTTTGCTTTCGCGCCTTCTTTGCCGGAGACTTTAACGACGAATTGCACGGAATCGCCGCTTGCGAGAATACGCTGCGCTTGATTTTTTTTCGTATCGTAATCGTGTTCTTCGATATTTGCGGTCAATCGAATTTCTTTCACTTTTGCTGGACGTGCCGCTTTTTTCTCTTGCTGTTTGTTTTCTTTGGCTTTACCCGAAGAAATGAGGGTGCAAGGAGGTGGGCTAGAGTACAGCGAAGTGCAGACCAGATCCACGCCCAAATCTTTAGCAAGTTTTAGGGCGTCTTTAGTCGGCATAATTCCTAACGCTTCGCCATTCACGCCCGTTACATCCACTTCGGCAGCTTTGATTTTTTCATTTTTAATCATGGAATAAACTCCTTTGGGTTGCGAATAATCTTATTGAAGCGATCAACACTTTTATTTTACCATGTGAAACCTTACGAAACGATATCGTTCATTTGCAAGAGATGACTTCAAAGGAATTTTTGCCCTAAAATTTTATAAATTATGTTACATTAAAAGCAAACAAGCAAACGTGATTTCATATACAAAAAAAGATGAAGATGACAGTGACGTGTCGATCTTTGGGAGGGATTGTAGATGTATTGTGACAAATGTGGAGCGGAGCAACCGAAAGGTGCCGCGTATTGTTTTTCGTGCGGAACGCGTTTGAACTCAGACGTAGAGAACAAGACGACAATCAATCTTAATAAAGGCAAAAAAGAGCAGGTAAAGGTAGAGCCAACCCCGACGCTTTTGCCTTCTGCCGTGTTATCTGGTCAACAAGGAGCGAATGATCGATATAATCCATCTGAAGCTAAGCCTTCTTTTTTTGCGAGAAGCAGCTCCTGGCTAGCTTTTGCCGTATTGGTGTTATTGATTGTAGTAGGAGTGTACGGATGGAATCAGTATCAAGCCCATATGGGTTCGCGAGTAGCAAAACTCCAAGCCGATGCCGCGAATTTTGCAACAAACGGTGATTATTCTTCAGCCATGAAGAGTCTCGAACAAGCTTCTTCGCTAAGAAAAAATGATGTGGCTATCGATACCGATCTACAAGATATCCAGACAGCGCAGCGCGTTCAAAGTGAAATGGATCAACTGCCCACATTATTCGATGCCCAGAAATTAGATGAAGCCGAGCAGATTGTTACAGCAGTAGATACGGAAATTGGCAAGCGATCCAGCCCTTTTTTGCAACGCGAACAAGCGGAGCTTACGCGGCACCAAACAAATCTTCGTATTGCACGTACACAGGAAAAAGCTAAAGGAACCGATAATGTGAACGATCTCGCTGCTTTGTTGACTGAAATGGAGCAGGTGGGTACGACTGAAGCGAAGCAAGTGCATACCGATATTACCAAGAAAATTGTAGCTGTCACTAGCCAGCTTGCTACGAAATTGCTTGACGAACAAAGTCTTTTGGCAGCCGTACAAACGGTAGAGCAAGGATTGAAGTATGCTCCGGCAGATTCTGAATTACTTGCGTTGAATGGTCAGATCGAATCGAAAAAAGAAGAAATTGAAAATCGAAAAAAAGAAGAAGAAGCGAAAGCTGCTCTAGCCGCTGAAGAGAAACGATTGGCGCAAGCAGCCGAAGAAGAACGTCTGGCACAAGCCCAAGCAGACTTCGTCCTCCAACAGATTGATCAACAAGAAGAAGCAAAATCTACTGTTCAATTGTTTTATGCCTATATCAATTCGTATGATTATAATCAAGCTTACAATTTGCTCGGCGGATCTTGGCATAAAGGAACGGGTTATTCCGATTTCTCGTCCGGTTACGACAATACGTATGATGTATGGATCGATTCGATTGATGCAGTACCCAATGAACAAAATACAGAAGTAACGATCTTTTTGACCGCTCAAGAAAGCACAGAATACGGAATGGTGTATTCTACGTATCGCTCCGTGTACCAGGTCGGTTATGAAAATGGCGTAATGAAAATCTTAAGTGGCAAAGGCGAGAAATTGTCTTAACTCAGTTCAGCAGCAAGATCAAGAACGGTAAAGGGGAGTCGGCGTTATCATCCAATTCCGACCCCCTTTACAAGTTCTTAGCCACAGGAGTATCATAAAAAGACAAGTTGTATACAAGTATTCAAGAAGGAGCGGATAATATGAAAATCGGAATGATCGGGCTTGGCAAAATGGGTTATAACCTCGTATTGAACTTACTGGAAAACGGGCATGAGGTAGTCGTGAACGACGTGAATCCGGCGCCAGGGCAAGAATTGGCGGAAAAAGGTGCGATAGCAGCAGAGTCGGTGGAAGCCCTGGTTGGCAATCTGCCAACGCCTCGCGTAGTCTGGGTAATGGTTCCGGCGGGAGCGATTGTAGACGGCGTATTGGAAGGTCTTTCGGGACTGCTTGAAGAAGGCGATATCGTCATTGACGGCGGTAACTCGCAGTACAAAGACTCGATCCGCCGTTCCGAAATGTTAGCGAAAAAAGGCATTTTCTTCTTCGATGCGGGTACAAGCGGCGGCATGTCGGGCGCACAAAACGGCGGTTGCTTTATGATCGGCGGCGACAAAGAGCAATTTGCTGTGATCGAACCGTTGTTCAAAGACCTTGCGGTCGAAAATGGTTATCTTTACACCGGACCTAGCGGTAGCGGGCATTATCTGAAAATGGTGCACAACGGGATCGAATACGGCATGATGCAAGCGATCGGCGAAGGATTCGAAGTATTGGAAAAAAGCGCTTTTGATTACGATCACGAAGCTGTTGCACGCGTATGGTCGAACGGTTCGGTTATCCGCAGTTGGCTGATGGAACTGACGCAAAATGCTTTTTCCAAAGATCCGAAGTTGGATGAAATTCGCGGTGTGATGCAAAGTTCCGGCGAAGGTAAATGGACGGTGCAAGAAGCGCTTGATCTCGAAGTGAGCACGCCGATTATCGCGCTGTCGCTGCTGATGCGCTATCGTTCGCTAGAAAACGATACGTTCCACGGTAAAGTGGTAGCGGCATTGCGTAACGAATTTGGCGGTCATGCCGTCGTCAAAGAAAACTAGCTCAAGGAGTGTTGCCTCGATGCACTACCCTTCGGCTTGGCTGCAAGGATCTTCACGCGGGGAAAGTATTGCCAGCCATCTACGATTGCAAATTATTAATGAGAGTATCAAGCCGGGCGAGATTTTATCGGAAAACAAAGTGGCAGAATTGTTCGAAGCCAGCCGTTCGCCAGTACGCGAAGCTTTCAAACTGTTAGCTGGAGAAGGCTTGATCCGATTGGAACGTATGGGTGCTGTCGTAGTCGGACTGGATCTTACGCATATTCAAGAGCTGTACGACGTGCGTTATCTGATCGAAAGTTTTGCGCAGCAACGATTGGCAAAGCGCGACAATGCGGCTATGCTGGTACGTTTGGAGCAAACGGTCGATCGGATGAAACTTGCGGTCAAGCACGGCGATGAAGTGGAGTTTGCGTTTCAAGATTTTTCGTTTCACGAAATGATCGTCCAAGAAGCCGGGCATACGCGGATTTGGCATCTATGGAACAGTATCCGCTCAATCGTCAGAACGGTCATGTTATTGACGACAGCGAATAGTTTTCGGCAAGGCAAAGAACGGATGGAGTGGGTTGCGGATAAGCATCTCACTGTGATTGAAGGATTGCGTTCGGGTAATGAAGAACAGATTGCAAAGATTGTAAAAGCTTATTTTGCAGATTCGGATGAAACATTAGGTCGCAGTTTGTCTTGAAAAGGCTGACTGCGGCTTTTTTTCTATCATTTAATCGTCGACGAAAGGGTGTTGAATTTACAATGAATCAATCTTGGATGATCGGTGTAGATATCGGAACAACGAGTACCAAAGCAGTGATCTTCGCAGAAAATGGACAAGTGATCGCGCAAGAAAATATCGGGTATCCGCTGCATACGCCTTCGCCTTCGGTAGCGGAGCAAGATCCGGATGAAATTTACCGAGCTACTTTGCAAGCGATTGCAGGAGCAATGCGCCAAGCGGAAGCCACACCGGAGCAAATCCTATTTGTATCGTTCAGCTCGGCAATGCACAGTCTGATCGGCGTTGATGCAGCTGGCAATCCGCTTACCGCTTGCCTGACATGGGCAGATAATCGAAGCAGCCAATGGGCGAAAAAGTTAAAATCCGAATTAAACGGTCAAGCGATTTACGAACGTACCGGAACGCCGATTCATCCGATGTCGCCACTGACCAAATTGCTTTGGCTTCGCCATGATCGCAGCGAATTATTTATTCAATGCAACAAATTTATTTCGATCAAAGAATATATCTTTTTCCGTCTGTTTGGCACCTATTTGATTGACCATTCGATCGCTTCGGCTACCGGATTATTCAATCTGGAAAAGTTGGATTGGGACGAAGAAGCTTTGGAGCTTGCCGGCGTTACGCCGGAACAATTGTCGAAACCTGTCCCGACGACCCATGTGGTGAGCGGGCTTCAACCTGCGGTAGCAAGCGAACTCGGACTCAGTATTGAGACTCCTTTTGTAATCGGAGCGAGCGATGGTGTGCTGTCGAATCTCGGTGTCGGCGCGATTTCGCCCGGTGTAGTCGCAGCAACGATCGGAACGAGCGGAGCGATTCGTACCGTCGTAGATCGCCCGGTGACTGATCCGAAAGGACGCTTTTTCTGTTATGCGTTAGCACCGGGGTTATGGGTGATTGGCGGCCCTGTCAATAACGGCGGAATGTTGTTCCGTTGGGTGCGCGACGAGTTTGCTGCGTCCGAAGTCGAGACCGCGAAACGGCTAGGGATCGATCCCTATGAAGTATTAACGCGAATCGCGGAGCAGGTTCGCCCGGGGTCGGAAGGGTTGCTGTTCCATCCGTATCTGACCGGAGAACGTGCGCCGCTATGGAACCCGGATGCCCGAGGATCTTTTTTCGGGCTCACGATGAATCATAAAAAAGAGCATATGATCCGCTCCGTGCTGGAAGGCGTTATTTTCAATCTGTATACGGTAATGCTGGCGATGGAAGAACAGATCGGACGTCCGCAAAAGATTCACGCGACAGGAGGATTTGCTAGATCGCCGCTTTGGAGGCAGATGATGGCGGATATTTTCGATCAGGAAGTGATTGTACCGGAAAGCTTCGAAAGTTCGTGTCTAGGCGCGGCGGTGTTGGGGCTTTATGCGTTAGGGCATGTTCCTTCATTGGATGTCGTAGAGTCTATGATCGGGGGTACGCATCGTCATGAACCAATCGACGAACATGCCAAAGCCTACAAACAATTGTTACCGATCTTTATCTCAGTGTCTCGCAGTCTGGAAAATGAATACGAATCGATTGCCAAGTTTCAGCGGGAAACCGCAGGAGAAGTATAAGAGTCCGGGGATAAAGGAAAAAGGCCGTCTACAATCTCACCGGGAAAGCAAGAAAGTAGACGACCTGTATTCCAACAGCACCGACGGTTCGGATGATTGCATTTGAGGATGAAATCAATCGTTTTGGGTATTCGGGATCGGAGCGACCGATCCGAAAATCCCGTCGGCGAAGGGACGGAGTGACCTTTCATTTATAAGAACCGGCAAAGCCGGGCTTACACAAATGGCTTAGAGACATCTGTTTTGGGTATAAAAGAGAATAGAGCAGGCAAGAAAAAGACATCAAAAAACCTCTTCTTATCATCAAGAAGAGGTTCAAAAAAGCGAAAGTCTCTTCTTATCTCTCCGTTCTTTTGTGCTTGCGTCCATAGAAGTAAACACAAAAGAACGAGCAAGAATTAGCACCGTGCCACGTATGTGGTCGGTTGCCGGGCTTCATCGGGCTGGTCCCTCCGCCTGCTCTTGATAAGATGTTCGATTCATCGTATAAAGTCGTTCCTATGTCTAAATTATGCCATGCTACGCGCGCGACTGTCAACGACTGAGACCGAGATCATGTTGAATCCCAAAGGTATGAAATGGAGGAATACAGAGATGACGACATGGAAAGTAACGTGTATTCAATATGATGTGGTTTACGGTGATCCCGATGCCAACTATGCCAGAGTGGAAGAGTTAATTGAAGAAGCTATGCAAGACAAACCGGACGTCATCGTATTGCCTGAACTTTGGACAATCGGATACGATCTGGAGCGACTGAGCGAGATCGCGGAACAAGACGCCGAACGTTGCAAAGCTTTTCTGAGCGAAACCGCTAAGCGCCATAATGTTCATTTGGTTGGAGGCTCTACAGCCAAACAAAACGATGAAGGCGTATACAATACGATGCTGGTCTATGACCGTACAGGTAAACAAGTTTCCGAATACGACAAAGCGCATCTTATTACCTTGATGGACGAACATATCCATCTCAAATCCGGCAGCGAAGCCGCAGAGTTCAAACTCGATGAAGTCAAAAGCGCGGGCGTTATCTGTTACGATATCCGTTTCCCGGAATGGATACGCGCGCATATGTCCGGTAGAGCCGATGTGCTATTCGTCGTTGCCGAATGGCCGGTCGAACGTCTTGAACATTGGCGTGCGCTATTGATCGCCCGAGCGATCGAAAATCAATGTTGGGTCATCGCTTGCAATCGTAGCGGCACCGATCCCGACCACGATTTCACCGGGCATTCCATGATCATTGGCCCTTGGGGCGATATCGTCGCCGAAGCAGGCAAAAGCGAAACGCTGCTCACTGCCCAAATCGACCTGACCGAAACGCAAAAAGCACGGAAGCAGATCCCGGTATTCGACGACCGACGCCCCGAGCTATATTTTTATGAAGATAAAATCAGCAAATAAAAAGTTATCTCAAGCGATTCGATTAAAAAACGATCTGAAACGTATCGCCATACACCAAAGTAACTTGAAATGAAAAGGCGGAGAGGTGAATTCAGAAAGCGACCGAAACGAATTTCCCTCGAAGCCTTTTCATTTCCCCCACTACAGCAACTTTTCAGACCGGATGATCAATCGAAGCTGCCATAATATCCCCATAATCCGGCGCCGAACTCGGAACATCACTCCACGTCATCGGCAGCTGCGGATCAGCAGGACGCCCCGTCAGCCGATTGAACATTTTAGCCGTCTCCACGCGCGAGATCAGTTGATCAGGACGGAAACTTCCATCGGAATAGCCAGCCATCACACCTTGCGCTACAGCAGCATCAATTGCAGACTTTGCCCAATGCTGCTTCGTATCACGGAATGAAGAAGCAGACCCAGATCCCCAACCGTACACATTCATTAAAATTTGAGCCATTTCACCACGAGTGACCTGACGATTAGGCGAGAACGTATTGCCGCCTGTTCCATCCATCCAACCATTCGATACTGCGAGAGCAATCTCGTCATTTGCCCAATAGGTAGAAGGCACATCTGTGAATTTGATCGAGTTAGAAGGAATCGGACTGACAATCAGACGGTGTAAAATCGCGGCGATTTCCGAGCGCATTACGCTTTGCTCTGGACGGAATAAATTATCGGGGTAGCCTTGCATATACGCTTGGTAGATTTGAGTATCGCCAACCGTCTTTTTGTCTTGCGCAAGCGGAGCAGCATGAGCGGAAGAAATTAAGCTGCCAATCAACAACGAAGAACCCAGCATTCCAAGACCTACACCACGGAACCTTTTTTTTGAACTCCAAAAGATTGGTTTAGACATCGTGAACGCCCCCGTTTCTAAGTAAAGTTGAGCGATATTCGTCTTTGCTTACTTATACATACACACCGCTTGTTTGCTTCAACCTTTTTATTCCATTTCCATGCAAAAAAAACCTGAGATTCTCGACAAAGAGAACTCAGGTTTGCGTAGTTATCGTTCATTATGAATGACAAAATGAATTACAGCGCAAACAGTAATTTTTCGTCAAACTCAGGTACCAGACCTTCGCGGGCAGCACGTGTTAATAACGAGCGAATGGCTTCGTACCCGTCTTCGCCTAAATTTTCCGTAAATTCGTTCACATACAGTTCGATATGCGAGTCCGCTACGTTCGCGTCCATTTCTTGTGCGTGTTCAAGAACATAATCACGCGAAGCTTCGGGATGCTTCCACGCATATTGCACAGAAGAACGAACCCATTCAGTCAGTTGCTTGTGATCCACCGCTCCGCGTTTGGCAATGATCGCGCCGAGCGGAATCGGAAGCCCAGTATCGGTTTCCCACCAGTCGCCCATATCCGCAAGCTTGTGCAGACCGTAATTTTGATACGTGAACCTTGCTTCATGGATCACCAGCCCCGCATCGATCTCTCCGTTTTGCACCGCCGGCATAATCTTTTCAAAAGGCATCACGATTACTTCTTTGATCCCGCCTGGAATCGATTGCGCCGCCCAAAGACGGAATAACAGATAAGCCGTCGAACGTTCGCTAGGCACAGCGATACGCTTGCCGGCAAGATCAGCGGCAGTTGCCGCGTCTTTGGTCAGCACAAGCGGACCGCATCCGCGACCAAGCGCGCCGCCGCAAGGAATCAATGCGTAATCGTTTAAGACCCACGGCAAAGCCGCGTAAGAGATTTTCATGACTTCGGGGCCTTCGCCGTTTGCTGCCCAGTTGTTGGTAATATCAATATCGGCATACGTGACCTCAAGCTCCGGTGCGCCTTCGATCAGACCGTGAGCCAAAGCGTGAAAAACGAATGTATCGTTGGGACAAGGGGAAAAAGCAATATTCAAGGGAAAAACACCTCCGGTAAAATTGAACTGGCTTGGCGAAGCGCCGAGAGCGCGTCGCCGATCTTCCATGCGCTGCGGTCGCGTGGGCCGACCGCGTTCGAGATGGCACGCAGTTCCATGGCGGGCAGCCCGAACTGGCGAGCGGCTTCCGCGACGCCGAAGCCTTCCATGCCTTCCGCGGCGGCGCCGGGCACGCGCGCGGCAAGCGCTTCTGCGCCGGCTTGCGTGCCGGTTGTCGTGGACACCGTCACGACCGGCGCCAAGCACGCTTGCAGGCCCGCGCTTTGCAGCGCGCGGGTGAGAGCCGCCGAGAGATTCTCCTCGGCGGGAATGATCGACGAGCCGAAGCCCAGCTCGTCAACCGAAATAAAGCCGTCTGGGCTATCCGAGCCCAAATCGGCGGCAACCATGCGGCTCGCAACGACGAGCGAGCCGATCGCAGCGGATTCTGCGAATCCGCCTGCGATGCCCGCGCTGACGACGCGGCTGTAAGAGCCGCCCGCAAGCGCTTTTGCCGTCGCGGCGGCTACCGCAGCCGGGCCGACGCCGCCCGCGATGACGACAAAGCGGTCGTCGCCGTTAAGCCCGCTTCGGACAACTTCGCTTTCGGCTTCAACCGCCGTAACAACCAAAATTCGTTCAGTCCGCGACTGGTACATTCGATCGACTCCCTGTATGATGAAATAGGTCTTTTAGCCGTGGACATCAAAGACACGATAATAAGTCTACACTTAACGGTAACGCTAAAGCGAACGCTTGTAAAGTTTGCTTCAGGTGCCTACCTAACCCTACATGCTAACTTTGAACAGAAAGGAGCATTCACAACATGCCGGAAGTTGACGATCATTTGGATTACGGATTGTCCGTTTTATTTATCGGATTTAATCCAAGTTTGCGTTCCGGGGAAACCGGGCACCATTACGCCAATCCCCGTAATAACTTTTGGCGCATATTGGAACAATCGGGATTAACGCCGAGACGTTATCACCCGACAGAAGATCAAGATCTATTGAAGCTCGGCTTTGGATTTACGAATATCGTCGCGCGTCCAACACGAGGCGTTGAAGATATAGCCCGCGAAGAATATAAAGAAGGCCGCGAAATTTTGCGAAAGACCTTATCTACCTATTTACCCAAAATCGCTTGTTATGTCGGAAAAGGCGTATATACCGAATTCAGCGGACGAAAAAAAGCGAATTGGGGGTTTCAGCCTCAATCGCAGGTCGATGGCGTGATCGATTTTGTAGCGCCTTCATCCAGCGGTCTCGTTCGGATGCCGATGAAAGAGATCGTCGAGATCTATACCGAGCTTCGTTTGGAGTTGGAAGATGACCCGGAAAATTAAAATACCCCTCAATCCTTAAGAAACAACTATAGAAAAAGTCGATTACTGCCGATATAGCTAATAACGCAAGATTAGATTTTGAGCAAAACGTACAGCAGGAAAGGAGGAGCTTATGGAAACCGTAACGGGAACTTACAATATCGGTCTTGTCATTGTCTCCTGTGTCATATCGATACTTTGTTCATATTCGGCACTTAACCTGGCAGGGCGGATTCATTTGGCTCATGGCAGATTACGTATATTTTGGTTAACAGGCGGAGCCGTTTCAATGGGAATTGGAATCTGGTCGATGCACTTCGTCGGCATGTTGGCTTTCCAATTGCCTATGCATATGACGTACAATATTCCGCTTGTCATTTTATCGATGGTAGCTCCGATATTGGCTTCGTTTATTGCATTATGGACGGTCACTCGAAAAAAACTCACTAGACGGGCGCTTCTGATCGGCGGACTATTGCTCGCTTCGGGCGTTGTCACGATGCACTACACCGGAATGGCAGCGATGGCGATGGAGATCAGCTACAATCCGTGGTTAGTAACGTTATCTATTGTGATTGCGGTTACGGCATCGATTGTCGCTTTGACTTTTATGCGCGAATTGCGGCAAGAAGGTAGCCGGATTTTGTATAAATGGGCAAGTGCTTTAATTATGGGCGCGGCGATTGCCGGGATGCATTACACAGGAATGGCGGCAGCTCGCTTTCATATGCACCCGCATATTTCACCTGTACTTGGCGGAAATCAGGTCGATATGGAAAGTTTGGCTTTGATTATCGCGCTGAGCAGCATTTTGCTGATCGGATTTACGATCTATGGCGCTTTTATCAACGGTCGTCTGACTTTGAAAGATCAAATGATTCGCGAGCAGGAAAAATGGTATCGGGCGCTTTACGAAAATAACGTAGACGGTATTTTATCGATTGATACTCAAGGAAAGATTATCGATAGTAATCCGGCTATTTTGGACATGACCGGTTCTAAGCGCGAAGATTTTGTTGGGCATCCTGTAGAAGTGCTGAAACAGTTTTTTTCACCCGATGTATATCGACAAGCCCAATTGAAACATGGCGAAGCTTTTATGAACGATGCGATCTCGTATGAAACCCAGATTGTACATCCCAATGGTCAAGCGATGCACTTGGGCGTGATCAGCGTTCCGATTTTGGTCGATGGCGAAACGACCGGAACTCATATTATCGTCCGCGACATTACCGAGCAAAAGAAAACGCAAGAGAGAGTCGAGCACCTTGCGTATCACGACGAACTGACCAGTCTGCCGAATCGCCGGCAATTTAATCTTCGCGTCGAAAAGTTTATTCAAAAAGCGCGCGGCACAAAAAGAATGGCAGTTATGGTGCTGGATATCGATCGCTTCAAAATGATTAACGACTCGCTTGGACATGCTTACGGCGATGCTTTTTTGCAAAAAGTCGGACAGCGGATTTCCGAAGTAGTCGATCCGGAAAAAGTTATATTGTCGCGTATGGGCGGGGATGAATTCGCGTTAATCTATCATTCGTTTACATCCGATCAAGAAGTTGCGAGATTGGCGCAGCGGATCGTATCGGTCATTCAAGTGCCTTATACGCTAAAAGAAAATGATTTCTACGTCACGGCAAGTATTGGGGTCGCGATGTTCCCTGAACATGGAGAAGATCGTGAAGAACTCATCAAAAACGCCGATTCTGCGATGTATGAAGTCAAACGTGGCGGCAAAAACGGATATCGCTTCTATTCACCGGATTTGGACGAAGAATTGTTGTTCAAGATCGAGATTGAAGGCGATCTGCGTAAAGCGATTGAACGTGAAGAATTAACGGTGCATTATCAGCCGCAATACCGGATGCCGGATCGCGAACTGATCGGAATGGAAGCGTTACTGCGCTGGAATCATCCTGTACGCGGAATGATTCCGCCAAGCCGATTTATTCCGATCGCTGAAGAAACCGGGCTGATTACACAGATCGGAAGCTGGGTGTTGCAAGAAGCTTGCAAACAAACGAAGCAGTGGCATGACGAAGGCAAAACGAAAGTGCCGATTTCAGTGAACTTATCGACGCAACAATTCCACCAACCCGATCTGGAATTTGAAGTTGAACGGATTCTGGTCGAAACGGGTCTGGAACCGAAATATTTAGAACTTGAAATCACGGAAAGTATGATGATGGAACCGGCGATTTCGATCGAAATTATGAATCGACTCAAACGATTGGGTATCCGTCTAAGCCTGGATGATTTCGGAACCGGCTATAGTTCGCTGAGTTATTTGAGCGTTCTTCCGATCAGTCGTCTCAAGATCGACCGATCGTTCGTTATGCGTATCGAAGAAAGCGACAACGAACGCGCGATTGTCAATACGATTATTGCGATGGCATACAGTCTTGGAATGGACGTTATCGCCGAAGGAATCGAAACGAAAGGTCAGTTAGAAATTTTGACCGACCAACGTTGTTTGGAATTTCAAGGCTATTATTTCAGCCGTCCTGTACCTGCTGTTGATCTGTTTGTTGATGAATCTCCTCGAAATAGTATTGCCTAATTGGACGCATAGCCTTCGGGCTGTGCGTTTTTGGGTTGTGCTTTTTGGTTTTATAGTAGAAGAAGAGATAATCAGCGATAACGAGATGAATAGGAAGGTGGATGTACAGAAATGAATCCTTATTCAGCGGAAGAAATCAAAAAAGGATTACAAAACAAAACCGTACAACTTGTAGACGGTACGACACTTCCTGCAATCGGGCAAGGCACTTGGTATATGGGAGAAGTCGCCAGCGAAGCGGAACGCGAAGCCGATGCGCTTCGGCTTGGTTTGGATTTAGGCATGAGTGTGATCGATACGGCAGAAATGTATGCCAATGGAGGCGCGGAAGAAGTTGTCGCCCGTGCGATCAAAGGCAGAAGAGACGATGCCTTTTTGGTAAGTAAAGCACTGCCTAATCATGCCGGACGTCAGTCGATTGTCAAAGCGTGCGAAGATAGTTTGCGTCGTTTGAATACGGATGTATTGGATTTATATCTGCTACACTGGCGAGGGCGTATCCCGCTTTCTGAGACGGCAGAAGCGATGGAAAAGCTCAAACAAGACGGGAAAATCAAACGTTGGGGCGTTTCGAATTTGGATCGAGGCGATATGGAAGAATTGTTATCCAAACCTATTGGTCGCGGATGCGAAAGTAATCAAGTGCTGTACCATCTCGGTTCGCGAGGAATCGAATACGACCTGTTGCCGTGGCAGCATCAAGCACGAATGCCGATTATGGCATACTGCCCGCTAGCACAAGGCGGATCGTTAAGACGGGAATTGATGGATCATCCCGAAGTTCGGGGAGTCGCGGAACGGTTGTCGGCTACGCCCGCGCAAGTGTTACTCGCTTGGGTGATTCGGAGCGGGGAAGTGATGGCGATTCCCAAAGCTTCCAGCCCTGATCACGTAACCGAAAATGCGGCAGCAGCTTTGCTGGATTTAAGCCAAGACGATCTACAACGTCTAAACGAAGCTTTCCCGGCACCTTCGCGTAAAGTTCCGTTAGAAATGGTATAACAGAAATATTAAAATTTTGACATACAAAAAGACCCGGCTTCCAAACGTTGTTTGGAGGTCAGGTCTTTTTTTCTTGCGGACTGGACGGCGTATTGTTCATAGGCTCATTACCCTTTGATACCGTCTTTATAGAATTTGCTCCAGTGCTTGTCTCCGCTGTGCAGCGAATCTTGAACGGTTTTTTCTAAAGTTTGCAGCAGTTCGGCTTTGATTTGCGATACAGTGTCGAAATAAACGCGCTCTTCGTTACCATTGATTCTTTCGCCGTAAATAGCAAGGGCTGCATTTTCACAACGGTGTTTTTCAACGAGTTGATCGATCGATTGAAGTGCATGTTCAACGTAGGCCGAAATACCCTTTTGGTCTTGTGGAAGCAGTTCTCTGAGTTCTTGTACGCGGTTTTGCATTGGCATAATAAGTCACCTCTTTATTGAATGTAAATTTACAATATCACACTTTCACAAAAAGTTCATTAATTTTTCCTTAAATCTATATTTACATATGAAATTTAATTGAAAAATCAATGAAAACAAGGATATCGGGACTTTTTTGGAAGAGAATAAGCGACGGAGAGGTTGGTTTTGTGTTTTAAGAAAGTGTCTAACTTGTGTCTAATAAATATTTCGGTTCTTCGTTTTCATTTTTTTATAGCATTTTGAGTGATTTTGAAAATAAATTTTCAAGGACTATAGAACCATGTGGAAGATCAATAGATTGAGTTTGAATATTCGAATAATTTGTAACTTTTTTTAACCGAAGTGTAAAGACATCCGCAAGGCATACTCTCTATACTTGGACACAGAAGTTAGAGGAGGTCGTCTTATGAAAAAATTGAATTTGCAAGGTAAAGGGAAACAAATCGGTAAAAAAAGCGCGGCATTCGCATTAACGGTCGTTTTGTTAAGCGCGATCTTGCCTCAAACGATCCATGCTTCTGGTGTTCGTGAATTTTCGCTTGGGTACAATGATGAATTAACGACGATCAAAGCTCAGATGAGCGATGGGGCTTTATATGTTCCGCTTCGAGAAGTATCGAAGCAATTGCATCTTCAAGTCAGTGGAACAAAAGATAAAGTGGTATTGACCGGCAGCAAACATAACGTCGTGATTATCCCGTCCAAACAAACCGCGCTCAGCGGGAAAAAGTCGATGCCGATCAAAACCTATATCAGTGCAGGACGCCTGATGATTCCAGCTTCGCTGCTGAAAGGTACTTTTAACTTCGGAGTTGCTTACGACGGCAATGTATCACTCGCTCGAATTACAAGCGGTAAGCAAAAGCTGAGCTTTTCTAATTTTGTCCAGCAGTCCAAGCCAGCTTTGAACCCGGCTCCGTCTCAACCAGTCACTCCGGCAAAGCCGCAAAATCCGGTTCATACCAAGCCAATCTATCTGACTTTCGATGATGGGCCAACCGCTCATACGAAGGAACTACTTGATATATTAGATCAATACAACGCCAAAGCGACCTTTTTCATGTTAGGGCCAAATATCAATTCGTATCCGAAAGTCGTCGAACGTTTAGTGAAATCAGGGAATACTGCGGGTCTGCACGGAATTACGCATGTAAAAAGTAAATTTTATGCGTCTCCGGCATCCGCATTAGCTGAAATGAACCAAGACAATGAAGATTTATATCGCGCTTCCGGCGTGAAAACGACACTCATTCGTACGCCTTATGGAAGCAAACCTTATTTTAAAGACAATTACCGGAATCAAGTATTAGCAGACGGGTTTCATTTATGGGATTGGAATGTCGATTCGGAAGATTGGAAATACAAAAAGGATCATGAAAAAGTGATTCAAAGCGTGTTACAACAGATCGCCACCGTCGAAAAGCAAGGGCATGTTCCTGTGGTATTGATGCACGACCAGCCCGCTACCCTACATGTATTACCCGAGGTATTAAAAACGCTCAGCAAAGAAGGATTTACGTTCGAAGCAATTGATCCGAGCATGAAACCCGTGAACTTTTGGCACGACGAACGTTGATTTTTGAACAAACATGCTCTTTTACTAAAAAGGGCATGTTTTCTTTTGATAAAGGGGTTCAAACTACCTTATTAATGTGGGATAATCGACTCAGGTTATGTCAAAATATGTGGTCTTTAACAGATGACAGGGGAGAGCGTCCATGAAACTGAATTTGGCAACGAAAATGGTAGCGGGGTTTGTGTTGATTTCGGGGGTTACGTATGCAACAAGTGCTTTTTGTATCTTCTTCTTGAAAAATTACGTAGCAAATTCGATGGCTGATGGGTTGTATACGACGATGATTTTGCTGATGGGGGTCTTTTGGAGCGGCGTTCTGGGTTGGCTGGTATCCAAACTTTTAACGAAGCCAATCGTACAGCTTTCTGAGAACGCGCGAGAAGTCGCAGCAGGTAATCTGACCGTAAACGTGCCAGAGCGTAACGGGCAAGACGAAATCGCTGTGCTTCATGATTCGTTTCGTCAAATGGTCGCAAACTTACGTGATATGGTTGAAGATATTGCTTCCGGCGCAGGTACGACTTCTGAAAATGTACGCTTGATGAGTACCGCCGTATCGGATGCTGCTGAACAGATCGAGGGGATCTCAGGCGGCGTAGATCGCATCTATGAAGGCGTCGAACGTCAACAAGAATCAACAGAGAATTCCAGACGCAATGCAGACGAAATGTTGGATGCTTTCCACGGTATGAAAAGCAGTTCGGAGCAAATGATTCAATTGTCTGGCGGAATGGAGAACTCGGTACAGACCACTCGCGATATTTTCGTGGCATTGCGTGAAGGGATGGGCGAATTGTCCGAATCCAGTGAAAAATCGCAAGAGATGGTGGGACGTCTGGAGCGCGAAGCCGCAGACATTGAAGTGATTAACCGTTCGATTCGAGATATTGCCGAGCAGACGCATCTACTTGCGCTTAATGCTTCTATAGAAGCGGCACGTGCAGGGGAACACGGATCGGGATTCGCAGTCGTGGCACATGAAATTCGTAAACTGTCCGAACAAAGTTCGAATTCAGTCGGTCAGATCGGAGATTTGATCCAGCGGATTCAAGACCAAGTACGCGATACGGTATCGCTGATCGAGCAACAAAGCGAACGCGTGACCCGCGAAGAACAACATACGATCGCGGTTGAAGAAAAGCTGGAGCACTTAGGTTCAGCAGTGAACGGTATGGTAGATTCGGTACGCAGTATCGAAACGATGATCTCGGAGCAGACCGGTCGGGTTGATCTTGCGCATAGTTATGCAGGTGAAATTAGTGAACGTGCGGTATTATTTGCCGAAGAAGCAAAACGTATCGCAAGTTCGGTTCACGAAGAATCAGAGATCATGCAAGAACTTTCGCATTCTTCCGAAGAATTAAATCGGATGACCGGGCGTTTGCTCGATAAAACGACAGCTTTTCGCATGTAACGAAAACGACTTCGGTTTTCCTGTACCTACAGGAGAATCGAAGTCGTTTTGGTTTCATAGCTTTTTACATATGACTGGCAATCGTAATCAGGATGGTCACCGTCACAATATTCAATATCGTAGATACAAGCACCGTTTGCGCAGCGAAATCCGGTTCATTGCGATATTCTTCAGCGAGGATGGCAGAGTTGACCCCGGTTGGCATGCCGGAAGCGATCAACAAAGCTTGTGCAGGTATTCCTTTTAAGCCAAGTAGCAAAATCAGCAAGTATCCGATAACCGGCGCAATAAGCAGACGCAAGATCATACTAAAGTAGATCGCAGGGCGTCCGAGGCGTAGCGGGTATTTGACAATCTGCGCACCTAACGTGAGCAACGCAATCGCGACCATCGAATGTTGGATATAACTTAGCGGCTGTGTCACAAAATTCGGCAAAGGTACGGCAAAGATATGAAATAAAAATCCAAGAACGAGCGCATACGGTACAGGAAGCTTGAGAAACCCGATAATAACGCTTCGATAATTGCCACTAAGCCTTGCGCCTTGAATCGAGATAACCCCGTAAGTAAACGTAAGCAGACTTTGAAAAGACATCAATAGCGCTTGGATCGAAGCGGCAAGCGGCGCACTAGCAAACACCAATTGATTGATCGGAAGCCCGTAGTTACCGGAGTTGTCGAGCAATACGCTATTGGTGAATGCGGCTTTCATACTGCTTGGATATTTGAGCGAACGAGTAATCCCGAAACAAAACACATACAATATTCCGACATATAGACTGTAAAAAAGAGCGACGCTACCGAGCAGCTCAAACGAAATGTTCGATTGATACAAACTCATAAAAACAACGGCAGGGGTTATGTAATAAAAATTAATTTTGGACAACGTATATAAATCCAACTGGAACAAACGCTGCATTAACGAACCGGCGACAATCAATACGAAAACAGGCAACACCACATCAAAAAGGATCTGAACGATCATAAAGGTTTCAGCTTCTTTCGGTCAGCTTTTCGTCAACATTAACGAATTGTGTTTTATTATACCATTGATCTGATACTTCTTACCTGCAATAAAGTTCGATATTTCACGAAAGAGGGTTTTTTTTGAGTCTCAGGCAGGAGTTCTTTCAATTAAGGCTAAATCTTTCTCCATATGGGGTAAGTAAATATTCGAAGCGATCTAAGATTTACATAAATTCTCATTGATGATTGATATAAAAGGAGGTACGGATATGGAACTATTTGAACGATCTGGAGAAGAGCGGATTCGCCGAGAGCGCCAAATACGGCCTGCTGCAGCGGGTCAGACTTTACTTGGATTCGTGCTGTTACGCGAAAAAGAATGCGATTTTCCTCGCTTTATCCGAAATTTAAAAAACGACTGGGATCTTGAAGCGAATGGATTGCCGGAAAACGGAGAATTATCGTTCGATATCGACGAGCTGCACGTGACATGTTCGCTTGTACGCGCTCCGCTTTCCGATCAAGTGGTCGAAGAATACTGCGGGGTTAATCCTTTGTGGCCGGAAGCGGGAGAATCGATCGAAGGGTATCAAGCCCATGTTAAAGTCGCCGTGTCGGGTGCTGCGGATCTGCTAGGCGAGCATATTTTGTTTACTCAAGTGGTATGCAGTATGTTGAAGCAAGATCAAGCACTGGCACTCTATATGTCTCCAATGATCATGTCTGCCGAAGCTTATGTACAAAATGCAATGTTACTTAAAGAAGGCGAGTTGCCGGTTCAACTCTGGGTGTTCGTTGGATTATATGAGGAGCAACAAGGCATTTCCTCGTATACATTAGGGCTTCGAAGGTTTGGGCACGACGAAATCGAAGTGCTGCGTTCGCATCAAGATTTAGTGGATGTATTTGAACTTACATTCAATATCGCAGGGTATATCGTGGATTGCGGCGCTAAGCTCCAAGATGGAGAAACGATCGGCTTTTCGGCAGAGCAGCAGCTTTCTCTTCAATTGTCCGACGGGATCGCGGTCGAAGGGCAATCGATTAAGATTGGATATTAACATCAATTGAAAAAGCCCGGTGTTTTCTAAAAAGAAAACACCGGGCTTTTTATTGTGTTTTTTAGTCGCATAAATATGACTCAACAGCGTGAAGTCGAAGATGGATTCAATGTCGGTCGAAAACTCCAAGCGACGGCTACGATCCATGCAAAAACCCAAAAAATGATCGCATAACCGATCATTTCGATAAGTTGCCCGGCAAGCCATGTTCCTAAAGTCTGACCCACACCAAGTGCGAGAAAGGCAAGGGCAATTTGCATCGCAGAAGCATGGGATATTCGGTTGCCCCACAAAATAAACAATCCGGTTATCATGATATAAGCAGCTCCGAATAAAAGCGCAGATGCAAAATTCGTTAGAGGCAAAGCAAATGGAACGATAGCAATCGAAAGGGTGATAGCGCCTATACTCAGCCGATAAGCGAGGCGAAGCCCGATCTGTTCAACGATACGTCCGCTAAACCCGCCTGCAATACCGCCTACTCCGATTACGATCCAATACCAGACCGCATTGGAGGATGGAATTCCTTGGTTTTGCTGAAGTTCGCTCATGAAGTAAGTCCAATATACGGCACTGCCGATTCCAACAAGCATAGCCGAAGCCAGCAAAGATCTGCCTTTGCGTATTTCTTGTAGCCTATTAGATGGAGGGGGAATCAATTTTGGGTTGGAATCTGGATGATGCTTATTTCCTTGATATAAAAATAGTACGACGCACAATCCGAATAATACAAAAAGGATATAAGCGCTTCTCCAATGCTCTGCAAGTAATACAGCCGACAAGCCCGATAGCGCAAGACCTATGCTCGTTCCGCTATTGATCCAAGTATTCGTCGTGTCTTGCTTGGTCGACTTCACCGTTTCGCTGACTTTTTGCACAAGAGCCGGAGATACACATCCTGTGCTAATGCCGCAACATAGTAACCCAAACGTTAAAATATACGGATTCCATGCGCAAGCAACGATCGCCAGACCTGCAATTGCCAGCCAAGCTGTACTTAACAACGTTCGCTGCGTACCGATTTTGTGCAAAATTTTCGAAGCCAAAAGAAGCCCCAGCGCATAAGCAGCGTAACTGACAGCTTGAATTAAACCGGATACGGAGTGCTCGAGTTCAAAGGTCTGCATGATATTGGGCAAAAACAAACCAAAAGCAAAACGAGAAAAAGAGTAACAAAGCGCAATTAAAGCGATCCCTGGAAAAAGAAGAGTTTTCAAAAGGTTTCCTCTTTTCAGTTTTTGATTTTAAAATAGATAGAACGTTCATTATATTTTTTGTCAAAAAAGCTTTGCGGTGTTTAGCCAAACAACCGCTCCGCCATTTTTATCGTTTGTTGCACAACCGTATCCGTATTTTCGCTTTCCGATAAAGCAGTAGCTCCTTCTAATAATAAGCATAACGAAATCACTTCTTCAGGAGAACGCGAGGTGTCGGAAGATTGAATAAATTGTTTGAGCCGGTATTTATGCTCGTTTACTTTAACGACAATCGGATGATCGGAGGTAGCTCCGTATTCTTCTTTGGCACGTAAAAAAAGACAGCCTTTCGACGCGTAATCGTTCAACCAACGGCAATGGGCAACTGCTATTCGCACGAAAGCTGAATGGGAAGTACCTTCATCAAGCAAATTCGTAAAAAAGTTCAAGTGATCCATATAACGGTCTTCTCTTCGCTGCAATACATTCATAATCAATTCTTCTTTGGAAGCGAAATGATTATATAAAGTCATCATCGCAATGCCGGATTCGGTCACGATCTTTTTTAATCCAATCGAATGAAATCCATGATCGTAAAATAAAATTTCTGACGTATGCAGTAGATCTTCTTTTTTTTTACTCAATTGCACCTCTCCTTTAGATAGAACGATCATTATAATTACACATCGATTTTAAAGATGAAACGTAGAAGCTGCCAAGCGATACCCGGCAGCTTCTAGCATTCATGTTTATTTTTTGATCGGATTACCGAAACTTTGGTCAAGTTGACCGCTGAACCAGCGACCATTCAATACTTTGGAAATCAGCTCTGATTTGTCGGCTTCGGAGATTGTATGGTCTGCACGCATCGCAGCAATGACTTGCTCTGTGGTGAACGCTGGCGAAGACGTATAAGCGAGAGCTTTACGGCGGTTAGCGTCCAGAACGAGCATCGATTCGCCATCTAGTGAAGACTGTGGTGTCCAAGTGTTCCATTCGGTCAGACCTGCGCCGTTTGGATCGCCATTATGAACGAAGTTCGAGATATAGCTTCGGAACATTTTGCCCAGATCGACGGCTCCTGGCAGATCGTAAGCGCTGCCGACGACCGCATCGTAATTCGTATTGTCTGGTGAGAGAAGAGGTACAAATACACCGTGGAACGCTCCAATCGGGCTCATTGCATTGCCAGCGACATAAGCGTCAGCGCCAAAGTCGATCTGCATCCCGTAAATATCTGAGCTGTAATGGCTGAACATTTTTTTTGCCGATTCTTGAACGTTGAACAAGCTGTACAGCTCGCCGCCGTATTTATTAATGAAGTTATATTTGGCGATGACATTCGGGTCGGTATTAATGGTATTGTCCGCGATATTTTTCGCAAAGTACAAATCGAAACGTCCGAACAACGAGAATTCATCAGCGCCTGTCAACATCAGCAACGGTACGTCATTATATTTTTTTGTAGCAAAGCCTTCTTTTGGAAGAACCGTTCCGTCCGTATAGAGATGTGGGAATACGCTCATCCGAATACCGGCATTTCCCATTAATTTCGCGAGTTTTTCGGCAGGAATCGAATATAGATAATCGCGTACATCCGAACCTGTCGTGAGCAACCAATCGTAAGCTTCTTTTTCCGTTGCTTTTTTGCCGTCGGCTACAGCAAGCGGTGCGATGGCTTTTGCGAATGTTGCGGCGCTTGTATCTTCATCGGCTACGGTCATACCGCCGCTCAAAGAGATCGCTTTATCGAATTTGCCTTCGAACAGCGGAGAGATCAGCATCGCCATCACATCGCGACCGCCGGCTGAAAACCCTGCCACAGTCACATTGTCAGCATCGCCGCCAAATTGTTCGATATTATTTTTGACCCAGTCCAGTGACTTGGCGATATCCAGTAAGGTATAGTTGCCGGAATTTTCTTCATCCGTTCCTGTTTTCAGAGCAGGCAAAGGGTTAAATCCGAGCGGTCCCAGACGGTAATTGACAGACACGAAGATCGCATGGGTATCGTTCACCATCGAATTTCCTGTGATTTCAGTTGATTTGCCCGTCTGGTTGTTGCCTCCGTGAATAAAGACGATAACCGGCAGTTTTTCTTTGGCGTTGTCTGGACGATAAATATCCAAATTCAGCGCATCTTCCGTACCGATCGTATTGGCACCGGAAGCTTGGATGGCTACGTTACCGGGCTTTGTCGTATCGAGTACGCCTGTCCACGGTTTGGGATCGGAAGGAGCTTTCCAGCGCTGAGCGCCCAATGTAGGAGCAGCATACGGAATCCCTTGCCAAACCAATGCTTTGTTGACGGTATCATGAGAACCTTGAACTTGACCGAATTGGGTTTGTTGCAGCGTTTGCGGAGTGAAAGCACCGGATTGTACAGTGTTTTGCGTAGTCGTATTCCGATTTGCTGCAAAAGTCACGTTTGGAGCAACATATGTAGTTAGCAGTGTTGCAGCAAGCGTAGAAGCCAGTAACAAAGAACCCCATTTTTTCGATTTCGTAACGTTCATAAAGAACCCTCCCCAAGATTGATTTGTGTATAGCAGATGGAGCGAAAAGAGCGTTAGGGCATAAAAAAAACCTAAACCGATGGATAGCCCATCAGCTTAGGTTACGCCCGAAAAAAGGTCACGTTCCTGTTCGCAGTCGTAGTCTAACACACAAATGTAAGCGTTTCAATTCCTTTTTTGCGAAATCAAGATTTGTAATATTTGCGGTATACGGCTGGCGTGATTTCTTCGTACTTTTTGAACGTTTTGATAAAGTATCCGGGTTCATTAAATCCCAATTCGCTACTGATTAACGAAATTGGCATATCTGTATTTTCAAGCAATGTTTTTGCCCACTCGATTTTGAGTCGTGCGGTGTATCCTGAATAACTTTCTCCAACTTCTTTGGCAAATAATCGACTGAAATAACTAGGGCTAATATGACAAAGATCCGCCATTTTTTTCAAAGGTACCGATTCGCTTTTATGTGTAAATAAATAGTCGAACGCAGGTTTGAGTACCGGATGAGTCAAGCGTTCGTTCTCGTTTTGGATCGAATCGGTATGGGAGTGTGTCAAAATATGTGTCATTTCTTTGCGGACATTTTCTAGATTTTGCAATGTATAGCCTGGCAGAATATCGGATAAAGAAGGCGTAGTTCCTTGAGCCGATGTTTTTTCGAACATTTCGACGATCAGGTTTTTGTTCAACGCTTCTTCGACAATATAACTGCATAGCAGCGATAGCATATCCGAAATCTTCACGATTTCTTGATACGACATCACCGGAAGATCGGCATAGTAGTCTTTGAGATCTTCCCATTTATCGCTGTATAACTTTTTGTTTTTGGAAGTCAAAATTTGTTCCAGATCAGCAGCGCCGGAAGGGTCGGACAGACGCACTTGACCCGCCATTACAGCACCGACATATTTGTCGTCGATAATGACAGGAACCGCAATATCGATAATGTTGTAATGACAAAGGTAAATATAAGGTTTATTCGAGCGGACAGCTTCCAAGCCTCCGCGAGAGTCGCATTTTTGACAATAAGGCAGTAAGTCTTCGTCTTGGCGCACCGCTTGGCAAAACGATTGACAACCGCTATGGCTGGTGACGGCGTTTCCTTTATAATCGACGGTCAAAATAGCAAGCTTGGTGACAGACGCCAATGAATCTTGAAGCCGCTCCCATTTTTGCAAATCGAAGATTTTTTGGATACTGAGATGTTCGCCGATCATCGTCATTCCTTCTTTCGGAAATGGGATTTTGGTCGTAAGTAATGACACAAAGGTACTATTTGATCAACAGAGTGCATAAAATTACGATTGCAAATTATAATATATTGCTTAAAAAGTCCAATGTAAACTTTAAATTTGTAGATTATGATAGAAGAAAGCGTATCCAACCCTAATTCTTTTATATAAACGGAGGTTTTTGAAAATGAGAAAAGCTTTTATTAGCCCGTCGAAATATGTGCAAGGCGAAAACGAATTGTTGAATCTTGGTTACTTCGTTAGCTCTTTTGGTACATCGGCTTTGCTGATTGCTCATCCTGACGATGCAGCACGCGTTAAAGACAAGCTGGATGCAACTTCGGAAAAGTTCGGAGTGAAGTTCGTTGAGAGCGGTTTCATGGGCGAATGTTCGCGCCAAGAAGTAGCACGTCTGGAGCAAATTGCAGCAGACAACAACTGTGACTGTATCGTAGGTCTTGGCGGCGGTAAAGCGATTGACGCGGCTAAATGCGTAGCTAAAGGCGAATCGTTGATCATCTGCCCAACGATTGCAGCAACAGACGCACCAACCAGTCACTCCGCTGTATTGTACACACCAGAAGGCGCATTCGATGATTACGCGTACTTCAAACAAAGCCCAAGCGTTGTATTGGTCGATACGACAGTAATCGCAAATGCGCCAACACGTTTCCTCGTATCCGGTATGGGCGATGCGCTTTCGACTTATTTTGAAGCACGTGCAACTTCCCGTTCTTACTCCCGCGTTAACGCAGGATTGCCAAGCGGTGTCCGTGAAGGCAAAACGTCTCCTGCTGTAGGAACAAACGCAGCAATGGCTCTTGCAACGCTCTGCTACGAAATGCTGCTTCGCGACGGCGTGAAAGCGAAAGCCGCTTCCGATGCAAACGTAGTTACGCAAGCGCTGGAAAATATCGTAGAAACCAATATCTTGCTGTCGGGTCTGGGCTTTGAAAGCGGCGGTCTTGCCGGAGCACACGCGATCCACGACGGATTGACGATTCTGGAAGGCGCTCACCACTACTTCCACGGCGAAAAAGTCGCATTCGGCACGATCGCTCAACTGGTTCTCGAAAATGCACCGACCGAAGAATTGAATCAAGTGATGGATTTCTGTCTGGCTGTAGGCTTGCCGGTCTGCTTGGCGGATATCGGCGTAGAATCGATCACTGCTGAAGAACTGCTTGAAGTTGCAGAAAAAGCTTGTATCCCGGAAGAATCGATTCACGCGATGCCTTTCCCGGTTACGGTACAAGAAGTGGCAGCAGCCGTTAAAGCCGCCGATCGTATCGGTAGCGCCTATAAAGCATCCAAAGGGCTGTAAAAGCTAACAAGAATCAAGGAGGGATTTTGTTTTGAAAAAAGTAATGAACAAACCGGAAGATCTAGTGATGGAAATGTGCAGCGGGCTCGCGCTGGCACACCCGGAACTGGAATTCATGCAAAAGTATAAAGTCGTGAAAAAGAAAGAATTGAATCCTAACAAAGTCACGTTAATCAGTGGCGGCGGTAGCGGTCACGAACCGGCGCACGCCGGATTTATCGGCAAAGGGATGTTGGATGCAGCGGTATGCGGCGACGTATTCGCTTCGCCGTCGCAGATCCAAATCTATCAAGCGATCACTTCGACCGCTAGCGAAAAAGGTACGCTGCTGATTATCAAAAACTACAGCGGCGATATGATGAACTTCAAAAACGCGGCGCATCTGGCAAGCGAAGACGGCATCGAAGTCGACTATGTTCGCGTTGACGACGATATCGCGGTTGAAGACAGTCTGTACACAGTAGGTCGCCGCGGCGTAGCGGGAACCGTATTGGTGCACAAGATTGCCGGCGCAGCAGCTGAAGAAGGCCGTAGCCTTGCCGAAGTGAAAGCCGCAGCAGAGAAAGCCGCTGCGAATGTTCGCAGTATCGGCTTCGCTCTGACTTCTTGCACCGTACCGGCAAAAGGTACGCCTACTTTCAAACTCGGCGAAGACGAGATTGAATACGGCGTGGGAATCCACGGCGAACCCGGTATTCGCCGCGAGAAGATGGTTAGCGCGGACGAATTAGCCGCGCATACCGTTAGCGACTTGATCCGCGATATGAAGCTGCAAGGCGGCGAAGAAGTCGCGCTTCTGATCAATGGCTTCGGCGCAACGCCGCTGCAAGAGCTGTATCTGTTCAATCACGCGGTAACTCGCGAAATGACAGAAAAAAATATCGTGATCAACCGTACATTCGTCGGCAACTATATGACGAGTATCGATATGGCAGGGATTTCGGTAACGTTCATGAAGCTTGATGACGAGCTGAAAACGCTGCTGTCGAGCGAAAGCGACACGCCGGCATTCAAAGTATCCGGCCCTGTGGTTCAACCGGCTTACGAAGAACTGCGCAGCGCCGATCAAGAAGAAGTTCCGGCTTCGTTCACGGTGGAAACGCCTGCGGAATACGCAACGGTGAGCGCGGATAAAATTACGCGTGACAATGTCGTGTATCTGATCGATAAAATGAGCGAAGTCATTATCGAAAACGAAGTTCCGTTCTGCGATCTGGATTCGCATGCAGGCGACGGCGATTTCGGGATGAGCGTAGCGAAAGGCTTCAAACAGCTGAAGCGCGAATGGAAAGAGATCTTATCGCACGACGATCAATCGATCGGCGGATTCTTGAACGAGTGCTCGCTCGTGATCATGGAATATTGCGGCGGGGCTTCGGGCCCGATCTGGGGCTCGGCATTCCGCGCAGCGGGACGTTCGGCAGGCGATAAAACAGAGCTTGACGTGAACGGGTTCGCGGAGTTGCTGCAAGCAGCCGTAGCGGGTATTCAATCGACTGGCGAGCGTTCCTTCGGACGCGGGGCAGTCGTGGGCGACAAGACGTTGATCGATGCGCTCGTACCGTGCGCAGATGCTTGGACGGCTAGCGCAGCAGCCGGAGACGACGTGAAAACGGCGTTTGCCAAAGGCGCGGAAGCGGCTGTGGCAGGAGCCAAAACAACGGCGGACATCGTTGCGCGCATGGGACGCGCAGGTACGGTGGGCGAACGCAGCATCGGGTATCCGGATGCGGGCGCTCATGCGCTCGGCGTAATCTTCACGGCTTTGTCGGATAGTCTGAAGTAAGATCATTTTTAAAAAATAGTTACGGAAGTCGGGTGGCGACTTCCGTAACTATAAAGATTTGTGCAAAGCAAACGGCAGTCCAAGATTTCGGCTTGTCGCTTCTTTGCCTGCGTAAAATCATCTAGAATTTACTCATTTTGATGCGACAGAAGTCGCGGGGAGACGCAAGCGTGAAAAACTTATCCAATTTGTTCAAAAAACCAGCTGGTTTGTTGGCATTGTCGCTAGTCTTGATCATTGTCGGCAGTTGGCTTGCCGGCATGTTCAATACTTCTTTTTACAAAGTCAGCGTCAAAGAAATTTCGTTCAAAGCCGATCACGGTACGCTGAATGGTCTGCTCTATATGCCGAAAGGCGCTGGCCCTGACGACCCGCGCCCGGTCATCGTGACCACACACGGTTATTTGAACACCAAAGAAATGCAAGATGCTCCTGCAATCGAAATGTCCAGACGCGGATATATCGTATTGGCACTTGATATGTACGATCATGGCGATTCGCGTTGGGACGGCGATATCAAAGTCGGCGAGCAATTCTCGACGTTCTGGATCTACTCGCAATTCGACGCGGCGAAATACATGTACGAACAGCCTTATACGAAAAAAGATGCGGACGGCAACGCGTATCTAGCTGTCGGCGGTCACTCGATGGGCGGCTTCTCGACGCTGCTCGCGATGTATATGGATGAAATGAATTCGCTTCAAGCGGGTCATCGCATGATCTATACAGGTATTTCGGTTGGCGCCGATTACTCATATGCGGCAGCGGTTGCTCCGCAAGATCAGCTGACGGCTGCTTACGGAAATCGCACAGTCGGCATGATTGCCGGGCACTACGACGAATTTTTCTTCAACAAATCGGATGAAGAAAAAACAGCCGAAGAAAAAGCAATCGTCGGAACGGTTATGCACAAAGACTTCGTGAAAACAGCATCGGGACGCGCGTTCCTCGGTCTTGGCGCCGACAATACGCAAGAGGCGGTGCAAGGTCAATATTACAAAGTCGATGCGGGAGATCTGAAAGTCGAAGATCAAGTCGTACGTCCGTCGCAAAACGGCGAACGCATCATCTACACGCCGAATCAGACGCATCCGTGGAATCACTTCTCCCCGGAAACAACAGGGTATCTGATCGACTTCTACACGCATGCTTTCCAAGGCGTAACAGCACCAAGCCAAGTGGATGCGAATCTTTCTTCCGGCAACCAAATCTGGTGGCTGAAAGAAGCCTTTAACTTTGTAGCGATGATCGGCTTCTTCTTGTTGATCGTACCTGTAGCGACATTGCTGCTGCGCGTACCGTTCTTGAAACAAGCGGTTACGACTGTAACAGCACCTCTTGCCAAACCTCTCGGTGGCGGGCAAAAAGCGGCATATTGGATCGCGGTTGTATTTAGCGCTCTGATTCCGGCTATCTTGTTCCCGACTCTGATGGACAAACAAGCTGGAGGTCTGCACGCGCTGACTATTATTGCGATTGTAGTATTGGCATTGTCGGTTGTCGTCGCTGTAATTGGCTTTGCTAAATCCGGTAATTCGCCAGCAATGCGCCATGTCGGAATCGGCGGAATCATTTTGGCAGTCGTTTCGGCTGTACTGTGGATTCTGTTCGCCAAAGCTGACGGTATCGTGCCGCTTAGCCCATTCTTCAACGAGCCGACAACGAACCAGATCGTTTACTGGGCATTAGTGTCCGCTTCGATCACAGCGTTGATTACATTTGGCTTCTACTACTTCAACAAAAAACGTACCGGTGCGCGTTTTGCCGACTATGGCATTAGCCTGAATCCGGTTACGATTATTGCAAGTCTGTGTACAGCGATTGTAGCTGTAGCAATCGGATACCTGCTGTTGTTCGGGGTTCAAGCGATCTTCGGTACAGACTTCCGAATTTGGACGTTTGCGGTACGTACGTTCACCTTCGAACACTTCATTACAGGTCTGCGTTATATGCCGTTCTTCTTGATCTACTACTTCGTGAGTGCAGTAGCATTGAATGCAGATACGCGTTCGCGCAAAGGCGGATATTGGCTGGCAATCTTCTTGAACGTCGGCGGTCTGATCTTGTGGCTGATCGCGCAATACGGATTCGATTTCGCACGCGGAGTCGCGCTGTATCCGGCTCAAGCTTTGAATGGCATCTTGCTGTTCGCTCTCGTTCCGGTACTTGTGATCGCAGCAATCTATGCACGTAAATTGTTCGAAAAAACAAACAATGTATGGTTGCCAGCGTTCGTCAATACGATTTTGTTCACTTTGGTTACGGTGGCAAATACGGTTATGTTCTGGAACCTCGTTTAATTAACTGCTTCTCTGTAAGCCGTCGGAATAAATATTCCGGCGGCTTTTTGCTGTCTGTATCCGCATTTGTATCATTCGATTATATTTTGCATAATTTAATACTAAAAGCTCTAACAAAAAAGTCGAAAATAACAGATAATAATAAAAGACTTATCAAAGACCTATAGATGAAAAGCCGTTATTGAAAAGGATATCTAGCGTATATTGAAAGCGCTATGCACCTGCCGATTCAGAAAGGCGTAAGGAGAACTTGGAATGAAACAGATCGTGAAAGACCTTTTTCAACGCAAAAAATTCGTAGGTTCCGGGCTAGTCAAAGCAAGTCTCAGTTTTATGATTGCTTTCATGTTGATTGTCGGGCTTGGATTTGGTTATATTTTACATTCGATTTTTGCTAACTACGAAGGAATTCGTCAAATCGCCGATTTGAATACGCAATTGGAATTGTTGGAAAGCTCGTTAATCAATCAAGAAACCGGTCAGCGTGGATATTTACTTAGCCGGCGTTCCGAGTTTTTAAGCCCTTTTGATCGAGGCGCGCTCAATTACAAAGACGCTTCCGAGACGCTATTTGAACAAATTTCAAAAATCGATATGGACTTGGCACTGGAGAATTCGATTGTCGATTTAGTTAAAATCGGCGATACGTGGAAAACCAAATTCGGCGATGTACAGATTGAAAAAACACAAGCTGGAGCAATAGTCAGTGAAAAAGAACTGGCTGATGCTAAGCGTCAATTAGATCTTTTTCGTTCTCAAAAAGATATTTTGACGCAAAAAGTCGAAGTGTTGAGAGCGGAACGCCGAACTGAAATGCTCAATCACTTATACATACTTTTTGCCACTATGGGTACGTTATTCGTTGTCGTTCAAGTGCTGATGTTAAATTATTTACAAAAAGGATTACTTCGGATCACACGTCCGATCATTCAATTAGACCGAGCCGTCGTTTCGTATGAAGACGGCAATATGCAAGAACGTTTGCCTGATTACCATGAAGATAACGAAATCGGACGCCTGGTAGATAGCTTCAGGCAGATGAACGAAGAAATGCAAAAAGAAAAGCAAGCGCTCGAAAATACGTACCGGATGATTAATACCTTGCATCAATCGCGTGATCTGGAAGAAGCTTATCGCAATGTGCTTCGATCTATCGAAATGTTGATGTCTTGCGATCGCATGTCGATTATTACGCAAAATCCTGACGGGAATTTTTCGATCAAAGCGGTTTGTTTTGATGGCATGGTCTCATTAGAAGAACAGCCTTTGACCGAAGAAGCGACCGATTTGGAGCAACTGGTTCAAGGCGGCGTATCCACGATTTACGAAGACTGGTCGGTTCATCGCGCAGAAGGAACGATTACGGAGTGGTTGTACGAAAAATTTAAAATTCGTTCGTCAATGCACATTTTGCTACGCAAAGACAATCGGATCATCGGGGTGTTAAGTCTGATGTCGCAAGAAGCGGGCTTTTTTAATACTCAGAAAAAAGACCGTCTGGAAGTATTGTCTCCGATGATTACGACAGCGATCGAAAATGCCAACGAAACGTACCGAATCCAAGATATGGCGATGCGAGACGGATTGACCGGCTTATGGAATCGTCGATATTTCGAACATGTTTTCGATACGCAATTCCATCAGGACAAATGGAATACCGAGTTTGAGTTGGGAAAAGATTCGCTCAGTATGATTTTGCTAGACATCGATCATTTCAAAAATTTCAACGATACTTGGGGTCATCCGGAAGGGGACTTGGTGCTCAAACACGTTGCCCAGATTCTTCAGCAGGAAAGACGGAAAGCCGATATTCCGGTACGTTTTGGCGGAGAAGAATTTACGATTTTACTGCCGAAAACATCGCTTGAAGAAGCCGCGCAAGTGGCAGAGCAGCTCCGAACAAGGTTGGAATCGCAGTCGCCTTCGCGCAAATACAAAATCACGGCAAGTTTCGGTGTAGCTTCGAGTTCGGGCGAACGAAGCAAAGCCGAGTTGATTGAAGCTGCCGACCGTGCGCTATACCGTGCCAAATACGAAGGACGTAATCGGGTATGCGTCGATCAAGATGCTGAGGTCGAATTATAAAATCGAAGATCCGAAAATGCTTAGAACTTTTCAGTTCTAGGCATTTTTTGTATCTATGTTTGATGGATATAGAAAACGTTTACGAAAGAGCAGGGATATACGTTTAAGGCGCGAATTTGTTTGGGAGAACAACGAATGAAATAAGATCGAAAAGTTGATTCAGAAAGGGGCATATAGATGACTAAAAGTGACTATACAAGTCTACGTATGGGTGTCGATTATTATCCGGAACATTGGGACAGATCGTTATGGGAACAAGATGCCCTTTTGATGAAACAGTCTGGCGTTGCTCTCGTTCGGATCGGTGAATTTGCATGGAGCCGGCTGGAACCGCGCGAAGGCGAATACGATTTTGCATGGATGGATGAAGCAATCGATTTGTTCGGCAGTCACGGAATCGACGTTGTCATCGGCACGCCTACACATACGCCGCCTAGATGGCTCACGACGAAGTATCCGGATGTTCTTCCGATTACGCCAAACGGCGGTGTTTTTCAACCCGGAGTCCGTGGACATCGGTGTTTCAATAGCCGATCGCTGCGAAGATTGGGCGAACGACTGATCGAACAATTGGCAGAACGTTATGCTCAGCATCCGGCTGTAATCGGTTGGCAGATCGACAATGAATTCAGTATGTTAGACAGTCAAAGTGAACAAGCTACCGAAGACTTCCGTGATTGGGTGTATCGGAAATATGGAACGCTGGAGCGTCTGAATCAAGAATGGGGAACCGTCGTATGGAGCGGAGAATATTCAGAGTGGAATCAGCTTACTCCGCCTCTTGGAGGTTCTCCTTATCAAAACCCATCGTTTTTATTAGACTTTGCTCGTTTTCAATGGGACAGCATTGTTGATTTTCAGCAAGGACAGATTTCAGCAATCCGTAGACATTGTCCTGATCATTTTATTACGCATAATTTTCATAGTTATCCGCAGCGGCTTGATCTATATGCGGTCGGCGAAGAACTGGATTTTGCCTCATTCGACTATTATCCCAATACTTCGCCGGAAAAAGCAGCCACGTCTCCTTATAGCGGGGCTTTATCTTTGGATATTACACGCGGAATCAAACGCCAAAACTTCTGGATCATGGAGCAGCTCAGCGGTTCGCCGGGAGGATGGATGCCGATGTGGAGAATGCCGCAGCCCGGTTATATCCGCGCTTACGTCTGGCAAGCGATTGCACGCGGCGCGGATACCCTTGTGCATTTTCGCTGGCGTAGCGCTACAGTCGGTGCGGAGCAATTTTGGCACGGGTTAATCGATCATAGCAATGTATCGGGACGCAGGTTGGCTGAATTTGTGCAAACAAGCGCCGAACTTCAGCGTTTGGCGCCGCTCCTTGGACAGACGTCTCCGAAAGCGCAAGTCGCGATCCTGATGTCGCCAGAGCAACTTGAAGCACTACGGATTCAGAAGCAGGCAGACTCCTTCGATTATTACGAAAATATCAAAACGTATCACCGGGTGCTGACTAAACTCGGTATCGACTGTGATGTGATCGACTGGCGGCAGCCGTTGGATGCTTATCAAGTGGTGATTGCGCCGCATCTGTATTTGCTGGACGATGAAGTGGCAGAGAGATTGTCTCATTTTGCCGCTGACGGGGGGACTCTGGTAACGACGGCTAGAACCGGGGTCAAAAATCTTCAAAACGTCTGCGAAATGAAGCTACTTCCGGGTCTTCTTGCCGATTGCACAGGCGTCACAGTACGTGACTATGATCCGCTTGGCAGTGATATTGTTCGTCTGGATGATCGCGAAGGCGAGCAGTTTGCATGCAGTCAATGGGCAGATATTCTCGAACCTGCGGACGGCGGACGTACCGAAGTGCTTGCGACGTACGGAGGTTCCGTCTTTTTTGCAGGCGAAGCGACGATCACCCGTCATGAGTTTGGACGCGGAGAAACCTATTATATCGGAACGCATCCCGAAGAATCGTATTTGCGCGGATTGCTTCTGGGTATCATGCAAAAAGTCGGTATTCCTTATATCGAAGGGCTGCCCGCGAGTGTCCAAGTATCGGTGCGAAGCGGAGAATCGGGGTCTTATCTATTCATACTGAATTTGGGGCGCGAACCGCGCCGGATTAAATCACTTGGCGCGTATTCTGATGTCATGCGCGGCGAAGGGCTATTGAGTGGCAAACTCTATAACGGTCATGAGATCGAGCTTGAACCTTACGGCGTAGAGATTTTTCGCTTAATTTTGTAAAGCTTCTAACTTTATTTTGTTTTTCCTCTTGAAAAATTAAAATGTAACGTAATAATAGAAAGAGAAGCGAATGTGTAACGTTGAATAAACGTCGCATTCTGCCATCTTGGTTGACATAAGAAAGGGGCTCGCCTAATTATGCTGCAAGTCTATCCGGCAAGTTCGCGTTTTGAATACGATAAAGGTTGGTTGAAAGGCGGACATAGTTTTTCTTTCGCCGATTATTATGATCCCGAAAATGTAAAATTTGGTCCTATGCGGGTCTGTAACGACGATGTGATTGCACCAGGCAAAGGATTTGGCGCACATCCGCATAGCGATATGGAGATCGTATCGATTATTTTGTCCGGTCAATTGCGTCATGAAGATAGCTTGGGGAATGTCGCGGTGACAGGCTTTGGCGGCGTGCAGCGTATGAGCGCGGGTAGCGGCGTTATTCATACCGAGCATAATCCTTCGGAACACGAACCGGTGCACATTTTGCAGCTTTGGTTCGAACCGACGGAGCGCGGCAAAACGCCTTCGTATACGACAGGAGAGTTCGATACGGCAGCACTTGACGGCGCGCTGGTTCCGGTAGCTTCCGGTCAAAATCTTGAAGGCGTCACCGATATGGGTCAAGATATGACGATCTACTTGAGTCGTCTGGAAGCAGGGCAAGCTCTGACGTTCAATCATGCAGAAGGTCGTCGCACATTCTTGTTCGTGATCGAAGGGCAACTGAAAGTCTCGGGCGCAGAGCACGAAGTTGTATTGGGACGCCGAGACACCGCTCGAATCACAGAGTCGCCGGAATTGGTATTAACCGGAGAATCGCCAGTGTTTTATATGCTGGTCGATCTGCCTTAAGCAAAGGAGGATACGAAATGGCTGCATCACAGCAAGATCATGAACGTATTTTAGTGAAACATGCGGTAACGGGTCGTATGTTAATCAATAGCGGTACAGACGATGTGACTTACGAATTGGAACGTTCCGGCGAAGGGGGCGGCGCTGTGCTAAGTATTCGCGGAGTTGCTCCGTGGCTTGCCGAAGAAATTCGCGGCATGCAGCGCGAACTGAACGTTTTTCATTTCGAAGAAACGCCGGGAGTTCCGCCTGTGAAGCACTGGTTTTATGTAGGGGAACACGACGTCACGTATGAAGCTTCGACATCGACGCTTACGATCCATACGGGATCTGAAATTACGTATAACCCTAGTGAATATTGGGCTTAATCATATAGGTTGTTCAATGAGCCGGCGCGATTTCGCGTCGGTTTTTTGGTGCGCTTTTTGGCTTTCAGCAAACATTCAGCCAAAACTCAGGTATCTCTAAAAAAGTCTCGTTAAGATTGTTCTTGTCACCACGTTGTTAGTCTTTAATTTCAAAAAGCGATTATTGAATGATCGTGAGGAGGAAACCTACCATGAATAAAAAAATCGTAACCACCATGTTGGCATTAGCTCTGACAACGGGAGGAGCCGCTGCTGCTTCACATAGTTACGCAGCTTCCTCAACATCTAACTCGTCTACAACTTCAAGTGTAAATACAGCACCGGCTGCGTCTACAGCCGATCAATCGCCGACGCTTCCATCCGGCAAGCCAACTCCCGGAGAACATGGTCCAATCGGTGGACCACATGCCGAACGCGAACAAATCGCCTCGCTTCTGAAATTAACGGAGGAGCAATTGAATACGCGTCTGGAAGCCGGAGAATCGCTCGCTAAAATTGCGACTGCACAAGGCGTGACGACTCAGTCGGTTGTGGATCTGCTGGTATCGACTCATGAGACGCATTTGAAGTCTGAACTTGAAGCAGGAACCATTACGCAAACTCAATACAATGAACGCCTTGCGGAAGCAAAAGAACGTGCGCAAGACGAAGTAAACCGCGTGTTCGACGGTTCTATGCCAGGGCCGGGTAAAGGCCCAAAGCAAGAAATGAAAGAAATCGCTTCGTTGCTTAAATTAACATCCGAGCAACTGAAAACACGCCAAGAAGCGGGAGAATCGCTCGCGGATATTGCCAAAGCACAAGGCGTATCGCAGCAATCGCTGATCGACCTGCTTGTATCGAAGCACGAGACTCGACTCAAAGCCGAGCTTGCAGACGGCAAAATTACGCAAACTCAATATAACGAACGTATTGCGGATGCGCGCGAACATGAAGCGGAACGTATCACCCATGTATTCGATCCTTCGAAAGCACCTGTACCGCCAGTTCCGGGCGAAGGAAAAGGCAAGGGGAAAGGCGGCAAGCTTCCGGGCGCTCCACGCGAAGCCCATGTAGGTCCAGCCGGAGATCTGCCTCCTGCTCCTAAAGATGTTGAAGTCTCGCCGGCACCTGTCGATCAAGTGCCACAAACCACAGTGACGCCACAAGCCGATACTTCGGGTAAATAAGCACCGAATTTTAATGAATGTTCATTTCATAAGTCAAAAAGAGGGGACTTGCACACGTAACGCGTGCGAGTCCCCTCTTTATCGTATACCGTTATTTCAACTAAACGGATTACACTTGAAAACGCTGGATGACTTGATTCAGTTCAACCGCCAGACTTTTCAACTCTTGCGACAAACCGGATACTTCTTGCATCAGCGCCAATTGTTCTTCCGAAGAAGAACGTGCTTTGTTCGCATTGGTCGAAGTGTTCGAAGCGACCGAACCGAGTTGGGTCAGCGAAGCGGCAATTTGATCGCTGCTTGCGGACATTTGCTCCGAAGCTGCCGAGACTTCGTATACTTGTCCCGATACTTGCTGAATCGCCGACACGATCTGGCGGAAAGTAGCGGCTGCGACATCGGAGGTCTCGGCGCCTTTTTTTGCCACATCGACCGATTCTTCAATCGAAGCGACGGCTTGCTCCGTATGTCCCAAAATACCTTGCAAAATGACGTCGATCTGATCAGACGACTCTTTTGAACGTCCAGCAAGCTTATGGATTTCTTGCGCGACGACCGCAAAGCCTTTGCCCGATTCTCCGGCTCTTGCCGCTTCGATCGAAGCGTTAAGTGCAAGCAGATTCGTTTGTTCCGCGATCTCGCGGATAAAGGACATGATCCCTTGGATACTTGTGTTCAGCTGTTGCAACTCGTGAAGCACGGTAACGGTGCCTGACATGTTATGCTCGATTTTTTGCATCTGCTCAACCATCGTCACAATCTCAACTTCGCCTTTGCTTGCACGGTTTGTCGCATCGGAAGCGAGTTCCGCGACGACTTGTGTCGATTCCGCGATGCGGCGAATGCCGACTGCCATTTCGTTAATCGAAATTTGCGATTCGGTGGTCGCTTGTTGCTGCGCTTCAGCGCCTGACGAGACTTCCAACATCGACTCCGTAATTTCTTGCGAGGCTTCCGTTGTTTTTTCGGCGCTCATTTGAAGATCGGAAGCCGAGCGGGTAACATTCGTCGAAGTCGACTGAATGCCTTGAATCAATTGCTGCAAGCTACCGATCATGTGGTTGAATGCTTGAGCCGTATGCCCGATTTCATTATTGCTTTTGACCGCTAAATTCACGGTCAGATCGCCATCGGCAGCAAGTTTTGATACCGAAGCCAAATTTTGCAGAGGTTTCAGTACGATTCGAGCCAAAATAATAAGTGCGGTGATGAGAATAGCCGCGATTAACAAGCCGATACCGATACTGGATAAAAGCATGCTCATCTGGTCTTTTTTGACCGTTGCAGCATCCAGATCAAGCCCGAAGACTGCAAGAGGTTGCCCGCTATCGCTTTTGATCAATGCCAGATACGTTACCCATGTTCCGGCTGCATCGGTATACGTCCCTGTCATTGCCGATCCGTTTTGGAAAACTTGATCGTAAGTCGCTTGAACATTCTCGGGAATCACATATTCGACACCCGGAACCATTTCATATTCGTGAAGAGCTTGGTTGGCTTGAAGTTCTTTTAACACTTTATTGCCGTCTTTTTCGACAATATCGGTATTGAACAAATAAGCGTTCGCAACGGATGCCGTACCGACCATCGCATCCAATTGAGTCTTCAGCAAGTCCAGTTCGCTCGAAGTCGGCGCATCGCTTTGCTTCAATTGTTCAAGCGATTTTTCGATCGTACTTACGTTTAATTTAAGCTGACCGGTCATCGCGATCCCGACTTGTTCAATTTGTTTGTAGTAGTCTTTTTGGCTTTGCTTGTAATTAAGGAAACTCATGGTGACGATCAAAGCGAGCAAGATGATTGCCATCAATGCTGAAGTGTTAAAAATTAAGCTTCTGTTCCGCAGGTATTTTGGCATAAGAGTGTGCTCCTTTTTATTGTGCATCATATAATGTCATATATCGGTTGCTTATGTATATTCGGTTAGCAGATAAATTCGGCGACTCAACTAAATTTTCCGTATACAAAAAAGAGCCTTCGCAGGCTCTTTTGGCGGTATGACTATTGTTTTTTCAAAACTGTAGGCTCTGACAAATTGCCGCTGTAATCTTCCATCACCACTTCAACTTCATCGGCAGTGGAGACGAAGCTTAAACTTGCTTTCGTGGTGCGCCCACGGATGATGCGATCACGTTCGCCCACATTATACGTGGTAGGGAAAGAACGCAATTTGCCGTCTTCGTACACGTACAGATAACGCCAGTCGCGCGTATTAGGCATCGGCAATTGAAGCGTATTGCCGTTCCATGACCACTGTTCGGCATAAGGCTCGGCAATCTTATCGACAAAAGTACCGGAGATCGAGACCGGAGTCAAGCTGTCTTTTTTTACCGTAACGATATACTCGTCGCCGTTGACCGGCATATTTTCGAAGATCGCTTTCGTTTGACCGTGCGGAATAATGAGCGTCTCATTGATAGGCTGCTGCGTAGTCGTCCAATTTACCGACCGGACGTTCACGGTTGTATCGCCTTTGACGCTGCGGGGAACGCTCCATTGTACCGTCAATTTGTTTTGTTCATCGCTGGTTGCACGCAGTTGCCGCGGCGCTGTATTCAAATTGAATGGAAGCTCTGCCGCTTGGCTTTCCGTACCGTCTGCTCCGACCGCTTTGAGCTTGATCACGCCGGATTTTGCCGGAAGGTTTTTGATATAGAAGGTTTCGTCGTATTTGCCGCCGACAAACGTATCGTTGATATATAGATTATACATCTGCACATCGTCGTAATTTTGGCTTTGGTTCCAATTGACGATCATTTCGTTGCTTTCCGGGTATACCGCTTCGATCGCAAGCCCGGTCGGAGCAGCAGGAGCCGCTTGAACGCTATCGAATAGACGCAATTCCCCAATATTCATGCGGTAATCGGCAATGGTGCTGTTTCCCGGATCGAACACCAGACCGAATGCGGCAATATCGCGACCTGCATAAGCACTCAAGTCTACTTCGGACGTGTTCCAACCTTGGGTTTTGCTTCCGCTACCCGGCACTTCGACTTGGATCACGTCATCCGGTGCGTCTGCGAAAATCAGACCGATGCTCATGCTTGAATTGTCGCTTTTGACCGTCTTGTTATACGTTACGGAAAGCTTGGATGTAGCCGCGACAGCCAGATCTGTTTTATACAAGCGTAAAAAAGTCTCTGCATCGAGTTTCCCGCGCAATGCAAGCGAACTTCCGCCTTCATACGCGCCGATCAGCGGGTGATCGAATCTTGTGCCGGTCTCGTATTGACGTCCGTAATCGAAAGTTACGTCAAGAGGAGTCCCCGACGTTTCTTGCCACCACTGCCAACTCGGTAAAATATTTTGCAAACTCATATTCGACCATTCTTCATCGTTGGATACTTTGCCATCGACATAATAATCTAAGCCATGCCCGGTATTAAAGTTGGTGTAAAACGTATCTCCGCCGACCACCGAACGTTCCGCGACGACAGACGCGATCCCTTCAAAATACCGATTGTCCGCGTATACGTCAGAAGCTGTATTTTGCGTAGCTAATGTCGTATTTGCCGGATTCAGATTCGGACCCGACCACCATAAGCGTTCGCGAATATCGGTCATCCATTGGGAGTCGTTTTCGTTGCGTTTGCGGCTTGGGTAGCTCTGGTTCATATCTTCATCCAGCCCGGCATGGACAAAATCGGCGCCGAGCGTCGCCAGACTGGTACGCATATTTCCTTCGGAGTCGAGCTTATTGTTCAGCGCCGAACCTTGTACGTTTTTGAAACGATCCCGTCCGGCTTCCAGCCCCGCATATCCATGTTCAAACAAATTGAAATCCGTACCGTACTTGGCATTCCAATTGCTCAAGAAAGCTTGCGCGGCATCGATCTGGCTTTTGCCCATTCCGTAATCGAAAAAGAACGAATCCGACACTTGTTGCCCGTCCTCGGTATCATGCAAAAACATTATATTATTGTCTCGGAACGTTCGCGCGAACGTATTGGAACCTGTGTCGGTATTGAGCGAATCGTACCATTGAATATAAAGACCTGCTTGTTTAAGCGTTTTCACAAATTCTTGGTAATCGGGAATATCGGCGACTTGGACGTTAGGCTGCAATTCTTCCTGATTGACAAAATAACCATCGTATCCGAAATATTCTGCCATCTCAATCAACTTTTCAGCGACGGGGAAATTGCCGTTTTCGTCCTTGACGATCATTTGTTTATACGTCTGTTGACCGCGATCGTTATTGGAGAAAAAGATGCCGGCAATCGATAATACGCCGTTTTTGTGCGCCGCATCGGTGTAAGTAGGGTTAGGAATATTGAGCATACCGAATTCGAACCATTTTTGTTGCCAATCTTTTTGCGCTAATTCGTCATAATATTGAGGTGGGGTGTAGGCGGTTGCGGTGCCATGCCAATACGAATAATAATCGGTATACTGCCAAAAGTTGAAATGGTATTGCGCGAATTTATTGGTATAAGGTGCATTTTCGATAAACGCGTTTCCGTAATCGCCCGCGACGTTCATCATCTGTACATCAGGGCTGATAGACGGGTTCGCCTGCGTGGCTGCAAAAGGAGCGATGCGAGGTTGAAGCGGCACACGCGAACGCAAAAGTTCGGAATCCCGGTCGCGTTCTGGCGTCCAGTCTAAAATATGCCCGCTCGTATAGCCGTGTACGCTAGGTTGATTGAGTCCCTGAGCGTTATCGCCGGTGAACGGCCAAGTATCTCCGGCTTGCGCTTGCAGCGGTAATGCGGTTAAAGTCAAAGAAACAGCGAGTACGGCAGTAGCGGCTTGGCGTGTAAACGTGAACTTTCTTGAAGATTTGATCTTTTTTCGAGAACTCATAACATGCCTCCGTTTCGATAAGTGGTGAACGACTTCTCTACTACGCTATAGGATGTAAGCCTTTACAAAAAGAGGAGAAACTAAAGATTGAAGGGTCAAACTAAAGAAAAAGCCTATCCGGTTAACGGATAGACTGATTAGGTTTATTTTTATTTGCCGAATGTGCGGGAGTGCTTGCCGTCGTCTAACTTCAACAAGAATCCATTATTCGAAAGTGTTGTATATCCGCTTCCCGTAACTTGAGTATCGTTTTTTGCCATTTTGATGATCTCAGGCGTTGGAACTTCGAAAGTTGGCGAATGGTACATCGCTTCACGCGGAGCCATAGTGACGGAACCGAGCGAGAAATTAATCTCTTGGCGACCTTCGCCGCTGCCTAAAATCATCGTACCTTGTTGTTCCAGAGTTAATTCGCGATTACTACGGTTGCTCAGCACAATCGAACAAGTCCCTGTCATATTTTCCGCATCATATTGGTACGTACAGTTCGTCTGGTCTTGCACTAAATTAACTGCGTACACATTGCCCGGAATCACCATTTGGTAGCCGGCAAGTACCGCTTTGCCGATCATCGGGGACAACCAGATCAACGCGATACTGAGAATTAGACGGTAACGGTTCAACGATTCCCAAATTAGAAATAATGTCCATAAAGCGAATCCTAGAAAAATTAGGCCGGGGTATGTAAATTGTCCGCCGCCCGGTAACGGAATTGAGGTTGGGATTCGCAAAGCTCGTATCGCTTCTTCATAAAGAGGTCGTGAACCCGGATATTGAATCGAAATCAAAATAAGAACGATTGTCATAATTGCGGCAAGTCGGAACTTTTTTTTGTCGCGAATCCAAGGTTTTTTTCCGGAATAATAATCGGTTGAAGTTGGGTTATACATGGATCAAATCTCCTTTTTACTATAATTCATACATTCTAATCTCTATAAGTTAAACGTTTCGGATCGAAAAAGGTTACACTTAAATTATAAATCGGGTAATAAGAAAGACAGCAGGAGAAGAAGTGAAAGAAAAAGAGCGGGGGGATTTTCGATGATTATACGTGAAACCAAAAACGCATTTGTTCTTGTCAAACAACACGATCATGCGAAGCTGTCAGGAGAACTTGCGGCACATTTTCAAGATCGTTTTTTTATGATGGAAAGAGTCGAAGAATCGCCCGGGATGCCTGAAGTAACGAAAGAGTCGATCGTATTTGGCGTGACCGAGCATGACCGCGGCTGGATTCGTCCCGACGACACGCCGATCTGGGACGATCATCTGCATGCGCCTTATTCGTTTAACGAATATCCGCTGCTGCCTAAAGTCACTTTTTATCAAATGGGCATCGACGAATTGGAGCAAATGCATCCATATGCCGCACTCCTCAGCAGTCTGTATTACAGTGTGTTCGAAGATTTGCAGACATCCGAGCGCGACGATTGCGTAGCGTTTATCCATAACGAAGAAGAACGCCAGCAGCGTATCAGTCAAAAATATACCGGAGTGCAGCAAGAGACGCTTGTACTGCATCGCCAGATTTTACAGACTTGCGACGGCTTATCGCTGTACGTCTGTCTCAATGCACCGGGCATCTCTAAAGACGAGGAACATGAATGGTTCAAAGACGGCGTGCCGGGCTCCGAGCCTTTCGGCGGCGGCGGGTTAGTCCAACTGAACTGGATCGACGAGAAGACGGTCAAAGCCGATCCTTCGCCGTTCGACGGTGAGTTCGTGACGACCCTTCGCGAGAAGCAGGTGTCGAAAGACCGGATCAAGGAGGTCGGAATTGCTCAAGCCTATGAGGAAACCGAGTGGACAGAGCAGGAGATTCGGTTTGTGTGAATGCACTATAGTGAAAGAGCTGTTCCTCATGAGGAACAGCTCTTTTTTATAAAAACTCCAACCTAACTAGAAGAGAGAAGACGGAGAGAGAAATTCAGTGAAGGTAAAGCATTTCGAAGAAATGCACTTCGGAAGCATATGCTGTTAGCGTTCGCCTTTGTGATGAAGATTTTCCGGTCATACACCGTCAAATTTGTATCGTTAATCGGGAAAACTCAAATAAAAATTTCAATCCATTTTCCCGATTTCAACACGCGACCGAAACGAATTTCTCTTGGAGTCTTCTCTCTTCCACCACACACACTAACTCTCGTCCGTTAACCAAGTATCTCCCCAGCTTCTTTCAGAGTCCCCATCGCTTAATATAAGACGGAAGTCGCCGTTTTTCAAAAGATTGTCTATACCAGAGTTCTCGTCGCTGGAGAAACCATCAGGTGCAGGTATCGTAAAATCTCGCTGGATCATCGACACTTCGCGGCTAGGGAAAAACATCGGATCAAGCTTCGTATCGACATAGAACTCTCTAATCGATCCGCCTTTGTAATAAATGCGAAGCGAAGCATCGGCTTGTAGATCTTCGCGGCTATAATTTTTGGCAATGATATTACATTCGCCAGTCATTTGGTCATTGTTCCAAGAGACATTGCACCACGATTGTTCAGTGTTCAGATCAACGGCGTACAAAGGCGAAGGAAAGATTGCCAAGTATATCATCAAAATCGCTTTTCGCAGCACGAGAACCGACACCACAACCGCAGCGTATATGACAATCCGATAACGTTTAAGAGAAGTTAGACATAAATAAGTCAGAGCGATCACGCCGAAGATCATAATGTAGCTTATATAATGGAATCTGCCACCGCTCGGAAACTCGAAAAAGATCGGTATGTTCAGGCGAAGCAATCCTTCATCGAACAAAGAACGAGTTCCCGGATAGGGGAGTGAGATCAGACCTAAAATTAACGCACCAATTATACTGATCACAAATCGTTTTTTGTTACTGATCCACGAATGGGGTTTGTTTTTCGCAAAAGCCTTCAATCAATCCCTCCGTTCCAAAATCTCTTTTTCAGAATGAATTGTCTGATCTTCTTCGGAATCTGTCTGATACAAAGCCAACGCTTTCCTCGCCGTTTCCCGCATCCGGTGTTTCAAATAATCCCCTTCCACCACACGTACACGTTTGCCAAGAAATCGGAGCTTTGTCAGAACGAATTGGCTTTCGCTAAACGTAAATGTCAGATGAATCCGGTACGTTCGACGTTCTTCGTCGTACTCCACCCGTTTATCGAAACAAGAAAAAGCATGGAGAATCCGCGTCAATTCAGGATTGAAGATTGGAAGGACCTCTACGGTGGCTTCATGTCTTGGAGCTTGAAGCAACTTTTGAGCGCGGTGCATCTGTTGGTCGTAATCTTCTTGCGAAACAGATGCAGCTTCCAGCGAAACGATATGGATCAATCGCGTATGGAGCAGCGAACGTGTCTGAGAATTATACCAATACAGATACCATTCACGCTTTACCATCGAATATTCCAGTTTGCACGGAATACCCGGCTGAGGATCGTTAAGTTTGCCTTTTTTCGTGCGACATTGAATGGTCATGCTTTGATGCTGACGCATAAGTTCGCGAATTGTAGGAAGCCACGGCTGAAAAACTTGAGTTTCGCGGCTGCCTGCTTTTTGCTCCAGTCGATCCAGTATATTCGGCATTTCTTCGTCGATCGTACATTCTTGCAGCTTGTCGATCGTCTCTGGCTGTAACGCTTCTTGCGCGGCAGGATGCTCCAACATCGATTTAAGCCAAGCTCGTTCTTGCGACGTCAGCGCGTATACGCCGGTTTCTTGAAGCCGCGACGATAACTGATAATTGAATATTTTTTCAAAAAGATGACTCATAGTAAGCTTCGATCTCCTTCCATTCGTCAATAAACGATTGCCGCAGATCGGGAGGGGATAATACTTCGCAGCTTGATCCAAAACTCCGTAACCACGGACGAATCTCTGTCACGCCGTTAACCTGAATTTCATAGATAAAAAAGTCGTCGTTACTTTCAACGATCTCTCCCCATTGCCCTTGCAGTTGAACGCGGTTTTTTATAAAGTCGGCTTGTTTTTTCGGACGATAAAATTTGGCGCGTACCGTAACGGTCTCGCCTGTATCGATCAGCCAACTATAACGCATCTGTTCGTCTAATTTACTGAGCTTATTTTCGAATTCAGCTTCGTCCGTATCTTGTTCTTCCGCAATATCGACGATGCCTTCCATCCGAAATTGGACAAAACGGCCTTTGCCCGCTTCGCCGATTAGATACCATCTGCCATATTGATGATCGTAGACGACTTTGAGCGGAAGCAGCTGCTGGCGGCGAGGTTGCGAATCTTGAACGAACAGCGGATTGGTTTCTTTGGCGGCATAGCTTTTACGTTTTTTAGGCGAAAAATATTGAAAAGAAATCTGTTTGCGCAAATGGATACTCCGCAGCAACGTGTACAGATGTGCTTCGTCCAAAATCCGTGCGTCAAAATGATATTTATACGAAAAAGGTTCTAGCCATTGTTCGTCCCATTCTTCTTTCGGCGTCGCGGATTTTAGCGCTTTTTTGAGATTGTCGCGAAGCAAATAACCTTGCACCGAAGGAATTTGCGTATTCGCCATAATGTCGACAAACTCATATAAATCCATCAATTCACGTTGCGATAAGCAATCGGTCAGTTGATTATTGAGGTTGTATTTAACCGGGCGCTGCGTAGATTCGCGGCTGACGACGCCGATGTCTTCCAAGTACCGCAAATCGGAACGAATCGTTTTTTCGTCGGGCATAGCGGCATCTAAAAGCAACTCTTCACTGCATAGCTCTAGCAGTTCGGCAACTGTCTGCGGGCTATTTTTGAGCGCAGTCAAAATCAGCGGTAGACGACGACTTTCCGATTCTTTCATCGATTTAGCACGGTATAGGAAAAGCAGAACGGGTTCGGCGGAATCGGCATAGCCGTAGCGGAACAAATCCGCAAAATCGGCGTCGCCGCTAACTTCTCGCAACCGTCGAACCGTTTTATCAAAAGTATGTACGGAGATGCCAAGACGTCCCGCAAATTGCTTGCGATCGTAACCGCCTCCGGTCAAAGCCAGCAATCTGAGAAATTGGATTTCTTTATCGAAGCTTTCTTTAGCCATATGGAATTCCTCGCCTTCTATTGTTTTCTATTGTATAGAGTATGAGAAGAATTGTAAAAATCTTAAAGATTAAGTATCTAAAATCAAGGTGGAAAATGTCCAAATAATGGTCGTTGACAAAAATTGAAGCGTTTTATAAAGTAGCAAATGAAGATGATAATCATTATCGCCTGTAGGCAAAAGGAGTACATATTATGTTTAAATCTTACCGCAAAGCAGCCGTGCTGTTTGGAGGTATTTTACTTTTGATTGCTTTGGCGGGTTGCAGCGGGAACGGGACGAATTCGACTTCTGCCGATCAAGCCGTTCAAGATGCCGCGTCCGCGAAAACGGTCACGATGTCTTGGCCGAGAGATATCGGTACGATGAACCCGCATACGTATAATCCATCGCAGCTTTTTGCGCAATCTATGATTTACGATCCGCTCGTAAGCTACGGAAAAGACGGCAAGTTGGAACCCGCATTGGCGGAATCGTGGGATATTTCGAAAGACGGCAAAACCTATACGTTTAAGCTGCGCCCGAATGTGAAATTTTCCGATGGTAGCGATCTTAACGCAGAGGTTGTCAAAAAGAATTTCGATGCGGTGTTGAAGCACCGGGATACGCACGGATGGCTAGGCGTCGTCAAACTGATTGAAGATACAGAAGTGGTCGATGATCTGACATTCCGCTTGAAGCTGACAGAATCTTATTATCCGGTTCTGCAAGATTTGGCTTTGGTTCGTCCGTTTCGTTTTCTTGGCGAAGCCGGATTCCCGGATAACGGAGATACTGCCGAAGGCGTCAAAAAATCTGTAGGCACAGGTCCGTGGATGCTGGACGAATACAAACAAGACGAATATGCCACGTTTAAACGCAATCCGAATTATTGGGGAACGCCGCCCGCTATCGACAAAGTCGTGGTCAAGATCATTCCCGATGCAGAGACGCGCGTAGCCGCTTTTGAAAAAGGCGATTTGGATCTGATCTATGGCGAAGGCATGATGAGTCTGGACGCGTTCAAGCAACTTCAGGCTGACGACAAGTATGTTTCGAAATTGTCTGACCCAGTTGGAACGCGCAATCTGCTTCTGAATTCGTCGAATCCAAAATTAGCAGATATTCGAGTACGCACGGCTTTGCATCAAGGCTTTAATAAAAAAGCGATGGTGGAAGGCATTACGTCAGGGCTTGAAGAACCGGCAGATACGATTTTGTCTAAAAACTTCCCGTACACGAACGTTGATTTAAAGCCGGTTGTATATGATGTAGCAAAAGCTCAAGCGCTGCTGGATGAAGCTGGTTGGAAAATGCCGGCAGGAGGAACGGTACGCGAAAAAGACGGGCAGCCTTTGGAATTTGAATTGATTTTCGACAAAACCGATCCGATTCAAAAAGCAATGGGCGAAACCCTTCAAGCCGAATGGATGCCGCTCGGGGTCAAAGTCAATCTGACAGGGCTTGAATTGACGGTACAGATCAAACGCCTCAAAGCCAACGATTTCGATCTGTATTTCTGGACCAACTACGGAGCGCCTTACGATCCGCATTCTTTCGTCAATGTCGTAGCGAATCCGGGCTTTGGCATTTCCGAGACGCTGAGCGCAATTCCGATGAAAGCCGAACTCGACGACAAGATTCATCAAGTGCTGTCTTCGACGGACGAAGGGAAGCGCCAAGAGCTTTACCGTTCTATTTTAGAAACGTTGCAGGACCAGTCTGCGATCGTACCGATTTCTTATTTGAAACGAACAGCAGTCTATCAGCCTAAAATTACCGAATTGCTGTTCCCGGGGAACCGCGATGAAAATCCGTTTGTCGGAATAAAGACGCAGACGCCTTAACAGCTAGAGACGGCATCGTTTTTCAAGGAGGAACTTCAAGTGATCGTCTATATTGCAAAACGGATGATCGCAATCATTCCGATACTTTTTGTCGCTACGCTTGTCACATTCGCACTGGTGCATATTTCTCCGGTCGATCCGGCGGAAGCTTATCTGACTGCTGCTCATATCTATCCGACGCCGGAAGTGTTAGAGCAAAAAAGAAAAGAGTTCGGGCTGGATCGTCCGCTGCATGTGCAATATTTGGATACGTTAAAACGAATGGTTCAGCTTGATTTTGGAACATCGTATTTAACGAACAAGCCCGTATGGGATGAAGTGAAAAGTAAATTGCCGGCGACGCTTGAGCTTGCGGTATGGAGCATCTTGTTTTCGGCTCTGGTCAGTATTCCGCTTGGCGTCGCGTCTGCGGTATACCGAAATAGTTGGATTGATTGGCTCAGTCGCGGCATTTCGTATTTCGGCGCTTCGATTCCGCAATTTTGGTTGGGGTATCTGCTTATTTTCTTTTTCTCCGTCAAGCTGGATTTGTTGCCTGTCGAAGGGCGGGGAGATTGGCAAAACGTGATCTTGCCGACGCTTACGCTTTCGGTTGTCCTGATTGCGGTATATACGCGGATGCTGCGAACGAGCGTGCTTGAACAACTTCAAGAATCGTACGTCGAATATGCGAAAGCCAGAGGGCTGCGGGAACGCTCGATTACGTTGAAGCATGTGCTGAAAATCGCGATTGCTCCTCTGATTACAGGAATGGGCATGAGCATGGGCAAGCTACTGACGGGAACGATTATTGTGGAACAAGTTTTTTCATGGCCGGGATTTGGACGTTATTTCGTTGAAGCGATCTTTAATCGGGATATTCCTGTTATTCAATGCTATATCTTTTTTGCGGCTTGCCTGTTCGTGATTTGTAACTTGGTTGTGGATCTGATTCAAACGGCGATCGATCCGAGGATTTTAGTAAAAGGACGGTCAAATCCATGATGAAGAAGATTCGTCAGAATACAAACGGAAGCTCATTGATCGTAGTGTGTTTGGTGCTGCTAAGTCTTTTTTTCTTAATCGCGCTACTCGCTCCGTGGATTGCTCCGTATGATCCGGTCAAAGTCGATTTGTTAAACAAATTAGCCGATCCCTCTACCCAGCACTGGCTCGGAACCGATCATCTGGGGCGGGATAACTTGTCTCGTCTGATCTACGGCGCTCGGATTTCGCTTGGATTCGCGGTATTGATTTTTCTTTCGGCACTACTGATCGGCGTGCTGGTCGGTTGTATATCAGGATACGCCGGAGGGTGGCTAGATACTGTACTGATGCGGATGTGTGACGGGATCATGGCTTTTCCGAATCTGATTCTCGTGTTGGGGATTGTCGGGATTTTCGGTCCGGGGCTGATGCAAATCTTGCTTGCGCTTATGTTAGTGCAGTGGGTCTACTACGCGCGAATTTGCCGGAATATGGTGATCTCGCTGAAAGAACGTTCGTTTATCGCCGCGGCTAAAATCAGCGGTTCATCTTCTTGGGCGATCATTCGCAGACATATTATTCCCAATGTTCAGCATCCGATTGTAGTGATCGGAACGCTTGAGATGGGATGGGCGATCATGGATATTTCGGCATTGTCGTTTCTAGGTTTAGGAATTCAACCGCCCAATGCGGAATGGGGTTCTATGATTCATGAAGGAACCGCCTATATTCGAAGCCAACCTGAACTGATGATCTATCCGGGCGTACTGATTATGCTCGTTGTGATTTTATTCAATTTGCTAGGAGAAGCTTTATCCGAACGGTATGGAGTGAGCAAGCGTGAGCTTTAGAATAGAGAGGAGAAAAAAGGATGATGACCGATTCCGTGCTTGAAGTATGCAATCTAAATATACACTGCCCAAAACCAAAAGGATCTTGTGACAAGCAGCGGGGTCTTTCTTTACTTGCTTCTGTCAATCTTGAGCTTAAACGCGGCAAAGTCCTCGGCTTGGTTGGCGAGAGCGGCAGTGGGAAATCGTTGACATGCGGAGCTATTCTTCAAATGCTTCAAGACCGAGGTTTGGATACGCAAGGAAGCATCAAGTTACATGGACAAGAGTTAAACGGGCTTCGCGGCGAAAAAATGCGACGTATTCGAGGGAAAGATATTGGTTATATCATGCAAAATCCAATGAATGCGTTCACGCCTGTGTATAGTATCGGTTCTCAATTTATCGAGACGTTGCGCAGCCATTTTAAGATATCGAAAAAAGAAGCAAAGATACAAGCGCATCAAGCTCTTGAAGAAATGAACTTACATCATCCGGATCAAGTGATGAAAAGTTATCCGCACGAACTCAGCGGAGGAATGCTTCAACGCGTGATGATCGCGATCTCGATGTGTCTGCGTCCTTCGATACTGATTGCCGACGAGCCGACCACGGCGCTGGATGCGGTTAACCAAATTAAGGTGCTTCGGGAATTGGAGCGGTTGAAGACGGAATGTGGGACATCCGTGCTTCTCGTCTCGCATGATCTCGGCGTGATCGCCCAGGCAGCGGACGAAGTCGCGGTAATGAGAAAAGGCGAGATCGTCGAATATGCCGATGTACACGAATTATTCGATAATCCTCGGCATGAATACACGCGGATGCTGCTGCAAGCCAGACCCGGCATCGGACAGGGTGCCTGATATGCTTCAGGTTCGGGAAGTCGGTTATCGCTACGGTCATCGTCGAAATTGGCTGAGACCGCGAAAAGAAAATTCATTCGTGCTGAATCAAGTCACTTTCGAGCTGAATCATAGCTCTTGTCTGAGTATTCTCGGAACAAGCGGCGCAGGGAAAAGCACGCTGGGGCGGGTGGTGCTGGGTCTGCAAAAGCCCCATCAAGGGCAAGTTTTGTTCGAGGGGCAAGATCTGTATGCAGCAAGCGGTCGGTTCCGCAAAAACCTGCGCCGGGATATACAGGTCGTATTTCAGGATTGTTATTCTTCTGTGAATCCGCTGATGACCGCAGATCAGATTATCGGCGAGCCGCTTCGTAATTACGAACGGCTATCGGCGCGGGAATTGAAGCGAAAGACCGGCGAGCTGTTAGAAAAAGTCGGTCTGTCCGTAGAGGACGGAAACAAAAGACCGGATCAATTCAGCGGCGGGCAGCTGCAACGGATCAATATTGCCCGCGCTATCGCGCTTCGTCCCAAACTGATCGTGCTCGACGAGCCGGTCAGTAGCTTGGATCGGGTACATCAGTCTTTGATTTTGGATTTGCTCGCCGAATTGAAAGCTTCGCTAGGTGTCTCGTACCTGTTCATCACGCACGATATTCAAGCCGCGATGACATTATGCGACCGCGTCGCTGTCATGGATCGGGGAGAGATCGTTCATCTGTCGGACTCGCCGGCTTCGCTATGGAATTCCCAGCAGACGGCAGTTAAGAATTTGATCGAATCTGTGCTGCCCGATCATCCGGGTGATCGTCTTACGTTATTTTGATTCTGGATTGCCTTCCTCTTCATTAGAGGAAGGTTTTTTGTTTTTTACGGAAACGATGATGATACCCTTGATAGGCGAAGTCTATCAGGCGATTTTGTTGGTCGCCATACTTACGCCCTGTTCCATGCTTTCGCATCATGCGAATATAGACACAGGCAAAGGGAAACGCCAAGGCGAAGCAGCCGAAAGCGAATCTCCTCGATTGTCCGAGGCGCCAGAGAGGGTTACTTCGACTTCTAATCGGCAGGTCGCCGGTTCGAATCCGGCTTCCGTCATCATGAGGCGGAATAGCTCAGTGGATAGAGCAGCAACGTACCTTCTCAACTTTTTTCCTCGGATAATTGTTTTATTACTGAATAAAAGGTTTACGTTCGTCTGAAACGAACACGCTTGAGATGCGATTCAGACATTCATTTACATATAAAAAAGGAGGCCGCCGATATGAGCCGAGCCGTTCAACGTTTCATCCCCACCATGCACAACCAAGAAGGATACCGCGCCAACCGGCGCAGCGTCGAAGAAGAATATCTTCAGATGTTGCTCACCAACACTTTGGGTCGTACATTCTATGCCAATGCGAACGAGCTGCTTGCTCAGGCGGCGGAAACCCATGAGATGATCGCCGAGCTGAACCCGGAATTTATGGCGCGGGCGCTAGTGTTCGCTCGTAAGCAAGGGTTTATGCGCTTGCAGCCGATCTACGGTCTGGCGGTATTATCGAAAGCCCGCCCCGACTTATTCGCTAAAGTTTTCGCGAAAGTGGTGTTGATCCCGTCCGATCTTGCCGATTTTCTGACGATTCTCAAAAGCCAAGGTCGTGGACAAGGCGGTCGCGCCGTTAAGCGGCAAGTTGCGAACTTCTTGCGCGGAACGACCGAATATTGGGCGATCAAATACGGCGGACGAGGACGCGGATACAATCTGGGCGACGCTGTCGCTACAGCGCATCCGGTTCCGGTCGACGAGCGTCAGCAGGCATTATTCCGCTATCTGCGCGGTCATGAGACAAGCCTTGCGCAGCTGCCGCAGATTGCCGCTATCGAGCAGCTTAAAAAAGCGAGCAAAGACAAAGAAAAAATCCGTCTGATCCGCGAAGGCAAATTGCCTTACGAAGCGGTTACGGGCGCGATCGCGACAGACAAAAAAATCTGGGAAGCGCTACTTTACCAGATGCCGATGTTTGCGCTACTGCGCCATCTAAACACGTTCGAACGCGAAGGGTTGTTTGAAAAACCACAGCATCTGCGTTATGTAATCGAACGTCTGACAGACGCCGAAGCGCTGCGCAAAAGCAAGATTTTGCCGATGCGTTTCGCAACGGCATACGATCAGGTGAAGCGCGCCGCTCTGAAAGAAGCATTGGCAGAAGCGGTCGAGCTGACATTTGCTAGTCTGCCGGAATTGCCGGGTCGCACAGCGATTCTGCTCGATATCTCCGGTTCGATGGAAGGCGAATATCTACGTACCGGTTCCGTGTTCGCGCTGGCGCTGCATAAGAAAACGGCGGGCAATTCCGTATTCCTGCTGTTCGACAACCAAGTACACGATCCTAAGCCGTCGAAGACGGCGAGCATCATGGGTCAAGCAGCGCGAATCAAAGCCAGAGGCGGAACCGATACCGGTCTGCCGGTACGTTATCTGACCGAACTGCGCGAGAACGTCGACCAAATCATTATGATCACGGACGAGCAGCAAAATCAGGGCAGCCCTTTTTATCGAGAGCTTCGCAATTATCGTCGTAAAATCAATCGTAACGCGCAGGCATTTATCGTCGATCTGGCTCCGTATCGCGGTTCGATGGTTCCGGTAGAAGACGAGAATACCTATTACGTGTACGGTTGGAGCGATCAAGTGTTGCCTTATATTTCGGCAGCTGCGCGAGGATTCGGACCAATGAGCGAACGCGTGACGAAGATCGATTTGGAACGCATGGGTAATGAACAATAAGCGATGATGGCGGTGGATGCGCGCAAGAAGCAAACGCCGCTTTTAGATCAAGAAAGGGATGGATAGCTATGAGTTATGCAACAGTCGGAGATGTACGCGTATGGGGCAAAGTGGACGAAAGTGCATGGAAACAAGCACAGACTTGTTCGGAGCACGGGAATGTGGTGCAAGCTCTGCTAATGGCGGATCATCATAAAGGATACAGCCAGCCGATCGGCGGCGTGATTGCCTATGACAGACAAATTTCGCCAAGCGGCGTAGGATACGATATTGCTTGCGGAAACAAAGCGGTTCGGACGAACTTGTCGATTGACGACGTAAAACCACAGATTCAGAAGATCATGAACGAGATTGCGCGAAACGTGGAGTTTGGCGTCGGACGAGTGAATCAACAGCCGGTCGATCACGACATGTTCGATGATCCGGATTGGTCGGTATTTCGCCACATACATCCCAAAGTACACGATACATTGAAAAAGCTGGCTCGTCAGCAATTGGGCACGGTCGGTAGCGGCAACCATTACGTCGATATTTTCGAAGAACAATCGACAGGAAAAGTATGGATCGGGAACCATTTCGGAAGTCGCGGTTTTGGACACAAAACGGCAAGCGGATTTCTGAATTTGGCGGCAGGACGCGATTTTCTTGCCAAAGCACCTGGTGAAAGTATGGATCAACCGCCGGTGTTGCTGGATCTGGACAGCGAACTGGGGGATCTGTATTACCGGGCGATGAAGCTTGCCGGACGTTATGCGTATGCAGGGCGTGATTATGTCATCGACCAAGTATTAAGTATTTTAGGCGCGACAAGTGACTTTGAAGTACACAACCATCATAACTTTGCGTGGAAAGAACAGCATGGCGGAAAAGAATGTATCGTCGTGCGCAAAGGAGCGACGCCTTCGGCGCCGGGGCAGCTCGGATTTATCGGCGGAAGCATGGCAGATATTTCGGTTATCGTACGCGGAAAAGACACAGCCGAAAACGAAGAATCTTTTTACAGTACCGTACACGGAGCAGGGCGTATTATGAGCCGAACGCAAGCCGCAGGCAAAATGAACTGGAAAAAGCGGATACGGATCGGCGGCGAAATTTCCGAAGAACGTATGATGAACGCGGTGAAGCAGTTCGATGTGGAGTTAAGAGGAGCGGGAACCGACGAAAGCCCATTCGTATATCGACAGCTGCAAGAAGTATTGGATGCTCATTCGAACACGATTGACGTCTTGCATGTGTTAAAACCGATCGGTGTCGCGATGGCGGGCGCCAACGAACATGATCCGTACAAAGATTAACCGGTATAAAGAAACAGCTTTGGCGAAACGGCCGGAGCTGTTTTTGCGTTTAATAAAAGGGGAAAGAAAGAGGTTATTCCGATCAAGGAGTGAATCCGTAGAAAGCAGGCGATAGGATGAAAAATCAATCGAATACTCATGCAAACGGCGATCGCGCCGAACAAGATAAAAAGGTAAGCCGATTAATGTCCAAAATGTTGCGGCACGCTCCCGAAGATTTCGGGTTGAAACTTGATCCGCAAGATGGGTCGTGTTCATTAAACGAAGTATTGAAAGCTATTCGAGGACGAACCGGATACGAAGAAACAACGGAAGAAGACATTAGAGGTATCGTGCGACGTTCGGACAAGCAGCGTTATGAATTGATCGAACCGCAACAGCAAGAGGGATATGAGGGTGAAAAAAGAACCGATACACGGATTCGTGCGCGTTATGGGCATAGCTTCGCGAAAGTGACGTATCCGCAAGGTATTCCTCCAAAAGTGTTGTATCACGGCACGGCGCGTCATGCGCTATCTTCGATCCAAGAACACGGGTTATTGCCGATGGGAAGAGAGTATGTGCATTTATCGGCTGAGACTTCTTTTGCCGCGCTGGCGGGTCGGCGCAAAGGCAAGCTGATGATGCTGCATATTGACTCGGTTGCGGCGATGGAAGCCGGTGTAACTTTTTACGATGCAGGGAGCGGTGTATGGTTAGCCGAGCGTGTTCCATCCCATGTATTGTCGCTGGATGAACAGTATGATCAGACATAGTTTTCGAAAAACCGAAGTCCTTCCAGACCTTTCTATGTTAAAATAAAGGAGAGTAAAGGTAATATGAAGGGGATGAAATAAGTTATGCGTAAACTGGTATTTTTCGTAGGGGGAGCCGGCAGTGGCAAAACAACCATCGCCAAAGGCATTACGATCAAAGAACATCCGGTTTTTTTGGATATGGATACAGCATCGCGTCCGGCGAGCGAAAAGATTATGGAACTGATGGGTCATGACCCGCACGACCGTGATTCCGCGGCTTACAAATTACTTTGCCGAGACTTGGGTTATCGCTTGACGATGGATTCGGCTTTGGAAAACCTGGAATTGGGTTCAGATGTTTTTGTCGTTGGACCTTTCACCAGTGAAATCCGTAATCCGAATTGGATCCATGAAGAACTGGCGAAGATCGGTGCGACGGTAGAAGATGTTGAAGTGAAAGTGATTTACGTTTATCTGGAAGATATGACTCAGTACAAAAAGCGTATCCAAGAACGCGGGCATAAAGCCGATGATTGGAAGCTGGCGAACTGGGAAGAGTTTTTACTGCGTATGCAGCGTACCGAAGTACAATGGCAATTACCGGATCGTTCGGTATTGTATTTCGATAATTCGCAAGGGACGTTGGAAGAAAATATCATCAGCGTCGAGCATTTTATCTATGGCGATCAGGAATCAAAAGAAAGCGAAATTCCTGTACAACTCGGTGAAGCTTGATTGCGAACTTTTTTTAAATAACAGTATATCGAAAAACCCTCAGCTCTTAGGTTGCGTCGTAGAGTTGAGGGTTTTTGCGTAGTATTAATCTTCTTTTTCCTGATTATATAAGCGGCTTTTCGGCTGATCTTGCTGAATTTCGCTAGATAAGCGCCGGAAGCGTCTGACGTTCATGATAAAGGTATAGGTACGCAGTGCCGCTAAGAGCAAAGGGAGTAAGATCCCAAGTGGTGTGAATAAATCGAAGTAAAAAATAGCGACAATCGCCAAAATCACGAATACAACGTCGAAAAACATTTTTTGCTGTAACCGAACTTGAAGTTTACGACGATCCATCGCGGCGCTCCTTCGACGTCTGCTTAACGGCAGATTCAATTTTTTCAAGATAGCTCATCAATTGATCTTCGCCCAAAATCTGAATACGGCTGCCTCCGGCTGCTAGTTTTTCCGCTAAAGTTATTTTGCTGCTGGAAAAGCTGCCGGATTGGTACTTGGCATAATCACTTCGTCCTACGAATAAATAATCTGTTTTCCAGTCTACGGCATTGCCGCATAAAGCGCCTAGATCGGTGGCTTGACGCTCCGCTTCTGTACGCTTGATGCTGCTGAGCCTTCCGCTGAATACGATCTTTTTTCCGTAAAGGGGATGGTTCGGATCGGCATCGCGATTAGGTAGAAGTACAGCCGGCTGTTGGGAGCGGATCGTTTTCTTTTTTTTCGTCGCTGCTGAAGCAAACGTCACATGATCGCCGCTTTGAAAAATTTGACCGATGCGGTAGCCGTAATGATCGGAAAGTGAGTCGCATCCTTGAATATCCGCTTCTTGGGAGCAGCGCAGCATGATTTTCGCCGAAGTCCGCGCATCTTCAATCGCATCGTGATGCTTGAAATCGCTAAGTCCCAATTGTTTGGCAACGGTGTTTAACTTATGATTCGGCATCGTAGGCCAGATTTTTCGAGAAAGCAAAAAGGAACACATATATTGAATATGCGGAAGTTCCAGCCCGTGCTGCTCCGCGCTACTTCTCAGTACACTCATATCGAAAGACGCATTGTGCGCCACAAGTACACGACCTTCAATACGGCGCTGCATTTCACTCCAAATATCGGCAAAAGACGGCGCATTTTCCACTTGATCCGGCGTAATGCCGTGCACTGCGATACAAAAATAATCGAAGTCGTCATACGGATTGACTAAGGTATAATATTCGTCCACGATTTTACCGCCGCGTACATCAACTAGCCCTACCGCACAGACGCTTGTACGTTTGGAATTGGCGGTCTCGAAATCGATCGCGACAAAATCCATAACTTCACTCCTTTCTTCTATCGTTAACTGCCGATAAACGGACAGCGGTGGATATATTCATCTTCCTCGATCTGATTCACTAAAAAACGTGCGACGTCTCCATTATAGATACGATTGCCTGGCATTTTATCTAGATTGGCTTTGATGCTACAGCCGCCTTGACCTTCTTTGACGACGGGAAGACGTACCAATGTCCATTCGATTGCGCTGGCTTGAAGCACTTTGAGTTCTTCCAAGCGATCTTGGGCAAATTGAGGATGCAGCGAGCGGAGCATCCGGGACATCACGCGGCCGCCGATTGACTTATGATCGCCTTGTAACTTCAAAGACAATCCGGTGACGCCAATATAACGTTTGATATCCGCGCGTTCCATTTCTTCGAGGACTTGCCGGGTGACTTTGCTATATAAAGGTTCTTCTTGCGGGGGACGTCCGAATGTATTGATGACTGCCGAACATCCTTGCATCAGATCGCGGAGCGAGTCGAATCGCAGTGCATCGCCTTCCACGATTGAAAGCTGGGCCGCCATTTCCGGTGGCAATTGCATACTTCGCACGCTGCGTGCCAACATGCGCACCTGGTAACCTTTTTGCAAAGCGTAACTCACGACATAACGGCCTACGCTACCGGTTCCCCCGATCACGGCAATAAGCTTGGATTGATTCATGTAACCCTCCATCTATATCGATCCTTTACTTTCTATAATCAGACTCATGATGCTCACAAAAAAAGAGTCTCTTTCCTATTATGCGATTCTGGCGCGGCGGTTTCAACTTTGGAAGAGAGTAACGAAATGCTTGCTTTTTAACTACATATCAATTATTTTAAAAGATATTCATATCTATTCGCGAAGCACGCGGACGTATTCTTTCCTAAACAAAGGGGAGATCCGTCCGCTTTTTTGCGTGGTTAAGTTGAGTTTTTTACTGGAATGCTCTTTGAAAACAAAAAATGGGTCTTTTCTAATTCAGGCAACCAAGCGACAATAGAGAAAGAAGGAAATATGCCGCAAGGTTGGTTTTTCTATCCAGAGATGCTTAACAGGTTAAGGGGGAAAAGAAAATGAATCGAAAATGGAACAAATGGTTGGTGAGTGCGTTACTTGTAGCGGTAATCGTAGGAGGAACTTCAGGGGGAGGTTCTTTGGCTTCGACGGCTCAAGCGGCAAGCGTGAAATTTTCGGATGTGAAGTCGAGTCATTGGGCATCGAGCAGTATCGCAGCCGGGGTGGCAAAAGGATACGTGACCGGATATACCAATGGGACGTTCAAACCGGATGCGAGCGTAACGCGGTCGGAGTATTTAAAAATGGTCGTGTCGGCGCTGGGATTGGAAGTGGAGAGCGGATCGGGGAAATGGTACGTTCCTTATGTGGCGTCAGCAACAAAAGCCGGGCTGTATACGACGGCTGACTTTGCGAATAATGAAGCATCATGGAGCAAGAAGATCAATCGTCAAGAAATGGCGCGGATTGCGGCGCGCGCGATTGGCGAGAAAAGTAGCGAAAGCGATAAATGGATGTATCTGGCGACAAAAAAAGGGCTGATTACGGGTGTGGGCAAAGGTCAGCTTGGACTGTACGAAGATAGCAGCCGGGCGCAAGCCGTAGTATTGATTGAACGTATCTTGTCGGCAAATGCGGGTAAAAAGCTTGCGGTCGATAAGTATGCGGTGGGAGCGGCTGAGATTGTTTGGCATGGGACGAATATTTTTACGGTGATGCCGGAGGTATGGCGTACGAATTCAGGAAAGTACGCGATGAAGCCGGATGAATCAGCGGAAGAGTTGTGGAAAGAAGAATTGATGACGATCACGTCGAAGAACGGGAAATATAAAGCAAAGTTGGATGCGGTTATTGCGATTGATCTGGAAGATCCGAATGATCCGAATTTGAAGTTGTTGCCAGCGGTTTCGAAGTTGAAGTGGTTTAATAACAATCCGAACATACAGCTAAAGTTAACGGAAGTTAAAAATTGGAACAAAAGTTATGTGATTTATTTTAAAAAACATACAATATTTAATAATGATCCTGATCATTTTGCTGATGACTTGACTGCTTATGCTACAGGGTTTGAAAGTGATCGAGACGCATTTTTTGACGAAAATGTACTGAATAATGTAGCTAAAATTTACTTGAATGAATGGAATGATTTCCCGGCACAAATTCTACCGAAAAAAGGTTGGACAAATGATTACGGTCTTAAGTTTTCTATAAATACTCCTGCTGGAAGCCAAGCTTTTTATTCAAACAATACAATCTTTAGTATCAAGGGAAGTAAAAGTCAATGAGAAAACGAATAGCTCTATTAAGCGCGATGCTGCTTTTCAGCAGCATCGTTTCTTTGTCTGGAATGGAAGCAGCTTCTGAGCCGCCTTTAAAACCAGTTTCGTACAACTCGACTGAACGAATGTGGAGTCCAGATGTTAAAAAGTACGAAAAGTTCAAGTTTAGTCGAAACCCAGAAGCTACAACGGCACAACTTCGTGAAGATGCTGGCGAAGGTAAAAAAATATCGAAAATCGTCTTTTATCAAAATGGAGAAGTCATAAAGACCGTACCGGTTAATAGTCAAAAATTTCAACGAGCAGTCGAATTTTCTGGAAAACCCATCAAAGTAGGTTCTGCCGAAAATGAAGGGAATGGTTCTTGGTTTGCTTGGCAACGCGATGCACTATGGGATATAGGAAATACTAAAAACACAGACTTTGCAGGGCGTTCATGGTGGGCGGGGAAAACAGGTAGCTGGGAATTTTTTCATGGATCGGTAGACGGACAAGCTTATCCCGATCCACCAGCAGGTGTTGAGACGATTAAAGGAAAAAAATACGATGAATTTCCAGGTCGAGCGGTTAAGCTGACGATCAAATACAAACGGGATAAACCATTTTATTCTGACACGTTTAAGACAGATTTTGAGTTTCCAGAATATGCGATTGATAACCGATCCAGCATAATTACAAAGCTCAATCCTTCAAAGCCGGATAAAGATCGAGTACGGGTTGTATATGATACTGAGACGAAAGATGAGACTAATGGTTTAGCTGGGAGCACGGAAAAGAGCACACGAATGTTGTCTTTTGTTTACGGTCAGTATTTAGATTCCAATGGTAAGCCAGATCCATCTAAATCAGATACTCGCGATCTAACCTATGCAGTTATTCAATTTGTACAACAACATGGAGATCGGGGTTACAAATACGAAATCGTACCAGGAGCCGATAAAAAAGGTGAAATTGGTGGACGTTACAACAGTAGCAGTAACAATACACAAGCCATGATCTTTTATTACGCAGCTTACAACTACACCGTCTACTCCTACAGCTACCAGTACCCAGATTCCTACCGGGTATACACAGAAGACGGTCCAACCCCAACAATACCTACAGAACCCGGCATGGAATGCACCATCACCGACGGTCGAACGATCACAGGATCACAAATGACGCCTTCCGCTACCGGAGTGATCAAAGCCGATCAACGAGGAAATGAATCTTTTGACGTCTTGCAAGGAATTCCGACGTCAGAAAGCTTATACGTAAACGTTCTGGCACAACATTATCTATATCAAGATAAATTCCAAGAAAAAATCGGTACGTGTACGTACAAACTGACCGTCGAACGTTCTTACGAATTAAAATGGGATCCTAAAAAAACGGTCGTCGATGACAAAGGGGTCGAACACGAAGAACCTGACCCTCAATCCGAAACAGAAACCAAACAGCACGAAGTCACGGTTGAACGAAAATTCTCTTATTGGGTGATCGATTCACTCGGTGTCTATGCGATCGACAAAGCGATTTTGAACAATTATGCCTTTGAAAATGAGCAGATCGAAATTCTGCCTGCCGATTACAAAATTCCGAAAGTGAGTACCGTTACGGACGGTCATTACGAACCGGAACCGAATCCAGAAAAGCTTCAAGCCGATCCGTGGTCGAATCCAGATTCCAATGCGAAAACGAAGCCTTCGCTCCCTCCGGATTCAGGCGAAATGAAGCAAGTCGCAGAAGATAAAATCGGCAAAGTCAAAGTGCAAAACGATACGTTGACGTTCAACAGCCAAACCATTATCGACGGCAAAACAGCCGAAGAAAAAGCGCCGGAACCGAAGCAAATTCCAACGTCCCAAGTGATTGGCAACCATGTGCTATACAGCAAAGACAATCAGATTCCGAATACCAAGATGAATCGCCAAAGCGCAAGCAGCAGCGGAGAAATTGAGTACGTCGCATTGGAACAAAATATCAATGCCGACGATGGCAGCACGTACCCGATCGGCGGTCTTCAGCCCGTCACGGTACATACGCCGGTCGTCAATTATTCTTCGGCTTCGGACGATCAAGCGCATAACCAGAAGACCAAGCCTAACTTTAGCCGAATGGCGTTTATCTTGGATCGTCCCTTCCGTGTGCAGATTCCAACAAGTGGGCAGCACACCAATTACCCGGGGTACGGCAACCGAGATTACGCGAAATATTTCCGAAGCAAGCAAGTCCGATTCCCGTTCGACGTCTACAGCGGCGATCGATCGACATTCTACGAAAAAAATACGTGGATCGACGTGCCGGTTCCTCAACTGGAAATGCCGTTCTTCTTGCCTGTCTGGGTCGATGAAGGCGATTATACGGTCGAATTTAGAAATATCGCCGAAAATGCCCCGGATGTAGAGCTAGCCCAGCAAGATGCAAACTTGGATCTGAACAATCACGTCGCATCCGATACGGTAAACGTTGAAGTCATTGGTCGACTATATGATTTTCATATCACGGATATCGCGGACTACAATTGGGAACTTGCGTTTCGCAAAGAAGAAGGAAGCGCCGAGCATACAGGCAACACGTATTGGAGCGGTCTGCAAAATATAGACGGCGCGACACGTGGCAACAAAGCCCCGTTTACGTTGCCGATCTTACCCGGGAGTCACCCACTGCCGGGCTACAAAAATATCACCGTCAAAACCGGCTACCCTATCAAGTTCGATCTCAAAACGAAAGGCAATATGTTTGGCAAAACCGACGGCATTCGAATCACGCCAAGCTTCACCTTCGTGAGTCGCGATGGGCAAATGAAAACGCCGGTCGACCTGTACTACAACGACGATCATCGTAGCTTTATCCAAGTCGGCTCACCCGAAGATACGCAAGAACGTTTTGTGATCCTGAACGATCGACTGCGCAACGTACCCGAGGAAGAACTGAACGATACCGCAAGGTACAAATACAATCACTACTATTCGTTCGCCGAAATGAATGGAATTAGTAGAGACGTGTTTATCCGCGATTATATCAATCGGTTCACTAAGCTACGAACGCCAGTGGGTGGTTTTGACCTGCTACTCCTTCCCGAGCAAGTCCGCACCTTAATCGGACCCAAGACGGACATTCCGAACACCGTCGATTACCCGAGAGTCAATGCAGCGGTGCAAAAATGGTATGGACAATACAGCTTGCCGGGCGATCCTTACGTTGTGGCAAAAGGAACGAATATTGCCGAATACGGACGCACGCATGGCGGCTTAACGCGGCGTTCTCCGATCTTTTTGCGCGACGGGTACATCATCTTGAACTTCAATATCGAAAGTATTCAAAACGGCAATTTAAAAGAACCGCATTTGCAATACATGAATGCACCGCTTATGAACCAATGGACGCTAGAAGGATTTAAGCGAACGGTTCAAGATTCGTGGAAACATCACTTTACGCTTCGAGACGGAGATCTTGTTTTCTACAACGCAGACAAATCCTACAAAAATGATTTCGAAGCTCAAGTGAATCGTTAGAGTCTCATTAAGATCGAAGCTCCCTTTATTCCAAAGGGGGCTTTTTTACATAAACAAACGTTAATTTTAATCTTGTTCGAATGCTAGATCCCTACACTGGTGAAGGTTCAGTAATCACGCAGAGGGAGTGAATGTAGATGCTTAACGTTCGATCTGTACGTGGAAAAAGCAAAACGAAAGCTTTAATGGCAGGGGTTCTTTCAACAGTGATGTTGCTTGGGGTAGGCGTTCAGTCATCATTTGCAGCAGAACAACCGAAGATTGAAGCGCAAAATGTGATCATTTTGATCCCTGACGGTATGGGAATGGACGGAACGACGCTAACCCGTTGGTATAACGGCGGCAAACCTTTGGCAATGGACGAGATGGCAAGCGGTCTGGTACGTACATACTCGGCAGATGCGGCAATCGCGGATTCGGCTCCGGCGGGTACGGCTTTTGCAACAGGGCATAAATCGCATACCGGCTATGTTGGCGTGTTGCCGGATCAAAATACGATGCCGGGACTCCAAAAAATCGCCGAAAGCGATCAGAAAAAGCCGGTAGCGAATATTTTGGAAGCGGCAAGACTGTCTGGTAAATCAACGGGGATTATTGCGACTTCCGAAATTATGCACGCGACTCCGGCGGCATTCAGCGCACATTACCCGGATCGCGGCAATTACGATGCGCTCAGCAAACAGCAAGTGTACGCAGGTATCGATGTCGTGCTTGGAGGCGGAGCTAAATATTTTACAGCCAAAGAACGTAAAGACGGCGAAAATCTACAAAGCATAATCCAAAATCTCGGTTATGATATCGTGCGTAACCCTGCCGAAATGAAAGCTTCTGCTTCCGACAAATTATGGGGAATGTTCGCGGAGGGCGCGATGAGTTACGATATGGATCGCGATCCCAAAAAGCAACCGAGCTTGGCAGAAATGACGTCGAAAGCGATTGATGTATTGGATCGTAACGAAAAAGGATTTTTCCTGATGGTTGAAGGAAGTAAAGTCGACTGGGCAGCACACGCGAACGATCCGATCGGGATCATCAGCGATGTGAATGCGTTTGACAAAGCGGTAGGCGAAGCGTTGGAATTTGCAAAAGCGGACGGTAATACGATGGTCATCGCGGTGACGGATCACGCCAACGGCGGAATCTCGATCGGCGACCGAGCGACGACAGGAACGTATGACACGGAGCCGCTCAGTACCTTCACCGCACCTTTGCTCAAAGCCAAACTGACAGCCGAAGGCGTAGAAGCCAAACTTATTACGCCGCGTACAAATGCAAATATCAAACAAGTTGTCGCGCAATATTACGGCATTAACAATTTGACGAATAAAGAAGTCGAAAGTATTCGCCGTGCGGAAAAAGGCAAGCTGAATAGTGTTCTTGGACCCATGATCAGCGAGCGAGCGCATATCGGCTGGACTTCTGGCGGTCATACAGGCGGCGATGTTGTATTGTACTCGTACGCACCGAATGGACAAAAATTAAGCGGTTTGCTGGAAAATACAGATATTGCCCGGGAAATGGCTTCTGCACTTGGTTTGGATCTGGATGCAGTGAGCAAGCAATTGTTTGTATCCGCAGAAGAAGCTTTTAAAATGAAAGGCGCTCAAATCAAGACAGATAATAGCGATGTAAAAAATCCAGTGCTCGTCGTGACTAAAGGTAGCAATACCCTGCGTTTACCGATGTTCAAAAGCATTGCGAGTCTAAATGGAAAAAGCGTACAGTTGAACGGAAATATCGTGTATAACGGTAAACAATTTTTCGTTCCTCAAGATGCAGTAGACCTATTTCCTTGATCAAAATCATATACGTACTTGTAAAAAATGGTTATCTATTATCCCGCCTCGGAATCTTGATTCCGGGGCTTTTTTTATTTCGAGTTTTATTTATTTAACGAAGTTTCGTGTTTTTGCGTTCAAGGTGATTACCAAGCATCCTAAACCGGGTATTGTATTGATTAGAAGAACAGTCAAAGGATTGAAACCACGACTTACATATGGGAGAAAACTATGATCTTATTCGAAAATGTTACCAAGACGTACAACGACGGCAGAACAGCTGTAAAAGGCTTATCTTTCGAAATCAAAAAAGGCGAGTTTTTTGTATTGATCGGTCCCAGCGGATGCGGCAAAACAACCGTGCTCAAAACGATCAATCGATTGATCGAAACGAGCAGTGGGCGTATTTCGATCGAAGATCGTCCGATCGACGATTACAAGTTAAATGAATTGCGTTGGAACATTGGATATGTCCTGCAACAGATCGCTTTGTTTCCTCATATGACAGTCGGTGAAAATGTCGCAGTCGTACCGGATTTGATGAAAAAATCACGTGCCGAGACGGAAAAGTCGGTTAATCATCTGCTTGGTATGGTCGGGCTGGATTCAGAAGTGTACCGAGACAAAATTCCGTCTGAACTTTCGGGCGGTCAGCAGCAGCGCGTCGGAGTCGTGCGAGCTTTGGCGGCAGATCCGGATATTTTGCTGATGGACGAACCGTTTAGCGCACTTGATCCGGTCACGCGCGAAAAATTGCAAAACGATCTACTCGAACTTCAACGCTCGATTCGCAAAACGATCGTTTTCGTGACGCATGATATGCGCGAAGCTTTGAAACTAGGCGATCGAATCTGTTTGATGAACAACGGTGAAATCGTACAGATCGGTACACCTGACGAAATTGTGCGACAACCGGCTAACGAATTCGTTCGACGCTTTTTAGGCGATGCGGTGGAATCTGTGCAGACTGTTTCTCCCGGTGCCTCGCTTACCGCAGAAGAATTGGCAGAGCCTTTAGCATCGGATTACCAGTTGTCTAATAACGGGGCGGTCACGATCGGTGCAGATACCGAAGTCGGCGAGCTTTTGCGACATTTTGCTGCGGAAGAAAGATTGCTCGTACGTCGCGGGGATACGGTTTTCGGACTACTGCAACGTGAACAGACATTGAAGCGAATCGCGCGCGAACTTGAAGAAAGGGGTGCAAAGTAAATGAACGCCTTTTTCGATGTACTTTCGCAGCGGCAAGATCAATTGTGGAACACGCTCGGTGAACATATTGCGTTATCGTTTGTTTCTTTGCTGATTGCGGCATTGATCGCCGTACCGCTTGGTTTATGGCTGGCAAGAAAACCGCGTATCGCGGAAGGCATTATTGGCGTAACCGCGGTATTACAGACGATTCCTTCATTGGCGCTACTTGGTCTGATGATTCCGCTGCTTGGGATTGGACGTTTTCCGGCGGTAGTCGCGCTTGTCATTTACGCACTGCTACCGATTTTGCGAAATACATATACCGGAGTGCGAGGCGTCGATGCGTCTTTGATTGAAGCAGCAGACGCAATGGGAATGAGTCGAAGCAAGCGTTTGTTTAAAGTCGAATTGCCGCTGGCGATGCCGGTTATCATGGCGGGTATTCGCACAGCGACAGTCCTGATTATCGGTACGGCAACACTTGCAGCCTTGATCGGCGGCGGCGGTCTGGGTGAATTGATTTTGCTGGGGATCGATCGAAATGATACGAATCTAATCTTGATCGGAGCGATTCCAGCTGCATTGCTTGCGATTATCTTCGATTTTGCTTTGCGCTTTTTGGAACGGTTGTCGCTCAAGCGTTCGCTTGCGGCATTGGGCGGATTTGCGGTTATTATCGCGGCATTCCTGATTATTCCGATTATCGAGCAAGCGAACAAAGCAGATATCGTCATCGCGGGAAAGCTTGGCGCCGAACCGGAAATTTTGATTAATATGTATAAAGAATTAATTGAACAGGATACCGATTTGACTGTCGAATTGAAGCCGGGTCTCGGTAAGACTTCGTTCGTATTCGCGGCTTTGCAAAACGGCGATGTCGATATTTATCCGGAGTTTACCGGAACCGCGATCAGCGAATTCCTCAAAACGACAGCGGTGAGTACCGACGCGACCGAAGTCTATAATCAAGCCCGCGACGGGATGAAAAGTGAGTTTAATATGGCGATGCTAGAGCCGATGGCGTACAACAATACTTATGCGATTGCGATGTCCAAACGCCTAGCCGATCAATACGAAGTCACGAAAATTTCCGAACTGAAGCCGCTTGAAAATAATCTCGAAGCCGGGTTTACGTTAGAGTTTTCGGATCGTGAAGACGGCTACCTCGGGATTCAAGAATTGTACGGCATTAAGTTCCATTCGGTATTCACGATGGAGCCGAAGCTGCGTTACCAAGCGATCGAGAGCGGCGATATCGATCTGCTCGACGCCTATTCAACGGACAGTGAATTGGCGCAATACGATCTGACGGTGCTTGATGACGATAAAGGCTTGTTCCCGCCGTATCAAGGCGCTCCGATGATGTTGCAGACAACGCTCGACGAACATCCTGAACTTGCTGATGTGCTGAATGTATTGGGCGGTCAGATTACGGATGATGAGATGCGTAAAATGAATTATGAAGTGAACGCGGAAGGACGCCCGGCGGAAGAAGTGGCTCAACAATTTTTGCAGGAAAAAGGATTGCTTAAAGCCGAATAATTAGACGACAAAAAGACCGCCGATCATCGGCGGTCTTTTTCTTTTTATCTACTACTTTTTAAGACTAGCTTACTTCGGAATATTGCCGCCGGCGATCCGATCGCCTGAATTTCCGGCTGGATCGGATTTCTGATCATCGGCAGCGGCGTGGATAATGATCGAACGTCCGGCAACAGACATCGGGCTATCTGGCTTGAGGTTCGCGCCTTCAAGGAAAAATTCTTGTACGGCTGTGCCTTTAGTAGTCGCCATCAGATTTTTTTCGAAATCTCCGATATGCGTTCCTTTTGGATTATGATGCCCGTGCTCGTCTCGGGTCGGATTGAAGTGACCGAGCGCGGTCGCGAAATCGTTATTTTTGATCGGCATCTGATGCACATGAATCCCGTGAGGACCCGGAGGAAGATTCATCAGACTGACTTTCACGCGAACGCCGCCTTTTTCTTCCATCAGGTCGATACTACCGTGTACGGTTCCGTCTGCACTTTTAACGATTGTTTTCGCGCTGCCTGTTGAAATGGAATTATTGCTCGCGTCCCAATACACCGGAACATCTAGCATATCGCCAATCGCACGCACGGGTACATAGGTCGTTCCGTTATACGTGAGCGCTGCGGGTGACTTGGCACCGTTGCTTCCTGTTACGGAAGGTGCGGCTTGCCGCTCTCCAAAAGCGAAAAACGTTGCTTTAGAGACCATCGCGGATATGGATGTATCGGCAGCGACAGCGGAAAGACCGGAAAATAATACAGCACCGCATACAAAGGACACCACGACATGTTTTTTACTTATCGGTTTTTTGTTCATCGTAAACCCCTCCTCATCAATCTGCTGCTTCTCTAACTTGTATTCGCTTACACAAATAAATAATTATGGAAATATCCTTCGTTGCACCTTACCCTTCAATGAAGAAGACGAAACGAAACAGTTAAACGCTTAGATCAACAAAAATGTAAAAAAATTCGATTTCCATCTATCCAGATTTCGAGTCATTTGCTACAGTAAACGAACCGCTAGATTGCCCGCAACGAACAAAATCACTTCCAATAAAATGGAATAAAATGTTATAATTTGATTATCGGTATAAAGGAGAGGAACCTTTTTTGCATAAAACGATCAGTTTGGCGTTAGGTTCGATCTGCGCCGTTTTTCTATTTTTTACAATGATCTCTGCAATACGCTTTGTGCAGTCCAGTTGGCAACCTCCGCAGCTTCAGACGACGCAAGACGAGGAGTATCGATTAGTGCTCGTAACCAAAGATCTCGGGACGCCGTTTTGGAACGAAGTCGGTGAAGGAGCCAAAGCAGAAGCGCAAAAATCAGGCGCAAACTTAGAGATTTGGGGCACATATGGCGAAGATCGCGAAGATTTTTTGAAGCAGCTTGAGATTGCAATCGATTCCAAAGTAGACGGGATTATCGTGCAAGGGATGGATCAAGATGCGTTCGATAATTTAACGAAGGTAAAAGCAGCTTTTTACGGCATTCCGATTATTACCGTTGCAAGCGATGTGCCGATGTCGGAAAGTATGCGCAAAACGTATGTGGGTTCGGATGCTTGGGAAGCTGGGAAAACGATCGGACAGCGACTAATTAGCGATATGGGCGATCAAGGGCAAGTTGTTTTAATGGGCGATGAAAGAAAAGAATATGACCAAAAGCAGCGAATTTCAGGTATCCAAAGTGTATTGAGCCAACATCCCGGAATTCAGATTGAATACGTGACCAGCTCAGACGAAGAAGAACAAATCTCGGCCGCCACGCAAAATGTAATGAACGTTTTTCCGGAAGTGAAAGCGTTTATATCGGTCGATGCGAATCTAACGCCTGTCATGGTGCAAGAGATTGAGCGTCGTTCGCAGGTCGAGCCGTATTACATTTATTCGTTTGACGATAATCCGAATATTCTGGCTTTGCTGCGAAGAGGCAAGATTGATGGGATGATCCAGCAGTCTCCAGTCGAGATGGGCGAAACCGGTGTGAAAATGATGCTCAGCTGGCTGACAGGGGAAACCGTTCCTCTGAACGCACAAGGGTATATGACCCAAATTCGGATGTTGTCGCCGGAGGATGTCCAATGATCGGAATCCAGCGAAAAATTTGGACATTAGCCGCAATCGTCATGTTTATTATGGCTTCAATCTGGATCACGCTTACGTATTACAATCAGAAAACGCAAGATCAATACGACGATATTCTGCAACGCTATCTACTGATGAACGAAGTCACAAGCGAAAGCAGTCAGACCGTTAACGCGCTCAATATTTATTTGCTGACCCCGACCGAAGGGAATTTGAGCAGCTTAAGACGCGTCGAACAACGACTGCAAGCGGCAAAAAGCTCAATCGTAACGCTGCGCAACGAAAAAAACGATTTTGTGCTGACAAGTTATATGAATCTGATTGATAGCTTAATGGAAACGACGAATCGATCCATTATGTTTAAATCCGAGCGCGAAAGCGAAGAATCGTCGAAAGCTTTTGCCGAAGCGACACGGATTTCGCGCTACATTTCGGAAATGACCTTGCAATTGATCGATATCGAACTCAACACGTACGAACAATTTTATCGCAGCATTATCGAACAAGCCGAAGAGTTAAAAAAGCTCGGGATTTGGATTTTGCTTGCGATTACTTTTGGGCTGCTGCTTTTTACGTATTGGTTTTCGCTCAGCATTACGCGCCCCGTGCAACAATTAACGAAAGCCGCGCAAGAATTGGCAAAAGGCAGATTCGAGCGGCAGATTGTCGTGAACTCATCGGATGAAATTTCGTTTTTGGCGACCACATTCGAACGGATGCGCGTCAATATCAACAATCTGATCGTCGAAATCCGGGAAAAAGCACGTCTGGAAAGCGAATTGCAACAAAGCCGTCTATTGCTAAAAGAAAGCCAATTACGCAGTCTGCAAAGTCAGATCAATCCGCATTTTCTGTTCAATATTTTGGATACGTTATCGAAAAAAGCGTTTCTGGAAGGCGCGGAAGAAACGAGCGATCTGCTCGTAAGTGTGGCGGGGCTGCTCAGATACAACCTCAAACGGTTGGATCGGCCTGTGACGTTGTACGATGAAGTGCGCGTTGTGCGGCAATATATGGAGATTCAATCCGCGCGTTTTACCGAACGACTCAAATTAGTGACGCAGATCGACGAACATTGCCTAGCCGTGCAGATGCCGGGTCTTACGCTGCAACCGATTATTGAGAACGCGGTTATTCACGGGATCGAACCTTTGGAAGAAGGCGGTATGATTACGGTCAAAATTACCGATGCTGACGACCATGTCCATATCGAGATTGCAGACAATGGGCCAGGCATGAACCCTGACAAGATCCAAGATATCCTCGAAGAACGTGTAGTCGAGCCGGAAGGTCATTCGACCGGAATCGGATTCGGCAATGTCGTCCGGCGACTGCGATTATTTTATGGCGTATCTGATGTGATTGAAATATGTAGCGAAGACGGGCAAGGCGTACATGTGTTACTCAAATTACCGAAAACAAGGAGAAGCGACACCTATGATAAAGCTATTGATCGTGGATGATGAACAGGTCGGTCGCGAAGGGTTGGAAGCGATTTTGCGCAAAGGGTTTCCGGATTTAGAAATTCAGCAAGCGAAAAACGGCAAAATGGCGCTGGAGATGACGGACTCTTTTGCACCTGACCTGATTTTAATGGATATCAAAATGCCGGGCATGGACGGGCTGGAAGCGACGGAGATTATTAGCGAAAAGTACCCCGATATTCATATTGTGATGGTAACGGCTTACGATACGTTCGATTATGCTCGCCGCGCGCTCAAACTTGGAGTGAAAGATTATTTGCTCAAACCAAGCAAAGCGCTGGAAATCAAAAAAACAGTCGGCAAAGTATTGGAACAAATCGAAGAAGAAAAGCGCAAGCGTGAACATAGTCGGTTGCGTGAAAACGCGCTGGAGCGAGTAATGCCCGTCATTGAGACGGATATCGTGACGCAGCTGCTATTTGACCATGTTCATGAAGTGCATTCCGATGAACTGGTGTCGTGGCTGGGTGCCGAAGCGAAAAACGAGACTTTTGCTTTGTCGGTCTTGATCTCGGAAGGTTCGGAAGGCGCTTACGCTGCGATTCGGGATCTTGTAAAACGAGAAGCCGCAGGTTGGGTAGGAGCGCTGTACGGTCGCCAAATTCCGATTATTGCGTTTCGTGATCCTGGACGTTCATTCCGCGTTCAAGCGACGGAACTTGCTCGCGCTTTGCTCGAAGTCGGCGGCGGTGCGATGCAAAGCGGTTGGTTTATCGGCGTAGGGAATGTCTACGAATCATTGTCGCAAGTGCGCCAATCGTACCGGGAAGCGATGCTCGCTACGCCCGATCCGATGCAGGCTGTGCGGTATCGGTTGTATATGAACAAGCCGGAGTCAGGAGCGATTACAGGTTCCGCTTCGCTTGCCGATCTGCCGGACAAGCGCTGGGAACAACATTTTTTCGAGCAAATCCGTATCGGGGATTGGGAAGGGATTCGTACAGAAGCTTTGGACTTTTTGCGTCTTTGCGAAAGTGAAGATGTCGACCGATTGCATGCTCAGCAACGAGTGTCTGAACGACTATGGGTCGCTTCTCGGGTATTGGCGGAGATGGGCGTCGAGATCGGTACGCCAACATTTTCGTTCCAAGCGCAAGATTATCGTCAGCTCCGCGCCGAAACCGGTATTATTTTGGACCGCATCAAGCAAGCGTATGCCGAACATTTGGAAAAAATCAAACCGGATACCGTACGCCGAATCAAACAATATATTGCCGAACATTCCCATCAAGATATTTCGTTGGAAGCGATCGGAGAAAAGTTCGAACTTAGCCCTTTTTACATCAGCAAATTATTCAAAGAGCAAGTCGGCGTCAATTATATCGACTTTTTGACGGAATGCCGGATCGAAAAAGCCAAAAAGCTCATGAGCGACCCAACGCGGAGTTTGAAAGAAATTACGTTCGAAGTAGGGTATCATGATCCGAATTATTTCAGTAAAGTATTCAAAAAAACGTGTGAAGTCTCGCCGACTGAATATCGCAAAGCGTTGTTGGGTGCTTCAGAATGAGTGACTTTACTCGCAAAAAGTTTCGATTTTTAATGATAGTTGTGGGGATTCTGCTGCTTGTGACCTTGGGACTAACTGCTTGTTCTAACGAAGAAACTTCTCAAACGCCACAACCTTCGGAATCCAACATCGATCAACCCAACGAAGCAGATCCTTCCGTGATTTCGGGCAGCGAAAAACCGATTGTGATTGGTTTTACGATGGATACGCTGCTTGAAGAACGATGGAAAAAAGACCGGGATTTGTTCGTAGCGGCAGCAGAAAAACAAGGTGCCACGGTGATCGTTAAATCCGCAAATGGCGATGATGCTAGGCAGATTGCTCAAGCAGAGACAATGATCAGTCAAGGCGTAGATGTGCTCGTGATCGTACCTCATAATGCCGAAGCAAGCGCAGCAATCGTTAGTAAAGCGCATAAAGCCGGGATCAAAGTGCTCTCTTACGATCGTCTTGTGACGAACGCGGACGTGGATCTCTATGTTTCTTTTGACAACTTTGAAGTCGGGCATCTGCAATCGCAGGCTATGATGAAGCTCGTACCGAAAGGCAATTACGTCTATATCGGAGGAGCCGATACGGATAACAATGCGCGTCAGTTTAAAAAAGGCGCTTTCGACGTGCTGCAATCTTCGATCGATCGCGGCGATATTCGCGTCGTGTACGATCAGTGGTCGAAAGATTGGAAACAAGTCTACGCGCTGAGCAATATGCGAGAAGCGCTTAGAGCCAATGGGAAAAAAGGCATTGATGCCGTGATCGCGGCGAACGATGCCACAGCGGGAAGTGTGATCGAAGTGCTGCAAGAGCAAGGTTTGGCAGGGGAAATTCCGGTAGCCGGTCAAGATGCCGATCTTGCCGCCATTCGGCGAATCGTCGCAGGAACGCAGACCATGACGGTCTATAAGCCGATTGGTCGCCTAGCCGAGCAGACCGCAGAACTTGCGATCAAGTTGGCAAAAGGAGAAAATCCCCAGACGACTCGTCGCGTCAACAACGGCAAGATCGAAGTCCCGTCCGTATTGCTTCAACCGATTGGGGTAAACGCTTCGAACATCGACGAGACGGTGATCGCGGACGGATTTCATACGCGAGAAGAAGTGTACGGAACAAGTAACCCGTAGATCTTATCTTCATACTCAAACTTCAATCAAAGCCGCTACTCTTTAAGCTCCGGCTAAAGAGTAGCGGCTTTTTGCTAAGATTTCCCCCAAGAAACGAAGACATCTGCACATTTTTGCAAGCGCTTTCTGTTTTGCCTTAAAAAAGTACAGACGGTAACAAAAGAGTGCTAATGATAAGCGCTTACAGTCTTTGTAAGCGGTGCTATAGTTGATCTTGCCAGAAGAAATCAAGCAGACATTCATTTACACAAACCGAAAGGGGATCATTCAGTTGAAAAAACAGTTTAAGGGGATTGCGCTCCTGATTGCAGTTATGGTGTTCTCGATCGTTGCAACCGCTTGCGGCAGCTCGAACGGAAGCGGCGGAGCTGGAGGTAGCGTCAGCGTAGGCGTGGTACTGCCAACGAAAGACGAACCAAGATGGGTACAAGACGAACAGCGTTTCAAAGACGCACTTGCAGGCACCAACTACAAAACAGAGATTTTGTTCAGCCAGGGTTCTTCCGCTAAAGAAAAAGAAAACGTGGAAACACTGCTTAACAAAGGAATCAAAGTTCTGATCATCTGCCCACAAGACGGCGATGCAGCAGCAGCAGCTGTTGAAGCAGCGAAAAAAGACGGCGTAACGGTAATCGCTTACGACCGCTTGATCACAAACACCGATGCAGTTGACTACTATGTAACATTCGACAGTCTTGCAGTAGGTGCGGCTCAAGGTCAATACCTGATCGACCACATGGAAGGAACTAGCGGTCAACCACTTTACCTGTATGCAGGTGCAGCGACAGACAACAACGCATTCTTGTTCTTCCAAGGCGCTTGGGAAGTTCTGCAACCTAAAATCGCAGACGGCACATTCAAAATCGCTAACTCTTCGGAAGCTGAAAAGCTGAAAGATACAAAAGATCTGTCCCGCGACCAAATGAGCAGCATCATCGGTCAAGTCACAACGAACTGGGATCCAAACGAAGCGAAAAACAAAGCTCAAACTCACCTGACAGCAGCAGCGGCTGATATGAAAGGTAACGTATCGATCTTGGCTCCAAACGATGGCACAGCACGTAACATCGCAGACGTATTCGGATCTGATAGCGAAATCACAAGCTATGTCATCACAGGTCAAGATGCGGAGCAAGCTTCGATTCAGTACATCATCGACGGCAAACAATCCATGACGGTCTTCAAAGACGTTCGTACTTTGGTAAAAGACGCAATGGGTATGGCAGTTGAAGTATTGGATGGCAAATCGCCAGAAACAACAGGTTCTTACAACAACGGAACTGCAGACATCAAAGCTAAACAAACCGACGTTATCGTAGTCGACAAAGACAACGTGAAAAAAGAACTGATCGATTCGGAATACTACAAAGCATCCGACTTCACAGGTCTGTAAGCACGAGTCAGAGATTTTAAGTAATCAAACAAGATCGTTAATAGCCGGCTAAACAAGCAGGGACGGGGACGCTCCCGTTCCTGTTTCTCAGTAAACCGGAAAGTAAGGGGTGCGATGAAAATGGGCGGAAATCTACTGGATAAAACGAACGATTCAACGTTCACAAGCTCAAATAAAAACATTTTGGAGATGCGGAATATTTCCAAAAACTTCACAGGCGTCAAAGCGTTATCCGATGTGAACTTTCAAGTTAAAGAAGGCGAAATTCATTTTCTCGTTGGAGAAAACGGTGCCGGTAAATCGACTTTAATGAAAGTGTTGAGCGGGGTTTATCCGTATGGAACCTACGAAGGCGACATTGTATACGAAGGTACGGTGCAGCAATTCGGTAAAATCAACGACAGCGTAAAAGCCGGTATTGCGATCATTTATCAGGAGTTGGCGTTGTTCCCGGATCTAAGCGTGTACGAGAATATTTTTGCCGGTAACGAAGTGAAGCGCGGCGGCGTGATCGACTGGAACGAGACGATCATCGAAGCGCGCAAAATGCTTCAAAAAGTCAAACTGAACGTGAATCCAGAGACGCTTATCCGCGATCTGGGTGTCGGAAAGCAGCAGCTTGTCGAAATCGCCAAAGCATTGAGCAAAAATGTAAAATTGCTGATTTTGGACGAGCCGACCGCGGCTCTGAACGAGAACGACAGTGAAAACTTGCTGAACTTGTTACGTGAGCTGAAAAGCCAAGGCATCACCTGCATTATGATCTCTCACAAGTTGAAAGAAGTGATCGCGATTGCGGATAAAGCCACAGTCATTCGCGACGGCAAAACGATCTGTACGTTAGATGCTTCCAAAGGCGAAATTACCGAAGCTTCGATCATCAAAAACATGGTTGGACGCGATATTGAAGATATCTATCCAAAACGTCCGGATAAAAAGTTCGGCGACCATATTCTCGAGGTCAAAAACTGGACGGCTTTCGATCTGGAACTAGGCAGAAATATCGTCAAAAATGTCGATCTTTATGTCAAAAAAGGCGAGATCGTCGGTATCGCAGGTCTGATGGGTTCGGGTCGTACGGAGTTCGCGCTCAGCGTTTTCGGAAATCCAAGAAATTATAAGTTGGACGGAGAGTTGTATGTAGACGGCAAGCGTTCGCGCTTTGCCCATACCAGCGACGCGATCAAAGCGGGCATTGCTTATGTGACCGAAGATCGCAAAGGCGACGGCTTATTCCTGATCCAAGATATCAAAAGCAATGTCAGTGCGGCGAATCTCAAAGGAATCGCACCGGGCGGCGTGATCAACGATAACGAAGAGGTCAAAATCGGCAACGAATACAAGTCGTCGATGAATATCAAAGCCCCTTCCGTCGAGCAGATCGTAGGTAACTTAAGCGGTGGCAATCAGCAAAAAGTATCGCTAGGTAAATGGTTGTTCGTCGGACCGAAACTGCTGATTTTAGATGAACCGACACGCGGAATCGACGTAGGCGCGAAGTTCGAAATCTATACCATTATGAACAAACTGATCGCGCAAGGCATGAGCATCATTATGATCTCGTCCGAACTTGGCGAAGTGCTCGGTATGAGCGATCGGATTTACGTTATGGCAGAAGGCAGAATCAAAGGCGAAATCGCAGCCGAAGACGCCGATCAAGAAAAAATTATGGAATTCGCAACGCAATAACATTTCGCTAGTATTCGTTTTCGTAGGAGGGAACTACCTTGAATTTCTTTCAAGAAGCTAAATCATTGCTCAAAGTAAATATTCGCGATTACGGGATGTATATTGCCTTATTCGTGATCATGCTCACCTTTACCATCTTAACGGACGGTCTATTCATGTCTTCGCGTAACATCAGTAACTTGCTCGACGCAACAGGTTATATCGCAGTTCTGGCAGTAGGCATGACGCTCGTTATCGTCATTCGACATATCGACTTGTCGGTCGGATTCGCTGCCGGATTTATGGGCGCGATCGCGGCAATTATGTTGTCGCAACTTGGCGTTCCTGTCTACTTCACGATTCCGATCATTTTGATTCTCGGTATCGTAATCGGGATGTTCAACGGCGTACTCGTTGCTTCGATCGGGATTCCGGCATTCGTATCGTCGCTCGCGGCGATGTTGATCTTCCGTGGCGCTCTGCTGCAAGTTACGGAAAAAACGGGTACGATCATCGTTCGTGACGATGTGTTCAACGCACTCGGTAACGGCTTCTTGCCTTCTCTTGGTCATATCGCAGGGCTGAACGTTCTGTCGTTGATCTTAGGCGGATTGGTGATTTTGTACTTCGTGTACGCTGAAATCTCCAAACGTAACCAAAAGATCAAATACAAATTCGAAGTGCCTTCCAACAAAATCTTTGCAATCAAATTGATCTTCGTATCGGCAATCATCGCTTACCTGACTTGGATTCTTGCTGGATACAACGGCTTCTCTTGGACGGTTGTAATTACGCTGCTCGTGGTAGCGATCTATCACTTCCTGACTACGAAAACCGTTCTTGGACGTCATATTTATGCAGTCGGTAGTAACCCGGAAGCCGCTCACCTGAGCGGGATCAATGTTAAAAAGATTACGTACATCGTATTCGGTTCGATGGGCATGTTGTCCGCGCTATCCGGTATTTTGTACACAGCTCGTCTGCAATCGGCAACGACAACAGCGGGAACTTTGTTCGAGCTTGACGCGATCGCAGCGGCTTATGTTGGCGGCGTATCCGCGGCAGGCGGCGTAGGTAAAGTTACCGGTTCGATCATCGGTGCGGTTGTTATGGCTTCGCTGTCTAGCGGGATGAACTTGCTGGGCGTCGGCATCTCGTATCAGTACATGATTCGTGGTGGCGTACTTGCGGCGGCGGTAATCTTCGACGTTATGACTCGTAGAAAACGCGGATAAATTTGGGTGGGTGGTTGAGAGGCGCTTCGAGAGAAATTCGTTAGCGTATGCTTACGATGTGTCTTTCTTCGAAAGCCTGTAGGTCGCTTGTTGAAATCGGGAAAACTTGATTGGAATTTTGATTTGGATTTTCCCGATTTCAAAGGCGAACATTTCATTCCTACACTGAATTTCTCTCTCCGCTTCTGTCAGCATGGTGGTAGATAGGATATTTAAGTGCATCGAAGCTTTCTGCGAAAACTTCTGTATAAATTAGATTTCCTTTTCACCTGCAAGTTTGGACTCGATTCTTGAGTAAAGCTTACAACCTCATATTCGTCTCCAAGTGCCAAAAGCCGCTTTCGCGTTTCTTCTCCCAAAAGAAGAAACAGCGAGGCGGCTTTTTAGGTAGGAGGTAAGAGTGCGAGGAAAAGTGGAGTGAGCGGAGGGAGAAATTCAGTGAAAGACGCCTTTGAACCGGAAAGCGACTCCCCGAATTTTCATCCTGCTTTCCGAGTGAAACAGCGGCTTGAACGAATTTCTCCCGAAGCGCCAACCCCCAACTTCCCGCCACGCTCCCTGCTCCAACCTCAAACAACTCCACCCGAGCTGTTTTTTCGCTGCCTAATCTGGTAGAGTAAGAAAGGAAAGGCTTACATAAGTCGAAAACGATTTCTATCTCAAGGAGGAGTCACGATGAGCGAGGCAACAAACGGGAACATCAAGTGGGGAATTCTAGGTACAGGCTGGATTGCTGAGCAGTTTGCTGCCGATCTAAAACATGCTTCGAACGGAGAATTATATGCAGTCGGTTCGCGTACGAAAGAAAGCGCGGATAAATTCGCAGCGAAATTCGGAGCGCCTGTCACACACGGAAGTTACGAAGAATTGGCGAACGATCCTGATGTGGATGCGATCTACGTCGCGACGCCGCATCCTTTTCATAAAGAAAACGTGCTGACTGCATTGTCCGGCGGCAAAGCCGTATTGTGCGAAAAGCCGTTTACCGTAAGCGCTGGCGAACTCGAAGAACTGATCGAATCCGCGCGCGAGAAAAAACTGTTCTTGATGGAAGGCATGTGGTCGCGCTTCTTGCCACCGCTGATCCAAGTCCGCGAATGGCTTGCCGAAGAAAAAATCGGCGATGTGAAAATCGTTAAAGCCGAATTTGGTTTCGACGCAGGTTGGAATCCGGAAGGACGTTTGTTGAATCCTGAACTTGGCGGCGGCGCGCTATTGGATGCAGGGATTTACCCGGTATCTTTTGCTTCGATGGTATTCGGTCCTAATCCGCAAAATGTCTGGACTACAGCTCATCTTGGCGAAACTGGCGTCGATGAGCATTTTACAATCCTGCTTGATTACGGCGACGGCAAAACAGCTTCGCTGCACGGCGGGATTCGCGTGAACTTCCCGAACGATGCGTTTATCCACGGAACCAAAGGATATATCCATATCCCGCAATTCCTGTTTGCCAAAGAAGCGACGCTGTACATCAATGGCGAAGAGCCGATTACCGTGACCGACGATCGGGAAGATCGCGGCATCAAAGGCTATGCTTACGAAGCGGAAGAAGTCGGTAAAGCGCTGCAAGAAGGTCGTCACGAAAGCCCTGTGATTTCGCTGGCGGAATCGATGGGAATCATGCGTTTGCTGGATAATGTGCGCGCACAATGGGGACTCAAATATCCTTTTGAATAAGTGATGTAAATAACGATACAAAGCTCGATTTTCCGTAGGGGAGATCGGGCTTTTTTTAATACTGGGATGATCCTGGATATTTCTTGGATCTAAGTGGGTAAATAACGATTGTACATAGACATCTCAAGCGTAGAGAGGGGAAAAAGTAGTGAACAAACGAACATCGATTTTGCTTGCGCTCGCGGTGACCGTATCGGTCGCTTCAGCACCTTTGGCATCGCCTCAACTTACATATGCAGCCGATTCGGCAACAACGATCGTGAACGGAACGGCAAAGCCCGTCAGTTATGAATCTTTAGGAAGTTTGAGCGAAGGATTGGCTTCTTTCTGGGATCGTTCGAGCACCTTATTTGGCTATACGAATACCAACGGAAAGACTGTCATCAAAGCTCAATATGAAGAAGTGAAGCCTTTTAGCGAAGGGCTCACTGCCGTGAAAAAAGGCAACCTATGGGGCTTTATCGACAAAACGGGCAAAGTCATTGTAAAGCCGAAATATCAACAAGTGGGTCAGGGATTCAGCGAAGGCTTAGCCGCGGTCAAAGTCTCTTCCGGCAAGTGGGCGTATATCAACAAAACAGGCAAAATCGTATTCACCGCCTCTTACGACGAAGCCCATGATTTTAACGACGGAATGGCGGCAGTATGGAAAAGAAAAGGCACTACTTATGTCGGCGGATTTATTGATCAAAAAGGAAAAGAAATCGTCAAACCCCAATACGCGATGCTGAATGTGTTTAGCGAAGGCTTGGCTCCTGTGATGAAAAACGGCAAATGGGGCTATATCGATAAAAAAGGCAAAATGATCATCAAGCCACAATTCGACGGCGCCGCACCGATGAGCGAAGGATTAGCTTTATTTTTGCAAAACGGTAAATACGGATACCTGAATGCCAAAGGCAAAGTGATCGTCAAAGCTCAATATACGGGTGGGCAATCGTTTAGCGAAGGTCGCGCCGCAGTTAAAGTTGGCGGCAGCTTAAGCGATCGCAGCGGCAAATGGGGTTATATCGGCGTAACCGGCAAACTCGTCATCCCTGCTCAATATAGCGACGAAAATGCCGAGATCGGTTCGTTCAAAGAAGGTCTGGCCTTTGTGCAACGTACCGACGGTAGTAAGCTGCTTATCGATCGCTCAGGCAAAGTCCGTGTCGATCTCAAAACTAACGACGCCTCCGTCGGCGAGTTTGATAACGGCGTCGCAATTGTTAAAACGCCGCTTGAAGAAGGCAACTATTACTTTATGAAGAATCCGCTCAAAACATCTAAGTAATGACTATCTCTGCTGTACAAAGAAAAAAGGCAGCCCTTTTGCGTTGACAACGTTACGTTAGAGGGCAGTGATAAGACTGCAAGAGAAATTCGTTTCGGTCGCTTGTTGAACTCGGGAAAGTGATTGGATTTTTAGTGGGATTTTCCCGATTTCAAAGGCGAACATTCCAAGCATATGCTTACGAAGTATCTTTTCTTCGAAAAGATTTGACTTCGCTGAATTTCTCTCTCCGTCTTCTCACTTGCAGCTACGTTGGATTTTCAAAGAAAAAAGACAGCCCTTGTAAAAAAGGGCTGTCTTTTTTTGAATTCAATTACTCTTCCAAGCTGCGATCTTCAGAATCTTCGCTTGCCTGCGAAGCCGGGATTTTCACAGCTCCTTCAACAACTTTAGGCGGCATCGGAAACTCTGGTAAAGCGTCGAAATAAGCATGTAATTCCTTCTCTTTGCGCGGATCTTCGAACGAAATTTTGCCGTCCAAATAATGTTCTTTCGCCAATTCCCAAGTCGGCACGATGCGGCGCGAAGCCAGCGATTTCGCGGCTGCTCGGACGATGCGGCGTTCTTTGGAATTGGAGAACATGTCTTTGTACTCTTTGGCGAGAGTCAGATCGAGTTTATCGTATACCGCACGGAAAATATCCGCAGTCATAATCGCGTCATCCAGCGCGCGGTGCGCCGCTCCCGAAGCTTCGATCTCAAGCAGTTCCAAAGCCCCTTCTACGCTCACATCGTTTTTCAACCCTTGCGTCAGCAAAAAGCCTTTGAGCAAATCCAGCGAAGGTGTTTTTACCCAATACGTTTCTTCCAGTTTGTGCATCCGCACGTCTTGAACGATGCGTTTGATATCTTCGCCGCCCCAGACGACGAAAGTCAGCGGTCCCGGAGTCTTGTCTAACCAATCTCGAAAATCGGCGATAACTGCCGGGAACCGTGCCGCGCTATCGATCGATTCTTGCGGAATTCCGGTTTTCTTTTTAATAAACGAATTGAGCTTCGAAAAATATACCGGTTTGATAAAAGCCGAATACGTATCGGTATTTTGCAACTGTTCGTCCAAACGCACAGCTCCGATCTCGATCACTTCCATCGGATGCGGGCTGGCAAACTTGCGACCGTTAAATTCAATGTCCAATACAATATAATTCAAAAATTTTGCCTCCATGCCGTATAGAAAATAAAAACAATCTCTGTGTACAGTGTAACAAAATTGGTAATCGGGATGTGTAATTATTTTGTCGAATAAGACCGATAAACGAAATATAAACATCGAGAGTGATCTGTAAGTGAAGAGAGGGGAAGTTAAAAGTGAAAAAAAAGAAACAAGAAAGTCTACCGTCAAATTCTGGAGGGAACAAACGATTATCGTTAAAAATCAAACTCCCCTTGCTTATTAGCGCACTAACCGTCGTTGTGCTTTTGGTTTGCAGCACGGTCATTTATATGACAGGCGCAGATTTGCTAACGAAAAAAAGTAAAGACGAAATGAATGCCAATGCTGACCGAATCGGAGAAAGCTTGGCGACAACCGTTAATTTGGAAAATCAGTTATCGCATATATTGTCGGTATCTCCGGCATTGCGCAATTTGTTAGAGCTTCGGGAATCGGGTACATTAACGGACGACCAATTTTTTGCTCCTAGCAATCGGCTTCTTCAAATCGCGAATACCCAATTCCAGCAAACCCTTGCGGGTACAAACGGTATTGAATCGATGATGGTAGCCGATTTGACGGGAACCGTAGTCGGCGCAGGAAAAGAAGAATCGCTCAAAGGCGATCGTTCGGACCGCGAATATTTCCAAAAAGTCATCGAGACAGGCGAGCCTTTCGTCAGCGATGCTATCTTGTCCAAAACAACGGGTAACTTGATCGTTGTATTTGCACAACCTGTAAAGTCGGAGGCTGGCAAAGTATTGGGCGTTTCGATCAACACAATTGCCGCAGATTTCTTTGTGAGTCAGCTTGAAGGTGTACAAATCAATGCTGAAGGATTTATTACGATTACAAGTCGCGGCGGTACGATCATTTACAATTCCAAAGACAGCAGCCTAGTCGGTAAGCCTTATGAAGATGCAGGATTCGAGAATTTGCTTGCGGCAGACACCAAAGGTCAAGTCCTTCACGGTAACGTGGATAGCAATGATTCGTATATTCGATACACGAAAGTTCCGGTTGCGGATTGGATCGTTATCGTCCAAGATTCGTACAGCGATATCGAACGTCCTCTCGGCGATCTGATGCAAAAAATGCTGATTACGTTGATTGCTTCGATCATTTTGGCAATCATCGTCGGTATTCTGATTTCGCGTAGTATTACGTCTCCGATTGTGCGTCTGACTGGGTTATTCAAACAATTGGCAGGCGGCGATCTAACCGTTCAAGCAGATGGAAAATACAAAAGCGAATTCGCGGATCTTGCGGACAGCTTCAACATCATGGTAGACAGCAACAAAAATCTGATCGGGCAAATGAACCATTCGATCGAAGTGCTCAATAGCAACACGACAGAGCTGGAACAGACCTCGCAAAACACAGCGCGTTCGATCGGCGAAACTTCCGTGACCACGATGGAAATCGCCAAAGCGATGGAATCGCAATCGCATGATACCGAACGAATCGTCGGCCGTTTCTACGAAATCGGGAATCGGATCGAATCGCTCGGTCGCAAAACAGACGTCATTCAAGGTAGCACGGACTCGATCAATCAAGTATTTGCTTCAAGCAGCAGCGTTGTGAACAGTCTGATCGATATCAATGCGAAAAACGAATTGGAAATCCAAAATATTTCGTCGACGACGGAAATGCTTGCGGAAAGCTCGCAGCGTATCGGACAAATCACCGATGCGATTAACCAGATTTCGACGCAAACGAACTTGCTTGCGCTCAACGCTTCGATCGAAGCGGCAAGAGCGGGCGAACACGGTCGCGGATTCGCGGTCGTTGCCGATGAGATTCGTAAATTGGCGCAACAATCGGCAGATCAAGCCAACGAGATTGGCGGAATCATCCGTCAGACGTTGGAGCAAGTCGATAAAAGCAACGAAAGCGTCGGCGCGATCCGTACCATTTCTTCGTCGCAAAACGAATACGTGGATCGCACACGCCAATCGTTCGAAGATATTTTGGATAGCGTAACGGCGATCACGGGTCAAATCCGCGATATGGCTTCGGAGTTCAAAGCGATGGAGCGCGATAAAGACGAAGTGCTGGAAGCTTCGCAAAGTTTGTCGGCTTCGGGTGAACAAGTTTCGGCATCCGTAGAAGAAGTAACCGCAACCGTACAAGAACAATCCGGCATGGTGAATCATTTGGCGGATATGGTACAAAGTATCGAACGTCTGACGCATCAACTCGGGGAGTCGGCAGCGAAGTTTAAAATTTAAGCGTGTAAAAATTGAAATACAGCTTCGGCTGTACGATAAAGCCGAAGCTCTACAGACAGGGGGAGTCTGTGATGCCTATCATGCCGATAGATTCTACCAACAACATCGCTCGAATCGATCCGGTGCAACGCGTTCAACGCGCGCAATCTGCGGCGCTTCGGTTCAAATTACCGGGAGAAGAACAACGTTTAATTCGAACGAAGGAACGCAAACCGTCGCCGGGCAAACGGATTGTCGTTCGCGAAAATGGCTGGGTACGCGAGTACGCGTTGTTGCCTGACGGAACACGCATTTTATTGCACGAAGAAGTCGATCATTCGATGACTAAGCTTTCACTGCCTCATGCCGCGCCGCCGATGTTTTCGACGATGGCGGAGCCGGATGTCCATGATCCCGAGAACAGTATGAAAAGCAGCGGGCGTAAGTTGCAATCGTTGTTGGATCAATCAGCAAGTGACGCTTAATTAGCACAAACCGACTGCCTGAAATCTCAGGTAGATCGGTTTTTTATTTTGCTCATTGATCGCTATATTCGCCGTTTGCATATCGCCGTGGAGCCATCCCTTTATAAGTGCGAAAGACACGCGCAAAATATCCAGCATTCGTATAGCCGACTAGCCTTGCAATTTCTTGCACCGTATATCGCTTGGCGCGCAGCAAGACTTCCGCTTCTTGAACGCGTAACATATTGACGTATTGCGTCAACGTGCGCCCGGTATAGCGTTTGAACACATAACAAAAATACGTCGGCGTTACGCAGCATAACTTCGCCGCTTCATCGACCGTAATCGGTTCACGAAACTTTTCGCTTAAATGAAGCAGTAGCGGATAGATCGTACTTTGAACCGGTTCTTGAGTAGAGAGATCGGCATGAGAATCGGTGGCGGTAGATCTCCTGATCGCAAGCCCTAACAGACTGAGTAGCCCGGCTTTGATCAAAAGTTCGTACCCGATCTCTTGACGACGATACTCATCGACAATTTCTAGCAGCTTATTGCAGAGCGTATTGTTTTGTCCATGTTCATAAAAAGAAAGCAAATTCAGACGGCCTTCCAAGATTGGCTGAATATAACGGGTTTCCGTATGATCCAGCGCATGATTTCGTAATAGCGTCTCGCCAAACACGAGTGCGTACAGTTCACTGCCCGTCTCTAGCGGAAAAGCAGAATGTAATTGCGCGCGGTTGACGAACATGCAGTCGCCGGCGCCAAGTTGCCTGAAAGTCGAGCCAACTTGCATATTAAAAGTTCCTTGGCACACGACAATCCATTCCAGATGTTCATGCCAATGCGGAGGAATACAAAACATCTCTGGATCGGTTTCTTGGATATGAAAAATGTTAAGCGGAAACGTGAGATCTGGAATGACCGTATGTTCGCGTCTCAAAGCGGCTTGCTCATGCTCTTGTTCAGGCATCGAAAGCCTCCTGTAAAAACGTAATTTTGTCCGTATATTGCGTATTCTACGCTCTCCTGAATATCCCTGCTTATCTTCTATAATTAGGATATAGATAAAGATCACAGGGTTGTAGAAGCGCTTTATATCGTAATTGTATCCGAGTTATAGGAGGAGAACTTGCAATGCTATATACAGAAGATCAAGCGTTAGTCTGGGAATATGACCATGAGGTGTTACGGATCGAACCGTGGGGAGAAAATTCCTTGCGGGTGCGTGCTTCCAAAGACGAACTGCGAGATGATGCGTGGGCGTTACTTACACCTGAAGAAGCTTCATCGGATGCTAGCGTAATCATTGCAGCAGATGGCAAAAGCGCTCATATCGTCAACGGCAAAATCCGCGCAGATGTCGAATCCAGTGGACGTATCACGTTTACGAACGATAAAGGCAAAGTCTTGCTGCGCGAAACGGAAAAAACGTACCAGCTTAAAACCGGTGGACGCGATATTATTCCGATTCCGGGTCGGAGCGACTATGCAGTGACGTTGCGTCTGGAATCCAATCCAAATGAAAAGCTGTACGGGATGGGGCAGTACCAGCAGTCGATCCTCAATCTGAAAGGCTGCCGCTTGGAACTCACGCATTGCAATAGCCAAACGAGCGTCCCTTTTTTACTGTCTAGCGCAGGTTATGGCATGTTGTGGCACAATCCGGCGATCGGAGAAGCAAGCTTTAATACCAATGTCTCGATCTGGAGCGCGCCTTCTACGAAACAATTGGATTATTGGATTACGGCAGGCGATACTCCGGCAGAGATTGAAGAAGCGTACGCCAATGCGACAGGCAAAGTGCCGATGATGCCGGAGTTCGGACTCGGATTTTGGCAATGTAAGCTTCGTTATCGGAACCAAGAAGAATTGCTCAGCGTGGCTCGCGAGTATGTAGCGCGTAAGTTGCCGATTTCCGTTATCGTGATCGACTTTTTCCATTGGACGAATCAAGGCGATTGGAAGTTCGACGAGAAGTATTGGCCCGATCCCGAAGGGATGGTACGCGAACTGCAAGCATTAGGCATCGAGCTTATGGTATCGGTATGGCCGACGGTGCAGACGGAGAGCGAGAATTACGAGGAAATGGTGGAAAAAGGGTACTTGATTCGTTCGGATCGCGGCGTGCGCACGCAGTTTCGTTTTCTTGGGGAAAACGAAATTTTCGACGCTACGAATCCGAAAGGGCGCAAGTACTTATGGAGCAAGATCAAACAAAACTATTACGACAAAGGCATACGTCTATTCTGGTTAGATGAAGCGGAACCGGAATTCACGGTCTACGATCACGATATTTACCGGTACCATGCGGGACCGGCTTTGCAAGTGGGCAACTGGTATCCGAGTCAGTATAGCCGCACGTTCTATGAAGGCATGGGCGGAGAAGGTCAGGAGAACGTGATCAATCTGGTGCGCAGCGCTTGGGCGGGAAGTCAGCGGTATGGAGCTTTGGCATGGTCGGGCGATATTGCGTCCACGTTCGAAGTGTTGGGCCGTCAGGTGCGGGCGGGACTCAATATGGCGATCGCGGGGATTCCGTGGTGGACAACCGATATTGGCGGTTTTCACGGCGGCAACCCGGACGATCCGAAGTTCCAAGAATGTATCGTGCGTTGGTTCCAGTACGGAACATTTTGCCCGGTAATGCGTCTGCACGGCGACCGTTCGCCTTACCGTGAACCGGATACCGGGCTTCCGGGCGGCGGTCTATGGGGGAGCGGCGCAGATAACGAAGTATGGAGTTACGGCGAAGAAGCGTATGAGATTTTCGCGGAACATATGCAGTTGCGAGAGCGTCTGCGTCCCTATATTACGAATCTGATGACCGCCGCGCATGAAAAAGGAACGCCGCCGATGCGCCCGCTGTTCTACGATTTCCCGCAAGATTCGGCAGCTTGGGAGATTGAAGATCAGTACATGTTTGGACCCGATCTGCTAGTTGCGCCGATTTTGCAAGCCGATCAACGCAGTCGAAGTGTGTATTTGCCGGCAGGCGCGCAGTGGCGCGAAGCGTATAGCGGAGAAGAATTTGCAGGTGGGCAGTGGGTGCAGGCGGATGCGCCGCTTGCGCATATACCGTTGTTCGTTAAGGATGGCGCGGAGTTGCCGATTGTTGTGAAAGAAGAGTAGAAGCTTCCAGTTAGATTAAAGGTTAGGTACTTAGAAGACGCAATCTTTGCGTCTTCTTTTTTTGAAGTCTAAATGACGCCAATCGGTACAAAAAAGATGTAGAGAGCCAGCGCGGGTGCCGTTACGAGTGTAGTGAGCAGGGTTGCCAGATGTCTGCGAGATTCGCGGATCAACCACCATTCCAGAAAAGCTTGGTAGCCACCGAATACAAGTATAAGGATCACGGCAACGAAAGGAAGATACGCAAGGTCGAATCCGGTGTAGCGCAGGATGAAAGGTACAGGTAAAACTAAGATACTGCCGAGCGTCGATAATAAATATCCTTTGGTCGTATGGTGAAGTTGTCTGGGGTCTTTTCGATTCACAACCCATTTACCAAAAAGTAGTCTTGCCCCGATTATAAAAGCGAGAATAGAAAACATTTGGATACCGAGTGTAGTCATAAGAAAACCTCCTTTTACATTTTAAAGATAGATTAGCCCTGCATACGCACTAAACCATATACAGTAAAACCCAAATATACATAGCGTAACGAGGTGACGGCGTGTATGAGGGAGGTACTTTTTCTCCAACCCCATGATGAATAATAAGAAAAGCAAAACGGTAGGTAAGCCGAACAGCTCGATATTTAGTTCGAAGATCGCGAGCAGTACCAAAAATACGCAGCATGCGAATATGATTAACATCATCAATCGGTGTATCTTTGGAAGGTCTTTGAGCTGACGTTGATCTTGTCCGGTGACCATAAATCGCGGCAATATCCAATGATAAAGAAGCATCGCGATTGCATTGCCAATAAGCAACATAGGGACAGTCATAGAAGGCATCAAACCCCTCCTTTTCGTAAAGTTTTATATGTATATAGGGTATACGTTTGAAAGTGGAGATAAGTTGGGTGATTTTTGAAAAATGATTGATTATTTTCCTTTATTATTTTTCGCAATTGATTGTAAAGGTATTGTTTAAAAGGATTGAGCGCTGATATAGTGAGTAAAGCTTGCATATGCAGGTTCATATTCGTTCAGTAATAAAATCAGGAGGAACACCATGACAGAAAAATTCAATATCGAAGTAGACCCTTCCCGGAAGTTGTTTGTCGTAGCGGTCGGCGGATCTTTTCAAATAAGCGACGCGGGCGGATTGGCGATGGCGTTCCTGATGGAAGGCAGCAAAATCCAGACGCAAACGAGCGAGTATACATTCGTGGCTGACATGTCCGAACTTCAGCACGTGGAGCAGCCGCTGCTGGATATGCTGGAGCAGGCGTTCAAAATGTACAGTTCAATCGGATTCAAAAAGTTATATGTCGTCGAATCGGCGTCAGCCGAGACCCGTCAACAAATTCGCGAAACGGCTGAAAAGATGAATTTCGGCGGTGAATTCGTGAGCAGCATGGACGAAGTCGTCTAAATCATCTTCGCAGATCGCAATCGCAAAAGGTTTCTTTGGGTGCATAAGACGCCTTGCGAAGCTGATTGACCTACGGAGGAAACGGCGACGGAGCAAAAAGCGGCGCTGTGCATCGAAGTCTCTATTCCCGGATTGATCTTAAATCAAAGCCTGTTATCCGATCATCGGACAATGGGCTTTTTGCCGTGCACAGAGCATTTGGTTCGATTGGACGATTCGACGTTGCTTTGCGAATGAATCTTTAGGAGGATTTTTCTTGAAACGGTTCATTTCACCAAGTAAAAAACAGATATAGTAAGAGGAAAGAAACAAGCAGGCTAAGCAGCCGCAAAGAACGGAAATTTCACGAATACCCGCAAGAAAAGGAGATTGCACAGAAATGAAAATGGGATTAAAAACGCTGCTGGCGCTCGCGCTGGTCGCAGGCACGATCACGACGAACTCGATGCCGGGAGCGCAGGTGTCGACGGCGACAGCCGCGGCTGCGTCCGTATCGCCCAAAATTTTCGGATACTCGGACCCGGCGGCAGGCCGGACTTATATTCCGATCCGCGTGCTGAGCACGTTCGCCGGGGCGAAGATCAACACGGGGAAAGATTCAAAGAAAATAGAGATCGTCAAAGGCAAACATAAAGTCGTGCTTCAAACCGGGAAAAAGAAAGCTGAAGTCAACGGGAAAAAAGTGAATCTCGACGCGGCGCCTTTTGCCTATGACGGAGTGACATACGTGCCGCTCGGCTTCGCCGCTCAGCATCTCGGACTTGCGGTCAAATGGCATGAATCGACTTCTTCGATGCGTATCACGAGTAGTGGGCAGTCGATGGACTTGCCGATCATCGCGCGCGGTTCCTTGACCAATCAGCCTGTAACGTATCGTCAGCAGGTGTTCTACTCCGGCGGCGCCGCGTTCCGGGCGAACATCGTGACAGTGCAGCTCATGAATTCCCGGGTATCGCTTGATGCGGCTTTTGCCCATAATCAAGCGGGAACGGTGCAAAATCTCAAATCGATCGCTTCGAAGAATTATGCGTATGCGGCGATCAATGCGACTTACTTCGACGCCTATAGTTCAGCGATCTATCGCGCGCCGTACGGGTATCTAGTCAGCAAAGGGAATATGAAATTTGTCAACGGCGGTTCCAATCTGACTGTGTTTGCGTACGATCGCAACCATATGACGCGCCTGATTCCGGGTCTGCAATTCGGCAAAGCATTCGATGCCGGGCAGGTGGAAGGCGCCGTGCAAGCGGGACCGCTGCTCGTGCAAAACGGCGTAGTTGCGGTGAACGCGCCAAGAGAAGGTTTCCGCGATCCGGCGATTTTGCGAGGTCAAGCGGCGCGCAGCGCGATCGGGATCACGCGTAACCACGAACTAATCATGGTTACGCTGCCTAAAGCCTCTATGCCGCAGCTCGCCCGGGTAATGAAGCAAGCCGGCGCGTATCAGGCGATGAATCTAGACGGTGGCGCTTCGAGCGGACTGTATATGAACGGAAAGTACATCACGAAGCCGGGGCGCCCGGTGAGCAACGCTTTGTTGGTGAAGGTGAGAAAGTAGAAAAGGGTTTTAAAAAAGCGGTACCGACTCTAAGGTCGGTACCGCTTTTTGTCATATCGAGTCATTCCAGCCGAATATTGACATCATAACCGCCAGTATCAGATAGATCGCAGTCATGACCAAAGATACGCGATGCTCCTTCGTTCCGCGCACATACTTGAACTCGACAACCGCGTTCGTCACGTAAATCACACCTACCATAGCGACCGCCGCAGGCAGCGCGCTTTGTTGCGGTAGCAGGTAGAACATCAGCAATGTTGGAATCAGCAGCAGCGCAGTCAGCCCGGTCTGCATCCAGGCGTAACGTCTTTTGAGCTTTTTGTCGAGGAATTCGGCTTTGCCTTCCACCATAAAGAGATTCAGCAGCATTTGGATAATAAAAAGCAGGCTGACCATAGGGAAAAACACATTTGTCATAGGGAATCGGGCTCCTTAAGCGAGTTGGGATAAAAAATCCTATACGTATGTAACGCATAAGGAATCAAGAAAGTTACGCCAGGTCGAAAATGGATTCCGTCACTCAAATTTACAGTTATTCACTCCAGTTTTATTCCTATTTCGCTCTAGAAGAAGTACAATGAGGTCAGCAAGCAAATAGATATGTTTTAATTTGATTTTATATTGTAATAATTAAGAATAAAGGTGGATGCGTTATGAAAACCTACAACAAACTAATCCGCAACAACATTCCAGCTATCATCGAGTCTACCGGCAAATCATCCACTACCCGCATCTTGGACGAAGCCGAGTACGTTACCGAACTCCGCACAAAGCTAAATGAGGAGTCCGAAGAATACTTCGCCGCTTCCTCCGACGCTGACGCGTTGGAAGAACTAGCCGACATGCTTGAAGTCATCCGTGCGCTCGCTGCCACTCACGGAGCAGATCCCGAGCAGTTAGAGCAAATTCGCGCCGACAAAGCTGCCAAGCGCGGCGGATTCGACCAGCGGATCTACCTGATCGATGTCCACGAATCTTAACGTCAAGCTCATCACCCGGAATCTGGGAGATGAGCTTATTGCGGGAATGCAGCATGCGACGGGCATTTATATTATGACCTCTTTCCTCATGCAATCGGGCGTGAATCTATTGGCTCCGCACTTGAAAAAAGCATTGGATCGTGGAGCCGAAGTCAAAATGATTGCCGGAGATTATTTGTATATCACTCAGCCCGAAGGGTTACGCAAACTGCTGAGTATCGACGATCGGCTGGAAGCACGTCTTTGGCGTAGCATGGGTACATCGTTTCATCCAAAAGCATACCTATTCGATTACGAAAACGGAGAAGGGCTGCTGATTGTAGGCTCGTCTAATTTCTCTTTTTCGGCGCTTAAGACTGGATATGAGTGGAATCTTGCGATGAATGCTCAAGCAGAACCGTATACTTTTCAAAATGCGATGGATCAATTTATGGAGAACCTGTACCATGCTTCGACGTTGCCTTTGAACGAAGATACGATTGCGCTTTACGAAGAAGAATATCTAATGAATCACCGCAAAAATCCTGAGTTGCAGCGTCAAGTCATCGAGATGGAAGAAGCGGAAGCCGATATTGGAGATGTAGAGATTGAGACAACGCCAAGTGATGAAGTCTCTCTTAATCCAATCATCCAGCCGAGAACGGCTCAAGCAATCGCGCTCGAAGCATTAGATACGACCATCGAAGAAGAATATGACCGTGCGATGGTCGTGATGGCGACAGGGCTTGGGAAAACGTATCTGGCTGCTTTTTTGGCGAAAAAGTACCGTAGAGTGCTATTCGTCGCTCATCGTGAAGAGATTCTTCAGCAAGCGGCGAATTCATTTCGGCATGTGCTTCCTGAGCGTAGTCATGGTCTATACAATGGACAGAGCAAAGACCGCGATAGCGACTGTATATTTGCTTCTATTTATACGCTTGGGATGAAAAAACATCGTGAAGCTTTTAACCCAGATACCTTCGATCTTATTGTCATCGACGAGTTCCATCATGCGGCGGCAAGATCGTATCGATCGGTGATGGAATATTTCCATCCTCAGTTTATGCTCGGTATTACTGCGACGCCGGATCGAATGGATGGGCAAGACGTGTACGCGCTATGCGGCGGTAATGTAGCGTACCGGATACATTTTATCGAAGCGATTCGGCGCGAGTGGTTATCTCCTTTTCAATATTACGGGGTGCATGACGATACTGATTATTCCGGTATACGCTGGATAGGCACGCATTATGACGAAGAACAATTGCTTGCGGTACAGCTTCGTGAAGAGTATGCGGAGCGCGTATATGAAGCTTGGGCAGCAAGGCGGCAGACGAGAACGATTGCTTTTTGCTCGTCGATTCAGCAAGCGGATTATTTGAACGACTATTTTCGTATACGAGGCAGTCAGACGCTAAGCTTGCATTCGAGAACAAAAGAAATGAGCCGCACTGAAGCGATTCGACGTTTGGATGCAGGTGAGATGGATGTCTTGTTTACTGTCGATCTATTCAATGAAGGTACGGATATTCCAAGCGTGGATACATTGCTATTCGTCCGACCTACGGAGTCTCTCACGGTATTTACTCAGCAAGTCGGGCGTGGGCTACGTATGGCGGAAGGAAAATCACACTGCGTGATTATCGACTTGATTGGTAATTACCGAAATGCTGATGTGAAATTGCGAGTATTTGGGGAGTACGAAGAAGATGGAAGCGAGGTACAAGGTACTCAATCTACGATAGCGCCAATACTTCCAGAAAGCTGCTCAATTCAACTGGATACCGCTGTTATTAATTTACTCGAACAATTGAGTCGTAAACGCGCACCGCGTAGAGAGAAATTGCACCGAGATTTTTTGGATCTGAAAAGCGAACTGGGTCGTATTCCGACTTATCTTGAACTTCATTTGCAAGGTCGGTCAGGGAGTAACGGTTATCGAGACGAGTTTGGTTCGTATGTTGGTTTTCTGTATTGGGCAGAGATGTTGGATGAAAAAGAGCTTCAGACGTATGAGCGATACGAGATTTGGCTGCGTGATGTAGAACGAACAGCGATGTCGAAAAGCTATAAAATGATCGTCTTAGCTTATATGCTGGATCGCGGTATCGAATCTTGGACAGAATCCGTAACGGCAGAAGAAGCAGCTAGCTTTTTCCATCATTACCTCACTGAAAAAGAATATCGCAAACGCATCGATTTCTCAGGCAAAGAAGCGAAAAAGATGTGGGCTTGGAATGAGCAGACTCGAATCAAAGTAGCCAAGCTGATTGCAGACATGCCAATGAGCAAGTGGGCAGGAGCAAAGGGCAGCCAGGTGTCTTATGCAGATGGGTATTTTGAATTAGCTTTTGATGTAGAGAAAGAAGACACAGCGTTGCTACATCGCTGGACGTCAGAAGTATGCGAATATCGGTTGCATTTGCATTTTGAGCGGCGCGATCAACACAAGTATACTTAATATCTCAAGAGTAAGGTGTCGCATTCTTTGCGTAGCCTTACTTTTTTTGTTTTATACGGATTTAGATAATCATTCATTTTCCTTCCTAATACTTATTAGTGTTTAAATATAAATAAGGAGTTTAAATAATAAAATACCAATTATAAGGAGGATTATTATGAAGAAGAAGATTATTCCTATGGTGATGGGTGTACTGTTGGCGGTACCGAGCTTGGCTGGAGCAGAAGCTGCTTCTACTGAAAGTAGTACAAGTAGAGCGCAACTAGAAGCAGAGGTCATTAGTAAATTAGGTATATCTAGCGAGTTTGCAACTGATTTGACGGATACGGATCTTAATAAATTTCTGAAGAAAGATCCTGTTAACGTTACCAACAAAGAGCAGTATTTCAGAGTCGTATCGACGAAGGAAAATCAAGAAAGTAATCCTCAAGCGCGTAGCTTCGCAAGCTCCGACAATTCGCCGATCGTAACTGAGATCACCAAAGAGCAAGCCGAGAAAGAAGTCGTGGCAGCAAAATCCGAATCCAGCGGTGGAGGGATTTCGACCCAAGCCGTTAACGATAGCGATACAACAAGTACTGATTGGATCAGACTAGAAACCAATATGACGATGTACAACACAAATGGTCAAGTATCATCTAGATTTACCTTTTTAAAAGAAGCTTCGTATAAAGGAACAGATGTATTAGGTATCGCTTTGAGTCAGGGTATGGCGCCTTTGAACAACACCGCGAGTTTTACTCATAAAACAGACTATTATAATCCAGCAACGATGAAATGGACTGAATATACGGAATCCGCGGCAAATGCAACGATCACCTATCATGCGGGCGGAGCGTCTGCTCAATTCAATCTATTTAAACCTGCTTATCAATATCGAGACGAGCGTGGTTATTTGACGTTTGAAGTTGCTCCTCGAACCAGCACAAATTGGGGATCGGGCATTTACGATATTCGCGGGACGCATGCTCATCAATCGAGAAGTTTCTCGGGTTCGGTAGGCGTATCGATTCCTTTAGGTGCATCGCTATCTGTAAGCCCAACTACAAGCTTTACGAACGTAGACACTTTTGTACAAATTCAGTATCCTTAATGGAATCGTAAGATCATCAATCTCTACGGATCTGATCTCGCAAAAGAAGGCAAAGTCGCTCTCTTTTCTGCGAAAGGAGACTGAACCATGAAGAATTTTCAAAAGCCGGCTCTGTATATCGTCTTATTTTTGATTGCATCTATTGTTCTTGCTTACACAACCTATCACTACGCAAAGCAAAATCAAGAACAAATGACCAGAATCCAAGAAAAAGCCGATACCGATTTTGATACGCAACTTGGCTTGTTGATTGATGAATTTCAAGCGGTCAAAGAACCCCCTGCCAGCAATAGTCAAGTTTGGCTAATGCAACGGGATGCCGCCAAATTATCAGCTTTATCGCGATTTACGTCGTATTACGCAAAAGAACCTTATGTGGAATCCATCACCAATCGTCTAGATCACTTTTTTGCGAATTATGGTTACGGAGCTATTACAGAAGAGTTTGATGAGAAAAGGATTCAAGAATGGACAGCTGCACTTCAAGCATTAAGTGAAGATCCGACTGACTTTGAGCGTTTGGACAAAATTTCTCTTTTAGTCTCGGACTTTGCAAAAAATTGATAGGAAGCGTTCTACTTGATGTAGAGCGCTTTTTTCATGAGCTTAAATACTAACGCTGTCTATTTGCCAGAGAAGCAATACAATACGGATTCTGCTAATGGTAAAATAAGGAGATGGTTATTAGCTTTTCACTCTGCTAAAAAGGCGGTGTCTATTAAATTGAACAAATATATCAAGTATAGTGTTGTCCTTTTTACATCGTTATTCATACTGGCAGCGGGCTACATTTATCACGGAATAAACTATACCGTAATGGGGATCATGGGGAAGGAAGGGATTTCTCCGGAACAGATCAAGTTGTCTTTTGAGCCGAATGAGGAGTTTCGTTATTATTTATATTATCCTGACGATGGACGGGGCGGGATTATTGCTCTACGGAAATCTTCGAATGGTCTAGGATGGTCTGTGTATAATAGAGTGGTTGAAAGTGAGACCATTGAATCGACTGACGAAGGGAATTGGATAAAAGCATCTTTACCCACGTATTCAGAGGATCGACTACATACTCTTGATGTGTACGGAGGCAGAGTGAAGCTTGATTCCGATCAACATCTTGAATTCAATTCTTCGGGTCAAAAATTTCGTCCAACGTTAACTACAACCATCGGCGAATACACGTATTTCTTTTTATCGGAACCTTCTATTTTGCTTGAGGATTCGGTGCAAGTGAAAGTTGTAGATCGATGGACGAGAACGAATTAGCATTTTATATAGAAGGAATCCATTATTTTTGACATATGCACGCACTTTGAATGGAAAAAGAAAAGAGGCACACCCATGAAAAAAATCATCGTCGTCGGTTCCGGCATCCTAGGAGCTTCCACGGCTTATCACTTAGCTACATCATCTCAATCCGAAATTGAAGTCACTCTAATCGACGCTAAACACCCCGGACGCGCGACCGACGCTGCTGCCGGAATTATCTGCCCATGGCTATCCCAGCGTCGCAATCAGTCATGGTACCGCTTAGCAAAAGCCGGAGCCAAATATTATGCCGAGCTGACCGAAAGTCTATCTCAGCAAGGCGAACACAATACCGGATATGCTAAAGTCGGCGCGCTCAGCCTACATCCCGATTCAGCGAAAATCGAGCAGATATACAAGCGCGCCGAGAAGCGCCGTGAAGATGCGCCGGAGATCGGCGATATTCAGATTCTCAATGCAGCAGAGGTGCAAGAACGTTTTCCTCTTTTAAATGAAGAATATCAGGCGGTATATGTAAGCGGAGCGGCTCGGGTAGACGGACGTGCGCTTCGTGATGCGATGGTCTCAGCGGCTGTGCGCAATGGCGTAATTGTGAAGGAAGGGCAAGCGAAGCTGGACACATCCGAAGGGCGCATCACCGGGGTAACTATAGACGGCGAGCATCTACCCGCAGATGAAGTCGTTGGTTGCACAGGAGCTTGGGCGAAAGCTTTATTTGAGCCGTTAGGTTTGGAATTTGACGTTACTTTTCAAAAAGGACAAATCCTGCATCTGCATACGCCAGCGTATCCAAGCAGCGGCAATTTGCCTGTCGTCATTCCGCCAACGGATCAATACCTGCTGTCGTTCGATGACGGGAAAATGGTGATTGGCGCAACGCACGAAAACGACAAAAGCTTAAGCGATATCCAAGTAACCGCAGGCGGGATGCAAGAAGTGTTGAGCAAAGGCTTGGCACTCGCACCGGGATTGGAAGAAGCGAAAGTCGAAGAAGTACGCGTCGGATTCCGCCCGTTTACGCCGGGATTTCTGCCGATCATCGGGCGCGTTCCGGGCTGGGATAACTTGATTACCGCTAACGGTCTTGGAGCTTCCGGCTTGACGATGGGACCTTTTCTCGGTCGTCAATTAGCGAGACTTGCTCTGGATCTGCAACCCGAGCTGCCGCTTGAAGATTATGCAGTCGAGAAAGCGTTAAACGCAAAATAAAAGGTTTTGTTCTATCTTAAAAGGTGTTCCCTGTAAAAACAGTGTACTTCCTATGATGGACACCAATTTTTGTTTTTGATAGCCAATAAAGCTCGATCTATCCAACAGATTGCTAAGTAAAAAAGCCCTTGCTGTTACGCAAGGGCTTTTTGCTGTTCATCTGCTTGAAAAGCTTATTGTACGAACAGAACAAACTTCACGACTTCCTTTCATCGCAACATACTCTTCGTTTAGAATCCTGCTTAAGTAACTTGTTATCTTTAAGCACATACAACATAAGTCACTGAAAACCTATGAATTTGAACTCTTTTTTCAAAAATTTAAGAGAGATGAATCGGGTTTCTTCTATATATAGGTTTCATAGACCTGACATCTTATTTCGTTCCTCGCATAAACACAGACTCTTTCCATATGCAAAATAAAATCTATAAGATAACCGCTAATTCAGGACGATTGTCCACCTATGGTGTACATACCACTAGTTTTCGTAATCTGACCTAGCTATAAATTGGATTCTTGAATACTCAATCTGAGATCAACACAAATAGAGATTTGCCCATCCTAAGCGTATTTTAAGCCTTTGAGTCCGTCTTTACCGCTTTACGTTATATTTTTTAAGCGATATTTATTCCTTATATTGGAATTTGATAAATCTTACTCTCACAGCCATGAACATGACTAATCTGATCCGGAGTCCTTATTTTACCCAAATAACGCGATCCTCGCGAAAAATTTTTACAGAAAATTCTAAACGTTTCGATTTATACTCGAATTCGCGCATATATATGAAGGAATAAATTCTTGCTTTAAACATTGAAAGTGATGAAACTTTACATGAAAAAAGATTTTGCGAAAAAAATATTGCGAATCGACCGTTGTTCATGTAATTTATACTCACTCGACTCAAAGCCGATGCTTAAGAAGTAGACCCATATACATAATCATTAATAAGTGTTGGGCTAGGGTGGCTGCGTGCGGGCAGAATGCGATCTTAGAGGGGAGCTTACTGTTCATGAGAAAAAGATTAGGATGGATGTTGACGTTAATGTTGTCGCTGGTGCTGATTTTGGCAGCGTGCGGCGGTGGAGGTCAAAGTGCGTCTGAGCCGAACACGTCTACCGAACCAGGGGCAACAGAACCAGCAGCGGAACCAAGTGGTGAAGCAGCTTCTGGCGGGACATTGATCGTAGGTCGTGGTGGCGACTCTGCGGCACTAGATCCCGCGATTGTAACAGACGGTGAATCGTTGAAAATCGCGCAGCAAGTGTTTGATCCGCTGCTTGCGTACAAGTCGGGAACAACAGAAGTTGAACCTGCACTTGCCGAAAGTTGGGAAATTTCCGATGACGGTCTGAAATACACGTTCAAATTGCGTCAAGGTGTAAAGTTTCATGACGGAACGGACTTCAATGCCGATGCCGTTGTATTCAACTTCACACGTTGGAGCGACCCCGATAGCAAATTCAAATTCGAAGGCGACTCGTTCGATTACTACGATTCGATGTTCGGCCCAGCTGAAGCTCGCGTGATCAAAAGCGTAACGGCTTCTGACGAATCGACAGTCGTATTCGAACTGAACCAGCCTCAAGCGCCTTTCTTGCAAAACTTGGCGATGCCTCCTTTCTCGATTGCCAGCCCAAAAGCGGTTGAAGAATCGGGAGCAGACTTCAAATCGAATCCAGTCGGTACAGGTCCTTTCACGTTCAAAGAGTGGAAACGTAGCGACTCCATCACTTTGGAAAAGAACCCGAACTACTGGCAAGAAGGTCTGCCAAAAGTGGATAGCGTAATCGTACGTTCGATCCCGGACAACACAGCACGCTTTAACGCTTTGCAAAACGGCGAGATCGACTTGATGGAAGACTTGAGCCCAGACGATCTGGCGACGCTGGAAAGCAACCCGGATTTGCAAAAGTTCAACCGTCCTCCGTTCAACGTAGCTTACCTTGGCTTTAACGTAACGAAAAAACCGTTTGATAATGCAAAAGTGCGTATCGCACTGAGCCACGCAGTAGACAAACAAGGAATCGTAGACGCGTTCTTCGCAGGTCAAGCTGAACCGGCGAAAAACCCGATCCCACCGTCCCTATGGGGCTATAACGACAGCATCGAAGATTACAAATACGATCTGGAAGAAGCGAAAAAGCTGCTTGCGGAAGCAGGCTTCCCGAACGGAATCGAAGAGCCGCTGACGTTCTACGCAATGCCGGTATCTCGTCCGTACATGCCAGATGGCCGTAAAGTCGCAGAAGTCATTCAAGCGAGCTTTGCCCAAATCGGCGTTACCGTAAATATCGAATCTCCAGAATGGGCAACCTATTTGGATGATCTGAGCAAAGGCGAAAAAGACGATCTATTCATCATCGGTTGGACAGGCGACAATGGCGACCCGGACAACTTCTTCTACCCGCTGCTTGATAAAGATTCCATCGGCGGTAATAACTACTCGCAATATGCGAGCGAGCCGCTGCATGAACTGTTGGTAAAAGCACAACAAGAAACCGATCAAGACGAGCGTGCAAAATTGTACGAAGAAGCACAAGTTGTCGTACACGAAGATGCACCGTGGGTACCGCTGGTACACTCGACGCCACTGCTGGCTGCTTCGAAAAATGTACAAGGGTATACGCCTTCGCCGACCGGCTCTGAGCCGTACGCAGACATTTCGATCACGCAATAAACGTAACTGTGCAGACTCGATCTTGTAGAACCTTGTATCGATTCTTGCACCTACTCACGGCCCGCGAGGTACGTCGCGATCAGCGGCGGACTTCCCGGGCTTTCCTTTTACCTATACCAATACTGACGGCGGGTGACAAAGCATGACTTCTTACATTTTCAAGCGATTAGCAGTATTGATTCCGGTCTTGCTCGGGATGACGATTATCGTATTTTCGATTATCCACGCGATTCCCGGTGATCCGGCAGATACCATTTTAGGTGAAAAAGCGACTGAACAATCGAAGCAAGCCTTGCGCGACCAACTTGGTCTCGATAAACCGTGGTTACAACAGTATTTCAGTTATCTAGGCGATTTGTTAACCGGTGATTTAGGCAACTCCATCCGTACGCGTGCACCGATCTCCGAAGAGATTGTGCCGTATCTTGCCGCGACTTTCGAATTGACTGTAGCCAGTATGTTGTTTGCCGTATTTTTCGGTGTAAATGCAGGGATTATTAGCGCTTGGAAACATAATTCGTGGTTTGACTACATTTGCATGTTAATCGCGCTGCTCGGCGTATCGATGCCCGTTTTCTGGCTCGGCTTGATGGAGCAGTGGATTTTTGCCAACGAGTTACATTGGTTACCTTCCAGCGGTCGAATGAATGCGCGTGATCCGATGGAAGCGGTAACGGGATTCTATGTACTCGATGCGATCATACAAGGGCAATTCGCGCAGCTCTGGACGGTATTTAAGCATTTGATTTTACCTGCGATAGCACTGGGCACGATCCCAATGGCGGTGATTGCTCGTATGACCAGATCCAGCATGCTTGAAGTGATGCAGCTTGATTACGTGCGTACCGCTCGCGCCAAAGGATTGTCTCAATTTGCGGTCGTGTACCGACATGCGCTCAAAAACTCGTTTATTCCGGTACTTACCGTAATCGGGATTCAGACAGGAGCTTTGCTAGGCGGTGCGGTACTGACCGAAACGATTTTCGCTTGGCCGGGTGTGGGGCGTTATATTTTCGAAGCAATCAGCAACCGCGATTATCCGGTCATTCAGTCTGGGATTTTGATCGTCGCGATCATCTTCGTACTTATCAATCTGCTGGTGGATCTGTTATACGTTGTATTCGATCCGCGTATCCAGTACAAATAGGGGGCACAACATGAGCGACGCATTTCTGAAGATGGAGACTCCGCCAACTGCCGATACGTCAAAAAAGAAGGTGCAGCATGGCCCCTGGCGAGACGCAGCGCGGTTGTTTGCTAAAAACAAAACGGCTTTGATCGGTCTCGGTCTGGTTATCTTTTTCGTCGTATTGGCGTTACTGGCACCTCTGATCGCGCCATTCGATTACAAAGCCCAAGTGTTGTCGGATCGACTGAAACCGCCGTCCGGCGCGCATTGGTTCGGAACGGACGACTTGGGACGGGATATTTTTAGCCGCGTGATCTACGGCGCACGGATTTCGCTCTGGGTCGGATTATTATCTGTAGTCGGCTCGATCATCATTGGTACGCTGCTTGGCATCATTGCAGGCTTTTACGGCAAATGGGTTGATATGATCATCTCGCGCTTTTTCGATATTTTGCTGGCGTTCCCGGGGATCTTGCTCGCGATTGCGATCGTTGCGATTCTCGGACCTTCGCTGCAAAATGCGTTATACGCGATCGCAATCGTCAATATTCCGACCTACGGCAGACTTGTGCGTTCCAAAGTCCTGTCGCTACGGCAAGAAGAATTTATTACGGCGGCTCGCGCACTCGGGGCAAAAGACGGACGGATTTTGTTCAAGCATATTTTGCCGAACAGTCTGACTCCGATTATCGTACAAGGTACACTCGGCGTCGCGACAGCGATTATCGAAGCGGCAGGTCTGGGTTTCCTCGGACTGGGTGCACAGCCGCCCGATCCCGAATGGGGCAAAATGTTGTCCGATTCGCGTCAATTTATTCAGACCGCGCCGTGGACGGTTATTTTCCCGGGTCTATGTATTTTGCTGACGTCGCTTGGCTTTAACTTGATGGGCGACGGCTTGCGGGATACGTTCGATCCGAAAATGAAAAGCAGATAAAAGCTTTTTATTCAACCCGTCATATCTCCTCGGCAATCAGCCTTTAACAAAAATCAACCTTCCTTCTATGTATAGAAGGAAGGTTGATTTTTTATCTCCTCTATCCCTTTTACCGGAAAGCTGAAAGCGAAGGGAGAAATTCAGCGAGAGACGCCTTTGAACGCGGAAAACCGAAGGTTTACTGCGTGAAACAGCGGCTCGAACGAATTTCTCCCGCAGCGACCCAAGCTTTCCCCTACCCCTTGCATAAAAAAGTCTTCTCCCGTACAATCTTTTATAACACAATTGTATTAAAAAGGAGGCATTATGCAAACTCAAAAGCAAAAACGCATCGAGCTGCTTGATATCCTGCGCGGCTTCGCGATTCTCGGCACTTTGGGCACGAACATCTGGTTATTCGCCACTTACTCCGATCTGAGCACCTTTCTCGACCTGAGCAATTGGAACGCGTCAGCCGAAGGCATCGTAACCGCGCTGCAATCGATTTTCGTCAACGGCAAAATGCTCGGACTGCTTACGATCTTGTTCGGCGTAGGTCTGGAAATGCGCTACCGCAAAGCCAAACGCACCGGGCTGCCTTGGAGACGCTTTATCTTATGGACGATGCTATTGCTTTTGCTCGACGGTCTGCTGCATTACGTGTTCGTATTCGAGTATGACGTACTGATGAGCTACGCCGTGACCGGCATGATCGTGGCGATGCTGATCGGATTGTCCGAGCGCAAACTCACCGTGATTATGATCGTCTGCCTATCGCTTCATGTGCTGCTTATGCTTCCGCTATCGCTGGGACTCGGCTGGATCATGCAAGATGCGGGTTTCAGGCGCGAACTGCTGGCTCTAGGTCAGGAAACCCAAACCCTTTATGCCAACGGCAGTTATATCGAACAAATCTTATACCGTCTGAATAATTTCTTTTCACTTCGGGTGGAAGGCGTGGTGATTGGGCTGATGAACATCGGTCTGTATATCGCGGGGATCAAGCTGCTGCGCGGCGAAGCTTTCCAAAACACGGATAAAGGGTGCCGGACGCGCGGCAAATTACTCAAATTCGTACTGCCGATTGCGCTTGTACTCAATATCATTCCTTTGCTTGCGAGCGGTTATCTGGATCTGGCATTGCGTTATATTTTCGCTCCTTTGCTGTCCGTCGGTTATATCGGCTTGCTGGGCTGGATCGCGGACAAAGACGCACTGCGCGGCATGACCAACCGTTTTGCGGATATCGGAAAAGCGGCGCTTAGCTGTTACGTGCTGCAAAATATTCTGGCGTCCGTCTTTTTCTACGGCTGGGGGTTTGGGCTTGGCGAATACTACAGCGTATGGCTGACGCTCGGCATGTTCGCCTTGATCGCCGTACTGATTGCGACCGCCGCTTATCTGTTTGTACGAAGGTGGCAGGCGGGTCCGTTGGAGTTGTTATGGCGAAAGCTGTCTTATGCGCCTTTCCGAAATTCGCGATCCTCTTGAGGTGAAGTTGATACGCCGTTGCCGTTTGGGTATAACTTCTATAATGCGTATGGCTTGTAGAGCTTTTGAACGCGGAATATGTATATAATACGGGTTATAGAAAAGACGTTCGGGTCTCGACCCGACAATTGGCGATGGAGGATTCTCATGATCAAACAACACGGCAGTTGGTGGAAAGATGGTCGAATCCCTGCTCTGATCGCACGTAAGCAAGTCGACGGATTCATGTTCGGACATGGCTTCGAAATTCCGCTCGAATTTCGCGCCGATTTTGCCGAACAAGACGGATCGCTGCTTGCAGTAGGTGAAAGTCGTCCTGTGCGATTGCTGCATCAAAGCGGCGATACCGTTGCCACTTATGAAGCGCGGCTGGAGCATTGGCGGATCGCAGTTCCAAGTGGCAAATCGTCGCTAGAGATCCGTTACGATTCGAACAAAGAACTGAAAACCTTTTTGCGATCGACTTTTTCATATACGTATACCGAAGTCCGGCAGTGGTTTGCAAGATTTATTCGGCAGCAAGGCGGAGAAGGGCAAGAAGCAGAAGCATCCGGTGATGGAAAAGCTAAGCAACCTGCGGAATCTTCATCTTCGGAGCGCACGTCAGGCAACCGGCGAATCCCGCCTAGAGGTTCGGTCGAACCGACGGCGGTACGGAATCCTTTTGATACTGCGGATGCGTATTTGCCGCGCGAAGAACAAGCCGAATATATCTATCTGTACCGCACAGATACTCCGTTCACGTACCGAATCGAGTTGCAGACCAAAAGCGAAGGGATTCGCACGCAGGCTCCTTTGTACCTAGCCGAAGCTGGAGCTGAATATGCGATAAATGCTACAGAAGCAGGGGATGATTCGGAAAAAGAGTCGGCGGCGATGAACATCCCTGCTATTCCCTCGTTACCGCATCTTGCTGATTCCGATATTCGCGCGGCGATTACCGAGATTTCGGCATATATTCGTCAGCGAGGATTTTCGTTTCCAGATGGATTAGTCGAACATTTTTATTTGTCGCTCAAAACGCGTCCGTTCGTCATTTTGGCAGGCATCTCGGGAACCGGGAAAACGCAGCTTGCGCGATTGTTCGCGGAAGCGCTAGGGTCAACGCCGGATAACGGTCGTTTTACGCTGATTCCGGTACGCCCGGATTGGAATGATCCTGCGGATCTAATTGGCTACAAAGACTTGTCTGGAGCGTTTAAACCCGGGCCTTTGACGTTGGCGTTAAAAGAAGCTTCGCGACCGGAACATGCGTATCATCCGTATTTTATCGTATTGGATGAAATGAACTTGGCGCGGGTCGAGCATTATTTTAGCGATGTGCTCAGTCTGATGGAAACGCGCAAACGTTTTGTCCCCCAAGAAGGTAATCAACCTAGCGAGTCTTCCAAAGTCGGAGACATCGTGACGCAGCCGCTGTTACCCGAATCTTCGCTGGAACGGGTGCAAGATCGTGCGCTTTACGGCAATCTATACATTCCTGGCAACGTGTATATGGTTGGCACGGTGAATATGGACGAGACGACGTATCCGTTTAGCAAAAAAGTATTGGATCGCGCGGGAACGATTGAGTTTAATCATATCGATCTCATGCGTCTGCCGGAGCTTTTTGCCGAAGTGCAGCAAGAAGCGGAGGTCGTGGCTGCGGATCGACATCTGCTCGGCAGTGAATATTTGCAATTGATCGATGCGATGGAGCATCACAGTCCGTTGATCCGGCGAACGAGCGAGGAACTTGCGACGATCAATACGTTACTTGAAGATATTCAAGCGCATATCGGGTTTCGGGTACGCGATTCGGTCTGCTTTTACCTGATCTACAACGAGCGATTCAATCTAATGAGCCGCGCCGAAGCGTTCGATGCTCAACTCATGCAAAAGATTTTACCTCGTATTCAAGGCAGTCGTTTTTCAGTCAAAAAGGTGCTGCTGGATCTACTGCGTCATTGTCTCGGGAGCGAAGCGGAAAAAGTGTTCGATTGGCGCGAGCTTGAAGATTCGGCGGAAAGTGTATACGCGGGGCGGCGCAGCAAAGAAGCGTTAGCGGCAGCGCGTTATCCGCAAAGCGCACGCAAAATCGCGTATATGCTACGTCGGCTGGATGAAGACGGATTCACTTCGTATTGGCTGAGTTAAAAGGTACGAAAGTCGCGTAATGGTTGGCAAGGTGCTCGGTAAAGCGATATAATACAACAAAGCAAATCATCGCTTTTACGTGATCTTACGCAAAGAAATAGGTGAATAAGATGCAGCAGCATCCGTCAAGCGAGCTTTTGAATAATTGGCTGGAAATGTCGAATCTACAAGCGAAAATCGAACAGCGATTGGAACAAGCTCTTGCCGAAGAAGCGAATTTGTCGCTGAATGAATTTTATGTTTTATACTTTTTGTCGTTGGGCGACGAAAAAAAGATGCGTTTGCAGCAGCTTCAAGAAGGCGTTGGGCTGAGCCAAAGCGCGATGTCGCGTCTCGTCGTTCGGATGGAAGCTCCGAAATGCGGAGCGCTCCAGCGGCATTTGTGCGAAGACGATCGGCGCGGCGTGTATACCGAGATGACCGAGATTGGCAAAGATAAGCTTCGGCGCGGAATCAAAGCCGTCGAGAATGTGCTTCATTCATTGTCGTTACCCGGCGAATTACCGAAAGAGTTATCTGCGTTGTTGGTGCGAAAATAGAACGGGACGAATGAGTTTCGTTCTATTTTTTTGTATGGATATTCGTTTGAGCGCACAAAAAAGCGTATACTAATATATGCAGACGCATACATTTAAAAATAAATCACAGAAATTGAGGCGAACTTTCGAATGAACAATCTGTTTACTCCTTATCGCTTGAAAAATTTAGAATTGAAAAATCGCGTGGTGATGCCACCGATGTGCCAGTATTCGGTCGTGGAAAAAGACGGGATCGCAACCGACTGGCATCATGTTCACTATGTCAGCCGCGCAGTCGGAGGTACAGGGCTGATCATCGTCGAAATGACCGACGTCGAACCAGACGGCCGTATTACAGATAACGATCTTGGATTATGGTCGGACGAACAAATTCCGGCATTGCAAAAAATCGTCGAAGCTTCGCATGTATATGGATCGAAGATCGGGATTCAGATCGCTCACGCCGGACGCAAAGCGCAAGACGCCGAAGTTCCGGTCGCTCCGTCCGCGATTCCTTTCAACGAAGGTTGGAAAACGCCGCGTGCGTTATCGACCGAAGAAGTGAAAGAAATGGTGGCTAAATTCGGAAGCGCCGTTGAACGCGCGGTTCGCGCAGGATTCGATACGATCGAATTGCACGGCGCACACGGCTATCTGATCCATCAATTCCATTCGCCACTCACGAATAAGCGTGAAGATCAATACGGTCAAGACCTGACTTTATTCGGACGCGAAGTGATTCGTGCTGCACGCGCAAATATGCCAGCCGATATGCCGCTGATCATGCGCGTATCTGCTAAAGAATACGTGGAAGGCGGCTACGACGTTCAAGGGAGCCTTGAGTTCATCAAAGCCTATGCCGAAGAAGGCGCCGATCTATTCCATATCTCTTCCGGCGGCGAAGGGCCGATCGGAGCAGGCGGCGCACCGGGTACGCATGCCGGCTACCAAGTCCCACTCGCTCGCGAAATCCGCGAAAAGTTAAATGTCCCAGTCATCGCAGTAGGCAAACTAGACGATGCGATCCTTGCAAATGCAGTGATCGGCAACGAAGACGCCGACCTCATCGCCGTAGGCAGAGGCATGCTTCGCAACCCTTATTGGGCGATTGAAGCCGAGTCTGCTTTGAAGCAACCTTCGACTGCGCCTAAACAATACAAGGGTGGGTTTTAAGGGGAGTTGAGGCGCTGCGAGAGAAATTCGTTAGCGTATGCTTACGATGTGTCTTTCTTCGAAAGCCTGTAGGTCGCTTGTTGAAATCGGAAAAAGTGATTAAATTTTTAGTGGAATTTTTCCGATTTCAAAGGCGAACATTCCATTCCTTCACTGAATTTCTCTCTCCGCCACGCACGCGATTGTGGATAGGGTACTTCTATAGATCAAAAGCCGATCTCCTTTAATAAGGAGATCGGCTTTTTTGATACCACCCAAAATTCGTAGCCTACTAAGACTTGCTCTTTATCAGCTAAAAGTTATTCTAATTCTTTTCCTTAAACTCTCCACACTCGACTTGAAAGTAGACGCCCCCAACACATCAGGAGAATCAACGATCTTCAAAAGTCTCATCCAACGCCGACGGTAACTGGGAAGCGAGAAGACGGAGAGGGAATTCAGTGAAGGAGCGTTAGCGTTCGCCTTTGAAATTGGGAAAATTCCTTTTTAAAATCCAATTCATTTCCCAATTTCAACACGCGACCGAAACGAATTCCCTTGCAGTCTTCTCGCTTCCCCCGCACCCACGAAAAAAAGACCTCAAAAGAGGTCTTCTCCTAAACACAACTTAGTCTACATTGACAGTCGAAATCCCCGGCATCCCGGACTTAGAAGGCGTAATCCAGATGTCGCCATCGTCGATCGAAGCGCCTTTCCAGTTGACCAGCAGCTCGTCGTAAGACGTCTCGGCGAGATTCTCGCGAACGTCTTCCGTGAAGATTTTATTATAATTGTTCATAAATTGCGCTTTAGTTTTGATGACCATCTTTTTGTTCGCTGCGTCGTCATCGTCGTTGTAGACCGTCAGCGGGAAGTGTACCCGAGCGGCTACAGCGGCTTTATCGCCTTTAGCCACGGCGCGTTGCAGGTTTTTGTAGAAAGCTTTAAAGTTCGAAGCGCTTTTGAATCCGGCAACCTTAACCAATTTGCTATCGTTACTTGAAGCCATCGAAGTCGAAGATGCCGTGATAGCACTCGCGGATGTTGTGGCTACGGAAGCTGGAGCAGCGGACACCGGTACGGCGATCGCGGCAGCCAGAAGGCTAGTCGTTGCCAAAGCAGTTGTCTTTTTTCTCCATGTGTTCTTCATCGTAAATCCCTCCATTGAGCGAATGTCGAATTTTATACATCGTTGTCGTGTAGATGTACCTTATGGTTTTAGACGTATTCCTAACATTTGAAACAAATCTGCTTTTCTATACGTGAATTGAATAAGACGATCATACCACGTTTTCGTTGGGTACCCTGCTCGGTTAATATAGAGAAAACTCTATCCATGTAGCCGGCGAAAGGGGACGACCTAACTTGAAATTATTCATTCATCGCAAAGACTTACGCACCGAGGATTTAGCCGCTTTCGACTATCTACAAGAAGCAGGTGATCCAGCACTGCATCTGTTGATTCTTGATCCTTTTTTATTGCAAAAAGGGCGAGATGAAGAGCATAGCGGCGTGAACTTTTTGCGTCATGTGACTCGTCTTCGTAAGTTATACGACAAAGCTGGACGCACCTTGCATATCGCGTACGGCGACCCTGCCGAAGTATTGGAATGGCTGCTCAAAAAGCTGCATGGGAGCGACGACGCGATTGACGAAGTGATCGTTCACCGCGACTTCACCCCGTATGCACGCGACCGCGATCGCAAGATGAAAAAAGTCGCGGACGACCACGACGTAGCGTTTACTCCGCTGATGGATATGTTGATGATCGATTTGGACGCTTTCGCTGAATTTACAGGCAAAAAGGGCTTTTATAAAGTAATGGCGGCGTTTCACAAAAAGTGGTTGGAGTACCTGGCACATTCTCCAAACGAACCTTCTTCCGTATCGCTCAAAGACTTGCCTGAAAACAAATTCAAATTAGAGCTTCCCAAAAAGTATCAGCCTTCGATTGATTTGGACAAGATCGAACCTGCTGACGAGTGGGAAGAAAAGTTAACCGACTTTTTGGAAAAAGATATTCGCGAATATGGCGACAAACGAGATTATTACCCGGAGCTTCCGGCGAGCGGAATCAATCCGTATGTGAATGCAGGCGCGGTATCGCTTCGCGAATTGTACGCCCGCGCGGTACGCCGCAAAAATCACGACGAATGGGTACGTCAATTGGCGTTCCGCGACTTTTACTACTACTTGGCGATCTATGATGAAGACTATTTTTCTTACGAGAAAAAGTATGATCTGTCGGCGCTAAGCGATCAGCATTTTGAAAAGTGGGCAAAAGGGGAAACCGGTATTCCGGTAATCGACGCAGCGATGCGGGAGTTGAACGAAACAGGGCTAATGCCGAACCGGTTGCGGATTTTGTGCGCGATGTTTTTGACGAAAAACTTGCAATGCTCGTTTACGCTGGGCGAAAATTATTTCCGCCGCAAACTGCTGGATTATGACAATATTCAAAATCGAGGCAATTGGCTCTGGTGCGCGTCGCTTGGAGCGAATTCGTCGCCTTACTTCCGCGTGGTCAATCCGGTTACGCAATCCGAAAAATACGATCCGAACGGCGAACATATTCGTCAATGGTTGCCTGAACTGAAAGACGAAGATGTCAAAACGATTCATAAACCGCGTAAAGACGCGCTGGTAGATCTGAAATCTTCGCGTGCCGATGCTATTGAGACGTACAAAAAAATCGTAAACAGTAAATAACTGAGCCATTATCGAATCGGTATAGAGTGAGAAAATACCATAAGGTAGCATGAAAACTGGGGGAATTGAATATTGAACATTATCGATTTACACTGCGATGCGCTGGCGAAGATCGAAGCGTCACAAGGCGTACTTTCGTTTGCCGATGCACCTGAGCTTGCCACTAATCTTCAACGACTGCGTTCGGGAGAAGTCGTTATTCAAGGTTTTGCGATCTTTGTCGATCCGGCGCTTCCGGGGGCGATGCGTTTTCAATCTTGTTTGGATCAAATTCATTATTTTTATGACGAAGTCTTAGACAAACATCCAGAGATGACATTGATTACGGAGTGGTCGCAAATCGGAAATCTTCCATCCGGGCAGATTGGAGCGCTACTTACGCTGGAAGGCGTCGATCCGATCGAAAATGATCTGAAACGGCTGCATCTACTATATCGGCTTGGCGTGCGTTCGGTAGGTCTGACTTGGAATTACGGAAATCAGGCGGCAGACGGCGTATTAGAGCCGCGTGGCGGCGGTCTGACGATGATCGGTCGAGATATCGTAGCGATGAATAACCGCTATGGGATGTTGACGGACGTTAGCCATCTGAACGAGCTTGGATTTTGGGAAGTGATGGAGCTTGCGAAGTACCCGATTGCGAGTCACTCCAATGCGAGAGCGTTATGCGATCATCCTCGCAATCTCACGGACGAACAACTGACCGCCATGTTCAAGCGAGGAGCGCAAGTCCATGCGGTATATTGCCCGCCTTTTATCGTGGAAAGTACTGGGCTTGAAGAAACGACTACCGTCACGATCAATGATCTGATTCGGCATATCGAGCATATGTGCGAACTAGGCGGGGAACGACATATCGGATTGGGTTCGGATTTTGACGGTATTACTTATACCGTTGAAGATTTAGGGCATGCGGGACAAAGTCAAAATTTGATCAATGAGCTATTGAAGCGGTATTCGGAAGATCAAGTGCGAGGATTTGCTTTCGATAACTTTGCACGGTATGTAGCGGAGATCGGAAAGGACTAAGCGTATGGCAAACGACACCTTCACTACGTTCGATTCAGGGACAGAACTCCTTCGCGTCGAAACCAATCTGTTCGAATTGTATATCGCAGGAGAGCCGCTGCACGAGACGGCGGAACGGTTAAAATTGCATCGAGATATCGAAACGGGAGAACGGCTGACCGCTGTATTTGATGCCGAAGTCCGATCTTTGCGCCTTACCGATTGCGAAGTTCGGTTGTTTGATCCAGAATCGCAGCAGACTCAACTTTGGAAGCCGGGCATGCCGGCTTTTCCTTGTTTTTACGAGACCAAATCGTATGAATTGACGGTCGTGAAATCCGATCCGTCTCTGAATCTGACTTTTCATCACGAGAATATCAATCTGCGCCGCCGAATCAAGCCAAGAGGAAGCCGGGTGCTGTCGGGTAATCTTGATTTTGGAAACGAGATCGGCGAAACGGAGCTGGAAATCCGGTTGAATGATCGTCCGCTACTGACGATTACGATCGAAATCTTTCCGGCAAAAATCGATTATCGGCGCGATTATATTCGTCTGATGGAAGAAGTGAGCGAAGAAAGCTACGATCTGACATTCGACTTTTTGCGTCGGACGTACCGACCTGCGGAAGAACAAGAAACGTCGCGTCAAAGTCTAAGCGAATTTCATACGATTTTGCGGCGCGTTTTTGAGCGGCTGGAACAAGCGATGATGCGGATCGAAGCCCATCCGCATCATCGGCTGGAAAACGAGCATCGCTTGGTCGATGCCGCCAAAGTGCGGCGTATCGATCGCCGGACGATCAACGATCTACGCCGCCACCCGCAGCGGCTACAACCGGTTCAGCCACAAGGACGAAGCAGCGAACCTTTAAGGCAAGGCAGCGACCTATCATCGCTCAGTCAATGGATGCCAAGCCAACTGCTAGAAGGACGTCGCGTGATTTCGAATGACACCGAAGAAAATCGGTTTCTTCGGTGGATGCTAGAGCGAATTTCTAGCCGCGTCGAGACTCTCCGGCTTGTAGTGAACGACAGCAGACCGGGTCGTGATCCACTGGTGAAGCGTGAACTAGATAAGATAAGCAAGCGACTGCATAGCATGTTGAATCAAAGTTTTCTCAAAGACGTTGGCAGTATGAAGCGCGTGAATATCAGCCTTATTTTTCAAATGGCACCAGGCTACCGCGAGATGTACAAGATTCATCTGCTCCTGCTTAAAGGCTTGTCGCTTCGCGAAGGGATGATGCGATTATCGCTCAAAGATATGGCGCAGCTCTATGAATACTGGTGCTTTCTTAAGCTGCATCGACTATTGGCGCGGCGTTGCCGAGTCACGCGCCGCGAAGGGGCTGCCATCGACCGCACAGGGTTGTTCCCTTCGCTGATACGCGGGCAAGCTTCACGCGTCGATTATGAGCATGTGGAGAGCGGAGCCACGCTATCGCTACTTTATAATCCATCGATGCAAGGTCGTAACCGTCCGACTACCGAACAAAAACCCGATTTGCTTTTGACGCTCTATACCCAGGGTGAGGAAGATTCTTATGTGCTCGATGCGAAATACCGGATCGATCCGGCGCTTCCCGGCAGTCGATATGCGTCGCTATATCAAGCGCCGGGACCGCTCGAAGAAGACATTAATGTGATGCACCGTTACCGCGATGCGATCGTTACCCCTAGCGAAGTCGGGTATCGGCGCCGCGTATCGTCAGCTTGCGTGCTATTTCCTTATGGAGACGAGACCGAATATACGCAGCATCATTTTTATCGGAGTATCCAAAAAGTCGGAGTTGGCGGTCTGCCGTTTTTGCCGGGAGCAACGCGGCTTGCAGAGCGGTGGATTGATCAGTTGTTGGAAAACGAAAAGGCATACGAAGAATAATCTTCGTATGCCTTTTTGGGCACTGTTCATCGAATGAATGAAGTTAACTTGCGTCTTGGAAGTGTAGATAATCAGCCGACGGCAGGGAACGGATTATGCTTCAAGCAGACTAATGTGACATAGCCATCGTGCACAGAGACAACAGCGCGAGTGGTACGGATTCCATACAAAATGTAAGAGCAGCCATTGTCGCGTCGACCTTCATACTTATCGATTCGACGCGGGGTACGGAGAAACTCACTTAGCATCTCGTCGTCGAAGTGGGCGCGTTCCATGTCCCGTTCTGCACGTTCAGTCAAGAGTAGACGGTTTTGATCCAACGCTGTTTTTAAATGGGCAGCAATGATTTCCGAGTCCAATTCGGGGGATTCGATCATACGTAAGCCTCCTTATACTTTTTTGCGTTTGTGCTTTTTAGCTGTTTCGCTTTACCGAGTGAATGAATTAGCTTAGTATCTATTTTGCACAAAAAGACTTGTTTCGTAAAGAAGTTTAATCAAACAGCGGTCAGATCTGGAGAAAATGAAATGCTTGGTTGTCTGGTTGACGTATAAGGATTTTTTGTTTAATCTAGGCAACGAGTTATGTAAAATTTTGAATTTTCGTGAACTTGTAAGCAAGGAGGTGTTCAAACTGAGCGGCATCGTATTTTTAAGTGCCTCGACGTTTATCGTCCTGATGAGTGCGTCATACTTGATTTATAAAAGATATCCCTATCAGCAACAATTGACCTATATTCCATCAGGAATTGCGTTACTTTTCAGCTTTCTGTTGATTTTTGCAAGCTTTGATATGAACGCTTTGGATGGGTTGACGATGAGTGCCACAAGTATCGCTGTAGGTGTAGCGAGCTTGGCGGCTTTTATGTGCGCGCCTTTGATCGATTATTTTTTGCGTTATCGGCAGCATTGACAATGTTTGGATATCCGGCTAGAGTAGACACGTAATCACGTTTATTTAATTTCATCATGTATTCCACTAGGGGTGCCGCGTTTGCGGCTGAGACAAGAATGATTCTTGGACCCTTAGAACCTGATCCGGCTCGTACCGGCGTAGGGAAGTGGAGTCGGTTCTTTTTTCAATACATATGCCCAGCTAGAGAGTGATTCTTTATTCGAAAGCCGCCTTTCTACAAATGTGTAGAAGATCGTGTACATTCGAAGTCGAGATAAACTTCCTGCGTTGGTTTGCCTATTGATCGAAGCCGCTCCATATCGGAGCGGTTTTTTTGCGTTCTTGTCTACGCCGAGCACGATTCGGAAATTTTATTCAAAATGCGGAGGTGCAAGTTAAGCATGTCTTTTACAACCGAACTCAGGCAAGGCGCAGATTCGATCTATAACGCGATTTTTGAACATCCATTCGTGCGGGGGATTGCAAATGGGACTTTGAGTAGCGAGCAGCTGATCCATTATGTGAAGCAAGATTTCGAGTATCTCAACGTCTACATGCGGATTTACGGGATTGCGATCTCCAAATGCGAAGAGCGAGAGCAGATCCAGATGTTTAACGAGCAGATTGCTTTTATTTTGAACAGCGAGATTCATCCGCATCAGAATTTTTGCGAGCGTGCGGGCGTCACGTATGAATCGCTGCAAGGCTACAGCCTGGCGCCATCGGCGCATCATTACACCCGGCATATGTTGAATGTGGCTCACGAAGGTTCGCTTGAAGATATTTTGGCGGCGCTGCTTCCTTGTCCGTGGACGTATCAGGAGATTGGGCAACGTCTGCTGGAAGAAGTAAAGCCGACGCCGGAGCATCCTTTTTACGAGTGGATTCATTTTTATGCGAACTTCGCAAGCGACGTGACGGAGAAAATGCGGTTATGGTTGGACGAATGGGCAGAGTCGCTCAGCGAAGCGCGGAAAAACAAGTTGCGGGAACATTTTGACAACAGCTGCCGATTGGAATATGAATTCTGGGATATGGCGTTCACGCTGGAAGAGTGGAAGGTATGATCTTTCCTCGCGCATTGACGATCGCCGGTTCGGATAGCGGAGGCGGAGCAGGGATACAAGCGGATCTCAAAACATTTCAAGAACTAGACGTATTCGGCATGTCGGCGATCACGGCAGTCACGGCGCAAAATACGACAGGAGTAAGCGGCGTCTATCCCATGAGCCCTGAAGCGGTAAAAGCGCAGATTGACGCGGTCGGCTCTGACTTAGGCGTAGATGCGCTCAAAACAGGCATGTTGTTCGACGCGGCGATTATTGCGGCAGTATCTGAGCGTATAACGGCATGGGGTTGGCGTAACGTCGTCGTCGATCCCGTGATGATTGCCAAAGGCGGCGCAAATCTGCTGCAACGCGATGCGATCCAAGCGCTGATTGCCGATCTGCTGCCGCTTGCTGCTGTGGTCACGCCGAATATCCCGGAAGCCGAAGCGCTTACAGGAATAAAGATTACAACGATGCAAGATCGACGAATCGCGGCAGAGCGCATCATGGAATTCGGGGCAAAAGCGGTCGTGATCAAAGGCGGGCATGCGGAAGGTAATGTGGTCGTGGATCTTTTTTATAACGGAAAAGAGTTCGAAGAAATGTCCGGTATTCGGATAGCGACGCGCCATACGCACGGAACAGGTTGTACGTATTCGGCGGCGATCACGGCAAAGCTTGCTACGGGCGCAACGCTGAGCGAAGCGGTACATACCGCGCGAGATTTTATCCAAGCGGCGATCGAAGAGTCTTCCACGCTGAATCTGGGCAAAGGGCATGGACCGACTTGTCACTGGGCATATCGTCGCCGCGTTGGCGTCTAGAAAATTTACGGCTTGCGCTTCAACTACTCGCTAAACATCACAAACGATACCGGCGAAGAATGTTGGGCAAGCGAAGCCGTCTCGTGACTCCATGTCCAAGCGCTGATCAAGATCAGCCCGGCAGCGAGTGCAAGCAGCCATTTGTTTTTATTACGATTTTGCATAGTGACCTCCTTTTTGAAAAAATACGAACGACGATGACTGAAGTTGATTCTATTCTAAAGCACGTTTTGGCGTAAAGCTACGATTTCCTTTTCTGCATGTGAAAATCTTGGACTGCCGCGTTACAATAGAAGAAAATGATTTTCGGTAGGAAAGGGAATGAGCATGAGCACAGGGCGGAAGCTATTTATCACAGATCTTCACGGCGAATATCAAGGCTTGATCGAATTGTTGCGCGAGATGGAATACGATGCTTTTACCGACCGATTGGTCGTTGGAGGCGATCTGATCGACCGGGGACCGGATAGCGCGCTGGTGGTGCGATATTTGCGGACGCTTCAGCAGATGCACCCGGATCGCGTGATCGTCTTGACCGGCAATCACGAAGAAATGCTCAATTGGTACAGACAAGACCGTTCCGATATGTGGCTGATCCACGGCGGAGCCGAGGCATTACATAGCTTTGAAAAAACATTCGAAGATCACAACGAAAGCCGGCTGCATATGGATTGGCTGTTAACGCTGCCTATGATTGCCGAAGATGACGAATATGTCTATGTACACGCAGGATTTATGCCGGATCAACCGCTGTACGAGCAAAGCCGAGACGTCTTATGGATGTCGGAAAAAGAGTTTTACGCCTATCCGGTGGACGAGATTTTGGAAGTCACCGGTGGAAAAGTAGTCGTACACGGTCATACGCCTTGCGAACGGATTTGCTTTGACGGAGCGCGATTGAACTGCGATCTCGGATCGCATACCTATGCGATTGCCGAATCTCGAAGTCTAGCGTTGGTCGATCTGACAGGCGAGGAGTACGCCGTATATAACTGCACAAGTCGCAAAATCACCCGCCAAAATTGGCGTCCGCGCGCTTCGGAATCCGCTCGGTAAAAAGTGCGAACCTCAAGTGAACATGAAAACCCCGGGAGGTTCGCACCCCGCGCTGCGTAAGGGATTCCACCATTTTTATTGTGTTTTCGTCCACTTTTCGTTAGTCTGAATTTGAGGTTCGCACTTTTTGCCTTTTGAAGCCTTGCGCAGCAAGGGCTGAAAGTGGGTGCAGTCGCTCCCCGCGCGGGAGCGTGGATTGAAACAAACATTGGAGCAATGTGCAAACACCAAGACTTTACCGTCGCTCCCCGCGCGGGAGCGTGGATTGAAACGGATAGGCGGGTAGTAGATCCAATTCGAGCGCTGGTCGCTCCCCGCGCGGGAGCGTGGATTGAAACACCTGAATAAATTTCCAACCTAATACTTTCACTTTGTCGCTCCCCGCGCGGGAGCGTGGATTGAAACCGTCATGTTCCAATTGCTCCTTTGTCAATGTGCGGGTCGCTCCCCGCGCGGGAGCGTGGATTGAAACCTCTAAAATAGGGGAATATCCATAGTCGCTATTGCGTCGCTCCCCGCGCGGGAGCGTGGATTGAAACACCTCTACCACCACTGTAGATAAGTGGATTTTTTAGTCGCTCCCCGCGCGGGAGCGTGGATTGAAACAATCCAAAGTGGTGTAGGTTCCTCAATCGGCGTTCGTCGCTCCCCGCGCGGGAGCGTGGATTGAAACATACGCAGCGAAAACTCTCCAATAAGCTGATCCGCGTCGCTCCCCGCGCGGGAGCGTGGATTGAAACTCGCTTAGTTTTGAAACCCCGCCGAGTCGTTGTTGTCGCTCCCCGCGCGGGAGCGTGGATTGAAACCTTAAAAGTTGATAGACCTCCGTGCGACCAAAACTGGTCGCTCCCCGTGCGGGAGCGTGGATTGAAACAGGTCTTGCATTCGTTGTTTGACGACAATAAGGGTCGCTCCCCGTGCGAGAGCAGTACCCGCACAACCCAAAAAGAGCTTATCGCCAAATCAAGGCGATAAGCTCTTTAACATTTCAACAACCGCCAAGCGTAACTAGAAGTGAGCCGACGGAGAGAGAAATTCAGTGCAGGAACGATAGTGTTCGCCTTTGAAATCGGGAAAATTCCAATCAAAATTCCAATTAACTTTTCCCGATTTCAACAAGCGACCGAAACGAATTTCTCTCGCAGTCGGCTCACTTCCTCCGTCTACGCCTCAGCACAACCACAACCACCCCAATCACCACAACCAACCCCACAACACCCGCAATCACAATCCGCTGAATATTCGGAATCGTCAATGCCATCTCAATCCGGTTTTCGCGAGTAGCCGCGAGGTTCCACGTCAACGTGCGACCATCTTCCGACACAACATCGGCGTTGTTTTCCCCCGGTTTAATCGGCAAAGTCAACTTGAAGCGGAAATCAAATTCCCGTTCGACAAAGCCGCCAAGTAACTTCGATCCGATAAATCCGGTCAACGAAGAACTTTCCCTCGGAATCAATTCAGGCGGATCGGCAACGACCAAAAAATGATGCGTCGTGGTGAACAACCCTTGATCTTGGCGATCTTCGACTGTAATCCCCTGCGGCAAATCTTTGAATTCGCCATCCCCTTTGAGTTCTACCGTATCCGAAGCGCTGATACCGGATTGCCCATCTTGTTGAATGGCTTCCGCTTGAAATCCTTTTTCGCGTAAGGTTTCTGCGATCTTCTCGGGCAGATCGGTCTGCCCGATCGTACTTAGTGCCGAATCGTCGATCGTAGCGTTCATTTTAATATCTGCGGTTCGGTCTGTATTCACCGCCACGTCGAGTTCGCCTTGCGCGCAAGCGCTGAGGGTCAGACCTAGCGTCACAAGCAGCAGAGCGATCGACCAACGGGAATGAAGTTTGTTTTTCCATCCAAAAGACTGCTTCATACGTATCGCCACGTTCCTTTCCGGTCCAGATTCACGTTTTAACTATACCCGATTTTGTTACACCCGTCACACTTCTATTCGGCATAGAAAAAGGGCGAGTCCGGAAGAACTGCCCCATGTATAACTATTATTTTTCTCCAAAAAGTCTTCTCTGTCTAAGCGCCGATCCGAGCAATCGTTTCTCTTAATTGCGCCGTGGCTCCGCCAAGCTTTGTCGCAATCTCGGCAGTTTCCCCGCTATATTGCAATTGACTTTCCGCATACACTTTGGCTTGTTCACAAGCTTCTACGAAATTTTCCGTAATACTTGCGATAGTGGCGATTGCACTCGAAGCTTCGTTAGAGTTCTCTAGTGCCAAGTCGCCGGAAGACAAGATCTGCTGAATCTGCTTATCGACTTCTGTAGCAAATCCCCAAATCTTGCGGAAAGACTCTTCGGTCTGCGTTGCCGCAGACATCCCGGTCGATAGTTCAGAAGTTACGCGCTGAATCGATTCGGAAGAACGCTGAGTGTCTTCGTTCATACGACTGAGGAAAGCACTGATACTTTCGGCAGAAGAATTCGATTGCTGGGCAAGTTTTTGAATTTCTGAAGCGACGATACTGAATCCTCTACCGGCTTCGCCTGCGCGCGAAGCTTCGATTGAAGCGTTTAACGCTAACATATTGGTTTGCGAAGCGATATTTCGGATCAATTCCGTCACTTTACTGATTTCTTGAGCATGCTCGTTGAGCATCTGCATCCGTTCGGACGAGTCGCGTACCGATACTTCTAATGCCGATAATTTTTGCATCAATTGTACGATATTGTGATTGCCTTGCTCCGCATGGCGCGAACTCTGATCCGACACTTCGGCAACGACAGAAGTTGCGCTAACGATCTGCTGGAGATCGACGCCAACCTTTTGTATCGCGGCGCGTGCCGTATTGGCTTCGGATTTTTGCTCTTGCGAACCTTCATAAATACCGGAAATCTGTTCCCGAATCATTCCGCTAGCTCCAGCTGATGATTGAGCTTGAGCGCTCAGTTCACCGGTTTGTCCATGCAATTGACCGGATGTGGTCGTCAACCGTTGCACAATATCGCCGACAGTCTGAGTACGCTCCAAATCCTTTTTTGCATTCAGATCCGCACGTGCGCGTTTCGTCGAAACGATCTGGAAAATGACAGCGAGCGAAGTAGCAACAAGGAAGAAAGCATGTGTTGCAACCATCGTAAACGAATAAGTAGAAACACCGAACACCATCTCAGGCGCGAAAAAGAATCCGATCAGATGCTGCACCGTGAAGATCAAAGTAGCAGCAATCATAAGAAGGGCGCTTTCATAAAAACATAAAATCGCAACGACCATAAAAATCGAAAAATGGAACTCGGTTCCGCCTCCGCTACCGGAGATCAAAGAAATACTGGAGAAGACCAATGCAAGCATAACGAAAGTTGGAAGAAGGTGGTGAGCTTTGCTTCGACTGAATAAAAAAGCGGATATGCCGAGGAAAAGGATAGGAGGAAGGGCGATCAAATTTAACCAGATCTCATCCGGTTTAGCCGGAATATGACCGTGCATCATCATGTTGTCAAACAAAGGTGAGTAGCGTCCTAACGCATGGATCAGAATCGAAAAAAGGACAACGCCAAGCGTGATCGATAACATGACTTTATTCTTGCTCTCAAGCATAAAGGCTCCCCTTTTAGTGAAAAAAATTTAGTTTATTTCATTTATTTTAAATTTAATGTATAGCCATGTAAATAACTGTTATGAATGATTATATAAAGGAAAAGATTCATTTCGACGGGTAAAAATACAGTTTCCCTTTTTTCTGCTCAAAACAAAAACCGCCCAGATTTGGACGGTTTTTAGTAGGAAGAAACAGGTTAAAAAGGAGACGTTTCGCGTTCCAACCATTCTAGATAAGCGAATGCTTCTTCCGTAGAGGCTCCGCACATTTCAAGCGAAGGCGGCAGACCTCCGCATACCGCAGGTCGTTCGGGGCTGCCAAACAACTTACAGCGCTTTTTCTCATTCAGCTGTACGCAAGGAACACCGGCAGGCTTGCCGCTTGGCATGCCTGGAATAGGCGAAGCGATTGAGACGGCAGTGCAACAAGCTCCGCATCCTTCGCGACATTCGAATGTTGTATCCATCTTACTGAATCTTTTCCGGTTCCGGATATTCTTTGCCAAAAGTATCGACTGTTACTTTTTTCATGACCGATCCTTCTGACGTCGTAGGTTTTCCTTGATCGTCTGTAGGCAAAGCTGCGATGGCGTTCACCACTTCCATGCCGCCGATCACTTTGCCGAATGCTGCATACTGGTTATCCAGACTTGGTTGATCCGCTAACATAATGAAAAATTGCGAGCCAGCGGAATCCGGTTCGCCTGTACGTGCCATCGACAATACGCCTTCGGTGTGTTTCAGATCGTTGGTGAATCCGTTGGATGTGAACTCGCCTTTGATGGAATAACCGGGACCGCCTGTACCTTTGCCGTCTGGATCGCCACCTTGAATGACGAAGCCTGGCACGATGCGGTGGAACGTAACTCCGTCATAAAAGCCGGATTTAACCAAAGAAACAAAGTTGTTCACCGTATTCGGCGCAATATCCTGATACAGTTCGAGCTTGATGGTTCCTCCGTTGTCCATCTCAATGGTAACGATCGGATTTTGCGTACCGTCAGCTGAAGTGCCGGGTGTAGCTGTTTCCGTATTGCTTGCTTCGTTTGAAGTCGACGGTGTCGGTTCCGAAGCCGCTGGCTGCGGAGCTGTTTTGTTCCCGCAAGCCGCGAGTACAAAAAGTGTCAGCATCAGAAGCATAATCCATGCAGATTTATGACCGAGTTTTGTGTTTTTAAACATAAATGTTGCCCCCTTGATCGAATAAATAATGGTGATGTTTTCCTTTTTGTTTTACCACTGCAACTGATTATAGCACAGCCGCGTATGAACTCCATTGCACAGTTCGTAAAATCTAATTAAGATGAAGAAAAAAGGAGGCAGTTCCCTATGAAATATCAAATTTTGTATCCAGGTGCTTTTCCACTGCTTCAAGTGCAACTTGAGAATGGCGAAAGTGTCAAAGCCGAATCCGGCGCGATGGTATCCATGTCGTCCAATATCGAGTTGAAAGGAACAACAGATGGTGGCATCATGCGAGGGCTAGGACGTATGCTCAGCGGAGAATCGTTCTTTTTCCAAGAATTGCTCTCCAGAGGCGGTCAAGGTCAAGCGACATTGGCGCCTTCAAGCCCGGGTGCGATCGAAGCGGTAGAGCTGGACGGTTCCTACAGTCTCCTCGTACAAAAAGACGGATTTTTGGCAGGAACAGAAGGAATCCAAGTGAACACCAAAATGCAAAATTTGAGCCGAGGTCTGATGTCGGGCGAAGGATTCTTCATTATCGAGATTAGCGGCAAAGGTACGGTATTCTTGTCTTCTTACGGCGGTATTCATGCGATTAACTTGAGCGCTGGAGAAGAAGTCGTCGTCGATAACGGGCACTTGGTCGCTTGGCCGAATTATATGCGTTACGATATCGAAAAAGCATCCAAAGGCTGGGTATCAAGCTTTACGAGTGGCGAAGGATTGGTATGCCGATTCCGTGGGGAAGGCGTCGTATTGATCCAGACCCGCAGCCCGAAATCATTCGGAGAATGGATCAGACCTTTTATTCCGGCTGGGCGCAGTTAAAAAAGAACATGCAAGTGCCGCATCTTCGGATGTGGCTTTTTTTGCGTTGTGATTCAAAACGATCAAAAATTCGAATTTGCTATCAAAAGTTGCGATTTGTCGAAAGTTTAAGTCTTTTTACTCAGAAGCAAGCGATATTGTACCTACCAAAGTCCTGAATTCGGCAATTAATCATTAACAGTGCACTGACATGAATAAGACTTTAGGACACTAAAAGGTAAAAGTTTTCTCACAAACACAAGTAGAACGGTCGGAATTTCGACAAATTTTTCGGATAGCTTCAAACGAAACGTTTTTACAGAAAAATTTGCAAGTGGTCAATTGTTAAACGTGATGCTAGGATAAGTGACAAGCTTTTTGACAAAATCGAAAAAGGAGGATCGTTTTTGAAATCGATGTTCATCTTTTTGTGAATATAGCTGACAAGACGCGAGGAACCACCTATTCATATTTGCGAGAGGGGAAGTTGCTTTGAATAAACCACAGAATGTATTCCGTAAATGGTCTGGAGTATCGTTAAGTCTCGCTTTAGTATTAGGTACGGCGCTGCCAACCGCAGCTTCTGCGCAATCGCCGAATCAATTAACTCCGTTCAAGTTGTCTACATCTTCGATTTCCGGTGGACAAGCAGACGGCGCGATGAGCGCTTTTGCGATTAAAGACCGCGATCCATCTTCAATCATTTCACCCAAGTTAAATACCCAATCTTTACATAGTGTACGTGCAATTGTGCAGCTTAGCCAAGAACCGGTTGCAGCTGCCGAGACGTCAGCAAACAAAGCGGGATTACGTAGTTTTTCCGCAGCATCGATCGAACAATCGGTTGATAACGAGCAAAATGATTTCTTAAGCCAAGCCGCAGCGCTGGGCGTCAATGTACAAGTCAATTATCAATATAATACCGTACTTAATGGACTCGAAGTTACGGTCGCTTCCAAAGATCTATTGAAACTCGCTTCGATTCCGAATGTAGTCGCAATTGATGAAAACCAGACCTATTACGAAATTCCGATTGATGCCAAAGAAGCTTCCGCCGGCGACAACTTCGAGATTCAACCGCTCAAACAAATGGGCGTAGACGAAGCTTGGGCAGACGGATTTACAGGCAAAGGATTAAAAGTAGGCGTGATCGATACTGGCGTCGATTATTTGCACCCGGATCTGAAAGACGCGTACAAAGGCGGTTATGATTCTTTCGAGCAAGACGATGATCCGTATGAAGAACCTCCTGTTGAAATTAACGGAACGTCTTATGCAGGAACCAGTCACGGAACGCACGTCTCCGGTACGATCGTAGGACGCGGAACGAACCCGACATCTGATCTGGTGCAAAAAGGCGTCGCTTATGAAGCCGATCTGTACGTATATAAAGTACTGGGTCGCAATATTGAGACGGGACGCGCTTCAGGTTCGTCCGCGCAAGTTATCGACGGGATCGAACATGCGGTAAAAGACGGCATGGACGTAATCAACTTGTCGCTCGGATCGGATTCGAACAAAGACCCGAATTCTCCAGATGCAGTCGCGATTAACAATGCGGTATTGGCTGGCGTAACGGCAGTGATCGCGAACGGTAATGCGGCTGATTCAGGTCCTTACTACTATTCGATGGGATCTCCGGCTTCGTCGCAACTTGCTATTTCGGTAGGCGCGACTACAAGCGAAAGCAACCATTATACGGGAACATTCTCGGCGCAAGTAGGCGAAGTACCCGCTGAAGAAGAACCGACACCGGAACTTCCGGAAGTAGAGCCAAATTCGGATGAAGAACAAGCTGCAAATTCGGAAGAAGCAGCTCCGACGACAGAAGAATCTCTGGCGGACGAATCGACCGTTGAAGAAAGCGTGGCAGTAGAAGAAGAAGCTGTGCCAACTGAAACAGCTGATAATGAAGCAGCATCGACGAATGAAGAATCGGAAGCTTCAGAGAGTGTGTCCGATGCGGTATATGGCAGTGAATATGGACCGTACACGAACGATATTCTCGCTTGGAAAATCGGGCAAGAAGATTTCGCAGGTATGTTCGGTACGCAGCCGAATGACGCGGTCTATGCGAATCTAGGTACCGATGCCGATTACGATCAATTGGCTGCTGACGGGATCGATGTGACAGGTAAAGTCGTAATGGTATCTCGCGGCAATCTGACGTTCGATGCGAAAGTTCGCGGAGCGGCAGCGCATGGTGCGAAAGCCATCGTGATTTTCAACGGTAACACGTTGCCAAACAACCCAAATCAAGCCGATCTATCAGAGTCGCTGCCGGGTAGAGACGAGCCGGTCGGTTCGCTCGCATTCTTGGGCGATAGCTTCGATTACGTGCCGTACTTCGATATGAGCGGTGTTGAAGGGCGCAAATTGGCAAAAGAATTGACAGAGAACAATACGGCTGAATTCGAAATTACATTCGGCAGCGAGTATCCGAAAACGGTAGTCGAAGGCGACCGTATGGCAAGCTTCAGCTCGCGTGGTCCGAATGGCGACGAAGATTTGAGTATCAAACCCGACGTTGTTGCACCGGGCGTGAACCTGTTGTCGACGTACCCGGAATACGGGAAGTTCGATAGCAACGTCAGTTACGACGAAGCCTATGCGCGTTCAAGCGGTACAAGTATGGCTTCTCCGCACGTAGCAGGCCTTGCTGTATTATTGAAGCAAAAATATCCGAACTGGACGCCGTTTGACGTGCGTGCGGCGCTTGCAAATACTGCCGACACGATTTCGGATGAAACGGGAACTCCTTACGATGTCTATTCGCAAGGAGCAGGACGGGCTTATGTAGCCGATGCACTGGATACACCGGCATTGCTGCAAGCGATCGAAGAAGTTCGCATTTTGAATACGGATCTGGTTGAAGTTCCGGTGACGAACTTTGCTTCTTCGACCTCATTTGGCGTATTAAGCCCAGGCAGTGATCCGGTTAGCCGCGATCTGCAATTGAAAAGCGTAAACGGAACACCGGTATCGTATTCGGCAAGTGTCGTTTGGCACGACAATGTGACGTCTGACCCGAACGGTCCGATCGCTACGCCGGATAGCAGCAAAATCTCGGCACAGCTTACCGGTCTTGGCGCAGGGAACACGATTGTGGCTTCCGCTGGAGCACCGGGAATGTTCAAACTGAATATTGATCCAGCTTCGGACGCGGCAAAAGGCGTATATGAAGGCGAAGTATTGCTGCAATCGGCAAACGGACCGGATCTGCATCTGCCATTTGCAGTGCATATTGGAGATGAAAAACCGGCAACAGGCTTTGGTATTCAAGATATCGAATTGTCGGAACGTATTATTACGCCGGACGGCGACGGTAAACGCGATACGACAGACGTATCCTTCACACTGTCGGCTGACGACGTGAACTATGTACAGATCGCCGTATACGGCGTGGACGACAAGTATATCGGTCTGCTGGATCAGATCTATGAAGAGGGTAAGATGTTGGCACCGGGACGTTATACGTTCGAAGATTTGGACGATTACTACTTGGATGAAAACACAGGTAAAGTCGGACAGCTTGCACCGGGAACGTATCAACTTGAACTGTTGGCAACGCAACTTGACGACGCTGGCTATGTGGTCGATCAAATTCAGTATTTGGCATATTCCAGCTACCGGATTGCGGATCGCAAAGAACTGGTGATCGACGAAGCGATCGCGGCGTTCGATAAACAAGCCGCAATCGTCAATACAACGAAAATCGGTCCGAATGTATTGAAATTGAAATCGACGAGCGAAGTGAAATTCGCAGTCACAGGCAGTGACCAACCGAAGCTCATTAATAGCAAAGGCGCACTTCGCGCGTTGCCAAAAGAGCCGACTGTAGTCAATCTGGAAGTGACCGCTTCGTACAAGAAAAATTCGAGAATCAACGAAACCTTCACGATCCCGGTTACATTGCTTCCGAAAAAGTAAGGTAACTCCATCCTAGATTGTTAGAGTCGGAGGATGGTTGGATCACACCCAAAAAGAGCCTTTACGGAACATTCCGTAAAGGCTCTTTTTTCGTATTCATTTCATTTAGACTATCCTATTCAGACTGTTCGAATAACGACTTTGCCACGCGTTTTGCCTGATTCCGCGAGTTCGAAAGCTTGACGTGTTTCTTCTAAAGAAAAGACGGCTTCAAGCAGCGGCTTCAATCGTTCTTCGTCGCTCCATTGCCGGAACAGACCCAAATCTGTAGGATTCGAATTCGCCATCACGAAACGCGCTTTTTTGCCTTTGGTTTGGCTGAATCGGCTTCGAATAAACACAGAAGGGCTAGGCACAGTCGTCACATAGGTACCGTATTCCGTTAACAACGGACGGCATTTACCGAATTTCGATTTGGCTGCCGCATCGAAAATCAGATCGAAAGCTTGACCGCTTTTGAGAAAATCTTCGCGGTCATACGCGATCACTTCGTCGCAGCCGAGCGCTTTTGCTGTCGCTTCGCCGGACAAGCGGCAAACGCCGGTTACATGCGCTCCGGCGATCTTTGCCAACTGAACGGCGTAATGCCCGACGCCGCCTGTCGCGCCAATGACAAGCACCTTCATCCCGGCAGTCATGCCGCCGAGCTTAGACAACGCCTGATAGGCGGTAGACGCGGCAAGCGGCACTGCCGCCGCTTCTTCGAAATTCAGTGAGGTCGGCTTTTTCGATACAATAGAAGCCTTGCAACATAATACTTCCGCCAAAGCTCCCGCTTGCGTGGCTCCGTTGGTAAAGCCGTATACTTCGTCTCCCGGCGCAAATTCGCTTACGCCTTCGCCGCATTGCTCGACGATTCCGGCAAAGTCCGATCCGAGAATTTTAGGAAACCGAAGCCCGGAGATCACGAAGGCAACTCCGCCGCGTACTTTAAAATCGATCGGATTGATCGAAGTCGCTTTCATCCGAATTTTGACTTCGTCTGCTTTGGGGCTAGGCTCGGGATGTTCACCGACACGGAATTTCTCAGGCCCTCCATATTTATCGATCAGCACAGCTTTCATATCGAGCACCTCGCTTCGCTTTTTGGTCATTCTAGACTTGATCATACTCGGTTACAGAGGCAAAAAAAAGCTCGATCTGTCGTAATCTTCCGAATAGATCGAGAAGATTACGACAGATCGAGCTGTTGGATCGAATATAGATTAAACTTAGATGCCGCTTGGTACAGGTGTTTCTACCGTATCAAACAAGAAATCTTCGTCGCGCAGCGGCTCAACGTGAACGGTACGAACATAGCCGTTGCCTTTTTTGGAGAAGAAGTCATGCTGTTTGGTTTGCGTTTTGAGACCGTTGAGGACGATCGGGTTGATACTTTCATCGTCTTCTTCGAACTGCGGTTCCAAGCCCAAGTTCATCATCGCTTTGTTGGCGTTATAACGAACGAATTTGTTGACTTCTTCGGTCAGACCGATTTTGCTGTACAGTTGCGCCGTGTATTGTTCTTCGTTTTCTTGAAGAATATGCAGCAGATCGTACAGTTCTTTTTTCGCGTCTTCCGCTTCCGATGCGGGAAGATCGCGCAGCACTTCTTGCGCAAGGACGCCGACGTAGACGCCGTGAATACTTTCGTCGCGCAAGATCAAGTCGATGATCTCGCCGCTGCTTGTCATTTTGCCTTGTCCGGCAAGATACAGCGGATAGAAGAAGCCGCTATAGAACAGGTAGCTTTCCAGCATAACCGAAGCGCCCATTGCCAAGTACAAGTCTTTTTGCGTCTCGATATTTTGGTAATATTTCGAAATGATCGACGCCTTTTTTTGCAGCAGCGGATTTTCTTCGACCCAGCGGAATACTTGGTCGATCTCTTCCGTGGACGCAAGCGTTGTGAAAATACTGCTGTAGGACTTCGCGTGAATTTGCTCCATCATGCCCATGAACGCGAGTACCGCTTTGCGTTGCAAGTTCTCCACGTGCTCCATGATTTGCGGCATACCGACGCCGCCTTGTACCGTATCGAGCAGCGTCAAGCCGCCTAGAACCTGCATGTACGCTTCGCGCTCGTCATCGCTTAATGTGATCCAAGACATTTTATCATCGGACAACGGAATCTCTTCATCTGTCCAGAATTGCATAATATTTTGGTTCCAGAACATCAATGTAAAGTCATCGGCAGGACGGTTCCAGTTCACAGCTTTAATCATGTTGAGTCATCCCTTTCATGGTGGAGTATTTATAAAAAAAGTTAAGTTTGGATATTGTTGGTTGAAATTACGACGCACAGAGACCGTTCTTCATCGAACGGCGCACAAGTTACTTATTATGAGCGATAAAATTACAAAAGTAAAGCGGGGCGTTTTTTAAGTTCAGACTGGTCATCCGAATCGTGAAAAGGCGCCCCGCAGCTTCTAAATGAACTTACAATCTATCTACTAAACTCTTCTCAAATCTTCGGCTGGCTTAGATCGCGCAGCTGATACATTCTTCCACGCTCAAGTGGTTCGTACGTGTGTAGTACAGAGCTTTTAAGCCTTTGCGAGCGGCATACAGGTAATAACGGGCCAGATCGCGAGTTGTGACGTTACTGTTGACGTGCAGGATTGCCGAGATGCCTTGATCGATATGTTCTTGGATTTCCGAGATCAGATCGATGACTTTGAATTGGTTCATTTGGTACGCCGATTTGTAGTAGAAGAAGTTCTCTTGCGCCAAATACGGCATCGGGAAATACGTTGTCGAGTTCGCGTAAGTGCGAGTCTCGATCGCATCGACGATCGGCATTACGCTAGACGTCGAGTTTTGGATATACGAGATACTTTGCGTTGGTGCAATAGCCAAGCGATAAGCATGGTACAGACCGTTAGCTTGAACCAGCGTACGTAGGTGCGACCAATCTGCCGTTGTCGGGATATGCACATCGCCGAACAACGCTTTGATTTTGTCGGTGCGCGGGCTGTAATCAGTCTGTACGTACTTGTCGAAGTATGTACCTTTTGCGTATTCGGATTTCTCAAAGCCTGCAAAAGTCACGTTGCGGTCGCGTGCGATTTCCATACTTTTTTCGATCGAGTAGTAGTTCATCATCATGAAGAACGTACGAGCGAAATCGATCGCTTCATCGCTTTCGTAAGCGATTTTGTTTTTCGCCAGATACCCGTGCAAGTTCATCGCGCCCAAGCCTACCGAGTGCATTTCACGGTTCGCTTTCGCTACGCCCGGAGCATTTTGCACTTCAGTCATATCGCTTACAGCGGTCAGACCCAGCATCGCTTCGTGTACGGATTCACGCAATTTGCCGTGTTCCATCACGTTTGCGATATTCAGGGAAGCCAAATTGCAGCTGATATCGCGGCGAATTTGGTTTTCTTGACCGTAATCGTTGATTGTCGATGTTTCTTGCAACTGATAGATTTCGGTGCACAGGTTCGACATTTTGACCATACCGAGATCTTTCAGGGCATGGTTATTGTTGGCGTTACTTTTGTTCATGATGTACGGATAGCCCGATTCCAATTGAACCATCGCAATCTTAACAAGCATATCGCGTGCGCTCATGATGTTCTTTTTCTTGATTTTGTCGTTTGCGAGCAGTTCGTCGTACATTTCGTCCAGATCGAGATCGTCGAGATGTTTGCCGTACTCTTTGTAGACGGAATAAGGACCGAATACCACAAGCGGTTGGTTTTGTTCGGCAAGTTGGTAGAAACGGTTCGGGATAATCAGACCGATCGACAGCGTTTTGAGGCGCGATTTTTCGTCGGCATTGATCTTTTTGCTATCCAGGAACTCCAGAACGTCCCAACCGAAAATGTTGTAGTAAGCCGCGCCGGAGCCTTTGCGTTGACCCATCTGATCGGCATAAGAGAACGCGTCTTCCATCAATTTCAGAACAGGCATTACGCCTTTTGCCGCGCCTTCGACGCCTTTGATCGGTTCGCCGCGTCCACGAAGCTTGGACAAGTTAACCGCAACGCCGCCGCCGATTTTCGACAACTGCATGCAAGTGGACAAGACATAGTTGATCGAGTTCAGCGCATCGTCCATTTCGAGCAGGAAACACGAAACCAATTCGCCGCGGCGGCTTTTACCTGCATTTAGAAACGTCGGGGTAGCCGGTTGTACGCGTTGCTCCATGATTGCCGTTACGAGCGATTTTGCGGTCTCGACGTTACCGCCGCCGAGATGCAAAGCTACGATAGCCGAGCGATCCGCGTAAGTCTCCAGATATTGTGCTTTGTCATTGCTTCTCATCGCATAGTCGGTATAGAACTTCGAAGCTGCCATGTACGAAGCGAATTCGAACGGAACGTTGTGCGAAGTCTCGAATACGGAGATCACTTCTTCGCGCGTATAGTTCTCATAGACATTTTCGTAGTAATCATTTTCGATCATGTAATCGACTTGGGAACCGAAATCCGGGAAAGTCAGGCTGCGCTGCTGTACTTCCTCCATGAAAGCAGCGACCGCTTCTTTATCTTTTTCTAAACGGAAAAATCCATCGGCGTTTCTAAGCATCAGTTGGTTGTTCAGTTCAATATGCCGCAAGGGTATTCAGCTCCTCTTTGAGATGTAAAATATCTTTATTTGTGCCCGACAGTTCGAATTTGCATAAGATCGGTACGCCGTAAGTTTGAGAAATAGTATCTGCGCTTTTTGCAAAAGAAAGTCCCCAGTTGCGGTTGCCGCTGGCGCATACGCCTTTGAGCTGCTGTCCGTTTTTCTGGAGAAACGAGTTGACTTTGTCCGGGATCTGTCCGAAGCCCGTTGTGTAGGTGACGAGGATGAAAGGCTCTTCCAGCTTCATCGTTTCGTCGATTTGAATCGCGGGGAGTTCCAATTTTTCGATAAATCTCCGCACGTTTCCGGTTCTGGAATCGTAAGCGATCAACATATTCTTTCACGCTCCTTAACACCCGGCAACAACTAGATATAGATTAACCAGGTCAGTGTTAATCATTCTATAACCAGATATGGGGTTTGTCAAAGCAGAATTCGATAAAATAAAAGTGAGCAAAATAGAAGAAAAGGCGTAAACGCGAGCTATATCGGGAAAAAGGGCGATTTTACTTTGCCTAGGTTCTTAAATGGGGATTGACGACGAAAAAAGCAAAGAGCTTTTTTGAGAATGGCGTAACGGTGCGGGAGGAAAGAGAGGCTTTGAGCAAAAGCTTCTTTTTAACCGTCAAGAAGTGCAAATTAATTTTTTTGAACAAAGTGAGTAAAAGTTAGCTGTGCGGGAAAAGGATGGGGATAAGCTGTAGAGAAGAGTTGTTTTTGAGCGGTGGATAATGGGGATAGCGGGGATAGATCGGCGACTAAAATTGTGGACGGCGGGGATAATGGGGATAGATGCACAACCTAACAAAAAGCAGCGGATAGACTCCAGCTGCTTTTTCTAAATTCCATATCTGCATATAGACAGTACGATTCGTTTTACTGGAGTTCGATCCTTTTCGCCATTCGCGCATAGCGATGACCGCTTAACTCAATCCTGCCGTCTTCGATATAGCCAAGACGTTCATACAAGGCACGCGCTTTGACGTTATCTTTTTCGACAAGCATCATAGCTTTGGCGTAACCGAGTTCGGCAGCGCGATGTTCGAACGCTTGAATCAGACGCGTGCCGATTCCGCTTCCCCGATAAGCACCACTGACCGCGAGCGAATCCAAGTAATACTCGCCAGATCTGGTTTCGGGAATTAATCCTTCAGTGGGTAAGCCTTGTGCTCGTAGTCGGCGTAGCAAAGGGAGGTCTAACGCTTCGGCTTGTTCACCCGGATAGCTGAGCATAAAGCCTGCGATATTGCCGTCAGCATCTTCGCATACGATCGTGTGCTCGTAACTGAGCCGGCAGCCGGGCAGTCGGAACAATTCTTCCAGTACATCCATCGTATCCGGCATATCCGTAGTCCCCGCGATCGTATGCGCAATATCTCCGATCGCGTCATACATGAGAAGAGATACCGATTGAGCGTCGTCAGGAGTTGCCTTGCGAATCTCAAAATGGGAAGTCATAGTCAAACTCCTTTTTATTCGTTGTATTCGTGATTAATCCGGGTCATGGTTAGGATCGGCAGCTTGGCGTTTTTTCTCTTCGACATGGGTCGGATGACCAAGATAAAAACGGCGCAGCGGCTTAAGGTCTTCACTGAGTTCATAGACCAGCGGAATCCCGGTTGGGATATTCAGATCCAGCAGTTCATGTTCTTCGAGGTCTTCCATAAATTTGATTAAAGCCCGAATCGTATTGCCGTGAGCGGAGATTAGAATATGATGACCGCTTTGCACCAAAGGAGAGACTTCGTCTTCCCAAAATTCGCCGACGCGTTCGATCGTATCTTGCAGACTTTCTCCTGCCGGAAGCTGATCTGCTGGAACATCCGCGTAACGTTCATCATGGCTTGGCAAACGTTTGTCGTCTGCTTCCAAAAGGGGCGGACGTACCGACAGACTGCGACGCCACAAATGGACTTGTTCTTCGCCGTATTTTTCAGCCGTCTCCGGCTTGCTCAGACCTTGAAGCGCTCCGTAATGCCGTTCGTTCAGTTTCCAAGATTTATGTTCAGGAATCCATAGCAGCCCTAGTTCGTCCAGCGCGTAATGCAGCGTTTTGATCGAGCGTTGCAGCACGGAAGCATAGGAAATATCGAATGTATAATCGGATTCGCGTAAAATGCGTCCGGCGTCTTTGGCTTCTTCGATTCCTTTTTCAGTCAGATCGACGTCAGTCCATCCGGTAAACAAGTTTTTTTCATTCCACTCGCTTTGTCCATGTCGAATCATGACTACCCGATACATAGTTCGCATCTCCTTTTGGCAAAAAAATCAGCACCGTGTAAATTTTTTCTTCTATATATAATAAAGCAAAACCGTCAATTTAAACGCAAAAGCAAAAATCCCTCTTCATCAGGCGGTTGCCAGAGAAGAGGGATTGCTGTTCCTGCAAGCTTACGTTCGATTACTTCGCTTCTTTAATCTCCGTGATCGTCATGACTTTGGTCTCGGAATCGAAGTCTTCTTCGGTATACGTGAATTCAACATTCGCATTTTCCGAGATTTTGCCAAGCTGTGTTTGCGCTTCTTCGGACAATTGGTACATAACCGGGTTGCCGCTCACTTCGATCTCAGCTGTGTGACCATCGGCAAGACCGATATACGCACCTCGACCTGTTTTGTCATCTTCAGTTGTTGGTGCAGAAGCCGAAGGCGTAGTGCCTTTATCCGTGCTGTCTGCTGGTTCTTCTGTTTTCGTGTCAGCAGGAGTGCTGTCTGTCGAACCGTTGTCTGTTGTCGCTGGATCGCCTGTTGTTGGATCAAGATCCGTCGTTTCTTGCGCTTCGCCAACTGCCGAATCCGTAGATTCATCCGAGCTGTCTTCTTTGTCGATGTCTACTTCGTTAGTCGGATGCGCGTCGTTATCTTCTCTAGAGATATCGCCGGTCGTTTCGTCCGAAGTATTGGTCGGAGCCTGCTCTTGGATCGGCGAAGCTTCTTGATTGTTCCCACACGCCGCGAGTACGCCCGTTAGCATCAAAGTCAAAGCCAGTACAGATAAAGATTTCATTTTTTTCATGTTGTGAAACACCTCCAAATGGTTATACGCTTAAGGTTCTCAAAAGTTACATAGCCGGCAGTCCGAGTAAAAGAACGACTTGGCGACTGAATGTACGGTGTAGAAAAGTGCCTTAAGAAAGTAAGTCTTAATCTATTGTTACCCAAAAAGGATAGGGGTTGCAAATGTGCGGGGGAGGGATTTGTGTTTTTTGCAGAAAACTTTGAAGAAAAACCAGTATCGGATTACAAGAAAATACAGTATGATTCTCTCAATAATTTGATATTGGAGTGAATAAGGAGGGCACCTACAACATGAAACTCAAACTCTGGACATTCGTGCTGCTCATCGCCATTTTCCTCATTGCGATCGCAGCAAAGCCAGCAGTCTTAGAAGCGCTAGGAATTGGACAAAGTCGACCAACAATTACCGACGCTTCACTTGCCAAGCTCACCGAGCAGCAGATGAACGACAAATACGGCGCAACGTTTCAAGTCCATTCATTAACCGAAACCCAAGTCGGCGCACGGTTTCAAACGGTAATATCGGAGAAAACTCTATCCAATCAGTCTCCACCTTTCTTTTTTCATGCAGCCGCTTTCAAAGTTGCCGATTACTTCCGAATCCAAGACGATTACGAGCTGCAACGATTAGTTCGACCGATCGTGGATGACGTGATGGGAAGCGATATAGAGTTCATCTACGATCTTACCTACGCTTCGCCGAGTTTATTTACGCATATCGACAATATCAATATGGACTGGAACCAATTGCTCAAAAATCGCGAACGCGAACATATCGAACTCGAATTATCCATGTACGCGCCGATGGTATCCCGTTATGACCTAGCGCAAAAATTTACAACATTGAAGAAGCGACTCCAACAAGAGCACCTGAGTTTTGCCGGGCTACATATGTACCGAGTGGACGCAGCGAATTTCGATACGAAGCTGCTCACGATGAAACGTAAAGACTTGGCGAAAGTCATTCGTGAAGTTCATGAGCTTGCCGAGAACAAATCGACAAATGAATCGAATTTGAAAAGCACGCCTTTTACCGGATTTCAATAAACTGAACTTGTCAGAGACTTCGCAATTTCGTTCCATATTGGGTACAATACATAGAAGTGTTTATTAAGCGATTCGTAAGGAAAGGAGTTATTTCATCATGAGCGAAGAACAAAATCAACAAAACCAAGTACGCGAAGCAGCCGATTTGGCGGCGCATTTCGATGTCACGGTAGAGAAGGCGCGAGAACTTCCTTTTGCGGAAGGGCAAACTTTAATATGGGGCGAAGCATTCAAGATGGATAGTTGGTTGATTTTAATGCAGCCAAGCGACAATCCGCAGCAGCCTGAACCTTTTTTCGGTAACGTTGACGGTCAAGGCTGGGCATTTCTGTTCACCGATCCGATGCACGCTCAGGTCTTTGCACGCAACAACCAACTGGTAACACCGGGCGGGCAAGTGCTTATTGCCAAAATGCAGGTTGATCCGATGATTAACTGGTTGGAAGAAATCGAGAAGTCGGGACTGTACGGCGTTCGTTTTAACGAAGGCGAGCAAGGATGGTTCTCTCCGATCTCCAATCTGCGCGATATGCAGCGTTATGTCGAAGAACAGCAATAAGATTGGATTTGGAAAAATCAAAGCGCCTATTCGCGAAAAGAAAGCATACTCGCGAATAGGCGCTTTTTTTGGCGTATACAAACAACAAAATGTTAAAAAGATAACGTCTCGCCGTCAGCCGGAATATGCACCTGTGCCGACAGATTTTCTTTGTTCAACGCTTCAGCCAAGTCTACGCGACGCGTCAAACAATGATTGATCGCTTCCATATGAACCGCAATCACTTGGGTATTCGGTGCGTAACGACATACGTTTACTACATCGCTCGGCGTCATGATAATCGGATCTCCCTCGTTGAACCTAGCGCCGCCCGCGTTCACGACGGTAATATCCGGGTGCTCTTTGTCCAACACCTGAATGACATCGTCGCACCAGATCGTATCGCCCGCTATATATAAAGTCGGTTCACCGTCAGCTTTTAACACAAATCCAGAGACTTGCCCCATCGCTTGACCGATCTTCCCTGTGCCATGTCTACCGGATGTACGGATGATCGTCACTCCTTCATGGATAACGGGTGCATCTATCGCGGTTAGATTCGAAAACCCGCTTTGGTCAATCTTTTCTTCGTCTCCGGGCTGACAAAACAACGGAACATGACCACCCAGCCTTCCGGATCGCAAAGTCTGCTGCCCTGCCGGGTCCCAATGATCCAGATGTAGATGGGTCACTAATACGGCATCCGGCGAAGACCAATGCTCACTAGGCAGCGGTAAAGGAACGAGCGGATTTGGCTGGGGGTTGGGGCTGTTGGAGATCGGAGGGTTAATGCCTTGCGCACTAAGGGCAGGATCGACAAGCCAAGTCAGACCGCCGTATTCTAGCCATAATGTAGCGTTGCGGATCAAGGTGATATTCATTTTTAAAGTCTCCTTTGGCTAAAAAGTTAGATAGGGATAGCACATTCAAGCGTTGCGGCTAGCTGCCGTGATATACTTCTGATTATAAAAAACGAACCATGTCTCCGTACATAAGACCGTGAAAGAATTAGACATCTGACGCTTTCAGCATGAAAAAAGGGGGAGAAAACAGTGAGTATAGAGCGTCGTAATGAAATGCAGCGCAAACAACGGCGACAAGCGGACAATCATGCGGCAGATCGGCAAATTGCAGAAAGTACAGACCGCTATCCTTTATTCCATGCTCCAGCGCTCGACGATATCGATCGAATGATCTTGGCTTTGCTGCTTGAAGACAGTAGGCGAACGCACAAAGAAATCGGCGAACAAGTGCATCTCACGGGGCAAGCGGTGGGAACGAGGGTCAGACGTATGCAAGAAAACGGTGTGATCCATGGATACACGCTTCGCTGGAATCCGGCGCAAGCAGGGGTGGGTACCGAAGCTTTTGTGACGGTATTTCTGGATTCCGGTACGATTCATGCGTCTTTTTTGGCGTTTGCCCAAAAAGACGAACGTGTAGCGGAATTGGATCGGACAAGCGGCGAAGGATGTTATTTGTTAAAAGTTCGTACGGGTTCGCCGCAAGAATTGAACGATTTTTTGCAGGCGTTACTTCGTTACGGCAATTATCGGGTAAATCTGTCGATGGGACGTTTAAAAGGGTAAGGCAGACGTTAGAGGAAAATGAATCGATCATAGCGAAAAGGAAAAGAACGGAGAGGGGCGACATTCATGCCAAGCGCTTTAGAACAAATTCGCAGTTATCTGGCGGGAGAAACGGAAGTAACCGAGATCAGCGATCTACCTGCATGGTTAGAAATCTTGGCTTCTGCGGAAGAATATATCGTCAATTATGAACGGATTGGCTCAATCGGAGAATTGGAGCAACTTAATCCGGTACTGGCTTATGTCGAGCGGAGTCTGGACGTGCTGCAAAGCGAGCGTAATTCCTTTTGGATTCAAGAACTACTTGAAGAAGTACTTGCTTGGAGCGAGACGGCAAAAGGCGGCACGCGCCTAGATCGGATCGGTTGGCAACGCCAAGGCATCAATGTATTTGTACATAATGAAGGTTCGGCAGATTTGTATTTGGCACGTTCTGCGGTTCAAAATCGGGATCGGCGCCGGTTGACGGCTTTGCTGATTCGCACGCATGGTCTGCTCGGTCAATATTTGCGCGGAGAAGTGCCTTTTGCCGCGAATTTGCCGCTGCGAGGTCCTGTCGACGAAGGGCTTCTGACCGAGACGGAGTTGGCGCGTCTGCTTATGGCGCTGAATCGTTGCGTGATCGCGGCGGTATCCGAAGAATTGTGGGAGTCCGTCGCTTCGGATCTGGAAGACTGCGTGCTGCATGTCTCGCTGGGCACGATCCCGGAAGATGACGGGCTATATACGCGTCTTCGCCGACTACGTACCGGTTCGATTCGTCGAGGCGAAGATTTCGATGGCGAGTTGAAGAACGTGAACCAAGCGCTGCAAGAAGCAGGCATTGAAGGCGGCTTGGAACAAGCTTTCGAACGTCTGCGCGATAAAACGTTATGGTATGTCGAAGCGGCACTTAGCGAGTTTTCGCTCGAAGAATTTGTAAAGATGATGCTTCTTGCGCTGCGCGGCGCGGACGAAGGCCCGCAAGCTCGGCATATCAGCTTCGAGCGTCTGATGCACGGCTTGTATTACGACTACAAAGGCGTCAAAAAAATCAATCTGTACAAAAAGCGGATCATCGAAAAGTATTTGCGCGAACTGGATTGGACAGCGGTACAAGAAGGCGGTCGTCATGCGGATAGCCCTCATCTGCATCACCGGGTCATTCGTGAAAAAAGCAACGCCGATACGTGTTTCTTCGGCTTTGTTTTTTCTCCGGCTGCGGAGAAGTTGATCGATTTTTGCGTCGAAGCCGAAAAATCGCCGTTGTACGAACGTGCGGTATTGATGCTGATGGATCTATTTGGGCTGCGGCGCGATGCGTACGACCGTTTCCATAACGAAGACGAATATTTGGAGACGATGAACAGTTCGGCAGACGATAAAAAGATTTTGCTGTCGTATATCTCGGGATCACGCGTGCTGGATATCGGACCTGGCGGCGGCGTATTGCTGGATCTGATCGAACGCGAAATGCCGGGCAAAGAAGTGATCGGAATCGATATTAGCGAAAATGTAGTGGAAGCGCTAGAACGTCGCAGACGCTTGGAAGGACGCAATTGGCGCGTGCTCAAAGGCGATGCGCTCAATTTAACCGAAACGATTGCCCCGGGCAGTATCGATACGGTCGTTTTTTCTTCGATTTTGCATGAACTGTATTCTTATATCCCGTTCAACGGACGAAAGTTTAATCTCGATACGGTGCGCGCCGCGCTGCGAAGTGCTTTCGATCTGATTCCGGTCGGCGGGCGTATTTTGATCCGAGACGGGATTATGACGGAACCTGGTGAACAGCTTCGCAGATTACATTTTACCGATCACAATGCGCTCACCAAGCTGGAGCAATATGCGTCGGATTTTGCCGGTCGCAAGATTCAGTATGACGTGATTGGACCCAACCAAGTCGAAATGCCGGTTAACGACGCGATGGAGTTTTTATACACGTATACATGGGGCGAAGAAGCCTATGTCCATGAGGTGCAGGAGCAATTCGGATATCTGACGCCGTCGCAGTATGAGAAATGTATCGGAGAGTTATTTGGTGAACAGGTCAATATCGTGTTAAGCCGTGCCTTTTTACAAGAAGGATATACGCACGCGCTGCAAAATAAAGTCACGATCACGAACGAAGCCGGAGAAGAAGTATCGCTGCCCGACAGCACATGCTTGATCGTCATCGAAAAAATCTCCGAAAAATAAAGAAGAGTTGCGATGGTATTCGGAACCTTCTGACAGACGTCTTCGTACTAGAAAAAGAAAACCTGCGCGCCAAGCATGGTGATGTTGGAACTTAAGGGGGAAGAAGATGCCGAAATGGGCAAAATTGGTGCTGTATCTGCTGGTTGCCGCGATACTGACCCGACTGATTCCGTTTTCGTCGCTGTTCCGCAATCTTAATACGATGATTCACGAATTCGGTCATGCCGTTGTCGCGCTCGCGACTTCGGGCAAAGTCTCATCGATCGATCTCAACGCGAATCATAGCGGAGCTACGTATGTCATGACGTATTCGACGTGGAGTTCGATCCTCGTGTCGCTTGCCGGATATACGTCTGCTGCTTTGTTTGCGGTACTGCTGTTTTACGGGTATTACAAAAGACAACAAAAACAAGGTCTGATCTTGATGACGGCAATTGCGCTGATTCTGCTTATTTTCTATGTGCATAGCGGATTTGGCGTAGTCTGGTTGATCGGTTTTATTGCGCTAAATGTATTGATGTATTTTGTATGGGAGCCGCTTCGCAATTTTTATTATTTGCTGCTCTGTTTTTTGACTTTGGAAGAGTCGATTACAAGTTCGTTTTATCTGGCTTGGGTGTCGGTCACGTCTCCGCGTGCGGCAGGGGATGCGGCGCTATTGGCGCAAGATACGTATATCCCGGCAATCGGTTGGTCGATCTTATTCATCGCGTTCTCGCTATTGTGTGCGAACTGGTGTATCCGATTATTTACCAAAACGAGAGAAGAACGTTCGGGAGGCCGGAGTGCCGGCAGCGGTTCTCGGCGTTCGAAAATGAGGTTTTAAGCATAAATAGCAAGAAGGAGCTGACTGGAAGATGGCGGATAAAAAAAGCTGGAAAGACCGAATGAGCGAGTATGGACGAGACAAATTAGGAATTGGCGTCGGCGGCAAAGATCCGATTGATGCGGAAACTGTAAGATCGGCAAGTCAACCCATTGATGAAGCCGAATTTCAGTCCCGCGTCAAAGGCTACGGCAAAGAATATTCGGAAGCTTCGTTTTGGGAAAAAGTAAAAAAGTTCGGTAAAAAAGCAGGCGTCAAAGTGGTGTATGCCGCTCTCCTTCTTTTTTATACATTAAAAGATTCGGACGTTCCCCCTTGGGCAAAATCGGTGATCGTCGGCGCTTTGGCGTACTTTATCTCGCCGCTCGATATCATCCCTGATTTTATTCCCGTTGTCGGCTATCTGGACGATTTCAGTACGTTGATCGCAGCCGTCTCGATCGTCGCCAAACATATCGACGACGAAGCGCGCGGCAAAGCAAGAGCGCGACTCGTTGCATGGTTCGGCGAAAGCGCCACGCTCGATCTAGGCGAAATCGAAGCCAAGATCGATACTTCAAAAGATTCTGAGTAATCAACATAAAAAGCACAGCCAACTGATGGCTGTGCTTTTTTATTTACCTGCCCACACAAAAATCGCGGTGCGAAGAGAAGCAGCAGCGAAGGGAGAAATTCAGTGAAAGACGCCTTTAAACTCGGAAAGCTACTTCCTGAAATCTCTTCCCGCTTTCCGAGTGAAACAGCGGCTTGAACGAATTTCTCCCGCAGCGTCTCCTTATCTCAATCTTACGCTCGATCTGAGACCGCTTCGATCCCAAGCGCAAGCGATCCTACGAGCCCGGCGTTATCGCCAAGCCCCGGCGACACAATATACTCGCTCATATTCTCTAGCACCGACGAAGCCACATAGCCGTTCAAGTTTTTCGAGACTTGCTCGCGAATCAACGGGAATAATTGCGTTTGGTGCATAACACCGCCGCCTAGAATAATCTTTTTCGGCGATAGCAGCAAGATCGCGCTTGTGATCGCTTCCGCTAAATAATGGGCTTCGATTTTCCAAGCTGCATGATCTTCGGCAAGACCATCGGCGCTTTGTCCCCAGCGTTTGCCGATTGCCGGGCCTGCTGCCATGCCTTCCAGGCAATCATGGTGATACGGGCAAGTGCCTTCGAAAGTGTCATCGGGATGTCTGCGAACCGGGACATGCCCGCCTTCGGGATGCACCAGACCGTGAACCAATTGACCGCCAGCGTATACGCCGACACCGATTCCGGTACCGACCGTGTAATACAGACAGCTATCCAAGTCTTGAGCCGCGCCGAACCTTGCTTCACCGAAAGCTGCCGCGTTGACGTCTGTATCGAATCCGACCGGAACATCCAGTTCCTTTTTCAAATGTCCGAGCAGGTCGTAGTTCGCCCAACCCGGCTTAGGTGTGGTCGTCACATGCCCATAAGTCTTGCTGTTGATATCCAGATCCAATGGACCGAACGAGCCGACGCCAAGCGCTTCGATATTTTTGTCTTTGAAATAATCGACTGCTTTTTGCGTCGTGGCTTGCGCTTCTTCTGTAGGAAAACTGATTCGATCCAAAATTTCTCCATGTTCGTTGCCGATGCCGCACACGAATTTGGTGCCGCCTGCTTCGATTGCTCCGATAATCATTCTGATCGTCCTCTCTGCCTAGATTGAAACTCATTATATCATATGCAACTATACGCTTTTTAATAAAGAATTGAATTTATATTGACAAGTATACTTGGCAGGAATTATGATTCATCTATGACAAGTACACTTGGCAATATCGAAGGAGAAGAGTGGAATGAACAAAGACGAAATATTAGCAAAAAGTCGCAAAGAACATAAAAATCGAGATCTCGTCAAACAAGACATTCAGATTCGAGCGGGTCATATCGGATCGCTGACTGCAATAGGTCTTGCAACGGTCTTTTTCGTACTTCAAGCTGTACTCGGCGGAGGTCTGAATTTTGGGTTTTACGCGCTTCTTTTTGCAATCAGTGGAACCAGCTGGATTATCCTCGCTTGGAAATTGAGACAGAAAAAAGATATTGTATTTGCGGTTTTGTTTTCGCTGGCAGGGATAGGATTTTCGATCATTTATATCTATCAGCTAATTTCGGAGTACATGGGGTGAGGTCATGGAAAGCGAATTAATTCTTAGAAATCGATTGAAAGAAGCTCGAACCCAGCAAAAGCTTTCTCAAGCTGAACTTGCGAAAATAGTAGGGGTATCCCGCAATACGATTAGCTCAATCGAAACAGGGCAATTCAATCCTACTGCGAAGCTAGCTCTGATCTTATGTATCGCGCTTGATTTAAAATTCGAAGATTTATTTTTTTTCGATTAAGGAATCAACCTAATTTACAGCTGCTCGATCAGCGTAAGGAGAACCGATCATGGATATTTCAGGGATTTTGGAAAGTGTCAGAGACGCAAATGTATGGATACAGATGGGCGCTGTATTTTTGCTTTCGCTGGTGCCTTTTTTGGAAGGGTATATCGCGGCGGCTGTTGGGATTGCCATCGGATTCCCGGCTATTGCAACCATTTTGGCAGCGACGCTCGGGAACTGGGTTTCCGTCATGGCTGTCGTTGTACTCTATGATAAAATCGGCAAATATCGCGAAGGTAAAGCTTCCAAAAAATCGTCGACGAAACGGATGGAAAAAGCACGCGCGTTGTTCAGCAAATATGGAGTGCCAGGCGTTGCATTGATTGGCCCGCTCGCATTCGGTCATCATCTGGGTGCCTTGATTTCATTACTGTCGGGAGCGCCAAAACGGTACGTAACCTTATGGATGACAATCGGGATTATCGTATGGACAGTGGGAGCGGGCGTACTGGTCTTGCTTGGCGTTAATGTCGCAGGTAACTTCTAACCTCAATACTTCTCGAAAACCAAGCAGAGCTTCCAAGTCGAAGTGCTGCTTTTTTTGTTTTTAAATTTGGCAATGTGGAGTTTGACCTATCTTGGATGAGTGCGTTGTGCTATTTTAAACAAGAATATTGAAAGCGTAATCTTGAAAGGGGACATATACCATGAACCATCGGAATCATCACGCCTCGACGACAGATTTAAACGGAAGTTGGAGAATCAAAGATTTTACGCCGGGGGAACCTTCTTCGCAAGAACAAGCGGCTCCCGGTCTGGATGATCGGTATTGGATGAGTGGTCAAGTGCCTGGCGACGTGCATCATACGCTAACAGAGCGGCGGGTGATCGATCCTCCGTATTTTGGACATAACGATCTAAAAAGCCGCTGGGTCGAAGAACGGGAATGGTGGTATCGCAAAGGCTTTGAATATCAGGAAGAATTGGTTTCTGAAAAGACCGAGCGATCCGAGCTGATATTCGATGGGCTGGATACATTCGCGACTGTGTTTGTAAATGGGCACGAAATCGGTAGAACCGCTAATATGCTGATGTCGCACACTTTCGACGTGACCCGCGTTTTGCGTAAAGGCTGGAATATGATCGCGGTTCGTTTGGATCCCTTGCAGCCGCATCATCGGGATAAAGAACGTTTTGACTGGTCGTCCTATACGAAAGAACGTCCGTGGCTGCGCAAAGCGGCAATGAATTTCGGTTGGGATTGGGGTCCGAGATTGGTGACCGTAGGGATCTGGGGTGGAGTACGTCTGAACCGATACACGCAGGCAGAAATCGAAAACGTATTCGTCGAAACACTCGCAATAGATGAAAAACAAGCAGAGCTTCAATTATCAGCAGAAATTAAGACGTATCGCGGCATATCGGAACTTCCGTTAGCTCTTCAAGTGAAATTGGAAGATGCCGAAGGAAATAGCGTATACGAAGATACGATTCAACCTTTACAACAAGCAAATCTGAATATAAGGAATCGACGACAAACTGGTTTTCATACTTTGTTCGCTCTGAAAAATCCAAAACTTTGGTGGACGCATGATCTAGGTGACCCTTATCGGTATACGTTGACCGCGAAGCTTTATATTGGAGAAGAACAGATCGATACATGGACGCAATCTGTCGGCGTACGCACGATTCAACTACATACCGAAGATGAACAAGGACGCGCCGCTTTTCGGTTTTTCCTTAACGGTCATCCGATGTATATCCGAGGTGCCAACTGGATTCCTGCGGACAATATGATCGGAGCGATTCCAGATTCCCGTTATGAGGAATTGATCGAGTTATCGGCAGAGTCCGGCATGAATATGCTACGCGTCTGGGCAGGCGGTATTTATGAAAAAGAAGTGTTTTATGAACAATGCGATGCTCAAGGAATGTTGGTCTGGCAAGACTTTGCGTTCGCGAACGCGCTATTCCCAGACTTCAATATCGATTTTATGAACAATGTACGCGCCGAAGTGGAATCCAATATAAGGCGCTTGCGCGGACGTGCTTCGCTTGCGATCTGGTGCGGGAATAACGAGATCGATTGGCTCTATGATATGAAAAGTGCGAGTGGCGATATTCGTAGCGATTTTTACGGCGAATTGATCTACCATGAACTGATTCCCGAAGCGCTGGAAGTTCTCGATCCGAATCGTCCGTATTGGCCTTCCTCGCCTTTTGGCGGAAGCGATGCGAATGATCCCGAAGTCGGTGATCGGCATAATTGGCAAGTCTGGCATGGCTCGGTCTATCCGCGTCGGTCGGGAGAAGTGCCGATTTTGGATTATAGTATAGAAGGCGTTACTTTTAAAAACTACAAAAAAGATATGGCGCTGTTCAGTAGTGAATTCGGGATGCACGCGTCTGCGAATCGATATACGCTTGAGAAAAATATGCCGCTTGGCGAATGGTTCTGGGGCAGCGAAGAAATGGCGTACCGCAACAAAGATACAAACCATCGCAAAGGGATTTTGTTGATGGAAGGATATACCGGGCTTCCGCACGATATGCAGCAGTATATGAATTTCTCAATGCTCACGCAAGCGGAAGGTCTACGCTACGGCGTCGAACATTATCGGCGCAATCCTCGAAACGGCGGGAGTCTGATCTGGCAGCTCAACGATAGCTGGCCGGGGACAAGCTGGGCGATTATCGATTATGAATTGTTGCCCAAAGCGGCGTACTATTATGCGAAAAAGTTTTATCATCCATTGTTGTTGTCGCTCGAACACGAACCAGGCGAGCCGCTCAAAGTATGGGCGGTCAACGATGGTCGGGAAGAAGTTCAAGTGAAAGCGATATTGGAAGTCTGGAATTTTGACGGGGAAAAGGTTAGCGAATATGAGTTTGATTCGGAACAAGGAATTCGAGGGTCTGTTCAGCTTGGAGAAGTAGACGAAGCGCAAGCGTTAAAAGGAGAAGACGCGCCGAGCGTATGTGTGCGATTGCGCTGGATCAGCGGAGGCGATCCTCAATTCGAACAAACGTATATGCTGCGCGATCATCGAGACTTGCAATTGAAACCGACTGAGCTGACTTGGGAAGCTCAGATTCAACAACCAAGCGAGAGTGCAACGCCGCTATGCGAGGTGATTGTCGAAGCTTCGTCGTCGCTAGCGCGTATGGTGAAACTCGATTTGCCGCTTGGACGTGTCCGCTTCAGCGACAATTATTTTGATTTATTGCCGGGCGAACGTAAGAAAATCCAGCTTTCGATGCTGGATGGTTCCGAGCTTCCGCTTGCTTTTGTGATGGAGCATCTGCAAGTAAGCGCGATGAATAGTTATTGATAACAAAAAGGCTGAAAAAAAGCCAGCAAAAAGGCGATTCCGCTGCAAACAGCGGAATCGCCTTTTCGGTATACAATCGCGAAGACGAAATTTATTCGTCTTCGTCCGTGTAGACTTCGTCGCGGTAGCCTTGATCGGTCTCGGAATCGATCAAGTTCTTTTGCACGTCGTCCGGAAGCGACGACGGGAACGAACCTTCGCGGAACAATCCGTTGTCTGGATCGGTATCGCGCTCAGTTACGAGATCTTGCGGGACGGTAGAGCGGTCGCCGTCCGAGATCAGAGGTCTTGCCGAATCGTCGGATTCGGCAGCCAGCTCGCGGCGGCCTTCATCGCCGCCCATTCCGTTGAGCAGATCCGTGCCGTGCGGCTCGTCTTGAGCCGGAGCGGCAGGATCGACCGGGCTGTCCGGATGCAGATCATCGGCATCCGGGACATCTTCCAGCATCGGAGAATCCAGATGCGGATCTTCTTCGGTGCGGTTCGGATACGCTTCCGGATCGGTAATGACGAGGTCTGAATCAGCTGCCGCGTGTTCGGGAACCGTCTCTACGTATTCCATCGTCTCGTCGGGAATATTGCGATCTTCGGCATAGCCGGTATCTCGTTCAAGTTCAAAGCGCTCGTGAGCGCGGTCGGATTCATTTCGCGGATCGAAATTCATGATCATCTCTCCTTCGAATCATAGTAGTTGTATACATAGCCTTTACCCGAAAGGATAAGTTCGTAACCTTTTTTGTCACGTTGATCGCGATTTTGGAATGAAAGCGAGGATTCAGCCGCGATTGGAGATAAAGGTACGTTTGAGTACAGCAAGCAGCTTCAAATCCTTTCATATCAGGCTGGATTTGATTAGGCGGCGTAGGAATCGGGTAGGAAACACAAATAAATAGGAGTAAAATTAGTAGGTTAGAAGCAACCAGACATTTGCTGCGCAGCGATTGAGCCGACGAGGGTATCTTGCGCGAAATCTGTAAATGTCGAACCGGTTTTTTAATCGAAAGGAAGGATGGACGGATGGAGTTTTCGTGGAAAAAGAACTTAATTGTGTTATGGGCAGGCGTATTTTTTTGTAGTATGGCGTACTCGATTTCGATTCCTTTTTTGCCGATCTTTATGCACGACGAACTTGGCGTTGGGGATCGATATTTATCCATTTGGGCAGGAGCGGCATTCGGGATTACCTTTTTGTCCAGTGCTTTGATCTCTCCGTTCTGGGGATCGCTTGCCGATAAATATGGACGCAAACCGATGTTGATTCGTTCCGGATACAGTCTAGCCGCTTTGTATCTGATCAACTTTTTTGTACAAGATCCGGTGCAACTGATTGCACTTCGTCTTTTTCAAGGCTTGCTTGCCGGATTTATCCCGGCGGCGATCGCATTGGTCGGAACAAATACACCGGAAGATAAAACCGGTTATGCGCTAGGAATCATGGCGACAGCCGGAGCTTCAGGCAATATCGTCGGGCCGTTAATCGGCGGTCTGGTAAGTTTCACGCTTGGCAACCGGAATGCTTTTTTATTCTCGAGTGCGATCGTATTGATCTCGGCGCTGGTTGCGACCTTTTTGGTACATGAAAAAGAATTCAAACGTCCGAAAGTGCGTTCCCGGGTCAAAGACGATTTGAAGCAAGCGGCAGGAATCCCGATCTTTTTCGCTCTGCTTGGGCTTGTCGCGATGAGTAACTTCTCGGTCATGATTTTAGAGCCGCTGATTACGATCTATGTCAAAGGCATGGGCGTAGATTCGGATCGAACGTCGCTGATTTCGGGGATCGTGTTCTCGGCAGTCGGCGTCGCGACCGTCATTATGGCGCCTCGATGGGGCAAGATCGGCGGGAAGATCGGTTACGGCAAAGTCTTAATGATCGGTCTGATCGGTGGCGGGATCGGCAACTTGCTCCAATTTTTCGTGACCGGTTACGTCGGATTCGGTATTTTGCGTTTCGTATACGGGCTATTTTTCGCAGCGGTATTCCCGGCGGTTAATGCGATGATCGTACAAGTGACGAAGCCTGAATTCCGGGGGCGTGCATTCAGTCTGAATCAGTCGGCTACGCAAATCGGCACAATGGCGGGACCGCTGCTTGGCGGCGTACTTGGCGCTCTTGTATCGATCCATTGGATTTTCGTGATTAACGGTTGTGCATTGTTACTTTGCGCATTTATCGTACATTACAAAAAGATCGATAAGACCGTGCCTTTTCAACGTACCAAGCTTGCCGAGAGCGAATCGAAATAAAGAGGTCGGTCGTAGGTTTATCGGCAGTTGACAATCGCGTAACTTCGTCTTACCATAACCGAAGGCTGTGGTTCATCTCAGTGATACAAATACTGCGTAAGCAGGCTTAAAATACAAGCTTAAAAATAAAAGCTTAAAATAAAGACTCAGGAGGCGTAATGCACGATGACGATACCTAAAGTTTTGACGATTGCCGGTTCGGATACAAGCGGAGGAGCCGGAATTCAAGCCGATCTGAAAACGTTTCAAGAATTGAATGTGTACGGCATGACGGCGCTGACTTGCATCGTAACGATGAATCCGCAACGCTGGAGCCATAATGTGACGCCAATCTCGGCTGAACTGTTAGAAAGCCAACTCGATACCGTTCTGAACGGAATTGGAGTCACTTCGGCAAAAACAGGCATGCTCAGCACGGTCGAAATTATCGACGCGATCGCTCGGAAGATCGAAGAACGTCCGTTGGAATATTTCGTTGTCGATCCGGTTATGGTCTGCAAAGGCGAGAACGAAGTGTTGAACCCGGATACGGCGGAAGCGATTTTGGAAAAGTTAGTGCCAAAAGCGACAGTGGTAACGCCAAACCTGTTCGAAGCTTCGCAGCTGGCAAAAACAGAGCCGATTCGTACCGTTGAAGATATGAAAAACGCGGCCGTGAAAATTCACGAGCTTGGCGCGAAGTATGTCGTGATCAAGGGCGGCGGAAAGCTGCTGCATGAAAAAGCGGTTGATTTGATCTATGATGGCAAAGACTTCGAATTGCTGGAATCCGAGCGAATCGAAACGAATTATATCCACGGCGCAGGCTGCACGTTCTCGGCTGCGATTACTGCGGAACTCGCCAAAGGCGCTGATGTGCATACCGCAGTCAAAAATGCCAAAGCATTCGTAACCAAAGCGATTCGTCACGGTTTCCCGATTAACTCATTTGTCGGACCTACACTCCATGCGGCACACCGCTTGCATCAAGATTAAAAATCAACGTATCGTTTAATGCTTCGCAACAAAAAGACGGATTTCCGGCAATCTTGCCGAAGAAATCCGTCTTTTTGTGCCTGATGGCAATTGAAAGTATCCAACGATTATTGGAACATAGGGAACAAGTAACGAACCAAGAAGTACAAAATGCCGAACGTAATAATGATATATGCAGCGTACTTGATAAATGTTGAAGCAACCATGCTGGAATCCGATTTTTTCTCGATTCTACGTTCTTCAACGTCCACATCCCGATGCGAATTATTCATAATCATACTCCTCCTTTATTAACGATTTCATTAAGATATTCATTTATACACAGGGTATAATGCCTTGAAACACGGGCTTTTTACCTACAAGTTCAACAAAACGATACATACAATGGCAGGAAAGAAGTCTATACTATCGAATAGGAAGTCTAAGGTATCGAAATATATAGGTAGCTTCTTGGAATTCTGGTGTGAGACGACTTCACGTTTTTTCGCAGATGACGCCAAAGGGAGGGCTTATGCGAACTTTATTGAAAATATTAGCCGTTCTAATCGGAATCTTTATGATGATTTTTATCGGTGTACAAGCTTATCCGAAGCAACACAAAGAAATACAAACCGTTCCCGTCCATACGTGGAATTTTTTGTGGGATAATATAAAATCGGAAAGCAAAGTCGATAGACCGCCTGATCAAGTTCTAAATTCGCAAGAGTGGCAAACGCTTGATGCGGATTCAAAGCCGTCTACACCGCCACCTGGCGTAGAATGGGCTTGGGTGCGTATTGATATTCCAGCGTTAAAAGGCTCAATGCCTTCCGTATGGATCGAAAAAGCTTATGCCAACAATATTGTCGCGTATACCGAATACCGAGAGTTATTCGATTCGAATCGTCAATATGAATACGATAATAATGAGTTATTGCTACCTCTTCGCACCGAAGACGCGGGCGGTTCGATCTATCTGCATATGAATATGAAAGAAGCGCGCACGGGAATCGTGCAAGAAATTAGGTTTGGCCACTTTTATGATCTGCTCACGTTATATTTGACCCGAGATCTGGTAGATGTGCTGCTGGGCGGTTCATTTGTATTGATCGGGTTAGTGATGTTGATTTGCGCGTTCTTTTTCCATCGCAACTATATTCGATTTTGGCTGTCTTTAAGCATTATTATTTTATCGATTGGTCTGCTTGTCGTCTCGTATTCTCCGTTCTTATTCACCGTCTATCCGGAGTACGGTCAGATTCTTCAGCGATTATTCGATTTTGCGTTATTTTCTTTGTTACCTTCCTTCTTATACTTCTTCCAGTTGATCTTTGGTAAAGGGTATAAAAATATTATGTTTTACCTGAGCCGTTTCCAGTTAGGCTATTCGTTTTTCAGTCTGATCTTATTATTTTTGAACGTGCTGACGAACGAACGGTATTTCTCCATCTACTTCTTGTTCACCACTACGATTCTGGGTGTGTGGATGATTATCGAATTGTTGACAATGTTGGCAATCTCGATTCCTTATAGTTTGAAAAAGAACAAAGACGCGCAGATTTTCAACTTGGGTCTGGCTGTTTTTGCAGGTGTCGTCGTGTTCGAATTGGTGCGCTATTATGCGAGTGGGCAGCAGTACGATTTGTATTGGTGGAAATGGGGCATGGTGGTCTTCGTGATCTCGCTGATCGTCGTATTGGGACGGAGATTCGCCGAGACGCATAATCAGATTCTTCAATATTCCAAAGAGCTCGAGATGTTCAACAACGAACTGCAACGAGCCGAGAAAATAGAAATCATTAGCGATCTTGCGGCTTCAGTCGCGCATGAAGTACGTAATCCTTTGCAAGTGACGCGCGGTTTTTTACAGCTTCTTGGAGAACGTTCGGCTTCGTCGGACAAAAAGTATATCGATATGGCTTTGGATGAATTGGATCGTGCCTCGGATATTATTACGGACTTTCTTACTTTTGCCAAACCCGGCACCGAAAATATCAAAACGTTATCGATTTCGGAAGAATTCCGGCATATCGAAGGCGTGCTGACTCCGCTTGCCAGTATTCATCATGGACAGTTGTTGCTCGATATGTCTGCGGATCTCTACGTCAAAGGCAATTCGTCGAAGTTCAAGCAAGCTTTGATCAATATCATCAAAAATAGTATCGAAGCCCTTGAAGATGAAGGCAAAATCCATATCGTGGCTAAGCGAGAAAATGGAGAGATCGTGATTGTCATTTCGGATAACGGGATTGGGATGAAGCCAGAAGAATTAAAGCGTCTAGGCGAGCCTTATTTCTCGAATAAAACCAAAGGTACAGGCTTAGGTCTTATGGTGACTTTCCGTATTATCGAATCGATGCAAGGCACATTGACATTCAGCAGCGAAAAAGGAGCAGGAACCCAAGCAACGATCCGTTTACCGGAAGCCTCGGCGTAAGAGGTTCCAGACGGAAGTTGCGGAGTTCCCGCTCCTTTTTTTGTGAAAGGATATGTGAATTAGGTGCCGCTTCCCCACATTGCCGCAGGTTCAATCGAGACTTTTTCAGCTTTTGGAACGATACTGGACGGATGAGGAGGAATCACGAGATAAAAATGATCGGCAGATTCCTGCACCGCGGTTAAACGAATATGTTCCGGCATTTCAAGACCAAACGTGTCATGCAATGTGCTTTTTGGATCATTTAATAGACGCGCCAAGAATTCAGGATCTTCCCATGCTTTTTGAATCATTTGGGCTTTAATCGAAGTTTCCGTTGTCAGGTTTGTCATTAAAAATCATCCTTTCGCATGCGAATTCATGATTAGATTGCAGAGGACAAGTGACGTTGGGACTTTTTGAAAATGATTATATTTTGTGGAAGATTATAGCACGGATAAAAAAAGGTAGCAAGTAGGTAAAAATAGTCGGTCAACGGTACAACGAATCATTATTGATCCATAAGCCAATAGTGCAATCCGCCTAGCGCCAATTTTTGTTTTTCGCGTTCAATTTGTTCGGCAATCTTTGCTAAATCTCCAGCAAGTGCTTTGTGAAAATCCAGCAGATCGGGAAAATAAGGTTGAGCCTGTTGAAGTCGAAGTTGCCGCTCTGTAGAAAATTGCGCGTAACGGCTGAGCATTCCTTTTGCATAGACGGCTTGATCAATATCAGAAGGGAACACGCTAATCTTAGGGTCTTGCGCGTACTCTTTTCGATAAAGAGATACCAGGCAATTGTAAGAACCGTCTTGCAAATCTTGCTTGTAGTCTGCCCAATCATCTGCCATTTGTAGCGTGATCAGCACTTCACCTACATCATGAATCGCTTGCTTTTGCAAAAATGGATCTTCAGCGAACAGAACCAGAGGGCATAATAGCAACGGAGCAGATCGGTCGGCTAGATCTTGAGGACGTTCGAAAAAAGAATCGTTGCGTTGTTCGGCGGCAAGCCCGGAAGCCCATTGTGAAGTACACGACAACAAAGCTTGACGGAAATGAGAAGCGGAAGGAAATAACGCGGCATAACGGACATTCATTTCGGCATGAAAAAGTTGAGACAATATAACGGAGGTTCGATCTTTCTGGGATACCTGATCGATAAGCGCGTCTTGAAGATGAAAATGCAGCATCCCGAAAATATTGGCTTCGGCGATTTCCCGGCAAGTCTCGATCGAAGCTTTTGCAGCTACGCGAAGCCAATAAGGGAGTAGGCAGCAAATGTAGTTGGTCGAACTATTTCCGTGTTCTGGATCGAACCGATTCAGATAATGGACGCCGGATTCGGCGAAAGGTGGAGGGAATTGTCGGACTACGTCTCGGCACATTCGAAAAGCACGCTGCATCTCTTTTTGCAGTTCAATCGAGAACTCCATAGACATCGCTCCTTTGCCTTTTTATTCTATGCTTATCTACGTTCAATTGGAATGTTTTCCCTGCTAGATTTTGTATTTCTTTGACAGCAGAAAAAAAGCAAAAATCGCTTGGTCGAAAAGCCGATAGTATAGTATGCTGAACATCAGAAATCATTCGTTAAAAATCATGATTTGAAATTTCTCAGGAACTTAAATTTTGCTTATTAAGGAAGGAAGAACTTTACTTATGGATTCTAAACCATCGTTCCCTATTTCCCCGCTTGTTGAATTGCTGGGGCTTGAAGGTCATATCGAAGGCGGCTGGCACAAAGAAATCTGGAAGTCTTCGTTCACGATTCCGCATCGTTCGTTACCCGAAGAATATAGCGGCGACCGTTATGCGGCGAGTTCGATCTATTTCTTGTTGCATCCCGGCGAATTTTCCGAATGGCATGTCGTACATTCCGATGAACTGTGGCTCTGGCACACAGGCGGAGCTTTGGCTTTGACACTTGGCGGCGACGGCGAAGAACCTGTGGAAGGCGAGGAAATCATTCTTGGCCCGGACACGGCGAACGGTCAAACTTTCCAAGGGCTGGTTCCGGGGAAAGTTTGGCAAAAAGCGCGTCCGATCGGCGACGAACCTGTATTGGTAACGTGTATCGTTGCCCCAGGTTTCCATTACGACGATTTCAAGTTGATCGAGCGGAAGTAGAAATTTCAATGAATTGGTATACCTTCGGGCAAATGTTGAACATCATCCAACTCGGACAGATCGCGGAAGCCGCGGATCGTCAGCGGCAAATGCGGTTGCTTCCGCAAGGTCTGGTCTGGGTCAATGGTCCTTATCGCGACCGGATCGTGCAGGTGCAAGATTATTTGCTTAGCGATCTTTGGCATATTGTCGAAGACGAAGACTCCAAGTCATGGATAGAAAAGCGAGCGGAGTGGGAGCGCAAGCGAATCGAAATGCTGGAAAGCCAGTTGTTTGAACAACGGGCGCAGCGATTCGAGCCATCAAATCTTCCAGAGTAAAACGAGCGGAGGGCATGGAAGTGCCGAAAAAAACAAGGTTTAATATTGGCGCAAAAATACTGGCGGGGTATTTGTTCATTTTGATTTGTTTAGGATTATCGCTGTTGGCGGTTTCTTCTCAAGTCCGAAGTTTGCAAGAAGCCAATGCTTTTATTAGCGAGCATGATATTGCGGTACACGATGAATTAAGCGTCTTGCAAAAAAACGTCTTGGATATGGAGACGGGTCAACGCGGCTATCTGCTTACCGGCGACCGCGATTATCTCCAGCCCTATACAACAGGGCGCAGTGAATGGGAAACGACATATAGCCGCTTGTATGAATTGGTCGGCGACAATGCGGCTCAACAACAAACGCTCAGTTTGATTCGCGCGAATATCGAAAGTTGGATTACCGAGATGGGCGATCGTACAATCGCGCTGAAAAGCGAAGGACGAGAAGCCGATATGCTCGCTTTCTATACCGGAGATGCAGGGAAGCGGGAGATGGATCAGCTACGCGTACAATTCGATTCGTTTCGCGATACCGAGCAGCGGTTGACCGATGCTCGGGTTGCCGAATTGAAAGCCGATAGCGACCGGATGATCTATGCCATGATCGGTCTATGGGCGTTGGTCGGAATCGTCTCGATTATTGCTGCGCTTGCGATTGCACGCAATATTTCCAAAACGATCTCCCATGTAACATCGGTGATTCGCTCAATTACACTTGGCGGCGATCTACGTGAACGGATTCATGTTCGTTCGAACGATGAGGTTGGAGATTTAGGCGAGTCGACAAACTTGCTGCTGACCAAAGTTCAAGCGGAAGACCAGCACAAAGAACGGTTGATTCGGTTGGCGGAATTGCTGCAAGAACGTTCTTCGAAGTCCAGTGAAGAATTGGCGGAAGCTTTTATGTCAAAAGTATCCGAAACGACAGGCATACCGGTCGGTGTTCTCTACAAGATGGACGCTGCGCAAAACGTGTTGATCAAATCAGCTGTGCTCGCCGAAGATCACGAACATGCAGAGCGTACAGATAACGTTGAAATCAAAGTCGGTGAAGGCTTGGTTGGACGCTGCGCATTAGAAGGACGCACGCTGCATATGCAGGATGTACCAACTGATTACGTCAAAGTTTCTTCGGCTTTGGGAAATACTTCATCGGCAGAAGTCTTGCTCATTCCAGTGCTATACGGCGGTCAAGTCAAAGCGGTAATAGAATGGGCATCGCCGAAGCCATTCGAACGTTCCGAAGTCGAGCGCTTGGAGCGCAAAGCCGAGCTTCTCGGTAGTACGCTCCAGACGGTAGAAGCTAGACAAGAGATTGAACGCCTATACCGTGAATCGCAAGCGCTCAACGAAGAACTACAAGCGCAATCCGAAGAAATTCAGATGCAGTCTGAAGAACTTCAAGTTCAATCGCAAGAATTGATGACGCAGCGAGACGAGCTGGAAAGTATCAACGAACAGCTTGGGGAGCAAAAACATGCGGCAGAACTTGCGGTCGAAGAAACGCAGCAATACGCGCAAGAGCTTCAAGTGAGTTCTAAATACAAATCGGAATTTTTGGCAAATATGTCGCATGAATTGCGGACACCGCTCAACAGTATGTTGATCTTGTCGCAAATTCTTGCCGAAAACGAGAATCGGACGTTGACTGCCAAAGAAGCCGAGTACGCATCGAGTATTCACGCTTCCGGTAAAGATCTGCTTAACCTGATCAATGATATCTTGGATCTGTCCAAAGTCGAAGCCGGTAAAATCGATATCGCTGTAGAAACGGTCGATTTGGCTAAAGTGGCTTCGGATATGGAGCGTTACTTCGCTGAGATTGCGATGCGCAAACAATTGGATTTCCGAATCGAAATCGAAGAAAACGTACCGGGTTATATTTTCACCGATGAACTGCGTCTTGGACAGATTTTGCGAAACTTGTTGTCGAACGCATTCAAGTTTACGGAGCGAGGCGAAGTCGTACTGCGAATCGGTCGTGTACCGGGAAAAAAGGTCAATCCGGAAGGCGCGGCTTACGATCAGTTGGCATTCAGCGTTAACGATACGGGAATCGGGATTACTGAAGAAAATCGTCAGCTGATTTTCCAAGCGTTCCAACAAGCGGACGGCACGATTGCTCGCAAGTACGGCGGAACGGGGCTTGGTTTGTCGATCTCGACGCAGTTGTCGAATCTATTGGGCGGTGAGATCACGCTCGATAGTCAGTACGGCGTAGGCAGTACATTCTGCTTGTATATTCCGTGCGTCAAAGACGATGGAGAATTAGCTGATTTGTTCTTGCCGCTCAATACGCGTCGATTCTGGTCAAGCGCTCATTCGCTGCAACAAGCTCCGTCTTTTGAAGAAGGGCTGCCGATTGAGCCGTTCACCGATCAGGCAGATTTCTCATTGAAATCTACGTCTGACCATCAACATGGATCGATTCGAATTGTGCCGGACTCCGAAGGAACGGAAGAGCGTGAAACGCAAGCGTTGTTCCCGCCTTCTGCGCAAGATTTAGATTTAGCGCTGGAAGGTACGCGCATGATGATCGTAGACGACGATATTCGCAATGTGTACGCGCTCACGAGCATGCTCGAGAAGCACGGCGTTGATATCGTTGTCGCACTGACTGGGCTGGACGCATTGGATAAGTTAAATACCGAAGGCCCGTTCGATATGATCTTCATGGACATTATGATGCCGGAACTCGATGGGTTAGAGACGATGCGCCGGATTCGCTTGGCTCCGGAGTTAGCTCATATTCCGATTCTTGCGCTAACGGCTAAAGCGATGAAAGAAGATCGGGAAAAATGTCTAAACGCGGGTGCATCGGATTATCTGACGAAGCCGCTGGATATGAATCTGGTGCAAGAGCGGATGAAGATTTTATTGTCTACCTCAGGTCGGATTGCGGACTGAGATTGTTACAAAAGTTACTTGGGTGGGGAAGCGAGACGACTGCGAGATAAATTCGTTAGCGTATGCTTACGATGTGTCTTTCTTCGAAAGCCTTTAGGTCGCTTGTTGAAATTGGGAAAGTTGATTAAAAGTTTTATAAGGTTTTTCCCAATTAGCGATGCAAATTCGACAGTTATCTTCTGGAGAATCTGCATCACAAAGGCGAACACTTAAGCATAGGCTTCCGAAGTGCATTTCTTCGAAATGCTTTACCTGCACTGAATTTATCTCTCCGTCGTCTCGCTTCTCGCGTCAGTGTAACTCCCCACAATAAAAAGCCCTTATCCGAAACATCGGATAAGGGCTTTTTAGGATTTCTTTTAGCTTGGAAGTTGTTCTCTTCCGGATTGGCGGGCGTGGCGGTAGAGATCGGCGTAATGACCGCCGCTGGCGAGCAATTGGGCATGTGTGCCTTGCTCGGTCAATTCGCCGTTTTGCATCACTAGGATGCGGTCGGCGTGCATAATCGTGGATAAGCGGTGAGCGATTACGATGGTCGTTCGACCTTTGGATACGGATGCCAATGCTTGTTGGACAAGCTTTTCGGTCTCGGAGTCGAGGTTGGCTGTGGCTTCGTCCAAGATTAGGATTTTCGGGCGGAATACAAGGATTCTCGCAAAAGAGATCAATTGACGTTCGCCGGCGGATAAGCCGCTGCCGCGTTCGGATAGATGCGTATCGTAGCCGCTAGGCAATCTGAGAATCATCGGATGTGCGCCGACGAACCGGCAAGCTTCGATGACTTGTTCACGCGTAATGTCTTCGCGGAACAAACGGACGTTATCGATGATGGAACCGGCGAATAGATACGGATCTTGCTGGATCAATCCGACAGCGGCATGAAGGTCGCTTTGGCTGAATTTGCGGATATCGGTGCCGTCGATTTCGATCGACCCTTGATTCACGTCGTAGAATCGGTTGAGCAGACTGATCAGCGTGCTTTTGCCGGCACCTGTCGTACCGACGACGCCGATCATTTCGCCGGATTGAATATGCAGATCCAGACTTTTTAACACTGGGCGATCCGGGCGGTAACCGAAAGTCACATTACGGAAATCTACGTCGCCGCGAAGGGCTGTTTTATCTAATGACACACGTTCGGTATCCAGAGGTTCGCCTACATTGGGTTGAGTCTGCAGCACGCGCTGAATCCGTTCGACCGCAACCGTGGTCGATTGGAACGTATTCCACTGCATGGTGATCTGGTTGATCGGTTGGAAAAATTGCCGGATATAGCTGACGAACGCATACAAGACGCCGACTTCCATACTTTGACCCAGCACGGCACGTCCACCTAACCAGACCATCAAGACTAGCGCCGCATTGCCTAGAATATCAAACGTTCGGTTAAACAAGACGTTGGAGCGGATTTGCTTGAGATTGGCGTCCCAGTATTTACGGTTCTGCTCAGTGAATCTTCCTAATTGCTCGTCTTCTTGACGGAACGATTGAATGAGTCCCATGCCCGATAAGTTTTCGGCTGTAAAAGCAATCAGACGAGACAACCGGCTCCGCGCTTGTTGATACGTGCTTCTCAAATACGAGCGGAACAAAGCGGCGACTACAAAAATAACAGGAAGAATCAGCATCGAAAAAGCAGCAAGCTGTGGATCAAGACTAAACATCAAAACGATGATCAGAATCAGCATCATCCCGTCGCGTACCAGACTTAGCAGCACTTGCGTGAAAAATTGGCTGATCGTCTCGGTATCGTTGGAGACATTTGTCACGAGACTGCCGCTATGCGTACGATCAAAAAACGACATCGACATTTTCGAAATATGTCCAAATAAATCTTTGCGAATTCGAGCGATAATACTTTGCCCGGCATACTGCAACAAATTATTTTGCAGATAGGTAAAGATAAAGCTGACAATCGCAATCCCCAAGTAAAAAATCCCGAGCCGGATCAGCGAACTTCCGCCTTCGCCTTTGGCTAAATGATCGTCGATCGCGATCTGGACAATCAGCGGTTGCAGTAGTTCGGCAGAAATACCGAGTAGCGCACAGATGGCAACGCCGACAAAAGCCAGGGTATGCGGTTTGGCGTAACCCATCAGCAATTTTAACGTCGAAGAAGCAAAAGAAGTCTGACGATTTGCTTTCGTAGATGTTCCATCGGTTGATGGTGAATTATTCGATTTCGTCATGGCGAAGCCCCTCCTCTTGCAGACGGTGCATTATGGCATAAGCGCCTTCGCGGCGCAGCAATTCTTCATGCGTACCCCGTTGAACGATCTGTCCTTCGCTTAATACGATAATTTCGTCCGCGTGCTTCACTGCGCTGATTCGGTGCGAAATAATCAACGTTGTTTTGCCGTGTCGTTCTTGAATCAGATTGTCCAAGATCCCGGTTTCGGTGACCGCATCGACCGCGCTCATACTATCGTCGAGAATCAGCAATTGCGCTTTTTTGGTTAATCCGCGCGCCAGACTGGTTCGTTGACGTTGCCCACCGGAGAGTGTGACGCCGCGCTCGCCAAGCTGCGTGTCGAATCCTTCTGGGAAGCGTGAAATATTATCGTAAATCATCGCGTGTTTGGCACCAGTCTCGACTTTCTCGATTGGAGCTTCACGGTCGCTGAAAGCGATATTGTCGCGAATCGTCGTACTGAACAAAAAGCCGTCTTGCGGCACATAAGCCACGCGTTCGCGCAGACTTTCCAGCGTCAGATCGCGAATATCCGTATACCCGAAAAAGAGCGAGCCGCGCGGCGGTTCGTAGATTCGCATCAGAAGTTTGACGAGCGTCGTTTTGCCGCTGCCGGTACGTCCTACGATACCGATCGTCTGACCCGGCGCAATCGTGAAATCCAATTCTTTGAGCGCAGGTTCAGCACTGCCCGGATATGAGAACGTTAGATGTTCAAACCGGATTTCTTGCGGCTTATCGAGGATCTGTGCGTTTTCTTCGTTTTGCACATCGGGTTCTTCGTTCATCAGACGATTCACCCGTTCGAGCGAAGCGCCGGAGCGCTGCATCATATTGATGACGTTGCCGATCTGCTGAAGCGGCCCTACGATGATGCGCATATACAAGGTAAGCGAAACGAAGCTGCCGAGCGTTATCGTGCCGTTCAACGTTTGCGTACCGCCAAGCAGTAACGCCAGCACAAGCGACAAAGCGCCGAGAAACGGAATAACCGCTTGGAACAAAGAAGACAGTCGTACCAGAAATAATTGAGCGCTCCGAATCAGATCGACTTTTTCTCCAAAACGCCGTCCTGCGATCTGTTCCGTGCCAAAAGTTTTCGTAACGCGGATTCCGCCAAATTGTTCTTCGGCAGATTCGGTCATCCCCGCTAACGATTCTTGTACATTCATCGAACGTTTGCGAATTTGAGGGCCGATTCGAACGACGATGAGCGGAATCAGAATCAGCGGGCTGATACAGATGAGAATCAAAGATAGCGGAATATCGCCAATTACCATCATCACGATACAAGACAGGAGCAGAACGACCGCGTTAGTCGTCTGCGTGACCCCATTCGAGATCGATTCCCGTACCGATTGCACATCGTTCGTGACGTAACTGAGAAGCTTGCCCGTACCTTGTTTGGAAAAAAAGTGTTCGCTTAATGTAGAAAATTTGCTGAACAATTTTTGCCGGACTTCGAATTCGAAGCGCCGACCGAGTCGCATCACTTGATATTGTCCTAGACCAAATAAGACGCCATATGTAATGCCGATCCCGAGCAGCAGCAGAGCGAAGGAAGAAACGAGATCGTAATTCAGACTTCCGGCTTGAAGATCGTCGGTAAAGCGTCCCAAGACAAGAGGGAGTGCAGATTGCACCACGTTGGCGACGACAATCAGCAAGACCGCAACAGCATAACCGGGGATATGCGCGAACACATAATCTTTGAGCAGTTCTTTACCTTTCAATCGTTATTCATCTCTCTTTCGAACCGTCCAGCGGCGAGTTAGACACGAAAAGGCAAAGCGAGCAGATCGAAAAGACGATCTATCGCTGTGCCTTTGGTGACGCGTTGTTGCATCGTCATGATGACTCTTGTTTTTCATCTTATACCTATTACCCGGACGTTCAAAAGACAAACGGAATGAGGATTAAATGTAATGCAAACCATAGGTAGAAGGGAGCGGAATAGATTCAAACCAACTTGGAATATCGGACTGACGCGTATAGGTGTGGTCGAACAAAATTCCATATACTTCGGTTGACTGGAGTTCACGGCGGCTAGAAGTCGCAAATACTTTCCCGGTATCGTCGATTTGAAGCGCTTCTTCCCACGAAAGACTCCACAGATCACTCGCTTGATCCAGCAGAATACGAAGATCAGTGATCAATAGCGTACCGCCGTTGTGGACTTGCTCTTCTTCATTATAGGGTTGGCGAAGGATAGCTTGCAGTTCTTGATCTTGCCACGGGACGTCGATTTGCAAGTGGGACAAATCGAATGTTTCCGATGCCGCTGCGAGTAAAGCAGCGACATCCCTAGGGGCGCCGCCGTAAGAAACGACGGTGGCTGGATTTGTAGAGGCGTGCCGATTTTCAGGCACGGCTAGAGCGGCATAGGCGACAATGCCGCTGTGGTCTTCCGCAACCAGCGTCAAAGGCTGGTTGCCGAGTACGGCGGCATACGCAGCGGCGCCGAGCCGGCTACCAAGCCCGGTGACGCTTTCTTCGAAGCGGGTCGGGCTGGCTTCATGCAGCGTATGGATGCGCTGCAAATCTTGCGGGATCATCGCGCGGATAGTCAGCGGCGATGAACTTGCGCCGGAAGCCGACGATTCCGGCAGACGAGGGCGTAGCGCGAACCGGGTCGCGCGCCCAAAAGCGGCGCTGCCCGCTCTTGTATACAGCGAGCGATCGCCGGAGATCAACAGCAGCGGAGCTTGGGCTTGCTTAGCGTGAGCGATGCTCAGCTCAAGCAAGTTTCCGGCAAGCCCTGCACCCCGATGATGAGGCGAGGTGCAGACCGAGCCGATCGAGAACGCGCGGATCGACGCTACGCCGCCTACGCGCAGCCTCGAAGGCGCAAGCCCCATAAAAGCGGCGAGCGTGCCGTCTTCGGCAAAAGCGCCGTAAGAATGAACGATGCCCGGCGCAAATAAAGGCGGAAACATCTCCGCCATCGAAGGGGAAATATTCGGACGAAACACTGCGTCCGAAAGCTGAGCCGCTTGGGTTAATTCGTGCGGTTGAAGGATACGGAAAATCGTCATGGGGTAGACTCCTTTGCCTAAGTGAATGATTGCCGCGACTATAACAGAAAGCGCTTCAATTTGTAAAGACGAATCTAATGGTCTGGACATCGCGTAACTCTCTGATCGATAAAGAGTTGCCTGAAACGATGCACCAAGTGGATTTTTGCACAGTCTTTGACTATGATAAAATAAAGAGCTTGAACCGAACCGACTTACATACACAACTGGGGGAAGCAAACATGGATCAATTTACGCAAAAACTGGAACAATACGCGGAGTTAGTCGTAAAGGTAGGGGTCAACATTCAGAAGGGGCAGGTGCTTCATCTGCAATCTCCGATCGAAGCGGCGGATTTTACGCGATTGGTCGTCAAAAAAGCGTATGAAGCCGGCGCCAAATACGTCGAGATCGAATGGGAAGACGAAGCTTCTACGCGTTTGCGTTACGAATATGCGTCGGAAGATACGTTTGATTATTATCCGACTTTCAAAGCTGAAGCATTAGAAAAAATGGCTGCCGAAGGCGGCGCGGTCATGCATATCAAAGTTCCCGATCCCGAGTTGTATCGCGGCATCGATTCGATGCGCGTGGCGCGTGCGACCAAAGCGGCAGCAGCGGCGCGAAAAGGGTATCAGCATTTTGTCCGTACTAATCAATTGTCTTGGTGTCTGATCAAAGCTCCGACGGTTGCATGGGCGAATAAAGTCTTTGCCGATCTGCCGGAGAATGAACGCGTGGATGCGATGTGGGACACCATTTTCCAAATGAACCGCGTCGGCGAAGGCGATGCGGTAGCCAATTGGCACACTCATATCGAGACGCTCAAAGTCATGCAAAGCAAGCTGAATGATAAAAATTATAAAAGTCTGCATTACCGCGCACCTGAAACGAATCTCAAAGTCGAATTGGCTCTGAATCATCTATGGCTCGGCGGCGGCGACACCAATCAATCGGGTGTATACTTTGTAGCGAATATGCCGACTGAAGAAGTGTATACGATGCCCAATCGTGCAGGCGTAAACGGTACGGTGACCGCGACGCTGCCACTTAATCTGAACGGACGTCTGGTTGAGAAGTTGTCGCTGACTTTTGAAAATGGACGTGTCATCGCATTCGACGCTCAATCGGGACGCGAGCATTTGGAATCGTTACTTGATACCGACGAAGGCGCGAAATATCTCGGCGAAGTCGCCTTGGTTCCCGACGATTCTCCAATCTCCAACTTAAACCGTGTATTCTACAATACCGGAATCGATGAAAATGCGTCTTGTCACTTTGCGCTGGGAAGCTGTTATCCGGTCAATATGAAAGGCGGCGCCGCATTGTCGCAAGAGGAATTGTTGGCACGCGGCGGCAACTCAAGTTTGACGCATGTAGACTTTATGGTTGGATCAGCTGAATTGGATATTGACGGCGAATTGCAAGACGGAACGATTGAGCCGGTATTCCGCGCAGGGCAATGGAGTATTTAAACAATCGGTTTTGCAAAATCTTTTAATCAAAAATTCATCAACTCAATCACAGAATATGGTACATTAAATAAAGGAGGGATCGGTATGGATGAGCAATACCAGCGCCAACTTGAAGAACAAAAGCGCTTGTTTAAGCAGCTTGGAATCAAGCTTGACGCTTTGCAAATTCATGAGAAAGATTTTCCCGTTAAAATGCGAGGTTATACGAAAGAAGATGTCGATGCCTTTTTGGATGACGTGATCCTCGACTATGAACGGTTTTATCAAGTGATCTCGGATTTGCTCGACAAGTACAATGCGCTTCAGCGCCGCCAAGGTTACGATCTGGAGAAGAAAGACGCTGAAATTGCGCGATTGGCTGAAAAAGCGAAGGTGCAAGATTATTTGGTGGATCGCCGAATCGTCGATGAAGCGGTGCAGGATATGGAGCGTGCGCTTCAAGCTGCAAAACGCCGCATGCGTCCAAATCCAGGCGATTCGTACAACGATTCGTATTAAACGGACCATTTCCCGAAATTGAGAGGAGCAACTACACATGGAACGTATTGAGAGCTTGGAACAATATAATCAACAAATCGGTGGCGACGGTTATACCGTAATCAAATTTGATACGAACTGGTGCCCGGACTGCAAAAACTTGGATCGTTTTATCGGCGGAATCATGGACAAAAACGAAGATAAGCAATTTTTCGCGATGGACGCTGAAAAGTTCCAAGAAATTGCGGAGTCGAACGAAGTACGCGGAATTCCGAGCCTGCTCGTTTTCCAAAACGGCGAAAAAATCGCGCATCTGCACAGTAAATTCGCTAAAACGCCTACACAAGTTTCCGAGTATTTGGAATCGATCGGTAAGTAACAACGCTTGTGGCAAAGGCGTCGGATGGTGTCTGTTATCCATAAAGTCAAAGGGCGACCTCGTGTCGTCCTTTTTTTATTTTGAAATTTTTTAACGGAAAAAGGAACTTATTTCGGTCTTTGCGTGTTCTTATCGTCGAGTCATGACTACACAGAGGGGCAAAGGAAGTGAGTGCAATTGGACGATCGCGAACTGTTCGAGACGTATAAAGAAACGGTATACCATTATTGCTTATATATGCTGCGGAGCCGAGCAGATGCAGAAGACGTGTGTCAGGAAGTGTTTGTCAAAGCGCTATTGGCAGATCGAAGCGGTATCGATTATTTGAAAGCTTGGCTGATGAAAATCGCGGCGAACGAATGTCATTCGATGATGCGGCGTCGAACGAACGGAGAAATCAAAGAAAAGCGTGCTTTTTGGTTATCAATGCCGCTGCGCTTAACGCAAACGCCTGAACAATCGTATGAAAAAAGCGAGACCTCAGGTGAGTTTGAAGAAGTATTGAAATCACTCAAACCGAAGCTTCGAGAAGCTTTATTGCTTTATTATATGGCAGATTTATCTACAGCAGAGACCGCAGAAGCGCTCGGCGTACCTCTTGGAACCGCCAAATCCAGAATCAGCAGAGGGCTTCAGGCGTTAAAAAAAGTTGTTCCTAACCAAACGGCGATGCCGAAGAAAGAAGGCGACCATCATGCTTCGAGCTACTGACCACGATACGGAGAACAAGCTGCGGAATTTGCGCAAAGAACAGCCGAATTACGATGTCATGTGGAACAAAATTCGATTAGAAGCGGATAAGCGGGGATCAGGTTGGCAAACGTCGGAAGACCTTTCAAGGTCTAACTCTAATCGACGGAAACGTTGGATATTGCCTATAGCCTATGCGTCTTTGGCAGCCGTCATTGTGATCGGAGCTGCGGCGTCACAAGGGTATTGGAAGAGTTTGCAGCCGGAAGCCAGCGCATCGGCAGTCGGGCAAGCGCTTGAAGCTCAAGCGGAAGTGGACGGTATCGTGCTCAAAGTCAACAACGTCGTACAAGGCGGAGAACGAAGATTCGGTCAAAGTGACGCAGAAGAGCAGATGAAACTCCATGTTTCGCTTAGCGGGCTTAGCGATGAAGATATTCAGATCGCTGCATTCGATAAATCTTCGATCACAGATCTGGATACCGGTAAAAAATTAGACATGCAAATGGCAGAATTTAATATCGGCGATGTGCGTAATGTAGAGGACTGGCAAAACAACCGTACGTTAAATACGCTATCTGTAGTGACGGGAGATTTTAATTCGACTCCGGGCGAACATCGTTATCGGTTAGAAATGTCGGATTTATGGATGATTCGCCATACGAAGGTTCCGATTGAAGGCAAGCTTAAATCAGGTCAAGAATATACGGTGCTACCGGATCAAGATTTTAAAATTAAAGTAACGGATATCGATTGGGATGCCAGTAAGAAAACATTGAAAGTTAAATTCTTACCTAATTCAAATGCTCCTCAGTTAGATACCGAAGATGAAAATCTGTTCACGATGGATCGCATGAGTACGATTAGCTTACAATCAGGCGATAAACAAATCAGTTATTCGGGATTTTCGGCACCTGATCGTTCGAAAACAAGCGATGGACTCTGGGAAGGCGAATATGTCATTCGAGAAGGGTTGACCGAAGACCAATTGTCCGATCTGACGATGACCTACAGTTATCCTGAGAAAGTCCGTGCTATCAAAGGACCGTGGAATATCGACTTTACATTGGATTCGTCAAAAAGTGAAATCCCTACAGAAACGGTTCCGATTCAAGATGCTAGAGACTTCACGGCGCAAAGCGGGTGGACGCTTGGGAATGCGTTAATCGATCCTTATAGTATTGCGATCCCTGTATATCGCGGAGAAAAAAGTCGTGCGCTTCAAGACGGAGAAATTGTTCGATTTGCGAATATTTCGCTGACCGATGGAGTCGTCACCATGTCGGGTATGCAAGATCCTACACCGGACACGATCCAACAACAGGAACGCGAGAATGAACAAGAATTTATTAAATTCGGTATACAAGGTATGGCGAAAAACGATAAGCAAGATCAAATGACATACGACTATTGGGATAGCTACGATTTCCGAGGTAAACCTTTGACGGCTTCATTTGACGGAGCTTGGATCGCGCATATTGAACCCAATCACTGGACGAAGATCGATGCGCCGACGGCGGAGCAAGAAACCGTAAGCGATACGCTAGCGGAAGATAAGCAGGTTCAATACCTGGTTCACCGAAAAGGCAAAGATGTATTTCTCCAAACTCGGGTACCGGAAGGCTTGTGGATTTACGAAGGCACCTCGCTCCAAGTAGACGGTCAAGTCTACAAATTCGACGAGAACGCAATCGAAGAACAATCCGTTCAAGACGAACAAGGCAATTATCACCGCGTAGACGTGTACCGCAACATTCCTGAAGGCAAAGAATTTGCGATCCAGATGCTCGGCTACGGCACGCTGGATCCTACGAAAAAAGCGAAAGTCGTCATTCGTTAATCTTTATCTCGATCAAGAACGCCGAAGGTTTTGTGACCTCGGCGTTCTTTTTTGCGTATATACCTTATCTGGAAGAAAGAGGTGAGAGCATGCTTGTCATTTCTCCGATTGTAGCGGGTCTAGCAGTCCTTCAATGGGTATTAGATCGTATTATTTTAGAAAATAAAGATAAAATGTGGGACATAGACGGAGACGGATTCAAGCCTTACGTCTGGTTTATCGTCATCAGCAGTGTATTGGGGGTTGGCTTTTTGATCTTTTTGAGTGCCCCTTACGGATATGTGTGGATAGCTGGGTTGGTTACTGCACTTTTTGCTGTACGTGCTACATTTGAACGCATCTATATTTTTGATTCGAAACGATATATCGTCTCGTATTGGATGACAGGGATCATGTTGGCGTCGACAGTGTTTTTAGCGCTCGGTATCTACGGTTGAATAAAAAGAAAGGAGAACCCTCAAAAGTTCTCCTTTCTTTAATTTCTATAACCCCCCAACGTAGCTAGAAGCGAGACGACGTAGAGGGGATTCAGTAGAGGAGCGTTAGCGTTCGCCTTTGAAATTGAGAAAACTCCTATTAAGAGTCCAATCACTTTTCTCAATTTCAACAAGCGACCGAAACGAATTCCCCTCGCAGTCGTCTCGCTTCCCATAGCGAGTTAATCCTCCACTTCATTTTCCTTCGCCCACTCATTCAACTTACGATCACTCGGCAACAAGAACGTTATCACGCCAAGCAGCGGCAAATAACTACAAAACTGCATCACCGTAGCGACACCCGAGGCGTCAATCCAATTGCCCAGAACCAATCCGCCAAGACCGCCCATCCCAAAAGCCAATCCTGTCACAAGCCCCGATACAGCTCCGACTCGCCCCGGTATCAACATTTGCGCATACACGACCGACACCGAGAAGCTCGATAGCAAAATAAACCCAATCAATGTCAGTAAAATTCCCGTCCACATTAGATTCGCATAAGGTAGCAAAAGAGTCAGCGGAGCCGCAAATAACATCGATCCGAACAACACATTCCGTTTACCGAAACGATCTGCAAAAGGCCCGCCGAGTAGTGTGCCCAGCGCACCTGCCGCAAGAAACAAAAAGACATAGATTTGCGCATCTGCGATACTCACGGAAAATACATCACGCAAATAAAACGCGTAATAACTTCCGACCGAAGTCACATACCATGAACGGACAAATACGAGCAGCAACAGCATAATCATCGCTTTGGTTACTTTGCGGCGTACAGCCGGATTCATGACTTTACGTACAACCGTTTTTTTCGTCGTCGCCGCAATCTTGAGCGTACGTCCATACCAACGAGCGATAAAAATTTGAATCACGATTCCGATCGCCGCTATGCCCGTGAACCAGATCGCTCCAAATTGCCCCAGCGGGATAAAGATGAGCCGCGTCAGCAGCGGAGCAAGAGATTGCCCGGCGTTACCTCCGACTTGGAAAATCGATTGCGCCAGCCCTCGACGCGATCCTGCTGCCATATGCGAGACGCGCGATCCTTCCGGGTGAAATGCCGCTGAACCTAAGCCGACGAAAATGACCGCGATAATAACAGCGGCATAACTCGGCGCATAAGCGAGCAGCAGCATCCCCGTCAGCGTAGACGCCATCGCCATCGGCAATAGGGCAGGTGTCGGACGCTTATCCGCAAACAAACCGATTACCGGCTGCATGATCGAAGCCGTAAAATTAATCGCAAACAAAATCCAACCCAGCTGCCCATAACTCAGCTGCATCGAATCTTGCAAAATCGGCATGATCGCCGGAATCACCGATTGCATCGAATCGTTAACCAAGTGCACCAATCCGATCGCAAACAATACCCCATATACCGTATTGTTGCTCGTCGGCTTTTTAGTGATCATGTCTTTTTTTACCCCCATACCTCAAACCCTCCAAATCCCAATCAAATATGGAAATCCACAATATTCAAATATTCCTATGTATGAAAATATATATTTTTACCACAATGAGTATCATTTTAGGTGAAGTCCAGCAATCCGGCAACTATACGTTAACTCTAAATAAGATCTTTAAATATCGATTTTTGATTGACTCACTTTTTTGCTAGTGCTATGATGATGGCGAGGCTTGTTACCGGTAATGCGGGCAATACCCACGATGAATAGCTGAGACGTATCGATCTGGAACTTGATTCCTGATTATTACGTATGCTTCTTTCATTGTAGGTATTGCCCTTTTTGGTGCTTATCCCGAAATAAGTTGCTTCCGTCATAGACGGCGGGACGATCGCCCGGCTTTTTGTTTCGGGATAGGCACTTAATCCTCTAAAACAGGTGGTACATGTGATCATTAAGCAGATATTCAACAACAATATCGTCAGTACCGAAGATGATAAAAATCAAGAATTACTGATTCTCGGTAAAGGGATCGGGTTCAATTCTAAAGTCGGCGATTTCGTCGACGAGAAGCGGATCGAAAAGATATTCCGTTTGCAAGATGAAGTATTGTACGAAAAGTTCAAAGCTACGATTATGGATGTGCCTATCGATATTTTACAAGCAACTGATGATGTGGTTACGCTTGCTCGTATGCAACTGGGCAAAACGATTAGCGACGGCATTTACGTGTCGTTATCGGATCATATTCAATTTGCTGTACAACGTATACAAAGCGACATGATTATACGTAATCCGTTGTCTTGGGAAATTCAACATTTTTACAAAGCGGAATACGATGTAGCCAAAGAAGCGTTGAATATACTCAAAGAACGATTGAATATCGAATTCCCCAAAGAAGAAATTTGCAACATCGCGCTTCATTTCGTCAATGCCGAAGTGAGCGATTCGATGAATGATGTTACACGTCTTATGCAGCTTTTGCAGGAAATTATGAATATCGTAAAGTATCATTACAATGTGGAATTGGATGAAGACAGCGTGAACTATTTCCGTTTTACCACGCATCTGAAATACTTTTGCCAGCGTGTTGTGACCCATTCCAGTTACGAAGACGTTGAAGAGTATTTATACGAAATCGTGAAAAAGAATTATCCTGAAGCTTTTGCTTGCATCCATAAGATTGAACGTTTTATTCGCAAAAACTATCAATATGATATGACGCACTCCGAACAATTGTATCTTTCGCTACACTTGGCACGGCTTATGAAAAATCGAATAGACTAAGAAGCACACAAGGGCTTGTTACTGTTCAATCAGGCAATACCCGAATGATCCAGACGTACTCTATAAGGAGACGTCTATTCGTTCGGGTATTTTTTGTGTCCGCATTTCAAATTAACGTACGGAGGAACCTTTAATGAACAATCAAGAAACAGCTCAAAAAATTATTGAATCTGTAGGCGGGATCGAGAATGTCAATTCGGTCTATCACTGTATCACACGCCTTCGTTTCAGTCTGAAAGACAACGACAAAGCAAATGCAGCAGAACTCAAAAAGTTAGATAAAGTGATGGGAATCAATATCGCGGGCGATCAATATCAGGTCATTATCGGCAACGACGTCCCTAAAGTCTACGGAGCGATCGTTGACCAGCACCCTGCTTTAAAAGCAGACACGACCGCTTCTACGCAAAGTTCGACGCAAAAGAAAACAAAAAATCCAATCTCCCGTTTGTTTGATTTTATCGCCGGCGTATTTGCTCCGATTCTTCCAGCCATTGCAGGTGCGGGTCTGCTTAAAGGATTCGTCGCTTTATTCGTCGCATGGAACTGGATGTCGGTCGATACCGACGTGTACCGTATTATTTCTGCGATCGGCGACGGCGTATTTTACTTTTTACCAATCCTGATTGCGGTCAGCGCGTCGCGGAAATTTGGAGCTAATCCCTATGTCGGTATAGCCGTTGTCGCGGCATTGCTGTATCCGGACATGGGAGCGTTATTGTCTTCCGGAAATCCGGTGTCGTTCCTAGGTCTTCCCGTTACCGCAGTAAGTTACTCGTCAACGGTTATTCCAATCTTGCTTGCGATTTGGTTAATGGCTTATGTGGAAAAATGGGTCGATAAGATTATGCCGTCTTCGGTCAAATTGTTGTTCGTTCCGTTGATTACGCTCGTTGTAGTCGTACCGATCACATTGATTGCAATTGGACCACTGGGTACGGTCATTGGTAACGGTCTGTCTGGCGGTATCAACTGGTTGCTCGCAAGCGGAGGTGTTGTCGGAGGCGCTATTTTGGGCGGTGCGATGGCACTGATCGTCATGACAGGGATGCACTATGCAATTGTTCCGGTTATCTTGAGTAATTTGGCAACGGTCGGTTTCGATAAATTTTTGCCGCTCACTTATATTTCGAATATGGGTCAAGCTGGCGCAACTTTCGGGGTGTTTTTCCGTGCGAAAGACAAAAAGCTTAAATCGGTTGCATTATCCACAAGTTTCACGGCATTGATGGGCGTAACAGAACCTGCGATGTATGGCGTCAATATGACGTATAAAAAGCCTTTTATCGCCGGTATGATCGGTAGTGCGGCAGGCGGAGCATTCGGTATGGGCTTTGGCGTTAATGCTTATGTTCTTGCGGGTAACGGCGGTCTTCCGGGTCTGCCTGCGATGATCGGTCCGACATTCGGCTACGCAATCGCTAGTATGGCAATTGCTTTTGTAGTCGCGACTATCGTGTCATTTGTTTTGGGAATCAAGGAAGAGATTGCGGTTCCAGATGTTGCAAACTTGGGCAATACAAAGTCTGAGCCTACTTCAAGTACAACTTCTGAATCGACAACTGCTACATCGCCGAGTTCCGTAACGATTGTCGAAGAACCGGCTAAAATCCCGGCAACCAACGAAACCATCTTATCGCCAATGAACGGACGTTCGATTCCGCTTACCGAAGTACCTGATCCGACTTTCGGCGATGAACTGATGGGTAAAGGCATTGCATTCGTACCTTCGGAAGGTCTTGTGGCTTCGCCGGTTAACGGCACGATCATGAATTTGTTCAAGACGAAGCACGCGATCGTGATTCATAGTGATAGCGGTGCAGAAATTCTTATTCATGTAGGGATTAATACCGTTAAGCTTCGGGGACAGCATTTCGAAGCTTTGGTCGAATCAGGAGCACGCGTACGAGCTGGCGATCCTATTCTGAAATTCGATCTGGAACGGATCGCTGAAGAATATGACACAACGACTGCGATGGTCGTCACCAATACACCGGATTATTCGGTAATCGAATCTCTTGAGATCGGCAGCGTCGCTGTCACTATGCCTGTACTTAAACTCGAAGTGTAAGAGATAAATGTTTTGCAACCATAAATCTTAACATTAACAATGATCTAAATTGAACGGAAAAGGAGAACGACAACATGACGAAAACGACAATGTTTCCTGCTGGTTTTTTATGGGGCGGTGCGATTGCCGCAAGTCAAGCCGAAGGAGGGTTCGATCAGGGCGGAAGAGGAATGTCGACTTCCGATATGGTTCCTTATGTTAATAAAAAAGATTACACCGATCTGAGTTCGCAAATGAGCCGATCCAGTGAGGCAATCGCGGAAGCAATGGCTCACAAAAGTGCGAAAGGTTATCCAAAGCGATATGGAATCGACTTTTACAATCGGTACAAAGAAGATATCGCGTTGTTTGCCGAGCTAGGCTTCAAAACATTCCGTATGTCTATTTCTTGGAGCCGCATTTTCCCTACAGGTATGGAGACAGAGCCGAATGAGGAAGGATTGCGCTACTATGATTCGGTCTTCGATGAATTAAATAAATATGGAATCGAACCGCTTGTGACGATGTCGCATTATGATATGCCGATTCATCTTTCGCTTGAATACGGAGGTTGGAAAAGTCGGAAAGTGATCGACTTGTTTGTCCGTTATGCAGAAACACTGTTGACTCGTTATAAAGGCAAAGTGAAATATTGGCTAACCTTTAACGAAATCAACACAACGATTATCGAACCGTATACAGGCGGCGGACTGATTATGGATCGGGAAAGCAATCCACGCGAAGCTTCATACCAAGCGGTTCACCATCAATTTGTTGCAAGCGCGTTAGCTACAAAAGCAGCGCGGGCAATCGATCCGAATGTTCAAGTGGGTTGTATGCTAGCGCGTATGATCCATTATCCGGCAACTAGCAGCCCTGACGACGTATTGGCAGCGCAGTTCGAAAATCAGTTGAATCTTTTGCACACCGATGTTCAAGTCCGTGGTGCATACCCTCCGATCGCAAAACGTTATTTTGCAGAAAATCAAATTAACTTGGTTATGGAACAAGGCGACGAAGAAATCTTGCGTCAGCACACGGTCGATTTTATCTCGTTCAGTTACTACACGTCGCTCGTTGCCGCAGCCGATCCGAGCAAATACGGCGTAACGGGTGGCAACTTGTACAGCACGATTAAAAATCCGAACCTGCCTGTCACTCAATGGGGATGGCATCTGGACCCGGTAGGTCTGCGCACGACGCTCAAGGATATGTATGATCGTTACCAAGTTCCTTTGTTTATCGTCGAAAATGGCCTGGGAGCCAAAGATACGCTTGAATCCGACGGTTCGATTCAAGACGATTACCGAATCGATTACATGCGCCAACATATTCATCAAATTGGCGAATCGATTTTGGACGGCGTCGACGTCATGGGTTACACCGTCTGGGGTGTAATCGATATCGTCAGCGCTTCGACTTCCGAAATGTCCAAACGCTACGGCATCATCTACGTCGATCAAGACGACGAAGGTAATGGTACGTTGAACCGTTCCAAAAAGAAAAGCTTCGATTGGTACAAAAACCTGATCGCAACCAACGGCGCATCTTTAAATTAAAAGAAATGTAACTACAAAACACAAAAAGCCCTTTTTCGGATGATCCGAAAAAGGGCTTTTTATTTACTCTATATCACTCAACTAAGAAGGAAGCAGACGCAAAATCGCAGCGAAGGACGAAATTCAGTAAAAAACGCCTTTGAACCCGGAAAGTAACCTTACCTCAACTTCCAATCCCACTTTCCGGGTGAAACAGCGTTTTTTACGAATTTCGCCCGCAGCGCCTCTAATGCTCAATCAACTCGTCCTTCTTAGGCTTCTTCCACTTCGAATCCAGCCTGTTTCCAAGCCGCTGTACCGCCATCGATAAACGCTACGTCCGTGAAGCCCATCAGCTTCAGCGCGTAAGCGCCCAGAGCCGCTTGACCGCCTGCGCCGCAAGTGACCAAGATCGGACGATTGCGATCGCTTAGACGTTCGTCGCGAAGTTCAGCAGGAACGCCCAGATCGGCGCGAATTGGCAGCATGCCGAGCGAAATGTTTGCGCTGCTTGGGATTAGTCCGCAAGCACCCGCATCTGTTGCATCTTGCACGTCGATGATGAACGTGTTCGGATTTGCATTGATTTTCTCGCGTGCTTCTTGAGAAGTGACAGCAGGTACATTGTTTCTTGCTTGAGTTACCATGTCTGTGAATGTCATAGCCATTGTGAAATTCCTCCTCGAATATAAAATACTTCCGTTACTCTTTTACCCAATTCTGCGCTTAGCGATTATCGACTTTTTCCGGATACAAATCATGGTTCATCAATCGGTTGAACGCCATTTCTTCGTATTTCGTGCCCGGCTTGCCATAGTTGGTGTAGGGGTCGATCGAAATGCCGCCGCGCGGAGTAAACTTACCCCAGACTTCAATATACCGTGGGTCCATCAGTTTGATCAAATCATTCATGATGATATTCATACAATCTTCGTGGAAATCGCCGTGATTGCGGAAGCTGAACAGATACAATTTGAGCGATTTGCTTTCGACCATTTTCACGTCCGGGATATAGCTGATATAGATCGTTGCAAAATCCGGCTGTCCCGTGATTGGGCACAAGCTTGTAAATTCCGGGCAGTTAAACTTTACGAAATAGTCGCGGTACGCGTGTTTATTATCGAATGATTCCAAAATCGCGGGATCATATTCGAATGTATATTTCGTGCCTTGATTGCCGAGCAACGTTAAATCTTCCAGACCGTCTTGGCGAGAGTGACTCATATCCAGATCTCCTTTTATATGAAACTTAGAATTTAAAAGTGTAAAATTATACGCCGCGTTTGTTGCCCCAGACCAGCGTATGAAGTTGCGGCAGCGCGCGAGCGTCTTTCAGGTCGGCAAGCTTCGACATTTGATCGATCAGCCATTCGTAGCGTTGCAGTAAAGACGACACATGATCGCTAGATTCATGCGACACTTGCGGATTTCCGGTTTGCAAAATAAACGGGACATCCGGGTAACGACGATGCACATCGCGTGCGTAAGTCAGATCGTTTTCATCGAAAATAACGATCTTGATACAGACGTCTCGGCGTCCCGGTGCGTCTTGTAACCGAGTCACAATATCATCCAAGATGTCAAAATCGGTATCCATACCGGAACTTGGCGGCTTCGGTGACAGTGTCACTTCATCAATACGAACTAGCCAATCTTGCCAGCGCGAACCTTGCGTCTCGACTGCGGTTCGGATGCCTTTTTCGTGGAGTTGTTGCGCTAGAAAAGCAAGCTGAGGAAGCAGCAGCGGGTTCCCGCCGGAAATCGTCACATGATCGAACGTGTCGCCGCCGATCTGCATCAATTCTTCAACAATCTCGTTTGCGGACAACATTCGGATTTCTTCTTTGGCGCTGCCGTCCCAAGTGAACTTGGAATCGCACCATGAGCAGCGATAATCGCAACCGGCAGTGCGAACGAACATCGTTTTGCGACCGATTGCCATGCCTTCGCCTTGAATCGTTGGGCCGAAGATTTCAAGCACAGGAATCGGACGGGCGATTGGGGGAGAAGTTGTTGCGGTCATTCTTCCATCCACTCCCGTCTAGCTTCGGCGTAAGAAGTCGGCGTCTCGAACAGACGAACAAACTCGGTACGTGCGCCGAAAGACGCGTATTCATCCGATTGGAGTGCTTGCTCCATCTGTTCATAGATCCAGACCACCATGTTTTCCGCTGTCGTATTCATAAGCGGCAATGTTTCATTCAGATAGCGATGATCCAAATACGTCTCGATCCGGCTTTTCCAAATCTGCTTGATATCGCCGAAGTCGACCGCAATACCGTTTGCTGCGGGAATCGCAGAGATGCCGAATACGACTTCATACGTGTGCCCGTGCAGATTTTTGCATTTGCCTTCGTAATCATGCAGATGATGAGCCGCATCGAACGTAAACGATTTGCTGACCATTACTCTTTTGCGATGATAACGAAGTTGTTCTTTTGTAATATCTTGTTCAAAAACTTGAAGCTGTTGCACGATATGAAAAGGTCCCGGCGTACGTTCACTCATACGGTTTCACTTCGATTCGCTAAATATTGATGCAGACCTGCACTTCTTAGTTGGCAAGCCGGGCATTCGCCGCAACCGTCGCCGATAACGCCGTTATAACAAGTCAGCGTACGCTCGCGTACAAATTCAAAAGCACCCAGTTGATCGGCGAGACCCCAAGTTTCTGCTTTGTCCAGCCACATGAGAGGGGTATGAATCACGAACGGATAATCCATCGCGAGGTTCAACGTGACGTCTAACGATTTGACAAAGGTATCGCGGCAATCTGGATAACCGCTGAAATCCGTCTCGCACACACCGGTTACGATATGACGTGCCCCGGATGTTTTGGCGAGAATCGCAGCAAAGCTCAAAAACAGCAGATTGCGTCCTTCGACGAACGTACTCGGCAGTTCGCCTTCTTCTTGCGTGATCGCAATATCGTCGCGAGTCAGCGCGTTCGGCGCAAGTTGATTGAGTAGACTCATATCGAGAATCGTATGCTTCACGTCTAATTCTTTGGCGATTGACGCTGCACATTCAATTTCCAGTTTGTGCCGTTGTCCGTAATCGAACGTGACCGCTTGCACTTCGGCAAACGTTTGTTTTGCCCAGAACAAGCAAGTCGTACTGTCTTGGCCGCCGCTAAATACAACGACCGCTTTTTCATTTTTTAACATGACAAAAAACCTCTTTCTTCTTCATAAGATGACGAAGGAAAGAAGTTCAGGAACTGATCGGTAAAAAACAAAGGTCGATTTTTGGACAGACTTGCCCCAAAAATCGGATCGCGTTCAAAAAAGCCAACCTTATACAACAGGCATACAAAAGTCGGTCAAGTCGCGATTAGTTTTTTATAGAGGGAGTTCTCGAACCTCTCCCGTACTTTGGCAGCACGGAGTCTCTTCGGATATAGCCAATATACGCTGCACGCAGCGAGCTATAGTATATCATACCTCCTTACGGCATGCGAGTTGAATAAAATAAAAACCCCGAATATTCGTTCGCAAAAAAGCGGTGTTCGTATTGAGGTGCGAACACCGCTATGATATGATTGCAGCAGTCAAAGCTTACATAATCGTGAGACGGCAACAACACGAAAGGACAACTAAAGATTATGATGGGAAAAGCTCATTTTATTATCGGAACGGGCGTATCCTTGTCGGTGTTGGCACTGACCGGAGCGCCTGTTACGCTGGGAGCGATCGCAATTGCAGGGATCAGTTCATTGCTTCCCGATATCGATCATCCGAACTCGATTCTCGTCACCCGCGCTTTGCCGGATCGGCTGCTGCGTATTTTACAATCGGCGATGTTGTTGATCGGAGCCGCTTTGTTGTTTTACGCGCCTGTCCCGCAGCCGTGGAACAGCGTACTTGCCGCAATTGCGGTCGTCGCGATGTTTTTACCCGAACAGGCGCTGCGCAAAGGTGCTTTTGTTCTGATTGGTCTAGCGATCATTATACTGGGCGAACATTATGCGCCGTGGAATCGGATGGGCGGAATTTTGTTGATCGTATTTTCACTGGCTCCCCACCGAGGGATTACGCATACGCTTTACGCGGTCGCGGCTTGGACTTTATTGCTTTACGGGCTAACCGGCTCGCATGGGCAATCGATCTGGTTGGCTGGCGGCTTAGGTTATAGCATACACTTGATCTGCGATTCGCTCACCAAAAACGGGATTCGTCCGCTTCCGCCGCTCAAATGGAAGCTTCGGTTCGCATTAATGACCACAGGCAAAAAATCCGGCAAACGAATCGAAAGGATCGGAATCTGGATTACGATTATTTTATGCGCCGCTGTATTTGGCATTTCGTTAATCGAGTACGGGGCGCGATTATATCTACAATGGACTTCTTAACAGGTAGGAGCGAGATTACGGATGAACAGAAAGTCGTTTTATTGGTTATGGTCGTCGCAGACGTTATCGAATGCCGCCGATATTTTATATGTCACGGCATTGACCGTACTCGTTCTTCAAGGCACAGAATCGGTTGTTTCGACTATTCTTGTGCCTTTTTTTCGTATATTTTCTCAAATTATTAGCGGTTTTTTAGCGCCTTTGATGCTGAGGAAATTCCGTTTGCAACGCCTGATGTTGGTTTCGCAAGGCGGTCAGTTGCTGTTTTTCGCGATATTGGCAACCTATTTGGTTCAATCAGACGGATTACCTTCGCTTGGGGTGGTATTTGGCTTGGTATTCATGATGTCTTTCTTAGACGGATGGACGACACCTGTGCGTAATGCGTTAGTACCAAGGTTGGTCGGAAAAGATTGGTTGATGCGAGCGAACGGATTGATCTCGGTCAGCGACCAGACGGTGCAATTTGCCGGTTGGGGTGTGAGCGGCGTACTGGTTGCTTTTCTAGGCGCTTCGCCCGTTATGTTGATCGTATTAGGGTTATACATCATTGCCTTTATCTTCACCGCATTGATTGTAGAGCCTGCCAAACGCAGTGTTCCGGAAGAAGCAATCTTGCCAGAGTCCGCGCAGACGAGACGTGAAGCGTTGCTTGAAGGTTGGAAAAAGATCGCGGTAAGCCCAAGATTACGTGCGCTAACGTTAATTGATTCGATTGATATGTTAGGCGGTTCAGTATGGGTAGGCGCATTCACACTGATCTTTGTTCAAGAAGCATTGGGACAAGGCGAAGAATGGTGGGGCTTTATCAATGCCTCTTATTTTGCAGGTGCGGTATTGGGCGGCTTGATGGTCGTCACGCTGGTCAAAAAGTTTCAACGCCGCCTGTTCGATTCGATGTTGGTTGGCATTTTGGGTTATGCAGGGCTGACTTTAGTGTATGCCCAGACAACCGTTCCGATCGCAGCGCTTTTCCTCGTATTGATCATGGGACCTTTTGCGGAATTATCGATGATCGCTCGTCGTACACTTATTCAGCAAAGCGCCAGCGAAGAAGATTTGCCGAAAGTTCTTTCCGCGCAAGCGACAGTGCTCAATATCATTTTCTGCGCATCGCTGCTCGGTATGGCAAAACTTGCGGAAAGTATCGGAATCGTGAATTTGTATCTCTATGCGGGCGGCATGTCCGTGCTTGCTTTTGTGATCGGGATTTTCGTAAGAAAGCATTTTACCAACAAATCCCTTTTAGAAAAGCCCCTATGATGATAAAGTGAACAACAACGATATCCTGCTTCGGCAGAGCGAGAGGGGTTCATTGTGAATGAGTATCGATCTACGTAAAAAAGCAGAAGAAAATCTAATCAATCTGTCCAAAACGGCGACCATTTCGTTGGATAAAAAAGGGCTAGGCAATCAGCGGGCGAAAGTCGCTTTGGCGCTCGATATCTCCGGCTCGATGACCGGGCTGTTTTCGAGTGGTCTTGTGCAACAAGTGTGCGAACGGACACTTGGGCTAGGCATGAATTTTGACGATAATGGAGCGGCAGACGTCTTTTTATTCGGGATCAAAGACTATGAAGTCGGCGAGATACAAAAAGATAACTTTTATGAATTTGTCAGCCGCGAAATCCGTCCGAACTATCCGCTAGAAAACGGGACAAACTATGCTGGCGTCATGCAGCGTATCGCGGATTTTTATTTCCCGGATGCGATGAGTGTCAAAAAAGGATTGTTTGGGCTTGGCCGCGGCAAAGTGACGGTAAAACCTACACGCGTCGAAGAGGAACCGGTTTACGTCATTTTCGTCACGGATGGCAACTGCTTTGATGCGGAGCGCGCTGCCGAAGTGGTACGTCAGACGTCCAAGCTCGGTATCTTTTGGCAGTTTGTTGGCGTTGGGCGCGAGCAATTCCAATTTCTGAAACGACTTGATGATTTGGACGGCCGTCTGATCGATAATGCGAACTTTTTCCAAGTGAATGATCTCAAAAAAATCTCCGACGAAGAACTGTATGATCGGCTGCTCGGCGAGTTCCCGGAATGGCTCAAAGCCGCAAAAGAGAAATCGCTGATTAAATAGAGTATACTGAGGTTACATCTGAGGCAAGTGACATCTAAGAAGAATCATTTCATGTTATCCAATTTGATCTAAAACGGAGGCGCATACGATGAGTTCGTTTCAAAGTTGGTTGAACAAAACAAAAACAGGTTTGCAAAATCAGGTAGGTCGCTTTAAAAATAAAGACTTTTTGGACGCAATTGTCGCGGGGTGCGCGGTTGTTTCTGTCGCTGACGGTACAATCGACGCCGAAGAAAAGCAAAAGATGGCAGGTTATATCGGACGCAGCGAGCAATTAAAAGCGTTTAATGTCAGCGAAGCAATCGAACGGTTTAATCATTTTGCCGGAAACATGGAATTCGACGTGATGGTCGGCAAGCAAGAAGCACTTCGTTCTATCGCTAAATTCAAGTCCAAGCCTGAAGAAGCTCGTTTGATCGTCGGTGTATGCTGCGCGATCGGAGCAGCTGACGGAGATTTCGATCCTCAAGAACAAGCAGCAGTACGCGAAATCTGTAATGTATTGAACTTACAAGCTAGCGAGTTTGGTCTGTAAAAAAAGATATTAGATTTACTGTATATATAGCATTAATGATGGAGGAAGAACCTCCGACTTGTCCGTTTTTCGGTCGGAGTCGGAGGTTTTTTTGTAACGAAAAAGAAATTTCGAAACCGATACGAAACTTCGCCGTATAGCTGTATTAGGCTGTGAGGCAAAGGATAAGCAAGCATCGATTGTCTGCAGCACGCAAAGTTGTTTTACCCCCGAAGAAGCAGTTATAATTTAAGTGTTCTTGAAACTCACTTTGCTTTTGAAGAAGCTTGAGATCAAGACGGCTTCTATCACACCATTCCGATAGGGAGGGCAATAGACAGCAATGACAATTTCTTTGGTGAAAGGTCAGAAAGTCGATCTGACAAAAGGGAACGCCGGCTTGTCGAAGATTACGGTCGGATTAGGCTGGGACCCAGCCGAAAGCGAAAGTCGCGGTTTATTCGGAATCAAGAAAAAATCAGCGAACATCGACTGTGATGCGTCGGTACTGATGCTGAGCGAACAAGGGAAGCTGACTAACGGCAAAAATGTCGTCTGCTTCCACAATCTTCAAAGCCCGAACGGTGCTGTCGTTCACGGCGGAGATAATTTGACCGGAGCGGGAGACGGAGACGACGAGCAGATTCATATCGATTTGTCGAACGTACCTGCCGATGTTCACCGGTTACTCGCAGTCGTCAATATTTACGATTGCGAAGCTCGCAAACAGCATTTCGGTATGATCCGTTCTGCATTCATTCGAGTATTTGAATCCGGTAACGGCCGCGAATTGATTCGCTTTAATCTGACGGACGATTACTCGGGTATGACCGCTCTCTTGGTTGGCGAGATTTATCGTCACAACGGCGAGTGGAAGTTCAGCGCAATCGGTGAAGGCGCACAAGCTCCGCACATCGATCTGCTTGCACGTCGTTACAGCTAAGCTTTGATTATTCCATCTTCATCCCAAAACCAAACGAAAGAAGGAATTTAACATGGCAATCAGCTTACAAAAAGGTCAAAAAGTCGATCTTACGAAAACAAATCCAGGTCTGAAAAAAGTTCTGATCGGTCTCGGTTGGGACACAAATAAATATGATGGCGGCGCAGACTTCGACCTTGACGCTTCGGCATTTTTGCTGGGCGGCAACGGTAAAGTAACCGCAGATACAGATTTCGTATTCTATAACAATCCAAAAAATGCGAACGGTTCGGTTGTACATACCGGCGACAACCGTACAGGCGAAGGCGAAGGCGACGATGAGCAATTGACTGTTGAACTCGCTAGCGTACCTGCTGAAGTTGAAAAAGTATCGTTTTGTATTACGATCCACGACGGTGCAGGCCGTTCGCAAAACTTCGGTCAAGTCTCGAATGCTTTTGTACGTATCGTCAATGAAGAAACAAACGAAGAATTGATCCGTTATGACCTCGGCGAAGACTTCTCGGTAGAGACGGCAATCGTAGTTGCTGAACTGTATCGTAATAACGGCGAATGGAAATTTAGCGCTGTAGGTAGCGGCTACCAAAATGGTCTGGAAGGTCTGGTTCGCGACTTTGGCCTGGCTGTATCTTAAGAAAGATAATCGTTCATATACGGGCTTCATGAAATAAAATCGAAGACCGTCTACCCAGACGGTCTTCGATTCATCTATATGCGTTTATATTTAGATATGAAGAAACGGAGGCAATACTCATGACAATTAGCTTATCTAAAGGACAACGAATCGACCTAACGAAAACAAATCCCGGCTTGCAAAAAGTTCTAATCGGCTTAGGTTGGGATACGAATAAGTATAGCGGCGGCGCTGATTATGATTTGGATGCTTCTGTATTTCTTCTTCACGAAGACGGACGCGCAAAAGGGATTGAAGACTTCGTATTCTATAACAACCCAAAAACGCCAAATGGCTCTGTTGTGCATACAGGCGATAACCGTACCGGCGAAGGAGAAGGCGATGATGAGCAAGTGATCGTAGACTTTTCGCTTGTTCCGGCAAATATCACACGTATCGGCATCACGGTTACGATTCACGATGCTGAAGCGCGCATGCAAAACTTCGGTCAAGTCTCGAACGCATTCGTTCGCGTTCTGGATGCGGAAGACAACCGTGAAGTGTTGCGTTATGACTTGGGCGAAGAATTTTCCGTCGAAACCGCGGTTGTCATCTGCGAATTGTATCGTCAAGGCGCGGATTGGAAATTCCAAGCGATCGGTTCCGGCTTTGCAGGCGGCCTGGCTGCACTGTGCAAAAACTACGGTCTTGACGCTCAATAATCCGGTCTAAATTCCGGATGATTAGTTAGAGAAAGCGAAAGGCGGAATTTTTTTGACGACTACGATTATTAGAGGGCAAAAAGCCGATCTGACGAAAACAAATCCTGGTCTTGACGGGATTGTCGTCGGAATGGGTTGGCAAGGAGCGCCGGGATTCGATATCGATTTCTCGGCGTTTTTGCTCGGCGTGGGTTCCAAAGCGACTGCCGACGAAGATTTGATCTTTTATGGGAACCCTGCTGGCGCGGGCGGTGCTGTACAGCTCCAGACCCAAAGCCGTAGTGCTTACGCCGGCGTAACCGATCAAGAACAAGTCAATATCACGCTAAGCCGTATTCCGGCTGCTTATGAACGGATTGCTTTTTCGCTGACTTTGCATGAAGGCGAGCAGCGTCGTCAAAGCTTCGCCGGTGTGAACGGCGTATATTTGCGTATCGTTGATTCCCGCGGCGGCTCGGAATTGGTTCGTTTTACGTTGGATAAAACATCCGGCGTCGAAACCGCGATTGTCGTCGGGGAACTGTATCGCTACAACGGTGAATGGAAGTTCAGCGCAGTCGGTAGCGGCTATACCGGCGGCTTGGCGGCGCTTTGCGGAAGTTTTGGGATCGAAGTGGAATCGGAACCGACTCCGCCAGCTCCTACGCCGCCAACCCCTGCTCCAAAGCCGACGCCGACACCTCCGCAGCCTTCACCGCCGAGTCAGCCGTTCAACCCGATCCCGGCGCAACCTCAAGCTGAGAATCCGGCGCCGCTGAATCTAGGTCGTCCGGGTCAGCAAGCGGGCGGTAATGCCAATCCGACGCCTCCGTCAACTGCTCCACAGCCTTCGGCGCCAAGTTTGCAAAAGATTGAATTGACGAAACGCGGCGAAAAGATCAGCTTGGAGAAAAAAGCGGGCAGCATGACGATCGGAGAAATTCTAATCAACTTGAACTGGAATCAACGTCAAGGAACCGGATTTTTTGGCAAAACTTCTGGCGTCGATCTAGATTTGGGTTGTTTGTTCGAATTGAAAGACGGCACAAAAGGGACAGTTCAAGCTCTCGGCAATGCTTTTGGATCGCTCAATCAAGCTCCTTATGTAATGCTGGATGGCGATGATCGCACGGGTACGAAAAGCGGCGGCGAAAATATGCGGATTAACGGTGCGCGGGTTCGCGATATTAAGCGAATTGTCGTGTATGCGTTTATCTATGAAGGTGCTGCAAACTGGGCACAAGCCGACGGTGTCGTCACGATCAAAGGCGGCGGTCCCGATATCATCGTTCGAATGGATGAGCATGGCAGCCGCAAAGGCATGTGCGCGATTGCTATGATTACGAACGTCGATGATCAGACCTTCAGCATTGAACGTCTGGTTGAGTATTTCTCCGGTCACCGCGAACTCGACAAAGCTTATAGCTGGGGTCTTCGCTGGACGACGGGGAGCAAATAAATTTCTAAAAAATCGATAACAAGCACGACGGTTCGATCCGTCCTGTTGATACGGTCTCTGCCCGCTTCTATGCCCGCAGTCTCCTAGCAGGCCGCCTCTGAACCGCCTTGAAGGAGAGAGTGGTCATGGCGGATTTTTTTCAGAGCTTTTTCGGTAATTTCGCTAATTATTTTCAGTGGGAACATGTCGGAGCGGTATTAAGTCAACCGGCGACTTGGGGCGTTATAGGTACGCTTGTTATTTTGGAAGGATTATTGTCTGCCGATAACGCGTTGGTACTTGCGGTCATGGTGCGGCATCTTCCAGCGAATCAGCGTAAAAAAGCTTTGTTTTACGGCATCATCGGAGCGTATTTATTCCGCTTCGTCGCGATTGGTGTCGGAACGTTTTTGGTCAAAATCACTTGGGTCAAAGTTGTGGGCGGGATCTATTTGCTTTGGATCGCGGCAAGCAATTTGTTCGGGCTTGAATTCCGTTGGCGTAAAGTCGGCGGAGTTCCACTACTGCCTACCATTGGACGCAAGTCTGAATCGGACGAAGAAACAGAAGACAAAGCCAAAAATTACGGATTTTGGCGTACGGTACTTGCTGTTGAACTCATGGATATTGCATTTAGTATCGATAGCGTGCTCGCGGCTTTCGGTCTAAGCCAAGAAGTCTGGGTACTGCTGCTAGGCGGCATGATCGGCGTCTTGATGATGCGGGGCGTCGCTCAATTGTTTCTCAAGCTGCTTGAGAAATTTCCGGAATTGGAACGTGCTGCTTTTATCTTAATTACGATTATTGGATTGAAGATGATTGTCGCGGCTTTGTTCGATTACGAATTGCCGCAATTTATCTTTTTCCCGCTTCTTATTGCTGTATTTGTCGGGACGATTGTGCTCAGTCTGGTTCGTCAGCGCAAAGTTCAACAATAAGAAAGCAAGCTAGACTTTTTAGCATTTGTTTTATGGATCTAAATAAGCGTGATCAGGGCTGCCGTGTGTTGAATGTTCGACACTCGGCAGTTTTGTAGCGCTAAATCATTTTAAGATAAGTCTATTCCTCCGCGTACATAGAAAGTCTTTCTTTTTGCACAATTTCTCGTCTTCATCAGGCATGGTTCATCACGATTGAGATTTTGATCCAACTAGATCGATTTTTTTTGTTTCGCGGAGTTTTTTAAATATGCCGCTTGTGGGAGGGGAACTTATGCGTTATTTCGATTATTTATCAGCAGAAGAGACAGAAAGAGTGTTCCACGTATCTCCCGCACCTTTTAGTAACCGGTCGGAGAAAGAAAAACTTGCTCATGCGATCGGAGCGGCTTTATATATGCCAGCGACTCGGACGACCATTGCCGAAGATTTGCGTTCAGGTAAGCACAAAGGATTAACCTCGATTGTGATCGATTTGGAAGATGCGGTCGGCGATCTGAAGGTCGAAGAAGCAGAAGCTTCGTTAATCGCGCAAGTTCATACCTTGGATCAATGGATCAAAGAAGGACAAATGGACGAAGAAAGTCTTCCGCTTATTTTTGTACGGATTCGGACCCCTGAACAAGCCGAGCATATGATGGAACAATTAGGCTGTGCGGTGCTTCGGTTGACCGGGTTCGTTTTTCCAAAATTCAATACGCAGACCGGAGATCGTTATCTTCAAATGCTGCGTCGATATAACGAGTCTAGACCTGAAGGTAGCCCGGTTTTGTATGGAATGCCCATTCTCGAAAGTTCCGATATTCTTTATCTAGAAACGCGGCTGGAAACGTTGCTTGGAATTAAGCAATTGCTGGATCGTTATCGAGAGTACATACTGAATGTTAGAATCGGAGCAACAGACTTTTCAAGTTTATTTGGGCTTCGCCGAAAACCGGATATGACGATCTATGATATTGGCGTGATTCGCGATTGTGTAACCGATATCGTGAATATTTTTGGACGTGCGAATCAAGGTTATGTGATCTCGGGGCCGGTGTGGGAATATTTTAAAAGTGACCGGGTTGTGAAGCCGCAACTGCGCGAGACTCCGTTTCTCGAAACGGCGGGGCCTGCAGGATTAAGGCTTCGGATGCAATATATCAATAAATATGTAGACGGTCTGATCCTTGAAGTCGAAATGGACAAAGAAAACGGCATTGTCGGCAAAACGATTATCCATCCGACGCATATTTGCCCGGTTCAAGCGTTATATACCGTTACACATGAAGAATATATGGATGCTGCACATATTCTTGCCAGCAGTGGAGGCGAGATTGGCGTAGTCAAAAGCGGTTACGATAACAAAATGAACGAGATCAAGCCTCACCTCAATTGGGCACGGCGTATGATGATTCGTTCGGAAATTTATGGGGTGCTGAATGAGAACCAAAACTTCACTGCATTACTCGTCAACTAACGACGAATATATCTATGAAATGCCGGAAGGTTTGACGGTAAAAGTGAAATTAAATCAAAATCCGTTTCACTTACATCCTGACGATTTGTTCCAAATGGCAGCTCGGATTAACAAAAAGCGTAGCTTTCTATTTGTCAGCCGGATTCTGGGCAAACATATTCCGGTCGATCCTTATAAATCGCTACTCGGCGGGGCGGCTCTGGCTTTGTTGTGGCAACAACAGCATCATGTTCAAGCTACGTACCTCGAAGCTACGCAAGATCGAGAAGGCGTAGAACTGTTTAGTGTAGAAGATGTATGCGAAGCGCTGCGTAGCGATAAAACAGAAGCTTCCGAGTTATACCGAAGATTGCAAACGTATAAGTTACACACCGAAGAACCTGCGCTATTTATCGCTTTTGCGGAAACGGCGACGGCATTGGGGCACGCGATGTATGACTGCTTTACGGGAGATACACGTTTTTTGCATACTACCCGCGAAGAATTGATCGGACGAGAGCCGGTGCTGCGTTTTGAAGAAGAACATTCGCATGCGACGGATCATCGCTGTTATGCACGGGATGCTTCGTTTTTTGCCGGAGAAGACACGGTAGTATTGGTGGATGACGAAGTGACGACAGGCAACACGGCGCTGAATATTATTCGCGATCTACAAAGTAAATATCCGCGTCGCCAGTATGTGGTAGCGAGTCTACTGGATTGGCGCAGCGCGGCAGATCGAGAACGTTTTGCACAGCTGGAACAAGAATTGAATATTTCGATCAAAACGATTGCGCTCATCGAAGGCGAGATTGACGTACAAGGCGGCTCGATTGAAAAGTTACCGCATACGGAGCTTGATCGACTTATCTCGGAAGATATGCGGATTATTCATCATGATGTATCGCAATTTTTCACGCATTTGGATGCCGTATCTTCGGATTCTGCGGGAGTGACATCAGAGTGCCCGTATTTGGAATGGACAGGGCGCTTCGGGATGTACGAGAATGATAATTCGAAGTTGGATAACCAAGTGCAGCAAGCTTCCCAGTACCTGAAAGAGCAGCGTCTTGGAACACGGTCATTATGTATGGGAACCGGCGAATTTATGTACGTGCCGATGCGATTTGCCGCAGAAATGGGAGAAGGCATTCGCTATCAGTCGAGTACGCGCAGCCCGATTCATGTATTGGATGAAGAACAATACGCCGTGCGTAGCGGCTTCCCGCATACTTCGCCGAATGATCCGGGGGTTGCGAACTTCTTTTATAATGTACCGGAAGGGCAATACGATGAAATTTTTGTCTTTTTGGAGCGTCAAGTGCAAGAAGTGAATTTGGAACCTTTATACCGCGCATTGAAGCAAAGTGGCGTATCGATTGTTCATCTGGTTGTCGCAAGCGTAGAATCAAAGAATACTCAGGGATCGGGAGGAACTTCGCATGTCTAATCCGTTAACGTCTAAAGTGCTTCCTGTACCGCAACGTCTCGGCAGTTATAGCCCGGATGACGTTGTTTTTCTGCTTAAAGATTTGAGCGATGCCAAGCTTGAACGTCCAACCGAAGACCGGGAAGAAGCGATTCAAGGCGGCACCCATTACTCCGAAATGCTTCCCGTGGAATACAAACCGACTCCCGAATACTTGAAGCTTTTTCATGAGACGTTAGAAGCGACAGCGCGTAAAGTCGCGCGGGATGCAGGCATTGTCTCGGAACGATTGGCTGCGCGTCACGGTACAGATTTCGTATTGGCTTCATTGGCGCGTGCAGGTACACCGATCGGGATTTTGATTAAAAGATATTTCCGAGCGGTCTACGGCGCAGAACTTCCTCATTACAGCATTTCGATTATTCGCGGCAAAGGCATTGACGAAAATGCGGTGCTCTATATGCTGCGCGAACATCCGAACCGTCGTATTCAATTCGTCGATGGCTGGACAGGCAAAGGCGCGATTCGAAACGTATTGGCGGAAGCAAAAGAAACCATACATAACAAATATGGCATCGAACTCGATGACGATCTAGCAGTGCTTGCCGATCCGGGTCGTTGCTCCGAAACGTTCGGGACGCGCGAAGATTTTCTGATTCCGAGTGCTTGCCTGAATTCGACGGTCTCAGGGCTGATGAGCCGGACGGTATTGCGGGACGATCTGATTGGACCGGATGATTTCCACGGAGCCAAATATTATCAGGAATGGTTAGAGGACGATGTATCGAATCTATTCGTGGATCGGGTATGCCAATACTTCGCAGAAATTCAGCAAGAAGCGAAAGCCGAAGCAGAGCGATTAGAGAATTTACCGGAAGCGAATAGGTCCACTTGGCAAGGAATGAAAGATATTGCGCGTATTCAGCAAGATTACGGGATCGCTGATGTGAACTTGGTTAAACCGGGTGTCGGCGAGACGACGCGAGTTTTATTAAGGCGCGTACCGTGGAAGATTCTTGTGGACGATCTGAACAATCCGAATCTTCGCCATATTTTGCTGCTTGCTCAAGATCGCGGCGTTCCGGTCGAAGTGTATCCGGGGCTTACTTATTCGTGCTGCGGGATCATCAAGCCGCTTAGCGGAGGTCAATCATGATTTTTGCGAGTGATCTGGATCGGACGTTGATTTATTCCAAAAAAGCGATCGGCGATTCTTTCGTAGAAGCGGAAGTCATTCCTGTTGAGCTGTATCAAGGGGAGCATATTTCGTTCATGTCCCCGGCAAGTTCGAAATTGCTGGTTGAATTGTCGAAGACGACTTTGTTTGTTCCGGTGACAACGCGTACGATTGAGCAATATGAACGTATTTTTTATATCCGGGAAATTTTCCGGCCCAAGTATGCGGTGACCAGCAATGGAGGCAATGTACTAATCGACGGCGTGCCTGATCCCGATTGGAAAAAGCATGTAGATGAACAGTTACGCTCCAGCGAAGATGCGGCAAAAGTAATCGAAGCTTTCGATAACATTTCTTCACCGGAGTGGGTCAAGTCGTATCGTCATTCGGACAATTTGTTTTATTCGATTATTTTGGAACGGGAGAAGATGCCGCTGGATGTGGTTGAAGATTTCCGTAAAGAATTGGCAAAGATGCGCTGGAATTTGTCGGTACAAGGGCGCAAAATGTACCTCGTACCCGATGGCGTAAATAAAGGCGAAGGTCTACTGCATGTCAAAGCTTTGGCAGGTGCTTCACGCATCGCGGCATCCGGAGATTCGCTGCTTGATGAAAGTCTGCTAAAAGCCGCGGATTATGCGATCGTACCTCGGCACGGCGAAATTTATGCGGCGCATCAGCAATCGGGCTTATACACCTTCACAGATCGCGACGGAATTCATGCTGCCGAAGATCTGATTGTGAAAATTTCGGAGTGGTTCCAAGATCCTAAATTCAACTCCGGCGAAACGAATTCGTCTTTTCACGCGTAGTACAACGTAATCTGAATAAGCCAAGAAGTCCCCAATCGCTGAAAAAGGAAGATGACAATGAGAAAAATATGGATGAACCGCTGGTTTTCGGTTGCTTATCATTATGTGAAATTGATTCGTGACAACGAAAACGGCGAGCCTTTTACTTTTTACGGAACGCATCCGAATATCGATCATGTATCGCTTGCGGCAAGTGACGTCAAAGAAGTGGAACCGGAAGTGGAAGGCGAAGCATATATCGCATTTTGCTTGGACTTTTGCCAAAGACATGGAATCGATCTGTTTATTCCGAGGTTACATATGGAATTGATCGCGCAGCATCTTCGCCGTTTTGAAGAGATCGGTACGAAAGTGATGGTGTGCGGCGATCTGGAACTGCTGCAAAATATGATGAACAAAGAAAAGTTTTATCGTTCATTGGAAGGCAAAGGAATCGTCGAAATTCCGAATTACCGAGTCGTGCAAACTGCCGATGAATTTGCAAAAGCGTATCAAGAGTTAACGGAAGCCGGAGAGCGTGTCTGCTTTAAACCAACCGAAGCTGAAGGCGGGATGGGCTTCCGAATTTTAAAAAAAGACAGCGATCCGCTGACCGACTTATACGGTTGGGTAACGCTGGAAACGACGTACGAAGAAGCGCACCGTACATTGTCATCTGTAGAACGTTTTGAAGATCTGATGGTGATGGAACTGCTTGAAGGCGATGAATACAGCATCGATTGTTTGGCGGATGCAGAAGGCAACCTGCTTGCGGCGGTACCTCGGCTTAAATCGGAAGGACGCGTCTATCATTTGGAGTATTCGAAAGAATTACTTGAGATCTCAGAGCGTATCGCGGAAAATTGCCGGATTCCCTATGCTTTTAATGTTCAGGTGAAGTACAATAAAGGTGTTCCGAAGCTGCTGGAAATTAATCCGCGCATGTCCGGAGGGCTGTATATCACCTGTCTGTCGGGTGTGAATTTCCCGTATTTAGCCGTTAAATCCGCATTCGGCGAAGTATTCCCTAAGCCGAACCCGAAATTTGGAATCAAAGCAAGTTACGTGGAGCAAGCCGTAACGCTCAGTTTCACAGAGAGCGAAGCTTAAACGCCCTTAATCCAATGGGTCTTGGGCGGTCTGTTCGATTCTGCTATCAAGCTGGAGGTGTGTAAGGCATGATCGATTATATCAAACGCTACGGTCTGGCAATTACCGCCTTTATTGCGGGATATGCTGTTACGATTGCCGGACAAGAATTTTTGCCTATATATGTGTCGGCGCTGATCCCCGGTGGTGCCGTGCTGCTCAGTATCGGAGCTTTTAAAAAACGCAAAAAAACGCCGACGCCAATCGATGTATCTCCACAGTCTCAGCCTCAACCCGAAGTTCTTCCGCCTAGCGGAAGACGTACCGGTATTCCGGCTGTCGATGCGGCGGTTGAACGTCGTTTGCGAGAAGAACAAGCCGCCGAGCGTGAGCAAGCTACCGCAGCGGCAGCCAATCCGCCGAAACCGGCTCAGCCGCCCGCGGAACCTGATGAAATGTGGGACCCGGTGCATGAGTATATCTCGGTCATCGAAGAGTTGATCATTTCGGAAGGACAAAAAAATTCGCTGGATGACGAAATCGTGGAAAAAACGATGTCGCTGCTGGCACGGATTTCGCGTCTGATCCCTCAACTGAAAGAATTAAATGACAGCAAAGTCAATCACAATATTCAGCGCCTGGTATTCAAAGATCTGAATGGAGCGATCAATCCGTTTTTAAAACTTAGCGGCGAAGCGAAACGCAAAAACCGACGGTTACTACTCGACGGAATCAAAGACATCAATTCTCGGTTATCCCTCTATGTAGAAACGATTGAGCATCGCGATTTGATTGAGCTTCAAAGTCGAATCGATCTCATTCAACAGCGTTATCGTACTTCCGATTAACTCTGAACGAAATCTAATCTGATCTCAAGGAGGAATTTTTAATGTCGATGAATCTCGCAGTAGATTTGAAAAAAGATGATGTGCAAAAGGTAGAACAAGAAGCTAGACAGGTGATTCAGAAAGTAGCAAATACCGATAATCTTCAACTCGATGAGTTGATGGATCAGATTGGCAGAATGGGTCAACGTACGATGGAAAAAGCCGGGCAATCGCTGGAAATGCTTCAGCGTCCGGTGAACGATATGGTATCGGGCAAACGTTCGGAAGTCGGCAACAATATCATGCGTCTGCGTACCGAAATCGATTCGCTGAGCAAAAGTAAACAACTGGGTCTATTTGATAAATTGTTGCGCAAAACCCCGCTGAAAAATTACGTCTACAAATATCAATCGGTCAAAACAAACGTGGATGCGATTGTCGTTTCGCTGCGTAACGGCAAAGATACGCTCGAAGAAAATATGGCGTATATGCGCAATCTCAAACGGACTTCGATTGAAGAAGTATACAATCTGCAAATGCGGATCGCGATGGGCAATCAGTTGAAAGCACTGTTCGAAGAAGAAATCGCAAAGCCGGAAAATGCGAATCGCAAAACAACGCTGGAACGCGGTCTGCGTAAAGTCGTGACGCGCATTCAATCGTTTACGGAAATGATTATGTTGTATCAACAAGCGATTGCCGGTACGGACATCATCAATGACAATAATGACAAATTGATTGATTCGGTCGATGCGACGATTGATAAAACGCAGCATTTGATTACGGTCTCGGCAATGATCGCAATGGCGCTGCAAGATCAAATGGAAACGATCGAAGCGGTAAATACAGCGAATCAGACGCTGCAAAATATGTTCGAAGAAAACTCGCGGATGCTCAAAGAAACGACGCAAAAAACAAACGATCTGCTGGGCAAACCCGCAATGCAGCTTGAAGCCGTTGAACGTGCGATGGGCGATCTGTTCAGCGCGATGGATCTGTATGAGCAATCGAACCGGAGCATTATCCAATCTGCGACCGAGCAGACAGGCCGTATGACCGAAATTAACAAAAAGATGAATGACCGCCTCGGTCTGATGCAAAGCGGCGGAGGAAGCGAACCTGCTCGCGTAACGGCTGGGCAACAAAACGAATCCAAGCAATTACAGTCGATCTCGAACTTACTCGATTAATACACATAGAAAAGGGGGACTTATACGATGAATATCAAAGTCCTGAATGCGCGTATGGAGCGCAGAGAAGATAAAAGCTATATCGGTAAAGTGGAAGCGGAAGTCGAAGGGCATAAAGAGCCTTATGAGCTGACGATCTATAGCAAAAGCGGAGACGCTTGGGAATACAGTCTGCATTTCTTGCAGCAGCCAGGACCGGAAGAAGAAATTTTGGCGTTCGAAGAACATATCGAAAACGACGATGAAGCTTTTGATATCATGGTCGACGCAGCTTGGGACTCGATGGAGCAACAATAATTTTAATTTAATGATAAAAAGCCACTTCACCGCATCCAACGGTGAAGTGGCTTTTTGCTATAGCTATGCAAACTTATTTGATAAAAATATTCCCGAATGGGATCGCTTCACGTAAAATCCGTTTCACCAATCCATCGTCTTCCATATGTTCACGTATTTCTTGACTACGCGTACCGCCCGCTTGAAGGAGTACATGACCGCGCCCGGTCATTTTCCAATGATAATTCATATGCTGGCTCGCGAGGTGATTGCCGTATACCGCAAGATCGAGCTTCGCGTTTTCCGGATACGCCAAAATACTGCCGGCATTCACGAAGAGAGGTTCTTTTTCATGCAGCTCGGCTTTGAACACGGTGCCTTGCGTCATAATTCCGATCTGACCTTCGCCGGAAAATTTCATTTTAATCGCGTCTTGCGTAATCAGCATATTTTTTAGTTTTAAAATGCGGCTTTTCATCTCGACGCCTTCGGTATAGAAAAACAATTGGCGGAAATCATATAGCATATCGCTGCCGCCCGATAAATCAAGTACTTGTAGACCGAAGCCTGCCGGAAGCACTGCTGTAAATGTACAATGACCTTCGAAATCGGCACGGATCAGTTTGCGCTTACGCATCATACGGCTGATTTCGAGCAGACGATCGCTACGACCGCGAGGATTGCCGCGATAAGACATCACTTGCTGGGGATGCAGCACATGTACTTTATCTGCAAGATCAAGCTCAAAGGTATAAGCCTGAGCGCCAAATGAATCGCCCGATTGTTCATGGATAATATTCATAGATGCCCTCCGTTCAACGTCTGCCGCGTAAGCCTAGACGAAGAACGCGGATAAATAAGAAGTAACCGACAAATAGACCGATCAAAACAAAAATAGTAATTTTCATGATATTTGCACTGCGGTCTCGTTCTTGTTGAGCCTCATTAAGTAAAGCAACGGTCTGTTGAAGTTGTTGGTTTTGCTGATCAAGCCGTTTGTTTTGTTCGTTGAGTTGGGTGACTTGATCGCGGTACGTTTCCATATCGCTGCGGTAACTTTGAATATCGGCTTTGGCATCTTCCAATTGATTCACCGTTTCTTCGTAACTTTGGCGTAGTTGATTAACTTCGCTTGGGAGCGCACCGAACATTTCAAGCCCGTTAACAAAGTTGTCGAACGGTTCCCAAGCATGGGCTTGGCGCGCTGTAGGAAGCAGGAGAAGACCAATGAATAAAAAGGCAGACAGGCATTTGGACAAGGTGGAAAAAAAGTTGGGTTTCATCGTGAACGTTCACCTCGGTTTTTGGTAGATAAGAAGACAGCCTGCGCTGGAATCTGTGAGCTGCGAAGTTGCGAAAATGTTTGAAAAGCGAATCAGTCGGGTATAGATAAAGAACGAAGCGGATGCGCTTTCTAATAACGTAACCGCTATTTTTAGTGCCAAAACTTGTACGTGATTAAGTGTACCGAAGTTTCCCGATAAACACCACTTTCGGTTAAAAACGATCACTTCTGCACGTATGATGAGCACTTTCATACTAATCATCGAACAGGAGCGAATATAGATGTATACAACGAACACGAATTTTACAAAAATCACAGTCACTTTGAATGGAGAACGTGTCGGCAACGAACTGTTGCTTGATAGCGTAACCTTCCGCCCCATCACTCATGAGACAGCAACTACCGATCATCAACCTAAAGTCATTGCTAAACACTAAAATAGAGCAAATCAAAAGCGGCTAGGCTTCAGATCCGGAAAACCTTCGGAACTGAGCTTAGCCGCTTTTTTAGTAGGTCAAACGATCTTTACTTTTTAACCGTGACCGAAATGACTACTGTTTTGTTGCCAAACTTGCCTTTGATCGAAGTTTTGCCTTCAGTCAAAGCTGTAATCTGACCGGAAGCCGATACGCTCGCTACAGCAGGCTTAGAGCTTGTCCAAGTCGTTTGCGCCGCAACGTTGCCTGATGCGCCTGTATCGTACTCAGCAGTTACGATTACGGTCTTGCCGCTACCCGGAATGAGTTTCAACGATTTCTCGTCAGCCGTCAGCTTTTTCAGCTTCGGAACCACAGACACATCCACTGATACGGCGATGCCTTGATACGAACCGTTCAACGTCACTTTGCCTTCCGATACGCCTTTTACAGAAGTCGTCGCGATCGAAGCAATCTGAGGATTGGAAGATACCCAACCGACTTTGCTGCCGAGTGAAACTTTGCTTCCGTCTGCGAAGAAGCCGGTCACTTTAATCGATTTGCTCGATTTGATATTGAGTTCGATTGAAGTCGGTTCAACGACAATCTTCGTGATTTTTTGTTCGATCTTCACTGGGATCGTGATCGTTTTGTTCAAGTACGTGCCTTTCAGCGTTGCAGAGCCTTTGATCAGACCTTTGATTTCTTGACCTTTGTCTGTCGTTTTGATGACCGCATTCGTACCGCTTACGGTCCAAGCGATCAACGACGATACGTCTTTTTCTTGTCCATCTTCCCAGACTGCATTGACGACTGGCAAGTCGGAAGAATCTCCGATAATCAAGCTCGTTACTTCATCTGGACCGATCAGAACAAGAACTTTTTCATTGATCGTCACTTTGAAATCGACTTTTTTGCCTCGTACCGATACATCGCCAGAAGGTGAATTTACCGAAGATACGTCCGGCAACGATGCAGTCAAAGTTACGGTTCCTGCGGATTTTGCGATAACTTTGCCATTTTCGATTGTCGCGATTTCTTCATCGCTGGATGTCCATGTCACATCGTTGCTGAGATCAAGCTTAGCATCATCCAATTTCAACGCGTTTACTTTAGGAAGAGCTTCGGATTCGCCTTTGAATAACTCGGTTTCGCTTTTCGCGATGTCGAGCGATTTTACGGTCGGATAAACGGTAATTTTAATATCTTTGGAAATTCCGCCGTATTCCGCTTTGATCGTTGTGCTGCCTACCGATTTTGCTGTGACTTTTCCGTTGTCCACAGTTGCCGTTAACAGATTGCTCGATGTCCATTTGGAAGCCGCAGATACGTCGAGCGAAGAATTCGCACGGTCGCGAACTTCGGATTTCAGATCCAAGGTTTCACCGAGGAATAATGTTGTAGCTTCGGATGGGTCCAGCAGCAGCGCTTCGTAAGGTGCACGTACATAGACGTCGATATTCGAAGTTACGCCCAGATATTGAACCGTAATGGTTGCTTTACCTGCTGTTTTGACCGTCAATACGCCTTTTTCAACCGCAACAACTGATTCATTCGAAGAAGTCCATGTTGCTTCAGCGGTTACATCATGCTCGCCACTACCACCGGCAGCTGGAGCGATGGATTTCAATTTCAATTCGTCGCCAACAAGCAATTCTGGATTTGTGACTTTGCCTTTGGCATCTCGAATTTCAAGCGAAGAGTAAGGCAGTTCAACCGTGATCTTGAACGTACCGGTTTGCCCTTGGTATTTGGCTGTGATCGTCGAAGTACCTTTGCCAATCAATTTCAATTGACCAGCATCGATCGTTGCGACCGAAGTGTTGGAGCTTGCCCATGTTGCGAGCGAAGTAACATCCGTCACTTCGTCTTTGGCTTCGCCGCCTGTAATTTTGGCTTTGACTTTCAGGTCTTTGTCAGCATCGCCCAAAAGGTATGTACCGCTTTTGACCGGTTCGATCGCAAGTTTCGTATACGGATAAGAAGCTGCGATTTCTACCGTCGCGACTGCTCCTTCATAAGTAGCTGTAATCGTAGTATTGCCGCTGTCTTTCGCTGTAACAAGACCTTTGACCACTTGCGCGACGTCTTCATCGGAAGATGCCCATGATGCGCTTGCTGTAATGTCTTTTTTAGAAGTCGAACCTTCAATCGTTGCAAATACTTTCAGTTGTTTTGCCGATTGACCGATAATCAATTCTTTTTTGGTTGCGTCGTCAAATGCAATCGAGGTAACGTCTCCCGTGGCAGCAAAAGCATTCGCTGGGAATACCATTGCAGCTATAATCATAAGTAGTGCCAGGGTTCTCATTACTTTGTTTTGTCGGATCATGATCTTCTCCTTCAACTCAATCAATTTTTTTAATGCACATAGAAGGCGGGTTCAGCTCTTCCGTCTTTTTTATTATCGGAAAAAACCCCTAGAACATTACGTTTTTTTATAAAAAAATTGGAAATGAGTAATATGAACTAGTTTCGACAAAAAAGCTGTTTACATTCAATACATGATACATATTGGAACGTATGTTCGATCATTGGGCAAAAAAATAAACGCATTCTGCGGGGATGCCGCTACGTAGCAAAAATCGTTCAAACGATTCGCCCGGAATCGGCTCGGTCTTGCTCGTAAGCAGCAGCATCGCGAATCGATTGGCTTGACGTTCGAGCTTGCCTGCGCTGAAAAACGAATGTTCTTCGATAAAAAAACGATTGACGCCTTTGTGCAGACGGTCATGTCCAAGTTCATGCGCGCACACGAAGTTCCGCCATTCTTCGGGAAGCTGTTCGTTGATGACGATAAACCGTCTGCGAAGTTTACGGTAATACAGCCCTTTGGTCGATTTTCCGAGATCCATATACCGGATATGAATCCCGAGTGACTCCGCCATGACAAACGGATCGGTCGTGCGGGTCTTGCGAATAAGCCGGGTTACGAGTTGATTCATCGAGTCCACCGTCCGCGTCCTCCTTTGACGGAATGATTGAAAAAAGATCAGCTTTTGCGTTTGTTCATTTGCTTCGCTTCCCAGAACAGCCCGGTCAACACGTCTTTGATCCGCTGCTTGTCTTCACGATCTAACGGAATTCCGTCGAACATTAGCTCGCCGTCTTCTTCCAGCATTTTTTTGAAATCTCGCTTGTCGCGTTGGTTTGCCCATTCTGGTGCGGAAAGTTCTTGCGCATCATGCAAATAACCCGCTTCATTCATCATTTCTTCGTACGGAACGCCGAGAGCTTGCGCGATCTTCGTGATCGTCTGCGGTTTCGGTACTCCGCGAAGACCATGCTCGATACGGGAAATTTGCGAAGTGCTGACACCGGCTGCTCCAGCAAGACGATTGATACTCCAGCCTTTGCGCTCACGAACTTGTCTTAAATAATTGCCAAATCGCTTTTCCATATCCGCATCCTTCCTCGCTTCGTTAATATAGCCGATCTTTCGGCGTTCCCTCTTTGTTTAATATACCCAATTTTGAGTTCCGGGTAAATGTATGAATCAAAAATATTGCCAAAAGGCGGGAATTTATTCTTTGCTTTTTACAACAAGTAAGTCTGCATCTTGTGGAATAAAACGACAAATTTACTCTTTACGAGTTTGGAAAACATATGGTAAGGTTAAAACAGAAATACGAACAAGATGCGAACAAAAGCTTAAAAAGAGAAGTTTTCCATTTTAAATATTGCCAAAAGACAACAAAAGGAGAGATCAATATGGATACAACGTTATATTTACCGAAGCTGGATCGTCGGAAAACGCAAGCGGCAATTGAAGCGGCTATGGAAAAATATCGGATTTACAAAACGATTACGTTTGAGGAACGAGAAGCTAGCGTGACTTCTTCTTATCATGATATTCCTTCCGGTTATACCGGTACGACCAGCGATTCGACCGCGCGCACTGCGATCTATAATGTGGATATGCCTGCTGCGCGTATCGCGTACTGTGAACGAATTGAACGAATTGTCGAACGACTCAATGACCGAGAACGTCTGCTGCTGCGCGAACGTTATATGAAGCAAGACGATGTATTCGACTACAAAGTGTATAATCATCTGTTCGATCCGCCGATCAGCAAAGATACGTATGTGAAGGTACGTACCGGCGCTTTTTACAAAATGGCATTGACTCTATCGGCTATGGGATTAATTGAACTAAGCGAACTGTTAGCAAAAGGAACAACGAACCGTGTAGAAGACAAGGTCGGAAAACGTGCTTAATTCGTCATTTTAAATAAAAATATTTTTTTCGCAAAAAAGGGAACGATCTTGAATCTGCGTTGTCTATAAGGGTAGAAGAGGTGAGCAGATGGATAAGATCAATAGCCGTCCGGTTGTACCGATGCAAGCTGCCGACCCGGATACCGTCATACGCACCTATTGGGGCGAGGTGTGGAAATATCTCTTCTTTATGACGGGAAGCCGCTCTACTGCCGACGATCTAACGCAAGATACGTTTATCCGAGCACTGCGGGGATGGGACTCTTTTCGGGGAGAATCTTCGGTCAAAACTTGGCTGATCCGTATCGCACGAAATATTTGGGTGAATCATAAACGTTCTGCGTTTGTTCGTCGGGTCATTCCTTTTTCGCAGATTGATCGAAGTGAAGTCGAAGCTTCAGCAGAAAAAGCATATCTAGCCGAAGCGGGCGAACGACGGATTTGGGAACTTGTTTTTCGATTACCGGACAAGTTACGCGAGACGTTGCTTTTGGAAGCCCATTATGGAATGACGGCGCGAGAAGGCGCAGAAATGTTAGGCATACCGGAAGGCACATACAAATCGAGACTGTCTCGGGCGCGAACAAAGATGGAACGTATGATGGACGAGGAGGAACTGACATGAACCGATTCAAAGAGCCGGATCATGACCGCAAGCAAGCGCAAAGTTCAGAAGAAAAACCGACTTGGTACAACCTATTGAGCCAAGAGCCCCGGCAAATAAGTCAAGAGCCGACATTTGAGCAAATGCGTAAAATCAAGGAGGAATCAAACATGAATCACACGTATGCAGCAGGAAAAAGAAAGTCGAAATGGACTTGGGGAACTGTAGTTGCCGCAGGTATTGTATCGATCAGTATTTGGGGAGCAAGTTCAGCAGGGCTAATGAATTCGATCAATCCAAGCGGCGCACCTGTCACAGGCAGTGTACAGACTGATCCTGGAGCGGGCGGAATGAATGCGGGAGGTATTGCCGGCGGACAAGACCAAGAACAAGGTCTTTCGGAAGAAATTGCGCAAGCTAAGCAAATGGCAGAGTCTTTCAAAAAAGAAGATTGGACAGTCACGCAAGAAAAGCTGGATGTATATAACCGTGAAATGAATGCTGGCGAAGATGCTGGAGATGGGTTTATTAATTGGGTTGAAAAACGTCAAAAAGAACTATTGGCGTATGCGGAACCGGAGTTCCTAAGTGTTTATTTTACAAATGAAGCAGGCAATACGCCTTACAATGCAGCAATAAATACAGAGTCGGAGATTGCAGTCGAAAATATGCAAATGAAGATGAGAAGCGTGAGTGAAGACGAAAAACAAATCACGTTCGATTATACGCTGGATCTGACATTCTCCAATGGACGCGATCCGCTGGCGTTGAAAGGCGCGATTCAGATGCAAAAAGACGGCGAAAGCTGGAAAGTTCTCAAAGATACACCGCAAAAAGCGTCGTATGTGGAGCTGTATAAGTTGGCGCGTCCAGATCTAGGTTGGGGCGAAGGAAATCAGTAAGATTCATCCACGCGTAAAAGTTAAAAGCTGCAATTCCTACTCAGGAGTTGCGGCTTTTTCTATATGCAAATCGTGGCGATATAAAAAAAACGCAAAAAAAACAGGCTTCGGAAAAATCCGCTGCCTGATCGTAGAAGTTCGCTTGCGCGAGCTTGTTCTTACATGTTGTATTTCTTTTTGAAGCGTTCAACTTGTCCGCCAGCATCAAGAATTTTCTGTTTGCCAGTGAAGAACGGGTGCGAATCGGAAGTGATTTCCACTTTGATCAGCGGGTAAGTGTTGCCGTCTTCCCAAGCTACAGTTTCATTGGATTTGCGAGTCGAAGCGCTCAAGAATTGGTGCCCAGTGCTCGTATCCATGAATACTACCGGTTGGTAGTTCGGGTGGATTCCTTGTTTCATCTATTTTCAACTCCTTCATAGAATAATCAATAATCACATACACTACATAGTAGCATAAGGCAAGCATCTTGACAATATTGAAATCGAGAAGAGGAAAAATTTGTTTTGTAGATTAAAAGAAGTTCAGACATGTGAATCGCAAAGCGCTCTTTATTATATAGAAGAAACACGATTTAAGAACCTTTTAGTGCGTACTAAAATAAGCGATTCCGTAAAAGATGACAAATAAAACGACTGCTATAATAAGCCCTGTAATAATCGTTCCTTTTATTGAGGTCTTGGACACTTCTTCATGGAAATGATGGGCTCGCTGTCTAGCGATTTCTTCATCGTTGCCGTTCAAGTTATTGTGGAACATACGATCACGACTCCTTTATTAAAGTTAGATTTTTAAATGAAGAAAAGTGATGTTTAATTTGACAATTTTATCATGAATATTGATGGATGAGCAAATGAGATCGAAGTCTGTGAGATGGATGGGGTAGGCTTGAAACCGCGCTGTCATAAGGATTAGAAGTGGATTCGTCTTTTTTTCGCCTTAGACCCGTCTTTTGTTCGGCGTTTATCGGACAGAAATCGGACGCTTCTCCATCTTCGTTTGGTGAAAAAGGCGGTAAGATTATATCATCGGGAAGTTGAGCAAGAGGGCAAGCGCCGAAAGCTCGAGAAGCTTAAATGAGCCATACGAACGGATGCGATCTTTTACGCAAAGGCGCAACCGTTTTGCTTAGGCGACCAGCGGCGACAGAGCCTTTTTGCAAAACCCCCGAAGAACGAAAAATTGTTCATATCAAGCGCGACCTTGATTAAACCGCCAATAGATTTTCTGTTGGCGGTTTTGGGCGTGGAGCGAGAAAGGAAGGAGGGAGTGTTATTCGGGAGCAACTCAAGCAAGCGTTAGAAAAACGCGTACCGGAGCTAACCGGGCATGTTCACGATATGCCGTCACTCGGACATCCGTATATCGGATACGGAGCGGTAATTTCATTCGCGGAAGAAATTCAAAAAAGCGAATGGGTCGGGTATCGACGGATCATTAAAATCTTTCCGTATGCCGACGAGACCGCCGGAAGCTTCGCTACGGTCGAAAGATTAGCGAGCCAAATCGAAGCGGCGCTACACGAGCAGCCGATCTACGTTGCATCTGATTCGGAGGCAACGACTGAAGCTGACGCAAATACAGCGTTCACTTGCGTATTTGCCGGTTCTGCCGACGGCGATCGCACCGACGGTCTGCTCGGCGCGGCTACGCGGGGCTTACGCTTTGCCGTATATCGGCAACCTGGCGGCGTTGCCGAGCAGACCGGAGTGCCCAGCGCGGAACTTGCCGCGCTGATAGAGAACACGTCCGCGCAGCTCGGCGCGGACTGGCAAGTCTATGCCGACCGCTGGCAGTCGGCATGGGCAAGACCTTGCGTACTGTGGCGGCTATCCGGTAGCCGCAAAGTGACCGCAAAGCCGTCTGCCTACGATGTCAGGCGGACGTATACGGCGCACGTACTGGGGCGCACGCCAGCCGAAGAGCGCGAAGCGCTATCGCTGCTCGCGGAGCGGTTCAGCTCCGCGCCGCGGTTAGCGCCGACTGTACCTGGTCGGCGCGGCGCGACGATCGCGGATCTGAACGTCGATCTGGAGGTCGACGCTTTTTTGAAAGGTCAGCTTCGGCTAGATGTGCTGGAGCGGGTCGCGGAAGCGTATGGGCGTCCTGTCGAGCCAGAACCGGCGGTGCTGATGGGCAGCGTCGGTCTGAAGCAGACGGACTGAGATGGATTTAGGTCCAAGACGTTAGAGCTGGAAACGAAGGTGGGATTGGAATGAACGAAATAACGAAGTCGTCGGGTTCTACGAGTAGCGAATCTGCGCTCTATCCGGCATCCGCATGGATGGAACACGCTGAAAGTCTATTCGGTGTACGCGCAGAAGTCGTACATGGTGCGCTTTGCCAACAAAAAGCGAAGCATTTTACCAAACAGCAAGTCACAGAGCAAATCAACCAATTTATGAAAGCGAAGGTGAAGTAATATGGCAGGCGGAACTTGGAGTACAACAGAAAAATCGGTCCTTCCGGGACTTTATATGAATTTTCAGGCGGCAGCGGCTTCGGCTATTCAACCGGGGAGTCGCGGCACGGTCGCGGTTATTGTTAAAAGCAATTGGGGACCCGAACGCGAATTTGTCGAGATCGGAAGCGAAGCGGCAATTGCCCGTACGTTTTCGAATGAACAAACAGATGGAGCGACCGCTTACGATTCGCTGTATCTAGCTTTGCTGGGCGGGCCGCAAAAGCTGCTCGCTTACCGCATCGCGGACGATACAGCGGCAGCGGCATCGCTGACTTTGAAGTCCGGCGAAACCAATGCGCTGCGTCTGACTACGAAGTATACCGGCAGCCGAGGGAATACTTTCCGCGTAGCGGTACAACCGAATATGACGCAAGAAAATGCGCTGGAGCTGCGTTTGTATGAAGCTTCGAAGCTGCTGCGTACATTCGTATCCGAAAGCGGAGACGTCGCTTCATTCGTCGAAATGATTAATGCCGATGCAGAAAATGCTTGGATTCAAGCGGAAGCTTTGGCTCCGGAATCGGTATTGTCGCAAGTATCGGGCGTTGCTTTTGCAGGCGGCGCAAGCGGTAACGGCGAACTGACGAACGCGGATTATATCGCGGCGCAAACGGCGCTGGAAAGTACGGATTTTGACGTATTGGCGCTTGATTTTGCAGCAGATTCTGCTTTGCTACAAAGTTTTGCATCATTCGTGAAGCGTCTGCGCGCAGAAGGTCGCGGGATTACGCTCGTAGTCGGCGGTTCGGCGGCTGACGATGTATCTACCAACGCGCCAACGTTGGTGTCTGCACGTTCGGCGACGCTGAATCATGAAGGCATCGTCAATGTAGGAACCGGCGTGAAGTTAGGTTCGGCAGTATACAGCTCGGCGCAAACGAGCGCCTATGTTGCGGGTCTGATCGCAGGGCAACGTCTGAATGAATCGACAACGTATCATGCGACGCCATTTGAAGATGTGACTCGCCGCTGGACACGTTCGGAACAAGAACACGCGGTGAAAAACGGCGTATTCCTGTTGTTCCACGACGGTCGCCAAGTTAAAACGCTGCGCGGCATCAATACGCTGGTTGCGCCGGCTAGCGGTCAAAACAACGCGTGGAAAAAAATCCGCTCCGTCCGCGTGATGGATACGATCAGCAGCGATCTCCAGCGTACGGCGGAAGATTCTTACATCGGTAAAGTCAACAATACCGAAGAAGGTCGCCTTGCATTGATTGGCGCAATGAAAGAATATTTGGCGTTGCTTGCTCAAAGCGGCGTAATCGAAACCGGTGGTTTTGACGTGATCCAAGATCCGGCTTATTACGGCGACGCTCCGATTACCAAGCCGGAAGCCGACCAAGTCTTTTTGCAATGGAATGTGAAGTTGTCCGATGTGATGGAGCAGTTGTTCGGCACGTTCTACGTGCAATAAAAAGTCGGATAAGAAGCGTTTACGCCAACTACGAATACTGCGTAAAACGCTTCTTTTTAATAAATAGATCAATCAAACCTACTACAACAATTTCAAGGAGGAAATAATATGTTAGATGCTTCGAGAGTGATTTTGGGAACGTATGGTCAGCTGCATATCGATGGAGTATGGCAATCGCATATCAATAAATTGGAAGCTAGCGTAGAGATCGAAAAGCGCGAGCTGAGCCTGACCGGAAGCGATTGGAAAGTACACAAAAACGGCGCGAAAAAAGGCACGGGCACGATGAGCGGCTACAAAGTCACTTCGGATATGATCCGCCGCGGGTTCCAAAAGTTCGATATTATCTCCAAGCTTGACGACCCGGAATCGTACGGTCACGAGCGCGTGCGTCTGATTCGCTGCATGCCGGACAAAATTCAACTCGCTAACTGGAACGCGGGCGAAGAAGTCGCGGAAGAAACGACGTTTACGTTCGAAGGCTATGAGCTGCTCGATCCGATTCGCGCGAACTGATTTTTTAATATAAATCTACGAAAATGGCGTGCTTGGCTCAGAACTTACGAGTCTTGGCACGTCGTTTGTTTTTAAATATCCGTACACATTCGAGGAGGAAACTTGCTATGAGTAACCATGAAAATATGTCCGAAGAACAAATTTTGGATGTGCTGTTCGAAGCCGCCGACAAATTGCCGGAAGAAACCATCGTAATCCAACGCCTTGATCTGCGTATGACGCTGCGCGGTCTGACTTCCAGCAAAGTCGACGGAATTCGCGAGCGCTGTATGGTTCGCAAAACGGTCAAAGGACGCACCGAAGAAAAAGTCGATAGCGAGACGTTCAATGCGCTGCTGATCTCGGAAGCGACCGCGAAACTTGAAGTGAAAGGGCTGGAGCTGAACGGCTGGGGCGACCCGCGTATCACGAGCCGACTCAAGTTGTCCGGCGGCGAACAAGCGGTGCGCCGTATGTTGCTTGCGGGGGAACTGGACGCGGTAGGCGACAAAGTGCTGGAACTGTCCGGCTTCGGCGTGGAGCTTGCTGACGTAAAAAACTAATCCACTCCGGCGGAGTGACGACAATGATGTACCACATGTGGGTACGCCATCACCTCCGTCCCGGAGAGTTCTGGAATTTGCCGCGCGGGGAGCGGTTGATGTTGCTGGCTTTTTCGGAAGAGGAGCTGGAAGCGCTGAGTGACAACAATTAAACACTACATTTCTAAATAAGGAGGTGAACATATGGCAGATTTTTCAGCCAGTTCAACAGAACTTAAATCGACAGTCAGGTATTTGGATCAAATTCAACGTGCTTCCGATCGATTTGGACGGGCACGTTATCAAAATGTGACTAAATTAAATAGCGAATTGAAATTGACTTCTCGTTACTTTGATCAAGTTTATAGAGCGGCACGTAAAATACAAAGCGTTACTTACGATACGGGCATACAACGTTTGAATAGGCAAGTGACATCAGCTTCAAATGAATTTTCTGCGCTTTATCGTGCAGCTTCTAAAGTAAGCCAGCTTCAGATTGGAATTTCAATTGATCTTAAAGATCATGTAACCAGTCAGTTGAATGGGTTAAAAGAAAAGCTGCAATCTTTCAGTAGCCTTAAAATAAATGCAGGCGGAACAATGAAAATAGAAGGAAAGCAAACTGCTGATCCAACTAAAACTTCCGATATGAGTGGAGATTCATCAAGTCTGATTGAAGCGATTCAAGACAATACGAAAGCGATCCGAAGTAATACAACTCAGCTTCTATTGTTTGATAGTACTACTCAAGCCCAGCCAGCAGAGCAAAACAAAAGTACAGGCAGTAAGATCATGGGGGTTTTAGGAAGTATTTATACCATTCTGGCTCTAGTAGACTTCTCATACAGAGGTTCAGGGAAAATTCGTCAAATGACGCAACAGAAAAAGATATATCCAGATGCAAATGCTGGAAAAGCAAGCAAAGGAAAACCTAATTCAGGTCGAAATCAAAGCAGCAAAGGCAAAAGAAATACTAAAAGCAATAGCAAAGGAAACAAACGATCCAATTCAGCAAAATCGAATGCTACTAAAATTTCGACTTCCGATAAATCGGCACCTAAACCTGTTCCAAAGCAACATTCCGATACGCTCAAAAATTATCACGATCGTTACGGGAAAATTAGAACAGGCGAATCAGAAGTACGTAAAAATGCTTCCTCTAAAGGAGGTAAACCATTCAGTTTCAAAACAGTGGGCGAATCTTTTAAAAACTTTATCGGTTCGCAGAAAAATGCTTTAACTAAACTGCCTAAACCTGCTTTTTTGAGTTCCATAGGAGAAAAATTTAACTCTTTTAAAGACAAAGGGAAAAATCTGATGGACAAAATTCCTGGGAAAAATCTTTTGAAAGCAGGCGGCAAGGTCTTAGGAAAAGTGGCTGTTCCTCTTGCAATTGTTTCAAGTGCAGCATCTATATTCCAAGCTCCCAAAGAAGAACGTGGTAAAGCGATTGGTTCTGTTGTCGGAACAGCAGCTGGAGCGTTTTTTGGAGGACCAGCCGGAGCTATGGTTGGGAATTATTTTGGAGGAGTGGCAGGGGATTGGATACAGAAATCCAAAATTATTGAAAAAGGTGGAAAAGCGATTGGCGAAGGGGTTGATTGGATCGGGCAAAAATTCAAAAATTTGTTTGGCAAAAAAACGCCGGAAGCAACAACAGCGCCTTCTGCTGCTCCAGCAGTTTCATCTGCATCAGCTATAGCTAATCCAAGTGCTACGTACTCTAATTATCTTTCTACATCAGCAGCAGTTGGTTCGACAACGACAGCAAGCGCACTCAATGTACCTGCTATTTATCAAACAAAGTTAGCTTCGAAAGTAGCAGCTAAAGGTAGTACAGGAACTAAAGCAGGGTCAGAATCTGTTCAACTTAGCGAAGCTCAACTTGGTTCTATATCGGGTATGCTCAAAGACTTCAAAGCCGAAGTGACTAACCAAGTATCGATTACGATTCCTCAAGGAGCCGTACAACTCGATATCCACGAGGAAATCGACTATGCCGAAATCGAAGGCAAGATCGGAGCAGCAATCGTAGCTAAAGTTCGCCAGGCGTTCAACAACTATAAACCTTCTGGCGGAGGCGGCGGTTCGGCTGGAGTTTCTAAAGTTATGGCGACCTAAGATTTCTATTCCACATGGACAGTTTTGAATCGTAGGTCAAAGAAAGGAGGGCAGCCGTGGAAATTTTCTTGTTTTACGGCGACAAAAAGTATTTTCATTTTCCCGTCAATCCGGAAGAAATCAATTTCTCACGTTCCAAAGGATATGAAACGGTCAATATGTTGCAGCACGGAGAGTTCGATTTTGCGCAAGGCGATAAGATCAAAGAGATCAGTTTTTCGTCTTTTTTTCCAAAAGAATATGATCCGTCTTATTGCCAGTTCCGCAAAATTCCCGATCCGATGGTAGCGGTTAACGTACTCAATCGTTTCCTTGTATCGGCAGAACCGGTACGGTTGGTGATTTCGCATACGGGGATCAATGTTCCAGTGTACCTGATCAGCTATAATAGCTCGTTCCGCGGCGGAGAACCGGGCGATATTTATTTCGATCTGACGTTTCGGACATGGCGCGATGCGAAATTGCAAGGCAAATATGGAGCGGTCAAAGCACTTAAGCGAGCCGATCTCAAACCCGTCAGCAAAACGTACATCGTCAAAAGCGGAGATTCGTTGTCCAAAATCGCCAAGCTAGAATTAGGTTCGGAAGCCAAATGGAAATCGATTTACGCATTGAACCAAGCAGTGATCGGTCCTAATTCAAACCTGATTAAGCCGGGACAAAAGCTGGTGATGCCGACATGAGCTACAAAGTCATTTTGAACACGAATACCGATATTACGCCGATGGTCGAAAGTATCAGTATGCGCGATGCGCTCGATCAGATTGCGTATCAGGCAAATGTGCGGCTCGCCGTATCTTCCGCGAAAACATTGCCTGATTTCACGCCGGGAACGCCGATTCGAGTAAGCGGCGTTCCTTTTGACGGAAAAGACATGTTGCCGCTGCTCAATCCGGGCGTGATCTGGGAAGCCGAAAGCACGAATAGCGGGACAAAGCGAATCTCGCTAACGTTGTACGATCGAATGATCTATTTGGAGAAGTCCGAAGACGAATATTTGTTTCCGAAAGACCAGACCGCGACTCAACGTTTGCAAAAATATGCGAAAGACTGGGGCATCACAATCGGCAAGTCGGTCGATACGAAAATCAAACTCGCCAAAGCGGTGTACCGATCGCAGACAATCTTCTCGATGTTGTTCGCAGATTTGAAAGAAACGGCAAAGTCGGGCGGTGCGATGTACCATCCCCGGATGACAAGCCGAGGGTTGGAACTATTCGAACTCGGCAGTAATACCAAAGTCTACGAGCTGGACGCTCTGATCGACGTTGCGCAGATGCGGACGCTCGAAGGTGCCGTAACCAAAGTCAAAGTGCTGGCAGCAGCGGAATCTTCAAACGGCAAAGAAGTTCCATCCAAAATTTTGACCGTCGAAGAAAAAGGCACGAAAGAACTGGGCACTTTGCAAAAGGTGATTTCAGACGATCAGGTCAAGACGGCGAAAGCGGCAAAAAAACTCGCGCAAAGTTACTTGACCGGTATTCAAGAAACGTTCACGGTTACCGCGCCCGATATCAATATCATTCGAGCGGGCGATGCCGTCATGCTCAGTAAGATGAAGCTGATTGTCACGTCGGCGAGTCACGATCTTGGCGATCCGGGGACGATGACGCTGGAACTGGCAACCGAAGCTTCGGTAAAAAGGAGGTTTTATCTTGACTAAAGATCCTTACGGACAATTCGCCGATATGATGAGTTCCGCAATGAAAGGGCATACCCGACAAATGGCAAGCGGTCTTGGCGGCGTTTTGGGAACGATGACAGCATCCGGTGTAAAATTAGACGATTTCAAACACGAGATGCAAGACTACTGGGTTGCGGCTTTGCCGGGGACTTTGCAGACGGATGCTTCAAGTGGCGGCTCGGAAAGTTCCCAATCCGCTATTGCTGCTGATGGTTCGGAGTCGGGTGATCCTTCGAGCGGAGAAAGTACCGTGACGCTAAACGTCGACGGCTTTAAGCCTGGCGATCGGGTGTTGGCAATCCGCGTTAACGGCGGGAACGATGTAGTCGTGCTTTGTAAGGTGGTGGGCGCGGATGGCTAATCTTTTTCCCGATAACGGCGGTTTTTTCTGGGGAGACGAAGAAAGTGTCGCTCAAGCTGATTCGAACGTCGTAACGTTCGGAAAAGGGTGGAAGTTCGATTATGCCCAAGGCGAATTTATGACGACGCCTAGTGGGCGGGTTGCGGTAGCAAACAGCCGGGAAGCTTGGATCGAATGGTGCCAAAAAGCAATTCGCACTCCGCGTTATCGCCACGTGATCTACTCACGCGATTACGGCAGCGAACTGGAAGACTTACTTGGCAGCGATTATCCCCATTCCGTGATCGAAAGCGAAGTCGAGCGTATGGTGACCGAAACATTGCTCGCTGACGATCGGACAAGTTCGGTCGATCAATTTTCATTCGCATGGATCGGCGATGGATGTACGTTCAGTTGCCAAGTGACGAGTGTACAAGAAGACGTAGAATTTTTGGAAAGCGAGGTGATTGAATTTGGCTGATTTTCCTTATTATTTGCAAGATCAGACGGAGGAAAATATTCGGGCTCGGATGTTAGCACGTCTTCCTAACGATTTGGACAAGTCGGAAGGATCGTTTCTGTGGGATGCTCAAGCTCCGGCGGCGTTTATGTTGTCGGAAGCGGCGTTGTGGGCGCAAGATTTGCTTCGTCGAGGGTTTGCCAGTACGTCAGCGAGCGCAGACAGCAACTTCCGTTCGGAAGAATTGGATTTGCGGGCGGGCGAACATGGCGTAACGCGTCGGGTCGCTACTTTTTCGGAAGGAACCGTATTTTTTAGCGGAGAGCCGGGGAAGATCGTTCCTGCGGGAACCACCGTATCTTCTCCTTCGGATGAAGCTATTGGCGAAGCGTCAAAAGAGTATGAAACGACGTCCAGCATCACGATTGGTGAAAACGGTAGAGCATCTGTACAGGTTCGCGCCGCAATCGCTGGAGCGCAAGGCAACGTTCCGGCGGGTTCGATCTCGCTAGTATCGGATTCGGTATCCGGTGTGACAGGTGTGAACAATTCAGCAGCTACCACGGGCGGTACAAATATCGAGTCGGACATGTCGCTACTTGAACGCTTTTACGCCAAAGTCCGTAATCAAGGCACAAGCGGGAACAAAGCGCAGTACCGGCAATGGGCAAGCGAAATCGCAGGAGTTGGAGCAAGCCGCGTGATTCCACTGTGGCAAGGACCCGGGACTGTTGGGATCTATCTACTGGATAATGATAAACGAGCCGCAAGTGCTTCGATCGTCTCCGCTGTTCAGCTGTACATCGATCCGACGCAAGACGGTCAAGGTGAAGGCGCTGCTCCGGCGGGACCCGTCGTGAGCGTTATGCCAGCAGAAGAAGTTGCAATCGATATCGAAGTCACACCGACGCTTGCCAGTGGCGCTTCCGCAGCCGACGTCAAACGTCAGATCGAAGAAGGAGTGACGGCATACCTGAAGCAGCTTGCTTTTCAAGATCCGCTCGTTCGTTATACCCGGATTGCCGCGATCTTGCTCGATATTCCTCCTTTGATCGACTACACGGATCTAACAGTAGGCGGTGTTAGCGACCGGAATATTGAGATGGAAGAACATCAGGTGGCGGTGCTAGGGACGGTGACGGTACATGAGTGAGACCGTTTTGCAGCATGTAAAAAGTACTTCCGATTTGCTTGCCTATGACGATTCAAAGCTCCCTCTTTCTCCGAAAGGGCAGGAGCTTTTTTCGTACCTGCCGCAATATTACGAGACGTCTCGGATCATGCGCGCGGATACGGAAACTAAAGGTCAGGAAATGGATCTGCTTTACGCGGCGCTGGACGAGACATTGGATCAGTTTTTTGTGCGAACCGCGACTTGGGGATTGGAATTGTGGGAACGGGAGCTGGATATTGAAGTTGATCCTGCGAAACCAATTGAGCAACGTCGTTCGGTCGTGGAGTCGAAGCTACGAGGCGGTGGCGTCTTTTCCGGCAAAATGGTGCGTAATGTGGCGGCTGCGTATGAACGGGGCTCGGTCGATGTTACGTTCAAGCCGGAAGAGTGGTCGTTTACGATTACCTTTGTTGGAACTCGTGGTCTACCTCCTAACCTAGACGACTTGAAAGAAGCGATCGAAAATATAAAACCTGCGCATTTGATGGTGGAATATGCGTTTACGTATTTGATTTGGAAAGAACTCGATAGCAAGAAGTTAACATGGAACCAATTTGATGAACTTCATCAAACTTGGAACGAACTGGAGGTCTGGAACTAATGACAGAAATAACGACGAATTTGAACTTGCCGATTCCGCTTGGAAACGAGAATGTGAATCGACAATATTTTGTGGATCTGATTCAGGCAATCGATACTGGCGCCGTATCGCAAGAGCAGCTATCAAAAGCGATTGGAGATATCAAGATCGATTTAGTTGACGCATACGATAGTACGGATAAACAGAAAGCAGTCAGTGCAGATGCGTTACGTAGAGGACTGGAAACGAAACAGAATACGTTACGCTTGGCAGATAACTACTTAAATGCTAATGTGCTGATCAACGCGCCAGCTGTAGATAATGGTGGTAGAGAATACCCGAGTGGGGTCAGCATGTTTAAGGTGTCGACTTCGACCGCGGGGTGGCCGACAACAAACGGATACGTACTTACGTTCCGCGTAAGTGGTGGAGGATATCAAGTGTTCTATGAATCCTATGCAGGCACTGTACAGACTGAAAAAAATATGCGGCAATGGACACGTAGTAAAAAAGAAAGTAATAATTTTTGGCAGCCGTGGACGAGAGCTTTAACAGAGTTAGATCAATTAGATTATGTAAGGCAGCCAGGATATGCGGTGACGAGTGGAACTGGAACGTCTTATACAGTCGCGCTTGATCCTGTACCTAGCTCTTTGCCTGAGGGATTTGGTATTACGATTGTTCCTCATGTTGTAAACACAGGTGCGGCAACTTTAAAAGTTGGAGGAAACGTCGTTGTTGCCTTAAAAAATACTGACGGTGCAGACTTTGCTGCCGGTGATCTTCCTCCAGGACTTCCCGTACAGTTTCGCAAAGTAGGAGCAAATTTTATAAAGAGTAGTGGAGGGGGAATGCGAGAATATTTTGGAGATGGTTCTGACGAAGATTTTAATTCAACAGCAAATACGACATTACCATCTACATTAAATGGACCTATTGTCGTTAAAAATTATAAATCTTTTATTTTGAATGCTGGTCATACGTTTACAGTTTCTAATCCTTGTCGCGGTCTATTTATTTTTGTTGATGGAGATGTAACGATCAACGGCACATTAACAATGATAGCGAAAGGAGGTCTCAATGTTAGTTATCCCGTTATACCTGAGACTCCAGATAAGTATAAAACAACATATTTATCAAGTGTGATGAAATTATACGGAGGAGCGGGAGGAAATGGTGGTAAAGCTGTTTATGGAGGACCTGGAGGTACGGGAGGAGCTGGAAGGCTCTGCGTAGGTGGTTTCGGAGGGGGTGGAGGAGGAGGTACAGCTTATGATATCAATACCCAAAACTCGTATCATCCAGGAGGCGCAGGCGGCTCTATACAATATCAAGATGTTCCGAATCCATCGTTTACACCAGGCAACATGGCGGCTGGAGGAAACGCGGGTATAAATGGTAGCGGAGGATCAGGAGGCGGAATGACTTATAGAAATTCCGGTACTCCAGGTACCGTAGGGCAACGAGGTGGAGGAGTTTATGGAGGAGGAGGTGGAGGAGGTGGCGGTGGCACTGATTATAACGCCGGTGTAGGAAGAGACGGACAGTATGCAGGTGGTTTTATTTGTATCATAGCGAAGGGTTCTATAACTGTAGGTTCAACAGGAATAATTTCTGCTTCGGGAGGAACAGGTGGAGCAGGCGGAGGAGGATCGCCTTCTGTTTATAGTGATACTTGGGGATCATATGGTGGAGGTGGAGGAGGAGGTGCTGGTGGCGGTGTAATTTCTCTTTTTTATAAGATTAATTATAAAAATTCAGGAAACCTTTCTGTTACTGGAGGCTCTGGAGGATATGGAGGTTCTCAGACTCCAGGCTACTATAGGCCTAATACAAACCCTGTTGTATCGGATCCAGGTTTTTCTGGTTCTCCTGGCACTGTATTAATAAAAAATATCTAAAATTTAAATATACATGCCAGCTCACCTGTCTCATATATCATCATGAAAAAGCTGGGTTGGCTACTAGGAGGTTCAAACATGTTAATCGCACTGCTGCTGGTACTTGTAACGATTGATTGGGCAACAGGATGGGCGGCGGCATGGTTAAGAGGGGAGTTGAGAAGTCGGACAGGATTTTTGGGTATTTTGCGTAAAGTAGCGATGTTTACCGTCGTGGCTATCGCACATCTTATTGACACAGTATTGGGCGACCTGCACATCTTTCGGGATGCGGTCGTCTTTTTTTATCTTGCCAACGAGCTTCTTTCCGTTATTGAGAACATGGGTAAGATCGGTGTCCCGATGCCAGATTTCTTGCGCAATGCGGTTCAAATCTTCCAGTCTAAATCCAATCCTACCGAGAATGTACAGTTAATCTCGAAGGAACAGCCAGAATTGATCAAGTCGGAAAAAGAACGAGAAGAAAGTTCGGAAAGTGCTCCACCGGATAACCGAAGCGCTTAAAGGTAAGATTTAGATTAAATATCTATGGATACGAAATTCTAAAAAGAGAGGAATATCTTCATGAACCTCAGCAAATACCCCATCGAGCGCCGCTACATCGCCAAGCGCTCCAACACCAGACCCGGCACCCGGCTAACAACCGGGGCGCCGGCTTTTTTTGTCGCTCACGACACCGGAAATCCCAGCGCGACCGCCGAGAACCACTACCGTTACTTCAATACCTTAACCAATCGTTCCGCATCCGCGCATACGTTTATCGACGATCGGCAAATTTTAGAGATCATCCCAACCGGAACATCGTCCGATCCCGCCGAAAAAGCTTGGCACGTCTTGTACAACGTCACCGCCGACAATGAACGCTTCGGCTACAACGCCAATGACGCCGCTTTAGGCATTGAATTATGCTACGGCGGCAATATCAACTTCCAGCAAGCTTACCAACGTTTTGTCTGGTATTTGGCTTTTTGCTGCAACAAGTGGAACAAAGACCCGCGCCTTTTTATCCCGAGCCATAAGCAGCTCGACCCGGCGCGAAAAATCGATTGCGACAACGCCCTCAAATCCGGCGGTTTGACGCTCAAAGACTTGATCGCCGATGTCACCGCCGAACTTAACAGCATCGCCAACACCCCCGTTCCGGTTGCCGATTTCACACCGCTTCCGGTCGATCTTGCTTTAGCGCTGATCACCGAATACGTCCGCCCTGCTTGGGCAAAAGCCCGAGTGGCAGACAAGCAGCCGGAAGCCGAACATTTTCACCGCCTTGCAGTCAATCTTCGCGCAGCAGCGAGCATCGACGATCAACTTCGCCCTTTGCCAAGCGCAATCAAGCTGCATAAATCAAATGTGCAAGAACTTGTTTTTCGCTGGCTTTCTCCGGCGTGGTATCAAGCTACAGCTGTCAAAGATACCGAAGCTGCAAAGCTCGCCCATGACCGCGCCAATGCTTTGCGGCTTGCAGCCGGGCTACCCATTTCGTAAAGCATGACGGCAATATACATCTGCCCGCGATCTGAAATCATCTATAACTTTTTAAGCCGTACGTCTCAATCTCCCCGCCAGACAACCCCGCTCCTTTTATAAACCTCGGTACATTTTCCAATCCCGGAAAAGTACCGAGGTTTTTTCGCGTTCAATATCTTCACGTTTAACAAGCTTCTCTGCACGCCTATCCCCACATATTTTCTAAACCGATTTTCGTCACATCCTCTGCTATAATGAAACTCAAAACTCTGTTCCTCTTTTATACGGTCAAGAAAACGGGTATAATCGACTCCAACCGATTCAACAGACAGAGAGTTTAACAGATAGAGAGGGCGGCTGTAACGATATGAGTTTGATGGAAAAAAGAGAACACCGGCAACATGCCGAAGACAAGCACGAAGCTTCGCGATCTTCGTTTGAGCGAGACTATTCGAGGTTAATCCATTCCCCGACGTTCCGCCGCTTGCAGGGCAAATCGCAAGTGTTCGGCGCGGGAACCGGCGATTATTATCGCACAAGGTTAACCCACTCGCTCGAAGTTGCGCAAATTGCGCGGCAAGCTGCGAAAAATCTAGTCTTTCAACATCCCGAAATCACATTGGAGCGTGCAGATAGCCCGGGGCTTGTACTGGACCCGGAAGTCGTCGAATGTGCGTCGATCGCGCATGATTTCGGGCATCCTCCATTTGGACATAAAGGCGAAGAAGTGCTTGCTGATATTTTGGAAAAGTTGATCGAAGACCGGACGCATAAAGCACTTCGCGGCAAAAAAGAAACCGCCGAACAAAAACGTGCCAAGCGCAGTGAAATGCGTTACCGCTATGAACATTTCGAAGGCAACGCCCATAATTTTAGGTTAATGATGTTTTTGGAGAAGCGCGAAAACTTGGATGGACTGAACTTGTCGGACGCGGTGCTGCTTGGCATTAACAAGTATCCGTTCTCCGGTCTTGAAAATAAAAAAGGCATGTACCGCAACGAATGGAATTATATTTCGAATATACGTAATGAATGGCGAATTCCGGAAAGCAAAACGACGCTCGAAGCGCAGTTGATGGATTTATGCGACGATATCGCGTATTCCGCGCACGATTTGGAAGACGGCATCAAAGCAGGCAAGATCGAAGTCCATGAACACTTTATGCACGACGAAGGCACGCACCGATTGATTTTGGAAAAAATTCAAACGCTTGAAGATCGGGTATGGCAAGGAGTAGACCGGGAATCGATCAGCATGAAAGTCAGCGCGGTACTCGACGATTATCTTCAGGTCTGGAATTCCAAATGGCCGGTATGCGATCGGGACTTTTCCCGTACGCGGCGTGAAGTTAAAGCGTATTGGGTCAATCATTTTGTCAGCAGTCTGGGTGTGATCGATGATGGCAATTGGAAAAAAGTCACGTTCGTCAAAGACGGCATGGAAAACGATGATATGCTGCGTACCGTGAGCGTGCTCAAAAGCTTCGCTTGGGTCACGATGATCCGGGATCTGCGCGTCCAACGATTGCAAAAACGCAGCGAATGGATTATCCGTCGTCTATGGGATGCTTTCGTTGATCCGAAAACGGCAGTATCGATTATTCCTAGCGATTGGATGCACCGTTTTGAACGCGACCAAAAGCAAGAAACGCCGGTCTGGACATGGGAGCGTATGGTGATCGATTATATCGCGGGCATGACCGATACGTTTGCGGAAAAAATCTACAACGAATTATATGGATTGAAAGTCGGTTCGATTTACGATATTGATTAAAGTTCCACACCGAAGCGAGCCGAGGCAACTCGGACGTAAGGGAAGGGGTAAGACATCATGAAGAAATTTACTTTAGGCATCTTAGATATGTCTCCGCGTTTGGATCGAGTTTCGGATGAAGAAGCTTTGCAGCAATCGGCGAAACTTGCGAGTCATGCCGAACAATGGGGTTATCATCGGTATTGGCTGTCCGAGCATCACGGAATGGATTCGCTAGCTTGTAGCGCGCCCGAAGTGATGCTGGCGCATATCGGCGCTCGTACGAACCATATTCGGATCGGCGCGGGTGCGATATTGCTGCCTCATTATAGCCCACTGAAAGTCGCGGAGTGCTTTAACTTACTTGCGGCTTTGTATCCGGGGCGAATCGATCTAGGCATCGGTAGAGCGCCGGGCGGGGACGCGCATACAACGATGGCGCTTAGCGGCAATTTCTTGTCCCATGTCGGAGAAATGCCGGATAAAGTTCGCACCTTATGCGAAATTTTGGACGGCAGTTACCGCTACGACGGCGAAGCCGTACAAGCACGTCCGAACCCCAAGCAACCGCCGGAACTATGGATGCTCGGTACGAATACCAAAAGCGCGAATATGGCAGCACAATGCGGCGCGTATTATACATTCGGCCAATTCATGAGTTCGACGGACGGGACAGAAGTGGTGCAAAATTACCGCGAACAGTTCCAACCCACAGCAACGCGCGAGAAGTCGCATGTGATGATTGCCGTACACGCGATCTGCGCCGAAACCGATAGCCAAGCCCTAACGCTAGCCGAACAGTTCCGAGCGCAGTTCCCGCAATCGTCAATCGGTCGCCCGGATTTAAAAGGCAAAGACGACCGCATGTCGATGATCTTAGGCGACGTAGACCGCGTACGCGAACGATTACTCGACCTGCAAGAAACGTACCAAGCCGACGAGATCATGGTCGTCTCACCCGTAACCAATTACACTGACCGCCTAGACTCTTACCGCCTGATCGCTGAAGCAGCAGGGCTAAACTAATCAAATCAACAAATAATCTTTTAAATATCAACAAAACATTTAAGCAAAAAAGGCTATCCATTAGGATAGCCTTTACTTGTTGAGAACACCAAACGTAACTGGAAGCGAGGAGACGGAGAGGGATTCAGTGCAGGAACGATAGTGTTCGCCTTTGAACTTGAGAAAACTCCTATCAAAAGTTAAATCAATTTTCTCAAGTTCAACAAGCGACCGAAACGAATCCCTCGTAGTCTTGTTGTTTCCCACCTTCACGTAACTTTCTCCACAAAACTAAGGCTACCTCACAACTAGCCTTTTTTCTGCTTCTCCGCATGTGAGCGTAACAACGCGATCCCTTCCGCAATTCTCCGCTCGTTCAGCATCGAGAAACTCAGCCGAATATGCTGATCCAGCCGTCCCGCCGGATCGAAAAACGACCCCGGCACAAACGAAATCGCGTCTTCTTTAGAGCCGCTCCCTAGCGCGTCCGCAAGCAATTGCTTCGGTTTGATCTCCTCCGGCAACTCTATCCATAGATTCAGACCGCCTTGCGGCGAATTCCAATGCCAGCACGAGCCTTGTAGCGCTTGTTCCATCGCTTCTTTACGTAGTTGCAACGCGGTACGCAGCTTATGCAGATGCCGACGCGACCGTTCCGATTGAAATTGATACGCGAACACTTTTTGATTCAATAGCGGCGTGCCGCCCGTACTTCTCGCTTTTGCCACCAACAGACGACGCATCAGATCCGCACGTGCCGCAAGGCAGCCGATCCGCAGACCCGGGAACACGTATTTGCTAAAACTACGGATATAGATCGTATTGCCCGATGTATCGTAACTATAAACGGGAGGAGGAGGCGGCGCATCGAAATACACATCGCGAAACGCATCGTCTTCCACCAAAATACAATTGTAAGTCTCGGCAAGGTCCGCAAGTTGTTTGCGCTGCTCGGCAGGCACGCACCATCCGGTCGGATTATGGAAAGTCGGATTCAGATAAAAAAGAACCGGACGATGGCGGCGCATCAGCGCTTCGATCTCGTCCATGCGGTAACCGTCGGGATGAATATCGACTGGCACTAACCGCGCGTTGCGATGATTGAACATTTCGATCGCCACGCTATAGCTCGGTTGTTCGATCAGTACCGCGTCGCCGGGACGCACCAACGCTTCGCAAGTCAGATGAATCGCTTCTTGCCCGCCGTTCGTCACCAGCAATTCTTGACCTTCCGGTACGAAGCCGCAAGTTTCCGACATATAGCGGCGCATCACGTTCAGCAATTCTTCGTCGCCTTGCAGCGGGGCATACGTACCGAGTACACGCGGGTGCAGGTCGAATACATGCTTTGCTTCTTCCGCCAGATATGAATTAGGAAGCAGCAGCGGATCGATTAGCGCTTGCGAAAATTGATACCGGCATTCGACGCTATGCAGTTCGCCCAGAAGTGCGGGCTGCGAAGCTTCCGTGATCATAGTCTCCGAATCGGAAGTCTCAAAATCATCCGAACGAAAGCGCTGTACGCTAGCAAATCCGGTTTCCGCAGGGCGACGAGGGACGGTCAGGTAATAACCGGATTTTTCACGCGATTCGATCAATCCTTCGTCTTTGAGACGATTATAAGCTTTGTATACGGTCAAGCGGTGCAGCCCGGTTTCTTCAGACATTCGCCGAACCGAAGGCAATTTTTCTCCTTCGATCCAATCGCCTCGAGCGATCCGAATCCGAAGTTCCACCGCAAGCTCCGCAGAGTTAGCAAGAGGTAACAAAAATCCGTCAGGGACGGTATGAGAGCGATTCGATCTCGAATTTCCACGTGGACTAGCCGAATCGGTCTGACGATCGCGTTTATATGAATAAAGGGAAGGGTGCTGTTCCATGATGGGTTCTCCCTACTTCCGGGGTTGCCGGATCTGAATGTGTGAGTATTGAGACTATCATAGCTGATTTTACGGTAATGTACAGACAATCTGTTCTATTTTTATAGATCTGTTCTATTGACGCCCCTTTACAATAGCAAGCAAAGGGGGAGAACAGATGATTTTATTGGGTTACTTGATCATGTGCTTGATTTTCGGAACGACTTTTTTGGCGATTAAACTAGGGGTAGAAGCAGGTTTGCCGCCTTTTTTTGGAGCAGGGGTTCGATTTTTAGCAGCAGGTCTGATTTTAATGATCTGGATGAAAGTACGTGGGAAGATCAGTTTTTCGCTACTTTTACGTAAAGAAACGTTGTTTACAGGGATCGGCATGACGTTTATTACGTTCGCGGCGGTGTATTGGGCGGAGCAATATATTTCTTCGGGTCTAGCTTCGGTACTCTCTGCGACAGGTCCGGCTTTTATTTTGTTGATGCAAGCCGGGGTATCTCGCGTTCGAATTCCTAAAATCGCATTAACCGGAACATTGATTGGGACAGCAGGCGTAGCGCTTTTGCTGTTGCCCGGTGCTGAAAATAAAACGGGATCGATGTGGTGGATTGCCGGAATGGTCGTGATTGTAGGCGAACTTGGATATGCTGCCGGTACGCTGGTTGCCCGATATACCAGCAAAAAGTTCCCGGAAGCTTCACCGACCTCACTCAATGCGGCTCAAATGATACACGGTGGCTGGTTGCTACTCCTTTTGTCGCTTTTAACAGAAGGCGGTGCAGCGGAAGTAACGAATATGTCCCATGCACTTCTTTCGCTTTTATACTTAACTTTGGTTGGCTCGATGGCAGGGCATACGTTATTTTATTGGTTGATTTCGCGCACGCATCCTGTTTTTCCGTCGACATGGTTATACGTATCGCCGTTTATCGCGTTAACGCTTGGCGCTATCGTCTACGACGAACCGCTACATTGGAATGCAGCACTTGGCTCGCTAATCGTATTGATCGGGGTGCTTCTTACGAATATGGAAGCGATCCGTTCGATGTTTCGAGCTCGTAAAGCGGCAGCGAAATTGCGAAGTCAGTCTTAACCGGGATACGTAGCACAAAAAGCACGGACATTCGACAGCAGTCGGACGCCGTGCTTGTAGTATTTTTCCTGCTTTTTTTGAAAAAATTTCTACTATTATATATAGCGTAACTTGTATTGCAGATTAACCTTGACCAACCTGATTAGTATTTACGCGCGTAATCCACGAGGTTGCGTGGCAACGTTTCGCCTTTGACAAAAGCTTTAAGGTTATCGATAAAAATTTCAGTAGCGCGTACATCGTAATGATCGGTATTGCCTGCGACATGCGGAGTGATAATGACGTCTTCGCGTTTCCATAACGGATGGTCTTCCGGCAGCGGTTCTTGTTCGAATACATCCAATGCCGCGCCTGATAAAATGCCTTTTTCCAAAGCTTCAAGCAGCGCGTCCGTATCGACGCTTTGACCTCGACCTACATTGATAAACAGCGTACCACGCTTCATATAATCGAAACTTTTTGCATTGAAAAAGTGTTCGGTCTGATCGGTTAGCGGCAAAATGCTAACGATCACATTGCCTTTGCCGAAAGCTTCTTCGATCCCGTCGGTTGTATACATTTCGTCGATATATTCTTCGGGACGTCCAGAATGACGCACTCCGATCGTGTTCATTCCGAAAGCTTTGGCGAGTCTAGCTGTAGCGCGTCCGATATGACCGGTTCCGACAATCACCATCGTGCGTCCTGATGCTTCGCCATAATTGCCTTTTTTGTCCCATACGCCTTGCGCTTGGTTGCGAATATTTAGATGCAAGCTGCGTGTCATACTGAGAAGTACGGCGAAAATATGCTCGGAAATCGGAATCGCGTGAACGCCGCCGGAATTCGTCAATGCGATATTTTTACGTTCGAAGGCATCCAGTGGGAAGTAATCGACCCCAGCCGACCACGATTGCACCCATTTTAGCGAATCGCTTTCGATCGCGGCTTGCTCCGTTTTGCGATTCCAGCCGACCAAAATATCTGCGCTGCGTATTTGTTCAGGTGTCACTTCTTTGATCGGAACACTTTTTAATTCATAGTCCGGTGCGATCTCTCGGATTTGCTGAGTCTGTTCATCTGAAAAAGGATAAAGCGTCAAAATCGTTGGCATGATAAAGTGTTCCTCCTTGTTTTCGCAATCTCTATCTACCTATCTTAGCAAAGTTTGCTATATAAATCTTCTTACCTACATGAAGATGCGAAGGAGGATCGAAAAAAGGGTATAATACCCATAGCTAGAAAGCAGAGAAATGGTTGATTTAGAAAAAGGGGCGGTCACGATCGGAAAATACGTCATGTACGCTTTTGATTTTGGGTATCGGTTATTTATTCGGATACGCGATGACGAAGTGAGTGGAATCGGTGCGCAGCTTGCGTATTATTTATTGTTATCTTTTTTTCCGTTTTTGATTTTTATTGTGACGATGATCGGTTATGTCGACTTATCTATCGATCAGATGTTGAATGTAGCGCGTCAAGTGTTACCGAGAGCGGCGATGGATACGGTCGAAGGGATACTAAGCGAAGTGACGGGTGCGAACGGAACTTTGTTATCGGTCGGGATGCTCGCTACGATCTGGACGGCTTCTCGGGGCATTAATGCTGTAATCAAAGGATTAAACAAAGCGTATGACGTCGAGGAAAACCGGAAGTTTTGGCAGATTCGGTTAGTCTCGTTATTATCGACTCTTGTACTGGGGATCGTGCTGCTGGTTAGCGTCCTGTTAATCGTATTTGGACGTTGGATCGGGGATCAATTGAACCGTTTGCTGGATTACCCGCCGGGGTTTGAAAGCGTATGGGGACCGCTGCAATATGTGACACCCCTTGTGATATTGATCGCGGTATTCACTGCGTTGTACTGGATCGCGCCTAATCGTCAGATTAAGATTCGCGAAGCTTTTCCGGGAGCGGTATTTGCGACAATTGGATGGTTGCTTACGTCGTTGGCGTTTTCTTTCTACGTCAACAACTTCGGTAATTTTACGAAAACGTACGGGAGTCTTGGCGGGATTATCATTTTGCTGACGTGGCTGTATTTTAGCTCGATCATCATTATGGTCGGCGGCGAAGTGAACGCGACTTTGAAAGCAGGCAAAAGCGATCGGGTTCCAGCAAGGCAATCCACGCCGAGAGGAGGGTGATTAGTGATGTCGCAGCAAGAAAAAAGAAGCCCGCATCTGTTCGTTGCGATCCCGATAGGCGTAGAAGTCGGAATGCGACTGAACGCTTGGGCAAAATCGACATTCGGCGAATCTTCGTTTCGCCGCTGGACCGATCCCCGTGACGTTCATTTCACGCTGAAATTTCTGGGCAGTGTAGAAGAAGAGCGAATCGCGGAGATCAACGCCGCGCTTCGCGAAGCTTTGGCGCGCGAGACGCCGTTCGCGCTGGAACTTGCCGGCGCGGCAATCTTCGGCTTGCCGGAAGCGCCGCGCGTGCTGTTCGCCGAGCCAGCGTCAGGCTCGGCAGGGTTGTCGCGTCTTGCCGACGCGACAGAGGAGGCGCTTGCGCCGCTGGGCTTTGCGCGGGAAAAGCGCAGCTTCCGGGCGCATTTGACGCTGGCGCGTCAATATGCGGCAGATGCACCGGTGTTCGAGCCGGCGAAGCTTGCGTCGGCTCCGGCTTTATCGGTCGGGATCATCGACCGGGCAGTGTTATATCGGACGCATATGAATAAGAGCCCGATGTACGAAGAAGTATCTTCTTTTCCGCTCTTTAACACAAAAGACCCTTGAGTTCTCGATACGCCGAGAATTCAAGGGTCTTTTTATTGAGTCTTCATTTTAAGTGTTAAGCCAAAGCTCCTGCCAAAACGATCCGACCACGCGGTTGATCGCCTTCGGCATCCGGTTCAAGCGTAATCGCGACCATATCATAATCGCCAGGCTCCATTGTATACGTCAAAGCCCCTTTGCCGTCGCCCGATAAGAATGTACCGGCATTAATTTTTTGATCGCCTTTGATCAACCAGACTTGATACGCTTCGTTGCCGCTAAGCTTCGGTAAATCGCTAGCTTGAACGACTAGGCGCGTTCCGGTATCGTCTTGCACCATAGCTGCCATACCGGAAGCGGACGGATCTTCTTCGCTGCCGACCAAAGCCACCGTACGATCGACTTGAGCGCCTACAGCCGGGCTGTTTGCCGCTGTCAGTTGTTGCTGCATGTCTGAAGTGCGCTGCTCCATCGCAGTAAGGGTGGAACGCATATCGTTCATTTCGCTGCGAAGTTGCCCTGTATAGATTGCTAAAATCACAGCAGCGGCTGCCATGATCGTCGCTGCACCTGCCCACAGACTACGGCTCAGTCTTGCTTTTGCTGTTGAAACGACTGGAGTTGCTGTAGAGGTAGACTTTTCTGAATTCACACGATCATTTACGGCACGTACCGGTGATGGTGCAGTTTCTTCGAGGTGGCTGCGTTCTTCAACATCGCGACGAGCCGAATCTGCTTCAATACTTTGCAATGCTTGTTCGCGCATCATTTCTGTTTCCGAATTCCCCAATACATTTGCCAAAATACGATTTTTCATGCCGGATGGGGGAGTGACCGGTTTTGAGGCAAGCGCCAACATACCGGTTGTGTCTAGAAGTTCAGTTACGCGTTGTTGTTCTTCCGCATGTTCGGACAAAAAGAATTCATATTCGGCTTGTTCTAATTCATCCATTCCGCCGAGTGCATATTCTTCAGCAAGATCAATCATCGAATCTTTGCGTTCGCTCATCGTTACGATTCCCCCCTTTCTGTAAGAGTCAGTCTTTTTTGTAATTGCTTCAATGCAAGCCGGACACGGCTTTTGACCGTTCCGAGCGGGATATTGTAGCGTTCGGACACTTCCTGCTGCGTCAATCCCTTGTAGTAAATCAAGTCAATGACTTGTTGTTGTTCATCGCCAAGTTCCTGCAATGCGGTCAAAACACGTTCTCCTTCAAGCGTGCGTTCGACAGTTTGTTCCGTGTCCGATGATTCGTCAAGTATCGCATTAAGATGTTCGTCTTCAACAGGAATCGCTGCTGCTCTGGCGCTACGTCTTCTGAGCATATCAATTGAAATATTACGCGTCAGCGCAAACATCCAAGTCGATAATTTGCCGTTAGAGGAATTGTAACGTTCCGCATTGTTCCAAATTCGCATAAATAATTCTTGTACCGCTTCTTCCGCAGCCATCGAGTCGTTCAATAAACGGTAAGCGAAAGCATATACGGGTCTTTCGTAAGTATCATACAAAAGTTCGAGCGCCCCCGCATCTCGATCGGCAATTTGCCGAATCAGACGGAGGTCTTCCGTTTGTTCATTCATTCAGGAGCTCCTCTCAGTATTCTCCCTTCTATTATACCTTTCGCAAAATCTTTTACTATGGATGACATTATTTAAAAATAAAATTTAAAAAATAGCTTTTTTTATGATTCAAACCAAATTATTTGGTTATGAAACAAAACTATACTAGCCTATTTTGGGTCTGTAAACGGGATGAAAAAAGCTGAAAAAAGATTGCAAATTGAAAAAAATGTTCATGTAAGCTATAATGAGCTTTGTGCTTTTTTTTATCATTCCTCTTTCTATTCACAAAAACCTCGAAAAAGGCGAACGTACTTTCGGGAAAAATTCGATTCAAAACGAATTTGAGTGGTTACATAGGAAGGGAGTATGTCGAAAGTAAGGAGGATATTTATATTATGGAACAACTTAAAGATAACCGTTGGATCGTGCTATTGGTTGGCGTGATCTTAATTTTTGTTTGTGCAGCGACCGTGTGGACACTTAATGGTGTACGCCCATCTTATGCAGAAGCGGTAGACAAAACAGAAGGAACGTACGTGAGCATGGGGGCTTGCGAACGAACCGATTCGATATTCGATCATGTATTGTATCCAGAATTAAAGGCAAGGACCGCCGCTTGGACGCAACTGCAAGAGTCGAAATCAAACTCTGCGGCGGACAAGCAGCAGCAACAAAAAAGTAAATCCGCTGCCCAATCTAAAGTCGTAACTGCACAAAAGTCCGAAAAAAAGGCAACCGTCGCTTCAAAAACGAAAACTACTCAAAAAGAGACAGCATCGAGCGTCTCCAGTCAACAAAAGAGCAACAAGAAACAGGCTACGTCCACGCCAGTTTCCGCTCAAAAGACCGCATCCGCGGCAGAGGCCGATTCGAAAAAGAACTCGGTCACATCCCATACTCCCCCAACCCAATTGTTCTTCACTAGAACTGCGCTGCTCAGTCAAGATCAGTCTTCCGAAGCGACTTGGACTTACGATCTGTCTGATGAAGACGTACTTTTGCTTCAACGTATCGTCATGGCAGAAGCAGAAGGTGAACCTTATCCAGGTAAAGTCGCTGTCGCCAATGTTGTATTGAATCGTCTTCGTTCTGCGAATTTTCCCGATACGGTTAGAGATGTTATCTATCAACGATATCAGTTTTCACCTGTGCAAAATGGTCGTTTTGATCGCGTAACGCCTTCTGAAGATGCAGTCAAAGCAGTCGCTGAAGCTTTGAACGGTCGAAAAGAAGTGCCGGATGATACGTATTATTTCGTGTCGATTTCATTAGCTACCGACATGACGATTCCAAATACGCGCACACCGGTCAAAAAAATCGGGCATCATACGTTCTTCAAATAAATCAAACTGTATTCCTTAAGATCCCAGCTAAACAATAGCGAATTTGGGTTACATACGTTTACGCGTTATAATAAAGCGAAAGTCGTATACGCCAAAAGTTGAATATGCGATTTGTAGTATTCAAACACGTCTATTTGAAAGCGAAAGGAGCATGTCGATTATGAAAATTACGTATTATGGACACTCTGCTTTATTGGTAGAAGCCGAAGGGAAATCGATCATTATTGATCCGTTTTTGAGCGGTAATCCCGAATCAGGCATTCATCCTTCAGACATCAAAGTTGATGCCGTATTATTGACGCATGCGCATGGCGATCATTTCGGAGACACCATTGAAATCGCCAAAGCCAACAACTGTCCAGTTGTCGCTCCAGTCGAACTTGCCAATTATTGCTCGGAGCAAGGTGTAGAAGCGGTAGGTATGAACATCGGCGGTTCGCATCAATTCGACGGATTCAAAGTGAAGTACACGTTGGCATTCCACAGTTCTTCTTTGACTGTTGGCGATCGCGTCATTTATGGCGGCGAACCGGCAGGAATCTTGCTGACGATCGGCGGAAAAACATTGTACCATGCAGGGGATACCGCGCTGTTCGGCGATATGAAAATTATCGGGGAACTGAACAAGATCGACATTGCGGCACTTCCAATCGGAGATTTCTTTACGATGGGACCCGAAGATGCACAGATCGCAGCCAAATGGATTGGCGCACCTAAAGTATTGCCAATGCACTATGATACGTTCCCGCCAATTAAACAAGACGTAAACGCGTTTTGTGAAGGTTTGAAGAAAGACGGTATCGAAGGAATTGCTTTGAAAAACGGCGAGAGCCTCGACGTATAATGAAATAGATTTGATGAAGACCTTTCTTCTTTATAGAAGAAAGGTCTTTTTTGCGCGAAAATTTGCTAAACTATAAAAATGTTGTAGTCTCAAGAAAGCTATGATAAGTTTAATTTGACTAAATGACCAATAATTAAAATTAGTCATTTTTACAGATATAAAGTAGGAGGGGAACGTATTGGCTCATATTGATCGTCGCGAACTGATTTTACAAGCAGCTGCTCAATCGTTTTCATTATTCGGCTATAAAGCGACCACGATGGATCAGGTTGCAAAAATTGCGAACGTAGGAAAAGGAACCATCTATACGTTTTTTGAAAATAAAGAAGAATTATTCGATGAAATCTTGCTCAGTGCGATTCGTGAATTGCAACGCAGAGCCGAAGCGGAAATTCGCGCAGAGCGTCCTTTTTTCGAAAATATTTATCAAGCTTTGGATGCGATCTTGGAATTCCGCGAAGAACACGATTTATTTTTGAAATTGTCACAAGAATTACGCGATATCGGAACTCCACAAGCCAAAGCCGCTTTGTTTAAAGTGGAAAGCGTCGTACTCGAATTTTTACAACAAGTCGTACGCGAATCGATCGAAAAAGGTCTAATCCGCGAAGGCAACGCCGAAGTCATCGCATTCGGTATGCTGAAACTCTTTATCGCCCTCACCGGAGAATGGGAAATGCACCATCCCCCGATGTCCAAAGAAGAATTGAAGCAGCATATGTTCACCTTCTTGACTCAGGGCTTCACAACTGCTCCTTAATTCCTTTTAATTATCCAAGCCATGAAGCAGGTAAACGAAACGTAACTGGAAGCGGAAAGACGGAGAGAGAAATTCAGTGAAGGTAAAGCATTTCGGAGAAATGCACTTCGGAAGCATACGCTAGCATTTCGGAGAAATGCACTTCGGAAGCATATGCGATAGTGTTCGCCTTTGTGGTGCAGATTTTCCGGGAATAAGCCTTAAAATTTGCACCGCTAATTGGGAAAGCTCAAATAAAAGGTTAAATCCTTTTTCCCAATTTCAACACGCGACCTAAAGGCTTTCGAAGAAAGACACATCGTAAACATACGCTAACGAATTTCTCTCGCAGTCTTTCTGCTTCCCCCACCCAAGTAACTGTTTTGCACATTTTGCATCATTGCTTGGACAAATTGCCCTACCCATAGGCAAAGTTATTTTTTTATCGTATAATGACTCAAAATCATGTTATTTCCCTGCGCACATCTTGCGTAAGGCAAACGCAGAGCTTCATACATCACTGCACTAATGCTTTGCCGCAAAACAAACTTTTATCGAGAAGATAAAAGAATTAAATTGCACGCCGTGTCAGCCGAATGTTACAATAGGGAAACTAAAAATCCAACTGCGAGCCCGTTTTTTTGGCGGGATGTGGAAGACTGCTTTTTGACCCCTGCGGACCCCCGCTGGATTCGAAAAGGAGTCTGTTCTCTTATATCTAAGGCTTTTCGGTTTTCGGTGGCTGCTCTATGCAAGTGCCTGTCTCTTTTGTCGGGATGAATGAATTTCATTATAGAAAGGTTGTTTGATGAAATGACTGGATTGCCTCCGAAACAGGGTCTATACGATCCGCAGTTTGAAAAAGATGCCTGCGGTATGGGCTTTATCGCCAATATTAAAGGAACGCCTGCGCACAATATCGTTCGTGACGCACTGACCATGCTTGAAAATATGGAGCATCGCGGCGGTCAAGGCGCCGAGCCGAACTCCGGTGACGGAGCCGGAATCATGTTGCAAATTCCGCACGACTTTTTCGCGGCGCAAGACCTAGGGTTCACGCTTCCTGCGGCGGGCGAGTATGGCGTCGGAATGTTATTTTTGTCGATGGACGACAAAATTCGTGCTCGTCATGAGTATATGCTCGGCGAGATTATCCAAGCAGAAGGACAGAAGTTGCTTGGTTTCCGTACCGTACCGACCGACGATAGTACACTCGGTTTTTCCGCCAAAGCAGCTAAGCCTTGCGTAAGACAAGTCTTTATCGGACGCGGCGAAGTGCACGGAACAGACGATTTGGCTTTTGAGCGCAAATTATATGTGATTCGCCGGTTGGCTGAAATGTCGATTCGTTACGCGGAAGGCGAAGGCGCAGAATCGTTCTATATCCCAAGCTTGTCGAGCCGCAAAATTGTCTACAAAGGCATGTTGACCACTGCTCAAGTCGGACTGTTCTACCCTGACCTTGCAGACGAACGTTTGTCTTCGGCAATTGCTTTGATCCACTCGCGCTTTAGTACGAATACATTCCCAAGCTGGGATCGCGCTCACCCGTATCGTTTCATGATTCACAACGGTGAAATCAATACGATGCGCGGCAACGTGAACTGGATGCACGCGCGTCAGACGTTGTTCGAAAGCGAAGTGTTCGGCGCCGATCTGGACAAAGTAAAACCTGTAATCAACCCGGACGGTTCGGATACAGCAATGTTCGACAATACTTTCGAATTTTTGTATCTGAGCGGACGTTCACTGCCACACGTGGCAATGATGATGGTTCCAGAACCGTGGAGCAAGCACGAAACGATGGACGACACGAAAAAAGCCTTTTACGAATATCATAGTTGTCTGATGGAGCCGTGGGATGGACCAGCCGCTATGGCATTTACGGACGGCGTGCAAATCGGAGCGATTCTTGACCGTAACGGTCTTCGCCCGGCTCGTTATTACGTAACGAAAGATGACCGTATTATCTTGTCTTCCGAAGCTGGCGTATTGGACGTTGCTCCTGAAGATATTTTGTACAAAGATCGTCTGCGTCCAGGCAGAATGCTCTTGATCGATACGAAGCAAGGACGCATCGTGTCGGATGAAGAAGTGAAGCAGCAAATCTCGTCGGAAGAGCCTTACCGCGAATGGCTCGACGAGCATATGATCAACTTGGACGAATTGCCAGAAGCCAAAGAACCGATTGCGCCGAAGCACGAAAATGTGACGCAGCTGCAATTGTCGTTTGGTTATACCTTCGAAGAACTGCGTAAAGTATTGGAGCCGATCGCGTCGACAGGAATCGAAGCAACGGGTTCGATGGGTTACGACGCACCGATCGCAGTCTTGTCGGATAAACCGCAGCGTCTGTATAACTATTTCAAGCAGATGTTTGCCCAAGTGACGAATCCGCCGATCGATGCGATTCGCGAAGAGATCGTAACGTCGGCTTCGACCGCGATCGGTCCAGAGCGTAACTTGCTGCTGGCGGAACCGGAAAGTTGCCGTATGATTTCGCTTGATACACCGGTTCTTTCTAATGAGGACTTTGCTAAAATCCGTCATGTGCACCGTCACCGTCCAGGTTTCCGTGCGATGACGATTCCGATCTTTTTCGAAGCGGCAAAAGGCGCCGAAGGTCTGCGCGAAGCACTGGACAAAATGTGTGAAGCCGCTGACCGCGTTATCGAAAAAGGTCATAATATCTTGATCTTGTCCGACAAAGGCGTCGATCGCCAAAATGCTGCAATTCCAGCTTTGCTGGCTGTTGCCAACATGCACCACCATTTGATTCGCAAAGGTACGCGTACCAAAGTAACGTTGCTGCTGGAATCGGGCGAACCGCGTGATGTGCATCATTTTGCGTTGCTGCTTGGTTACGGCATCAGTGCAGTCAATCCGTACTTGGCGTTCGAAACCCTTGACGATATGATCTCGCAAGGCATGTTAAGAGGGATTTCGCATGAGAAAGCTGTGAAAAACTTCATTAAAGGCATGACCAAAGGCGTCGTGAAAATCTTGTCCAAAATGGGTATCTCGACGATCCAATCGTATCGCGGCGCACAAATTTTCGAAGCCGTAGGTCTGAAATCGGAATTTGTCGATCGCTACTTCACATGGACGCCAACGCGTATTGGCGGGATCGGATTGGAAGAAGTCGCATTCGATGCACTGCTTCAACATAACCGTGCATTCTCCGACAAAGACGGCATCGATAAAGTGCTGGATTCCGGCGGCGATTACCAATGGCGCAGCGACGGCGAAGAACATTTGTTCAATCCGCAAACGATCCATTTACTGCAACATGCGGTACGTACCGGCGATTACGAGACATACAAAAAATACGCGCGCTTGGTTGAAGGCGAGTCCAAAAAGCATCTGACTTTACGTGCATTGCTTAATCTCAAACCAGCTGGCGAAGCGGTTCCGCTTGAAGAAGTCGAATCGGCAGAGTCGATTATGAAACGCTTCAAAACAGGCGCGATGTCATTTGGTTCGATCAGTAAAGAAGCACATGAAGCGCTGGCAGTCGGGATGAACCGAATCGGCGGCAAAAGTAATACAGGCGAAGGCGGCGAAGACCCGGCACGCTTTATTCCAGAAGCGAACGGCGATTCGCGCCGTAGTGCGATCAAACAGGTCGCTTCGGGACGATTCGGCGTAACGTCGAACTATCTGGTGAACGCTGACGAAATCCAGATCAAAATGGCGCAAGGCGCAAAACCGGGCGAAGGCGGACAATTACCGGGTCGTAAAGTATATCCGTGGGTTGCCGAAGTTCGCGGTTCGACACCGGGCGTAGGTCTGATCTCGCCGCCACCGCACCACGATATTTATTCGATCGAAGATTTGGCTGAATTGATCTATGATTTGAAAAATGCGAATCCTCGCGCAGATATCAACGTGAAGTTGGTATCCGAAGTCGGGGTTGGTACGATTGCGGCAGGCGTAGCCAAAGGTCGCGCCGATATTATCCTCGTCAGCGGTTATGACGGCGGTACGGGCGCATCGCCGCAAGGTTCGATCCGTCACGCGGGTATGCCGTGGGAATTGGGTCTTGCCGAGACGCATCAGACATTGATTTTGAACAATCTGCGCGACCGCGTAGTGCTTGAGACAGACGGCAAAATGCTATCTGGACGCGACCTTGCGGTAGCGGCACTGCTTGGCGCGGAAGAATATGGCTTCTCGACAGCTCCGCTGATCGCAGTCGGTTGTATCATGATGCGCGTATGTCAATTGGATACTTGCCCAGTCGGCGTCGCGACGCAAAACCCGGAACTTCGCAAAAACTTCATGGGTGATCCTGAGCATGTCGTGAACTTTATGAAATTCGTAGCCGAAGACGTACGCGAGATCATGGCGAGTCTTGGCTTCCGTAGTATTCAAGAGATGGTCGGACGTACCGATTGCCTCGACACAGTGGATGCTTCGCATCATTGGAAAAAGAAAGGGCTGGATCTGTCGCCACTTCTGCATATTCCGCAGCTTCCAGAAGGCAGTGCGCCTTACCGTACGCAAACGCAAAACCACGGCTTGGAGCAAACGCTCGATATGCGTGAGTTGCTGAATGTTGCGGCTCCTGCGCTTGAGCGTGGGGAGAAAGTCGAAGCTCATTTCAAAATTACGAATGTGGATCGCGCCGCGGGTACGATTCTCGGCAGCGAAGTGACGCGCAAATACGGAGCGGCAGGTCTACCTGACGATACGATTACGCTGCGCTTTACAGGTTCGGCAGGTCAGAGCTTGGGGGCATTCGTACCGAAAGGCATCACGCTTGAAGTATCGGGCGATTCCAATGACTATGTCGGCAAAGGTCTATCGGGCGGTAAAATCATCGTGAAGCCTGATCCGAAATCGACCTTCAAGTCGGAAGAAAATATCATCATCGGTAACACGGCGCTGTACGGAGCAACAGGCGGCGAAGCGTATATCAGCGGGATCGCGGGTGAGCGTTTTGCCGTGCGTAACTCTGGTGCGAAGATTGTCGTTGAAGGTACAGGCGATCACGGCTGCGAATATATGACAGGCGGACGCGTCGTGGTCTTAGGTACGACAGGACGTAACTTTGCAGCCGGTATGTCAGGCGGCGTTGCGTACATCTATGATGGGACAGGCGACTTCGTTGACCGTTGCAATCTGGAGATGGTTCTGCTTGAGAATCTGGAAGACGCAGCGGAAAAAGAAGAAGTACGCGGCATGATCGAGCGTCACGCGCAGCTTACCGGAAGCGGTGTAGCGAAGCTGATCCTTGACGGTTGGGAACAGACGTCATCGCGCTTTGTCCGCGTTATTCCAAAAGACTACAAACGGATGCTGGAGCAGATCGAAAAAGCAGAATCGACGGGTCTGACTGGCGAAGCTGCATTGCTTGCGGCATTTGAAGCGAATATGCGCGAACTGGCACGTACAGGCGGTTAATGGCATAAGTAAATAAAGATAGCCCGTTGAGTTCTCGTTAGAGAAACCAACGGGCTTTTTTCTTGAAAAAATGACCAGATTAGATCGTTGTCTATGTTACATTGATAAAGGATATAAAGTCGAAAACGATTGAAGGAGGTTTGTGGATGGAAACGATTAGCGAAAAAATGCTCGATTCAAAAGAGGGGCGGCAAGGATCGGGAGAACCGGTCGTTCGTTTTAGCAATGTCGTCAAGCGGATCGGTCGCAAAACGATTATCGAAAATTTGACGCTAGATGTACCTGCCGGACAAGTCTTCGGATTTTTGGGACCCAATGGTTCAGGTAAAACGACTACCATTCGGATGATGACAGGCTTGATGAAATTAAGTTCGGGAGACATTGTGATTGCGGGGCACAGCATTAAGCAGTCTTTTGAAAAAGCGATCACCGAAGTAGGAGCTATTGTCGAAAACCCGGAGATGTACAGCTATCTCAGCGGGTACAGCAATTTGCTGCAATATGCTCGAATGAGAGCAGACGTGACCAAAGAACGGATCGACGAAGTCGTGAAGTTTATGGGCTTGGAAAAACGGATTCGAGATAAAGTGTCTACATATTCGCTAGGAATGCGTCAACGTCTCGGCGTCGCACAAGCGATCTTGCATCGTCCGAAGTTGTTGATTTTGGATGAACCGACGAATGGTCTAGATCCACAAGGTATTCGCGAACTGCGTGATTATTTGCGTGAACTGACGCGCCGCGAAGGAACGACCGTATTCGTATCCAGTCATTTGCTCAGCGAGATGGAATTGATGTGTGATTCGGTTGCGATCATCCAAGCGGGCAAACTAATCGATGTGCGTCAACTTCATGGCGAGTCCGATGCGGAGACGATGCTGGAAACGATCTTCGATGTCGGGCAAATGGAAGAAGCGATTGCGCTGCTAGGCGGCGGCGAGATTCGCGACGGTCGATTGGTCGTACGCACGAATCGCGAAGGAATCGCGGAGATCAATGCGCGCCTTGTACAAGCGGGCATCGCAGTCTATGGCATTCACCCTCAGAAGCGTTCGCTCGAAGATCAATTTTTGGAGATGACGGGAGGTGGCGGCATTGTTTAATTTTTTTGCTTTGGTGCATAACGAAAATATTAAAATCCATGCGCGGGTACGGACTTGGATCATGCTCGGCATCTTGCTCCTAATCGCTGTATTAATGCCTGTTTTATTTCATTTTATTAGTGAAGATATGGGTGTATGGAGTTCGATGAACACGATGCTTCAATTTTGGTTTTTGCCGACGGTCTTCTCGGTCGCGGTAGCAGCGGACACGGTAGCCGGCGAGTTTTCACGCGGTACCATTAAGTTACTGCTGATTCGTCCGTGGAGTCGGATCAAAATTTTGTTGTCCAAATATGTAGCGATCGTGCTGTTTATGCTGACGTTATATGCCATAATGATTTTCGTAAGTCTTGGCGTTTCCTCGATCTTATTCGAAAATCAGTCGGGTTCAAACGATATTTTGGGACAACTTGCAGGGAGTCTGTCTGATTTCTTCTGGATGTCGCTTCTGTATCGACTCATTGATACGCTGATGTATGTCACGATGGCATTTATGTTCGCTGCGATCTTCCGAAGCAATTCGCTTTCGGTCGCGCTGACGATTGTTCTACTGTTTATGGGTTCGCTGATCACTTTGCTGATCGATCCTTCCAAATACGAAATCGGTCGGTATCTGTTGTTCGCCAACTTGAATCTAGGTCAATATCTAGGTTCGGAGACAGGCACATATGGCGTGACGACGCTTGGATTCTCTTTAGCTGTTCTGGCTGTATACTACATGGTGTTCCTTGCGTTAACGTTCTGGGTATTCCGAAAAAGAGATGTGGCGTAAAGGCGGGAGTGCCTTGCATCTATGAATTGCGCTATAATAAGAAGATCGACAAACCGGCGCACTCGACTTTGAGTGCGTTCGGATTTTAGGAAGCGAAGGTGAAGAAAGACGTGCAAGCAGACGAGACTCTGATTCGGCAATGGATTTCACATAGCGAAGCCGATACCGCAGCGCTTGCGGAATATTTTGCAAAGTTGGCTCATCCCGGTACAGTGATCGCGCTTGATGGAGATCTAGGAGCCGGAAAAACGAAATTTTCGCAAAGTTTTGCCGCAGCTTTAGGCGTAAAAGGGATCGTAAACAGCCCTACTTTTACATTAATCAAAGAATATGAGGGGCGTTTGCCTCTTTATCATATGGATGTATATCGCATCTCGCAGGATGAAGCCGAAGATTTAGGATTGGAAGAATATTTTGAAGGTGCTGGCGTATCTTTAGTCGAATGGGCTTCGATCATTCCCGATCTGTTGCCAACCTACATTCTTCATTTGCGTATTGAGCATACCGGAGGCGACGCGCGGATCATTCACTGCGAAGGGATCGGTACGCCATACACCGAGTGGGTCGCAAACTTACCGGTATCTCAATAATTTAAGAATTCAAGAAGGACGGAGCATGTAATATGGAAAAAGATAGCCGGCCGCAGAGCCGGATTCTTGCGTTAGACACCTCAAGTGCTGCGCAAGCCGTAGCGGTATTGAATGAAGATCAGGTACTAGCAGAAAGTAATAAGTTAGCGGAGCGCAACCATTCGGTCAATTTATTGCCGGAGATTCAACAGTTGTTGCAGCAGTCCGAGATCAATAAATCAGATTTGACAGGCATTGCAGTCGGAATCGGGCCGGGTTCTTACACAGGCGTACGAATCGCGGTTACAACAGCCAAGACTTTGGCTTGGGCGCTCAAAATTCCAGTCGTGGCGGTATCGAGTTTGGAAGCTCAGGCAGCATCAGGGCTCGCCAACACGGATTTCGAAGCCCGCATTTGGGTGATTCCGCTTGTCGATGCAAGGCGCGGTCAAGCGTATACGGCATTATTCGAAGCAGAAGGCGTTCAGGCAGAGCGATTGAAACGGCTTGCGGAAGACGCGATTTTGTTGACTCAAGATTGGGTCGCCGAATTGGCACGTAAGTTCCAAAACACTGCGATTTCGGATCGTCCTGAGCAGATCTTGTTTACCGGAGACGTTGCTCAACATGCCGAGAAGATTGATACTTTTGCAGAGTTGAGCGGATTGTCGCCCGAAAAGGTTCATGCCCAACTTTGTCAGGTCGACGCGAGTTGGATCGGCAAGATCGGGCAGCACAAACTTGCAGCTGGCGAAACAACGGAAGCTCATACTCTTTTGCCGAACTATACGCAAGTGACAGAAGCCGAAGCCAATCTATTAAAGCATACAAAGCCAGCTCAATAAAAAAGGGGGTCGCATGCGGTGGAGCATCAAGAAAGAGAGTCGGTAGAGTCTTCAGAACAATCGGTTGTCACTTTTCGTTCTATGCGGCTCGAAGATATTCCAGACGTTATGGTGATCGAACATGAATCTTTTTCATTGCCGTGGACGGAACAAGCTTTTCGGAGCGAAATGACGCTGAATCATTTTGCGCGTTATATCATGATGGAAGTCGACGGGAAACCGGCTGGATACGCCGGCATGTGGACCGTTGTCGACGAAGCGCATATTACAAATGTAGCCGTGCGTACCGCATATCGAGGGAAAAAACTAGGTCAACGATTGTTAGATGAACTTCTCGATCTTGCGGCGGGTCTGGAGCTTGAGCGCGCTACGCTTGAAGTTCGGGTCAGCAATGATGTTGCGCGAAATTTATATACCAAAATGGGATTCCACGAAATCGGAATTCGCAAAAGCTATTATTCGGATAATAACGAAGATGCCGTCATTATGTGGATCGATCTGAACGATCGTTCGCAAGCTGCTGGATCTACGGAAGGAAGCGTGTAATTCAAATGAACAAAGCATCTACATCGCATACAGCAGATGCAGCAACGAAAGATGTATATATTTTGGCGATTGAAACGAGCTGCGACGAAACTTCGGTGGCAATTGTCAAAAACGGCAAAGAAGTGATCGTCAATCATGTGGCAAGTCAGATCGAGACGCATAAAGCTTTCGGCGGCGTCGTTCCCGAGGTCGCTTCGCGTCAGCATGTGGAATGTATCACGCTGTTGATCGAACAGACGATTGCGGAAAGCGGGCTGCAAGCCGAAGAACTCGACGCCATCGCGGTCACAGAAGGCCCGGGTCTGGTCGGCGCGCTGTTGGTCGGGATCATGGCAGCAAAAGCTTTGGCTTTTGCACTGGATAAGCCGCTGATCGGAACGCATCATATCGCCGGTCATATTTATGCCAATCAATTGGTCGAAGAAATTCAGTATCCTGCGATTGCATTGGTGGTATCTGGCGGCCATACGGAAATTGTACGCCTTGAACGCGAAGGGCGTTTCCAAGTTATCGGACAAACCCGTGACGATGCAGTCGGAGAAGCTTACGACAAAGTCGCGCGCTCACTCGGCTTTCCTTACCCGGGTGGCCCGCATGTGGACAAAGCGGCGCAAGCGTCAGATACGGCGACCCCGCTTCCGCGCGTATGGCTGGAAGAAGGTTCGTATGATTTTAGCTTGAGCGGATTGAAATCTGCGGTATTGAATGTTGTGAATCAGAGCCGTATGAAAAACGAAGAAGTGGATTCCGGAAGTATCGCGAGAGGTTTCCAAGATTCCGTTGTTGAAGTCTTGGTGGCAAAAGCGGTTCGCGCTGTACATGAATACGGAGGCAAGCAATTGCTGCTTTGCGGCGGGGTTGCTGCAAACGGCGGTCTGCGAAAAGCATTGCAGGCAAGCTGCGAAGCGCAGCAGATTCCGTTAGTCATTCCGCCGATGAAATATTGTACGGATAATGCGGCGATGATCGGAGCTGCCGCTTATGTGAAATGGACGCATGGCGAATTCAGTGATTTATTTATTAAAGGCGAACCCGGGATGTCGCTTGAGGCATGGTCGGTTCAATAATCAGAAGATCCGTTCAAGTACGCGCTGCGTCTTGACGGATCTTTTTTATTTGTCAATCCCTGAATAAACTTATCCACATATCCCCTGACAATAGTGGATAAACGCTTCCAAGTCCCGCCAAACGCCGACTCTCTTTTCTATGAAAAAGGGGATATGTTTTGCAAAAGAACAAGCTAAAATCTGTGGATAATGTGTATAACATGGTGGATAAAATTGGTTTCTATTCATAAGAGGCGGCATGGACAAGAAAAAACCGACCTTTTCGGTCGGTAAGATAGCAAGTTAACTCTGATTAGTGTGGATAACCTGGTGGATAACAGGAATAGCTTTAAAAACGGTATTGACAAAAAAATTATTCTGCCGCTAGCGTCTCCCATTCTTCATAAGCCGAAGAAAGCTGTGTTTTATTCGTATCGATCGCCAGTTGTCGATCTTGAATCGCCATATAATCTTCGTAGATTTCAGGAAGCGTAAGTTCCGTCTCCAATGTAGCGATCGAACTTTCAAGCTCTGCGATCAAGACTTCGAGTTGTTCCAATCGACGTTGACGATTACGTTCATCGCGCTTCGCTTGTTTGCTTTCTTCAAACGATGCTTGCGCGCTTTTCGAATCGTCATTAGGTTCTGCCGGGCTTGCTGAAGTCGCGGCTAACGAAGAAGGTTTGGGGCGATTGCCACTGAGTACTGCCGCTTCGCGCGCGATTTCTTCAAGCTCTTGCTTCTTCTCTACGTAATCGTCGTAATTGCCAAGATACGCATGGATACCGTTTGGACTCAGTTCGATCACGCGCTCTGCCATTTTGTTCAAGAAGTAACGGTCGTGAGAAATAAAGAGCAACGTACCTTCAAAATCGATCAAGGCGGACTCCAGCACTTCTTTGCTGTATAAATCCAAATGGTTGGTCGGCTCGTCGAGCACAAGCGTATTGGCTTCAAGTAGCATCAGCTTCGACAGAAGAACACGCGCTTTTTCGCCGCCGCTAAGTGCCGAAATTCGTTTGAGTACGTCTTCGCCGCTGAACAAGAAGCTTCCCAGTACCGTACGAATACGCGCTTCTTCCATATGCGGATACGTACCCCATAGTTCTTCAAGCACCGTATTTTGCGGATTTAAGGTATCTTGATCTTGATCGTAGTAGCCGATTTGGACTTTGGCGCCCCATGTGATTTTGCCTTCGTCTTGTTGGCGTTTGCCAATCAGCGTCTTGAGCATCGTCGATTTACCGACACCGTTGGGACCGATCAAAGCGACCGTTTCTCCGCGGCTTAGCGCAAAAGAAGCATGTTGGAAAAGCTTGTCGTTTCCATCATACGAAGCAGACAGACCATCGACATGAAGCACATCTTTACCGGAGGTATAAGCTGCTTGGAACGAAAAGTTCGCTCGCTTGAGATCGCCGGCAGGGCGGTCAAGTCGATCCATTTTCTCCAATGCTTTGCGCCGGCTTTGCGCGCGTTTGGTCGTAGACGCACGGACGATATTTTGCTGTACGAAAGCTTCCATTTTGGCAATCTCGCCTTGTTGCTTCTCATATTGCTTGAGATCCGCTTCGTATTCGGCAGCTTTCAGCTCGGTGTATCGGCTGTAGTTACCCGTATAGCGGCGTGCGCGGTGGCGCTCGATTTCAACAATCGCATTGACGGTTTTATCCAAAAAGTAACGGTCGTGAGAAACAATGAGCAGCCCGCCGTCATAACTCCGCAAATAATCTTCCAGCCAAGTGAGCGTCTCGATATCCAAATGGTTGGTCGGCTCATCGAGCATCAGCAGATCAGGGCCTTGCAGCAGCATTTTTGCCAAAGCCAAACGAGTCCGTTGACCCCCGCTGAGTGTCGAGACGATCGTTTCGGGGTCGAATTCCCCAAAGCCCATCCCGTGCAGGACGCTGCGGATTTTGGTACCGATCTCATACCCGCCGCGATCTCGGAACCAATCCGAGCGCATGGCGTAGCGATTCAGCAAATCTTGATAAGCTTTGTCTTGCTCGGAATGAGAAGAACCTTCCGTAATTTCAAGTTCCATCTCGCGAATTTCGCGTTCCGCATCAAGCAGGTCGGCGAAGACATCAAGCATTTCTTCTTGAATGGTGCGATCCGACTGCAATCCGCTATTTTGAGCGAGATAACCGAGCGTCGTTTCTTTGTTTTTAAAAATTTGACCTTCGTCATGAGACATTTCTCCAGCGAGAATTTTGAGCAAAGTCGATTTGCCGGCACCATTCACGCCAACCAAGCCGATTCGCTCGCGTTCAAGCACTTGAAACGTGATTCCTTCGAGGATACTTTGAACGCCATATCTTTTTGTAATTCCTGTCGCTTGCAGCAGCATGATTCGTTGTCCTCCGCGCTTATAAAGTCGTCTAGTATATTTTATTTTACATTAATAGCTTCAAAAAACCAAAAGGAACAACGTGATTCAAAAAGAAAAACCCTCCTATCTCTTGTGATCCCTCTGTGAGCGGTGGTTATTTGCGTAAAACAATGATAAACTTGAGCATGTGAGAACAAAAAAGAGAACAGAAGAGAACCCGGGAGGCGAACGGGATAAAACCTCTAGCGGATAAAGCAGAGCTTCGGCGTCATATGGCGCGAATCCGAGAAGAATTGCCGCAATCACTGCGTCAATATTCATCGAATATCGTGTGTGAGCTGGCTTTGCATGAACTAAATACATGGCGTGAACGCAAAAAAGCGCCGCTTGCGATTCTCGGTTATCTACCTTTTCGGAGTGAACTCGATATACGTCCTGTACTGGAAGAATGCCGAAAGTCAGGCGATACCGTGCTTGCGCCGCGAATTCATTCGGGTACTCGGCATATGCGGTTGTTGATCATGAACCAAGCAACCGATGAAGAAGTCGGCACTTGGGGAATACCCGAGCCGAATGCGCAACTTCAAGAATGGGAAGAAGACAAGCTCGCAGAGATTGATGTGGTGCTTGTGCCTGGTCTTGCTTTTGACACACGCGGAGGGCGTATCGGTTATGGCGGTGGATTTTACGATCGTTTGGCGCAGCGATTCGCTGCGGCTCACGCTAATCCAAGTTATTGGGCTTTGGCTTTTGCTGAGCAAGTGATTCAAGAAGTTCCGATGCAGCCGCATGATTTTCGATTAGAGCAATTGATCGATCCGACCGGAGTAACGTTTACGAAAGATCGGATTTGATAGATAGATAATATAAGTAGAGCGATGGATGAGAAGAGGTGACCTCATGCTGTGGAAAGTGGCAATTTTGACAGCCAGCGATAAGGGAGCACGGGGCGAGCGAGAAGATACAAGCGCGCAGGTGATCCGGGAACTGGTCGAAGAAGAAGTGGGCGGAGAAATTATTGAATATCGGATCGTTCCGGATGAGCTAGACGAGATCATGGCGGCATTGATTGAAATGACCGATTATTTCCAAGCGGATCTGGTGCTGACAACCGGCGGAACGGAACTCGCAAATCGCGATGTGACGCCAGAAGCGACCAAGCGCGTAATCGAGCGTGAAGTACCCGGTATGGCAGAAGCGATGCGAATGAATGTGATGTCCAAAAACCGCGCAGCGATGTTGTTCCGGGGAATTTGCGGGATACGCGGACGTTCGTTGATCGTCAATTTGCCAGGAACACCAAAAGGCGTACATGAAAATTTTGCGGCGATTATGGATCAATTGCCAGAAGCTTTGTTGATGGTAACCGGGCAGTATCGCCAGTAAGACGTCGGCAAAAGGTTTGCTTGCAGACCGTACACAAAAAGGACGACCCTGAATCAACGAAAAGGGAGTCTTTTTTTGTGTGAAGGGACTTGAAATTTTGCGCCGAGACGGGTAATATAAAACTTGGCTGTTAGCACTAGACGTTGTCGAGTGCTAACGATAAACTTATGCAGGGCAATCTAATCAACCTTTCAAGGAGGCTATTTTTCATGATTAAACCGTTGGGTGAACGTGTACTCGTAGAACCGATCCAGCAGGAGGAAACGACTTCGTTTGGTATCGTACTTCCGGATGCGTCGAAGGAGAAGCCACAAGAAGGTAAAATTATCGCTGTAGGCAGCGGCACTTTGAAAGACGGCGTGCGTACTCCGCTCGAAGTTCAAGAAGGCGACCGTGTCCTGTTCTCGAAATACGCAGGAACTGAAGTGAAATATGAAGGTAAAGAATACCTGATTATGAAAGAAAGCGACATTCACGCCATTTTGGCTTAAGACTTTTTACAAGCGTTAATCTTTATGATCCAACTCAATTATTGATCATTCCAAGGAGGTTATTCGACAATGGCTAAAGATATTTTGTTCGGCGAAGAAGCACGTCGCTCTATGCTTCGCGGCGTAGACGCATTGGCAAACGCGGTAAAAGTAACACTCGGACCTAAAGGACGCAACGTGGTACTGGAGAAAAAATTCGGTAGCCCGTTGATCACAAACGACGGTGTAACGATTGCGAAAGAAATCGAACTCGAAGACGCTTTTGAAAACATGGGCGCTCAACTGGTTAAAGAAGTCGCAACCAAAACAAACGACGTTGCAGGTGACGGTACAACAACCGCTACCGTTCTGGCTCAAGCGATGATTCGCGAAGGTCTGAAAAACGTAACGGCTGGCGCTAACCCTATGATCATCCGTAAAGGGATCGATAAAGCGGTTAAAGCGGCTGTTCTTGAATTGCAACAAATCGCAAAACCAATCGAAGGCAAACAATCGATCGCTCAAGTTGCCGCGATTTCTGCTGCTGACGAAGAAGTTGGCGAACTGATTGCAGAAGCAATGGAAAAAGTGGGCAAAGACGGCGTAATCACCGTTGAAGAATCCCGCGGATTCGCAACTGAGCTTGAAGTCGTAGAAGGTATGCAATTCGACCGCGGCTACATCTCGCCTTACATGATTACAGACACAGACAAGATGGAAGCGGTTCTGGAGAACCCATACATCTTGATCACCGATAAAAAAATCAGCACGACGCAAGATATCTTGCCGTTGCTGGAAAAAATCGTACAACAAGGCCGCGCACTGGTGATCATCGCTGAAGATATCGAAGGCGAAGCTCTTCCTATGCTCGTACTGAACAAACTGCGCGGTACATTCAACGCAGTTGCAGTCAAAGCTCCTGGCTTTGGCGATCGCCGCGAAGCGATGTTGCAAGATATCGCAGCTCTTACAGGCGGTCAAGTGATTACAGAGAAATTGGGTCTGGAACTCAAATCCGCAACATTGGATCAACTGGGTACAGCTCGCCAAGTTCGTGTAACGAAAGAAAACACAACATTGGTAGACGGTGCTGGCGACAAGTCGGATATCGATGCACGCGTTAACCAAATCCGTTCGCAACTGGAAGAAACGACTTCCGAGTTCGACAAAGAAAAACTGCAAGAGCGTCTGGCTAAACTTGCTGGCGGCGTAGCCGTTGTCAAAGTTGGCGCAGCGACTGAAACAGAGCTGAAAGAACGCAAACTGCGTATCGAAGACGCTCTGAACGCAACGCGCGCAGCGGTTGAAGAAGGTATCGTATCAGGCGGTGGTACAGCGCTCGTGAACGTATACAAAGCAGTAGCAGCTGTAGAAGTAAGCGGCGACGAAAAAACAGGCGTGAACATCGTGTTGCGCGCTCTGGAAGAGCCAATCCGTACAATCGCGGCAAACGCTGGCGAAGAAGGTTCGGTTATCGTAGACCGTCTGAAAAAAGAAGAAGTCGGCATTGGCTACAACGCAGCAACAGGCGAGTGGGTCAACATGTTCGACGCAGGTATCGTAGACCCTGCTAAAGTTACGCGTTCGGCTCTGCAAAACGCAGCTTCGGTAGCGGCTATGTTCCTGACAACAGAATCCGTAATTGCCGACAAACCAGAACCAGCAGGTCCTGCTGCTCCTGATATGGGCGGAATGGGCGGCATGGGCGGTATGATGTAATCATTCTCCAAACCGCAGCGTCAAACTCTGATCACTCAGAGTTTGGCGCTTTTTTTTTGCTACCTCGGTATCTTCGATGCAATAAAGGGTAATAACAATAGACAGCGAATTTTAGACAATACCCACTTTCATTTAGATGGTAAAAAAGCGAGGTTATCTTATTGTTTACTCTGATGGCTGCAAGATTGCTTCGTCTTATGCCGAATCAGGCATTGAAAAAGCCCATGCTCCCTTTCGAGCCGGTGAAAGAAAAAAAAGACCTACAGGTCGAAACATCGGTGAAAACCGCGGATCTGTCTTTTTATTATCCGTTGGAATCGAATTCTACAAACCTCCCCGTTTATATCAATCTTCACGGCGGGGCTTTTATTATGCACGACAAAGAAATGGATGACCTGTACTGCCGTTACCTTGCGAACCGTGCGAATTGCGTAGTAGTAAACGTAGAATACGCCAAAGCACCGGAATATCCTTTTCCCCAGCCGATCGAACAATTATATGAAGTCTTCCAATGGATCAAAAACAATGCCGGACATTTGAATATCGATGTGGAAAAGATTATGATCGGTGGACAAAGCTCTGGCGCGAATCTTGCTGCTGCTCTTTGTTTGTATTTGGAACAAAAAGGCGAGGCTCAGCCGCTTCTTCAAGTGCTGAACGGTCCGATGCTGGATTTCGTGACGCCTTTTTCCAATAAGCCAGAGCCGGATATGCTGCGTGCCCGGTATCCTCAAGTCGCTCATTTTTTGAACCTCTGTTACGTACCGAAAAAAGGGCAAGCCGAAAATCCTCTCGCTTCTCCCGTATACGCGGAAATCAATGATCGATTGGCACCTGCGCTGATTCTGATTGCGGAATACGATGCGTTTAGACCGGAAGCCGAACGTTACGCGGCGAAGTTGAAAGCAGCTGGAGTCGAGGTCGAGTCGACGTTGTTTAAAGACTGCAAGCATTCTTTTGCCCATCTAGGCCCGAAACACAAAGCAGAAGAAGCTTGGGAAAAGATTGCATCGACTTTGAAAAGATACATAAAAGAAGCCAACCACATTTTGAAAGAACGGGAAGGGGAAATTGTTTAGATGAATAAAATGCAGAAAAGCGTAGTGGTTATCGGAGGCGGGCTTGGAGGTTTGTCAGCAGCAATTTCGCTTAGACAAGCCGGATACGAAGTCTCATTGTACGAGAAAAACAATCATATCGGCGGTAAACTCAATCGTTTGGATCAAGATGGCTTCGGTTTTGATTTGGGTCCGTCGATTTTGACGATGCCTCGCGTATTCGAAGATTTGTTCAAAGGCAGCGGCAAATCGATGAGCGATTATGTACATATCGAAAGACTTGATCATCAATGGCGTTCCTTTTTCCCGGACGGCAATGTCATCGACTTATACGAAAGCCTGAAGAACATGGGCGAAAACAACCCTCATTTGAGTGAAAAAGATATGCGTGAATATCGCAATCTGTTGGAGTATTCCAAAAAGATTTACGATATGACGGATAAGACGTACTTCAAGCATGGCGTCGATACGACCGGAGAAATCATGAAGCATACCAGTCTGCTTGGCGCATTGAAAAATTTCGATTTATTCTCGACGGTTCACGGCGCAATCGATAAACGGATCAGCAATCCTCAGCTGCGCGATATGTTATCTTACTTTATCAAATACGTAGGTTCGTCTCCGTATGATGCGCCAGCCGTATTGAATATGATGATTTATATGCAGCACGATCAAGGGCTCTGGTATGTACCGGGCGGTCTGAACAAGCTTGCCGACGGTCTAGTGAAACTTGCCGAAGAAATCGGCGTTCAATTTCACTTTGGAACAGCGGTAACGAAGTTGGAAAAAAAGAACGACGTGATTACATCCGGTTGGCTCGATGACGGAACGCGTCTGACTGCTGATTATTATGTCTCGAATATGGAAGTTATTCCGGTATACGAGCGATTGCTGGAAGAAGACAGCCGCTTCGTAGACAAGTTGAAAAAGAAATTCGAACCGGCAAGTTCCGGCCTTGTTTTGCATTTGGGCGTGAAAAAAACGTATCCGCAGCTGCGCCATCACAACTTCTTTTTCGCGAAAGATATGAAGCAGCAGATGCAGTCTATTTTCCATGACCACAAGTTGCCGAATGATCCGGTGATCTATTTGGTTAACGTCAACAAAACGGACCCGTCGCAAGCACCGGAAGGGCATGAGAATATCAAAGTCTTGCCGCATATCCCTTATATTCAAGATCAGAAACCGATCAGCCGCCAAGAATACGAGCAATTTGCCGAGCGTGTCTTGATGAAGCTTGAGCGAATGGGCTTGGAAGATTTGCGCGCCAATATCGTAACGAGAGATATGTGGACGCCGGAAGATATCCGCAAAACTTACGGATCGGATCGAGGCGCTATTTACGGAACCGTATCGGATCGCAAAAAAAATAAAGGCTTCAAACACGCCAAACAAAGCGAACGCTACAACAATCTGTTTTTCGTAGGCGGAACCGTCAACCCAGGCGGCGGCATGCCGATGGTAACGTTGAGCGGTCAGCTGGTTAGTAAGAAAATTGCGCAGCGAGACGGTGCCCATGCTGGGGACTGAAAGCCTAACCGCCGATGAAATTGTTTTTTTGAAAAGCTTACCTGAAAAGCAGCGTGAAAAAGGGTTGTCTGTAGGCAGCCCTTCTAACGAAATGCGCAAAAAGCAGCTTGCTCAGCTGAAAACGCTGCTGTTGGAGCACGAAAAAGCTTTAACCGACGCGCTTTATGCCGATTTAGGCAAACCCGCTTTCGAATCGTTTTCTTCCGAACTTGCAGTGCTTTTGAACGAAATTGATTATGTAAGCAAGCACTTGAACCGATGGAATCGACCCACAAGTTCGAGACATCTAAAATTAGGTCATTTGGACGTGTTACGCAAAAAAAGGCAGCCGTACGGAAGTGTATTGATTATTGGTTCGTGGAATTACCCGGTTCAGCTCACATTGATGCCAGTGATCGGGGCGATTGCAGCCGGGAATTCCTGCGTGATCAAGCCGTCTGAGTACGCTCCGGCAACAGCGAAGTTGCTCAAGCAGCTTATTAATGAAGTCTTTTCTGCCGAGCAGATCGTTGTCGTGACCGGAGATGGGCAGGTTGCCAGCGTACTGACTTCGGCAGCTTTCGATTTGATCTTTTTTACAGGTAGCGAGAAAACAGGGAAACTGGTCGCTGATCAAGCAGCCAAACATTTGACGCCCGTGATTTTGGAACTGGGTGGTAAAAATCCGTGCATCGTTGACGAAACGGGGTTTTCCAAAGCATCGATCAAAGATATCGTGTGGGGGAAATTTCTGAATGCCGGGCAGACGTGTATCGCACCCGATACTCTTTTTGTTCATCAATCGGTTTACGAACAGGCACTTGATGAAATTTCGTCGGTCTTATCCGGTTTTTATGGCGATCAGCCTCAAGCCAGTGAAGATTACGGTCGGATCTGTACCGATGCGCATTTTCAAAAAGTGACCGAATTTATCGGGCAAGGCACAGTTCGGTACGGGGGGATGTATGATCACGCAGATCGATTTATCGCACCCACGGTGTTAACGGATATGTTACCGGGCAGCCCGGTGTTGGAAGATGAAATTTTTGGTCCGGTTCTGCCGGTCATTCCTTATACGGATTTGGATACGTTGCTCGCTAGCGGCACTCTTCAGCGCGATGCGTTGACCGGATACTTATTCAGCACGAATCAACATCATATCGATCGTTTTAGCGCCTATATGCGATCTTCGACAGTCAGTATCAATCAGGTGATCCATCATGCGGCAAGCCCGCATATCGCGTTCGGAGGAGTCGGAAAAAGCGGCTACGGCGCATACCACGGCAAAGCGGGCTTTCTAGCTTTCAGCTACGAAAAAACGAATGTCCGAACGTATCATTATCTACGCTTTCCGGGTAAATTCCCGCCTTATTCAAAGACCAACATGAAAGCTTTGAAAAAGTTGAGAAAGCAAATTTTATAATGACGGGTATCGTAATCAAGCAAATCGGATTTGGAAATGAGGATTTTGCATGAGTAAAAAGGTAATTGTCATCGGAAGCGGAGTAGCGGGGCTTGCTTCGGCTATAAGGCTTCAAAACGCGGGTTATCAGGTCGAGATTTACGAAAAAGGATCAACGCCCGGCGGCAAAATGAATCGGATTGAACTGGACGGAGGGTATAAATTCGATCTGGGACCGAGCATTGTTATGATGCCAGAGATTTATCGCGAAGTGTTCGAAGTGTGTGGACGCGACCCGGACGACTATATTCCGATGAAAAAGCTTGACCCGATCTACCGGGCTTATTTTAGCGATATACCGCACCAGCCTTTCGATATTTCTTCCGATATGACGCAGCTCACTCGAACGATCGAGTCGATCAGCGAAGACGACGCAGCCGGATTTTTTCAATATATGCACGATATTTATCAGAAATTTATGATCGCCAAGCATCATATTCTATCGAGACCTTTTCGCAAAAGAAGCGACTTTTACAATCTGCCGATGCTCAAAAAAGCGTTGAAGTTAAAGCCGTATGATACCGCGGATAAATTTGTCGGTCGATATATCAAAGATAAAAGGCTCAGACAAATGATCAGTTTCCAAACGCTGTATATCGGGATTTCGCCGTTGACCAGCCCGTCTTTTTACACGATGATTCCGATGCTGCAATTTCTGTACGGCGTATGGTTTATCAAAGGCGGCATGTATACGATGGCTTTGTCGATGGAACGGTTGTTCAAAGAGCTTGGAGGCGTCATCCATTACGGCAAAGATGTGCAGCAGATCGCGATCCAGAATCAAAAAGCAGAAGGCATTGTCGTAGACGGACAAACCATCTATTCCGATTATGTGCTGTGTAATGCCGATTTTCCGTACGCGATCAAGCAGTTGGTACAAGATAAACCGTCCAAAGGGAAATTTACCGACGAGAAAGTCGATAGCATGGAATACTCTTGTTCTTGCTTCTTGCTATATCTCGGGATGGATCGCAAATACGAAGAAACGGACCATGTACATAACTTTATTTTCAACGAAGACCTGGATCAGAACTTGAAAGATATTTTTGACGGGAAAAAGCTGACGAATGCTTCTTTTTATGTCTATATCGCTTCGAAAGCGGATTCTTCTATGGCTCCCGAAGGCAAAGACGGATTGTATATTCTGATGCCCGTAACCAATGCAACGGAGTCCAAGTACGAATGGAACGAAGAAACGGTTGCGTATTACCGCAGCTATATCTTAAATGAATTGAAAAAAATTCGCGGCTTCGAAAACGTTGAAAACGAGATCGTGACCGAAACGCATATCACGCCGATGGATTTCAAAAATAAGTTCAATGCGCATAACGGCGCTGCGTTCGGCTTACAGCCTATTTTGAAGCAAAGCAATCATTACCGTCCGCAAAGCAAAGCGAGCGATTGCGAAAACTTGTACTTTACCGGAAGCAGCACGCATCCTGGCGCCGGCGTTCCGATTGTATTGCTGTCGGCAAAAATTGCGTCTCAAGAATTGATCCAAGATGATACAGGAGAAATCTTTGATTATTCGGTAAAATGAAAATAGGAAAAAGCCTCATATTTGCTAGGTATATCTGTGTAGAAAGAAGGGTGATCGTATTACGACCCTAGAAATCGTCAGACTGGCTATTAGCGCTATCGGAGTGGTGATTGGTATCCTTATGTTCTGGTCGCTGCCTGTACCCCGTGCTTCATCGAAGGCAAAAGCGGATTTACCGTTTGTATCGATCATTATTCCGGCAAGAAACGAAGAAAACCGAATCGTGCCTTTGCTAAAATCGTTGAAAAAGCAGCGGTTCGATGGATTTGAAATTTTGGTCGTGGACGACGATTCGTCGGATGGGACGGTTGCTGTTGCGCAAAGCTATGGTGCCAAAGTTCTACCGAATAACGGAGCAGGCAAATCGGCAGCGTGCTGGTACGGCGCGGAGCAGGCGCAAGGAAGTTGGTTGTTATTTCTGGATGCGGATACGCAGTTCGATAGCGAAGACGGGCTAAGCCATCTATTAGAGTTTTATCAGGAAAAAGGAGCAAGAGGCATTACGGCGCTGCAACCTTTTCACACCGTAAAACGCTTGTATGAACATATCTCTGTCATCTTCAATATCATTGTCGTAGTCGGAATGAATCTATTTACGGTCAGAGGCACCAAATTCAAAACCGCCGGTTCGTTCGGTCCATGTATTTTGTGTAATCGTGACGATTATTTTGTGTCGGGTGGGCATAAAAAGATCGAAGGAGCGATCATGGATGATCTGGCATTAGGCGAAGCATTTCTCGAAAAGAATCTTCCTGTTCGCTGCCTAGGAGGTAAAGGGATTATTTCTTTGCGGATGTACCCAGAAGGCATCGGCAGTCTGATCGAAGGCTGGTGCAAAAGTTTTGCTGTGGGCTCCAAGTCCACGCATCCTCTAGTGATGCTGATGGTTATTTTATGGATTACCGGAAGTTTTACGACACTGGGAGCTTTGGTTTCTTCGATTATCCAGCAGAATCCGATAGCGATCTGGCTTAGCGGAATCCTCTATGTTCTCTATATCGTGCAGACTGCATGGTTTGCGGGCAGAGTCGGGAACTTTAAAAAAGCGATTTTCCTGATCTATCCGGTATGGTTCGCGTTTTTTATCGGAATTTATGTCTACTCTTTTATCCGCGTGAACGTTTTCCATTCCGTAAGCTGGAAAGGGCGTAAAATTAAGGTTTGACGTAATTTTGTTTGCTTATTATTGAATTTTGAACAAAGTTTTTATACAATAGATCCGTGTACTTGCAGTGGCGATGGGGCGCTTCGATCTTAAAGTACAAGGGAGACCTTGAAATGAGCGACAAAGAAATACTGAGAAACAAGCTTCAAGCGATTTTAGTTTTAATTAAAACGTTCATGAGCGGTTCTTCAATGAGTTATATTGAAGGTTCGTCCGATATTGTCGAGAGTGGCGCTTATGAATGGTTGCCTTTGACACCCGGGCAAAAGATTGATCAGTCCGAAATTTGCGATCAATATCGCCTGATTTTGAATGAGGTGACTCATTTAAAGTTAGAGGGAAAATTATTGGACCGATTTAATGAAAGCGGTAAACGCGTACTTAGTTTTTTGCAGCAAGATTCGATTGTATGGCAAAGTAATAGTAGCGATGTATACGATGAGATTGTGCGAGAACTGGGAGAACAACTGGAGCTTAGCGAACAGATTTGACAGAAGCAGCCTGCCGACGATCGGTGGGCTGTTTGATTATACAGTAAGCATTCAAATTTTCTTGGGAGAGCTGGGGAACTAGATGATGGAGCCTATCCGATCAATAGTAGAGGAAGAACGTCAAAGCCGTGCTGAACTTGAAACGAAACTTTTAGCGAATAAGATCGCTGCTCATATGCCTCAAGACGGGACAAGCGAGACTTCGATTCCGGGTCTTTATCTGAACCGGTATTCACGTGAAGAACCTTCCGATTATTTATATACGATGTATTGGCCAACCGTCGGAATCGTGGCACAAGGGAAAAAGATCATCAAAATCGGCGAGGAAGAAGTGGAATATGGCGGAGCAAGAGTCATCGTGGTTCCGGTCGCGCTGCCTGTTCGGATGCAGACGATTCAAGCGAGTACTGATGAACCTTTTTTAAGTGTAGGCGTTTATTTGGAACCCCAAAAAATCGCGACACTGATCCCGCGTATTTTCCCGGATGGTCTTCCCAAAATGACGCAGCACCGAAACAAATATATGTTGGAATCGGAACCGGATCTGATTGCCGCTGTTTCTCGATTGGTAGGGACGTTGAGTGATACTCAAGATCATGGATTATTGTCTTCGCTTGCGGCGGAAGAAGTGTTTATTCGCGTGCTGAGAAGCCCGATCGGTCCTTACGTAGCCGAAGCGGTACTGGCAGAATCCAGCGTACAGCGCGTATCGAAAGCCATCATGTGGATGCAAAGCCATTTCGCAGAACCGTTAAAAATTTCGGAGTTGGCAACGCAGGTTCATCTCAGCGAATCGTCGTTTCGGACGTATTTCAAAGCCGTGACTTCGATGAGCCCGTTACAGTATCAAAAAGAGTTGCGACTGCAAGAAGCGCGCCGATTGATGTTGGTTGGCGAACATGATGCGACGACAGCGTCCCAATTGGTTGGGTACATCAGTGATTCCCAATTTAGCCGCGATTACCGTCGCTTTTTTGGAAATCCGCCTAGTCGAGATATCGCCAAATGGAAGCAGATCGAAGCTTAAATCTTTAAATAAAAAGTCAAAATAATAAGCCATATCCTTTACCCGCAGCTTCGAGCTGACGGGTTTTTTCTGTATTCTTAATCGGATTAGGCAAGAAACGACGTGAAAAAGTCAAAGATGAGGATTCGAAAAATTTTATACTTGGAATCAGCTACTTTACAGGATGAGGAGAATGAACAATGAAAGTATTGGTAACGGGGGCAAATGGTTTTGTCGGTTCGGCAGTCGTACAAGAATTGCTTCAAAACGGGCATGAAGTTATCGGATGGGTTCGCTCCAAAGAAGCCGCGGAGCGGCTGCAAGCTTCTGGAGCTACCGCGATTCGAGGTTCGATAACCGATACGTCGCGTCTGCAAGAAGTGTCTCAGCAAGTGGATACGGTCATTCATACGGCATTTTTCCATAAGTTTTCGCAAGCCGGATTGCCTGGACAATTGCGTATTATGTTAGGCGGCAGCCCATCGAATATCGGGGCTCGGTTTATGCAGACCGCTGTAGGTGCAGAGCAGCGCGCCATTGAAGCTTTTGGAAAAGGGTTGTCTGCGCAAAACGGAGCTTTGATTATTGCACTCCCTACTATGACGCTCAAACCATCGGTTGTAGGTCAAGAAGCACATGCCGGTGATCCCTATTCAGTAGGCGGAGGACGCGTAGCCTCGGAACAAACCTTAAAAAAGCTTGCCGATCATGGTGTTCGTCCTTCTCTCGTTCGCTTGCCGCCGATTGTGTATGGCGCCAATGATTACACCGGGCTACTTCCTTCGCTTATCAAAATCACGAATGCCAAAAGTAAAGCCGCTTACGTCGCAGACGGCAATAACCATTGGGCGAATGTGCATCGCTTAGACGCTGCTAAATTGTTTGTCAAAGTTGCAGAGCAGACCGGGAAAGGTTCGACGTATCATGCTGTAGGGCATTCCGGGGTTCCTTTTCGGGAAATCGCAGAGCAAATCGCTCAATATAGTCGTCAACCGCTCACGTCTTTGCAAACTACAGAATCGGATAAACATTTTAGCTGGTTATCTTCTTTTGTCCAAGCCGACAATCCCGTTTCTTCCGAATGGACGCGCAAAACGTTGGACTGGCAACCGCAAGAGCGAAGTTTGGCAGAAGAGATGGAGTATGGTCATTATTTTGAAAAGTAACTGCCAAACCCTATATCGATAGTTCTATGGAGTCAGCGCGCGAACGAATATCCGAACGCTTTCTTCGATCACGGCATCCAGCGGCACATCCGGGAAATAAGTGTCTTCGACTAAGTTGCTTAGAAATACTCCGTAATTCATCGAAATAAATGAGAAAGCTTGAATTTCCGCGTTTGCCTTAATCATCTTTTTTTCGGCGTCCATCTTTTTGAAATAATCGGTTAGAAAAGCGACAAGTTGGCGAGGATGCTCAGATGTTTTTTTCGAAAAGCCGGGAAGATTTTCGGCTTCTTTGATACCGATCATAATCATTTTGCGATTGCGGTTCATGATCTCATGGTAATTGCGGCTGATCAGCATAAGGTCGGCATGCAGCTCTCCAACCAATTGTTCGTTGAAGATCCGGCTCATCTCCTGCTTGTAATGAAACCGTTCGAATGCCGCTTCGAGTAAATTTTGTTTGCTCCCGAAGTTGCGGAACAAGGTTTTCTCGCTCAGACCCGAAGCCGCCGCAATTTCAAGCGTGGTGACGCTTTTATAACCTCTACTTGCAATCAGGTCAATCGCGGCGCGCATCATTTTGTCGCGATTGCTATCTTTTTGTACCTCGTCCATTTCCTCACCTCATCACAGATCGGCTCCGACGTCTAGGTGTGCCGGAGCATCATCTGGATGATGATATATGATCCCGTATAGCTTGTCAACGAGGAGTCAAACCTTGCGCCGCTTGGAATTACTCAAAAAAATCCGGTACAACAGCGTCATCCCTATCGTTAAAAATGCGAGTGTCATTAAGATATTACTGTGCAGGAATCCTGCATCGATAGAGATAAACGGATTGAATCGAACCTTCGTCGTCCCCAGATCCAGTACTTTGCCAATTACGGCGGTAACGGTAGCCATCGCGATAAAGTTGGACATCGATAACAAACCCATTCCCGTACCGACTTGCGCTGGAGTCAGCGCTTGAGATACGGCGTTTGACCAAGTGATTTGCATAAAAGATTGACCCAATACGCCTAAAATCAGAAAGACGGCGATCCAGATCGGGGATAATCCGACGACAGAAGACAAACATAGAAAGCCTACAATCAGCAAAGTCGAGGCGATATAGAGCAAAGTTCCATTTCCTTTTTCATCCGCAAGCTTGCCGCCTTTTTTTCCAAGAAACGCCGTAATTAGCGCCGATGGCAACATCACAATTCCGATCATTACAGGCGAAAAACCGTATACGCCGGCAAGAAGTTGAGGGGCAATAAACGGTATGCTGGAGCTGATTGCAATCATAAAGAAAGCAAAAACCAAGCTGGATGAATACGCACGGTTTCTAAAAATCGCAGGTGCTATAAAAGGTTCGGGAGTGGAACGGATACGCCAAATGAACAAAATCAATAGCACAATGCCGAATCCGATATATCGAATTTGTAGATTGCTTAAAGCCAGCAGTAGAGCAGCTACCGTTCCTGCAAGCAGCGCGCCGCCGAGCAGATCGATCTTTTTATCTGAGCCTTTGGCGTTATCTAGATATTTGCGGTAAAAAGGGAGGGTGAGCAGCGATAACATTGGAATAGCAAATAATAGATGCCAACTCCATACGCTGGTAACGAATCCAGCCGTGATCGGTCCAATCGCCGAGCCAAGGGAGACGCCGATCGCCGTCGTGCCTAAAGCTCGACCCCGTTTGTCGGGAGCGAAGTACCGAACCGGAATAATCATGGCGACCGCAGGGATAACAGAAGCGCCGATCGCTTGCAGGATACGTGCCACAATAATAATTCCGTAGGAGTCCGCGATCAGTCCAATCAACGAACCGATAGTCAGAAAACAAAGCCCGAATGTCAGTAAGTTTTTAAGACTATATTTTTCAGAAAGTTTGCCGAACGTGACGGTCCCGATCGCATAGACGATCAGATAACCGGTGACAATCCAACTCACTTGCGACGGAGAAAGCGAGAATTCTTGACTGATCGCAGGGAGCGCGACATTAAACATGGTTCCGTTCATCACGGATAAAATTAGAGTGAATACGAGAATACGCATAAGCGCATTGACGTTTCTTTGACTATTAGCTGGAGCAGTAGACATAGAAGTTCCTCAATTCCTTATCAATAGTATGACTGTCAGTACTTACTGTCATTTATTCTTACTATAATAAACAAAGCTGTAAGTTGTCAAAATAAAATTATCAATTTTGGTCTATCTTTTGTTACAGTAACCGTAAATTAAGGTATTTTGATTGTATAGGTTAAGCGAAAGGTAGATGACTATGGATGAATCAAGAAACAAAGATCGGAAATATCCTTCGCAACTAGACCCTAACTCCAAGATAAATAGGATAGACAAAACAAATATCTCGATTAAAGCGTTGATCGAAAGCGATCTGACTGCGCTTACTCAAGAGCAGATTTTTTATCGGTCGCTATATGCGTATAGTACCGATGCCGTTTTTTTGCTAGATGCTGAAGGTATTGTTATCGATATCAACCCAAGCGGACAACAGATGAGCGGCTACACCCTGCAAGAATTGAAAGATTCCGACTTTAACCTGTTTTTGTTCTCGGAAGACGTAGCTAAATCCATAGAAACTTTTAGAAGTGCACTGACGAAAAAACGCACAGAAAAACTAAAGTTTTCTTTCCGTGCCAAAACCGGCGAAGCGATGACGGTTAGCGCGACAATCGTGCCGATTATCCAAAATGACGAAGTCGTTGCGCTGCTGGGAATTTCACGCGATATTACAGAACAAGAACAATCGGTGCGTATTTTGGATGCGCAAAACAAAGTGCTGGAGATGATCGCCAAGTCTACTCCAATAGAAGAAACGTTAGATCGTCTGCTACATATGGCGGAATACGAGACCGGAGCCAAATGTTCAATTCATTGCTATGACAAAAAAAATCATGCGATTACGAATTTGGCAGCGCCAAGTCTACCGGAAGATTATATGAAAGCCGTCGAAGGGATCAAAGTCGGCGAAAAAGGCGGTTCTTGCGGCGCTTCGATCTCCCGAAAAGAAATTGTGATCGTCGAAGATATCGAACATAGCCCGTTATGGGAAGAACACCGAGAAGTGGCTTTGCGAAACGGGCTTCGCGCAAGCTGGTCGCTTCCGCTTATTCACGGAGACGGCGAAGTGCTCGGTACTTTTGCGATGTACTACGAAGTACCACGTTTGCCTACCAAAAAAGAAATGGAGTTTATTCGCAAAACCGGATATTTGGCAAGGTTGGCTATAGAGCAAGAACGTTCCGCATCGTTGATCTATCGAATGGCGTATCACGATAGTTTGACAAGATTGCCGAACCGTCGTTTTTTTCAAGAAAAACTCGGAAATTCGATTGCTGAAGCTGAAGAAAATGGCTCGAATCTTGCGATTTTGTATCTGGATCTGGATCGGTTCAAAACAGTCAATGATTCACTGGGTCATGGAGCGGGCGATGATCTGTTGTCCAAAATTGCAGAGCGATTGAAACAAGCTTTGGGAGAAACGTCTTTTATTGCGCGTCATGGCGGCGATGAGTTTGCGATTTTGACCGAAGACCAACAGATGTCTCAAGCGGAGCAAACCGCGCAGCAGATTCTTCATGCTTTTGTGAAGCCTTTTGAAGTTGAAGGATATGAATTGTTCATAACGCCCAGTGTAGGAATCAGCATGTATCCTCAGCACGGGACAGATCCGGCTGCATTATTGCAACACGCCGATTCGGCAATGTACCAAGCCAAAGAAGCCGGCAAAGATACGTACATGCTTTACGATGCTCAGAGCGAAAAGAATACCAGTGCGCGTATTATGTTGGAAAATGATTTACGCAAATCACTTGAAAAAAATGAATTGCATTTGTTTTATCAGCCGCAAATTTCATTATCTCCGGATCGCCGTATTGGAGCAGAAGCTTTGCTACGTTGGCACCGGGGAAACAGAGAATGGATAGCGCCGATCGATTTTATTCCACTTGCCGAAGAAACGGGCTTGATTTTGCCGATTGGTGAATGGGTGTTACGAACAGCTTGCGAGCAAGGGAAACAATGGATCGATGAAGGCTACGAACCGTTTATTATGGCAATCAATTTGTCACCTAGACAATTTCGGCAACCTAACTTAGTCCAATCGGTTCGTACGGTATTGGAAGAAACGGGTTATCCGGCAAAGTTTTTGGAGTTGGAGATCACGGAGGGAATGACACTTAATGTTGAAGAAGCTTCGGAAAAAATGAAGCAGCTTCGCGAAATGGGCGTGCATATCTCGATCGATGATTTTGGCACGGGTTACAGCTCGCTGAACTATCTAAAAAGACTGCCGATCAGTCGTCTGAAAGTGGATCGGTCGTTTGTACAAGATGTCGAGACTGATCTCGGCGACCGAGACATTGTCAAAGCAATTATCGCGATGGCGCACAACCTTAAAATCACCGTGATTGCTGAGGGCGTCGAAAATGAAGAACAGCTTTCTTTCCTCAAAGAAAACGGCTGCGATGAAGTGCAAGGTTATCTATTCGGGCGTCCAGTACCGGCAGATGATTTTCGGCGTGGGATGGATGCACAGAATGCGCCGAAGCAGTGAAGAATTTTTATCCAAAAATTTCTTTTTATACATTTAAATGAAGGTGAAATCCCTACGCTGTCGAATGTTAAAAGAGTAACAAGTTAGCATTTAAAGTCGCGGAGGGATTTTGGTGGCAAGAAGGCAAAGCAAGGCGAAACAACAAGAGGAATTTGTAAAAGGAATCGTCGGTATTGCTGCAATTGTACCGGGTGGAGCAGGCTGGTATTTGAGCGGCTCTATGCAAGTTGCGCTTATTGCTGCAGGGGTAGGTATAGGGATTGCTATCTTTTTACTTATTCGAGTAACTCTAGCGCGAAGCGCACGATTAAAACGTTCAGGGATCGGAGAAATCGATCAAATGGACGGCATTCAGTTTGAGCAATATTTAGGGCATCTTTTTCGTTCGCAAGGATACAAAGCAGAAGTTACACAAGCAAAAGGGGACTATGGCGCCGATCTGATCTTAACTAAAAACGATAGACGGATTGTTGTACAAGCCAAACGTTATAAAAAAAATGTAGGTCTAAAAGCTGTTCAAGAAGTACAAAGTGCAAAAGCACATTATCGAGCGAATGAAGCGTGGGTGGTCACGAACAGTTATTATACCGAGCAAGCCAAAAAGCTGGCGAGTTCGAATAAAGTTACCCTTGTTACTCGCGATGAGTTGATTCAAATGTTACTGGATATGAAGGCACGCTCGGAAGGTACAGCTACACGTGGAAAAGACAATAAAGCCAAAAGCAGTGCTTGATTAGATTTTGATCAAAAATAGGAACGGAAAAACGTCACCTCGTTGAAGGTGACGTTTTTCTATTTACGATTCGTTTTACTTGGGATCGTTATCAGTTACCGCAACCGTCTCCAACAATTCGTCGCCTGCTTGAACTGCACCTTGTTGCAGCGGCAAAACATCCGCGTAATCGAATGTATTCGTGACGATCACTGGCGTTACCGTCGGATAACCGGCTGCTCGGATCTGTTCGACATCGAATTCAAGTAATAGTTGACCTGCGGTGACGCGGTCGCCTTCTTGAATATGCGACGTGAAATATTGACCGTCTAGCTTCACCGTATCGACGCCGACATGGACAAGCACTTCTGCGCCCGTATCGGATACGACGGCAAGAGCATGTTTCTTTTTGAAAGCAACCGTAACCGTACCATCGAAAGGAGCCACGACGCGTCCTTCGCTTGGTTCGATCGCAACGCCTTTGCCCATCGCTTCCGCTGCAAATGCAGGGTCAGGGACGTCCGCTAATGGAAGCACGGTTCCGCTAAGCGGGCTAAGCGCGATTTCGCTAACGCTTTTGCTTTCCGATTGCTTTGTAGTTGAAGTCGAAGGCGTCTCCGAAACAACAGCATCTTCTTGTTCAACCGGATCTTTGAAGCCAAGAATATACGTCAGTACAGCCGAGATGATAAAGGAAGCCGAGATACCGATCAACAGAGCAGGGAAGCCTTCGCCGCCTGGACCGTAGAAAATCGGGATTGTCAGCAAGCCTGGTGCGCCGGAAGCGAAAGCTTGCGTACCGCCTTGACCGATAATCGCACCGCCGACTGCACCGCCGATAATACCTGCGATAAATGGACGTTTGAGCGGTAAGGTTACGCCGTATACCGCAGGTTCAGTGATGCCGAACAGAGCGGACAATGTAGCGGAAGCAGACAAGGTTTTGAGCTTTTTATTTTTTGTTTTGAGCATAACGCCTAAAGCGGCACCGGTCTGCGCGAATACCGAAGCTGCCGCCGCCGGCTTAATGCCATCGCGACCGTATACCGCAATATTATTGATAAATACCGGAACGAGTCCCCAGTGAACACCGAAGATAACAAGCAACTGCCAACCTGCGCCCAGAATCGCGCCTGCGATCAGCGGGCTGAACGAGAATGCCGCAAGCAGCGCATCCGCGATGCCGTTACCGACATACACGCCGAACGGTCCGAACGCAAGCAAAGTCACAGGAACCATAATCGCAAGAGACAACATGGGCGTAATAAAGTTTTTGACGCTCTCATGGATTACGCGGTTGAAGAATTTCTCAAGCTTACTCATCACGATAACCGCAAGAATGATCGGAATAACGGTCGACGAATAACTCATCATCACGACAGGGATTCCGAAGAACGTGACAGGAGTCTCGGAACCGTTGAGCGCGGTGACGGACGGAATCAATAAGGCTCCGGCGATCGTCATCGCGGTGAAGATATTACCGCCGAATTTCCGAGCCGTTGTGACGGCAAGCAGTACCGGCAAGAAGTAGAATAAGCTATCGGCAGCGCCGAACAAAATGATATATGTAGACGACGTTTTCGGAAGCCAGCCGACATTATCTGCGATCAGCAGCAATCCTTTCAAAATACCTGCACCTGCCATAACGCCGAGCAGCGGAGCGAAGATACTGGAAATAATATCGATCAGTGCGCCGAATCCTTTTTTGCCGCTTGAAGCTTGGTCTTTCGAATTCGCTCCATTTTTGGATTCATTCAAAATGCCGGACACATCGCCGATTGCGGCGTACACTTCGGGCACTTTGTTACCGACTACGACTTGGAACTGACCTCCGCTTTCTTTGACCGTAATGATGCCATCCATTTTTTCCAAAGCTGTTTTGTTTGCTTTGCTAGTATCTTTCAGTGTAAAACGGAGCCGGGTCGCGCAGTGTACGAGAGAAACGACGTTTTCTTCACCGCCGACACCTTGTACTATATCGCGTGCTAATTTTTCATGACTCATCTACAAACCCTCCAATTTTTTTGATTAAAACAAGTAATTCAAACTATTTTGGCAAACAAAAAAACCTAAGCCTTGAAAAAGAGCAGAAAGAAAAAATCCGCTGTTTTTCGCGACTTAGGTTTTGCCTGCTTGACCAGTAACAATCCCGAACTTCAATATTCGTTTGAATGAGTTTAGAATATAACGCTTTCAAACAATTGTCAACGCATACATTGCAATTTTTTAGCGGTTCACGACTCGTTCCAAATGTACGGTAAGATACAACATTTCTTCATTGGTCAGTTCGTGATTGTATTCTTTCGCGACAAAGTTACGGATTTTCTCGCTGCAACGTGCGGCATCGGGGTGTTTTTCTTTAATGGCATCGAAAAGATGATCGTAATTATTTTCGTAATGCGTACCTTTGAATACACGCTGGGCAAAAAACTTCAAATGCGTAATAAAGCGGAAGTAGCTGAGCGATTCTTCATCGAACTCGGTTTTAAAATGATATTTTACGATATTAATAATTTGCTGCATAAATTTCGTGATATTCATGGTGGTCGAGACTTCTTCATTCATCTCGGCATTGACGATATGGATCGCGATAAAAGCCGCTTCGTCTTCCGGTAACTCCATCCCCATCTTCATTTTAATCTGTTCCAGCATCCGAAGACCGATTTGGAATTCGTCTTTATACAATTGTTTGACTTCCCATAGCAGTACGTTTTTGATTTCGATCCCGTCGTTATAACGTTCGATGGCAAAATTGACGTGGTCGGTCAGCGATACATAGATATTTTCATTGAGTTTTTGACCTAAGGTGTTTTTGGCATGATTGATGATTTCTTCCACAATGACAATAAGTTCGATGGGGACTTCGCGCAGTAGCATTTTGAAATTGTCGGAGGTTTGTTGGTTTTTGAGCGCAAACACTTTTTGCACATTTCGTTCATCGACCGAGTCGCCTATTTTTTTCTTAAAAGCAATGCCGCGTCCCATGACAACCAGTTCCGTGCCATCTTCTTGATAGACGCTAATCACATTGTTATTAATGATTTTAGCAATTTTCATCTGACTTCTCCTTTCATCAAAAAAAACCTAAGACACCACGAATAGGCGAGACGGCGTAGTTACGTCTGATGTCTCGATCTGGTGCGCTTAGGTTTTGCCTGCGGATGCAGTAACAATCCCGGTTGAACTTATCCAGTTACAATCTAGTTTATCGGCAGCTTCAAAACCTGTCAACGCTTTCAGTCAAGTTCATGTCATGAAAAAAGAGACCCGATAGATTGGATATCGGGTCTTTTTGAAGGGATGAGCCGACGTTAAGAAGTTAGCCTTCCAAATTTGCGCCGTCGCTTGCAATCACGTTTTTGTACCAATCAAAACTTTTCTTTTTGGAGCGTTGGAGTGTGCCTTGCCCTGCATTATCGCGATCAACGTAGATATACCCGTAACGTTTGCGCATTTCGCCGGAAGAAGCGCTGACGATATCGATCGGGCCCCAGCAGGTATAGCCGAGAATGTTCACGCCGTCTTGAATCGCTTCGCCCATTTCCGCGATATGGCGTTTCAAATAATCGATCCGGTAATCGTCGTTGATCGATCCGTCTGCTTGCGGTTCGTCATGCGCGCCAAATCCATTTTCTACAACGAACAAAGGTTTTTGGTAACGATCATGCAATTGGTTGGCTGTGATGCGCATACCGAGCGGATCAACCGTCCAGCCCCATTCGGATTTATCCAAATAAGGATTCGCTACCGAACCGAAGACGTTGCCGCTGGTCATGTTTTTGGTTACTTCAGGATCGGTACTTGTCGTGCGGCTGGAATAGTAACTAAAGCCGATATAATCGACCGTGTTGTTTTTGAGAATTTCAGCGTCGCCGTCTTCCATAACGATGTCTAAGTTGTTGTCGCGGAAGAAACGTTTGGCATAACCCGGATATTCGCCGCGCGATTGCACATCGATAAAGAAGTACGATTCGCGGTCTTTTTCCATTCCTTGATAGACATCTTTAGGGTTGCAAGTGAATGGATAGAAGCTACCTGCAGCAAGCATACAGCCAATGATCGCGTCTGGAGCAATCTCATGACAAGCTTTGACTGCAAGTGCACTCGCTACGAGTTGATGATGCGCCGCTTGATACTTGATTTGCTCGATATTGTCGCCTTCTTGGAATACCAGACCCGCACCGAGGAAAGGCAAATGCAGCAGCATATTGATTTCATTGAACGTCATCCAGTATTTCACTTTGGTTTTGTAGCGTTCCAATACCGTTGTGGCATAGGTTTCGAATAAACTTACGAGTTTGCGATGGCGCCAGCTGCCGTATTTTTCGACCAGATGAACCGGGACGTCAAAGTGGGCAAGGGTTACGATCGGCTCGATTCCATTGCGATGCAATTCGTCGAACAGATCATCGTAAAATTGCAGACCTTCTTCATTCGGCGTACTTTCTTCACCTGTTGGGAAAATCCGCGACCAAGCGATAGACACACGTAGCGATTTGAAGCCCATTTCTGCAAACAAAGCGATATCTTCTTTATAGCGATGGTAAAAGTCGATCGCTTCGTGCGATGGATAATATTCGCCTTCGATCGGAGTCAGCGACGGGACATGACCTTTCATAATATCGCGACGTTTGTCGCCAGTTGGCAGCAGATCAACGACAGTCAGCCCTTTGCCGCCTTCTAAATAAGCGCCTTCAGCTTGGTTCGCTGCAATCGCACCGCCCCACAGAAAATCTTTTGGGAATGAATAGTTTGTCATGATAATTCTCCTTTTCATTTAGGGAATGTAAGGGACGCCGCTGAATATCAGGCAAATAAAAAACCTGAATCAGACCGTTCGCGTCTAGACGCAAAGCAGCTCGATTCAGGTTATGCCCAAATGGTAACATCCCATAGATCATCATTCAGTTGTTGGAAAATCGACATTTCTGTAATCAACTTTAAAGATTGTCGAAACAAATGTCAAATCTTAAGGAGGGTAGAAGTTAAAAAATGCTAGCGCTTTCTTTATCCGGCTTATATAGTTAAGAAGTATCGGCTGTGGTTACAATCAAATGACGGATGAACCGTCTTAGGAGGACACCAAGTTGCGAAAATATTCGTCTCAAGATCTGGAGATTTTAAAAAATCAAACGTCTGTACAATCAGTGGATGGTGTTGATGTCGTAATTAAGCCAAGCCCCGGCGAGGAACGCCCTGGTTACATAGATCCGGCAGAACTTGAAATTATGAAGCAACATTGGGTAGGAGATTTAGGAAGTCGTAACGAAAAAAATGCCGAAAAGCCGCCGATTGAAGCGATGCTTCCGATTATTCGCGAAAGTATGGGATTTCCCAATTACAATCTGAATACGGTCGAAATTCACACGCGCTATGAAGAATTGACGGATAGCGGCAATACCGTTGGATTATGGCGACATTATCCGCGCAAGTCACCTAAAGAAAACCGTCCGGCGCTTGTCTTTTTCCACGGTGGAGGTTGGATCGGCGGCAGTGTATACACGGTCGAAAATATTTGTAGGTTGATTGCGGAACTTGCCGATGCAGTCGTATTCAATGTCGACTATTCGTTGGCTCCTGAAAAGCCGTATCCGCATGGATTTAACGACAATTATAATGCGGTTAAACATATTTACGATCATGCAGAAGCTTACGGAATTGACCGGGATCGAATTGCTATCGGCGGAGATAGCGCAGGAGGGAATTACGCAGCAGCCGTATGTCTGAAAGCAAAAGAAGAAGGAACGCCCAAGATTGCGCTACAAGTGCTGATCTATCCTTGCGTAGCGATGGCAGATGCGTCAGTAGAAGGTTATGAATGGAAGCAAGAATCTTTTGACATAGCACCCGAACATGCGGACATCTTGCTCGGAGGGCTGTTATCGCTCGGTAAGCCTTCCAAAAGAAATGAAGACCCTATGATGAATTTGTATTTGCCGGAAGATGCGGATGTAACCGATCCTTATATTAGCCCTATGCTTGCGAAGTCGCATAAAGATTTACCGCCAGCTCTGCTGATCGGTGCAGAATTCGACGGAGTGCGTATACAAACCGAGTTTTATGCCAAACAATTGGCAGAAGCAGGCGTACAGGTGAGATGTTTGCGGTATAAAGGCATGACCCATGCGTTTATGGATAAATTAGGGCACGTCGCGCAAGCGGAAGATTTATGTATTGAAGTCGCGGATGCGATTAAAGCGTTATAGGCGTAGAGAGTAGTGGAGTCAGCAGGTAAGAAAAAAGAGTCGCAGCCCGGCAGGAAGCTGCGACTCTTTTTGATGATTCTTCAAAGCAATGAGTTAAGCCGGTGGTTGTAGAGCTGGGATAACCAAATTAAAAGAGTTAAATCCCAGAAGACCTGCAGGGCTAATCAAATCATAAAAAAGTCTAGGTATTTCGATTCCTGTTGAAGGAATGTTTGCTCCTTCACCCAAAGTAAGAGTGAATGTGCGTCCATATGATTCATCCATTGCAAACAATTCGTCAGTGGTTAGAATCGTTCCTTCTCCAAACGTATAACCTTCTTGTCCAGGAACACTTTTCAAAGCCTTTTCTAAGCCGGTTCTCGAGAAAGATCCCCATGAAGAAGGTGGACGGACTAACTCATCTTTAGAATCTTGTTTCCAAACAAAGTTGTTCGTTTTGAAGATCAGCTTATCGCCTTTATCGTACTTATAAGGGCTTGTAGAAGGATCTTTGCTTTGTTCTTGAGTAATGGATACGATAGCGGGATACGTGGTTTCAATAGAGAAATACGTAATAGTTTGTTGCCCTTTCGCATCTGTAACTGTTAATCGGTAAGAACCTTCGGTATTGATTTCAGTACCCAGTGTATAGTTTTTTACAGGATAAATATAATCGGTTTTTGCATAGTCGAGTCCAGTTGTAGTTGAACGCATCAGTTCAACGTTCACAATATCTGTATCTCCAGAAACAGGAGTTAAAGGACGATCTGATAAGACTTGTTCAGGTAAAGGAACAATTCGAATGCCTCCTAAAATTGGAGCATGATCGACTTCAGGTCCGCTACCTACAAAAATTTCTTTATCAAAAAACATAGCAGAGTCTTCGCCCTTAATCGTTAACTTCACATTTTTGCCTACGACTTTAGAAACAACTTTCAAAAGATCGGTTCTTGTTAAGTCCAGGCCTACGCGAGCTTTGCCCGTAGACAGTTGATAATAAACATCAGAAGCAAGTTCTTCTGCATTGCTGTAGTTATGATGTAATACTACTGTCGTAGTAAATATCCCATCGTTAATTACGATAGATCGATTGTGTTTTTGGAAGTCCTTACCGCTGTAAGTTCCAGGAACGAAAATACGATCATCGCTGTTTTCGGTCACGATGAATTTTTGGCTTGAGCCTTTTTCCACCGTGGAGACTTTTAAAATATCTTCTTCATTAGAGATCGAAACATCCATATGACTTGAGTATAAGGCACCGCTTAAATACAGAGCCAAATCGTCTAGAGAATCATACTTTCGATTTAAAAGAACATTAGCTTTTTCAGCACCTAATTGGATTTCTAGTTCGGCACTTCGATCCCATATAACATTACGTTTATAGACATTATTGTCGAAAAAGTCGTTCGGTTGTGTTCCACCAAAAGTCAATTGACCGTCGTTAGCCATAGAAGTTCTAGTAATCGTGAATGTATCTCCCACTTTTGTTGCCGAAGCGTCTACATTAGCGAGCGTGAGTTGTTGATTGATTACATTTACGATATCACTCAAATTACTGTAGTTTTTGTTGAGTAAGATTGTGGCTGTTTTTTCTCCGTCGTTTATCGTGAATGTTTTGCTATGATCGATGTCGATTTGCGAGATTGAGAAGGTTGACTTGAACCGACTTGAATCAGGACCGGAAACCTTTAGATATGACCCTTGAGCAGGCTCGTTTTCCGTAATCGATAACTTCTTTTTGGAAGGATCTAAGTTCACGGTAACATCAAAGTTTATTGCTTTAAGATAAACAGTTATGTAGCTAAAAAGAGCATCAGTATTCATGAAATTAATATGTCCGATATTAAATCTCACTTCGTTCTCTTTATGATTCTCAATCGTAAATTGTTTTAAATCAGATTCTAAAGTAGTCAACGTTTCGACTTCCAATGTAGCGGGTGTGCCTACAACGCTAAAGTCGAAATCAGTAATTGGTTTAGATGTTGCGGATGCTGGTAGTTGATTGATACTGAAATCTAGGTTGCGGATCGGTTTGCTGATCAGTACTGCTGAAGAAGTCTCAGTATTTTCGAAATTCAAATCACTAATCGGTCGACTGATCGCAACCGCCGGCAGCGACTGTTCAATAGGATTAGGTACAGAAATCGGTGGAGCTGAGTTTCCTGAACCCGAGGAAGGAATCGAAGGCGCAGGTGTTGGTGTCGGAACTGGTGTTACAGCAGGTGCCGGATTATTTGCGGGTACGTCTGTAGGGTTTGGCTGAGACGTCATTTGTTGTTTTTGCGTATGTACACGCACGGCAATGATCGCGGTTTCTTGACGATTCGCTTTGGAAGTCGCACCGAACGTTGAACCTGTTCCCGTCATCAGACCAGCACGGAGAGCCGCTGCAACATATTGCGAAGACCAACTGTGGATAGAAGACGCATCGCTAAAACGGTTCAAAGCAGTCACATCATTATTGATCGGAAGCCCTAATGCTTTGACAAACACAATTGCCAGTTGTTCACGTGTCATTTCAGCTTGAGGATCGAATTTACCGTTGCCGTAACCTTGCATCATGCCAGCTTTACGCGCAGCTTCGATATAAGCGGTACTCCATGAATCGGTCGGAACATCTTTAAAAGAAGAAGCGGTCGTTTCTAGCGGTAAGTTGAGCAGTTGAACCAAAATTTTCGCCATTTCTTGACGGGTAATCCGATCGTTTGGACGGAAATTTCCTTGCTGGTCGCCTTCCAGAAGCCCGAGCAGCTTAGCTTGTACAATCGAATCGCGAGACCAAGTCGAAGCCGTATTAAGGTCTTTGAATGAGTTTTCTGAGTCCGTAGCCGCGCTTATTTGTGAAGATAATGAACTCATGATACTAGTCGCAACCAGTAGTGAAGCGACAATCTTATTTGGAATGTTCAATCTTGTTCCCCCTGAATATTAAATACAGGTATACCCCTTATCACCTGTTTATGACACTTCGTATTATATATTGAATGGATTAAGCAAGCTAGCAATAAAAATCATTTTTTGTTAATTTGACATCGCTTTCTTTATCATTCAAGGTTAATAAAGAAAAGTCAGACCAACTACCGAAGGAGGGCGTTAAGCAGATGTGGAAAAAACGGATCGGGTACGAGAAAGAAGGTCGCCGAATTAACTTGCAATTTGAAGGTGGCGAAGGCTGGATCGAGATCGTCAATCCGTGGGTGATCCATGTTTTTGCGCCTTTGCATACGCAAGAACCGGAGTCGCGTGCGGTCGAGCCGAATGCTTTAGCTTTTGAAGAATGTGAGTACCGGGTCAGCGAGCGCGAAGGGCATTTGGAGATTGCGACGGAGCAGTTAACGGTTCGCGCGTACGATCATTTTTACGTAGATGTATATGACGCTTCCGGTACGCCTTTGTGTCTCGATCATCGCGGCGAACGTAATCCGTTCCAACGCCGAGGCAATACCAGTATCGCCGAAGACGAAGGGCATACCGCGATGAAAACAAGCAACAAGCATACCATTGAAGTGTTGAAGTCGATGGAAGGCGAAGAAAAGTTTTATGGATTAGGTGACAAAACAGGACCGCTGAATAAAAAAGGCTACGAATATGAAATGTGGAATACCGATGATCCATCGCCGCATGTCGAAAGCCACAAAGCTTTATACAAAAGCATTCCGTTTTTTATTACGTTAAAAGAAAGAGCGGCATACGGGCTGTTTTTCGATAATCCTTTCAAAACCTTTTTCGATCTCGGCAAAGAAAACTCCGATTATTACTATTTTGGCGCAGACGGCGGCAACTTGGATTATTACTTTATTCACGGCCCCAGCGTCAAAGACGTCGTGATTCGCTATACCGCGTTGACCGGACGGACTCCGCTTCCGCAACTGTGGACGCTTGGCGCGCATCAATCCAGATGGTCGTATGCACCGGAATCCAGAGTGCTGGAAATCGCCGAAAAGTTCCGCGAACACGATCTTCCGCTAGACGCGATCCATTTGGATATTGATTATATGGACGGATACCGTGTGTTTACGTGGGACAACGAACGTTTCCCTGATCCCGTGGCATTATCGGCAAGATTGCAAGACATGGGCATCAGACTCATTACGATCATCGACCCAGGTGTGAAAAAAGATCAAGGCTACGCGGTTTACGACGAAGGGTTGGAAAAAGGATACTTTGCTACAGACACAGACGGCATTACTTACGTGAATAAAGTCTGGCCGGGCGACTCGGTCTATCCGGATTTTTCAGATGAGCCGGTTCGCAAATGGTGGGCAAGTCTTCAGAAGACTATGCTGGACACAGGCGTTGCGGGAATATGGAACGATATGAACGAACCTGCGAGTTTTAACGGGCCGTTACCGGACGATGTACAATTCAAAAACGACGGGCGACCTACCGATCATCGCGAAATTCATAATGTATACGGGCATCTGATGTCCAAAGCGACATTTGACGGATTGCTCCAAACGACAGGTAAAAGACCGTTCGTGATTACCCGAGCCGTTTATGCCGGAACGCAAAAATATTCGACGGTGTGGACAGGGGATAATCAAAGTTTCTGGGAGCATTTGCGCATGTCGATCCCGCAGCTTACCAATCTGGGTTTGAGCGGATTTGCTTTTAGCGGATGCGACGTCGGCGGTTTCTCGCATGACGCAACGCCGGAACTTTTGGTACGTTGGGTGCAAGTGGGGGCATTCAGCCCTTTATTCCGTAACCATACGGCAATCGGGACACGCGATCAGGAACCGTGGGCATACGACGAAGACACTTTAAATGCGTATCGCCAAGCGATGAAGCTGCGTTACCGAATTTTGCCGTATTTATACGATCTCATGCGCGAAGCGGAACAAACCGGGCTTGCGCCGATGCGTCCGCTTGTACTCGAATATCCAGAAGATTCTGCCGTACACGAATTAGACGATCAATTTTTATTCGGCAGCCAGCTGCTTGTCGCTCCTATTGTGGAGCAAGGTAAGCGTAATCGCGCGGTTTATTTGCCGGAAGGTACATGGATCGACGACCGTACGGGAGAAAAGATCGAAGGCGGCAAAACGATTGTAGCGGAAGCGCCTCTTGATGTCTGCCCGATTTATGTGCGTGCAGGGACACTGCTTCCGGCTTATCCAGATCGTCGTTATGTCGGTGAGCGTAAGATCGAAGAGTTGTTATTGTACGTTTATCCGGGTGACGGCGAATACACGCATTTCGAAGACGATGGAGAAAGCTACGATTACCGAGACGGTGGCTATAACGAATACAAATTCTCGCAACAACATCAGAATGGACAATTGAAGGTTAAGCTTGAACATGTCCATGCTGGATATAACGAAGGGTATACGCATATTCGAACTGTGGTACATGGATTTACCGCTAAATCAGCTACATTAGACGGACAACCGATCGAATTCGAATCCGAAGAAGGCAATACGGCGATTGTTGTGCCGGCAAGCGGTGGAGAATTGATTTTGACGCTGTAAAGCTTCTTTATAAGGGTTCACGTTTTGTTCCTTCGGCGTTAACCTATATAATAGAAGAAAGACCTGATCGAAAGCCGAAGTTTTCGGTAATGATCCACGACTACGATTAAATGAACCTGATGGAGGAACACAATGAAAACGATCAAAGAATTTATTGAAGGCGACGATATTACCGGGTTTTACCTGTTGAAGTCTGCGGATTTAAAACAAACCAATTCGACGCCGCCAAAAGACTACTTCGACTTGGTATTGGCAGACGCGAGCGGTGAGATTCCAGCGAAAATGTGGGATGTCAGCACGACTGATAAAGAAACCTTTTTCGCACCGATGCTCGTTAAAGTACGCGGAATCGTGCAAAAATATAGAGATAAGCCGCAATTTAAAGTGACTAAGTTACGTGCGGCCGAACCGGATGACGGGTATACGTTAACCGATTTTATCCGCTCTGCGCCTGTGCCGCCGAATGATCTAGTCTACACGATCAAAACGACCGCAGCCGGTATTTCGGATACCGATCTACGCCGGATCGTCGATTATTGCGTTGAAAAAGTCGGCGACAAATTGATGCATTATCCAGCGGCAAAAGGAATGCACCATGCTTTTTACGCAGGGCTTGCTTATCATACGGTACGCATGTTGGAGTTGGCAGAGTTTATTTGCAAACAACGTCCATTCCTGAACCGCGATATGCTGCTTGCCGGAATCATTTTGCATGATATCGCCAAAACCGAAGAGATGACTGCCGAACTAGGCGTTGTTTCTGAATACAGCTTTACAGGTAAATTGATTGGGCACTTGGCGCTATCTTCGACTTGGATCACCGAAGCCGCGATCAAACTCGGACTTGACCCAGCTTCTGAAAAAGTCGTGTTGATGCAGCATATGGTCTTGTCGCACCACAACAAAGGCGAATGGGGCAGCCCGGTACAACCGCAAACTGCCGAAGCGATCGCTTTGCATTACATCGACCAATTGGACGCTAAGCTCCAAGCTGCCGAAGATGCACTCGATATGATGCCTGATAACGAAGAATGGACCGTACCGCTTCGCGTGCTGGAAAGCAAAGCGCTATACCGTGGACCAAAAGAAAAAGAGTAATCTATTCAACGTTTAAAAGCAGCCTTTTCATCAATGATTAAATTCATTGTGAAAGACTGCTTTTTTTATTTAACGAACGAGAATTGACAAAAGAAATTAAATGTAACTATAATGGTTACGAATGATGGATATAACGTGTTGATCAAATGGTTATATTTTTAATGAATTAAAAATAAAAAGTCCATGGAGGTTATGATGATGAAAATTGCAGTAATCGGCGCGACTGGAAAAGCAGGCAATCTGATTGTCAAAGAAGCGAAAGAAAGGGGACATGAAGTTACCGCTTTTGTACGTGACGCATCCAAATTTAATGAAGTCGACGTTCAAGCGGTTCAAAAAGACGTACTCGATCTTTCGGCAGACGATGTCAAAGCTTTCGATGCAGTGGTGAACGCAATCAGTATGCCTCCAGGTCAAGAAGAAGGTCATGTCACAGCAGGTCGCAAACTGATCGAAATCTTCAAAAATGCTCCAGAAACTCGTTTGATCGTAGTCGGCGGCGCAGGCAGTCTATTCGTAGACGAAGCGCAAACGACTGCATTGATCGATACACCGGATTTCCCTGATCTATACAAGCCTACCGCTTCGAATCAAGGTCAGAACTTGAAAGACCTCAAAGCTTCCGAAGGGCTTAAGTGGACTTTCGTTAGCCCAGCCGCTTTCTTCGATGCCGAAGGCAAAAGAACCGGCAGCTACCAAGCCGCAGGCGAAGTGATGACCGTCAACGCCGCAGGCGATAGCTATATCAGCTACCCCGATTACGCGATTGCTATCGTCGACGAAATCGAACAAGCCAAACACATCAACCAACGCTTCAGCGTAGTCGGAGAAAAAGCGTAATTCAATCGTATCTACTCAATTAAGCACTCTAAACCAGCCGCTTCCCAACAAGGAAGCGGCTTTTCTCTTCCCACCACCAACCTTACGAGTAAGCCGAGCAAAAGGGAGCGGAGAGGGGGTTCAGTGGAGGAGCGTTAGCGTTCGCCTTTGAACTTGGGAAAATCCAAACAAAAATTCCAATCATATTTTCCCGAGTTCAACAAGCGACCGAAACGAATCCCCTCGTAGCGCCTCCCAGCGCAAACCACAACGCAAAAAGAGCGACCCATAAAGAGTCGCCCTCATACTCAAATCCTCAAAACCTTACTTCGTCAAATCCTCAATCGAAGTCGCATCCACATAAGACGGTACAACTAGCCCAGTTTTCACGCCAGTCATGTTCGCACCAAGATCTTCGATCTTATCTTGATATTTGCTGTAATAATCAGCGTGAGTCAGTGGCAACCATGCAGCAAGACTTGCATCATTGTCGTTTTGAGCAACGCCGAGCCACATCGAACCTGCTTCAACCTGCAATCCGTTTACTTTGAATCCAAGCTTATCTTCCATGATTTGTTTCACTACATTGAAGCTTGCAATTTCCGAATCCCAAGCGACATAAGTGAAGCTAATCGGATTTCCGTCAACTGGCGTAATACCATCTGTCCATTCTTTGACGCGATCTGGATGAGCTTCGATAAAGTCGGCAGCCGCTTGTTCTTCGGATTTGCCGTCTTGAATCGCGATCATCACTTCGCCCATTTCTTCTTCCGTCCATTTGAAGTTTTTCAAGAACTGATACGCTTCAGGTTGATCGTCTTTCAGACCAAGGCGGGCAATCGTATGAATTTCTTCCGCGTCACCATACGATTTTTTTGGATCTTCCAAATATTTCAGATCGTATTTACTGAACATCCAGTGAGGTGTCCAACCTGTTACGATGATCGGATCTTTTTTCTTGATCGCTTTGTCCAGGGTTGCCGTCATAGCAGCAGACGAACTTTCAATCACATTCCAGTCGCTCAGACCGTAATCGTCAATTGCTTTTTGCGTTGCTTGCATGATACCTGCGCCTGGGTCGATCCCGATAATTTCATGGCCGACTTGGTCACCAATCGGAGCGTCGGAGCCAGCAGCGTTAGAAGATGAACCTCCACCCGAAGAGCAAGCACCTAGAACTAATACGGCAGCGAGACTGGTCATTCCGAACCATTTTTTCGTGCTAAGTTTAAGTTTTTTCATTAAGCTTTTCCTCTTTTCTGTGTAGGTTTGAAAATATTTTGAGACAGGCGATCCAATACGATAGCAAGTACAACGACAGCAAGACCGGCTTCAAAACCTTGACCGATTTGCAACTGAGTAACCGCGCGATAAACTTCTACGCCAATACCTTGCGCGCCGATCATCGAAGCGATAACGACCATCGACAGCGACAGCATGACTGTCTGGTTGATCCCCGCAAGAATCGTTGGCATTGCCAATGGAAGCTGAACTTTGAACAGTTTTTGCGCACCCGTCGAACCGAAAGCATCTGCGGCTTCTACCAGTTCGCCGGAGACTTGTTTGATCCCCAAGTTGGTCAAACGAATCGTTGGCGGAATCGCGAAAATAATCGAAGCGATAACGCCTGGGACAACGCCGAGACTAAAGAACGTAACGGCAGGAAGCAAGTATACGAAAGCGGGCATCGTCTGCATAAAGTCAAGCAAAGGCGTAATAATGCTGGAAGCCGTTTTGCTTTTTGCGCACCAGATCCCGATCGGAATACCGATTACTATCGAAATCAATCCAGAGGTCAAGACGAGCGCAAGTGTACTCATCGTTGCGTCCCAATAACCAAGATTCCAGATCAATAAGAAGCCAAGTAAAGTAAACAGCGACAATTTCCATTTGCCTGCAAAATAAGCGATAACCGCAAGCAAAATCATAAATACAATCGGATGAGGGAACATAAAGACCGTCGTGAATAAATCGACAACACTTTTGATCACTGTTGCGATTCCATCGAATAATCCTTCTAGGTTGATACTCATCCAATCGACAGCTGTATCGATCCAATCCGCGATTGGAAGTTTAGGCATTTCAGCCGATATCAAGTTGTTGCTCATTGACATGACCTCCCTCATTTTCCACTTCGCCAGCCATTGCGCCTAACAAGCTGCCGCGCACGACAACTCCCAATAGACGATGATTTTCGTCGACTACCGAGATTGGAATAGGCGATGTGCTACTTTGTTCAAACATTTCGCCGATCAAGCGATCAGGCGGAGATACCGGGCAATCCGGAATCAAGATTTCTTCGATCGAAAGTTTTTCTTTTGCTGCGCGGGACGCATCTTCTGCCGTAATTGCACCAAGCAACTTTTTACTACGATCAATCACGAATAAGTTCGATACGCCGCGTTCACGCATTAATTCCAGTGCAACGCGAGGGCCGCGATCCGGTGTGATCGTTTCAGGGCGACGCATGACATGCGAAGCGGTTAAGACTTTAGACAAATCGACGTCTTCAACGAAACGTTCGACATAACCGTTAGCCGGTTGAATTAGAATTTCTTCCGGTGTGCCGATTTGTACGACTTCGCCGTCTCGCATCAGTGCAATGCGATCACCAATTCGAAGTGCTTCGTCCAAGTCGTGCGTAATAAAGATGATGGTTTTCTTCATCTTTTCTTGCAGATCAAGCAGCTCGTCTTGCATATCGCGGCGAATCAGAGGGTCAAGCGCACTGAACGCTTCGTCCATAAGCAAGACTTCTGGATCATTGGCAAGTGCACGGGCGAGACCGACACGCTGCTGCATACCGCCACTAAGTTCATCCGGCATTTTGTTTTCCCAGCCTTTAAGCCCGACCAATTCCAGCGATTGCTGTGCTTTTTCTTGACGCTTCGATTTATCGACTTTTTGAACTTCAAGCCCAAATTCGACATTTTCCGCTACCGTACGGTGTGGGAACAAGGCGAATTTTTGGAAAACCATACTGATCGTTTTGCGACGAACCTCGCGTAATTGTTCCGCGTTCATCTTCATGATGTCTTTATCATTAATTAGGATTTGCCCTGCGGTCGGCTCGATCAACCGGTTGAACATGCGGACGAGTGTAGATTTACCACTACCCGACAACCCCATGATGACGAAAATTTCGCCTTCTTCAATGTCCATGTTCACCTGGTTGACCCCGACGGTGATTTGTTTTTCTTTGGCAAGTTTTTGCTTGTTGTAGCCTTGATCTAAAAGCTTGACTCCTTGCGCAGCATTAGGTCCGAACAATTTGCTTACGTTTCGAATACTGAGTATTGGCATTTCGTTCACCCTTCCTTTGTTTGTAAAAAGATAATATTGAAAACGAACGGTATCTCACTAAAACAAATGGTGGATAAGCGTTCGAGAGCAGAGTTAACCAACCGAGCGGCGTATGCTCAACGTCATAAAGCTTAACAAAACATAAAATTCTTTTCAACCTTCATATCCGTTCATTAAGTTTGTACAGAAAAAACTGTACAAAGTTATAGTCGTAAATTCTCGAAATTCCTCCTTTATCCTCACTTTTTCAATCCTTTACAATTAACAAGCGTTCTCCTAGAATAACATTGAACCAATTTGCATCTTTGGCTGAAACTTGATTGATGCCTTCAAAAAAAGGTGAAGAAAACCTTAAGTTCGATCGTGTTTCTTCTATATATTAAAGTTGAAATTAAATGAGAAATTTTATACAAACCGATCCATGAACAACTCATAGATCCGAACTCGAATGGCAATGACATGAAGGAGGTTTCAGGCATGGGCTTGGACCAGACACAGTGGACACAAGAAGAACAAGATATCGTACAACGTATTCGCAAACGCGTCATTGAAGTCGTAGGACGCAATATGGAGCTATACGGCGTCACTTTATCCACGGGGCATCTATACGGCTTGCTGTTTTTTGCAGACAAACCGATGACGTTGGATGAAATGGGTAGCGAAATGAAAATGAGTAAAACGAGCATGAGTACCGGGGTTCGTACTTTACTGGATTTGAATATGGTGAACAAAGTTTGGGAAAAAGGTTCCCGAAAAGATTTATATGAAGTGGAATACGATTGGTATCAGACGTTCACCGATTATTTTGCGAATGAATGGAGACGGGCGGTTGAGAATAATCTCCAAGCTTTGCGTAGAGCGATAAAAGAAATCGACCGTCTGCTTGAGACATCAGAGCCAAGTGAAAGCGTAGCCGCTGTTCTAAAAAATGATTTGCAAAAAATTCGACAAGCCGAACAGTATTATCGTTGGCTTGATCGGTTGATCGATACGATGGAAGACGGCACCATTTACGACTTGGTTCCAAAAGAAACGTAAAACGAAAAATAGTCATGCTTCAATCAGCCGCCTAGTGCGGCTTTTTTTGTGGAGAACTTTATCCTACTCATGTTGTCCTTTTATTTTTGAAACAAGCAGTTAAATGAGCGCTTCTAAAAAACAGCGTTCGGGTAATACCTGATAGTGTAGGCTGATTTTGTCTCTGGCTTTATTTTTGCGTTACTTTCTTCGTCGTTGTGGACTGCTTCGCTGCATTGACAGCCCTGCTCTACGAGTTTACGCTAAAGTTAATAAATTTATGTTAGAGGTGGCTGTTTTCCTTATGCAGTATCGTCCTACCCAAGCCGTTATCGATCTAGATGCGCTTCGCATCAACTATGAGGCTTTTCGTTTGCATCTGCATCCTTCGACCCTTCTTTTGGCTTGCGTAAAAGCGAATGCTTATGGGCATGGAGCCGTAGAAGTGAGTCGTGAATTGGAACGTATGGGTGCTGATTATTTAAGTGTGGCTTTTCTTGATGAAGCTTTGGAACTACGCTTTGCCGGGATTACGCTTCCTATTTTGGTGCTCGGTTATACGCCGCCGGAAGGCTTAGCGGTCGCTCTTGAGCACAATATTACCGTGGCTTTGTTCAGCGACGAGGTGTTGGAAGCAGCAGCTTCTTTGAACCTTTCGTCTTCGGCAAATCCGCTTAAAGTTCATATCAAAGTGGATAGCGGAATGGGGCGTTTGGGTCAGATTGCCGGAAGCGACGCCGTATCTTTTGTGCAAAAAGCGCTTCAAGTCGAAACTATCGAAGTAGAAGGTCTTTTTACCCATTTTGCCAGAGCAGATGAAGTCGACAAAACCTACACATTGAGCCAATACGAAGCTTTTCAACAAGTCGTGAACACGTTGGAGCAAGACCTTATTCATATTTCGTTGATACATACCGGCAATAGTGCCGCTGCAATCGACATGCCGGGGTTGTCCCCCAAAATGGTTCGAATCGGAATTGCGTTATATGGGCTTTATCCTTCTTGTGAAGTCAATCATAAGGTTGTTCAATTACAGCCTGTACTTACGCTCAAAACTTCTGTTGTTTTTGCCAAAACGCTGCAAGAGCCGATGAGCATCAGTTACGGTTCGCTATATACCGCTGACGCAGGCGAACGTATTGTGACGCTGCCAGTTGGTTATGCGGACGGTTATTCGAGAATGCTCGGAGGTAAAGCAGAAGTGTTGATTCGCGGTCAGCGTGCTCCGGTGACGGGAACGATTTGTATGGATCAATGTATGGCGTCACTCAAAGATTTCGAAGATGCAGAAAATATTCTAGTGAACGAAGAAGTTGTTTTGCTCGGCACTCAATTCGGCGAACGCATCACAGCTGAAGAAATTGCCACCAAACTGGGAACCATCAACTACGAAGTCGTTTGTATGCTTGCCCACCGTATTCCGCGAATTTATACCCGAAAAGGAATAAATATTACGGAATCTAACCCTCTTTTAAATAGCGCTACAGCAGGGTTCACCGACTTTTCTGAAGAAATTATGAAGAAATAGGTTGTACGGTTGAACGATTGTAGTCTATAATGAGTGCAGCATAGGTGATATACGCATCGTATATACGCTTTTTCAACAGTTCCCGATAAACGACGGGTTGAACTAGGAACCGTTGACGGGGTATAAGCTCATGGGGGTGGACGAACGGTGGCGAACTTACAAAGCACGAAAAGAGTGATGATTAGCTTGCCCGATCATCTTCTTCAAGAAGTGGATGGTATCGCAGCTTTGGAAAATTCCAATCGCAGTGAACTGATTAGGCTGGCAATGAGACAGTACTTGGTCGACCGTAAAAAGCGGTATATCCGCGAGTCGATGCAACAAGGGTACATGGAGATGGCACATATCAACTTGTCGATGGCCTGTGAAGCGTTTCATGCGGAGGAAGATGCAGACATCACTCTGGTTCGCTTAGTAAGCGGGGTGTAACTATTGCTTGTAAAACGCGGTGACGTATTTTTTGCGGATCTGTCTCCTGTAGTCGGGTCCGAGCAGGGCGGGGTTCGTCCGGTTTTGATTATTCAAAACGATATCGGCAACCGCTTTAGCCCTACGGTCATCGTCGCGGCGATTACCGCCCAGATTCAAAAAGCAAAACTGCCGACTCATGTCGAGATCGATGCGAAAACGCATGGCTTCGACCGAGATTCAGTCGTTTTGCTTGAACAGATCCGAACGATCGATAAGCAGCGCTTAACCGACCGGATTACGCGTCTCGGCGAAGAGACGATGAAAAGAGTCGACGAGTCGCTTCAGATCAGTTTGAGTTTGGTCGATTTTTGACCCGTGATGTAGCGTTACGAACGTAGCGTCCCACACACGAAGTCCAAGACCTATTAGATCAAGGTCAATTGTAGAAGGAGCCTGCGCGAGACATCTTGCGTATGCGGCTCCTTTTTTGTGTGGATAAAAAGAAAAAGCCTTTAATCGCTAACTAAATTTACACTAACCTAACATTTCTTTGCTGCGGTATCGAAGTACTGTAGATTAGTCGACGAAATCAGGCCTAACGTGTAAAATAACGGCATAAAGCTTGATGATCAGCACGAAAATAAAGTCTCAAAAAGAAACAATGTGGAGTATCGACGACCGATGATTCCAATTTTATAAGCGAGGAGAGCTTGTCGATGCGTTTTAAAAATGTCTTTTCTATTATAGGACCTTCCATGGTAGGTCCTTCTAGCTCACATACAGCAGGTGCCGTACGAATCGGATTGATTGCTCGTCAATTGCTCGGCGAAGAACCGGCGAGTGTCAAAATTGCGCTGTACGGTTCGTTTGCCGATACGTATTGGGGACACGGGACCGATCTGGCTTTGGCAGGCGGTCTGCTTGGATACGACACCGACGACGCTCGCGTTGCCGAAGCTTTGGAAGAAGCGGAGCGTCGCGGAATTCAAATCACATTCGTACGCGGTGTAGGGCTGGCGCCTCATCCGAATACAGCGAAGCTGGATTTGACTGCAAAAGATGGACGCAGCGCTCAACTCATCGGAGCGTCAATTGGCGGCGGAACCGTTATGATTCATGAAATGAACGGATTTACGGTTCGCTGCAGCGGAGAGTATCCGACCATTGTCGTTCTGCACGACGACCGTCCGGGCGTCATTGCTTCACTGACAAAGATATTGGGCGAAAGCGAGACGAATATCGGGTATATGGGCGTGGACCGCAAAGGCCGAAGCGCGGAGGCGATTACTGTAATGGAACTGGATTCCGTACCCAATTCCGATTTGCTACACAAACTGCGTCAGATCGAAGAAGTCAAAGACGTGACGGTCATCGATTTGAACCGCAAGGAGGTCAAAGAACAATGAGATTTCGGACGCTCAAAGAATTGGCGACGATTAGTATAGAAGAAAATAAAACTTTAGCGAAAGTGATGATCGAAGAACAAGCGGCAGAAACAGGCGTATCGCCGGAAGACATCTTTGCGCAAATGGCGGATTACTACGAGAAAATGAAAGAAGCTGTGCGCAAAGGATTAAGTGAACAAAATGTATCGCGCAGCGGGCTAAGCGGCGGCGATGCGGTGAAAGTGCTGGATTTGGTGGAAAACGGTACGCCGTCTTCGGGCGATCCGTCTTCGCGCGCGATGGCATATGCGCTGGCAGTATCCGAAGTGAATGCGTCGATGGGACGAATTATCGCGACGCCGACAGCCGGTTCGTGCGGAATTATTCCAGGGGTATTCGTGAGTTCACAAGAACGTTTCGGCTGGAGCGACGAGCATATGGTGAACGGATTGTTTGCGGCTGGAGCGATCGGGTACGTCATTGCGAACAATTCGTTTATCTCGGGCGCTGAAGGCGGTTGCCAAGCCGAAGTCGGTTCGGCAATCGGCATGGCAGCAGGCGCTCTGGTCGAACTTCGCGGAGGCGATGCGGAAAAAGCGATGCACGCCGTAGGATTGGCGCTCAAAAACACATTGGGGCTCATTTGCGATCCGGTAGCGGGTCTGGTCGAGATTCCTTGTATCGTGCGTAACGGTCTTGGAGCAGTTAACGCGTTAGCGGCAGCGGATATGGGACTCGCCGGAGTCCGTAGCGCGATTCCTTCCGATGAAGTGGTGAGCGTTATGCTTGAAGTCGGTGCGGCAATGCCGAGCGGTCACCGCGAGACAGGGCAAGGCGGATTGGCGCAGACGCCAACCGGACGCAAATTGACCGAGAACCTGATGCGCGGTCGCAAGCCGCTTGAACCGGAATCCGAAGAACCAGTGGGTCAAAACGTCGAGTAACAAAAGCAGGGCGCATCACGGCTGCGAAAGAGCCGGTCGTTGCGCCTTTTTTGATGCCGAATAAGCAGGAGGTCGAAGATGGAGTCGCCTGATTATATATACGATTTTGCTTGTCACGAAGACGAACGCGAACTATTCGAGATGGAGCTGCGTGCTTTGCTGGATGCGGCGCCGACAGCGAGAACTATTTCGTCGCAGCGAAAAATCGATCCGTCGCGCAGCCCTTTTTTGCATGGACGTCTGACGATCGAAATAAGCAGCGATCATTTGGAAGGGTTGGCGCAGCAAGCGTCTCAGTTAGAGCTAGACGGCGAAACATTCAAATTACAATATATCCAAAGTGATCAACCGGTATCGTATGACGAATGTCGGCGTATCGAACGATTAATCGGCGCGCAAGTTCGCGGCACTGCGAAGATGAAAAATCCACAACGAATTTACGGAGTCACGTTTGCCCAAGATCAATGGATACTTGGAGACTATGTGGCGGCGAAGTCGCTTTGGCTGGCTCATCAAGATAAACCGAGACAATATTCGACGGCTCTTGGAACGCGTACAGCACGGGCGATCGCCAATATTGCGGTTCCTGATCCGACCGGAGTTCGAGCAGTCGATCCGTGTTGCGGAATCGGAACGGTGCTGATCGAAGCCAAATCGATGGGGATTTCGATCGACGGTTTCGATCTGAATCCGTTAGCGGCGATAGGCGCGAGAGAAAATTTGGCTCATTTTAACTTGTCGGGGACTGTGGTTGTAGCGGATATGCGAAAGCTTGAAGGAAATTACGATGCGCTGATCCTCGATTTGCCGTATAATCTATGTTCGGTTCTGGTATCGGATGAACGATTGGAGATGTTGCAGTCGGCGTACCGATTAGCTAGCCGCTGCGTCATTGTCGCAACCGAAGATATTGGCGCTCAGTTGGAACAAGTCGGTTTTTCAGTCATTGATCATTGTGTTGTCCGTAAAGGGAAATTTGCTCGGCATATTTGGCTCAGTCAATCCTTTTGATGATTGGGTTTGCGGAAATGAAGCTTATTCTGTCATAATAAAAATATCGTTTTCAGCAGGAATGGGAGAACAGGCAACAGCAGAAAGAGGGAGATTTTGTGTCGGATTTGGAATTGGAATTGAGTACTACATCCTCGGAAATGACGAAAACGGAACTTGAAAGTTTATTCCGTCATACCGCGGAAGCGCTGAATATTGCGTCTAAGCAAGTGAAAGCAGCGGTGTCGCTGTTAGACGAAGGGAACACGGTTCCTTTTATCGCGCGTTATCGAAAAGAAATGACCGGCGAATTGGATGAAAACCAACTCAGAGATATCGAAGACAGTGTGCAATATGCCCGCAATCTTCATGTACGTAAAAACGAAGTGCTGCGGATCATCGACGAGCAAGGTAAGTTGACCGCTGAATTGAAGTCTTCGATTTTGGAAGCTGCAAAACTTCAACAAGTCGAAGATTTGTATCGTCCGTTCCGCCAAAAGCGTAAGACACGCGCAAGCGTCGCAAAAGAAAAAGGTTTGGAGCCTTTGGCGATATGGTTGCTCAGCCAACCGGGACGGGCTGATCTGGACGCGGAATCTGCGAAATATGTCTCGGAAGACAAAGGCGTATCGACAGCCGAAGAAGCATTGCAAGGCGCTTTGGATATTGTCGCGGAGCAGCTTGCGGATGACGCGAAGATTCGGGCATGGGTACGGACTTATACGTTGGATCATGGGATTTTGGTGACGGAAGCGAAAGATAACTCTGCGGAATCGGTCTACGAAATGTATTACAACTACAGCGAACTTGCGAAAAAGATGCCTCCGCACCGTATTTTGGCAATCAATCGCGGCGAGCGGGAAAATATTCTCAAAGTAAGCTTGGAGACCGATTCGGCTCCGATCTTGCGTTATATTTCCAGACAAGTGATCAAAGGAGCTTCGCCGGTTCATCCTGTGTTGGAACGTGCGATTGAAGATGCGTACAAGCGTCTGATTGCGCCTTCGATTGAACGCGAAGTCCGCAGCGAATTGACGGAAAAAGGCGACGCGCAAGCGATCTCTATTTTTGCGGCAAATCTGCGCAGCTTGTTGCTGCAACCTCCTGTACGCGGCAAGCGCGTACTGGGCGTAGACCCGGCTTTCCGTACCGGCTGCAAATTAGCAGCGCTCGACGAACGCGGCAAGCTGCTTGAAGTGGCGGTCACGTATCCGACGCCGCCGCGCAGCCAGAAGCGCGAAGCTGCGGAGAAATTCCGCGAGCTTGTTGAGAAGTACGATCTGGAATTGATCGTCATCGGTAACGGTACGGCTTCACGTGAAACGGAGCAATTCGTTGCAGATTGGATCGGCGATTATACCGCTCGTAAATTGTCGTACCTGATCGTCAACGAAGCAGGTGCCAGTGTCTATTCGGCTTCGAAGATCGCGCAAGAAGAATTCCCGGATATGGATGCGGCTGAGCGTAGCGCGGCTTCGATTGCTCGCCGTGTGCAAGATCCGCTCGCGGAGCTAGTGAAGATCGATCCGAAAGCGATTGGCGTCGGTCAATATCAACACGACGTCTCGCAAAAACAACTGGAAGGTCAGTTGAAAGCGGTCGTGGAATCAGCAGTTAACCATGTCGGCGTCGACGTGAATACAGCTTCGCCTTCGCTTCTTTCGTATGTAGCAGGCATCAATCAGACGACCGCTCGCAATATCGTTAAATACCGCGATGAGAACGGTTCGTTCGCAAGCCGCGTTGAATTGAAAAAAGTTCCGCGTCTCGGCGCCAAAACGTTAGAACAATGTGCAGGCTTTTTGCGGATCGAAGGTTCGAATCCACTGGATCGCACACCGATTCACCCGGAATCGTACAAAGTCGTGGATCGACTGTTCAAAGAGCTTGGCGTCAAAGCCAGCGATCTCGGCAGTGCAGCCATGACTTCTACGCTGGAACAGATCGATGTAGAAGCACTAGCAGAGAAGTTGGAAGTCGGCGTTCCGACGCTGCGCGATATTATCGAAAGTCTGCAACGTCCGGGTCGTGACCCGCGTGAAGAATTGCCTGCGCCGATCTTCCGCACGGACGTATTGAAGATCGAAGATTTGAAGCCGGGGATGGAGCTTCAAGGAACCGTGCGTAACGTAATCGACTTCGGTGCGTTTGTCGATATCGGCATCAAAAGCGATGGGCTTGTGCATATTTCGCAGCTTAGCACGAAATTTGTTAAACACCCGATGGACGTGGTTGCTGTCGGCGATACCGTCACGGTATGGGTCTTGAATGCCGATCTCAAAAAAGGTCGCGTCGGTCTGACGATGCGTGGTCCTGTAGAAGGTTAACTATAAAGAAAAGCGTTACGGCATGATGTATGCCGTAACGCTTTTTTATGCTCATTTTAAAAGCACGCTAATAGTCTGGAGTCGGTAAGAGTTACGCTTTCGAATTCTCAAGCGTTCCAGTAAGCTTTGTCGCTTTTTGATGCAATTCAGGATTCGCTAAATCTTCGAAATGCAAAGTATCGTCTTCGAAAGCGAAATGCCAGTTGAAGCTAATCGGATCTTCGGCAAAACGAATCGCAATATGGATAGATCCATCCGCGCGTCGACTATTGGATGCGTAGATCGGACCTACATCCGAAGGGAAACCAGGTGTCGTTGGCGAAAGGACATTTTCATTTTTGTGCCATACTCCTGCGCCGCTAATCAAAGAGAACGGGAAAGGTTCCGATTGGTTTTGAGGTTCGGCTAGCGAAAGGTCAACCTTAATCGAACCGTCTTCATGTGCCGTCAATGATATAGATTTAAACACAAGACCTTCATCAAGATCCCCATCGTCGAGTGTGCCTTTCAACTGATACGTTTCGCCTGACCAAGCTTCGCCAGTTACAACTTCACCCGCCGGTTCCGGTGCGTACTCCAATTGAGTGAGCATTTTCGTGGCCTGTTCGCCTGTTTCGCTCAATGGTAACGGAGCAGACTGCATCGCAGGGAGCAAGTGATCCCATACCTCATTCAGCAGTTCTTTGGTACGTGAGATCGCGGACGTCAAGACAACGACAGCTTCTTGATTCGGGAGTACCAGACAGAATTGCCCGTAAGCGCCGTCAGCGCGGTATGCGTCATGTCGGCACATCCAAAATTGGTATCCGTAACCTTGTCCCCAGTCACCTTCGGGATCATCTCCGTTATCGATACGTTTCGATGACGCAAGTTCCACCCATTTTTCAGGGACCAGTTGCTGTCCGTTCCAATTTCCTTTTTGCAGATACAGCTGTCCGAATTTGGCAAGGTCTTCACTGCAAAGTTTCAATCCCCAGCCGCCTGCGGTGTATCCTTGAGGGCTTTCTTGCCAGGTTTTACGTTCAATGCCGAGCGGAGCGAAAAGTCGAGGTTCCAAGTAATCCATAACTTTTTGGCCTGTTAACGTTTGCAAAATCACGGATGCCATATAAGTCGCGCCGCTGCTGTACGAGAACACGCTGCCCGGAACATTTTCGACTTCAGCAGACAAAAACGCTTTCGCCCAATCGGCGTCTTTTTGCGAACGAGCTTTTTCGAGCGGATCTTGTTTTTGCCCCGTGCCCATCACGAGCAGATCGTGTACGGTCATTTGAAGCAAATTCGGATGTGGATTTTCGGGAAGCAGATGCGGCAGTAGATCGACGACTTTGTCTTCGACGTTCAGCAGCCCTTCTTCGATTGCAATCCCTACAGCAGTCGATGTGAAGCTTTTGCTGACCGAATACATCGCATGTCGATCTTCGGATGTGTGCGGTGCCCACCAACCTTCGGCAAGGACTTCTCCTCGGCGCAGTAGCATAAAGCTTCGCAGATCGAATTTTTCACGGTCTACCGCGCTTAGAAAATCGATGATTCCTTGCGGATTCACACCGGCTTCTTCCGGTCGGCGTCTGTTCAATTGAGTTCCAGCCATAAGTACCTCCAAAGTTGTCATTAAGATCATCTAGACGATTACGTATAGAATTAAAGCCTTTCCTTGACAGTGTAGTCCAATTCCAAGTTACAATTCAATAGACGACGAAAGAAAGAGGGATATTCGTGACCGATACAAAAACAATGAGCGATGAACAATTGCAACAATGGATAGAAAAAGTTTCGCTAGAACATTTCGGCGTACCTTTTACCCATCGAGCTTTTTTTAATCGTAGATTACGTTCGACGGGCGGACGCTACGCGCTGCGATCCCATCATATCGAGATTAATCCGCATCAGCTTGCAGCCCACGGCGAAGAAGCGGTAGAAGGCATTATCAAGCATGAGCTTTGTCATTACCATCTGCATCTTGCTGGGCGAGGGTATCAACACCGGGACGCTGATTTCAAAAGATTGCTTGCCAAAGTCGGCGGGAGTCGATACTGCCAGTCTTTACCGGATGCAGCGAAGCGCACGCTGCCGTTCAAATATCAATTGGTGTGTTTGGATTGCAACATGACGTATAAAAGAAAACGGCGAATCGACCCCAAACGTTATCGCTGCGGAAAATGTGCCGGTAAACTTCGTTTGGAAGAGCTGCAAAGGGAGTAGCTGTAGCGATGAACGGTAAATACGTTTATACTAATAAAAGATTCCGATTGCGCAATTGCAGTCTACTATAGAATCCAAAAAGGAGTTATAAACATGGCAAAATCAGCATCACGGAAATTACGAGAAAAACAAGTTAGAGAAGGTAAGATGGATGCGGCAGAGCTCAGAAGCCCATTTGCGAAAGTCGATATGCGAAGCCGAAAAACGAAAACGAAACAAGAAGTGTTGAATCAAATCGCTCGAAAAGAACGTCATCGGAACCCGAATTTCACCGGAGGTGAACAGGGTTCTTTTTATTTATACTCTTTTTTTGAAAATAGGGTTGACGAAAAAATATACGCATGATAAATTATATCTTGTTGAAACATTAAGTAATGTTCCCTGATAGCTCAGTTGGTAGAGCACTCGACTGTTAATCGAGTTGTCACAGGTTCGAGTCCTGTTCGGGGAGCCATTTTTTTTGGAGAGATACCCAAGTGGCTATAAGGGGACCCTCTGCTAAGGGGTTAGACTGCGTGAGCGGTGCGAGGGTTCGAATCCCTCTCTCTCCGCCATTTATGTTTCAATTAAAGAAGACCTACATAGAATAAGAAAAAGGACCTGAAAAGGTTCTTTTTTTTGTTTTAAAAATAAATAAAAATAAAAATAAAAAAATGCTTGCATTCTATATCAAATATTTGATATACTCTTACTTGTGCTTAAGCGACAGAAGTTGTAGCACAGTCATTAAGGCCCGTTGGTCAAGGGGTTAAGACACCTCCCTTTCACGGAGGTAACAGGGGTTCGAATCCCCTACGGGTCATTTTGAGCCATTAGCTCAGTTGGTAGAGCACCTGACTTTTAATCAGGGTGTCGAAGGTTCGAGTCCTTCATGGCTCACCATTTCTTTTTCTCCTCATTAGAAATGGTGAATGATTTATGATTATGCGGTAGTGGTGGAATGGCAGACACGCTATCTTGAGGGGGTAGTGGGTGTATACCCGTGGAGGTTCGAGTCCTCTCTACCGCATACGATAAAAAGCAGACTCTTTACAGAGTCTGCTTTTTTGTTTTAGTTAATAAGTTTGATTTTTAATATTTTGCTGCATAAGCCGATCTGCGACCTGTGCATAGTTAGGGTACAGTAGACGAATACAATCCGGACAAATATCATGTGTAATCTCAACGTTACTCAATTCTCCTCGCATTGCTTTACGCCAGCTTTGAGATCCATAGATTCGCCCACACCCCGCGCAAACTGAAATCCAATTCAATTCTATTGGAGAAGTTGCCATGTTTCACCGTCCTGTTCCAGTGGATTTAACTTGAGGTGGAGACTCGTCTGAAAAAGACGCGGAAGGGTAGGAATCGGGAATTCCTAATACAAGAGCAACTTGTTTGCGATATTTCGTAGCTTTGCGACTTCCGTTTATTAGATTGGACAAACGAGAAGGCGGGATCTCGTATTTTTCGCAAAATGTTTTTTGATCCATTTCTAGTTCGGCTAAGCGCCGTTTGATTTCCCAGCCAAAAGGGGTAATCGGTTTTTTTCTTTGCAATGTAGCGCTCCTCCTGTTCATGTACAAAAAGATGAATTATAATCGATTAGAGAAGAATGAGGGATCATTTACCATAAAACCAATTATATACGCAAATACGTAAACTTTCAATCATATGTTGCGTAATTACGTAGTATTGGTGTAGAAACCGGTTTGAAGGGGATGACGATTTGCAGTCGATTTACGATCGGATCGAACAGCTGATCAAAAGCAGCGGAATGACGAAAAAAGCGTTCGGTGAACGCTTAAGTATCAGTGCAGGAAATCTTGGCGATTGGCGCAGAGGAAAGTCGACACCAAGCACACACAAATTGATCGAAATTGCAGGTTTCTTTTCGGTGAGTTTGGATTGGTTGATGACAGGAAAAGAATGGCGTCCGGAAGAAGTGAAAGAAACGGGCGACCGTTATTTTTTTGAAGATTCAGGGCAACCCAATTGCCAGAATCATGAGTTATCTTCTCGCGAAAAAGAATTTGTGCGCGAATATATTGAATTTACTGCTTATCGGCGCAATCAAAAAGCCAAACCTAAACAAGCAGAAGACCGGGCTTATAAACAAGATGAATAAGAACCAAATAAAAACGCTCTGAAGCGAGTTCGCTTCAGAGCGTTTTTTGAATCGGAGATTCAAAGGGCATAGTCGGCATAAAAGAAGGTGTAAGGTGTGGCTGAACACGTAACCAACGTTCCGCAACATCATCGATCATTCGGGTCAGCATTTTACGGCGAGTCACATCGTCTAAGCTCAATAATTGCGCGCAGTGATCGACATAGGCAGTCGTTTGGTGATACAGATAGACAGGCACCGCTTCGCTGCATGGGATTTCAAGATGAAAATTGATCCACGCGTAGAAAATTGCCGGGCAACCGAATGTTTTCTCCGCTTGCAAAGCTTCTGCAACCGGCGTGAAGTTGATCCACGGATATAACGATTTCGAAAGTTTGAGCAACTTTTTGCCGCTACGCCGCATTTCGCGATCAATTTCATTAGGGCTTGTACGTGTACGCAGATTCCGGTCGATTTGAAAAATACGTTCGTAATCATTTTTTTGAAGGGCAGCGTAAATTTCTTCGATCGCTCGTCCTTCGATATGAGTAAGTCTAGGATGGATATACGTCTTCATCACATCTTCAAATGCTTCTGTGCAATCTAAATGGTTACCTTTTAGATCTCTTTTGATACAACCTATAGGAGATGGGGACGACGATTCAAGCAAAGTCATGTAATTGAGAAGTTTTTGTCCGCTATACATTAGGTTGTACCTCCTTTTCATAGATATAAAATATTTATATGTTAGGTATATGTTATTTGATAAGAAATTTTGATCAGTAGAAGAAAGATATACTCTCATTTTTACATCTTTTTAAGCAGGGGGTCAAGAAAAAAAGATCATTTTTCGAATAATTCTTCGAATTCCATGCTTTTAATCACTTTATATGTTATTTAATATTACATAATAATATCATAAAGAAAAATAGATTGACTGCCTGCTTAAAAGTCAGTATATTATAGAAGTTGCCTCAATTTATTGATATGCGGTAGTGGTGGAATGGCAGACACGCTATCTTGAGGGGGTAGTGGGTGTATACCCGTGGAGGTTCGAGTCCTCTCTACCGCATACGATAAAGCCGATAAGTCCTTTAGAGGATTTATCGGCTTTTGTTTTTCTATTGATTTGTTTTTTTGTGAAAAAGTATGCTGAAGTTTACTTTATAAAAAAAGCCCGCTGTATACACAGGGGCTTTTTCGTATGTTGTCTATTTAGCCGAGTAATTTCTCGATGTCTTTTTCAAGTTGATCCGGAGACGTTTGCGGAGCAAAACGTTTAACGGGTTTGCCTTCTTTGTCGATCAGGAATTTAGTGAAATTCCATTTAACCGATTTGGAACCCATAAGCCCAGGTGCTTCGTCGCTCAAATAGCGGAATAATGGATGTGCATTTTCGCCTTTAACATCGACTTTTTCGAACATGGGGAATTGAACGCCGTAGTTCAGTTGGCAAAACTCCAAAATTTCTTCGTTGCTGCCTGGATCTTGTTCTTTGAATTGATTGCTTGGGAAGCCCAAAATTTCAAGACCACGGTCATGATACTTGTCGTACAGTTCTTGCAGACCTTGGAACTGAGGGGTAAATCCGCATTTACTCGCTGTGTTGACGATCAGAACGACTTTACCTTGATAATCGGACAGCTTAACTTCGGTACCTTTAGACGTACGGGCTTCGTATTCATAAACAGACATGATCGAAATTCCTCCTCGAAAAAATGATTACTCTCTTTTTGATTGTAAACAACTTAATTGGTTTTTGCAATTCGCTTCTCGTTTCACTCTAGGTGATTTGGCGTTATAGATTAGGTAGTTTCGCAAAAAGGGCTATCGCTCAAATTCCAATTGAGGAGTGAATGATACATGGATGCTTTGTATACAGCAAAAGCTACAGCACGTCGAGGTGGAAGAAGCGGGGTCGTTGAATCCGCGGATGGCGCATTGAATCTGCAACTCTCCGTACCCAAAGGGCTTGGCGGCGGAGGCGGCACGGGTACTAACCCCGAAGAACTTTTTGCAGCCGGTTATAGCGCTTGTTTCGAGAGTGCTTTGGCAAATATCGCACGCAAAGAAAAAATTGATATTCCAGATACCGAAGTAACCTGTGAGATTCATATCGGCAAAGACGAATCTGACGGCGGATTTAAACTGCAAGCCAAACTTGAAGTCCGCATTCCAGGTCTGGATCGTGAAAAAGCTCAAGAGTTGGTTGAAAAAGCTCACGATTTCTGCCCATATTCCAAAGCGACTCGCGGCAATATGGATGTCGAACTTAGCGTGATCTAAATTGTTGATATTTACCAAGTCGGAAGCTCTTCTTCAAAGGAAGAGTTTCCGGCTTTTTTCATAAGAAGATCCTTTGTTATTCGGTTGACACAAAGGGTGAAATTCATTAAGCTATATAAGCACGCGGCGTAGAAGGAGTCTTCTTATCTATGCCGAGACTATGAAAACGGGTGATATAAACATGGCTTACAGACCGAAAGTGGTAGGTGTAGACAAGGCCGGAAGTAACGATAAAGACGGACTTTACGAATTCGTCGTTCATTTGGAAGATGGCACATTGTGCCGCGTCTTTTATAATCGGTTCCCGGAGTGGAAGTTAACGAACGTTAGCCGTCTGCTCAAGACACCTTGCCCAATCTGCCGTAAAGACTATATTTGCAATTGCTTCGAGAAGTTCAAAGTCGAACTGGACAGCCAATTGCAAGACGGAAAAATCGCACAATTACTGTAGGTGGACGGGCTGCCCGATTAGCATAAGCTTGAGGGAAGTTTTAACTCGCAACGTAACGAAAACAGACGACTGGAATCCTTCCGGGCGTCTGTTTTTTTATCATTCAGGTCGGGTAAACAACACACATACCCAAGATTTGGATGAAGGAGGAAATCAGACATGAAATCACAACCAGATACTCTCACGCCCAATCACCCTATTGTTTTGATCGACGGCGTTTGCCATTTTTGCCAAGGTGCTGTTCGATTTATCGTCAAGCGCGATCCCGAAGGCGTATTTAACTTTGCTTCTTTGCAGTCTGAGCCGGGAGCTAGATTGTCTGGCGGACAAGGATTCGAAGAATCAGGAGAACCGAATACGCTCGTGCTTGTGGAGTCTGGTCGGAGAACGGTGAGATCCAGTGCAGCTTTGCGAATTGCGCGCCGACTTCGTTTTCCGTGGCCGCTGCTGTATGCGTTCATCATCATTCCGCGTCCTTTGCGAGATGCCGTGTATCGTTATATCGCTCGCAATCGGTACAGATGGTTCGGTAAAGACGACGTATGTCCATTGCCGCCGCCGGGTGTGAGAGAGCGATTTTTAGATGGCGGGCAAGGTTGAAGGATTCCAAAATTTTATAAAAAATGGGTCTTGCCTGCTTGCAAGCTCTATGCTATTGTGAAATTAAATTTACAACACACAGCGGAAGCACCGCTCATGACTCGCCTAAAATAGGTGGGTTTGTGAGCGGTGCTTTTTTGTGTTTGCACAAGAGAGCGAGGGGTGAAAGATGCGGAATTTGCAAATTGCGTTGGCGGTAGAAGACGAGCAGTATATTGAGCCTTTTCTGCTGTATGCGCGTACCGGAGAATTTGCTAAGCAAGTCAGCGTGAAAGCTTTTTCGAAAGTGGATACGTTTTTGACCGCGATCGAAGAAGAACGGCCGGATTTTATCCTCGGCGAACCGAATTTTTTGTCGCCGTGGCTAGCCTTAGAAAGCAGTAAATCGATTCCGTGGGCGGTACTTGGCGACGACGAAGAAAGTATTGCGCTGGGCGGCCCGGTATTGCTTCCTTTTCAACCTCTGAATTTATTGCTGACAGCCGTGATGGATTTAGCGGGAACGTTGCAAGGGAACGCGGGAAGCGGTGCAAGATCAGGGGAGAATGCGGAAGTACTTGCCGTCTATTCGGCAGCGGCAGGAGCGGGGAAAACGACGACAGCTTTAAATTTGGCAAAACAATTAGGCGGGCAAGGGGTTCGCGTATTTTATCTGAATGTAGAAACGGTAGACAGCTCGGCTTCTTTTCGGAGCGGCAATGTTGCAAATCGCGAGCAGCAAGGCGGCTTACCTCAGCTGCTTTACGATATTCGCACGGCGAAAGAGCAAGGCAAAACTTGTCAGGCGCCGTTATCTCGCTACGCTTCTTTTCAAGAAAGTATCAAATGTACGACCTTTCCGCCGCTTAAGCGACCGGATGAACTGCTCCAGATGGATGAAGCCGATACGACGGCATTGCTCGATTATTTGGCGGCAAGCGGAATGTACGATCTGATCATAGCGGATACGGATGCCGAAAATCATGATCGCTGCAAAGCTTTGTTGGATCGAGCCGATCGGATCTTATGGATCCTTGCCGATGATTTGCTACATATGACGAAAACCACGGGCTGGATGGAGTATTGGGAAACTCGTCAAAACCATCAATTTCACGTTTGGATAGCGAAAAGCCATTTTATCGTCAATCGGTACGGAGGTCGCTTAGAAAATAAGTTGCCAAGACCGGAAATTCGTCCCTCGGCATTTTTATCATACATTCCGTCATGGAAATATGTATCGAGAGAAGATGTATTGCTCGGATCACCGATTTTTCAGCGAGATATTTTGGCACTATGCGCACAGCTTCATATCGGGACAGACCGCAAGCAACCGCATAACGGAGCGCAGCTTGCTCAAGTTGCAGGTGGATGGCAATGAGCCCATTACAGACAGAATCTTGGGAAGAAGAAATGTTTCGTACAATACGCGCTGAAATTCGTTCGTCGCTCGATGTCACGCAGTCAGCCGATGATCTTCAGTTGATGGAACTGATCGAACGCAAAGTGCTGTCGGACATGCGAATAAACTCAATGACATCCGGGGAAAAACGGAAATTGGTTCGGCGCGTCTATGATTCTTTTCGCGGGCTAGATATTTTGCAACCGCTCGTCGACGACAAAACCGTGACAGAAATTATGATCAACGGGCATACTGAGATTTTTATCGAACGAGAAGGTGAAGTCAGCCGTCTGCCGCAATCGTTCGAATCGCAAGAAAAGCTGGAAGATTTGGTGCAAACGATTGTATCGGGTGTGAACCGCGTCGTAAACGAATCTTCGCCGATTGTCGATGCGCGTCTCAAAGACGGTTCGCGGGTGAACGTCGTGCTGCCGCCGATTGCGCTCAAAGGTCCAACGCTGACGATTCGTAAATTCCCAGAAAAGCCGATGACGATGAATGATCTGGTGAAGCGCGGTGCGCTCGATCAAGAAGCGTCTGATTTTTTGAAAATCTTAGTGCGCAGTCGGTACAACATTTTTATAAGCGGCGGTACAGGATCGGGTAAAACGACTTTTCTCAATGCATTGTCGCAATATATTCCGCCGGATGAGCGGGTCATCACGATCGAAGATTCTGCGGAGCTTCAGATTGTCACGGTACCGAATTTGGTTTCATTAGAGACACGTAACGCGAATATCGAAGGCAAAGGCGAGATTTCGATCCGTGATCTGATTCGTTCTTCCTTGCGGATGCGTCCCAATCGGATCGTAGTCGGCGAAGTGCGCGGATCGGAAGCGCTGGATATGTTGCAAGCGATGAACACAGGGCACGACGGTTCACTCTCTACAGGTCACGCAAACAGTGCCAAAGATATGCTGAGCCGTCTGGAAACGATGGTACTTGGCGGAGCGGACCTTCCGGTAGAAGTTGTGCGTCAGCAGATTTCGTCGGCAATCGATTTGTTTGTCCATTTGTCGCGGCTTCGAGATCGTTCTCGGCGCGTGGTAGAGATCAGCGAAGTGATAGGAATGAAAAATGGACAAGTGGAGCTGAGGCAACTTTTTCGTTTCCAAGAAGAAGGGGAAAAAGACGGCAAAGTGATCGGACAGTTGAAACGAAGTGCAGAACCCATGCAGCATAGCGACAAATTAAGAGAAGCGGGCGCAGCCAACTGGCGACAAATCGCCGGATTGCCTGAAGGGGGGTGAATCTTTATTGCTGCGCATGAATGTAAACGAAGCAGGTGCAGTGAGTACCGAAGCGACGAAATCAAAGCAACCTCAAAGCTCTAACCAAGCGCCGAAAGACAAGTTGCAAGACTATGCGGCGTATCAGCTATCTGTCCACGAAAAGATTTGGAGTATTGTCGTCGTCGCAGCCTTGTTATTCGCTGTAGGAATGGTCTTCTACAAAATTTGGTTGCTTGCTTTGCTTTTAACGATTCCCGCCTACAAAGCGCCAAAGCTTTGGCAGAGTAGACAAATCAATCGACAGCGTACTTTGCTCAAGCTTCATTTCAAGCAAGCGTTGTACTCGCTATCTTCTTCGATGTCGGCAGGACGCTCGGTCGAAAATGCGTTCCGGGAAGCCGCAAAAGATTTGGAGCTGCTCTATCCCGGCGGAAGCAGTGACATGATTCGGGAATTGGAAGTGATCACGACGCGGCTAGAGTATGGAGAACCGATCGAATCCGCATTGTTGAATTTTGGCAGTCGAGCGAAAGTCGAAGACATCGACAACTTTATCAACGTATTCGTCACCTGCAAGCGAACCGGCGGAGATCTAATCGAAGTCATTCGGCGTACCTCGACGATCATCGGCGAGAAGATGGATATTCAGCAAGATATATCGGTTATGATTGCGCAAAAAAAATTCGAGTCGAATATTTTGCTGGCAACGCCGTTTGTTTTTATCTTGTTTATGAATTTTTCCGCACCGGACTTTATGGCTCCGCTCTACGGCACGCCGCTAGGCATTATTTTGGCGAGTGTAGGTCTGGGTTTACTTGGGCTAAGTGCTTGGCTGATTCAACGTTTTATGAAGATTCAAATCTAAATGGGGTGGCAAGATGATCGTGGTAGGGGTGTGTAGTCTTTTACTTGTCGTGGCTGTAGTCTTGTTCGGATTCGCAGCGACGAAGCGGACGAAAAATCATCAGCAAATCGCCGCACTTAAGATGGATGGCATACGTCTAAGAAATTTATTGCCGTTCATGCTGGTGCTGATCGAGAAAATGCGGATCGCGGCAAGATTCCCGATCTTTTTTCACAAGCTTCAGTCGTCGGTACAACGCGGTGAAGGATTACGTGACAGCGCAGAACGCACGATGCTTTTTATGGCGCAAATGTTGCTGTATGCGATGCTGCTTCTTGTATTTGGATGTGTGATGGCGATCGTCAACGGAGGTTCACTGATATGGTTGGTGATCGGGCTAGGGCTCGCGATACTGCTTCCTTTTGCACTGATCAAAGATCTGGCATCTAAAGTGAAAGAACGCGAAGAAAAGATCTTGATGGAACTGCCGGAGATGCTGAATCAGATCGTGCTGCTCGTAGGTGCGGGGGAAACCGTGCAGCAGGCGATTGTGCATTATGCGCAGCAAAAAGAAAGCAGTACCCATCCGCTGCACCGCGAACTGAACAAAATGTCGCAGCAGTGGCGAAGCGGAGATCCTTTTCACCAAGCTTTCGAGCAGTTTGGTAAACGCTGCGGTGTGCAGGAAGCCACAGTCTTCGTCACGACAGTGCTACTCAATCACAAACGAGGCGGCGGCGAATTTGCGATGGCATTGCGAGAACTGTCTCGTTCGCTCTGGGAAAAGCGCAAAGCGTTAGGACGGATTCAAGGGGAGAAGGCTTCGTCGAAAATGGTATTTCCGATGGTGCTGATTTTGTTGGTGGTTATGCTCATGGTCGGTGGGCCGGCGATGATGATGATTCAGATGTAAATGAAATCTATTTTATTCACAATACGAGGAGGAACACATATGTTACAAGCAATTGGGCAAAAGATCAAAGGCGTTTGGAAAGAAGAAGATGGGTTGGGGACTTTGGAAATCATTTTGATTATCGCGGTGACGGTTATTATTGCCTTGATTTTCAAAAATCAAATTTCAACATTGATTAGTCGTTTGTTCGGAAAACTCGATGACCAAACAGATGGATTTTTCAAAGAAGTTGATCCTTCTAAAGCAGGCAAGTAAAATTGAGCATCTTTTAGGAGAACCAGATGAAAAACAACCATTCATCTCTCAAACCAACTTCTTTTTTACGTAGCTCACGCGGTAGCTTCACCATCGAATCTACATTCGTTTTCCCGATCATTATGCTGTGCGTCGTGATGATCTTGCTGCTTTGTTTGTACCTCTACCAAAGTGCGATGCTGGTCCAAGCTTCGGCGATCACTTCGGAACGCGCAGCTTATAGCTGGAATAACTCGCATAAAGATCCGAGTACGGGAAGCTTTGCCGAAGAAGGAGAAACCGAAGATCTGTACTGGCGTCTGACCGAAGATCAGTTGGTTTCGGCTTTGTTTGGTGGGTTCAGCGAAGGCGGAGCCTCCCAGACAATTAATGTGCCGGACGGTGGTGGCGAATCGCTAGGTGCAATTAAGATGGCGAACGCGGCAAAGCCGCTTCCGGCTGGAGTGAGCGGTACGATGACGAGCAAGCGCGGCATTTTGCATCCGATTACGACCGTGTTGTACACGCCGCTCAATCTCGTTCCGATCCAGCGATTTGCTGGAGATCAGATGGGCGGTTCGCAGTATTCGACCGTCGTAGAGCCTGTCGAATTTATTCGCAACGTTGAACTTGTTCGGTATTACGTAGGCAAGTTCAAAGCGGACAAAGCTAAGCCTAGTGAAGAAAAAGGTGGAGAAGCCGTCGCGATGACGCCCCAAAATGCAGGAGTTCAACTAAGCAAAGTCGCGAAAAAGAAATAACGGCAAAAGAAACATTGGAATAAGAAACAGAAGTCGGAATGTACGATTGAGGAATCATTCCGACTTGGGGGTGGAACGTTGAAGATCAAGAAGATAAAGATTGGCGCACGAACTGATCATTTTTTTATACGCAAGTTTCCTTTTTGGAAAAATGAACGCGGTGCGATTACGATTTTTTTGAGTTTAATCTTAGCGGTTACGTTGGCTTTTGTCGCAATCTTTATTGATTATTCACGTATTTCAGCTTTAAAAGCCAAAACAGAACGCTTGGTACATGCAGCAACCCGTTCGGTGATGTCGGCTTATGTGCCGGAACTTCAGCGAAGTTATGGATTATTCGCGTATGGAGAAACCGATCCCTCTTTGATCTTTACCGGGGTATTGGAGCGAAGTCTGATCTACAAAGAACGGTCTGATGTGCTGCCGATTACCGATGCTAAGTTAGTTTCTTCGTCTGTCGAGCTAAGCCGCGAATTAGGCAGTTACGAAGTATTCAAAACGCAAATAAATGAAGAAATGAAATATAAAGCACCCGTTAATTTTGCGCTCGAAGTCGTAGGACGTTTTAAACCGATGTCGCAAACGATGAAAGAAGCTTCGGGCGCCGTAGAAATACTTGAGAAATTACAAAAATTATACGACAAGCGGGAAGCTGAACTCGATAAAATGGTCGATCTAATCAAAAAAGCAGGACAACGAACCGATGATTTGAAGCGAAATATCGGATCAAGTTCCAGCGGGCAGATTAGCGATATTCAAGATGTACCGCTTAGCGGTCATGTTGCGAATGCAACAGATATGGCAGCGCAGTATGACGATTACAAATTTCAAAAAGAACGATTCTCTGCTGACGATACGCCGCCGGACAGTACTGCCGTTACCGACACCGAAGAATCCAATCCCGGATTTTTCGAGTCGATCCGTATGTCGATGAGAATTGCCGATTACGAATCCGGATCACAATCGGTAACTAGCCGGATGAATACCATTGTGAGTCGAGCTTTCCCGCCGCATAGTCGCGATTTGACGCAAGCCAAAGAACATTTGAAAAAAGCGCAAGAGCTGAATACGCAGATCGAACAAGTGATTGCAGCGATCGGCGACCGAAGTGCGGATGCGGCATACGATCAGGTCAGCGGTTCAGATATTCCAGGGGCAGACGGAGGACCTTCCGGTAGCCCTAAAAGCGTGCAAGAAAACTTGGAGCAATTAGTACTCAAGCCTACGTTTTTTGGAAGTATGAATACGCATATGCAGCATCAAGAAACAGACTTTATCTCCATGAAATCTAAAGTAGACGCACTTGAAGGGATACTGCCGCAAGCTTTTAGTGAACTGGGACTCAGTACATATACGCTCAAAAGTTATGTCGCTTCAGCGGGTCAAGTCACTTCTTTTTATCATGAACGCTACGGAAGCGGTGGACGTACGATTCAAGTCATCGAAAATCAATTAGCCGAACACCGAAAACATGATGAAGAGCGTAAACAACTTGAAAAAGACGCGAAAAATCAGCTTCAACAAGCAAATGAATTGATCGAATTTTTATCTAAATCCAAAGGTCATATCGAAGATTTCCAAAAAGTCGAAAGTTATTTCCAAGAAAATGTAAGTCTTAACGCATCACGCGTAGAAGCATCCAAAGCGGACAAACTTGAACAAGATGCGGCTGCGGTAAGCAAAGATTCGATGCAAAAAATGGATGGTTTTTTCGGGGGTATGTCGAGCATGCTTGATGCGACTGGCGATCGGCTGCTGCAAAACGAATATGCTTCCGATCATTTTTCGAATTTTGATTTGTCTAAGATTGAAGCGCTGGCTAAACCTGGAGCAAAAATCGACGGAGCCGTCGCAGCCGAGCTTCTGTCGATCAAAGAGCAAGAGTTAGAATATATTCTTTATGGATTTGGCGACCCTGGAGCGAACTTAGCAGCGGCTTACGGAGAGATCTTCGCGATGCGCGTTGCGATTCGAACGATGGAAGCTTTAGTAGACCCGAAAATTCTGGCGTTAGGCAATCCGCTCGTGATTTTAGCAAAAGCCGTACTAGAAGGCTTGATTGTTGCGGTTGCCGATATGGCAAAACTTGCGACGCAAGGGCATGTCGAGTTGGCAAAAACGATCCCGATCAAGCTTACGTACAAAGATCATCTTCGATTGTTTTTGTTCGCGCATCCGGGTAACGACAATCGGTTATCGCGAATGTTGGCGCTGATCCGGTTTGATACCGGCGTAAACCCTGACGACCACTACACGTATCTGTCTGGCGAAGCGGCGATTTCGATGCCAATCTGGTTTTTGCCGGGTGTCATGCACAGCTTAAATATAGGCGGAGATAGCGGTGTCGGTTCCGAATACACGGTCGATATCCAAGCGGACTATTCTTATTGATTGACGGAGGCGGATCATGAAGAAATGGTACCAAAAGATCCGGCGCTCAGATAACGAGCGGGGCAGCATTGTGCTTGAAGCGTCGCTGGTGCTGCCTATTTTTTTGTTCCTGTTTGTTTTTTTGGCTTATATCGTACAGATGACGGCGTACTCAACGGTGCTACAATCTACAGCTTCGGAAGCGGCTAAACAAGTCTCGGTACACTTATATCCCGTACAGATGGCAGCCGATCATTTGAAAAAAACAGAGCCGATCGCAAAAGGGCTCCAAGGTTTTTCGAAAATTTCATTTAGTGAATTGGCGGCTACATACGCTTCTGATCTTCCTGAACCGATCGGAGGTTGGGTAAGCGAAGCCGCTGCAACCGGAGACGTTCCTCTTCAATCGTTAAAAGACGAAGTTTCTTCGGCGGTACTGGATCCAGTGATCAAGCCGATGCTGCAACCTCTGATTAAAGACGGACCGCTCAAGCTCGATAAGCTTCATGTGATCGGTATTTCGGTTCCGACGACCGGAGAAACCAATCTTCCTTATTTCGGAATGGAACTGACTTACGAAATGCCGATCCGAGTTCCGTTTACGGGTAAGCCGATCTATATTCGCGCCAAAGCAGAAGAACGGGCATGGATCGGCGATACCGGAGAAACAGGTGGGGCGTCAGAAACTTCTTCCGATTCAAGCAGCGGCTCTGCCACGATTACTTCTGTACCTAGCCCTGCGTATCCGGGGAGCCGGGCGACGATTACCGCGAAGGTTGAACCGGGTCAGACGGCAACGATCAAAGTCGTTTACAAAACAGGCAATAGCCGTGCTCGTTACTTGGGACAACAAACGGCAGATGCTTCGGGGAAACTATCGTGGACATGGTTGGTAGGTGGAAATACGACACCCGGGGAATGGGCGCTTGTAGTCGAGACTGCAAGCGGAGCAACCGCAGAAGCTAGTTTTGAAGTTCGAACTCGCGATTGAATATTTAATAAAACAAAGAAAGAAGCGGGGGAGCAAAATGAATGATCTGATCGCTTATATCGGGTGTGGGTTTTTTCTGGCAATTGCGTTTATGACCGATATTCGTACACAAAAAATCCCGAATCTGTTAAATCTGGCTTTTGTTTGTAGCGGGCTGATCTATCAAGGGATTGTGCACGGTTGGGATGGGTTATTATTTGCGGCAAAAGGTGGAGCTATCGGATTTGTGGTGTTATTCGTGTTGTATGTATTAGGAGCGGTAGGAGCTGGGGATGTAAAGTTATTTGCCGGAATCGGAGCTTGGACAGGAACGCTATTTGCGGCTCAAACGCTGCTGTATTCGATCTTGTTTGCGGGAGCGATCGGTCTGGGTATCTTAATTTTCCGCCGCGAAGGCATGGTTCGAATCAAACGGATTTTCAGCAGTATATTCCGTGTTTTGATGCTTCGAAGCTTTGCGCCGCTTGCTTCTGATCGAGTCAATCATCTGACGTTTCCATTTATGTGGGCGGTATTGCCCGGCGCTTTAGCCGGATACTTTTATATGTACTAAGGAGTGTTGGATGTGGAAGAATGGATCACCGATTTTATTCAAAGCGATACAACGTATATGGTGCTAAAAAACAAACTAAGCGGCGAAGATTTGAACCGGGTGCAAGTCAAAATGCTGGCTTCTTCTAATGTGCCGCATGTGCTGGATCTGCATGTCCGCGAAGTGGATAACGAAGCACAGCTTCATTATAATATCGGCGGCAAAAGAATGTTATCGACCTGTATCAAAACCGAAAAAATCACGTTGGTCGAATATTACGCGTTACTTTTACAGATCGTAACGGCACTTGAATATGGAATGACTTATATGCTAAGCCCTAACGGATTTTTGCTACAAGAAGATTATATGTTCGTTGACGGCGCTCTATCGGAAGGAACTGTCTATCTAACGTATTTGCCTCTGAATAAGTCGGCGGAACTAGCTCCAAGTCGAGAGCGAATCGGCGGGCTTGCGGCACGTTGGATGGCGTATATCGACGATCTGCGAGGTAGCGGCGTTCAGCGTATTTTGCAAATGTGCGAACAATCTTCTTTTTCGTTACAGGCTTTAAAAAGTCTGTTGATCGGTCTATTAGCAGGAAGTGGTAAGCAACCAACCGGAAATTTAGTCGCAGCAGGAGCTGCGGCGACGCAAACTTCTTATCCGATCCATGAACAAAGCGGAATCTCTCATCAGTCGGAAAGATTTAATGCGATGCCAAACAATTACGCTGCTGCGCCTAACGGAGGTGTTGCTTATGCGGAACCGGCTGTTCCTTTTCCGGTACATTCATTGCCAATGTCTACACAGACTCAAGCGCCTTCGGCTGCCACGCAATCCGATCAGCATCATGTACGACTTGACGCTGGGAAACTGCAATCGAATTTAGAGCCTTCTTTAAATCAACAAGCGGAACTTTCGAATACTTCAGAAGAAGAATCGAAAAAAGATAAAAACGGACGCTTAGTCGTGCCGTTAATCAGTATGATGCTGTTGGCTTTATTATGGAAGTTTCTATATTTGGATAGTCCAAGTACGATCAATCTGCTGATTTGCGTTGTCGCTACGCCAATTATTCTTGTATTCGCCTATTTAGGCTGGGCGCGCAAATTGAAATTCAATAAGCGAAGTGCAGATCGGATCGACGAGCAAGAAGAAGCGGCTGCATTGTCTATGCCGTGGCAAGAACCTAGAGCGACTTCTACAGGTCAGCGCGTTTTTTATGGGCAACCTGAAGTTGCTTCTGCTGCTCCGATGCAATCGGAAAATTTTCAAGTTCCTGATTTTCTCAAGCCTGCGTCGTCTCGACAAGCTGAACGTACCGAGTATAGCTCAGGCATGCAACCACAGATAGCTTCGCAAGATGCAGTACCTAATTATGCAGCTGATTCTGCCACCGGTGTATTATCTTCACCAGCTTATCAACCGACTGTTGTATTAGGCAGCGGACAAGACGGATTTACAAATGCAGCAGGTCAAGCGTCGTCTTCTTCGTATCGATTGGAACGTTTGGAAAACGGCTCGCTTCCCAAAAGTATCGTGTTGCCAACCGGCAGCTTTACGATCGGTCGCTCTGAAGAAGTTGCGCAGCATGTGGAGACAGCAGCAGGGATCTCGCGTGCGCACGTGGAACTCGCATTATCTACCGCGCACTGCACGATTAAAGACATGGGTTCGCGCAACGGCACCAAACTCAACGACGAAGTTCTAACCCCTTACAAAGCGTATGATCTGAACGAAGGCGATACCTTTAAAATTGCCGGGATCTCGTATACGCTTCGTTGCGGATAGTTTCTTACACTCTCCAATCGCTATATATTATGGATCAAACGAGTCGAATTCGGCAACTTCCGAACCAGGCTCTTTTTTGATTTTCCTTGCTTTTTAAAAGGAACAAGGGATATTATGTTAAAAAGTAAAAAAGGAGGTAATACATAATGAAAAACACTAAAATCACAAGACTGAACTTGTCGGAAGGAATGATCAATAACAAAACTACGAGGATATTTGAAAGGGGCTAATTAAGCTCAATGACCGTATTAAAAAACTTTTTCCATTCTTTTAACCAAGTATTAACCCAGAGCGCAGATCAAGCTGCGGTAGATCCCCGTCATCGTGAACAGTTGCAAATGAATGAATACGTGAATCAAATGGAACAACAAGATCATGTCAAAAAAGGATTATGGATGAATTTGTTTTTGACGTTGAAAAAAGAGTTTTTCTCTTTTTTTGTACTGAGCTTGCTTGTTGCGACCGCGATGGCGGTACTTCCGCTGTTTTTGAATGAAGTATTTACGAGCTTGGAAAATCAAGTTTTGGGCGAACGTCTTCTTCAAGCGGCGTTAAGCCTGACTGTGCTTCTGGTTTTCAAATTAATAGTCGATACGTACTGCCGATGGAAAGAATCGAAACTGATGATTTTAATTCACCAAGTGACGATGCGATTTGTGTTTAGGCGTATTCAAAATATCGACGTTACCGAATTGCAAAGAAAAAATAAAGATCCGATCAGTTTTTTGACGATGTATGCGTCGCAAATAACCCAAATCGTTTATATCGTAGATTTTATAACGACTACTTTGCTGCAAATAGTGTTAATCGTCTTATTGGTTAAAGGATTCGGGTTGCTTAGTTTTGTGGTATTAGGTTGCCTGATTCTTTCGACTTTTGTTTTACAGCGGTTAATCGTTCTGATCGGCAGAGTCTATTTTCAATATATGACGCTCAACCATGAACGGATTAGCCTGCTCAAAACGACGATTGAAGAAATCAAAAAGATCAACCGGCAAAAGATCGAACCGCAATTTTCGCTGACTTTGAAAAAAGTCCGGAGTAAGCAAATCGGCGTTTTGAGAAAAAGAGCGACCTTGCAAACCATCAATCGTGTGCTTGAAGATAATCTTAGCCCGCTATTGTCGCTGCTGCTGGTGGTATTGGCGTTCCAGTCGAACTTGGGAATTTCGATTTCTGAGATTTTTTCGTTGTTGGTGATTTTAGGAATGATCTTAAGTAGCCTAAGTAATAACTTAGCCAACTACAGAGTCATTCGGAATACAAAAGAACCGACTCGGGAATTGGAACAAACGATTTTTAATGATACGGTGAAGCCGGATTTCAAAAGCGAAAATTTGGCAAAAGATGCGAAGTCGGAACTTCTTTTCACAAACGGTAACGAAGAAGAAGCAATTTCTATCCAACCGGGAGACAAAGTCGCGGTATTAGGAAAAAGCGGCGCAGGGAAAACTCGATTGTTATTAAAAGTTGCCGGAATCGAGAATTCTGCGTTTAAGTTTCCGTTGGAAATCGCGAATCCTTTTCGATCTTTGTTGGTGGAGAAAAACACGATCTTATTCGATGCTTCGATCCTCGAAATCATTACGCTTTTTGCTAAAGAAATCGATGCACATTGGTATCACTCAGCTGTTTCTAAAAGTGGCTTGCGCAAAGATTTGCTCAAAGAACCGGGTAGCGATCTACGGCTATTGAGCAGCGTCGAACAAAATCTATCCGAAGGGCAATTGCAACGCGTGATGCTGGCGCAAGCGCTCTATCATGATCCTGAGTTATTGTTGCTGGATAATATCTTTAGCTCGTTTGATGCCGAACTTGCACATGAAGTCGCGTCTCGACTTTTCAAAGATGAAAAGAAATCAGACACGGTTTTGTTCACGACAAGCCGAGCTGATCTTTTGCCGTATGCGGATAATTTTTTGATCATTGACGACGAACAGCTAATCTTGTACACCAAAGAAGAAGTGCAAAATCAAGATCAGTACGCACGCTTGAGCGCAATTCTAGGACAAGAGTCTATGGATGAATGGTTGGAGGAATTGAGGAAAGCGGAAGTTGAAAATTCTGGCTTTAAGTATGATTTTTCGAAAGAACTGCCCACTCAAACGCTCCATCAACCGTCTATTTCTTCTATTCCTATAGCAAGCACGTATGATCGTACAGAGAACGTCGCATATTCATTAAAAGACTTTTTCAAAAATACGTGTTCGATCTTTACGCCTCTGTATATGATATGGATTTTGGTTTCTTTGGTCGTCTATTCGGCATCTATTATTGTATTCCCTTATCTGATCCAGCAAGCAGACGGAACTCATCCTAACTTTTTGTGGCTCGGTATCGGAGTAGTGATTGCCGGGATCGTTGCCAGTATCATCAGGTATTTAGTCACGTACCGAGCTTCGATTGGTGCGATCGAACAATTGCATCAGTCGTTTTTCGATAGGATATTATCCGGTGAAAACAAGATTAACAAAAACAAAATGATCGGCAGAGTCACGGAAGACTATACCGATCTCGAGATGGAGCAGCCCAACAATCTCGTGTCAATTGCGATGGCGCTGATCTTATCTCTTGCGTATCTAGCAATATTTTTAGGGAATAACCTGATTTATCTGGTCATTGTAATTCCGATTGGCTTGGCTTTATGGCATACGTATTTTACGGTGAAAAAAGTCATCGTTGCCAGTAGCAGGCTGAAAGCGGATGTTCGAGGACCTGTGTTTAACTTTTTCAGTCCAAGTCTATACAATCGAACGTATCGGAATTCGGACATTTTCAAACAGAAAGTGTACGCTCGTTTTTCGGATTTAGCCGATATTCATTCGTATGGAGCATATTGGAGCAGCCTAGCGAATGTACGCGTATCTTTTTCGATTAACGGTCTTACGATGATTTTGTTTATCGGTATGATCTGGGGAACGGTGTGGTTTGGACAATATTCGTGGATCGCGTCGAGCGTCACCTTATATCTGGCGTATAACTTTTCCGGATATTTAACGGCGATAATCAATCAATTGCTAAAGATGGATTCAACCCAGATTCTGTTCCAAAGGCTTGCCGAATTAAACGGAACTTCAACTTTGCCTGCAACGCAAAAAGTCGCGAAGTCTGATCCAGATTATACAATCGATCGAAAGCAACTTAATGAAGAGAATTTGGCTTCGCTCCATCTGGTTGCCAAAAATCTCAGTTATCGCATGGAGGGAGAAGAAGCTTTTCTTTTCGAAAACTTGTCTTTTGAATTGAAAAATGGAGACATGATGGCTGTCGTAGGACCTTCCGGTTCAGGTAAATCGACATTGGGCAATCTGATCGCCGGTCGTTTGGAAGCTACCGAAGGGAAATTGATCGCAAAAGGAGAATCTTCGACAAGCGATAACTTTGACCATGTACTGACTGTAGAAAGCAATCTGCCTAAGCTTGCGATTACCGTTCGTGAATTTGTTGATCCTTGCTCCAAACATACGGAAGAAGCAATTCGTCTTTTGGCAACCGAGCTTCATTTGCACAAAAATGATTTGCTCAGTATGCCTTTGAATGATTTGAGTGCAGGGGAATTGCAAATCGTGAATCTGATGCGCGCTTTTCTGATTTCTCCAAAATGGTTAGTGCTAGATGAAGCGACGAGTTCAGTTGAAGCATCTGTAGAAAGAGCCATGATTAAAAAATGGCAACAAGAACGTCCGGAAACGTCGGTCGTGATGATTACACATCGGATCAGAAATTTAGATTTGTTTGAACAAGTGATTTCGATGTAGATTCATCATGCGACGAGCGAAAAGATTTCAAGAGAGTGAGGTCATTCAATGAATAAAATCGTGTTTAACCTAGCCTCATCCTTTTTAATGGGATTGCTCGCTTTTTATATTTTGACGCAGCAAATCACGGTCGCCGCCATATTCGTTAGCCTAGCCGCAACAGGAATTGTCGCACTCGGATACGTATTGCACGATCGACTCAAAAAAAGAAGTCAGTGATCTTGTTTTAACTCGCGAACCGCTATACCCATCTTTCCAATAAAAAAGAGTCTGCCCGGAAATCTCCGAGGCAGACTCTTTGCTTTGTTCATTTCTTCTCCAAATCCCGCACGGCATCTTCCGCTTCCACATGCTCGAACGTAAATCCGGCTTGTTCTGCCGCTGTCGGAACGACATGCTGGCCGCCGAGTACCATCAGCGACATTTCGCCGAGTACCGTCTTCATCAGAGGTGCCGGAACCGGGAACCAATGAGGTCTTCCGATGACTTTGGCGATGGTGCGTCCCAATTGATCTTGCACGACCGCATTCGGAGCGACTCCGTTCACAGCGCCGGAGATATTGGAATGAGTCAAGCAGAATTCGAACAGCGCAGTCAGATCATCGATATGAATCCACGACATCCATTGTTTGCCGCTACCGAGTTTACCGCCGCCCATCAGCTTATACGGAAGTTTGAGAACGGGGTATACACCTGCTTCGCGTCCCAGCACAAGCCCGATACGCACTTTCACTAAACGGATATTCGGGTTTTTCTCGATCGGATCTGCGGCATGTTCCCATTTGATCGATAATTGCGAAGGAAAATCTTGGCCGCCCGGCGGAGATTGTTCGTCAAATACTTGATGTTCGTCCGTGCCGTAGATGCCGATCGCAGAAGCTTGCACGAATACAGAAGGTTGATGTTCCAGACGGTCGATCGCTTGAATTAACTTTTGCGTAGCTTCCAGGCGGGAACGTTCCATTTCGGCTTTTGCCTGATCGGTCCATCTTTGCGTAAGGGAAGAACCCGCTAGATTGACGATTCCGTCGTAGCCGTCCAATAGCTGCGGATTTTGAGTAAGTTCGTCCCACGTAATCACGGCTGGCTCTGAACCCCGATTTTGCTCCGGTTTTTTACGCGAGATGACGACTACCGAATGACCGGAACGAACCAGTCGTTGCGCCAATTTTTTGCCGATAAATCCTGTACCGCCGCTGATTGCGATCTTCATGATAAACCTCCTGACCCAGCAGCCCGGGATAAATAACTGCCGTTTCCGCAAAATATAATTCTTTTTTTTCTATTAAACGCCGAACGTTTTCAAAATACAAATGGGAAGACAATCCAGCGGTTATTTATGACTTCCCACTTCCTCATAGATTTCTTGTCCGCTTCACGTTAAAATGAAACAAGGTTTGAGCAGTTTACTTGTTTGTATATCCAAAAAGGATATACAGAGTATCTGCCAACAAAGAGGAGGATGAAACATGCTTAAAATTGGCTCCCATGTGTCTTTTTCAGACAAGGGACTTATTAGTGCAGCGAATGAAGCGAATGGTTACGGATCGACATCGTTTATGATATATACCGGCGCTCCGCAAAATACGCGTCGCAAACCGATGGAGACGATGAATATCGAAGAAGGTCGCAAGCTGATGGAGCAAAACGGCGTCTCCGAGATTGTCGTTCATGCTCCGTATATCGTGAACTTAGGCTCGTACAAAGACGCGACGTACGAACTGGGCGTTAGCTTTTTGCAAGAAGAAATTCGCCGTACGCATGCTCTCGGAACGAAGCAGATCGTTTTGCATCCGGGTGCTTTTACCGATCGGGACGCGGAGTACGGGATTGAGCGTATTGCAGCGGGCTTAACCGAAGTGCTGCGCGGCGTACCGGAAACCGATGTGAATATTGCGCTTGAGACGATGGCGGGCAAAGGTACGGAAGTCGGTCGCTCGTTCGAAGAATTGGCGCAAATTATTGATAAAGTACCGGATAATGATCGTCTGAGCATTTGTATGGACACTTGCCATATTCACGACGCCGGTTATGATGTGGCTGGAGATTTCGATCAAGTGCTGAAGCAATTCGATGACATCGTGGGACTGAATCGTCTGGCTGTCATGCACATTAATGATAGTAAAAATCCGTCTGGCGCGAAAAAAGACCGTCATACGCCGCTCGGTACAGGATGGATCGGATTTGACGCGTTGAACAAAGTCGTGAATCACTCGTCGCTCAGCCATCTTCCGTTTATTTTGGAAACGCCGTGGATTGGCAAAGACGTCAAAACGCAGCGTCCGATGTACGAAGTCGAGATCGCGCTTCTTCGCGGCACAGTAGAGGAGCGCTTTGGAACAGGCTTTGCCGAAGACGTAGAGAAATTGCAATCGTTTTTCGCTTCCAAAGAAATCGATCCGCGCGCGTTTACTTTGGATGTATGGAATACACTCAAAAACGATGCGAAAGCGAAAAAAGCCGATCCGCGCGAACCGTTAGAACGTCTATATGATCTGGCGATCGAAGCTGCGTTACTGCCGAATCTGTCTGAAGAAGATTTGAATAAACGATTGATCGGCGTATTATCTGGAAAATATCTGAAATAGAATCAAGGGGGATCTTAGAATCATGGAGCGTCATATCAAAACTGCGGGTTCCGCGACTCAACAACCATCGGAACATCGCGCACGTATGCTTATTTCTTGCCCGGATGGTCCGGGAATCGTATCGGCAGTCTCACGTTTTCTGTTCGATCACGGTGCGAATATCGTCCAATCCGACCAATATACGATGGACCCGGATGGCGGGATGTTCTTTATGCGGATCGAATTCGATCTGGAAGGGCTGAACGAGAAGCAAGCGAAGTTGGAAGAAGATTTTGAAGAAATCGCGCAGCGGTTTTCGATGGATTGGAATATTTACCGCGCAGCGAAAAAGAAAAAAATCGCGATTTTCGTATCCAAAGAAGATCATTGTCTTGTTGAATTGCTATGGCAATGGCAAGCTGGCGATCTGGATGCCGAAATCGCGGTTGTCGTGAGCAATCATCCAGATATGCGTCAGTATGTTGAATCGTTCGGGATTGAATATCGCCATATTCCGGTAACGAAAGACAACAAGCCAGAAGCGGAACGTCAGCAGCTGGAAGCGGTAGGCGATGATATTGATCTGATCGTATTGGCACGTTATATGCAGATCGTGTCGCCGTACTTTATCGAAAATTATCGTAACCGTATCATTAATATTCACCACTCGTTTTTGCCGGCATTCGTTGGAGGAAAACCGTATGCACAAGCGTATGATCGCGGTGTGAAAATTATCGGTGCGACGGCGCACTATGTGACCGAAGAGCTGGACGGCGGACCGATTATCGAGCAAGACGTACAGCGCGTGAGTCACCGCGACGATGTGCCGGAATTGAAACGAATCGGACGCACAATCGAGCGAGTGGTTCTGGCGCGCGCTGTCAAATGGCATGCAGAAGACCGGATCTTGGTGCATCACAACAAGACTGTCGTTTTCAATTAAAATAAGACAAAATTGTAAACCGGTGATTTCGTAACTTAAAGCAACTTGGGATCGTCTTACTTAAGGGGAGACGTCCAGACTGCCAAGTTGGATCAAAAAGATTAGCCAAAAGGCACCCAAGGACGACCTGTTGATTGCTCAACAGGTCTATGTTCTTTTAAAGGATGTAAAAATCATCTAGTTATGGATAAGAGGTATGAAGGTCTTTGGCGCTTTTAATTAAAGAAAGGGGAAGATGAGATTGGATGTTATAAAAAAAGGAGTCAAAATCGTCTTCGCTGCACTGCTGGCGATGATGATCCTGATGACGGTAATTCCGACAGCACTTGTTCAAGCTCAAGTTGAATCCGAAAGTGATTCCCTACAAGTGACAACCGAATTCGGGTACGGCGGTAAAGTGAATGAAGGTCGTTGGAATCCGCTCAAAGTGACGTTAACGAGCAAGCGTGATCTGGAAGGCGACTTGGTTATTCAAGTTAGTCCGCAAAATGGATTAGGCGAAAGTACATATGTCAGACATGTTGAACTTCCGGCAGGCACGGCAAAAGAAGTCGTACTCGCAATTCCGGGAGGTTCGTATTCACGCAATACAAGTCTGCTTCAGTTTTATAAAGGATCGGTTGAAAAAGGGAAATCGGTACCTTTTAGCGAAGGACGTGCTTATTTATCGAGTGCGATTCAACAAGGCGGCGTGATGGGCGTATTATCGTCTGATCCCGACACCATGAATTTTATGAGTTTGTTGCAATCTACAGGCAGTCTTGTAAAAGTCGTGCCGCTGAAAGCTGCTGATATCGGCGAAGATCCAATGTTGCTAGATGGATTGGATGCGCTTGTTATCAACGATTTCCCGATGGATACATTAAACGAGGCTCAAACTCAAGCGATTCGTAGTTGGGTACAACGGGGCGGCACACTGGTATGGGGCGGTGGAAGCACCTATCCGAAAACGGTCGGAGCTTTGGAAGATCTATCTCCCGTTCAAGCTTCGGGAGGGACTGTACAAAGTTCGGCATCGACGTTGGCTTCCGCAGATCGCGAGAAAAAACTCCCTGCGAATACATCGCTTACGCTCACGAAAAGTGAAGCTAAGCCTAATGCACAAGTTCGCTATGAATCAAATGGCGTACCTATCATTGCTTCGATGCCAATGCAAGCTGGCGAAGTCTTTTATGCCGGATATGATCTTTCGCTAGAACCTTTGGCATCTTGGCAAGGCAGTGCGAAATTGTGGGGCGAGTTGCTGCAATCTCGTTTGCAAGGCAATGCCGTAGTCAATGGGATGTTTGGCAATGTCTATTCGAATTTATCGTATGCCCTGGATTATTTCCCTTCGATCCATCTACCTAAATTGAATGTGCTGGTATGGATGTTATTGATCTATGTGGTCATTGTTGCACCGATTCTGTATCTGATCTTACGGAAATTCGATAAGCGCGAATGGGCTTGGATCGGAATTCCGCTGATTGCAGTCGTGTCGAGCGCGGCAATCTATATGACCGGATCTTCGGATAAAACCAATGAACTTGCCCATACGCTCAGCTATGTGAATATGAACGGAGAAGGACAGGGCGTACGAAGCAATACGACTGCTTTATTTGTTCCCCGTTCGGGTGAGTATGAGATTGATTTTCCGCAAAACACATCGGTTTCGATGATGAATAGTGACGCCTTTTTCGGAATGAATGGTGAAGTTAGCCGCAAATTGTCTACCTTTGTTCGTCAAGAACCGGACAACACGCAGCTTCATTTAGGCGATATGTCGTACTGGTCGGTGTCCAAATTTGCTTTTGACGAAGCGAAGCCTGTCGATACCGGAAAATGGACAACCGATCTTAGCGTGGATGAAAAAGGCGCAATCGTAGGTACGGTGACGAATGACACGAAGCGTTCCTTTACCGATGTTGCGCTGATCGCAGGCAACCAATTGTACAAGTTAGGCACATTGAAACCTGCAGAAACCGTAACGATTGGTAAAGGATTCACGATTTCTTCGACTTATTATGATATTAGCAATCTACTGCTTACCAGTCAGACGACAGCCGAAGACCCTTATCTTCGTCAACGTTCAATGCTGCAAAATATGCCGGAAAGCAATGCAACGATGAATCCCAACGGAGTCGAGAACACTTATTTGATCGCTTTTGAAGAAAGTGCGGATGAACCTTTTGACGTAGACGGAAAGTCTGTCCGTAACGATCGACTGAGTTTGTATAAGCAGCCCGTGTCGTTAGAACTTATAAAAGATGGCGAAGTGCGTATTCCATCCGGTTATATCGGCGGGTATGTCGCACATACGAATACCACTCAAGTGAGCGACGATGGAAACGGTCGAATCAACGCTTCGCCGGGGGTTATGACGGTTGCGTATCAATTGCCGGATCTGGGGGAAGTGAATTACGAAGATCTAGAAATCAACTTGCCGGATGGACGTATTCAGACCGCGGCATTGGAATTATGGAATCAACAGAAAAAAGATTGGGAACCGGTCGATTGGAAAACAGGCGCAACGAACGCGATTTACAACAATGCTGCCGATTATGTGAATCCAGACAATCGTATCCAGATTCGTTTCCAAATCAAACAATGGACATCCCTTATATTGCCGCAGATCAAGTTGAAAGGAGCGGTGCAACCATGATCGAGATCAAAGACTTAAGTAAACGATACGGGAATTTCCAAGCGTTGGATCAGATTAGTCTGAATATCGAAGCGGGAACCGTTTTTGGATTTGTAGGACCGAACGGAGCCGGGAAATCGACGACGATGTCGATCTTGGCGACGCTCCTTTTGCCGGATTCGGGAATCGCCAAAGTCAGCGGTTTTGACGTCACGCGCCATCCGAAAGAAGTACGTCGCCGTATTGGCTATATGCCTGACTTTTTCGGTGTGTATGATCAATTCAAAACCGATGAGTATCTGCATTTCTATGGAGCGAGTTACGGGATTGCCCGTGCGGAGCGGGAACAATTGATTCCGCAACTGCTGGAACTTGTGAATTTGTCGGATAAAAAAGACGCGTATGTCGATGGTCTGTCTCGCGGGATGAAGCAGCGTCTATGCCTGGCACGAAGTCTGGTTCATGATCCGGAAGTGTTAATTTTGGACGAACCGGCTTCGGGGCTTGATCCGAGAGCGCGAATCGAAATGCGCGAGATTTTGAAAGAACTCAAACGGATGGGCAAAACGATCATCATTTCTTCGCATATTTTGCCTGAACTTGCCGAAATGGTCGATCAGATTGGCGTGATTGAACATGGTCGTATGGTGGCGCAAGGCAAAGTATCGGATATCCAAAGCCGGATGAGAGTCAATCGCGTACTTCATATTCGAACGATGAGCCGTCAAGACGAACTTGCGGAGAAACTGCAAGACGAACCCTACGTGAGCCGGGTACTGAGCGACGCTAACGGAATCCAAGTTCATTTTAGCGGGCAAGACGCCGAACAGATGCAGCTTCTTCGCCGTATTTTAGATTGGGAATATGAAGTGGTCTCATTCAATGAAGCGCAAACGAATTTGGAAGATGTCTTCCTTGAAATCACCAAAGGAGGAGCCGCGATATGAAAATGAAAACCAAATTCGGTGGCGGAAGCAATCTGTGGATCAATCCTGTACTCGACAAAGAATTCCGTCTACGGATGCGGACGCCGCGTTCTTTTGTCGCTTTGTTATCGTATATTCTGATTTTGGGGCTGCTTGCCATTGGATTTATTTACGTGACATTGGGGCTGCAAGATCAACAAAGCGGAATGCGGTTTGATCCTTCGGTGAGCCGCAGCTTGTTCTATGTGCTGAGTATCGCGCAGCTGGTATTGATCGCTTTTATGACACCGGCGTTAACCGCAGGCGTGATTAGCGGCGAACGCGAAAAGCAGACGCTGAATATCTTGCTCACTACGCAGCAAAGCTCGACCGCGATCGTGCTCAGCAAATTAGTGTCTTCGTTAGCTTTTATGATGTTGGTCGTCCTTGCGACATTGCCGATCTATAGCATCGTATTTTTGTATGGCGGGATATCGCCTTCGCAATTGATCCAAGTCTTTTTATTTTATATTTTCACGATGCTGCTGCTCGGTTCGATCGGCATCATGTGCTCGACTTTGTTCAAACGGACGATTGTATCGGTCATTACGACATACGGAATCTCGTTAGTGATCTTTTTGATTACAGGCATTGTGTATCTTTTGTTGCTTCGCGTTGTGCAGCAATCGTATTACAGCGTAGCGATTCCGCCGACGTATTCGTGGATCGGATTTATTTTGGGATTGAATCCGGCGGGAGCGTTAATCAGTATTTTCGAACCGACTCTTTCTTCGCAAGCTTTTTTGATGACTAATATGAATGCACAAAATCAAGCCCCGATTTCGTTATGGCTAGAGTTTGTTTTGGTCTACAGTGTGTTGATTATCGTGGCACTTTGGATTGCGATTCGCCGGATTCGTCCTGTGCGTCGTAAAAGTAAGAATCGATCTTCGAAATCCAATCATCCGGTGAATCCTTCTACATCTACGCAGTCAGACGTTGCCGAGATGACACCTAATCCTCCGGAAAAATCATAGAAAGGAGCCGCGATATGAAGCAGATTCTAACGTCGATCCGAGCCGTTCGATTGCGTTTGCAACTTTTCAAAGTGTTTTCTTATGCAGGGCGCGGTCTGACGATCGGATGGTTAGCCGCTGTCGCCTTGTGGAGTCTGTCTTTTGTAATACCGATTCCTTATCTATGGCTTTGGGCATTGACCTGCGCGGCGTCGGGTCTGCTTCTTGGCGCTGCTGCTTCTTTTCTTCATCCGATTTCTTTGGAGCAAGCAGCGAAAAAAATGGATCTTGCCGATTCTTCCGAGGAAAGACAAGATCTGATGATGACTGCTTTGGAGTTTCAGCAAGTGGATTCAAATGCAGCCAACTGGCAACGTAAACAAGCTCAAGCTTACGGCTTAGCATTTGTAGAGCAACGGAAAAAGCGATTGCCGCTGATTTGGAAGTGGAATAGCTGGATGGTCGTCTCGATCGGTTCAATCGCCGTTTGTGTACTGTTGTCGATCTTGCCAAGCCCTATGGATCAAGTATTAAATCAACGTGCACAGCAACAAGCAATGATCAAAACGCAGCAAAAAAAAGCGGAAGAACTGGCAAAAAAATTAAGCCAAGCGCCGCTTCAACCGGAATCGCGTCAATCGCTTCAAGAAGTACCGACTAGGCTTGCCAAGGAACTCGGCGACACGCGCCGTGTCGATCAAGCATTAGACAAAATGGAACAAGCGATGAAACAACTCAGTCGACAATCGGACGAAGCAGCGGAGGAGCAAAAAAAGCTGGAAGATTGGAATCGCCGTCTGGCTTCGCAAAAAAGTCTACAAGAAGCAGCTAAATCTTCTACAGAGCTGCCCAAGCGTACCGAAAATTTGAAAAAAGCTTTATCGAAATTATCGGAACCGCAAAAAAAGGAACTTGCCGAAGCTATGAAAAATTTAGCGAAGCAAGCTCCTCAAAGCGGGAAACAAACGGCTGCCTTGCAAAAAGCGTTGGAGCAAGCCGCGGAGCAATTAGCAAAATCAGGGCAGCTGAGCGATCAGCAGCTTCAAGATTTAGTCGAAAAAATGGCGGCGGCAGCGGCGGAATCGCAGTCGTTAGCGGAGCAAAGCGAACTTGCGGGGCAAGCGGCGGCGCAACTCGCTCAAAACGGAATGAATATGGCGTCAGAGCTTGCGGCTTCGGGCGTGTCCATCTCCGATACATGGGGAGAAGCAGGCGAAGCTGAGGCAGTGGCAAGTGCAGGATCGTCAGGAGAATCCGATTCTTCGGGCGATGGTTCCGGGCAAGGTCAAGGCGAAGGTTCTGCTCCATCGGGAGCGGAGAGCGGTCAAGGCGCAGGTCAAGGTTCTGGATCCGGTCAAGGATCGGGTCAGGGAGCAGGCACCGGTCAAGGAGCTTCCGGCAACGGTGCAGGTTCCGGGTCAGGCGGACAAGCGGGGCAAGGCGGAAGCGGAGCCGGGTTTGGCAGCGGAGGACGAGATCTTGTCACGACGCCGAGAGATCTGCAAGGTTCAGGCAACGTTCAATCCGATCAAGGGCCTTCTAGCGGCGGCGGTGAAAAGCAGAAGGGCGGAGTATCGCCGACTATTGACGGTACTCAGCGTCCGTACGATGAAGTCTATAGTCAATATTCACGGCGGGCGAAAGAGTCGATCGGTCGAAAAGATTTGCCGCAAAACGTACAAGGATTGGTCGAAAGTTATTTTACCGAAATTCAGCCCGGTTCTTAAATCGGCAATTTTAAAATTCAATCAAATCCACAGTGAAAAGGAGCGTATCTATGTTGCAAGAAACCGATCGGATCGACAGTTGGAGAGCAACGATAGAAGAGGTACGTCAAGAAATCGGGAAAGTCATCGTTGGACAAGCCGAAACGGTCGAGCAGATGTTATGGTGTGTGTTTGCCGGCGGTCATGCGCTGCTGGAAGGCATACCGGGACTTGGCAAAACGATGCTGGTACGCGCCGCTGCCGACACATTGGATTTGCCTTTTTCCCGGATTCAATTCACGCCTGATCTGATGCCTAGCGATATTACGGGAACCGATGTGATTCATTTTGGCGGAGAAGGCGGCGTCTCGGGAGAATTTCGCCCAGGGCCTTTGTTTGGCAGCATCGTACTTGCCGACGAAATCAATCGGGCTACACCGAAAACGCAAAGCGCGCTGCTTGAAGCGATGCAGGAAAAAACGATCACAGTCGGGGGAACGACGCATCGATTGCCGGAGCCGTTTTTTGTATTGGCGACGCAAAACCCGTTAGAAAACGAAGGTACCTATCCGTTACCCGAAGCGCAGTTGGATCGTTTTTTGCTCAAATTAGACGTGAATTATCCTTCGCCGGATGAGCTTAAAGAAATTATTCGCCGCACGACAACCACATTCTCGCACCAAGCTGTCAAGATCGCCGATGCTGCGTCCGTATCGGAAATTCAGCGCGGAGTGAAAGACGTATTAGTCGCTGAAGAAGTGTTGGATTACGGCGTCCGTCTACTCATGATGACACATCCCGATCAACCGTATTCCCCAGATTCCGTCAAACGATATGTCAGATTCGGTTCGGGTCCTCGCGGTCTGCAAGCCATGATCGCGGTCGCGAAAGTTCGCGCGATGATGAAAGGCAGAATGCACGTATCGACAGGGGATTTGCGAGCGGTTGCTACACCTGCCATGCGTCATCGGTTATTGCTCAATTTTGAAGGGCAAGCAGACGGCATTTCACCGGATTTGCTGGTCGCCGATATTTTAAAAAGTCTGGAATCTTCGAAATGAAAAATCAACCGTTGCTGGAAGCGGATTGGATTGCTCAATTGGATCGCTTGACGTTATCGACAAAGCAACGCGTGCGCGGCACCCGGCAAGGAAGACGCCGCTCCAAAGAATTGGGCGTATCGCTTGAATTCGCGGATTACCGGGAATATACGCCGGGTGACGATGTACGCAGATTCGATTGGAGCGTATACGGGCGTACCGGACGCAAAGTGGTTCGTCAGTATTTGGACGAACAAGAACTTCAAGTGACGCTGTATGTCGATCATTCGCAATCGATGCAGTTCGGGGATGAACACGGATATTCCAAATGGTTACATAGCGCCAAACTTGCGGCAAGTATCGGTTATATGACGCTTGCGGCTTATGATCGGCTTGCGATTTACCGGGTAGACGATGAGATTAACGAAGGGCTTCCTTTGTTGCGCGGGCGAGCTGCGGCGCATCGTTTACTTTCTTTTTTGGAACATACAGAAGTGTCGGGGCGAGGAAGTCTAAGCGAAGCTTTTCAAAACACAGCCAAGTTACCGAAGTTGCCCGGAATGACATGGATCTTCTCGGATTGCTGGACAGAAAGCGGCGAAGCCGAACTTGAAGAAGCGATTGCTAGACTGCAAGCCGCAAGGCAAGAAGTAGTCTTGGTTCAAGTGCTAAGCCGAGAAGAGATTCAGCCGAGCTTGACCGGAGATTTGAAGCTGATCGATGCGGAGCTAGGTACGTTCAAAGAAGCGGCGATTACGGGCAGATTGATCGAGGCGTATGAAAAAGAATTTGCCGCTTACCGGGGACGACTCGCCGAATTTTGCGCACGCCGAGGCGTTGCTTATGTACTGGCGCCTATTGACGTACCGCTTCGCGAAATCGTATTTGGCAGATGCCGTGAACTCGGATTGATTCGCTAACGTCATCGTAGAAAGGAGGTGCGGATTGTGGGGATCGGTTCTTGGGCTGGGCTATGGTTTTTGTGGAGTATTCCGCTTATCGTCTTGATGTATCTATTAAAGCGGAAATTTATCGACACCCCGGTATCTAGCCATTTGTTATGGAGACGGGTACTTGAAAATACCGAAGCCAATCGTCCGTGGCAAAAATTGCGGCATCGTCTACTGATGTGGTTGCAATTGTTAGTTGCGGCTTTGTTGATTTTTGCTTTGCTGCGTCCTTTTCTTTGGACCGAACACGGAACAGGAGGCAACGTCGTCGTGGTAGCGGATGTGTCCGCCAGTATGAGCGCGGTATACCATTCGGATTCTGAAGCTCAAAATTCGACTGCATCCGTTACGCGATTGGACGAAATGAAGCGGCAAATTTTAAACGATACGGCGCAAAGCACAGGCATGACGTTACTCAAAATGGGCGGAACTCCAGAAGTGATCGTATCGTCGTCTGACGATACAGAAGCGTGGAAAAGCGGAGTGGAACAATTACAGCCTAGCTTCGGATCTACTTCTTACCTTGAAGCTCTGTCATTGGCTTCGGCGGTCGCCAAGCAACAAGAAGATGCACGGATCATTGTATATACGGATGGTCAATGGGATGAATCGGTTGAAGACCTGGGTATCGATGTGCCGATCGAAGTTCGTCGAATCAGCGCAGGAAATTACCGTAATGCGTCGGTTCAGCAATTCGGCGTAGAGGGAAACCGAGCCGTTGGCGTCGTAGCGAATACGGGCGATGAAAGTATGGAAGTTACCGTAGAGTTATCTGAAGATGGACGATCCACAGAAACTCGAACCGTTCAGCTTCCGGCGGGCAAGCGCGAAACCGTCAGTTTTGAACAGATCGACGAAGCGGAAGTTTACCGATTGAGCCTGACAGGCGCAGCAGACGATTATTCGATCGACGACAATGCTTTTGCTTTTCCCGAAAGCGATGCCGATGTGCATGTATTATGGATCTCGAAAGGCAATTTGTTTTTGGAAAAAGCATTGCGTTTATCTCGAGCGGAAGTGACGCGATTGGACGTTTCGGGCAACGCCAGCGATTCGTCGGAAAACAAATCCGGTCAAGCATCGGATCAGGCGTCCGATTTGCCGCTTCCAGAAAAGCAGCCGGATATCGTCATTATAGAAGGGCAAGTTCCAAGTGCGTTACAAAGCGATAAATGGGCATCGGTATTGAACAAAGCGGCAATCTGGCGAATTGGCGGTGCTGAAAATACGCAGCAGCCTGCCAATCGGCGCGTAGAACTGAGATCTCATCCGTTAACTCGTTATTTAGCTCTGGAAGAACCTTATTTCGGTGCTTTAACGGAAGGTGAGCCGACGGGGCTCCAAACGGTTATGAGTATAGACAACCAACCTGCGATTGCAGCCGGAACCGAACAGGGGCGACGCAGTCTATGGTTCGGCTTTAACTTGGAAAACGGCGATTTACCGCTCAATAGCGAGTTTCCGGTATTGATCAACAATGCGGTGAATTGGTTGTCCGGAGGGCGCGGCGGTGGATTAGGTCGAGCGGTTCCCGGTGCTTTGGTTGAAATTCCGATTGCAGCGGGTGCGGAATCTGCGAATTGGCGTCCGCTTCAAGGATATGCCTTTGAACATCAAAACGACGCAGAGCCGAACGCTGATGCAGTCTCCGTTTCGCAAAAAGGCTTGGCTTTAAATTCGTCGCAAGCTGCACCTTCTGTTCCGGGGCTATATGCGTTTGAACAACAAGGTTCAGGGCTAGAAGCTGCACCCGTGTATCTGTTAGATGTATCGGCGGATTTATCGGAATCGGTGTCGCCGTCGAGTGAAAATCCGTTGTTGGAACTTGTTTCAACTGAACAAGGAACGGATGGCTCGACGTTGCGAACAGGTTCCAGCGAAGATTTTCGCAATCAATTGCCGCTTACGGTTCCGATCGTCGTGGTTATCATCGCAATTATGTTAACGGAATGGGGGGTGTATCGCCGTGGGCGTTCAATTTGATAGACCGTGGCTACTTCTGTTACTCGTTCCGCTGATCGTATTTGCGATATACGCTTTTCGAGGATCGTTCAGAATTTCAAAGTTTCGACATCGATTAGCGGCGACGTTCCGTACATTCGCTTTACTGTTACTGGTCTTGTTAATTGCCGGTATCCAAATCTATAGCGTAGAACGTCATCATGAAGTGGTCTATGCGGTCGACCGATCATCGAGTAACGAAGCCAATAATCAAGATCGAACATGGATTTCTTCTTCGCTGGCTCAAAAATCTTCGGAAGATCAATTTTCTGTGATTTCGTTTGGACGCAATGCTTCCGTGGAGCAGACTTGGGATACTCAGCCGACGCTAGGATCGTTAGATTCATCGGTTGACGCGGATTATACGAATATCGAACGTGCCTTGCAATTGGCTTCCGGCATGTTCAAATCCGGCGATTCCCGAATCGTATTGCTCAGCGACGGGAACGAAAATATCGGACAGGTCGAAGACACAGGGAGGCTTCTGCGGAATCGCGGAATCAAAATCGATGTCTTGGAAAAACATAATAATACCAAGCGCGATACGGCGATTGATTCGCTAAACCTACCGGGCAAATTGTATGTCGGGGAATCTTTTACCGTAGAAGCCAGATTAACGAGTACCTTTTCGGGCACCGGAGAAATCACGTTATACGAAGACCGGGTCGAAATCGGAAAGCAGACGGTACGCATAGAAAAAGGCGAAAATAGCGTGCTTCTGCAAGGTCTGGCAAAAAGCCCGGGGCTGCACCGTTACCGAGCCGAACTCAATATGCCCGGCGATGAACAATCGGCAAATAACGCCGCTTTTGCTTTTACCCGCGTATCGGGTAATCCGTCTGTGCTAGTCGTCGAAGGCAAACCCAATACTTCGGCAAATATCACCAACGCGCTCAATGCCGGATTGATCGATACGACCGTAATTGTTCCGGGGCAATTGCCGTCAGAAATCGCCGATTACGCGAAGTACGATAGCGTGATCTTCAATAACGTGTCCGGCGATTCGTTGGGACAATCCAAAATGGAAACCATCGAGACCGCTGTTCGCAGTTACGGAATCGGATTTATGATGAGCGGGGGCGATCAAAGCTTCGGGCTAGGCGGGTATTTCGATACGCCGATTGAGCAAGCTTTGCCGGTGTCGATGGAGCTTGAAGGGAAACGCGAAGTTCCTGAACTGGGTCTGATTTTAGTCATTGACCGATCGGGGAGTATGAGCGGAAGCAAGATCGAATTGTCCAAAGAAGCCGCGATGCGTACGGTCGAGCTGATGCGTTCCAAAGATACAGTAGGCGTGGTTGCTTTTGACGATACGCCGTGGTGGGTCGTTGAACCGCAAAAGCTGACGGACAAAGAAGCGGTTTTGGATCAAATTCAATCGATTCCGAGCGCCGGAGGTACGAATATTTATCCAGCGATGGCTTCGGCAGCCGAAGCGATCCAAAAGATCAAAGCACAGCGTAAGCATATTATTCTAATGACCGACGGGCAATCTGCCGGCGGCGGAAGTTACGAAGAACTTTTGAACACGCTGGCTCAAAACAAAGTAACGGTATCTAGCGTTGCTGTGGGTTCCGATGCGGATCGCGGACTCCTTCAGATGGTCGCGAATTTGGGCAAAGGGCGCTTTTACGATGTACAAGACGAGACGACATTGCCTGCGATCTTTAGCCGCGAAGCGGTACTGTTGGCTCGAACGTATGTCGTCGATAAGCCTTTTACGCCAGCCCTAGCTTCACCGGGCGATTGGGCATCTTTATTTGCAAAAGGCGTTCCGAATCTCAATGGCTATATAGCAACGACGGCAAAACCTTCGGCTCAGACGGCTTTGGTCAGCCCGGAACCGGACCCGGTGTTGGTTCGTTGGCAATATGGTTCCGGTCGAAGCGTAGCCTGGACGAGTGATCTCACGGGCGAATGGTCAAAATCTTGGGTATCTTGGGACGAATTTGCGAATACGTTGACCCAGATGGTCAAATGGACGTTTCCGCAATTTAGCGCATCGCCTTATGTAATCGAGACCTCGCGCGCCGAAAATGGAACAGAACTTGTGGTTACGGCTACAGACAGTCCGTCGAACTCTCAGCCCGATGAGTTGATCGCTTCGATCGGTGGAGGGGATAACGATGAGACCCGGCAATCGGTGTCTTTGGTTCAGACTTCGCCGGGTCGTTACACGGGCATATTGCCGATTCTTGAACCGGGTGCTTATTTACTGAATCTAGCTTCGCCGGACGAAGAAAATGTTGCGGTGACCGAAACTGCAAAAGAGCCTGCGGCTCCCGTTGCGGTCGGAACCGGCTTGGTCATTCCGTATTCGCCGGAATACGAAATCGATTTGAATCAAAGCGAAGGCAAATCACGGCTTGCCGAACTTGCAAACTTAACCGGAGGCCGCGTCTTGTCTTGGGACGATCCGGCGGCGGTCTATGCGCAGCCTGCGGCTCCGCATAAGCAGATGCAAGATTGGACATCGCTGCTTCTTGCGATGGTGCTGGTCTTGTGGATCGCCGATATTGCGATCCGGCGCCTTGCGTTTCCGTGGGAACGGCTTGCCGCTTGGGCTGCGGCGCCGCTTGCCGCGATGCGCCGGCGAAGCTCCGGCGACGCGTCAGACGCAGCCGCTTCTACGGAAGCCAGCGTGCTTGCGCGCTTGTCTACCGCCAAGCGGCGAAGCGTGACCTTCCGCGGCGGCGAGAAATCTGCCGCCGAAGAACTTGCCGCGCCGCCGAAAGGCGCGGCAGGCAAGTCTGCGACGCAGCCGTCTCCCCGCGCCGAAGGCGGGGAGCTTAAATCGTCGCAGACCGGCATCGCCAATGCGGCGGCTCGCCTGCGCGCGGAGCGCGAAAGCGGCGGCGCTTCGCAGCCGCGAGCCGCGAGCGAAGAGACTCGCGGCTCTGCTTCCTCCGGCGAACCCATCTCGCCGGAGAAGCCTGCCAGCGCGAAGCCGCCCGAACCCGGCGGCAGCGCGATGGAGCGCTTGCTTGCCGCCAAGAAACGCGGCGGCAAATCATAAAAAAACGACCTTTGATCCAACTGCTGGCGCAGTTGAATTGAAGGTCGTTTTTCTGTACATCCCTTTTGTATTATCTGCGTAGTTCGTAGAACTCGCATTGCTCCCGATCGTAATAGTCCATATCGCTGACACTGGACTGAATCGCGATCATCGAAGGTTCGAAACGAACGATCATTCCGCCGGCATTAATCATTTCGTCATCGCGAAATACCCGGACCACGCGTTCTTGTTCCATCGCTTCTTGAAATTCAAGATCGGTTTCGAGTCTGCGGTTGCTAGCCATGAAGTTCCTCCTTATTTCCCTTAAATCCGTTTTAAATACGACAATACGATTGTAACATACAGTATGAACGATATAATAAAAGAGAACGCATACATGAACCAAAAACGTTATCGAAAAAGGAGATCATCTCTATGGAAGCTATACTTTTATGGCAAGAAGGCGTACCGGATGCACTCGGAACGACAGATGAAGATACACCCGCAATCTTTCCTTATCTCGCCAAAGGCGATCATCGCGCCGCGGTTATCGTATGCCCTGGCGGCGGTTATCAATTCCGCGCCGATCATGAAGGCGAACCGATTGCGTTATGGTTAAACACACTTGGAATTTCGGCATTTGTGATTCGCTATCGGGTAGCCCCTTACCGCTACCCAAGCGCGTTATCCGATGTGCAACGTGCCATTCGCATTCTTCGCCACCGCGCCGAGGAATTCCGTATCGACTCTAAAAAAATCGGCGTGCTCGGTTTTTCGGCAGGTGGACATTTAGCTTCCACAGCCGGAACTTTATACGACGAAGGCAATCCACAATCGCCGAATCCAATCGAACACCATTCCAGCCGCCCAGATCTATTAATGCTATGTTACCCAGTCATCACGATGGAGCAACCTCACACCCATCAAGGCTCGCAAATTGCGTTGCTCGGAGCAGACGCTTCTACCCAAGACATCGAAGCCCTGTCCAGCGAACGCAACGTAAACGCCAACACGCCACCCACGTTCTTATGGCACACTTCCGAAGACGGCGCAGTACCCGTCGAAAATAGTCTTCTATTCGCTTCCGCCCTCGGACGCGCCGGCGTATTATTCGATCTACACGTCTACGCCCAAGGCGGACACGGTATGGGCATGGCTACCGACGACCCCCATGTCCGCCGCTGGACAGACGAATGTGCATCTTGGCTGAAACTAAACCGCTTCGCTGATTAATATAAAATACGAATATAAGAACTATGCAAAGTGAGTTCTGAAAACAGGTATAAAGTAATTAGAATATCGAACACCTCTTAAAGTAGCTAGAAGCGAAAAGGCGGAGGGAGGAATTCAGTATAGGAGCGTTAGCGTTCGCCTTTGAAATCGGGAAAACACAAAGTTAAATTCCAATCCATTTTTCCCAATTTCAACAAGCGACCGAAACGAATTCCTCTCGAAGCCTTTTCGCTTCCCCCACAAACATAACTTGATAAGCTCCAGGACTGCTTAAGACTAAGTCTAAAGCGGTCTTTTTACGCTTAAATAACTAAGCCGATTATCCGTTATTCATACTAATAAATATTTTACAAAAACTGATTCATGAAAATTAGAACAGGTGAATAAAAAAGTGACAAGGAGGTGGAAACGTTTCCTGTAAGTTCATAACATAACGACAGTTCACAAATACCAAAACATAACCTGTTCAAAAACCTCTAATTGTAACCGTTTACTTTTGAGAAAACTAGGGTATTTTTAGAATCAGCCAAACGCATTTAATAAAAATCAAAAGAAAGCGTTCTTTTTATTTGTGAATTTTATTTGAATGATGTTGACATGTCGAATAATGGGGTTTATGATGTGTATCGAAACGATTCGATTTTACAAGAAAACGCTTCCTAGTGTAATAGGAAACGTTTCCCATGAATTTCGACGAATTTACAATCAGTGAACTAAATTTCGACAGTTGATTGATTAGACCGAGGTGAAGCGGCAAGCGAGATGAATATCAAGGACATTGCAAAAATTTCCGGCGTGGGCATATCGACGGTATCGAGAGTGCTTAACAATAGCGGAGTTGTCAGCGATACCACTCGTGCCAGGGTGCTTTCGGTTGTGAAGCAGTACAATTACGTACCGAACAGCAATGCCCGAAATTTGAAAAAGACACAGTCCAACACGATCGCTTTGATGATCAAAGGCATATCCAATCCTTTTTTCGCCAATATGATCAAAGAAGTTGAACGTCAGGTGCATCTAAGAGGTTGCCCGCTGATGATTCAGCAAGTGGAAGACGGCGTCGATGAAATTGCGGCAGCCATGCAGTTGATTCGGGAAAAAAATCTGTACGGTGTGATTTTTATGGGCGGTACTTACGATCATTCCGAAGAAGAGTTCAAGCAACTAGGGATTCCTTTCGTACTGACGACGATTACCACCATGAAAGAAGTTGATCCTAACGTGTTTTCCAGCGTATCGATCGACGACGTACAGAGTGCTTACAAAGCGACCAATTATTTGATCTCGCTTGGGCATCGTAACATTTGTTTTATGGCAAGGTACCCTCTAATGGAGAATACCATTGGTAATCGCCGATTGTTGGGTTATAAGAAAGCGCTTGAAGAGCACGGAATCGAATACGATTCGGCGCTCGTCGAAGATTGTGAATACGCTCCGAGTTTTGGTTTTGCAGCCGCCAAGCGTTTGCTCAGTAAAAACTTAGGTGTCACGGCAATGTTTGCAGCATCCGACGCAATTGCAATCGGTGCCGCCAAAGCCGTATTATCTTCGGGTCTATCGATACCAGGCGATATCTCGATCGTCGGCTTCGATGGAATCGAAATGGCGGAGTATTATCATCCGTCGCTCGATACGATTAGCCAACCGGGCGTCGAAATGGCTCACGTCAGCGTCGAAATTTTATTCGATCTGATTGCGGGCGAGACGGCGAACCGACATGTGGTATTCGAATCCATGCTCGTCAAGCGAGGCTCTAGCCGAAAAATCAATTAAAAGCCCGAAAGGGCTTTGCGATTGCATAAAGAAGTAAACGCTTGCTGAAACCGCTACCGGTTCAGCAGCGAGTCTTCTTACGCCAATCGAAACGTTTCACCTATTCAAGCACAACCAAGACTTAAGCAGAGTGAGGAGATGCCGTGTGAAACCTGCGACAATATCCCCAGGCTCGTCCAAAGGGGAAGAATCCAAATTTAAAAGAATGTTCGTAGACATCTGGAAGTACAGAATGACGTATACGCTACTGATTCCGGGATTGATTTGGTTGATCTTATTCGCGTATATGCCAATGGCTGGTCTATCTCTAGCCTTTAAGCATTTCCGTGCGAATGACGGAATATGGGGCAGTGAATTTATCGGTCTGGAAAACTTCGAGTATCTGTTCCGAGATCCAGCTTTTGCCGCAGCGGTATGGCGCACACTGTACGTCAATATCATCAAATTGTTTATTACGTTCCCGTTTCCGATCTTGCTCGCCTTATTATTGAACGAGCTTCGGATGCGCCGTTACAAAAAGGTGCTGCAAACGGCATTTACGTTCCCACACTTTTTATCGTGGATCATCGTATCGGGTATTATCATCAACGTGCTTGCGTATGACGGTTTCGTCAACAGCTTGCTCTCGCTGGTCGGACTACCGACGGTTAACTTCCTCGGTTCCGAGCAAAACTTCTATCCAATGATTATCTTGACAGATATATGGAAATCGACCGGATGGGGCGCAATCGTCTTTATGGCTGCGATCTCCGGTATCGACCAAGAACAATACGAAGCGGCGCAGATCGACGGCGCGACGCGGATTCAACAAATGTTCCGAGTCACTTTACCGAATATTATGCCGACCGTAACGATCATGTTCATCTTGTCGGTAGGCGGACTGATGTCGTCCGGTTTCGATCAGATCTTCAACTTGGCGAATGCCGCAACGCAAAATGTATCGCAAGTACTCGACGTTTATATTTATCGAGTTACGTTCCAGTCTTCCAGCGATTTCGGTTTCTCTTCGGCAGTCAGCTTGTTCCGTTCGATCGTGAACATGGTCTTGTTGCTACTTGCTGACCGAGCAGCAAAATGGATGGGCGGAGACGGCTTGTTCCGATAAGAAAGGAGAACGAAATTTATGAGCACTTTAGCTAGAAAAACAAAAAAAGCTAAATTCAGCACCAATCGGATCACCGCACTCGATATCTTCATTTTCATCGTGCTGACACTTGGGGCATTAGCGATTCTGATTCCGTTTTGGAACGTTATTATGATCTCATTTGCTACGCAGCGCGAATATGCGGAAAATCCACTGCTGATGTGGCCAAAAGAACCGACGCTAAATTCGTATAAAGCACTCTTTGCAGACGGAAGTATTGGTAGCGGGTATTGGAACACCATTAAGCTGATGGCAGTCGGGCTTCCGCTCAGTATGTTTTTGACAGTGAGTATGGCTTACGGCTTAAGTCGTCCTAAATTCCCGGGTAAAAAACCGATCTTTTTCTTGGTCTTGTTCACAATGATCTTCAACGGAGGTATCGTACCTCTGTACCTGGTAATGAAAGACCTTCATTTGACAGGTTCACTCTGGTCGGTCATCTTGGCAGGAAGTTTCAGCGTATTCAATATGATTATTATGATGAACTACTTCCAAGGCCTTCCGGAATCATTGATGGAATCGGCGAGACTCGACGGTGCAGGCGAATGGAGAATTCTTTTCTCGGTCGTATTGCCACTCGCGGCGCCGATCATGGCAACGATTGCTTTGTTCTACGGCGTAGCATTCTGGAACAGTTGGTATGACGCGATGGTCTTTTTACGCAAAGCCGATCAGCTTCCTCTGCAAAACGTACTGCGGGCAATCATCGTCGAATCACAGACCAATGCTTCTAACGCAACTACGATCGGTCAAGGCGGGGGAGCTGAGTCCTTCTCGACAGGCATGAAAATGGCTGCGGTATTCGTAACGATCGTTCCGATCATGGCATTTTTCCCAATGCTTCAAAAGCACTTCGCAAAAGGGGTATTGACAGGGGCTATCAAGACCTGATGCACCAATACATGCAAGACAAACAAGCAGTACAAGGGGTATCACACGTTTCAAAAATATGAATCTATGGGGGTACAACATGAAAGCGAAAAACATGTTTTCGGTAAAAACGCTGCTTCTCCTCGCTTTGTCTCTGGTCATGGTGCTTGTAACAGCTTGTTCCAATGGTTCCGATGATGCAGCCACAGGTACAGCAGACGAGAAAAATGAAGATGGTACGTACAAAAATAATTTGACCATCTCCTATGCCGGCATTACGGACATTTCAAAAGCGGATCTGCAAGACAAGTTCCACAAAACATTTAGCGACAAATTCAACATCACTTGGGATTACAACTATGTAGATTGGGATTCATGGGGCGAAAAACTTCGTCTGTGGATCAACTCTGGCGACCTGCCGGACTTCGCAAGCTGGAACTATGTTAACGGCGACGCGATGAACTACATCGACCAAGGGCTATTCTATAAATTCCCTGAAGATTGGAAAGAACGTTGGCCGAACGCGGCGAAAGCTTACGAGTCTACAGGGCTTGGCGAACGTCTGGAAGAAAAAGTCGGCGGTACTTACGTTCTGCCTAGACCGGTATACTTCCAAAACAAACCGGCTGATCCACTGTTGAACCAAATCGGCGTTATCGCGATTCGTAAAGACTGGGCGGAAAAAGTCGGCTTCGAATTGAAAGATGCTTACACAATGAGCGAATTAATGGAATTCGCAAAACTCGTGAAAGAACAAGATCCGGGCAAAGTTGGCAAACGACTGGTTCCGATGTCCTTTAACGCAGGCGATATTTTGACAGGTTTCGTAATGGCAAACAATGAACACGGCCGCGTTGAATCCGCATTCTACAAAGGCGAAGACGGCAAGTATCATTGGGGTCCAGCAGACGAGTCGACTTTGACAGGTCTGAAACTGGCTCAACAAGCTTATAAAGATGGTCTGCTTGATCCAGAATTCTACACTTGGAAAAACAGCGAAGGCGGCGACGCATTCAAAGTAACAGGCATTTCCGCAGTAGCAGGTCTGGGCGGTCTGGCTTCTTACAGACAAGAGATGGATACGGCAATGAAAAAGAACTTGAACTTGAACAGCTCCGATGTGGTACACGAAGCATTGATCATCGGCGAAGACGGTAAATACCGTAACTTGGAACAAGTTAACTTCTGGTCGTCGCTCGTATTCTCGCCAAACGTTACGCAAGAGAAATTCGAGCGCATCATGGATATGGTCGACTACTCCGTCACTGAAGATGCACAGAAATTCTTGAACCTTGGCTTCGAAGGCGAAGACTGGAAAGAAGAAAACGGCGAATTGGTAAGCACGCTTCCAGAAGGTACAACATTGGAAGATAAATACCCAGGTCGCTTCGAAGGTCTGTATGTATTGGGCGATGACTTCAGCGTAATCAACCCTGCAATCAAAAAAGAATTCCGCGATCGTTCGGTTGAATTGTACAAAGAAAAAGCTTCGCTTAGCACAGACGGCGGCGCGATGGCAACTTACGATTGGGACTTCCAATTGTATACGTCTAAAGCCAAAGACCAAGCTAACTTTACGTTTGAAACCGAGTACGCAAACTTGATTCTGCAAGATGGCGACCTCGAAACAAACTGGAAGAAATGGGTCGAAAGCAAACAATCGATCGTTCAACCGGTTATCGATGAACTGAACGAAAACTTTGCGAAGTAAGCATTGAAGTCTTCTGACTTTTGACAAGATCCAAATCGCAAGATCCGGGTCCTAACGGCACCTTGCCTCTAGACCCGACCGTTATTCGAACCCGGTGCGCGCGGAAATTCCGCACGAACCGGGTTTTCTCTTCTACGATGAGGAATTTGCATAATTTCTATATTTTTATTTAGCCAATTGTGCAAAATCCTGAAAGATAGAGAAAGTTACCATACATTACCGCACCATACAGAAAAAAATGAGTAGGCTTGGGGGAGATTCCATATGAACAATCAGCAGCTTCTCGATCTGATTGATAAGATGACGCTCGAAGATAAAATTGCGCAGTTGCTTCAACTGGCGGCGCCGTTTTATGAAGGGGCAGAGGAAGAAGGGCAAATTACCGGACCTATGGAAGCGATGGGGATCACCGAATCGATGATTACTCATAGCGGTTCGATTCTCGGATATGCAGGAGCAGCGGGAGCGATCGAAGTACAAAATGCGCATCTTCGCAAAAACCCGCACGGCATTCCGTTACTTTTTATGGCAGACATTGTACATGGATTCAAAACAATCTTCCCTGTACCTTTGGCGATCGGTTGCTCTTGGGATACCGATTTGGCGCAAAAAAGCGCTGAAGTTGCAGCTCGCGAAGCGGCTGTCTCCGGGATTCACGTAACGTTTGCACCGATGGTCGATCTCGTACGCGATCCTCGCTGGGGACGCGTGATGGAATCGACAGGCGAAGATCCTTATCTCAACAGCTTGTTCGCAAAAGCTTTTGTCCGAGGCTTCCAAGGAGAAGATTTGACCGCTGAAGTCGAACGTGTCGCCGCTTGCGTCAAGCATTTCGCGGCATATGGAGCATCCGAAGCTGGACGAGACTACAACACGGTGGATCTGTCAGAACGTCAACTTCGCGAATATTATTTGCCCGCTTACAAGGCAGCGCTTGACGAAGGTTGCGAAATGGTGATGACTTCGTTCAATACGATTGACGGAATTCCGGCTAGCGGCAACCAAAAGCTAATGCGCAAGTTGCTACGGGAAGAGTGGGGCTTTGACGGCGTATTGATTTCCGATTGGGGCGCAGTGAAAGAATTGATTCCACACGGCGTTGCCGAAGACGAGCGCGAAGCGGCTTACCGGGCAATTACCGCTGGCATCGATATCGAAATGATGACCGCTTGTTACGTCCACGAATTGCCGGAGTTAGTTCGTAGCGGTCAAGTGGACGAAGCGTTAGTGAATGAATCGGTACTGCGCATTTTGCAATTGAAAAATAAATTAGGATTGTTCGACAATCCGCATCGCGGCGCTAACCCAGAACGCGAAGCGGAAGTGGTCTACAGTCGTGAACACCGAGATGCCGCTTATGAGTTGGCAGTTCGTTCGACCGTATTGCTCAAAAACGATAATATTTTGCCGCTGCAAAAAGAGTCTTCGGTTGCACTCATTGGTCCTTTTGCACAAAGCGGAGATATTCTCGGTCCGTGGTCTTGGAGCGGATCGACCGAAAATGCAGTGAAATTGGATGCTGCTTTACGCGAACGTCTAGGGCGCGAAAAGTTGACGGTCGCGACAGGCTGCGGCATCGAAGAAGGCACGCAAGAGCAGCTTGACCAAGCGCTGGAGATTGCCAAACAAGCTGATGTTATCGTATTGGCACTTGGCGAAGCTTCCGAGATGAGCGGCGAGGCTGGTTGCCGAACCGATATTCGTTTGCCGCAGATTCAATTGAATCTGATCGAGCAGATTGCAGCACTGGGTAAACCGACAACGGTGGTCTTGTTTAACGGTCGTCCGCTTGATCTGCACGGCGTATACGACAAAGTCGGAGCAGTCGTGGAAGCTTGGTACCCGGGTAGCGAAGGCGGAGCGGCCGTCGCGGATATTCTGATCGGCGCAGTAAATCCTTCGGCTCGCTTGACCATGTCATTCCCGTATTCGGTTGGACAGGTGCCGGTCTACTACAACCACTTCAATACAGGTCGCCCGCAAGGGGCGGAAGATGCACAGGTTCGCTACGTCTCGCAATATCTGGATGCGCCGAACACGCCGCTGCTTCCTTTTGGCTACGGATTGTCTTACACGACTTTCCAATATGAATCGCTGACTGTTTCTTCGGAGCAGATGACAAGTGATTCCACGCTTACGGTCTCGGTCGATGTGACCAATACGGGCACGGTGAGCGGAATCGAAACGGTTCAATTGTATGTCCGCGATATTTCGGGCGAAGTCGTTCGTCCGGTTCGAGAATTAAAAGGCTTCGTGAAGCTGGAGCTAGCACCGGGTGAGAGCGGCAAAGCTGTATTCACTTTAAATGAAGAGCAATTACGTTACCATCATTCGGATCTGAGCTTCAAAAGCGATCCTGGGCGTTTTGACATTTTTGTCGGTGGCAACAGCCGAGACACCTTGCAACATTCTTTCATCTTATCTTAAAAGACTATCTATATAGGAGTGAGCGCATTCATGGCAACTATCGCAAACACAAATTCGAAATTTAACGTGCAAGCAGGAAATTTGAACTTTACGTTCTGGCCAAGCGGCGATCTATACCAAGCGACGGGCGGCAAAAGTATGTTAAACCAACTGCTGTCTTCTCCGCTGGACGGATCTTTGAACAATATCTATCTGCGTATTCATGAACAATCGGGAATCACTTTTTACCCGCTGCTTGGGATTCATTCTTCCAGCACCGTTCGTCAAAACGACAAACGCGTCGTATGGGAAGGTCAAGCCGGCAATGTAGAGTATAAAGTCACTTTTGCGGCGACCCAACATGACGTGTGGTTCTGGGATATCCAAACTTCCGGCAAAGGCGTCAAAATCGATATCGTATACGCTCAAGATATCGGCGACGCTGACCCGGGTGCCGTACGTAGCAACGAAGCATATTTGTCCCAATATATCGATCATGCTGTGTTCCAAGATTCCGAAAAAGGCTATATCGTCTGCTCGCGTCAAAACCAACCGCAAGGCGGCGCATTCCCGTATATGCAACAAGGTTCGTTGACGCGCGCAGTTGGCTATTCGACAGACGGATTCCAGTTCTTCGGCAAGTCTTACAAAGAAACGAATGTGCCGGAAGCTTTGACGCAAGAAAAATTAGTGAACGAAGTGTATCAGTATGAATTTGCTTATACCGCTTTGCAATCAGAGTTAGTCGAGCTAAATGGCGAACAGAATTTCGTGTTCTACGGATTGTATCGCGATAATCATCCATCCGCGATCACAGAAATCGAGTATGCACAAGACGTGCAAGCGGCTTGGGAAGCTTATCAGAAGGAAGAAGTTGGCGAACTGCAAACTCAACCTAGCGTATCTTTCAAATCGACAATCGGCGAACCGCTGCAAACGCTGGATTTGAGCGACGCAGAAGTCGAAGCGCTGTTCCCGAACCGTTACGAAGAAGAACGCGAAAATGGCAAATTGCTCGCTTTCTTCACGGATACGTATGAACATATCGTGTTGAAAGAAAAAGAACGTCTCGTTGAGCGTCCTCACGGTCATATCTTAATGAGCGGCGGCAATGTAGAGTTTGGCGTACCGGTACTGGCTTCAACCGCTTACATGTACGGTATTTTTAACTCGCAACTTGTACTTGGCAACACGAACTTCAACAAAATGATGAGCAACGCGCGTAACGCACTGAATGTTCCGAAAACAGCGGGTCAACGTATTTATATCGAGCTGGATGGACAATATCGTTTGCTAACGATGCCGTCGATGTTTGAGATCGGCTTCAATTATGCGCGTTGGACGTACAAAATGGAAAGCGATACGATCTTCGTCACGACGTTTACGACAGTAGACAGCCCGGAAGTTCGTTTGGAAGTTCGTTCGCAAAGCGGCAAAGCGTATACGTATCTCGTAACGACGCAAGTCACGATGAACGTGAACGAATACGAATTCCCGCTGCATATGACGCAAAAAGACGGGCAGTTGGTCTTTAAAGCAGATACCGACTCGCTCAGCGCAACGGCGTATCCAAACCTAACCTTCGTGATGCAAGTTGACGGTGCGAAAGTTTCGGTTCACGACGAGTCGGCGCTTGCAGACGGCGTAAACTCTGGCGATGCGTCTCTGGTCGCGCTGAACGTACAATCCAGTGCGCAATGGACATTGACGATTCAAGGGCTTTTGGACGGTAAGGAACTTCCTTTGGAATCCAAGTCGTTGGATAACGAGATTGCCGCGTACCGTAATTTCTATCAAGATGTGATGAACGGATTCCGTTTGTCCAAAGACGGCGAAGCGACACATGAAGAATTGTTCAAAGTGAATGCACTCGCTTGGTGGTACACGCACAACATGCTCGTTCACTACTCGTCTCCGCACGGATTGGAGCAGTACGGCGGCGCAGCTTGGGGAACACGCGACGTGTGCCAAGGACCAGTCGAATACTTTATGGCGACGCAAAAATACGGTCAGGTCAAAGACATTCTCAAAACCGTCTACTCGCACCAATATGAAGACGACGGCGCTTGGCCGCAATGGTTTATGTTCGATCAATACTTTGCGATTCAACAAGAAGAAAGCCACGGCGATATTATCGTATGGCCGCTGAAAGTATTGGGCGACTACCTGCAAACGACTCGTGATTTCAGTATCTTGGAAGAGCAAGTTCCTTATACAGTGAAACACAAATTCGGATTCACCGAAGAATCGTATAGCATTTTGGATCATGCCAAAAAAGAAATTCAGTATATCAAAAACAACTTCTTGCACGATACGTTCTTGTCTTCTTACGGCGACGGCGATTGGGACGATACGCTTCAACCGGCTAATGCACAACTGAAGCAATACATGGTCAGCAGTTGGACTGTTGCATTGACGTATCAGACCGTGAACGTATTGTCGGCAGCTTTAGGAGATGCAGATTCCGAATTCGCGCAAGAACTTGCAAATCTTGCCGAAGGTATTCGTAGCGACTTCAATCGCTATATGCTGAATACCGATGTCATTCCGGGCTTTGTCTATATGGAAGAAGCCGACAAGCCAAAACCGATGCTGCACCCAAGTGACGAAGAAACAGGCATCCATTACCGTTTGCTGCCTATGACGCGCAGCATGATCGGAGAATTGCTGACACCTGAGCAAGCGAAGTCGCATTATGAACTGATCAAACGCGAATTCTATTGCCCAGACGGCGTACGTCTGATGAACCGTCCTGCGCAATATGCTGGCGGCGTCAGCACGCATTTCAAACGTGCGGAACAAGCCTCGAACTTCGGGCGTGAAATCGGTTTGCAATATGTTCACGCACATATCCGTTATGTCGAAGCGATGGCAAAACTGGGTCTTGCGGACGAGACATGGAACGGGCTTGCGATCATTAACCCAGTCGGGATTCGTGATGTCGTTCCAAACGCGGAACTGCGTCAAAGCAACTCGTATTTCAGTAGCTCGGACGGTAAATTCAACAACCGTTACGAAGCTCAAGACCGTTTTGGCGAACTGAAAAGCGGCGATGTAGCGGTCAAAGGCGGGTGGAGAATCTACTCTAGCGGCCCTGGGATCTACATGAACCAGTTGATCGGCAACGTACTCGGTATCCGTCAAGAAGGCGGCGATCTGATCGTCGATCCGGTTCTTCCAGCTTCGCTAAATGGTCTGCATTTGGACTTTAGCTACGATGGGATTCCAGCAACGTTTATCTACCGAATCGGTACTGATCGATCTGGAGAAGTGACTTTGAACGGTCAGCCGATCGGAGAAAAAGTTCAAAACAATCGTTATCGCGAAGGCGGTCTTCGTATCTCGCGCAGCGAATTTGAACGTTTAGCTGACAAAAATAGCAACCAAATCGAAATTTTCGTGTAAAATTCACTGAAAAACACAAGGCGATCTTGACGGATCGCCTTTGTTGTCTGTTAGATGGTTATAATAAGAATAAGACGACCAGACAGAGGAGCGAGTGGATTGGTAAGTATTAAGGATATTGCCAAAAAGGCGGGAGTATCGATTTCGACGGTTTCTTACGCGTTAAACGGTAGCAGCAAAGTGACAGATGAAACGAGTTCGCGAATACTTGCGATCGCAGAAGAGTTGAACTATGTCCCAAATGCCGCAGCGCGCACGCTGAAAAAGCGAGAATCCCGTATTATCGGCGTATTCTTGACTGATTTTCGGGGAGAAGTGTACGGGGACTTGCTAGATGGCGTGAAAAACGTGCTGAACCAAAAAGGATACGATATGATTGTGTGCAGCGGTGTGCAATCGCATCGGATGTTGCCTGAACGTATGATTGATGGCGCGATCATTTTGGATTCGGATTTTGATAGTGAAGAGATTTTGCGATATGCCGATCGCGGGCATCGCATTGTGGTTATGGATCGTGAATTGATTCATCCAAATATCAATCGAGTATTGCTAGACAATCGTTCCGGCGCACAAGCTGCGATGCAGCATGTATGGGATCAAGGTCATCGCAAAGTCTACGTCGTGACCGGACCTGAAGATTCTTACGATTCGAATCAACGTCTGGCGGTTGTACGTCAATTTGCCGAGCAGCATCAAGAACTTGAATTGATTGAAATCGTCAGTAATTTTGAAAAACAAGGCGGCGAACTCGCAGCGAAAATAATCATCGACGAATATACAAGCCCTGTCGCTGTTTTTTGTCTCAATGACGAAATGGCGGTCGGCATCAATAATGTGTTACAAGATACGAATTTGCAAATTGGCGAGCATGTGCATGTAATCGGTTTCGATAATATCGAACTGGCGAAATACGTACAGCCGAGACTTGCCACAGTTGATTATTCACGTGCGAAATGGGGAGCGTCGGCAGCGGAACACTTGCTACGTATTTTAACAGGCGACTCGATTGACCACGAATTGATTCAAGTCAAACTGATTGAAGGCGCTTCGATGGGACCTTCTCGTAATATCGGCAATCCCGTAACTTGAACGTCAAAAAGTTAAAGCGTTTTCCTTTTAAGGAGAGCGCTTTTTTTGATGATAAAGTAAAACTTGATTGAGGCAACAAGCTCATTTGAACCTTAGCCTTACGCTGTGTTTAAATGAAAGAGAACGAAGTTCTTCGATACGGAAAGGTAGGAGACAAAATGGCAGATACAATGACTCAAACCAAGCAAGGACAATTGCGAGGAAGTTCTTCGAATGGCGTATCCTTTTGGAAAGGAGTACCTTATGCGCAGCCGCCGATTGGCGATCTACGATTCCGTGCTCCTCAGCCGCCTACATCTTGGGAAGGTACGCGCGATGCTTTAAATTATGGTTCGATTGCTTTGCAACCGAAGCCGCCGGAAGATTCGATTTTTGCTTCTCCAGGCGTCACCATGTCTGAAGATTGCCTATACCTGAATGTCTGGGCACCGGAAGATCGGGCGGAGAAGTTGCCTGTTATGGTATGGATTCACGGAGGATCTTTCGTCACCGGTTCTTCAAGCTTGCCTTTGTACGATGGCACGGTGCTGGCGCGGCAAAGTCGATGTGTCGTCGTTTCGTTGAATTATCGGTTAGGGCCGTTAGGCTTTTTGCATCTGTCTCCGCTGGGCGAAGGATTTGATTCCAATGTTGGATTGTTGGATCAAGTACAAGCGCTAGAATGGATCAAAAATAATATCGAAGCTTTTGGCGGCGATCCCGGAAACGTGACATTGTTTGGCGAATCGGCGGGTTCGATGTGTATCGCTGCATTAATGGCAATGCCTGCGGCAAAAGGATTGTTCCGTAAAGCGATTATGCAAAGTGGTGGCGCCCAATCCATGTCGTCTGTTCAAGGTGAGATTGTCGCGGCAGCCTTTTTGCGCGGCTTGAATATTGATGGCGGAGAATTGGAACGACTCAAGACGTTTACCTCTGAAGAGCTCATGATCGCAGCTTCGCAGATGCAGCCGCAAGCCGGGGAATCTTGGCCAGCGTTACCTTTCCAACCGGTTGTAGAGGAAGCGACATTGCCGGAGGAACCTTTGCTTGCCGTGTCGCAAGGAGCGGCAAAAGGTGTAGATTTGCTGATCGGGACGAACCATGACGAAGGTCACTTTTTTATCCGTGAACAATCGCAAGTCACATCGCCCGAGCAAACGGTGCATACGATTCGAGCGTTGACGGGTGTGCAAGATGTCGAAGCTTGGATAGCTGCTTATCCGTCTACGATAGACGGACAAGCACAGATGATGACCGATGTGTATTTCTGGAGAGCGTCGTTACAATTTGCAGAAGCGCAAGCTCAGTATGCTTCCGTATGGATGTATCGATTCGATTGGACTTTTCCGGGACATCCTTTCTTTGGAAAAGCGGTGCACGCGGCTGAAATGCCTTTTGTTTTCGGGAATACGGCTTTGTTGCCACTGGTCGGTGTACGTGTCGATTCTTCTTTGCAACAAGTATCCGATTCCATGCGCAGCGCTTGGCAAGCTTTTGCAGCTTCGGGCGATCCGTCTACTTCTGAACTTCCGTGGACACCTTATAAGAATGAGACCCGCGATACGATGATTTTTAATACGAATTCGAAGCTGGAGCAAGATCCACAGCAACAGAAACGTCAGCAATTATTTATTTGAACCTTTGATTAAATCTTTATTAATTTTGCCCAGAAAGCGAATATTTACATGCGCGATGGGTAAAAAGTCAAAGAAAGATTGAACAGATGGACGAAAAATCGGAGTAAAGGCAGGGATGAAATTTCGCCTTTGTTTCGAATCCTATGGAAATGAATATTTCAAAGTGATATACTGGACTATAGGAGTCTTCACAATCCGTTTGCGGGAACACCGAAAACGACCGAGGAGGATATTAGAACATGGCTAACAATATTAAAATCGACGATTTGTCGATTGCTACTGTACGTACACTTTCGATCGATGCGATCGAAAAAGCAAACTCAGGACACCCGGGTATGCCGATGGGTTCGGCTCCAATGGGTTACCAACTTTTCGCAAAAACAATGAACCACAATCCGTCGAACCCGACTTGGGTTAACCGAGACCGTTTTGTGCTGTCTGCAGGACACGGTTCGATGTTGCTTTACAGCTTGCTGCACCTGTCGGGTTACGATCTGCCGATGGACGAAATCAAGCAGTTCCGTCAATGGGGAAGCAAAACTCCGGGTCACCCGGAATTCGGTCATACTGCTGGTGTTGACGCAACGACAGGCCCACTGGGTCAAGGCGTGGCGATGGCAGTCGGTATGGCGATCGCAGAAGCACACACGGCTTCTGTCTATAACAAAGGCGATTACAAACTCATCGACCATTATACCTATGCAATCTGCGGCGATGGCGACTTGATGGAAGGCGTATCTCACGAAGCGGCTTCGATGGCAGGTCACATGCAGCTCGGCAAATTGGTTATGTTGTACGATTCTAACGATATTACGCTGGACGGCGAAGCTTCGCTGTCGTTCTCCGAAAGCGTACAAAAACGCTTCGAAGGTTACGGTTGGCAAGTGCTTCGCGTAGAAGACGGTAACGATCTGGACGCGATTGCCAAAGCGATCGAAGAAGCTAAAATGGATACGGGACGCCCAACATTGATCGAAGTAAAAACGATCATCGGTTACGGTAGCCCGAACAAACAAGGTAAAGGCGGTCATGCAGGCCCTCACGGTTCGCCGCTGGGTTCGGATGAAGTCAAACTGACTAAAGAATTCTACGAATGGGTTCACGAAGAAAACTTCTTCGTACCAGACGAAGTTCGCGAGCATTTCGCTAAAGTAAAAGAAAAAGGCGAACTGACCAACAAAATCTGGGATGACCAATTCGAGAAATTCCAAAACGAAAATCCAGAATTGGCAGCTCAATTCTTGAACGCATTCAACAGCGATCTGCCAGTAAGCTGGGATGCTGATCTGCCGAAATATACAACAGAAGACAAAGACTTGTCGACTCGCGTGGCTTCCGGTAAAGCTTTGAACGGTGTTGTACACCGCGTCCCACAATTGTTCGGTGGATCTGCCGATCTGGAAAGTTCGACAATGACTCACTTGAACGATATTACAGTGTTCACGCCGCAAGACCGTGCCGGACGTAATATTTACTACGGTGTACGTGAATTCGGTATGGCAGGCGCAATGAACGGTATCGCCCTTCACGGCGGGATCAAAGTCTTCGGCGGTACGTTCTTCGTATTTACCGATTACCTGCGTCCAGCAATCCGTTTGGCTTCGCTGATGAAGTTGCCAGTGACTTACGTCCTGACACACGACAGTATCGCAGTTGGCGAAGACGGCCCTACGCATGAACCGATCGAACAATTGGCTTCGATCCGCATCATTCCGGGTCTGACCGTTATTCGTCCGGCAGACGGTAACGAAACTTCCGCGGCTTGGGCTTACTCGCTCCAAAACAAAGAAAACCCGGTTGCACTGGTATTGACTCGTCAAAACTTGCCGATTCTTGAAGGTACAGTCGAAGGCGCTTGGGAAGGCGTGGCACGCGGTGCTTATGTCGTGTCCGACGCAAAAGACGGCAAACCAACGGCGCAAATCATTGCCACAGGTTCGGAAGTTCAATTGGCAGTGAAAGCTCAAGCCAAACTTGCCGAAGAAGGCATCCAAGTTCGCGTAATCAGTATGCCAAGCTGGGATCTGTTCGAAAAACAAGACAAAGCTTACAAAGATTCGGTCTTGCTTCCTGACGTCAAAGCTCGCCTGGCTGTAGAAATGGCTAGCCCGTTCGGCTGGGAGCGTTATGTAGGCGATGAAGGTGCAATTCTCGGCATCGACACATTTGGCGCTTCGGCTCCAGGTGGTAAAGTGATGGAAGAGTACGGCTTTACCCCAGAAAATGTAGTCGCTAAAGTGAAAGCTTTGCTTAAATAATTAACTTAACTCCGCCCCTACGGCGTCCAAGCGAAAGCGAGCATCCGTGATGGACTCCTGCTGGATAACGATAGGGGCGGCTTTATTTGAAAGATTGAGATTAGATCGCATAGAAGATCGAAGCAGTCCATTTACGAGGAGGAATTTTTATCATGGCTAAAAACGTTCATTTTGATTACAGTAAAGCACTGAGTTTCGTAGGTCAGCACGAAGTCGATTATTTTGCAGAACCGATCAAATTGGCTCACGAGCAACTTCATAACAAAACAGGTGTAGGTTCGGATTACCTCGGCTGGATCGATCTTCCGAAAGCTTACGATAAAGAAGAATTTGCACGTATCAAAAAAGCGGCTGAAAAAATTCAAAGCGACTCCGAAGTACTGATCGTAATTGGGATTGGCGGTTCGTATCTGGGTGCGCGTGCAGCGATCGAAATGTTGACGAACTCGTTCTACAACGTACAAGACAAATCGCAGCGCAAAACCCCGCAAGTCTTTTTCGCAGGGAACAGCATCAGCTCGACCTACCTTGCTCATCTGCTTCAACTGGTAGAAGGCAAAGACTTCTCGGTTAACGTCATCTCCAAATCCGGTACAACAACAGAACCGGCTATTGCTTTCCGTATCTTCCGCGCGGCTCTGGAAAAGAAATACGGCAAAGAAGAAGCTCGCAAACGCATCTATGCAACAACAGACCAAGCTCGCGGCGCTCTGAAAAAATTGTCGACCGAAGAAGGTTACGAATCATTCGTGATTCCTGATGATGTTGGCGGACGTTATTCGGTGCTGACAGCAGTAGGTCTGTTGCCAATCGCAGCAGCGGGTGTTGATATTGATGCTATGATGCAAGGTGCGGCTGACGCTTCGGACGAATTCTCGAACCCGAACGTGGCAGAGAACGAAGCGTATCAATACGCAGCGGTTCGAAACGCGCTGTATCGCAAAGGCAAAGGTACAGAAATCTTGGTAAACTATGAGCCTTCGCTGCACTTCGTATCGGAATGGTGGAAACAACTTTTCGGCGAAAGTGAAGGTAAAGATTTCAAAGGGATCTATCCGTCTTCGGTGGACTTCTCGACTGATTTGCACTCGATGGGTCAATTTATCCAAGAAGGTAGCCGTAACATTTTCGAAACGGTTATCCAAGTGGAAAATGTATCCGAGCAAATCACGATCGAAGAAGACGCAGACGATCTGGACGGTCTGAACTTCCTCGCTGGTAAAACGATGGACTTCGTCAATAAAAAGGCGTTCCAAGGTACAATGCTTGCTCATACCGATGGTCAAGTACCGAACCTGATCGTAAATATCAAAGACTTTAGTCCGTATACATTCGGCTACCTGGTCTACTTCTTCGAAAAAGCTTGCGGCATCAGCGGCTACTTGCTGGGCGTGAACCCATTCGACCAACCGGGCGTTGAAGCATACAAGAAAAACATGTTCGCTTTGCTCGGAAAACCAGGTTTCGAAAAAGAAAAAGCAGAATTGGAATCCCGTTTGTCGGAATAATTCTGACATCAATCTTTACGGAAACGTAAAATCCTGTTTTAATAAGAGAATAACCACCGGTTAATTCGCTAGCCGCGGATAATCGGACCAAACAGAAGAAAGCAGTTCATCCGTAAGCTTTGCGTTTTACGCAATCGCTCAAACGGGGAACTGCTTTCTACTATAAGGAAAGGTTCGAAAACATCTATGTTGGAACGTTACAAGACAGTCAGAACAGAAGGCAATCAAGAAATAGTGATTCGTAAATCGCGTTTTATCGGTCATATCCGACCTGTCGATACCGAAGAAGAAGCGATCGCTTTTATCGACGAAATCAAAAAACTTCATCGCGACGCTACTCATAATTGTTCCGCTTACCTGCTCGGCGAGCGTGATGAAATCCAAAGACAGTCCGACGACGGAGAACCAAGTGGAACCGCCGGTAAACCTATTTTGGAAGTGCTAAAAAATCGGGAGTTAAAAAATGTTGCGGTCGTGGTCACTCGCTATTTCGGAGGGATTATGTTGGGTGCAGGAGGACTGATTCGGGCTTATGCAGACGGAGCGGTAGCTGCGGTGGAATCCGGCGATGAAATTGTGCAGGTGCTACATACGCAAGTATTTATTACAATCGACTATACGTGGCATGGCAAAATAGAAAATGAGCTGCGTGGACGCGATATTCGTACGGGTGAAACCGTTTTTACGGATAAAGTGACGTTGCTGGGTTTACCTTTGTTTGCGGAAGCCGATCGTTTTATTTCTTGGATCACCGATCTGACTCAAGGACAAGCCGAGATCGTGAAAGGAGATCCGGTTTATTACATCGAAGGGGAATAACGACTATGGCGAGAAGAGCAGTAGAGCAGGAACTGTCGCGGGAGCGAATCTTGGAAGCCGCCAGACATTTGTTTATCACCAAAGGATACCGTGCGATTTCGATGCGCAGTATCGGACAACATCTAGGCTACAGCCACGGTTCGCTCTATTATCATTTTAAAGAAAAAGCGGAGCTGTTTTACGCAATCGTCATTGAAGATTTCGGTTATTTATCGAGCTCCTTGAACAGTGTAGTCCATGCTCCAGAAGTTGAAGGATTTACACGTACCGAATTGTTATTGCTGGAATTTATCCGGTTCGGTTTGGATCATCCGCATCAGTACGAAATTATGTTTATGACGCGCGACGAAGAATTACTGGCTTATTGTCGAAACGAACAAGGGCGATGTCTGGATTTATTCGCTTCGATCGTCAGGCAGCATTTGGATCAAAACGGAGTATATAGCGAAGAGTCTTTGAAAAATATTCCACTGAGCCTATTTTTGTCTGTGCATGGTTTTGTTTCGTACTATATTCATGAAAAGTCTTCTTTTGAAGACATACAAGCTGCCGCAATCGCACATGTGCGTATTTTGTGCGCGCCTCTACAGCTGCCTGCTTCACAACACTGAATAAGTACAAGCCAAACGCTTCGATGCGTTGATTTATGGAAGCGAGCGAATTGAAAAAACGTTAACCCTTCAGCTTTTCAAAAAGCTACAAGGGTTAACGTTTTTTTGCATGTATTATAAAGACTTTCGAAGATGTTCGACTTGGGGAATCGTTAAACCTGTAGCCTCAGCTACTCCTTCAGTGCTTAATTGCATTTTTAATAAGCGCCGAGCTGTATCTTCAATACCACGTTGAATTCCTTCGGTAATCCCTTGCTCAATCCCTTTCTGTATGCCTTGCTCAATGCCTTGCTCAATGCCTTGTTGCAAGCCTTGCTTCATGCCATACTTAAATCCAAAAGCTTCCGCATTTTTTGCTGCATTCATCATTGAAGCTTGATCGTGCAAAAACTTTTGCCGAGCTTCATATTCCATACGTAATTCTTTATCTTGACTCAAAAACTCTAACGTATTCATGGCTTTTTTTAATTTTGGCTCGTTCATGGTCAGCACCTCCCAATGAGTATGATCGACACCTTTAAGGAATAATAACCAGTTTGCAAGTCCGCCTTCTTCAAGATCCACAGCATGTTCTTGTAACTTGGGTAATTCTAGAAAATGAATCTCAATATCGTCAGTCAACGGTATACCTGTACGGTCTTCACGCAGATGAAATACACTATGATAAAGTTCGTTCGGCAATAAAGAAAAATTTAGAATATTGATAGTTACACAGCGTTTTAGCGTATCATAAGATTGACCTTCGACCAATTGGCTCCCATATTGTTTACTCCAATAAAACAGTGTTCGCTTTTCCATATCGTATCGGTTAAATAGCTGCATTTCAACATTAATAAGTTCGCCTGCTACCGTTCGCGCTCGAATATCCAAAATGGACTGCTTATCGCTGGGTGAGTCTTTATCTGTATAAGGGTTAAGTAGTAAAATCTCGCTTAAAGGGGGTTGCCCAACTTCAGTAAAAGTACGATTTAGAAAAGCCAATAGAACATCCCGATTTTCTTCGCTTCCAAATATACGTTTGAATAAAAAGTCATTTCGAGGGTCAAGCAACTCCACCATAATCAACTCCGTTTTCTTTTTAATTATAAAAGGAAATCAGAAGAATGAATACAGTTTTAGATATAAAAATGATGCAAATACGCAATAAATTACGTTTTTACATCATTTTAGCTAGAATCTATTTCAACTAACCTTCAATAATCTTCACCTTAAATGTCCGCGTACGAGGGCCATCGAACTCGCAAAAATACACCCCTTGCCAAGTCCCAAGCACTAATTTCCCGCCATCAATCATCATCGTCTGCGACGAACCGCAAGTGATCGCTTTAAGATGTGCCGCTGTGTTGCCTTCCGCATGGCGGTATTTCGGATGTTCCCACGAATACACTTCGTCCAAAATCATCAAAATATCCCGCTTTACATCCGGGTCCGCATTTTCGTTAATCGCAATCCCAGCCGTCGTATGCGGACAATACACCATCACAATCCCTTCTTTAATCCCACTTTTCTGCACCAATTCTTTCACGTGCCCCGTAATATCCACAATCTCATCCCGACGCGAAGTAGACAATTCCACAGTATGCAACATACCATCTCCTCCTTTTATCTTTATCATTAACTCTCTTCACAAATCTATATCTTATCCCAACTTCACATTTTATCGCAGCAGCAGCTCTCTATGTTCTTATATTACCCTTCACCCACCACATTGCCCAGCCGCGAGCGTGTTTCGAACCGAAGCGCCTTTGCTCTTTCCCCTTACCTACATCTTTTATTCCAATCAAAAGGGGAAAGGACAACGAAGCGCAGGTCGAAACACGCTCGCGGCGCCCCCAATGCTCCCCCCTTTCTCCCATTTCGAAAAAAAGAAGATTGACGCTCACCTCCAACCCTGATACATTATGCAGTAAGTTAAACCGACTAGACTAATAGGAATAATGAAAAAGGGCGACCTTTTTTAAAATGGAGGAAGATCCGGTGCAAACGTCATGGCTACGTCACAAAGGGTGGACCTATGGATTTCGGACAACGGTATTGCTTTATTTTGTAGTTTTAATTGTGCTTCCGATTACCGGTGTTTATGTGTATGCGTTTAGCGAAGGGTGGACGCCTTTTTGGGAAAGTATCTCGGATCCAATCGCTTGGAAAGCCGTATTGCTAACCCTCAAGCTTGCGCTGATCGCGACGGTAATCAACGTGTTGATCGGGACCATGATCGCTTGGGTTTTAGTGCGTTACCGCTTTGTGGGAAGAACGATTCTGAACAGTCTGGTCGATCTGCCTTTTGCTTTACCGACCGCGGTAGGCGGGCTGATGATCTTGCTGCTGCTTGGTCCAAATAGTTGGATCGGCGGTCTTGCCGAACGTCTTGGCTTCGATATCGTATTTCACCAGCCGGCAATCGTTATCGCGATGGTATTCGTGACGTTTCCTTTTGTCATTCGCGCGATTCAACCGCTACTTGAAGAAATGGACGGTTCGGCAGAAGAAGCTTCTTATACACTGGGCGCTTCTCGTTCCACAACTTTTTTCAAAGTCATTTTGCCGCAAATTACACCGGGAATCGCCGGAGGCGCGATGTTGGCTTTTTCCCGAGCTTTAGCGGAGTTTGGAGCTGTCGTATTGGTAGCAGGCAACATTCCGGCAAAAACGCTGACCGCGTCCGTTTTTATTTACGGGGAGGTTGAAAGTGACAACAACCTGGGAGCGGCTGCGGTTTCTGTATTGTTGCTGACGTTATCGCTGCTGATTTTATGGATCATCAACCGAGTACAGCGCCGCGGAAGGAGGGAATAATCAATGAAAAAGTTATGGATTATTCTCACGTATATCGTGTTCGCTGTGCTGCTGATTGCTCCTTTGGTCAAAATGACGCAAAGCGCTTTTTCCGGCGGATGGTCAGGCTTTGTCGAATCGATCAGTCGCCCGGAAGCGCTGCATGCTTTGATGATGACCGGCTTAGTCGTGTTATGCGTAACGATCCTTAACGGGATATTCGGTATTATGACGGCGTTATATCTTGTCCGAGGCAAATGGCTGAATCGCAGATTACGCAGTGTAATGAACAGTATTGTCGATCTGCCTTATGCGGTTTCTCCTGTGATCGGTGGACTAATGATCGTATTGTTGGTCGGTCCCGATACAGCGCTTGGCGCTTTTTTTGCAAAACTCGGGCTGAATATCGTATACGCGTTTCCGGGGATGGTCATTGCGACTTTATTCGTGACGTTTCCTCTAATGGTGCGGGAGATTATGCCGGTACTCGAAGAAATCGGTGACGACCAAGAGCAAGCTTCGGCAACACTCGGCGCTTATGGATGGACAACGTTCCGGCGCGTCACTTGGCCTTCGATTCGTTGGGGCGTCGCGTATGGAGCGGTACTCACGATTGCGCGTTCGATGGGCGAATTTGGAGCCGTACTCGTCGTATCCGGTAATATTATCAATCGCACGCAGACCGCTACAACCCTTGTCTATCAAGACGTGGAAAACTTTAATATTGCAGCGGCTGGCGGAATTGCATTGATCTTGGCGGCTTTCTCGGCGGCATTGCTGCTGCTCATGGAATGGACGAAAAAAAGAAGGGAAGTGCATTGACATGCAGCATGTGGAAGTACGCGGCTTAGATAAGCATTTCGGTAATTTTCATGCCGTCAAAGACGTCTCGTTCGATATTCAAAAAGGGCATCTGATCGGTTTGCTCGGTCCAAGCGGCGGCGGCAAAACGTCCATACTACGGATGCTTGCCGGGCTGGAAAGCCCGGATCAAGGCGAAATCAGATTCCACGGAAAATCCGTGAACAAATTGCCGCCGCAAGAGCGGGGCATCGGCTTTGTTTTTCAAAATTACGCGTTATTTAAGCATATGACTGTTTTCGAAAATATTGCCTATGGATTAAAAGTCCAAAAAACGCCGAAAGCGAGAATCCATGAGCGAGTTACCGAATTGGTTGAGTTAACGGGGCTAAAAGGATTCGAGCAACGTTATCCGCAGCAATTGTCCGGAGGGCAGCGTCAACGCGTCGCTTTTGCCCGCGCGCTTGCGCCCGAACCCCAACTTCTTTTGCTCGATGAACCATTTGCGGCGATCGACGCGAAAATCCGGCAAGAATTGCGGATCTGGTTACGTGAACTGATTGAGCGTGTAGGCATTACTTCTATTTTTGTGACGCATGACCAAGAAGAAGCGATCGAAGTTGCCGACGAAATTATGGTCATCAGTCAAGGGAAAGTCGAGCAAAAAGGTACGCCGTGGGATATTTACAAACAACCTGCGACGCCTTTCGTAGCATCTTTTATCGGAGAATCGACGCAAGTCGAGCACGCTGCTCGTTTACACGGATTTGATCGCGCCGCGGAAAGACCAGGCACCAAAGCGCTGATCCGTCCCGAATATATCGAAGTTGGGCGTCCGAACGAATTCCCGTTATTGTCGGCTACCGAAGAAGGAGTCGTCAATCATCTGCATTTTCGCGGCAATCAATGGTTGGTTGAAGTGCAGGTGGGCGACCAGAAGCTGATTACGTACCGGTCTTTGGAAAAAGAACCGTTGCAAGTCGGCGATCCCGTTCGAGTGATGGTACACCGTGCTTATCTATATAACGAAGAAAAAAGTTGGATAGCCGAAAACCGATTCAAACTCGATCCGATGTCGATGATGATCTAATGACGAGCAATATCACAAAAAAACGAGGGTGTGAAAACCGTGAAAGATAAGGATCAACGCAAACGTAGTGCATCTACTATTCAAAGATCCAAACGTCTGTTGTCGCTAGGTATGGTGCTATCGCTCATGGCTTCCTTGTTTGCAGGATGTTCGTCGTCAGCAGATCAAGCCGAAGCTAGCGGAGGAACTGCGCCGCAAGGTGATGTGACGCTGGTAATCGGTGCTTATAGCGTCGTCAAAGATTCGGTGCAAGATATCATTCCGTTATTTCAGAAAAAGTGGAAAGAAGAAACCGGCCAAACGGTGACTTTTCAAGAATCGTATGAAGCTTCCGGTACGCAAGCTCGCGCTATCGTCGGAGGGTTCGAAGCTGATGTGGCACTGCTGTCATTAGAAGGCGATATCGATAAGCTGACGAAAGCTGAACTAGTCAACAAAGATTGGAAAGATAAGCCGGATGGCGGTATGATTACGACTTCGGTTGCGGTAATCGGAACGCGTGAAAGAAATCCGCTGGGGATTCGAAGTTTTGCGGATTTAGCGAAACCGGGAGTCAAAGTGTTATATCCGAATCCGAAAACGTCCGGCGGTGCACAATGGGATATTAATGCGATCTATGGAGCAGGTCTCAAAGAATCTGAACGTGAAGAAGGCAAAAAAGACCCAGCATTTGCGAAAGCTTTTTTAGAATCGGTTCATGCCAATATCGAATCTTTGGATAAAAGCGGTCGTGCTTCGATGGCGGCTTTTGAATACGGGGTAGGCGATGCGTTGGTCACGTATGAAAATGAACTAGTCGCACGGATCAAAAAAGGCGCCAAATACGAAGTCGTCGTACCGGACGATACGATTCTGATCGAAAATCCGGCGGCGGTCGTAGATCGTAATGTAGATAAGCACGGGACGCGAGAAGTTGCCGAAGCTTTTCTTGATTTTTTGTGGTCGCAGCAAGCTCAAGAAGTGTTTGCGGAAAATGGATTCCGTCCGACCAATCCTGAAGTGTACGCGAAGTTTGAAAAAGATTATCCGGTACCCTCAGGATTATTCGATATTGAGTATTTGGGTGGATGGGGAGAAGTACGCGATACGCTTTATTCGAAGCGCGGGATCTGGTATCAGGTATTGGCGGGAATTTGAGATGCTGGGGCGAGGGCGAGGGAATTTCGACTTTCGCTCTAGCTCGTTTTCCTTGCGGAAAGCCGAAAGTCGCTCAATTCGAAATTCCCTCGCCTGCGTCGCATCGTCGTGGGGAAGGTAGGGGAGGGGGAAAAGATTTAAAAAATTCAAAGATTAAAGATTAAAGATTAGGGATGAAAAGATAAGAGATGGAAAGATAAGAGATGGAAAGATAATATATAAAAGATGAGATTATGAGAAACGTTGGGTGGCGGGGACGCGGGCTAGCGTTTTTTTGCGTTAGAGAAGGTAGGGAAATGGGGTATAGTTTATAGAGAGGAAGCAAGGGAGTCATTTTGAGGAAGTTTAATAGGATGGAACGATGGAAGGGGAAGAATGGTGGAAGATCGGGTTGTGTTTTGGGGGACAGGGGATGCGATGGGGGTTCCTCGGGTATATTGTGAATGTGAAGTTTGCCAAGAAGCACGGGATACCGGAGTGAATCGGAGGTTGCGGTCGCTGGTATCGGTAGAAGGTGAGTTTGGACGTTTTTTGATAGATTGCGGACCGGATTGGCGAGTGCAGATGGAAGCGCAAAAGATTCGTACGGTCGATACGATCTTGGTGACGCACGCGCATTTCGATCACATCGGCGGATTGCCGGAATGGGCAGATCAGTGTCGATGGACAGGGATGCAAGGTATATTGTATGCGCCTGGCGAAGTGCTGGACGCGATCATAGATCGTTATCCGTGGTTGGAGCGCAACATTGAGCTTCGAAAAGTAGAGCCGGATCTGGTGCTTGGCGGCTGGTCGATTTTCAGTTGGAGGGTCAATCATGGAAAGAACGGGTATTCGTATGCATATAGGCTTAAAAAAGATAATTTCTGCTGGGTATATTGTTCCGACTCGATCGGATTGTCCGACAACGAGCTTGCGCCGATGAAAAACACGGATTTATTGATTTTAGGTACGAGCTTCGTACAAGAAGATGCACCGTATGAGACGCGTTCGGTATACGATATGCGCGAAGCGGCAGAACTTTTGCCTAAAATCAATCCAGCACGCACGGTGTATACGCATATGTCGCACGACGTCGATCTGAACAAATTGCCCGATCTGCCTATAGCAGTATCTACGGCACGAACAGGAATGATTGAACGATTAACACGGTAACCAATCAAAAATTTTTTCAAATATGGAGGGATTTATGATGAGCGAATATCATGACGAAAAAAACAAAAAACACACGTCCGACCCACTGGATGGACGAGTTGATCCAACGTTGGATGAAGCTACAAATCTGCGGGATGACGGTACGATGGAGCCGCGAGACGTCGAAAAAGAAAAATCGGTAGACGAACGCGCCGATATGCACGAAGGGAATCAGATCGGTCAAGTCGATCCACGTATGAAAGAAGCGGCAGCCGAGTTCAAAAAAGAACATGAGAACGAATAAAGATAACGATGCGGTCAAACATAATCTTGTGTTTGGCTTACCTACAAATGAAAGCGATTTATGGATCGAGCAAGCTTGGCAAGAATCATCGCATAAAGTACATCAGTTACACCAACGAGTCGGTGCTTCGTTTCCGCATGTCGTGCAAGATGGCATGTATCAATCGGAGTCGCCGCAGTGGTGGACAGCCGGATTTTACCCGGGTATCTTGCATCTGGTAGGGCGAGAGTCGGGTGATCCAGAGCTACGCCAATCGGCAAACGAATGCGAAATTCGGTTGGAGCAAGTGCTTGGCGATCCCGAGCAGGTCGATCATGATTTGGGGTTTATCTGGCTGCTGACAGGAGTGGCTACGTATAAGCAATATGGAGAGCAAGATTCGAGACGTCGAAGTCTGTTGGCTGCTAATCTTCTCGCGGCGAGGTATAACGAATCCGGTGCTTTTATTCGAGCTTGGAATTTCGAAAGTGCGCATATGGATACGCGCGGCGTAGCGATTATCGATTGCATGATGAATCTGCCGCTACTGTATTGGGCTTCGGAAGAAACAGGCGATCCGCGTTTTGCGCATATTGCGAACCGTCATGCCCATACTGTGCTAAAGCATTTTATTCGATCTGGTTACTCAGTATGCCACACCGTTGAATTTGATCCTGAAACCGGCGAAATGCTTACCGAGCATGGAGGTCAGGGCTTTGCTAAAGGATCAGCTTGGGCACGGGGGACATCCTGGGCTTTGCATGGATTTGCATTGGCTTACGGTTACACCGGTCATGCCGCGTATTTGCAAGCTGCCGAAGGCATAGCCGATTTCTTTTTAGCATCGCTTGGGGAAGAAATTGTACCGGTCTGGGATTTTCGAGCGACCGAACCGCATCGCGGGGCAAAAGATTCTTCGGCAACAGCGATTGCCGCGAGCGGGCTACTGGAATTAGCCAAACATTCGTCTCGGGGAGATTTTTACCGCCAAGAAGCGTCCCGTCTACTTCACGGATTACATGTTCATTTTAGCGCGCCAGCAGACGAAGAAGGATTGGTGATCTTGGGTACCGTGCATTATCCCGAGCGTCGATCTTTGAATGTACCGATTATTTACGGCGATTATTTTTTCTTGGAAGGTCTAGCAAAATTGCGAGGATATTCAGGATTATTTTGAACATGAGAAAGGGGAGGAAAGGTTATGTGGTTATTGAACCCTGCCGAAGCGTTTCCCGATCCATTGTTTCGTTTAATTTGGATAGCTGAACTACTTGTGTTGCTTGCGCTTCTGGCTGCGGCTATGCGATTTTCGCGCCGAGCTTGGATAAGCTGCGGGATTTTATTGGGAATTGGATTGCTCGCTACCTTGCCCGGCTTGATTTACCAATGGTTGAACCCCGACTATATCGGAGCTTTGATTGATATTCCGCTGTTATTTATGTTCCCGCTTATGGGCGTCACCGTCATATGGACGATCATCGCTTGGGCGCTTCGTTTAACCGGACGGAAATGGACGAAAAAAGTCCCGTTTCCGAATAAAGACTAAGCAGCAAAAAGCCCGAAAGCGATAAGCTTCGGGCTTTTCGTGATGAGTTTCAATTACGTATTCAATACAAATTTATCGATGACCACTTTCACGCCATCTTCGTTGTTACTGGTCGAAATGTAATCCGCAATCGCTTTGAGCGGTTCAATCGCATTGCCCATCGCTACGCCAAGACCTGCCGCTTCCAACATCTCGTGATCGTTCCACGAATCGCCGACTGCGATACATTCTTCAAGCGTACAACCGAAGTAATCCGCCAAAAATGCCAAAGCATGACCTTTCGTTCCTTCATGGTGCATGATTTCAAGGAAATGAGGCTTCGACTTCGTGATATGCACTTGATCGCCAAGCAATTCATGCAGCTTAGGAGCCAATTCATCCAAAAAGTCAGGATCATCAATAATCAACATTTTCGGAGTCGGCTGCGAGAACAACTTTTCGAAATCCGGTTCCAAATAATATTGAGTATTGTTCAGTTCCGCGTAAGCGACCAACTTGTCGTTTTTCTCGCGCGCATACAATTTGTCGTCGATATACGTTTGCAGATGCAGATTGTTTTCCAAGCAGTATTTGCCGAGTTTCAAAGCCGCTTCAACCGGAACATGACGTTCGAGCAGCACTTTACCGTCGAGCAAGTTTTTGACCAAAGCTCCTTGATACGTGATGATCGGGACGTTAAGGCCGGTTTGCGCAGCCAATTGTTTGGCGGAAGCATAAGCGCGTCCAGTTGCCAGCGTAACTACGACTCCAGCTTCAACCGCTTGTTCCAATGCTTTTTGCGTAGCCGGCGTAACTTGTTTGTCGTCGTTAATCAAAGTGTCGTCGATATCGATTGCGATTAATTTGTAAGTCATGATTTCTCTCCTGTCTTGTCTATCTCTTTTTTATATTTAGTCTTTCAAAAATACCAGATTAATAAAGTCTTCCGTTTCGATATTGCCAAAGTAATGTTTCAAATTCACGCCTTCGAGCGCAGCGCGAATATCCGATTCTTCGTAACGTTTGCCTTTAAGCATAGCCGCTACTTCGGACGCATCGCCAACGCCGAAAAAGTCGCCGAAAATCGTCATCTCTTCGATACGCCCGTCTTTGACATCCATACGCAGATCGATAATGCCGACGGGTAGTTTTTTAGCATGTTTAACGTTGTAAGCAGGAGACTGACCATAGTTCCAATCCCAATTGCGGTAACGTTCTTCCGAAATTTCGTGGATTTTTTTCCAGTCTTCTTCGGTCAATACGTACTGAGGCACTTCGCTTGGTTCAACTTTGAAAATATGACGCAAAATATTGTCTTTGAATTGCTCCAGCGACAGTTTCTCGTTCATAAATTCGGAGATGTTGGCTACGCGGCTGCGGACAGACTTCGTGCTTTTCGATTTGAACTTTTCCGGATTTGCTTTGAGAGCCGAATGTACGTTGTCGAGTTCGGAATCGAACATCAGCGTACCGTGACTGAACATGCGTCCACGCGTCGAAAATTGGGCATTGCCCGAGATTTTCTTTTCGCCCACTTGCAAGTCGTTACGACCGGACAACTCTGCGGCTACGCCAAGATCGCGCAGCGCTTCGGTCATCGGTTCGGTGAACTTACGGAAGTTGTGGAACGATTGCCCGTCGTCTTGCGTCAAAAAGCTGAAATTCAGATTGCCAAGATCGTGATAGACCGCACCGCCACCGGATAATCGACGCACCACATGAAGCCCGTTGGCTTCAACGTATTCCGCATTGATTTCTTCGACCGTATTTTGATGCTTGCCGATAATGATCGACGGTTCGTTGATATAAAAAAGCAGATAACTTTCGCCATCCATCGGCAAATGACGGAGAACAAATTCTTCAATAGCCAAATTGATCCGTGGATCGTGAATGCCTTGATTGTCGATAAAAAGCATGAGGAAGCCTCCTGTTTTATACAAAATAAAAAACGTTCGAAATTGCGTGAGATTCGCCTTTATCATTGTAAACCATATAAATCGCGGAAGACCAGTATTCGTGAAAAGATTGTGGGAAACGATCGCGATTTTGGCATTTATCGTTTCAAATTGACTCATACGTGTAATACATAACTATCTTCATTCAACACCAATACGCGATGGACGCTTCAAGCGGACAGCGAAGAGGAGGTTGCATCAAAGATGGATGAAAAAGCGAAAGCTATGTTAGATCAGAAGAAAGACAGTCAACACAGTGGAAAGTTGAAGGATTTCGTAGAGAATCAGGTCGAAGGTTCAGGCAAATCAGTGCCGGAAGGCATTGAAGCGACGAAAGACCAGATGCAAGATCAGCAAAACAGACTGAAAGATACTCAAAATATGCGGAAATAGTTTCATGGAGCGGACACGCGAATTCTGTTAAACCCGAAAAACCGTTTTGCGGCACTCGAAGTGAAGAGTGGGCAAAACGGTTTTTATTTGCGTGTTCAAGTGGTTGTGTGCTTTTGAACATTCCTCTATAATTCGGGAAGCAAGGTTCGCATCGAAGAACCTTTACGATTTCTATACATGTACAGCTGTTGAGGTGTGAAGTTCGCACAAAGATCAACGCGATTTCACTTAAAAGGGAAGCCGGTGCAAATCCGGCACGGTCCCGCCACTGTAACAAAGGTAGAATCGATATCGCCATTGTACGTAAACTTTCGTATGAGAAGGCAGATTCTATACGATCTAAAGGTTATTTTAATGACCTAGATCGACCTTTGAGTCAGGAGACCTGCCTTACAGCTCCGTTGCTGGTTCAGTTCTTCGCGGAAAGAACGCTCTATGCACGTACGCTCACTTACAGTTCCCAGACTTTTTTCAAAAAAGCAGGAGCTTTATTGACGTGCGTCCATATCGAAGCTCTTTTTGCAGGCTGTTGCCGGTAAAGGGCTTTTTTTCGTTTCGATTGGCGGGGACAGACGCTGACTCTGACGCAAAATCTACAGTACCCGAAATCGAATCAAAAGGAGGAATTTACCCTATGAACGTGTACAAGGTTGAGAAAAAGACTACCGAAGTAAAAACATCGAGTTCGATTGATTCCCGTTATGCAGGCAAATGGAGTCGTCCGATTTTGACGGGAGCTGCCGCATTATTATTGACGCTTAGCCTTGCGGCTTGTGGTCAAGCACAGACAGCGGAAGCGCCGAAGCCAGCTAATCAGGCGACGACGCAAACAGCGCCTGCATCCGAGAATGCGCAGTCTTCTAATGAAGTGGCGAAAACCGTATATCCATTGACGTTAAAAGATGCGACAGATACAGAAGTGACGTTTGACGCGGCACCTACGAAAATTATTTCTTTAGCGCCTTCTGAGACCGAAGCTTTGTTTGCACTCGGCTTAGATGAGCAGATTGTCGGCGTAACCGAAAATGACGATTATCCAGAAGCCGCAAAAAGCAAACCGAAAATGGGCGGTTTTGAATTAGATACGGAAGCGATCGTTGCGGCTCAACCCGATATTGTATTTGTCGCGGACGTAACCGATGATGCAACGGTCGAATCATTGCGCGGCTTAGGGTTAAAGGTATTTAAGTTCAATCCGGATACTCTCGAAGATGTGATAAACGATATGGATGCCTATGGCGAGATCACAGATCATCAAGCTCAGGCAACAGAGGTTACAGACAAGATGCGTGCCGATATTGAACAAGTGAGTCAAGCCGCATCCAAGATCGATGAAGCAGACCGCAAAAATGTCTATTTGGAATTTTCACCGGGCTGGACAGTCGGCAAAGGCGAATTCATGGATGAGTTAATCCGTATGTCCGGTGCAAAAAATGCCGCAGCGGATACAACGGGTTGGAACGAAGTGAATTCGGAGCAAATCATTAAGCAGAATCCGGATGTGATTTTGTATAGCGAACTTTCGGTTGATCCGAAAAGTATCGAAGACCGAAGCGGTTGGTCAAATATCGCAGCTGTCAAAAATCATCAGCTATTTGCGATCGAAGACAATCTGGTGAGTCGCCCGGGTCCACGCTTGACGGAAGGATTGGTTGAAGTCTTCAAAGCCATCTATCCGGATCAGCTACAATGATTCGCAAGTTAGGCGGGTACGGCGCGATTGGCATTTTGTTGCTGCTGATCAGTCTTATTTTGACGCTGCGAATTGGATCGGTTGATTTGTCTGCTGGCAAAATCTTTTCGATCCTTATGCACCACATCCCGTGGATCGGGCAAGGTTTCCCGCAATTTTGGGACAGTGGAGAAGCTCAAATTGTATTAAAGGTCAGACTGCCGCGTATTATACTTGCCGCGTTGGTTGGAGCGGCACTTGCTGTCGCTGGAGCGGCGTTTCAGGGCGTACTGCGTAATCCGCTCGCTGATCCTTTTACATTAGGCGTATCTTCGGGTTCCTCATTAGGCGCCGCTTTGATCATATTTTTCGGTTTGCGAACCGCGTGGATTGGGCAATGGACATTGCCTTTGACCGCTTTTGTGACTGGTGCGCTTACGCTTATTCTTGTATTAATGTTAGCTCGGGATCGAGGGAAACTGCCGATTTATGGTCTTTTGCTGGCAGGCGTCGTGATGCAGTCTTTTCTCGGAGCGGTCGTTACGTTTCTGTCGGCTTTGTCCGATCGTCCAGTGAATGAAATTTTATTTTGGACAATGGGGAGCTTGAATCTTCGGGGGTGGAGTTATTCCGTTATTTTGCTTCCTTATGTGTGTATTGGCGGGTTGATTCTGTGGTCCTACGCCGGAGCGATGAATATATTTGCTTTGGGCGAAAAACGTGCAGGGCAATTAGGGCTACATACGGAGCGTACGAAGATGATTGTATTACTCGTAGCCACACTGATCACAGCGGCGGCGGTCTCCGTCTCCGGCGTAATCGGATTTGTCGGCTTGATCGTACCCCATATGCTTCGATTGATTGTCGGCTCGGATTATCGCTTGCTGATCCCACTATCTGCTTTAGGCGGGGCTTTGTTTCTCATGTGGGCGGATACATTGGCACGTGCGCTGTTGGGTGGAGTCGAAATTCCGCTCGGCGTCGTGACTGCTTTTGCAGGAGCGCCATTTTTTGCTTGGTTATTACAGCGTAGTAAACGTGGAAAAGGAGGAGGGAGTTCATGGAGTGGTTGAAGAAAAAGAGAAAGCAACAGCCAAGTCAACCACAACCGACCGAACACTCTCCTGCGTTACAACTTCTTGCCGCGTCTTGCCGCTACGAAGAACATCAAGCGCTTTATCCGCTGGATTGGACCGTCCAACCTCAAGAATTTTGGGTTGTGCTTGGACCGAATGGAAGCGGCAAATCGAGTTTGCTGGATTTAATCTCAGGTACGACATCTGCTTCAAGTGGAAGTATTCATATCAACGGTCGCCCTTTTCAACATTACGGACGTCGTGAATTGGCACAGTCTTTGGCGGTATTGCCCCAAGAAGGATTGCCGCCACTTGGGATTACGGTTCAAGACGCGCTGGAAATGGGACGATTCCCTTATCGAGATCCTTTCGGACGCGAGCCTGATCCTCAATCCGCAAATGTATTGCTTGCCCGTATTGCGCAGCGGCTTTCTTTGACTGATCTATTAGATCGTCGGTTAGACGAATTGAGCGGGGGACAGCGTCAGCGCGTAGCGCTGGGGCAAGTGATGGCACAACAGCCGTCGATTCTGCTCTTGGATGAACCGACAGCGTATTTGGATATTCATTATCAGCTGGATTTGATGGAATGGGTGCAAGAATGGCGAGCTGAAGGGAATTTGACTGTGATTGCGGTGCTACATGATGTGAATTTGGCAGCTCAATACGCCGAATACTTATTGCTGCTTCGAGGTGGCAAAGTGGTTGCGCAAGGAACACCGCAGCAAGTATTGACTGCGGATATCGTTGGCGCATTATACGATATACAACCTCCAACTGTGATTCATCATGAAACGATTGCAGTCCCGCAAATGTTATTTCGAGCAAGCCCTGATGAAGATTCAAAATCTTGAGTTGTCGTAAAAAGGTTGTCGTAAAAAAGTCTGAATACAAAAGAGCCGAGGCAATATGCCCCGGCTTTTTTGGTATAAATTAAATTTTAAAGCGTCTAACCGTTTCTTCCAATTCATCGGCTTGGCGAGTTAATTCGCCGACGGTACGTGCATAACTTTCCATTTCTTCGACTTGACGTGCGCTGCCTTCGGATACATCGACAACGCGCATTTGTACACGTTCGGTAATCCGAGCGGTTTCTTCGACAGAAGCACTCACTTGCTCACTGCCTGCCGATACCTGCTGGGTCGAAGCCGATACTTCTTGTACCGACTGATTGAATTGTTGCATCAAGCTCATCAGTTCGTCAAAAGCGCTTCCCGCACTACGTACGGCTTCTGCACCCGACATAATTTCGTGATGCACCGATCCGATTGCGTTAACCGAACGTTCGGAGTTTTCACGCAAAGCGGATAATGACAGCTCGATTTGACCGGTTGCGACGCGCGATTGATCGGAAAGTTTGCGGACTTCATCAGCAACAACCGCAAAGCCTTTGCCATGTTCGCCAGCTCTTGCAGCTTCGATCGAAGCGTTTAACGACAACATCTGAATTTGTTTGGAAATGCTGGTGATCGATTCCAGGACTTTGGTGATTTCATCCGAACGCGAACCCATCGATTCGATATACGAACGAGCTTCTACGGTGATTTCTTGAACGCGGTTCATCTGACCCACCGCTTGTTGAGCTAGCGTATTACCGGATATCGCTTGCTGCGAAGCTCGGGTGATCTGTTCGTTGACTTCTGCCGCCGATTCCGCAATATGCTGAATCCCTCCGCTAATCTCTTCCATTGCTTTGGCGTTTTCAGCAGCGCTGGTTGCAACGGTTTCGCTATTTTGAGCGATTTCAACAGCGGATGAAGACGTCTTGCCGCCGATTTCGTAAAGCAAGCCAATGCCGCGCGACAATTCAAGCGAATCGTTTTTGACTCGATCTGTCGCTTCAAGCACTTGACCGATCATTTGGCGAAGGTTGCTGGTCATCTGCTGAAATGCCGAAGACAACTGACTAATTTCGTCGCGACCTTTAACTTCGATATTTTGCTGCAAATCGCCTTCAGCGATCAGACGCGCATGTCGCACCAATCGGCTAAGGGGTTTCGTCATTTGACGGCTAACCATCGCAGCAACCAGAGCGCCGACTATGATCACGACGACGGTGATTGCGATACTCGTCCATAAGATCGCTTGAGTAACTGTGGTTACGAAATTCGCATCCATCGTTCCCGCTACAAGCAGCGTACTTCCGGATACGCCTTGATAACCTTCGATTTGAGCATTGTTGTTTGTTCGATTCAAAGGCGTTACGAACGTTTCTTTTGTATTTTTCAATGCTTGTTGCATCTGTGGGTTAATCGGTAATTTGTCTCCGGCTTTGATGATCGCGCCTTGATTGGCAAGAACCACGGTCGCTTCTTCGCCTTGGACATTGATCAGATAAACGTTTTCGAGACGGAACTCCTTAGCAGAATCATTGAGGTAAGTCTGCATTTTCATCGACGCAACAGCATTCGCTTTTGCAGTCATGCTGGCTTGGGTCGGATCGACGCCGCCTTGGATTTCGGTCACGCTCAGATCAATCGTTTTACTAAACTCCGGTACGATTCGAGTGTGCAAAGCATTATTGAAAATGACAAAAAAACTTCCGCATAACAGCAAACTCACGATAAGAATAATGGCACCTGACATAAAAATGATTTTGTGACTGATCGATCGGTTTAACATAATGGGCTCCCCTTTCAATATAAACAGCCAAACGTGATTCTGAACGCGGTTCTACAGGCGAACATTCGAACGAAACCGGGTACTACTTATTATGTACGAAAAGGGGACCGGGTATTTAAGTTCAGAACGATACCATGCACAATAGGACCAAAGAATTGAAAAAAGTAGGTCTAACGCTCTTAAAACCAGATTAACTGTTTTATATCATACATGAATGTAGCCAAATTTGACCATATTTATGTAAGGTCTTTTTACGAATTCTCAAATTTTTCTTTTTTTATTGAAAATGCCCTAAAAAATGATATCAAAATTAAGTCTATGAAAATGATCGGAATAATGGTACTATAGATCACGAATTTGGAAAACTTCCACCAAACAGAAGGGTTGACTTCTGAATACACACACAGAGAAAAGAGGGAGTAAATCTTGGGTACCTTTTTCGTCATTTTGAACGTCGTGGTTTTGCTCGGCTTGGCGGCTTTGCTCTTCTTCATGCAAAAGCGTCATGTTTCATTCAGTAAACGAGTATTTACTGCGCTAGGTTTGGGGATTTTACTTGGTGGGGCTTTGCAACTGATTTATAATGCGGATTCCGAAGTCATTAGTAAATCGATGGACTGGTACAGTCTGCTTGGTAATGGATATGTACGGTTGCTGCAGATGATCGTAATTCCGCTTGTTATGGTCTCGATCATTACAGCGATTATGAATATCAAAGGCGGCAAAAAGCTGGGTAAAATCAGTGCATCCGTCTTGCTTACACTGGTACTGACTACAGCGATTGCAGCCGCAGTCGGGATTGCTTCGGCAACAGCATTCGGTCTAAATGCAGGCGATTTGTTAAACGGGCAAGAAGAACAAGACCGAGGGGCAGCTTTGGAATCGCGTCTAGGCGATGTCGAAGGATTGACGCTGCCGCAACAAATCTTGTCGTTTATTCCAACGAATCCTTTCGAAGATATGACAGGCGCACGTCCTTCGTCGACATTGGCTGTCGTAATCTTCTCCGCGTTTATCGGTCTCGCGGTACTCGGTCTGGATCGTAAAAATGCACAGCAAGCGGAGACGTTCCGAGGGATCGTGAACGCGGTACACGGCGTCGTGATGCGTATCGTGACGATGATCCTGCGTATTACGCCTTACGGAATTTTGGCTTTGATCGCAAAAATGATGGCAACGACGGAATGGTCAGGTATCGTTCGTCTCGGCGAGTTCGTGATCGCGTCTTACGTCGCGCTGATCGTTATGTTCGTTATCCATCTGGTGATCTTGCTGGTATTTGGTCTGAACCCAGTCACTTATCTTAAAAAAGTCGTGTCTCCGCTCGTATTTGCGTTCACTTCGCGTTCGAGTGCAGCGACGATTCCTTTGAATATCGAAACGCAACGCAAAAAATTGGGCGTATCCGAAGGGGTAGCCAATCTGTCGGCAAGCTTTGGCGCAACAATCGGGCAAAATGGCTGCGCCGGGATTTACCCAGCGATGCTGGCTGTCATGATTGCGCCTGTAGCTAATGTACCTATCGATCTTCCATTTATTTTGACGTTAATCGCAGTTGTTGCGATTAGTTCGTTCGGCGTAGCAGGCGTTGGCGGCGGCGCTACCTTCGCGGCATTGATCGTATTGTCGACGATGAATCTGCCTGTTGCGCTTGCAGGTCTGCTGATTGCAGTTGAACCGCTGATCGATATGGGTCGTACGGCTCTGAACGTTAACGATTCCATGGTCGCAGGCGTAGTAACAGGCAAAGTCACAGGCGAACTGGACAAAGACGTGTACGATTCCAACGACACACCCGAATTGGAAGCGGCGCAAGCTTAAGAGAACGTAACTGGAAGCAAGGATGCGGAAAGGGAAATTCAGTGAAGTGAAATCTTTTCGTAGAAAAGATACTTCGGAAGCATAAGCTTAGAATGTTCGCCTTTGAAATCGGGAAAATTCCGCTAAATTTAATTCATTTCCCAATTTCAACAAGCGACCGAAACGAATTTCTCTTGTAGCATCTTTGCTTCTAACGCATACGTAACTTTTTCAACAGCTTTAGGACGGCTCAATAGCCGTCCTTTTTCATGCGTTCAAAAAAAGATAGCTGTTCGCGTCACATTATGGTAAACTAGTATGCTGACCGCTTAAGCTGTGCGTGTTTCCGAAGGACTCAAACCTTAGATTCAGTGCGGTCAACTCACTAGGTCGTTGCGTTTTGAAATTTCATATTTGTATCACGCGGTTCGTAACCATCCCGCGATACCAAAACTAGGAGGATTTATCGTGTTCAATTTTACATGGGGCGTATTTTTCGTCCTCGTCAACTTTGCGTTTTTCTTATTGTGCTTTAAATTTTTCGGCAAAAAAGGGCTGTACGCTTGGGTCGGCGTAGCAACGGTGATCGCCAATCTTCAAGTTGCCAAAACGATCGATATGCTCGGAATCACGATGACGCTTGGCAATACCATGTATGTCAGTATCTATATGGCAACCGATTTGCTTAACGAACGTTATGGGGTTAAAGCGGCACGTAAAGCTGTCTGGTTCGGCTTTTTCATGTTGATTATGACGACCGTCATTATGCAGATGGTACTTGTTTTTCGTCCGTCTGAAGTCGATTTTGCTCAAGCTCCGCTTGAAGCTTTGTTCGGATTATTGCCTAGACTCGCACTCGGTAGTTTGACTGCGTATCTAGTCAGTCAGCTGCTGGATGTATATTTATATGCAGGAATTCGTCGTCGTTTTTCTTCGTCGAATCAACTCTGGATTCGCAACAACGGTAGCGGGATCATCAGTTCCTTCATTGATACGTTGATCTTTTGCGCGATTGCATTTACCGGTCCGGAATATGGCGGATTTTCGGTATGGATTCAATTGTTTATCTCGACGTATCTGTTCAAATTTATTTTAACCGCAGCAGGAACACCGATCTTGTATTGGGCACGCGGAATGAAAGTTCCGGCTGTCGAAGCGGATTCGGGTTTACCACAGGTTGCTTCCAAGCAATGACGATAATTTGATTACGAAAAAAGCCAGTTCTCGTAGGATACGAGAACTGGCTTTTTGCTATTGCGTTGTAGCTATTTGTTTTTAATGAAAGTATGCGTTATCCGACAATCGTCAATTCTTTCGGGAATGTCGTCAGGACATCGACGCCATCCGAAGTTACGATTATGTCGTCTTCGATCCGAACTCCACATTCACCCGCTACATAGACACCGGGTTCAACCGTGAAACATAATCCTTCAGTAATTACTTCTTCATTATTCCCGTGTACAGAAGGGTATTCATGCACATCCATACCGAGTCCATGACCGAGGCGGTGCATAAAGTAAGGGCCGTAACCGGCTTCGGTAATGACTTCGCGCGCTGCGGCATCGATCGACGCCAATGTAGCACCTGGACGAATCTTCGAAATCGCAGCGAGGTTTGCGGCAAGCACCGTTTCGTAAATTTTAATCGATTCGGTATTCGGACGTTCGCCGACAGCAAAAGTACGGGTAATATCCGAAGCATAGCCATCCAAGTACACGCCCATATCGAACATCAGCATATCGCCGGCTTGAATAGCACGGTTACCCGGATTGCCGTGCGGCAAAGCCGTTTTATCGCCGGACAATACCATCGTATCGAAAGAAGGGCCTTCGGCGCCGAGCTTTTTCATCTGATATTCTAGTTCCGCTACGATTTCGATCTCGGTTACGCCGACTTTCACATGACTTAACCCTTCGGTTAACACGGCTTCGATCAGATGTGCGGCACGACGCAATTTTTCGATTTCTTCTGGCGTTTTCGCAGCACGAAGCGCAGTCAGAATTTGACCGACATCGCTGTAGTTCGAACCTCCGAGTACCGCATTCAAACGTTCAAAACGAGATACTGACAAATGATCTTTTTCGATACCGATCCGTTGGCCTTTTGTATGCCCCAACCATTGTTGGAGCAAGGTATACGCATCGTCCGTATCGCTGTGTGTGCGGATTGTCGATACCGAAGATACCGCTTTTGCTGCTTCCAGATCCAAAGAAGGAACAACGAGAAACGGTTCATCGTTTTTAGGAATCGCAAGCCCTAGGAAACGCTCATGCGGATTGGAGAAAAAGCCAGTCAGATACCCGACATGCTTCGGTTCTGTAATCAACAGATATTCTAATTGTTGTTCATCCATATGCGATTTGATTTTGTTCCAACGTGAATCGTTCATATGATCTTTTCACTCCTAAAGTTCGAATTATTGAGATGTATTTCGCCGCGAATCATGCACAACTTCTATTATAAACCAAGAATCAGACTCGGCAAAAGACTCAGAAGTGCGTAGTTGACAGTGTTTAGCTCAAAAGGCTATGATTAGTTTACTATTTGGCAAAGGAGGATGGCAGCAATGATCGTCGTTAAGCGTTTGAAAGCTCATTGGACAACTGAACAGACGTCTTACGATTTGCCTGTCCTCAACGGAATCGATCCGGTCGGATAGCAGGCAAATCGTTGCAAGTTCAATCGATCTGGATCGGCAAAGCCGCGGACGAGAGTTCTGCGGTTTTTTGTTATGTTTTTGCTTAAGGAATTGAAAGGGGAGAACGTTAAAGATGGAAAAAAATAGACAAGCTAATTTTGATTTAGATAAAGCACACCAATCTTCGCCAGCTCAACAACAACGAACAATTGTATCTTATGAACCGGGCAATGTGAATATGGCAGAATACGAATCGTATGCTCGCGTGACTCGCGGAATCGAAGCGATGCTAGAAGAGCAATACGGCGTTTCCTACAAATTATATGCGAGCGACGACGGTAATCAAGATTACTGGGATCTGCTTGAAGAAGATGTGAAAAAAGATTCGCCGGATGTAGAATGTGCAGGTCGAATTTATGAAGGTATCGAAGGACGTACATTCGCTTACGATGAAGACAGTGTGACACCGGAATATACGATTCATCCAGCTATTCGCAATAACGTCTTTGTGTATCCGGCTCAAGGCGTAGCGCTTGCGCGTATTCCGATGTTCCGTCAGCATGGTATTTATAGTGAGGACTTTGTGTTTGCGACAGGCGATGAAGCGATCAGCGACTTTTTGCGTAGCGTACGGGATCGTCAGCGGAATCGGGATCAGAACCGGATTACGGTCTTTACCGATACCAACAATGGGATACAACGTGAAAGCGAACCGATTACGCGTGCTGTGTCTCGGGACGATGTCATTTTGCCGGATCCGCTGAAAAAAGAGATCTATCGTTCGCTGGATCAATTTTTCGAATCGGATCGAAGTTTTTACCGCAAGCATAATTTGCCGTTCAAACGCGGGATTTTGCTGTATGGTCGTCCGGGTAACGGGAAAACAACTTTAGTGAAGTCGATAGCAGGAAGTATACCGGGACCTGCTGCTTATTGGCAGATTACCGAGTATACGTCCAGCGGTTCGGTGCAAGAAGTGTTTGAGACCGCAGCGAGATTGGCTCCGATGGTGCTTGTGATTGAAGATATCGATTCGATGCCGCAAGGCGTGCGTTCGTTCTTCTTGAATACGTTAGATGGTGCCACCTCAAAAGAAGGGATCTTTTTGATCGGGACAACCAACTATCCTGAAAAAATCGATCCGGGTCTGATGAACCGCGCAGGACGTTTTGACCGTTCTTATGAAATTACACTGCCGGATCAAGAAATGCGCCGTGTATTTTTGGAACGCCGAGGATTGCTTGATTTTGTATCGGCGGAAGAGTTGGAACAAGCGATTTCGCTCACCAAAGGATTCAGTATGGCGCAGCTTGGCGAATTATATGTCTCGGCGGCATTGGAATGGAACGAACGCGGCGAAGTCGACGTAGCGACAATCGTTCGTTCGATGGGCGGCGAGATGAACAAAGAGAAAAAAGGAAGCTGGATGGACGCTAAAAACGGCGGGATCGGGTTTCAGTTATAAAAGTGGAGTTTGAATATCAAATGAAATTAAAGTTGCATATCAAAAAAGCGCCCCGGAAATCCGAGGGCGCTTTTTTGGTATGCCATATAAGATCGAGCGAAATTAGATAATGCGGCGACGTAACCAGCCGGAAATCAAGTCGATAATAATGACAAGAATAACGATACCGAGCAAGATAATGCCTACACGGCTCCAGTTACGCGTTTGCAGAGCGAAGATCAACGGCGTACCGATACCGCCTGCACCTACCAGACCGAGAACGGTCGCAGAGCGGATATTGATCTCGAAGCGGTAGAGCGCGTACGAGATGAATTGCGGAATTACTTGTGGGAGTACCGCAAAACGAAGCACTTGCAGCTTGCTTGCACCACTTGAAACCAAAGCTTCGCGCGGACCGTTATCGACAGCTTCGATGGTTTCGGAATATAGTTTTGCCAACATGCCGATCGAGTGAACGCCGAGAGCCAGAACGCCGGCAAAAGCACCAGGGCCTACTGCAACGATAAACAAGATCGCCATAATGATTTCCGGGAATACGCGGATAACAGTCAATACGAATTTGCCGCTACCCGATACGATACCCAGACGGCTCATATTTTGCGAAGCCCAAAAAGCAAAAGGAATACATAGGAACGCGGAGATAAATGTACCCAGAATCGAAATAATCAGCGTTTCTAGCAATCCGCGAAGCAAATCTTCGCCTTCCGACATATACACATAGCCCCAATCCGGGTGGGTGAAGCCGTCCCAGATCGAAAGCATAACTTGTTTGCCGTATTCTTGAATCCCATCAAATTGCAGGGACGATAGCGACCAGATGAACAATACGATAATACCGGCACCGACAATCCAATTACGGATTAACGCAGAGCGGGATTTAGAAGGATCGGTTGGGTTCATAGCAATTTCCTCCGTAAGTAAGTACTCGCGTAATCGATCAGCAGTACGATCACCAACGTAATGACAATGATCGTCGAAGCGCGGTCATAGCGCAGCGAGTTCAATTGTTGATCGAGATGCAGGCCGATACCGCCTGCACCGACGAAGCCGAGTACGGCTGCCGCGCGAACATTAACTTCGAACGTATACAGAACATACGAGAAGAAGTAAGGCAGAGCTTGCGGAATAACGCCGAAAACGATCAATTGAATTTTATTCGCACCCGATGCAGTCATGGCTTCGAGTGGACCTGGATCAATGGCTTCGATCGCTTCATAAGTCAGCTTGGCAACAAGACCGAACGAGAAGAATACGAGTGCCAACATACCGGCAAAAGCCCCGATTCCGAATACCGCAACGAAGATCGCAGCGAACAGCAGATCCGGTACGGTACGAACCAAGTTAAGTACCATACGAGCAGGAATCGAAACGATTTTTTTAGGCATAATATTGACAGCACATAACAGAGCCACCGGAACGGCAAGAACCGCACCGATAATCGTACCGGCAATCGCGATCTGTACCGTTTCAACCATAGGTTTCCAAATATGCGAAGCATACGACCAATCCGGGCGCATCATTTCGCCGAGGATTCTACCCATATTTTGACGGGCGCCATCACTGAACAATGCCATGAAGTCCGCATCTACGCCAACAAAACATACAACTAAAACACCAATAAATATGATCCATGTCGCCAGCATTTTGTAACGCTGAAGCCCTTTGGAATCGATGGTTGGCGCCGGCTTTTTGGACGGCGGAGGAGTCGGAGCCCCGCTCGCCGCCGCTTCCGGCGTAGGAGCAGGAGTCATACCGTTACTCCTCCTTTCGGAGCGTCGGCTGCGAGAAGTTCGTCTTCATTGATCGGACGACCGTAGATTTCCGAGAACTTCGCGTCTGTGGCTTCGGATACCGGGCCGTCGAATACGACTTCACCTGCGCGTAGACCGATAATACGCGTCGCATATTCGCGAGCCAGATCTATAAAGTGCAAATTGACAATCGTCGTGATTTTCAATTCGCGGTTGATGCGCTGCAAGTCGTCCATAACTTGACGAGTCGTCAGCGGGTCAAGCGAAGCTACCGGTTCGTCTGCCAAAATGACTTTTGGCTTTTGCGCCAAAGCGCGAGCGATCGAGACACGTTGTTGTTGTCCGCCAGACAGTTGATCGGCGCGGATATATGCTTTTTCGCGAATATTGACGCGTGTCAGCGCATCAAGAGCGATATCATGATCTTCTTTAGGGAAGTAACCGAACATGGTGCTGAATGTCGAGTGATACCCAACACGTCCAGATAATACGTTGCGAAGAACCGTGGCACGTTTTACTAAGTTAAAGCTTTGGAAAATCATGCCGATATCGCGGCGAATTCGGCGAAGCTGCTTACCGTTAGCGCGGGTAATCGATTTACCATCAACCAAAATTTCACCGGAGCTAATATCGTGTAGACGGTTGATCGAACGCAGCAGCGTCGACTTACCCGCGCCAGAAAGACCTACGATTACAACAAATTCGCCTTCTTTGATGTTCAGGTTGATATTGTTCAGACCAATCGTACCGTTCGGGTATTGTTTGACTACATTTTTAAATTCAATCATCGTTGCCCGCTTTCTCCGGAGCGTCTTTCTGATATTCAGAAAGGAAACCGGTTTAGGATGACCTCTTCACAAACGCCGCACAGCGCCGCTTGCGGCGGTAAAACCGCAAGCGGCGCTGCATGTGAGATTGAAAAGGCGTTAAATAAACAACTAGGAGTCGTGACTACTCGATTTTTTGACCTACAGCTTCAGCCGATTCACGAACGATTTCGAAGTTCGCATCGTCGCCTTTTTCATAACCAACGTGAGTGTACACGTCGTTAATGATTTTTTGACCTTCTGGATCGTTACCCAGTGCGATGAACGCGTCGGAAATTTTTGTTTTCCACTCGTCAGTCATGTCGCTGCGTACGCTGATTGTATCGTTCGGGATTGGATCTGTTGCAAACAAGATTTCTGTTTTGTCGAATACGTCCGGAACGTCACCTTTAACGGTGTTACGAGCATCTTGGAATACGGCTACTGCATCAACTTGTCCATTCAGCAAAGCCAGAACCGCTTGGTCATGACCTTTCAAGGTTACGCCTTGAACGTCTGTACCTGGGTCAAGACCCGCTTTGATCATAGCAGCTGCCGGGAATACATAACCCGCGGACGAAGTTACGTCTTGCCATCCCATTTTTTTGCCTTTCAGATCTTCCAGGCTTTTGATACCGGAATCTTTTTTAACAAGAATCAACGATTTGTAGAAGTCTACTTTTTCTTCAGTTGGTGCGCCTGTTGCTTCTTCAACGCCGTAACGTTGAGCTTGCAACAGCAGATCAGCCGATTTTCTTACGTCGTGAGCGAGTACATAAGCGTTTGGAGGCAAGAAGCCAACGTCTACTTGTTTCGCCGTCATCGCTTCGATGATTGTATTATAGTTAGGAGAAACGCTGACTTTTACTGGAATACCGAGTTCGTCGCCCAGAAGTTTCTCAAGCGGTTTCGCTTTAGCTTCAAGAGTTTCTGCGTTTTGCGAAGGAACGAATTGTACTTTCAGCTCAGTAGGCGTATAACCCGCTGCCGCTGTATCCCCACCCGTTGCTGTATCGCCACCTGCCGCGTTGTTGCTACCACTTCCACTTCCACATGCTGCCAAACTCGCCGTTACTGCAAGAGACATGCAGACCGTAAGTACTTTCTTGAACAAAATCTTTTCCCCCTTGATAATAGGTATGTTGTGTTTGTAATCTTCGCGACTTCAAGCCGACAAACAGAAGTGTACCAGCATTTTCCTAAGACTGAGTAAAGTGGAAGGGCGATTTTTGTTAAAACTACGTAAAATAATTAACCCTACTCTTGCGAAAAACAGCGCAAAATGTCATCCTAATCAAGTCGGAACATACAAGTAAGCTTCTGATTTACCAGTTGGAGAAGCGAACATTTAAACGCCGTATGTTAGTTAATGTTGCTTTTTTTAATTAACTACCACCGGTGAATTAATCTTCATAAAAGATACTACCACAAAAAACGAAAATTGCACGGGTTTTATCTGAAAAAGTCTCGGGAAAAAATCCCAAATGTATTTTTGTGTAAACTCATGTTATTTAAGCTGACAAATTGGAGGAGAGTAAACTGAATATTAAAGCCAACCTAAGAATACTCGAAACGACAGACCTGCATGTGCATATGATGAATTATGATTATTACGGAGATCGCGCTGTCGAAGAGTACGGTTTTGCACAAACGGCTACCTTGATCAGACGGGCTAAAGCCGAAAAAAAGAACGTATTGCTATTCGATAACGGGGATCTGTTGCAAGGCAATCCGATGGGTGATTATATGGCGTCTGAAGGATTGGATGCTCAAAACGGTATACATACGGTGTATCAAGCAATGAATCCTCTCGGTTACGACGCGGCAACGCTTGGCAACCACGAATTCAATTACGGATTGGCGTATTTGGATCGTGTATTGCAAGGTGCTGATTTTCCTTATACGAATGCCAATCTGTATTTGGATGGAGAACAAGTTCCTACGGGTTCGCATTATTTGCCGCCTTATTTGATTTTGGATCGGACACTCGAAGACGAAGACGGTCAAAAACATCCAATCAAAATAGGTGTTATCGGCGTCGTTACGCCGCAGATTATGAGCTGGGACAAAGCTAACTTGGAAGGTCGCCTAAAAGCTGAAGATATGGTGGAGACGGTTCGGATGTTCGTACCCAAACTCAAAGCTGAAGGCGCAGATCTGGTTGTATTGCTTGCCCATTGCGGTTACGAAGACGCTCCCGAAGCGCCGATGACCGAAAATGCAGTGCTCCATCTGAGCCGTGTTCCGGGCATTGATGTATTGTTGTTCGGACACGCACATAAAGTATTTCCAAGCCCTGCTTTCGAAGGGAAAAGCGGCGTCGATCTGCAAAAAGGTTCAATCAATGGAATTCCTGCGGTCGAAGCTGGATATGCTGGCGATCACTTAGGCGTTGTCGATCTGGAACTTACGTTAACCGAAGACGGATGGAAAGTCGCGGATTATCAGGTTGAAGCTCGCCCGGTTTACGATCTGTCGAAAGCTCAACCTTTGGTGCGTACAGATGAAGAGACGAAAGAAATCGTTCGCGCAGGTCATGAAGGGACATTGGGCTATATTCGTGCCGCAGTCGGATATACGACGCAACCCATCGATAGTTTTTTTGCATTGATTGAAGATAGTGCTTCGGTACAGATCGTGAATGATGCACAGCGTTGGTACTTGCAAAAAGAATTACAAAACACGCCATATGCCCATCTTCCGGTGCTTGCCGCAGGAGCACCGTTCAAAACAGGAGGTCGTTACGGCCCTTCGTATTATACGAACATACCGGCGGGAGCACTCGCGGTCAAACATATCGCGGATTTGTACAATTATCCGAATACATTATGTGCGGTAATCCTTAACGGTGCGGAGTTAAAAGAATGGTTGGAATGGGCAGCCGGATTATTCTGCATGATTGATCCTCAAGGCGGAGACGGGCAAAGCCTGATTAATCCTGATTTCCCTTCGTTTAATTTCGATATTATCGATGGAGTTACCTATACGATCGATATCACGAAATCGCCTAAATATTCGGCATCCTGCGAATTGCTGCATGCAGAATCGGCTCGAATCGGTGATCTTTGTTACGAAGGACGTCCGGTAGAAGCCGAAGAAAAGTTCGTGGTTGCAACGAACAATTACCGAGCGTTTTCTACGCCAATCGCGAATCCCGACGGGAAGCGCGTAATCGTAGATTCTTCAGACGAAAATCGGCAAATTTTGACTGATTACATTCGCAGTTCCGGTCGATTGACGCCGAAAGCAGATCACAACTGGAAACTGGTTGGCGATTTGCAAGGACTTCAAGTAGAACTGCTGACCTCACCGGATGCTAGAGAAGCGAAGTTACCGGCAGGCACTACATTTAAAGGAATTGCTGAAGGCGGATTTGCACGGTTCTGGGTAGATTTGTCGAAGTAAGCAGAATTGCAAATAGATAAAAAGACTGACTCTCGTTGTGTACACAATGAGAGTCAGTCTTTTTTATCGGACTTTATTTTTGCTCTGAATATTTACGGTCGGCTGGGAACACAAGACCGAATTGGCGCCGCGCTTCTTCCATCACTTCGGCTGCTGCTAACGAACAGGCATGTGAATTGATTGAAGATTCAAAAGCACCCGAACGTATCGTATCTACGAATTCTTGAATTTCGTAACTCATTACGGGTTTGCCGGCAGGTTCGCTCAAATCTTCGACGCTGCCATCGCGGTAACGAATTTGTACGCTGCGCGGTTCGCTGATTTTATCGATTAAAATACTGCCTAACTCGCCTTGAATTTCCGAAGGTACATGCGAATCGGTAATTTTAGAAAAAGTCACGACGCCTTCCATGTCCGGGTAACGAGCGAGTAGACTGCCTTCGCCGTCTACGCCAGAGTCCAGCATATAAGCGCTCGCTTTGACTTCCTCAGGTTTGCCGAACAGCAGCACCATCGGATAAATACAGTATAGACCGAGATCCATCAAAGCTCCGTTCGAAAACTCGGGACGGAAAGCGTTCAGTACCATACCTTCTTTGTACGCATCATAACGAGACGAATATTGACCGTAATTGGCAAAATAACGACGTACCGTACCGATTTTATGCAGGTTTTCGCGGAGTAACGTAAATGAAGGCAACAAGGTAGTTTTAACCGCTTCCATTAATACAGCGCCGCTTTCTTTTGCTGCTGCAAACATCTCGCGTACTTCTTGCGCATTCGAAGCCATAGGCTTTTCGCAAAGTACATGCTTACCTTGCTTCAAAAACAAAATCGACTGTTCCGCGTGAAGCGAATTGGGACTGGCAATATATACCGCGTCGATCCGATCCGAAGCTACCATTTCATTCAGGTCCGTAAAAGTAAGCCCGATCCCGTAACGGTTTGCAAATTCTTGCGCGCGATTTTCCGTGCGTGAGTACACCGCAGTTAACTCTATTCCTTCACACTGCCGCGCAGCGTCGATAAAGCGTTCCGTAATAAAATTTGTGCCAATCATGCCGAATCGAATCATGAATAAATCCACTCCTAGTCCATGTATTAAAAAATCCGATGATATTCCTGTCCATCATAACATGAACGGTCAAGTTCGCCTTAATTTTTTTGACGGCTTTTTTGGATCAAATGAAGGTTTCAATCTTTTTCGGGTAATACATCAACAAAGATCATGGAGATCAGAAGTTTTTTTAAAAGGAGAGAATAAAGATGAATCAACAAGATCCGTGGAGTATGAGCGTGCGTGAATTTGTGGATCGTGCGGGTAGCGGGCAAGCGACGCCGGGCGGCGGAAGTACTTCTGCATTGGCGGCGGCACTGGGTTCTGCTATGACTTCGATGGCAGCACATCTATCGCATCGTGAACGTACATCGGAACAGCTTGAAGAGATTGAGAAAGCAGAAGATGAGATGAACCAAATCGTTGCCGAGAGCGAAAAGTTGATGTCGGAAGATATGCAAAACTTTGCGAAATATGTTCAAGCCAACAAAGAAGCGGAATCCAAAGAAGACGAAGCTTTGGTGCAAATGACGTTGCAAACGATTGAGGTACCGCTGCGGCTGATGGAATTGGGTGTTCGAGGGCTGAAGATTGCACGTACCATCGCCGAAGCGACGAGAGAACATGTATTGTCCGATCTAGGCATAGGTATTGTTATGTTTGAAGCGTCGGTGCGTGCGGCTTATCTGACTGTACGGATCAACCTGCCGACATGCCAAGACAGCCGAGCACGCGAAAATTTCAGCGATCGTGCAGATCGGCTCATGTACGAAGCGGAAAAGTTAAAAGAGCTTGGGCTTAACGAAGTGATGAAGCGTTTATGAAGGCATAGCGTTACGGGTCAAGGGATGGCATAATAAAACATAGGAGCCGGCGGCTGTAAGCAGTTGCCGGTCTTTGCGTTTTTGGAAGGAGCGAACAAGATGGAAGGCACACAATCGGGTGGAACTATTCCCGATGAAGTCATAAAAAGTGAACAAACACCCGAGCAGTGGAAACGCCGACGTATTGAACTTGCGAAATGGGCAGAGCGAGAAAAAGTCCGTCGTTCCCCCAAACAAATCGGTTGGTTAAATGGCGTGGAAGTCGATGCCGAGTTAGTGAAGACGTTGCGTATTTTAAATCGACTTGGTATCCAGACTGAATTTTCTTGCGCAGGGGTTAGCCCGCTCGACGAACCGGAAGAACATTCGTTATATGCGTATGTAACGCTGGTCGATAGTCCGTTAAGCGAAGCTTTCGTGATGCACGCTATCCAGAAAATGAAGCATCGATTGCTCGTTTCCTATGAACCGTCGATCCAGCGATATGATCTGTCTTCTTTTATGGTCGGTCAAAACCGTTCGTTTTGTCTGTTGCTTGAAGTCTGTGCAAAGACATTTGAAGCTCAGCAAAGATAATAAACGAATGAAAAAAAGTAAAAATCACCGCTGAAATAAGGAGTGAATCATTACAATATGTTGAGTTTGGAAAAAAGAAGTCGTCAGTTAATCGGTAAAGTTGCGGCGCAAGCAGCGGCATATCCAAAGCAAGCAAACGGTCTATGGTTCGAAGACGAGATTTCTCTTAACTTTTATGCGGCATCGTATTTGTTCGCAGCGTCGTTAGATGCCGATATTCGAGTCCGCTTCGATCGCGAGCAAGCCAAACAAAATGCAGAAGATGTATTTAGAAGTTTACTTCAATTGCAAGATGTTCAAGAAGATAGCGCCACATATGGCTTGTGGTCGTCAAATGTAGAGTCGGTAGAATTGATGGGGATCTTAATGGTGTACTTCGTCGAACGTTGCGGAGACGATTTATCGCCTGATCTTCGAGCGGAATTTGAGAAAGCTCTACAAGCGATCTACCAAAGTCGCTTTTACGATATTCCATTGCAAGACTATGGGCATCAAGATGCAAAATATACAGCGTCTAAGCTGATCTTTGGATATACGTATGGCGATGGAGAACTGCTGGAAGAAGGACGCCGTTCGCTGCAACAATTGCTTCATCATGTCAAAGAGCAGGGGATGAGCGAATATTCAGCGCCATCATGGTTTTGGCATTGGGTACAAGCTTTTACTTGCGTGCGCTTACTATTGGATGATCCCGAAGTTACTGACCACACCAATCAAATTTTGGATTATTTATGGAATGAGCGTTCGCTGTATTATATCGGAGGGGCTTGGGCAGGTCCTCATGCGCACATACAACCGGGTGATGCGCCAAAAGACGGCAATGTCGCTTTTGATTATTTACAGTACGGAGATTTTCGTCTGCCGCCGCAGTTGCTTCAATATGAATACGCAGGATTTTTATTTTATGAAGCGCCGGAAGAAGCACGAATCGCGGCGATGGATCGTTTGGTACCGGTCGAAGTGAAAAAGAATATCCCGAAAATGTCGGCAGAAGGCTCGAAATCGATGCTGCATAGCTATACCTACTTAACCGATGCTTACGCAGTAGGTGGCATGTGGGAGTATGATGAATCCCCGGATCAAGTACAGCATCGCTGGGACGTAACGCTTCCGCTTTCTTACGAGTTAGGGAGCACCGTCAATCAAGCGTACATGATTCATCCTAAAGACAGTTCCAAGCCAAACAATCTGCTGCACGGAAGTTCATATACCCATATTTTGCCCGACCGCAGTGTAGTCATGGCGATGTATACAGTGCCTCAAGATGAGCATCCCGATCTAGTCGGCGTGCTGCCAAAAGGCGAATGGATTTATGACGAAAAAGCGATGTTCGGGCTGGTCGGCGGTGTCTATCTCGCTGTTTTCATACGTAATGGTTACCAAAAAGACGAACAAGATGATCGGATTCTGCTCAGCAGTACCGGGCATCAGAATGCAGTCGTATTCGAAGCCGCAAGCGTAGAAGAAGCTGAGAGTTTGGATGCTGAAGATTTAGAAGAGTTTGCAGATTTGATGCGTGAGCGCGCGCCGATGTTTAGCGAAGACGGCAATCGTCTGCAGTATCGAAGTCTGCATAGTCGCAAACTGGAACTTTCGGTTACCGAAGTCAATAAAGTTCAAGCACAGATCAATGGGCAGCTGGCTTCATTCCACGATCATATAAAATAAACAAAAACCCCGATCCATCTACGAGATGTAGAGATCGGGGTTTTTGCTTGATACACTGATCATGAGGGTCGATATTAGTTTTCTTGGAACAAAGCCAAGAACGGCTTGGGTACTTCGGTCTCAATCTTTGTTGTCCGTCCGCTTGTCGGATGGACAAAAGTCAATTCATGCACATGCAGAGCAAGACGTCCAAGACTGCGCAAAGTCGAACCGTACTTTTTGTCGCCGACGATCGGATGACCGATATCTTCGAACTGAGCGCGAACCTGATTTTTGCGATTCGTTTCAGTCGTCACTTCAAGTAGTGAAACTTGGCTGTTCGCGTTCAACAACTTGTAATGCGTTACCGCATGCAGCCCGTCGCCTTCTTTTTGACTTGCGTACATTTTGAGCGTTTTCGTTTCACGCAGCCAAGACTTAATGGTATCGGAATCGCGTTTGATTTTGCCTTCAACTACGATCGTATATGCCTGCTTGGCAAGACCGTTACTCCACTGTTCCAAAATGGTTTCTTTCGCGGCTTCTGTTTTTGCCAGCAACATCACGCCGGAAGCGTCTTTTTCCAAAAGTTGCAACGAAAAAAGGCGACCGTTTGGATTGCTGAGACGGATATGCCCCATCAGTTGACGGTAGACTGTATTTTCTTCATCGCGAGAAGAAGACATCGACAAAAGCCCTGCTTCTTTGCGTACCGCAATTACATCATCGTCTTCATGCAAAATACGCAGCCCCGTCAGCTTTTGCTTCGGCTTCGCGCGTTCTTTGCCGACGACGACCGTCTGACCCGGTTGCAATTCATGATTGTGACGCGTGACCGGTACGCCTTCGACGCGGACTTGACCATGCGACAACATCGATTTGACCGAGTTGCGTCCGGTACCGCTCATAGATTCCAATAAAAATGCCAGAAGTTCAGCAGGTTCTTTCACGATGAAACTACGCGATTGAGCTTCGGCTTTTTGTTGCCGCGCTTGTTCGCGAGCTGCGTAAGACGTATCTTTTTTGATACCAGGAGGACGTTTTTTGCCGCCCGGTCTTTTATTCGTATAAGCCATAATTGGATAAACTCCATTCTAAAAAAAGGTTCTGTGCAGATTCGGATCAGGCATCAGGATTGAAGTCGTGCCAGTCGATATTCGCCGAGTCCACTATACCAGAGCTACCGTCAAAAGGCTAGAACTAAGAAATCCGTAAAAAAAAGAATATTCGTTCGTATTCACCGGTTGCCCCAATTCGTATTGCCCGGTAAACTATAGAAAGAACGCGTCTTGTGCATCGCTCTACAGCGGAGTAGAGGATGCCTTTTTTTGCCGAAGTTTCAAGTCAGATGAACTTCTAGCTGGGCGCTTGGAGAGCAATGAATTTACGGGGATGCCGACTGCGGTATTCCCTTTAAGGAGTTTTGCATAATGGCGATACAAGAACATAAGCTAATGGAGCAAGCCGGCGAGCTTTTACAAAAATATTACGGTTACCCCGATTTTCGCGAAGGTCAAAAAAAGATCGTCGAAAGTGTCCTAACGCGAAGCGATACACTCGGCATTATGCCGACAGGCGGCGGTAAATCGATCTGCTACCAGATCCCTGCGTTGATGATGGATGGGCTGACGCTTGTGATCTCGCCGCTCATCTCATTGATGAAAGACCAAGTGGATGCGCTGGTGACGAACGGAATTGCGGCGGCTTATATCAATAGTACACTTAGCGGACGCGAAGTGAACGAGCGGATTCGCGCAGCGCAGCGCGGCGAGTTGAAGCTGCTGTATGTCGCGCCGGAGCGTCTGGAACTGGATTGGTTCCGAAGCGAAATGGCGAATTTGCAGATCGATTGCGTCGCGGTAGACGAAGCACACTGCGTTTCGCAATGGGGACACGATTTTCGTACCAGTTACTTGGCGGTCGCGCCTTTCGTCGATTCGTTACCGCTGCGTCCGACCGTAGCTGCTTTTACCGCAACTGCGACGCCTCAGGTCATGGACGATATCGTTCGACTATTGCAACTGCATGAAGCGAAGTTATTCGTTACGGGTCTAGGACGGGACAATCTATCGTTTTCCGTATTGCGCGGTGAGAATAAAAAAGAATACATTTTGGATTTCACGAAAAACCATTCGAATGAATCCGGTATCGTTTACGCGGCAACGCGCAAAGAAGTAGACGAACTTTATTCGCAGTTATCCATGCAAGGATTATCTGCGGGGCGTTATCATGCCGGGATGACGGATGAAGAACGCGAAAGCGCGCAAGAAGCCTTTTTATATGACGATGTGCAAGTGATTGTCGCAACGAACGCTTTCGGAATGGGGATCGACAAATCCAACGTGCGTTACGTCATCCATTATAATATGCCCAAAAATATGGAAGCGTATGTGCAAGAAGCGGGACGCGCAGGGCGGGACGGCGAGCCGAGTGAATGTATTTTATTGTTCAGCGCTCAAGATACCGTCGTCCAGAAGTTCTTAATCGAACAAAACGGGCAAGAAGAAGAACGTCGCCACAATGAATATCGCAAACTTCAGCAAATGGTCGATTATTGTTATACGACAAGATGTTTGCGTAGCGCGCAGCTTGACTATTTCGGCGAAGAACATAGCGATGAGCCTTGCGGAATATGTAGTTCTTGCCGAGACGACCGCGAAGTGCTGGATATTACCGTGGAAGCGCAAAAGATCTTTTCTTGCATTTACCGGATGCGGGAGCGTTTCGGTGCTTCGATGGTCGCAGGCGTGCTAAAAGGATCGCGTAACAAAAAAGTGCTGCAATACAAGTTCGATCAATTGTCGACGTATGGCATGATGAATGGCAAAACCGAAAAAGAAATTGTCGATATGATCAACGTACTTGCTTCGGAAGGATATTTAGAGTTAACCGAAGGGCAATATCCGATCGTCAAATTACGTCCGCTGGCAACCGAAGTGCTCAAAGGCGGTCGGCAAGTCTTCCAACGCGAAGCACGTAAAGCTTCGTTCGCCGCTTCTTCTTCGGGATCGCGGACTAGCCGTCCGCGCGCCGAAGTGAAGTTGTCCGCGATGGAAGTGACGATCTTCGAGCAGCTTCGTCTGATTCGCCGAGAACTTGCATCCAAAGAACATGTACCGTCTTATATTATTTTCAACGATGCTACGCTCAGCGAAATGAGTATACACAAGCCGAAAACCGAATTCGAGATGTTGCGGATCAAAGGGGTCGGCGAAGTGAAATACCGGAAATACGGTCAGCCGTTCTTGGACTTTTTCCAAAGCCGCGAAGGCGATGCCGGAGCCGGCGGCAACAACGACGACGGTTATTATGACTTAGAAGCGCCGCCCGAAGACGACTCTAATCTGTTTGCTTATTATGAAGATTACGATCATTAAATCTTAATCTTCGGTCTATATCGCAAAAGAGGGTTCTCCTAATTATGGAGAACCCTCTTTTTAGTTAAAATGTTTTCTTAATTTCAACACGTGACCGAAACGAATTTTCCTCGCAGCCTTTTCGCTTCTAGCTGAAATGTCTCTCCAACCAACTGATCCAATCTTCCGTCACTTCGCTTCGATTGATTTCAAAAGCGAGCTCATGCCGGGCTTCTGGATATAAGCGGCATTCGAGATCGTCAATCCCGGCTTCTTCGTAAAAATCTTTAAGCTTCGCCAAGCCTTCTGCACCGCCAACCGGATCGAGTTCTCCCGAACAAAGTAAAACGGGCTTGGAAACATCCAAACGCCGAGCATAATGCGGGGTTTGGATTTCAAGCAACAATCGAAAAAAGTCACGGAAAAATCCGCAACTGAATAGCGTCTGACCGTAGTTTTCGATAAAATCATCAACAGATTGCGGATCACGCGATAACCAGTCGAAAAAAGTACGACGTTGTGCGAAGCGGCGAACAAAAGGACCGAATACAAGCATATTCAATGTTAGAGACGCAAAAGCAGGCGATAGAACGCGAGCTTCAGCAGCGGCAAGCGCACTGCCGATTTTGAGAGGGAGCGCGGATCGTGGACCGCTGCTTCCGGTCAAAATAAACCCGGCATAATTCGCTGCATGTTCCGCCATCGTTTTTTGAGCGATAAATGAGCCCATGCTATGCCCGAATAATACGATAGGAACATTCGGATGACGCTGAGCAATCTCATCGGTTACCGTTCTTAAATCGCGACACATTCCGTTAATCGCATCGGGTCCCGCATAACCTTGACGAAAAGGACCTTGCGGCGTATCGCCTTTGGTAAAGCCGTGACCACGGTGATCGTTGGCATAGACCGCATAACCGGCTTTGTTTAACTCTTCGGCAAGTGCAGCATACCGCGCACCGTTTTCGCCCATTCCATGTGAAATTTGCACAATCGCTTTTGGGCTTGGAATCGACCACGCATGCACACAGACCATCACTTCATTCGTTCCTTTAACAAAAAAATAAGGATGTTTATTTCGTAGCAAATCTTTCCGGATTGTAGGTAAGACTCTATGGCGAGTCGAGCGTTTGAACGCCGGACGCGATGAAGATGCAGTAGATTTCATAGTAAAACGGTTCAAATTCATAACCGTCCCTCCCAAGTTTCGAATGGACTTAATACTTATCGATCAGTTGTCTTTACAAAATGTATACCCGCTAAGCTGCGAATCAATCGCTAGCCTTGCATACCAAAAAGCCGAACATACGGGATTTTCCCCGCATGTTCGGCTGGATCACATCTTATACAACTTAGGATTGACTATACTTTTCGATCGCAATCAGATAAGGAGCATCGGCTTTTTGCAGTTGTCGATAGGAGATGACTTGAGCTTCTCGCTTCGGCAATTGCTGCGCCCACTCCTGAACGGCTAAAGCTTCGGCGCCGCCCCCATCATGACCCGGATATACGATAATCGTCATGATTCCTTTGGGACGAAGGATAGACAATGCGGCTTCAAGTGCGGGAATCGTTGAACTTGGCGTCGTCATCACGCTCAGATCGTCGGCACCTGGCAAGTATCCCAAGTTGAACATGACCGCACCTATTTTGCCGATATGCTCACGAGGTAGGGCTTCTGCCATTTCTGCATGGTTTCGCAACATCCATTGTACAGTAGACAATTTGAACGGGACTTTTTGAGAATGAGGTTGCTTTTGTTGCGAACGCTGCGACTTTTCTTGTTCCAAACGAAGCTGCGCTTGTTCTAAAGCAGATTGCTGAATATCGAAGCCATATACGGTTCCTTTGGCACCGACGGTTTCAGAAAGAAACAACGTATCCGCACCCGTGCCGACGGTAGCGTCAATCGCAAGATCGCCAGGACGGAGTTTTTTTTGAATCAATTGTTGAGCAAAACTAAGTACCGATACAAATCCCATACGTTAGCTCCTCCAATATTTCCCTTGCCACGTATTTCGCCGTTTCAATTCATCGTCGATTCCGTTCAAGACTTCCCACTTTTTGAGACTCCACATCGGGCCAATCAGCAGATCCCGCGGAGCATCACCGGTTAGTCGGTGCACGATCATTTCAGGCGGTAAAATCTCCAATGTATCGACAATCAGCTTGATATACTCGTCGCGTTCCAAAAAGCGTAGCAAGCCAGCTTCGTATTGCTTGACCATCGGGGTTTTACGCATCAAATGCAGCAAGTGGATTTTGATTCCTTGCACATCCATATTGGCGACCGCTTTACCGGTATCGAGCATCATCTCGTGGGTTTCTTGCGGCAAACCGTAAATGATATGCGCGCAGACTCGTATGCCGTGAGCGCGAAGTTTAGCGACAGCTTCTTCATAAGAGTTGGTATCGTGCGCCCGGTTAATCAACGTAGATGTGGACTCATGAATACTTTGCAGACCCATTTCGACCCAGAGATACGTCCGTTGGTTCAATTCAGCAAGATATTCGATTACGTCGTCGGGCAGACAGTCTGGACGCGTCGCGATCGCAAGGCCGACTACGCCGGGTTGACGAAGAATTTCTTCGTAATATTCGCGAAGCGTTTCTACCGGTGCATACGTATTGGTATATGCTTGAAAATATCCGATATATTTGGCACTCGGCCATTTCAGATGTTGGCGATCGCGAATATTGTTGAATTGCGTGACCAGATCATCGCGACGACTGCCCGCAAAATCGCCCGAACCTCTGGCACTGCAAAACGTACAGCCGCCTTTGGCAATCGAACCGTCGCGATTCGGACAAGTGAATCCGGCATCTAGCATAACTTTAAATACCTTGTCTCCGAATTGATCGTGCATTTCGGTGTTCCATGTATGGAATCGCTTATCGCTCCAAAGTGTCGGAGTTTGATCCGTAGGAGCGAATGTCGATGAAAAAAGGCTCGTCATAAAGGGTGAACTCCTTTCGTTGTGGACAGAAGTACATGAGATAAATACGTTCGATCCGTCGATCTTTCATTCTAACAAAATGTCGCCTTCGAAAAAAGGTAGATTCCGTGAAGTTTCATTTTGAACCTTAAAAATAGACATAAAAAAATAAATTTTGCACTTGATAAATGTTACATCGATGTGTTATATTTATCTCAAGATCGGAAGACGGGAAAACAGCGCTATATCAACAATGGTAACGCTCTCTTTTTATCCCGGAAGTACCCGATTATTCTAAAGAAATGAAGAGGTGATTGACAATGACGACTCAATTTGCACCGGATCGTTCGGAAGACAAAATCTCGGTTGAACTGACTCGCGAAGAAGCATTGGCGCTAACAGGTGTTCGTTTCCATAGCGGTCATAAGATCGAAATTGATGCCCGTAAAAAAATTCGCAGTGCTTTTGAAAAAGCATTCGATATTGCCGCGGATCACACGGAGTAAACGAGTACAAGGAGCCATTCGCTCTTTTCGGTTAACCGGATTATTATCCCGGCATAGATCGACGGCGCTATCTTTTAGCGAAGCCGTCTTATGAAGCCTATCCTTAGCGGAAGGCTTCTTTTTCATGGAATCTGTTTGTTTTGATCTTTACTTTTACCAGGAAGTTGGGCACAATAAGGCGGGGGCTCAGACAAGCTTTTGAAAGACAGAGCCGAGATTTTGATAGCGGAGGAATGACATGCGTTTACGCGGAAGAAAAGGAATTTTGGAAAATTTACAGGCACAGACGGATCTGGTTATCCTTGAACCTGAGCAGTATAAAGGACGTTGGTCAGAGTTATTTGGCAACGATCACCCGATCTACGTAGAATTGGGTATGGGCAAAGGTCGCTTTATTAGCGGAACCAGCACACGGATGCCTGAAGCCAACTTTATCGGTATCGATATGTATGACGAGTTAGTGAGACGCGCAAGCGACAAAGCTAGAGCGGCTTGGGAAGAACAAGGGCATGATACGCCGCCAAGTCTAAAACTGGCTCGTGCCAATGTAGAAAAGCTCGAAGATATTTTTGCGCCGGGCGAACTGGAACGTATTTACTTGAACTTCAGCGATCCATGGCCGAAAAAGAAGCATGCTCGCCGTCGCTTAACGCATCCTCGTTTTTTGGATATGTACAAGCGCGTGTTGAATACAGACGGACAAATTCATTTTAAAACCGATTCGGAAACGTTGTTCGAGTTCTCCTTGAACTCATTTGCCGACTCCGGTCTGCAAATGACGAACATCAGCTTGAACTTACACCGAGACGGCATTAACGAAGAACATGTGATGACGGAGTACGAGCACAAGTTTATGGGCAAAGGCATGAATATTCATCGCTGCGAAGTCGTGATTGGCGAACGTGCGTTAGAGCGCTACGACGAGATTCGGATGGAGCCTTACCGGATTTCTTCGGATGAACGTGCAGCATTGGCAGCCGAAGAAGACGAGCAAGAATAAGTTGAAATAAAGTTCAAACAAATAAAAGGTGCTCTTAAGCCATTCGCTTAATAGAGCACCTTATTTGTGGTTTCCAAGATTTCGATAATCCGTTTTGCGCTTTGCATCGGGCGAAGTTTTTCGATATTGCGACGACTCTCGGCGCGCCGGCTAACCAGTTCTGCGTATTTGTCTTCATCGGTCAAACGCGCCATCCATTTATCGACGACTTCCAAAGAAGATAATCGCTCGCCCCAGCCTTTACTCGTAAAGTACTCGCAATTTTCTTCTTCTTGACCCGGCAGCGGATTGTGGAACAGCATCGGAAGCGCTTTGGCAAGCCCTTCGGTACATGTCATCCCGCCCGGTTTGGTAATCAACAGATCCGACGCCTCCATCAGCTTGTCGATTTCTTTCGTGTAGCCGATGACATGCGTATTTTCATGCTGAAAACGAGGATCTTTTTTTAACTTGCGCATCGCTTTTTCGTTGCTGCCTACGCAAAAGACCAATTGAACTTTTTCGCGAAAGCGGGTTAAGTAAGGATTGAGCACATCTCCGTTAATCAGTCCCCAGCCGCCGCTCATGACAAGCACGGTAGGCATCGCTTTTAGACCCATTTGTTCTAAAATGCTGGCTTTAACCGGATGCTCCCAGAAGCTTGGGTCAACCGGAATACCCGTAACATCGATACGAAAAGGCGATACCCCTCGCTGTAACACTTTGTTTTTCACTTCTTGCGTCGAAACCAGATAATGATCCACACCCGAGCTAATCCAAGTTCCGTGTACGTCATAATCGGTCACTACCGTACAGAGGGGCACGCGAAGCCCTAGACGTTTCAATCTGGAAATAACAGCACTTGGAATCGGATGTGTGCAGACGACCAGATCCGGTCTTAATTGTTCAATGACTTCTCTGGCATGCGCATAAAATAGTCGATGCAAAGCCAGTGTAGTCAATCGATTTAACGATTTTTTATATTGCTGCTTATACATCATGCTGACAAAGCGCGGCTGAGTAACGACCGTTTTTTTGTAAGCATTGATAAACAAAGGAGCAACTTTGGGGTTCAGAAAGCTTCCGAGTTCGAGCACGCGGGTCTGAACGTCGGGGCAAAGTCTGCGAAGACTGGCAGACAGGGCAAAAGCAGCCCGCGTATGTCCGGCGCCGAAGCCTTCCGACAGAATCAGGACTCTGTATTTGGACACGTTTTTCTTCACCTTTTCGCAAAAGCCCGCCTTTCTACACATCGAAAAATGTAGAAAGCGGACCGATTTTTCGATCTGTTTACCCACAGTCGGATAGGTTCGGCTTCTTTTTCGGACGGTTATATCTATCCGCTCAATTGCGAATTTCGTCTTCTTCTACGATAGCGGCTTTAAGGCCATAATGCAACCGTGAGCCAAGCCGTTAACGAACCGATAAATCCACCTGCGAGTACATCGGACGGATAGTGTAGACCCAAGTACATTCGCGATGTTCCTACAATTAACGCAATCGGAAGTAGGAAAGGAACAGTCGAAGGAATCATCAACATCAATGGAACGGTAACCGAGAAGATCGCTGTCGTATGACCGGATGGGAAAGAATGATCCACCAGCGGATTACGAAACGTATTGGTTTCCGGCAACGCCAAATGCGGACGTACACGTGGATATAACTTTTTGACGATTGCCACCGGTACGTGACTTGCAGCTAGCGCAACCAGACTGTGCAGCGCAGCCGAATTCCACGGCGAAGGCGCAAGCCAAGACGCGAGAATAGTCGCAGTGATCGTAAACGTAGCCCCACCGAGGTGAGTCAAATAATAAAGCACAACACTGAGAACGCGATGATGCAAACGGCCGTTCACCCATTTGAAGATACGCTGATCCCATTCACTCAGTTTAACCAGTAAATTACGCATAACATCCCTCCGGATAAAGAGCCCGGGCAATTGGAGAAGGCGACGGGGCTATCTTTTTTTGCTGCCTTTTTAAAAGCAGTTCCATATCAAGTTGCAGTTTTAACTCCATCGACCCCAAATTATACAATGATTCAAGGCAATTATAATAGGGTTAAAAAAAATTAACCGAAATTGTCCAACTTTTATCAGTAACCTTTCGTTTATTTAGAGTAAGCAAGAACGAGAGGAGGGCAAGGGTTACTCATTCATACCCTTAATTCATGCCGAAATCGCGAAAGTGAGAGTAAATCGTATGAAAAAGACGATGCGGAAGCGAATTGACAGAGCCATGTAAGGAATTTGGGCAGTAGGCATTCTTTTTTTGCCCTGCATCGCCTAATCAAGGTTTTGACAAATGACTGCAAAATCGCCAGAATCGAAAAGAACGATTTATACCAAGCATAAAAACAAAATTGGGTCATTCAAAAGGTCACTATGCAACACAAGACACAGAGAACAAAAAACAAAAAATCTTTCTGTGTACATAGGGGTACAAAATAAGGGGGTCAAACCAACCATGCTGCAAGGAATATTTATGACGCTCCAGGTGCTGCTCGCTCTGATCGGAGTCTATCAGTTCGGATTTGCATTGTTCGGGCTGTACAAAAAGAAAAAAGAAAAGTCGTTTGTCCCACAAAAGTCGTTTGCGATTCTAGTCGCCGCGCATAACGAGGCGGAAGTCATCGGCGCACTGATGGAAAACCTCAAAAAACTGCGTTATCCAAAAGAGCTGTACGACGTATTCGTTATTTGCGATAACTGTACAGACGAGACCGCTGAGATCGTACGTCAACACGGATGGAACGCTTGCGTTCGCGTAAACCCGAATCTTCGCGGTAAAGGATACGCAATCGAATGGATGCTGGAAGAACTATGGAAGCTGGATCGCGAATACGACGGTGTCGTGATGTTGGACGCCGATAACCTGGCACATCCGGATTTCTTGAGCGGAATGAACGACGACTTGTGCAAAGGCGCAAGAGTTATTCAAGGTTATATCGACACGAAAAACCCGAACGACTCGTGGATCACAGCCGCTTACGGGATTTCGTACTGGTACATTAACCGTCTGTGGCAATTGTCGCGTCATAACCTGAATATGGCGAACTTCCTGGGCGGAACGGGAATGTGTTTCGATAACAAATTGCTCAAAGAAGAAGGCTGGGGCGCAACAAGCTTGGTCGAAGACTTAGAGTTTACAATGCGCTGCGTGAAACGTGGGATTTATCCGAAATTCAACTACCATGCCAAAATTTACGATGAAAAGCCTTTGACGTTCAAAGCTTCGTCGGTACAACGTCTTCGTTGGATGCAAGGTCACTTCACCGTGGCGAGAAAATACTTCTTCCCATTGTTGTGGCAAAGTATCCGTGACCGCAGCATCGTAAAACTGGACATGGCTCTTTACGCGGTTAACGTATACATCGTATTGCTGACGCTGCTATTGTCGGCTGTATTGTACGGAGACATCGTATTGTTCGGCGGTCCACACTTGCTGACGATGTATGATTACTTGCCGCTATGGGTTGCTGTTATTGCAATCTTTGCTCAAGTTGCCGTATTCTTCGTCGCGATGATCTTGGAAAAGGTCAAATCGTGGAAAGTGTATGCGTACATGCTGCTCTTCCCGATCTACTTGCTGTCATGGTTCCCAATTACGTTCTATGCGTTCTTTACGCAAAACAACAAACAATGGAGCCATACGAAGCACACACGCGTTGTTCGAATTGATGAAATGCAAAGCGAACAAAGCTAAAACTTCGATATCTATAAAAAGTTTTTGAAAAAGCTTTACAAAATACTTTTTATCCGGTATAGTAGTTCAAGTATTGTTTAACCAATAAGGATTTAAAAGCAGAAGCTTCCGCTTCTCACCTGTCTGGCAAAAGTCAGCTGGTTCCCAATCCGATCATTTATGAAGAATTTTTCTCATGAAGATTGAAGATTACCGGGATGCGGACTGCTTGTCCGTATCCCTTTTATTATGGGCAAAAAAGCCCTTGTAACAAACTCGATTCGGAGGTGGACGGTTATTAGTAAGGACCATATGATCAATGAGGAAATCCGGGCGCGCGAAGTACGCCTGGTAGGCGCAGAAGGCGAACAGATCGGAATTACACCGATTCGCGAAGCGCTTCAAATGGCAGCAGACCTGAATTTGGATTTGGTAAACATGGCGCCACAAGCAAAACCGCCGGTTTGCCGGATCATGGATTATGGCAAGTTCCGTTATGAGCAACAAAAGAAAGAAAAAGAAGCCCGCAAAAATCAAAAGATCGTCGAGCTCAAAGAAGTTCGCTTCAGCGCGAATATCGAAGAACACGATTATCATACGAAATTGCGTAATGTTGTGAAATTCCTCGAAGCCGGCGATAAAGTGAAATGCTCTGTGCGTTTCCGCGGCCGCGAGATTACACACGCTTCGCTCGGCCAAAAAGTGCTGGAACGCGTTCGGGACGAAGTAACGGAAATTTCCGTTGTCGACCGTCAACCGAAGCTTGAGGGCCGCAGCATGATTATGATTCTAGGTCCGAAAAACCAATAGGGGGAACGTAAAATGCCTAAAATGAAAACACACAGCAGTTTGAAAGGTCGCTTCAAAATCACTGGTACTGGTAAAGTTACTCGTTACAGCTCGCACAAAAACCACTTGCTTTCGCACAAATCTAAACGCGCTAAGCGTAACCTGAAAGCCGATCATTTGATGGCTCAAGGCGACGTTAGACGTCTGGCTCAACAACTGAAATTGCTTAAATAGTTTTAATTAAACACAATCGACTGGGAGGTCTTTAGATATGGCAAGAGTTAAAGGCGGTTTCGTGACGCGTCGTCGTCATAAAAAAGTACTGAAGCTGGCAAAAGGTTATTTCGGTTCTAAACACCGTATTTTTAAAACAGCAAAAGAACAAGTTAACAAATCGTTGGTTTATGCTTACCGCGATCGTCGTCAAACAAAACGTAACTTCCGCAAACTGTGGATCGTTCGTATCAACGCAGCAGCACGTCAAAGCGGTTTGTCTTACAGTAAAATGATGCACGGCCTGAAATTGGCGGGTATCGATGTAAACCGTAAAATGCTGGCTGATCTGGCTGTTAACGACCTTACGGCGTTCAACACGCTTGCATCTGCAGCAAAAGAAAAAATCAACGCTTAAGTTAAGCGTAAACGGGTCCTTTCCTCAAACGTATCGTTTGAAGAAAGGCCCTTTTTTGTATGGTTATAAATAAACGTTGTATATAATAGAAGAAAAAATGATTCATTGCGTTACAGCGGTTAGGCGATGGTTCCTTAAATGAAAAAAGCGATTGTTCGTTATTAAGTCACAACATATGTTAACTATGACTCACGTAAGCGATTTCATCATAAAATATACGAATTTTATCGTTAAAATCGATTTTTAATAGTAGATTTTGCAGCGAGCTGAATGTATAATCTGTAAAGCGAAAGCAATCCTGCGAAGAGAGACGTTTGAGGTTCCGAACATCGGGCTTATACAACAAATGCTCAACTTATGCAGGCAAAGATCCTAAGGGGGAAATATCCAAAATGAAGAAAGCTGTAAAACTCTCGCTTTTCATGTTGCTGGCATTCTCGCTCGTCCTAGCTGCTTGTGGTAACAACAACAGTAACACGGCTGCTACTGGTGGAGATAGTGCAGAAGGTGGAGCAAAAAGCGACATCAAAGTTGCTATGGTTACCGACACTGGCGGCGTAAACGACAAATCGTTTAACCAAACAGCTTGGGAAGCTCTTCAAGAGCTTCAAAAAGAACAAGGCGTCGAAGTAAAGTATCTGCAAAGTAAAAGTGAAGCAGAGTACGAGACTAACTTGAACCAATTCGTAAAAGATGGATATAACCTCACTTGGGGTATTGGCTTTGCTTTAGAAAAAGCACTGGGCGATATTGCAAAACAAAACCCAGATTCTAACTTCGCAATCATCGATGCTGCTGTTGACGCACCAAACGTTGAATCTGTTCTGTTCTCTGAGAACGAAGGCGCGTTCCTGGTTGGCGTAGTAGCAGGTAAAATGACGAAAACAAACAAAATCGGCTTCGTAGGCGGTATGGATTCGCCAACGATCAAGAAGTTCGAAGTAGGTTTCAAAGCAGGTATTGAAGCGGTTAACCCTAACGCTCAATTCAACTCGGTATACGCAAGTGGCTTTGACAAGCCGGACGAAGGTAAATCGGCTGCGGCAACCCTTTATAACGAAGGCGCAGACATCGTGTTCCAAGCTGCTGGTGGTACAGGAACAGGCGTCTTCAACGAAGCGCTTGACCGTAAGAGCCAAGGACAAGAAGTATGGGTAATCGGCGTAGATAAAGACCAATCGATCGAATTCGGTACAGACGTTACATTGACTTCGATGATCAAACGCGTAGACGTTGCAATCAAAACGGTATCGCAACAAGTTATCGACGGAACATTCAAAGGCGGCACAATTACAACTCTCGGTCTTAAAGATGACGGCGTAGGTATTGCCGACACTTCGAGCGTAAACGTACCTCAAGAAGTTCTGGACGAAGTAAAATCGTACTCCGAAAAAATCGTGAGCGGCGAAGTTAAAGTTCCTACAGTTACACAGTAATTAATGGTTTTACCACGATAGAATACGAGCGACAAGGTCGGTTCCTTGAACCCGGCCTTGTCGTTACGTTTAGGGTCAAAAACCAAGATATAGAAGACGCGCACGTCTGACGCAAAATGAGTCTTGATTTGTTTTCGCGTCATACTACTACGAAAGATAAGGGTGATTTCATGGCAGCCGCAACTCCCGTAGTCGAGTTAAAGCAAATTACGAAGCGTTTTCCCGGAATCGTAGCCAACGATTCGATCAGTATCCAGCTTCAAAAAGGCGAAATTCACGCATTGCTTGGTGAGAATGGCGCGGGCAAATCGACGTTGATGAATATCCTTTTCGGTCTGTACCAACCGGACGAAGGGCATGTTGAAGTCAACGGACAAACTGTCGCGATCGACACACCGAATAAAGCAATTGAACTCGGAATCGGTATGGTGCATCAGCATTTTAAATTGGTGCAATCGTTTACCGTAACAGAAAATATCATCTTGGGGATGGAGCCTTCTAAAGGCGGTATCCAAATCGATTACAAAACCGCAACGAAAAAAGTCAAAGAAATTTCCGATCAGTATGGATTCCATATCGACCCGAATGCTAAGATTGAAGACATTTCGGTAGGTATGCAGCAACGTGTCGAAATTCTCAAAACGCTTTATCGCGGCGCCAATATTCTGATTTTCGATGAACCAACCGCCGTATTGACTCCGCAGGAAATATCGGAATTGATCGAGATTATGCGTAAGCTTGTCGCTGAAGGCAAATCGATCATTTTGATTACTCATAAACTCAAAGAAATCATGTCTGTTTCGGATACCGTTACGATTATTCGTCGGGGTAAAGTCGTAGATACGGTAAAAACGAGTGAAACGAGCCCGTTGGTTTTAGCTGAAAAAATGGTTGGTCGTAACGTTTCGTTCAAAGTCGACAAAAAACCGGCTGAACCTGGAGAAACGGTCATTGAAGTCAAAGACGTGTCGCTCAAAAATAAAGAAGGCATTTCTTTGCTTAATGAAATGTCCTTTAACGTTCGTCGCGGCGAAATCGTTGGAGTAGCCGGAGTAGACGGTAATGGTCAGACTCAGATTATCGAAGCACTGTCCGGTCTGCGTAAGATCGATAGCGGATCGATTAAGCTTAGCGGCAAAGAAATCGCAAACCATACACCGCGTCAAATTTCCGAATCTGGCGTAGGGCATATTCCAGAAGACCGTCATAAGCACGGATTGGTCTTGGATTTTTCCGTCAGTGAAAATATGGTGCTTGAGAGCTACTACAAAAAGCCTTATACGCAGCGTGGATTTTTGAACTTCCGTGCGATTAATGAACTGGCAACACGTCTGGTAAAAAGCTTCGACGTACGCACGCCAAGCATTCAGACAAAAGCTCGTTCGTTGTCGGGCGGTAATCAGCAAAAAGCAATCATTGCGCGTGAAATCAATAAAAATCCCGATTTCCTTATTGCAGCTCAGCCTACGCGTGGTCTGGATGTCGGCGCGATTGAATTTGTGCAAACTCAGCTGATTCAGCAGCGCGATCAAGGGAAAGCCGTACTGCTCGTTTCGTTTGAGTTGGACGAAATTTTGAACGTATCGGATCGGATCATCGTGGTTTACGAAGGTAAAGTCATCGGCGAAGTACGTCCGGAAGAAACGAACGATCAAGAACTTGGCTTGATGATGGCAGGCAGTCGGCAAGGGGGAATAGCGAATGAATAAATTTTTGAAATGGTTTGCAAGCGATTCGTTTATCGTATCGCTCGCAGCGATCGTAATGGGATTGCTACTTGGCGCAATCGTCATGATGATTGGCGGCTACAACCCTATAACGGCTTATGGCGCTTTATTATCTAAAGTGTTCGGCGATTGGTACGGGTTCGGCGAAGCTTTGCGCGAAATGACGCCGCTCGTTCTGACGGGTCTTGCTGTCGCTTTCGCTTTCCGCGCCGGGATGTTCAACATCGGTGCGGAAGGTCAAGTCTTGATGGGCATGACGGGAGCTTCGTTGGTCGGTATTAAAATCACAGGTCTTCCCGCATTAATCCATGCCCCTCTTGCTATTATTGCAGGCGCTTTGTTTGGCGGATTATGGGCTGCTCTTGCCGGTTATATCAAAGCAAAACGCGGCGTAAACGAAGTTATTACGACGATCATGTTGAACTGGACAGCGTTGTTCTTGTGTAACTATATCGTTCGTACCTTCCTTTTGGTTCCGGGCAATCAACGTTCGGTCGATATTCAGCCTTCGGCATCGATTTCGATTGAATGGTTATCCCAAATGATGGGCAACGCTCGTGTGCATTGGGGCATTTTGCTTGCGCTTCTGGCTTCGACGTTCTTCTATTATTTCTTGTGGAAAACGAAACAAGGCTTCGAATTGCGTGCAGTAGGCAGCAACCCTGAAGCTGCTCGTTATGCAGGTATTAACGTTAACAAAAATATCGTTAAAGCGATGTTTATCAGTGGTGTTTTCGCAGGTCTTGCTGGCGCGTTCGAGACACTGGGCGTCTTCCATTATCAAAGTGTATATGCGTCGCTTCCAGGTTACGGATTTAACGGGATTGCGGTTGCATTGCTCGGGATGACTCATCCATTCGGCGTACTTGCGGGTGCAGGATTATTCGGTACGCTGACTTACGGTTCGGCAGGTATGAGCTTCGAAGCAGGTGTTCCGCCGGAAATTATTCAAATTGTAATTGGATCGATTATTTTCTTCATCGCGGCACAAGGCATTGTTCGTTTCATCCTCAAGCCTGTGTATAAGCGCAAGAAAGAGAAGGTGTTGTAAATATGGATTCTCTTCTTATTTTCGGCAACTTGCTGAATACGACGCTCGTCTTTGCGACAGCTTTGATTTTTGCGGCACTTGGCGGTTTGTTCTCTGAACGTTCCGGCGTCGTAAATATCGGGATCGAAGGTCTGATGGTCTTCGGTGCTTTCGCGGCTGCTGTAGGTACGCATTATGCTGAAAAAGCAGGCATGGAAGGCGCGTCGCCGTGGGTAGGATTGTTGACGGCTATTGTGGTCGGGGTCTTGGGTTCGTTGATCCATGCTGTTGCCACGATTACATTCAAAGCCGATCAGACGATCAGTGGTGTTGTTATCAACTTCTTGGCGACCGGTATTACTTTGTACCTCGTTAAATTGTTGTTTGATGGTGCGGGCGAGACTCCACTCTTGCTGCATCGTTTGGCTAAACTCAACTTCCCGGATTTCGCTTCGATTCCGGTCATCGGTCCGATCTTGGGTACGGGTATTTTGAATTCGTATCCGACGACGTTTATTGCGCTTATTTTGGTATTCGTAACGTATTACGTTCTGAACAAAACGAAGTTCGGACTTCGTCTGCGTTCGGTCGGTGAGCATCCAAGTGCTGCGGATACGATGGGGATCAATGTTAATCGTATGCGTTATATCGGCGTAATGCTGAGCGGTGCTCTAGCAGGTCTGGGCGGTGCAACGATTACGTTGACGACAACAGGGTTGTTCTCGCATACGACGATCTCGGGTCAAGGCTTTATTGCGATTGCTGCGTTGATCTTCGGTAAATGGAACCCGCTTGGTATCATGGGAGCTGCATTGTTCTTCGGATTTTCGCAAGCCATTCGAAATTATGTTCAATTGTTCGCATGGTCTTCCAATATTCCGCAAGATTTCATTTTGATGCTGCCATACGTGTTGACGGTTATCGTATTGGTTGTCGCGATCGGTAAATCGAGAGCTCCAGCTGCGCTTGGTGAAGCATACGATCCAAGTAAACGCTAAATAAACGATCGATCTCTTTCGACGTTTTCCACAGGGTAAGCATCTTTCATTCACGAACAATAATAAAAGCCGCTGACTTTGAACTGCTTAGGCAGAACGAAGTCAGCGGCTTTTTTGTCCGTGAGAGAAAGACTATAGGTGAGTTTATGAGGTATAAGCGATGATTATCTTTTATTTTTTATTGAAAATAGGTGTTGACTTCACTAAAACTTAAGTCATATAATAACTCTAACATTCAGAAACAAACAACAGATTGAATAACTGATCGGCTATGAAGAGGACGAAGTTTTAAGGGCGCTTTTGCCAGAGAGCGGGGAAGCAACACGCTGTAATCCACCGCCAAAATCCCTTTTATACGAGCTCACCTCGGAGCTGTTTTCCTGAAAAGCGAAAGAACCTGTTTCGGATGATTAGGGAAAATCGTGAGGTTCGCGTTACGAACCGCGAGTTTGGAATCGGCAACCCGATTTTAAACCCGCTTGAGGCTGTGCGCTGCGAGGCGTCGGCAAATTTGGGTGGTACCACGTGAGGATTATAACCTTTCGTCCCTCGAAGCAGATTTTCTGCTTTGCGGAGCGAAAGGTTTTTTGGTTTTTTAAAACCCTTTTAAGTTGATAATCGACGGACTTTTACAAACTGACGATGTGAGATTGATGTAATCTTTGGGAGGAGGAAACACGATGAGCGCACAAATGCCAGAAGTGAATTCGACGGAAGAATTGAAAGAAAAATGGGTGGATAAGCAGGAAGTTTTGACCGGTTCAGATATTTTGCTCCGCAGTCTGGTACTTGAAGGTGTAAAATGCGTTTTCGGTTATCCCGGCGGTGCAGTTTTATATATCTACGATGCGATGTACGGATTCAAAGATTTCCACCACTTGTTGACTAGACACGAACAAGGTGCAATTCACGCGGCAGACGGTTACGCTCGCGCGGCAGGCGAAGTCGGCGTATGTATCGCAACTTCCGGTCCCGGAGCAACAAACTTGGTAACCGGTATCGCGACAGCTTATATGGATTCGACGCCTCTGGTTGTGATTACAGGTAACGTTCCTTCGACGTTGATCGGAACCGATGCTTTCCAAGAAGCGGATATTACAGGAATCACAATGCCGATCACGAAGCATAGTTACCTGGTACGCAGTGTAGACGAGCTTCCTCGTATCATTCACGAAGCGTTCCATATTGCGAATACAGGCCGCAAAGGACCGGTACTGATCGATATTCCAAAAGATGTATCGGCAGCGATGACCTTGTTCCAACCGCATACGGAGCCGGTTGCGCTGAGAGGTTACAACCCGCGCACCGTACCGAATAAGTTGCAGATCGAACGTCTTGCCGAAGCGATTGCTCAAGCGGAGCGTCCGTTGATTCTAGCAGGCGGCGGCGTGGTCTACTCCGGTGGGCACGAAGCGTTGCTGGAGCTTGTTACCAAAACGAATATTCCGATCACGACGACGCTACTTGGTCTGGGCGGTTTCCCAAGTGGTCATGAACAATGGCTGGGAATGCCGGGGATGCACGGAACCTTTGCTTCCAACATGGCGATTCAAGAAGCGGATCTGCTGATCAGCATCGGCGCTCGATTCGATGACCGGGTAACAGGTAAGCTGAACGGATTTGCGCCAAAAGCGAAAATCGCGCATATCGATATCGATCCAGCCGAAATCGGTAAAAACGTCAAAACAGATATTCCGATTGTCGGTGACGTCAAAACGGTACTGGACATGTTGAACAAATCGGTAGCAAATACAGATTTGGCGGACGAATGGCGCGCTCAACTTCAACAATGGAAAGCAGAAAAGCCATTCCGTTATACCGATAATTACAAAGAAGACGAGATTGGTTTGAAACCGCAATGGGTCGTAGAGTTGCTTAACGATACAACCAAAGGCGAAGCGATTGTAACCACTGACGTCGGTCAACATCAGATGTGGGCAGCTCAGTATTACAAATTCAACAATCCACGTTCATGGATCACTTCGGGCGGACTTGGCACAATGGGCTTCGGATTGCCTTCCGCAATTGGTGCTCAGATGGCGCAGCCAGACCGTACGGTAATCTCGATCAACGGCGACGGCGGTATTCAGATGTGTTCGCAAGAACTCGCGATCTGTGCGATCAACAATATTCCGGTCAAAATCGTGGTATTGAACAATCAGGTGCTGGGTATGGTTCGTCAATGGCAAGAATTGATTTACGAAAACCGCTACAGCCATATCGATCTGTCGGGTAGCCCGGACTTCGTAAAATTGGCTGAAGCGTACGGCGTAAAAGGCTTGCGTGCATCGACCAAAGCCGAAGCGAGAGCAGTATGGCAAGAAGCGATGGATACACCTGGACCGGTACTGATCGATTTCGTTGTAGAAAAAGGCGAAAACGTGTATCCGATGGTACAGCAAGGCATGACGCTGGATCAAATGTTGATGGGGGACGAATAACGATGACGAATACGACGCAGACCAAACATACAATTTCGATTCTGGTAAATGACCAACCGGGTGTGCTGCAACGGGTATCCGGATTGTTCGGCCGTCGCGGATTCAACATCGAAAGTATCACGGTAGGTCAATCGGAAGAATCCGGTCTTTCCCGTATGGTTATCGTGACAACAGGCGACGACAAAACGGTTGAACAGATCGAAAAGCAACTTTACAAAATTATCGACGTGATCAAAGTCGTGGATCTGAGCGCTAATCCGATGGTTGGACGCGAACTGGCTTTGATCAAAGTTAAATCCGAACCAACTGCTCGTCCAGAAATTATGGGCTTGGTCGAGACGTTCCGCGCTGCGGTAGTCGATATCGGTACACATAGTCTGATGGTACAAGTCGTTGGCGATACCGAAAAAATCGATGCAATGATCGAATTGCTTTCACCTTACGGGATTCGCGAATTGTCTCGCACAGGCTTAACGGCAATGATTCGCGGTAACGCTTAATTCAATAAGTGAACTGTAACCCAGTCGGATAATCGCAAAACGGATCCGTTGAAAACATTCAATGGATCCGTACATAAACGCTCATCACAAGCGGGGAACTGAACGGAGTTTGAGTCGTTCATTGATCTAGCTCCGCTGAGTTACCCGCTTGTTTGGGCAGGGTTGAGGCTTTATACACAAAGGAGGAAATAAGAATGGCAATTACTACTTATTACGAAAATGATGCAGACCTGAGCGTACTTCAAGGAAAAACGATCGCGATCATCGGCTACGGAAGCCAAGGACACGCACACGCGCAAAACTTGCGTGACAGCGGTCTGCAAGTGATCATCGGTCTCCGCGAAGGCAAATCGGCAAACAAAGCAAAAGAAGACGGCTTCGAAGTGCTGTCTGTTGCTGAAGCAACAAAACGTGCCGATCTCGTTCAGATCCTCATGCCGGACGAAACGCAAGCCTCCGTGTATAAAAACGAAATCGAACCGAACCTGAAAAGCGACGCGACACTGCTGTTTGCTCACGGTTTCAACGTTCACTTCGGTCAAATCGTAGCTAAAGAAGGCAATGACGTTCTTCTGGTTGCTCCTAAATCGCCAGGTCACATGGTTCGTAGAACCTATGAAGAAGGATTTGGCGTACCAGGTCTGATCGCGATTCACCAAAATGCGACAGGCAAAGCGCAACAAATCGGTCTGGCTTATGCAAAAGGTATCGGTTGTACGCGTGCAGGCGTTATCGAGACTTCGTTCCGCGAAGAAACCGAAACCGATCTGTTCGGCGAACAAGCTGTACTTTGCGGCGGCGTAAGCGCGCTGGTAAAAGCTGGTTTCGAAACATTGACAGAAGCAGGCTATGCTCCAGAAATGGCATACTTCGAATGTCTGCACGAGCTGAAACTGATCGTCGACCTGATGTATGAAGGCGGTCTGAGCACAATGCGCGATTCGATCAGTAACACAGCTGAATATGGCGATTACGTAACTGGACCTCGCATCGTAACAGAAGATACGAAAAAAGCGATGAAAGAAGTTCTTTCGGATATTCAACAAGGTAAATTCGCTCGCGACTTTATGTTGGAGAACCAATCCGGCCGTGCTTTCTTGACGGCTACTCGTCGTAACGAGTCCGAGCACCAACTGGAAGTTGTCGGTTCGCAACTGCGCGATATGATGCACTGGATCAAAAAATAAGTTCCCGACTTTAGGGACGGGGCCTTTCCCGCGTCGCAACATGCGGCGCTTGGGACGGCCCTTTTACTTATTCATTTCCATTACAAAAAGGAGGCAATACCGTGCGGAAAATTCATATCTTCGATACGACGCTGCGTGACGGCGAACAATCGCCTGGCGTGAACTTGAATACACGAGAAAAAGTCGAGATTGCGCACCAATTGGAAAAATTGGGTGTAGATCGAATGGAAGCCGGTTTCCCGGCTGCTTCGCCCGGCGATCTGGCAGCAGTTAATGCTGTCGCTCGCGCTGTGAAAAATGCGAGTGTCGTCGGTTTGTCCCGCTCGCGTCAAGGGGATATTGACGCAGTACGTGAAGCATTGAAAGGTGCGGTTGATCCTTGTCTGCACGTCTTTTTGGCAACATCGCCGATTCACCGTCAATACAAACTCAAGATGGAAAAACATCAAGTATTGGAAGCTGCGCAGTCTGCGATCCGGTATGCGAAAAAATATTTTTCGAAAATTGAGTTTTCGCTTGAAGACGCTGGACGTACCGAAGCCGATTTCCGCGCCGAGATGGTTGCGATGGCGATTCGAGAAGGCGCTTACGTGATCAATATTCCAGATACCGTCGGATATTTGAATCCTGAAGAATACGGGGGTATTTTCCGTCATCTGAAAGAAACCGTACCGGGTATCGAAAAAGTGCAATTGAGCGCGCATTGCCATGACGACCTTGGAATGGCGACAGCGAATACGCTGGCAGCTATTTTGAACGGAGCCGATCAGATCGAAGGCACAATCAACGGAATCGGTGAACGTGCCGGTAACACAGCGATCGAAGAAATCGCGATGGCGCTGGAGACACGCAGCGATTATTTCGGAGCGAAAACAAGTCTAGTCCTGAGTGAAATCGCACGTACAAGCCGCTTGGTAAGCAAGTTGACGGGTATGAATGTACCGGGTAACAAAGCGATTGTAGGCGCGAATGCTTTTGCCCATGAATCGGGGATTCACCAAGACGGCATGTTGAAGGAAAAAACGACGTATGAGATCATGTCGCCAGAGACGGTCGGCTTCAAAGAAAGCAAACTCGTTCTTGGCAAACACTCTGGTCGCCACGCGTTCCGCGAGCAATTGCTGGAGCTTGGATATACGCTGGAAGAAGAAGCGTTGAACGAAGCTTTCGCGAAGTTCAAAGACCTTGCGGACAAAAAGAAAGAAATTACCGACGACGATCTGCTGGCATTGCTTGAAGAACGTCTGCCGGATGCACCTGAGCAATATCGTCTAGAATCGCTCAGCTTCTCGTTTGCTACCGAAGAAGCGCCGACCGCGAAAGTTCAAGTTTCGGTGCAAGGCGAAGAAGGAAGTCGGGCTGCCGAATCCGGAGGTAACGGTACGGTCGATTCAATCTACAACGCGATTGATCAAGCCGTAGGGGAAGAAGTAACGTTGGTCGATTATTCGATCCAAGCGGTTACACTTGGGAAAGACGCGCTCGGCGAAGTTCATGTCACCATGCGCCAGGGCGATACCGAAGTTCGCGGTCGCGGAGTCAGCACCGATGTGTTGGAAGCCAGCGCGCGTGCTTATATCGACGCCTTGAATCGTTTGGCGGAAAATCGCCGTGTTCCGAGTGGACGCAAAGGCGCAGAGAAAGTCTGGGAATCTTAAGTTCAATACAAAAAAGCGAGACTGCAAATCCGAGTTCGGATCACAGTCTCGCTTTTGATTTAGTCTTTTACCACGCGTAAGCGTTTGGTGCGGAACCGCCCGGTCCCGGGAAAATTTCGTCCAGACGCTTCATTTCGGCTTCGCCGAATTTCACATCCAGGATACGCAGCGCGTCCTCGAATTGTTCCAATGTACGCGGTCCGATGATTGGAGCCGTTACGGCAGGATTCGCCAGTACCCAAGCCAGCGCGATCGTATCTTGCGGATGACCCAGTTCTTCGCTGAATGCCGCGAATTGTTCCAGTTGCTCTTTATGCTTCTCTACGCGTTCGGCATTACCGCCGCTGCGGGAACCTTCGATTTTTTTCAAAGCATTCCGACCGAGTAGACCGCCGTCGAGCGGGCTCCACGGAATAACGCCAAGCCCCAACGCTTGAGAAGCAGGAAGCACTTCAAGTTCCGGTTGGCGCGTGAGTAAGCTATATTTATGCTGCTCCGAGATCAAGCCGAGGAAGCCGCGTTTTTCCGCTTCTTTTTGCGCAACTGCAATATCCCAACCGGCAAAGTTACTGGAGCCGACATAGCCGATTTTGCCTTGCTGCATCGCGACTTCGAACGCTCCCCATAACTCGTTCCAGCTTACATTGCGATCGATATGGTGCATTTGATACAGTTCAACATGATCGGTCTGCAATCGTTTGAGCGAGCCTTCTAAGTGACGGCGAATTTTATACGCCGATAAGCCGCGATCGCCATTCGGACCGTCGGTTGGATCACTCATTCCGCCGTAGACTTTGGTGGCAAGTACGACTTTTTCACGGCGACCGCCGCCTTGCTGGAACCAACGTCCGATAATTTCTTCGGTACGTCCGGCATTGTCTTTTCCTCCGTAAACGTTTGCAGTATCGAAGAAGTTAACTCCTGCATCAAGCGCGGCATCCATGATTTTGAACGATTCTTGTTCGTCTGTCTGTCCGCCAAAATTCATCGTTCCCAAACAAATCTGACTGACTTTTAGCCCGGATTTTCCTAAATACGAATATTCCATGGTAATGATTCAGCTCCTCGGTCTTAGTTTGAAAAGATGGTTCTTGTACCATTACCCAATTTTATGTAAGGACTGACATCCGATTGTTCTTATAGGTGATTCCTATCAAGCTGATAGTTTCTATATCTTGGTCAATTTCTGACTTCATATGTTACTGTTTTTAAATAGAAGTGTTAACCGGGACGGTATTATCAAGCGCTAAGATTCAACCAACCGGAATTCCATAACGAACAGGGAGTGCGACAGATGACGGATACGAAAAAAATCGCAGTAATCGCAGGAGACGGCATCGGACCGGAAGTCGTAGCAGAAGCGGAAAAGGTGTTGCAAAAAGTCGGAGAAGTATTCGGTCACTCTTTTGAAATGGAACACGCGTTGTTTGGCGGAATCGCAATTGATCAAAAAGGAACGCCGCTACCCGTAGAAACGTTAGAAGTGTGCAAACGCGCTGACGCGGTATTGCTCGGTGCAGTCGGTGGGCCGCAATGGGATAATAATCCAAAAGAACTGCGTCCGGAAACAGGGCTGCTCGGTATTCGTAAAGAACTCGGTTTGTTCTCGAACTTGCGTCCAGCTGTGGTCTTCGATTGTCTGAAAGACGCTTCGACGCTGAAGCCGGAAGTGCTGGAAGGTACAGACTTGATGGTCGTACGCGAGTTGACTGGCGGAATCTACTTCGGTGAAAAATTCCGTCGCGAGACCGAACATGGCGAAGAAGCTGTGGATACTTGCGCTTATAATGTAACGGAAGTTGAGCGGATTGCTCGCCAAGCGTTTGATATCGCGATGAAGCGCCGCAAAAAGCTGGCTTCGGTCGATAAAGCGAACGTACTGGAGACGTCGAGACTTTGGAGAGAAACGGTAAACCGGATCGCTGCCGATTACCCGGAAGTGGAATTGGAACACGTACTGGTCGATAACTGTGCGATGCAATTGCTGCGTCGTCCGTCGAGCTTTGACGTCATCGTGACCGAAAATATGTTTGGCGATATTTTGAGCGATGAAGCGGCGATGCTGACAGGTTCGATCGGAATGCTCGCTTCCGCTTCGATGGGCGAAGGAAGCTACGGCTTGTACGAGCCGGTACACGGTTCCGCTCCTGATATTGCGGGTCAAGGGTTGGCGAATCCGATTGCGACAATCTTGTCGACAGCATTGATGCTGCGTCTAACGTTCGGATATGCGGAAGCGGCAGATGCGATCGAACGTGCGGTTGCAGAGGTGCTGGACGCTGGATATCGCACAAGCGATATTGCTGCGGGTAAAGCAGATCCGCTGTCTACCACTGAAATGGGACAACAAATTCTCAATGCAATTCGCAAATGATAATTATTATAAATAAATAAGCGTTATAATCTTGACTTCGAAAAATCCCGGTGATAACATGGTGTTATAGGTTTCAGAATATTCAGAAAACACCCATCACCGGGTGTCATTTTGAGGAGGATTTAACGAACATGGCAGAACGTTTGGTAGGTAAACCAGCTCCGGCATTTACAATGGAAACTGTATCCGGAGACGGACAAGATTTTGGTAAAGTATCTCTCGAAGATTACCGTGGCAAATGGCTCGTATTCTTCTTTTATCCGCTTGACTTCACGTTTGTTTGCCCAACAGAAATTACGGCAATCAGCGACGCTTACGGCGATTTCCAAACTTTGGATACTGAAGTTCTTGGCGTAAGTATTGACTCCGTGCACAGCCACAAAGCATGGATCGCAGCTCCAACCGAAATCGGCGGTCTGGGTAAGATCAACTTCCCACTGGCTTCGGATATCACGAAAAAAGTCGCTAGCGATTATGGCGTTCTGATCGAAGAAGAAGGCGTTGCGCTTCGCGGTCTGTTCATCATCGATCCAGAAGGCGAACTGAAATACCAAGTCGTGAACCATAACGACGTAGGTCGCAGCGTAGAAGAAACACTTCGCGTGCTTCAAGCTCTGCAATCCGGTGGCCTTTGCCCAATGAACTGGAAACCGGGCGACAAAACTTTGTAAGAAACGTTCGCGAAGCAGCGACGTCGCTGCTTGAACATTTTATAGTAAAGCCTTCTTTCCGGTTTATATCGGAAAGGGGGCTTTTTTGCACCTTTTCCCTCTGGTATCTATAAAAGTTCCATGCTAAGATGGATGCCAAGCACGTTAAATGTTCCAAAAGTGGTTAAGTATGAGTAGACAGATGTGAGACAACAAGGAGGGGAACGACCATGAGTTTCTGCTGCGGAGCCAGTATGATTGGAACAAAAGGAACGCTGACCCATTACCGAACCCAAGTACACAACGTTCCTTTACTGCATTGTCCGGTATGCCAACGGATTGAAGTTCATTATAAAGTCGAAAGCGAATACGAGATTTTAGCTGAATATGCACACGGAGACGGCGAATCGGAGATCGATTTCCAAGATTATATTTTGGAAGACGACGAAGAGATTTTTGCGAACTGCGTGAGTTTGGATAGCGACAACAAAACAGAGTCCGTTCGTAACCAGATCGATCTATCGCTTGACTTACTCGGCGTTGCGAAGCAGATCGGCGATAAGCGCTGGCAGCTGGACTTGAAGCGACGTTTAGCTGTAATGAGCCAAAAGCTAGAGCAATTGCAGCATCAGAAATAAACACAACTTTATTGAACTAAAGTATAGATAAACCGGAAGCGATTTTTGAAGCTTCCGGTTTTGTGTTATTTACAAGGAGAAATTCGAAATGAATAGAAGTTTGGAAAAGGTTATCAGGTTTGTTAATATAGATTTTAATACATATTTTAATATTGACGCCCAAGTAATGTGGCAGACGGAGGAATAGTCATGACAAATGTACAAGATCTAGCGACCAGACTCAAGCGTAATATCGGAACGGTTATTGTGGGTAAAGAAGAAGAAGTCGATCTACTACTGACCGCACTACTTGCTTCGGGTCATGTTCTGCTTGAAGATGTACCGGGAACAGGGAAGACCATGCTTGCGAAAAGTCTGGCAGCTTCACTTACCTTAAGTTTTCAACGCATCCAATTCACGCCCGATCTGCTACCTTCGGACTTGACCGGGATTCATTTTTATAATCAAAAAGATAGCGAGTTCCATTTCCGTCCAGGCCCGTTGTTCGCCAAAATTGTCCTTGCCGACGAGATCAACCGGGCGACGCCGCGTACTCAATCCAGTCTGCTGGAATGTATGGAAGAACGGCAAATCAGCGTAGACGGTCAGACGATGAAGTTGGAACAGCCGTTTATGGTACTTGCCACGCAAAATCCAGTCGATAACCAAGGCACATTCCCACTGCCGGAAGCGCAGATGGACCGTTTTATGATTCGGATGAAGCTGGGATATCCTTCTGCTACAGAGGGTAGAGAAATTTTGCGCCGTACCGTGCAAACCGAAGGCTTATCGGCGAATTCTGCCGCGACAACAGCAACAGCCGAAGAAGTGATTGCAGCTCAAGAACAATGCCGTCAGGTGACGGTTGCGGATGATCTGCTCGATTATATTGTGGCTTTGGCAGAAGCTTCGCGAACACATCCTGAGCTTGCGTTAGGAATCAGCCCACGGGGAACCCAGTCGTTGCTGCGGGCTTGCCAAGCGTATGCGGCACTTCAAGGACGTAATTACGTATTGCCGGACGATATCAAAAGATTGCTGGTTCCGGTATGCGCGCATCGCCTTGTATTGAACAATCGTTACGATCTGCAAGACAATCCGGCAGAACGTATTTTGGCGGAATTGACAGATCGGATTCCCGTACCGAGCGAGGCGGGGTTGGAAAGCGAAGTGAGATAGATGGCGCTGCTCGGATTTATAATCCTTGTTGGGCTTCTCGTCATTGTGCAAGGCTGGGTGCTAGGCAGACCCGCTCTTGCACGTCTTGATTACCGTCGTCATTTTAGCAAATACACATGCCGCGCCGGCGAGAAGATCGAGATGGTCGAGACGCTTTCCAATCGCAAATGGCTGCCGGTTCCGTGGGTGAGGTTGGAAGCAATGCTTCCGTCGACGCTGCTGTTTGCACGTAGCGACGATATGAATATGAGCGAAGGGCATATTTATCAAAATCATACGAGTTTATTTACGCTGTCACCAAGCACCAAATTAACGCGCACTCATCATATTTTATGCCAGCGACGAGGGATTTATCCGATAGATTCGGTCACGATGACGGGAGGCGATCTATTCGGATTGTATACGCCTTCAAAAAAAATTAATCTGGATACGCGCCTTGTGATCTATCCTCGTTTATTAGGAGACGGCGACTTGCCGATTTCATGGAAAACGTGGCAAGGCGAACTTGCGGTGCGGCGCTGGATTGTGGAAGATCCTTTTTTGATTACTGGAGTTCGAGAATATGCTGGGCACGATCCGATGAACCGGATTCATTGGAAAGCAAGCGCCCGTACCGGGCAACTTCAAGTGCATAAAAGCGGTTATTCGGCTGATCCGCGCGTAATGGTGTTACTCAACGTCGAAGATTCAGAAACGATGTGGAGTGTGGTTACACGCACAGAGTTGATTGAACAACAGTTGTCGCTTGCGGCTACCTGCGTTGCGTCATTGATCGGTCAAGGCATGTCGGCTGGATTTGCACATAATGGAGATTCCCAATTAGAAGCCGCTGAGCGGATTGATATGGATTATGGTCCCGTGCATTTGAATCGGATGATGGAAGCAATGGCTGCATTTGAATTGAAGTCCAGGTTGCCTTTTCATCAACTATTGCAACATGAAGAACAACGCGAATTTCGCGAACCGATCGATTATTTATTGATTACTTCGCATCGATCCGAGCCATTGGAGCAGGCTATCGCTTCTTTGGAAAAGCGCGGTCACCGTGTTGGCGTTACAGGGTTTACAGTGAATGGCTCGGATCGTTCATCGTCTCACTCTCGTTTTGATCGTCGATCTCAGCAAGCAGAGGAGGCGATTCAATGAGCCATCAAGCTCAGAGATTCAAAGAATTCGGTCGCCCGATTGCTTATTCTTTATTGGAAGCGTTATCTGTTTATGCGCTCGTCATTTTACTCGCATATTTTGTATTCCAAATATCTGATCTTTTGTTGTTGCTGTCCGTATTCGTTATCCATGCCGCTTCCAGTATCATTGGGCTGAAACAAGCTCAAAAATCAGGTGCTGCATGGCTTACGATCGTTCCTTTTGGCACTGCGGTTGTGATTTCTTTGATTGTTGCAGAAGGCATATGGGGAAAAAGTATCGGAGCTGTTCTTTTGCTGTTGATCGCGCTTCGGGGATTACAGGTCGGACGGCAGCAATTATGGGATCATATTTTATTGCGTATTCCGCTGGTCGGCTTATCGACGTTATTAATCTTGTATATCGCAGTCGGGAATGCAGTGAGCTTGGCTAATCTGGTCATCTACCGTTCGCCGCTTTATGTCGCTTCTATCGCGCTGCTTGTACTCTTACTCTTGCTAGCAAATGGAGATCGAGTGCGAAATGCGGCGCGTGAAGAAACATCGGCGTTGTATAGCGTTTTGACAATGAATCGTCGATTGACTTGGGCGATGAGTTTGTTCATCGTTTTAGCTGGAATCATCGGCGGGCCGACAGGGCTACTACGTTCGATTCGCGATTGGTGGTTGTCTATATTCAATGCAGCCACTCCCGGTGAACCGGAATCACCGACAATGGCTCCCGTTGATTATTCCGCGTTAGACGGATTAACAGAGCAGACAGGCGAAGAAACGGTATGGCAAAAAATAATGGCGTTCGCGGGTCAAATCTTGCTAGGGCTTGCTGCTGCGATCTGCGTCGTCGTGGTGGTATGGATTCTTTGGATATTGATTCGTAAATTGATACATGGATTGCCTGTAGGCATCCGCAATCTGATTTCTTCTATCGCAAAACGTTTTGGAATAATGAACAGCGTTCGCGCCATCCATCGTGAAGAAACGTATACCGACCAAGCAGAAAAAATTGCGGTAGAGAGACAAGGTGGATTTATGCAAAGATTCCGCCGTCGCAAACGTGAAGAACGTTATACAGGCAACGATCCTAAACTTCGTTATCGAAGTGTATTGATTGAAGCTTCCCGAAACGGGTATTCGTTACGAACAAGCCGGACTCCATTGGAAAACGGTAAAGAATTATCTTCTGGAACTTATACCGAATTGTCGCAAACCGAGTTGGATCAGTTAGTTGAACGATACAATCAAGTACGTTACGGAAAAGAGCAGCAGTCTGAATAAAAAGGATGCAAAAAGAAAAGCAACTTCGATACCGAAGTTGCTTTTCTTTTTGCATCTATCTGTTCTTTTCTATTACAATGAGAGAATAAGGAAATAAACGGGAACTACTAAGTTCGAAGAAAGAAGGGGAATTTTGGCTTTAATCTGGATGATTGTAACAGCTGTTTTACTACTTCTTATACAAGCTCAGCTGATTGGACGTTTTGCGCTTCGAGGTGTTCGATACAGTCGAACGTTAAGCCGGGATCGTTGTTATGTGGGAGAGAATTTGGAGCTGATTGAAGTCCTTGAAAATGATAAACGACTATTCGTGCCGTGGCTACGTCTGGAGTCCGAATTTCCGGCTTCTTTTAGGTTCCGTGGTGTTACTTCGCACCATACATACTTAGGTAACGTTTATCAGACACATACAAGCGGATTTTCGTTATTGCCTCGTCGCCGAGTCACGCGCCGTCACTTTTTGACTTGTGAAGGGCGTGGTATTTTTCAGCTATCGACGGTATTTATGACTTCGGGTGATCTTTTTGGTTTTGTGGAACAATCGCGTTCGGAAAATATAAAAACGCCGCTCATTGTATATCCTAAATTGCTGAACACTTCGCAGCTTCCCTTATCTTGGCACAATTGGCAAGGGGACTTATCGGTGCGGCGTTGGATTCTCGAAGATCCTTTTTTGATTGAAGGTTCTCGCGAATATCATTCTGGCGACCCGACGAACCGGATTCACTGGAAAGCGAGTGCGCGTACCGGAGGGCTTCAAGTCTTCAAGCAAGGCTATTCAGCCGACCCTTATGTGATGATTGTTTTGGATATGGGCAAAGTCAACTTGGGTGCGCAAGGGGGCGGAGGCGAACAAGAAGCGGAATATGCGATTTCGCTTGCAGCGACTTGTATAACTGAATTGATCGCAAGCGGCGTTGCTGTGGGACTCGTACATACGGCTCATACGTTAAAAGAAAATCGGATTCCTCCGGGGAGCGGATCAACGCAGCTTCAAATTCTGATGGAAGCCTTGTCCGGTATCCGTCTTCAGCAGAAGCGAACATTAACCGATTGTCTGATCGAAGAAACGACATACAAAGGACTAACTCGCGATTACTTAATTATAACCGAAGCTGAAATCTCTAGTTTTGGTCAAGCTTACAAACAATTAGAAAATCGCGGTCATAAAATCAATCTTCTTGATCCAAAAGACCGTAATCAAAGTTCTCGCGAAAAATATGCAGCAGATGAACAGGTATCGCTTCGCAAGGAGGCTCAAGGATGAACCGTATAATCAAAAAAGCATTGCCGACTTCGATCCGCGATACGGCATTGATCTATGCCGCTTGTGTGTTGTTAGCGATGTATATATTCGATATGTCTCCTTATCTACTGGCGGGAATGATTGGAGCTAGTCTGTTTTGCGGAATGATTGGAGGTTATCGTTTACAGACTGATCCTGCTTATGGAGTTGCTATGGTTTTTCCTATGTTGTTTACTGTAGGAATGTTCATTGTAGGAGGGCTTGGGTTCCGAAGCGTTTTTCTTTTTGCGGTATTGGCTTTCGCTGGTGTGAGAGGAGTTCAACAAGCCGGGCGTGCATCAATCACTCAGCGAAAACAGACCTGGATGTTCTACAGTTGGTTGCTTGTAGGGGCTGTTATTTATATCCGGTCGCTACAGTCCGAATTTTTGTTACCCTATAGCTTTTCGATTTATATCGCTTGTATCGTCATTTTAATTTTTCTATTTATGAGTTGGAATGATCGCAAAGTCCGCGAAGCGAGTGGGATTTATGGAGATGAAGAAGCTCCTGTGACTACATTGAAAAAAATCAACCGTTTTTGGGTAAGTGGATTTATCCTACTTATGGTTTTGATCGGCGGTGCAACGCAACTTTCCGTGATTTTGGATGGGATTGTGAAGCTATGGCGGTTATTATGGGGCGGTTCGGTCGGCGGCGGAGAACGCAGGGGTTCGGCAAAGCCGGATCTAAATTCTATTGCTCCTCCAGATATGATGCCTTATGAAGATATGACGAATAACCAAGATTCAGTATGGGTGCAAGTCATCATCTGGATTGCACTTTGCATTATCGGGGTTGCGGTCGCAGTTGTTATTTTCTTTTTACTTCGAGCGTTGTACCGCATCTTATCGCAATGGTTCCCGGAATGGTTAAGACGTTTGCTGGAAAGACTGCGTATATCAGCGCGTCCTATTCAGAAATCAAAATTGATCGGGTATGCGGATACAACAGAAAAGTTAGAACCGCGTAAAAAGGCGGTAAAGACTAAGACTGTACCGATCACGAAACCGCCGGAAGGCGCACGGTTGGAATATTTTAAAATGGTGCAGGAAGCCGTTCGCCGCGGATACAAGTTCCGTCCGTGGAAAACGCCGAGCGAAACCGGACGAGAGATTGCAGATCAACCGACGTATCGGGATTTGGAAACTTCGCAAGTCAATACGTTAACGGAAGCTTACAACAAAGACCGATATACGAACAAGTGAGCTTGAATAGAAAAAGCAGCGACTCTATTGAACAGAGTCGCTGCTTTTTATCGTTATGAGAAGGCGTAGCAAGTTGGAAAAGAATCAGTTTTGACGAATCCGTATCAACAGTTGTGCCGCTTCCGCTCTAGTCGTTGGCGCAGCTGGAGCAAAGCGGTTAGCACTTTGTCCTTGTACGAGCCCGGCTTCATGCAGACGGTTTGCGGCTTCTTTTGCCCAGTTCGGAATATCCGAATCATCAGCAAACGCTGCTTTTGTAGTCGGTGCATTTAGCTTCATCGACCGATCAATCATCACTGCCATTTCGGCACGACTGATTGGCTGATTCGGAGCAAAACGATTGTTCGTATCACCTGTGACCCAACCTAATGCGACCGCTTGATTCACTTCTTTTTTTGCCCAAGCTCCGATACTGGAAGCATCTGCAAAAGAGTGAGGGGAAGACAAGTTGTCTGCGACTTGTGGTTGCAGGGTACGCATCAGCATCACGGTAAATTCAGCTTTGGTAACCGCTTGGCTAGGACGGAAAGTCTGATCCGCATAACCTTCGATAATGCCGAGTGAAGAAGCTTCACGAACGCTTGCCGCTGCCCAATGATTGACCATATCGCTAAATTCGATCGCTTTTGGTGGAATCGTCATAACCGCAAAGCGCGTAAAGTGATTCACACCGACTTTAATCGTATTTCCGTTTATGATGCCGTCTTCGATTTCAATCCACGGCGTATTGTCTTGCGTTTGATAAAAGACTGCAAAAGATTGATTGTTAGGAATCAAAGCCCGATCAAAATTCAATGTCAATTGAACAGGGACTTTAAAGTTTTCTGTGATATTTTTGGTGAATTCATACACAGGGCTAATCAATTTTGCATTGCTGTTTATTCCGTTCAACGGACTGCTGAACAAACTTCCTTTGATCTCCAGCGGTCGATCCGCAGCTCCGGCAGGAACTTCGAGCAACATACCGTTGCCGATTCGAAGATTTCCAGCTTGACCGACCGGGATCGTGACCGTTGCTTGGTTAGGATTTGTGTTATTCGGCGGTGTCGGGATAGGCGAAGCAGGAGCAGCGCCTGAATCTGGATTCGTTGGAATAGAGCTGCCGCCGTTGTTTCCTGTGCCTCCATTTCCGCCGCTTGGAGGAGGTACCAGAGACCAACCTGCGTATAGCTTCACATCTGAATTTGCTGTTGTCGTTGCAAAGTCAAAAGCTTGCGAAAGATTCTGATCCATATACCATCCAGTAAACACATAACCCATTCGAACCGGATCATTTGGACGCGACCATAAGGTTGCGTTTTCGACAATCTGTGGTTCGACTTTCGATCCGCCGTTACTTTCGAACGTCGCCGTATAGAGGGCTACATTCCAAGCTGCGTATAAGGTCAGATCAGAAGTCACTCTATCATGATTAAAATCGAAAATCTGTTCAAGCTGAGCATCTTTGTACCAACCGCCGAACGTGTATCCGCTACGTTCTGGATTTGCCGGACGGGATAGACGGTCTCCATAAGCTGCTTGTTGTGGATCGACGGAAGTGCCGCCATTTGAGTCAAACATAACCGAGTGGACTTGAATCGCCCATTTTGCATACACTGTAAGGTCTTCAGTAATCGCTTGGCTAAAATCAAACGGCAATTCGCGATTCGGGTCGGAGAACCATCCAGCAAACACATACCCTTCCGTGTCCGAAGTTGGAGAAGTCGGCGCTGTCAGTGTATCTCCGTACAAAATCGTCTGATCGTCTATAGCTGAACCGCCATAGGTGTCAAAAGTCACGGTATGTTGATGACGTTCCCAGTTGGCATATAACGTCATATCCCCTTTGATTTTTAGCGTTGTCCAATCTACAGGGTGTTCAAAATTCGGATCCGTGAACCAACCGATGAAGGTATGCCCATCGCGAACCGGCGCTTGCGGCTCGGTCAGTAAGCTTCCGAAGTTCAGTGGTTGCGAATTCACTTCGCTACCGCCGTTGCTATCGAAAACAGCGGTATATCCGTTGATTTTCCAACCTGCATAGATCGTCGTCGAATTTTCAATGATTTTTTGGAAATCGAAAATTTGTGTATAATCGGCATCTTCATACCAGTTAATAAACGTATATCCGGGTTGCTCTGGATTTGCCGGAGCTTGAATCAGATCGCCGTACGAAATAAGCTGATCTGGTACATCCGCTCCTTCGTAAACGTCGAAATTGACCGTGTACTTTTGCAACGACCAACCTGCATATAAAGTAGCATCTCCGCTTACCGTTTGAGTTGTAAAATCAAAAGATTGCTTAAGGTCTTCGTCGCTATACCAACCCGTGAAATCATGTCCGACCCGAGTAGGCGCAGCAGGTTCTTGAATTTTGCTGTCAAAATCTACGGCAAGATCGGCAACGGCACTTCCGCCATTGCTGTCGAAGCTGATGTTGTGCACATTGGCTTTCCAACCCGCGTACAGTTGCGTATCGCCAACGATAGAAGTAGCAAAGTCGAATAATTGAGTATGATCCGTATCGGTATACCAACCTGTGAAGATATAACCGATGCGAGTCGGAGACGTAGGCTCATCAATGCTCAGTCCATGTTTTACAGGAAGATCGCTTACGGCTGATCCGCCTTGACTATCGAATTGAACGTGATACGTATTCAATTCCCAACCTGCGTATAATTGAGTATTTTCCGCAATCGACGTATTCGAAAAGTTAAAAAGATTCTGATTGGAAGCATCGGTATACCAACCCGTAAACGTGTAACCCGTACGAGTCGGTGCAATCGGTGGAGCGATTTTTGTCTCATAATCGGCGTTGAGATTTCCTACCGCTGTGCCGCCTTGACTATCGAAACTCACCGTGTACGTATTTACTGCCCATTTTGCATAGAGATTCGTATTTTGGGTCACCAACGTGTTTTCAAAATCGAAAGGTTGTGAAAGGGCTAAGTCTGTGTACCAGCCAGCAAAAGTATGACCCAGCTTCGCTGGATCTGCCGGCCGTGTGATTTTTGCTCCATAGAAGATTGGAGCGTTTTTCACACCGTCGTTATTATTGTAATGAAGATTAAGCACATATTCGTTCGGACTCCATTTTGCATACAACGTTGTATTTTCTTTAATACGTGTCGCTGCAATATCAAAAATGTTCGTAAATGATTCATCAACATACCAATTCACAAAGGCATAACCGGTGCGAGTTGGATCGGTAGGTTTGGTACCAAAAGAATCATACGTGACAGCTTGAGCCGGAATGGATGTACCGCCCAAACTGTTAAATTCAAGTTGTCTAGGTTTGTAGTACATAAATGTACGGCTCGCAGTGTTGCCTGCTTTGTCCGTCACGACTATTTCATAATTGCCTTCTTGAGAAATCGTTGTTCCGCTTGTAAAAGGGACTCCGTTTAGCAGAGCCGTTCCTTCGTTAAACGTAATCGTAGGTGCAGTCGTTTGAAGTGAATTGTCGGTAAGCCCACTTAAAATCGGAGGGGTAAGATCAATCTCGAATTGAACTTGTGCTGTACCGTAAGCATTAATAGCAATTAGTGTGTACTTGCCATCTTGAGTAATTGCAGTTCCACTTGTAAAAGGAACACCGTTTAAAGTTGCAGAACCATTATTAGTGACTGTAGGAGTAACGGGATGATTGTAAATCCCGCCGTTGCTAACATTGTTGATCACGGGAACAGGGGAGACGACGTTAATATTAATTGTGGAATAGCCTGTTGCAAAGCCCGAAGAATTATAGCTTCGAACCGTAAAGCGATCTGTTCCAGAAAATTTGGCATCTGCGGTATAGAGGAAACTGTTTCCTAAATCTACGATACTTCCATGTGTGGTTGCTGTACGCAAAGAAATTCCTGGATTCGTAGCTCTATCCCAATTGAATTCAGATTTGTAGATCGTCATCGATCTTCCGTCACTGATTGTAGATAATCCATCTTTTGATACAGATGTGGAAGAATTATTTCCACTATTGTCTCTTGACGGATAAACTCCTGATGGAGCCATGTAATAAGAAAAGGAATAAGGGTTACTCATTAGATTAGGTAAGAAGTAATTCAGATAATTACCGGTACTTCCAAACCTACCAACTAGTAGCGAATATAAAGCTTGATTCTCCGATCCTGACATTTGACGTCCGTCCGTAGGCAATAAAGTAGTGTTCATAGGCTTTAGGAAAGAAATAGTTTCTCCCAGTAGCATACTATCGTAGTTTATCGTGATTTGATTACCGCTCTGTGTCCCTGCTGGATTTGTGGCTATAGCAAAATATACATTCGGCTGAGTAAGAGAAATCTTAGGCAAAGTAAAAGCGGGGCTACCTGAGGGATCGATCGCTGCAGAAAGTTTCGGATAATCGGATTGGTTAAGTGTGCTTCCGTCTAGTTTACGCCAACCATTTGGGACAAACGAGTAAGCGAACAATCGAACTTCGCCAGCAAATGCTTCTAGATTAGGAGCGCTTTGATTATCGCCATCAGGTCTAGTCGGGTAAATACCGGATGTAGCGACGTAGTAAGCCATGCCGTCAGGAACCGGCAACGAAGTCAGATCAGGCAATGCAAAACTATCTCTTCCATTGCCGCCGTACATAGTTCCGAATAACGAATAGAGTGCCTGATTTCTATTGATATCCATGGTTTGACCCGCAGCAAACGTCCATCCTCGTGATGCAAAACTATAAGGAAAAAGTTTGATTTCTCCAATATAAGGTTCAGCCCCCATCGCATGAGCCGACTTCGTAAATTTCGGTCCTACCGACACAGCTCCAAATACCAATACAAAAGCCAACATCACTTTCAAAAAAGCGTTAAAATGTTTTCCGGACAATGCTAGACACCTCCTTCATTTTTTGTATTTCATTTTAATGAAATTAAATCTAAAATATGTATCGACCCTTTCTAATCGCGTGCTTTTTGACCGCGCATCATCTAATTTAGTGCGTCTAGTTTACTTGATCTTTTATTGAAAAGATATAGGAATGACCTTCGTAAACCATCTTTATTTTTAAATATTTTTCAATCAAAAGTCAGTCATTGCCATATAGGACTTTAGAACGTTAAAATTTATGAATTTTGCTTTACTTTACACGCTTGCTTAAGTATGATAAGAAAGCCCAAAAAACGGGTACTTTTGATCATCAATCCGCCTGATGAAAAACCACCTATAGGCGTATTTATAAACAGGTTCCGATCAGGAACCTGTTTTCTTTCCGCACATAAAAAGAAAAATGTCTAATTTTGACGAAGTATAGCAGGAGATCGCAATATCGCGTAGAATTCAAATTGAAGGTGAGACAGATCGATTTTATGACATCCCAGCAGGACGGAAGTGAATCAATGAACACAACTTCGGCGACACGCCAACTGACTTTTTACACCATTTCCGTCTTTTTTCTCGTTTTTGTATGTGAAGTGGTCGAATCTTATTTTTATACATTAGGTTCAGACCGAAGATGGGCGTCCGCTTTATCGCTAATGACCGCGTGCTTTTCGGTTACGGCATGTTTGACCGTTTACTTCCATGCTACGCCTTTGTTTGATCGCCGAATCGGCAGCTACAGCAAGCGTATGGTGAAGTTAATGGGAGCAGTAGGAGCGGTAGAACTTCTTTATTTAGCTAATAATTTTTTTCATTTTATGAATGATCCGGTGCCCGGTCGCGCAGGCGGAGAATGGTTGCTTTCATTGGCGGCGCTGATTTACGCGTGTGGCTTGCTCATTTTATTTGTATTACCGGAGCGAAAAGGCGATTTGCCCAGCCGATTACTGTATGTAGGTCTTCCGATCTGTACAGCTTCGCTCGCTGGCATTTTATTTTGGACACGTCAGCTTCTTTCGCCAGGTAGCGCGCGTATGTTTGATCTTAGTTTATTGATTGCAGCCTTTGGTGCGGCGATGATCGTGGCTGGAATTTTATTTGGTCATTATCGTAAAAAAGGATTTAAAGCACATTGGGTTTCGGTTCAGTCTTTGGGCTTTGTGGTGATCGGTCAAATTTTGCTTCTGCAATCCGGTCATTCTTCGGGAATTCCTTTTCTGATTGCTTCGGCTTTGCATGCACTGGCTTACGCGATTTTGGTGAGTCAAGGGCTTCGACTTTCGATTGCTGAGCCGCTACGCGAACGCAGAGAAGCAGAAGACCGAATCGAGTTTCTAGCGTTCAACGATGAACTGACCGGCTTACCTAACCGTCGCAGTCTTCATTCAAAGCTAAATTCACATTTTGATAAAGACGATTCCGGCAAAACGGCATTGCTGGTTCTAAATATCAATCGATTCAAAACAATCAACGACTCGCTTGGTTACGAAGCCGGTGACCGTCTGCTGGGAATTGTATCGGAGCTGCTCAAAAACCATGTTGAAGAACCGGAAGAAGTGTTCCGTACAGGCGGAGACGAATTTGCTGTCGTACTGCCTGAGATCGGCGGAGACGAAGCGATGCGAAGGGCGCATACATTATTGGAAGAATTCGAACGTCCAGTGAATGTAGGCGGAATGGAGCATTATGTTGCGTTGTCAGCAGGCATCGCCGTATATCCAGAAGACGGAAGCGCGGCAGATAATTTATTGCAAAGTGCGGACGCTGCTGTTCATTTAGCAAAGGAACAAGGTTCCGAGGTGAAACGTTTCGCTAAAGGGATGACATTGATTGCACGGGAAAAATTGATTTTGGAAAGCGATCTGCGTAAAGGGTTAGAACGAGGCGAATTTTATTTGGAATATCAGCCTAAAATGTCGGTAGAAAACGGACGTATTCTAGGAATGGAAGCGCTGGTACGCTGGAATCACCCAAGACGCGGAGCGATATCACCCAATGAGTTTATCCCGTTGGCAGAAGAAAGCGGTCTGATCGTGCCTTTAGGAGAATGGGTTCTGTACGAAGCATGCAGGCAAAATAAAGAATGGCAAAATAAAGGATACGAACCTCTATGTATGTCAGTCAATCTATCGATTCGTCAATTTCGTCAAGTTGGCTTAGCTGAGCAGATTGAACAAATGTTAGAGCAGATCGGATTAGATTCCAAATATGTCGAGCTTGAAATCACTGAAAGTATGACTGTAGATAAAGATGCAGCTTTCGAGCAATTGCAACGGTTCAAGCAGCTTGGGCTACATATCAGTATCGATGATTTTGGAACCGGCTATAGCTCACTGCATTATTTGAAAAATATGCCGATTGACCGTTTGAAGATTGATCGTTCTTTTGTTAGCGAAGTGATGAGCGGAGAACGGGATGCTGCGATCGTATCGACGATCACCTCGATGGCGCATCACCTCAAACTCAAAGTAACCGCAGAAGGCGTAGAAAACGAAGAACAACTCGAATTTTTACGCAGCCAACGTTGTCATGAAGCGCAAGGATTTTTATTCAGTCGCCCAGTTCCAGCAGCTAAATTCGAACGAATGTTTTTGCTTCAGCAAAAGTTGGGTTGATTGATTAATACGTCCAAACAAGTTGCCAAAAAGGTAGCTTGTTTTTTTTTGATAAAAAAATGCTTGCAATCTCTGTGTGAGAATGGTATATTATTTCTTGTCCCCAAGAGGACGTGCAAGTAAAAAGTACCATATTTTATCGGGACGTAGCTCAGCTTGGTAGAGCACCTGCTTTGGGAGCAGGGGGTCGCATGTTCAAATCGTGTCGTCCCGACCATTCCTTTTTACTTACATAATATGCGGGTGTAGTTCAATGGTAGAACTCCAGCCTTCCAAGCTGGTAGCGTGGGTTCGATTCCCATCACCCGCTTCACAAAAAAGAAGCCCATCACCGGGCTTCTTTTTTATTGCTTGGAGCTACATTGTTGCAATCAAAAGCCGCTAACTTCGTGAATTTCTCGAAGCTAGCGGCTTTTGCGATCAGAAACGTCCAAATGTATGAATAGCAACTATGAACGAGTAGAGACCTGTACAGACAATACCCGTTGTTCACCAGCGGTTACTTGACCCATCTCACTTAGCTCTACATCTTGCACAACGTCGATTCCATCTGGCACCAGAACCGGAGTGATCGTAGAAAGCCCTGCGGATTGAATCGCGGCTAAGTCAAATTCCATCAACAATTGCCCCGCTTTGACACGATCACCGCTTTGCACATGCGTCGTAAAGCCTTGACCTTTGAGCGAAACGGTGTTGATCCCGACATGGATCAACAGTTGAGCGCCGTTATCATGTTCAAGAATGATCGCATGTTTGCTTTTGTCCATCACATGAGCGACGGTGCAATCGAAAGGCGCAATCACGCGTCCTTCGGTCGGCTCAATCGCAATACCGCGTCCCATATGCCCTTCGGAAAAAGCAGGGTCAGGAACTTCGGATAGCGGCAGTACGCGTCCGCTTAGGGGAGCTTGAACCGCAAGTACAGTAGAAGTTGAAGCTTCATCTGCTGCAACTTGGTTTGACGCAGGAACCTGACTCATAGTTTCAGCAGATGCAGGCGCCGATGAAGGAGTAGATGCTGCAACTTCGTTGTGATCTGTCGCCAGAATCTGTTCATCTTTGTACCCGAATAACCAAGTCAGTGCGAACGCGATCGCTGCGCCGATCAGGTTGCACAAAATATACAGCGGCAATTGATTATTCAGATAAAGCAGTGAACCCGGAATCACCGTAACCGCCATACCGGTACCCGCCAGATGGAATAAGGATGCGAAAAATCCACCGATTGCTCCGCCGATCAGACCCATAACAAAAGGTTTCATATAACGCAGATTTACGCCGAAAATAGCAGGTTCGGTAATCCCGAGGAATGCAGATAGGGAAGAAGGCAATGCCAAAGCTTTGAGTTTAGCATTTTTTGTTTTCAACCCTACGGCTAAGCAAGCGGCGCCTTGAGCTGCCATCGCGCAAGTGATAATCGCATTGAACGGATTAGAGCCTGTTTGTTCGAGTAATTGAATTTCCAAAAAGTTGAAAATATGATGAACGCCTGTGACGACAACGATTTGATGGAAAAATCCAATCAGTAGACCCGCCGTACCGAAAGGCAAGTTCAACAAAAACGTCGTTCCGTGCAGCACCACGTTTTCAAGCGAATGGAACACAGGTCCGATCGCGAACAGACCGAGGGTGATCATGACGAGCAACGTAATAAATGGAGTCAAAATCAAATCGAGTGCTTCAGGAACCCGTTTACGCAACACTCTTTCGAATTTGGCTCCGATCAGACCGACGAAAAATGCCGGAAGAACCGATCCTTGATACCCGACGACCGGAATAAAGCCGAACATCGTCAAAGCTTCCGCACTGCCGTCGGCAACGGCATAAGCATTCGGCAAAGCCGGATTGACCAGCATCAAGCCGAGGACGATACCGAGTACGGGACTGCCGCCAAATACGCGGAATGCCGACCAAGCGACCAGCGCAGGTAAAAAGGCGAACGCCGTATCCGTCAACACTTCGGTGAACAATAAGAAGTTAGGCGGAATACTGTCTGGCGTTGCACCGAACCAAGACAAGACTAATTCTTGCGTAAGCAGTCCGCGTAGACCCATAAATAATCCGGTCGCGACAAGAACCGGAATAATCGGAACAAACACATCACCGAAGGTGCGGATTGCGCGCTGGAACGCATTACCTTGTTTTTTGCCTTCGCTTTTGATTTCTTCTTTGGATGTACTTTCGATACCCAACTTTTCGACTTCTTCAAAGATCCGATTAACGGTACCTGTGCCGAAAATAATCTGGTATTGACCGGAGTTGAAAAAAGCACCTTTGACTTTATCTGTATTTTCGATCCGTTCTTGGTCGATCTTTTCTTTATCTTTGACCATGATGCGTAAACGAGTTGCGCAGTGTGCAAATGAAGCGATATTTTCTTTGCCGCCTACGGCTTCGACTACGGATAAAGCGATATCCCGATTTTCAGACATGATATTCATTCCTTTCGCTATGTAGCATTTTCATTTTTAATGAGGAAACAGATAGGAAATCCAATTATTCGGTCTTTTTTGCACGTTGCCTAATTTCAGCTGGAAGCTCGCGTGAAATTCCGTCTGAGTCCAATTGCCAAAAGGCGCCTTCGAAATCCGCGCTGCCACCGATTGCAAAAAAGGAGATGCCCGTACTAGCGGAGTCAGGGAATAACCGAGCCGTGAATGTGGCTTCTCCGTCGCCTACGAAAATTTCTACAGACGAGGTATCGACGAATATACGGAAAGTGATCGATTGCCCTAACTGATCTGGGTTTCGCGTATAGCTGCGAGTCGTACCGAATTCGGTGCTACAAGCTGCGCCAGACTGTGAGCGATCCAATGTAATCAAGCCGTTGGAAGCGTCGTAAAAAAGTACCGTGCGTTCCATATCTCCGGTGCGGAATTCGATTCCGAATACGCCTTCTTCAAAAGTGTCTGTCTCATCTATCGCCGAATTTTCTGCAATTGGACAAATAGAAAATTCTAATTCGTAAGAAGTACCTTCAACGCCTTGAAAACTTCGATGTTGATTGATGAGCTGAGCGGCAAACGGTACTTTTTTTCCTCGCAAGCTTTTCAAGCCTGCTGCTGGACGTTGGATCAACTTGCCTTGATGTACCGATAATTCTCTAGGTAACGTCAGGCAATGCGCCCAACCGTGAGAATCTGTCGGATATTCCAGATCGGGTACACCCATCCAGCCGACCAATATCCGTTCACCGTCTGCACCCAGAGTCGTTTGCGGCGCATAAAAGTCGAATCCATAATCAAGTTCGATAAATTCCCCGTGCGAAAAATATTGACCGTCAGAAGCTAATGGCTCGCCGAGCAAATAACCAGACTGATAAATGTTGCGGAACTTTTCGTTTTCTGGGGCTAATCCTTGTGGACAGAACAAGAGAATGCCCGCATCGTCTAACTCAAAATAATCGGGGCATTCCCACATATAGCCGAAAGAAGGCAAAGACGTCTGTAATTCGCCTTCGAATGTCCAATTTACAAGATCCGGTGAACGATACAGCACAGCGGTACCCGTCAGATTTTCACGTTGAGCGCCGATCACGCAGCGATAATCAGTACCGTCTTTCCAGACTTTCGGATCGCGAAAATGTTCGGTGTAACCCGTGGGAACGCTCTCAATAACAGGTGGCTCTATTTTCTGGGCAAGACCTTCGCCATCCGTAACCGCAAGACATTGATACGGATGACGAATCCATTGTTCATCGCGTGTATTGCCGGTGTACATGAGATATAATTTGCCGTCTTTTTCAATCCCGCTTCCGGAGTATGCTCCATGCGAATCGTAAGTCCCGCCCGGCTCCAGACCTATTCCCGCGTCTTCCCAATGCGCCAAATCTGACGAAACCAGATGATACCAATATTTCATGCCGTGATCGGTACCTAGAGGGAACCATTGATAAAATAAATGATACTTGCCGTTGTAAAAGGTAAATCCGTTCGGATCGTTCAGCAGTCCGATATGCGGTTGAATATGGTAGCCTTGTCGCCAACGGGATTGATGTACGAGACTTTCCAACTGCTGTATTTCTTCAATAGCTGCTTCTTCCAACAGTCGATATTTTTGTTCTTTTGTCATTTTCATAGATGTAGACATTCCTCCATAGTTATTTTCGGAACCGGTTCCATTTTTAGCTGAAAGTGATCTCAACAATTTTGACAAGATGATCATCGAAAACTCTATCCAACCACTTTACTTTTTTTAAAAAAGGAACCGGTTCCAAAACGTAGCGACGATAAAGTTCTATCGCGGGTCTGCGTGGGGCAGATCAGACGCTTCCGAACAAAACAAGCCGTACTTCCTTTGTTCGGAACCGGTTCCATTTGCATTATAACGGAGAAACTTTTAAATTGTCAACGCTTTCTCGAAGCCTCATTTCAACATCGATCACAGTCAACTTTTGGACATCTTCATCGGCTGCGAGCTTAAGAATATGACGCGCCGCAACTTTACCTGCTTCGAAATAAGGAAAATGTACGGTCGTTAGCTCCGGGTGAATGATCGTCGTTACTTCATAACCGCCAAAGCCCGTGATCGAGATTTGCGAAGGAATCGATAAACCGCGTAAATGCGCCGCTTTGACTACACCTAACGCAATATTATCGGTCGCGCATACGATCAATGTCGGTGCGCATTCGTCCAAAATTTGTTCTGCGACAAGCTTGGAATCGGCAAGTTTAAAACTACTTTCGTAATAAAAAATATCGCAGTCTCCACATTCTTCTATCGCTTGGCGGAAGCCTGACTTTCGCTGCTTGCCAACCGCTTCATCGTCTTCGGTCACGCCTAAATACGCGATTTTGCGATGCCCTTTTTCAAGCACATGACGACCCATCATCAGACCGGCTTGATAATCATCGTAGATCAGACTATGTAGATTATCGTTTTTTTGACCGACCAATAATACCGGAACCCCTGACACTTCGGCAGCGCGTAGATGTTCGTCGGTCACTTGCGCAGGCATTAGAATAATTCCGGCTACTTTTTGGCGTGCCAGATCATAGATCGCTTCGATTTCCCGCTGGCGATCTTGTCCGGTATTGTAGACAAGCATTTGTCCGCCTGCTGCGCGTAATTCTTCATCGATTCCCGTCATCGTTTGCGCAGCCGCAAATGAATCGAGCCGAGGAACGATCGTACCGATCAGATAATTGCGTTTGGCTTTGAGGCTTTGAGCGAATGTATTGGGCACATATCCCGCTTCACGTGTGATTCGTTCTAATTTTTGCTTTGTTTTGACACTGACAGATCCGCCGTTCAAATAACGAGATACCGTGCTTTTGGCGACGCCCGCCATTTGCGCGATATCCGATATTGTTTTTTTCATCTCCGCTTCGTCCTTTCCCGGTTGCTAAGCCGATTTTACCACGTTCATCAAAGTTTTGCAGATCAGGGGTATCGGAAATCGAGATTTCGACCGATAGATAAGAAGAAGGGTTTTGAGCCTGGGGGAAAAGATGAAAAACCTCATCGGAGCGTTAAGGAGCGGAGCAGATATGGACGACTACACGCGGGAAAAACGGGGAAATGGAATCGGTCTGGCTTTGATCGCCGGAATCGGATTATTGACGTATTTAGCTTTTTTGGTCGGCGTACTGTTTTTAGCAGGAAAAGGTCTGCACGCGGTATGGATGTATCTATTCGGGTAATAAAAGGAAAAGAGTTGTGATCGCTTACAGGTTTCGGTATACTAGCGGTGTTCCACTTTTTCCTGATTTATCTATTCTATAGAATTTGAGAGGTAACCAATATCCAATGAAAATGACGACGAATGTCCGCATCTAACTCCATTTTTTCGATCAATTCGGAAAATAACAACTCGACAGGCGAACGCTACCGGTTTGTCTGCGACTTGAGTGTGATTAGGATACGTCTGTCTTTCATAGGAAGCCGGTTGCCTTTTTTGCGTACCCGTTTTTCGGGAATTAGGCACAAGTTTTATTGAAAAACAACCGTTTCTTTTCGGGATTTTCAACTCAAGTTCGCAGCGGCGGTCGTCGTTTCGCGGACTTTTTTTGATACCGGAAAGGATGAAGAATATATGCCTACATGGATGATTGCAAAAGATATAGAAAAAGAATGGAACGGCCGCGTACTTTTTGAACAGATTAATTTGGAAGTGACCGAAGGAGAGCGGTTAGCGCTATTTGGACGCAACGGTTGCGGCAAAACGACGCTTCTGCGAATTTTGGCAGGCATCGACGAAGCAACGAGCGGTAGCATAGAACGTATTCTTCCGCTGGAAGAATGGGGCATGATGAAGCAGCATGAAGAAGTGCCGATTCATACAACTGCGCTAGAACGGGCTTATTTCGAACATGAACAATTGTATCAATTAAAAGAAGATTTAACGTATTGGATGCAGCAGATGAGCGGAGCGGATCAAGATTCTGAGCAAGCGCTAGAAGCTTACGGCTTTGCACTTCAGCAATACGAAGCACAAGGCGGATATGAGTGGGAATATGAAGTGGAAAAGCAACTTCAACAAATTGGAATGCCGAAAAGCACATGGGATCTGCCGTACTCCTCTTTAAGCGGCGGGCAAAAAACGCGGGTGCGTCTTGCGGCTTTACTTGCCAAATCACCTAAGCTGCTCATTTTGGACGAACCGACGAATCATTTGGACGAAGAGAGTCTACACGCGTTAGAGCAACAACTTAAAAATTACACAGGAACGCTGCTTTTCGTTTCCCATGACCGGCAGTTTATAGACGAAGTCGCGACTTCGGTCTGCGAACTGAACCCGGACGGAATCACGAAGTACCGCGGCGGGTATACCGATTACAAAAACTACAAAGAACGTGAGTTGCGTGAGCACGAAGCGCTGCACAAAAAGCAAGAACAACAACGTAAAGCGCTCGAAGAATCGATCCGTAATTATCAACAATGGTTTTTACAAGCGCATCATTCGGCAAGTCATCAGAGCGAAGTCAAAATCACAGCAAGCTTTTATAAAGCCAAAGCGAAAAAGAACGTCTCTCGTTATCATGCCAAGCAAAAGCAACTGGAGCGATTGGATGCGGAAAGCGTAGGCAGTGTACGTAAAGCCCCGCGAATGAAAATGAACTTGGAAGACGAAGGCTTCGAAGCGCGCACGTTACTTCGATTTGAGCATGTAGATTTTGCATATGAACAACGGATGATATTAAAAAATGTTCATTTCCAGCTCAATCGCGGCGATCGGTTGGCAGTGCGCGGAGCCAATGGAAGCGGCAAAACGACACTGCTGCGATTAGCCAACGGTAAACTGTCTGCGACAGATGGCAAAGTGATCCTTCATCCTAAAGTAAAGGTCGGTTATTTCTCGCAAGAGCTGGAAGGGTTGCCGGTTGATCAGACATTGCTCGATAGTTTACTGGAGTTGCCGAATATGACGCAGACGGAAGCGCGCACGCTACTGGGATGTTTTCTTTTTTCCAAAGAAGACGTGTTCAAAAAAATCGGCAATCTGAGTATGGGCGAAAAGTGCCGAGCCGCGTTTATCCGATTGTATTTTGGCGGTGCGAACTTACTTATTCTCGATGAACCGAATAACTATCTCGATATCGATACGCGTGAAGTGATGGAATCGGCATTGATGCGGTACTCCGGCGCTCTGCTCGTGGTTTCCCACGACCGGATGCTTGTGCGTAAAGTCGGGAATCGGATTATCGATCTGGATGGTAAAGGCGGGTTTTCGTTGTTCGAAGGGAGTCTTGAAGAACAAGAGGAAAATGACAAGCAGCGTATCAAAAATCCGGTTGGTCGCGAAGAAAACGAACGACGGTTGATGTTGGAGTTGAGGTTAGCGGAGTTGCTGAGAGGCGAAGTGGAAAACCGTTCAAGTGAAGCTCAGCCAAAGCCCAAGCATGATGTGCAGTTGTCGAATATGTCGCCGGAAAAGCTGTCCAATGAGACGATCAAGGAAATTCGCGAAGTGAAGCAAGAACTTGCGGAATTAAAAGGAAAGTCTTAAAAGGGAAAAGGTTGAGTAGATATTGCGGCGCGGCAGGTTTTCAGAGGCTTTTGTTGACGACTCTGCCGCTTTTTTAGTAGAATATACAGGTGTTTTATAATACATTTATAATATAAATTTTACGCGATGAAAGAGAAAAGTAAGCACCGCCGACGTACAGGGAAAAAATGCCGTTGGATTGAGAGCATTTTTACGAGCACGACGCTGCTGAAGTTCACTCTGGAGCTGCTTTTTGAACAGGGCGTTTGATGTCCGTTAGTAGGAAAGCCGGGTTGACGATCCGTTATTTTCGTCTCTGAGAGAAGTTCGGTCGCTGCGACCGCAATGTTTCCTTTGATGCCAACAGGCGGCGGGAAAACTTCTGAATTAGGGTGGTAACACGATCTTTTCGTCCCTGCGGACGGGAAGGTCTTTTTGTTTTTCGGCTGTTTTTGTAAAAAAAAGCAAATATTGATTAATCCCTGAATGGGAAAGGAGTCTGCGGACGATGAGAGAACGGTTAGAAGAATTAAAAGTAGAAGCGCTGGAGCAGTTAAGCAGCGTAGCAGACGCAAAACAACTCGACGAGTTGCGCGTCAAATACCAAGGTAAAAAAGGCAAACTGACAGAAATCTTGCGCGGAATGGGCGGATTGTCGGCAGAAGAACGTCCGGTAATCGGACAGCTTGCGAACGAAGTACGCGATGCGATCGATGCAGCGGTTAGCGCACACGCGGAGCGTTTCGAACGCGAAGATACGGAGCGTCGTTTGGCTTCCGAGACGATCGATATCTCGCTGCCGGGACGTAAGCTTTCCCGCGGTGCCGTTCATCCGTTGACACGCGTGATCGAAGAAATCGAACAAATCTTTATCGGAATGGGTTACCGCATCGCGGAAGGCCCGGAAGTCGAGACGGATTACCATAACTTCGAAGCGTTGAACTTGCCAAAAGACCACCCGGCGCGCGATATGCAAGATTCTTTCTATATTACAGAAGATCTGCTGATGCGTACGCAGACGTCTCCGGTACAAGTCCGCACGATGGAAGCGATGAGCGGCGAAGTGCCGGTTAAAATCATCTGCCCGGGCAAAGTCTACCGCCGCGATGACGACGATGCAACGCACTCTTTCCAATTCAATCAGATCGAAGGTCTGGTGATCGGCAAAAATATTCGTATGAGCGACCTAAAAGGCACGCTGCTGCACTTCATGAAAGAATTGTTCGGTAGCGACACCGAAATTCGGATGCGCCCAAGTTTCTTCCCGTTCACGGAGCCAAGCGCCGAAGTTGACGTGACGTACAAGAAAAAAGGCGCTACAGAAGCCGGCTGGCTAGAAGTGTTGGGTTGCGGCATGGTGCACCCTCGCGTGCTTGAAATGAGCGGTTATGATCCCGAACAATATAGCGGATTTGCTTTCGGTATCGGCGTAGAGCGTCTTGCGATGCTGAAATACGGCGTTGACGATATTCGTCATTTCTACAACAACGATGAACGGTTCTTGGAGCAGTTCGCACGTCAATAGAAGTTATGGATTCCATATCATATAGAAGCAAAATTATAGATTAAGGAAGTGAGCGGGCAGTGAAAGTATCCACGCAATGGTTATCGGAGTATGTAAGTATCGAAGGCGTAACGCCTGAACAGTTGGCTGAAAAAATTACGCGTTCGGGAATCGAGATCGATGAGATCGAGCAGCGCAATCAGGGCGTAACCGGCGTCGTAGTCGGTTATGTGAAACACAAAGAAAAACATCCGGATGCAGATAAATTGAACGTATGTACCGTAGACGTAGGCACAGGCGAAGATTTGCAAATCGTATGCGGAGCGAAAAACGTAGATGCGGGGCAAAAAGTACCGGTCGCGGTTGTCGGCGCGGTACTTCCAGGGAACTTCAAAATCAAAAACGCGAAACTTCGCGGCGTTGCTTCGCAAGGGATGATCTGTTCGGCAAGCGAGCTTGGCATGAACGACAAATTGCTGCCGAAAGATCAACAAGAAGGGATTCTCGTATTGCCGGAAAATACAGAACTCGGTCTGCCGATCACGCAAGTGTTGGGACTCGACGATGCCGTGTTGGAATTCGATCTGACACCTAACCGCTCGGATTGCCTGAGCATGATCGGTGCAGCGTATGAGACAGCGGCGATTTTGGGGCGCGAAGTGAAATTGCCTTCAATCGATCTGATTGAAAGCGGCAGCGCTGCTTCGGAAAAAGTGAGTGTAAGTATCGAAGACGAAAGTTTGTGCTCGCATTATGCGATTCGTTATATTTCCGATGTCAAAATCGGCCCTTCGCCGCAATGGATGCAAAACCGTCTGATGGCGGCGGGTGTTCGCCCGACGAACAACGTCGTAGATATTACAAACTACGTCATGCTGGAATGTGGACAACCGTTACATGCGTTCGACGCTGACAAGTTAGGCTCGCAAATCGGCGTACGCGCTGCACGCGAAGGCGAAGTATTGACTACGCTTGACGGTCAAGAACGCAAACTTGATCCGTCGATGCTGCTCATTACAGGCAACGATACGCCTGCTGCGCTTGCAGGCGTAATGGGCGGTCTTGCGACCGAAGTAACGGATGCAACCGTGAATATCGCGCTGGAATCGGCGAAATTCTCCGGTTCTTCGGTACGCAAAACATCGAGAAAACTCGGTCTTCGTTCCGAAGCAAGCTTGCGCTTCGAAAAAGAAGTCGATCCTTCTGCGGTTATCGCGGCTTTGGATCGCGCAGCGCTGCTGCTGTCGCGCCACGCTAGCGGTTCTGTGCAACACGGTGTTGTCGAGCAGCGCAGCGGACAAATCCAAGAACAGAAAATTACGCTTTCGCTATCGAAACTCAACCGTTACCTCGGTACCGACATTTCGATGCTGGAAGTGAAAGCGATCTTTGCGCGACTGAACTTCAAATGCGGAGACAGCGCTCAAGATCAACTTGAAATCCAGGTACCTACCCGTCGCGGCGATATTATGCACGATGTCGATCTGATCGAAGAAGTCGCTCGTATCCACGGGTATGATCAAATTCCAACGACGGTTATTGAAGGGCCTACTACTCCAGGTGCTTATAGCAAATCCCAAGCGGTGCGTTATGCGGTACGTCGTCGATTGACATCCGGTGGCTTCCACGAAGCCATCACGTATTCGTTCACGCGTCCGGAAAACACGCAAGTGTTCACTGCGTTTTCGGCGGATAGCCATGCTGTTCCGCTCGCGATGCCAATGAGTGAAGATCGCAGTGTGCTGCGTACAACTTTGGTTCCTTTGCTTTTAGAGTCGGCACAATACAACCGAAACCGCAAAAATAGCGATCTGTCGTTTTTCGAGATCGGTAAAGTATTCCATGCCAGTGAGCAAAAAGTGACGATTCAACCGATCGAGCGCATGATGCTCGGCTTGCTTCTGACAGGTAACCGTAATGACGGTACAGTGGGCGCAGCTTCGCGTAAGGTCGATTTCTTCGATCTTAAAGGCGCAGTTGAAAGCGTACTGGAAGAGCTGGGTCTTAGCGTTGAATTCCGCGCAGATGCACCGGACGGTTTCCATCCGGGACGTTCCGCTTCGTTATACTTGAAGCAAGCTCCGAGTCAACGAATCGGCGTATTGGGTCAACTGCATCCGCAGCTTCAGCGCGATTACGATCTGGATGATACGTACGCTGCCGAATTATGCCTGGACGAACTGTATAGCTATGCAGCGCCAGAAATCGAATACCGCGATCTGCCGCGTTACCCTTCTGCGCAGCGCGATATTGCAGTAGTCGTGGATCTATCACTCGAAGCTGGGAAATTGATCGAAGTTGTACGTCAATCGGCAGGCGAGTTGCTGCAAGACGTGAATGTGTTCGACGTCTATACAGGCGACCGCGTCGCTTCGGATAAAAAAAGCGTAGCTTTGGCACTTACTTATCGTCATGCTGAGCGCACGTTGACCGACGAAGAAGTAGCGACAGCGCAACAACAAGTCGTACAAGCTTTAGAAGAAAATTTTGCTGCAGAATTGAGAAAGTAAAGTCATTTCGGCAGGAAAACGGCAAAACCGCATCGAATTCTTTGAAGAAGTCCGTTCGTTATAGCGTTCGGAGCCTTGAAGAAGGGTGCGGTTTTTGGCTGTAAAAGCAGATGCTGCTTATCATGTTCTTTTTACATGTATGATTTTGTACACTTAAACTTAAAAAAGCCGGCAGATCGCCGAATGGATAGCATAATCATTAAACACCCAAGAGCGGAGAGGAGTTGTCGAATATGGCTGAAGAACGGAAAACAGTCAGCGTGGATATTTACGGAACATCTTATAAAATTTTCGGGAGCAGCCAAGACTACGTGAAACGGGTCGCTCGATTGGTTGATGAACGCATGACGGCAATTGCAACCGGGCATCCAAGATTGGATACCGTTCGGATTGCAGTCTTGGCAGCGGTTAATATGGCAGAGACGAACGTCATGAATCAAGACTTGCAAGCACGACTCAACGAAGCGACGATGCAAAGCGAAGGTCTTCAAGCGGAGATCGAAACGTTGCGTACGCAACGCCAATCGGAAGCCGCGATCATTGATGAATTGCGTGCAGAGAATGTTCGTTTGACAGCGGCTGAACAAGAATTGGCGGAGCGCAACCAAGAAATTCAAAAAGCAAATACGGAATTGCAGCGATTAAACGGGCTGAAGCAGCAGTTGGAAAGTAAGTTAAGCGAAGCGGAGAAATCCGGGAATGAAGCTCGCAACACGCTTAAAACAACCAACGAGAAGCTGACTTCGGAACGTAAAACCAACGAAGGTCTATCCAATGATCTAAAAGCCGCTCGTTCTGAGCTTGGACGTAGTCAAAGTGCGCTTGCCGAAAATCGCAAACGTAGTACAGCGCTTGAGCAAGAAGGTCAACAATTACGTGAGCAGTTAGCCACTAATCAATCGCGGATTGAAGACTTGGAACGCGAACTGAGCACACTGCTTCAACAAGAAACAGAAGCTCAGCAACAAAATGCGAATCTTACAGCTCAAATTGCCGAGCTAGAGCAAGTAGGTGAGCAAGCGCAGAAACAGAAAGAAGCGCTGCAAAGCGAACTCCAACAATTGCGTGTAAGCAAGCAAGAACTCGAAGATCAACAACAACAAGCGAACACACGTATTGCCGAATTGGATCAATCGGTGTTGACGTTAACAGAGCTTCGCCATACATTAGAAGATCGCGTTCAAGAACTTGAAGAAAGCGAAAGTATTTGGAGCGAAGAACATACACGTCTGGAATCGGAACTTGGCGAGACAAGAAATCGCGAACACGAATTGTCTGAACGTTATGAAGAAGCACGTTCGAATTTGCAGCAGTTGGAGCGACGCCAAGCCGAAGAAGAATCACGCCGCATAGAATTGGAAGCAGGGCTTGCCGATCTGCAAGAAACGGAGCGCGATTTGCGTGAAGAACAAGAGCGTCTACGCGTTGAAATTAGCGAACGTCATACTGCCCATGAGCAATTGGAACAACGCACCGCAGAACTTGCCGAAGCGGAAACCGCATTAGCTGAAGAAAATGCCGAGCTTAGCCAGAAGTTGAAGGTCTGGGAACAGGAACAACACAAGTGGGAAGAAGAAAAGCAAACGTTCGAGTCTATGCTTGAAGAATCGGATACGACCCTTGTTTCTGTGCAAAAGCAGTATCAAGAACAACGTGTAGAAGCCGAACGTCTGAGCAGCGAATTGAATACTCTGGGTGAAGTGAATACGCGCCTTGTGGCTGATTTGGAAACGGCAGAAGCCCAAAAACAACAACTTTCGGATGAGAAAGAATCTTTGATTGCGCAGCAGCAAAGTCTGGAGCACCAATTGCAGGAAGCTCAAAACCAGCACAATCAATTGGAGCAACGTACCGAGCAAGAAATTCAGCAACGCGGTGCACAGATTCAAGCCTTGTCTCAGCAATTGGAGACTGCGAAGCAATCCGTCGTAGAGCTTGAAGCGCAGCAAGCGCGTTTGGAGACGCGTATAAGCGAACTGACTCAAAACGAAGAGTATGTAACAGGCGAAGTGCTACGTTTGGAGCAAGAGTTAACTGAATTGACAGAACGCGAGCGGATGTTGCAAATCCAGTCTGATCGACAGCATGAAGAAATCAACACGCTAAGCCATGAACGTGCCGCGCTCGAAAATGAACGAAACTCTCTGCAAGGTCAGCTTCGCAGCCAAGAAGAAGTGTCCGAGCGTTTTGCGCAAGAACAACAACATCTGACTGAGCAATTGAACGAAGCACAGAGTAAACAACGAGAAATCGAAGAATTCAGCGATCGCGTTCAACAACAATTAACGCGTATGCAGACTGAGCATCAGTCTGTCGTTGAAGAACGTAGTGCATTGTCAACTCAACTGGATAACCTTCAAAGCCAGTTTGATAACGTTCAAGATCGTGCATCGCAATTGACGGCTGAACTTAAGGATTACACCGAGCGAGAAGCTCAGCATAATCGTCAGTATACGGAGATTGAGCAGAAGCTGACAGAATCGCTGCAACAGATCGCGGAAAGACAAGCTCAAATCCATACTCTTGAACATACAGTCGAGCAAGAACAGCAGCAAACGCAAGAAGCTTCGGAAGCTCTGGAACGTGCAGAAAAAGAGCGTCAAAAGTATGCTGCACAATTCGCTGAATTCGCAGGCAGAGAAGCATCGTGGAGAATCGAAACGAGCCGTCAACGCCGCGAATTGCAAGAAGCGAATGAACGCGAGAAACTGTTGACCAAGCAAAAAAACGGAGCGGAACGCAAGTTGGAAGAAGCCGAAGCGCTTAAAGCCAAACATTCCAGCGAAAACGGACAGTTGAACAACGAGCTTTCCAAAGAACGCCAGTCTGTTCAAAACCTTGAGAAGCAGCTTCGTGTGCTACAATCCGAATTACAACAACTTCAAGATCGTCGTCGTTCTTGGGAACAAGAAAAATCGGAGCTTGAAGCGCAATTGAACGATGCTCAAACACGATCTGTTCAAGCGGACGAAATCGACAAGTTGCAAAATGAACTGGGGCAGGTGACGGAGCAATATGAAGTTCTTTCCCATCAGCTTCGCATTCTTCATGTCGAAAGCCAAATGGACAAAGAAAAACGCGAAGCTGCCGAGCTTGAGTTTGCAAGATTGCAAGAACAATATGCTGCGCTCCAAAAAGAATATAACGAATGGATGGAATTGTTCGATCAAGAGCAGCAACATTAAGGTGCATTATGGGTAACGTCGATGTAGTCAATCGGCAGGTCTTAAATGCGTATTGGGTTGTCGTCGCGATGGTATTGGTTGTCGAAATCATTTATTTTATAAACGGCGGCAGCGGTCGTTACGATTTCGCTTCTTTGATCTATCGAATTGTTTTAGTAATCGGGATTGCGGGTCTAGGTGAGCTGCTTTACATCTATTTTCGGCGATACGGTAGGCAAGTCATCATCGGAGTCAGCTTAACGCTGGCGTATGTGAATTATTTGAATCTAAGTGTGTATACCGAAAACGTACCGGGAATGTTTTTGATTTTTCCAATGCTTGTCCCGCTGATTTATTTTGATCGCAAATTGCTGGATTTATTCGGTGTGCTCAATATTTTTCTGTATACGTTGTTTTACTTTACGTTAGAGCGTACGATTTACGACCGAAGTATCGAAGATTTTTTGTTGATGGAAGCGATGCTGGTTTCGGCTTTGCTTTTGGCACGTACGGTACTGGCGCGCGCAATCGAGATCGGTCGGCAAGTCGAGCATTTAACGCAATCGCAGCAAGATTTGCTCGTGGATAAAGCGGTATCTCAGCGTATGCTCAAAATCGATGCGCTCACCCAGCTTTATAATCATGTGACCTTTTACGAATACTTAGAAGATCTGGTCGATCAAAGTCATCGCAATGGTCTGGAGATTCAAGTCGCCGTATTAGACATCGATAATTTTAAAAAAATCAACGATACGTACGGTCATATCATCGGCGATTTAGTACTAAAAGAAGTGTCGATTCGGATCGGTATGACGGTCTCGTTGAACGATTTTGCAGCTAGGTATGGCGGCGAAGAGTTTGCTGTCATTTTTACGGAAAAAAGTTTGGAAGAAGCTTTTGACTATACGGAGCAGATTCGATTAGCTGTCGAAAATGCGAACTATTCGTATATGGGCAATCATCCGGTTACGGTCAGTATCGGGCTTTGTACGTATGAGCCGGAAGATACAGCGGAGACGATGTTCGCTAAAGCGGACGCAGCGTTATACCGTGCCAAGCGTTCGGGCAAAAATCGCGTGGAGCAATACGATGCGAATTTGGACAGCATCAAGCAACGTTAAGGTCATTTAGGTTTATAAAAGGTGTGGTAGACCCTTCCGTAAGTTTGGCGATGCCGAGCACGGAAGGGTCTTTGCGATAAGGTTATACGAATATGTACATGGTTTCATGACCTGTAATTCGTTATAATTAAAAGGCGGAGAGTTTTGGTTCTCCAGAACCGATAAGGAGTTGTCACGTTCTTGAACGATAAAATATTTGAAATTCTACAATATGAACGCATTTCAAATGCGCTTGCCGATCAAGCACAGACGTCGCTAGGCAAAGAAGCGGCACGTGCATTGAAACCGGATACGGAATTGTCTGCGGTACAAAAATTGCTACAAGCCACGCATGAAGCTTTTCATGCCGACCGACTTAAAGGCGCACCGCCGTTTGGCGGAATCGTCGATATTCGCCCAGCGGTTCAGCGTGCTCGAATCGGCGGGATGCTGAATCCCCACGAGTTGATGGGGATTGCGACGACCTTATACGGTTCGCGCAGGTTGCGTCGTTTTATCCAGACTTTGCATGATGAACACCCGGTTGAATTGTTGAATAGTTTAGCTGAACTGATCTCTGAGCAAAAAGATTTGGAACGTCTGATCAATTCATGTATCGGAGATGCTGCCGAAGTCTTGGACTCGGCAAGCCCTACGCTTGCGAATATCCGGCGCGAACTGCGCGGCGGAGAATCACGGATTCGCGAAAAGTTGGAATCGATGATTCGTTCGTCCAGCGTTTCCAAAATGCTTCAAGATCAATTGATTACGATTCGCGGCGATCGTTTCGTGATTCCGGTAAAGTCGGAATATCGTTCGCATTTCGGCGGGATCGTGCATGACCAATCCAGTTCCGGCGCAACGATGTTTATCGAGCCGGAAGCGATTGTCGCAATGAATAACAAGCTACGCGAAACGAAGTTGCGCGAGATTCAAGAAGTCGAGATCATTTTGCAAAAATTAACGGCGGCTGTAGGCGAACAAGCGGATCTTTTGGCGTATGACGTGGATACTTTGGCGCAGTTGGACTTCATTTTCGCAAAAGGGCGTCTGGCTCATCAGATGAAAGCAACCGAACCGACTGTGAACGATCGTGGATATTTAAAAATCCGTAAAGGTCGCCATCCGCTCATCGACGCGAAAGTCGTTGTCCCTCTCGATGTTGAACTTGGCGGCGAATTCTCAAGCATCATCGTTACAGGACCAAATACCGGGGGTAAAACGGTAACGCTCAAAACGATCGGCCTGCTCAGCATGATGGCAATGTCCGGGTTATTTGTCCCTGCGGATGAAGGTTGCGAACTTTGCGTATTCGACGCGATCTATGCCGATATCGGCGACGAGCAAAGTATCGAACAAAGTCTGAGTACGTTCTCCAGTCATATGACGAATATTATTCGGATTTTGAAAGACATGACGCCAAAAAGTTTGGTACTGCTCGACGAAGTCGGAGCAGGTACCGATCCGGCGGAAGGTTCGGCGCTGGCGATTGCCATTTTGGAATATATCCATCAGTTTAATTGCCGCATGGTGGCAACGACGCACTATAGCGAACTCAAAGCTTATGCGTATGAACGCAGCGGCGTTATCAATGCGAGTATGGAATTCGATGTGGCGACGCTCAGCCCGACTTATCGATTGCTTGTCGGTGTGCCTGGACGAAGCAACGCTTTTGCGATTGCTGAACGTCTAGGATTGCCCGGCAAAATCTTGAGCTTCGCTCGCGGCGAAGTCAAAGAAGAAGATTTGCGCGTCGAAAATATGATTAGCGCACTCGAAGAAAATCGCCTGGGCGCCGAAGCGGAACGCGAAGAAGCGGAGCGTCTGCGCCGCGAAATGGAAGAGCTTCGAACGCGTCACGAGCGCGAACTGGAAAAGCAAGAAGCTCAGCGCGAAGCCCGTCTTGAGAAAGCCGAGAACGAAGCGCGGGACATTCTTGCCAAAGCGCGTAAAGAAGCCGACGAAGTCGTATCGGAATTACGTCGTTTGGCGATGGAAGAAGGCGCTTCGGTCAAAGAACATAAGTTGATTGCAGCTCGCAGACAGTTGGATGAAGCGGAACCTGCGGCGCGTACGAAAAAAGCGAAAAAACCGGCGAATACGAAAGCTCCGCAACAAATCGGTGCCGGCGACGAAGTATTACTGCATAATCTCGGTCAGCGTGGTCATGTGATCGAATTGGATGGCAAAGAAGCTTTGGTACAAGTCGGAATCATGAAAATGAAAGTCTCGCTTGATTCGCTTGAACGTGTACAGACCAGCCCGGTCAAAGTACCGAAGCAAAAGCCGGTTACCGCGGTAAAACGTACTAAAGACGACAGTACACGCTCAGAACTCGATTTGCGCGGTACGAATTTGGAAGAAGCATTGATCGAGACCGATCGCTTCCTCGACGAGTCGTTTTTATCCAACTTGGGTCAAGTGTATCTGATCCACGGTAAAGGAACCGGAATTTTACGTACAGGCATTCAAGAACATTTGCGTCGGCATAAGCTTGTCAAATCTTATCGACTCGGGAACTACGGTGAAGGCGGCAACGGGGTAACCGTGGCTGAACTCAAGTAGTGGAAAGGGCGAGGTTTGATCTTTGATGAATACATTGATCGATTCGATGTTGGCGACGCCTATAGGAGCGTCGATTGCCTACTTTTCGGTAGCGGTTCTGGAATTGGTTGTCTTTTTATCGATTTTCGAATGGGTAACCCGGTATAAGTGTTGGGACGAAATTCGTAAAGGCAACTTGGCGGTTGCCATGGCAACCGGCGGTAAAATTTTTGGGATTTGCAATATTTTGCGCTTTTGTATCGAATCCGGTTCGACCGTCTATGAAAGTATGTTGTGGTCGGTTGTGGGGTTCGTACTATTGCTCCTTGCTTATTTCATATTTGAGTTTGTGACGCCGTTTTTCAAAGTGGACGAAGAGATTGGCAAAGATAATCGGGCTGTAGGCTTGATTTCGATGATCTTGTCGGTTTCGTTGTCTTACGTAATTGGGGTGTCGGTGTTGTGAGTGTTTTGGAGGCGCTGCGGGGATCGTTCATTTCAGTCGCTTGTTGCAATCGGGAAGCTGGATGGTATTGGAATGGAGGCTTCCCGATTGCAAAGGCGAACGCTACGCTCTTCCATCGAACGATCCCCTTCGCTACTCCATGCGTGTGTGGAGGTTAAGAGAGTTTAAAGATTAAGAGATAAAACAAAGAGCATTAAAGATGAACTGCCCCTATTTCCTTTGGAAATAGGGGTTTCGTTTAGAGAGTTCAAAAATTAGGCACAAAAGAAAATATAAAAAAAGCCGCCCGAAAGAGAAATTGAGGTAGGGGCGGTATGGTTGGAATGAGCGGAAGCGGTAGCATACGGATATTTTTTAAGGTAAGATGGGGTACAATGAAGCAAGTGAAATACGATCATAAAAGTTAAGATCAAGCGAAAAGATTTGGAGGCGTGTCTAGTGAAAGAAACGAATAAGCTCAAGCTTGATATTCTTGAATTGTTGGAAGAAGACGCACGGCGTACTCATGGGCTGCTCGCCACGATGCTGAATGTACCGGAAGAAGAAGTACGCGAAGCGGTCGCCGAGTTGGAACAAGATCATGTTATCGTTAAATATGCGACAGTTGTCAACGAAAGCAAAGTCAATGACGAGAAAGTGACGGCGTTGATCGAAGTGCAGATTACCCCGGAACGCGGACGCGGATTCGAAGGGATCGCCGAGCGCATTTATTTGTATCCACAAGTCAAAGCCGTATTTTTGATGTCGGGCGCTTATGATTTGCTCGTTGAAGTCGAAGGAATGAGCTTAAAAGAAGTAGCAAGTTTCGTTTCGGACAAGCTTTCGCCGATTGAATCCGTATTGTCGACCAAAACTCACTTTATTCTTAAAAAATACAAGCAAAACGGGATCATTTTCGAAGAACACGAAGAAGATCGCCGTCTGCTGATCTCGCCGTAAAGGATGCGAAACGATGATAACTAACCGGGAATTGAATGTAAACGGCACACAGCAACCTTCCGAATCGCAGCACGGTTCGATGGAACGATATTTGTCGCCGTTAGTACGCGATATTAAGCCTTCGGGCATCCGTAAGTTTTTCGATCTCGTCAGTGCGAGTAAAGATATTATTACACTTGGTGTCGGCGAACCCGATTTCGTTACGCCGTGGCATGTACGCGAAGCTTGCGTCTATTCGCTGGAACGTGGATATACGCGGTATACCTCGAATGCGGGAATGCCCGAACTTCGCGAAGCGATCTCGAATTATCTGGATCAATCGTTTGGAACGTCTTACGATCCGGAAAAAGAAGTGCTCGTTACCGTCGGCGGAAGCGAAGCGATCGATTTGGCACTGCGTGCTTTGATTCGTCCAGGCGACGAAGTGCTGGTGCCCGAACCTTGCTACATTTCGTATTCGCCGATCACTTCGATCGGAGGCGGTATTCCAGTCGGCATCGAGACTTTTGCCAAAGATAACTTCAAATTAACTGCCGAAGCACTCGAAGCGAGCATTACACCTAAATCGAAAGTCTTAATTTTATGTTATCCAAGTAACCCGACAGGTGCGACGATGACTGCCGAAGATTGGTTGCCGATTGCAAAAGTCGTGGAAAAACACGATCTGATCGTGATCTCGGATGAAATTTACGCGGAACTGAGCTACGGACAGGTTAAACACGCAAGTTTTGCAGCAGCTCCGGGCATGAAAGATCGCACGATTCTCGTCAGCGGTTTTTCTAAAGCTTTTGCGATGACGGGTTGGCGGATGGGCTATGCTTGCGGGCATCCTGAACTCATCTCTGCGATGCTGAAAATCCATCAGTACACAGTTATGTGTGCGCCAGTCATGGGACAGGTCGCAGCGCTTGAAGCGTTAACGAACGGTCTTGGAGAAAAAGATAAAATGGTTGAGTCGTACAATCGCCGTCGCCGCCTTGTTGTTCAAGGGCTGCGCGATGCGGGATTGGATTGCCATGAACCGGAAGGTGCTTTTTATGCGTTCCCAAGTATCCAATCGACCGGTCTGACATCGGAAAACTTTTCTCAACGTTTGCTAGTCGAAGGCAAAGTTGCGGCTGTACCGGGTAGCGTATTCGGGCTTGGCGGCGAAGGGTTTATGCGTTGTTCGTATGCGACCTCTGTCGCACAATTGAACGAAGCTTTGGACCGAATTGGTCAATTTGTATACAAAGTCAAACGCGAAGGCGCGTAATCGTCACCTCTAGAGAAAAGCTCGGATTTTAAAAGCAGTCTCCTTTTTACAAAAGTTGATTTTGATGGAAAGGTTCTATATAATGGGGACTCGAATCTGGCAACTTTTCAAGGGGGAATGCTTTTTGTCTGGCGCACTAGCAGAACGCGAACTTTTCTTGCAAGAAGAAATTCGGATTTTGCGTATCCAAATAGAAGAAACGTTCGTGCGCGAACAGTCGTTCACTGCGGAAACGGTCGTCGAAATTAGCAGTCAGCTCGATATGAAGATTAATGAGTATATGCAGCTTACACGCTAATCATGAGATATAACGTCTACTTTTTTACGTCTATCCCTTTTGTTAAAACTGAATAGTTATACACCGTAAAAGAAAGTGACTTCGCGCTGAAGTTCTTTCTTTTTTTGTTTATCCACAATTCGGTGACAAGAAATAACGAAAATGCTTACAGCTATACAATTATGATATATTGATTAAGTAGGTAGATGGGTAGGTCTAAATTGCAAGGAATCGTTCGAGGAGGAATAGAAGTGAAGTGGAGAAAAGCGGGATTCTTGTTGCTGCTGGTCGCGACGATTTCATTACTTGCCGGTTGCGGAAAAGAAGAAGGTACATTGATCTTTATGTCGGACAAAGCTTCATCAAACCGCGAAGGTATTGATACCATTCAAGAAAAATTAACTGCCGAAGTGCCTGATCTAAAAGCAGAATTTAACTATTCGCCATTATTCGATCTGAATAAAGTATTGGTAGAGTATGTAGGCGGAGACAACTCGATCGTTATTTTGCCAACAGATACGATCAAAGTCTACGGTAAAGACGGAGGGCATATTCCTCTTGACGATTATTTCGACCAAGCCGATTATCCAGATGGCGTATTTGAGAGCGGCGTATTGAAAGACGGCGAACAAGATGCAGTAATGGAAAAGCATTTGTTCGGGATTCCGGTCAAAGATATGAAGATGTTCCAAGATGCCGGGTATACACCTGACAATATGCTCGCTTGTGTATTGGTGACAGCTCCCGATCGTGAAGTCGCGATCAAAGTGTTGCAAAAACTGACTGAAGGCTAACAGACGGAACCGATAAGGAGGACGCGGATATGCGTATTTATACGAAAACGGGAGATCAAGGTCAAACGTCGGTTATCGGAGGTCGGGTTCGAAAAGACGATGCTCAAGTCGAAGCTTACGGCACGATCGACGAATTGAACAGTTTTGTAGGTCAAGCCGCTTCGTTACTTCAAGACGATCGGTTCAAAGATTTGCGTGAACAGTTAGCTGTTATTGGGCAAGAACTATTCGATTGCGGTTCGGATTTGGCGTATACGCCTGCGGCGCAGCAAGCCTACAAAACACATGAAGCGATGACTGGGCGATTGGAACTGTGGATTGATCGACTCGAAGCAGGAAATCCGCCGCTGGAACGTTTTATTTTACCGGGAGGAAGCCCGCCCGCAGCTGCTCTTCATGTCTGCCGCACCGTATGTAGACGCGCCGAGCGCCGAGTGGTCGCTTTGATGGATCATACTGAAATCAATGCCGAAGTATTAAAGTATCTGAACCGATTGTCTGATTATTTTTTCAGTGCCGCGCGTGCTGCCAATCTGAAATTAAGAGTCGACGACGTCGAATATGTGCGCAGCGCACGAGTATTTTCGACAGATCAAAACGAACAAGAGTCGGGTGAATAACGATTAAACCTTATGATTTTCCTACAGAAAAAGGGATTGAACCGAAACACGGGTATTACGATCCGATTGCGTATATTGTCACTGCGCGCGAACAAGGCTGGACACTCAAAACTTTGATGCAAAACAAGCTGGGTGTATCGCGCAAGCTGACCTCAAGATTGAAAATGACGGAAAAAGGCATCATGCTCAACGGAAAAAGAGTCTATATCAGTGTGCATCTTCAAGAAGGCGATCTTGTCGAGTTGCGTATGGAACGTGAAGAATCGGACGATATTTTGCCGGAAAACCTTGCATTTGATATTTTGTACGAAGATTCGCAGCTGCTTATTGTCAACAAACCAGCAGGGATGATCGTGCATCCGACGCAAGGACATTATACCGGCACATTGGCAAACGGCGTCGTTCAACATTGGATCAATCGCGGCGAACAAGTCCGGTTTCGTCCGGTACATCGGCTAGACCGGGAAACGTCGGGCGTTCTTGCGATTGCCAAAAATCCATATGTGCATCAACATATCTCGGAGCAGATGATTGCAGGAACCGTCGATAAAATTTACCGGGCTTGGGTGCATGGGACTCCAAATCCGCCAAGTGGGCGTATCGAAGGCGCGATTGACCGAAGCCCAGAAGATCCGCACGTTCGAGTCGTAACGGAATCAGGATATGCGGCGGCAACGCGTTACCAAACATTGGACATTTATCCGCAGCAAAACGCATCTTTGGTCGAATTAGAATTGGAAAGCGGACGGACGCATCAGATTCGGGTGCATATGACCTTTATCGGGCATCCTTTAATTGGAGATGACCTGTATAAATATGCGTTAGATGCTCCAATTACAGAAAATGAGCGAGCTGCTTCTGAAGAGCTAGACAAGAAGCTAGGCAGACAAGCGTTACATGCGTTCCGGTTGGCTTTTGTGCATCCAAGCACAGGTCAGCGAATGACGTTCGAAGCGCCTTTGCCACTTGATTTGCAGCAGTTGCAGCAAGAGTTACAAAGCGATAGGAGAGATTAACATGACCTCATTGAAAGTGTATCATTACGCAAAATGCAGTACGTGCCGCAATGCGATCAAATGGTTGCAAAACGCGGGACATGATTTGGAATTGATTCCAATCAACGAACAACCGCCTTCCAAAGAAGAAATCCTCGATCTGATTGCAAAAAGCGGATTGGAATCGAAAAAGTTTTTTAACGTAAGCGGCGAAGTCTATAAATCGATGGAACTCAAAAACAAACTGCCCGATTTGAACGAAGAAGAACGTGCCGAATTGCTTTCTTCTAACGGGATGTTAATCAAACGCCCTGTCGTGACAGATGGCATACAAGCGACAGTCGGCTTCAAACCCGAACAGTACGAGCAAAGCTGGAGTCCAAAGGAGAACCATTCATGAGTGAATACAACGGGATTGAAGGGTTACCGGAAAATGTACTGGCACGCAAACCGTCTTTGATGTTGATCGACGGGATGGCGCTGCTTTTTCGCGCGTATTATGCGACTGCGTTAAAAGGTTATATCCGCCGCACCGCAGCAGGTGTACCGACCAACGGGATTTACGGCTTTGTGCGGTATATGTGGGATGCGGTGCAGCAGTTTGATCCGACGCATATTGCGTGTTGTTGGGATATGGGCGGTCGCACATTCCGCACCGAACAATTCGAATCGTACAAAGGCAATCGCTCGGCGGCTCCCGACGATCTGATTCCGCAATTCGATCTGGTCAAAGAAGTCGTCGAAGCGATGAATATTCCGAATATCGGATTGAGCGGTTATGAAGCGGACGATTGTATCGGAACGATCGCCAAACGCTGCGTCCGCGAACATCAGATGGATGTACAAATTTTGTCCGGGGATAACGATCTGCTTCAACTGACGGAAGATCAGATCAAAGTCATCATTATGAAAAAAGGCTACGGCAATTACCAAGTGTATACGCCACAGTTTTTGATGGAAGAAAAAGGGCTAACCCCTTCGCAGATCATCGATATGAAAGGTCTGATGGGCGATGCCAGCGACAATTATCCGGGCGTCAAAGGAATCGGCGAAAAAACAGCGATCAAGCTGGTTCAAGAATACGGCGATATCGACGGAATTTTGGCGAATTTGGATCAATTGACGAAGTCGGTTCGGAGCAAGATCGAGAACGATCTGGATATGCTGCATATGTCACGCAAACTCGCAGAGATTCACTGCGAAGTGCCGATTGAATACGCGATTGACCTGTGCGAATTCAAGCTGGATGACGCGAAGATTGCGGCTAAGTTTGAAGAGCTTGAGATGAGTAGTCTTACCAAAATGGTCGGGGCTGACGTGTTCGGTTGACCGCTTTGGGATTGAGCGGGGCGGCGTGTGGAGATGCTGAGAAGCAATAGAGGCGCTGCGGGTGGAAAAGAGCTTCGATCGCCGCTAAAATCCGATTCCCCCTTATTGAATAAACAAGCTGGGGGAAGGGAATCGGATTTTAGATGCGAACGCTGACGCTTCTTCGCTTCTTTTCCACCCTCCGCTACGCTGCTGCAGAGCGGGGGCGGTCAACCTCTCCCTTTGGGATGGGAGAGGGGAAGGGCAAGCGAATGCCCATAAACCAATAGGCATCGCTTTTAAAGATTTTTCAAGAGAAAAGAGCTGAAAGGTAAATTTCCTTTCAGCTCTTTTCTCTTGATCACCCTAACAACAAAAAAGCTTCTGCCTTTTTTGTGCTTTAGGGCATAGGGGTACCGGCACTTACGAACTTAAGTGTGCGCGCGTGCGTGGGAGCGGAGGGGAAAGATGCCGGAAGAAGCAACGCGGTCGCTTTTAAAATCCGGTTTCTACCCACCAGCATGTTTGATCCAATCCAAAGAAACCGGATTTTACAGGCGATCTGAAGGCATTTTCCCCCGTAGCGTCTCCCCACAGCACCGAACCCCCACCTGCCAAACTTTTTTAACAAAATAGCAGGAAATCACCCCCTTTACCGCCAATTAAAGAAAGTAGGCGAGTTAGCATCGCATTATCATATTCAAGAAACAAGAGGAGAAGCGTTTAAATGAAAAGCAAAAAATGGGGAACTTTGCTGTTAGCAGGAGTGCTGGCGGTCACAGGTGTATTTAGTTTGTCGGGGGAACAAAAAGTCGAAGCCGCAGGATCGATCACCACGGCGGTTCGCAAAGTATCGGTATCAGGACGCACGTATAGTGTGCAGACTGTTAATATCCCGAAAGGAACCAAAGCAGCGCTGGGTTTGGCACAAGGGCAAGTCGGTCAGACGCAAAGTTTTGCTTCAATCGTCAAAAACACCAATGCGACAGCGGCGATCAACGGAGCTTTTTTCAATTCATATGGCGGTCCAGCCGATCCTTACGGAACTTTAATTTCAAAAGGGCAGATTATTCATACTGGATATTACGGTAGCAGTATTGGTTTTAAAAAAGACGGAACGGTTCTGATGGATTCGCTTCGTGCCAATGTTGGCGGTACGGTAAGCAGCAAGCCTGATAAAAACGGCAAAAGTCGAACACTCGGCTGGTACGCGACTTTCGTCAACCGTACACCGGATGCCGGGCAAAATGTCGTATTAATGTACAATCAAGCGCGTGGAAGCCATGTAGGATTCAGCGGCGGAGTCGCGGTAACGGTTCGTAAAGGCAAAGTGGTCAAAAAAGCGACGAATACCAATACGACCATTCCTTCGGACGGATATGTATTGGTCTTCCACGGTTCAGAACAACAAAACGCAGATCGATTCGACGTCGGATATACCGTAGATATGCAGTTTACGTATACCGATGCTTACGGAAAAAGTATTCCGTGGGACGATGTCGTGACGGCTGTAGGAGCAGGCCCGCGCCTTCTTACAAATAGCCAAATTTCACTCGACGCGAAAGGCGAAGGATTTAACGATCCGAAAATTTTAACTTCTTCCGGTGCGCGCAGCGGTATTGCGATTATGCCGGATGGCTCAGTGATGTTGGCGACGGTTAATGGAGCAACCATGAATCAATGGGCACAAATCATGAAAAAGCTCGGAGCCAAACAAGCGATGAATCTGGATGGCGGCGCTTCTTCCGCAATGTATGCGAACGGCAAAACGCTCACGAATGCAGGACGTCCACTCAGCAACACGTTAATTTTCGGGCAATGGGTAGCGATGCAGTAAAATTCATGACATAATAATTCCAAATAGAGGAGGGAAGCGGAATGAAATTGATCAAAATTGCTGCTGTGAATATCGGTCTGCCTCAAACCGTGCCTCACGGCAAAAAAGAAGTCGAAACCGGGATCTTCAAATCTCCAGTGAATAACGCCGTATATTTGAGTAAACTCGGTTTTGAAGGAGACGGACAAGCCGATTTGAAAAATCACGGCGGCGTAGACAAAGCAGCATGCGTATATTCGATCGACCGTTTTCCTTTTTGGGAAGCGGATTTGTTACCCAAGCTTGAACCGGGTGCGTTCGGCGAAAATCTATCTCTTGAAGGCGGAGCGGAAGAAGATTTTTGTATCGGCGATACTTTTGCAATCGGAGAAGCCATTGTACAAGTGAGTCAGCCTCGGCAACCTTGTTTCAAATTATCGGTTCGTTACGGTGTGCCGGAATTACCGGTGAAAGTACAGGAAACCGGCTATAGCGGATTTTATTTTCGGGTACTTCAAGAAGGTTTAATTCGAAGCGGCGATGTCTTTCAATTGATCGAGCGACATCCTGCCGCGATGACCGTCATGCGCGCGAATGAAATTAAGTACAAAGGACAAGACGATGCCGAAGGAATTCGCGAGTTACTCTCTATTCCGGAATTGGCAGAAGCTTGGCGAGGTTCTTTGGAGAAGCGATTGGCTAAATTAGAACACAATAGTTGATCCCAAATTTTAGGTTGACGAACTTCCGTGGAAGCGAGTATGATAAGTCCAACAGTATAACGACGCAGAGGAAGCACCTCTCTTACATATCTATGTAGGAGGGGTGCTTTTTTGCGTGCATGCTGAATATCGGGGATAGGGTGGGGGATGAAGATGACAATCGTATTTTTGAATCGGATGGAAATTGAAAAAGAACATGAGGTACAGGCAGCGAATGTTTGGATCGAAGAACAAGACGGGCTATGGATCTGTGGATGGAATCAAGAAGTAGAATTTCATTCGTCTGAGGATCAGCGAGATACTTGGTATGAGGGTGCAGATTGGAATGAAATGCTTGCCGTATATCGACATAAGCTTGCTTCAAAGCTTGCCGAAGGTTATCGTCCGATCATTCGCGATACGTTCCAAGAATTTCTCGAGTCCGGGCAGCGAGGTCGCTATACCCAAAAATTAATCTGCTATAGCGAACTTCACGCTGACGAAGAATTATACAAACAATTAGCGGCTTGGCGGCGTGTACGTGCAACCGAAGAACATCGCGCGCCTTATTTGATCGCAACGAACCGCGCGCTGCGCTTGATCGGAACTTTTTTGCCGCAGACTTTAGAAGAACTTCGCGAACTACCGGGAATCGGTGAACATACCGTCAATCGGTACGGTGAAGCTCTGATTGCACATACTCAAGATATTGAGCGCAAACATGCTTTTCCTCTGGATTGGGTAGAGCATCGTTTGAATGAAGAAGAATTCGAAGCTTGGACATACACGAGCAAAGAACGCAAATTCAAGCGGGAAGCGGAGCGAGTACGAGCTAATCGATTATTACTTGAAAGTATGGAGCCCCATAGTGATTATGTCTCGTTAACGTTGATCAGCCAAGAAAGCGGAATGCAGCGACGCGAATTGATCGAAATGATGGAATCGCTCCAAAAAGACGGGTATCATTTTGAAGAAATTGTTCAGCATGAAGTGCAATTGGTGTCAGAGTCGCAACTTGCAGCGATCGAACAAGCGTATCAAGAAATTGGCGATACGTTTCTCAAGCCTGTATTGAAAAAAGTGTATGGAGAAGAACTACCGAGCGAATCGGGAACGGATCTATTATACGAACAGCTTCGGTTATTGCGGATTCGTTATCGTCAGCGTGCCGAACGTGTCGCAGCAGAGTTAATTGGAAGCGAACAGCTTTCTACTACGCCAAAAGTCGTCGTAACTCCGTCCAAGCGCTCGAAGTCGCAGGCTGCTGCAACAGGAACAGAATAGATTCGATTTTGTTGCTAGACAAAAAGACCGTTTCAAGTCTCCTCAGAAGGAAATTCGAAACGGTCTTTGTTTATCTCAATGACGGGCTTATAACCAACCTTTTTTGCGGAACAGAAGATACATCGTCATACCTAGAATAATCATCAGTCCAATGACCATCGGATAACCATACGTCCAATGTAACTCTGGCATATGGTCGAAGTTCATTCCGTAAATCCCGGTTACGACCGTCAGCGGCATGAAGATCGTGGTGATCACGGTAAAGACTTTCATGATTTCGTTCGCGCGATTGGAGATACTGGACTGATAAGCTTCTCGAAGGTTGCCCATCAGATCGCGGTACGTATCGAAAGCTTCAGAGACTTTGACGGTATTTTCATAAATATCGCTAAAGTATTTTTGCAATTCATCGTCAATCAAGCGCAGGTCTTTCTTATTCAAAATATTGATCACTTCGCGCTGAGGAACCAGTACTTTTTTGAGCCACAAAATCTCTGCGCGTAACCCGATAATATCGTTCAAGTGGGTACGCTTCGTATTCATCAAAATATCTTCTTCCAACTGTTCGATCTGATCTTCGATCCGATCGCCTACCGCAAAGAAGTTGTCGACAACACGGTCAATCAGCAGATACATAAACCGGTCTGGCGTATTCACTTCTTCTTCCCACATAATCGGCTTGACCGTACGCAGCTCATGGATCTTTTGCCGAGTAACGGTAATCACAAAATGCCGCCCCAAAAAGATATTCAGTGCGCGCATAAAAATTTCTTCATTATCAAATCGAATACTATTGACGACCGTAAAGTAATGATTTTCGTAAATTTCGATCTTTGGTCGTTGTTCTTCTTCGCCAAGCATATCTTCGACAGCCAGATCATGCAGACCGAATGTGAGTTGCAACAATGTCACATCGTCCAGATCCGCGTCAATCCAATAAAAGCCTTCTTCGGGTGCGTTTAACGTTTCATTCAATTGTTCATTGTCAATCAGCGTAAATACGCCGTTTTTTACATGCCGGATTTTCATGCCGTTCACTCCTTCGAAATCGTAAGTCCTTACATCGTCTCGAATTTGCGGGAGAACGCAGGAAAAAACAAGCCGGCAAAGGTATGCGTCATCTCTAAAAGCTGAACATTTCAGTCTTTAGGAAGTCCCCATCTGGTGAATATCCAAAAATGGAGGCAAAAAGCCGGTAGGCTGTTTTTTCTGCTGTGTTTGATTCAACTGCGTTCTCTCACGCTTAGGCCTCGGGTCGCCGTCCATCTGAAATTCACCCCTTGTTTTCAATCATTGTTTTCATAAAACCCTCGTTAAGTATACCTTGCGACTATAGCCCTTTCAAGGCTTTATTATCGTAAGGTCGATGCTTTAGGTATCGGTTGAAAAGGTATTAAACTGTAGAGAATAAGCAAGGTAGGAAGGATGGAAAAGATAGGAATCCGAACCTCAAGTCTGATCCGCGAGATCGTGTTCACAGAAGGTTTTGCGATCCGTTATCCAAATTCTGAGATTGAACGATAGATGAACCGACCTTAGGAAGAATGGTTCGAATATGAAGACGAACAGCAATCGCGAATACAGTTGCAAAGTTATGCACAAAGAATTCATAATGATGTGCTACCCTATTTGAAAAAGAGCCGCTCTATATAAAGAAAAGTGAAAGAAAATTCATGTCAGCTTCTTCTTGATTGAATACATATTTCATGTATAATTGATCTAAAGTTATTCTGGCTTAACTGCTGGAACCCAACAATTGAATAGTTCTCCCGACGTGCACACGTCGGTTGAAAAGTGGAATCTTATCAAGAGCAGGTGGAGGGACTAGCCCGATGAAACCCGGCAACCGGCGACTTAGTCGCACGGTGCTAATTCTTGCAGTTACCATGCGATCCAAGACGAGGAACGAGTCGCTCACTCCTATCGTCATGGAACATGCGATTAAAGACAAGGTAGTCCTTATCCCCTTCGTCCTATCGCATCTTCGCTGGTAACTGGCAGATGAGAGAGGCGCTATCTTTCTATAGACCTTTCTCGGCTTGCCCAGGGGAGGTCTTTTTTGTACAAAAAGCCCTCTTTTTATCTCATTAACCACCAATTGAAATACCAGAAGGAGTGAAAAGTAGATGCCGATTAAAGTACCCGATAATTTACCGGCAAAAGAAGTATTGCTGGAGGAAAATATTTTCGTCATGGACGAAAGCCGAGCATACAGCCAAGATATTCGACCGCTGCGTATTGCGATTTTGAATTTGATGCCGACCAAAGAAACCACGGAAACGCAGTTATTGCGTTTGATCGGCAATACACCGCTTCAAGTCGATGTCGTGTTGCTTTATCCAAGTTCGCACACATCCAAAAACACTTCCGAAGAATATCTGAACACCTTTTACAAAACGTTTGACGAAATTAAGCATCAGCGTTTTGACGGGATGATTATTACCGGCGCACCGGTAGAACAACTGGAATTCGAAGAAGTAAGTTATTGGGATGAAATTCGCCAAATCTTTGAGTGGACCAAAAAAAATGTTACATCGACCATGCACATCTGTTGGGCTTCGCAAGCAGGGTTGTACCATCATTTTGGCGTTAGCAAAATTCCTTTGGCTGAAAAATGTTTCGGGGTGTTCCCGCACACCATCAACAAAACGAATGTCCAATTGCTACGCGGATTTGATGAATCTTTCGATGTGCCGCATTCTCGTCATACCGATGTGCAGCGTTCTGATATTTTGAAAAACGAAGAGTTGGAGATTTTAGCTGAATCCGAAGAAGCAGGGGTCTATCTGGTCGCAACCAAAGACGGCAAACAAATCTTCGCGACCGGTCATTCCGAATACGATCCTTTTTCGTTGAAATGGGAATACGACCGCGATATTGCAAAAGGGTTGGACGTAGCGGTTCCAAAAAATTATTTCCCGGGTGATGATCCAACTCGTAAACCGTTGTCTTCTTGGCGTGCGCATGCCAATCTGCTCTTTTCGAACTGGCTCAACTACTATGTATACCAAGAAACACCTTTCGATCAGGTCGATTTGACGAAGGCCAAAGAATTTAGCGATTACGGCGCAGGTATTTAATCTATTTCATATATTTCATCTATTCGAAAACTCGGGAGGAATAACCATGAAGGACGATAGACAGCTCAGAATAGAAAGTGCTTTGGCTCAGATCGGTTCGCTTGAAGATCCACAAACAGGGGGCGTAACGTTTCCGATTTATCATTCGACGGCTTACCGTCATCCGGGGCTGGGTCGCAGTACAGGATTCGATTACACGCGTACCAAAAACCCGACTCGATCGGTGTTGGAAGAAGCGTCGGCGAAGTTGGAATCGGGGGATGCAGGCTTCGCTTGTAGTTCGGGGATGGCGGCTTTGCAAACGATTTTCGCTTTATTCAGTCAAGGCGATCATCTGATTGTATCTCTGGATTTATACGGCGGAACGTATCGATTGTTGGAACGGATTCTTTCCCGCTTCGGTATTACTGCATCTTATGTCGATACAAATGACCTGGACGGAATCGAAAAGTTGCGTACACCGAATACGAAAGCCGTATTTATCGAGACGCCAACAAATCCATTGATGATGGTTACGGATATTAAAGCTGTAGCCGACTGGGCAAAACCACATGGTATTCTAACAATCGTGGATAACACGCTATTAACACCATTTTTCCAACGTCCAATCGAGTTGGGCGCTGACATCGTCGTTCACAGTGCGACTAAATATTTGGGCGGTCATAACGACGTGCTTGCCGGATTAATCATTACAAAAGGCGAAAAGTTGTCCGAAGAAATGTTTTTCCTGCATAACTCGATCGGTGCGGTGCTTAGCCCAACGGATTCGTATCAATTAATGCGCGGAATGAAGACGCTGGCGCTGCGTATGGAGCGTCACGAAAGCAATTCGCTCGCACTCGCTCGCTTTTTAGAGCAACATCCTCAGATCGAAGCAGTCTATCATCCAGGTCTGCCGGGACATCCGGGGCATGACGTTCAAAATCGCCAATCGAGCGGCAATACCGGCATTTTCTCTTTCAAAGTCAAAGATGCACGTTGGATCGAGCCGATCTTGAGTCATATCCGTCTGATTGCGTTTGCGGAAAGTCTAGGCGGCGTTGAATCGTTGATGACATATCCTTCGGTACAGACCCATGCGGATATTCCGCAAGAAATTCGCGATGCGATCGGCGTCGACGATAAATTGCTGCGTTTCTCGGTCGGTATTGAGCATATCGATGACCTGATTGCTGATTTGGATCAGGCTTTGCAAGCCGCATTACGTGTTACGGAAAGCGGGGAATAATCCGATGGCCCACGAACAAGAACAAACATTGAAGACCGGTACAGAAAAGCCGTCTCAACCTCAAGGAAGAACGCCTGAGCAAGCGGAGCATCTTCCTTCGCAACTTCAGACCCCGGAAGAAGCTGCCGCAGCGCTTAAAGGTCGACATTTCGATACCAAGTTGATTCATTTTGGTGCAGAGATCGACCCAGCGACAGGAGCTTCCAGCGTACCGATCTATCAAGCTTCGACGTTTCATCATTTCGATGTCTATAATCCGCCGCAATACGATTACAGCCGTTCGGGCAGCCCGACTCGTCAAGCATTGGAAGATTACATTTCGCTGCTCGAAGGCGGCGCAGGTGGTTATGCGTTTGCATCGGGTATGGCGGCGATCTCCGCTGCTTTAATGATGTTCTCGGCAGGCGATCATCTGATCGTGACTGAAGATGTCTACGGCGGTACGTACAGATTGCTAACAACCATTTTAAGCCGCATGAATATCGAGACGACTTTTGTCGATATGACCGATCTGGATCAGATCAAAAATGCGCTGCGTTCGAATACCAAAGGTGTGTTTATGGAAACCCCGTCTAATCCTACATTAAAAATTACAGATCTCGGTGCGGTGACCGCGTGGGCAAAAGAACATAATCTGTTGACCTTAGTGGACAACACCTTCATGACGCCTTACTACCAACGTCCAATTGAGCAAGGCGTAGACATCATTTTGCACAGCGCGACTAAATTCCTCGGCGGGCATAGTGATGTATTAGCAGGGCTTGCGGTTGCGCGTACTCCGGAACTTGCCGCAGAATTGAAAAAGTTGCAAAACGGTCTGGGCACAGTGTTGGGCCCGCAAGATAGTTGGCTGTTAATGCGAGGGATGAAAACGTTAGGCGCACGGATGGGACGCAGCGAAATCGGAGCGCGTAAGTTAGCGGCTTGGTTATCGGAGCGAAGCGATATTACGTCCGTGTATTATCCGGGGCTTGAGAATCATCCGGGCAAAGAAATTCACGAAAAACAATCCACCGGATACGGAGCAGTCGTTTCATTCGATGTCGGTTCGGAAGAACGCGCGAAGCGTCTGTTGAACAAAGTGAAGTTGCCTTTGGTGGCGGTCAGCTTAGGCGCTGTCGAAAGTATTTTGTCGTATCCGCCGATGATGTCCCATGCCGCAATGCCTCGTGAAGTACGTTTGGAACGAGGGATAGGCGACGGATTATTACGTTTTTCGGTAGGATTAGAGAACATCGACGATTTAATCGAAGATTTGGAGCAAGCTTTGATCGATTAACTTTATTTGGATAAAGGGAGTAAGCATATTTTTCTGTTATAATGCAAAATGAAGCTTACAACCTTGAACGAAAAGAGGAAAATCGATGGAAACTGTAGCTATTATTTTGGTAGCTCTAATCGCGCTGTTGCATGTATACATCTTGGTATTGGAAATGTTCATGTGGAACAAACCACGCGGCATGAAAGCTTTTGGATTAGAGCAAAAATTTGCGGATATGACCGTATCGCTTGCGGGCAATCAGGGGCTGTATAATGGATTTCTTGCCGCAGGATTGGTCTTCGGTCTAGTCTATCCAAATCCTGAAGCAGCAGCGCATATTCAAATCTTCTTCTTAGTCTGTGTGATGATCGCAGGCATTTACGGAGCAATTACAGCAAAAGCCAAAATTTTGTTTGTCCAAACGGTTCCGGCTTTGATCGCTTTGATTGCGGTACTGATCGCTTCGTAATCTATGGATAAGAGTTAGCCCACAATCGGTTCGCTTAGGCGGATCGATTGTTTGGTTTTGGATACTTTATTAATTAGCGCAATCGGTGAAATATTTAATTCTAGGATGGAATGTGATAGGATAGATCATACAAAGATTTCGCAATGCAGCTACACGAGTCTAATTTCATTTGAACCTATTTTCACAAAGGAGGCTGCATGTATGAATGCGGTTGATGCTATATTAGAAAAAGCTTTAAACGGAGGACGACTTACGGTCGAAGACGCCGTAGCTTTATATGAATCGGATGACGTCGAAAAACTCGGACGCGTAGCGAACGAATTGATGATGCGCAAAAATCCTGAGCCGATCACGACATTCGTAATCGGACGTAACGTCAATTATACGAACGTATGCGATGTTTTTTGTCGCTTCTGCGCATTTTATCGTCGTCCGGGTTCGCCAGAAGGTTATGTACTGCCGGATGAAGTGATTTTGCAAAAAATTCAAGAAACCCAAGACGTAGGCGGTACAGAGATTTTGATGCAAGGCGGAGTCAATCCCGATTTGCCGTTCCAATATTATTTAGATATTTTACGTAAAATCAAGCAGCATTTCCCGGATATCACGATGCACTCTTTCTCTCCTGCCGAGATTATGAAGATGCAAAAGCTGTCGGGAATGTCGATGGAAGATACCATTCGTGCGATCCACGAAGCGGGTCTTGATTCTTTGCCAGGCGGTGGCGGCGAGATTCTGGACGACCGTACACGCCGCAAAATCAGTCGCTTAAAAGGTTCGTGGCGCGATTGGATGGACGTGATGCAGACGGCGCACAAAGTCGGCATGAATACGACCGCTACGATGGTTATCGGATTTGGCGAGTCTTACGAAGAACGCGCACTGCATTTGCTTCGTGTGCGTGATGCACAAGACGAATGTATCGCGAACGGCTATGATTCGGAAGGATTCCTTGCGTTCATTTCTTGGACATTCCAGCCGGATAATACGAATATGAAAGTCGAAAAGCAAACGCCTGAACAATATTTGAAAAATGTTGCGATCAGCCGGATCTTTATCGATAATATCAAGCACTTCCAATCTTCTTGGGTAACGATGGGACCTGAAGTCGGCAAATTGTCGCTTCGTTACGGCTGTGACGACTTCGGTAGTACGATGATGGAAGAAAACGTCGTATCCGCAGCAGGCACTACGCATAAAGTGAATATCGAGCAAACGTTAGAAATCATTCGTGCAGCAGGCAAAATTCCCGCTCAGCGCGATACAAAATATAATCTGATCCAAGTCTTCGATGACGAAAACATGAAAGTCCAACGCGACTTTATTATGCAGAACTAATTCATCGATAACGGGATTTCAATAAAAAAACCTTTTCCGTCTTATTCGGTAGCCTGTAGAGGCATCCGATAAGAGGAAAAGGTTTTTTGTTTTGCAGACGTCGGTTAAGTCGGATTTTTTACCAATAAATAAAGGAAGTAAGGCGCTCCGATAAAAGCAACGATAATGCCGGCGGCAATGCCGTTTCCGAGATTACGACCAATCGTATCGGCAAGCAGCAGCAACCATCCGCCGCTCAAAAGAGAAATCGGAATCAAACGCTGATATGCTGCGCCGACCAGACTGCGAGCGATATGCGGAGCCATCAGACCGATAAAAGCGATCCCGCCTGTTACGGAAACGGCTGAAGCTGCCAACGCAACGGCTGTGAGCAGAAGCAAAATTCGATCTTTTTGTACGGTAACGCCTGCACCGACCGCCGAAGATTCGCCAAGCGAAAGTAAATTTAAAGCTTTAGATTTGTATAGTGCGTATGGGATCAGTACGATCAGCCACGGAAGCAACGCCCAGACGAAAGGCCAATCGGTTCCCCATATATTTCCCGCTAACCAAGTGGCAATAAAATCAACTTTGACCCGATCGACTGAAGAAATCAGTACAATCATCACACCGGATAAAGCCGTTGAAAATCCGACGCCGGTCAGAATCATTTTTAACGGCTGAACGCCTTCGCCTCGCTGATAAGCGAACAAATAAATACAGGTCGCGGTAAGCAGCGCACTGACGAAAGCGACTACCGGAAGCAGATAGACGAACGTCCCAACTTCAAGAGGAGCAAAAAGAAAAAATATGGCTACGCCAACTCCGGCGCCCGAATTGATACCGACGATACCCGGGTCAGCGAGTTCATTACGCGTAATACCTTGCAAAATAGCACCGGATAAAGCCAGTGCCATACCCGCAAGCAAAGTAATCAAAATACGGGGTAATCGAATACTGAACAATACAAATTCATCTTTGAACGTGCCTTGTCCAAACAAAGTCGGCAAAATCCGGTCAAACGAAACGGTGGACGAGCCCAAGCCCAGACTGATAAAGATCGTAACTAGAATGAGTAAAACCAGTGCAGCAGCAATCCGTTGCGTTTTTGGAATTGGAACAGCGGTCTTCGATAAGATCTTCACGATAAAGACTTGCCTCCTTTGCGTACAATCAACAGAAAGAAAGGTAGTCCCAATACGGCGATAATCGCTGCTACTGGCGTTTCAAGCGGTGCGTTCAACATACGCCCGAGCGTATCGGCAGCAATCATAAAGATTGCACCGAAGATCGCAGAAAAAGGCAAAATCACGCGGTAATCGGTTCCGACAAAAATACGAACTAAATGAGGAATCATCAGACCGACAAAAGCTAGATTACCGACAAGCGATACCGCAGCCCCCGCAAGCAAAGTGACGACGACGCATAAGACTAACTTGATCCAACCTGTGTTGAGTCCAAGACCGATCGCTGTCGATTCATTTAAGCTCATGATCGTAAGTTGCCGCGAAAATAACAGCGAAACAATCACGCATCCGACGATAACCGGAGAAATTGCGATAAGTTGATCCCAAGACGTTCCGATCAAGCCGCCGGATGTCCACATCGAGACGCTTTTGGAGATTTGAAAAGCAAGGCTGATCGCTTCGGCAAACGCAGTTAACAGCGCAGACACAGCGGCTCCGGCTAATACCATACGCAGTGGCGACAACGTTTTGCCGCGCAGCGCAAGCAAGCCGAATACGAACATCACGCCGACTGCCGCGCCGATGAAGCAAGCGATCATTACACCGAAATAACTGGCTGCCGGAATAAAAGCGAATACGACGGCAAGAGCCGCGTTCGCGCCTGCCGTGATCCCAAGAAGCCCGGGATCGGCAAGCGGGTTACGCGTCAGCCCTTGCATAATTGCACCCGATACAGCCAGTGCGGCACCGACCAATAACGCTCCAAGTTCTCTTGGGAGACGAAGTTCGCGAATGACCGATATATCTGGATTTGTGAGACTAGAGTTGCTGATTGCTAGCCAAATATCCGATACCGATACGTTTTTGGCTCCAACCAAGATCGCTCCGATAAAAACGAGCACTAATAGTAATAGAGACATCCCTAATTTGATTGCAGGTTGACGCAGCAACCGAGGAAGAGCGAAAGTTTTCATACGACTAGATTAGTTGCCGAGAAACGACTTTTTGAAGAAATCCAGTTGGTATTGAAGCGATACTGCATCGTTAAAGTAGAAAGCAGTTGCGTCAGTTTCATACACATGTCCGTTTTTGACAGCTGGAATATTTTTGTACGTATCGGTATTTTGGAACGAATTGTCGCCCGTCAACGTTTTGCTGAAAATAATATAATCGCCCATATATTCCGGTAATACTTCGAGCGATAGATCATAATAACCTTGCTTCGACGTCACTTCTTTGACTTTTTCCGGCATTTTTAGACCCATAGCTTGATACAACACTTCTGTACCCCGACCCCAAGCATCGCCGAAAATATACATCGCTTTGGCGTCGCCTTCCATCACGGTAACGGTTTGATCTGCACCGATCTTGGCTTTGATTTCCTCTCCGGCGGTTTGTGCTTGTTTTTTGAAATCAGCGACCCAAGCAGCACCTTCTTCGCCTTTGTTGATTGCTTTGGCTACTTCTTCGATCTGAGTCAAATAATCGACTTTATTGTACGTGTACGTCACGAGAGGAGCGATCTGCTTGAGTTTATCCGCATTTTTTACATCGCTTGAAGCAATAATAAGATCGGGTTGAAGTTCAATAATTTTCTCAATATCGTCTGCCGATACTTCAGGAACGTCTTTCAGTTGATCTTGGAAATTTGGATTGGCTTTACTCCACTTATCGACACCGACCACCGGAACACCGAATTTCAACAAGTTACCGGTATAGCTAGACAAATCGACGACGCGTTGAGGATTAGCAGGAACTTGAATCGGTCCATTTTCGGACTCGTATGTAATCGTATCGGAAGCGGTATCACTTGGAGCACTTTCATTTGTAGCACCGTTAGCTGTAGGCGTTTTCGCCGTATTTCCACATGCGCTTAGAACAAGAATGAACACCAACAACAAAGGCAAAGACCATTTTTTCAACAGAGACACTCCCCTTTTTTTTAATTGAAAACGATAATCGTTATCAATAGACAATATCCAAACTTTACGGTGGAGCGAATATTTTGTCAATAGGGAAAAGGAAAGAAAAAGTTTCATGACAAAAAAGACTTGCTTCTTTGCTGTATATGCAGCAAAGAAGCAAGCCTGTTTTTAAGAAATATAAATATTAGTTTTTGATGACTTTTTCGAAGAAATCCAACACGGCGCGGTATACGCGCATTTCATTTTCTTTTACCGCAAATCCATGCCCTTCGTCATCTAACACGATATATTCGACGTTGGCGCCTTTTTCTTGCAGTGCTTGAACGATCTGGTCGGATTCGGCTTTGACGACGCGGGGATCATTGGCGCCTTGAATGACCAGCATCGGCTTTGTCATTTGATCCAAATACGTAATCGGCGAATAAGCGGTCAGTTTGTCTTTGTCTTCGACGGGATCGCCTACCCATTGCTTCATCATCGGTTTCCAATGTTCCGGTACCGAGTTGATAAAGGAGAACAGGTCGCTAGGTCCGAACAGATCGACAACGGCTTTGAAATAGTCGGCATGGCGTCCGTGTAATAGAAGTGCCATATATCCACCGAAACTTCCGCCCATCAGCAGCAGCTTGTCACGATCCGCATGACCCTTTTCGATCAACCAATCTAGACCCGCGATATTGTCGAGACGAGGACCATCGCCCCAATCGCCTTCAACTTTTTTGCAGAAAGCTAGACCGTAACCGGTCGAACCCCGGAAATTCGGCGCGAAAATATTGAAACCGCGATTCACGAGAAATTGGAACAATGAGCGGAAAGCGAGACGCTCCGCAGCTTGAGGTCCGCCGTGCGGCCATAAGATGGTATGCCCATTCGACGTTTCTTCGGTAGCCCGGAAAAACAAAGCTTCGATATTCAGTCCGTCGAACGATGGATAATTCAGCACTTCAGGACGAACTAATTCCGATTCGGAAATACCGGGTACGCTATAGTTCGTGCATGTTGTCCATTCTTCGGAAAAACGTTCTTTTTTGAAAATATTCGTTGGGCTTACCGCACTGCGACCAAGCAGATACAGATTACCGCTTTCGGCAACTTTTACAGAAGAAATATTATCGACCGGAATCGGCACACCGCCTAATGTACCCGCTTCCAGATCATACGTATATAAATAATCGGCAACGCCTTTGCTCGCAGTCAAGTACAGCACTTTGCGTTCTTTATCGTAAGTGACCGAGGTGAAATCGACCCCTTCAAGCTCTAACAATTTGGTTTTCGTTTCGCTTTTAATATCGAATTTCGCCAAGTACGTAAAGTCGCCACCTGCATTGGTCAAAAAGTGCAACTCGGCATCGCCGGTAAACACGCTGTCCGATACGGTATACTCGCCTTGAGCTTCCGGATCGAGAGAAACATGCTTGTCTCCATAACATACAAAAGCAGGTGCGTACGTATTGGCAAAATGTTTGGCGTACACGAGATAATCTTCTTTTGGACTCACATCGGTCAAAAAGACCGAAGCATCGCCGGAACCTTGTAGCACCGACACTTCTTGCCCGGTACTCAGATCGCAGCAAAGCGCACTTAAAAAGGTCGCATCTTCTTTCGTCGACGTATAATAAAGCCGTTTGCCGTCCTCCGACAAGATCGGATTCATATGTCGATGACCTTTTTTGACGCAAAGAGGCAGCAGTTCCCCGCCTTGCGGTTGCAGCGCGTAAAGCTGTGCGTTCTCGTCGCCGTCTTGGTCAAATCCGGCTACCAGAAAACGTCCGCGCTTGTCGTACTGAACCCCATGACAATTTTGTCCATTGAACGTGAGTGGGTACGGAAAAGCATTTGGAAGATCCATTGCCCATAGATCAAACTTTCCGCTGAGATTGGTGCTCAGCACAAGCTGTTCTTCATCCGGGCTAATCGCAAACGCCTGGATTGCAAATGTGCGGAAAAACTGCTCGACATCAGGTTTTTTGAACGATAGCATGGAATCCTCCTTAGGGTCGGCTTATTGCCTTGAATGTGATTGTGCAGAACGCACATCTATAGTATTCGGGCTTTTCTAGAAGAATCCTGCAAGTTTTCTGTAAAATCGGGTACAAGAAAAGAGAGAGAAATGACGACTTAAACAAGGGGTGTAGAGACGATGGCACATAATCAACATAAAAACACAAAACATTTTGACGCAAACGAGATTAAAGTGATCGCTTTCGATCTGGATGGTACATTGATCGACGCGTCGAACGCGATGTTGGAAGTCGATGAAGAAGTATTCGGAGAAGCGGTCGAGAACGGTCATGCCGAGCGTAAACCCACCAAAGAAGAAATTTACGATACGTTCGGAATGATCGGCGATGAAGCTTGGGCGCAACTGTCTTCCGGGCTGCAAGAAGATCAAAAAGATCAGTACCGAAAAAAACGCGATGAACGTCTGCAAGCGAAAATGGATCAAAATTCGTATGCCTTATCCGGTGTACCCCAGTTGCTGCAAAGCTTATCCGAAAAAGGCTATAAACTTGCCACTGCAAGCAACTGTGGAGACAAATATTTGGAGCAAGTGCTGGCGCAAGACGGTTTAAGCCAATGGATCGATTATCCGTTATGTGCAGGCAATGTCGGAGCTTCGGAAAAAAGCGATGTGTTAATGGAGCTACTGAAGCAAAGTGGACTGGATGCGTCGCAAGCACTTATGGTCGGCGACCGGAAATCGGATATTGAAGCGGCGCAAAAAGCCGGGATGCCGGTCGTAGGCGTGCAATCCGAATTTGCAGAAGACGGGGAATTAGATGAAGCGAATGCGGTGATCGACGATATTCAAGATTTGGAAAAATGGCTAAGTGAGCATACAAATTCATCGTCCGGTTCCCGTTAAGTCTTGACGCTTTTCCTGCATGCGCTTATAATGAACAGCAGCAAAAGCTTCGACGAAGACATGAATGTAGAGATCAAGGACTGACCCAGAGAGAGGGAACATGGGCTGCAATTTCCTCCAGACCGATCTACGTTTACCCCTTCCGAGCTGCGTGTTCGAACTCTTTGTTTTCATGTCCATGAAACAAAGAAAGTAGATCCCGCCGGACCGCACTTCCGTTATTGATGTGCTCAATGAGGGCTTTTATTTCGTGATATCCGATTTTTTCGGAAGTTTGACGAAATCAAGCCGAATCAGGGTGGAACCACGGGTATAACGCTCGTCCCTTCGCGGGATGGGCGTTTTTTTGTGCGCGAATTCCGTATTGGCTTTTTCTAATTTGAGGAGGAATGATGATTTTGGCTATTTCTATTAGTCTGCCGGACGGCTCCGTCCGCGAATACGCAGAAGGCAGTACCATTGATGACGTGGCAGCGTCGATTAGCAGCAGCTTGCGTAAAAGCGCACTTGCAGGTAAACAAAACGGGATCGTTGTCGATCTGAGCACGCCTCTTGAAAATGGAGCGCAGATCGAAATCGTAATGCCGGGTTCGCCGGAAGGGCTTGAAGTGGTTCGTCACAGTACCGCTCACTTGACTGCGCAAGCGGTACGCCGTTTGTTCGGAACAAGCGAAGTGAAACTGGGCATCGGCCCTGTAATTGAAGAAGGTTTCTACTATGATATGGATCTGGAACACGGTCTGAACCCTGAAGATCTGCAAAAGATCGAGAAAGAAATGGAACGGATCGTTGGCGAAAACTTGCCGATTACGCGCCGCGAAGTAAGCCGCGAAGAAGCGCTCAAAATTTTCGGAGAGCTTGGCGATCCTTACAAAATCGAATTGATCGAAGCTTTGCCGGAAGATTCCGCGATTACAATCTACGATCAAGGCGAATTTTTCGACCTGTGCCGTGGACCACACGTGCCTTCGACAGGAAAGCTCAAAGTATTCAAACTTCTCAGCGTAGCCGGTGCTTACTGGCGCGGAGATAGCAAAAACAAAATGCTGCAACGGATTTACGGAACGGCGTTTTTCAAAAAAGCAGAACTAGATGAGCATATGCACTTCTTGGAAGAAGCGAAAAAACGCGATCACCGTAAACTAGGTAAAGATTTGAAAATGTTCACTTTTAACAATCTGGTTGGTCAAGGTCTGCCGATCTGGTTGCCGAACGGTGCAAGACTGCGTCGTACGCTGGAGCGTTACATCGTGGATTTGGAAGAAAGCCTGGGCTACCAACACGTCTATACTCCAGTTATGGGTAACGTCGAGTTGTACAAAACTTCGGGTCACTGGGAACACTACCAAGAAGATATGTTCCCGCCGATGGAACTGGACAACGAATCGCTTGTGCTGCGTCCGATGAACTGCCCTCACCATATGATGGTTTATAAAAGCGATATGCACAGCTACCGCGAACTGCCGATCCGTATCGCGGAACTCGGTCTGATGCACCGTTATGAAATGTCGGGCGCGTTGACAGGCTTCCACCGTGTACGTGCGATGACTTTGAACGATGCGCATATCTTCTGCCGTCCTGATCAGATCAAAGAAGAATTTGGTCGCGTCGTGAAGTTGATTGCGAAAGTCTACGAAGATTTCGGTATCGAAAGTTACCGTTTCCGTCTGTCGTACCGCGATCCGCAAGATACCGAGAAGTATTTCCAAAACGATGAAATGTGGGAAATGTCCCAACGTATGCTGCGTGAAGTTGTCGAAGAACTGGAACTTCCTTTCTATGAAGCAGAAGGCGAAGCCGCGTTCTACGGTCCGAAGCTTGACGTACAGATCAAAACAGCTCTGGGTAAAGAAGAAACATTATCGACCGCGCAACTCGATTTCTTGCTTCCAGAACGTTTTGAGTTGGAATATATCGGCGACGACGGTCAGAAGCATCGTCCAGTCGTAATCCACCGCGGGATCATCAGTACAATGGAACGTTTCACAGCATTCTTGCTGGAAAACTTTGCAGGCAATCTGCCGCTTTGGCTATCGCCTGTACAAGCAAAAATCATTCCGGTATCGGGCAACTACAGCGAATATGCCGAGCAAGTGGCAGATCGTATGAGAGAAGCGGGTATCCGCGTCGAGACCGATGTACGGAACGAAAAATTGGGCTATAAGATTCGCGAAGCTCAGCTTGAAAAATCACCGTACATGTTCGTAGTCGGCGAAAATGAAAAAGAAGCTGGCGGCGTATCGGTACGTAAACGCGGCGAAGGCGATCTCGGCGCGAAAGCGCTGGATGAAGTGATTGCGATGCTGCAAGAAGAAGTACGCACGCGCAAAGTCTAAGTAAAACTTGAAAGCAGAATTATCCAAAAGCCGCTCCTGGTAGACAGGGGCGGCTTTTTTGCGTTGGATGGCTACGTCGCAAGGCGGAAAAAGCCACGGCTAAAGCCTGACCGCTTTTTCGCTCCGCAGATGCAGAGTAAGATCATTCCCGCGCCGCTACTGGCTTTACCTTTTTTCGAACATACTGAAAAAAACGAAAAGGCGGCGTGAACAATGACAAAAAGCAGAGTAAGAAGATGGCTCAAACAATGGTATAGCCGGTGGTTACGTCCAAATCCTGTGGAATCCCGGCACACATTCGTCAACGATACAACGAAGCCTAATCAAAATCAGTCGATCGCAATTGACGGAATTCGTGGACGAGTATAGTCAAAGTAAAATGTTTATAAAGAACGCCTCGGTCTTAAGACCGAGAGAAGGTTCATTCCGTAGCCGCTTTTGGCTTTGCATCACTTTCGATACAATGAACCTATAAGAAATATCCGAAAAGAAAAACAAGAAAAATATTGGATGTATAAAAAAGAATGAGTAGTTGTTACTTCGAAGGAGGAGAGCGGCATGAAAAGATCTGGAGCGTTATGGCTAATTGTAATGGGTGTTGGATTTATGGCTTATCAGGCAGGCTTCATTACTTACGGAATCGGAGATTTGATTCGTACATTTTGGCCGATGATTTTGATTATGGTCGGGCTTTCGCAATTGTTAAGTACGAAAAAACATAGTTCAAGCGTCATTGGGCACGTCATTTTGATCGCAATCGGCGGATACTTCCAAGTTCGCAATTTGGGGCTTACCGATATGGGCACAGGCGAGTTTTTCAAATTTATGATTCCTGCAGGATTGATCGCGATTGGAGTGTATACTTTGTTCAAACCAAAATCTACTCCTGACTATCCGTTACCGCGTCCGGAAGAAAGTCATCACATACCGCCGTATAACGGAAATCATCAACATTTTCCGCCTACGCCGCCAACACCGCCGTCACCGATCGAGCCGTTGGAATCGCCGTTAGATCGGATGTTTGTGAACTTAGACAAAAAAGAGTTTGATCCAAATCATCAGGAAAATCATCGCGAAAAATATCAGGAACAAGAACATCCAAAATCCGAAAAAAATTCAGAGTTTCAAAAAATCGGAGACATGGCTCGCGAAATCGGTAAGCAAACGGCAGATCAAGTTCGTAAAATCGACTTTTCCCGGATTGCGGAAGAAGTGAAGCACGAGGTCGATAGTGCGATGAAAGATTTTAAAAAGTCTTCTACACACGATTCTCATCACCATACTCCTGGTAAAGTTTCGTTAGACAAAGAACCTTTTGCTCAAAATGTTTCAGACGATCCTCGATTTTATGGATATGATAGTGAAGAAATGAAAAAAACGCGTCAACAAGCAGACAAAGAAAAAAAAGATAAAACGGTTAATGAATCGAATTTTATCGGAGATTACTATATAGGAAGAGATTATTTCAAACTCAAGCCGCTCAATATTTCTCATTTTGTTGGAGATACGGTAATCGACTTGACGAAAGCTCAAATTCCTTATGGGACAACCAAAATCAATGTTTCCAGCTTTATCGGCGATGTCGTGATTTATATGCCGAATGATCCCGAAGTTGGAGTGAAAGTGAATAGCAGTTCATTTTTAGGGAATCATAACGTATTGGGCAAACGTCGCACGGGCATGGTTAGCGGTGTCGACGAAACGCAAAATTACGACGAATGTTCGAAACGCCTTAAAATTCATGTCAGCTCATTTATTTCGGATGTTAACGTCAATATCGTAGGGTAAAGGCGGTCGGTTATGGGAAATCTATTAAAAAACACGAAGTGGGAGCTTACGTTTTACTTTTTGCTAAGCGGCGGGATTCTCGCCGCTTTACTGTATTGGTTGAGCTTATACGGATTTGTAAAAGTCTTGCCCGCAAAAATTTGGATCTTATATCTGTTTGTTACGGTGTTAGTTGCGGTTGTAACCGGCTATATTGCGGGACGCCGAATCCAGCGCCGTATTGATGTGCTGCATTATACGATGCTCCAAGTCTCGCAAGGAAATTTAGCGCTCAGACTCGGGAGTCCGGATGATCAATCGTTTGCGCGGGTGTATAGTGAATTCAATACGATGATGGATTCGATCGAAACGAAAACCAAGTTGCTCCAAAAGTTGGGCGAAACCGAAGCGATCGGCAAAGAACAATTGGTCGATAACGCGGTGCGCGAAGAACGCCGCCGGATGGCACGCGATCTGCACGATTCGGTTAGCCAGCAGTTATTTGCGATCCATATGTCTGCCGCTTCGCTGCCAAAAGTGTTAGAGTTAAATCCAGAAGCTTCAGTACAAGTGATGCAGCAACTGATTCAGATGTCGAATCTGGCTCAGAAACAAATGCGTGCATTAATCGCGCAGCTTCGTCCTGTCGAGCTTGAAGGGATTGCGCTTCCTGCGGCTTTGGATCGCTGGTTCCCCGATTATTGTATTCAAAACGGCTTAAAAGGGATCAAAGACGTCGAATCTTGCGACGAATTATCCGAAGCGATCGAGCAACAGCTATTTTTGATCGTCCAAGAAGCGATGGGGAATATCGTGAAGCATGCTCAGGCGCAGATGGTAAGTTTGTCGCTACGTGAAAATGAACGCCAAGTCTTGCTGTCAATTAGCGATGATGGAAAAGGATTTGCTAGCGGCGCTACGCAAAGACAAGGTTCTTACGGCTTGACAACGATGCGGGAACGAGCCGAGAAATTAGGCGGGCGAGCCGAAATTTTATCGAAGCCAGGAGAAGGCACAACGATTCGTATACATATTCCAAAATTCACAGAAGGAAAGGCAGTGGACGAGCATGGAGAAGATCAAGATTCTGTTGGCGGACGATCACGACATGGTGAGAATGGGTCTGAAAACGTACTTGATGCTGGAACCGGGGTTTGATGTAATCGCCGAAGCATCGAATGGATTGGAAGTGATCGAACGCTTGCGGGAAATCGCGGCTGAAGGAAGCGAAATGCCGGATCTGATCTTGATGGATTTAATGATGCCGGAGATGAACGGAACCGAAGCGACGCGGCTTGTTTTATCGGAGTTTCCAGCTGTACGCGTCGTGATGCTGACTAGCTTTTTGGAAGATCGATTAGTGATGGAAGCGATCGAAGCTGGAGCTGTCAGCTATGTGCTGAAGACCGTAACCGCAGAAGAATTGATTTATGCGTTAAAAGGCGCTTTTCGCGGTATGCCGGTGATGACGGGCGACGTCTCCCAAGCTTTGACGCGCGGCATCCGTCAACGCACGGTTCAATCCGATTCTTCGCCGCTGACCGAGCGGGAAAAAGAAGTATTATTATTGATCGCCGAAGGCATGGGTAATAAAGAGATCGGCGAAGAATTACATATCAGTATCAAAACCGTCAAAACGCATGTAAGCAATTTGTTGATGAAATGCGAGTTGGAAGATCGGACGCAGCTTGCGATTTTTGCTCATCGGCAGGGGATGGTTAGGTTGTGACGGGGGGAAGCGAGAAGACTGCGAGATAAATTCGTTAGCGTATGCTTACGATGTGCCTTTCTTCGAAAGCCTTTAGGTCGCTTGTTGAAATCGGGAAATTTGATTGGAGTTTTTAATAGGTATTTTCCCGATTTCAAAGGCGAACATTCCATTCCTCCACTGAATTTATCTCTCCGTCTTCTCGCTTCCAGTTACGGTAGGTGTAGGTGGTACAGAAAACATATTTAAAGAAGACTCCTTCTTTTCTTAGAAGGAGTTGGCATGATTAAGAAACCCAGCTCTCATTATGGAGCTGGGTTTCTTTGCGTTGAATCAGGTTAATATTTGTATTGATTTGTAGAGTACATTCAGTGGAATACGGTCAAACGAGAAGAAGTAAAAAAAGCTATCGCCAAAACCAAACGTAACTGGAAGCGAGAAAACGGAGAGGGGAATTCAGTGCAGGAGCGTTAGCGTTCGCCTTTGAAATTGAGAAAACTCCTATTAAAAGTCCAATCAAAGTTTCTCAATTTCAACAAGCGACCGAAACGAATTCTCCTCGCAGTCTTCTCGCTTCCCCCACCCCGCCAACTAACATGTTTAACAAAGAGTTTTTCTTTATGTTTTTCTTATCTATCTTTATACCTGTTTTAATGTGTAATTAAGGTTGTTAGGCGAAAATAAGTACAGAAGCAAACGACACACAACAAACCACATCACAACTCGCTAGTCGATGAATCCAACCTAGTTTTACAAACAGTTTAATCCAAATTACGTGACTTCGGCATTGCCCGGAGGCGAGGAGGAAATAGAAATGGACGACAAAAAATACGGAAACTCTTTCGAAGGAAACAATGAAGCAGGGCAAAACGGAAATCCTCAAGAAGACCGCAACCAAGCATCGAATAACCGCTCCTCCGAGCAATCGGGCAACCCAGACGGTTCTTCGTACTACTACTCATACGGACCTTTCCAATCGGTAGGATCTTCGGAGTCCGAGTCGAAAAACCCGGTAAAAGATGTTGAAGTCACGCCGCCAAGCCCAGTTCGGAGTTATGATTCTTACGGAACTCCAAACGGATCGAACGGTTCTTCGCAAAATGGCAACTGGAACTATAACCAAAAACCAAAATCTTCGTTTAAAAATATGGTAACTTCGTTTGCGGCAGGTGCGCTTGGCGCGATCGTCATTACCGGTTCCGTTTTTACAGCAGGTCATGCAGGTTGGTTCGGCGGAGCAGATAACACGGCTCAAGCAGCAACGACGAACGCTACAGCAAAATCCAGCGGCGTATCGACAGCAGCCTACACGATTGCTTCTTCGAAAGATATTTCGGATGTCGTAAATCAAGCAAGCCCTTCGGTCGTCAAAATCGAAACCTTATCCAAAGGCGGCAGTTCTTCGAACAGTACGCAAGGCAATTACAACGATCCATTCTTCCGCTTCTTCGGCAATTCCCAAGGAAACGGTAACGAAGGTCAAAATAACAATAGCGGAAATTCCGATAGCTCAGGTCAGCTGACACCGCTTGGTCTGGGAACTGGATTTATTTTCGATAAAGAAGGATACATTTTGACCAATAACCACGTGGTTGAAGGTGGCGACGTGATCCAAGTTACGCTGGACGGCAATACGAAACCTTACGAAGCCAAACTGCTTGGTCATAGCGCTGATCTTGACTTAGCCGTACTGAAAATTACAAGCACCGACGGTAAAGACTTCCCAGCGATTTCGCTTGGTGATTCGGATGCAACCGCAATCGGGAACTGGGTCGTGGCGATTGGTAACCCGGAAGGATTCGAACATACCGTAACCGCAGGTGTACTGAGTGCGAAAGAACGCGAAATTTCGATCGCTGACCAATCGACAGGCGGAACAACCGATTACAAACACTTGCTACAAACAGATGCTTCAATCAACCCTGGTAACTCCGGCGGTCCGTTGCTTAACCTGAACGGCGAAGTGATCGGGATGAATACAGCCGTGAGCACAGAAGCGCAAGGTATCGGTTTTGCTATCTCGTCGAACACGATCAAGAACGTCGTTGAACAATTGAAAAATAACCAAGAAATTCCGAAAGAAGCGATTCCGTTTATCGGAGCAAGCTTGACTACCATGTCCGATAGCATCGCGCAACAAATGGGCGTAACGACAAAAGAAGGTTCTCTCGTAAGCAACGTTCTGTACGGTTCGCCAGCTTACAAAGCCGATCTGCGCAGCTACGATATTATTTCAGGTATGAACGGTCAAGCGTATGCAACTAGCCAAGATCTGATCACAGCGATTCAAAAACTGAAAGTCGGAGATACGGCGACACTCAATGTAATTCGTAACGACAAAAAAGTGGATATCAAAGTAACAATCGGCGACCGCAACGAATACGAAAAATCGAGTGCAGCTCAGCAAAATCCAAGTACTCAAAATGAGAATGGATTCATGAATCCGTTTGGCGGTCAATAAGCCTTATCTTTTTGACCTTAGAGTTACAGCGTAAGAAGTGCGGGAGGGACTACCCTCCCGTTTTTGCTGTGCGGATGCTACAATAATAAAAAAGCACGTAGAGGGGAAGAAAGCGTATTATGAGATCGAATATTCTGATTGTCGATGACGACGAAAAAATCATTTCTATGCTCAGGAGAGGGTTGGCTTTTGAAGGCTATGAAGTGCATACCGCTCCCAATGGTTCCGAAGGTTTGAAGCTAATGCGGACAACCGATCCTGACTTGTTGGTTTTGGATGTGATGATGCCCGAAGTCGATGGGTTCGAAGTCGTACGCCGATTACGCGAAGCAGGAAGCGCAGTACCGGTATTGATGTTGACTGCCAAAGACGAGCTCGAAAATCGGGTCAAAGGGTTGGATCTTGGCGCGGACGATTATTTGGTCAAACCTTTCGCGTTAGAAGAATTGTTGGCGCGTGTACGTGCACTTCTAAGGCGCAAAACGGATACCGTACGTGAAGACGACGGAGAACGACTGACTTTCGAAGATCTAGTCATGAACGTCGATTCTCGTGAAGTGACTCGCGGCGACAAACGAATCGAGCTGACGGCAAAAGAATTCGAACTGCTGCATCTATTCATGCTCAACCCTCGCCGAGTATTATCGCGTGATCTGATCATGGATAAAATCTGGGGTTACGATTATAGCGGCGAGTCGAATGTTCTCGAAGTCTACGTCGCGATGCTTAGACAAAAAACGGAAAGTCCTGAACATAAGCGCTTGATTCAGACCATCCGTGGTGCTGGTTACATCTTAAGAAGCGATTCCTAAAAGGGGGCAGCCCTCTGCTATGTCTATCCGTTTACGTTTGACCGCTTGGTACTCAGGCATTCTTGCGTTGACTTTATTAATGTTCAGCGGAATTATTTATACATTCGTCTACTACAATACGTATCAGAATACGTACGACACTTGGCAAAGTCGGATTCGAGAACAAATTCGGCAAAGTATTGTTGTGGATCAGACCGGCAGAGTAACGTCGGATATCAATATGGCGAATCTGCTCAAAACGATCGATAGTCGGTTATACGTACAAATTTACGATTATCGTACACGAACGTTGAAGCAATCGACCAATATGGCTTTTGTCAGCCCGACGTTCAAATTCAACGTGCCGGAGTTAGATGAAATCAACCAAGATTTCAGCCGGATCTATACAGAAAGTCGTCCGTACCTCATGTATCAGCAAGTATTGAGCACCGGTAACGGAGATCCTGTATTACTGCAAATTGCAGCAAGTACCGAAGAAGCCGAAAATTTGTTATCCGATCTCCGGTTTATTTTGTTGATGGGCTCGTTGTCGACGTTGATTTTGGCATTTACTTTAGGGCTGTTTTTGGCGAGGAAATCGATGGCACCGATCGGCAAAGTCATTGAAGCGGCGAACGCCGTTCAAACGAGTAGCGATCTGAGCGTACGAATCGATTATACAGGCCCTCAAGATGAAGTGGGTCAACTGATCAGTACCGTTAACCGGATGTTGGGGCGTACCGAGCACTTTTACAAAGATTTAGAAGAATCTTACCGGGCGCAGCGACGTTTTGTATCTGATGCTTCGCATGAGCTGCGTACACCGCTTACGACAATTCGCGGCAATACGGATTTGCTCAAAAAGATTTGGACGATGGACGGCGCTTCTTCCAGACTGAGCGAAGAAGATTTGAAGCAAATGTCGGTCGAAGCCATTGGCGATATTGCGGATGAATCCGAGCGTATGAGCCGCTTGATCGGCGATATGTTGTCGCTGGCAAGAGCAGATGCCGGGCAGACGATGCAAAAAGAATGGTTGGAACTCGGTCCGCTGGTTGAAGATGTAGTGCGCCGTGCACAATTTTTACCGCATCAAGCGGAATGGGCGCCCGGCGATTTAAGCGCTTTGGACGGTATTGCAGTGATTGGCAACAAAGATTATTTGCAGCAAATGTTGTTTATTTTTATCGAAAACTCGTTCAAATATACGACAGAAGGGCAAGTGTCTCTAGACATCGTCGTGTACCGTCAACAAGTCGGGATTCGAGTGAAAGATAGCGGAATCGGCATGGACAAGGACGAAGTGCCGCATATTTTCGAACGGTTCTACCGCGCGGACGAATCACGCGGGAAAACACCGGGCACAGGGCTTGGACTGTCGATCGCCAAATGGATTATTGACGAACATCAAGGCTCCGTTGAGGTGGTGACAGTCAAAGGCGAAGGGTCAACGTTTATTATTTGGCTGCCCGCATTATTCCCGGAAATCCAGGCTGCTGAAGATATCGAAGTCTTTTACGAAGACGAACCGATCGAAATTAATCCGGAAGTAAACGAAGAAAGTAAGCCAAAGTCTACCGATTCGGGTAAAGAGACATAGAGGCTGTACGTCTTCCGATATCACGAGAAAAGAAGGCGATCTTCTCACCAGCAAACGCGCTGATTGGAAGCTCGCCTTTCTTCGGCTTACAGAATACGTTATAATCGGGATATACGCGAGATTTCGCGTTTGAAGCCATGAATCCGAAAGCAGGTGCTAATAGATGGAAGTTCTACGTATCGCCCCGCGCGGCTATTGCTATGGAGTCGTTGACGCTATGGTGCTGGCTAGACAAGCGGCAAAAAATCTCGATCTGCCAAGACCTATTTATATACTCGGGATGATCGTGCACAACGCACACGTGACCCAATCGTTCGAAGACGAAGGCATCATTACGCTCGACGGACCGAACCGTTTGGAGATTTTGGAGCAAGTGGATCAAGGCACGGTTATCTTTACCGCACACGGCGTGTCTCCGGAAGTTCGCAAGCGTGCTCGTGAGCGCGGTCTGACGACCGTCGATGCGACATGCCCGGATGTCACGAAGACCCATGATTTGATTCGCGAGAAAGCCGATGAAGGCTACGAAATCATTTATATTGGCAAAAGAAATCATCCTGAACCCGAAGGCGCGATCGGAATCGCTCCGGACAAAGTTCATTTGATTGAAAAAGAAGAAGAAATTCAACATCTGAATGTACCCAATGGCAAAATCATTATCACAAACCAGACGACCATGAGCCAATGGGACATCAAAACGATTATGAAAATGTTGCTGGAACGTTACCCGGGAGCTGAAGTTCATAACGAAATTTGTTTGGCGACGCAAGTCCGTCAAGAAGCGGTTGCCGAGCAAGCCGGTCAAGCGGATCTCGTGATCGTCGTTGGTGATCCGCGCAGTAACAACTCGAACCGCCTTGCGCAAGTCTCGGAAGAGATTGCAGGCACTACGGCTTACCGCGTCTCTGACGTGAGCGAGATCAAGCAAGAATGGCTGATGGGTATCTCCAAAGTCGCAGTGACGGCTGGAGCATCGACGCCTACGCCGATTACGAAAGAAGTCATCAATTATTTGGAACAGTTCGAAGAAAGCGATGCGGCGACTTGGGAAATCAAGCGCACTATCGATATGAAGAAACTGCTGCCGCCGGTTCGTGAAAAAACAAAAGTTAAAGCACAAGCAGAATAAGGATTAGTAAAAGCCTCTTTTCTTTTTTTATCAAAGATTAGAGGCTTTTTTTATTTTTAAAAAGCTCTTGCGGTTGACGGAGAGCTTTTTGTTTGTTAATATTGCTTTATTGGATAAAAGCCTAAAAGCATAAAAGCGTTTAAGTGCGAAAGAGTCCGTGGGGTACAGACATCTCGGGAACAACGTTCCTATTCTTATATTGAAGGGAAGAGATAATCATGATCGCTATTTTATCGAACCAAGCTCCGGAGGAGCAATTGCAAGACGTAATTCGTACGATTGAAAAAGAAGGGCTGACCGTACATGTATCGCGAGGCTCAGACCGAACGGTTGTCGGATTGGTGGGTCAAGCCGAACCTAGACTTGCGGAGCATCTGCGTCAAATGAAAGGCGTCGAAGAAGTCGTGAAGATCTCCAAATCATACAAATTGGCAAGTCGCGATTTCCACCCGGAAGATACAGTGATTCAGATCGGCGACGTGAAGATCGGTGGCGGCGAACTGGTTGTGATGGGTGGACCTTGCGCAGTAGAATCGGCGGAGCAGATCGACGAGATCGCCAGACTTGTAAAAGCCGCAGGCGGACAAGTTCTTCGCGGCGGAGCATTCAAGCCTCGTACAGGCCCTTACAGCTTCCAGGGCGTAGGCGTAGAAGGTCTGATCATGATGGCGGAAGCGGGTAAAAAGCACGGCTTGCTGACAATCACAGAAGTCATGACTCCAGAATATGTCGATATTTGCGCGGAATACGCCGATATTCTTCAAATCGGTACACGCAATATGCAGAACTTCGATCTATTGCGTAAGCTTGGTACTTGCGGTCGACCTGTATTGCTCAAGCGCGGCTTCAGCGCGACTTATGATGAACTGCTCAATGCTGCCGAGTACATTTTGGCAGGGGGCAATCCAGATGTGATGCTCTGCGAGCGCGGTATTCGTACATTCGAATCCTACACGCGCAACACGCTGGATCTTGCAGCGATTCCGGCTTTGCAAAGTCTGAGCCATCTTCCGGTTATTTCTGATCCGAGTCACGGTACAGGCAGACGCGAATTGGTTGAACCGATGGCAAAAGCTTCGGTAGCAGCCGGTGCGGACGGTCTGATTATCGAAATGCACACCGATCCGGACAATTCGATGACAGGTGACGGGGTTCAATCGTTATTCCCGGATCAGTTCGCAGGCTTAATGCGTGATTTGGAGCAGTTATCCCCGATCGTTGGCAAAAGTTTCTCGACAACCAAAGCCGAAGCCGAAGCTTTTAAAAATTGGGCGATCGTCTAATTTTTGAACATTTATATTCCGTAACATGTCTATTTTTAAAACGTTTACAAAATGAGTAGAGCCCGCATCGTACCGCGATTTATGGTCGATGACGGGCTTTCTTATCAAAGATCGATAAATCGCATCAAAGTGTAAGCATAACTCACATTGTCATAAAAAATACCTGACATGAGTATTGACTGCTAAATGGTGCCGTTTTATAATGACGACAGCTAAAAAGATCATGAACGTTTCACGAAGTATATTCGTTCAATGTTCGGAAATTTGGGAGGAAAGTGACATGTCGGTAGAAAAAGTATTGAAGCTTATTCAGGAGAATAATATTGAGTGGGTTGATTTTCGTTTTGTAGATCTGTCGGGCAGAACTCACCACATTTCTGTTCCTGCCAGTGCAGTAGAAGAAGAAACGTTTGAAAATGGGGTAGCGTTTGACGGTTCGTCGATTCCAGGTTTCAGAGGGATCGAAGAGTCGGATATGGTTATGATGCCTGATACTGAATCGGTCTTCATTGACGCTTTCACTGCTCATCCAACATTGAACATTATGTGTGATATTTATACGCCAGATGGCGAACATTACGATCGTGACCCTCGCGGTATCGCTGAGAAAGCTGAAGCTTTCATGCAAGCAAGCGGCGTAGGTTCGGATGCCTTTTTCGCACCGGAATCCGAGTTCTTCATTTTCGATGATGTCCGTTACGAAAGCGGCATGAACAGCTCTTCGTTCTCGGTTGATTCCGAAGAAGCGGCTTGGAATACAGCTCGCAAAGAAGAAGGCGGCAACTTAGGGTTTAAAGTCGGCGTTAAAGGCGGATATGTACCGGTTGCTCCAGTAGACAGCCAACAAGACATCCGTAGCGAAATGTGCCGTTTGCTTGAAGAAGCAGGTCTTGTGATCGAACGTCATCACCACGAAGTTGCAACAGCGGGCCAAGCCGAAATCAACTTCCGTTTTGATACATTGAAAAAAACAGCAGACAACCTGCAAAAATATAAATACATCGTGCATAACACGGCTCGCCAATACGGCAAAACCGCGACATTTATGCCAAAACCTCTTTTCGGAGACAATGGTAGCGGCATGCACGTTCACCAATCGATCTTCAAAGACGGAGAGCCTTTGTTCTACGAAAAAGGCGGCTATGCAAACTTGAGCGAAATGGCGCTGAACTACATCGGCGGTATTTTGTATCACGCTCCAGCTTTGATCGCATTGACTAACCCAAGTACCAACTCGTTCAAACGTTTGGTTCCAGGTTATGAAGCGCCGGTTAACCTCGTATTCTCGAAAGGTAACCGTTCGGCAGCTGTACGTATCCCAGTCGCTGCTGTAACGCCAAAAGGCTGTCGTATCGAGTTCCGTACACCGGACTCCACAGCTAACCCTTACCTTGCATTCTCCGCGATGCTGATGGCGGGTCTGGACGGAATCAAAAAGAAAATCAACCCGGTTGAGCTTGGCTACGGCCCTGCTGACAAAAACTTGTACGATCTGCCGGAATCCGAGAAATCGCAAATCCGCAGCGTTCCAGGTTCTTTGGAAGAAGCGCTTGACTCTCTTGAAGCAGATAGCTCGTTCTTGACTGAAGGTGGCGTCTTCTCCGAAGACTTCATCGCGAACTATATCGCATTCAAACGTGCTGAAGCCAAACAAGTCTCGATCCGTGTTCATCCACACGAGTACAGCTTGTACTACGATTGCTAATCGCAATAATCATCGTTTTACCGCAGCCTTTGCTCTTTTTGAGAGCGAAGGCTGCATTTTTTATAGCAAGCGCCAAATCGGTAAAACCGAACATTCAAGTTAGCAGAATCAAACAGATACAGCCGCTTTTTAAACAATCCGTTATTGCGTTATCGCGTTGTAGTTGTACTTGAAGTAATGTTAGATTGCTGTTATGATTAACCCTAAATTACAGGCTTGAGGAGGCATTTGATTCATGGGCAAACGGGCTTACAATTTTAATGCGGGACCCGCTGCGTTACCACTTGAAGTGCTAGAGCGTGCGCAGGCGGAATTTGTAGAGTTTCAAGGTACAGGCATGTCGATCATGGAAATGTCTCACCGCGGAGCCGTGTATGAAAGTGTACATAACGAAGCGCAAGAACGGCTGCTGAAGTTGCTTGGCAATCCGTCCGGGTATAAGACGCTGTTCCTTCAAGGCGGAGCGAGCACGCAATTTGCGATGCTTCCGATGAACTTGCTGACACCTGGCAAATCGGCAGGTTATGTGATGACCGGCAGCTGGGCGTCCAAAGCGGTCAAAGAAGCCAAGTTGATCGGAGATACGTATACGGCGGCTTCCACAGAATCAGACAAGTTCACACGGATGCCTTCGCAAAGCGAAATTGAAGTACGTGAAGATGCGGCTTATGTGCATATTACATCTAACGAGACGATCGAAGGGACACAATTCGCTCAGTACCCGAGTACAGGCAATGTGCCGCTGATCGCCGATCTGTCCAGCGATATTTTTTGCCGTCCTTTAGATATGGAGAACTTCGGTATGATCTACGCGGGCGCTCAAAAAAATCTAGGGCCTTCAGGTGTCACGATCGTTGTTGCCAAAGAAGAACTGTTGGCGCAAGAAGTGAAAACAATTCCGACGGTGTTCCGCTATGCGACGCATTTGTCGAACAATTCGCTGTACAACACTCCGCCTTCTTTCTCGATTTATATGGTGAATCAGACGCTTCGTTGGATTGAAGAACAAGGCGGCTTACAAGGGATTCACGAAAAAAATAATACAAAAGCCAAACTGCTGTATGATGCGATCGACGGTAGCGGAGGATTCTACACCGGAGTCGCTCAGCAAGATAGCCGTTCGATCATGAATGTCACGTTCCGTTTAGGATCAGAAGAGTTAGAAAAAGCTTTTGCCAAAGAAAGCGAACAGCAAGGCTTTGTCGGTCTTAAAGGTCATCGGAGTGTTGGGGGTCTGCGTGCTTCGATCTACAATGCAGTGCCTTATGAGAGTGTTGCGGCGTTAGTTGACTTTATGAACGATTTCCAAAAGCGCAACGGGTAATCGTAAACAGGTCTGTTCTTCCCTTAGGCTTGCGATTGCAGTAGTATAGAAATAGAAGAGACGGAAAAAGCCGCCCCATCTTCGGGCGGCTTTTATGCGTGTGTGTACATCTAATCAACCGCAACAAGTCCTTATTTTTTTGAAACGGAGTGAACTTATTTATGGCTTTTCATATCGTATTGGTTGAACCGGAGATTCCTGCAAATACGGGCAATATTTCGCGCACTTGCGCGGCGACAGATACGCATCTGCACTTGGTACGCCCGCTTGGATTTAATACCGATGATGCTTCTTTAAGACGTGCGGGTCTTGATTATTGGCCTTCTGTGAAACTCGAGTATCATGATTCGTTTGCGGAGCTGCAAGCGAAATATCCAGAAGGACGTTTTTTCTATGCCACGACAAAAGCGACCAAGCGTTATAGCGATATTCAATTTCAAGACGGCGATTTTCTGGTATTCGGAAAAGAAACGAAAGGATTACCGCCTGAACTGATTGCGGCAAATCCAGAAACCGCGATTCGTTTACCTATGAGAACGGAGCATGTTCGATCGCTCAATTTGTCGAATTCGGTAGCCATCATGCTGTACGAAGCCCTTCGTCAAACTGATTTTCCGGGTATGGAATAATCTTTTGATTAGATAAAAGACCGATAATTAACCAGCGTTGCTTTTTTTTGCTCAACAAGCAGGAATTCTTAAATCGACCTCGAATATCTAATCTTGGGTTTGCAGAATCATCTCTGCAGGTGGGGCAGAAATAGCAAACTAAACTAAAAGAGGTGTTTTTATTATGAAACCTGCTGGAGTCGTCCGCAAAGTAGACCAATTAGGACGTATTGTTCTTCCCAAATCGCTAAGAAAAAGATATCAAATGAATGAAGGCGATCCGGTTGAAATTTTGGTTCAGGGAGATCATATCATTTTGGAGCGTTACCATCCGAAATGCGTGTTCTGCGGTTCGATCGATGAGGTTAGCGAATTTAAAGATCGTTATATCTGCGGAGCTTGCGTCGGCGATATGATAGATCTTCCTAAACATGGCTAAAATCACATTGAAAACATCCGTATCATGCAAAAAAAGAGCCTGAAGGCTCTTTTTTTGTCATCATTTTTGAATGGCTGTAGCTATAGTTTATTTGAAGAATAAAAAGTTCGTCGGTACAGGTCGTAATGTGCCATCTGACGGATGGTTCACAACGCGATCATTCATTACGAGCGTTGAAGAACCGCCGCCATCCAAATTGTAAGCGTTAACTACGCCTATTTTGTACAGCTGGCCTTGAATTTCTTCGAGCGTCGCTCCCGAACCACCAGCTTCGTTGTAGCCGTCAATAACGAAAACGATTAACTGGTCGTCTTTGTAACTGCCGATAATCGTGCGGGGTGCACGTTTAGGTGCAGCTTTCCATTTTGCCGGAATAGGGGTCTTTTTACCGTCTTTCAGCAAGATCGGAACAAACGAAGCCCCGAATTGCGGTTGAAGTTTGTCGAGTTGATTTTGTTGATTAAACTTACCGCCGATCAATTTGCCGGATTCGTTTAGCCCAACAAAGTACAGGTCTTTGAAGCTGGATTGGAAACCGGTTAGGTACTGACCGTCCATCATTGTCGTGCTAAGTGGATATCGTTTGCCGTCCTGGTCAGCGAAGCCGCCTGCGTTAATTCCGGCTACCGCTTGATGGCGCTGAGCGGCTTTGAGCGTCGTCTCTGAGCTTCCTAGCGTTTCACTCGCCAGGCTCATTCGCATCGCGGAAGGATCTTTGAGTTTCACCTTCATCGCGTAGCCTTTGTAGGTCATCGCGTTGACACGGAACAATTCAATTCGGATCTTGTCGCTGTTCACCGTCTCAATCGGCAAGCCGAGCTTGGAGCGAATCCGTTTATCGTAAATATTTTCGGGACGCTGCGCTTGAATCGATGCTTTTTGCACAATCGACGACATCGTTTCTGTAGTCTGATTGTACAGGGTCAACGTTTGCTTCAATGACTTTGAAGTCGATTTCGCATTTTCTTCCGCAATATCCAAGTCTTTGAGCAGTTGAGCCGCCGAAGGTTGCAAACTGCTTTTGGACGTATACGCTTGAGTATTCAGCTGCAAATCCAGATTAGGCGGAAAAAGCAAAAGGCACAGCAACAAACCTATCGCGGGTGCCGCCAAAATCAGAAAGAATCGGTTCACATATTGGACTCTGCTCATTTTAACAAATCCATCTTTTTCTGAAGCGCGCTGAGTTGAGTTTTGACTTCGTTCAACTGCGTATACAGTTTGTTGCTGTTATCGGTTTTGTTATTGGCATTGTCTTTGGTAAATGTGAGCAGTTCGTTAAACGAATCCACTTTACTTTGTAGAGCCGACACTTGCTGGTTCAGCTCTGTAAATTGTTGTTCGTAATCGGCTCGTAGATCGGCCATCTGGCTTTCCGTTTGCGTTTGCAGTGCGGTTAAGGTCTGTGCCTGTAACCGTTGACTGTATTCATAAGCGGCAAAAACGAATAGACCGATCAGAACAACCCATACCAGCAAAAACCATCTGGCGCCAATCCTGCCCTTTTTCATATTGCGGGACGGGGTGGAGGTTGTTCCTGTTGAAGCTTTCATGCAATCACCTCATTAATAATTTGAAAAAAAGGCGTTAAGCCCGAAATTCAGATTTCATTTTATCATGTGGGGTTTTATTTCGCAAAAGGCTTTTGAGTCGCTAACACGCTTGCGTATTCGCTCAAAGCATTCGTTCCTTCTTCGGTCAGACGGTAACGTCCGCGAGATACACGTTCGAACCAACCGTAATAATTTTTTTGCAAAATGAAAGACGTTTTACCGATGCCTGTCGCTTCTTTTAGCATGGCTGGAGAAGCTTCACCGAACATCCAAAGCTGCTGGGCGATTTGAAGCGCTTGTTCGCGGTAGGCGGTAACTAATTTGCGTTTATTTGAACCCCCGACATTATGATCGCCGCTACGCGCATCAAATTCGGTGCGAATCCGTTTCGCTTTTTTGCCGATACGCACGTTTCGCGTCTCTTGAATTTCGTTTGCTTCACACAGCACTTCGACAAAAGGTTCTTTCGTTTGATAAAAAGTGACGATAATCAATCCGATTCCTAGCCGTCTGCATAGTTGGGTGATTTCGCTAAATCGCTGGTTGGCTGCTCCTTTTTTGGCACGATTGCGTTCGACGGCGACATAGACATCTCCGCCGAGCCGCTGCCGATCTATACCTTGAAGAAGCAGTTCCAGCGTGAATGTACGTTTGATTTCAACAATGAGCGGATGTTCTTCATTTTGCCGATAACCGACCAGATCACAATGACGAACTTCACTTTTAACCGAATATCCTCTGGCTTCAAAAAAAGATTTAAGAGGAGGGTAAAGTTCGGTTTCGTATTTCACAGCCATCTTGCAAGCTCCTTTGACTCTATAATAGGCTTGAATTCAATAGTCTATCATACCCTCAAAAGGAGCGGTTGGCAAAAAAGCTTGTCGCGCAAAGTACACCTATATATAATAGTAGAAAAAAACAAGCGTTCCCGACTGAATGGCTGTAAAAATGCACCATTTAGCCGGTGAGGAGGTAAAACGATGGCTTCGATTCACGACGTGGCTAAAGAAGCGGGAGTGTCCGTAGCGACCGTTTCCAAAGTCATTAATAATTATCCGGATGTGAGCGACAAAACACGCAAAAAAGTCAGTCAAACGATCAAAGATTTGAAATATCATCCGAATGTAGCGGCTAGAGGTCTGGTAAAAGGTCGTTCTTGGACGGTAGGCGTGTTTATCACCACTTCATTTACGAATCCTTTCGTATCGGAGCTGCTGGAAGGAATCAAGACGGCATTGCAAAACAGCGGATACGATCTGGTGTTGTTGTCTACACGGTTCGAAGATCCGAATTATTCGTTCGTTGAGCATTGTCTGAGCCGAAATGTGGATGGCGTCGTTGGATTTGGCGTAGACCGGAATGATCCACATTTGGAAGAGTTGCTTGAATCTGATATCGCGGCGATGTTTGTCGATGCGGATATTCGCGGTCGCCGGGTAGGGTATATCACGACAGAGAACAAAGCAGGCATCATGGAAGCGGTCGAACATTTAGCAGATCTAGGTCATTCGAAAATTGCGTTTATTTCGGCTCAGCTGGATAAAGCAGTCGGCGTTTTGCGTCACGAAGGATTTATGGAAGGCATGAAAAAGCATCAGTTAGAGGTTCAACCCGATTACGTGCGGATCAGCGACTATTCGATGGAAGGCGGTACGCGCTCTATGGAAGATTTGCTGGCTTTGGACGAACGTCCGACCGCAGTCGTCTGTACGTCGGATATGATGGCATTCGGTGCAATCAATCTGATCCATCGCAGCGGCTTATCTGTGCCAGAAGATATTTCGGTGATCGGCTTCGATAATACGACGTACTCGGAAATATTTAGCCCGGCTCTGACTACGGTCAATCAAAATATCCGGTTAATCGGAGCGCATGCGATTGAAGCTTTGATCGCGATGATCGAGAATAGCAACTTTGCGCCTTCGGTTGTCACTGAACCATCGAATTTGATCGTTCGCAGCACAACGGCGAAACCACGGAGCTAAGCTTAGAAAAGTTTGATTTTTAAAAAGATAATTCAAACCTCTGTCCTGCATCAGGCAGAGGTTTTCTTTTGTTTGAAATACTAACAAAATCAAATTAAATAATTTTGTTATCATAAAAAAATAAAAATAATATAAAAAATGATAAATAACATTGAAATTTAGGTTTCGAAATGATACGTTGTGATTAGTCAATAAAAGCGGTTACAACAAGAAAAGAGGGAGCATACGATGAACGAAATCAAATGGGAATTAAAAGATTGGAACTTTTCGAGTGCAGTGCAGCAAGATTGGTTACCTGCGGTAGTGCCGGGCTGCGTCCATAGCGATCTATATCGTAACGCTAAAATTCCAGATCCTTATTACGGAACGAATGAACATGATCTGCAATGGATCGATAAGCAAGATTGGATCTACGAGAGCGTCTTCACGGTACCTTCGGAATTGATGAGCCAAGAAAATATTGTTCTTGTTTTCGACGGTCTGGATACATATGCCGATGTCGAATTGAACGGAACAAAAATTTTGTCTGTCGACAATATGTTCCGTACATGGAATGTGCCGGTCAAAACGCATCTAAGCAGCGGAGAAAATCGTCTACGCCTTCATTTTCGTTCACCGATTCAAGAAGATCTTCCAAAGCTCGAAAAGCTCGGGTACGCATTGCCTGCGACGAACGATCAATCGGAGCTTGGCGGTCTAGGCGAGAAAAAAGTGAGTGTGTTTGCGCGTAAAGCGCCTTATCACTATGGATGGGATTGGGGTCCGCGTTTTGTAACGAGCGGAATATGGCGGGCTGTACGTCTGGAAGGATGGAACGGTCAGCGCATCACCGATTTGTTTATCCGTCAAAATGAAGTCAAAGCCGAAAAAGCCAAGTTGACTGCGATCGTCACGGTGCAATCCGATCGGGATTTTGAAGGACGTTTGCGTATCCAAACCGAAGGTTTCCAGATGGAACATACTCATTCGATCAGCATTGGAGAAAACACGATTCGGTGCGAACTCGAAATCGATGATCCGAAATTGTGGTGGTCAAGAGGTTTGGGTGAAGCCCATCTGTATACCTTTACCGCAGAGATCTTGGAAGGCGAACAAAGCGTAGCGGAAAAACAGGTGCGTTCAGGTCTGCGCAATGTTGTACTCAAGCGAGAAAAAGATGGAGCCGGCGCTTCTTTTTATATTGAATTAAATGGAGTGCCTGTATTTGCAAAAGGCGCCAATCATATTCCGAATGACAACTTCGAGACGGATGTGACCCGGGAGCGGTATCGCTACGAAGTGGTATCGGCAGCCGAAGCGAATATGAATATGCTGCGCGTATGGGGTGGCGGCATTTACGAAGAAGATGCTTTTTATGAGTTGTGCGATGAATACGGCATTATGGTGTGGCAAGACTTTATGTTCGCGTGCAGCATGTATCCGGGTGATGAGCAGTTTTTGGAAAGTGTACGTCATGAAGCCGAAGACAATCTGCGCCGCCTACGTAATCATCCAAGTATCGTATTATGGTGCGGGAACAACGAGATTGATTCGGCTTGGGCACATTATTTGCCGAATGGCGGTTGGGGTTGGAAAAGAGATTACACGCACGAGCAGCAACAAAGTATTTGGGCAGATTACGAAGCGATCTTCCATCGACTGTTGCCGACTGCGATATCCAAAATGGCGCCGGGATCTGAATATTGGCCTTCTTCGCCGTTGGTCTCGTTATCGGGCGATGAACATCAGCACGCAAATCCCGGAACTTCGGAAGGCGATATTCACTATTGGGGCGTCTGGCATAACTCAGAACCGTTCGAGAATTACAATAAGTACATCGGGCGTTTTATGAGCGAATACGGGTTCCAATCGTTCCCTGAACACAAATCCGTTTTGCAGTATGCACCAGAAGAAGCTTTACAGCTGGATTCTACGATTATGTTAGCGCACCAAAAAAACGGACGCGGCAATTTCTTGATCAAAGAATATATGGACAAATATTTGCCGGAACCCAAAGACTTCGTTTCGTTTTTGTATATGAGCCAAGTGCTGCAAGCGGAAGCGATGAAATCGGCAATCGAAGCACACCGTCGCAGTATGCCGTATTGCATGGGGACTTTGTATTGGCAAATGAACGATAGTTGGCCGGTCGCGTCTTGGTCGGGTATCGATTACTACGGTCGCTGGAAAGCCTTGCATTATTACGCACGTCGTAGTTTCCGCGATTTATCGGTATCGATTGACGGTACAAATGGCGAAGATGTAAATATCCATTTGTTGAACGATAGCTTGCAGTCTCAGTCCGGTTCGTTACGCATTCGCTTGCTGAGCTTTGGCGGCGATGTATTAAATGAATCTACACAAGCCGTAGAAGTTGATGGAAATACGGCAGCTAAAGTCTACTCGGTAAAAGCGTCTGACTTACTGGGTGAGCATGAGGCAAGCCGCACGGTTCTTCTCGCAGAATGGGAGCAAAGCGGGCAGATCATCGATCAACGTACCCATTATTTCGTTTCGACGCGTGACATTCACTTCGATCAGCCGAATATTCAAGTGAAGATTACCGAGAACGCGGAAGGCAATACGACGATTACATTGGAGACCGACAAACTTGCGAAGCAAGTCTGGTTGAACGCAGAAAAAGAAGGTGTGTTCACCGATAACTATTTTGATCTGATTCCAGGTGAGCCGGTTGTTGTCGAATTCTGGGCACGTCGTGAAGACGGTACGTTGTCGCACAGTGCTTCAGGTACGGTTGAAGTGAAGTCGATGAGCGACTTTATTATTGGAGGGTAAATTGAGTTAGGATGGTGCTGTAGCGACGCTGCGGGATAAATTCGTTCACAACGCTGTTTCGCCCAGAAAGTGGATGAGATTGGAACAAGGGACTTTCTGGGCTCAAAGGCGTGGTTCACTGAATTTATCCCTTCGCTGGGCTTGCACCATCGCTCATATTTTAGGGATTTGAAAGATAAAAAAGCGCCGTCTACGAGTAGACGGCGCTTTAATGTATTGAGAAAATCTACAGTTGCTAGAAGCGAGGTGACGGAAAAAGAAATTCAGGGAAGGAACGATAGTGTTCGCCTTTGAAATCGAGAAAATTCCGCTAAAATTTAATTCTTTTCTCGATTTCAACACGCGACCGGAACGGATTTCTTTTGGAGTCGGCTCGCTTCCATCGCCTATGTAACTTTCTTGATAAATTCAAAGCGCTGTCTGTAAGTAGACGGCGCTTTTTTGATATGGATTTGTTCCTCTGTTTCATAGAGGCGTATAATGGACAAACAAGATCGTATCTTGATTATGGAATGAAAAAGGAAGTGCAAAGCAGTGATGAAGTCGATTCCGATTCGTACGACGCGGAGTTATAAGATGGCGCGTGTTTTTCCAACAGATGTAAATAGTTATCAGACCTTATTCGGCGGAAAGTTGATGGCGTATATTGATGATATTGCTTCGATCGCAGCGGCAAAGTTGTCGCGTGCCAATACGATCACCGCTTCAACCGACTCTGTAGACTTTTTATATCCGATCTATATGACGGATTCGGTGACGCTAGAATCGTTCGTGACATGGACAGGGAAAAGTTCGATGGAGACGTTTGTCAAAGTCGTACGCGAAGATTTGAAAAGCGGAGAACGTCAGATTGCGGCGACGGCTTTTTTGACTTTTGTCGCATTGGACGATCACGGGCGCAAAATGGAAGTGTCGCCTGTCTACCCGGAAACGGAAGAAGAACGCAAACTGCATGAAAGTGCGCCGGCGCGTGCGGATATGCGTAAGCAGCGGAGAGAAGCTAGTCGAACACTTGCCGAATTTTTAAATACAAGTTATCCGTGGGAACCCCAAAGCGAGCTGGAATAAAGAGTTTTTAATTTTTCGTAAAGAAACTAACTTTATTTTATTCAGTAGCTTGTAAAAGTGTGAGAAATCATTTATGATAATGAAAGTGATATTGAAAGATTGAATGCCGCTGAAAGTTTGCGAAAATGTATAACAGGTATCATAATCATATTATAAAATAATTGAATAAAGGATCTTCGGGGTAGGGTGAAATTCCCGACCGGCGGTAATGATTTGCGAAGCAAATCTAGCCCGCGACTCTCGCATCGTATGTATACGATCGGGACTGATCTGGTGCGATTCCAGAGCCGACGGTACAGTCCGGATGGGAGAAGATCAAGCGCAGACACGTCGGTAGCAAGCCGACTGTAGGTTTTTTTGTGGAACCGACAGGAGAGAAACTTGCTTCGTATTTGTTGAACGCTCGAACCTTCGATTAACGTAAAACCGCCCCGAATGCCAGATTCCTTTCTGGCTTCGGGGCTTTTTGCGCGTATGATCCCCCTTATTCAGATGAGGAGACTAGGAAATGAACATGGCAAACACAAAAGACTTAAAACAAGGAAGCAAAGGTAATTCTTTTTTTGCTAAAGCAGGTAGCGGATTTTGGTTGATCGTACTTGGAGCGGCATTATGGGGCGTTGACCCGCTGTTCCGCATTTTGTTGCTGGAATCGATGACGTCTTCGCAGATTGTACTGCTTGAACACGTGATTATCGGCTTGGTCGTCGCGCCAATTTTGTGGAAAAACCGTGGAGAATTGAAAGGTCTGGGATGGCGCCAAGTCGGCGCATTGTTGTTCTTATCTTGGGGTGGATCAGCGATCGCAACCTTGCTGTTCACGTTAGCTCTTCAACATGCAGGCGGCGCATTTAATACCGTATTGCTGCTGCAAAAACTTCAACCGTTATTTGCGATCGTGTTGGCGCATTTTATGTTAAAAGAATCGTTGCCTCGTCAGTTCGGCCCATTGCTGTTGGTCGCATTGGCAGGTACGTACTTGCTCACATTCGGATTTACGATTCCTGTTGGACACGCCGGCGAATTTATGCAGCTCGGAAGTTTGCTCGCTTTGGGTGCAGCTGCACTTTGGGGCGGATCGACCGTTATGGGACGCTACATGGTAGGCAAGCTCAAATACGAGACGGTAACATCGCTTCGTTTCATTCTGGCATTACCTTTGCTGCTTGCGATTACAGCGAGTGAAGGCGCGGCTTGGGCGCTTCCGGCAGGCGGAATCGCGTTGACATTGGTTGGCGTGAACTTGTTGCTTCAAGCGTTGCTTCCAGGTCTGCTCAGCCTTCTGGCATACTATAAAGGACTGAAAACAACAAAAGCTTCTGTTGCAACACTTGCAGAACTGAGCTTCCCGATGGTTGGGGTATTGGTGAACTGGTTGTATGGCGGTGAAATCATTACTTCGGCACAAATTATCGGCTTTATTCTGATCTGGTCGGTACTGTTCATCATTTCCCGTCAACAAACCCAAGAGATTGGGCCTGGGAAAAAACGTGTTCAACAAGTCGCATACGAGTCGTAAAAGATTTCTTTACCAGTAGAGCGATTGATTCATATTCAGACCTCTTTCCTAGATCATAGGGTAGAGGTCTTTTTCAATCTCAGACTCATCTTTAGTATGTTGTATACATTATGCTATCATGAACATATGAGTAGAGAATCCTAAAAATTAAAGAATAGAAACGGAGCGTAGAACGATGCACGAAGAAGTTTCTTTGCCGCCTAGACAGCCAGATCGAGCTTTCGTTCGGTTAATTTCAGATATTCAATATGCTTCTTTTGCAGATGGCAAAACACTGAGCATGAACTTGCTGTTGCCTTCGACTCCGCAGCCTGCGCCGCTTATTTTGTGGATTGTAGGCGGATCGTGGCTGAGTTGCCATGCAACTCGAAACTTGCCGCAACTGATCTCCTTTGCTGAACAAGGCTATGCGGTCGCGGCTATCGAATACCGTCTAGCACATGAAGGTCGTTTCCCTGCGCAGATTGAAGACGCCAAAAGCGCAATCCGTTTTTTGCGTGCACATGCGGATCAGTACAAAATCGATAGCGATCGAATCGGGGTGTGGGGACATTCTGCGGGCGGACAATTAGCGGCGCTGCTTGGCGTAACAGGTGGATCGCCCGAGTTCGAAACTGCCGACAATTTGCAACAATCGACAAAAGTTCAAGCCGTTGTGGATTTTAGCGGTCCGATCGATATCGAATTGGATTTTCAAAGTGAATATCATATGCCGGTGATGGCGTTGATGCTAGGCGGTACGATTCGGATGAAGCCGGAACTTGCACGCAGTACGAATCCTATTCAATATTTGGATGGACGTGAAGTTCCGCCATTTCTGATCATGCACGGAGATGCCGATACGGTCGTTCCATTGCGTCAAAGTCGTATTTTGCATGAAGCACTGACAGCCGCCGGAGCCTCTTCACAATTTGTCGTTTTAGAAGAAAGCGGTCATTCGACTACGGAACTGCTGACTCGAAGCGATGTGTTGGAGCAAGTTGGTCAATTTTTCGATACCCATCTTAAAAATAAATAAAAAGCAAAGACGCTCGCTTAAGAAATCCAGCGAGCGTCTTTTTGTGCAACAATCCAAGTTAGAACGTCGTAAAGCCAAGTCGCATCTGAATCCGGTACACAATATCTTTGAGCCAAGTGCTTGCTTCCAGATGTTCATCCAGATCTAGCGTATACTCCGCACCGTCGTTGTTCCAAATTTTTTCGAAGTAAGCCCGAACGTTATTTGAAAGCTCGCTATCTTTCGGAGCGCTGACGAACAGTTCGTTTTCCAAATTATAATCTTTCATATTGCGTGGGGTGAAGTTCGTTGAACCGGCTAAAACACTACTTTCTCCTTGAGCACGGTCAATAAAGAGCATTTTCGTATGATATTGTTCTTTGGTCGTGTTGTACCAACGAATCTGAATACCATCCGGAGAATCATTATGAAGCTGAGCCGCTACAGGACGATTTGGAATCCCGATTTTGTCTCGTCCAAAAGCATTTTCATTAGGATCAAGAACCAGACGGATTTCGGCTCCTCGATCTGACGCATCCATTAGAGATTGCAATACATCGTAATCCGCAAGATAAAACATCCCCATCCAGACGGTATCTCCAGACGTTGCTTGATCAAGCTCTGCAATGACGTGCGTATGGACTTTGCCTTCTGTCAGATATTGAATCGCATACTGGGCGTTATCGTCCTGCTCGGTATTCCCCGTATAAACGGGAAGCGTACCTCCACCGGAGAAGTCCAGAATCGCTTGCTCCGCTTTCAGCAAATCTCCGATAATCGGCCCGTTGACTTCAAGAGCGATATTCGAATGGTACGCACTCGCATCGTGAATATTACCGCTGGAGACAATCGCACTTTTTTCGGTGATAAAAGCTTTGCGATGATTGGCTTTAACGTTTAACAATTTCAAATACGAACGTAGCGTAATATCCGGACCGTCGCTTGCCATCAAGTTCGGAATTTTGCCGTTACCCGACTGACCGAACCATTGAATAAATGTGCGCCAAAAAGCAGAGTAGATCGGCGTCGAATCGCGTAATGGATCAGTATCGGTAATCACGACTTTAATTCCTGCTTTTTTCAGACTTTCAAGTAAAGCATTAGAAGACGAACCATAGTTGGTATTGACTTCATCCGTAATAAAGGTAACATCCAGATCCGGCACCGCTTGTTTGCGATCAATTAGCGTTTTGGCAAGTTTGCCGCTGACTTTCGGATATTCTTGCCCTTCGTGCGTGTAGTCATTGAATAAAAAGACATCGATTACGATAAATTGCTCGGCTTCGTTAATCATTTCAATCGTCCGATCAAAAATCTGCCGTTCCTGAGTGAACTTTTCGCCGGTAGTCGGTGAAGTGAGGTCGTACAAAAAATCCACATTATCCGTGCGATAAACAGGGCTTTCGTAAGAAACCCCTTCCGGCAGCGGCTTGTTCATCTGATAGATCAAAACGGCAAGCAGCCATATAATCACCACAATAACAATTCGAAGTATCCATTTTTTTCGGGAACTCCGAGTTTTGTAAGGTTTATTTTTGCGTCCTTTAGAAGACTTAGTGCTATACCCTTGCTTATCCGACGCGCGCATGATTGCGCTACTGCGATGCGTCGTCCATGATTCGTCGCGGTCCATCCATTTCATCCTTTCCTATATCCGGATTGCTTTGTCAGTGACTTTACTCTCTATATAACAACAAGCAAGCATAACTGACGCAATGAAGGGGAAGAATCATGGAAAGATACTTTTACAAGTAGATTGACTCTGTTTTTCAGTTCAAATTTAAGCTAAAATAGAATCAAAAAGACAGGGTGTACCAACGAAGGGAGTCCGCTTTGAACAATTCCTTTGGCTTATTTAAACAAGCTTTTGCGGAGTCGGATATGTATCGTTCCATCTTTGAACATCATCCAGATGCAATCTATGTGATGAACAAAGAAGGTCATTTAATTTATGCAAATCCAGCCACTGAAGTCATTACCGGATATACATTTGAAGAATTACAGACATTGAAACTTCGAGATTTGTCTGCGAATCGTGAAGAAGGTCGAGTTTCATCGTTTGTCCATGCAATGAATACGGAGAACAAACTCACGTTTAAACTTGAAATTGTTAGCCGAGCAGGCAAACAAATCATTCTTTCCATTACACATGTAGCGATCGAGCAAAATGGTGAACGCTTAGGTTTTTATGCCATTGCAACAGATATTACAGAGCAAGAGCAGCAAAGCCGCAAATGGCGAGAGCATGAAAAATTATACCGTTCGTTATTTGATTATAATCCGGCAGGTATTTTATCTTTCGATACAAAAGGACATTGTTTGTCGGTCAATCCTCAAATGGAAGCCATGACTGGTTATTCCGAATCCGAAGTTTCTGCGCAACCGTATTCCGACTTTTTCACTCCAGAATCGTCTTTACTTCTTGAACAGCGTTTCGAGTATGCGTTAAGTGGACATTCCGGCAATTTTGAAGCTCAGATTTTGGCTCAGGATGGCTTGCCGATTGATGTGAATATGACGAGTTTGCCTATTATCGTGGACGGGCAAGTGCTGGGCGTCTATATGATTGCTTTAGATATTACCGATTGGAAAAAGCAAATGCAGCGCAGTCGAGAGCAGACGGATCAATATACCTCTATTTTGAATGCAGTATCCGAAGGTATTTTTGAGATCAATCGAGAAGGTCGCTCCGTATTTATCAACCAAGCGGGAGCGCGTATGCTAGGCTACGAGATCGAAGAATTCCGCAATGTCTATAATCATGACTTGATTCATCATAGTCATTCTGACGGCAGTGTGTATCCGATCGAAGAATGTCCGATTCATCTTTCGATACGAGAAGGCGTCGCTAAGGAAGTAACAGGCGAAGTATTCTGGAGAAAAGACGGAACAAGCTTTTTGGTTCAATATCGGGTGAATCCTTTGTTTGAAGAAGGAGAACCGGCAGGTGCGGTCGTTGTATTCAAAGATATTACAAGCGAAGAAGAAATCATTCGACAAAAAAACGAAGCGCAACGAGCGTTGAGTGCTAAAACACGGTTTTTGAGCTTAATGAGTCACGAAATCCGAACGCCGCTTGGCGGCGTATTAGGTATGGCAGAGCTGATGCAAAGCACAGAGATGACGCCGGATCAACGAGATTATATGGAAGTGCTTCTTCTGAGTGCGCGTGGTCTACAATCGATTGTGGATCGGATCTTGGATTTTAATGCGGCAGAGAGCGGCGTTTTGCATTTTGAGAAGAAAGAATTTGCTGTGCAAAGACTAATCGAAGAAGAAGTCGGTGCTTTTTATACTCAAGCGCAAGCTGCCGAAGTAAACTTGTCATTAAAAATTGCAGAAAACTTCCCTTCAAAATTAATCGGCGATCCAGGGAAACTACGGCAGATTTTGGTCGCTTTGGTCGGTAATGCGATTAAGTTCACACCGAAAGGCGAAATTGAAGTCATCGCAGAATATATGATCCGTCCTCTTCAAGACCTTGAAGGATTGACGCATTACGTATTGAAAGTAGAAATCCGAGATACGGGAATTGGTATTCCAATAGATAAAATCGGGCTGTTGTTCCAACCGTTTTCTCAAATTCAAACTCTAACTTTAGACCGAAGATATGAAGGAACAGGATTAGGGCTTGCGATTTGTAAACGGTGGATTGAGCGGATGGGCGGAGCGATCTGGGCAGAAAGCGAAGAAGGCGTTGGCTCGGTCTTCTCGTTCACATTACCGATGCTAGGCAAAAGATGATTAACAAATAGAGACTTAGATAGATAGCAAAGACCGCCTATTTTCTTGTGTTTAAGAAAAATAAGCGGTCTTTTTTGAATGTGTTAATAAGAGAATGTGCGTAAAGCAATTCTTACACTAGACTTTTTTTCGCATACATCAGACCGATCGTGCCAGGTCCGCAATGTGTGGAGATGACGCAACCTGCCGAAGCCATCAGTACTTCGGTTGCATTCGTTTCTCGAAGAATCGTTTCGCGCATTTGCTGGGCGTCTTCTTCCGCAGCTGCATTTACAACTACAATCGGTCCGTCAATGCGGTCTTTGTTCGCAAGCAAATTTTGGATCATTTTATCAATCGCTTTTTCACGTTTACCGCGAACCTTATAAGCAGGAGTCATTTTACCGTCAATGACTTTAATAATGGGGCGAATACTAAGTAGACTACCGATTAGATTTTGCATACCCGAGCAGCGACCGCCTTTATGCAAGTATTCCAGGGTATCAATCGCAAATTCAGTTTCGACTTCTGGACGCATCTTTTCAAGCTTTTGCATAATGCTGCTTACGTCCATTCCGTTTTCAGCATCGCGAGCAGCTTGAAGCACTTGCACGCCGATCGCCGTTGATAAATTTAACGAATCGAATACGGTAACGGCGCCGGGTTCAAAATCTTCACCAGCAATTCGCGCATTTTGATACGTAGAAGACAATTCGGAAGAAAGACTAATATACAAAATGCGTTCGCCTTTTTCGATAAATGGTGCAAAAGCTTGACTGAAATCGGCAGGCGAAGGCGCAGCGGATTTAGGAAGTTTGCCTTGCTTGGATACTTTCTCAAATAATTGCGAAGGAGTCAGATCAACTCCATCCCGATACGTTTGATCTTCAAATACCACGTATAGGGGAACGATGCCAATGCCGTATCGTTGAATAAGCTCGGCAGGTAGATCGCTTGTACTGTCAGAAAAAATTCGAATAGTAGACATATTCATCTCCTTATCAACGCTTGCAACTCGAAATAAAGCGGGTCGCGTCTGCGTAATTGTTAGGGGCGTAAACATCTTGCGCAGCTAACAGTATATCATGATCTGAAGCAAATCGGCAGACAAAAGGTCGACGCTCTCAAAGCGCCGACCTGATTTGAAAAATTTTATAGACCCGCAGCACCTTGTACGGTAGCGATCACGATAAAGCCGCCGCCGCCGAGCAAGCACAATCCGTTGATCACGGTTCCGATGATTGCGAAAACGCGTTTACGCGTTTTGGACACAATCCCGATGATCCCGAGAATGGTTCCGACAAAATTCAGTAATACTGCGCCGAGGATACTTGCGATTACAACGATCAAGCTTACGCCTAACGCGGTGAGTTGATCTTGCGGAATTGTATTCGGGTCCAAATTAATCGCACCGCCAGCGTCCGCTATTTGAACAACAGCGCCAAACACCGATATGAAAAACACAACGTACAGCACAATGCTGAGTAGACCCAGAACAAACGAAGCAATGCCTACACCAGAATGTTTGAGAGGCACATCCGAGCGGTTACCTCCAGAGAAATCGTCATACGTGCTAAACGGTGGATTCGTGCGGTCATCATACCCTCGATTATCCATTTCGTTGCGATAAGGATCGTTCGATTGATTGTTCCATTCGGTGTCGTTACGAGAAGATTCTTTGCTTAGGTCGGGACCGTTTCGGCGGTCGTCTTTGTTGTCTGATGGGGGAAAACGATTATCCATATGTAAACTCTCCTTTGTTGGGCAATTTGTACTTCCTTGAATTGCCGACTATCTCGCCTAATACGTAAATACAACGGTTGAGGTTTCACTGAAACAGTATAAAACCTTTCTTTTTTAATGTACACCCGAATAAAGGGATCGGATAAAGATGAACAGCTTGTGAACAATCTCGAAAGCTTTGGCTTTTTGTGGTTTTCGTAGAAAGAAGCTTCTATAATAAAAGTCGATTTAGATCCTATTGAATCGCAAACAAATTCTGAATTTAGTAAAAGGAAAGAGGGATCGCGGTGCATCGAAAGATAGCAGTTGTAGCTTGCCTGTTAGCGATGATTGGCGTGGCTTTAGGAGCGTTCGGCAGTCATATTCTCGGCGCAAGGCTTGGAGAAGATGCGTTAAAAACTTTTCAGACAGGTATTCAATATCACTTTATCCATGCGCTTGCGATGTTAATTGCAGCGGTCGGAATCGGCGTTTGGGGAGCTTCTCGTCGTCTGATCTGGGCAGCTTGGTTGTTTTTTGCCGGGATTATTATGTTCTCAGGAAGTTTGTACTTGCTTAGCACAACAGGGCTTAAAATTTTCGGTCCAATTACACCGCTGGGTGGGTTAGCTTTTATTGCAGGATGGATATTGCTTGCCTTATCATTCGGTCGGCAAACAAGTGTCAACCGCTAAAGCTTCTTTCTACGCATGGTTTTTGAAAAGCAGTAAACAAAAAAGACCGATTGAACATGAATTGTTCGGTCGGTCTTTTGCATGATAAGATATATTGCGATAGTCTACAGAACCGGAAGTTACTGACCGGTCAATTCGTCAATTTCGTTCAGCGAAAAACTATAAACTTGCTTTTCATCGACATGATAGACGCTCAACATTTGAGCATTTTCGTCGAAATTTAGAATCCGACAAGGAATACTCAGACGATTGCCGCCCGGTTTATTTACAATTAATCGAACCAAACGATTTTTGGCGATGCTTTCGCGAATATCGTCAGGCGTCAAATACGAGGCAGGTTGCGGAGGTTTAGCTTCTACTTTAGGTGCACTCTCGGCAGCCGCAGCACTTTTAATTTGTAATCCTTTTGCCGAGGAAAGACCCGCTTTAGATTTCTCAACGTAATTCGTTTTGAGATTGGACAACGAATCTTCGATGATTTTGCCGAGTTCGATACCCGAATTCACACGAAGATCGACGACCTTGTCCGAGGCGTTCAGCATAGCCAGAAGGGACTGTAGAGCTTGGGCGTTTGTCGAACCGTCTATTAGAATATCAACATTGAATAAAAATCCAGAACGTTCTTGCGTTGTCTTAGTGTTCATAATTCCCCCGGTCTTTATTATAGAAAATTAAATTTCAGATTATTAAAAAGTGTAATCTGTAATTCATTCATAATAGCATGACTTTTTTCATAATCCTAGTCCTAGAGACTCTAGAACCCCATAAAAAATATCCAGTTTACTGGAATGAAGGGAATAAACGTTCCGCAGATCTTTTTATAGATTCTTTTGTTTGTTTCGACCGATTTTTGTACGGGTAAAAGGTAACTAGAAACGGCGAAACGAAATTGGATTGCCGTACAGGAATGACTTTTTTAATTCTCAATTAAAACTTACACGAAAGCAGGGATTACTCATGGATAAAACAAAAACGGAAGCACAAGCTAAAACAATCGAAGAAATTCTGAACCGTCAGGTTGCGAATTTGAATGTTCTTTACGTTAAAATTCACAACTTCCATTGGTACGTAAAAGGCGAAAACTTTTACACGCTGCATGTGAAGTTTGAAGAACTCTATAATGAAGTGACTGAAAAAATGGACGAAATTGCAGAGCGTATGCTCTCGATCAAAGCTAGCCCAGCAGCTACAATGAAAGAATATCTGGAGATTTCGAGCATTCAAGAAGCCGCAGGCGGCGAAGATCATCGTACCATGGTACAAACGCTGATCGAAGACTTTGCAACCGTAGCTGAAGAAATGCAAGAAGGTCTGGAGCTTGCAGAAGAAGCACATGACCAAGCAACAAGCGATATGTTGATCGCAATGAAACAAGATCTCGAGAAACATATGTGGATGCTTCGTGCATTCCTGGGACACTAAAATTCAATCATGTAAGACTTTGGCAGATGCCAAGTCTACTTAACCCGATCCTTTTGGATCGGGTTTTACTTATTACAGGAGAATTTCCTGTTAAACAAGATGAATTGGATGGTTTAATTTTTAAATATAGGTGGATTCGTTGAACTGCATATTAAATTCAGGTAAAATAAATTGAGTATCGACGATAATCAGTTTATAATCATTACAAGGTTATAATTATTTTGATTAAAACGGTTGGTCAAAAAGAGATTACGGATTCACTATTATATTTCTGGAGGGACGCTGCATATGGCAACTAATTTCGTCATCGAAGGACTCAAAGCGGAAATCGAAGGCAAAGAGATTTTGAAAGGTATCAATTTGGAAATGAAAGGTGGAGAAATCCACGCAATCATGGGTCCAAACGGTACAGGTAAAAGTACATTGGCGTCTGCATTGATGGGACATCCGAAGTATGAAGTAACAGAAGGTTCGGCTTCGCTTAACGGTGAAGACGTATTGGAAATGGGCGTGGACGAACGTGCTCTGGCAGGTCTGTTCCTCGCGATGCAATATCCAAGCGAAATCGCTGGCGTAACGAACTCCGACTTCTTGCGCAGCGCAATCAATGCTCGTCGAGGCGAAGGCAACGAAATTTCGTTGATCAAATTTATTCGTCAAATGGAAAGCAGCATGAAAGGGCTCGAAATGAACCCTGAGTTTGCACACCGTTACCTGAACGAAGGTTTCTCCGGTGGTGAGAAAAAACGTAACGAAATTCTGCAAATGATGATGCTTGATCCGAAAATCGTCATTCTTGACGAAATCGACTCCGGTCTGGATATCGACGCTTTGCGTATCGTAGCGGCAGGCGTGAACGAAATGAGATCCGAAGATCGTGGATTCCTGATCATCACGCACTATCAACGTTTGCTTAACTATATTACTCCCGACTTTGTACACGTTATGATGCAAGGTCGTATCGTAAAATCCGGCGGACCTGAACTTGCAGCACGTCTGGAGCAAGATGGTTACGATTGGATCAAAGAAGAACTCGGCATTACAGACGAGACTGTCGGACAAGAACAAGAAGCTTAATCTAAACTCAAACGGAAGGAGGAACACCAATTATGACACTGCAAACCATTCTTCCGGTACAAGCCGCGCAGATTAAGGAATGGGCGGAAACTCGCGGCGAAGCTGCATGGTTAACCGCACGTCGCCTGGAAGCGTTGGAGTTGGCAGGTTCGTTGGAACTGCCAAAACCGGAAAAAACCAAACTCGACCGTTGGGACTTGAGTGCCTACGGCGCGTTTAAAGCAAGTTCGACTCTCGCATCGAGAGACGACTTACCTGCTGCAACGAAAGAATTCGTCGAAGAAGGAACGCACAACTTGATCGTGCAGCACAACTCCGGCGTCGTATACACGGAGTTGTCCGAAGAACTGCGCGCTAAAGGCGTTATCTTTATGGATTTGGAGACGGCTGCACGCGAACATGAAGTGCTCGTCAAAAAACATCTGGGTACTGCTGTAAAAACAAGCGAACATCAAGTGTCGGCGCTGCATTACGCGGCATGGACAGGCGGCGTTTTCTTGTACGTACCGAAAAACGTTGAGCTTGAAGTGCCGCTGCAAGCGGTATTCTTGACAGACGATGCTTCGGCAACATTCGCTCCGCATATTTTGGTTGTAGCGGATGCAAACAGCCGTGTCACTTACGTAGACAACTACGTATCGACAGATCTGAATGGCAAATTGCTGCATAACGGAGTCGTCGAAGTTATTGCGATGGACGGTGCAAAAGTTCAATATGCAACGGTTCACCAATTCGGCAAAGAAGTAACCGATATTTCGTACCGCCGTGCACTGCTTGGCAACGATGCAGATATCGAATGGATCGTTGGCGAAATGAACGATGGCGATACTATTGCGGATACAGCGACTTCGCTGAACGGTAACGGTACGCATTCCGATGCGAAGATCATCGCAATTGGTTCCGGTTCGCAAAAAATCAACTATACGACGCGTGCCGTTCACTTTGGTAAATCTTCCGAAAGCGATATGTTCACACGTGCTGTAATGCGTGAAGAAGCGCAAGCGATCATCAACGGCATTACGAAGATCGAACACGGAGCGACAAAAGCAAACGGTCAGCAAACAGAAAAAGTATTGATGCTTAGCCCAGGAGCTCGTGGCGATGCGAACCCGATCTTGCTGATCGATGAAGACGACGTTATGGCAGGGCACGCAGCTTCTGTAGGTAAAGTAAACCCAGAGCAAGTGTACTACCTGATGTCACGCGGTATTTCCAAATTGGACGCGGAGCGTCTGATCATCTATGGTTTCTTGGCGCCAATCATTGCGGAAATCCCACTCGAACTGCTGCGTACTCGTTTGCAGCGTATCGTCGAAAGAAAGCTGGGGCAGTAATGAACGCCTCGGTTCGGGAACAATTCCCGATTCTGCAGCAAGAAGTAAATGGGCATCCGCTTGTTTACCTGGATAGCGCTGCGACTTCGCAAAAGCCGCGCGCTGTTATTGATGCGGTACGTCGTTACTATGAATTAGACAACTCGAATGTACACCGTGGTGTGCATACGCTGGGTAGTCGCGCAACCGATGCTTACGAAGGCGCTCGGGAAAAAGTCGCTGCTTTTATCGGCGCAGCTCATCCTGAAGAGATCGTATTCAATCGGGGCACGACAACCGGGCTCAATTTAGTCGCTTCTTCTTACGGCGATGCCAATGTGAATGAAGGCGACGAAATTGTACTTACGCCGATTGAACACCATAGTAATCTGATTCCGTGGCAGCAACTTGCCAAACGAAAAGGTGCAGTTCTTAAATATATCGAACCGAATCCAGATGGAACCATCGATATTGAAGCAGCAGCCAAAGTCATTACCGACAAAACGAAAATCGTGGCAATTGCTTATGTATCCAACGTTATGGGCGTTGTGCATCCGGTGAAAGAAATCGGAGCGCTCGCGCATCGACATGGAGCGGTGATCGTAGTGGACGGTGCACAAAGCACGCCGCATATGAAAGTGGATGTGCAAGATCTGGATTGCGATTTTTACGCACTGTCCGGTCATAAAATGTGTGCGCCAACCGGTATCGGTGCTTTGTATGGCAAAAAAGCGCTGCTTGAAAAGATGGAGCCGGTCGAATTCGGCGGCGAGATGATCGATGATGTCGGTCTTTACGAATCGACATGGAAAGATCTTCCGTGGCGTTTTGAAGGCGGCACGCCGATTATTGCAGGTGCAGTAGGATTAGGCGCAGCTATTGATTTTCTGAATGAACTCGGCATGGATAACGTCGCAGCACATGAGCACAAGCTTGCAATGTATGCCATGCAGCGTATTCAAGAAATCGAAGGTCTGCAAGTCTACGGTCCGCAGCAGCGCAAAGTCGGTATTGTCACATTCAACTTGAATGATGTGCATCCGCACGATGTGGCGACTGTACTTGATTCTTACGGCGTTGCGATCCGTGCCGGTCATCACTGCTGCCAACCGCTGATGCGTTGGTTAGAAGTGAGTTCGACAGCACGCGCAAGCTTTTATCTGTATAATAACGAACAAGACATCGACCGTCTGATCGACGCCTTGATCCGAACAAAGGAGTATTTTGGAGATGCAACTTGACGATCTGTACCGTCGCGTCATTATGGATCACTACAAAAACCCGCGGAATAAAGGCAAGTTCGAAGACGAAGGCGTCACGATCGATCTCAATAATCCGACTTGTGGCGACAAAATTTCGCTTCAACTTCAACTGGAAGACGGAAAAGTCAAAAACGCCCGTTACACAGGCGACGGCTGCTCCATCAGTATGTCTTCCGCGTCCATGATGACCGAAGCGGTCAAAGATAAAACATTACCTGAAGCTCTTGAATTGGCAGAACGTTTTTCTTCTTTGATGAAAGGTGAGTCTGTCGAATTTGAAGAGTACGAAGACATCGAAGCACTGTCGGGAGTCAATAAATTCCCTGCGCGTATCAAATGCGCAACCTTGGCTTGGAACGCTCTGCGCAAAGGTATTGAACGGGAAGCCCACTAACGAAAGGGAGGAATCGACATGGCTAAACAAGCACCAGTTAGCGACGAGTACCAATATGGTTTTCGCGATGAACACGAGTCGATTTACAAAAGCGGTAAAGGCTTAACAAAAGAGATCGTAATCTCGATTTCGAAAATGAAAAACGAACCAGAATGGATGCTGGACTTCCGTCTGAAATCGTTCGAACAATTCCAAAAAATGCCGATGCCTACTTGGGGCGGCGATCTGAGCGAATTGAACTTCGACGATATTCAGTACTACGTAAAACCGTCCGAAGGACAAAGTAAAACGTGGGAAGAAGTACCAAGCGAAATCAAGGAAACGTTCAACAAGCTCGGTATTCCAGAAGCGGAACAAAAGTTCCTCGCAGGTGTATCGGCTCAGTACGAATCCGAAGTCGTTTATCACAATATGCAAAAAGAGTTGGAAGACCAAGGCGTAATCTTTATGGATACCGATACGGCGCTCAGAGAGCACCCGGAAATCTTGAGAGAGCATTTTGCCAAAGTTATTCCACCATCCGATAACAAGTTCGCGGCATTGAACAGTGCGGTATGGTCTGGCGGTAGCTTTATCTATGTACCAAAAGGCGTAAAATGCGAAGTTCCTTTGCAAGCTTACTTCCGAATCAACTCGGAAAACATGGGTCAATTCGAACGTACACTGATCATTGCCGACGAAGGCAGCTTCGTACACTATGTTGAAGGCTGTACAGCTCCGGTATACGGCACCAACTCGCTGCACAGTGCGGTCGTTGAGATCATTGTCAAAAAAGACGCTCGTGTTCGTTATACAACGATCCAAAACTGGTCGTCCAACATCTACAACCTCGTTACAAAACGTGCAGTTGCAGAAGAAAACGCCAATATGGAATGGGTTGACGGTAACATCGGTTCGAAACTGACGATGAAATACCCGGCTGTTGTTCTTAAAGGACGCGGCGCGAAAGGTTCGGTATTGTCGATCGCGGTTGCCGGTAAAGATCAGCATCAGCACGCAGGTGCGAAAATGATCCACTTGGCTCCAGATACGACATCGACGATCATTTCCAAATCGATCAGTAAACATGGCGGCAAAGTAACGTATCAAGGTCTGGCTTCCTTCGGACGCAAAGCGACCGGTGCGAAGTCCAATATCAAATGTGATACGTTGATCTTGGATAACCAATCCACATCGGATACGATTCCGTACAACGAAATCTTAAACGATGATGTGATGCTGGAGCACGAAGCGACAGTATCCAAAGTCTCCGAAGACCAACTCTTCTACTTGATGAGCCGGGGTCTGAGCGAGAACGAAGCCACGCAAATGATCGTTATGGGCTTTATAGAGCCGTTCACGAAAGAACTGCCGATGGAGTATGCGGTCGAAATGAACCGTTTGATCAAGTTCGAAATGGAAGGCTCGATCGGTTAATCCGATTCCTTTTATCTTTTGAATCAACCAAGCGCAAAGAGGTAGCTTTCGGGCTGCCTCTTTTTTCTTAGGTTTTCCCCAGTCTTTAAAAGGGCTAAATTTTACAACTCGCTCTACAACCCGGTTATCTGGTATACTAAACAAGTTGGCATTTTCTTTTAAATTTGTACAACGGGCAGGAATTCGTTTGACGATGCCGAATTAGTTTGGCTACGACATGTACGCATATGGCGCATAAGAATTGTCGCTTTCGTCCAAAGTTGTCTGATGGCGGCTGCCGTCGTTTGGCATTTGACGCGAGAAGAGCCATTTACATACGTGTTTTAAAGAAGGAGGAGTATAAGAAGATGAGTTTCATTTCCGTAATCGCAAAAGAAAAATTTATAACCGTGATGTGCGACAATGGCGCTGCAGCCGGTTCGGAACATACACCGCAGCCGGAAGAGCAAGTTGTCAAAGTAGGAGAACGTGAATTTATTGCAATCGCTGGAGGAGATCGTGAAGCACGTGCTGTCATTGTGAAGCACGTCAAAGATCTGCTGGTCGAAGGTACGCCTTACGACCGTATTTTGGTTATTTTACAAATGACATTGTCTGGTTTTTCGGAAAAAGGAAAATCGATTATGACGGCATTTGGCGGTGTGAACGCGAATGGTGATGTCGAAGTGTGCACCTACGACCACAACAGCCATGCTGAACGTCAATTGAAGCCACGCGGTAGCGAAGTTGCTTATTTCTTCCTTGCAGAAGGCGCAGGCAAATATGGTAATCTCTATGAGCTGCTTCAAAACTTCTGGAAAGAAACAGGCACAGACACGCCAAGTGCCATGATTCAATCGCAAAAGTTGTTGAATCGTTATGTAGCGTCGAAAGACGAAGATGTAAACGCAGCGACGTTCAAGCTGGTGCTGAAGAAATAATAGAAAATAAAAAAACACGTGCTCGCTTTTAAGCGGATACGTGTTTTTTCTGCTGAATGATAGCGAAACTTAAGATTGATTTTCTGGTAATACTTCTTCGATATCCAAATCACGCTCGGTCGCTAGATCAATAAAACGATCGCTCACCCGAATCAGCGGACGGAAAAAGTCGGTGGGATGATTCATCACAATATAACCCACTTCGCCATTCGTAAGCCGAACTTTTTTATTAATGAAGTAAGGCAGCATATTTCGGATAAAGGTATGTGTAGGTTCAGCTGACAATTGTCCAAAGCTCATCGCATACAATTCTTTTAACACATTAATCAGTTCTTGTTTGTCTTGATACACACGATTGCTGGTCATTGCACTATATACATCCGCAACAGCGATAATTCGTGACCACGGGTGCATTTCTTCTTCAGTGATTCCGTAAGGATAACCGGTACCATCTCCGCGTTCGTGATGTTGCAAAGCGGCGGTCGCAGCGACCGTATCACCTAAAGAATTTCGAATGATTTCATATCCGTTTACCGTATGCGTTTTTACAATTTCGTATTCTTCACGCGTGAGTCGGTCCGGTTTATTCAAAATTTCGCTCGGAATCGTCGATTTGCCGATATCGTGCAGATAACCTGCTTGGCAAATTGCTGAAGCTTCGTCATGGGGATGTCCAAGCCAAAGAGCCAAATAATAAGATAGCATACCCACTTGCATAGAATGAACATACGTGTAGTTCGCATCTCGATTCAGCAGTAGCAACAACGCGACCGCATCTTTTTGAGAAGCCAATACATTAAATAGCGGTTGCATCATATCTTCGACCAGTGCACTATCGAAAGTACCGGTTGTCATCGATTCATGAAAAAGAGATTCGAACATGAGAACAGCATCGTCGAAAGTTGATTTGATTTCCGGGAAAAAGTAAGCCGCCGAACGGGGTGTAGAGTTTTCCATATCGTGTTGAACTTCGACATAATCGATACTGTGTTGAACAAGGCGAGCAATTTCTGCGTCGTGTAGAGCCGTGCCTTTGGCAAGAATGTGTACGCCGTGTCGATTAAAAGTATCGGCGAGCAGGCGGGCGCCTGGTTTGAGGTCGGTAACATGAACTTTCAAAAGCATTGTCTCCTTTCTATTTATAACGAACAGATGCTGCGGACAAACGGTGGAGACGTTTAAAGGATTAAAATCTCTATGCCAAAATTCGACAGAGAATGTCTAACTCGTATATCGGCATAAGCACTCCGATTTGTTTGAGCTTATCATGACAAGCAAAATACAATGTTAGCTTTCTCAATATATCATACTCGTTTACGAATTTGGAGTGCAAATCTATAGACAATTTAATCATACACATGCAAAAAAGTCTTATTTTTCTTTAAACTTTTTCTAATTACGATAAGTTTCATATCGATACCATGTGTAACAGTAAGGTCTTATTCTTTTCCAGTGACCTTTGTCATGTTAAAATGCTTGCATAGGCGAAACATCGCCAGGTTGGTAATCGATTTGAATCGAAGTCCGAAGGAGGACGGCTTCAATGGGCTCAACAATAGAAGAAGTCGATACGTTGACTATTCTGCATACCAATGATCTTCACAGTCATTTCGAGCAGATGGGCAAGATTGCTGCTTTTATCGCTGCGGAAAAAGCACAAGGAAAGCCGGTATGCACACTCGACATAGGCGACCATATGGATCGAATGGCGATTGAGACAGAAGGTAGTCTCGGCGCAGCCAATATCAATGTTTTAAATCGGTCTGGATACGACGCGATCACAATTGGTAATAATGAAGGATTGACGTTTACACCCGAGCAGCTTGGAGACGTGTATGCTGAACTAAATTGCCCGGTTGTATGCGGGAATATTCAGATGGCGGATGGTTCGATTCCAACATGGTTACAAACTCATGCTGTCGTGGAATCCGGAGACTTTAAGATCGGCATATTAGGTCTTACCGCACCTTTTGCTGATTTTTATCGGTTGCTTGGCGTACATGTGCTTGATCCTTTTGCGCATCTTCAGGAGCAGGTCAATGAATTGCGTCAGCAAGTCGATGTCGTTGTGCTTCTTTCTCATCTAGGTCTTCCGTCGGATGAACGTATTGCCGGGATGGTCGAAGGCATTGATTTGATTCTAGGTGGGCATACGCATCACTTATTAACAGAACCGATCTGGATTGAACGAACACTGGTATGTGCGGCAGGTAAATTTGGACGGCATATCGGGAAAATTCATATTGAACGGAATCGAAATTCGAAAATATGTACAGTCGTTCATGCAGAATTAGTTGAACTGAATGAGTCTGCTTTTTCTGATCCTGAGCTTGACCGCGTTATTGCAATCCATCATGAAGAAGCGTTGCAGAATTTGAAGCGTATAGCAGCGGTGTCTGAGCGAGAACTTGATGTCGATTACGAAAAAGAATCAGAGCTAGGCAATCTGCTTGCCCAGTCGGTTCGACATTTTGCGGGCGGCGAATTTTCGCTGGTGAATTCCGGTCAAGTACTCGGTTCGCTCCCTCCGGGAGAGATTACCGAAGGAATGCTCCATGCGTTATGCCCATCACCGATCAATCCGTGTGTCGTCACTTTGCAAGGTCGGGATATTCTGCGAAGTTTGGAGCAATCTTTGTTACCGGAATATACCGAAAAAAAGCTGACGGGATTCGGATTTAGAGGAGAGCGGTTAGGCGGATTATGTACCGATGGTCTATCCGTACTTTACGACCTAGAAGCTCCACCTTATTCACGAATCATCGAAGCTCGTACATCAGATCGAGTGATCGAGCCGGACGAGTCGTACCGAGTTGGCACGCTGGATATGTTTACATTCGGTGCAGGATACGAAACGCTCAGTCGTGGAACAGACAAATCGTTTATATTGCCTGAGTTTTTGCGCGATTTATTGCGATTAGAGTTAGGGCGTCCAGGTGCGGTGAGCGAAGCGTCAGCACTCCGATGGACACAAGTATAAGATAAAAAAATATCAACAGCCCTCGTTACCGCAATCTGCTACGCTTTGTAGCGGACACGAATGGTAAAATGAGTAGGCTTAAATGGAGTGGAAGTTTGTGCGCCTGTTGTCGACCAGAAAAGTACAGCCTGGCATGAAGCTGGGAAAACGGATTTATAACGAAGAAGGGTTAACGCTGTTGGCTGAAGGTGCGGAATTGACAGCTTCGATTCTTCGCAGATTAGAACATTTAAAAGTCGACATGTTGTATATTCAAGATGAGTTGACCGACGACATCGTATTGCCGGAGATGATTTCTGAAGAGACAAGGCGCCAGGCGGTAAAACAAATTCGTACCGTTTATCGAAGTATGATGAACGATCGAGTAGGGAAGATGTCGTATCCGCATCTGGGGTACAGTTTTCGCAAAATGACCGAAGACATTTTGAATGATCTAGGGTCAAGAGAAGACGTATTGATTATGCTAGGAGATATTCATACGACGGATCATTATTTATATGCTCATTCGTTTAATGTATGTCTGTATACATTGACCTTGGGCATGGCAGCTGGATATTCTCGCGAAGAGTTATTTACACTCGGGATGGGTTCTTTGCTGCATGATATCGGAAAGACTCAGATCGCTCCTGAAGTCTTGATGAAGCCGGGAAGATTGACCGATGATGAATTTACCGAAATGAAACGTCATACCGAACTAGGGTATGCGATGTTGAAAGACGAACCGTTTGTCCCGTTACTTGCCGCACATTGCGCTTTTCAACATCATGAACGTTTGGACGGGAGCGGTTATCCGCGCGGTATCCGCGATCAAGAAATTCATGATTACGCCAAATGGATCGCGATTACCGACTCGTATGATGCGATGACGACGAACCGGGTCTACCGACGAGGAATGTTACCTCATGAAGCGGTCGATATTTTGTATGGCGGATCAGGTACCCAATATGATCAGCGCAAGCTCGAAGTGTTCCGCGACAAAGTCGCATTGTATCCAGTGGGCCTTACCGTTAAGCTTAGTACAGGCGAGACCGGGGTCGTGACAAGCGTTCCGCCGAAAACGCCAAATCGTCCTATTGTTCGGATCTTTGAAGGCAGTGAAGGTCAAAGTGTGCAACCTTACGAACTGGATCTATCCCTTCATTTATCCACAATGGTTCAAAAAATTGCCGACTGATGATCAATAAAACGGTTATATAAAGAAAAGTAGGTTCTCTAGTTAAACGCTTCTAACATGACTTATGTAGGGGTTCGAAATCAGTTTTTTACTTATAAAGGTGGTCAACATGACAGTATTTAATAACAGTGGTCGTCAAATTCGCGATTTATCTCCAGAGTATGATCCGTGGGATCCGATTCGTTCGCTCCGTGAGCACGGACGACATCGCTTAACGAGCGTGGAAATGACGGTCACAAACTTATGTAATATGCGCTGCGAACATTGTGCGGTAGGCGATACATTGGTGATGAACGAGCCGGATATGATTCCGCTCGATCTGATGCTTCGCCGTTTGGACGAAGTGGAACATTTGGAGACGATTAGCATTACCGGAGGTGAGCCTTCTTTCCGCCGCCAGACTGTCGACAATGTGATTGTGCCGCTGCTTCGTTACGCCAAAGAGCGTGGGATTCGTTCGCAGATCAATTCCAATCTGACGTTGGATTTGGAGCGTTACGAAAAACTGCTGCCGTATTTGGACGTGATGCACATTTCGTTCAACTACACAGGACCGGAAAGTTTCCATGAGACCGGATTTGCTAACAGCGGGCATCCTGTTCCGTTTGCTGCGGCTGAGAAGATGTACAACCGCATGATCGACAATGCCAAAAGTCTAAGTCAATCCGGAATGTTAATTTCAGCAGAAACGATGATTAACTTCCGTACCCACAAACATTTGCCGCAAATGCACCAAGCGATTCTCGATATGGGTTGTCGTCGTCATGAAGTGCATCCGATGTATCCGTCGGCTTTTGCAGCGAATCTTCCGGTATTGTCGCTAGATGAAATGCGAATTGCGATTCATGATCTATTGGATCATCGTAATGAAGATGTATGGATGCTGTTCGGAACATTACCGATCTTTGCTTGCGGAAGCAGTGATGAAGAGCGTGAATTGTTACGTCGTCTGTACAGCGCCAAAAACGTTACCGTACGTAACGATCCAGACGGACGTAACCGCGTTAACGTGAATATGTTTACGGGCGAAGTGTTCGTGACTGACTTTGCAGCAATTCCATCTTTCGGAAGCGTATATAAAGACAATCTGGACGATATTTTCGAAGAATGGACAACGCGCCATCCGCTCAATCGTACGGTCAATTGTCATTGCGATGCGGCAGGTTGCTGTGGACCGAACCTACTGGTAGCTGATATGTATTACAAAGGAGTCGATTTCAAATCACGCCGCGCTATTTTGGATTAAGCGGTATAGATTTGAAGAAAAGAGGAGATTTCATTGGAAGAGCACATAGAGTTTGGTAGGTTAGCTTTTAATCTGTTTTTAGTTTTATTGTTGGTATTATTAAACGGCGTATTCGTTGCAGCAGAATTTTCGCTCGTTAAAGTTCGTCATTCTCGTTTGACGCAGCTTGAGAGCGAAGGTAACCGCTTTGCGCCTTATGCGCTGAAAGTTGCGAACCGTCTGGACGCGTACTTATCGGCAACGCAGCTTGGGATTACGTTAACCTCGCTGGGACTTGGTTGGTTGGGCGAACCTGCGGTATCTGAGTTGTTGGTTCAGCCGTTGATGTATCAGTTGGGATTTAGCGATCCGACGCTGATCACAGGAATTTCGGTCGCGCTCGGCTTTGCGATTATTACATTTTTGCATATTGTGTTGGGTGAACTGGCTCCAAAATCGCTGGCGATTCAGAAGTCCGAAGGCACTTCGCTGGCTCTAGCTGGGCCGCTTCTTGTATTCTATTATGTGTTTTTGCCGGTTATTTGGTTACTGAACCATGCGGCTAATGCTTTTCTGCGTATTTTCGGGATTCAACCTGCCGGAGAAGGCGATGTGGCGCACTCGGAAGAAGAAATTCGTATTTTGATGAATCAAAGTGCGAAAAGCGGTGCAATCGACTTGGAAGAAGTCAAATTGATGGACAATATTTTCGACTTTTCCGATATGCTGGCGCGCGAAGTGATGCTGCCGCGAACCGATATGGACTGTCTGTACGTCAATTTGCCTTTAAAAGAAAATATGAAGATCATTCGAGAAACGCGCCATTCGCGTTATCCGGTTGCGATTGAAGATAAAGACCAAATTATTGGTTTTGTGCATATCACGGATGTGCTGCTGTGGCCGCAAGGCACAGAGCCGAATTTGCGTAAATTGGTACGTCCGATCTTGAATGTACCGGAATCGATGGAGATCAGCCACGTGCTTCGTTTGATGCAGCAAAAAAGAGCGCAGTTGACCCTCGTTGTCGATGAGTACGGCGGAACCGCAGGGTTGCTGACAGCAGAAGAGATTTTGGAAGAAATCGTTGGCGATTTGTATGACGAGTTTGAAAACGAACGACCGGAAGTCGAAGTGATCGGCGATGTCGTGTCGGTCGAAGGTCGGTTGTTGATTGAAGACGTGAATGATTTGACCGGAGCCGGGATCGATGACGAAGAAGTCGATTCGATCGGCGGCTGGATGTTTAAGGAGCTTGAAGGCAATCCGTTACCGGGGCAGATCGTAGAGTTTGGTCGTTTCCGATTCGAAGTTGCCGAAGCAGAGCGGTTACGCATCACTCGGGTGCATATTCACAAACCGCATGAAGAAAGCGAAGAAGATGAAGAAAACGGAACAAACAAAGACGAAAATGAGCAAAGCGACGAGTAATCAGGTATAGGGCTTTGACGAGAGGGTGAAGTGAACGATGCAGACAGCAACCGGTTTACAAAAACCAGAAGCAATGATCTTCGATATGGACGGTACATTGTTCCAGACTGAAACGATTTTGCTTCCGGCTTATCATCAGATGTTCGATATTTTGAGAGCAGAAGGTCTACATGAAGGAGAAACGCCGCCAGAAAGTTTGATTTTAGGCGGTCTCGGCATGCTACTTGAAGATATTTGGAAGCTTGTGATTCCGAATGCTGACGAAAAGGTTCATAATCGCGCCAATGAATTGCTGCTTGAATTACAACTTGAAGTGTTAAAAAGCGGCGAACCGCTGCTCTATCCGGATGTAAAACGTACCCTTGAGCAACTTCGTGATCGCGGAGTACGACTATTTGTCGCAAGTAACGGTCTTGAAGGGTATGTTAAAGGGGTGTCTGCGCAGCTTGGCTTGGAAGAGTTGTTCGAATCGCAATATAGCGCCGGAGAATACCAGACCGCAACCAAAGTATTGCTCGTCGAAAAATTGCTTGAGACGCATAATGTCAAAAGCGCATGGATGGTTGGCGATCGCTCGTCCGACGTGCAAGCCGGTCGCGGCAATGGGCTTGGCGTTATTGGCTGCGCGTATGCCGAATTTGGCGCGAATCAAGAATTAGAAGATGCGGATGTGTTGATTGCAGACTTCAATCAATTAATTGATCTGTATGATCAAGCCCCTTCTGCTTAAGAACTTTCATTTTTCAACGAATCCAAAAAAGATACGGGTCTAACCCGAAAAAAGGAGAACGACACCATGACTAACGTTTATGATCAAGCTAACGAACTCGCAAAATCGCTTCAAGAAAGTCAAGAAGTTCAAGATATTACCGCAGCACTGAAATTGATCGAAGCGGATCCGGAAAGCAAGCGTATGTTGGACGATTTCCGTACGCGCCAAATGAATATTCAACAGCGCGTAATGAGCGGCGAAGTTCCTCCGCAAGACGAGATGGAACAGATGGAGAAGTTGTTTGAAGTGTTGAGCTTGAATTTGAATATTCGTCGGTTGTTCGAATCCGAACAACGCCTGAGCGTAATCATTCAAGACGTGAACAAGATCATTTCCGATAGCTTGGCGAATATGTACGATCCTCTTTAATTTTGTTAGATCTGATTAGAATGTAGCCTTATAAATACGATCGATTTAGCTCCGTTTCCTTCTATGGGAACGGAGCTTTTCGTTTTTTTAGCACAGTTCGGACAAGTTTAAAACCGTATAATTATGGTATAATAAGTATTACAGTCTAATACAGATTTTTGGGGAGGAGTACAACAGTTGGAAGGGCATGAACAGACCGTGACGAAGCACGAACAACTGCTACAGCATATTGAGCAGCTTAAAATCGGCACGAAGATCTCCGTCCGCAAACTTGCAAAAGAGTTGGGCGTTAGCGAAGGTACGGCATACCGTGCCGTCAAAGAAGCAGAGACGCTCGGCATCGTCATTACCAAAGAACGGATCGGAACCGTTCGCGTTGAGAAAAAACCCCGCAATATTACCGATCAATTGACGTTTGCGGATGTCGTGGACATCGTAGAAGGCCATGTACTCGGCGGTAATGCAGGGCTATCGATCACCTTGAACAAATATGTGATCGGAGCAATGGAAATCGACGCAATGGCTCGTTATATCGATACAGGAAGCTTGCTGATTGTCGGGAACCGGGAAAATGCCCATTCGCTTGCAATCGAGCATGGAGCCGGTGTATTGATTACAGGTGGATTTGGAACCAGCCGCGAAGTGAAAAGTCTAGCAGACCGTCTGGGGCTGCCTATCATTTCGTCTCGGCATGATACGTTCACGGTCGCTTCAATGATCAACCGAGCGATTTTTGATCGGTTGATCAAAAAGAAAATTATGTTGGTTGAAGATTTAGTAGGACTCAAGCCTAAGCCGTATTCACTCAAAACGAACCATACCGCCGCAGATTTTTGGCGTCTTGCTGAACGTACGGGCACAACGAGTATTCCGGTCACCGACGAATGGAACCGAGTCTTGGGCATTCTGAGCCGCAAAGACGTAGAAACTTTAGAACCTGGGCATATGATCGAACGTGCGATGGTACGTAATCCGGTGACAGCAGGGCTGCTCACATCGCTCGCTTCGGCGGCGCAGATCATGACGTGGGAAGGGATCGATTTTTTGCCGGTCGTCGATCGGAATCGCAAGCTTGCAGGCGTATTAACACGCCGCGAAGTGCTTCAAGCGATGCGAGATGCCCGTGAGCAAAGCAGTCTGGGCGAGACATTCGATCATCTGATCTGGAATGGATTCGCCGAAGAACGAGACGCCGAAGGGCGGTTGTTTTTCCATGGATTTATTACGCCGCAGATGGCGACCGATCTCGGAACCATTTCTGAAGGCGTGATGACTTCAGTGATGATTCAAGCCGCGCTTCGGATGGCAAAAGATTATAGCGGCAACGATTATGTCGTCGACAATATGAGCACGTATTTTATTCGGCCGGTTCAGATCGAAGACGCCGTGACCGTCATGCCGCTCGTGTTGGAAGTCGGACGCCGGATTTGTCGTTTGGAAATTGCGATTTCACATGAGGAACAACTGGTAGCCAAAGCGATGATGACGCTACATTCGATCGAAAACGCCTAAAATTGATTACACGAAAAGGGGGAACGTCTGCATGAACGATTTTGTCCATCTGCATGTGCACAGCGAATACAGTCTGCTCGATGGAGCGGCGAGGATCAAGGAACTGGTAGAACGCGCGGCGGAGCAAGGCATGAAGTCGCTAGCGTTGACCGATCACGGCGTCATGTACGGCGCGATTCCATTTTATAAAGCTTGCCGTGCAGCCGGTATCAAGCCGATTCTCGGGTTTGAAGCGTATTATACGTCGGATTCCCGGCATGAACGGGGCAGTCGCAAAGAACAACCGATCTATCACTTGCTGCTGCTGGCAAAAAACGAAGTCGGGTATCGCAATCTGATGAAAATGTGTTCGATCGGTCATTTGGAAGGCTTTCATTACAAGCCAAGAATCGATCGCGAAGTGCTGCGTCAGCATAGCGAAGGGATTATTTGTACCAGTGCTTGTATCGGCGGCGAGATTCCGCAGCATTTTTTGAACGGACGCCCAGAAGAAGCCAAGCTTGCCGCACTGCGTTACAAAGAAATTTTCGGCGAAAATTTTTATATCGAACTACAAGATCACGGTTTAACCGAACAGAAAAAAGTCAATCCTATGCTGATTGCCCTCGCAGAAGAGATCGGCGTGGAATTGATCGCAACGAACGACTCGCATTACCTGAAGGAACCGGATGCGGAGATTCAAGATGTTCTGATCTGTATCGGAACCGGCAAAACGATGGAAGACGAAGAACGTTTCCGTATTCCGACGCGTCAGTTGTATTTGAAAAGCGGCGAGGAGATGGCGAAATTATTTCCTCATCTGCCTCAAGCTCTTGCCAATACCGCCAAGATTGCCGATGAATGCGAGCTTGAATTAGAACTGGGTCACTCGATTTTACCTGCTTATGAACCTTTGCCCGAAGGCAAAACACCGCATCAATATTTGATTGATTTATGTAACCAAGGTCTGGAGAATCGCTACAGCGGACATTCTGAATGGAACGATTCGGCATATCGCAGCAAATTGAATGAACGTCTGGAGTATGAACTTGGCGTGATCGGGACAATGGGATTTTCTGATTATTTTTTGATCGTATGGGATTTTATTCGTTATGCGCATGAGCAAGGCATTGTCACAGGACCCGGCCGGGGATCTTCGGCAGGTAGTTTGGTCGCTTACACATTGAATATCACGGATGTCGATCCGATTAAATACAATCTATTGTTCGAACGATTTTTGAATCCGGCTCGGATTACGATGCCCGATATCGATATCGATTTTAGCGACGAACGCCGCGATGAAGTTATTGCTTATGTCACCGATAAGTATGGATCTAATCGGGTAGCGCAGATTATCACTTTTGGTACATTGGCGGCACGCGCCGCTGTGCGCGATGTCGGTCGAGTCTTAGCTCTGCCTTATGGAGAAGTCGATAAAACAGCGAAAATGATTCCGGTTCAAGTCGGCATGACGATCGACAAAGCGTTAACGCAAAATACAGCGCTGCGCGAAAGAGTCGAGCAATCTCCGGATACTAAGAAGCTGATCGAAACCGCGCTTCGCGTCGAAGGGATGCCACGCCATGCTTCTACCCACGCAGCAGGTGTCGTGATTGCGCGCGGAGATTTGACGGACTATGTTCCTCTACAAGAAGGCGGAGAAAAAACAGCGCTCACACAATATCCGATGGAAAGTCTGGAAGCGGTTGGGCTGCTCAAAATGGACTTTTTGGGGCTACGTACACTATCGATCATCGAGCGTTGTCAAAATTGGATCGCAGATCGAGAAGGAGCACCGGTCGATTTTAAAAAGGTATCGGAAAACGATCCGGGTACGTACGAGCTACTTGGGCGGGGCGATACGACAGGCGTATTCCAGTTAGAGTCGCCGGGGATTCGGCGCGTGATGAAAGAAATGAAACCTTCGGTCATCGAAGATATTATTTCGGTCGTCGCTTTGTATCGTCCGGGTCCTATGGAGTTTATTTCTAACTATATTCAAGTCAAGCACGGCAATGTGACGGCTCATTATCCGCATGAAGATTTGCGTCCCATTCTGGAAGATACGCATGGCATTATCGTGTATCAAGAACAGATTATGCAGATCGCTTCGACGATGGCAGGATTTTCGCTGGGCGAAGCCGATTTGCTTCGCCGAGCGGTATCGAAAAAAAAGCGCGAGACTTTGGATCAAGAACGCGAACACTTTGTACAAGGCAGTATCGGTCAGCAGTATAGCGAAGACGATGCCAACAACGTGTACGATATGATCGTACGTTTTGCCGATTATGGGTTCCCTCGTGCTCACGCGGCTGCTTATGGCGTATTGGCTTTCCAGACGGCATATCTCAAAGCGCATTACCCGGTTGAATTTATGGCTTCGATGTTAGCCGCTGTAACCGGAAATCATCGTAAAGTTGCCGAGTATGTGGTAGAGACTCGGAGGATGAATATTCCGGTGTTGCCGCCTGACGTCAACAAAAGCGGGATGCTGTTCACGCCATCCGATGAAGACGGCGTGCCGAGCTTGCGATTTGGCTTAGCGGCGATCAAAAATGTCGGCACGAATGCGATTCGTAATATCATCGAAGAACGTACCAAGCAGCCTTTTGAAAGTCTGCTCGATTTTTGCCGGCGCGTCGATCCTAAGATTTGTAATCGCCGTGTGATCGAAGCGTTAATTCAAGCAGGTGCATTTGATTCTGTTCCGGGGCATCGCGCTCAGCTTTTGGCGATGCTGGATGAAGCATTAGATGCCGCGACGAAGTGGCGCAAAGAGCGCGAAGATTTCCAAATCCAAATGTTCGATTTTATCGAAACGCCGAATTGGGAAATCGAATATCCGAATGTTCGCGATTATACCGCAACCGAACAACTCGATTTTGAACGCGAACTGCTCGGATTATATTTGTCGGGGCATCCGCTAGACGACTATGACCGACTGCTCAGCGAAACAGGCGCGCAAAAGCTGATGGAGCTTGGCGAAGCGCCAGACGAGAGTTATACCGTGACAGCAGGAATGGTCGTCTCGCTCAAAACGATTACGACCAAGCAAGGCAAAGCAATGGCGTTCGCCGAGATCGAAGATCAGATTGAACGTTGCGAATTGGTTTTATTCCCCGAAGTCTGGAAACGAAGCCAAGACGCGTTGCAGCCCGGCGCTTTAGTTGCACTACGCGCCAAAGTGCAGCAACAAGACGAAGGCTTCAAGCTGCTCGCTGACACCGTTCTTCCGCTTGGCGAAGAAGCAGTGCAAAGCCTTCTTGCCCGAAGCGCTGGGCGCGCTGCAACCGCTCAAAGCAAAGCGTCGTCTTCGGCATCTTCAAGCCGATCCGCAAAACCTGGCGCAGCTGCTTCGAAAGCGGCTACGCCGCAATCTTCTAAAGCGAAAGCAGCCGCGCCCAACACGAAGGCGCAGCAACCTGCTAGTGACGGAGTCAGCGGTGCAGCCGCCGCTGCCGTGCAGCAAGAATCGTCGCCGCAACGTCTTTTCGTGAAGATTACAGCAGATCGACGCAATCCAGAATTGCTGGAGACGCTCAAAAATCTGCTGCAAAGTCACCCGGGAACGATGCCGACCCTTCTTTTTTACGAAGATACGCAGAAGTTGATTGCGCTTAGCGAAGCATACCGGATTCAACCGTCGCCGGAACTATTTGAGCAGATGGAAATGCTGCTTGGATCTGGAACGGTTAAGGTCAAATAACTAGATATCAAGATCAGCCGAGATGTCGAAATGTGCATGTCGGCTCTCGGTCTTGGTCGATAGATGCCGATTCTGTTGCTAAAAAAAAGAGCCTTATGGTATTATAGAGCCATTATGCAGGGATACGGGTTCATCCGGGCAGTCGACAAGGGGGACATAGTTGTTCATGTGGACGGTGATCTATATCGCCTCTACCGCTAAACTTGCGGAGAAGCTTCAAAGCAGGCTGACCGAAGAAGGTTTTCTCGTCAAGATCCGTCCCGTCAACATGTCCAAACAGCAGTTCGAAATTTTGGTTCCTTCCGGCGAACTTGAAGAAATTCAAGAGGTGTTTAATACGATATTGCATTCTTGATTACAGATGCAGCTATCCGGTAAGGGCTGAATACGAGAGTATACGGTTTTAGAAAAACCTTTAAGGCGATGCCCGCCAAATAACGGCTGAAGAGGTGTAGTGGTGTTCAAGGATTTGTTTCAGAAAAAAAGAAAGTATGCGACCCTTCCTCCTGATCGTAACGTTGATCAAGCAAACGGCGATTCCGAGACGCAGCCGCGTCCAAAACGGGAGATTCCCGAAGGGCTCATGAATAAATGTAGCAAGTGCGGAACGATTCAGTATAGCAAAGAGCTGGAGAAAAATTTGAAAGTCTGCCCAACTTGCGGTAATCATATGCGTTTGAACGCGTTCGAACGTATTGCGATGACGCTGGATGAAGGCAGCTTTATTGAGCGCGACGACGATGTAACGTCGATCGATCCGCTTCAATTCCCGGGATACGCCGGAAAGTTGGAAGAGCAAAAGCTGAAATCGGCGCTGAATGAAGCTGTCGTAACAGGCGAAGGCGCGATTCACGGTCAACCGGTGGCGGTGGCAGTGATGAGCTTCGATTTCTTTAGCGGAAGTATGGGATCGGCTGTCGGCGAGAAAATTACGCGGATTATCGAACATGCCGGAGAACACGATCTGCCGCTTATTATTTTCTCCACATCGGGCGGCGCTCGGATGCAAGAAAGTATTCTGAGTCTGATGCAGATGGCAAAAACAAGCGCAGCGCTCGGTCAATTCGCCGAACAAGGCGGTCTATTTTTGTCCGTAATCACCGATCCGACAATGGGCGGCGTCTCGGCAAGTTTTGCGATGCTCGGCGATATCATTATTGCAGAACCAGGCGCGATGTTTGGCTTTGCGGGTCGAATCGTTATTGAGCAGACGATTCGTCAAAAGTTACCGGAAGATTTCCAGACTGCGGAGTTCAACTTGCAGCATGGACAATTGGATATGGTTGTTCACCGCAAAGAAATGAAAACGATGCTGGGCAAATTGATCGGCATGCACAGTACAAAGGAGGGGCTCTAAGCAAATGGCAGGAGAATTAGCATTTGAGCAGCCTCTTGTAGAGCTGCGCAAGAAGATCGATGAGCTGAAGCAGTTCGGACAAGATAAAGGGATTGATTTCAGCGATGAAATTTCCCGATTGGAAGAACGTCATGCAGCGTTGCAAAACGAAATTTATACGAATGTGACGCCAGCGCAAAAAATGCACTTGGCGCGCCATCATCAGCGTCCGACGACGCTGGATTTGATTCCTTACGTATTTACAGACTTTGTTGAATTGCATGGCGATCGGATGTTTGGTGACGATTTGGCGATTGTTGGCGGGTTGGCTCGAATCAACGGTACGCCGATCACGGTAATCGGTCATCAACGCGGCAAAGACACGAAAGACAATATCGCTCGCTTTTTCGGCAGCCCTCACCCTGAAGGATTCCGTAAAGCATTGCGTTTGATGAAACAAGCCGAGAAGTTCAATCGTCCGATTGTGACTTTTATCGATACCAAAGGAGCTTATCCGGGGAATACAGCTGAAGAGCGCGGACAATCCGAAGCGATTGCCCGTAATTTGCGCGATATGGCGATGCTCAAAGTTCCGGTGATTTGCATTGTTATCGGTGAAGGCGGCAGCGGTGGTGCATTGGCTCTGGGCGTAGGCAACCGCGTCCTGATGCTGGAAAACGCAATCTATGCGGCAATCTCGCCGAACGGTGCAGCTTCGATCTTGTGGAAAGACGCTTCGAAAGCCGATCAAGCGGCTGAAGCGATGAAGATTACCGCTTCCGATTTGCTGGAGATGGACGTGATCGAAGATATCGTTCCCGAGCCGCGAGGCGGAGCACATCGGGATTACGAAGCGACAGGTCTTGCGATCAAAGACGCGTTAACGCGCCATTTGGATCAATTGGCTCCTTTTAATGCACAAGGGCTGATTGCAGATCGTTATGAGAAATTCCGCAAAATCGGACAATACGCGTCCAAGTAGACTTTACGTAACTCCTAAGTAGTTTTTACATCAAAAACCTATACAAGAGCGCGATTTTAGTGTAGATTTAATTGTTGGTGAGGATATTATAACCTTCCGAAAACCGACTTCTATGCGCGTAGGATTAAGAGGTCGGCGTACCATAAACCGGCTTCTTTTTTGTTCGGGTATGGAAGGGTAGGCATAGATTCCTGTTTTGCTACACAAGTAGGGAAACGACAGAGAGAGTCCCCGAGAGGGGAACAAACAGAGATCGACAGAGATCAAAAAACGGAGGCACACAAATGCGTAAAACAAAAATCGTATGTACAATCGGACCGGCAAGCGAATCGCTTGAAAACACAAAAAAATTGATCATGGCGGGCATGAACGTTGCTCGGATGAACTTCTCTCACGGTGACTTCGAAGAGCACGGCAACCGCGTTAAAAATATTCGTCAAGCTTGCCAAGAGCTCGGCAAAAGCGTAGCTTTGCTGCTCGATACAAAAGGCCCAGAAATCCGTACAGGTAAAATCGCGGTTGAGCCTTTGGACTTGGTAGAAGGCGAGAACATCACGCTGACAACCGAAGAAATCGCAGGCGACAAAAATCGTTTGTCCGTTTCTTACTCGGATCTGCCAAAAGACGTATCGGTTGGATCGACGATCCTGATCGATGACGGTCTGATTGGTCTGACGGTAACCAAAGTTGAAGGTACTGAAATCGAGTGCCATATCGTTAACGGCGGACAAATCAAAAGCCGTAAAGGCGTAAACGTACCAGGCGTAAGCATTTCGTTGCCAGGTATCACCGAAAAAGATACGAACGATATCATCTTCGGTATCGAGCAAGGCGTAGACTTTATCGCAGCTTCGTTCGTACGTAAAGCTAGCGACGTTTTGGAAATTCGCGAATTGCTCAAAAAGCATAACGCAGAGCATATCCAAATCATCTCTAAAATCGAAAACCAAGAAGGCGTCGATAACCTGGATGAAATCCTGGAAGTATCCGACGGTCTGATGGTAGCGCGCGGCGATCTCGGCGTAGAAATCCCTGCTGAAGATGTACCGATCGTGCAAAAACAAATGATCGAAAAATGTAATCGTGCGGGTAAACCGGTTATCACGGCTACACAAATGCTCGATTCGATGCAACGTAACCCACGTCCAACTCGCGCTGAAGCAAGTGACGTAGCGAACGCAATCTTGGATGGAACAGATGCGATCATGTTGTCGGGCGAAACAGCTGCAGGTAAATACCCAGTTGAGTCCGTACAAACAATGTCGCGTATCGCTGAAAAAGCAGAATCGACAATCAACAACCGTGAGATTCTGAAAAAACAAAGCGAAGCTCAACAAAAATCGGTTACCGAATCGATCAGCCAATCTGTGGCTCACGCAGCATGGAACTTGGATGTTAAAGCGATCGTAACTTCGACAGAATCGGGTACTACAGCACGCATGGTATCGAAATACCGTCCGGTAGCTCCGGTTATCGCGGTAACGACTCAAGAGCAAACGCTGCGTCGTTTGGCACTGGCTTGGGGCGTTATTCCGGTTAAAGGCGAAGTCGCTGAAACAACAGACGAATTGTTCGAAAGCGCATTGCAAGGCGCGAAAAAATCCGGTCTCGTTCAAGAAGGCGATCTGGTTGTCATTACTGCGGGCGTACCACTCGGTCGTTCGGGTTCGACAAACCTGATCAAAGTGGATCATATTCACTAAAAATCGCTCATATTCCACAAAGTCGCCGTGCGAACGGCGGCTTTTTTATGCTGTTTTTTATTTGATGTCATTTCGTATACAATAGAAGTAGGCTTAAAGAAATAGGAATGAAGAAATAAGCCTACGGCTGGATGATACAAGGAGTGGGAGCTTATGAAGAAACTTGAACAAAACGTAGCGGACAACACACAAAAATGGTTCCGCACCGGATTGAAAGTTCGTTATCAAGAAACCGATAAAATGGCAGTCGTGTATCATACCAACTATTTAAATTGGTTTGAAATTGGACGGACAGAGATGATTCGCACCATCGGATTATCGTATCGACAAATCGAAGAACAAGGGCTGTACTTGCCTGTACTTGAAGCTAGGACAACTTTTGTCCAACCGGCTCGATATGATGACAAAGTGTGGATTTATACGCGGATTGTCGGATTTTCACCCCTGCGATTGGATTACGAATACGAAATCCGTCGGTGCGAAGATGAACAGGAATGGAATACAGATTCGATAGAATGGGATTCCAAAAAACCGCGAGCGGGAACGTTATTAAATACAGGAGCAACCGATCATGTCTGGTTAAATACCCAGTGGAAACCGGTTCGCTTAAATAAAGCCGCACCACATTTATATGAACAGATCGGCAAGTGGATCGATAAACCTGCAGAAGCGACAGGTAAAGGAGAGAACGGGCAATGAAAAACAAAATGACGATTTTATTCATATTGGCTGTAGTCGTCGAAGCTGCGGCTTTTGCATGGTTAATTGATTATTTCGGATTTTTCAAAACGTTAGTGCTGGCACTTGCGACTACCGTAATCGGAATCGCAATGGTTCAATTTGAAGGTCGCAAAGCGATGAACGATCTGAAGCTGCTTGCCGAAAGCGGACAGCCTCCCGGTAGAAAACTGGTAGACGGCGTATGTATTATGGCAGGCGGTGCTTTATTGATTGCCCCCGGCTTTATCACCGACCTGATCGGGATTACGCTTGTGTTTCCATTGACGCGTCCTCTGTATCACCGAGCAGCAATGCGTTGGATCGAAAAACGAATGAAAAACGGCAATATTACTTTTTATCGTCGTTGATACGTATAAGTTTACGAAAACCGTCCGCACTCTGCGGACGGTTTTTCTATAAGCAAGTCACTTGCAAACGCTTGCTCACTCCTGTAACATTAAGATTTGTAAGGGGTTTCAAATAAGTTATCACTGCGATAAAACAATTTGATGCCTCGTTTATCGTATAAATGTTCAAAAAAATGACAAAATCCGGTATGATGATTAAGGCACTATTGTGATAAGATTTGTTGTTTTCGGCAGAATTATAGACCGAAGCCCTAAACGTTTGTAATCCTATAAAAACGGTTACAATGATTTGGGATATGTTTCTGTAAATTCATGCTTGCATGTATCCGTTTCAATCGCAAAGGAGAGATGTACGATGACAGCAACTAAAGGTCTTGAAGGCATTGTAGCTACAACTTCTTCGATCAGTTCGATCGTAGACGGTGTGCTTACATACCGAGGGTATAATATCGACGACTTGGCGGCTAACGCTTCGTTCGACGAAGTCGCTTACCTGCTTTGGCATGGTGCATTGCCGAACGAAGAGCAACTGAGCAAACTCAAAGCTAATCTGGAGACATACGCTCCGGTTCCTGCTGAAGTCATTGAGCAAATGAAGCTGTATCCAAAAGATATGAACATGATGGCGGCTTTGCGCACAGCAGTATCTGCGCTAGCTTTGTACGATAAAGACGCGGACGATATGAGTGCAGAGTCCAACGTGATGAAAGCAGAGCGCCTGCAAGCGCAATTGCCGACACTCGTTGCTGCTTTGTCCCGTATCTCTGAAGGCCAAGAGCCGATTGCTCCAAAAGCAGGGCTTGGGCTGACTGAGAACTTCCTGTACATGATGAACGGCGAAGTTCCTGAGCAGACGGCAATCGAAGCTTTGGACAAAGCTTTGGTTCTTCATGCCGATCACGAATTGAACGCTTCGACGTTCGCTTCACGTGTAACGGTTGCTACATTGTCTGATATTTATTCCGGCGTAACTTCTGCGATCGGCGCGCTCAAAGGCCCTCTTCACGGCGGCGCTAATGAAGCGGTAATGATCATGTTGGAAGAAATCGGTACTCCAGATCGTGTAGAAAGTTATATCAATGACAAGTTGGCGAACAAAGCCAAAATCATGGGCTTTGGACACCGTGTATACAAAGACGGCGACCCACGTGCGAAGCACCTGATGGAGATGTCTCGTCGCCTTGGCGAAGCAAAAGGCGATTCGTCGCTGTACGAAATGTCGATCAAAGTCGAAGATCTCGTGACTTCGCAAAAAGGCTTGAAACCAAATGTCGATTTCTATTCGGCTTCGGTATACACGTTGCTCGGTATTCCGCGCAAACTGTTCACGCCGATCTTCGCGATTAGCCGGGTATCAGGGTGGACCGCGCACATTTTGGAGCAGTACGAAAACAACCGTCTGATTCGTCCGCGTGCCGAGTACGTAGGCGAGCTCGATCTGACTTACGTACCGATCGACAAACGCTAATTACGCAAGTAAGCCGTCCGGCGGTGAACCAAGCGGCGGACGGCTTTTTTTCGGCGTAATTCAGAAGTTCGGTTCAAAATCAGCTTGTGATACGCTACAATAAAAAAAGCTTGACCCCATTTTGAAGGAGGAATTCCATTCATGTCTACATTCGAAAAATTTACTGCACCGACTGAAGGCGAACAAATTCAGATTGATAACGGTACACTCGTTGTTCCAAACAATCCGGTTATTCCATTTATCGAAGGCGACGGTACAGGTCGTGACATCTGGAAAGCTTCCAAACGCGTTCTTGACGCGGCAGTGGAAAAAGCTTACAACGGCGAAAAGAAAATCGCTTGGTACGAAGTATTTGCCGGCGAAAAAGCATTCAATACATACGGAGAGTGGTTGCCAGCAGATACGCTGACCGCGATTCGTCAATATATCGTTGCGATCAAAGGTCCTTTGACAACGCCGATCGGCGGCGGTATCCGCTCGCTGAACGTAGCGCTTCGTCAAGAACTGGATCTGTACGTATGCTTGCGTCCAGTTCGTTACTTCGACGGCGTACCTTCCCCGGTTAAACGTCCTGAGCAAGTTGACATGGTTATTTTCCGTGAAAACACCGAAGATATCTATGCAGGGATCGAGTACCAAGAAGGTAGCGAAGAAGTGAAAAAAGTCTTGGAATTCCTTAAAAACGAAATGGGCGTTAACAAAATCCGTTTCCCGGAAACGTCGGGTATCGGTATCAAGCCTGTATCGGAAGAAGGCTCCAAGCGTCTGGTTCGCGCTGCGGTTCAATATGCAGTCGATCACGGCCGCAAAACCGTAACATTGGTACACAAAGGCAACATCATGAAGTTCACAGAAGGAGCTTTCAAGAACTGGGGCTACGAAGTGGCTGAAGCTGAATTCGGCGATAAAGTGTTCACATGGGCACAATACGACGAAATCAAAGAAAAAGACGGTACAGACGCAGCGAACGCAGCGCAAAAAGCAGCTGAAGATGCTGGCAAAATCATCGTAAAAGATGCGATTGCCGATATCGCGTTGCAACAGGTTCTGACACGTCCTACAGACTTCGACGTAATCGCTACGTTGAACCTGAACGGCGATTACCTGTCTGACGCTTTGGCGGCTCAAGTAGGCGGCATCGGTATCGCACCGGGCGCGAACATCAACTACGTAACGGGTCATGCGATCTTCGAAGCTACTCACGGTACAGCTCCGAAATACGCAGACAAAGACGTCGTGAACCCAGGTTCCGTGATCTTGTCCGGCGTTATGATGTTGGAACACTTGGGATGGCAAGAAGCAGCTGACCTGATCTACAAAGGTCTGGAAGCTTCGATCAACAACAAAACCGTAACTTACGACTTTGCTCGTCTGATGGACGGCGCAAAAGAAGTGAAATGCTCGGAATTCGCGAACGAAGTGATCGGCAACATGTAAGTTTACGCATCACGAACGGACGGGGGAGAAGTCGGGAACGACTTTTCTTTCGTCCGTTCTTTTTTATCCGATTTTCTTGTAATCAAGATTTATATCTGATCAAAGGAGGACTTACAATCATGACAATTACCCGCAAAAAAATTACGGTGGTCGGAGCAGGATTTACAGGAGCTACAGCAGCTTTGATGATGGCGCAAAAAGAACTTGGTGATGTCGTGCTGCTGGATATTGCGCAGTTGGAAAATCCGACAAAAGGCAAAGCCTTGGACATGCAAGAAGCGATGCCTGTACTTGGATTCGACGCCCGGATTACCGGAACATCAAATTATGAAGATGCCAGAGATTCGGATCTCGTCATTTTGACAGCAGGAATCGCACGTAAGCCGGGTATGAGCCGCGATGATCTGGTCAATACGAATGCGGGTATCGTCCGTTCCGTATGCGAGCAAATCAAAAAAGTCGCGCCGAACACCACCGTGATCGTCCTCAGCAATCCGGTTGATGCCATGACATACACCGCCTACGAAACACTCGGCTTTCCTAAAAACCGCGTAATCGGACAATCCGGCGTATTGGATACGGCGCGTTATTGCGCGTTTATCGCGGAAGAATTGAACGTATCGGTAGAAGACGTACGCGGCTTTGTGTTAGGCGGGCACGGCGATGATATGGTTCCGCTGGTGCGCTACTCTAGCGTGGGCGGAATTCCGATCGATACGCTGATTTCTCCTGAACGTATTCAAGAAATCGTACAGCGCACACGAGTTGGCGGCGGCGAAATCGTTAATCTGCTTGGCAACGGCAGTGCGTATTATGCGCCGGCAGCAGCATTGATGCAGATGGCAGAAGCCATCTTGAAAGATAAAAAGCGGGTTCTACCGGTTATCGCAAGACTTGAAGGCGAATACGGATATAATGATCTGTTCCTCGGCGTGCCGGCGATTCTTGGTGGCGACGGAATTGAGCGGATTTTTGAATTGTCATTAACCGAAGAAGAAAAGTCTGCACTGGATGTTTCTGCCGAATCGGTACGCGGTGTGATTTCTGTAGTTCAAGCCGGATTATCAAACTAAAGATTCGGTCAAGTTTAAATAGGTGAAATGGAAATTGGAAATGAGAAGAAAATTCTCTTTTTATCAAAGAAATGTTTGCGAATGGATGAGGTGTGGTAAGTAAGAAACGGAAGCTCGAAGACAACTACAGATCAACTGGAAGGGAGTTTTCTGAATGCCAGCCAATGAACAGCAAGCTAACGAAAAAAGACCGCAAAGCCCACCTGCACAACAACTTGAAGGTCATGGTTCGGAATCGGATATGACGCCGAGACCCGAATACATTTCGCCAAGTTACAAAGCAGCAGGTAAATTGCAAGGCATGACAGCACTGATTACCGGGGGAGATAGCGGGATCGGTCGTGCTGTCGCCGTTCATTATGCAAAAGAAGGCGCCGACGTAGCGATTTTGTACTTTAGCGAACATGGTGACGCTGAAGAAACGAAACGTCTGGTTGAAGCGGAAGGTCGAAACTGTCTGTTATTAGTCGGAGATGTAGGCGATGAGGCTTTTGCGCAAGAATCGGTCAAACGTGTCATCGACAAATTCGGTAAACTCGATATTTTGGTGAATAATGCTGCGGAGCAACATCCACAAGAATCGCTTACCGATATTACAGCCGAGCAATTAGAGCGTACGTTCCGCACCAATATTTTCGGTATGTTCTTTATGAGCAAAGCGGCATTGCCGCATCTGCAAGAAGGAGCTTCGATTATCAATACAACGTCGATTACGGCGTACCGAGGCAGCCCGGAATTGCTTGATTATTCATCGACAAAAGGCGCAATCACAAGCTTCACTCGTTCGTTATCGATGAGTCTAGCCGAGAAAAAGATTCGTGTAAACGGCGTAGCGCCAGGACCGATCTGGACACCGCTGATTCCAGCTACGTTCCCTGAAGAAAAAGTAGAAACGTTTGGCGAAAGCCAACCGATGGGCCGAATGGGGCAACCTTCCGAATTAGGGCCGGCTTATGTGTATCTGGCTTCACCGGATGCTTCATACGTGAGCGGGCAAATCATTCATATCAATGGCGGAGAAATTATCAACGGATAAAGACTTCGCTTCATAGACGCTATTCAGATCATAAAAAGCCGTTTGTTCGGAGTAGGAAGTGGAACTTCCACTTCTCACCGAGCAAACGGCTTTTTTTGTTTTTTGCAAGATTCGGTTAACGAACTTCCGGTCGCTGCGTTTCTTGACCGATCTGCGCGGACAATTCGTCCAACGTCATTTCAAATGCGGGAGCCAAATGTTTAAGGAAGTATTCGACTTCCTGCATCGCGGATTCGGCAAGTTTTTCTTCCGTTTGCTGCTTGGCGACTGCAAATTCCCGATTGCCGGCTGCGACTTCCCAGGCGCATTTGAGATAAGCATCGATTCGGTCAGCGGCTTTGACATACAGATGAAGTTCTTGATCTTCTGCGCTCGGTTCACTGGTTCCAATCAAGGACGCATAGACAGGCTGAAGCGGCTCTGGAGCCATATCCGTCAGACGCTGCGCGCCCATTTGCTCGATCATGCGGAAATTGGACAGCAGCGCTTCGTTATGATGTTTGACGGGTGTTGGAATATCGCCGGTAAACACTTCGGGAGCATCATGAAATAGAGCAAGCGTAGCCGCACGGTCCGCATTCAGCGATTTACCGTACATTTCATTCCCGATCGTACATAATAAATGCGACAGCAACGCGACGTGATACGAATGTTCGGCAACGTTCTCGGTCATCGTGCTGCGCATCAAACTCCAACGCTTAATGTGTTTCAAACGGTATAAATAAGCGGAAAATGGATAAGTCGTCAAAACAGGCACCCTTTCTTTGGCTACGATCTGTACATGGAGTCGCGGCTCTTTGTGTTAAGATAAATAAACAGGTTAGGGCAAGTACGTTACTCATTATAGCAGGATTGAAAGGAAGGAACACAAGTGAAGCAAAAAGCTTTGGCGTTCAGCAGTTGGGTAGATCGGGGCATGTTTTGGATTACGCCGTCGCTGCTTGTGCTGGGTCTGATTTGTTCCCAGCCGCTGCTTCCTCTTGTCCCAACGATTCCTTATTTATTTGCGTATATTACTTTCGTTATGGGAGTTGGATGTGGTCGAGAACATTTGAAGCATGTGTTTTCCAGACCTTTTCCGATTATTTTAACGTTGATCATTAGTCATTTGATTGCGCCTCTGGCTGCATTTGCTTTGGGCAGTGCATTATTTGGAGCGTCTTCGCCGTATACGATTGGACTGGTGCTTTTTACAATTATTCCGCTTGGCGTTTCTTCCGTCTTATGGATTGAATTATCGGGTGGAAGCATGGCGCTCGGGCTTGCGATGGTATTATTGGATTCGGCGCTTAGCCCGCTTGTCGTTCCGGGATTGATCCAGCTGTTTTTCGGAACAGAACTCGCTTTCGACACGCTGCATCTGATGCGGGATTTATTGCTCATGGTCGTCGTACCTACAGCTTTGGGCGTTGTGATCTATGAGCGCTCCGGCGGTACGTTCAAAAAGCAAGCGGGTCCTGTTTTGCTGCCGATTTCTAAAATCTTTTTTATGCTTGTGATTTTGTTAAATGCAGCAGGGATTGCTCCTTATGCGTATGAGCTGCGCGGTGATTTGGCTTCGGTGATTCCGGCGGTATTGCTACTGGTCGGGATCGGCTATATGCTAGGTTATTATATGCCTTTGTTATTCAAACAACGCGTGCCTGAGCTTCTGGTTACGATCTCATTTGCAACCGGAATGCGAAACAACTCGCTTGGCTTGGTATTGGCGCTTGGTTATTTTTCGCCGCAAGCGGCGGTTCCGGTCGTGCTGGCAATCTTGGTGCAACAGCCGCTTGCGACTTTGCATCAACTGGTTTTACGTAAATTCAAACCGTACCCGATGAAGGAGAGTCTCCGTTGATGAAACCGTTTCGTACCCGTCTTACGTTGATTTTATTGCTGCTGGTCGGAATTTCTGTATTAGCGGCAGGGCTGACGATGGCTAAAGTTTTTCGAGATTCGCATATTCGTTCGTTGGAAGAGTATATGGGTCGGGAGATTGCATTGCTCGAAGATTTGCTCATATTACCGTCTGCGCCGAAATCTAGTGAAAGTGTTCCGGAAGTGTTCGAACAACAAGCGCGGCGTTTGGCTTCCTTAACCGATTCTCGCGTAACCTTTATCGGCAAAGACGGCGTCGTCATCGGAGATTCGCAAAGCGATCCGGCTTCTATGGATAATCATCTGGATCGCGAAGAGATTCGGACTTCGAGCGCGAATGCTCCCGGACATGCAGTACGGTATAGCCATACTTTAGGGCGCGATATGCTCTATGTGGCAGCTCCTATTGTATCTTCGGGCGGATTCGACGGATATATTCGGTTATCCATGAGTCTTGCGATTGTCGAAGAAGGATTGCAGCGTGGTTGGATCATTATGGGCAGTGCATTGGCGGCTTTATTTTTGCTATCCGCAGCACTCAGTTATCGATTGGCAGGCGGGCTCACGAAGCCGATCGAACATATTATGGCGACAGCGAATCGTATTTCGAAACTCGATTATGATGCACGGGTCGGTCAGATGCGCCGTGACGAGATCGGTCAGCTTGGAGCCTCGATCGACAATATGGCGGATAGTCTTCAAGCGCAGATGCTTACGATTCGAGACAACGAAAGTTTGCTGCAAAACGTACTCGATAATATGACCGGCGGTATTTTGATGATTGACGAAAAAGAGCGTATCGGTCTAGTCAATCGCCAAGCCGAACGGATGCTGGGCATACGCGCCGATCGCGTAGTAGGACGTCCTTACACGGAGCTGAAGCGTTTTTACGAATTGACTCGATTTATCCAAGAAGGCGTTCTACACAAAAATCGGATGCACGACGAGCTGACTTTATTTGTTCCGGAAGAACGCTTGATTTCGCTAGACGGTGTGCCAATGACCGTACTGCATGACGATTCGTATCACGGGATGTTGTTCTTATTCCAAGACGTCTCCGATATCCGGCGTCTGGAACGGATGCGCAGCGAATTCGTAGCGAATGTGTCCCATGAACTGAAAACGCCGGTTGCGGCGGTTCAAGGTTTTGCGGAGACGCTGCTGTCTGGCGGCGTACAAGACGAAGAGACTGCACGCTCGTTCCTGAAAATTATCTACGATGAAGGCGATCGGTTGAACCGGTTAATTGGCGATATTTTGGATTTATCGAAAATCGAATCGCGCCGAATCCAACTAGATTATGCGCCCGTACATGTGCTGACGTTGTTCCGATCCGTGAGTAAAGTATTGGAAGGATCATCCGAGCAGAAAAAAATCGGAATCCGTATTCAAGTGCCCGAAGAGTTGTTTATCGAAGCGGACGAAGATCGGATGAGACAAATCTTTATCAATCTGGTGGCGAACGCGATTAGTTATACCCCGGACGGTGGACGTATCACGATCAAAGCCGAAGAGTTTGTTGATCCGGAGTATGAAGAAGATCGGGTACGGTTCAGTATTGCAGACAACGGAATCGGAATTCCGAAAAAAGATTTACCGCGAATTTTCGAACGGTTTTATCGGGTCGATAAAGCCAGATCGCGAGTTTCTGGCGGAACCGGTCTGGGTCTGTCTATCGTCAAACATCTGGTCGAATTGCACCGAGGAGTGATTTCGGTCGAAAGCGAACTTGGCGTTGGAAGTACATTTAGTGTAGAACTCCCTGTGCTTCAGGAAAATCTCTAACTTTTTACACAGAGTTAACAATGCCATGATATGCTGATGAAGGTCAAAAAGTGGAAATCATCAAAGTCGGTCATTTTTGCATCCTACAGGCTTGATATAGAGAAAGGCAGAAGTGATTGAACAAGGCTTTGACAAAGATGTTGAAGGTAAACGAAATGGGGGATCGAGCCTATGGCTAGAAAACTGCTCGTTATCGAAGACGAGCCTACGTTGTCGCGGTTGATTTCTTACAATCTGTCTCAGGATGGGTATGAAGTCGTTCTGGAAGAACATGGGACAAGCGGATATGAACGAGCTCGCAGAGAAGCTTTTGATTTGATTCTGCTCGATCTAATGCTTCCGGGTATGAACGGAATCGAAATTTTAGAAAAATTGCGAACTTCCGGCGTCAAAACGCCAATCGTGATTTTAACAGCTAAAAACGCGGAAGAAGACATCGTACTCGGACTCAAGCTTGGTGCCGATGATTATATTACAAAGCCGTTCGGCGTATCGGAAATGCTGGCGCGTGTCGCGGCGGTCATTCGTCGCACGTCAGGCGAAGATTTGGAATACCCGGCTCCTTCGACGTCTGAATCTAAAATTAGTCTAGGCGCACTGACCATTTATCCGGATAAATACGAAGTGATGCTTGGGCAGCAAAGTATCAATTTAAGACCGAAAGAATTCGAAGTGTTGCTGTATCTGGCTCGCAAGCCCGGGGTTGTTATGACTCGGGACGATCTCATGAACGCCGTATGGGGATTTGATTATATCGGCGGTCAGCGTACGGTAGACGTGCATGTCAGCTCACTTCGTAAAAAGTTAGAGCTTGACCCGGGTTCGGTGCATATCGATTCCATTCGGGGCGTCGGATATAAATTGGTTGTGGCTCAGATTAAAGTAGACTCTAGATCTTCCCTATAAGGGACGGTCGGAGTCTTTTTTTATATTTGATCGACGTTTAACAGAGCGTTGATATTCTTTTAACGAGGCAACGGTACAATGAAGAAAAAAGGCAGGGGAGAAGTTTCTATGTCCGTATCGGCGACGATCGAAAAAGAAGACATTGCGCAAAGTGAAAATCATCAGAATCAGACTTCTTTGACAGAAGAAGCTTTTTGGGAAGAAATCCAGCAATTTATAGATACTAAACCGAAAACGGTTACGGCAGACTTAGAGAAACAACTCAAAATTCAGATCAAAAGGCAGCCTGCATTAACCGACTATATACGTTTTGCTCCCGTGATTGCAGCAGAACTGACTTGCTTTCAAGCGCTGCAAGTATTTAAGCAAAATACCGACGCGCCTTGTATTGTGGTCATTTCGCCAGAAGATCAGCCTGTCTATTTATTGATGCGCGATGCGTTTTATCGGAAATTGAATGGAAGATTTGCTCCGGAGTTATTTTACGATCGACCTGTAGCCGAAGCGGCAGGGCTTGAACCCTTGATCGCGGAAATCAAAGATTGTCCGTCCGAGCTAATCGATATTGCACTGGGAAGAGGAGACGAATCGTTCGCAGATTGCGTTGTCCTTGTTGAAGAAGGGCGTTACGCCGGAATTTTAACGGTACGGGATCTGATTCAATTGTCGCGAGATTTGCAAGAGCTAGCTGCTCAAGAACGCGAAGATCAGATCCAAGAAAGCCGGATGACGCTAAGTCAAATATCTCGTTCATTAACAGAGATTCATCAAGCTACAGATCAAGGCGTGCATGAAGCGCAGCAAATGACTATCCATACCGAGGAAGGCAGGCAAGCCCTGCTTCAAGCCGACCATACGTTTACCGAAGCCGTCTCGGCGATTCAAAAACAACGCGGATCGATCGATAATATGCTGCAATGCACCAAAGAAATTGAAAAAGCAACAGGTGCGATTCGCGGTATTGCCGGAACCAGTTCGTTATTGGCTCTGAATGCTTCAATCGAAGCGGCGCGTGCTGGAGAAGCCGGAAAAGGATTTGCTGTTGTGGCAGGTGAAGTGCGGACTTTGGCAGAATCGACCCGTCTATTATCCGATCAGATCGGCAGTCTATTGGAGCGGATGAATACCTTTAGTCAATATGTCGGCCAAGAGATGGAAGAAACGCAAGCTCGGATCGGCAAAGCCTCCAAACAAATGAACGCTGCTGACGATCATTTTCAGCAAATGTGGATTTCAGCCCAACGTTCGAAACAAACCGGCAATCAGACTTTTGAGTTAACTCAAGAGTCGTTACGCGAAGTTCAAGACATTCATCACAATTTGGAGCAGTCTTTAGCTCAACGATAAACGCGTTTTGAAACTGATTTTTCGAAATTTTACGCTGCGTTTACAATTCTTCTTAATCGGCTTAACAAATCGGGGCTACACTGGCTTGAGGTGAACCGCGAAGGAGACTCAGAAGAATGGAACCGATTATTCGTACCGAAAACCTAGATTTGTATTATGACCAATTTCATGCACTCAAAAGTGTCAATCTCGATATCCCTGAAAAAGCGGCGACCGCATTTATCGGACCTTCCGGCTGCGGAAAATCGACGCTGCTTCGAACGCTGAACCGGATGAATGACCAAATTGCCGGCACGCGAATCGAAGGGCTTGTAGCATTAGGCGGAGCCGATATTTATGATAAAAATATGGAAGTTGAAGATTTGCGTAAACGTGTCGGGATGGTATTCCAGCAACCGAACCCTTTTCCAAAATCAATCTATGAAAATGTAGCCTACGGTCCTCGCCTAAAAGGCATCAGCAAAAAGTCCGAATTGGATCAGATCGTCGAAGAAAGCTTGAAGCAAGCTGCGCTATGGGACGAAGTGAAAGATTTCCAAAAGCGTTCGGCTTTCGGATTGTCTGGCGGTCAACAACAACGCCTGTGTATTGCTCGCGCTTTGGCTGTAAAGCCTGATGTGTTGTTGATGGATGAATCGACGTCGGCGCTTGACCCGATCTCCACTGCTAAAATCGAAGAACTAATTCGTGAAATCAAGCATCAATATACGATTGTGATGGTCACGCACAATATGCACCAAGCGGCGCGTGTTTCGGATAAGACGGTATTTTTCCTCAATGGAGTCGTTGTAGAAGCAGCGGAAACGAAAACTTTGTTCTCCACGCCGGAAGATTCGCGCACGGAGGATTATATTTCGGGCAGGTTTGGCTGAACAAATTTAGAACTAAAAAATAAGGAGGTTCATTCCGTATGGTTCGTAGAACAGATTTTGACTCCGGCTTAAACCAGCTTCGCGAATTGCTGATTCAGATGGGTACACGTATGGACGAGGCATTAAGAGAAGCTGTTGAATCGTTGAAAACGGCTGATTTGGCGAAAGCCGAAGAAGTGATCCGCCGCGACGGTGAATTGAACGTATTGGAAGAAGAAATTTTGGAGCTGGGTTCGCAGCTTATTATTACGCAGCAACCCGTGGCAAAAGATTTGCGCCGCATCATTGTTGCTTTTAAAATTTCGAGCGACTTGGAGCGTATGGGCGATCTGGCACGCGATATTGCAAAAGTAACGGTACGTCTCGACGGCGAACCTATGGTGAAGCCGCTGGTTGATATTCCGCAGATGGCAAATATCGCGTCCACGATGATTTCGGAATCGATTCGTTCTTATATGGACGAAAATACCGATCTCGCTTACAAAATGGCAAAAGACGACGATGAAGTCGATGAGTTATACGGTTCGATGTTGCGAGAGCTGTATACCTTGCTGATCGATGAGCCGCAAGCAGCGCCGCAAATGATGTTGCTGCAAATGGTAGGTCGTTATATCGAACGGATTGCTGACCATGCGACGAACATCGGCGAAAACGTAGTGTTCCTCGTAACTGGACGTCGCCCTGATCTAAATTCGTAATTGAATTTGGAATCGGTAGTCCGAACCTTATGATCTTTTCTTATCCGCGTTATTCGGTACCCCCACCGAATAGCGCGTTTTTTCGTTTGCAATCTGGTATAGATCGGGTAATAGCTTAAAAGTGAAGAAGTTAGCAGGGAAGGAAGAATAAATATGTCTGCTACCGAATACAAGCAATCGTCCGATCAGACTTGGCGTTGGATTTCTTTTGCAAACCATGCTGAGGCTAAGGAACATTTTCATGGTCATACCGATTTTGATATTCAAGCTTGGCTCGGCGAAAGTGTGGCAAGAACCCGCAACCGTACGCTTGCTATGGCTCGTCCCAATCAAGATGATAGTGTGTTAAATGGAACTTTATTTATAGACATGGGGCAAGATCGACAGCAGCATCATTTGCTTTTGCATTATTATGTAACAAAAGATCGGTTGATCTTAATCGGAGGAAACCATCTGACTTTGACGCGTACCGATCAAGAAGGCTTGACTTCGCTCATGCTGGATTGTGCTGCGCCGATTGATGCACTTCTTGTGATGCTGAGCGAAATGTTGGAGTTCTTTTTTATCCAGTCGGATGCTTTTGAACAAAGTCTGCATGCGCTTGAAGAAGAAATGCGTGAGCGGAATGATCGGCGAATTTTGAAACGGACGATTGATCTGCGTAACGATCTGACGTATTGGAATGCACAGATCCTTCCGATCAAAGAAGTCCGTTATGCGTCGGAAGAAACGTTTCGTAGCGATATCGAAGATTCGGATGCCAAACATATTGTCGATCTTCGTCTTCGCCGGATCGAGATGTTGCAACGCGAATATGATCGAGAGATCAATTCGTTACTGAAAGTCGATGAGAATATTACGAATTATCGTTCGAACGATATTATGAAAGCTTTGACGCTCTACACGGTATTGCTTACGCCAACGACTGCACTCGGTGCGATCTGGGGGATGAATTTTGAACGGATGCCGGAATTGTCTTGGCCGTTTGGCTATGCGTTTGCGCTTGCCGTGATTGCGGCGGCTACCGGTGCGACTTATTGGTGGCTGAAGCAACGCGGGCTTACGGCAGATATTTTGGATATGAACACAAAATCCGGACGCCCTAGTAAACACGCGAAAAAAAGAAAAAAAGCCCGGTCTTAAAGACTTGCAGGAGATAAGGTTTTTTTGCCGAATTTCGCATACGCGGAATTCGGTTTTTTGTGCGTTTGATGGTATCATAGAAGAACGAAGATTACAGCTAAGCGGAGGTTTTACATGAATAAATTAATGATGATCGACGGCAACAATTTGATCTACCGAGCCTTTTACGGGATTACGGCGCCACTACAGACTGCTGATGGACGACCAACGAATGCGGTGTACGGATTTATGCTCATGTTGCTTCGTTTGCTTCAAGACGAAAAGCCTACGCATATTTTAGTCACATTCGATGCAGGTAAAAAAACATTCAGACACGATACGTTTACCGAATACAAAGCCGGACGTCAAAAAACGCCGCCTGAGTTAAGCACTCAATTCCCTTTGCTCAAAGAATTGATCGAAGCTCTGGGCATCAAGCAATACGAATTGAACAACTACGAAGCCGACGATATCATGGGTACTCTGGCAGCTCAAGCCGATCGCGAAAAATGCGAAACGGTCATCGTCAGCGGTGACCAAGACGTACTTCAATTGGCTTCGGAATATGTGCGGATCAACTTGCTCAAAGGTAAAGGCGTCGGCGACGTCTTGCCGCACGGACCCGAGCAGATCATGGAGCGATTTGGCTTAACTCCGGCGCAGATTGTCGATCTCAAAGGATTGATGGGCGATTCGTCCGATAATATTCCGGGCGTACCGGGCGTAGGCGAGAAAACAGCGCTCAAGTTGCTGCATGAATACGGAACGATCGAAAATTTGCTTGAGCATACCGATCAACTGAAAGGCAAACAAAAAGAACGAATCGAAGAAAATGCGGATAGCGCACGCCTGAGTAAACAGCTCGCGACGATCTTCCGTGAAGTGCCGTTGCCGCTGGAATGGGACGAACTGGCATATGCCGGGGCAAACCGCGAGACCGCAGAGCCTCTGCTTCGCAATCTTCAATTCACATCGTTGATCGAGAAAATTCCGTATATCGGCGGGGAAGAAGAAGATCCGTTCGCTGAACCAGAGGTAAAAGCAGAAGATCGTCCGCCGCTCGATTTGCGTATTGTCGACGAAGACTTGCTAGATGAATTAAGCGAGTTTTTACCGAAAATCACAGTGCTGCATGCAGAAACGCATGGCGATAATCCGCATCATGCGGAAGTTGCAGGCATTACGCTTCACGGCGAATCCCGGTATTATTATGTGCCCTATGAGGTACTTCGTTCTCCGAAAGCTTCGAAGGTACTGGATTGGTTAGAAGATGCTTCAGCGCCGAAAAACGGCTACGATCTGCATCGGACAGATTTGGCATTGCACTGGAAAGGGATTCATTTTGCAGGCGCAGCGTTCGATTCCCAGCTTGCGGCATATTTGATCGATCCGACCGAAACGGCGACGACAGTCAGCGGTCTGGCGGCTAAATACGAGCTGCCTATTTTGACGGAAGATGAAGTTGTATACGGTCGATTAACGAAGTTCGCTTGGCCGGATGTGGAAGTATTGGCGGCTCACTCAGCGCGAAAAGTCGAAGCTCTGGAACAGATCATCCCCAAACAACGCGAGCTTATGGAAAGTTTTGAAATGAACGATCTGTTTTACAAACTTGAGATGCCGTTGTCGCGTATTCTCGCGGATATGGAGAAACAAGGCATCGCGGTTAATCCAGACGATCTGGAAAAGCTGGGCAGCGAATTTGAGATTGAAATCAAGCGTCTGCAAAGCGAAATTTACGAACATGCCGGAACCGAGTTCAATATCAATTCGACGCGTCAATTGGGCGAGATTTTATTTGATAAATTAGGTCTACCTGTCAAAAAGAAAACGAAAACGGGTTATTCTACCGATGCGAAAGTATTGGAAGAACTAGCGCCTTATCATGCGATCGTGCGGACGATTTTGCAGTATCGGCAATTGGCGAAGTTGCAATCGACGTATATCGATGGCTTGCTCAAAGAAATTCGCCCGGAAACCGGCAAAGTGCATACGTATTACCGTCAAGCGTTAACGGCAACCGGACGTCTGAGCAGCCAATATCCGAATTTGCAAAATATCCCGATTCGTCTGGAAGAAGGTCGCAAAATTCGTAAGGCTTTCGTACCTTCGGAACCGGGTTGGAGTATTCTTGCCGCCGACTATTCGCAGATCGAATTACGCGTGTTGGCGCATATCTCGAATGACGAGCGGTTAAAAGAAGCCTTTTTGCACGATATGGATATTCATACGAAAACGGCGATGGATGTGTTCGGCGTAGCCAAAGAAGAAGTCGATTCCAATATGCGCCGTTCCGCAAAAGCGGTTAACTTCGGTATTGTGTACGGCATCAGCGATTATGGGTTGTCGCAAAACCTTGGGATTAGCCGTGCCAAAGCTGCCGAATTTATTGAGCAATACTTTGCGGTGTTCAAAGGCGTTCAGCAGTATATGCACGATATTGTGGAAGAAGCGAAAAAAGACGGCTATGTCAAAACGATGTTGGAACGTCGTCGCTATTTGCCGGATATTCATAATCGTAATTTTGCGGTTCGTTCATTTGCGGAACGTACAGCGATGAATACGCCTATCCAAGGTACCGCTGCCGATATCATTAAGCTTGCGATGGTGCATGTAGATGAAGTACTTGCCGAGCGCGGACTGAAAAGTCGCCTGCTGCTTCAAGTACACGATGAATTGGTATTCGAAGTTCCGCCGGAAGAAATGGAATTGATGAAAAAATTGCTGCCTGAAACGATGGAAGGCGCATTGAAATTGTCGGTTCCGCTCAAAGCAGACGTCAGCTTCGGTGACAACTGGTACGAAGCGAAATAATGGTCAAATCAAAGTGCAAGACGATAGAAAGGTGATAATAGCATGCCCGAATTACCTGAGGTCGAAACGGTCAAACGAACATTAAATACTTTAATTACAGGAAAAACGATCGAGCGCGTTACCGTCTCGTTGCCGAGAATCGTACGTCGCCCCGATGATCCTTTGTTATTTGCCGCGTTGCTTGAAGGGCAAACGGTACAAAATATCGAACGTAGCGGTAAGTTTTTGCGGTTTAACTTAGACGGATGGGTGATTGTCTCGCATCTGCGTATGGAAGGTCGTTACGGCGTCTATTCATCGAGTGATCCGGTAGAAAAACATACCCATGTCATTTTCCATTTTACCGACGGAACCGAACTTCGTTACCGCGATGTGCGTCAATTCGGCACGATGGATCTGCTTCCCGCAGGTGAAGAATTCGCCGGTGCGCCGCTATTGAAATTAGGTTTGGAACCTTTGGTGCCTGAATTTACCGCAGATGCGCTTGAAGCCAAGCTTGCCGGTAAAAAAACACGGTTAAAAACGGTGCTGTTGAACCAGGAAGTAGTCGCGGGAATCGGGAATATTTATGTCGATGAGACGTTGTTCCGCGCGGGTCTGCATCCTGAACGTCCTGCCAACAGTCTTAGCCGGGAAGAATTGGAACGATTGCATAAGTGCATCGTCGATATTTTGAACGAAGCCGTCGAAGCCGGCGGTTCTTCCGTCAAATCGTATGTGAACGGCCAGGGCGAATCCGGATCGTTTCAAGATCAGCACCGCATCTATGGACGCAAAGGGCAGCCTTGCCATAATTGCGGAACGCCGATTGAACGGATGGTGGTAGGCGGTCGCGGTACGCACTACTGCCCGACTTGCCAACAACCCCACCAAGGAGGGCAAGGCGCATGAGAATCGGATTGACCGGCGGTATTGCGACCGGCAAAAGTACCGTTTCCCGGCTGCTCGCCGCTAAAGGCATTCATCTTGTCGATGCGGATGTTATCGCGCGAGAAGTGATGAATCCAGGTCAGCCTTTATTGCGTCAAGTTGCCGAACGGTTCGGCGCCGAATTTTTGCTGGCTGACGGCGGTCTGGATCGGCGCCGTATGGCGGAACATATTTTTAATCGTCCCGAAGAACGCCAAGCGCTTAATGAGATTGTCCATCCGGCGATTCGCGCCGAAATTCGTAGGCAAGTGCAAGAAGCGGAAGGAACAGATTCGTCAAACATTGTGGTTGCCGATATTCCGCTGCTCTATGAATCGGGATTAGAAGGATTATACGACGAAGTCATCGTGGTCTATGTACCGCGCGATTTGCAATTAGAACGGCTGAAGGTACGAGACGGGTTAACTGACGAACAAGCCGAAGGACGTCTGAACGCACAGCTCGATATCGAAGAAAAAAAGCGCAAAGCAGATATTGTTATCGATAATAGCGGAACACTTGAAAACACACAGGATCAAGTCGATGCGCTATGGAAGAAGTGGACAGAGTCATGAAGGTATTCAAAAAAAGAGTGATTCTGCCTCTGTTCGTACTTCTGATCGGCGCGCTTTTTTTCAGTGACGGCTGGATGTCCTGGGTCTATCCAATCGGATACAAAGACGAAATTCAAAAGCAATCCGCATCTTACGAGATTGATCCTTTTTTGATTGCTTCAATCATTCGGGTCGAAACGAATTTTCAACCGAGCAAAGAATCGCGTGTAGGCGCACTTGGAATTATGCAATTGATGCCCGATACCGCCAAGTGGGCAATCGAGCAAGGCAAATTGCCGGAAGCGACAACGGAACGAATCAAGCATGAACCGGATACCAATATCGAGATCGGGACTTGGTATTTGCGTAATTTGTCTAATCAATTTGGCGATAATTCATTAGCGGTCATAGCGGCTTATAATGCAGGACCCGGGAATGTGAAAAAATGGCTGGAAAACGGAATATGGGATGGCAAGCTGGAAAGTGTACGGAATATTCCAATCGGAGAGACACGGCACTATGTACAGCGCGTCGTTTACTATTATAATCAATATACAAAGGTATATGAGACGTTCTAAATAGCGTGGAAAAGAATAAAGCACGTTTGTCGGTAGAGAAAGGAAGTGAAGGATATTGAAGTGTCCGTATTGCGATTTTAACGGAACCCGAGTACTGGATTCCAGACCTGCCAATGAAAACAAATCGATTCGTAGAAGGCGCGAATGCGAAAGTTGCGGGAGACGATTTACGACATTCGAGATGGTGGAAGAAACGCCGCTCATTGTTATCAAAAAAGACGGAAGCCGTGAAGAGTTCAGTCGGGATAAGATTTTGCGGGGGCTGATTCGTGCTTGTGAAAAACGTCCGGTATCGGTCGAACAATTAGAAACCGTCGTTTCACGAGTCGAGCGTTCTCTGCGCAATACAGCGGCTCCAGAGATCGAAAGCGATCAGATCGGCGAACAAGTGATGCAAGAGTTGTATCCGGTAGACGAAGTCGCTTATATCCGTTTTGTATCCGTCTATCGTCAATTCAAAGACATCAATATGTTTATGAAAGAACTGAAGACGTTGCTGTCCAAAAACAAAGAACTTGAATCGTAAAGGTCTAAATTGCCTTGAAATTTTAAAAAACGAACAGATCAAAAAAGCTTTTCGTCTCCAAAAGGATTCGAAAAGCTTTTTTGGTGTTAAACGTAAAGAGTACAAAGACGACTAATAAAAAACATCTTTCCCGGTTGATTTTCACCAAGAAAGATGTTATACTAATAGCTGTCCGTAATTTAGTTGTTTATAAACAAATATACTAAAATCATAGCATGGTTTGATTTTATTGTCAAATAATATTTAGTGAATTTATTAGGGAGTCAACCCTCAATTTCTGGAAGGAAGGGGAACTATAGATGGATCGAAACATAGAAACTGAGTCCACTCAAATTCCGGAAGAAGCTGTTCTTACCGGCGCAGGAAGTGATGATTCGGTACGCATGTATTTGAAAGAAATCGGGCGCACGCCTTTGTTATCCGCAAATGAAGAAGTTTCTCTGGCAGAACGTATCGTACAAGGAGACGAGGAAGCAAAGCGCAGACTTGCCGAAGCTAACCTTCGTCTGGTCGTGAGTATCGCCCGTCGTTATGTAGGACGCGGCATGATGTTGCTTGACTTGATTCAAGAAGGCAACATGGGCTTGATCAAAGCGGTCGAAAAGTTCGACCACACCAAAGGATTCAAATTCAGTACGTATGCAACATGGTGGATTCGTCAAGCGATCACCCGCGCTCTGGCCGATCAGGCGAGAACGATCCGTATCCCGGTGCATATGGTCGAAACGATGAACAAATTTATGCGCGTTTCGCGTCAAATGCTGCAAGAACTAGGTCGTGAACCTTCGGTTGAAGAACTTGCGAAAGCGATGGAAATGACGGAAGAGAAAATTCGCGATATTATGAAAATTGCGCAAGATCCGGTATCGATCGAGACGCCGATCGGCGACGAACAAGATTCCAAACTTGGCGATTTTATCGAAGATAAAGAAGCGATTGCACCTTCTAAATTTGCTGAAGCAGGATTGCTGCGTGAGCAACTGGAAGAAGTGCTTGATACGCTGACAGAACGTGAAGAAAATGTACTTCGACTGCGTTTTGGTCTGGAAGACGGACGTGCCCGTACATTGGAAGAAGTCGGCAAAGAATTTGGCGTAACGCGCGAGCGTATTCGTCAGATCGAAGCTAAAGCTTTGCGTAAGCTGAGACACCCGAGCCGCAGCAAAATTTTAAAAGGCTACCTGGAATAGTAGATACACAAAAGCCCGGAACTCAAAGTTCCGGGCTTTTTTTATACATTTTTATCTGTGTATCTATAGCATTTGTTTGCGAAGACAATCATCTGATCGGCAAAAAACATTACTGCGCCGTATAACCGCCATCAACCATTAGGCTAGAACCGGTTACAAAGCTGGAATCGTCCGAAGCCAAGAATACGACCGCTTTGCCGACTTCTTCCGGTTTTGCCAGACGTCCAAAAGCATGGAGAGAAGCTAAGTATTTTTGTGTTTCTTCATCTAAAGTCGAGTTCAGGAGTGGAGTTTCAACATATCCAGGGCATACAGCGTTAACACGAATATTTTGAGGGCCGTATTCAAGAGCCAAAGATTTGGTCAAATTCACGACGCCGCCTTTGGAAGCGGTATAAGCCGAAGTTGCTGCACGTCCGACATGACCCAGCATCGAAGCCATATTGATGACCGATCCGCCTTGCTCGCCATTTTTTTTCATTTCTTGAATCGCATATTTGGCACAAAGGAATACCCCGTCCAAGTTGATACTCATGAGTTTGCGCCATGATTCGAATGTCAGATCGTCTGTGCTGTCGGTGTTGCCGATTCCGGCATTGCTGACCATCGTATCCAGACGACCGAATTCATCCATCGCACGTTGGATCAAGGCTTTAACGTCTTCTTCTTTCGATACATCGGAATGTTGATAACGGGTTTCTGCTCCGCCCGCATTTAATTCTTGCTCTAACTTTTTACCTAGTTCATCGTTCAAATCAGAAAATACAACTTTTGCGCCAGCAGCAGCGAGTTCTTTGACACAAGCTTCCCCGATTCCGTTTGCACCGCCTGTTACGATTGCAACTTTCCCTGTTAATGAAGCCATGTTTGAATTCCTCCTTTTAGTTAGCAAGCTAAGTACTTTCAAAATGATATTACCTCAATTTTTGAATTTTGACACTGGATTTAACTGGTTATGTCAAGATCGACAAAAGGACTGAGCATTTCTTGACATGGTTTTTTAACAGTGCTATAAATGGAATTGGATTAGCACTCCGATAAAACGAGTGCTAACAATTTTGACCCATCGGAGGGATAACGAGATATGGAAAAGAAACAGTTTCAAGCCGAATCCAAACGATTACTCGAAATGATGATCAACTCGATCTACACGCAAAAAGAAATCTTTTTACGCGAACTGATCTCCAATTCCAGCGATGCGATTGATAAAATCTACTATCGCGCGTTGACTGACGATACATTGACGTTCGATCCAGAAAATTATTACATTAAACTGTCTGTCGATAAAGAAAAAAGACAATTGACGCTGACCGATACAGGCATCGGGATGACACGCGAAGATTTGGAAAACAATCTGGGCGTCATCGCCAAAAGCGGATCGCTGGCTTTCAAAAAAGAAAACGAAGCCAAAGACGGGCACGATATTATCGGTCAGTTCGGCGTTGGTTTCTACTCGGCATTTATGGTTGCAGACCGTGTAACCGTGACAAGCCGCGCTTTGGGCGAAGAACTGGCTTATCGTTGGGAATCTGACGGCGCAGACGGCTATACGATCGAACCTGCCGAAAAAGCCGAAGTCGGAACACAAATCGTACTGAGTATCAAAGACAATACCGAAGACGATAACTACGACGAGTTTTTGGAAGAGTATCGGTTGCGCAGTATTGTGAAAAAGTATTCGGACTTTATCCGCTACCCGATCAAAATGGATAATATTGTCCGTGTACCGAAAGAAGATGCAGAAGGCGAGTTCGACGAGCAAACAAAGGAAGAACAAGTCAACAGCATGGTGCCGATCTGGCGCAAAAACAAAAGCGAGCTAACCGAAGAAGATTACGAGAATTTTTATGCGGAAAAACATTACGGATTCGATAAGCCGTTATCGCATATGCATATCAATGCCGATGGCGCGGTTGTATATCGTTCGATTTTGTTTATCCCAGAAACGCCGCCGTTCGACTTCTACTCCCGCGAATATGAAAAAGGATTAGAACTCTATGCAAACGGCGTATTGATTATGAATAAATGCGCGGATCTGCTGCCTGATTATTTCAGCTTCGTCAAAGGGATGGTCGATTCCGAAAGCCTGTCGCTAAATATCTCCCGCGAGATGCTGCAGCATGACCGTCAACTGAAATTGATCGCCAAAAATATCGAAAGCAAAATCAAAAGCCAACTTAAATCGCTGCAAAAAGACGACCGTGAAAAATACGATAAGTTTTTCGAAGCGTTCGGCCGTCAATTGAAATATGGCGTGTACAGCGATTACGGCACTCACAAAGACGCGCTTAAAGACCTGCTCATGTTCTATTCTTCGACTGAGAAAAAACTGGTCACGCTGGACGAATACGTTTCTCGTATGCCAGAAGAACAAAAGTATATCTATTACGCGGCGGGTGCTTCGCACGCCCGAATCGAGAAACTCCCGCAAACCGAGATGGTTGCCGACAAAGGCTATGAAATCTTGTATTTCACTGATGATATCGATGAGTTCGCAGTGAAAGTACTAGTGAACTATAAAGAAAAAGAATTCCGCTCCGTATCGGCTGGAGATCTCGGAATCGAAGAGAATGAAGCAGACAAACAAAACGAAGCGGAAGCCGCTGAAGACAAAGAACTGTTCGATTACATGACAGAACGTCTGGCTGGCAAAGTCTCGAATGTACGGGCTTCGAAACGTCTGCGTTCGCATCCTGTATGTCTGAGCAGTGACGGTGAAGTTTCGATCGAGATGGAGAAGATTCTGAGCATGATGCCAGACAATCCAAACGTTAAAGCCGATAAAGTGCTGGAAGTGAACGTGAACCACGAAGTCTTCGCTTCGCTCAAAACGTCGCTGGAACAAGATAAAGCCAAGCTCGACTTGTATACGGACCTGCTGTACAATCAGGCGCTATTGATCGAAGGGCTGCCGATTGAAGATCCGGTCGAATTCACCAATATGATGTGCAAAGTAATGGTCTAAGCTGTTCTTATTCCAACCAGCAGATTTCTTCGGAAATCTGCTGGTTTTTTGGTATTCGCTGAATTATCCCGACAATCTAGTTGAAACCGGGTGATTTTGAATAGGGAACCGATCTCGACCCGGTCATAAGACCTTGAAAGATAGACCTAAACGTCTTGCTTTGGGACTTAAGCCTTTCGGACGTCTGTGACTGTTTTTGAATCTATAAACCTTCTATACTGGAAGCAATTGAGAAGACAGTGAAACAGATCGGAGGGAAAGCCTATGAGTTTGTTCAGACAAGCGGTATTAGGGCGAAAAGAATTTCAAGTTGGCGGTTCGCATTTGTCCGCTGCCCAACAACTGATCGATTATTATGTGCTACCTGTTGAAAAAGAATCGGTATGCTTCAGTAAACAGATGGTGCATTTGGAACGTTACGCCGGCGAAGTCGGTTTTGAACGTGCGGCACGCAAGCTGAAAATCGCGGATTATGCGCTTAACGGATTTTCTTTATTCCTTTTATTCGGATTGTTAGGCGTGATTGGACTCGATCTGGTATGGCCTTCATTAGGACTTCGAGAATCCATCTTAAGCGCAATTACTTCTAATCTGGAAGCCGTATTGCTTACGGTAACGGCATTATTGTTGTTAACCGTTGGCTTGATGGGTGTTCGCCGTTTATTCGGACAAGAAGCGGAAGAACGGTTGATTATCCTTTGGCAAAAAGTACTGGAAGTCGTTAATCCAGCATTGAACATGCCAACCGATTCGCCTTATGCGCTATCTGAAGCTTTGAATGAGTGGATGAGTCGTCAAGCCGGTCGGGATCAAGAAGTGAACAATATTTAAATCTTAACTTACATAAGCTACAATTGAATTCAAACGGCTGATGGACAAGAGTTTCTTGTACACAGCCGTTTTGTGTTAGCGTCATGCAAAGTCAAGAAGCTTCTGGTACACTGAGCTTTAGATATTGGCAAGGTGGAGGAATCAAGTTGAATAAAATCACAGAAGAAGGTCAAAGCAGATGGAATGAACGTATGATTAAGTCACTTTGCGGAGCCAGTGCATACCGTAAAGGCGAAACGTTGTTTCGTGCAGGAAAAGTTACGGTACGTAGGCTGGAGCCGGATCAAGAAGCTTATGAAGCGATTGTGCAAGATGGTCAGCCACTGCGTGTTGTTTTTCGCTTCGGAAATGACGATCGGGTAGAGGCACAATGCGAATGTTCGGCAGATTTTGCGTTTGAGCAGCCTTGCAAACATACGGCAGCGGCGTTATTACAATGGTTAAAACCAACTGAAAATAACGCAAAACCTCCGACAGAAGATCGTCTTATAGGAAAAGTGATGGATTTATTTCGGCAATCGCCGCGTGCTTTAGCCGGTTCCCGTTCTCTTTTCGAATCTCGGCAAGAATTGAAGATCGAGTTTTGGATCCAACCGTATTCAGAGCGGACAAGACGCGGGCTGCTTGGGATTCAACTGCGTGTCGGTCTGGATCGTATGTATGCCGTATCGGATATTCGCGAATTTTTACTTCATTACGAGCAAGGCAGCGTTTATTCATTTTCGCGTTATTTTACGTATGATCCTGCGGACTATTGTTTTAAAAGTGAAGACGACAAGGTATTGTTGCGATTAGCCGAGATTCGTCAAAGCGAAAAAATGCAGCGTGCTTCAGCAGGTGCTTTATACACAGGAGAGATTGGCGATCCGCCTTCACTGCCCTTGCCGCCCCATGCTTGGGAATCGTTAGCGCCTTTGCTTCAAAAAGGGTGTCAAGTTCAGATCACGGCGCAAGATCAAACGTATCCGGGTCTTCATATTTCGCAAGATTTGCTCCCGCTTCGTTTTGAATTTGATCAGGGCAAATCAGGTTCGCTTCGTATGAATGCACGGGGCATGGATAAAATCATCATCTTGGATTTTTACGGCTTGGCTTTATGCGAAGGAATCTTTTATCGGATCGAAGCTACGCAAGCCAAGCGACTGTCAGAGTTAAAACAGATCTTATTGGATGATCCCGAAAACGAAGATGAAATTCAGATCCCCAAAGCACAGATTCAACATTTTATGGAACGTGTTGTACCGGGACTTATGAAGCTCGGAGACGTATTTTTCACCGAACAAGTTTCGGATCGCGTCCTGCAAATTCCTTTGGTGGCACGAGTCTATTTGGATCGTATTCACGACCGATTGGTCGCGGGATTGGAATTTCAATATGGAGATATCGTAATCAATCCGCTGGAACGGGCAAGTGAACGTCGCGGCGAAAGTCGAATATTGATTCGGGAAGGCGGCAAAGAACTACGGATTTTGGAAGTGATGGAGCATGCCGGCTTTGTTCGTACGGAAGCGGGTTATTATATGCAAGATGAAGAACGCGAGTTCACTTTTTTACATGAGATTATTCCGCAATTAGAAAAGCTAGCGAGTATTCATGCGACAACTTCCGTAAAAGAAAAAGTGATTAAAGTTACTCCGCCGCCTCGAATTTCTGCAACACTCGATGAACGATCGAACTGGTTGGAATTTCGGTTCGATATTAGCGGAATCCCGGAAGCGGAAATCCGTCATGCCGTTGAAGCATTGGTGGATAAGCGTAAATATTATCGGTTGCGAAGTGGAGCACTGCTTCCTCTGCAAACCCAAGCTTTCCGGGCGCTTACCGAATTTTTGAACGGCAACCGACCCTTTTTGTCTGCGGAAGACGTTGCTTCTTTTCGTCTGCCTGTAGCCGAAGGGCTGCATCTGCTTCGAGAGTATGGGGAAGATTCGGACGGGCTTATGCGTCCTGAAAAGCATTTACGCCGCTTGCTGGATAGTCTTCGTAGCCCGGACCTGCTTGATTTTCCGATCCCGGAGTCGATGGCTCCGATCTTACGAGATTACCAGCAGACCGGATATCGCTGGTTGAAGACTTTGGCACATTACCGTCTGGGCGGGGTACTTGCCGATGATATGGGGCTCGGCAAAACGATACAAAGTATCGCTTATCTGCTATCCGTATTGCCTGAAATCCGGCAAAGTGCAGAGCCTGCGCTTATCGTGGCTCCAGCTTCGCTGCTGTACAATTGGCGTAGCGAATTGGAACGGTTCGCACCGGAGCTGCGCACGGCTATTGTCGATGGCAGCAAGTCAGCTCGCGAAGCGCTGCTGCAATCATCGGAACGTTACGATATCTTAATCTTATCGTACCCGCTGCTTCGTCGTGACGTCTCGCAGTACGAGATTTTGAAATTCCATACGTTGATACTCGATGAAGCGCAAGCGATCAAAAACGCCGATACGCAGACGTCTCGCGCGGTTAAATCGCTGCAAGCCGGATTCCGTTTTGCTTTGACCGGAACGCCGATCGAAAATTCGCTCGATGAACTTCGCTCCTTATTCGATGCCGTTTTACCCGGGTTGTATCCGAATCGGCGCCGGTTTGCGGAACTGACGAGAGAAGCGGTAGCCAAACGCGCGAAGCCTTTTATGCTGCGTCGCTTAAAAACGGATGTGCTGGGAGAGTTGCCGGAAAAGATCGAATCAATCCGGGTAAGCGAATTATTACCGGAGCAGAAGCGGTTATATACCGGGCAACTTGCCAAATTACGCTACGAGACCCTCAAGCATCTGGATCACAGCGAACAATTAGGACGTAGCCGTATTCAATTTTTGGCGGGGTTGACTCGGTTGCGCCAAATCTGTTGTCATCCTGCCCTTTTTGTAGAAGGATATAGCGGACGCTCCGCTAAATTCGAGCAATTGCTGGAGACGTTGGAAGAATGTCGCCGAGCTGGACGCCGCGTACTGGTCTTTTCGCAATTCACCGAAATGCTAAGCCTGATCAGTCGTGAACTCGGCTACCGCGAACACCCTTTCTTTTATCTAGATGGAAATACGCCTCCGCAAGATCGGTTGCATCTATGCCAGCGATTTAACGAAGGAGAAAAAGACGTATTTCTTATCTCGCTCAAAGCCGGAGGAACAGGGCTCAATCTCACAGGCGCCGATACGGTCATCTTATACGATCTATGGTGGAATCCAGCTGTAGAAAAACAAGCCGAAGATCGCGCTTACCGGATCGGACAAACGAAGGTCGTACAAGTGATCCGCCTGATCGCAAGCGGTACAGTCGAAGAAAAGATGCACGAGTTGCAACGCAAAAAAACGACATTGATCGATGAAGTCATCACATCCGATGAAGATCGGATCACTTCGTTAACGGACGAAGACTTGTTGATGTTATTGGGAGAAGAATAAGAAAAAGACATCCTTAATTGGATGTCTTTTTGGCTTATATTTTGAAGCGTTCAACCGAATGCTGCAAATCTTGTGCTAATTTGCTGAGGTAAGAAGCAGAGCTGGTCACTTCTTGAATCGAAGCTAATTGTTCTTGTGTGGCGGCTGCTGCGCTTTGCGTCATTTCTTTGGAATTATTAGCAATCGATGCCGAAGATTCGACAGTTGCCAGTACTTCTTCCGAACTTGCCGACATTTCTTCAGTCACAGCGGATACTTCATGCAGCTGCACAGCAAGGCTGCGTGTATTGCTCATAATGCCGTCGAACACAACCGATACGTCGTGCATCACTTGTCTGCCGTTCTCCGATTGTGTGCGGCTTAGTTCCATACTGCGGAAAGCACTTTGCGTCTCGGACTGAATTTTTTGGATCAGGTCAGATACATTGGAAGAAGACTCTTGTGTTTGTTCGGCGAGCTTTTTCACTTCCGCGGCTACCACTGCGAATCCACGGCCTTCTTCGCCGGCTCTTGCTGCTTCGATCGCTGCGTTGAGCGAGAGAAGGCTTGTCTGATCGGCGATTGCTTTGATTGTATCGGTAATTTCGCCGATACTTGCCGATTTCTCATTCAGCGAAGTGACAACTTCAGACAAATCGCCAATCGATTTATGAATTTGTTCGATTTCGTAAATGGCTTGTTCCAATTTGGTATGTCCCGTCGTTACATTCGATTCCGATTGTTGCGAGCTGGAAGCAAGTTCGCTTGCCGATTCTGCGATACGCTGGATGCCTGTTGTCATTTCTCCCATTGTACGACTCATTTCAAGCGATCCGCGTGCTTGCGTATCCGAACCTTCGCTCAATTCCTGAATTTGATTGGAGATTTGTTCAGTCGCTTGCGACGTCTGTTCGGAGCTGGTCAATAATTGCTTGGAGCTACCTGCCAAAGAAACTGCATTTTCCGAAATTTGTTTGACCAATGAGCGAAGCGATTCGACCATACTATTATAAGATCGTGTCAAAGCTCCGGTTTCGTTGTTAGGCAATTCGGTGCCTAATTTTGTGAAATCACCTTCAGCAGCTTGCTGCATCAGATTTTGTAAATGACGAAGAGGCAGTGTGATCGAACGTAAGATCATAGTCGCAAATACGACCAACAACAAGATCGCTAACAAGATCGAGACGATACTGACCGTTTTGGAAAGTGAAGCGGCTTGGAGGTTTTGGGTATTACTGAGATCGGCTTGACTTTCGATTTGAGAAGCTAATTGAATCAAGAGGGCTTCACTAGCATCTTTTTGAGGTTCAAGTTGATCGAGGAAAAGCTTGTAGGCTTCATCATTTTTGTTTTCTTCAACAAGTTGGATCGTTTGTTTTTCGACATCAAGCAATCCAGCGCGAGAATCGTTCACTTTTGTAAAAATAGCTTGTTCTTCTGTACTCATGTTCATTTCGCTATATTGAGTCAACAGTGCTGAATTGGCTGCAATGGTCTCGTCGAAATGCCCTTTGTGATAAGCTTTCTCTTGAGGATCGGTAGTCAATAAGAGTTGCGTGATATCAACAATGACCCGATTGAAATTGGAAATCACTTGATTCGTCATTTTTACTTTAACCAGATTGTCCTCGTACATCGATTTTGAATTGGATGCCATTTGCTCGACAGAGACAAAACTCATTCCTCCTACAGCTAATAAAAATAGGATCGCCATAACATTCAAAACTAATAATTTCGTACGAAGTTTAAGACTGTAAAGCCATTTCATAAATTCACTCCTCTGTATGTATAAGATTAGATGACGGGGAAACGATCACTTTGAGAAAGCAACGAGAATGCCCGTGTTATAAGCTTTTATCGGCAAAGAGCAATGTTAAATTAATGCGAAATCAAGAAAAAAACTTTTTTATTTGTTGAAGCAAGCAAGTGGGAAACCAGAAAAGTCCAAAAGATGTAAAGTGTCAAAATACCTTGTTACACAGCTATCTTCTTTGTAACTCTTTTAACAAAAATTGAGCGAAAATAGCTGAATCAAAAAAACTGCCGATCACCTTTTAAAGGCAATCGACAGTTTAGTTTTTTCTTTTATTTGGACATAAATTAGATCAGTAATTAGATGTCTTTATGAAGCAAGGAAGAGGCGCTTACTTGTACTTTTTCGCTACGAATCACTTGAATCTGATTATCTACACATTCTACAGCAATCGATGTTACGTCTTCTTCGTCCAGCAGCAGATCGGTTACGCCGTCTTCGATATGTTGCTGAATCATACGACGGAGTGGACGAGCGCCAAAAGCAGGATCGTAACCGAGTTCTGCCAATTTGCTTTTTGCTGCATCGCTGACTTCGAGTGTAATGCCGCGCACCGACAAAGCTGTTTTGATTTCACTAAGCATATTGTCGACAATCGTCACCAAATCTTCTTCTTTCAGCGAAGCGAACGGTACAATGCTATCGAAGCGGTTCAAGAACTCGGGACGGAAATGTTGACCCAGCGAGTTCATGATCGAACGCGTTTCGTCCGTTTTCGCCATAAAGCCCATCGTTACTTTTTTCTCTGTAGTTGTTCCGGCGTTCGATGTCATAATGATGACGGTATCTTTGAAGCTAACCGTACGGCCTTGACTGTCTGTTAGACGTCCGTCATCCAGCACTTGTAAAAACATATGCTGTACATCAGGATGCGCTTTTTCGATCTCGTCGAGTAAGATGATGCTATACGGATTACGGCGTACTTTTTCCGTTAATTGTCCGGCTTCTTCATGCCCTACATAACCTGGAGGCGAACCGATCAATTTGGAGACCGAATGACGTTCCATATATTCGCTCATATCGAGACGAATCATCGCTTCGTTGCTACCGAACAATTCGTCGGCAAGAGCTTTGGACAACTCCGTTTTACCTACGCCGGTTGGTCCAACGAAGAGGAAGGACGCGATCGGTTTGCTATCGTTACGCAGCCCAGCACGTCCGCGACGCACCGCTTTGGCTACTTTATCGACAGCTTCGTCTTGACCGATCACACGGCTTTCCAGACGCGAAGACAATTGTTTCATTTTGCCACGTTCATCGGCTTGTAATTTACCAACCGGAATACCGGTTTTGCGTTCGATGATGTTTTGAATATCTTCGACCGTGACTTCCAATACTTCTTCAGCAGGAACTTCGCCATTCAATCGCGCAGTCAATGTCGATTCTTCGTCACGCAATTTGGCTGCACGTTCGTAATCTTCTTCGCGAGTTGCCGCGTCTTTTTCCTGTTTAATTTGCTCCAAGCGAGCTTGGATCTCATCGTTTCCGTTCGTAGAAGCGCGAAGGTTCAGCTTAGCACCGGATTCATCGAGCAGGTCAATCGCTTTGTCCGGCAAGAAGCGGTCTTGAATATAGCGGCTCGATAAACGTACGCTCGCTTCCAAAGTCTCGTCTGGATAGCGGACACCGTGGAATTGTTCGTAGCGATCGCGTAGACCTTTCAGAATCAAAATCGTTTCTTCAGCAGTAGGTTCATTCACCATGACCGGTTGGAAACGACGTTCCAGCGCCGCATCTTTTTCAATCTGACGATATTCTTTGAGCGTGGTTGCGCCAATCATTTGCAGTTCGCCGCGAGCAAGAGCTGGTTTCAAAATATTGCCGGCATCCATCGATCCCTCGGCAGAACCCGCGCCGACAAGCAGATGAATTTCATCGACAAACAGCAATACATTGTCACGTTGCTCAAGCTCCGCGATCAATTGTTTGATTTTTTCTTCAAATTGACCGCGTACACCCGTACCGGCAACCAGAGAAGCGACATCCAGCGAATAGACTTCTTTATTTAGCAGTTTTGCTGGAACTTGACCTTCGGTGATTCGAAGAGCAAGCCCTTCGGCGATCGCGGTTTTACCGACGCCCGGTTCACCGATCAAGACTGGATTGTTTTTACCGCGACGGTTCAAAATTTCGATTACACGATCAATTTCTTCGTCACGCCCGATTACCTGATCGATTTTGCCACCGCGAGCGGCGTCGTTCAGATTCCGTCCGAGCTGGTCGAGCAGACCGCCGCCGCGACGTCCATTTTGTGCTTGAGGTTGAGCCGCTTGTTTGGCATTGGAAGACTGACCTTGCATAAAGCCGCGCAGCAGATCTTCAAGCGACGATTGACCGGATTGGTTCATACCGGCTGTAAAAGGAACGCCGCCGCTAACTTTTGTATAACATTCTTCACAAAGAAACATTTTTTCGGATTTATGGTTAAGGGTGAGGCTCAAACCGACAGTTGCTTGATTATGATTACAGTGTTGACAACGCATGAAGGCATGCCCCTTTCAGAGGTGAAATTTGATTTTGTTTGACTTTATCTTTTGACTTTGACTTTCTTTGACCTTATTATACCTCGCACACAATTAAAGTCAATAGTTTTTAGTTATTTTTAGTAACCTCGTTGAAAAAAGAGTGTGAGAACGCAAAAAACCGCTCCGCCTAAGTGAAATAGGAGAGAGCGGTTAAGCTTGAATCTTTATTTAGCGGATTTCGAAGAGCTTTCGAGAACTTCCCCGTTGCTTGCAATGACTTCCTTATACCAATAGAAGCTATCTTTGCGGGAACGATTCAGCGTGCCTTTTCCTTCATTATCTTTATCGACGTAGATAAAGCCGTAACGCTTTTTCATTTCGCCGGTTCCCGCACTGACAAGGTCAATACAACCCCACGGCGTATAGCCGATTAATTCCACGCCATCAATAATGGCTTCTTTCATTGCTTTAATATGTTCGCGCAGATATTCAATTCGGTAATCGTCATGAATCGAACCATCCGGCTCAACTTCGTCGACTGCACCTAATCCATTTTCTACGATCATCATCGGCAAGCGGTACCGGTTGTAGATATTGTTAAGTGCCCAGCGTAGACCTTGAGGATCAATCTGCCATTCCCAAGCACTTGCTTTAAGATATGGATTTTTGAGACCCATCAACATGTTACCGCCAACTTTAGCTTGATCGGGATCAGCGCTCACACATACGGAAGAGTAGTAGCTGAACGTGTAAAAGTCTACTGTCCCTTCAAGAAGGATCTGTGGATCACCGTCCTGTATTTGAATATCAATATTGTTTTCTGCAAAATACCGTTTCGCAAAACCCGGATATTCTCCGCGTACTTGCACATCGCCGCATAAGAAGTTGCCGAGATTATCTTTTTGTTGCGCCAAAAGGATATCGTCTGGATGGCTGGTGAGTGGATAGTTACACATATAGGCAATCATGCAGCCGATTTTGAAATTCGGATCGATAGCATGACCGATTTTGACGGCTTTGGCGCTTGCCACAAATTGATGGTGCAGCGCTTGGTAACGGGCTTGCTCCGAACTAGACTCCATACTCATTATTTCTTTGCTGCCTTCCGGAATCATCGCTCCTGCCAAAAAGGTACCGAACGGCATCGTGAGGATATTGATTTCGTTGAAGGTCAGCCAATATTTCACGACGCCTTTGTAGCGGTTGAACAGCGTCTCGCAATAGTTGACGTAAAAGTCGATGACTCGGCGATCCGACCAGCCGTTATAGTTTTTTGCCAGTGCAAAAGGAGCTTCATAATGCGAGATCGTGACAAGCGGTTCGATGCCTTGCTTTTTCAATTCGGCAAATACGTTATCGTAAAATTTCAACCCTTCTTCATTGGGTTCGGGATCATCGCCATTCGGGAAAATACGGCTCCAAGCGATCGACAAACGGAACACTTTGAATCCCATTTCACCGAATAGTGCAATGTCTTCCGCGTAACGATGATAAAAATCGATCGCTTCGTGGCTTGGATAATTTTCGGTTGGAAGCAGTTCGGGAGTGATTCGGCGAGACGTCGTATGCGTCCCGGCGGTCATCATATCCGATGTGCTTAATCCTTTGCCGCCTTCGTTATATCCGCCTTCAAGTTGGTTTGCTGCGGTAGCGCCGCCCCACAAAAAGTGCTCAGGAAATCCAGTCGGAATTTTCGTTGTCATCACATTTCCTCCTCATAAGTAAAGGGCGTAGAAGCCGCACTGCTGCGACTTCCTTAACGCCCTAAAATCTTGTTATTTGAGATCCGTTACACGACAACGGTCAACAGACCGTCTTGGTAGCCGACATCTTTCTTTTCGGTTTCAATAACGTCCAGATAGTTCCCGGTGTTGGAAACGATGATTGGAGTCGTCAGTACATAGCCTTCTTGACGAATGGCATCGACATCGAATTCCATTAACAGATCGCCTTTTTTCACGCGGTCGCCTTGTTTAACTTGCGGTGTGAAATATTTGCCTTTGAGCTTCACCGTATCTTGACCCACATGGATCAATAACTCAACGCCTGTGTCGCTTGTAATGCCGATCGCGTGACCCGAAGAGAAGAGGGAAGTCAGCACGCCATCTACAGGAGAGTAGACTTTGCCTTCGATTGGCTCAATAGCAACCCCTTTGCCCATAGCACCTGTAGAGAATGCTTCGTCTTTGATGGTGGACAAAGCGATAACATTGCCTTTCATTGGGCTGCCTACTGTTTCTTGTTGAACGAGCGAAGCATCTTTTTTCGTTGGCGTCTCGTCTGTTGCTACGACATCGTCTTTGAATGTGAACAACGTGATCACCATACCCAGGATAAAGCTGACTACGATCCCGATAATAGCGCCGTAGAAACCAGCGTCGATACCATTAGGTCCGATATAAGACGGAATACCGAAGATACCCAGACCACCGATTTGGTAACCTTGCGTGCCCATAGCGCCGATAATACCGCCGCCGACTGCTGCCGCAATACAGCTGATGATAAACGGTTTTTTACGTGGCAACGTAATCCCGTAGATTGCAGGTTCTGTGACGCCGAACACACCGGAAATTGCTGCTGGAATCGACAAAGATCTGAGTTTTTTATTTCTCGTTTTGAGCAAGATTGCCAATACTACGCCTGTTTGAGCGAAAGAAGCGCCGAACATTCCTGCGAGAACCGGATCTCTGCCAAGCGTTGCCAAGTTGTTGAGAGCGATCGGCACGAATCCCCAGTGAAGACCGAAGATCACGAATACTTGCCAGAAAGCACCAATGATGACGCCAGCGGCGATTGGGCTGAAGTTGTAGACAGCGAGCGTACCGTTACCGATGATTGTACCTGCCCAAGTTGCGATTGGACCGATAAAGATGAAAGTCAAAGGCACGATTACAAGCAGTGTGCAAAAAGGAACCAAGAATGTGCGTACTACGCTTGGAATCACACGTTTGAAGAACGCTTCAATCTTAGATGCAACATATACCGCGATGATGATCGGAATAACACTGGACGAGTACGTCATCAAGATAACCGGTATCCCCAAGAACGTAATGTATACCGGGGATTCGAAGATTGTTCCTCCGAATAACGTGTATAGTGGCTCGACGCCAGATGACGCGATACCCGCAATATTCGGATAAACGAGAGCGCCACCGATTGCCATCCCGATAAAGTGATTGGCACCGAACTTTTTGGCTGCTGTAAAGCCCAAGAAGATCGGGAAGAAGTAGAAGAGAGCGTCACCGATCGCATTCAGAATCTGATACGTACCAGACTCTTGAGTCAACCAGCCTAGTGTCAGGAACAAAGCATTGAAGCCTTTGATCATACCGGTTGCAGCCAATACGCCGAGTGTCGGTGCAAATACACCGGAGATCATATCGACGAAGCGGCTGAACAGACTGATCTTTTCACCGGAGTTTGAGTTCGACGAATGAGATTCAGAACTGAATCCCGCGACCGAATTAACTTCCGCATACACGTCGGGTACATGGTTACCGATGACGACTTGGTATTGACCACCGCTTTTGACTACCGTTACGACGCCATCCATGTTTTTGAGTACATCCGTGTTGGCTTTGTTTTCGTCTTTCAGTCTAAACCGAAGTCTGGTGACGCAATGTTCTAGACTGTTAACGTTTTCTTTACCGCCTACGTTTTGAATGATGTCTTTGGCTAACTGTTCATATTTCCCCATTGTTCTCGCTCCTTTGTGCGAAAGATGATAAAAGGAAGAAGCTATAAAAAAAAGGCGAGACCAAGTAAACGCGCGCCCCGGAAGGGCATGTCTACGGTTGGTCTCGCCTGCATTACCAGTCACGATCCTTGATTTTATGAAATTGATAGCGCTTACTGAATACGCTTACTTTACAATAAGAGAAACGTTCCGTCAAGGAGCAGATTCTCGGGTTACGCGATGAATATGCAAAGTCAGATACAGCTTTTCTTCGTCAGGTAATTCAGTCTGCAAATACGTTTCGACCTGAAGCATACATTTGTAGGCTTTGCGGTATTTCGACTTCACCTGCTTGAGCAGAAAGTCATCGTCAAGCTCACCGCGTCTAGGACGTTCGAGCCGTTGAAAAAAGAAACGTAGATGGGTCACAAACCGTTCATAACTGATTGAATTTTCGTCCGGCGCTTGACCGTAACTGTACGTGACGATATTCAAAATATCATTGATCTTTTCGGTCTGAACCGAAACATTATCGATTCGGCGGGACGATTGATCCAGCTGTGCATTGATAAGGTGGAGCGCGATATTCGCGGCTTCATCCTCGGGAAGCTTTTTGCCGAGGGAATCTTCGATAAACTCCAGTGATTTTTTGCCGATTCCGAATTCTTTCGGGTAAACTCGGCGTATTTCCCAAATCAATGGGTTTGTCGCTTTGATTCCTTCGTCAAACAACTTGAGTGCATGATTCATATGATCCGTCAGGGTGACATAGATATAATCGCTGAGCGGAGCGTCTAACATGTTTTTGCCGTATTCGATGATGTCATAGCATAAGGAGATATACTCGGGCGGCACGTCTTCCAGCAAGAGCTTGAATTTTTCCGAAGCTTCTTTTTGCTGCAAAACGAAAATTTTCTCGACTAGACTTTGATCGACAAGCTCGCCGACTTTTTTTTTGAACGCGATTCCGCGTCCCATAACCACGAATTCACTTTTATTTGAATCGCTGGCTATAATGGCGTTGTTGTTGAATATCTTTGCGATAATCACCTGCCGCCCTCCTTATCTTGCGGAATCATCAACCGAGCGGTATGAGCGCTTACAGTAGAAGTGTACAAAAAGAAGACAAAACCCAACACATATACATGTAGCATACGCGGTGGGTTTTGCCTTCTTCAGTAACAATCCCAACGCCATCATAACAAGAACAAATTGCTTTGGCAAGGAAAAAGTATACGCTTTCTTTTGCGTTTTTTTCGAGAGCGTTTTCGATATGTAAAGCGTGATACATAAGCGTTTGATGTGTTCAAGAAGAATCGAAATCGGATACGAAGAACAGAGAATTAAATAAAAAAAGGATATCGTAATTTACGATATCCTGAAGGTGTTCATAACGCCCGACTTAATTTTCTCAATGTTCGTTTAAGAGACTTTGAAGTAATGTACGGAAGCTTGCAGCTCATCTGCCATTTGAGACAACTTGCTGATCGCACCCGCGATTTCTTGCATAGTTGCGCTTTGTTCTTGAATCGCGGCGCCGACTTCTTCGTAGCCAGCCGATTGTTCTTCGGTGATTCCGGAGATCTTTTGCATCGAATCGGTAATCAAATCAAACGAGCGATCTGTTTTATCCAGCGACGCTTTCAATTGATCGATCTGAATCGAGAACGAAGAGACTCCGTTGAAAATAATATTGAAGTTATCGGACATTTTGCTGATCCATTCTTGCCCTTGTTCTACAGCTAGATTGCCTTGCTCAATACTTGTAAGTACAGAACGGCTATCCAGTTGCGTGCTATGAATCAATTCAGTAATCGAATTGGCTGCATTAGACGATTGTTCAGCAAGCTTTTTGACTTCGTCTGCAACGACAGCAAAACCTCTGCCGTGCTCGCCGACGTGCGCAGCTTCGATCGAAGCATTCAACGCAAGCAAATTGGTTTGCGAGGCGATATGTGTAATAACCGTAATAAACTCGCTGATTTCATTCGAACGAGCATCGAGCTGCGCAGCAGCGCTTTGCGACGATCTCATTTCTTCTTGAATAACATTCATTTGATCTAACGTTTGTTTGACGAGTGCTTGACCGTCTTTCGAATATGAACTTACTTGATGAACGGTATTTTGCATATCGCTAACTTCGTTATTCACTTTGGACAATTCATCATTTGTTTCTACGATCGAAGAAGTACTGTCATTAATCGAAACGACTACTTCAGACACGCCTTCATTGACACTATTCATCGACAGCGCAACTTGTTGGGAACTTGCGCCAATTTCATTCGACGATTGGTGAATATGACCCGCTGTAGTCGAGAATACTTTCGAAGAAGTTGAAATTTGATGAATCAAAGTCTCCAAATTGCCGCGCATCGAGTTGAAGGAGTTTGCGAGTTGCCCCAATTCGTCTTCGCGATTCAATACAAATTCTTCGGTCAAATCGCCTTCGGCTACTTTTTGCGTAGCACGAACGAGCTTATTGATCGGTTTAGTCATGCTGCGACTCATAAAGATTGCGGCAGCAACACCGATTAGGATAACGATTCCGACGATGATCACTGTAAACCAGAAAATAAAGGTCTGCGTAGCTGGAATTACACTCGCATCAATATCGATTCCGGCGATACCGTACGAATTGCCGCTGCTATCTTCCAGTGGAAGGAAGATCGATTTGTGAATCCCGTATTCGTCGCTGTAAATAGAGCTGTATGTCACTTTTTTCGTTTCCATCGCGCTTCTCATTTCGTCTGAGAAAGCATAGTCGGTGCCGAAATCTTCATCCACCCCGGTCAAAATAGTCAGTTGTTCTTTACCTGATTTGTTATTCAGGATATACACATTTTCTAACGTATCCGATACCAAAATATTTTCGAGTTTAGCTTTGATTTTGACATAGGTTTCATTGGTTGTACCATCGATTTCCGAAGGGCTTTCCGGGATCGAATCCAAATACGTTTGAACCGATTGGATACTGCTGCCCAGTCTCAAGTCAAATTGCTTTTCCAATTCGCCGGTTAATCGATTACTGATCTGCGATTCCGTGATCGAGAACGCTGCGCAGGTGAACAGGATCAAAGCAATGATCGAAGAGATCATTTTTGCGGAAATACGATTTTTGTACCAACTTAATGCGGACTTTTTAACAGGGGTTGATGAATGTTTTAACACGTCTTAGCCTCCAATAGGTTGCAAAGTATCTGCATGCGAATGAAATAACGGTTCAATATTTTGTTTCAGGTAGCTCACGATTTCTTTCACATGCTCAACTTGGGTGTAGGGTGAAATCACGAACAGTTTTGCGGCATAAAGGGAAATCTGATTACCCTCCATAGTTGGAACGACAAGATGCTTTTTGGTGTCGCCGAAGAACATAATATCACGTTGCTTGCCTAGCACATCGAACAATTCTTCGTTCAAACGGTTGGTTTCTTCAATCTCGGCAAGATAGCATTGACCGGACAATTCTTTTTGGAAATCGTTTCGACGATCCGGATAAATCCGGAACAAAGTCATGATGGCTGGGTTCTCATCGTTAACAATCACCGCTTCAGGAATTTCCAGGCGCAATTCTTCTCGGAAAGCCAGATTCACTTCGACAAATTGAGCAAGAAGACGTTGATAGCCTTTGACGCCAAATGCGAGTAGGGCGCTGTAAATGCTGATCGAACTTGCCATCCGCGAACATTCCAATGTGTAACCGGTATGATAATCTCCGTAACCCCGGTGTCCGACATAAGGCGTTTCTTCTTCGGCAAGATCGATAAGTTTCAGGTCCAACGCATTTTTCACAAGGAACAGGCTGGTCGAGTACGGCGTTTGACCCAACTTTTGAAAATCGAAGCAAAGCGTGTCAGCGAGCGATAAATATTGCATCCGACTCTGAATTTGTTGCAGCGCGTGTAAGACCTGCGGTAAAAAATTCAACTCGTTTGCGTCGAAATCATATTCACGGAAAAAGGCAAAAAATCCGCCTAATGCAGAATCCGCATGAATATGCGGACGTTGAAGTCCGTGAGCATAAGAAACTTCGATTGCGGTCTGACGAATAAGCTGCACATCATCGATTCCCATCGCATCCGTCGTACCGGTCGTAGCCACAACATAGATTGGAATACCACCTTCGGCAATCACTTGCTCCATTTTTTGACGAAGATCTTCCGTATCCATAGAACTATCGGCATTTGTACGGATTCTGATTAGGTTATCGCTACCCAAACCTGTTGCTTCCATCGATTTGAACAAGCTGTAATGAGCCGATTCGGAGCAAAACGCATATAGATTACGAGGAACGCCTTTACGCGGAGCATCCGGTACGAACTTCGCGATTGCCAATCTGAGACCGGTGAAGATCGCGCCTTGCCCCCCCCAAGTCGTGTAACCGCCGCTTTGCAAAGGATCGTAACCAACAAGCTTCGACATCATGCTGATGACTCTGACTTCGGCTTCTGCTCCCGCAGGGCCGTATACGTCCCAAAGATTGTTGCCGTTGACGAGAAAAGCAGTAATCATACCCAAAATTCCCGGAGTGCTTGCCATCGGCAAAATGTTAGTCAGAAAATATTTAGAATGATAAGGGTGGTTGTGCAGCAGTTTTAGCAAGTGCGTGTTGACTTCTTCTTGAGCTGTACTTTCATTTGGGATTGCGCTATCTGCAATTAGATCGCTATAAAATGACGGAGAACGATCTTTTTCACCAAGCAGATTAACTCCGTTTGGATTTTTAAGTTCATCTACACCAACGATAAGTTGTTCGATCAAGGACATAAATTGTTGACGTTCTTCGGAATTGCCGTCTTCGCTAGGGAAAAATGCTTGCATCGAGTTTGAGTGATAAGTAGACATAGTTAGGTTCCTCCCTAATTTTAAATAAAAATAAACAACGTGAAAAAAGCGAACATGGGCATAAATACCCATAGCTCGCCAATTGTCCAATGCAACTGGCTGACTTATCCGATAGGATGTAGTCCCTATAGCTTTGCGTCCTTATTTTTCAATAAGTTTGCCGAAGTATATAATTTTCAGGCATAAGTTCGCTTCATTCGAGTAAAGAAATCCCAGCAATGTAGCCAATAAGGATTATAGTACAATGATTTGAAAGTAGCAATGAAAATTTACACATGGTGTCAATCTTATATAAACAAGTCCTACGTTTTTGAAAACAATTATACCTTTAGAACCAAAAATAATATACGTAAAAAGACCTAAAAGAAAAAAGGGCAACAAAAAAACGGCATCTCTGCCGTTTTTTTAAAATGGATTCTCAGGGGCTCGAACCCTGGACCTGTCGATTAAGAGTCGAATGCTCTACCAACTGAGCTAAGAATCCAAATTTATTAATGAAACTTAGGAGCTGAAACTTTCTTTTCGAAAGATCAGTACAGAAAAATATATCATGTTTTTGAAAGCAATACAAGCAAAAATAAAATATTTTTTTAAATAGTCTATCTACGTAGTCGAATCAAAGTCGCCAACTGTCTTTTATCAAAACTTCATCAGCGTTTCAGTTTGTTTTCAGGTTTGCCGGTTAAGATGTACTTAATCCCCTCTAATCATAGAGTTTGACCCCGACGAAGCCACCTCGTCGGGGTCCTTTTTTTGTTCTATTTTTAAAATTACGAATTTTAAGGAAATCTTTAAGTTAGAATAAGTTTGTTTTCAGCTTACGTCGTTAAATTATCCATAACCTTTTTGTTTGGAGTGAAACTTAACCCCCGGTGCATGATGCACCGGGGGTCTTTTTTTGTCTATACTCCAAAAGAACATTATTGAACGGTAGGCGGCATTGCCGGCGGCTCTTTGTCTGACTTTTTGGATAGATTAGCCTTATCGCCCGGTTCAAGAGGGACTTCCAAAATATCCAGCAAGAAGATAAAGATCGGAACCCCGACGATCAATCCCCATGCCCCTAAGAAATGCTCGCCTAACAGCAAGATCAAGAACGTGAAGAAGATTGGAAGATGCGTTTTGTTCGACATGAATTTTGGATTGAGAATATACGCTTCAAAAGCATGAAGTACAACGATCATGATCAAGATATACAAGATCGTTTGGAATCCGCCAATATTAAATGCGATCGCACACAGTGGAATGAGCGAAACTACGACACCCATCACTGGAACCAAGCCCAGCAAGAAAATCATAAGCCATAGTGCAAATAGGTTCGGGAACCCGAGCGCCCATAATACAATGACAGACATCAATGAGTTTGTTAACGAAATCATAAATTGAACTTCAAGCACTTTGCCGAACGACGTCACGAATTTGCGGCCGAAGTATTCCAACTCTGTGAAGAAGTAAGCCGCTTTGCTATAACGGAATTTGGACATCAGCGACGATACTTTGTCTTTTTCCAAGTTAAAGAACAAGCTGAGAACAAACGCGATGAACACATTCAGACTCAATTTCCCGATATCCGTAATCGTATGCACGATAAAGTCCAAACTTCCTTCCACATAGCTAGCGATGTCGAACTCTTTAGCTGAATTCATGATATAGCGGGTGAAAGGATTATCTGGAACTTCCAAATTGGAGAAGTTGTTGTAGAACGAAATGACTTGATTGATTAATTGCTGAATTTCATAAATGAATACAGGGAGATAACGGTAAATCCCGAATCCAAGAGCAAATACCAGTAACGCGTAAGTTAAGACCAGCACAAGTTTGCTATTCAACTTGATTCGATCGGTTCCTTTGCGGATAAAACGGTGCAGCCGATTCATCAAATACGTCAAAATAAACGTGATGAGTAGCATGCTGAGCATACTGCGGAGTGAAATAAGTAAAACGATCGCCAAAATCAGCGCTAAAGATCTACGTATTCCTGGCATGTAAAAAAATTCTTTAAGAGCCTTCATGTAATCGCAATTCTCTCCTTCGGGATCAGACTTTCGGCTTCGACAAAAATGGTGAAACAGAAAATTTGCATATAGTGACAGATAGCCGATTGCAGCAATCTTTATATATAATAGTTTAGAGTCTGAACCGCAACAAAAGCAAGCACATAAGTCAACAATACCATCTAAAATATACATAAAAAAAGATAGAGGAGCGTCGATATGGCAGAACATAACCGACCTTGCGTAGGCTGTAGCGAAGAATTTGCAGTGAATGACAAACAAATGCAGCGCTTGCTTCAATCTGCCGCGTTTGCTTCGGAGCTGCGGGTATCTGAACAAGAGTATGAGCAGCGGATTGAAGTGTGCAACGCTTGCCCCAAGTTTCAAGGCGGAACCACATGTATGCTGTGCGGCTGCTTAATTCCGGTCATTGCTCATTTAAAAAGCAAAAACTGCCCATATCCCGGCGGAAGCCGGTGGGCAGCAATAGAAGTTAAATGATATGTAATCTAAGGTTGTCGAACTTTCTCATTATAACGCGTTAAGTTAGTCGCCAAGTCTTGCATAGATTCTCCTGTTTTTTGCAGACGCTCAATCACATCGGTGAAATTCGAGACGAGGTCGGCTTGTTCTTGAGAAGAAGAAACGATTTGGGAGATTTCATTTTCCATAACACGGATCGAATCTTGTACGTCTTTGAGAGCTGTCTCGATATCGCTGGTCGCTGTTTTGGAGTGAACGGCTAGTTTACGGACTTCTGCCGCAACAACGCCAAATCCTGCACCTAATTCGCCTACACGAGCGGCTTCGATCGCTGCGTTCAAGCCAAGCATATTCGTCTGATCGGAGATTTCTTTGATGAGGGTAGCGACATTCGTGATTTTGCCGGAGTTTTGTACGGCAGTTTTGGTATTTTGTAAAATTTGTTCACTCGTTGCTTGAAGTTCTTCGGCGTGAGCGGCAATATGCTGCACCATATCGACTAGATTTTCAGCAATTAAACGATTGTCCGTAGCTAGAGTTTGCAATTTTTCTTGGTTTGTCTGATCGTAACTGATTGTCAAAACAGCAGCTACTTCTCCATTTTCGATCAGCGGAATTGTCAGCGAATCAAGTGGATAACCAAACGGGAACATCTCGGCAGAATATTTATCGAGCCGTGGCTCTAAGCTACCTTTTAGAGCTGCGAAATTTTCAAAGCCTGGATATAACTTGTCGCCCGTCGTGTAGCCAAGATCAAAATCGCCTTGTTGGGCATAATAAAGCATATGGGTTTTGTCATAAATAATGACGGCTGTATTCTCACGCATCATTTGTCCAAGGTAAGGAGCTACGGCAAGCATAGAATCGACGATACTCATAATATTCACATTTCCTTCCTGTTTGAAAAATTGATTAGGGAAAATATCAAGTCTTAAGTACTGACAGAATATAAGGCGTAAATGTAATAAATTCAATAAAAAAATCGAATATTGGTGTAAATACAGGGATAAAGAACTATGGTTTTTTATTGAAAAACGTTTTCGGAATTAATAATTGTTAAAATTAGGATGTAAAAAAGCCTCTGTCTAAAGACAAGGCTTTTTTTGCGTACAGGAAATCTTTGATATTAAGAAGCAGAACGTGTTTTTGTAGACGGAACTTCGACTTCAGACGGTGAAGATTTGCGAATCGGCGAAATCAACCAATAGGCGCTAGCGACGAATACGGCGCCACCTACAATATTGCCGAGTGTCACGGGAATCATATTGTGTACCCAACCTGCAAGCGTAATGGTTGCCGGATGACCGGGTAACAGAAGGGCAGTACTCAGTAGCGTCATATTCGCGATACTATGCTCATATCCGCTCGCGATAAAAGCAAACAAACACCACCAAATGAGCATGATTTTTGCGATATCGTTGGTTGTACGACTTGCCATCCAAATTGCTAAACAAACGAGCCAGTTACACAAAATTCCTCGGAAAAACAGTTCGGTAACAGGAAGACTCATTTTTTTCGCGGCAGCGGCAAAGATCAGATGCTCGGATGGAATACTTTTGAATAATCCGGTACCCAAGATCAACAAGCTTAAAATCAATGCACCGGCAAGGTTGCCGAAAAAGACAAGCGTCCAGTTTTTGCTAAGATCTGCGATCGAAGTGTGGCGTGCCAAGGTGGAAGCTGTGAAAAACATCGTGTTGCCGGTAAAAAGTTCCGAACCCGCGAAAATCACAAGGGTGAGCGCGATCCCAAACGAAGCCCCCATCACAAGGGATTGGATCGGCGATTGAATAGCAGCCAAAGGAGCGCCCAATGAAAAGATCAAAATGATGCCGAGACCGACATAAGCGCCAGCAAGTAATGCACTTATGGCATAACGCATAGGATGTTGGTTCATAAAATCTCTTTTTTTCACAGCAGATTCTACCATCGAACGGACACTTTCAGTAAACATTAGGGTTGACCTCCCGGATCGGTAGTGTTTAGGAACACAATGACTTCATCATTGATAATTTCGGTGCGAAATACACGGACTTGTCCGTGATCTGGCGATTGTACCCACCCGCTTTTGAGATCAATTTTCCAATCGTACAGAGGATCGTAAATATAATGCCCAGACACTATAGCTTCCGCCAAAGGGCCGCCTTTAGGATGAGGGTTTTTGTTCTCAACAGCATAGATCTCGTTTTCGGAGGTACGAAAAAGAGCAATTTCTAGTTCGCCGAGTTTGAACACACGACCGATCCGGCTTGGGAATTGATCTACATAATCCAAAACAACGCTTTTTTCGGCAGTCGAAGATAAATTCATAATCAAGCTCCTTTCGTTATTACAAAATAGGATTTGCGATTTTAGAGGTATTGAACAGTTGTTTTTGAAGCTTATCATCGTTCAGCACTTGTTTCCATGGGTCTTGAGTGAAAGTCAGCGCATACTCAATACGTTCGATCAAAATACGGCGATAGTCGGTATCATTCACTGTTTTCTCTACAATATCGGCAAGACCGATCCGCTCTACCCACTCCGATGTGCGCTCCAAGTAGTTGCCCGTTTCCCGGTAATACTGCATCACAGCCGCGACAGTATCTGTCAGTTCCTGATCGGTTTTGACTTTGCAAAGCGAATCTGCCAAACGGGCTTTGATCCCGCCGTTCCCGCCGACAAAAATTTCCCAACCGCCGTCGTTGCCGACGATTCCGATATCTTTGGTGCACGATTCGGCGCAGTTACGCGGACAACCGTTGACGGCAAGTTTGAATTTCGCCGGGAAATCCAACCGTTCGAATTTGCGTTCCAGCATCGCGCCGACTGCCATCGAATCTTGCGTGCCGAAGCGGCAATATTGCGAACCGACGCAAGTTTTGACCGTGCGAAGCGATTTGGCATACGCATAACCCGAAGGCATGTCCAGCTCTGCCCATACGCTAGGCAAATCTTCTTTTTGAACGCCGATTAAGTCCAGACGTTGCCCGCCTGTAACTTTGACGGCTTTGACGTTGTATTTGACAGATACGTCGGCGATTTTTTTCAAATCTTCAGGAGTCGTTACGCCGCCGTACATTCGAGGGACGACCGTATACGTTCCGTCTTTTTGAATATTAGCGTTCATTCGTTCGTTGACGAAGCGTGATTCTTTCTCGTCGATATGCTCACCCGGATAGATGATTCCTAGATAATAATTAACGGCAGGGCGGCATTTCGAACATCCTTCGGGATGATGCCAATCCAGTACGTGCATGACTTCTTTTGTAGTACGAAGCCCTTTTTCGCGAATACCGTCTACGATCTGAGTTCGGTTCAAAGGCGTACAACTACAGATGCCTGTTTTATGTTCTTTTTTGAATGAATCTCCTAATACGAAACTTAAAATCTGTTCGACAACCGGCTTGCAGCCTCCGCATGAACCTGTCGCTCCGGTGCAAGCTTTGATCTCGTCAACCGTCGTCAATCCTTGGTCTTGAATCACGTCTACGATCGCTTTTTTGGTAACGCCTTTGCAGCCGCATACGATCTCGTCATCTGCCATTTTTTCGATAGCCGCTGTTTTGGACTTCCCATTTCCGTCTGCGTTAATTCCCATCAGATCGTTATAAATCTCGTCGGTCATTTCGGTATGCTCACGTACGTACTTTTGCAAAGAAGCCGACTCGGTCACGTCTCCAAACAATACTGCACCGACAATTTTGCCTTGATTCAGCAAGATTTTTTTGTAGGTGCGTTTCCATTCGTCTTTGCCAGATATAACCGTGTGGGTCGGCTGTTCGATAAATTCGCCAGCCGAAAAGACGTCAACGCCCGAAATTTTCAATTTGGTTGAAGTGATTGAGCCTGAATAGCCTGTGTTTTCGATTCCGCAAATCTGTTTTGCCAAAATATTGCCTTGTTCAAATAAGGGAGCTACAAGACCATAGCAGACCCCGCGATGTTCCGCGCATTCACCGACTGCGTATACATCCGGTGCCGAAGTTCGCATCCAGTCGTCGACCAAAATGCCTCGGTTCGTCTCAATTCCGCTACTTTGCGCGATTTGTTTATTCGGAGAAATCCCTACTGCCATCACGACAAAATCTGTATCCAATTCTTCACCGTCGGTAAAGACCAATTTGCGTACTCGATGATCGCCTTGCATACAAGCCGTTGATTTGCCCATCGCAAATTTGATGCCTTGACGCTCTAATTCCGTTTTGAGCATGGCGGAAGCTTGAGAATCCAGTTGTCGTTCCATTAAATCATTCATAAGGTGCACGACGGTAACATCCATGCCCAGACCGACTAGGCCTTTTGCCGCTTCAAGACCGAGTAGCCCGCCGCCGATCACCGCTGCTGTTTTGTATTGTTTGGCAGTTTGCAGCATTTCGTCGCAGTCCGCAATATCGCGGAAACCGATTACGCCTTCGCGTTCACTACCGGGAATCGGCAGCATCAGCGAATTCGAGCCTGTCGCGATGATCAATTTATCGTAAGCTGTAGTAATCCCGCTATAGGTAATGATTTTTTTATTCTGAGTATCGATTGAAGTGACCGTTTCCCCCGTATAAAGATGGATGCCGTGTTGTTCATACCAACTCCAATCATTTAGCACAATATCTTCTAACGTCTTGCTGCCTTCGAGAACGTAAGAGAGCATAATGCGATTGTAATTAGGATAAGGTTCGCTCCCGAATACGGTAATTTCGAATTGATCGGAGAGCTTCAATATTTGTTCCAGTGTATTTATTCCTGCCATGCCGTTACCGATCACGACTAATTTGGGTTTGAGTTCTGTCATTGTGGAATCGCTCCTTATATTGTGATCGTATTCACAAGTGTGGGTATCGAAAATAGCAAAGCTTTATTTAGGTAGCTATTTCAAATTTAATTTACTTCCCATCTTGATTATAAAAAAAACCGTCTTCAATAAATGTGACTTTTATCATACTGAGGCGCAAAAATTTAATTATATAGAAGATGAATAGAAGATCATTTGTAATGGGCAAATCGACGGCTAGATTGGTTTAGGATTTTTTAAATGGTTACACATATCAAGACAGGAGCGGCTGCCGTTGTTGTCCAAGATTTCGAATTTGTCGAAGGAGCTGTAGACTATGGATTCTAATTTCTTTTCAAAACCGCCTGAGCGTAAGCAAGATCTAGACGATTTGATTCGTGTACGCGGAGCGAATGAAAATAATCTAAAAAATGTAGATCTGGATTTTCCGCGCGATTCGTTAGTGGTATTTACGGGAGTGTCCGGTTCAGGGAAATCTTCGCTGGCTTTCGGCACTCTATATGCAGAAGCGCAGCGACGTTACATGGAATCGGTAGCACCTTATGCACGAAGATTGATTCAACAAGCGGGAACGCCTCAAGTCGAAAGCATTGAAGGATTACCTCCGGCAGTCGGGCTTCAGCAGCAGCGCAGCGTACCGCAAGAACGTTCGACGGTCGGAAGTTTGACTGCGGTATCGAACGTACTACGGATGTTATACGCGCGCGCTGGCGATTATCCAAAAGATCAACCAGTGTTATACGCGGAAGACTTTTCACCGAATACGCCGCAAGGAGCTTGCCCGGAATGCCAAGGGCTTGGACGAATCTACGAACCGACCGAAGCTTCGATGGTTCCCGATCCAAATTTAAGTATTCGGGAACGTGCGATTGCGGCATGGCCCGGAGGTTGGCATGGACAAAATTTGCGTCTGATGCTGATCACGCTAGGATACGATGTCGATACGCCGTGGAAAGACCTTCCGCAAAAAGATCGAGATTGGATTTTGTTTACGGAAGAAAAGTTGTCGGTTCCTGTCTATCCCGATATGAACTACGACGAAATCCAAGAAGCAATCCGCGCCAAACGCAAACCCGATTATATGGGCAATTATTCGAGCGCGCGCGACCAACTGATGACGATGTATCGCGCTGCTGAAAATCGAAATCGGCGCCTGAAGCTGGAACGTTACTTTGTAGTCAATGCTTGCCCGGTGTGTCACGGCAAACGACTCAAGCAAGAAGCATTGTCGGTTCATTATGCAGGTTTGGACATTGCGGAGCTTTTTCAACTGCCAATCACAGAATTATATGAAACGTTGCAACAAAGCATAAATGTAGACAGTAAGAAAAAACGTCAAAAACCGCACGGAAACGACTCGGACGATCTTCGGGAAAACGAAAAGCGGATGATCGCCAAACGTCTGGTCGAAGATATATCCAGCCGCCTAGACCGATTGATTGCGATTGGAGTAGGGCATCTGTCGTTAGATCGTTCAGCTCCGACTTTGTCTTCCGGCGAATTGCAGCGTCTTCGTCTGGCGACGCAATTGATTTCGAAATTATTCGGTGTCGCTTACGTGCTCGATGAACCGTCTGCCGGGCTACACCCTGCCGATAACGAAGCGTTATTGGAAGCACTGATTGCCCTTCGAGACGCGGGCAACTCGGTATTGGTAGTCGAGCATAATTTGGATGTCATTAAGCATGCGGAGTGGCTAATCGATATCGGTCCCGAAGCCGGCGAACGAGGCGGAAACGTCTTATATAGCGGAGAGCCTGAAGGACTAGAGTCGGTCAAATCTTCAATTACTAGAGAGTATGTATTTGCGAAGTCGCCGACCGTTCTAAGAGAAACCAAGCAGCCTGAGAAGTGGTTGAAGATTCGTAAGTTATCCTATAATAATCTTGAAAATTTGGATGTCGATATTCCAATCGGTTGCATAACTGCCGTAACCGGCGTATCGGGTTCCGGGAAATCGAGTCTGGTATCTACAGCGCTACCGATGTTGTTATCTTCGCAATTAGGCAGCGTGCAGACGGAAGTCGAGCCAGAAGAAGAAAAAGAAGATTACAATATTCCGCAAGTGTCCGGCGAAGTATCCGATCATATGGATTCTTTGCGTCGTATGGTCAAAATCGATCAAAAGCCAATCGGACGTACGCCAAGATCGAATCTTGCGACTTATACCGGATTGTTCGATCCGATCCGAAAACTTTTCGCCAGTATGCCGCTTGCGCAACAACGAAAGTATAAAGCTGGACGATTTTCCTTCAACGTCGCCGCAGGGCGGTGTTCGGTCTGCGAAGGGCAAGGTTCGGTTCAGATCGAATTGATGTTTTTGTCGAGTCTGTATGTTCCTTGCCCGGCTTGCAAAGGAGCGCGGTACAATCAAGAAACGTTGGAAGTGAAATGGAATGACCTAAGTATTGCTGACGTACTGGATTTGACCGTAGAAGAAGCGAGCGAGACTTTTGCGGATCAACCTTCGATTGGACGAACCTTATCGGTTTTATTAGATTTGGGTCTCGGTTATTTGAAGCTCGGACAACCGGCGACTGAATTATCTGGCGGCGAATCGCAGCGGATCAAATTAGCGACAGAACTTCAGCGTACACAGCGCGGTCATACGCTGTATCTGCTTGATGAACCGACAAATGGATTACATCCTGTCGATCAAGATCGGCTTTTCCGTCATCTGGACGAATTGTCGCGTGCCGGGCATACGGTTGTGATGGTAGAACACAATATGCGGATCGCTGCGCAAGCGGATTGGATCATTGATTTGGGACCGGGAGCGGCATCTCAAGGTGGACGTATTCTTGCAGCAGGCACACCTACACAAGTTTCTTCTATAAAAGAAAGTCTAACCGCGCCTTATCTAAAATCGCATTTGATTAATACCAAGCAAAATAAATAAGGATGACAAGCAAGTGATACAAGTTAGCTTCTTCGGGGTAATAGAATAAGGTGAAGATGAAGAAACACCCGACCAGGTCGGTAGTTAGTCTATTTTTTACGACTATTGATTTGTCCAATTCCAAGGAGGTTGAGTAATCATGAGTAAAGCACTTGAAGCTGAAAAAAGAAGCGGTTTTAAACGTTCTGATATGAGAGTTTTGCGTGAAAGTGGCCGCGTTCCTGCCGTAGTCTACGGCAAAAAAGAAAACGGTCTTCCTGTTCACGTTGATGCTAAAGATCTGTTGCGTCACGTCCAAAGAGGCGGAGCGGATATCTTCTCGCTGAAAATCGAAGGCGGCGGCACATCGCAAGTGATGATCAAAGACGTTCAACGTATTAATGGACGTATTGTTCATGCCGATTTCTTGCAAATCGACAAAAACACAAGCGTTCGTGCAACAATCGCAATCGATTACCAAGGCGAAGCGAAAGGTACGAAAGAAGGCGGGATCTTCCAAATCCAAGCGACAGAGCTGGATATCGAAGCCTTGCCAGACGATCTGCCAAGCACACTGGAAATCGACATTTCCAACTTGGAAATCGGCGATAAGCTGATCGCTTCGGATATCAAATTGTCCGATAAAGTGAAATTGCTTTCTTCGGAAGAAGAAGTGATTGCTTCCGTAGTCGTTCCACAAGTACTGGAAGAGCCAGAAGCAGAAGCTTCCGAAGAAGCAGAAGTGGCTCCAGAGCTTGTAGGCGAAGAAGAAGAAAAATCCGAGTGATCCTCGCGATTACGAATAAATGAATAAATATGAAAGCCGCTTTCCTTCGGGAAAGCGGCTTTTTTATTTTTTTCGATAAAAGATGCTCGTAACTATACAAATGTTCATTTTTCACAGGTGGGATCTTTTTACTTTTATATCAAAAATACGTTTCGCTTTAGATGATAAATGGTAAAAAAATACTAGGAACCGTTTAGAGTCTTTTCCATAAAGAAGCTAAATTGGATCTGAATCAAGATCATTTTCCGTTTGGAAAGGAGGTGAATTTGTGAAAAAACGAATGATTGCGATTGCTGTAGCTGCTTCATGTGTATTTGCTTTTCAACCCCAAGACGCCCAAGCCAAATATACCCCCGCACTTCTGGATAATGTGCTTAAAGGAGCGGTTGATGTCGTCGATCAGACAGTCGGCGGCGTATCCGATTCAGTTCAACAGACCGTAAATGGCACAACTAACGTGCTAGAGCATACCGTAAGCGGAACCTTAAATCAGACGCAGCAAGCGGTGACCGACACTTTGGACGCAACGGGAAAAGCAGCCGGAGGATTACTCGAACCGGTAACCACGCCGACCGCGAACTCTGTGAATGAAGTCGTTAATACCGTAGACCAAGTTGTGAAAGACACAAATGTAGTCGTCAAAGAGACTGTAGATATTCCAGTACGTACAGTTCCTCAAGTAACAGGTGCATTAAATGGCAAGGCTGCCGATCCTGTAGGCACATTGCTTGAAGAAACGGGGCAGACCGTGAAAGCGGTCGAACAAACGGTTAAAAACTCAACAAAAAGTGTAGGCACAGTCGTAGAAAGTGTCGGCGGAGTCACGCAAGGAACAGGGCAAGTGGTGGATGGCGTTGTTGAAACCGTCAAAGAAACGGTGAAAGAAACGGCAAAGCCAATTATAAAACCGGATATTCCAACGCCAAGCGTACCTACTTTGCCGCCAATCACTCCGATTAAGCCAACACCAAGTGTACCGGGCGAAGGTAACGGGAATCAGCCGGATATTGTGAAACCGCAACCAACACCGACAAGCGATTTGGCAATCAAATCGCCGATCCTTTCGGAATCGTTGCCAAGCAATGCTATGACGCCAGTCACGTCAAACAGCGTGCCAGGTCAAGTTGTCGAACAGGGTAACGAAGATCCGATTGTATTCGGCGAAGTGCTGAATCCAAGTCTACCGGAGAACGTTTTGTCTGATACCAAGGAATTGGAGCAAGAATCCAATCCATTAGTCACTCCGGCTGGATATGATTCGGTAGAGGCGGCAGAGTTCAATGAAGAAGCTGAGAACGCATCACTAGAGTCTGAGGCGATTGATAACGTATTCCTGTTAAATGAAGAAACAGGTACAGTTTCGACGGATGAACGTACGGTTCAAGAAAATTCGAATGTACGTGCAGTCCAAGAGACTGCGGTAACAATCGATCGGCTGAACACTGAAGATGCAGCACCGCTCGCGCCTAAGGAAGGTCGCCAACCGCAAATTCCGGTCATGCCGGGAGTGTTGAGCGAAAATGTACCGACGCGAGGAACTTCAGGAACAATGCAAAGCGGTTCCGGTTCGGCAGGTTCACAACCTCCGATCGCGCAACTGTATGCCGGATTTATGCCTATGGTAACGGATTCGTTTTATCGTTTGAAAGTGTCTTCCGATACGGAAGGCAGTCAATGGATTAATGCTCCACCGTTCTCACCACCGAAGCAAGCTCCCTTTTTGACGTAAAAATCAAAAAAATTAAAGGGAGCGATCACTCATGAAAAAGACGGTAAAAGCACTTACAACGACAGGATTTGCGGCGTTCGCCTTATTGTTGGCTCAAGGATCGGTATCGGCTGAGGAAGTTCAAACAACAAGTACTCACATCCCTCAAGCAGAAAGCCGCTCATTGCTCAATCTCAATACTGACGGATTGCTTGGCGATACGGTACATGTAGGCGTATTGGAAAGCCAATCGACCACTACCGGAGGAAATGGATCGGCTTCGGCTGCATCCAGTTCGGTGGTGAACGTAAATCTTGACGGAGTGCTGGGTGATAACGTTGAAGTTAATGTACTGGAAAGTGAAAAGAACCATTCGACTACAGGTACGGGAACATCGACAAACACAAGCGGCAATCAATCGAGTTCGCTGCTTGATGTGAACCTTGACGATGTTGTAGGCGAAAGCGTACAAGTTGGCGTATTGGAAAGCGAGAAGTCTCATTCGACTTCCGGTACAACAACTGGAACACCAGCGAACACAAGCAGCAATCAATCGAGTTCGTTGGTAAACGCAACTCTCGACGATGTTGTAGGCGAAAGCGTACAAGTTGGCGTATTGGAAAACGAAAAGTCTCATTCGTCTTCCGGTACAACAACTGGAACGCCAACAAACACAAGCAGTAATCAATCGAGTTCGTTGCTTGATGTGAACCTCGACGATGTTGTAGGCGAAAGCGTACAAGTTGGCGTATTGGAAAGTGAGAAGTCTCACTCGACTTCCGGTACAACAACTGGAACGCCAACAAACACAAGCAATAATCAATCGAGTTCGCTTGTAAACGCAACTCTCGACGATGTTGTAGGCGAAAGCGTACAAGTTGGTGTATTAGAAAGCGAGAAGTCTCATTCGACTTCCGTTACAACAACTGGAACACCAGCGAACACAAGCAATAATCAATCGAGCTCGTTGGTCGATGTGAACCTTGACGACGTGTTGGGAGAAAACATCCAAGTTGGGGTATTGGAAAGCGAAAAGTCGAACTCAACTTCCGGTACAACAACAGGAACACCAACGAACAGTAATAGCAACCAATCGAGTTCCCTCGTTGGTCTGAATCTTGATGGAGTGTTAGGGAATAACGTTGGATTGACTGTGTTAGGCAACAACAATTCGACCAATCAAAATGGAACGTCTAACAATTCTTCGTTGCTTGATCTGAATCTTGACGGTATCTTGCCAGGCGTCCAAGTATCTGTATTGGAAAGCTCCACGTTTACTCCTGCTACTCCGGGAACAGGCGGTAACGACGGAGGAACAACGCCGACTACGCCAAACCCGGGAACAGGCGGTAACGACGGAGGAACAACGCCGACTACGCCGAACCCAGGAACAGGCGGTAACGACGGAGGAACAACGCCGACTACGCCAAACCCGGGAACAGGCGGTAACGACGGAGGAACAACGC